>CAWBGT010000017.1:0-389161 GCA_963788375.1 uncultured Chloroflexia bacterium
GAGGCGGAGCAGGATCCGCGCCTTCCACGGTGGCAGGTCGCCGGCGGCGACCCAGCCCCGTGCGATCAGCGAGCCCACCGCGGGCACCCGACCGGCGCCTACACGCGTGGCCTGGACTACGGTGACGTCGGCCGCGGTCGCGCGCTCTAGGGCCTCGACCTCGCCGGGCGTCGGATAGCCGGCGCCCGTGCCGGCGCTCACGATCCCGCGGGCGCCCGCAGCCACGGCGGCATCGATCAGCACGCCGTCCGCTGCCTGGTAGCTGATCACGACGTCAACACGCTGAAGCGCACGGAGGTCCACGCCGGCGAACCGGCCACGGAGCGAGGCGCCGCGGCGCGGGACGTGGTTGATCGTCACGCGCCCGTCCCCGTCGACCCAGCCCAGCGGCCCCGATGCCCCGTCGCGGAACGCTGAAGCGCGCATCGTGTCCGACTTGCTCACGTCTCGGGCGCCGTGGATGGTGTCATCGAGGAGCACGAGCGCCCCGAGGCCGCGCGCTTCGGCAGACGCCGCCACGCGCACGGCGTTGACCAGGTTGAGCGGTCCGTCGCCCGAGAGGGCGGACGCGGGGCGCATGGCACCGGTGATGACTATCGGGGCATCAGCTGGGAGGACAAGGTGAAGGAGCCAGGCAGTCTCCTCAAGCGTGTTGGTGCCGTGGGTGATCACGATGCCATCGGCCTGGTCGTCGCCCAGGAGGCCGCGCACGAGCGCGACGAGGTCTGCCAGGTCGTCGTCTGTGATGGCGTGGGCGCGGAGCCGCCGGAACGGGACCTCGCGGACCTCCGCGATGGTGGCCAGCTCCGGCGCGATCCCCGCCAGCAGCTCGCCGGGTGGTAGGCGGACCCCGGTGTCGAGGTAGGCGGTGAGGTCCAGGCGATCCGTCCCGACCGAGTCGATGGTGCCGCCGGTCGTGATGACGGCGACTCGGGGGAGGCTCATGTCGTCGGGGTGGGGGCAGGCGATGGCGTTCCCGAGGGCGTGGCTCTCGGCTTGGGCGCCGGTCCGGTGGGCGGCACCGCCGGTTCCCAGTGCGGCGCGGCCGCGGGCGGCGTGAACCGCGCGATCCGGTCGATGAGCCGCCGGATCCGCAGCCCTTCGACCGGTCCCAGCGCGTACAGCGGCATCGGCCGCAGCCAGACGGCCGACCCCAGCGACACGGCGTCGGCGCCCGCCCAGAAGTACTCGCGGCAGTCGTCGAAGTCGCGGATGCCGCCGTTGGCGATGATCGGGAGGCGGAATCCAGAGTCGCGCAGCTCGGCCACCACCCGCAGCCCGATCGGCTTGATCGCCCGCCCGGAGATCGCCCCGTAGCGGTTCTTGAGGTAGGGCTCACCGGTGTCGGGGCGGAGGCGGAGGCCCTTCACGGTGTTGATCGCCGTGATCGCCGCGCAGCCGTGGGTCGCCGCGAGGTTCGCCTGCCAGTGGTAGTCCTCGTCGGGGCTCACCTTGAGGATCACCGGGTGGCGGCTCTTCGGAACGGCGCGCCGGAGCGCCTCCTCGAGGATCGTTCCGAACGGGAAGTTGACGTTGTGGCAGGAGGCGTTGAGCTCGACGGCCGCGATTTCGCCCGGCTTCGCCCGTTCGTTGACGGTCTCGATCAGCTGCTCGATCTCGTCCGCGGAGAAGCCGCCCACGGACACGATCCGGTTGAGGTTCGCCGTCCGGCCGAAGTACTCGTCGAAGTAGCGCTCGATGCCGATGTTCGACCAGCCGAAGGCGTTGAGCCAGCCGCCGTCGACCTTGTGCAGCGCCCGCCCGTAGAGCCGCAGCATCTCCGGGAACTCGCGCAGGCCCCAGTCCTCCTTGAGGGTGAAGTGGCCCTCGCGCGGCTGGAGCGAGACCGTCCGGGTCGTGACGGCACCGAAGCGCTCCAGCGGGACCCACTGGGCGATGGGGGAGAGGCCGTACAGGATCAGCCGGTTCTTGGAAGCGCCGTAGCCCAGGAGGCTGGCGCTGGTCAGCAGCCGGTTCCGCAGGCGGATGCCGTTGAGATCGATCGTCACGGCGCCAGTATGCCGTGCCTCGCCGTGACTGCCCTCGATCCTGGCCGGATCGACGGGCAGTCCACGAATTGCGGTGCGCGAACGGTGTTTCTGGCTCCGGAGTCCAGGATCGGGCCCGGATTCGCCTTGGTCCCGCGCGCTTCCCGCCCGTCGATGGACCGACGGTCCAGCCTCGCCGCGCTGAGGGCCTGAACTGTGGACCGACAGTCCAGCCGAGCTGACGGGGAAGGACCCGAGCCCGAGCAAGCCCGGATCCCTCTCGCGGCGACGAAGCCCGTCTCGACGAGGTCGTACCCGCCCGGAGCGTCCGCCACGATCCGGCGCCCTTCCGCGTCGGCCGCGACGTCCAACGGCAGTTCCAACGCGTCCGAGTCGCCCCGACGCCCTGTCGTGGCCGCCGCGATGGGCGCCGATTTCCGCCGGGCTCGCCACGTTCGACCGCGGCCAGGCCCGGTACGGGTTCCCGGTGGTGATGCCTTCGGCGCCGAGGAGCCTTGGGCTGCCGCCTCAGCGCTCGCCGGACGCCAGAGGGCCCTGCAGCCCGATCCAGTCCGGCACGGGCCGGTAGCCCAGCGCGAGGTTCACCGCACGTATCGGCGCATTGTCCTCGTCGTTGCCGGTATCCAGCGTCTCGAGCCCATGCTCGAAAGCCCAGGCGATGGTGGCGCGTTTGAGCGCGGTGGCGATCCCGCGCCCGCGGTATGCCCGTCCGACGGCGGTCATGTCGTGGTAGGCGACGGTGGTGCTGCCGGCCGCGTAGATCAGGCTGGCATAGCCGGCGACGGCCCCGGTCGCCTCGTCGAGGGCCACGAAGAACGCGTCCTGCGGGATCCCGACCCGCTCAACGTCGCGTGCGACAAAGTCCTCCAGCGTCCCGACGTCAAGCGGCTCGTCCGCCGAGGGGATGTCGGGGAATGCCTCGATGGCGACCTGGTGCACGCCCGTGATCAGGTCGGGCCTGGCGTCGAGGGTCGTCAGCAGGATCCCCGCTGGTGCCGTGACCGGTGCAGGCGCGAGACCCCGGATGTCCAGCGCCACCATCTTGTTGCGGTCGGTCTCCACGAAGCCGCGCCGGGCGAGGAACCGGTGGCCCTCGGCGTAGGCCTCCGACAGCTCGGTCTGGAGCCCGGTCTTGCCGGCCGCCCGGGCCGCATCGCTGAGCGTCGCGTAGAGCCGGGATCCGATGCCCTGGCCCCGCGCCTCGGGCAGCACCCAGATGCCCAGCCAGTACCGCTCGAAGCCCCGCTCGTGCATCCAGATCCGGCCGGTGCTGGCGGTGCCGATGGGCACGCCGGCGGCATCCTCCGCCAGGAACCGCTCGATCTCGCCCGGGTACGTGGCGTCCTCCCAGCGGACCTGGTCGGGCGAGTCGGTGTTGTCCGGCATGATGGCGTTGCGGAGGCGGACGTAGGCGAGGACATCCACCTCAACCGCGGAATCGATGCGCCGGATCATCGGGACGCCCATCCTCGGCCGGCCCTACCCGAAGTCTTCCCGCAGTGGCTCGAGCACGTCCCGGTGGGCGTCCTCGAGGGCGTGCGGACCCAGAGCCGCCGGCACACCGATGACGATCTCCGTAGCCCCGGCCGCGGCCAGGTCCCGTGCCTGGCCCAGGGCTCGCGCCCGCGCCGCGGCGTCGGGGCCCGTGTGCACCTGGCCCACGATCTCGAAGCCTGTCGGGTCGCGCCGCTCGGCATCGAGCGCCCGCAGGATCGCGCCGCGCTTCGCGCTGAAGTCCGCCACGTTGCCCGCCTCGACCCCGGTCTGCAGCCAGCCGGCCGCCCGCCGTGCTGCGAGCGCGATGCCCCGTGGCTTCTGGCCACCCAGGAAGATCGGCGGGCCGCCCGGGGTGAGGGGCGGCGGGGCGTTGACGGCCCTGGCCAGCGGGTAGAACGGGTCGGGCCGGGTGACGCCGGGTGGGACCGCCGCCTCCGGTGAGAACAACGCCTGCAGCACCTCCACGGCGGAGATCGAGGCGATCGATCCGCTCGCCGATGGGCGGCAGCGGGATGCCGAACGGCTCGTGCTCCCCCTCGAACCAGCCCGCGCCCATCCCGACCACGAACCGGCCACCGGTGGCGTGGTCCAGCACCGTTGCTGCCTTGGCCATGCAGCACGGGATGGCGGAACGTGTTCGAGAGGACCGCGTGGCCGACCCGCAGACCCGGCACCCGGTGGACCAGCGTCGCCAGCATCGTCAGCGCCTCGAGCGACGGACCCGGGTTCGCCTCGTCCATGTCCGTGAGGTGGTCGTTGAGCCACGCGCCGTCAAAGCCGCCGAGATCCCCGGCCAGGGCCCAGGTGGCGTCGAGCGTCGCCCAGTCCACCCGCTGCGGCGACGTCTTGAACGAGATCCTGACGGCCACCGAGCCCTCAGTCAGCTGCGGTCGCCGGCGCGGGCCTCGAGCGCCCGGCGGAGCTGGGTGCCGGACGTGATCGCGCCCTCGGACGCCGACGAGACGAGCGCCGCGTACTTGGCCATGGCGCCGCTGGTGTAGCGCGGAGCTGGCGGCGTCCAGCGTGCCCGGCGCTCGGCGAGGACGGCCTCGTCCACCTCGAGGTTGAGCTCCCTCGCGTCCACGTCCACGACGATGATGTCGCCCTCCTCCACCAGGGCGATCGGTCCGCCGACGGCGGCCTCCGGAGCCACGTGCCCCAGCATCAGCCCATGCGTGCCGCCGGAGAACCGTCCGTCCGTGAGCAGCGCGACGTGCTCGCCAAGGCCCTCGCCCACGAGCGCGCCCGTGACGCTCAGCATCTCCTGCATGCCGGGGCCGCCGACCGGACCCTCGTAGCGGATGACGACGACGTCGCCCTCGTGGATCTGGCGGGCCTTGACCGCATCGAAGCAGGCATTCTCGGAGTCGAACACGCGGGCCGGGCCGCGGTGGAACCGGCGCTCGTGGCCGGCAAGCTTCACGATGGACCCGTCGGGCGCGAGGCTTCCCTTGAGGATCGCGTGCCCCCCGCTCGCCTTGATCGGCGTCTCGATCGGATGGACGACCTGCTGGCCGGGCGTCTCGACCACGTCGGCGGCGATCTTCGCGATCGTGCGCCCGTCCACGGTCCGCTCCTCGCCGTGGAGCAGGTCCTGCTTGAGCAGCTCGCGCATGACCAGGGCGACGCCTCCGGCCTCGTACATGTCCGCGGCGAGGTAGCGCCCGCCCGGGCGCATGTCGGCAATCAGGGGTGTCCGGTCGACGACCGCGGCGAAGTCGTCGAGCGTGAGCGGGATACCGAAGTCGGCGGCGATGGCGGGCATGTGGAGGGCCGCGTTGGTGCTGCCGCCGGTTGCCGACACGGACGCGATCGCGTTCTCGAGTGACTCCCTGGTCACGATCTGCGATGGCCGGATGTCGTGGTGGACGAGCGTCATCACCAGCTCGCCGGCCTTCCGGGCGGCCTCGTCCTTCCGCGGATCCTCGGCCGGGATGCCGTTCATGCCGGCGGGCGACAAGCCCATGAACTCGAGCACGGTGGACATCGTGTTGGCGGTGAACTGGCCGCCGCAGGCGCCGGCACCGGGGCAGGCGCCGTTCTCGGCCTCGTACAGCTCGTCCAGCGTGATCTTGCCGGCGCGGTAGGCGCCGATCGCCTCGAACACCGTGACCACGTCCGCGGGCTTGCCCTTGTAGGTGCCCGGCATGATCGTGCCGTTGTAGAGGACGAGCCCAGGGATGTCCAGGCGGCCCAGCGCCATCGCTCCGGCCGGGATCGTCTTGTCGCAGCCCACCAGGCACACGATGCCGTCGAACAGGTGACCGCGAGCCACCAGCTCGATCGAGTCCGCGATGACCTCGCGGCTGATCAGCGACGCCTTCATGCCCTCGGTGCCCATCGACACGCCGTCGCTGATGGAGATCGTGCCGAACTCCATGGGCGTCCCGCCGGCATCCCGGATGCCCTGCTTCACGAACTCCGCCAGGCGCCGCTGGTTGAGGTTGCAGGGCATGGTCTCGATCCAGGTCGTGGCGACCCCGATGATCGGCTGGGCCAGGTCGTCATCGGTGAAGCCGACCGCCTTGAGCATCGCGCGCGCCGCCGCCCGGTCCGGGCCGTCGGTCAAGGCGTGGCTATGGCGCTTGCCGGGGTCGGTGGGCCGGGAGTACGGAAGCGGGCGATCGGCGGACATGGGTTCCTCGGGACGTGATGGCGGGCTGTGTGGGGACCAGTATCGCCCGCACGGCCGGTCGGCCGCTATGCGACTCCTGACCCGGCGCCAGCCGCCCACGCCTCGATGATCTCCCGCAGGGTCGACAGCCCAAGCGCCCCGTTGCCGAGGACGACGTCGTGGAAGGCGCGGATGTCGAACGCCGCACCCAGACGTTCTCGGGCCGCGGCGCGGAGCGCCAGGATCTCCAGCTGGCCGGTCTTGTAGGCCAGCGCCTGCCCCGGCATCACGATGTACCGGTCGACCTCGTTGACGATGTTGTTCTCGGCAAGCGCGGTGTGGGCGAGCATGAACTCGATCGCCTGCCGCCGTGTCCAGCCCATCGAGTGGACGCCTGTATCCACCACCAGCCGCGCCGCCCTCCACGCGTCGAAGGAGAGCACACCGATCCGGTCGAGATCACCGGTGTAGAGGCCCATCTCATCCGCCAGACGCTCCGTGTACAGGGCCCATCCCTCGAAGTACGCGTTCGGGCCGAGGTGGCGCCGGAACGCCGGCAGGTCCGGCACTTCCTGGGCGATGGCGATCTGGAGGTGATGGCCCGGGATCGACTCGTGGTACGCCAGGACCTCCGCCTCGTAGCGCGGGCGTGTCTCCGGGTACCCGGTGTTGATGTAGTACTGGCCAGGCCGTGAGCCGTCGTCGGCGGGATGGCGGTAATAGGCGATGGTCGTGTGCTCCTCCTCGTGGCGCCCGATCCGGACCACCTCACAGGGCGCCAGCGGCAGGCGGCCGAACCAGTCGGGGATTGCCTCCGCCGCCCGCGCCAGGGACGACGCGGCCTTGTCGAATACCTCTTCGCGCGTGGCGAAGTGCAGCGCCGGGTCTGCCCTGAGTGCGGCGAGGGCATCGGGCAGGGTCCGCGTCCCGATCGTGCGACCCGCCAGCTCCTCGAGCTCGCCATCGATGCGCGCGATCTCGGCGAGGCCCTTCGCGTGAAGCGTCTCCGGCGCATCGTCGAGCGAGGTGTGGGCCCGGATCAGCCGGCGATAGGCGTCATCGCCGCCCGGCAGGTGACACAGTCCGGCTCGTTCGGGGGAACGGGCGGCCGGGAGGATCTCGGCGACCAGCGCCCGGTGGAGCCGCGCGAAGGCCGGCCGGATCTCGTGCACGACCACGGCGCGCAGGTCCGTCGCAAGTCGTTCCCGGTCGCTCTCAGACCCGGCGCCGCCGCCATCGGGCCCGCCCAGGCGCGCGAGCGGGGCCAGCAACGGCCAGTCCTCGTCCGGGGATGCCAGCAGGTCGGCCAGGATCCCCACGACGCGCTCCACCGGGGCCGAGCATGCGATGAGGCCCCCGGCAAGCGACTGCCGCAGGGTCGCGATGTGGGCGTCGGTGTAGGCGGGGATTGCCCGCCAGCGCTCGAGCAGGGCGTCCGCCTCGACCGGGGTTGTGGCAGGCTGGTACTCGCCGGCCTGGAGGAGCTGGACTGGGATCCCGTCGAGCGGGTCCACGTTCCAGGCGACCATGCCGCTGTCGATGAACGTCAGGTCCGAGCGGATCGCCTCGCGCAGCGCGGACAGCGTGACCGCGTCCCCGCCGTCCTCGTCACCGGTGACCTCAGCCACCTCGGCCTCAGCCAGGAGCGCCGCAAACCGGGCGCGATCGGCGGCCGCGCCTTTGGAGGTGGGGTCGGGCAGCATGCCGTCGAAGCGCGGGTCGCCGACGGTCGTCGCAAACAGCGGGTTGGACTCGAGATACGCGTCCCAGTAGGCGACGGAGACCTCGTCAAGGGAGCGGGCAGTGCTGGGGCTGGTCATGTGGTCCATGCTAGCGGGCGGAGCGTGACGGCCAAGCCCACCGGCCGGCCGCCCGTTGCCTGCGGGCCGCGTTGTCGGCCGCGGGGTCAGTTGATGCACGACCCAACGGGCACGCTGCCGTTGCGGCCGATCGCCGGGGCGATCCGGGTCGCGACCGTCGCAGGCGCCAGCGCGTAGCCCACGGCCGGGTCCGTCCTGGATTCGGCGAAGACCAGCCCGCCCACCTTGCCGTTCTCCAGGACCAGCGGGCCGCCGGAGTCGCCCGGGTCCACTCTAGCGCGGAGCTCCAGGATGTCCCGCGTGATCCGGTGCTTGCCGTAGATGTCGCGACCGGTCGCCTGGTACGAGCCGGCGACCGCGGCCGGCAGCACGATGAGCGGTCCGCCGCCCGCAAACCCGAGTGCCGCGCCCCGAGTGCCGCGGTCCGGCGTCCGCGTTGCGAACCGGAGGACCGGCCCGTCGATGCCGGGCGCGTGCAGCAGGGCCACGTCGAGGTCCGGGTCGAACAGCACCACCTCGGCGTCGACGGCATCCGCTCCGCGGGTGACGCGGATGGTCGACGCGCCGGCGACCACGTGGGCGTTGGTGACGAGGTAGCCCGGCGCCACGAGGAACGACGTGCCGGCGACCTGCGTGCCACAGGCGCGGGTGACCACGCGGAACGTGGCCGACGTCGCCGCACCCGCGATGCGCTCCGCCTCCGGGTCGTTGGGCGTGTCCACTGCCTGCAGCGGGATCGGCTCCAGGCCCACGAACACGTCCGGGAGGCCCGAGGCGTCCAGGGCTCCGGCGATGCCGGTGATGAACTCCGCGGGCGGGGGCAGGATCCGGTCGACGGCCCGAACCGCGATGGACAGGGATGCGGTCTGGGCGAGCCGCGGGAACGGGCCCGCAACCATCAGGCCGCCGGCCAGCCAGATGATCAGGAGCGCCTGTGCTGCGCCCACCAGCCCGCCGACGGCACGGTCCAGGCCGGAAATGACGCCGGTCCCGAGCCGTTCGGCAATCGCCCGTCCAATCGCGGAGCCGGCCGCCTCGCCCAGGATGACGGCGCCAAGGATCGAACCCAGCACGACGAGGGCCCGAGGGATGGGCTCCAGCCCGACGGTGATCTGAACGAGCCACGGCGCCGCGTAGAGCATCACAAGCAGCCCGGTCAGCGCGCCGCCGATGCCGCCCAGCTGAGGAAGCGCTCCGGTCCGGACGCCGGCGAGGACGGCGACAACGAGGATCACCAGCGCGATGAGGTCGAACAGGTTCGGGTTCACGCGAGGAGTATCGGTGAGGTCCCCGAGTCTCGCCGGGAACGGGCTGCTTGCATCCGGGCCGGCGCCCCGGGCCCGCCCGGAATGTCCCCGACGCCGCCGGCTCAGCCGGCGAGCGCGGTCCCGATGCGCGTGTCGACCCGGGGCGGGTGGGCCGCCTCCCAGGCGGCGATGTCGGCGTCTTTGCCCATCACGTAGCCGATCTCGTCCGTGCCGGCCATGAGCATCATCTTGGAGAAGGGGTCGATCTCGAAGTCGAGCGTGGTGCCGTCAGGGAGGAGGATCCCCTGCTCGGCCAGGTCCACGCGGAGTTCCGAATCCGGGTCCGCTGCGACCATCTCGAACAGCGCCTGGTGCATCGCCGGGTCCACGACGATCGGCAGCACGCCGTTCTTGAGGGCGTTGTTCTGGAAGATGTCCGCGAACGAGGTCGACAGAATGGCCGAGATGCCCCACGAGCGAAGGGCCCACGGCGCGTGCTCGCGGGAGCTTCCAGTGCCGAAGTTGTCGCCGACGAGCAGGATCCTGCGCCCGGGCATCTCGGGCCGGTCCAGGATCCACGGCGGGTCCTTCCTGGTTCCGTCCTCGTTGAACCGGTAGTCGCGGAACAGCGCCTCGGCGAGGCCCTCCTTGTCGGTGACCTTGAGGTAGCGTGCCGGGACAATCTGGTCCGTGTCGACGTTCTCCGCCTGGAGCGGAACGATCCGGGACGCGAAGGAGCGGAACGGTTCGGCCATGATCAGTACCCTCCGCCGACGGTGACCAGGTCCTCCACGCCGGGCAGCGTGCGGGGATCGGTGACCACGCCGGCGATCGCCGAGGCGGCGGCCGTGAGCGGGGAGGCCAGGAAGGTGCGGCCGCCCTTGCCCTGGCGACCCTCGAAATTGCGGTTGGAGGTGCTCACCGCGTACTGGCCGGGCGAGAGCTGGTCGCCGTTCATGGCGATGCACATCGAGCAGCCTGCCTCGCGCCACTCGGCACCTGCGGCCCGGAAGATCTCGTCCAGCCCCTCCGCCTCGGCCTGTGCCTTCACCTGCTGGGAGCCCGGGACGATCATCAGGCGCACGTTCTCGGCCGCCCTTCGTCCCTTGAGCACGCTCGCGGCCAGCCGCAGGTCACTGATCCGGCTGTTGGTGCAGGACCCGATGAACACGACGTCCACTGGCTGGCCCGCTATGGCCTGGCCGGGAGTGAGGTCCATGTACTCGAGCGCCCGCTCGAGGCCACGGCGGGCGCCCGGGTCCTCGGCGTCCTCTGGGCGGGGCACGCGACCGGTGATCGGGATACCCATGCCGGGATTGTTGCCGTAGGTGACCATCGGCTCGAGGGCACTCGCGTCGATCACGATCGACTTGTCGAAGGCCGCGCCGTCGTCCGTGGGCAGCGCCCGCCACTTCGCGACCGCGGTGTCCCAGTCAGTGCCCTGTGGAGCGTGGCGGCGGCCCCGGATGTACTCGAAGGTGGTCTCGTCGGGGGCGATGAGCCCGGCCCGCGCGCCACCCTCGATGCTCATGTTGCAGATCGTCATCCGCTGTTCCATGTTCAGCGCGCGAATGGCCTCGCCACGAAACTCGAACACGTGGCCGGTGCCGCCGCCGATGCCGATCCGGGCGATGAGGGCGAGGATGATGTCCTTGGCGCTGACGCCCGGGCGGAGGCGCCCATCGACGCGGACCTCGTAGGTCTTCGGCTGGCGCTGCAACAGCGTCTGGGTGGCGAGGACCATCTCCACCTCGCTCGTCCCGATCCCGAACGCCAGGGCGCCGAACGCCCCGTGCGTGGCCGTGTGCGAGTCACCGCACACGATGGTCATGCCCGGCTGCGTCAGGCCGAGCTCGGGGCCGATGACGTGCACGATCCCCTGCGTGTCACTGCCGAAGGCGTGGATCGGGATGCCGAAGTCCGCGCAGTTCGTCTCGAGCTGCCTGATCTGGGCGGCAGCCTGCATATCGACCATGGGCAGGCCGCGCGGGGTGGTCGGCGTTCCGTGGTCCGCCGTGGCGACCGTCTTGTCGGGCCGGCGGACCTCGGCGCTGCGGTTGCGCAAGCCGGTGAACGCCTGGGGGCTGGTGACCTCGTGGACAAGGTGCAGGTCGACGGCCAGGATCGCCGGGGCGCCCGGATCCTGTGAGACGACGTGCTCGTCCCAGATCTTCTCGACGAGGGTGCGCGGTCTGGTCATGCCTGGGTCTGCTCTGCTGCGGCTGCGGAGGAGAACGAAGGGTACCAGCGCCCGGCTCGGGACCGCGGCGGGCTCGACTCGAGCTCCAACCCTGGCAGGGTCATGTGCAAAGCGCAGTGGACGGCGGGTCCTCGCAAGCCGGTCCCGGCGCGGTGCAGCTGGATCCTGCTCCAACCCTGGCAGGGTCATGTGCAAAGCGCAGTGGACGGTGGGTCCTCGCAAGCCGGTCCCGGCACGGTGCAGCTGGATCCTGAGTCCACCAACTGCACAAAGTGGGCGCTGGATCGCCGGGTCGCCAGCCGCCGGCAAGACTCGCAGTCGCGTGTCACCGTCAATCTCCGCCCGTGCTAGGACTGCGAGTCCATCGAGGGTGGCCGAGAGCCCGACAACTCGAGCGCGAGCGTCACCGGCCCGAGGCGAGCCGGCTGCGCCTGCCCTCGAGGACTGCCCACACCAGCGATGGCCCGGGCCACGGTGACGTGCCGGCGAGCGCGGCGAGCGCATCGTCGGGATGGGCAGGATAGGCGACCCGGAGCTGGCGCTCGAATGTCGCGGCGACCGCCCGGGTCGCGCGCGTCCGGCGGACCACCAGGAGGCGCGAGATCGCGGGGTTTTCACCCAGATATGGCCAGCCATCCCAGCTGGGAAGCGAGGCGGCCTTCTCGCCGGACCAGCGGACGATCTGCTCCAGCCGCCTCAGCTCCGACTGGAGCTCGGCCGCGACGGCGAGTCGCGCCGGGGCGTCGTGCAGGACGGCGTCGATCCAGCCCCGCGAGGGCCTCCGGACGGCGACCTCCGTGAACCGCTGCCAGCGCGGATGCGTGACGTGGAGGAGGAGCTCGAGCATCGTGGCCTGGTGCCGATCCCGGATGGCCGCGCCGGTGTTCGGGTACAGCTTGGTGCTGAGGTCAGCGCCAAGCGCGAGGGCCAGTCGTTGGTAGGTCTCGACCGAGGGACGCTCGCGCCCGGACTCGATCCGCCCCAGGTAGGCCGGATCGACACCGGCCGCCGCCGCGAGGCTGGCGCGGGTGATCCCGGCGTCTCCGCGGAGCTGGATCACGTCGGCGGCGAGGGTCGCGTGACGCCGGGCGGTCGCACGTGCGACGCGCTCGTCAAACTCGGGCGAGGTGGGCATGACCCCAGTCTGCCGATGGCCGCTTACGTGAGGCTTGGCTCGTCGGGGAGGTCGCCCAGCGCGATCTCGGGCGCCGTGGCCTCGCTGGACTGGACCCCCGGTCGTCGCAATGGAGGGTCTCTCCGGTGCGAGCCGACTACCGGTCCAGCACCAAACGTGGCGCGGACCAGCCACGCCGCTCGGGCGAGCAGTGGCTGGACTCAGGGTCCAGAGACGCCGCTCGGGCACTCGCGGAGGAAGACTGCCGGTCCATGCACGGGCCCCGAGGTGCTGCCGGCCGGTCCATGCACGGGCCCCGAGGTGCTGCCGGCCGGTCCATGCACGGGCCCCGAGGTGCTGCCGGCCGGTCCATGCACGGGCCCCGAGGTGCTGCCGGCCGGTCCCGGCGGCACTCGGCCCGCAGGACCGCCGCGACGGATGGTTGCGGTTAGGGTGGTTGCGCCGTGCCCGCGTCTACCGCTATTCTTCGCGCACCCGTCGGCATGACGGGTCCAATGGAGTCGGGTCGCTTGGACTTCTTCCAGGGTCGCAGCCGCAGCCGCGTCGCCGTCGTCGTGACGTCCGATGGTCGCCGCGTGACCGTGCCCCTGCGCGACCTCGAGCCCCACGGCGTATCCCCCCTCGACCTTATTCGCTCGCTCCTTGCCGGCCTTGAGAGCCTTCTTGGCCTCCTCATTACCGGCTCCCGGCGGGAGAACGGAGGAACGCGGAGGGACGGACGCCACTGAGGCGCCCGCCACCGAGAACCAAAGGGACCCTCGCCGGGTGGCGAGGGTCTTTGTATGTCCAGAGGTCGCGGGACCTCGGGACGGAGGGATCTGAGCGGACATGACCATCACGAGAGGTGAGCCACCGGCCGGCCGGGCCGCGGAGGCACCGACTGCGCCACAGCGTCACAGCCACGTGCCCGGCGAAGGCACCGCGGCCGCGGCGGCCGTCGAGCAGGCGCGCAGGGACATGCTCCATGACGTCCGCGGCAAGAAGCGGACCCGGATCGGCGCCGACGCGCTCATGGAAGCGCTGCTCCTCCAGGGCGCCGACACGCTGTTCAGCTATCCGGGCGGCGTGATCCTGCCGATCTACGACATCCTGGGCGACTACCCCCAGATCCGGCACATCCTCGTCCGGCACGAGCAGGGTGGCGGACACGCCGCCGACGGCTATGCCCGCGCGAGCGGCAAGGTCGGCGTGTGCATGGGCACCAGCGGCCCCGGTGCCACCAACCTCGTGACGGCGATCGGCACCGCGCAGCTGGACTCCGTGGCCATGGTGGCGCTGACCGGTAACGTGCCCGGATCGCTGATCGGCAAGGACGCCTTCCAGGAGATCGACATCACCGGCATCACCCTGCCGATGACCAAGCACAACTACCTCGTCCGCAACGCCGACGACATCCCGCGGGTCGTCGCCGAGGCCTTCTACATCGCCAAGACCGGTCGTCCCGGCCCTGTCCACATCGACTTCACCAAGGATGCCCTGCAGCAGGAGACACGCGCCGAGCACCCCTCCCTCGACGACGTGATCGCCGGCCTGCCGGGCTTCCGCCCCAACCTCGCCGGACATCCGAAGCAGCTCAAGACCGCCGCCCGGGAGATCGCCCAGGCCAAGCGGCCGTTGATCCTGGCGGGCCACGGCGTCCTGATCGCAGAGGCATGGGACGAGCTCAAGGCGTTTGCCGAGAAGACGCAGATCCCCGTCGCCTGGTCACTCCTGGGCATCGGCTGCATCGACGAGCGGCACCCGCTCGCCTACGGCTACATGGGCATGCACGGCTGGAAGCACGTCAATCGCGCGATCCAGTCCGCGGACCTGCTGATCGCGATCGGCATGCGCTTCGACGACCGGGTCACGGGCAGCGTCAAGACCTACGCGCCGTACGCCCGGATCATCCATGCGGACATCGACCCGGCCGAGATCGGCAAGAACGTGGCCGTGGAGGTCCCGATCGTGGGTGACGCCCGGAACGTCCTCGAGGGGCTGACCCGGCTGGTCCATGGGGTCGACCCGGCGGAACGCGCCGGGTACCTCGCTCAGCTCGCCGAATGGCGCGAGGAGTCCGAAGCGTCGTCCTGGCACGGCTCGGGCGGCGCCCAGAGCGGCGTCCTGACCGCCGACTATGTGGTCGAGCGGATCGGTGACCTGACCGATCACGTGGCCACCTACGTCGCCGACGTGGGCCAGAACCAGATGTGGCTCGCGCGCTACACGGGCTTCCGCAGGCCGCACAGCCACATCAGCTCGGGAGGTCTGGGCACGATGGGCTTCGCGGTCCCGGCGGCGATGGGTGCGGCGCTGGGCAACCCTGACGCCGAGACGTGGGCCGTGTGCGGCGACGGTGGCTTCCAGATGACGAGCCAGGAGCTGATGACGCTCGCCGCCGACCGGATCCCGGTGAAGATCGCGCTCCTCGACAACAAGAAGCTGGGCATGATCCGGCAGTGGCAGGAGATCTTCTACGCGGAGAACTACCACTCCTCGCACCTGCCAGGGCCGGATTTCATCAAGCTGGCCGAGGCCTACGGCATCCCAGCGTTCAAGGCCGTCACCCCCGACGAGGTGGACACGGCGATCAGGGCCGCCCAGGCCGTGGACGGGCCGGCGCTGATCTGGTTCGAGATCGAGCAGGAGCAGAACGTGTTCCCGATCATGCCGGCGGGCAAGGGCCTGTCCGACCTGATCGAGACTTGGGGGGGTCCCGAGGAGTGAGCACGGATCCGACCACCATTCCCACGGGACTCGCGGAGCCCGCGGCACCGGCAACGACAGCCCCGGCAATGACCCCCCCCGCTGCGTCAGCCCCGGTGGCTGCCCACGCTGCCCCGCCGTCGCGCATCCTGCCCGGCACGGGCGAGGCCCAGCGCCACGTCCTGGTCGTCCTCGTCATGGACCGGCCCGGCGTGCTCAACCGCGTCGCCAGCCTGATGCGGGCGCGCAACTTCAACATCGACTCACTCGCGGTCTCCCGGACAGACCGTGACCACATCAGCCGGATGACGATCACCCTGCACGGTGATGGAGTGGCCGTCGAGCAGGCGGCCAAGCAGCTCTACCGGTTGATCGACGTGCTCAAGGTCCAGGACGTCACCCGCGACCAGCTCGTCGAGCACGAGCTTGCGTTGATCAAGGTCCGCGTCACGGAGGCCAACCGCGGCGAGGTCATCAAGATCGTGGAGCTGTACAGGGGCGCCATCGTCGACATCTCGGCCGAGTCCGTGATCGTCGAGGCGCACGGATCGGAGCCGGAGATCGACGCGCTGGTCGCGCTGCTCCGGTCCTATGGCATCAAGGAGCTGGTCCGCACCGGCGCAACCGTCATGCTGCGCGGCGCGGGCTCCATCGAGGAGGCACTCAAGCTGTGACCGCGAAGATGTACTACGACGCCGATGCCGATCCGTCGGCGCTCGAGGGCCAGACCATCGCGGTCATCGGCTACGGGTCCCAGGGCCACGCCCATGCGCTGAACCTGCGCGACAGCGGCCAGTCGGTGGTCATCGGTCTCGCACCGGGCTCGAAGAGCCGGTCGCTGGCCCGGGCCGCGGGCTTCGAGGTCATGGACGTCGCCGCGGCGGTCAAGGCCGCCGACGTGATCATGATCGCCGTCCCGGACACGATCCAGAAGGCCGTCTACGACACCGACATCGAGCCCAACCTGCGCCCCGGGCAGCTGCTGATGTTCGCCCACGGCTTCAACATCCGGTTCGCCCGCATCCAGCCGCCGGAGACGGTGGACGTGGGCATGGTGGCGCCCAAGGGGCCAGGGCACCTGGTGCGCAGCGTGTACGAGCAGGGTGGCGGCGTGCCCGCGCTGTTCGCCGTTGACCAGGATGCGACCGGGACGGCGCGGGCACGCACGCTCGCCTACGCCCGGGGCCTTGGCAACACCCGCGCCGGCGTCCTCGAGACCACGTTCACCGAGGAGACCGAGACCGACCTGTTCGGCGAGCAGGCCCTCCTGTGCGGCGGCGTCTCGGCGCTGGTGAAGGCCGCGTTCGAGACGCTGGTCGAGGCCGGGTACCAGCCGGAGCTCGCGTACTTCGAGACGATGCACGAGCTCAAGCTGATCGTAGACCTCATGTATCGCGGCGGCCTCAACTTCATGCGCTTCAGCGTCAGCGACACCGCGGAGTACGGCGACTACGTGTCCGGCCCGCGCGTGACCGAGGGCGCCAAGGCGGCCATGAAGGACGTCCTCGCCGACATCCAGAGCGGCGCCTTCGCGGCCAAGTGGATCGCGGTCCAGGACGCCGGCGGCGAGGACTTCCGGCGCCTGCGCGAGCAGGACCGCCAGCACCAGATCGAGCAGGTCGGTGCCGACCTGCGGGCGAAGATGCCGTTCCTGAGGCCGGTCGTGGTCGAGGCCGGCCAGGCCCAGGCCGTGGCCAGCGCGGTACCCGGCGGGGAGAAGTAGCCATGACGTTCGAGGCCATCACCCCCCGCTTCGGCGGCGGGGTCCCGGCCGGGTCGATCCGGATCTTCGACACCACGCTGCGGGACGGTGAGCAGGCCCCGGGCGCCGGCCTCACGGCCGCGGAGAAGCTGGAGGTCGCGCGGCAGCTCGCGCGGCTCAAGGTTGACGTCATCGAGGCGGGCTTCCCGTCCGCGTCGCCCGGTGACTTCGAGGCGGTCCGCCGGATCGCGGAGGAGACGAAGGGCGGTATCGCCGTCGCCGCGCTGGCACGTTGCAAGGACGGTGATCCCCAGCGCGCGGTGGAGGCCATCGGTGTGGCCGAGCGCCCCCACCTGCACCTTTTCATCGCCACCAGCGACATCCATCTCAAGCACAAGCTGCGCATCTCACGCGACCAGGCGCTGTCCGAGGCCGTGCGCTGGGTGAGGTGGGCACGCGAGACGCTGGGCCGCGACGCCGAGATCGAGTTCTCGGCCGAGGACGCGTCGCGCACCGAGGATGCATTCCTGCTCGACATCTACGAGGCGGTCACCGAGGCCGGCGCCTCCACGCTCAACATCCCGGACACCGTGGGCTACGCCATCCCGTCCGAGTTCGGCGCCCTCGTGGGTCGGGTGAAGGAGCGGATCGGCGACGGAGCCGTGATCAGCGTCCACTGCCACAACGACCTGGGGCTCGCGACCGCGAACACCCTGGCGGCCGTCCAGGCCGGCGCGCGCCAGGTGGAGGTCACCATCAACGGTCTCGGCGAGCGCGCCGGCAACGCGAGCCTGGAGGAGGTCGTGATGGCCCTCCGGACGCGCCCGGGCCAGTTCCCGGAGCTGGCCGCCGGTGTCCAGACCGAGCAGATCACCGCGGCCTCGCGCCTGGTCTCCTACCTGACCGGATTCGCGATCCAGCCCAACAAGGCCATCGTGGGCTCCAACGCCTTCGCCCACGAGTCCGGCATCCACCAGGATGGGTTCCTCAAGAATCCGCTGACCTACGAGATCATGACGCCGCAGTCCGTGGGCCTGTCCGGGAGCACGCTGTCGATCGGCAAGCTGTCCGGCCGGCGCGGGCTGCAGGGCAAGCTCCGCGAGCTCGGCTACGACCTGGAAGGTGCCGAGCTGGACGCGGTCTACCGCGCCGCGATCGCCCTGGCAGACACCAAGAAGGAGGTCACGGACGCCGACCTGCTCGCGCTCGTCGAGCAGGAGAAGACCGACGTGCCCAAGTCCATCTCGCTGCTGGGCTGGAGCATCAGCTCCTCCTCCGGCGGTCACTCGGTGGGGTCCGTGTCGGTCGTGGTCGCCGGCGAGGCCAAGGCCGCCGACGCCACCGGCAACGGCCCGGTGAACGCGTTGTACCTGGCCGTGGACGAGGCCATCCGCCCGGTCCTCCACTGGAACCCGGTGCTCACCGAGTACGAGATCAAGGCGGTCTCGGCCGACGGCGACGCCCAGGGCCAGGTGCTGGTCCGTGCCCGCCGCTCGTCCGACGAGGGCCCCGGCGCGCTCATCGTCACCGGTCACGGGCTATCGACCAACATCATCGAGGCCTCGCTCGAGGCGTACCTCGTGGCCGCCAACAAGCTCCACGGCGCCGAGATCAATGGCATCGAGGCGGCATTCGTCGGCGGTCGGACGGCGGAGAACCTCCCGTGACGGAGGGTGCCCAAGCCACGAGCGGTGACCCGGCACTCGTCTACCGGGTCGCCCTGATCGGAGGTGACGGCGTTGGCCCTGAGGTCATCGCCGGCACCGTCTCCGTCCTCGAGGCCGTCGGCCGGCGGTTCGGCTTCGGGTTCGCCTGGCAGGAGCTGGTCGTCGGCGGGGCCGGGATCGATGCCTATGGCGTGGCGATCCGCCCCGAGGACGTCGAGGTCTGCCGGAACGCCGATGCCGTGCTCCTGGGGGCGGTTGGCGGGCCGAAGTGGGACGACCCTGACGCCCCGGTCCGCCCCGAGCAGGCCCTGTTTGCCCTGCGCGGCGGCCTCGGCCTCTTCGCCAACCTGCGGCCCATCACGGTCCAGTCCCAGCTGATCGCGGCCTCGCCGCTCAAGCCGGAGCTGCTCGAGGGGGTGGACTGCCTGATCGTCCGCGAGCTCACCAGCGGCCTCTACTTCGGGACGCCGTCAGAGCAGCGCGAGACACCCGAGGGCCGGGCCGCCATCGACACCCTGTGGTACACGGAGGGCGAGATCCGGCGGATCGTCACGCTGGCCTTCGAGCTCGCCCGCGACCGCCGGCGCAAGGTCACCCAGGTGGACAAGGCGAACGTCCTGGCCACGTCGCGCCTGTGGCGCAAGGTGACCGAGGAGGTCCACGCGGACTTCCCGGACGTCGAGCTCGAGCACCGCCTGGTGGACTCGGCCGCGATGATGCTGGCCAGGTGGCCTGCGGGCTTCGACGTGCTGGTCACCGAGAACTTGTTCGGCGACATCCTCTCGGACGAGGCGGCGGTCATCGCCGGATCGCTGGGCCTGCTGCCATCCGCCTCGCTGGGGACCCGGATGACCGCTCACGGCCGATACGGCCTCTACGAGCCCATCCACGGCTCCGCCCCGGATATCGCGGGCAAGGACCTGGCCAACCCGCTGGGGACGATCCTGTCGGCCGCGATGATGCTGCGCTCGTCCCTCGGCCAGCCCGGGGCCGCCGCCGCGGTCGAGACGGCCGTGAGCGACGCGCTGGACGCCGGCTACCGGACCAAGGACCTGCTGCCAGCGGACAGCGGCGACGGCGTCGCGGCGATGCTCGTGGGAACGAAGGAGATGGCCCGGATCATCGGAGAGCGGATCGCGATTTGACGGCCGGCGCCCGCCGTGCGCGGGTGGCCGGCCAGAGCCTGGATCACGACCCCCTCCCGTATCGCACCGAGAACGCCACCATGACAGACCGACCCGTCATCCTCTACGACACGACCCTCCGCGACGGCACCCAGGGCGAGAACATCACGCTCTCGCTGGCCGACAAGCTGCGCGTTGCGCGCATGCTTGACGAGTACGGCTTCCCGTTCATCGAAGGCGGCTGGCCCGGCTCCAACCCCAAGGATATCGAGTTCTTCGCGGCGGCCCGCAAGCTGACCTGGCAGACCGCGAGGCTGGCCGCGTTCGGCAGCACCCGTCACCGCTCCAACCGCCCCGAGGACGACCCCAACCTGCGCGAGCTGGTTGCCGCCGAGACGCCCGTGGTGACGATCTTCGGCAAGAGCTGGCTGCTCCACGTGACCGAGGTGCTGGGGGCAACGCCGGCCCAGAACCTGGACATGATCGCGGACTCCATCGGCTTCATCACGGATCATGGCCGCGAGGCGGTCTACGACGCCGAGCACTTCTTCGACGGCTACAAGGCGGACCGGGACTACGCCCTCGCGACCCTCCGGTCGGCCCGCGACGCCGGCGCCCGGACCTTGGTGCTGTGCGATACGAACGGCGGCACCCTGACCGACGAGCTCGCCCGGATCCTGGGGGACGTCTGCGGCTCGCTCGACGGCGACGCGGGAGCCGAGCCCGTGACGTGGGGCATCCACACCCACAACGACGCCGAGCTGGCCGTCGCGAACTCGATCGTCGCGGTCCAGGCGGGCGTGCGCCACGTCCAGGCGACCATCAACGGCTACGGCGAGCGCTGCGGCAACGCCAACATGGTCTCGATCCTCGCCAACCTCGCCCTCAAGACCGAGAACGTCCTGACGCCTCCCGGTGGCGGCGACCTGGTCGCCCTCACCGAGCTGTCGCGGTCGGTGGCCGAGATCGCCAACCAGAACCCGAACGACTACCAGCCCTATGTCGGACGCTCGGCGTTCGCCCACAAGGGCGGTGTCCACGGGGCCGCGGTGGCCAAGGTCGAGCGCAGCTACCAGCACGTGGATCCCACGGCCGTCGGCAATGCCGGCCGCCTCGTCGTGTCGGAGCTGGGCGGCAGGGCCAACACCTCGATCCGGGCGCGCCAGCTGGGTCACGAGCTCGACGGCGTGCTCGACGCCAGGGAGCTCAGCAAGCTGATCAAGCGGCTCGAGAACGAGGGCCTGGCGTTCGAGGGCGCGGAGGCCTCGTTCGAGCTCCTGATCCGCCGCAACTCGCCCGGCTACGAGGCGCCCTTCCGGATCCTGGACTACACGTGCCTGGTGGAGCAGCGGTCGGGCCGCGAGCTCCTCGCCGAGGCGACGGTCAAGGTGGAGGTGGCGGGCGAGGTCCTGCACACGGCCGCCGACGGCAACGGCCCGGTGAACGCCCTCGACGGCGCGCTGCGCAAGGCGCTCGGCGCGTTCTACCCCGTGCTGGACAGCGTGCACCTGGTGGACTACAAGGTCCGCATCCTGGACGGGGCGACCGCGACAGCCGCCCGCACACGCGTCATCATCGACTCGCAGGACGGCTCGCAGACCTGGAGCACGATGGGCAGCGACACGAACATCATCGCGGCATCCGCGCAGGCGCTCGCGGACTCGCTCGAGTATGCGATCTGGAAGTCCGGAGCGCTCGTTGAGCGCCGCGACGAGCGGCACTTCACGACCCCCAACGGGGCCTCCGCGGCATTGGGCGAGGCGGATCCGGGAGTCACCCCATGAGCGATTCCGCGAAGGACCCGGTGGGCGAGGCGCCCGACGGCGCCCCCGCGCCCGACCGCATCCGTCTCGATCGCTGGACCGTCACCTCCGGCTCCAACGTGATCAGCCGGGCCGCGGTGGTCCTCCATGCCGGCGATCACGACTGGAAGGCGTCGGCGGAGGGGACCGGGGCGGTCGACGCGCTGTTCGGTGCGGTGAACGCGGCCCTCGCCGACGTGCTTGGTGGGCCGCCGCTCCTCATCGCCTACGACGTCCACGCGATGGCCGAGGGGCCCGATGCCGAGGGCCGGGTGACCGTCCGGATCGCGCCGCCGTCCACGGTCGCCGGGGATCGGTCGGGTGGACCGTACGGCGGCGAGGTCGCCTCGTCGAACACCGTCGCCGCATCCGTGGAGGCGTATATCGACGCCCTGAACGCGATGCTGGCGGACCCGGCCTGGGCCGGCGCCGCCAACGAGGCCGCGGCGTCAGGGCTTCGCTCCAGGGGACGGGGCACGGACCAGGGAGCCGGCGGGGCCGAGTTCGACGACGAGGCAAGGCCCATCGACACGACCGAGTGGTTCAACCGGTAGCCGGGCGTCCGGGCAACCCGCGGGTGTCCGTGCCCGTGCCCGGGATCGCGCCGTCCCTCGACGCCGTCATCGACGCCGAGGCGTTCAACCGGTTCGAGGCGGCGGGTTGGGAGGCACGAGCCGATTCCTACGGCTTCCTGTCCCCGATGACTCGCCGCGTGGGCGGTACCGTGCTCGCGGCCGCCGGCGTGGCGGAAGGCCGCCAGGTGCTGGACGTGGGCTGCGGACCCGGAGATCTCGCCGCGGCCGCGGCGGCGCTCGGCGCGGACACCGTGGGCATCGACGTCGCGCCGTCGATGGTGCGGAGGGCGGCGATCGCGAACCCGTCGATCCCGTTCCGGGTGGGCTCGTTCGAGCAGATTCCGGCGGGAGCGGGCGCTTTCGACGCCGTCGTGGGCAACTTCGTGTTCAACCACGTGGGGCGGCCGAGAGCAGCCCTGACGGAAGCCATGCGCGTGCTGCGGCCAGAGGGGTGGCTGGCGCTCTCGTCCTGGGACGCACCGCGGCGGAACCGGCTCCTGGGGCTGCTCGTGGATGCGGTCGAGGAAGCCGGAGCGCCGCCGCCCCAGGGAATCCCGCAGGGTCCCACCAACTTCCGCTCCGACGACGAGCTGCGCGGCCTGTTTGCGGCCGCCGGGTTCGGAGAGGTGGGTCTCAGCCGAATCATGTTCGTGGCGAGTGTCGCCGATGCCGACACGCTGTGGCACGGGGTCCTGGACTCCGCGGTGCGCGTCCGCTCGCTGGTGGAGGCGCAGACGCTCCCGGTCCAGGCCGCGATCCGCACGGCGTTCAACGAGCTCGTCGCCGTCCACCGCCGCGAGGACGGCTCGCTCGGCATCCCGATCGCCGTGCAGGTCACGCGCGGTCGCCGCCCGTGAGCGATCCTGTACCCATGCCGATGCGTGTTGCATACACGGGGGAACCGGGAGCCTTTGCCGAGGAGGCCGTGCTGCGGTTCTTCGCCGACCCCACGGCCGAGCCGCTTTCCTCGTTCCGGGCCGTGTTCGAGGCGGTCCGCGACGGGTCCGTCGTGGCCGGCGTCGTCCCGGTCGAGTCCTCGCTGCTGGGCACCATCCGGGAGAACCTGGACCTGCTGTGGGAGTTCGACCTGCCGATCGTGGGCGAGGTCTCGGTTCCCGTGCGGCTGGCGCTCCTCGCGCAGCCCGGGGAGACGCTCTCGTCCATCACCCGTGTCTACTCGATCTCGGCGGCACTGGCCCAGGCCGACGAGTTCCTGCGCTCGCGCCCGTGGGTCGTGCAGACCACGTACAACACGGCCGGGGCCGCCAAGCAGGTGGCGGAGCGCGGCGAGCCCGGGACGGCAGCGGTGGCGTCGGCGAGGGTGGCCCCGATCTACGGCCTGGAGGTGCTCGCGGCGGACATCCAGTCCGGCACCGACAACCGGACCCGCTTCGCCGTCATCGCCCGGCCGGGGGCCGAGGCGGCGGTGCGCTCGAAGGCGCGTCCCGAGGCCGTCGCCGGGCCACCCCGGACGACCCTCGTCCTCGCCGTGAAGAACGAGCCCGGGACCCTGTACCGGTCGCTCGGAGCGTTTGCGACTCGCGGGCTCAACCTGTCCCGGCTCGAGTCGCGGCCGTGGACGGACCGGGGCTCGCGCTGGGAATACCGGTTCTGGGTGGATCTAGATGCGGATCCCGCGAACCCGGCATGCGCTGCGGCGTTTGCCGACCTGGCCGGTGAGACCGAGGTCGTGAGGATCTTCGGCACGTTCCCGCGAGGCGCAGAGGACTGAGCCACGGAGATCAGGTCACCCCGGCCGCGCCGAGAACGTTTGGCAGGCTCGTCACGACGCGAAGGATCGCGGCGGCGGCCAAGAGCATCGACGCGAGGAGCCGCAACGCTCTTGGCGGAGTCGATCGGCCACGAACGCGGATCACCCACCAGGCAAGCGTGCAGAGGCCGGTGGCGGCGATCGCCCAGCCGGCGCGGATGGGCGCGTCGTAGTCCGACTGGCTCATCAGGATCGAGACCATGCGATGCGATCATTGGCGTTGAGCCCTTCGCAGTGGGCCGTGTTGCGCTGGAGGAGGCAAGGTGGACGAGGCGTTCCGCAAGGACATGGCCGCGGGCTACGCGTTCGACGAGCCGGTCATCGTGCTGGGGTCGCCGATCGTGGGCGACGAGGTCCTGCCCGATGTCCGTGTCGCCCTGCCGCTCTCGCGGGTCAACCGCCACGGGCTCATCGCCGGCGCCACGGGCACCGGCAAGACCAAGACGCTCCAGATCTTCGCCGGGCAGCTGTCCGAGCTGGGCGTGCCGGTGTTCGCCGTGGACGTGAAGGGAGACCTCTCCGGCGTCGGCGCACCGGGCGATGCGACCAACCCCAGGATCGTCGAGCGCTGTGCCTCGATGAACTGGGTCTTCGAGCCTGCGGGCCACCCCACGGAGATCCTGTCCCTGTCGGGCAGGACCGGCGCCCACGTCCGTGCCAGCGTCAGCTCCTTCGGGCCGTTGCTGCTGGGCAAGGTCCTCGATCTCAACGACACCCAGACCAGCATCCTGTCGATGGTCTTCCGCTACTGCGACGACGAGCACCTCCCGCTGCTGGACCTGGCGGACCTGCGGACCACGCTCAAGTTCCTGGGCTCGGACGAGGCCAAGCCGATCCTTGAGAACCTGGGCGGGATCAGCTCTGCGTCGCTGGGGGTCATCCTGCGCTCGATCGTGACGCTCGAGCAGGAAGGCGCCGACATCTTCTTCGGTGAGCCCGAGTTCGACGTGGACGATCTGCTGCGCACGACCGCGGCCGGCAAGGGGATCATCACCCTGCTCGAGGTCGCGGACGTGATGGACAAGCCGCGGCTGTACTCCACGTTTGTGCTCTGGATGCTCGCCCAGCTGTACGAGCAGCTGCCCGAGATCGGTGACGTCGACAAGCCCAGGCTCGCCTTCTTCTTCGACGAGGCCCACCTCCTGTTCGACGACGCATCCGATGCCCTGATGGACCAGATCGAGCGGACGGCGCGGCTCATCCGGTCCAAGGGCGTGGGCGTCTACTTCGTGACCCAGGCGCCGACCGACGTGCCGTCGTCGGTGCTGAGCCAGCTGGGCAACCGGGTCCAGCACGCGCTCCGCGCCTTCACTCCCGACGACGCCGACGCGCTGCGCAAGACCGCCCGCACGTTTCCGATGACCGATCACTACGACGTGGAGCGGACGATCACCTCGCTGGGCATCGGCGAGGCGTTCGTGACCGTGTTGTCGTCCAAGGGCGTACCCACGCCTCTCGCCGCCACGCGTCTGGTTCCGCCGGACTCGAGGATGTCGCCGCTCACGCCCCACGAGCTCGCGGCGGTCGTGGCCGCCTCGCCGCTCGCAGCCAGATACAACGTCGCCATCGATCCCGAGAGCGCGCACGAGATCATCACGGCCCGCCTCACCAATGCCAGGGCGGCTGCCGCCACGGCTGCGGCGGAGGCGGCGATGCGCGGGAAGGTCTCGCCCACTACGGCGGACGGTCTCGGAACGATGACACCCGCCCAGCAGAAGCGAGAGATCGCGCGCCGGGCCCGCGAGCTTGAGGCAGCACGCAAGGCCGCCGAGCGCGAGCGCAAGGCCCGCGAGAAGGAGGCGGCGGCCACCGAGCGGGAACGTCAGCGGACGATGCGCGCCACTGTCAACACCGTCGGCAAGGTCATGGGCTCCCGCGGGACGCAGTCGCTCCTGCGCGGCGTCTTCGACACCATCTTCGGGGGCGGCAAGCGCTGACGATGACCGCGTCGCTCCTCATCACGCCGCCAAGGGCCCTCGGGATGGACCTCCCATGAGGTGGCCGAGCGGATCCTCGAAGCCGGTCGTCGGGTTCATCGGCCTGGGGCGGATGGGGGCGCCAATGGCGCTCGCCCTCCGGCGCGCGGGCTTCGCGGTGCTCGCGTTTGATGCAAGGGCCGAGGCGGTGGAGCTGCTCGTGGCCGCGGGGGCGACAGCGGCGGAGTCTGCCCCCGGGCTCGCGGCCTCCTGCGACGTCATGATCACGATGCTCCCGGGTCCTGCCCAGGTCCAGGCCGTGATGCTGGGCGGCTCCGGCGCATTCCAGGCCCTGCGCGAGGGTTCCGTCTGGATCGACATGAGCACCTCGACGGCCGAGGTGGGCAGGTTGGCGGCGCGCGAGGGCAGGCCGCGCGCCGTGGCCGTCGTGGATGCGCCGGTCGTGGGCATGGTCAAGGACGCCGTCGCAGGATCGCTCCAGGTCTTCGCGGGTGGCTCGGCGGCGGACATCCGCCGGGTGCGACCCGTCCTCGAGGCGATCGGGGACCCGGAGCGGATCATCCACGTGGGTCCGCTCGGCAGCGGCTATGCCGTGAGGCTGTGCGTGACCCTGCTGTGGTTCATCCACGCGGCCGCCAGCGCCGAGGTGCTCGTGATGGGCGCAAAGGCGGGCGTGGACGTCGGGACGCTCCGCCGCGCTCTCGTGGAGGGCCCCGCGGGTTCGGTGCTCCTGGAGCGGGACATCGACGGCGTCTTCGAGGGCGACTACGACGAGAGCTTCACGCTCGACCTCGCGACCATGGATCTTGGAATGGCCGTGGACCTCGGCCGCGACGTTGGCGTGCCCCTCGAGCTCGGAGCGCTCGTGGAGCAGCTGCACCGGCGCGCGCGGGCGCTCTACGGCGATACCGCGGGCGAGCTGTCGAGCGTCCGGATGCTGGAGGAGGCCGCCGGGATCAAGCTGCGCCTCGGGGGAACCGGCCGTCGCGACGGTCGCAGCGGATGAGATCGGCCCGTCCACCGGCCCACGATCGGCCCCATCCGGCTCCCCGCCGTAGAATCGCGGCCCCGGTCCCACTCGACAGCGTCCCAGGAGCCAGCCCATGGCCTCGAACCCCGGTCCCACGCCGCATCCGATCTATCTCGCCGGCCGATGGGTGGACTCGCCGGACGTCCTCACCGTTCACAACCCGGCTCGTCCGGACGAGCCTGCGGGCGCCACCTACCTGACAACCCCTGAGCAGTATGAGGAGGCCGTCCAGGCGGCAGTCCGCGCCTTTGCGGTCACCCGCAAGCTCCCCGCCTTTGAACGCGGCCGGATCCTGCGCGAGGTGAGCGCGGGGATTGCGTCGCGCCGCGCGGAGCTGGGCTCGCTGATCGCCGCCGAGGCAGGCAAGCCCATCCGGGACTCCCTGGTCGAGGTGGACCGCGCGGTCCTCACCTTCCGGCTCGCCGCCGAGGAGGCCGAGCGGATGCACGGCGAGACCATCCCGCTCGATCTCATGCCGGCATCGAAGGACCGGTTCGGCATCACCCGCCGCTTCCCGATCGGGCCGGTCGCCGCGATCAGCCCGTTCAACTTCCCGCTCAACCTGGCTGCCCACAAGGTCGCCCCGGCCATCGCCTCAGGCAACCCGATCATCCTCAAGCCGCCGTCCGCGGACCCGCTGATCATGCTGGCCGTGGCCGAGATCATCGATGCCGCGGGTGTGCCCGAAGGCTCCGTGAGCGTCCTGCCGATGAGCCGCGAGCTGGGCAACCGGATGGTGGAGGATGATCGCTTCAAGCTCCTGACCTTCACCGGCAGCCCGGCGGTGGGGTGGGGGATGAAGCTTCGGGCCGGCAAGAAGCGGGTCGTGCTGGAGCTCGGCGGCAACGCCGGCGTCATCGTCGACAGGTCGGCGGACATCGACTGGGCGGTACGGCGCTCGGTCATCGGCGCCTTCGCGTACAGCGGCCAGGTGTGCATCAGCGTCCAGCGCATGTTCGTCCACGAGGATGTGTGGGACGAGTTCATGGGCAAGTTCGTGGCCGCCGCCGCGGCGCTCAAGGTGGGCGACCCCGCGGAGCCGACGACCGACGTGGGTCCGATGGTCGACGAGGCAAACGCGCTGCGCACCCAGGCCTGGGTGGACGAGGCAAGGTCGCTCGGGGGCACGGTGCTGCTGGGTGGCACTGCCGAGGGCAACTTCTTCGCGCCGACCATCCTGACCGATGTCCCGCTGCACGCCAAGGTCTGCTCCGGCGAGGCATTCGCGCCGCTGGTCGTCGCGTTCAGGGTTCGCGACATGGCCGAGGCGATCGAGGAGGTCAACGACAGCGCCTTCGGGCTGCAGACCGGCGTGTTCACCAACGACCTCGCCGGCGCCTGGGCGGCCTTCAACGAGCTCGAGGTGGGCGGGGTGATCCTCAACGATGTCCCCACCTACCGGATCGACCACATGCCCTACGGAGGGGTCAAGGACTCCGGCCTGGGGCGCGAGGGCCTGCGCTGGGCCATGGAGGACATGACCGAGCTCCGGATCATGGTGCTCGCCTGGCCGGGTTGACGCGACCCTCCCATCTGCTTAGCATCGCCGCATGATGCTAAGCGCGAAGGTCAGTACCAAGAACCAGATCTCTATCCCAAGCGAGGCACGCCGCCGCTTGGGCATCGAGCCGGGCGACCGGCTGTCGGTGACGATCCGCGATGACGAGCTTGTCCTGCGGCGGCGGCCCCAGCGCGCATCCGAGCGACTCTGGGGCCTTGGGCGTGGACTCTATGGGCCCGACCCCGTGGCCTTCGTCCGTGAGATTCGGGACGAGCTGGAGGCAAACCTGCGTGAACGAGAGGCCCTGGTCTCCGGCGACCCTGGCGAACGACCACCGGCTCGTCGCCCTTGACGCCAACGTCCTGATCTACGTTCTCGACGGTCACGCGGAGTTCGGAACCCGGGCCCGCGCCGTCGTCGACGCCGTCGACACCGGGATCCTCGCGGCGTCCTTGGCGACTGTCGGACAGGTCGAGATCCTCGCCGGTCCCGCCCGAACGGGCGATGCTGCCCGCTTCGAGCGGACCGCCGACGAGATCCGGTCGATTGGCATGACACCCGTTGCTCTGACCGAATTGATCGCGGAGGACGCGGCGTGGATCCGCGGCCAAGGTGGCCTGGCCCTTGCCGACGCCATCCACGTGGCCAGCGCGCGGGCGGCGGGGGCGACCGCATTGATCACGAACGACCGACGCATTCGATCGCGCCCGAACCTCGACGTGTTCTACCTCGACGACCTGGAGACAGAGGAAGCGCCGGCTTCCTGAGCGGTGCGGGTCGGGGAGTGCCGGCCTGCCGTGGGCGGGCCTGCTGTCCCGGGCACCGCGACTGGACGTCCCGTGACGCCCCCGGGTCCGCGAGACTGCGCGCCATGGATCTCACGCTGACCCCTGCCCATGCTGACCTGCGTGCGCGAGCCCGCACCTACGTCGTCGATCACCTCCAGCCGCTCGAGGCCGAGTTCGAGCGGACCCACTCGCTCCCGGCAGACACGATCGCGGAGCTCAAGCGAGTCGCGATCGAGCTCCGGCTCCACGGTGGGAGCCTGCCGCTCGAGGCCGGAGGACAGGGCTGGTCATCGATCGAGCAGATCCTGGTCCAGGAGCAGCTGGGCCAGGCGACGGGTGGCCTGTGGGCCTTCATCCCAGGCGCCTACAACGCGCTCCTCCACTGCTCACCCGAGCAGCGGGCGCGCTACCTGGATCCTTGCCTGCGCGGCGAGCGCAACGGCTCGTACGCGATCACGGAAGCGGGCCAGGGCTCCGACGCCAGGACGCTGGACGCTACCGCGGTCCTGGACGCGGCCACGGGCGAGTACATCCTCAACGGCGAGAAGTGGTTCGTGACCGGTCCCTCCGACACCGACTTCATGATCTTCCACTGCCACCTCCTCGAGGGCGGGGAGCGGATGCCCACCCTGTTCCTGGTGGACTACGACGCCCCCGGCGTGGTGATGAGCCACGACCCCGACTACACCCACACCTTCGCGGACCGGCACCCGCAGTTCATCCTCACCGACGTGCGTGTCCGCCCGGACGCGATCCTGGGTGGCATCGGCGAGGCGGACGCGATGACCAACGACTGGTTCATCGAGGAGCGGCTGCACATCGGGGCGCGCTGCACCGGGGCCATGGAGCGGCTACTCACGCTTGCGGTCGAGTGGGCGACCGGCCGGATCCAGTTCGGCGAGCGGATCTACGACTTCCAGGGCGTGAGCTTTCCGCTGGCGGACTCCGCGGCCGATGCCTCTGCGGCCCGCCTGCTGACCCGCGAGGCCGCGACGCTGCTGGACGCCGGCGCCGACCCCAAGGTCGTCCACGCCAGGGCGTCGGTTGCAAAGCTGTTCGCATCCGAGGCGGCCTACCGCTGCGCGGACCGCGTGGTCCAGGTCTTCGGGGGTCGCGGCTACATGCGCGAGTACCCGGCCGAGCGGTACCTGCGCGAGCTGCGGGTGGACCGGCTCTGGGAGGGGACCAGCGAGATCCAGCGGATGATCATCGCGCGCGCGCTCGAGAAGCGCGGCGTGAACGCCGTCGTCGGCTGACCCGGTACCTGCGTCCCCGAATGCCCAACCCCGAGCCCCTGCCGACCGGCGCGCCCGAGATCGATCTCCGGCCGCTGTTTGCGCCGCGCTCGATCGCGGTCATCGGCGCGAGTCCACGCGGCTGGGTGGGCTCCACACTGCGCAACAACCTCCGCCTCATGGGCAGCGAGACGCGCTGCCATTTCGTCAACCCGAAGTACACCGAGATCGATGGCTCCCCGTGCTGGCCGTCCCTCGCGGCCCTCCCCGAGCGGCCGGACACCGCGCTCCTGGCCGTCAACCCGCTGCGGGCCGCGCGCTTCGCCCAGGAGGCCGCCGATGCCGGGGTCCCGTCGCTGGTCATCCCGGGCGGTGGCGTGGTGGAGGGGGGCGAGGCCGCCGCGGAGATGCAGCGGACCGTCCGCGACATCGCGATCCGACACGGGATCGCCCTGCTTGGTCCCAACTGCATGGGCATGGTGGACTGGACCACCAACAGCACGAACTACATCGGGGATGTGAACCCGTGGCTCCCCCGCGGGCACGTCGCCGGGCTGGCGCAATCGGGGAGCGTGACCGACGCGTTCATCCACTCGCCCGGGACGCGCATCGGGTACAGCCGGATCGTGTCGATCGGGGCCGAGGTGGTGCTGGATCTCTGCGACTACCTCTCGTACTGCCTGGACGACCCCGAGACCCACGCCGTCATGCTGTTCGTCGAGGGGTTCAAGCGCCCCGAGCGGTTCCTCGCGCTCGCGGATCGGGCACTGGCGATGGGCAAGCCGATCCTGGCGGTCAAGGTGGGCCGGTCGGCGCAGGCGCAGGAGGCCGCCATCGCCCACAGCGGGAGCCTGAGCGGCGAGGACCGCGTGACCGACGCTGCGCTCGCGGCCGCCGGTGTCATCCGGTGTGGGGACCTCGACGAGCTGCTGGAGCAGGCCGAGCTCGTTGCAGGGACCGGGCGCCTCCACCGTGGCGTGGGCCTGGGTCGTACCGGCGTTGTCACGGTGTCGACGGGTGAGGCATCCCTGGTCGCGGACCTCGCCGACCGGACGGGCCTGCTCCTGCCGCCAGTGCCGGAGCCGGCGCGAGCGGCCATCCTCGCCGGCCTGCCCACCATGGGCTACATCGGCAACCCGCTTGACCCCTGGGGCGCCGACGACGAGCGCCACGCCTATCGGGTCGCCTTCGAGGCCTTCGCGGCCTCCGGGGCCTACGACGTCCTGGCGGTGGTCCACGACACGCCGTTTCGCGATCTCTCCAGCGAGGTGGAGGTGGCGAGGGTCGTGAGCCAGGCCCTGATCGATGCGACCGCGGACCATCCGGAACTGCTGCCCGTCTACGTGTCGCTGACCTCCGGCGACATGAGCGAGCAGGTCAAGGCCACGCTCGATGCCGCGGGCGGCATGCCGATGCTGCGTGGCGCCGTGGAGTCGTTCCTGGCGATCTCCCGGATGGCCTGGTGGGAAGCGACGCGGAGCAAGCGTCTGGTCTCCGGCCCGCGGCGCGCCGGGTGGCCGGCCCTGGCGGCGGATCACGTGTCCTGGGGCGCGGACGGGACCCTGGACCCGCTCGCCCGCGTGGCTGCCCGCGGGCCCCGGCGGCTCGCCCTGTCCGAGCGCGAGAGCCTGGAGCGCCTTGGCGCGGCAGGGCTGCCGGTGACTTCATGGCGTTGGGCGCCGGATGCCGACGGCACCGTTGCGGCGTGGCGGGATCTCGGTCGTGTGCCGGCAGCCGTCAAGCTGGACGCGGAGGGTCTGGCCCACAAGTGGGAGTCCGGCGGCGTCGTCCTTGGCGCCGCCGATGAGGCGGCCGTGCGCGCGGCCGTCGACGGATTGACTGTGGCCGCCCTCCGGGCCGGCGCGCGGCTGCGCGGATACCTCGTGGAGCCGATGGCGCCGGCCGGCGTGGAGGTGATCGTCGGCGGGCGGCGTGACCCGGTGTTCGGGCCGGTGGTCCTGGTTGGCCTGGGCGGGATCCTGGCCGAGGTGCTCGACGACGTCGTCGTGCTGCTGGCGCCGGTGGGGCCGTCGGAGGTCCGACGCCGCCTCGACGGGCTGCGCGGCGCACCCGTCCTGCGCGGCGTGCGCGGTCGGCCGGGGGTTGACCTGGATTCACTGGCCACGCTCGTGAGCGCAGTCGCGAGGGTCATCGAGGAGGACACGTCGATCGTGGAGATCGACCTCAACCCGGTGATCGCGTCGTCCGCGGGCGTGATCGCCGTGGACGCCCTGGTCGTCCTGGACGCCCGGGCCGCCGTGGACGGGGGGCCGCGCCAGCGCTGAGACGGGTCGCACCGGCCCGGGTCATCCGGCCCGGCGCGTGACCGCACCGGGGGGGACTCACCGCGAGCACGATTGGCGCCCCGCAACACCGCTCCCGGAACGAAGGTACTCCCTCGGCTGGCCCCAGAGTTCCGTAGCCGGTCCGCCCAGCTCAGGGTCGAATGGACCCCACGTGGCACCGCCCCGGGCCGCGTCCCCATCGCCCAGGAGAGTCCAGACCCATGTCCACGAACGCCCTCGACGACACCGTCGTGATCCATCGCACGAAGCGCCGCCGAGCGTTGTTCGCCGTCCTGCTTGGTTCCTCGTTGCTGACGCTGGGCGCGGCCGCGATGTCGCTCGCCGTGTTCACGGACAGCAAGGCATCCACGGGCAGCTGGTCAACCGGCACCGTCATTCTCGGTGTCAGCCCGACCGTTGCGTTCAGCCCGTCGGGCATCATGCCCAATTCCTCGGGCTCCCAGACCATCACCGTCTCCAACACCGGGACCGGCGCGCTCCGCTACGCAATGTCGGCGGCCACCACCAACGCCGACGGCAAGGGGCTGGCGGGTCAGCTCAACCTGACGGTCCAGTCCGGCACCTGCGCCTCGCCGGGCGCGACCCTGTACAGCGGCGCGCTGTCCGGCGCCCTCTTCGGCAACAAGGCCCAGGGCGCCGACACGGGGGACCGCAGTGTCGCCGCCGGTGCGTCCGACACCCTCTGCTTCGCGTGGAACCTGCCGATCGGCACCGGGAACGCATTCCAGGGTGCCGCGACAACGGCCACGTTCACCTTCGACGCCGAGCAGACGGCCAACAACTAGTCCCGCGGCGGCCGGCCCCATCCCGCTGGTGCCAACTCGGGCGGGACGGGGCCGGCGTTTCCCATCGTGCGGCCGCAGTCACCGGAGCCCGTGATCATGCCGTTCACCGTTGCATCGACACGTCTCGTGCGCAGGATCCTTGACCTCCTGCTGGTCGCGCTCGTGTCGATCGTGGTCATCACGCTCATCGTCGCGCGCGTGGTCCCGGTCGTCACCGGCGGCGCGACGTTCGTGGTGGGCGGCGGCTCGATGGATCCGACGATTCCGGTTGGCTCGCTGGTCATCGTCACCCCAGCGGCCGCCGAGGACCTGGCCGTCGGCGATGTGGTGAGCATCAAGGTCGGCGACCAGCAGGCGGTCTTCACCCACAGGATCACCCGGCTCGTGTCCCGCGATGACGGCCTGTGGCTGGAAACCAAGGGCGATGCGAATGCCCAGCCGGATCCCTCCATCGTCCCAGCAGCCACCGTCATCGGGCGTGACGCCGTCAACGTTCCTCTCGCCGGGTATGCGGTGTGGCTCCTGGGCTCCGTGCCGGGCCTCATGTTGCTCGTTGGCCTGGGCGTCTTCCTCCTTGCCGGCGCATGGCTGCTGGAGAGCATCGAGCTCGAGCACCGCGCAGCGCGGCACCGTGAGGGTCGGGCTGCTTCCGGGACCATGTCCGAGCGGTCCACGACCGAAGGTGCGCCCGGGTGAGCCTGCGCCGGTCCGGGGCCCTTGCTGCCGCCGTCCTCCTGATCGCCATGGCCGGTGCAGCCCCGGTCTCGCTCGCGCGCTTCACCTCCTCGCGGGACGCGACCGCGACCCTCGCAACCGCCGTGGTGACCGCGCCCGCCAACCTCGCCGGATCCGGTGGCGCGATGGCAACCCTGTCCTGGACCGCCTCGACGAGCGCGTTCGCCGATGGGTACGACGTGCTGAGAAGCAGCACGTCCGGGTCTGGCTACACGCAGGTCGGAACGGTGACGCCGGCCGCCGCGACCTCGACTACGGACAATCCGCCGGCCGGCACCTGGTACTACGTGCTGCGCACACGGTCAGGGGCGTGGACCAGTGCCAGCAGCAACGAGACGGCCGTCGTCATCGGCTCCTCCCCGGTCACGACCGCGCTCAAGCAGTGCACCGACAACCAGGCCGAGACGACCAACGCCGGTGACAACAACGGCTACCAGACGAACCCGGTGCGGGCCTGTGCGGTCGACGGCCTGGTCGCCACGGACACCAACAGTGGGACCAATACCACCAACAGCTGCACGTCGAGCGCGAAGGACAAGCACCGCTTCTGGGGCTACGCCTTCGACCTGCCTGCGTCGGTGTCCGCGATCGAGGGGATCACCGTGGAGCCGGTGGTGGGCATGGGCAGCAACGGCGGGACCTCCTGGCTGTGCATCCAGCTCTCCTGGAATGGCGGCACCAGCTGGACCGCGGCCCAGAGCGTTGCGCTGACGACCCGCAACCTCACGGCCTACACGCTGGGTGGCGCCTCCGACACCTGGGGCCGATCGTGGGCCCCGTCGGACCTCGGGCCCTCCCGGCTGCGGGTCCGCGTGATCGACAGCTCGACGCAGTCAAGCAAGGACTTCAACCTCGACGGCCTCGGGGTCTCGGTGACCTACCTGCCCTGACGGGTGGCAGTCCATGCGCTGATCGCGGGGTTGTGCGCAGCGCGCGAGGATGTGCCGGCGTCGTCAGGACCCGACGGCGACCAGGGCCACGACCAGGGCCGCCACGAGCACCAGCGCGATCACCGTCAGCAGCGCAGCCAGCCCCTCTGGGCCGAGGCGTTGGCCCAGTCGCGACCGCCTGCTGCCCTGCTCGCTGCTCATCGGGCGACGCCAGTTGCGTCGGCATCGGGGGCCGGCCACAGGGCTGCCAGCTCGGCGGGCAGCCCCTTCGCCGTTTCGTCACGCACGGCGTCGAAGACAAGATGGAGGTCCTCGTGGCCCCCGGAAGTCCCGGTGACGATCAGGCGATCCTCCTCGGCGGTCGTGCGCACGTCGCGGAGGCGGCGAGCGAAGATCTGGCGATCGGGCAGGGAGTTGATGAAGCCTGTGATGCACAGGTCGTCGCCGAAGATGGCGAGCTGGTACCGCATCCCGCGCTGGAGAGGCTCCGACCCCTGGACGAACACGGCCGAGGCGAGGTGTCTCGGACGGGCTCCCGCCGCCGCGTTGCCGGTCGCCGGCTGGCCCGACGACGGGAGGACGACACCGGCCGGCGTGGTGGCAACCGGCTTGTCAGCCGCGGACGTGTCGCTGGCGGCCGGCTTGTCAGCCGCGGACGTGTCGCTGGCGGCCGGCTTGTCAGCCGCGGACGTGTCGCGGGCGGCCGGGCGCGGCGAGGTCACGGCGGGTCTTCGCGGAGCCGGCTTCTTGCGGGTTGCGCTTTTCCCTGTCCCGCCCTTGCCCGTCGACCTGGTCGCGGCGGAGGCCGCGGGAGCCGCCCCGCCTGTCGCGCCAGCCTCATCCATAGCCGCCCTGGCCGGGGCAGGCGACCCTGCGGAGGCATCGTCAGCAGGGACATCCGCCGGCCCGGCCTCAACCACGGGCACGGATGACTGGGTCTCAGCTGTCATCTCGACCGTCTCGTCCGACGCGCCCGCTGCCTTGCCCGGCGCAGCCGACCGGGCTGTCAGCGCGAACGGTGCCGTCGATCTTGGGGCAGCCGTACCCGCAGGCTCCGTGTCGCCGACAGCGGCCGCGCCCGCCCCGCCCGCCGCCTCGGTCGGAGCTGCGCCGGCCGTGACCCCGGGCGGAGTGGCACCCTCGCCGGTGGTGCCGACGGTCGTGCTCCCTGTTGACCTACCGGTCTCGCGCGTCGCAGCCGCCGGCGACGCCGATGTCGTTATGACCCGGTCCCGCCCACGTGCGCTCGGGAGCAAGTCCGCGTTCTCGCGCGTGTCGCTGCCGCAGTAGAGGCAGATGACAGACCAGCCCACCACCGGGCTGAGGCACGTGGCACATGACCCGGGAGGTGCATGCCGGAGGAGCCGCACGCCGAGGGGTCCGAGCACGCCGCCGAAGACGAACCACGGCGCAACCGGCCGGCGCCGGCGGCGCGCGAGGTTCGATGCCTCGACACCGTAGCCCACGAACCACACGACGGCGAGGACGGCCACGACGATGACGAGCGGGTTGATGGCCTAGCTCCGCGCCGTCGGGTCTTCGGTGTCGCGTCCGTCGGCTGCGCCCCGGTCCACCGGGCGCCCGACGGCCAGGAGGACCTTGTTCGCATGGTAGGCCTCGGCGTACCGGGCACCACCCCCGGCCTCGATGCCCCGGATGCGCGCCAGTCCACGGAACGCCTCGGCGTCGAACCACGTGCGCCCGCGCTGGGATCCGAACGACGCGAGGATGATCTCGATCTTGCGCGCCAGGACGGCCTCGTCCAGCGCGACGTAGGCGTTCGGAGGCTGGAGGTCGCCATCGTACTTGGCGATCTCGTACTCGAGCAGGAGGTGGTCCCGAAACGTCGTCCTCGCCAGCTCGGCGACCAGCCTGTGATCCTGGTGCGCGTCGCGTGCCCGAGGCATGAGCACGAGATCCGGACGGGCCGTTGCCTTGATGGTCTCGAGCACGTCCTTCACCTCCGCGAATTGCGCCGGGAAGTAGCCGTCGCGCAAGTCGTGGAAGGCGACCGTGGGCCTGGTCGCGCCCGTGAGGAATGCCTCCGCGGCGGCCCTGCCCTCCCGAACCCGCTCGGGCGTACCGCTGAAGACGACCCAGTTCACCGCGCCGAGTCGGCCATTCCGGGCGAGCTGGAGGACCGTCCCTCCGGCACCGATCTCGATGTCGTCCGGATGTGCCCCCAGGCACAGCAGGCTGATCGGTTCCGCAAGCAGGCCGAGCGGCAGCACGTTCCTCAGCGCTCCGGCTTCCGCATCCAGACGGCCCAAGGCGGAGCTCCGGTGTCGTACAGCGCGTCCAGCTCCTGCTTGTCCTTGAGCGTGTCCATGGGCGCCCAGAACCCGTTGTACCGGAAGGCCATGAGCCGGCCCTCGTCGATCAGTCGCCGGAACGGCTCCTCCACGAGTTCCTCGCCCTCGCCGATGTAGTCGAAGATCTCCTTGCGGAAGACGAAGTAGCCGCCGTTGATCCGGGTCTCCGCCTCCCGGACGTGGCTGATCGAGCGGACCCTTCCATCGGGATCAGAGTCGACGAGGTGAAATGAGTACGTCGGCCGCACGGCGAGGAACGCCGCGACGTTGTCGGTACGCAGGAAGGCGTCCACGAGCTCGGGCAGGGGCGCGTCGGTGAGCGTGTCACCGTAGTTGGCGAGGAACACGTCATCGTCGCCCAGGTAGGGGCGGACGGCCCTCAGCCGCTGGCCGACGATCGTGTTGATGCCGGTCTCGGCGAACGTGATCCGCCAGTCCTGGATGTCGGTCTGCAGCAGGTTCAGCGAGCGTCCGCCGTCCTCCATCACGAAGTCGTTGGAGATGGCCTCGTTGTAGTCGAGGAAGTAGGACTTCACGACGTCCGACCGGTAGCCGAGGCAGAGCACGAAGTCCTTGTGTCCGAAGTGGGCGTAGTAGCGCATGACGTGCCACAGGATGGGACGCACGCCGATCGGGATCATCGGCTTGGGCGCGGCCTCGGAATACTCGCGCATCCGCAGGCCCAGCCCGCCCGAGAACAAGACGACTTTCATGGTTGCCCGCTTCCCACTTCGAACACCGGAAACCGCCCTAGTTTCGCCGACACCCGGATCACCTGCCAGCGAAACGCCGGCCATTCCGTTGCGCCACTGCAACGTGTGTTCGCCTCCAGGGTGGCGCAATGTCTCGTCGCGACGCACGCTGGACAGTACCATCGGCAAGGTGGCATGAACCATCTGGACCCAGTTGAGGGCATCATGATCTTCACGGAAACCAGGCTCCGCGGTGCCTTCGTGATCGACATCGAGCGTCGGGAGGACCAGCGCGGCTACTTCGCCCGCGCCTTCTGCCAGCACGAGTTCGCCGACCATGGGCTCGAGCCCGTGATCGCCCAGGCGAACGTCGCCTACAACCGCCGGCGGGGGACTGTACGCGGCATGCACTTCCAGTACCCGCCGGCAGCGGAGACCAAGCTGGTCAGGGCGACCCGGGGGTCGATCCTGGACGTCATCGTCGACCTTCGCCCGGAATCCGAGACGTATCTCGAGCACGTCGGCGTTGAGCTCAGCGCCGCCAACGGGCGATCCCTGTACGTGCCGCGCCGATTTGCCCACGGCTATCAGGCCCTCGAGGATGAGACCGAGACCAGCTACATGGTGGGCGAGTTCTACGCGCCCGAGCTCGAGTCGGGGCTCAACGTCGACGATCCGGCCCTGGGGATCGCCTGGCCGCTTCCCGCCGGGGAGATGTCCGACAAGGACCGGGTGTGGCCGCTCCTGTCCGAGATCGGCGACGACGTACGACGCCGGATGACGGTGGCCTGAGCGGATGATCATTGTCGATACGGCCCTGCGCGAGCTCGAGGACGCCGGCACGCCGATCCGCGTGGGCATCATCGGTGCCGGGTTCATGGCACAGGGGCTGGCGAACCAGATCATCAACAGCGTCGCAGGCATGCGGCTGGCAGCCGTCGCCGGCCGACAGCTGGAGCGCGCGGGCCAGGTCGTCCGCTACTCCGGGGTCGAACCGGTCACGGTGGAGACGGTCGAAGCGCTCGATGCCGCGATCGCGCGTGGCTCCACGGCGATCGCCGTGGACCCGATGCTCCTCTGCCGTTCCACGGAGATCGACGTGCTGGTTGAGGCGACCGGCGCTGTCGAGTACGCGGCGCACGTCGTCCTCGAGGCCTTCGCGCACGGCAAGGACGTGGTGCTCCTCAACGCCGAGCTGGATGCGACGATCGGCCCGATCCTGCAGGTCCGGGCCCGCGAGCATGGGGTCCTGCTCTCGGCCTGCGACGGCGATGAGCCCGGGGTCCAGCTCAACCTCGTCCGCTGGGTCCGCGGCCTGGGACTCGTGCCGCGGGTCGTAGGGAACGTGAAGGGCCTCCAGGACCCCTACCGGAACCCGACGACCCAGCAGGGCTGGGCCGAGCGTTGGGGACAGAACCCGGCGATGGTCACGAGCTTCGCGGACGGCACCAAGATCAGCTGCGAGCAGGCGATCGTTGCCAACGCGACCGGGTTCGGCGTCCTCCAGCGCGGGATGTCACGGGGTTTCGAGTTCCGGGAGTCGCCGGAGCGCCTGCCAGAGCTCTACCTGCCGCGGCTGGACGAGATCCGCGAGCTAGGCGGCATCATCGACTACACGGTTGGGACGATCGGGACCAAGGTCTACGTGCTCGCCGAGCACCCCGATCCCAAGCAGCGTCACTACCTCGACCTGTACAAGATGGGTCCCGGGCCGCTGTACGCGTTCTGGACGCCATACCACCTGGTCCACTTCGAGGTCCCGAATGCGATCGCCAGGGTCAGGATCTTCCGGGATGGCCTGGCCCCGCCCCTCGCGGGTCCGGTGGTCGAGGTGTGCGCGGTCGCCAAGCGCGACCTCAAGGGCGGCGAGACCCTTGACGAGTACGGGCACTACATGACCTACGGCGAGGCCGTGAACACGGACGAGATGCGCCGCGAGGACTACCTGCCCGAGGGTCTGGTCGAAGGCTGTGTTCTGCGTCGCGACATCGCCCAGGACGAGGTCATCCGCTACGCGGACGTCGAGCTCCCGTCGGGTCGGCTGGCCGACGCACTGCGAGCCGAGCAGTACCGTCACTTTGCCGGTTCGGGCGCCGGCTGAGCGGCTGGACGGATCGAGCCATGCTGTCGGGCGTCCAGAGTGCGCGAGTCGAGCCGGATGGCAGGCATCCGCTTCTGACCATCTGCATCCCGACGTTCGAGCGTCCGGACCTGCTTCGGCGCAATCTCGAATCCCTCGTCCGCCAGGACGGCCCGCGATCGAGCGACGTCGAGCTGGTCGTCGCCGACAACTCGCGGAACGACGAACCGGAGGAGATCGCTCGCGGCCTGCTTGCGACCTGGTCCGGGCCCACGACGTACGTCCGGAACAGGCCGTCCGTGGGCATGATCGAGAACCACAACCGCTGCCTCGAGCTGGCCACGGGACGCTACGTCGCATTCCTGCACGATGACGACGTTGCAGCGCCGGGCAGCATTGGATCGGTTCTCGACGCCGTGAGTGAGCCGGATGCCGCGGCAGTGCACCTGTTCGGCGTGGACGTCGTTCGCATCGACGGGAGCATCCGTCGTCGCCAGCGGCCGCGACGTGACGAGCATCTCGATCCGCGGCAGGCTCTCCGGCGGCTGTTGTCCGACTCGTCCTTTGTCCGCCTGCCGGGGATCGTCGCGAGCGCCGAGGCCTACCGCGGCGCGGGCCCTTTCGACCGTGATGCGGGCAACGCGATCGACCTGGACATGTGGGTTCGGCTGTTCGCTGTGCACGGGCTTCATGCGGTTCCCCGCACCATCGCCGGCTACACCGTCCACGGGGACGCGATCACGAGCGGCATGTTCACGGCCCAGACCATCGCCCTCCTGCTCGAGATCTTCGAGCGGGCCGCCCTGCTCGGTGTGCTGACCCCTCGAGAGATCCGCCGCGGCGAGGCTAGGTGGTTCCACAAGTTCATCCTGGCCGGCGCCTACCGGTCCCTCGAGACAGGGGACCGCGCCGGGGCCGCCGAGATCCTCCGCCTGTTCCGGATCCCCGAGATCCGGCGGCTCGGTCCGTCTGCCCGGTGGCTGCCCGTCCGGGCCGCCTTCTCGATCGCCACCTTGGGTGCTCGCGACCGTGGCATGACCGATCACGAGGCGGCCGGGGATCCGTGACGGCTCCAGGGCCGCTCCGGGTCGGCCGCACCATCCTTGCCACGGGCATTGCGACGTGGCTCCTGTCGGCATCTGCGGGCCTGGCGGGCGTGCACGCCGTGGACGGCTCACCGTCCGCCGACCCCGGGTCCTCCGGCGTTGAGCCGAGCTCACCGCCGGCATGCGCCGAGCCGCTCCAGGCGCTGCTGGATCGTGCGCCGGACGGGTCTACGGTCCGGCTGCCGGCATGCACGAGCACCCAGACGCTGTTCGTACGCCGCCCGGTCGTGATTGATGCGCAGGGCACGTTCATCGACGGCCGGGGCACGCTCGAGCACGCCATCGTTGTCTCCGCGGACGACGTCGAGATCCGGGGAGTCAGGGTGGCGCATGTGGAGAGCCCGCCCCAGGACGGCGCCGTGCAGGCCTGGGACGTCCAGCGCTTCACCTTTGCCGGCGGAGTGATCCAGGATGCGGCGGGTGCGTGCATCAGCGTTGCCCGCAGCGCTGACTCCTCGCTGGTCGACTCGACGTTTGCCGGTTGTGGTCAGGAGGGCATCCATGCCACGCGAGCGGACCGGCTGCTGGTCCGCGGCAACGTCATCGCCGGCAACAACCCGCGGGACGCGTTCGACCCGGAGTGGGAGGCCGGAGGCGCCAAGGTCACCGCCAGCACCGGCGTCCGCTTCGACGACAACGAGGTCCATGGCAACGGCGGACCCGGGATCTGGTGCGACATCGACTGCCGGGATCTCGAGGTGCGCGCCAACAGGGTGTGGGCAAACGATCGGGCGGGTATCCACGTCGAGATCAGCGACGGCGCGCTGGTCGCGGACAACGCCGTGTGGGAGAACGGTTGGGCAAGGTCGGATTGGGGATGGGGGGCGGGCATCCTCATCTCCTCCGCTCGAAACGTGAGCGTCCGTGACAACGTGCTTGCCTGGAACGCAGACGGGGTCATCGTGATCAGCCAGGAGCGCCCCGACGCTCCCGCACCCATCAGCAATGTCGTCACGTCAGGCAATGTCGTGGCTGCCGAGACGGGGCGCGATGCGTTCGCCCTCGGATGGCTGCAGGACTGGTCCGGCGTGCTGTTCGATGCCGCGAGTGCCAACGGGGGGGCTGCCGACATCTTCTGGTTCAGCTCGCCCGAGGATGACCGGGCCCGCTTCGCCTGGGACGGTCCCCATTCCAGGCTCGATGCGTTCCGTTCCACCCCGGGCGGGACCGATGCCAGCTACGCGAGCGAAGCGGCGATCGTCTCGGTCCTGGGCGATGCCGGGATTCCTGCCGGGCCGGCCATCGAGCGCGTGGGCCCGTCTCGTGGACTGCCCGACCTCCTGCCCGCGGCGCTCGTCGTCCTCGCCGTCGGCCTGCTGACCGGCATCGTCGTTGTCGCTCGCCGCCGGGGCGCACATGACCGTCACGAGGACCCGGGCCCGACCCCTTAGCCCATGCCAGGACCAATGGAGATGCAAATGCGCGTACTAGTCACCGGCCACCTCGGCTACATCGGGGCCGTCGCGGTGCCCATCCTCCAGCAGGCCGGCCACGATGTCGTCGGACTGGACACGGACCTGTATCGGGATGGCACGCTGGGCTCCGCAGACTCCTTGCCAGACGTGGCCACGATCAACCAGGACGTCCGGGACGTGGAGGTCGGCTCCCTCGATGGGTTCGACGCGGTGGTCCACCTGGCCGCGCTGTCCAACGACCCCCTCGGCGACCTCGACGCGGACCTGACCTATGGGATCAACCACCGGGCCACCGTCCGCCTGGCGCAGATCGCCCGCGAGGCTGGCGTGGAGCGGTTCGTCTTCTCCTCGTCCTGCAGCAACTACGGGGCGGCCTCCGGGTCGGGCCTGCTGGACGAGGACGGCACCCAGAACCCCGTCACGCCGTACGGGATCAGCAAGGTCCGGTCCGAGCACGATCTCGCGGAGCTCGCCGGCGACACCTTCTCGCCCACCTACCTCCGGAATGCGACGGCCTACGGCGTCTCCCCGCGGCTGCGGCTCGACATCGTCCTCAACAACCTCGTGGCCTGGGGCCTTACGACCCAACGCGTCCGTTTGGCGAGCTCGGGAACCCAGTGGCGACCCATCGTGCACATCGAGGACATCTCACGCGCGATCGTCGCCGTCCTCGCGGCGCCCCGTGAGGCCGTGCACAACCGTGCGTTCAACGTCGGGGCCACGAGCGAGAACTACAGGATCCGCGATCTGGCGACGCTTGCCGCGGCGGCCGTGCCCGGCTCCCAGGTCGAGCTATCCAAGGGTGCCTCGGCCGATGTCCGGGACTACCGGGTGGACTGCAGCAGGATCGAGCGCGAGCTCGGCTTCCAGACGATCTGGACTGCCGCCGCGGGGGCGCGGCAGCTGGCCGAGAGCATGAGCGAGGCGGGGATCACCCTCGATGACCTGACCGGCCCGCGGTTCATCCGCCTGGCCGCGATCCGCTCCAGACTCGCCGACGGGACGCTGGACGCCTCCCTGCGACCGGTGGGGTGATCCCGGCGGCCGATCGGGGTGCCCGCCCCAGAGCGGGGCGGGCCTGTGAGCTGGGCGCGGCCCTCAGGGCCCCGGGCGGCCCTTATGGTGCGGTGGGGATACCTGCCGAGGCAAGCGCTGTGTTCTTCTCTGCGGTCGTCAGGTACCGGCCGCCTTCCTCCCCCGGAGTCAGGTTGAAGTCGCTCAGCGTGTTCTTCGAGCCGTTCCAGTTGTAGAGGCCCCACTGCGGTTCGGTCACCGTCGTCCAGTACCGGTTGGCCGAGCCCCGGTTGTTCGACGCCGTGGAGTACAGCACCCCGCTGAAGTCCTGGAGCCACGCCAGCGCCATCTTGTCCGAGGAGTCGCTGGACTTGGGCGCGATGGCGACGACGTTGTCGTGAACATAGTTGCCCACGGCTCCGCCCGGCGCGTCCGACCGGTTCTGGCTGATGACCGAGATCCCGTCGGGGCTCCAGGCCACGGTGTTGTTCCGGACCTCGACATTGCGAGACGAGGAGACGAGGATGCCGGCTCCCCAGCCCCATGACGTCCTCGTCCAGCCGTTGTTCCAGACCGAGTTGGCCTCGATCAGGGCGCCGTCGCTGATCTCGAAGAAGAATTCCTGACTGCTCGTTGTCGTGGATCCGGTTGCTGGCGAAGGTCACATTCGTGCAGTCGATGTCGCACCACAGGCCGGGCCCGCGGTTGGCGTATACGTCGTTGCCCCTGAACACGACTCCGGAGCTGTCGGTCACCTTTCCGGCTCCCGCCTCCCAGTAGGGGTCGTAGGCCATGCTCGGGTTGTTGTGGTGGATGCTGTTGTTCTCGTACGTCAGGCCAGTGACGCCCGTGGCATGGAAGCCCTCCTGGCCGCAGTAGGAAAGTTCCGAGTCACGCACGGTGTTGTTCGAGCCACCGGCGATGCTGATGCAGGCTCCTGAAGCGCCCGTGATCCTGCCGTTCCGGAACACGAACCGGGACGCGTTGCGGACCCGGACCGCGCCGTCCTGCGTGGGACTCTTCGTATTGACGACCGTCATGCCATCGACCACGACGTCCGAGGCCGTCACGACGATGCCATAGGTGCGCGACTGGTCGCCGTCGATGATCGTGCCCTTGGCCGTAAGGGTCAGAGGCTTCGTGATAGTGACAGTCTCATGGAATGTGCAGGCGCCGACGCTTACCGAGCCGCCGGAAGGTGCCTGGTTGACGAGGGCCTGAAGCGACGAGGGACAGGGTCCGGCCGTGGGAGCTGCCGTCGGCGTCGCCGTGGGAGCTGCCGTTGGCGCGGCGGTGGGAGCTGCCGTTGGCGCGGCGGTGGGAGCTGCCGTCGGCGTCGCAGTGGGCGTCGCCGTGGGAGTGGCCGTTGGCGCGGCGGTGGGTGTGGCCGTCGGCTTCGCGGTGGGCGTCGCCGTCGGAGCTGCCGTTGGCGCGGCGGTGGGTGTGGCCGTCGGCTTCGCGGTGGGCGTCGCCGTCGGAGCTGCCGTTGGCGCGGCGGTGGGTGTGGCCGTCGGCTTCGCTACCGGCGTTGCGGTTGGAGCCGGAGACGGAGTCGCGGTCGGCGTCGCCGTCGGAGCTGCCGTTGGCGCGGCGGTGGGTGTGGCCGTCGGCTTCGCTGCCGGCGTTGCGGTTGGAGCAGCTGTGGGCGCCTCGGTCGGCTTCGCCGTGGGCTCCTCGGTCGGCTTCGCCGTGGGCGCCTCGGTCGGCTTCGCCGTGGGCGCCTCGGTCGGCTTCGCCGTGGGCGCCTCGGTCGCGGGCGGGATCGTGCCGATCGGCGCGCCGGCATCGTCGAGAGGATCGCCCGCGGCGCCACTCTCGCGGCGCACCAGCAGAGCGTCAACGGCAACGGTTGGATGTCCGGCGGTCCCGTTGGCGATGATCGTGATCCGATGCGGCCCGGCCCGCTTCCAGGACTTGGTGAACAGGACGCGCGTCGGGCGGAAGGAGGCGTTCCACGTGTTCACCGTCGTGACGAGGTTGCCGTCGATATAGACCTTTGCCCTGCCGCGGGTGGGCCCGACGGGACCGATCCAGGAGACCGCGGCACCGATGAACTTGAGCGTGGCCTTCGCACCGGCGGTCTCCGTGGAGCGGGACTTGCCTCCCAGGTACCTGGAGTAGTAGGTCGTGAACCAGTCACCGCGAAAGCGGATCGCCTGGCCGGTGTCCTGGACGACCGCCACGTCGGACCGTGCCGACCACTTGGACAGGAGGACCCTCCCCGATTCGCCCGATGCCGCCGCACCCAGGAACGGCACCGCCAGCCCCAGGAGGACGAGCACGATGATGCCGCTGGACGCCCAATCGCGGAAGCGGCGCTTGGGCGCTGGCTTGACCGGTGCGTTACGTCGCTGGTCATCAGGCAGCCAGCGCTCGCCATCCCAGAACATGGAGAAGCGATGCTCCTTTCGGCAGCCCGGCTGACCTCGTGGGTCCCGTGGCTTTGCGACCGCGCCTCGCGACGCGTGTGCGGGTTCGAGGAGTTCAGATCACCCATGATCGGTGGCGGCCGGAGCGGAGGCAATCGCCCGATCTGCGGCCAGGGCTGGACCATCGTCTGGTGCGCGCGCGCCCCACATGCCACTGGACGGCGGCTGTTCCCGTTGCGCACCAGCACCAGATCGGGTCGCGACAGCGGACTGCCGGGGCGTCGGCGTCTATACTCCAACTCCCCAAACTCTGGAGAGACGCCAAGTGAACCTGCGTGGCTTCAACAGCCTCGTCCGAGACAGGTACCGGATCCTGACGGCGACGCTGGTGGCGACGATCGCGACCGCCCTGCTGCTCAGCCTCGTGTGGCCGAAGTCCTACGAGGCGCAGGCGACGCTGATCGTCGGCAATGCGACCGGAACGGTCACCCCATCGCTGGACCAGACCCTCCTGTCCCAGCGCCTGTCGCAGACGTACGCCTCCGTCGCCACCCAGCGGGCGACCATCGTGCGCGTGATGGTTCGCCTCGGTCTCGACGGAGATCCCGAGGAGCTGCTCAAGCGGGTCAAGGCATCAGCCCCGACCGACAGCAGCCTCGTGGAGGTCTCCGTGACGGCGGCGTCGCCCGAGGAGGCTGCGGCCGTGGCAAACGCGATCGCGGAGGATACGATCGCTACCACCCCCGCCATCACCGGGCGTGATGCGGGCACGCAGTCCTTCATCGACGAGAGTCTCAAGGACACCCAGGCGCAGATCACGGCCACCCAGGCCAGGGCGGACGTGCTGACGTCGCTGGATGCCCTGACTGCCGAACAGGAGCTACTCCTGGCCTCGCTCCAGCAACGGCTGGCAAACCTCCAGACGTCCTACACGCAACTCCTGGGTCTTGCATCGAGCGCATCGGCGAACCTCGCCACGCTGAGCGACCCGGCCGTCCCACCGTCCCGTCCGGCGTCACCGAGCCTCCCTCTCAACCTGGTTCTGGCGACGATCGCCGGCCTGCTGATCGGCCTCGCCCTCGCCCTGGCTGCCGACCACCTCGACGATTCGGTGAAGTCGTCCGACGACGTGGAGCATCTCGTGGGGCTGCCTACGCTCGGGATGGTCGGACGCCAGCGGGTGGACCGCGGCGCCGAGCCCTTCTACGTCCTGTCGACACTCCTCTACCCGCGCTCCGCGATCGCCGAGTCGTATCGGGTGCTCCGGACCAACGTCGGCTTCGCCTCCGTCGACCGGCCAAGCCACCTGGTCCTGGTGACGAGCGCGCTTGCCGGCGAGGGCAAGACCGCCGTGGCAAGCAACCTTGGCGTGGCCTTCGCCCAGGATGGTCGAACCACCATTCTTGTCGATGCCGACCTTCGTCGCCCCGGGGTCCACCAGGTGTTCCGGGTGCCCGGCGCCCCGGGCCTCACGAACCTCCTCCTGGACCACCGCCTCGACCCCACCAACCTGCTGGTCGCGTCCGAGCAGCCGGGTCTGCGGATCCTGCCGATGGGGGAAGTGCCCCCCAATCCCGCCGAGCTGGTCGGTTCGAACCGGATGGTCGCGATCCTCGAGTCCCTGCGGTCGATGGCCGACGTGGTCATCATCGACAGTCCGCCGGTTCACCTCGTCACTGACGCCTCGCTCCTGGCCAAGCACGCCGACGGCACGATCATCGTGGTCGACTCGGGCAGTACCCCGATCCGGGCCCTGGAGGCGAGTGTCGAGACGCTGCAGCGGGCCGGCGTCCGCATCCTGGGCGTTGTGCTCAACCGAGTGAGCGGCACGCCGTCCAGCCCCTACGCGACCTATGGGGCGCACGGCCCGGCCGAGCCCGCGGATGCGGGATCCGCCCAGGGCTCGGTGGGCGCGGCGCGCGGCTGAGCCACCGGGACGGGCACGGTCTCTCGAGATGGGTCTCGCCGCGAACCGCATGACGCCCACCCGTAGCGTGGCGCGGGCCGCACGCCGTCCGGAAGCCGTGACCGCCATCGGCCTGGTGGCAGCTGTCGCGGCTGGCGCCCTGCTCGTCGTCGCGCCCGTTCCAGCGTTCGGGGCGGTGGCCGCCGGCGCCCTGCTGGTCCTGATGGCCGTCCTCGGGCGACGGTCCGCACCGGCCTTCCTGATCCCGCTCGGCACACTGCTCATCGCCTACGCGATGGCCGGTCGAGGTATCGCCTACGTGGGCACCGGGTCCCTGTTCGTGGGCGAGGGCGTCCTGTTCCTGGGCGTGATCGCCTTCATCCTGAACATCGACCGCGCGCGGTTCGGCGTCGTCCACTGGCTCATCGTGGCCTTCATGGTGATCGGCCTCGTCCGGACCGTTCCCTACATCGGCGGCTACGGCCCGCTCGCCCTTCGCGACGGCGTCGTGTGGGGATACGCGGCCTTCGCGCTCGCCGTCTCGACGACATTCGAGTCCCGGTGGCTCGAGCAACTGGTTCGGGTGTACCGCGCCTTCGTGCCCATCTTCCTGCTCTGGGTGCCGGTGGCAACGGCGATCACGATCATGTTCGCGGACCGGCTGCCCGGCTGGCCGGGCGCCCCGGTGCCGATCATCGTCATCAAGCAGGGCGACTTCGGTGTCCACCTGGCGGGGATTGCCGCGTTCGTGCTGGTCGGTCTCTACGCCGCTCGGCGTTCCTGGGTTCCGAGTTGGGCCGTCTGGGGCCTGTTCTTTCTCGACCTCGCGATCATCGCCGCCGTCACGCGTGGCGGCCTGGTGGCCGTGGGTCTGGGCGCGGCGAGCGCCCTGTTGTTCGTGCGATCCGGTCCGCGGCTGGTGACCGCCGGGGGCATCGCCCTGGCCGGCTTCGTCCTGCTCTATGCGATCAACCCGGTCATCGACGTGGGCAGCACCCAGGGGCGCGAGCTCTCCTTCAGCCAGCTCGTGGACAACGTCGTGAGCGTCGTGGGCGCGTCCGACTCCGGCAACCTGCAGGGCACCAAGGAGTGGCGCCTCAACTGGTGGAACGTCATCATCGACTACACGGTCAACGGCGACTACTTCTGGACCGGCAAGGGGTTCGGCATCAACCTCGCCGACAGCGACGGCTTCCAGGTGCTCGCGGACCACTCGCTGCGGGCTCCGCACAATGGCCATATCGCGCTGCTGGCCCGGGGCGGCGTCCCGCTGATCGTGGTGTGGGGCCTGATCCAGGTCGCCTTCGCCATCGGGCTGTTCCGGGCATCGCGCCGCGCGCTCGCCGCTGGCCGGACGCTGCTCGTCCAGGTCGCCGGCTGGACGTTCGCGCTGTGGGTGGCGGCCCTGATCAACATGACCTTCGACGTCTACCTCGAGGGCCCGCAGGGCGGGATCTGGTTCTGGTCGCTCATCGGTCTCGGGCTGGTCGTGATGCGGGCCGCCGGCGAGCCGGACGACGATGAGGATCCAGCGATGGACCCGGGAGGCAGGCCGGACGCCGGCCTGGGACGGTGGGTGGAGGTTCCGCCCGCGACGTCACCGCAACCGGCTGGATCCCTGACGGCCCAGGTCAGGCCCCCGGCCGTCCCGGAGGCGTGAACCGGCGCGGTGGCCGGCGCAGGATCGCGACCGCGAACCTCGGGTTGTTGGAGAAGTAGCGCCGCCATAGCCGCCGAGGCTCGCGGTAGAGCCGGTATGCCCACTCGAGACCGCTGCGCTGCATCCAGGGAGGCGCCTGGCGGAGCGTGCCGGCGTGAATGTCGAAGGCCGCTCCCACGCCGATCAGCACCGGCGCGGACAGCCGCCCCACGTGGGCGGCCATCCAGCGCTCCTGCTTCGGCGTCGACAGTCCAACCCAGATGATGTCGGGGTTGGCCGCGTTGATGCTGTCAACGAGCGCCTCATCCTCGTCGGGCAGGAGTGGCCGGAACGGGGGCGAGTAGGTCCCGGCGACCCGAAGCGCAGGATGCCGCGCGGTCATCCGCTCCGCGAGCAGCTCGGGCACGCCGTCCTTGCCGCCGTAGAAGTAGGACGACCAGCCGCGCTGCTCTGCGATCTCGAGCACGGCGAGCATGAGGTCGGGGCCATAGACGCGTCGCATCCAGGTCGCGCCGGCCCATCGCCCCGCCCATACCATGGGCATGCCGTCGGGTGTGGTCAGACCAGAGCGGTTGTGGATCGCCCTCAGCTCAGGGTCGCGCTGGCACTCCATCACGCCGTGGACGCCGGTGACGCACACGTAGTGCTGTTCGCGCCCGGTGATCCAGCGCTCGATCTCGGCCAGGGCCATCGGGGGGTTGATGGCGCTGACGTGCACGCCGAGGACGTCGATCCTCTCGATCACGACGCCCGCTCGATCGGCCTCCGGCGTGCGACCCGGACCCGCGGGGCCGTCCGCCGACATGGCCCGCTCCCGGCGGTCATCCGCTGGCGTCCACTGCAGCGCTTCCAGGCGCCGACCCGGCCCGGAGCCAGTCGATCGTTCGCCTGAGGCCCTCGTCGAGCGAGACGACGGGCTGCCACCCGTAGCGGGTCTGCATGCGGGTGATGTCCGGGCGGCGGCGTTGCGGATCGCCAGGTCGCCCGGGGCTGATCACCGTGCCGGAAGACGCACCCGAGATCCGGAGCACGCGCGAGGCGAGTTCGGCCACCGTCACCTCGTCCGGGTTCCCGATGTTGAGCAGCAGTCCGTCCAGCTCGGGATCCAGTGCGACGTGGAGCAGTCCCTCCACCAGGTCGCTCACGTACATGTACGACCTGGTCTGGAGGCCGTCGCCCTGGATCGGGAGCGGGCGCGACGAGAACGCCGCCGCCAGGAACTCCGGCACGACCCGCCCGTCGTCCAGGCGCATCCCGGGACCGTACGTGTTGAACAGCCGGACGATCGCGGCCGGCACGCCCCGTGTCCGGCGCCAGTTGGTCACGAGCGCCTCGCCGAACCGCTTGCCCTCGTCGTAGCACGATCGCGGGCCAACCGGGTCGACATTGCCCCAGTAGGTCTCGGGCTGGGGGTGGACGAGCGGGTCGCCGTATGCCTCAGACGTCGAGACGTACACCAGTCGGGCCCCGGCGGCCTCGGCGATCTCCAGCAGCCGCCAGGTGCCCCTGGAGTTGACGGCGAGCGTCTCCAGCGGGTAGCGGTCATAGTCGACCGGGCTCGCCGGCGAAGCGAGGTGGAGGATCACGTCGGGGGGCTCGCCCGCGAGCGCCGCGGCGGTGATCTCGATCACGTCCGCCTCGACAAACGAGAACCCCTCACGGCCAATCAGGTCGGCGACGTTCTCGCGCCGGCCCGTGAGCAGGCTGTCGAGACAGGTGACGAGATGGCCGTCGTCGAGCAGGCGCCGGCACAGGTGGCCTCCGACGAACCCGGAGCCACCGGCGACGAGGAACCTCACTGGTCCGATCGACGCCGCCTGTGCGCCGTTGCGACTCGCCCCACGCCGATGTAGGCGAACCCGAGGCTCTCGACATGATCCCGGTCGAGAAGGTTCCTGCCGTCGAAGATCACCCGCCCGGCCATCACGTTCCGGATCCCGAACAGGTCGATGCCGGTGAATTCGGGCCAGTCGGTCAGCACCGCGAGGGCATCCGCTCCCATCGCCGCCTCGAGCGGGGTATCGCGCAGCAACGGGCGGAAGGCTGCGGGCACCCGTCCGTGATCCTCGGCGACGGCAGGGTCGTAGGCCTGCACGATGGCACCCTCGTTGCGGAGGAGCGCGACGACGTCCATCGCAGGGGACTGGCGTGTGTCCTCCGTCCCCCCCTTGAATGTGAGGCCCCAGGCGCCGATCGTCTTGCCCTCGAGCGTCCCCAGCCGCGTCCGCAGCCTGCGCACCGCGCTCGTCTTGGCGATCGTGTTGATCTCCTGCACCGCCGACAGGACGGGCGTGGCAACACCGACGGTCTCGCCGATGTAGCGAAGGGCGGCTACGTCCTTGGGGAGGCAGCTCCCGCCATAGCCCACCCCCGGCCTGAAGAAGTGGCGCCCGATGCGCGGGTCGTGGGCAATGCCCTCGACCACGGTGTCGATGTCGGTGCCGATCTGCTCGCACAGGCGGGCGATCTCATTGATGAACGAGACACGCGTGGCGAGGAACGCGTTGGCGACGTACTTGATCATCTCGGCCGTTCGCAGATCGGTGATCACGACCTCGCCCGGCAGGCCGGCGTAGAGTCGGACGACGGCTTCGGCGTCCTCCCTCGCTCGCGCCCCGACCACGATCCGTTCCGGGTTGAAGAAGTCCCAGACGGCAACCCCCTGGCGGAGGAACTCCGGGTTGGAGACGATCCGGGGCGGAAGGTGTCGCCCCTCGAGTGCCTCGCTCAGGATCTCCTCGATCGTCTCCCCGGTTCCGATGGGTGACGTGCTCTTGTTGATGATGATCGGCGACGTGCCGTTGAGGTTTGCGGCGATCGAGCGTGTGGCCGATCGGATGTTGCGCAGATCCGCCGCGCCGGCCATCGTCTGGGGCGTGTCCACGGCAAGGAAGATGTAGTCGACCCGCGGGATCGCTTCCTCGTAGCGATCCGTGAACGCCAGCTTCCCGTCGTCCAGGCCCCGCCGCACGACCTCCTTGAGATCCGGCTCCTGGATGTCGACATGCCCCTTGTTGAGGCGTCCGACCAGATCCTCGCTCACGTCGATCCCGGTGACGTCGTGCCCCAGGGCGGCGAACCCTGCCGCCATGACAAGGCCGACATGACCGCAGCCGATCACGGCGATGCGGGCAGCGTCAGTCGTTGCCATGCTGTCGGTCGTGCCCTTCATCGGCGTTCAGCGTCCCTCGCTGCGCAGTGCCGCCGGGATCGTGCGAACGATGATCTTGACATCGAGCAGCGGTGACCAGTGGCGGATGTACTCAAGGTCGAGTTCGACCCACCTGTCGAAGTCGGGATCCCGGCGGGAGCTCACCTGCCACAGGCCGGTCATGCCGGGCTTCATGACGAACCGCCCGTGATGCCACGGCTGGTAGCCGGCAAGGTCGTCGAACGGATGGGGGCGCGGCCCGACCAGGCTCATCTCCCCACGAAGGACGTTGATCAGCTGTGGGAGCTCGTCGACGCTCGTCCGTCGGAGCACGCGACCGAGGCGCGTCACTCGCGGATCGCTCGTCATCTTGAACGAGGCCCCGCCCGACACCTCGTTCTGGGCGCGAAGCGCGGCCCGCTCGAGGTCAGCCCCGACGCGCATCGTCCGGAACTTGTGGATCTCGAACGGGCGCTCGCGCAGGCCGGCCCGGGCCTGGCGGAAGATGGCCGGCCGGCCGTCGATCGCGGCGATGAGCCCGGCCGTCGCCAGGAGCGCCGGGCCCAGGAGGACGAGCCCGGCCGACGCACCCACGATGTCTATGGCCCGCTTCGCCGCAAGGCCAAGGCGGCCCGGCGGGTCGGCCGGCAGCCGGCGTGCGAGCTCCTCGGCGGTTGGCCGATCCCTCGCTGGCAGGCGCCCGGCGATGTCGACGATGACAGCGCCTCGCTCGGCCCGGGGAAGCGGCTCCGCCGCGGGCGCAGTGGCGTGCGCGCTCGATGGCGTGGCTTCGGAAGGGTCAGCCGGATGCGACCGATGATCGGCCGTGTACTCGAACAATACGTGCCCCCTGCTGTGCGTTACCCCGCGCACGGCTCCCGCGACTGGACCCATGACCTTCGGCATGGCCCGCGGGGGGATCAGAACACCATGGACCCGGACCATCGTCAAGCGGGTTGCGATGGCAGCGGTGCGCCCGGACACCGGTTCCTCCCCATTCGTCCCATGGAGACGGGCGTACCGCACGCGGGCTGGGCGCGGCCCGTTCGTGGGCTACCCGCGCATGACTCCCGTCTCCGTTCTACGATCTGCCGTGATGTGCCGAATGAGTCTTGCCGAACGACAGCGGTGCCGCCCGTGACGCGTCCCGCCATTCGACCCCGACGGGTGCTCCACGTGACACGGCGGTCGTACCCGCTGCCCGGCGGGATCGAGCGCTACGTCCTCGGGCTGGCAGTGGCGCAGGCGCGAGCCGGGGAGCAGGTGACGATCCTGACCCTGGACACGGACGTCCTGCGCGTTCATCCCGGCCGTCTTCCGGCCGACGAGCGGGTCGAGGGCGTCCGCGTCGTGCGCCTGCCCGGCATCGGGGCCCAGCGGTTCGCCGCCACCGCTCGCCCGGACCGGCTCGTCCGCGCGGTAGCGGCCAGCGACGTGGTGCACCTGCACGACCTGCGCTTCATGGCCGGCACGGTCTGCATGGCCGCGGCGGCAACGCATCGCCCGCTCATCTTCCATACCCACGGCCTGCTCTACCACACGCCGTTTGCGACCCGGCTCAAGCACTTCCTCATGCGCTGGTACTACGGTCCCTGGCTCCGGGCGGCACGAGCATGGTCGGTAGCCAGCAGCGAGCCGGACCGCGACGCGCTCCTCGTCGACGTTCCCCAGCTCCGCGACCGGACCAAGACATTCGAGAACGCCCTGGACCTTGCACCGCTTTCGGGCGTCACGAGAGCCCCAGAGCGGGGGCTGATCGTGGTCACCGGTCGTGTCGCCCGCCACAAGGGGATCGACGATCTGCTCGCTGCGCTCGCGCTCATCGACGACCAGCCGTGGCGGCTCGAGATCGCCGGCACCGAGGATCGAGCCGAGCGGCACCGCCTGGACGGGATGGTGGCCAGGCTGGGGCTGGGCGGGCGCGTGACGTTCGCCGGCGAGTACACCGACGAGGAGCACCTCGACCGGCTCTCGAGGGCGACCGTCGCGGCCTTCCCGAGCCGCGCCGAGGGGTTTGGTCTCGCCCTCCTGGAGGCCCTGGCCGCCGGCGTGCCGGTCGTCGCGCGCGACCAGCCTGCGCACCGGGACGTCCTTGGCCCCGGCCTTGGGGACCGGCTTGTCGACTTCGGTGATCCCGTGGCCGGCGCCGAGGCGGTTCGCGCGGCCCTGGCGATGCCTGCCATCGAGGCAGGTTCGCTCGGCGAACGTGAACGGGAACGCGCGCGCGTGTTCGATCTTCCGAGACTCCTGGCCGAGATCAACGGGTTATACGGGGAGATCCTGGACGTTGCATGAGCCCGCGGCGTTGCTGGCCGTGCACGGGCACCCGGACGACGAGGTGTTCCTGGGTGGTGGAACCCTCGCCCGCTACGCCGCCGAGGGCGTGCGCGTCGTGGCCGTGACCGGCACCCGTGGCGAGCTGGGGGAGATCGTGGTCCGCGATCTCGACACCCCGCAGCATCGTGCGAGCCTGGGCGAGATCCGGCTGCAGGAGCTCGAGCGGGCCCTGGGCGTCCTCGGGGTGACAGAGCAGCGCTGGCTCGGCTTCCGCGACTCGGGAATGCACGGGACCGCGGCCAACGATGACCCGCAGGCCTTCTGCCGGTGTGACGTCGACGAGGCCGTCGGCCGCCTGGTACGGATCATCCGGGAGGTGCGGCCGCAGGTGATCATCACCCACAACGAGGGGGGCGGCGACGGCCACCCCGACCACATCACCGCCGCGCGGGTCGCCAGGCTCGCGTTCGATCGGGCCGGGGATGCGGCGGCCTACGCGGAGCAGCTCGAGGGGCCCGGGGCCCTCGAGTGCTGGGCGCCCGACAAACTCTACGAGGAGATGGACCAGGTGGATCGCCGCGAGAAGCTGCGCCGCCTCGTCCGGGAGCAGGGGATCATTCGAGCGGCGCCGGTTGCCCTCCGGGCACTCTCCCGTTGGCGACCGGCGAGGGAGCAGGAGCGAGCTCGGGCGGCCGCCACGATCGCACCGCCGACCGCCCGGATCGATGTCAGGCCCTGGCTGGAGGCGCGACACCGCGCCCTGCTGGAGTTCCGGTCCCAGGTGGCCTTTGACGACGACATCGTCGCGATGTCCCCGGAGGATCGGGCCCGGGTAATGCCGACAGAGAACTTCCGGCTGCGCTCCAGCCGCGTAGCGGCGCCGGAGGCGGAGGACGATCTGTTCACCGGCCTCCGCGGACGCGTCACGCTCGGGGGCGCGGTCCGGCCATCAGGCTGACGGGACGGTGCCCGCCCGATCGGGCGAGGGGCCCGGCGGACCTCCGGCGACTCAGCGGATGGTGACGAACGCGTCCACGTCCACCCGTGGATGACCGGAGCTTCCGACGACTCGCACGCTGATCGTGTGCCTCCCGGCCGCCAGCCACGAGATCCGGTACACGACGCGACGCGTGCCATTCGACGACCGGTGGAGGCCGACGGTCTTCCTGTACACGCCGTCCACGTAGACGCGCGCCGCACCGCGACCTGGGCCAACATGGGCAACCCACGCGACGGCACGCCCGGTGAAGGCGAATGAAGCGGTGGCTCCCTTGGTGCTGGAGTAGCGGACGTGCTTGCCGGAGGCGGCGCTGCTCGAGACCCGCCTCCAGGCGCCCGCTCTGTAGGCGATCGCCTTCGATGTCTCCTGGAAGCGTTTCGCCCGGACCGGAGACGTGGTCGCCCAGGCGCTCCATCTCGAGGGCGCCGTCCGGACTCGCAGGCGGGCCCTGTAGCTGTGGCCGGCCGCGAGGGTCACGGTGACCGAGAGACTCTTGGATGAAGCGAGCTTGACCGTCGTCCAGGAGCCGCCGTCACGCTGCAGCTGGACCTGGTAACCGTTGGCCACGGCCACCCGCGACCATCCGATCCTGGCCTTGACTCCCGACGTACCGAGGCGCTTGCCACCGACCGTGATCCGCGGGTCACCGGCACGGGGTGCGGGGGCGGGCGGCTTGGCGCCGTTCTCGTCAGGCACTCCGGCCGCACCAAGGATCGCGTCGCGCTGGGCCTTGGTCAGGTAGCTCGCCCCTTCATCGCCCCTGGTGGCGTTGTAGGCCGCGAGCGTCGAATGCCCGCCGTTCCACTCGAACCGGTAGCTCGTGGGCTCGGACGCTCCGATCCAGTAGCGGTTCCCGGAGCCGCCATTGGCGTTCGCAGAGGAGAACAGAGAGCCCCCGTGGTCGTCGTACCAGCCGGAGACGCGGTCCCCACCTGTACTTACCATCACGTTGTCGGTCACGGTGTTGTGGTCGTGCGGTGAGAGCTGTCGATCCTGGCTGATGACGCTGATCCCTCGGGCGTTCCAGGCGACGGTGTTGCCCGAGACGATCGCGCCGTCCGACGAGCTGACCGAGATTCCGGCTCCCCAGCCCCAGGGCGCGAAGCTCCATCCATTGTTCCAGACCGCGTTGCCCGAGATCCGGGCGCCGGAGCTGATCTCGAAGAAGATTCCCTCGCGGTCGTTGTCGTGGACGCTGTTCCCGGTCACCACCACCGCCTTGGCCAGGTTGTCGAACCATATGCCGGGCCCGCGGTTCCAGGCGACCTCGTTGGCGTCGAAGGTGATCCCTGTGCTGGCCATGGTCTTGCCGCCGCCGGCCTCCACGAACCAGTCGTAGGCGAGCGCCATGTTGTTGTGGTGGATCCGGTTGCGGCCGATGAGCGTGTCGCTCATCCCGTTGAGGAAGTACCCCTCCTTCCCGCAGCCCGTGAGCTCGGAGTCGAGGATCCTGGCCCCCTTGGCTCCGTGGAGGCCGAGGCAGACCGTGGCGCTGTCACGCGCCACGCCGTTCTTGAACGTGAACCGGTCGCCGCCCTGGAGGTTGACTGCACCGGTGTGGGACTCGCTCTTGATGCGCTTGACGGTCAGCCCGTCGATGGTCACATCGTCGGCGGTCACCGTGACACCCGTCGCGCGGCTGTTCTCGCCATCGATGATCGCGCCGGCCGCATGCAGCGTCACCGGCTTCCGGACCGTGATGCTCTCGCGGTAGGTGCACGGCGGGACGGTCAGCGTGCCACCGCTGGGCGCCGCGTCGAGAAGCGCCTGGAGCGATGCCGGACACGCGGCCGCGGCCACGGCGCTCGCGGGCGCGCCCGGAACCGCCCCGGCTGCAAGGAGGGCCACGGCGATGCCCGCCATGGCTACGCGAAGGCGGTAGGAGACCGTGCGGCGGCGCAGGACGTTCTCGTGGTTCAGGGTGGGGCGCGGATCGGACATGTCGGTCTGGCCTCGCTGGGCGTTTGGGCCGGTCTCGGTTCTGGTGCCGGCACGCACCAGACTACGCGGGTTCCCGGATCCGGGCCTTGACCGATCCGTACCACCAACGCTGCCCGGTGGTCCACCTGGCCATGGCTCCTGACCCGACCGGCGGGTGTTGCCGGCCGGCAACAGCCATGTCCGGCGGGACCGCGAGCGGGCAGGACAGGTGGAATACTTCCAACCGCCGGCCCGAATCCGAGGCTGCCCCGGGAGCCATACCTCGATGTTCGTCGATGCGCGGACGTTGCCCAACCAGAGTGTGCTCGACACCGACATCTGCCTGATCGGCGCCGGGCCCGCGGCGATCGCCCTCGCCCGCGAGCTGGCGGGCCGGGGCCTGCGGATCCTGATGCTCGAGAGTGGCGCGATCCGGCCCCAGATCCGGCGCAAGTACCTGGATCGTGGCAGCAGCGTCGGGTACCAGTACTACAACCTCATGTTCACCCGCGCCCGTGCGTTCGGTGGTTCGTCCAGCCGCTGGCACATGCACGTCCACGGCGACGAGGGCTGGATGGCCGGGCGGTTCGATCCCATCGACTTCGAGGCCCGCCCGGGCATGCCCTGGACCGGCTGGCCGATCGATCTCGAGCATCTGGAGCCCTACTACGAGCGGGCGCACGCGATCGCGGATCTCGGTCCACCCACCTTTGCCGTGGACGATTGGGAGCGTCCGCAGATGCTCCGCCTGCCGCTCCCGGAGGACCGCGTCCAGACGAGCGTCCTGCAGCGTGGCATGAGTGCCTTCACCCGGTTCGGCGACGAGTTCGCGACCTTGCCGGACGTCACCGTCGCCCACCACGCGACCGTGACCGAGATCCTCTCGTCCGGGGAACCGCCCCGGGTCGACCGGCTCGAGGTCGCCACGGCGCGCGACAGGCGCTTCGGGGTCACGGCGCGCCTGGTCGTGCTTGCCGCCGGGGGCATCGAGAACCCGCGACTGCTCCTGGCCAGCACCCGCCAGCAGCCGGCCGGTCTTGCCAACGGCCACGACCTGGTGGGCCGCTACTTCATGGAGCATCTCGCCGGGCGCATCGGCCACATCCGACCGACGGACCCGGGGCTCGTCGCCCGGAGTGGCCTCTACGACAGCCACCGCGAGGGCCCCATCTTCGTCCAGGGCGCCCTCACCCTGAATCCCGAGGTACTGCGCCAGGAGGGCCTCCCGAACATGGCCTTCTTCCTGCTGCCGAGGGCGAGCGACTTCACGGACGAGGGCGTCAGGTCCGTCAAGGCCCTGTCCGCCTCCGTGTACCGGCGCCCATGGGTCGGACATACGGCCGGCCACGTCGGGAACATCCTTTCCAGCATCGGCCCGACCAGCCGGATCCTCGCCCGACAGGTGCTGAGGTCATCACCGCCGCCCACGGTCCTTGTCGTGCGCACGCAGGCCGAGCAGACTCCCGATCCTGGCTCCCGGATCACACTCGGCCGGGATCGCGATCGCTACGGCGTGCCTCGCGTCGTGCTCGACTGGCGGATCCGCGATCACGACACGACGTCAATCCGGCGCGGCGAGGAGATCCTTGACGCCGAGCTGCGGAAGGCGGGCCTCGGCCAAATCGAGCGGATGCTGGGCGACGAGCAGCCGCCCGTCGTCTTCGAGGGCGACCACCACCACATGGGCACGACGCGGATGGACGACGATCCACGCCGTGGTGTCGTGGACCGTGATGGGCGGGTCCACGGGGTCCCGAACCTGTTCGTTGCCGGCAGCTCGGTGTTTCCGACCGGTGGCTGGATCAACCCGACCCTGACGATCGTGGCCATGGCCATCCGCCTCGCCGACCGTCTCGCTGCCGAGATCGGGGTGTCCTGAGGCTTCGCCGGTCCGGCCCGCAGCGAGCGTCAGCTCCCGTCCGGTGTGGCCGTCTCCGCATCGGCCGTCTCCGCGGCCTCGTCGATCCGGTGGTAGGCGGCGATCCAGCGTGCGGAGCGGATCCACCTGACGCCGCCGAGGGCTGCCAGGCCGAGTGGGACGGCAAACGCGCCGAGCAGACCGACGCCCGCGGCGATCGCCATCCTGATGACGTTGCCCTCGATCTCGGCGCGCGCGACCAGCCGTTCGCGCCCTGCCCCGAACAGCTCGTATCGCTGGCCCTGTGGCAGGCTCATGATGGTGAAGGCGATCACGGACACCGCCACCAGGCCCGGAACCGCGTAGGCGGTCGAGAGGAGGTGGGGAAGCGGGTTCCAGGGCAAGGGCGCCGCAACGAACAGCAGCCAGCCCGCCCCGGCCGCCAGGATGAGACGCTCGAACTGGCGTTTCACGCGGTTGGACGTCTCGCGGTCATGGGCGGTGGCCGCTCGCGTCACCCGTGGTCCTAGGACGCTGCCGAGCCCGACCTGGAGGACGGCGACTGGCTGGCTGACGATCCGCGCGGCCTCAACGAAGCCGAGGGTCGCGGCGCCTGCCAGCGACGACACGAGCCACGAGACCGCGAACGCGGCGATGCTCGGAACCAGCCCGACGACGAGCAGCGGCCGCCCGGACCGCAGCAGGCGAGCACGGGTGATCGGGATGTCCGATGCGGGCGCAAGCATGTCCCGGGCGCTGAGCAGGAGGGCGATGGCACCCGATGACACGTTGGCCAGCACGAGCGCCCCGAACGGGATCCACGGCGCTGGGACCCTGGCCACGCTCATCGCCACCACGGCCACAACAGCCACGCCCATCTGGACCACGGCGACCAGGACCGACCGCCAGGAGGCTTCGGCGATGTGGAGCATCCGGCGCAGGTGGTCCTGGATGGGCGAGACGAAGGTTGCGGCGGCACACGTGACCATCAGGGGAACCAGGCTGTCGCGTGGGATGTCGGATGGCGCGATCAGGACCCACACCGATGTGGCGAGGGCCGCGACCAGGGACACGGCGGCACCCCGGGGCAGGCTGGACCGGAGCAGCGGCAGCTGCAGCCCGGCCGGGTACTCCACCGCGGCGATCTCGGTAGGCACGAACACCAGCTGGGCGGGAATGAAGGCCGAAAGCACGAACACGCTGAATGCAAGCGCATAGGCCCCGAGGGCGTCAGGGTGGAGGAAGTACGTCGCGGCCAGCCCGACGACAAATGTGGCAGCCGACGACACCCCCGCATCGATGACGCCGGCAACGAGGAGATGCTGACGGCGGACCGCATGGCCGGCCGCCCTGATCCGGAGCATCTGGCCGACCTGCTTGCTCCCGGGCATCAGAGTCCCCGAGGCGTCCATTCGGACGCGCTCGAGGGGATGTCACCGTGACAGGGGCACCAGGTGGGGCCGTGCATGACCGGGATCGTATCAATCGCGTTCCGGGCGATCTGCCGGCCCCGCCCCGTCGTCCTAGCTGATCGTGTCCCCCGGCTCCCATGCGTGCACCTCGGCGGCCAGCCCGCGCGCGGCTACGGCCTCAGCGAGTTGCGCCGGCGTTCCCGCCAGTGCCGGGAACGTGCCCCAGTGGATTGGCAGGACGTGCTGGACGCCCAGCAGCTCGGTCGCCAGGGCGGCGCCCACGGGGTCCATGGTGTAGTGGCCGCCGATCGGCAGCATCGCGAGGTCCGGCCTGAACAGCTCGCGGATGAGCGCCATGTCGCCGAAGGCCGCGGTGTCGCCCGCGTGGTAGATGCGGAAGCCGTTCTCCAGCTCCACGACGAATCCCGCGGGCTCGCCAAGGTACAGGGTGGTCTCGCCGCCGGGGTTCCAGTCGCCGGCAGAGTGCTCTGCGCCGGTCATCGACACGCGGAAGCCCGCCGCCTCGACCGTTCCGCCCTTGTTCATCCCGATGGTCTGGTCGGCGCCACCCGGAAGTCGCCTGGCAAGCCACAGGCTCATCTCGTGGATGCATGGCCAGGCCGGCCGCAGTCGGGCCGCCAGCGCGATCGCGTCGCCAAGGTGGTCGCCGTGGCCGTGGGTCACGAGGAGGAGGTCGCAGCGGTCCACCGTGTCGGCCGAACGCGGGCTCTTGGGATTGCCCAGCCACGGGTCGAACAGGATGACCTTGCCGCCCGGACTGCGAACCTCCACCGCGGCGTGACCAAGCCACGTGAACGCGGTGTCCCGTCCGATCGCCATTTCCTGCCTCCCGCCGGCGTTGGCCGGCCCCTGGTGCCGTTGGGTGCTCGCCACGGATTATCCGCCTCGCGTCCCTCCCCGGCACGGCGGCTACACTCCGCCCGTGCCCGCCGAGCAGATCGCCTCCAACCTCTCGCTGATCAACTGGACGGTCCTGACCGGGCTTGCCGTCGGGTCGTTCATCCTGGTCGCGTTCGCGCGGCTGCGCACGACCGCCACCAAGGGATATCTCTCGTTCACGGCGCTCTGCGCGACTGGGTTCGGCGTCCTGGCCTATCTCTCGGACACGGGCCTGCCGCTGATCGTCGCCGACTCCCCGGTGACCGCCGACCCGGCCTGGGACGGCGCGCGGCGGACGGCCCTGGTGGTGTTCGTCGTCCTGGCCCTCGTCACCTCGATCGTGATCGCGCGTGGCGGGCGGGCGGTCGTGCCAGGGCTCGCGGGGGCGGCCGCCGGTCTCGCCGCCCTGGTGCTGGGCGGCCTCACATGGGGAGGCAGCCCGCTTGGCGTGGCGCAGCTCACCCTCCAGCTGGTGGTGCTCGCGCTGGCGGCGGGCGGTGTGTTCGCCGCGATGATCCTCGGGCACTGGTACCTCGTGACGCCCAAGCTCCCCGAAGCCCCGCTGGTGCGCGTCTCCCTTGGACTGCTGTGGGTGATCGCGCTCCAGGTCGTCCTGTTCGTGGTGTGGGTGGGGACCGGTGCGGGACCAGGCGCCGAGGGCGGTCCGTTCGCCGCGCTGTTCGGCCCGTGGGCGCTGTTCGTGTGGTTGCGGCTCCTGGTGGGGCTCGTGTTCCCGCTCGTGGTGTCCTGGGCCGCCCTGCAGACGGCGAGGACCCGCTCGATGGAATCGGCCACCGGCCTGCACTACATCAACGTCGGGACGATTGCCGCAGGTACGATCCTCGCGGCCGGCCTCTACTTCGGGGCCGGGCTGCTGGTCTGATGGAGCCCTGCCGATGACGGTCCTGCCGCCCCTCCGCATCCGGGTGCGACTGTTCGCGATGCAGCGCGAGACCGCAGGCATGAAGGAGCTGCGCCTGGAAGTGCCGCTTGGCGCCACGGTGGACGATGCGTGGGTCGCGGTGGTCGCGGTGGTGCCGGCGTTGGCGCCCGGCCGGCCGTCGCTCCGATTCGCGGTCAACGGCGACTACGCCGATCCTGAGCGGCCCCTGGCCGATGGCGACGAGATCGCCTGTATCCCGCCCGTCAGCGGCGGCTCCGGCGAGGACGATCCCGCACGCGCGGGTGGCCGCCGCATCCTGGAGATCCGCGAGGCGCCGTTCGGGAGCGGGCTGGCCGCCGAGATCGCCGACCGCCTCGCAACGGACGAGGACGGCGGTGTCGTCGCCTTCCTCGGCCGGACGCGGGTCACGGCCGGAACCCCGGCACCCGGCCAGGAGGCGGAGGCCGCCCTCCACGCCGGTCGGGCCGTCACGGGCCTCGACTACGAGGCCTTCGAGCCGATGGCACTCGCCGTGCTCGGCGAGATCGCGGCCGAGATCGAGGCGCGGTTCGGTGTCCAGCGCCTCGCGATCGTTCACCGGAGCGGCGCCGTGCCCCTCGGCGACGTGTCCGTTCTGGTGGTCGCTGTGGCGCCCCACCGGGATGCCGCGTTTGCCGCGGCGCGCTACGCGATCGACGAGACCAAGGCCCGCGCCCCCATCTGGAAGGCCGAGCAGTTCGCGGATGGCCATGTCTGGATCGGCGATGTCGCGCGGACCGGACCCGGACAGGCAGACCGGACAGCACCCGGGGACGGACGCCCGCCCGCAGGGCGTGCGCCAGGGCTGCCTGACCGGCACGTGTCGTAGCCCGATCGTCTCCCCGCCGCTTGCCCGGTTGACGGGTCGCGGGGACGTTCGCGGACGCCATACTGCTGGCATGCAGCTGATCGGGGATGCAACGGCACTTGACGACCTGCGGTCACGTGCGACCGCGGTGGCCTCGGCGTGGGGCGCCGCGGCCTCGACCTTCACGACCGTCGGCCAGGAGCGCACGATCCTGCGGCTGTTCGGCGTCGGCGGCCTGGACCGCGCGGGCCGTCCCCTGGCCGCGGAGGTGGTCGACCGGTACCTTTCGCCGGACCCGCGCAGGCTTGCAGGCGGAGTAGCCCTGCCCTTCGCGATGGCCATGGCCGAGTACGATCTCGCGCCCCAGGAGCTTGCACTGGAGGTTGCGGCCGGAAACGTGGACCTGGGGCTCGAGGCAGAGCTCCTTGCCGAGCCCGACCGCCGCGCGATCGCCGTGGCCAACGCCGTCGCCATGGCCCGCTCGGCCCTGGAGCGGGTCGATGCCAACCGGACGGCCCGCCGGGAGCTCCGGGCGCTCCTGGGCGACCCCCCGAGGCCGTGGGTCGGGATGGCCCTCGCCTCGCCGGCGATCGTCGATGCGCTGGATGAGGCGCGAGCCGCCATCGACGCAGGCGTGGAGCTGATCCTGGTGGACGTTCCGCCCAGTCGCGAGCTGGCCGAGCTCATGGCGCGCAAGGGAGGCGCTGCGCTGGAGGGATGGCACGCGGCGCCGACCTCGCGTGGCGGCCTGGATGCCCCCGATCCGCAGGGCCAGCCCATTCCAACCGGCGCCCAGCGCGCGCTCGCGGTGCTTCGACGGTACGTGGACGAGGCAGGTGCACGTCGACGCGGGTACGTGCGGCTGATGACCGAGGCCCAGCACCTCGCAGCGCCGGACCAGGCGCTGGTGGCGGCCTTCGAGCGGATCGACATGCTGGTCTCCGATCCGATCCGCGAGATCGTCAGCGGGCGCGTAGACCCGGATCGGGCCCTGGCAGACCACGTCTTCGCCCACCGCCTGCTCGCTCGGGCGGGGGCCCGCGTGCTCGTGCCGGCCGGACCCCTCCTCGTGGCCGCGGACCTCGCCAGTGGCATGCCCTCCGACGCGGCGACCCGCGCGGGTCGCGCCCTGGCGATGCAGCTGCTCGCCGTGGCGCTGGCCCGCCGGGACGGGCTGCCTCCGCGAGCGATCATTGTGGGCGCGCTCCCCGACTGGCTGGTGGATGAGCGGGATGCGCCGCTGCGGGCGGCGGCCGAGGTGGCGTTGCGTCGAGCGTTGCTGCCGGAGCACTCGCTGGCCTTCCTGGAGCCGCCGCTGGAGCGGGGGGCGGCAGTGCAGTGGAGCGCCATCGTGGCGGCGCTCCTGCCCGACTCCGGGAACGTGGAGGTGGTCCTCCGCCAGGCTGCCGATCCGCCGGGTCCGATCGTGGAGGCGACTCGGGCAGCCGCCGCCGTTGCTGACGGGCTGCGCCGGGCGCGAACCGCACCGGCGCTCCTCGACGCCGCCGCCGACCACGCGGGTCGGGTGGTTCGAGCGGCCGCCGCAACCCTGTCGCTCCTCGAGGACGGCGGCTGGCGAGCCGTCGTGGACCAGCCGCTCGGTGTGAACGCGAGCGGGCTGGGTGCAGAGGCGGTCGCCGAGAGGACGGAGGCATTCGACCCCCTCACCGTCGAGGTGTCGGCCACTGCCTGAGGGGGCGCGGACAGGCCCCGTCGTCCCGGTCAGGGCGTCCCCGTCAGGCCGTCAGGACGCGCGTTTCACCCCGGCCACCTAGAGGCGCGTCAGCACGTCCGGCTCGTCGTCGGCGACCTGTCGTTCGCAGGTGGGGCAGTGCCAGACCGCCTGAAGGGGCGTCCCGCACAGCGTGTGGCGGAGCGGCTCGCCCACGCCGCCGCGGCGCGCGCCCCAGTCCGCCAGCAGGTTCAGGGCGCCGGCGAGCTCGCGACCGTCGGCGGTCAGCGCGTACTCCATGCGGACCGGCCGGCGGGAGTACGGCGTCGCCGTGACGATCCCGGCGCGCTCGAGCCGGCGGAGGCGGTCGGAGAGGATGTTCGGGGCGATGCCCGGGACCGCCTCGCCCAGCTCGTTGAACCGCCTGGGTGCCGGCATGAGGGCGTCGACGAGCAGCAGGCTCCAGCGGTCGCCGACGCGATCGAGCGCCGTGCCGAGGGCGCTGGGCGGCAGGTAGGGGTCCGGAGACTGGGCCATGGCTGGCAATGGTAGGCGAAGGGGCTTGCGTGATGTCTCGGTGACTAGTAGATTGCAAGCCGCAAGTTACATCCAAGCGCACCCGAAGCGAGGCACCCGTCCCCATGTCCGTCCTCACCGAGCTCCAGGAGGCCGTCGCCGCCGTCGCCGTCGCGGCCGGGCCCTCCGTCGTCGGGATCGGCTCCCGGCTCCGCGGATCCGGCGTCGTCATCGGCGACGACCGCGTCCTCACCAACGCCCACAACCTGCGCGGCCGAGAGGTCACCGTCCGCTTTGCCGACGGCCGCACCGCTCCGGGCAGCGTCGCCGGCGCCGACTGGGATGGAGATCTCGCGGTCGTCGAGGTCGACACTGCCGGCCTGCCTGCCGTGTCCTGGTCCCCGGGGGGCGTGACGATCGGGTCAGCGGTCTTCGCGGCGGCCGCTCTCCCGGCCGGCGGCACGCGGGTCTCGTTCGGCTTCGTCTCGTCGGTCGAGCGGGCGTTCCGTGGCCCCGGCGGGAGGCGGATCTCGGGCTCGCTCGAGCACACCGCTCCGCTGGCGCCCGGGTCATCGGGGAGCCCGCTGCTCGATGCGGAGGGCGCCCTCGTCGGCATCAGCACGAACCGGGTGGGGGAGGGGTTCTACCTGGCGCTGCCGGCCGACGCCTCGCTCAAGGGACGCGTCGACGCGCTGGCCCGTGGTGAGACGCGCGAGCGGGCGCACCTGGGGATCGCGGTCGCGCCGGCCCACGTCGCGCGGCGGCTGCGCCGGTCCGTGGGGCTGCCCCAGCGCGAGGGCGTCCTGGTGCGTGGCGTGGAGGAGGGCTCACCGGCCGAAGCGGCAGGCATCGCCGAGGGTGATCTCCTGGTTGGTGTCGGCGGCCGCCTCATCGACGACGTGGATGCGCTCCACGAGGTGCTCGCGGACGCCGGCTTCCCGCTCGAGGTGACGCTCGTGCGCGGCACCGAGGAGCGGACAGTGGCCGTGCAGGCTCCGGCCCCGACGGAGTAGCCCACCGCTCGCATCAGGACTCGGCCTCGGCCTCCATCACCCTGAGACGCGTGTAGTAGTCCGGGATCTCACGAAGGTGGGCGAGCGCGATCTTCCCGGTTAGGTACGGGTCGTCCCCGGTCACATTCGTCTCGGGGTCGCGCCGGCCGTGCTCCAGCTCCACGTCCATGCCAGCCCGGAACTCCTCGACATCGAAGGGGCTGGTGGCGAAGTCGATCCCGAGCTGCGCGGCAACCTCGGCAGCTTCGGGTCGGCCGAAGCCGCTGCGTGCTGTCATGGGCGAACCTCCTTGATGGCAGGGTCTGGAACCTGACAGTTGGCCGGTCCTGGGGCAAGGGGCTTCCGGACCGGTTGCGCGTGCGCCGCGAGAGCCACACGGCTCGTCGCCGGACCGCGGGAACCGGCGCTCATGCTGCGTGGGACCGCACGATCCGGCCCGCGGCGAGTACGCTCCCCGCAACAACCCGGCGGCCGGGAGCTATCACCCACGCGGTCATCGCGTGGCGGCAGTCGTGCCCGAACCCCGCCCCCGCGTCTCGTCGCGCCCGCGACCCTCACGAGGAGACCCATGTCCGGCCAGTCGCTCCACACCATGGGCCAGCAGCACGGCCGTCGTTCCTGGGCCGAGCCCTGGAAGATCAAGATGGTCGAACCGCTCAAGATGACCACCCGCGAGGACCGGGTGGCCGCGCTCGAGGAATCCGGCTACAACACGTTCCTGCTCAAGTCGGACGACGTGTATATCGACCTCCTGACGGACTCTGGCACCTCGGCGATGAGCGACCGGCAGTGGGCCGGGATGATGCTGGGCGACGAGGCGTATGCCGGGAGCCGCAACTTCTACCACCTCGAAGCCGCGATCCAGCGCTTCTACGGCTACCGGCACATCCTCCCGACGCACCAGGGCCGCGGCGCCGAGCACCTGATCAGCCAGACCCTGATCAAGGCCGGCGACCACGTCCCCGGCAACATGTACTTCACGACAACCCGCCTCCACCAGGAGCTGGCCGGTGCGACGTTCCACGACGTCATCATCGACGAGGCCCACGACCCGCAGTTCCAGCATCCTTTCAAGGGCAACGTGGACCTGGTCAAGGTCCAGCGCCTCATCGACGAGGTGGGCGCCGACCGGATCCCCTACGTCTCGCTGGCCGGCACGGTGAACATGGCCGGCGGCCAGCCGGTCTCGATGGCCAACGTCCGCGAGCTGCGAGCCCTGTGCGATGCACACGCCATCCGGCTGCTCCTCGACGCCACGCGCATGGTCGAGAACGCCCTGTTCATCCAGGAGCGCGAGGAAGGCTACGCCGACACGCCGATCGCCCAGATCCTGCTCGAGTTCTGCTCGTACACGGATGGTGCGTGGATGAGCGCCAAGAAGGACAACCTGGTCAACATCGGCGGGTGGCTGGCCGTCAACGACCAGGACGTGTTCGAGGAGCTGCGCAACCTGGTCGTGGTCTACGAGGGCCTCCACACCTATGGTGGGCTCGCCGGGCGCGACATGGAGGCGCTCGCCATCGGCATCGAGGAGGCGGTGTCCGACGAGCACGTCCGGTCCCGTGTCGGCCAGGTGCGCTACCTCGGCGAGCTGCTCCAGGAGTGGGACATCCCGATCGTGGAGCCCATCGGCGGGCACGCGATCTTCCTCGACGCCCGCCGGTTCTACCCGCACCTGGAGCAAGACCTGTTCCCCGCCCAGACGCTGGCTGCGGAGCTGTACCTGGACTCCGGCATCCGGTCGATGGAGCGGGGGATCGCATCCGCCGGAAGGAACGCCGACACCGGCGACCACAACCGGCCCAAGCTGGAGCTGACCCGGCTGACCATCCCGCGGCGGGTGTACACGCAGGCGCACATGGACGTCGTGGCCGAGTCCGTGAAGGCCTGCTACGACGCCCGCGAGCATGCCCGTGGCCTCGAGATGGTCTACGAGCCCCGGTACCTGCGGTTCTTCCAGGCCCGCTTCAAGCCGCTCTGACCCAGGGCCGTCGGTCAGGACCACGGGTGGCGCTCAGATGGCGCCCGAGGCTCGTAGCTCGGCGATCTTCGCCGGGTCCAGGCCGAGCACGTCGCGGTAGATGCGATCGGTGTCCTGGCCGGCCACGGGCGGTGCTGTCCGGATGGAGCCCGGCGTGCCGTCGAGCTTGACGGGGAGGCCCGTGAGGACGGCATGCCCCAGGGTAGCGTGGGCGACCTCCACGAACATGTCGCGCGCCTGGAGTTGCGGCGAAGCCACGACTTCCTCGATGCCGGCGACGCCGGAACATGGGACGCCGGCCGTGGCCAGGGTGGTCTCGATCTCGGCGCGCGTCCGGGATCCGGTCCACGCGGCGACCTCCGCCTCGAGCGGCTCGACGTTGGCGAGTCGGCTGGCGATGCTCGCATAGCGGGGGTCCTTGGGCAGGTCGTCGCGGCCGATCGCGCGGCACAGGCGTGGGAACAGCGCGTCGGTCCCGCCGTGGAGGATGACGTGGCCGTCACGTGCCGGAAAGACGTTCGCCGGCGCGGAGTACGGATCCCGGGAGGCGCCTCGGATGGGCCGCTCGCCCAGCATCAGGTAGGCCATCGGTCGCGTGCCGAGACATGCGACGAGCGAATTGAGTGAGGCGACATCCACTCGCTGCCCGGTCCCGGAGATCCCGCGGGCGATCAGGGCGGTCAGCGTGCCGATCGCGCCGTACAGGCCCGCGACGTGGTCGGCGATATAGGTCCCGACGAGGGTCGGTGGGCCGCCGGGGTCCCCTGTGAGGCTCATCAGCCCCGAGGCGGCCTGCGCGATCGGGTCGAACAGGGCTCGCCCGGCCAGCGGCCCGGTCTGCCCGAACCCGGATAGCGAGACCAGGATGAGCCGGGGGTAGGCGCGATGCAGTCGCTCCCACCCGAATCCCATCGCGTCGATGGTGCCAGGACGGTAGTTCTCCACCACGATGTCAGCCCAGGCGACGAGTCCTTCCAGCAGCCCCCGCGCATCGGGGTGGCGCGTGTCGAGCGTCACTCCGGCCTTGTTCCGGTTGTAGGCCACCGGGTAGAGGCTCTCGCCACCGGAGAACGGGCCCTGGAAGCGGGCGTCCTCGCCACCCGGTCGCTCCACCTTGATGACCTCGGCCCCCATATCGCCCAGGATCTGGGCGCAGACCGGGCCGGCGATGAACCGGCTCAGGTCGAGGACGCAGACGCCGGCCAGGGCGCCCCGGCCGGGCGGGGCAGCCGCGGGGGGCGGCGCCGTGCCGCAGGTGTCAGGCTTGTCGTCCAACTGGCCTCCTCACAGGATGTCGCCACCGGCGCAGTCCCAGCGCCGCAGATCGAACAGGACTGGGGGCGTGTCGGGCTGCAGGCCGCGCGCGATGAGGTGGTACGGGTGCCGGCTGACCGGTGCCCTGGCCACTGGCCCGATGGCTCCGACGGCGTTCCGCACCCTGGAGGCGGGTGACGCCGTCAGGTGCACGACGTGGAGTCCCTGGCTCCGCAGCGCGGCCGCCCATCCACCCAGCAGGGCCGGCAGGTCGTCGCCGTAGGCCGCCAGCAGCGAGGCAGCCGGGATCCCGCGCAGGGACACCCGCCGATAGACGATGAGCCCGGTGATGGCACCGTCGAGCCGCGAGACGCTGAACGCGTACCGCCGGAACGGGTGGCGGGCGAACCGGTGGCGGAGCGACTCCGGCGTGACGTCATAGCGGACCAGGCCGTCGTCCACGGCCCGCAACGAGAGTGGATCGTCGGGCCAGGCGTCAAGGAGCGGCAGCGCCGGCGGGTATCGGCGGCGCGCGATCGGCACCACGAAGGATGCCATCGGGCCCAGGACCTCGTACGCGTACGACCGGCTCGCCCTCGTCGCCGCGAGCCCGCCGGCGCTGGAGAACCCGACACCCGCCACGCAGCCGCGCTCCGCAATTGCATCGTGGACCGGGCCGGCCACGAGATCGAGCAGGCCGCGGCCGCGATACGCAGGGTCGACGGCCATGTCGAGTCCCATGCCGGCGGGAACCGGCCCGTCCATGCCCGGCACCCGCAGCTCCAGGAGTCGGCAGGTGTACTGCGCCACGAGCCGCCGCTCGTCCCACGCGCCCATCGTGACCAGGCGGAACCCCGAATGGAACCAGGTCAGGAGCGATTCCATCTGCTCGGGCGAGCGATCGAAGCAGACGGCCAGCAGCCCGGCCCATGGGACACGATCCTCGAGCGTGAGCGGTCGTACGTCCATGCCGTCCGGAGTATGCGCGGTACGCGGCACAGGCTGCGGGCATCGCCGGCTCCGCGCATTCCCAACGGATATCTCGGCCCGCCTGCGGTGGGGGATCACTCGGGCCGTTGGCCGGGTCCGGGCACTGGTAGCATCGCCGCCATGCGTCGCCCGCCGCTCCCGTCCTTCATCGGCGATCTCGTGGCGGATCGCCGGGCAGCCAGCGCGCTGCTCGCGGGCATGGCCGCCCTGTTTGCGGCCGGCATGGATCCCAAGATCATGGCGCCCATGGCGACGTCCACGCAGGCGGCGATCCGCGCCCGGCCGGACATCGAGGGCCTGATCATCCTCGTCTCGGTCGCGACGGCGATCCTGATCCTCGTGGGTGGTGCGGTCGGCGATATCTCGCGGGCCCGGCCGATCATCCTCGGTGGCCTGTCGGTGTCGCTGGTCTGCGCTGTCGCCGTCTTCGTGGTCGTGCCACCCGGCAACCCGCTGTTTGTGCTGGTGCGGTTCATCGGGATCGCCGCCGCCGCTATGGTGATGCCGGTCTCGCTGGCGATGGCCGCGACCTCGTACACGGGCATCCCCCGGGCGACGGCCATCGGCATCGCCTACGCCGCGTACGGCGCGGGCCAGGGCCTGTCCCCGACGCTGGTCGCGCTGATCCCCGGCACCTATGCACCCGCCTTCATCGGCTCGATCGTGGCCACCGTGCTGGCCCTCCTGATCGTGCGATCGAGGATCCGAAACCTCGTGCGGGCAAACCGGGCCGAGCGCCCGTACGTGGTCGGGACCGCCCTGTGGGCGAGCGGCGTGGTGCTGATCTCGGCAGGTGTCCTGTGGCTGGGTGCCGGACTCGACCACCCGCTTCGCATCGCCCTGATCCTCGGCGGGCTGGTGGTGGTGGGTGTGTTTTTCCTGTGGGAGCGTCGCCGTCGGGCCGAGCATGCCGAGACGGTGCGAATCGAGCGGCGCCCGGTGACGATCGCGCTGTTCGTGGGCCTGGTCATCGCCCTGGCGCAGATCGTCCCGATGTCCCAGCTGCCCCTCTACTTCGGCGTGGGCATGCGCTACGGCCCGATCTTCGGCATGGTGGCCCTCGCGCCGCTGTTCGTCGCGCTGGTGCTCGCCGGTCCGATCGCCGGCTTCCTCCTCGCCCGGTTCCAGCCTCGTCACCTCATCGCCGGTGGGGTCCTGGCGATCGGGCTCGGCGATCTCGCGGTGGCGGCGGTCATCGGCCCGACGACCACGTACCTGGCCTTCATCGTGCCGCTGATCCTGGTCGGTGGCGGGTTCGTGGTGGCGACGACCGTGCGCACGGCGATCATCTTCTCCAGCGTGCCCCGTGGGTTGCCGGCCACCGCGGCCGCGCTCAACGAGGCGTCGATCGAGGTGGGCACCCGGGCCGGCATCGTGGTCGTCACGGGCCTCCTGGCGGAGGTTGCCGTCTCCGTCTACGCGTCCTCGCTGGCAGGCCAGCCGGCGGCGCAGGTCGACGGGCTGGTCGCCACGTTCCGCGACGTGCTGGTCGCGCTTGGGACCCCGGCCTTCCACGCCGTGGCGGGTGCCATCCAGCCGGCCGAGCTGGCCGTGTACCGGGAGGCCTACTTCGCCGGGGTCCAGGTCGCGATGCTGGCCGGGGGCGCCGTGGCCGTGATCGGCTCTGTGATCGCCTGGATCACGCTCGGCCGCCGGAACCCGCTCCAGACCGTGTACGAGCACCGCGACGAGCGGGTGGTCGCCGAGGCCTGACGCGGCCGCGGCCCCGCTGAGCGGCAGGGGGTCCCGGCTCGGTGATCTCGACGACCACAACCCAGCCGTTCCCGAGGCCCGACGGCGAGGGTTCCGGCGATGGCACCCAGATAGCACAGCTGGTGATCCGAGCCCGACGTGATCGTGGGATCCGACCTCGGGGACGCCCCGGGAGGTGCGCGGGAGGTGACGTCTCCGCTTGACAGCCGGGCCGCGGCGCCCCGTAATCGCATCACCCGTCGGTCCCGCCCGGGAACCCGACTGCCGCGAGCGGTGTACAAGCAGCGTCCACCCGCCCGGAGGTCCACCCGATGCGCTCTACCGTCCCGCTCCACCGACTCCTCGCCCGGACCGCTGCCGGCGCCGGCGCCGTGCTCCTCCTTGCCGCCATCACCTCGCCGGTCGCGGCCAAGGAAGACCTGGTCGCCCAGCTCGATGCGCCAATCGCGTTCGGCACGCCGCCCGGCACGGAGATCCTGGTGGGAGTCACCGTCCAGTTCCCCGCCGATGACGGCCTCCACCCGGTCGACGGCTCGCCGATCCACCTGCTCCTCACGGGTCGCGATGCATCCGTGACCCGGGCCGCCGGTGCTGCCGACGGCAGGCCTGGCCACTACGCGATGCGGGTCCTCATCCCGGCCGGCGGCGTGCGCGGGGCCCAGGTGGTGATGCACGGCACGTCGGACCTTCCGCTCCGCCTGATGCAGGACCCGTTCACCTTCGGACCGGTCCGTGCCGGGACCGCCCAGGTGGCGCCCCCGCTCGCGCCGCCCATCACGCCGTGGCCCCGGGCCTCGGCGGCGGCGGCCGGGCTGGTGGTTGCGGCGGGCGATCCTGTCTCGGCTGCGGCGGTGCCCGCGGAACCGGCAGTCGACGCCCCGGCGCCCGCCGCGAACCCGACGACCGATCTCGTGGCGCCGCTCGCCGTTACGGTCGGCATCGTGGTCCTCGCCTCGTTGGCGGCTGCCGCCGCCGGGCGCCGCTCCCGGTCCGCACGCATTCGCCCCGCCGATCATCGGCCAGGCGCCTGAAGGATTCGCCAAGGCGTGCGCCCCGGGCCGCTGGTCGATGCCGCTGGCAGCGAGGCGTCGCTGGTCCGGCGCGCCCGGGATGGCGAAGCGGCGGCGTACGGGGAGCTCGTGACCATGCACCAGGCAGCGGCATTCCGGGTGGCATACCTGCTCCTGGGTGCCGCCGCGGACGCGGAGGACGCGGCCCAGGAGGGGTTCGTCCGGGCGTATCTCGCGCTCGGCAGGTTCCGCGACGGCGCGCCGTTCCGCCCCTGGCTGCTGTCGATCGTGGGCAACGAGGCCCGCAACAGGAGGCGGGCTCGCGGCCGACGGGAGGGGATGCTGGAGCGGGCCATCGCCTCGTTCCGCCGCGGTGCCGATGGCGCACCTGAGCTGGCGGCGATCCTCGGTGAGACCCAGGCCGAGGTCCGGGAGGCGCTCGCCGGGCTCGACGAGGGCGAGCGGCTCGTGATCACCTGCCGCTACCTGCTGGAGCTGTCCGAGGCGGAGACTGCGGCTGCCCTGGGCATTCCGTCCGGCACCGTCAAGTCGCGTCTCCACCGGGGCCTGCGACGACTCCGCGAACGTCTCGAGTCGCCCGGTGCGGGGAGCGTGCTGTGAATGCCGACCAGCAGCGCATCGAGGTCCTCCTCCGGTCCGCGGCGGCGACTGCCTCGTGGCCGCCGACCCCGGACCTGCGCCCGGGGGTGCTGGCGCGGATCGCCGAGGGGCCGGCAGGCGACACCGTGTCCAGACCGTCCCACCCGTCGCGCGCCCCACGGCGCGTCGTCCTCGTGCGGGGCGTCCTGGCCGCCATCCTCGCGCTGGTCGTGCTGGCGGGGGTCGCGACCGCCCTCGGCTACCGGCTGCCCGGGCTCGACATTCTGTTCGTCGAGCGGCTGGCGCCCGCCGGGACCGGGTTCGAGCTGGGCACGGCGATCCCGCTGGCGGAGGTGCGCGACGGCGAGCCGCCGCGGGTCCTCGTGCCGGCCGCGCTCCCGGTGCCGGAGTCGGCGTTCGTGCTGGGCGCCGGCGCCCGGCGGATTGTGACCCTGGCCTGGAGGGCCGCCGCAGGCGAGCCGGCCATCCCGGGGACCGACCTCGCCATGGCGATCACCGCCGTCCCCGGCCGGACCGACGAGGGCTTCCTGACGAAGATGCTCGGACCGGCATCGACGATCCGCGCGGTCGACGTCGCAGGCGACCGCGGCTGGTGGATCTCGGGGGCCCCGCACGACCTGCTGGTGGCGCGTCCCGATGGCACGGTGGGCATGGTCAAGTCGCGGCTTGCCGGCGACACGCTCGTGTTCGTCCGCGACGGGACCCTCTACCGGCTCGAGTCGGGCCTTGGGCTGGATCGCACGCTCGAGGTCGCCGAGTCGCTGCGTTGAGCACGCCCGAGGGTCGACTGCCTGACCGCGGTTCGCGTGCCTGCCAACAGCCGCGCGCGGCTTCCGTCCAGGACGACCCAGGTGATGGCGGCGTCCAGCCACCGGCCCGTCGGTCCGGCGCGGGCGGCGACGGCCTGCTCCGTGCTGCCAGGGCAGGCCGCGCGGTGGAGATGGGGAACCGCCCTCACCAGGTCGTCCGTGGCCGCACAGCTCCGAAGCAGCAGGAGGGCCCGACACCCACGGCGCGAGCCCGCCCAACGCGCTACGCGAGCCCCGCCGGGGCCCCCGGCAGGGCATCGCCCAGTCCGAACGGGGCGCCAGCCTCCCGGACGCGGGCCACCATCCCCGCCGCGACCACCGGATCCAGCTCGGGTACCACCTGTGCCGCCAACAGCTCCTCGACCCGCTCGTGGGCACGCCCGTAGGCGTCGAGCCCGCCGGCGTCCAGCCAGGCCCGCCGCGAGTTGCGATCGATGACCCTCGAGGGCAGGAACTGCTCGGACCGGAAGAGCTTGCGCGTCTCCTGGAGCTCCAGGAACCGGCCCTCCGGCCCGGCCAGCTCGAAGAAGCCCGTGGCCAGCGTCGCCGTCGGTGTCGCCACGCCACGCAGCAACCGCTGGACCATCCCGATCATGTCGGCATCGATGACCAGCTTCTCCGCGCTCTGGGCCAGCAGGAAGTCCAGCATGCCGGGCCCTGAGATCATGTCGATCCCCGCGAGGCCACCGATGAGCGCGGTCATGCCACTCTCGAGACCGGCCTGGGCATCGATCACCTTGGCGTCGGTCGCCCCGAGATAGGCGTGGCAGGGCAGTCCCAGCGACTTCCCCACGGCGGCATAGCCGGCATCGATCATCGCCGTTTCGATGGCACCCATCGGCGTGGATCCGGAGCGCATGTCCACGATGGTCGGCGCGCCGCCCCAGACGATGGGCGAGCCAGGCTCGGCCAGCTGGTGGAGCACGACCCCCGCCAGCGTCTCCGCCGCGTGCTGGACGATCGACCCGATGAGCGTCACCGGCGCCGCGACGCCGGCCAGCGGCATCGAGATCAGCTCGGCCGGGACGTGGGCCCGGGCCAGGTCCATGACGTTGCGACAGGCGAACTCGGACCAGGTCAGGGGCGGCGAGGGGCACACGTCGAACACGGCGCGCGGCTTGTCGGCGAGGGCCGCCCGACCGCCGGCATCGAGCGCAAGGAGGTCAATCATGACGGCGGATCCGCTCGGAGTGAAGGCGCCGGTGACGACGGGCTTGCCGGAGTTGACCAGGCAGACGAAGAGCCGGTAGAGGTCGCCGATCTCGGTCGGGACGTCGTGGGCCACGATGGATGTCGAGACGGCGTCGTAGGCGGGCAGCGCGTCGGCGACCCGGACGATCCGGGCCAGGTCGGCGGCCCGCGACTGGCGGGTGTCGAGCGTCTCCGGGTCCAGCACCTGGACGCCGGACGAGCCAGGATCGAAGTGCACGACGCCCTGGCCGTAGCGCACGGCCGGAGAGCCCGCCCGGTCGTACAGGTTGAATGCGCCCGGCACCGTATCCAGCGCCCGGCGCACCATCGGCTCCCCGATGGCCACCCGCTCGCCGTCGGCGGTTGCCCCGTGGTCGACGAGGAGATCGATCGCCTCGGGCTCCTCGACCTTGATGCCGGGACGCTGCAGGAGCTGCAGCGCCTCGTCGACGACACGATCGATCAGTGCCTGATCGAGGAGCTCGAAACGGGGTCGCATCAGACGGTCTCCGGGAAGGGTGCTGGCACGAGATGGGGGATGGCCAAGGCTCAGGCGACGCCGGCGGCGACGCGCGTCCCGGCTGCATGGGCGGCGATCATCCGCCGGAGCTCGGCGTCGAGCGCCTCGTCCAGGGGATCAGGACGGTGGTCGCGGAGGAGGGTCCGGGCCCGCTCCAGTGCTTCGCGGTGGTACTTGTCCGGGTCCGCCTCCCACTGTCCGTACGGCCGGCGGTCGAGGTAGCGAGCCTTCCACATGCCGCGCATCGCAGAGCGGGTGTGGGTTGAGGTGAGGTAGTCCCCGCCCGGCCCAACCTCGGCGATGGCCTCGAGCGCCAGCGACGCGTCGTCAACGGTGACGCCCCTGATCATCTGGGCGACGATCGACGCGATCTCCGTGTCCAGGATCATCTGCTCGTACGACCAGATCCGGGAGCCGTGCAGGAGGCCCGCGCCCAGCAGCATGTCAGAGCCCACGACCGAGGCCATGAACGCGGACAGGCCGTTCTCCAGGCCCGCCTGCCAGTCGGAGCGCTTGGCGCCGGTGGCGTAGGCGCCCATCGAAAGCGGCACCTGGTAGAAGTCGGCCAGCTGGTTGGTGACCGCCCCGAACAGGAAGTCCTCGGGACCGCCGCCGGTGTAGGCACCCGACCGGAGGTCCATCGCCGTCTGGGCGGCGGCGTAGTAGACGGGTGAGCCAGGGTAGGCGAGCTGCAGCAGGGCCAGCGCCGCGATCACCTCGGCGTTGCCCACGACCAGCGACCCCGCGACCGTGGCCGGGCCGCTGAATGCGCACGACGCCATGGTCATGTAGCCGACCGGGATGCCGGCCTCGGCCGCGACCAGCCCGGCGTCGATCGCACCCCCATCGTGAGCGAGCGGGCTGATGGTGCACTGCATCAGGGACAGCACCGGGTGGGCCCGGAGTGCGTCGCTGCCGCCGGCGATCGCCGCCGCCATCTCGATGGCGACGGCGGCCTCCTCGGCCGTCACGATGCTCTCGGTCTGGACGTGCTTGGTCGAGTTGCGCCAGACGGCCGTGACCTCCTCGAGCGAGCGGGAATCGGGAGGCACGTCCTGGGCGGACACGGCCACCCAGTGGAAGGCGATCTCGGGCAGGGCATCCGCGACCCGCGCGATGTCACCCACGTCCGCCAGCGCGGACCGGCGGACCTCCAGCGTCCAGGGGTCCAGGACCTCGATGCCGCAGCCGTCGGTGGCGAGGTGGACGTGCTCGCCGTCGAGCGGCAGGTCGAGCAGTGGGTCCCGTGCGCCGAGCGTGTAGGTTGCCGGCGCCGTGCGCAGCGCCCGCTCGATGAGGGATCCGGGCGCCTTCACGATGCCGGTGGCGGCGTCCACCGTCGCGCCATGCTCGGCCCAGATCGCCTGCGCCCTCGCCGACGGGAAGCGAACACCGACCCGCTCGATGACGTCGAGGGTGGCGGTGTGGATGCGGCCGATCGCGGCCGGGGACAGGACCTCGAAGCGCGGCCGGTTGCGACCGATCGCGCCATCCTCTGCGGTGCTCATGTGTGCCTCCAGCCGGACGCAGGGTGCGCCGGCCACGCGCGTCTTCCGGCTCTGCGTCGGGAGCCGGTTCCGTGCGGCGCTGGGCAGGACGCCGGCCGCGTTCGTGTGGTCAGGCCTGGACGGTCGACCCGCCGGCCATGAGCCTGCGCGCCAGCGCCACCGCGCCGATCGCGTCCTCGCTGTAGCCGTCGGCGCCGATCTCGGTCGCCCAGCTCTCGCTCGCCGGTGCCCCGCCCACGATCACCTTGACCTTGGGGCGCAGGCCGGCCGCCGCGAGGGCCTCCACGACGGTCCGCTGCCCGGCCATCGTCGTGGTCAGCAGGGCCGACACGCCGATGATGTCCGCGTTGTGCTCTTTCGCCGCCTCGACGAACCGGTCCGGTGCCACGTCGACGCCCAGGTCGTGGACCTCGAAACCGCTGGTCGAGAGCATCATGCCCACGAGGTTCTTGCCGATCTCGTGAATGTCGCCCTTCACGGTGCCGATGACCACGCGACCGACCACGCTGCGCTGGGTCGCCATGCGCTGGAGCTCGGGCTCGAGGACGTCCATGGCCTTCTGCATGGCGCGGGCGGCGAGCATCATGTCGGGCAGGAACAGCTCGCCCTCCGCGAACTGCTCACCCACGAGCGAAAGGCCCGGAACCAGACCGTTGTCGATCGCGTCGAGCGGCGCCACGCCGTCGTCCAGGACCTGCTGGGCAAGGGTGGCGGCCGTCGGCGCGTCCCCGTCGATGACTGCCTGGCGCAGCGCCGCGAACAGCTCGTCGCTCATGGTGTCCACTCCTTTGCCCGGATCTCCCGGGTCGTCGCGTGCCCCTTCAGGGCTGGGAGGCGGGCCGCGGGCTCGTGGCCGCCCGTTCGAGAATTGCCGTGATCACCTGCTCGGCCGCCTCGGGAAGCGGGGGAGCCAGGTGGGCGTCCAGGATCCTGTTCACGCGGGCGCCGGCGCGTTCGCCGAGCGTCGTGCTGCCGTGGGCGCGCCACGCGCCGTGGCTCGCCCGGTCGATCAGCGTTGGATACCAGCGTTCGCGGTAGTGGTCGATGGTGTGTTGCGCCTCTAGAAACGAGCCGTCCGGCCCCAACTCGTCGATCAGGTCCAGCGCGAGCGTCTCCGCGTCGATCGCCACCGGCGCGATGGCGGCCCTGATCCAGGACGCGATCTCGTCGCAGATGGCCAGCTGGACGAGCGACCCGGTCAGTCCGGACTCGAGGTACCCGCTGTCGTGGAGCAGGTGGCCGCCGGCGAGGGAATCAACGAGCATCGTCAGCGCGGCTTCGGTGGCTGCCTGCTGGTCGACCGCCTTGCTGTCGCTGCCGCCGGCGAGGCTGAACATCGGCAGGCCGTAGTAGTGCGCCAGGGAAGGCACCGTGCCCCGATGATCGGGCTCGGCATACGGATCGACCATGGTCCGCAGGTCCAGCGCATCGCCGCCGAAGCCGGGAATGACCACCGGCGTTCCCTCGCGCACCAGGTTGGCCAGGACCAGGCCGACGAGGACTCCGGCGTTGGTGAGCGCGATGTTGCCGGCCGTCGTCACCGGGCCGGTGGTGCTGCCGGAGGTCACCGGGATCCACAGGGCGGGCAGCCCTCGTTCCGCGAGGATCAGCAGCTTGCGCAGCGAGTCGCCGTTGTGGACGAGGCCGCGCGTGACGTTGATGTACAGCGCGACCGTCGGCCGTTCGCGCAGGGCGTCGGCGCCGCCGGCTACGGCCTCCGCCATGGCGATCGCGTCGACCATCGCGTCCACGTCGTAGGTCACGACCACGAGCGGCTTCGTGGTGTGCCGCAGCATCACCGCCATCTGGTGGCGGTCGGCCATGTCCGGCGGCACGTCCGACGGCAGGAACATCGACATCCCGAAGTCCAGGTTGGGCAGCGCGTCCACGACGGTCAGGCCATCGCGGACATCCTGGATCGTGCCCTTGCGTCGTACGCCGGTCCGGTGGTCGAGAATGTTGAGGCAGTCCGAACCGGGGCCGAAGTAGACGTTGTCACCCTCGAGGTGGAGACGCGGCGCGCCGCCCCGGTCGAACAGCGTCACCGAGCGCTTCGCCACGGAGAGCGCCCACTCGACCAGGGACCCGGGGACGCGGACCCGCCCGTCGTCGCCCACCCTGGCCCCGGCGCCGCGCAGGCGCTCGACTGCCTCTGCGTCGTACAGCACGACGCCGGTCCGCTCCAGGATCGAGAGGCTCGCCTCGTGCACCAGCCGGCAGTCGTCCGGCGTCAGGCGGTCGTAGCGTGGCGACCGCGAGGGGCGTGCTGCGTCGGATGTATTCGGGGCAAGCGAACCCACGGACACCTCACTGCGATGGAGTCGGCTCTCGAAGCGTCCCGCCCCGATGACAGGTGGCGACAGGGCGGAAGGTCCCGTCGAAATGGGCCGAGCGACCGTCCGGTCCCCCATTCATGCCCGCAAGACTTGATGCCATGCCCCATGTGATCCTCGGGTCCGAGCGGCGCCCGCTCGTGCCGGGGCGCCTCCTGTACGACGAGGCCGACCAGCTCTCGGTGATCGTGCCGGCCTCGTGCAAGCGCACGGGCCGCTGTCACGAGTGCGTGGTGGAGGTTCGCGCCGGGGGAGACCAGCTTTCGCCGCGGACGGCCGAAGAGGGGTTCCTGGGCGCGGGCTTCCGGCTCGCGTGCCAGGCGCTGGTGGAGCGCGCGGATCGGGACGTCGAGTTCGCCGTCCTGCGCCGCCGGCTGCGGATCCTGCTGGCTCCCGACGACGACGGCCTCTCGCGGGACCTGGACCCGGTCGTCACGGTGGTCGACGGCCGCTATCGCGCGGATGACGGAACGGATCTCGGCCTGGCGAGGGGCGCACCGGTCGGGGTGGCCCTCGACGTGGGCACGACGACGGTCGTCGTGGAGCTGGTGGACCTCGTGACCGGCGACGTCCTCGCAGTCGCGGCACTGGAGAACCCCCAGCGCTTCGGCGGCTCCGACGTCGTGACCCGGATCTCGTACGACGCAGAGGTCCCGGGAGAGCTGAGGCTGGCCCTCCGGCGAGCCCTCAACCACGAGCTCAAGCGCCTGTGTGCGGACCTGGGGCTCGACCGGCGCCAGCTGGTGGACGCCTTCGTCGTGGGCAACTCCACGATGCGCGACCTGTTCTTCGGGCTGGACGTCGGCCCCATCGGACGCCTGCCGTATCGTTCGGTCACCGAGACTGCCGTCCTGGAAGGCCGGACGCCGACGACGACGATCGTCCGGCGCGCGCATGAGATCGGCCTTCTGCTCAACCCGCAGGCGCGGGTCACGGGCGGTCCCCTGGTGGCCAGCCACGTCGGGGCTGACGCGGCAGCTGACCTCGTGGCGGTGGACGCCGTGGCCCGGGGTGGGTCGTTCCTGCTGGTGGACATCGGGACGAACAGCGAGATCATCGTGTCCGATGGCACCCGCCTGCTGGCGGCCTCGAGCCCGGCCGGACCGGCGTTCGAGGGCGGCGGCGTGCGCTACGGGATGCCGGGCGCGGACGGGGCGATCGAGACCGTCCGGATCGCGGACGGGCGGTTCCGGATCTCCACGATCGGGGAGGCGCGCCCGGAGGGGATCTGCGGATCGGGACTGGTGGACCTGCTCGCCGAGCTCCGCCGCGTGAACCTGATGAGCAACCGCGGCACGTTCGCGGACCGTGCCCACGAGATCACCGTCGAGCCGGAGCGGCCGATCACACTGTCACGAGCCGACGTCGGCCACCTGTCGATCGCGAAGGCCGCCACTGCGGTGGGACAGCGCGTGCTGCTGCGCCGCCTCGGCATGGAGCCCGCTGATCTCGACCGGGTGTACCTGGCCGGCGGCTTCGCCAATGCCATCGACGCCGGGTCCGCCTTCGACATCGGCCTGCTCGTTCGAGTCGCGCCCGAGCGGGTGATCCGCGTGGGCAACGCGTCGATCGGCGGTGCTCGTGCTCTGCTGCTGGCCCGGCACCGGCGTGCCGAGCTCGAGGCCCTGGTGCGCCGGATCGAGCACGTGGAGCTCGAGTCTGAGTCAGACTTCTTCGACCTGTTCACCGACGGCTGCCTGTTCGAGCCGATCGCCGTCTGAGGTAGTGATGAGCCCGTCCGCAAAGTCCCGCACTGTTGCCCATGAAGTCGCCGCCGAGGAGGCGACGTCGACCGCTGTCCAGGCCACGGGCCCCGGTGCCCTGCGCCGCGTCCTGGGCACGGGCTCCGGTTTCGCCACGATCACCGAGCTGGTGCCGTGGGCGGGCGAGCTGGGTGACGCCCGGGGCCAGAAGCCGCTGCGCATGGCGGCCGACCTCGCGGGCGACCCGCGCATCACCGCGCTCTCGGTCACCGACAACGCGGGCGGCCACGCGCGCCTGTCCCCCGACGCACCCGGTGAGGCGCTGCGCGAGCTGGGCCACGACGTCATCGTCCACATCGCGTGTCGCGACCGCAACCGCAACGCTATGCAGTCCCTGGGCTGGGACCTGCTGTCGCGCGGGCTCACCAGCGTCCTCGCCATCAGCGGCGACTACCCGGTGGCGGGCTACGAGGGCCTGCCCAGGCCCGTGTTCGACATCGACTCGGTGGCCCTTCTCGAGCTGCTCCACCGCCTCGGCATGGAGGCCGTGGGCAAGGCGGCCGCCGACGGGCTGCCCGACCCGGAGTCGCACTGCTTCTACCTGGGCTGCGCGATCGACCCCTTCAAGCGCCTCGAGCGCGACCTCGTCCCCCAGTTCCTGAAGCTCGCGCTCAAGCAGCGCAGTGGTGCCGACTACGCGATCACCCAGGTCGGCTACGACGCGCACCGGCAGGACGTGCTCGTGCGCTGGATGCGCCGCGAGGGGATCACGATGCCGGTGGTCGGCAACGCGTACATCCTGTCCGCCGGCGTTGCCCGGGCGTTCAACGCGGGCCGGGTCCCAGGGTGCGTGGTCACCGACGACCTGCTGCGGGTCGCCGAGCGCGAGGCGGCGTCCCCCGACAAGGGCCGGGCGTTCTTCCTCGAGCTTGCCGCGAAACAGCTGGTCGTGTCCCGGGGTCTCGGCATGGGCGGCATCTACATCTCCGGGCACCGCGACGCCGCCGAGGTGGGGAGAGTGCTCGAGCTCGCTGACGCCCACGACCCCGCGGACTGGCGCTCGCTGGTGCCGGACGTGTCCTTCGGGCTGCCCGGGGCCTTCGAGCCGTTCGAGCTCGACGCGGACGGCTTCCCCACCGACGAGCTCAACCGCACCTGGGCGAGGTCGCTCACCCCGCAGGCCCGGGCCCGCGCCCGACGCGACGTCGATCCCTTCTACAAGGTCAACCGGGTCCTCCACGGGCGCGTGTTCGAGCCGGGCACCCCTGGTTTCCGGGCCTGGGCTGCCGTGTACGGGAGGATCGAGGCGCTCCACGTGGGCAAGCCCCTCCACGTGCTCGAGCAGGCGGTCAAGGTTCCGCTGTTCGACTGCCGCGACTGCGGCGACTGCAGCCTGCCCGATCTTGCCTACCTGTGCCCCGAGAGCCACTGCCAGAAGAACCAGCGCAACGGCCCCTGCGGCGGGGCCAGGGACGGCATGTGCGAGGTCCCGGGACACACCTGCGTGTGGGCCGATGCCTACCGCCGGCTCAAGCCCTACGGCGAGGAGCGCACGATGCTCGAGCGCCCCATCGTGGTCCAGGACAACGACCTGCGCCGGACCAGCGCCTGGGGCAACACCTTCCTCGGGCGCGACCACTTCGCGAGGCGTGCCGCCCGGGCCGCCGAGCTGGCCGTCGTGCCGGCGCCCGCGGCCCCGGCCGACCCGCCGGCCCCGATCCCCACGCCCAGTGCCCAGAAAGGATCCAGCTCGTGAAGCTCGACCGCGTCGGCTCGCCGTTCCAGATCGTCGGCGAGAACATCCATGCCACCCGGGTCCTCAAGCGGGCCGGCAAGCACGCCGTGGAGCTCGAGGACGGCACGGTCGGGATCGCGTTCGTGACAGCGGACGGAACACCGCTCGTCCTGCCTGTCCACCCGGCTCTCGTTGCCGCCCGCGACTTCGCCTCGGGCAAGATCAAGCACGTCCAGAGCGCCATCCGCTGGGGCCTGGACGACGGCGCCGAGGCGGACACGGCCGCCGCCTACATCCACACCCTGGCCGCCCGCCAGGAGGCCACCGGTGCGGACTGGCTGGACCTCAACGCCGACGAGGTCTCGGCCGACGCCGCGATGCGCGCCGAGGCCATGGCCTGGCTGGTCACCACGGTCGAGAAGACCGCGCTGGTGCCCGTCTCGATCGACTCGTCCGACGTGGGCGTGCTCGCAGGAGGTGTCGCGGCATCCACCCAGCCCCGGGGCCGGCTCCTGCTCAACTCCGCGTCCATCGAGCGACCCGATGTCCTCGACCTCGCCGCGGAGACCGGCTGCGCGGCGATCCTCGCCGCCAGCGGCCTGGGCGGCATGCCCGCGAACGCCGCAGAGCGAACCCAGAACGCAATCCGGTTGATCGAGCTGGCGATCGCACGCCAGATCGCCCCCGAGCTGCTGTACGTGGACCCGCTCGTGCTGCCGGTCGCCGTGACGCCGGAGGCCCCCTCCCACGTGCTGGAGACGGCGCGCGAGCTGCGGGGCGAGTACGGCGACACCATCCACCTGACCGGTGGGCTGTCGAATGTCTCATTCGGCATGCCAGCCCGCAAGCTCCTCAATGACACCTTCATCGACCTCGCGGCGGAGGCCGGGATCGACAGCGGCATCATCGACCCCGTGGCGTCGGACCTCGGGCGGGTGTTCTCCGCGGACCGCGACTCGGAGCCGTACCGGCTGGCCGCGGACATGCTGCTCGGGCGCGACGCGTTCGGCGGCGAGTACGTTCTCGCCTTCCGTGAGGGGCGCCTGGGCACCGAATAGCCGCAGGCGCGCCGCCGCACCGGGTTCCCGTCGTCAGCCGGCGGGGACTGCCTTCACGACGCCGTCGTCGTAGCTCATCGCAAGTCGTTCGCCAGGCTGGAGGACGAGCATGTCGTCGTCCCAGTCGCCCTCGATGAGGCGCCGCAACAGCACCATGCTGCCCTCCATGCGCTCGTAGGCCCAGCCACGGCGGTCGGCCTCGTCGCGGGCGGCAGTCTCGGACGGGGTCTCGTCGGCGACGCCCATCGACACGAACGCCGCGCGGGCGTAGTGGGTCCGCCAGCCGCCCATGACCTCCATCAGGTAGTCCGCGTTGTCCTCGCCGTACTTCGCCACGTACTCCGCGCGAACCGCCTCCACCTGGTCGTCCGTGTCCGCGCCGATCGCGAGGCCGCCGACCCCGGCGCGATAGCCGTCGTTGCGCTCCAGCTGGTCTGCCACGTACCAGTAGGTGGCGGCCTTGGCGTGCTCCTCCTGGTAGCGCTCGCGGGCCCCCAGGAACAGCGTGATGCAGTCGTGGGCCCGGGGGAGGACCACGGGCACGCCGCGGGCCTCGATCCCGGCCGTGGCACCCCCGCACAGCCCGTAGCCGAGGACGATGGCCTCGGCGTTCGACGGCGCCTCGTCGATCGCCTGCTGGAGGTGGTCCCGCAGGTTTGCCGGCTCGTTGTGCAGGCCGCGCTCGAACAGCCGGATGTCAACGACGTGCGGCGAGCGAGCGGCGCACAGGTAGACGGGTCGTGCCACCACGTCACAGGCGATGGCGTAGAGACGCATCAGGGTTGCCAGATCGAGAACATCGCGCCGATCCTACCGCCCTGGATCAGGCCGGGGTCGACAGGCCCGGGTGGCGGACCGTCGCCAGCAGCAGGGCGAGCGCGATCTCGGCCAGGGCACCGGGAGCCAGCACCGGGGCCGGACCCACGCCGCCGGTGATTGCGAGCCACCACTGGTCCAGGGCCGCCAGCCCGTCCCATGTCGCCGCAAAGACACGGTCGAGTGGCCCCGCGTCCAGGTTCTCGTGGACGTGCAGGACCATGCCCGTCAGGGCAACCGCGACCGCCATGAGGGCGAGCATCTGCACCGCGCGGACCGCACCGCGAGATGGGCGCAGGGCCATCAGCGCCAGCCCGATACCAAGCACGATCACGCCCGGCCACACGATCAACTGCGTGGGCCCGCTCCAGTGGCGCAGGAACACGAGTTCGACGGTCGTCCCGGCGAGCCCGAGCGCGGCGAGTGCCAGGAGGCCCCGCCGCAGGAGCGGCGCCGAGTCGTCGCCTTTCGAACCTCCAGCGCCCGCGCCGCTCGCCGTCACGGCTCCAGGACGGAGAGGAGTCGGGCCAGGGTTGCTGCGTCGGGGTTGTACTTGGCGAGGTTGTCCTGGAGCTTCTGGAGCGTCGGATCGTCCGTCGGATACGGCCGGTACTCCTGGATCTCGCGGACCCAGCGGCTCGCGTTCTGGACGCCGACGGACTCGAGAGCAGCTGCCAGCTCATCGGCGGAGGCGTTGTTGGCAGAGACCTTGGCTGTCGCTGCCCCGGCGTCCGGCGCGATGGTCGCACTGGCGGCGGCCAGTCCCTGCGTCGCCGGCGGGGTCGTGGAGGACGAGGTACCGGAGCAGGCCCCGGCCACGATGGCGAGCAGGACGGCCGCGGCGGCCAGCGAAAGGCGGGCGGGGATCGTCAAGGGGAGTACCTCTGGGCGAGCTGTGGGCACGGCGGGTGGATGGTTGACCGTTCCGTGGTGACGGCCATCGTTGGCCAGCATCATGAGAGCCTTGTGAGAGGGGCCCGGGGGTGCGAGCCGCCCGGCCAGGAGGCTCCGCCTCGCGGGTCAGCCTCGCAGGGGGTAGTGACCGAACTCCTCGACCGCGTCCACCATCGCCAGCACGTTCTCCGGTGGCACGTCGCCCATGACGGTGTGCACGGCGCCCAGCATGTAGCCGCCGCCCGCGCCCAGCGTCGCGATCACGCGGCGTACCTCGGCCCGGACCTCGTCCGGCGTTCCGTTGGGGAGCACGTGGTGGGTGTCCATCCCGCCGCAGAACACGAGGTGGTCGCCAAACCTGCGCTTCAGCCCCTCGAAGTCGCTCATGCCTCCGGCCGAGGCCTGGACGGGGTTGAGCACGTCCACCCCGATCTCGATGAAGTCGCCCAGCAGGTCGTAGACGTCGCCGTCCGTATGGAACACGATCCTGGCCGAGGTCCGCTCTCGGATGAAGGCGATCAGGTCGGCGTGGATCGGCTTGAGCATGCGGCGGTACATCGCGGGTGACATGAGGAGCCCCACCTGGGAGCCCAGGTCGTCGCCGATCTTGATCATGTCGATGAGGTCGCCACACTCGTGCAGGAAGCCGTCCATCAGCTCCTTGCACAGCGCCTGCGTCCTCCACAGCATGGCCTCGGCGAACTCCGGCTCGCCGGCGAGGTTGGCGAGGAAGGTGTCCGTCCCCTGCATCGCGAACGCGCGCTCCAGCGGGAAGGCGAGCCATGGCGTCCCCATCGAGGCGTATCGGTTCTCGTCGCGCAGTCGCCGGGCCGCGGCACGGACGCCCTCGAAGCGCGTCGGATCCGTCATGTCCGGCCACGGGTAGGCCTGGATCGCCGCGATCGTCTCCACCTCGGCCATCGGATGGACGCCCGGGAACCAGTCCTCGCCGCCGGCGTGCACCTGGCCACTGCCCCAGTCGTCGATGAACGGGCTCAGCGGCTCGCGGGCCGCATTGCGCTGGCGAACGACCGCGGGGAGGTGATCCAGGACGCCGCGGACGTCGGCATGGAGGCGGTGCGCGGTCGCCTCGTCCAGCCTGGCGGTGCCCAGCTCGGGCCAGTCGTAGAGGTACTCGTCGGGGGCATCGATCCCCGCCTGGGCCTTGATCCTGCGGTAGGTGGCCATCTTGATGCCGGTGGCATTGCTGGGCCCGAGCACGATCGGCACGCGGTCCGGGGTCTCGTGGGCGAGCGTCGCAAGCACCCGCTCGCGGGGCGTCATGGGCATCGCGTCCTCCAGAACAGGCTCGCGTCCTCGGGCCGGCCGGGCGTGCCGGTGCAATCGAGCCTAGCGCGACGACCGTGGTAGCGTCCTCGGACCGGCGCCGTCGTCCTGGGCGCCGCAGCGACGGAGGCACGCGATGGCAGGCAGCGGCACGCGCGAGGATCCCTGGGAGCTCGTCACGGCGAACGGGGGATCCGGCTACCAGATGTGGCGCGACGAGCAGGCGGACCCGCCGGCGCTCGTCTGCCAGGTTGGCAGCACACAGTTGCGCTACCAGCTTCGTGCAATCGAAGACCTGGCGGCATGGCTGAAGGAGCAGGGCGACTGGGTGGCCCTCGGCGGTGCCGACGAGCTGAAGGCGGCACCCGAAGGCAGCGTCGAGGCCTGGGGTCGCTCGGAGGGGAACCCGGTCGGCGGCTGGTACGGCGTACGCAAGGGATACCGGGGGCGGTTCGGGGTCTACCTACCGCCGCTGCTGGAGCTGCTGGGTCTCGTCGAGCTGGAGCACAACCCGAGGAACAACCGCGTTCGGGCGCGCTGACGTCCCCGCCGGCGCACGCTCCGCCCGGACAGGGCATGCTGATGACGTGACGAATCCAAGGACTCCGCGCTCCGAGCCGGCAACGAGCCGCTCCTCATCCGCCGGGCCCAACCAGGCATCCGGCTCCGCCCGGACAGCCGGCACCATCGCCCTGCTGGCGCTCGTGGTGGCCATCGGCGCCATCGGCCTCGTTGCGTGGCGCATCGTGGGTCCGGGCGATCCCGGCTGCCAGGAAGCCGCATGGGACGTGTCGCCGGCCGACGGCGACCTGCCGGACGGCTGGACGGTGAGCGCCACCCAGTACGACCTCAACCGCAAGACACTGTCGTTCCTGGGGCCGCTGCCACTGGATGAGGTGTCGGGCCAGGCCGTGGTCTACGCGACGGTGACCTGCTTCGAGCAGGGCGCCGCCGATGCGGTCGCACGATCCTCGGCGGCTGCGGAGGCTGCCGGCCAGTCCGTCATCGACCGCGACGACCTGGGTGACCAGGGGTTCAGCGCTGCGGACGACACCGGATCCGTGTTCCAGCAGTTCCGCCATGGGGACATCGTCGTCTACCTGGCCGCGTCCGGTGACGCCTCGGCGACCGAGGTCGACGAGGTCGCGTCCGCGTTCGACAAGGCGCTGGGCGGGGACGGTGGCTCGATCACGCCGCCCGAGGAGATTCCAACCGACTCCTCCGAATCGTTCGCGCCCGACGAATCGTTCGCGGCGGAGAGCCCGGCCGCACCGGACCTCGTGGCCGCGCTGCCCACCCAGGTGGGGTCCGTCACCCTTGCCGCCGACTCGGCCAGCGGCTCGACGATCCTCGGCGAGGACCAGGGCAGCCGCGGCATCCTCGCGGCGCTGCGGGCGGCCGGCCGTCAGCCGGACGACATGCTCGTCGCGCAGGCCTACGATGAGCTTGGCGAGTCAGACCTGGCCATCCTCGGTGTCAGCGTGGACGGAATGCCCGTGGCCGCGATCAAGGACCTGGTCCTGGGCTCCTGGCTCGCAGCATCCGGTGAGGGCGTTACGCGCGACACGGTGACGCTGGCCGGCAAGCCCTGGACCCGGATCGACTACGGAGACGGCGGCACCCTCGACTACCTGCTGGCCGAGGGGGACACCGTGTTCGTCATCACCACCGCCGACCCGGACCTGGCCGCCCAGGCTGCCGCCGCCCTGCCCTGACGCGCCCCGCCCTGCGGCCGTCACGGTGGCGTCACGGTTGTCGCGCACGCTCTGCCGGGCGATGATGCCCACCATGCCCACACAGCCCACCGGCCCCATCCTGGTCGTCGACGACGATCCCAAGATCGTCGCGCTCGTTCGCACCTACCTCGAGCGCGAGCGCTATCCGGTGGTCACCGCGGCTGATGGCCGCGAGGCGCTCGACGCCATCGATCGTCTCGCGCCCCGGCTCGTGGTGCTGGACCTGATGATCCCGGAGATCGACGGGCTGACCGTCATGCGCCGCGCTCGCGAGCTGGGCGACGTGCCGATCCTCGTGCTGTCGGCGCGAGGCTCCGTAGGGGATCGGATCGTCGGCCTCTCCGAGGGTGCCGACGACTACCTCCCCAAGCCGTTCTCGCCCGCCGAGCTGGTGGTGCGGGTCCGCACGATCCTGCGCCGGACCGAGCGGGCCACGTCGTCCGGGAATGTCCTCGTCCTCGATGACCTGGAGGTCGACGCGGATCGCCACGAGGCGCGGCTCGGGGGCCGACCGGTGGCGCTCTCGGCGCTCGAGCTCCGCCTGCTGGCCGCGCTGCTCGATTCCGATGGCCGCGTTCTCGGACGTGACCGGTTGCTGGACGCGATCCACGGCGAGGGTGAGGGCGACGTGCTGGACCGCGCCATCGACCAGTACGTCAAGCGGCTCCGGGAGAAGCTCGGCGACGATCCTGCCGCGCCCCGCTACGTGGCGACCGTCCGGGGAGCCGGCTACCGGGCGGCGGGCCCGGTGGAGCGTCGAGCGCCGGATCGATGAAGTGGCCGCGGAGCGGGATCTCCGCGCGCTTCCTGGTGGCGGCGCTGGCCGTGGCCGGAGTTGCGCTGGGGATCGTCGCCGTCGGCGTGTTGCGGGTGGGCGGCGAGGCGTTCGAGGCTCTGATGATGGCCGCGGGAGACAGCGCCGATCACGCCCGCGAGATGTTCGACGCCAGCGTCACGGTCGTGTTCGCGATCGCGGCCGGCGTCGCGGCCGTGGTGGCCCTGGGTCTCGCCGATCGTCCTGGCGCGACGGCTGGCCCGCCCCATCGAGCGCCTTGCGGCCGCTGCCGAGCGGATCGCGGACGGTGATCTCGAGGCGCGCGTTGCCGAGGATGGGCCTGCCGAGCTGCGCTCGCTAGCCGCCGCCTACAACCGGATGGCGGAGCGCCTCGCCGAGCAGGAGTCGGTCCGCCGTGAGTTCATCGTGAACGCGTCACACGAGCTGCGGACGCCGCTGACCAACCTCCAGGGCTACCTGGAGGCCCTCCGTGACGGTGTGATCCCGCCCGACCCGGACACGTTCGACTCGCTGCGCGAGGAGGTGGACCGGCTGACGCGGCTGGCGGCGTCTCTGGACGTCCTCGCCGGCGCCGGACGGCCTGCGGGACGAGGCCCGGGTCGTGGACTTCGGGGCGCTCGTCCGTGGCTCCGTGGATCTCGTGGCCCCCGCCCTCGCCCGTGAGGGTGTCGCCTTGGAGGTCGACGTGCCCCTGGGGATCCCGGTCAGGGCGCGCCCGGACGAGGTCACCCAGGTGCTGGCGAACCTGCTCCAGAACGCCGTCCGCTACACGCCTGCCGAGGGCCGCGTGCGGGTGGTCGTGGATCGGGAGGGCGATTCAGCCCGAGTCCGCGTTGCCAACACCGGCCCGGCAATTCCGCCCGAGGATCTGCCCCGCGTCTGGGAGCGCTTCTACAGGGTGGAGAAGTCGCGCGACCGGGAGCGCGGCGGAGCGGGCGTTGGACTGGCGATCGTGAAGCAGCTCGTCGAGGCGGCAGGCGGGCGCGTCTCCGTTGCGTCGAGCGCCGGCTGGACGGAGTTCACGGTGCGACTGCCTGCCTGACGGCCGGTCCCGCGAGGGGCACGCTGACCTTCCGCCTGCAAGGTCGGGCGACGTATGATCCGCGGACCGGAGGTGTGCCGGCAGGAGGGCCACGGGCCAAGGCCCGGGAGGCAGGTGATGCGCGAGCAGATGGTCGCGTGGGCTGGCGACTGCATCGTGCGCGGCAACGTCGAGCTGGACGAGGGCCGCCTGAGCGACCGGGTGAACGAGCTGGACGTCGTCACCTTCTTCGACGTCACGCTGCGGGCCCTCGACGATGGGCGCGAGGTCCAGATGGACGAGCTCGAGGTGGATCGCGGCGAGCTCCACGTGATCGAGGTGCACGGCCGGCGTGGGGATCCGGGCCGGCGCCAGCGAACCGTCGAGGAGCACGTCACCGTGGAGCTGGGGCCGTTCGTGGTGAGCGGCAACCTCCACCGGCCGCCGCACACCCAGCCCCTGGCTGCCCTCTACCGCTGGGCGCCGTTCGTGCCGATGACGGACGCGGTCGTCGGCATGCGGGACCGGGACGGTGATCGCGTGGCCCAGCCGGTGGTGCTTGTCAACCGCCAGCGGATCAGCCGCACGGACCACCTGACGGCGATCCCCGTGCACACCACGGATCCGGGCCCGCCCGCCGTGGAGGACCCACCGGCCTGATCGAGCCGCGCCCGAGGCCCCGTATTGGCTTACCATCAGTCCCGATCGCGTCGCCTCATCCGGGGCAGCCGTCGGCTTACGGGGCATTGCATTGAGTGATTGGGGCCACAATCTCGGGATCGATGGCGTCGCCGCGACCATGGGCGGACCTGAGGTCGACATCGAGCTCGTGGGTCCCCACCTGCGGGTCGGCGGACGCATCGCCCTGGGACGGTTCCATCGGCTGAGCGACCGCATCAATCACGGGCGTGGCTTCCTGCTCCTCCACGATGCCCGACTGCTCAAGCGCAACGGGGATCCCACGCCCCTCGTCGTGAAGGAGCTGTACGTCAACCAGGACGAGGTCACCTTCGTCGCCATGCCCCACATCGCGGATGTGGGGCTCCACCTGTCCGTCGACGCCGACCGACCGATGATCCAGAAGGAGTCCCGGCGGCACATCGTGTTCACGCCGGGACACGTGATCTCGGGCCTGGTCCACGTCTACTCCGAGATGTCCATCGCCGGTTTCGTGGACTCCAGCGACCCCCGCTTCATCCCGATGACCCACGTGTCGGCCCGGTCGCTTGCCGATCGCCGCGTGGTGAGCCACTTTGACCTGCTCCTCGTGAACCGCACCCAGATGACCGCGGTTGCCGAGGCCGCTCCGTCGGCCGACACCGAAGCACCGGCCGTGGAGACGAGCTGACGGCGATGACCATCCCGCGCGGGCGCTCCAGCCGAGTCCGATGAGCTTCCTGCGGCGGCTCTTTCGCCCGACGCCGGCGGACGACGAGCCACCTGCCGTGGACATCCGCGAAGCGACGCCGCCCCCCGCGCCCGAACCGCCGGCGCCCGCGCCGGAACCGCCCGCCGCGATCCCCTGCCCTTCCTGTGCCACGCTCGTGGACCCTCCGCCCGTTCGCAATCGCCGCTGTCCCCGGTGCCGCCAGCCGATCGTCGTCCGCCACACCGGCGGTCGCACCGTGTACCTCACCGAGGCGGCCGTCGAGGTCTTCGAGGCCGAACGCCGTCGCGAGGCAGACGTGGCCGCCTGGACCCAGGCTCGCGCCCAATGGCTCCGTCGTGCCCGTCTCGTGGGAGCTCCCGAGGACCGCCGCCAGCGCATCGCGGACCGCCCGGTGTCGGCCGAGGCCGTCGCGGATGCGAGGGCGCTCTACCTGGCGAACGCGGCGAGAGCGGCCAAGGCCGCGAGGCAGAGACGCACCTGGGACGAGGTCGCCCGGATCGAGCGCGAGCAAGCGGCCGCGCTGCACCAGGACGCTGGATCGCCGGTGCCGCTTCCCGAGGAGATCGCGAGCCTCCAGGCGGGTGCGATGACGGCAATGCTGCGGTCGCTGCGTCCGCTGGGGACCCACGCCGAGATCGTCGGTGGGACCTGCTGTCCGGCCTGTCGCGCCGACGACGGCAGGGCCTTCCCGATCGCCGAGGAACTGCGCACTCCCAGGCTTCCGCATGCCGGCTGCCCACGCGGCCTGTGCCCCTGCGAGTGGTGGGTCGGGGGCACCCCGAAGAAGAAGCGGACCCGCCGCCGGCGCTCGACGCCCGCCTGAACGAGGCAGCGGCGCGGGTCGCCGCGCCGGCACCCTAGAATCCGCCCACCAACCGCAGGGAGTCACGCCGCCATGCAGTTCCACGCCATCTCGATGCTCGGCACCGGCCTGATCGGCGATTTCTACACGATGACCCTTCACGGCCAGCGGGGCGGTGACCGGGTCCGGGTCGCCTACTCCCGGAGCGAGGACCGGGGCAAGGCGTTCAGCGAGCGCTGGGCCATCCCCGAGTTCACGACCGACATGGAAGCGGCGATCCGCCATCCCGAGACGGACGTGGTGGTCGTGGCGCTCCCGAACCACCTCCACGAGGAGGCCGTGAAGGCCGTCGCGGCAGCCGGCAAGGCGGTGCTGTGCACCAAGCCGCTGGGCCGGACTGCCGACGAGGCCCTCCGGATGCTGGAGGCGGTCGAGCGGGCCGGCGTGTTCGGTGGCTATCTCGAGGATCTGTGCTACACGCCCAAGACCCTGAAGGCGATCAAGTCCGTGCACGACGGCGCACTTGGAGACGTGACCTGGGTCCGCTCCCGCGAGACGCACCCCGGGCCGCACAGCGCCTGGTTCTGGGACGGCCGGCTGACGGGCGGCGGCGCGATCATCGACCTCGGCTGCCACTGTATCGAGATCATCCGCAACTTCGTGGGCAAGGGCAACCGGCCCCTGTCCGTGATGTGCACCACCGACACCCTCGTCCACCCGATCGACGACGAGGACAACGCCATCGCGCTGATCAGGTTCGAGTCCGGGGCCATCGGCCAGTTCGAGGTGAGCTGGACCTTCCGGGGCGGCATGGACCTTCGGGACGAGGTGGCCGGCACCCACGGCACGATCTGGCTCGACCACTTCCTGCGGACGGGCTTCGAGATGTTCACCGCGGGCGGGTCGAGCGGGTACGTCGCCGAGAAGGCCGAGACAGCCACCGGCTGGCTGTTCCCCGTGGGTGACGAGGTCGCGGAGCTGGGCTACGTGGACATGTTCACGGACATGTTCAACGCCATGGACGGCGGTGGAGCGCCGCAGGAGACCTTCTACGACGGCTATGTGGTCAACGCCGTCATGGACGCGGCCTACCGGTCCGCGCGGAGCGGTGGCTGGGAGCCCGTCGACCTGTTCGAGTGGCGCGGCGGCTCGACCCCGCGTATCACGGCCGCCGGCGAGCTGTACGAGGGCCTGGTCATCATCAAGCGCGAGGTCCTGCCGGACGGGCGCGTCAAGATGATCCTCAAGGACCCGGCGACCGGGGACTACCTCGATCGCGTCGTCGCGGGGGCGTGAGCGCCAGGGGCTTCCGCCTCGAGATCCTGCCCGCCGACGCCTGGGCGGTCACGGTGGCCGGCCGGCTCGCGGCCCGGCTTCGGGAGCTGCCCGGCCTGCGGCTCTGCCTGCCGACCGGCGACACGCCGTCGCCGGTCTACGCCGAGCTCGTCGCGGCCGAGTTGCGCGGCGAGACCTCTCTGGCGTCCGCGACCGTGCTCCTGCTCGACGAGTGGGTGGGCCTCCCGCCCGACGATCCGGCTCGCTGCGACGCGCGGTTGCGCGGCGAGCTTGTCGGCCGGCTCGACGCCCCGCCCGTGTTCGTGCCGATCGACGTTGCGGGGACCGACCCGGAGGCCGCCGCGGCGGCACACGACGCGTCCGTGGCCGGAGGACTGGACCTGGCCGTCCTGGGGCTGGGCATGAACGGGCATGTCGGCTTCAACGAGCCCGGGTCGCGGCCCGACGACCCGACCCGCCTCGTCCGACTCTCCCTGTCGACGCGCGAGGCGGCGACCGCGCGCTACGGGGCCGGCCATGTCCCGACGGCCGGCATCACCGTGGGCCTGGCACGCCTGCTCGAGGCGGGGGAGTGCTGGCTCCTGGTGACCGGCGAGCGCAAGGCGGCCATCCTGCGCCGGGCGCTGGACGAGCCGGAGGGGCCGGACTGCCCGGCGTCGTACCTGCGCCGGCACCCGCGCCTGACGGTGTTCGCGGACGAGTCGGCCGCCCGGCGGTTGCGCTCAGCCTGAGCCCGTTCCGCCCGAGCGCCCCTTGACGAGCCGCTGGCCGGTTGAACGGTCGTGCGCGGCGTGGTTTGCACCGCTGCCCGGCACGTCTGGCGGGTGGGGAAGCCACGGCAGGCGACAAGCATGCCGCCCGGCGGGTGGGCCAATCAAGCACCCGACCGTTGGGCCTATGGGCGGCTCACCGTCCCGCCGGGCTCACCGTCGCGCTGCCTGCGCTGGCCATCGCGCTGGGCTCACCGGCCTCGACCCAGCGGGCCAGCAAATCGCGGCTGAACAGCTGGTCCACGACCATGGCAGAGCCGCCGATCACCCCGGCCAGCGGGCCCAGCGACGACCGCTGGATGAGCAGGTCGCGGGTCGCGAGCGGCAGGCCTCGGCCGTAGACGACCTCACGGATCGATGCCAGCAGGACATCACCGCTGAGAGCCACACCTCCGCCGATCACGATGAGCGAGGGATTGAAGAAGTTCACCACGCTCGCCAGCATCAGGCCCACGCTGCGGCCCGCCGACTGGAGGAGCTCGGTTGCCACCGGGTCCCCGAACGAGGCGGCCCGTGCGACGTCCTCGGCCGTGACGGGGCGGTGGGTGTCGAGGACCGCCCGCAGCCTCGCGCTCAGGCCGGCCTGGCCGGCGGCACCGCCGGCCCGTGCGATGGCCTCGCCTCCGGCCAGCGCCTCGAGACAGCCCGTGTTGCCGCACCGGCACACGATCGAGCGATCGTCCGAGACGTGGATGTGCCCGACGTCGCCGGCCGAGCCCTGGGCGCCACGATGGAGCCGGCCATCGGAGATGATGCCGGCGCCGATACCGGTCCCGATCTTGACCACGATCACGTTGCTGTGGCCGGCGGCGACGCCCGACCGCCACTCGCCCAGGGCGAGCACGTTGACGTCGTTGTCGACCCACACGGGTGCACGGTAGCGGGCGGCAAACCGCTCACGGGTCGGATAGTGGTCCCAGCCCGGCATGATCGGCGGGGAGACGGGTCGTCCGGTCCGGAACTCCACCGGGCCCGGCACCCCGATCCCGATCCCCCACAGGCGACCCGGCAGCCTCCTGCGCGGCGCCCGCAGCTCGGCGAACAGCTCGTCGACGCGCGACAGCACAAGATCCGGTCCGGACGAGATCATGGATGGCTCGTCCATGTGGGCCAGGATCCGCCCGTCCAGCGTGGTGGCGGCAACATCGATGCTCGTCGCACCCAGGTCGGCCACCAGCACGTGCCCGGCGTCGCCGTGGAAGGCCAGCCGTCGCGGAGGACGACCACCCGTGCTGGGGCCCGGCGGTCCCTCGATGATCAGCCCGCGGTCCACGAGCTCCGCGACGCGCTGGGCGACGACAGTCCGTGACAGGCCGGTGTGCGCGACCAGGTCCGCCCGTGACTGGGCGTGACCGAGCCGCACCTCGTTGAGGACGGCAAACAGGCCGTCCAGGGCCTCGTCAGGGAGCCGTGCAAGATCCGCGGGGCGCCCCGATCCGGCCGCGCCCGAGGGGATCGGGCCAACGTTGCGCCCAGGGGTCTGAAGATCGCCCACGCGGCGCATCGTACACGCGCGTCCCGATGCCCGAACCACCCTTTTGCGTTTGACAGGCGGAAGTAGCATCATGGACGGAGAAAGACGAGGACCTCCCGGAACGGGCCGAGCGACCTTCGGACCCCGCCGCTGGGATCTCGACGCCTGACGATCGCTCTAGTTGTATAGACTGGTTGCCGCCGCGTTCCGAACGTGCAGGGAGGTCATCCGCTCGCCATGCCGCGCCGCAGCGATATCGCAACCGCCGTCATCGGCAGCGGGTTCATCGGCACCGTCCATATCGAGGCCCTGCGCCGCATCGGCGTCCGGGTGGCGGGGCTGCTGGAGTCCTCGCCCGAGCTGGGCGAGCGGCGGGCGGAGGAGCTCGGCCTGCCGCTGGCCTACGCGAGCATGGACGAGCTTCTCCGCGACGACGTGCAGGTCGTCCATGTCACGTCGCCCAATGAGCTGCACCACGCCCAGGCACGGCAGATCCTGGCCGCCGGCAAGCACATCGTGTGCGAGAAGCCGCTGGCGATGACGTCCGCCGAGTCGGCGGAGCTCGTCGCCCTCGCCGCGGCGTCCGGTCTCGTCAACGCGGTCAACTTCAACATCCGCTTCTATCCGCTCAACCAGCACGTCTCCGCGCTGATCGCCGAGGGCGGGGTGGGCGACGTGCGCATGGTGACGGGCCGCTACTTCCAGGACTGGCTGCTGTTCGAAACGGACTGGAACTGGCGCCTCGAGAAGGACCAGGGCGGCGCGCTGCGGGCGGTCGGCGATATCGGCAGCCACTGGCTGGATCTCACGAGCTTCCTCACCGGCCTCCGCGTCGAGGCCGTGATGGCCGATCTGACGACGTTCATCCCGATTCGCCGGAAGCCGGCCGGCGAGGTCGTCACCTTCTCCACGGAGCGCGTGGCCGAGACGATCGGGGTGGAGATCCACACGGAGGACACGGCCAGCATCCTCCTGCGCTACGAGGGCGGCGCCCGTGGCAGCGTGAACATCAGCCAGCTCTCCCCCGGCCGCAAGAACAGCATCGCCTACCAGATCGACGGCTCCTCCTCCGCCGTCGCGTGGGATTCGGAGCAGCCGGAGCAGTTGTGGATCGGTCACCGCGACCGGCCCAACGAGCTCCTGCTCCGGAACCCCGCGCTGATGAACGCCGCCGGCGTTGCCGCGGCCCGGCTGCCAGGTGGACACGTGGAGGGATTTGCCGACACCTTCGGCGCCGTGTTCGGCGCGATCTACGACGACGTCCTCGCGGGCGCCCCATCGGCCAACCCGCGTTACGCCACCTTTGCGGCCGGCCACGAGGAGATGCTCATCGGGGACGCGGTCCTCGAGAGCTCGCGCACCGGCGCATGGGTGAAGGTTGGAGGCGATTGATGCGCCGCCACGAAGAGGAGCAGCCGCGATGAAGCTCGGCTTCCTGACCGCCCCGTTTCCCGCCACGCCGCTGATGGAGGTCGCCGACTGGGCCGCCGGAACCGGCTTCGAGGTCCTCGAGATCGCCTGCTGGCCGCAGACCTCGGGACCCACACGCCGTTACGCTGGGACAAGCCATATCGACGTCGCGAACCTGTCGGCGTCGCAGGCGACGGAGATCCGCGGCGAGCTCGAGGCGAAGGGCCTCGCGATCTCCGGCCTCGGCTTCTACCCCAACCCGCTCCACCCGGACCCGGAGCACCGCGCCTCGGTCATCGGCCACCTCAAGCTGGTCATCGAGGCCGCCGAGAAGATGGACGTGCCGCTGGTCAACACGTTCATGGGTGGTGACGGCGCGAAGAACCCGGACCAGAACTGGGAGGCGGCCCTCGAGGTGTGGCCGGACATCGTCAGGTTCGCCGACGATCACGGCCGCAAGATCACGCTCGAGAACTGCCCCATGCTGTTCAGCCACGACGAGTGGCCGGGCGGCCACAACATCGCCACCACGCCCCGCATGTGGCGCCGGATCCTCGAGCAGTGGGGCGGGACGATCGGACTCAACTTCGATCCCTCCCACCTGGTCCTGCAGATGATCGACATGCGCCGGTTCCTCAAGGAGTTCGGGGCACACGTCCTCCACTTCCAGGCCAAGGACCTGATGATCGACGTGGACGGGCTCTACGAGCGCGGCGTCTTCTCGATGGGCATCGGCTGGCAGATCCCGCGGATCCCGGGGCTGGGCGAGACCGACTGGAGCGTGGTCTTCTCCGAGCTCTACCGCCAGGGCTTCGAGGGCGACTGCATCATCGAGCACGAGGACCGCCGGTTCGAGGGAACCGACGACAAGGTCAAGCAGGGCTTCCTCATCGCGCGGGACGTCCTGCGCCCGTACTGCAAGTAGCCCCACACACCCAGGAGTCCCATGGCACTCACCATCGACCAGCTCACCGAGCGCGACATCGCCAAGACGATCGACCACTCGCTCCTCCGGCCCGAGCTGGATGACCGGTTCGTCGCGGACGGCTGCCGGCTGGCGGCGAAGTACGACGTGGCCTCGGTCTGCGTGCGCCCGACCGACGTCAGGCGGGCGGCGGCGATCCTCGCCGGCACCGACGTCGCGGTGGGGACCACGATCGGCTTCCCTCACGGCAACCATGCCACCGAGACCAAGGTGTTCGAGGCTCGACGGGCCCTCGCGGACGGTGCCACGGAGCTGGACATGGTCCTCCCCATCGGCGCCCTCAAGAGCGGCCGTGACGAGGATGTCCTCGCCGACATCCGGGCCGTGGTCGACGTCGCCCACGCAGCGGGCGCCATCGTCAAGGTGATCTTCGAGAATGCCTACCTGACCGACGAAGAGAAGGTCCGGGCCTGCCACCTGACCGAGGCCGCCGGCGGCGACTTCGTCAAGACCAGCACCGGCTTCGCGCCGGGCGGTGCCACGCACGACGACCTGCGCCTGATGCGCGCCAACACGTCGCCGCACGTCCGGGTCAAGGCCGCCGGCGGCGTCCGGACGCTCGATGCTCTGCTGGCCGTGATGGACCTGGGCGTCACCCGGATCGGCGCCACGGCGACCGAGACGATCATCCTGGACTTCCGCGCCCGCAAGACGGGCGAGGGACCGGCGCCCGTCATGCCGGTCGAGGCGGTGGGCTACTGATGGCTCCCGTGCGCATCGGGATGCTGGGCTGCGGCTTCATCGGGGAGTTCCATGCCCGGGGGCTGCGCTACGTGCGCGACGCCGTCATCACGGCCAGCTGCGACGCCGACGCCGCGCGCCGTGCGGCCTATGCGGAGCGCTTCGGCGGCAGGGCCTACTCCTCGGTCGAGGAGCTGTGCGCGGACCCGGACGTGGATCTCGTGATCGTCTCGCTGCCCAACCACCTGCACCGCGAGGCCGTGCTTGCCGTGGCCGCCGCCGGCAAGGCCGTCGCCTGCACGAAGCCGCTCGGCCGCAATGCCGCCGAGGCGGCCGACATGCTCCGCGCGGTCACCGACGCCGGGGTGTTCAACGCGTACCTCGAGAACGTGATCTTCAACCCGGACCTGCTCCGGATGCGCGACATGGTCGTTGCCGGGGCCATCGGGCGGCTGACAACCGTGCGGGCCCGCGAGGGCCACTCGGGACCGCACGCCCAGCACTTCTGGGACGCGGAGCTGGCCGGTGGCGGGGCTCTGCTGGACATGGCCTCGCACGGCGCCGAGTACGCCCGGTTCCTGTTCGGCAAGGATGTCGCGGTGACCGACGTGTTCGCCTGGGGCGCCACCCTGGTCCACACGGACCGGACAACGGGCGAGGACAACGCGATGATGATCATGCGCTTCGCCGATGGGCGGGCGGCCACCATCGACGTGTCCTGGTCGTCCAAGGGCGGGCTCGAGGGCCGCTTCGAGGCCTATGGCGACGCCGGCCGGCTGATCACGGACATCAGCGTGGGCTCGCTGAAGGCCTTCGTCGAGCGTCCGGCCGGCTACCTGGTCGAGAAGGCGGACGCGGAGACGGGCTGGGTCTTCCCCGTGCCCGACGAGGTGCGCGTCCACGGCCACGACCTGATGATGGCGGACGTGGTCGACGCGTTCAGGACGGGTCGAGCCCCCGGCGAGACGTTCCGTGACGGCTACACCGTGAACGGCATCCTCGACGCGGCCTACCGGTCCCTGCGCAGCGGGACCTGGGAGCCCGTGACCCTGGATCCCGCACTCCTGGGTGCGCCCGCATGACGGTGGCCACCACCACGAGCGCGGCGGGCACATGGCTCCAGCGGGCCATGGAGGTCCTGGCGCGCGTGGCGGAGACCCAGGCGGAGGGGATCGAGACGGCCAGCCGATGGTGCGCGGACGCGATCGCGAACGACGGCCTCGTCCACCTCTTCGGCACCGGGCACTCGCGGATCCCGGTGGAGGAGATGTTCCCGCGCTATGGGTCCTATCCGGGCTTCAACCCCATCGTGGAGCTGTCGATGACGTTCCACACCCAGGTGGTGGGGGCGAACGGCCAGCGCCAGGCGATGTTCATCGAGCGGGTGCCGGGACTGGCGGAGGTCATCCTCTCCAACTTCCGCTACGGCCCGCACGACGTGATGATGGTCTTCTCGGCCGGCGGCCTGACCGCGGTACCGGTGGAGATGGCCAGGGGCGCCAGGGCTCGGGGCATGCGCGTGATCGCCGTCACGTCGGTCGCGCAGTCCATGTCGGCCGAGCCTGAACCGGCCGCCGGTGCACGCTTGCTGGACGAAGCGGATATCGTGCTGGACGTGTGCACCCCAGAGGCAGACGCCATGGTGACCATCGACGGCCTCGAGAGCCCGGTTGGCCCGGGTTCAACCATCGGTGCAGTCGCCATCGTCAACGCCATCAAGGTCCGGACCGCCGAGCTCCTCGTGGAGCAGGGGGCGATGCCCCCGGTCATCACGCGAGCGATCGCCGTGGGGACAGAGCGGTCGAGGGCGCTGTTCGACGAAGCCTATCGAGAGCATGCGCGGCGGCTCGCCCGTGCGATCGACCAGCAAGGAGGTGGGTGACGCTCCAACGAGCCCGACGTGAGGCACACGAGTTCCGGCGGACCTCTGCTCGATCCTGAGCAACCGGCCGCCACAAGGAGGAGACGCACTAGATGAAGCATCTGGGCAAGACCCGGGGCCTGGTCGCCATTGCGGCGATCGCGGTCATCGCGGGTGCCTGCGGCAGCAGTGCCGCCACCACGGCCCCGGTCGAGAGCATGGCTCCGGCCACCGAGGCTCCGGCCACCGAGGCTCCGGCCACCGAGGCTCCCGCCACCGAAGCGCCGGCGGCGATGTTCAAGATCGGCTATTCCAACGGCGGCGGCGTCGGCAACGGCTTCCGCGAGGAGCAGGTCTGCACCGCCAAGGCGCAGGCGCTGGCGTCCGGCCAGGTCTCCGAGCTGATCACGATCCACCGCAACACGGACGCTGCCGGCCAGCTCCAGGACATCCGCGACCTGATCGCGGCGGGCGTGGACGCGATCGTCTTCAACCCGAACGACCCCGCGGCGCTCAACCCGGCGCTCGAGGAGGCCAAGGCGGCCGGCATCACGACCGTCGCGGTCGATGCCTACACCACCAACCCCGACACGTACAACCTGTACAACAACCAGATCGACTACGCCTACCTCGGCGCCAAGTGGCTGTTCGAGCAGATGGGCGGCTCGGGCAACGTCTACTACATGCGCGGCTTCGCGGGCCATCCGGCAGACAACGACCGCGACATCGGCTTCAAGAAGGCGCTGGCCGAGTACCCGGGAATCAAGGTGCTCCCGAACGCGGACGGCGTTGCAACCGGCTGGGATCCGGCGACCACGACCCAGCTCATCAACGACTACATCGCCAGCGGCCAGTACGACGACACCCAGGGCATCTGGACGTCGGGCATGGACTCGCAGGTCGTTGACGCCATCAAGGCCGCCAACAAGAAGTTCGTGCCGATCGTCGGCGCCGACCTCGGCGCGTTCGTGGCACAGCTCCTCAACCCCACCGACTACCCGGATCTCGCTGGCGTCGCCGTCACCAACACCGCCGCCGTCGGCGGCGCCGGCATCGGCCTCGCGCTCAAGCTCCTGAACGGCGAGACGGTCACGACCGATCCGTCGGCCACCCAGCCGAACACCGTCCTCCTGACCCCCGTCGCGGCTGACAACGTCACCGACGCCGGCAAGGCGCTCCTCGCGTCCTGGCAGGTCGACGGCCTCGATCCCAACTGGCCGCTGGGCCTCGAGATCGAAGGCTTCACCACGTACACCCCCGAGCAGGCCGTCGCCTGCAAGGGCCCGGGCGAGTAGCACTCCCCGAGTCAGCTCGGAACACCTGGGAGATGCCGGCTCGGCCGGCATCTCCCGTCTCTGCCGAGGACGCATGACCGTCACCACGACCACCACGCTGCTCGAGGCCACGGGCATCTCCAAGACCTACGGCGCCGTCGTCGCGCTCAAGGCCGCGTCCCTCACCGTAAACCCGGGCGAGGTCCATGCGCTCATGGGCGCCAACGGCGCCGGCAAGAGCACCTTCGTCAAGATCCTCACGGGCGCCGTCCATCCCGACAGCGGCACGATCGCGGTGCGCGGACGCGCCCGCGTGGTCCACTCGCCGGGCGAGGCGCGCCGCGGCGGCCTCGTGTCCGTCTACCAGGAGCCGGCCCTGATCCCGGACCTGGACATCCGGGACAACCTCCGCCTGACCGGCACTCCGCTCGATCCGTTCCTGCACTGGCTCGGCGAGCTGGGCCTCGAGGAGCTGGACCTGGCGACGATGGCGCGGCGCGTGCCGCTTGCGTCGCTCCGGATCATCGACCTCGCCCGTGCCCTCGCCATCGAGCCCGACGTCCTGATGCTGGACGAGATGACCGCGGCGCTGCCCGCGAACCTCACCGAGCGGGTGCTCGAGGTCGTCGGCCGCCTGCGTGGCGGGGACCGCTCCGTGATCTTCATCTCCCACCGCATGATCGAGATCGCCGCCGTCTGCGACCGCGCCACCGTGCTGCGCGAGGGCGAGACGGTCGGCGTCGTGGACGTGACTGAGGGCGCCGAGCACGAGATCGTGGAGCTCATGCTGGGCGAGTCGGCAGACGACATGCCCGGGGTCGCCCTCCGCAAGGCGGCCGCCGGACGGGCCCCGGACGCCAGGCCGCGGATCGCGGCCCGCGACCTGAGCGCGCGCAAGAAGCTCCACGACGTGTCCTTCGACCTCTACCCGGGCGAGGTGCTGGGGGTCGTGGCTCTCGAGGGCCAGGGGCAGGACGAGCTGTTCGAGATCCTCTCCGGCTCGGAGCGCCCCCGGAGCGGCAGCCTGCTCGTGGACGATGCACCGGTCTCGTTCCACCACCCGGCCGACGCTATCCGGGCAGGTCTGGTCTACGTCCCGGCGGACCGTGCCGAGGCCCTGCTGATGCAGCGGTCGGTCCGCGAGAACATCGCGCTCCCGTTCACCACCGCCATCCGCCGCTGGGGCCTGATCGGGACGGCTGCGGAGAACGAGAAGGTCGCGGGTGCGATCGAGACGCTCCAGATCGACACCCGGGCCCAGGGCGAGGTCCGGCGGCTGTCCGGCGGCAACCAGCAGAAGGTGACCATCGCGCGCTGGGTCGCGGGCGGCGTGAAGACGCTGCTGTGCTTCGATCCGACCCGCGGCATCGACATCCGGACCAAGAACCAGATCTACCGGCTGCTGCGCGACCTCGCCGACGCCGGCGCGGCGGTGCTGTTCTACACCTCGGAGCTCAAGGAGGTCCAGCTGGTCTGCGACCGGGCGATCGTGATCTTCGGCGGCGAGGTGGTCGCGGAGATCCCCGTTGCCGAGGCCGACGAGCCCGCGCTCCTGCGCGCGGCCTACAACCTGACCGCCGACTCGGTGATACCACAGCTGGCCAGGATGGCGCCTGCCGTGCGCCACGACGACCCGGAGGAGGCGCGATGACCGCTGCGATCGCCCCCGTCCCCCGCTCGGTCCCGATCGTGTCGGCAGTGCAGCGCAACGCCTGGACCATCGGCCTGGTGGGCTTCCTGGCGCTCCTCCTGGCGTTCACCAAGGTCATCCAGCCGAGCTACGGCGTCACCGGGGTCCAGGGCCTCGCGATCTCGGTCCTGCCGCTGGCGCTCGCCGCCGTGGCGCAGGCGATCGTCGTGATCTCGGGCGGCATCGACCTTTCGATCGGGGCCATGATGGCGCTGACCAGCGTCGTGTCGGCCTCGCAGATGAAGGGCCAGCCGGAGGAGTTCGGCGTCGTCGTCGTCATCGGCGTGCTCCTCCTGGGCATCGCGCTCGGTGCCATCAACGGCGGTGTCGTCGTCGCCACCCGGGTGCCGGACATCGTCGTCACCCTGGCGATGTCCTTCGTCTGGGCCGGGTTTGCCCTGCTGGTGCTCAAGACCCCCGGCGGGGGCTCGGTCGCGTGGCTCAAGGATCTCGTGCTGGGCTCGCTCGGCAACGAGTGGATCCCCAAGGCGGCGGTCGTGCTCATCCTCGTCGTGGCCATCGTCTGGATCCCGTTCCGGCGCTCGCGGCTGGGGCTCTCGATCTACGCCATCGGGAGCAACCGCCTCGCCGCGTTCCGGAGTGGGGTGCCGGTGGGCCGCACGAAGATCCTGGCCTATTCCCTCACGGGCCTGTTCGCGGCGCTGGGCGGCCTGTCGCTCACCGCCAGCACCGGGATTGGGACGCCCGTCCCGGGGCCCTACACGCTGATGAGCGTCGCAGCCGTCGTCCTCGGCGGCGTCAGCCTCGCCGGCGGCCGGGGCGGCGTGTTCGGACCGATCGTGGCGGTCATGATCCTCCAGCTCATCCGAACCGACATCACGTTCCTCAGGATCAATCCGAACCTCGCCGTCGTGGTGCAGGGGGTCATCCTCATCGGAGTGGTCATGATCGGCAGTCTTGTGCAGATCCGGAGGGCGCGCGCATGAGCAGCCTCGCCGGCACGCCCACCCGCACCTCGTGGCTCACGGCCGCCGCATGGCGCGGCTTGTTCCGGGATCGGCCGCTGATCCCGTTGATCGCCCTGCTCCTGATCCTCGTTGCCGTCCTGGGCCTGGTCAAGCCGGACATCATCCAGCCCGGATGGATGGGGGTGACCCTGAGGGCCGCCATCCCCCTGGCGATCCTCGGCGCCTGCCAGACGCTCACCTTCCTGACCGGCGGCATCGACCTGTCCGTCGGGGCGGTCGCCTCGATGTCGGGGTTCGTCGTGGCAACGCTCGTCGGCCCCCAGGGGCTGGGTGTGGCCATCATCGTCGCGCTGCTGATCGCGGCCTTTGTCGGCTTCCTCACCGGCGTCGGCGTCGGCGTCTTCCGGGTGCATCCCCTGATCATGACGCTGGGCATGAGCCTTGTCGTCCTGGGCATGGCCAACGTCTGGCAGCTGATCATGGTCAAGACGGGATCCGGCGTGCCGGACCTGCTGCGCTGGCTGGGGTCCGGCCTCACGCTCGAGGTCCTTCCAAACGCCCTGCTGGTCTTCGTGCCCCTGGCCGCGGCGATCCTGCTCCTGCTGAAGCGCACCGGCTATGGACGCCTGCTGTATGCCATCGGCGACAACCCGGTCGCGTCACGCCTGTCGGGCGCCCGCTCCTGGCAGGTCCTGATCGTGCTGTACATGCTCTCGGCGTGCATCGCGGCCATCGCCGGCTTCCTCTACTCGGGCCTCAGCAATGTCGCCAGCGTGACCCTCGTGGACACGGCGGTCCTGCCGTCTGTGGCCGCGGCCGTGATTGGTGGCACGGCAATCATGGGCGGTCGCGGAGGGTATGCGGGCACCATCGTGGGGGCCCTGATCCTGACCGTCCTCACCTCGCTGCTCACGGTCCTCGGCTTCCCCGAGGCCGTCCGCCAGATCCTGTTCGGCTCGATCATCGTGGCGGTTGCGGCGGCCTACACGCGTGTAACGGCGGAGTCCTGAGCGGGCTTCGACGGAGGGAGTCACACGATGACCGCGGGGACCGCGACGCGCCACCTGGGCCTCGACCTCGGCGCGACCAACGTCAAGTGGGCCATGGTGGAGCGCGCGGACGGCGCGTGGACCACCCTTGCCCGAGACCAGGTGCCAACGGATGTGACGGCCATGCCCGATGACGTGCCGGCCGCCGTCGTCGGCCAGCTGGCGGGCATGGCCTCGGCGGCCGTCGCCGCGTGGGGTCCGGTCGCCAGCGTGGGGATCGGCGTGCCGGGCCTCTACGACCCGGTCGCCGGCACCACCCGCTTCCTGCCCAACATCCCGGGGTCATGGGCCGGCCAGCCAGTTGCCGGCCCCGTCTCCCTGGCCACCGGGCTGCCGGCATCCCTGATCAACGACGCCCGGGCGTTCGGCCTCGCGGAGCTCCGGCTCGGGGCCGGGCGCGGAGCAACCTCGATGGTCGGCCTGACGCTGGGTACGGGCGTGGGCGGCGTCTTCGCGGTTGACGGCCGCGTCAACCTGGGCCACGACGGCACCGCAGGGGAGCTGGGCCACCAGACCATCGACCCGGACGGCCCCTGGTGCACCTGCGGGAACCGCGGCTGCATGGAGGCCTACGCTCGAGCGGACCAGATCGCGGCGGCCTGCGGGACCGCGACCGCCGAGGAGGCGGTGGCAATGGCGCGAGCGGGCGACGAGCGGGCCCGCGCCGGGATGGAGGAGGTGGGCCGCTACCTGGGCATCGGGATCAGCAACCTCGTGGTGATCATCTCCCCCGACCGGATCGTGATCGGGGGCGGGATCGCCGCGGCCGGGGACCTCCTGTTCGAGCCCATCCGGGCGGAGCTTCGCCGCCGCGTCCACATCACCACGCTCGACGACGTGGTGCTGGTCGCCGCCGAGCTCGGGACCTGGGCCGGAGCGATCGGCGCCGCCGTCCATGGGGCGGAACAGGCGGGGCTGGCGTGATCCCACAGCCGGCCTGGCTGCCCCACTACCGCCAGATCGAGCTGGCGCTGCGCGAGCGGCTGCCGGCGCTGCATCCCGGCGAGCGGCTGCCGTCGGACACTGACCTGTGCCGGGAGTTCGGGGTCAGCCGGATGACCGCCCGCAACGCGATGCAGCGGCTCGCCGACGAAGGGCTCGTCCAGCGGATCCCGGGCAGGGGCACGTTCGTGGCGGCGCCGCCCTCGCACCGCCACGCCGACCGCCTGATGGCGTTCTCGCACGAGATGCAGCGTCGCGGCCGGGCCCCGGGCTCGCGCCTGCTGGCCCGTGAGATCCGCCCGGCGTCGGACGACGAGGCGGGCTCGCTCGAGATCCGCCCTGGTGATCCCGTCGTCCGCGTCCGCCGCCTGCGCCTCGCGGACGGCGTGCCGATGGCGGTCGAGACGGCGGTCCTCGTCCGCCGCACCGCGGATGCCGTGATGACGGCCGACCTGGAGGCCGGATCGCTGCACGAGGCGCTCGGCCGGGCCGGCCTGCAGCTGCGGCGGGGCTTGGCCACGATCACGTCCGAGGCGGCGACCGTCGAGGATGCGAGCCTGCTTGCCGTCGACGAGGGCGAGCCGCTCCTCGTCGAGCGTCGCGTCATCGCGGATGGCGGCGGCCGGCCTATCGAGGCGACCGAGTCCCGCTACCCGGGCGACCGCTATGCGCTCGACGTCCGGTTCGACGTCGACGATGGCTCCCGGCACGGCGTCTCGTGACCGGTGGGTCCCGGGCGCGGATCCGCGCCGCGCTTGACCACCGCGAGCCGGACCGCATCCCCTTCGACCTGGGTGGCTCGCGGATGACGGGGATCCACGTCCGCGCCTACGCCAGACTCCGGGCCGCCCTCGGGTTGCCGCCGTTCGACGTCCGGGTGGGTGACCTGACCCAGCAGCTGGCCGAGGTCGACCCGGATGTGTTGGACCTGCTGGGCTGCGACGTCCGGCTGGTTGGCCCCCGGTCAGCCACGGGGTACCGCCGCGACGTGGTGGACGCTGGTGGCTACCTCTCCTTCCGCGACGAATGGGGTGTCGGCCGCCGCATGCCAAGCGTCGACGGGCTGTACTACGACTCGTTCGGGGAGCCTCTCGGCGGAGAGGTGGACACGGCGACGATCGATGCCTTCCCGTGGCCGGATGCGAGCGACCCCGCCCGGTATACCGGCATGGTCGATGCCGCCCGCCAGATCGCCGAGGTCGAGGGGCGTGCGGTGTTCGCAGGTTCCATCTGCGGCGGTCTGTCCGAGGGCCTGTTCAAGATGCGCGGCTTCGAGGACGGGTACATGGACCTCGCGGCGGAACCGGAGCGCGCCCGCCGGGTGATGGAGAAGATCCTCGAGATCAAGCTCGCCTATTGGGACCGGGCCCTGCGGGAGCTGGGCGACCTCGTGGACATCGTGGGCGAGGCGGACGACCTCGGTGGCCAGGACCGGCCGCTCTTCTCGCCAGCGACGTACCGGACCCTGGTCAAGCCGCTGCAGCGCGAGCTGTTCGCGTTCATCCGGGCGCGGACGTCCGCCCGGATCTTCCTCCACAGCTGTGGCGCGATCCGCGACCTGATCCCCGACCTGATCGAGATCGGGGTGGACGTCCTCAACCCCGTCCAGGTGTCCGCGACGGGCATGGACAGCGCAGACCTCAAGCGCGAGTTCGGACGCGACCTGGTCTTCTGGGGCGGCGGCGTCGACACCCAGCGCGTCCTGGGCGCCGGGACGCCCGACGAGGTCCGCGCCGAGGTGCTGCGGCGCGTGCGCGACCTTCGCGACGGCGGGGGGTTCGTGTTTGCCGCCGTCCACAACATCCAGCCCAACGTGCCCGCCGAGAACATCCTCGCGATGCGGGCCGCGCTGCGGGAGGCAGACGATGCATGAGATGGTCGAGGGCCGGCTGGTCCTCGCGGATGGCGTGATGCCCGGCCGGCTGGTCGTCGAGGAAGGCTGGATCACGGACCTGGCCACCGACCCGGCCAACGAGACGTGGGCCGCCGGTCCGCTGTTCGCGCCCGGCCTCATCGACGTCCACGTCCATGGCTGGGGTGGCTACGACGGCACGGGAGACGCCGACGCGATGTCGGGGATGGCCCGCGCCCTGTACCGGCGGGGGGTCACCTCCTTCCTGCCCACGTCGCCGTCGCTCTCGGAGGCCGAGACCCCGCGCTTCGCGGCCCGGGTGCGCGACTGGATGCCCACCGCGCCGGCCGACGGCGCGGAGCCGCTGGGCTTCAACCTCGAGGGGCCGTTCATCGCCCCCCAGCGCAAGGGTGCCCACGACCCTGCCCTCCTGCGCACGCCGGCCAACATCGCCCCGGGCGTCGTGGATGCCTGCCTGGAGGGGCTGCGCATCATCACCATCGCGCCGGAGCTGCCCGGAGCGCTCGAGCTCATCGAGCGGCTGGCCGTCCTGGGGATCGTGTCGTCCATTGGCCACTCGGCCGCGACGCTGGACGAGGCGCGGGCCGGCTACCGGGCCGGTGGGCGCACCACCACCCACCTGTTCAACGCGATGACGGGCGTGGACCACCGCCAGCCCGGTCTCGCGGTGGCCGCCCTCACCGAGGACGAGGCGTACGTGGAGCTGATCGCCGATGGCTTCCACGTCCACCCGGCGCTGTGGCAGATGATCCTGCGCTCGAAGCCGGCCGGCCGCCTGATCCTCGTGAGCGACGCGATGTCGCTCGCGGGCTGTGGCGACGGCCCGGGCACCATCGGCGGTCTCGATGTCGAGGTGCGCGACGGCCGGGTGACCCTCACCGGCACCGAGACCCTGGCCGGATCGGTCATCGCCATCGACATGGCCGTCCGCAACCTGGTGCGCGAGGGGGTCCCGCTGGCGTTCGCGTTCGCGGCCGCGTCCACGAATCCGGCGGCCCTGCTGGGGGAGGCGGACCGCGGGTCGATCGAGGTTGGCCGGCGTGCCCACCTCGTGGAGCTGGACGACGAGCTGTTCGTCACCCGGGTCACCCGCGGGGCGGGCTGGACCGCGGCAGCGGGACGGGCGTGAACGAGGAGGTCGCGGGTCCCGCGCCGCTGCGGGTGCCGCCGCTCGACCCGGGCTTCCGCCCCCTGGCCCAAGCGCAGGCCCGGCTCCGCGCGGACGTCCTGGCCGGCGGCGGCGGGATCCGGGTGGCCCTCGCCGTTGAGCAGCCGACGGGCTCCGCCTGGCACCACGAGACCTGGGTCCATCCGCCCGGCCACCCCGGTGAGGCAGCCTCCCACCGGGCCGTGGAGCGGCTGTGCAAGTTCCTGCTCTGGTCCCGGGGCGGTGCACGACTGTATGTGGACGGCCCCGCCGCCCTGGTCGCATGGCTGGCGGGCCACTATGCCGCCGAGCCCACGGGCATGTTCGACGCCGCCTTCATGGGCCCCAGGCTGTTCCGTGTCCCGTTCGAGGTGATCGGGGCGCACGAGTCCGACTTCCCGCCCCAGCGTGAGGCTGCCGTCGCGCTCGGCCGCCACCTTGACGGATGCCGGATCGGCTTCGACCTGGGAGCCAGCGATCGCAAGGCCGCCGCCGTGATCGACGGCGAGGTGGTGTTCAGCGAGGAGATCCTGTGGGATCCGGCCAACCAGCCCGACCCGCAGTGGCACATCGACCAGGTGATGGACTCGCTGCGGCGGGCCGCCGCCCATCTGCCGCGGGTGGACGCCATCGGGGGCAGCTCGGCCGGTGCCTACGTGGACAACGAGGTACGCGCGGCGTCGCTGTTCCGGTCCGTGCCGCCCGAAGCCTTCGATGCGCGGGTCCGGGGGATGTTCCACGAGCTGCAGGCCGCCTGGGGCGGCATCCCGTTCGTGGTCGTGAACGATGGCGAGGTGACGGCCCTGGCGGGCTCCATGATGGCCGGCTCCGGAGGCCTGCTCGGGATCGCGATGGGCTCCAGCCAGGCCGCCGGCTACGTCGACCGGGCGGGCCGCCTCACGTCGCGCATCGACGAGCTCGCGTTCGCCCCCGTGGATGCCTCGGCGGACGCCCCGGTCGACGAGTGGTCGGGGGATCGCGGCTGCGGTGTCCAGTACTTCTCCCAGCAGGCGACGGCCCGCCTGATGGCGGCCGCCGGCATCGCCCGTCGACGCCTCGACACCACTGCCACAGCGCCTCGTCCACCTCCAGGAGCGCTTGGCGGCGGGGGACCACCGGGCGGTGCAGGTGTACCGGACCGTGGGCACCTGCCTCGGCTATGCGCTGATGACCTACCGGGAGCACTACGACCTGGACCATCTCCTGCTGCTCGGACGGGTCATGACCGGCGCCGGCGGGGACGTGATCATCGGGACGGCGAGGGAGGTGCTCGCGGCGGAGGATCCGGCCGCGGCCGAGGGCATCACGTTCCACCTGGCCGATGAGCGCCAGAAGCGACACGGCCAGGCCGTCGCGGCGGCGAGCCTGCCCCAGGTCCGCTGACCGCCGCACGGCTGCGGGTGGCCCGTTGCCGGGTCGGAGCAGGGGAGTGCCCGGGCAGCCGGTGGGGGGATACCGGCCGCCCGGGCTGGGATAAGCGGTTAGCCCGCGTTGATGCCCGCGATCTCGAGCATGCGCTGGGCCGTGTAGGACGGCCCGTCATCGCGGGTGAGCTGGGCCAGGACGTCCATCGGGAGGTCATCCAGGATCGCGCCGTTGGGATTGAACAGCAGGTGCTGGTCCACGGCGAGTCCGAATGCGGACCCCTCCTTGACGGCGTGGTACAGGTTCCTCGGCGCCACCGAATCGCCCACGTTGAGGACGTGGACGCCCGCGGCCTTGAGCTCCGCGAACAGGTCCAGCTCCGGCCGCGTGTGGCAGGTCACCACGTCGTCGACCTCGAGGGTGGTGCGGTTGAAGTCCTTGTCCTGGAGGACCACCTCGCCCTCGCGGATCTCGGCGACGGTCGTGTTGGTGATGACCGTGACCGCGTGCTTGTACGGGCGCGAGCTGAGGACCTCCGCGTCGCCCAGCGCGAAGCGCTTGCGGAGGACGTACATGTGGATGACCTCGCAGTCCGCCGCGAACTCCCGGTTCTCGGTCACGATCGTGACCTGCTTGCCGATGTCGGCGAGCCAGGCCGCGGTGTCCGTCGCCGCGTAGCTGTCGCCCCACAGCAGCACGCGGGCGCCGAGCTTGCGCATCTTGCGGCCGCCGGGGTGGCACTCGCAGGCGACCTTGGGGCAGGCCATGGCCTCCTCGAACGGCACGACCCGGTCTGCCTCCCCGGCTACCGGGGGCACGAACGAGCGGGCACCAGTGGCGTTGAGCACGATGTCGAACCCGCGCAGCTCATCGACCGTCGGCGCGTGGTTGAGCCGGATGTCCACGTTGAGGTCCAGCAGCTGGTCCCGGATCCAGTCCAGGTACCAGCGCATCTTCTCCTTGCCCGGGACCAGGCAGACATAGAGCATCGCGCCGCCCAGCTCGGCATGCTTCTCGAACAGCGTGACGGCGTGGCCACGCTCGCTCGCGATCCGGGCCGCTTCCATGCCGGCGGGACCGCCGCCGACGACCGCGACCCGCACGGGCTTGTCCGTCCGCTTCATGTCGTCGTAGGCAGGCTGGCCGCAGGCCGCGTTGATGGAGCACGCGATCTCGTGCTTGGCCATCAGCGACTCCTGCCAGCAGCCGCCGAGGCAGGAAATGCACTTGCGGATGGACTTGACCTTGCCGTATTGCGCCTTGACCGGCCAGTAGGGGTCCGCAAGGAGCTGGCGGGCGAGGCCCACCAGGTCCGTCTTGCCCTCGGCCAGGATCTGCTCGCAGTACTCGGGGTCGCGCAGGGAGTGACTGGTGATGACCGGGATCCGGACCACCCTCTTGGTCGCCTCGGCGGCGTAGGTCGCCCAGCCCTGCGGGTACTGCATCGGGTCGAAGCCGGCACCCGGGCTCTCCTGCATGCCCTGCGAGAGGTCGAGCGCCGCCACCCCGGCCCGCTCGAGCAACCGGGCGGTCTCCAGCCCTTCCTCCAGGTCGCGGCCGCCGGGGCACCACTCCTCGAATGAGTAGCGGACCAGGACGGGATAGGTCTTGCCGCACTTCTTCTGGATCGAGTCGATGACCGCCAGCGGGAACCGCATCCGGTTCTCAAAGCTGCCGCCGAAGCGGTCCGTGCGCATGTTGAGATACGGGCTCATGAACTCCGAGAGGAGGTAGCCATGGGCGGCATGGAGCTCGACGGCGTCGAAACCCGCCTGCTTGACCCGCCAGGCGGCCTCGCTGAACAGGTCCACGAGCTCCAGGATCTCGGCGATCGACGCCTCGCGGATCTCCTTGCCCTTCTCCTCCGCGTTCTCGTAGACGATCTCGTGGCCCGCCGACCACGGCAGCTTGAGCACGCGATCGGTGGCACCCAGGGTGTTGTAGCGCGGGATCGCGCACTGGCGCCCGGGATGCTGGAGCTGGACCGCGCACTTCGCGCCGTAGCGGTGCATGGACTCGGCCAGGCGGGCGAGGCCCGGGACGTAGTTGTCACCGTCCGCCACCAGGCAGGTCACCGTCGGCCGGCCCGTCTTCATGTCGGGCGTCGTGGCACCCACGATGACGAACCCGGTGCCGCCCTTCGCGATGTTCCCGTGGTGGTGGATGTCGCGCTCGCTGACCTCGCCGTCAGCGTGGCTGGAGCTGATGTCGGTCGGCACGTGGACGATGCGGTTGGGGAGCTCGATCGACCCCAGCTGCAGGGGGCTGAACAGGTGCGGGAAAGCCATGGCCGGATGTCTCCTGCGGGTGACGGGCACGCGTCGCCACGCCCCTGATGCTCGTCGACCGTGGCTGGGACGGCAATGCCAGAGCGGGTCGATCGAGTGGCAGAAGCGGCCATGGGACCCGGACGGAGTGGCCGAATCGCTCCATGTGGCCCTGTCTCATGCGGCTGGACGGCTGGCACCGTCGGGTCATGGCCGTGCACGTCTGGCAGCAGGACATGGAACCCGCGTTCCCACTCTCGGTCGTCGAGTACGCCGCCCTCGGTGACGGCGACCCGATGCACTGGCACGACCACCTCGAGATCGCGCTCGTCCTCGAGGGTCGGGGTGCCTTCATGTTCGGCCGGCGCGCCCACGCGGCAGAGCCCGGCGACATCTTCTTCATCGACAACTCGCAGCCGCACGTCGCCCTCCCCGCCGCGGGATCGTCCCTGCGCCTGCTGCTGGTGCTGTTCCGGCCGGAGCTGCTCGCGGGACCCGGTTGCCGGGAGCTGGATCTGGGCTACCTGGCACCGTTCCGGGTGGACGAGCGCGTCTCGTCGCCGCGGATCCGGGGATCGTCGGCGCTGGCCGCGGAGGTCGCTCCCGTCCTGCACCAGTTGCGCGCGATCTTCGCGCGCCACGATCCCGCCGAACGCCATCTCGCCGACGCCACCCTGCGTCTGGCCCTCGCCCTGGTCAACCGGCAGCCGGGCGCGGGCGCCAGCCCCGGGGCGGCCCGCGCCGTTGCCGACCGCCGGGAGCAGATCCGGCCGGTCCTCGCCTACGTGGACGGCCACTGCCGGGAGAGCATCACCCTGGACGACGTGGCGGAGCTGGTGCACGTCAGCCCGTCCCGGGTCCGGCATGTCTTCAAGGACGTGACCGGCGTCAGCTTCAAGGAGTACGTCACCCAGGTCCGGGTGGCGGAGGCGAAGCGGCTGCTTCTGGGCACCGACCTGTCGGTGGCCGACATTGCTCGCGCCGTCAGCTACACCAATCTCAACCAGTTCTACAAGGTGTTCTACCGCTCCTGCGCGATGTCGCCCGGTGAGTACCGGCGCTACTACACGCTCGCAGGTGGCGAGGCAGTGACGGCGCTCGTGCGCTAGGCGTGGCCCGGCGGGCCCTGCGGCATCGCCCCGACGAACGAAAGGGAAATCCAGGCATGGACACGGCGGTTCGGGAGACGGCGGCTGTGCGCGTGCGCGAGGCGGTCGACGCCGACTGGGAGGCGGCTGGACGCATCTGCTACGACGCATTCGCGACCCTTGCTGACCAGCACGGCTTCCCGCACGACTTCCCCACCGTGGAGGCGGCCTCGCTGCCCGTGCGCTGGCTCATCAACCATCCCCACGTCTACGGCGTGGTCGCGGAGAAGGAGGGCCGGATCCTGGGTTCCAACTTCCTCGACGAGCGCGGGACCATCTCGGCGATCGGTCCCATCAGCGTGGATCCCGGTGCCCAGGACCACCACCTCGGCCGGATGCTGATGGACGCTGTCCTGGAGCGTGCCCACGCCCGGAACGCGCCGGGCGTGCGGCTGCTCCAGATCGCGTACCACAACCGGTCGCTGAGCCTGTACGCGAAGCTGGGGATGGAGGTCCGCGGCTCGTTTGCGGCGATGCACGGGCAGCCGATCCGGCAGGCCATGCCGGGCTATGACGTGCGTCCGGCGACGCTGGACGACGAGTACGCCTGCAACTCCCTGTGCCTGCGGGTCCACGGTCACGCGCGCTCGGGCGAGGTGCGCGAGGCGATCGAGAGCGGCGACGCTCGGGTGGTCGAGCGGCTTGGCCGGATCACGGGCTACACAACGAGGATCAACTACTTCGCGCACTCGGTGGCCGAGACCAACGACGACCTCCGGGCGCTGATCTGCGAGGCGGAGGACTTCGGGACGCCGGGCTTCCTGGTCCCGCTGTCCAACAACGATCTCTTCCGCTGGTGCCTCGACCGGGGCCTGCGGATCTTCTTCGTGACCAACATGATGACGATCGGGCTGTACCAGGAGCCCGAGGGGTCGTACATGCCGTCGGTGGGCTACTGACCCGCGCCAGTGTCCCGGCCGGTCTCCGCGCCGGCGCCTGCGGTCAGGCCCGGCGACGCGCCAGTGAAAGGGAGCCGGCCACCAGCAGCGCCAGCCCCGCGAGGATCGCCGGCGTTCCCCCTCCGGAGCTCCGGACCGGGCCTGCCCGAACGGTGTCCGTTGCCGGTGGTGTGACCTCGGGTCGTGCCGTCGCGCTGCAGACCGTGCCCGTGATCACCTCGTCGAGCGGAACCACAAGCGGCGGGGGCGGCAGCGCCTCGATCGTCACGCTCAGGCTCCCGACCGGCGTCTCGCTCGTCACACAGCCAGCGACATCAGGATCCGAGCGCGATGTCTGGCCGGTCGCGTAGACCTGCAACACCGTATCCCCGCCGCCCTCGACCTGGATGGAGAACGCGCCGGCCTCGTCGGTTGTCGCGGACAAGATCTGGTCGCTGCCCGTCACGGACACGACGATCTCCACGCCTGTCACCGGGGCTCCGCCGTGCACGACCGTGCCGGTCACGGTCACGACATCGGCGGCCAGCACGCCTGCGGGCGCCAGCAGGGCCGCGGTCAGGGCTGCGAGTGCAAGGAGAGCGGAGCGGGCTGAGCGCATTGGCACACGGTACGCCCTCCTGTGGGGGCCGACAACGCCGGGCGATCGCCCTATCGGGGACCGGCGCCCGGGTGAGCCTCGCTCACGCTCCAGCCGCCGTCGACGACCACGATCTGCCCGGTGACCATCGCCGCGTCCGGGGAGATGAGGTGGAGGGCGGTCCTGGTCACCGCATCAGCGTCGATCGGTCCGCCGGCCAGCGGCTGTCGGGCGGCAAGGTAGGCGAGGATCTCGGGGTCCGCCTGGGCGCGCCGGCTCATCGGGGTCGCGACCAGCGACGGGGCGATGGCGTTGACGCGGATCCCGTGGGGCGCGTAGTAGGCGGCCATCGACAGGGTCAGCGCATCCACGGCGCCCTTGGATGCGGCGTAGGCGTGGGTGGCGAAGAACGCCGGTGCCGGGTGCGCCGCCAGCGTGCTCGACATCAGGAGCACCGCGCCCCGGATGCCGCTCCGATCGGGCGCCTGGGCCAGCATCCGGCGCACCGCGGCACGGGCGACCAGGAACTGGCTGGTGGCGTTGGCCTGCATCACGGTCTCCCAGCCCTCGAGCGTCGCCTCGTGGAGTGGCCCGTCGCCGAATCGCCGCCCGGAGATCCCGGCGACGCTGTAGACGGCGTCGATCCGCCCGACCTCGGCCTCGAACTCCCCGAACGCCGCCTCCACGTCGGTCTCGCGCCGGAGGTCCGCGGCACGCCAGCCGCAGCGGCCGCCCGCGGCCAGGATCTCGCCGGCGAGCGTCTCGAGGTGCTCGGCCGTGCGCGAGACCGCGAACACGGTGCCGCCTTCGGCGGCGATCGCGCGAGCGGCGGATGCGGCCATACCGGTGGACCCGGTGACCAGCACCGCCAGGCCGTCAAAGCGCCCTGGGACGGTCACGCCCCTGCCTCCTCCCTCGCGGCGAGCAGCCCCAGGAGAGCGCGTCGGGAGCCACCGTCCGCACCCGTGAGCGCGCTGCCGATCGCGACCGCCGCGGCGCCAGCGTCGAGGAACGCCGGAGCGCTTGCGCCAGTGAGGCCACCAGCCGGGATGAGCGCGGCCTCGGGCATCTGGCGGCGCAGCTCGCGCACGAATGACGGGCCCACGGCCGACGCCGGGAACAGCTTGACGAACGTCGCGCCGGCCGCCCAGGCGACGGCGACCTCCGTCGGGGTGAAGGCGCCGGGGATGAACGGAAGGCCCTCCTCCACTGCGGTGGCAACGAGCAGGGCGTCGAGCACGGAGGCGACCGCGAAGTCCGCCCCTGCCCGTCGCGAGGCCTCGAGCTCGCCGCGGCGCAGGACCGTGCCCGCACCCACCAGGAACGGTCCGTCCGACCGCCCGGCCAGGTGTTCGCGGACCGCGACCAGGTCCGCCTCGGCACTCGCGGCGTCGAAGGTGATCTCGAACGCCCGGGCACCCGAGTCCGCGAGCTCGCCGACGAGGCGCAGGAGGTCGGCCTGGGGCGCCACGCCCCGCAGGACGGCGATCAGCCGGTGCCTGCGGATCGCGTTCGCGACCGGCCCGCGGCGGAGGGCGTCAGCGGTCATCGGACCGCCGCCCCCGTATCGGAGCCCTCGGGTTCGAGGAGGGCGCCGTCGTTGGCCAGCCGCTCCCGCAGGGCGGGGAACGAGACGCCTCTCGGGGTGGTGTCGCCGATCGCGGCCATCGAGGCCGCTGTCCCGGCGGCCTGGCCCATGGCCATGCAGGTGGCCATCGAGCGGGCGGAGGCGTGCGCATCGTGGGTCGCCGAGAAGCAGCGACCGGCCACGAGCAGGCCCTCGATCCCGGCCGGAAGCAGGGAGCGGTAGGGGATCCCGTAGACGCCGGAGGCGCCGACATAGCGCCACGCGGTGTCCGCGCCCGGGCCGTGGTCCTCGATGGGAGCCCCGCACAGCGCGACCTCGTCGTCGAAGCGACGCCCGCCCAGGACGTCGTCTCGGGTGAGGCGGTAGTCGCCGTGGACCCGCCGGCTCTCACGCACGCCGATCGCGGGGCTCGTCGCCACGAGCACGGAGCGCTCGAAACCCGGGATCCGGTCACGCAGGAAGCGGTGGTACTCCTGCACCTGGCGCCGGCCCTCGACCTCGGCCGTGGTGAGTTGCTCGGGATCGGTGGGGTCGACGTTCGGGATGCGGGTCATGTGGATCAGTGCAATGCCCTCGTGCGGTGTGCGGTGCCAGGAGCCCTCGATGCGTGGGAGCCGGTAGTGGCCGCTCTCGGCGGCCTCCCGCATCCGTGCCCAGAGCTCGGCCCGGGGCACGGCTGCGGCCGTCGCCACGTCGACGTTGGCCAGCTTGAACAGCGTGGACAGCGACTGCACCACGAGGCCGTCGCCCGGGGCGTCGTGGGCAACGCCGGCGAGTGCGCTGACGTCCGCGTCGCCCGACGCGTCGACGAAGGCCGCGGCCTCCACCCAGCGCTCGCCACCCTTGTTCCACAGTCGGACCGCGGTCAGGCGTCGGTCCTCGACGCGCGCGCCCGTTGCCCAGGTGTGGAGCAGCAGGTCCACGCCGGCGTCCTCGGCCAGGCGCTCCCAGAGCACCTTGAGCACCTCGGCGTCGTAGGTCACGCCCGTACCCGCGCCATACGTGTTGGGGCGCTCGAAGGCGACGCCGTCCGTGGTCAGCCGCCGCACGATTTCCCAGCCCAGGCCGCCGACCACGCGACGCGGGTGCTCGCCGGGCGTGTAGAACGCATAGAACGTGTCGAGGACGGCCGTCGATGTGCCGCCCATGAACCCGAGCCGGTCGATCAGCAGCGTGGACGCCCCGGCCCGCCCGGCAGAGATCGCTGCCGTCGAGCCCGCGCAACCCGCGCCCACGACCACGACGTCGTAGCGCTCCGTCATGCGGTACCCGCCCCGGGCAGCGTGTAGAAGCGGGCCGGGTTGGCGGAGAGGATCCGGCCGGTCGCATCGTCGCCCAGCCGCCGCAGCAGCCTGGGAGCGAACGTTCGCATCAGGTACCGGAGACCGGGGCCGCCCTCGTAGGAGCGCAGATAGTCGCGGGATCCCAGGTCCAGGCCAAGCATGATCCGGTCCCGGTGCCCGGCACGGACGACGGACTCGATCAGGTCCAGGACCACCGAGTCCGGGTGGTACTTGGTGCGCCCGATCGTGTCGTACTCCAGGGTCACGCCTCGCGCGGCGAGCTCGGCGTGCAGCTCGGCGTCCGGGTTGCGGTCCATGTGGGCCAGGGCGATCCGCCCGGGTCGGGCGCCGGCCGCCTCCAGCAGGTCCACGATCTCGTGAGCCTCGGTACCGACCTCGCTGTGGACGAGGATGGCGGCGCCCGTCGCAGCAGAGGCACCGGCGATGGCCTCGAGGCGCCGCCGCTCGTCGTGCGAGATCCTGTGGTACGAGGCGCCGCCCTTGATGGCGCCCGCCCGCGCCGCGTCGAGCGGAAGGCCCGGATCGAGCCAGTCGGCGGGGTGCATGCCCTCGGTGAGGTCGGTGTACACGCGGGCGGCGAGGGTCTCGACGCTTGCCCGGTACACCCAGTGTCCATCCGGGTAGTGGGCATCGCGGTGGTAGCCGGTCGCCGCGATGACCTGGACCCCAGTCGCCACGGACACCGCACGCATGCCGGCCGGGTTGCGCCCGAGCCCGATGGGCGTCATCTCGACGATGGTGCCGATCCCGGAGGCCCGGCCCTCGAGCACCTCTGCCACGGCCCGCTCCACGTCCGTGAAACCCTGGCCGGGGAGGCCCGGCGAGTCAAGCAGCAGGTGGTCGTGAGCGTCCACCACGCCCAGCGTATCGACCGCCCGCGGCCCCGTGACCGTGATGACGTGATCCTCGGTCACCATGCCTCCGTGGATTGGCGCCGGCGGTGCCGGGCCCGTGGGAAGTGTACCGGCGCAGCCGGCCTGGAGCGCCCGTGCACCGCCCCCGGGAAGCCGGCCGCACCACACGTACTGTTGACGGCGAGGCAGGCAGCAGGGCACCGTTCGCGAAGCGCCCCCGAACCGGTGGCGGATGCCTCCGGCCGGGCGCGGGAACCATGAGGCATCATGCCGACCGACTGGCGGACGCTCCCGTACCGCCGCCCGACCGCCGCCCCCCCGCTGCGGCGCCGGTCACCCGGTGCCCGACGTCCACTTGGATTGGCCGTGGGGCTGCTCGCGGCGGTCGTTGCCCTCGCCTCCGTCGCGCCAACGCGTGCAGCGGCGACCACCACGTGGACCCGGAACCTGTGGCTGGCGTCGGCGGCCGTGTACCAGGACCCGTACTACACCGCATGCACCGCCGCGGCCGCAATGACCATGCTCAACACGATCGCCCGGCAGCACACAGGCGGCGACGGATTCACGTGGACGCCCTATCGCGTGCGCAACAACGCCTCCAACCCCGGCGACGCCAGGGACATGACCTCGATCTTCGCGTTCGCGCGGGCCCACGACACGCTGGCGCCGAAGGCGAAGGGATCGGACGCGCACGGATGGCGCAACGCGCTCAATGCCTACGGCTGGGGCGCCGAGGCGATGACCGATCCCGGCAGGCGAGCGTACGAGGACCGCGCCTACGGATCGTTCGGCGGCGCCGTCCGGTCTGCGGTGCGGGCCATCGCGCGGTTCGGGATGCCGGTCGGGATCCTCGGCTGGGCGGGCGGGCATGCCCAGGTCATGACCGGCTATGTCGCCACGGGCGAGGACCCCCGCGTGTCGAAGAACTTCACGGTTGTTGCGGTCTACCTGTTCGATCCGTTGCGCTCGAACCGGACCGCCAACAAGCGGCTGAGCCTGGCCGACCTCCGCAGCGGCCCCCTTCGTACCCGGTTCCAGTGGTACCGGGCGGCGGACAGCCCGTACGACGACCGCCTGACGAGCGGGTTGATCAGGAGCTCGGTGCTGCCCTCGGTCGCCCGTTCCGAGTGGTTCCACCGCTGGGTGCTGGTGCGCCCGGTCAGGGTTCCCGATCCGGACGCGGACCCGACGCCCGATCCGACGCCCGATCCGACGCCCGATCCGACCCCGGAGCCGGATAGCGGGGCGCCGGCGGGCTGACGGGCGCCCGGTCACGAACGGCCGTCCTGCACGGAGCGATCCGCGCGACCCATCGGTCCCGATTGCGGGCCGTTCGGCAGGGGAGCGGGGTTGACCATCGGGTGGACGCTATGGGCATGGCTGCACCCGTCCGACCGGACGGCCGCGTCCCGGCCGCCAGCGGTCCGTACGCCGCCCGCGCGTTTATCGTGGAGGGCGTGGTCCAGGGCGTCGGGTTCCGTCCGTTCGTGTGGCGACTGGCCACGGAGCTGGGCCTCGCCGGCCGGGTCCGTAACGCCGCGGGCAGGGTGGAGATCGAGGCCGCCGGCCCGGGCGACGTGCTGGACGCCTTCGCGCGCCGGCTCCGGGCGGACGCCCCGCCGCGGGCCCGCGTCGAGCGTGTCACGGCGATGCCGCTCGCCGGGGACGTCTCCGGTCTGGGCCTTCCGTTCACCATCGACGAAAGCGTCGTCGCGGCGGGCGACGATCGGCTGTTCCCGCCCGACATCGCAACCTGTGACGACTGCCTGGGCGAGCTGGCCGACTCCGCCGATCGCCGGTACCACTATCCGTTTATCAACTGCACCAACTGCGGCCCCCGGGCGACGATCATCGAGGAGCTCCCCTACGACCGGGCGAAGACGACGATGCGCTCCTTCCCGCTGTGCGCCGCGTGCGAGGCCGAGTACCGGGATCCCGCGGACCGGCGGTTCCACGCCGAGCCCGTGGCCTGTCCCGCGTGCGGTCCGGCGCTGTCGTGGCGGCCAACTGGCGCTCCGGCCCCGGTCGCGGTCGCCGAGGCGGGGCTGGACGCTGCCGTGGCCGGGCTGCTCGATGGCCTGATCGTCGCCGTCAAGGGCCTTGGCGGCTATCACCTGGCCTGCGACGCCACCGACGAGGCGGCCGTGGGCAGGCTCCGGGATCGCAAGCGCCGTTGGGCGAAGCCGTTCGCGATCATGGTCCGTGACCTCGCCGCGGCCCGGGACCTGTGCCGCGTGGGCGTGCTCGAGCGCCGCATCCTGGAGGGCCCAGGGCGCCCGATCGTCCTGCTGCAGGCCCGGCGCGACGGCACGCCATCCCTTGCGCCCGCCGTGGCCGCCGGGAACCGCCGCCTGGGTGTCTTCCTGCCCTATACGCCGCTCCACCACCTCCTGCTCGAGGCGGTCGGCCGCCCCCTGGTCCTGACGTCGGGCAACCTGACGGACGAGCCGCTGGCAACCGACGACGAGGACGCGCTCGTCCGTCTGGCGGGCATCGCCGACGGGTTCCTCGCCCACGACCGGGAGATCCGGGCCCGCTACGACGACTCGGTCACGCGGGTGGTCGCGCGCCGCGAGTCCGTGGTGCGGCGCGCCCGCGGCTATGCCCCGGAGCCCGTGCAGCTCCCCGTGGCGACGCCCGTCCCGCTGCTGGCCGTCGGTGCTGAGCTCAAGCACACGTTCACGCTGGCGCGCGGCTGGCGCGCCCACGTGGCGCCCCACAACGGCGACCTCGAGGACCTGGCCACCCACCGCGCGTTCACGGACGGCCTGGCCCACCTCTCGCGGCTGCTCGCGCTGGAGCCCGAGATCGCGGTCCACGACCTGCATCCCGAGTACCTGTCCACCAAGTACGCGCTGGATCGGTTCCCGGCGGCGAAGCGGATCGCCGTCCAGCACCACCACGCGCACGTTGCGTCGTGCGCCGCGGAACACGGCATCTCCAGCCCCTTCCTGGGCGTGGCCTACGACGGCCTGGGCATGGGCGACGACGGCACCTTCTGGGGCGGCGAGCTGTTCCTCGCGGACCTCCGCACCTACCGGCGGCTGGGCCGGTTCGGGCGGGCGCCCATGCCGGGTGGTGCGCTCGCCGTGAGGAAGCCGTACCGGATGGCCCTGGGTTACCTGCTGGGGGCGGAGGCGGTGGGTGACACGGACGCCGGCCCGGGGCTCGATGCCGACCCGGGAGGGCCGGCCGGGGCGTTCCTTGCCCGGCTGGATCCGCGCGAGGTCGCGCTGGTCCGGACCCAGGTCAGCCGTCGCCTCAACGCGCCCGTTGCGTCCTCGGCGGGGCGGCTGTTCGATGCCGCGGCCGCGCTCCTCGGGATCCGGGACGTGGCCGAGTTCGAAGCCCAGGCGGCCATCGAGCTGGAGCTGGCCGCCGGCGACCGGCGGGCGAGCGCGCTCCCCTGGCGCCTGGCCCGTGTGCAGGGACTGCTGGTCTACGACCCCCGGCCCACGCTGCTGGCCCTGCTCGAGGGGCCGGCCGGCCGGCGGTCCCCGGGCCTGCTGGCGGCGGGCTTCCAGGAGGCGATCGCGGACGTAACGGCCGCCATGCTGGATGATGCAGCGAAGCGGACGGGTGTCCGGACGGTGTGCCTGTCCGGCGGCGTGTTCCAGAATCGGCGACTCGCTTCCGATCTGCTGCGCCGGCTGGCCGGTGACGGGTTCGAGGTGTTCATCAATCGCCGGGTCCCCGTCAACGACGGGGGCGTGAGCTACGGACAGGCCGCGGTCGCGGCTGCGAGACTGGGTACGGGCGCCGGAGCCGCGTCCATCGAGGAGGGCTGAGCGATGTGTCTGGGGATCCCGGGCAAGGTCACGGAGATCCGCGACGAGGCCGGCCTCGCGATGGGCAAGGTCGACTTCGGCGGCGTTCGCAAGGATGCCTGCCTCGCGTATCTGCCCGAGGTGGAGCTCGGGGATTACGTCATCGTCCACGTGGGCTTCGCCATCAGCCGGGTCGACGAGGCGGAGGCTCTCAAGACGCTCGAGATCCTGGGCGAGATGGGGGTCATGGAGCCCGAGCTGATGACGATGGGCCCGGGCATGGACGAGCCGGCGATCGAATCCGATGACGCCCCGGGAGCCCTCACCTTCGACCCGGCGCTCCCGCGCCCGGCCATGGGGGGGCCAGCAGCGTGAAGTACCTCGACGAGTACCGCGACCCCGTGCTCGCGAAGAAGCTGCTGGCAGAGATCCACCGGATCACCACCCGGCCCTGGACCCTGATGGAGGTCTGCGGCGGCCAGACGCACACCATCGTCAAGCAGGGCATCGACGAGGCGCTCCCCGAGGGCGTCCGGATGATCCACGGTCCCGGCTGCCCCGTGTGCGTGACGCCCCTCGAGCAGGTCGACAAGGCGCTCGCGATCGCGGCCCGCCCGGACGTGATCTTCACCAGCTACGGCGACATGCTCCGCGTTCCCGGCTCGTCCACGGACCTGCTCGCCCTCAAGGCCCGCGGTGCCGACGTGCGGATCGTCTACAGCCCGCTAGATGCCCTCAAGATCGCGCTCGCGAACCCCGACCGGCAGGTAGTCTTCTTCGCCGTCGGCTTCGAGACCACGGCGCCCGCCAACGCGATGGCCGTGGCCGAGGCGGCCCGGCGTGGCATCGACAACTTCAGCGTGCTGGTGTCGCATGTCCTCGTGCCGCCCGCCATGACGGCGCTCCTCGACTCGCCCACCAACAAGGTCCAGTCGTTCCTGGCCGCGGGCCACGTGTGCGCCATCATGGGCTGGACTGAGTACGAGCCCATCGCAGCGAAGTACAAGGTCCCGATCGTGGTCACCGGCTTCGAGCCGCTGGACCTGCTGGAAGGGATCCTGATGGCCATCCGCCAACTGGAGGAGGGCCGTCACGAGGTCGAGAACCAGTACACGCGCGCCGTGACCCGCGAGGGCGTCCCGCTCGCCCAGGAGCAGGTCATGGCGGTGTTCCAGGTGGGCCCCCGCAAGTGGCGCGGCGTCGGCGAGATCCCGATGTCCGGCTACCGCCTCCGCCCCGAGTACGCCAGGTTTGACGCGGAGCTGAAGTTCGACGTCGGCGACATCCACACCAACGAGCACCCGGCGTGCATCGCGGGCGCCATCCTGACCGGCGACAGGACTCCGCTGGACTGCGCCGCCTACGGGACCCTGTGCAACCCGCAGAAGCCCCTCGGCGCGCCGATGGTCAGCTCCGAGGGCACCTGTGCGGCGTTCTTCGCGGCCGGTCGTGGGCTCGCCGGTGCCGGCGGCTTCTCCGCTCCCATGCCCCTGGTCCAGGTCAGCCCGGCCACGGAGGCCCGGTCGTGACCGCGCCCGAGAAGGCCATCGTGACCATCGACGCCGATGGTGTCGCGTGCCCGGCGCCCATCCCCGAGGACCAGCGCGTGATCCTGGGCCACGGGTCCGGCGGCCAGCTGTCGGCCGCCCTGTTCCGGGACCTGCTCGGCCCCGCCCTCGCCCCAGCCGCGCCCGGCGGCGTTCTCAACGACGCGGCCGTGCTGGAGATCGGCGGGATCCGTCTCGCGTTCACCACGGACTCGTTCGTGGTGTCGCCGATCCGGTTCCCCGGCGGTGACATCGGCGAGCTTGCGGTCAACGGAACCATCAACGACCTGGCCATGATGGGCGCGATGCCCACCGCGATCAGCCTCGCCTACGTGATCGAGGAGGGGCTGCCGCTCGAGGAGCTGCGCCTGATCACGATGTCGGCGGCGGCGGCGGCCGCGAAGGCCGGTGCCAGCATCGTCACCGGCGACACCAAGGTCGTGGGCCGCGGCGCCGCGGACCGGCTGTTCGTGAACACCGCCGGGATCGGCCTCGTTCCGGATGGCGTGGTCCCGTCTGCAGACCGGGCCCGACCCGGTGACGTCGTCATCCTGTCCGGCGAGATCGGCCTCCACGGCGTGGCCGTCATGAGTGTCCGGGAGGGGCTCGAGTTCGAGGTCGAGATCGCCTCGGACACCCAGGCCCTCAACGGGCTGGTGGCCGCGATCACCGAGGTGGAGCCGGACGTGCACGTCCTGCGCGATCCAACGCGCGGTGGCCTGTCGTCCGCGCTCAACGAGATCGCCGCCGCGTCGGGCGTGGGCATGGTCCTCGACGAGCCGGCAATCCCCATCCCGGGCCCGGTCCGGGCTGCCTGCGAGTTCCTGGGCCTCGACCCGCTCCACGTCGCGAACGAGGGCAAGCTGGTGGCGATCGTGCCCGAGGCCTCGGCGGACGCCGTCCTGGCTGCCATGCGGGCCCTCCCCGAGGGTGCCTGCGCGGCCAGGATCGGCGAGGTGGTGGCGGAGCACCCGGGGATGGTGACCATCCGCACCATCGTGGGCAGCGAGCGCATCGTGGACATGCTCGTGGGCGAGCAGCTGCCGCGGATCTGCTGAGCGTCAGGCCTCGGTCGGGCCGTCCGTCCTGCGCCGGCCGAGGATCCGCATCACGAGGCGGGCCAGGCCATACCCGAGGGCGATCGGGACGCCGAACCAGATGGTGGCGATGGCGCCCGAGAACAGGTCGATGGGGACGGGTCGGCCGGCCAGGTAGGACATGGCCACGACCACGATCTGGCCGGCGATCTGGCCCGATCCGACCGCGAACAGGCCGGTCCAGCCGCGCGTGATGATGCCCGCTATCGCGCCGGCGACCGCCAGGATCAGCGGGGACACCAGCACGGCCTGGGGCTCGCACACCCGGGACACGCCCTGACCGACGCAGCCGATGTTCGTGCCGCCGAACACGGACAGTGGCACCACCACCAGGATGATGGCGAAGGCGATCCAATCGCGCAGGACGCTGTGGCGGGCGATGTCCAAACCGGCTCCTCCGTGCCCGTCGATGATGCCGCCCCGGGGCGGGTTGCGCCAGCCCATCTCGCAGGCGGGCGGCCGGATGCCCGCCGGTTGAGGGTGCTCTTCGGCCCGCGGGACGCATCGGTCGCCGCGCAGAAGGGCGCCCACGGCCCACGTCCGCTGCGGGATCGCGGCCGAAGCGGTAGCATCAGGACCATGCACAAGGTCCCCGAGACCCGCGGCGCCTCCGTCGTCGCCCCCCAGATCTCTCTCTCCCGGTATTCGTGCGCCATCGCGTGCCACGTGCTCGTGGTCTCGTGATGGAGCTGGAGGCGCTGCTGGAAGTCGCCAGGTCCGCACCGCCGGAGCGGCGGATCGAGTCGCGTGACCCGATCGCTGCCTACGGCCCGCTTGCGATCGAGGGCGTGAAGCCCTGGCTGGTGGACGACGTCCTCGCCGCCTTCGCGGTCCGGGTGATCGAGCAGGTTGGGACCCACGGTGAGCCGGAGATGGCCACCAAGGTGCTCCGAGCCGCGCGGCCCAAGGTGCCCGCGGCAGTGACGGAAGACGTCGTGTGGGCGCTCCAGCGGATCAAGATCGCGGCCCACCCCGAGCCGCCCGCCCCGCCGCCGCCCGTGGCCCCGGTCCGGCGAGTACCGCCCCAGACCACCTCGTCCACTCGCCGCCGGACGCGCTGACCTCCTGAACCTGTACCGCCCGTGCGGCGGTGCAGGCGCCCGGCCGAACCGACACCGTCCCGGCGTGCCCGAGCGCCCGCTCCAGCCCTCCCAGCCAGGTCCTGATGTCCCGAAGCGTCCGTCTCCGCCCCTGGCAGCACGCCGCCCTGGCCCGCTACTCCGCGGCCCGGCACCGGGACTTCCTCGCCGTAGCGACGCCAGGGGCCGGGAAGACCACCTTCGCGCTGGCCGCGCTGCGCACCACGCTCGCGACCCGCCCGGCCCGCGTCGTGATCGTCGCGCCGACGGCCCACCTCAAGCTCCAGTGGGCGGCCGCCGCCGCCAGGCTGCAGCTCCACCTCGACCCGGCCTGGGCCCCGTCGGAGGGCGCCATGCCGCGCGACATGCACGGGGTGGTCACCAGCTACCAGCAGGTCGCGATGAGCGCGAGGGACCTGCGAGTCCTCTCCAGGGACGCGCTCGTGGTGCTGGACGAGGTCCACCACGCGGGTGAGGAGCAGGCGTGGGGCGATGCCCTCCGCGAGGCGTTCGCCGACAGCGGTCCGCGCCTGTCCCTGTCCGGGACGCCGTTCGGCAGCGACACCCGGGCCATCCCCTTCGTGCGCTACGAGGCGGACGAGGCCGTCCCCGACTACGAGTACGGCTACGGCGACGCGCTTCGTGACGGACGCGTCGTCCGTCCCGTGTACTTCCCCCGTGTTGGTGGTGAGATGGAGTGGAGCGCGCCCGACGGCGCCCTCCATCGGGCTACCTTCGACGACCCGCTGGCGACGCAGCTCGCCAACCAGCGGCTGCGCACGGCCCTGTCCATCAACGGCGAATGGCTGCCGGCCGTGTTGCGCGATGCGTCCGCACGTCTCGAGGACATCCGCCGGCACCAGCCCGATGCGGGTGGCCTGGTGATCGCGATGGACCAGGATCATGCCCGCGCGATCGCAGCTGCGCTGCGGCGCGAGATCGGCGCGCCGGCCATCGTCGTGACCTCCGACGACCCGGCCGCCTCCCGGCGCCTCACGGAGTTCGCCGCCGGGACCGACCCGTGGCTCGTCGCCGTCCGGATGGTCTCCGAGGGCGTGGACATCCCGCGCCTGCGCGTCGGTGTCTACGCCACCACCGTCACCACCGACCTGTACTTCCGCCAGGCCGTCGGCCGGTTCGTGCGCTGGGTGCCCGGCATCCGCGACCAGCGCGCCTGGCTGTTTCTCCCGGACGATCCGCGACTGCGGGTACGGGCGTCGGAGATCGCCGACCAGCGGCGCCACTCGCTCCGGCGGGCACATCGCGACGACGACGCCGACCAGCAGCCATCAGCTGGTCCCGACGACGCGCCGATGCTCGGGGACCAGCTGTCCCTGTTCACCGCCCTGTCCGCGGTCGTCAGTGGCGACGGTGGCGCATCCGCGGCCTGGCACGATCCACTGCCCGACGACCGGGACGACGGCATCGACCCGTCGATCGAGGTCGAGCTGGGCCCGCCGCCCGCCCTCCTCGCAACCGGAGACGAAGGAACCGGCCTCACGCGCCGGGAGGTGAAGGATCGCCTGCGGCAGGCCAACGCCGACGCGGCCCGGGACATCGCCCGCGTGTCCGGCCTCACGTTTGCGGCGGTCAACCTGGAGCTCAACCGCATGGCGGGAATCCGCCGCGTGACCGAAGCCACGGAGGCCCAGCTCAGGGAGCGCCTGCTGGCGGGACGTCGTTGGCAGTGGCGCCTGGGACGGTAGCGGTCCCTGATCCGTCGTGGCCCACGACCGGCCAGGCGCGCGCCACAACCGAGCCCGGCGCGCGCCACAACCGGCCCGGACAGCCGGGCCGCGGCCACCCGGCCGGGGCGACGCGGCCGGGGCGACGCCGCCCCATGATGCGGCGAGGCCCCTCCGCATGGAGGGGCCTCGAGTTGCCGCGCGAGATCGGAGCCGGCGGGGCCGGCCGTGCTGTCAGGAGGTCTGTGCCTCGACGTGCTTCTTGCCCACGGTGAGCGTGAGCGCGCCGTAGATCACGAAGGCCACGGCCAGGCCGACGGCCCAGCTGTAGTCGTAGAACGGCTTGAGGAACGGGATCAGGCCATCCGCCGGGAACGGCTTGAGGTCGGTCTGGGAGTAGGCGCCGCCGATGGCGATGAACACGCCGACCAGCAGCGAGACCACCGCGATCCAGTTCCAGCCCCGGGCGTACTTGTAGACGCCGTCGGTCCGGTAGAGGTCGGCGAGCTTGAGCTGCTTGCGGCGGACCCACCAGTAGTCGGCGATCAGGACGCCGGCGATGGGGCCGGTGGCGCCGCCGTAGGTGCCGAGCCAGGTCCAGATGTACTGGTTCGGATCGGCGAGCAGGTTCCAGGGCATGATCAGGATGCCCAGGATGCCCGTGATGATGCCGCCGGTGCGGAAGGAGATCCGCCGCGGCCAGGCGTTCGAGAAGTCGTACGACGGGCTCACGACGTTGGCGGCCACGTTGGTCGTCAGGGTTGCCAGCGCGAGCGCGAACAGCATGACGATGAGCGCGAACGGGTTGTCCAGCTTGCCGGTCAGGGCGACCGGATCCCAGATCTCTTCGCCGAACACGATGACGGTGGCCGAGGTGGTCAGGACGCCGACCAGCGGGAACAGCGTCATGGTGGTCGGCAGGCCCAGCGCCTGGCCGATCGTCTGGTCGCGCTGGCTCCGCCCGAAGCGGGTGAAGTCAGGCATGTTGAGCGACAGGGTGGACCAGAAGGCGATCATGCCCATCAGGGAGATCGGGAAGATCTTCCAGAAGTCGGGACCCCAGCCCAGCTTGCCCTGCTGCTCGACGACCGGGCCGAGCCCGCCCGCCTGGGCGATCATCCACACCATGAGCGCCAGGAAGACCACGATCAGGAATGGCGCGGCCCAGGACTCGAACCGCTTGATCGCCTCCATGCCCCACAGGATGATCATGATGTTGAGGGCCCAGAAGACGGCGAAGCTGAGCCACATGGTCCACGGCTGGGCGGCCGCGTCACCGATGCCCAGGGACAAGGTGGCCGCGTTCGTCCACCCGTCGTTGCTGCCCGTCAGCGTGAGCAGCAGCGCCCCGACCACGGCGAACAGCGCCGTTCCGCCGATCCAGGTCTGGATGCCGAACCAGCCGCAGGCGACGAAGGCCCGCATCAGGGCGGGCAGGTTCGCGCCGTAGGTGCCGAACGACGCACGCGCGATCACCGGGTACGGGAGGCCGTACTTGGTGCCCGCGTGGCTGATCGCCAGCATCGGGATCAGGACCAGGACGTTGGCAAGGAAGATCGTGAACAGTGCCTGGTACCAGGCCATCCCGAGGGCGATCAGGCCGGAGGCCAGCAGCCAGGTCGGGATGTTGATCGCCATGCCGACCCACAGGGCCAGGTAGTTGTAGGTGGTCCACGTCCGCTTCGCGATCGGGACCGGGGCCAGGTCCTCGTTGTGGAGCGCTCCTCCGAGGGCCGCATCGACCTCCGGGCTCAGCTCCACCCGTCCATCGGGCAGGACCGTTTGCTCCATCGACGCCAGTGCCATGGGCCTCCTCACCTCCCGGGCGGGACCAGGTCCCGCCTCGTGACTACGCGATGCCGGCCGGTCTCGCGACCCCACCGTGCGCCGGGCGACGCACGGCCCCGGGGGATCGGCGCATCAGCACCGGTCCAGAGGGAGCAGGGAACGAGGGTCGCGAGGCTCGAGCCGCATCCTGGCGGCACTATCCCACACCGGACAGGCACCGCGCGCGGCCAGCCCGACGCGTGGTCGGGACGGATCTTCGGGCGGAACCAGGCCGGTGGTGAGCGTGCGCCGTCAAGAGCTCGGGCCTCCTCGGGTGACCGGGACGTCGCGATCGATGGCCCATTGGAGCATCGTGACGGAAGTCGGCGGAGGGCCTGAGGTCCCGAAAAGGAGCGCCGTTCGGGCCTCGCCGACTCCCTTTGGACGGCGACCGGCGCATCCCTGGCGCTGGAACACGGCGCGACCGATGGCTGCATCGCCCGGCCCGCGGGACATGGTCGAACAGGGCAGCCCGCCACTCACTGGGGCCGGGTCCGACTGCCCGGAGACTCGCGCTAGGCTTGGGGGTGCACGCCGGGACCGGCCAAGAACGACAGGAGACACGCTGCATGGAGTACCGCAGGCTCGGCAGGACAGGACGCCAGGTCAGCGTCATCGGGTTCGGTGCATGGGCCATCGGCGGCGACTGGGGGCCGGTGGATGATGCCGACAGCCTGCGCGCGCTCCATGCCGCGGCGGACGCCGGGGTGACCCTGATCGACACCGCTGACGTCTACGGCGACGGGCGCAGCGAGCGGGTGATCCGCAGGTTCCTGGCCGAGCGGCCCGGCGAGCGCTTCTTTGTCGCCACCAAGATGGGCCGCCGGGTAGCGCTGGACATGCCCCAGTACACGCCGGATGCGTTCCGGGGCTGGCTGGACCGCAGCCGCGACAACCTCGGCGTCGAGACGCTGGACCTGGTCCAGCTGCACTGCCTCCACCCGGCCATCTACTACCACCCGGAGACGTTCGCGGCCCTCGACGAGCTGGTGGCGGCAGGCGTGATCGCCGCCTACGGCGTGAGCGTCGAGAAGGTGGAGGAGGCCCTCAAGGCGATCGAGTTCCCCGGCGTCGCCACGGTGCAGATCATCTTCAACATGTTCCGCCAGCGGCCCGCGGACCGGTTCCTGGCCGAGGCGGCCCGGCGCGACGTTGGCGTGCTGGCCCGGGTCCCGCTCGCGTCGGGCCTGCTCACCGGCAAGCTGTCCAGCCAGACCCGGTTCGAGGCGACGGACCACCGGCAGTTCAACCGTCACGGCGAGTCTTTCGACGTCGGCGAGACCTTTGCGGGCGTGGACTACGAGACGGGCCTGGCGGTGGCCGAGCAGCTCAAGGCGATCGTGCCCGACGGCGCGACGCTGGCCCAGGTGGCGCTCCGATGGATTCTCCAGCACGATGGGATCAGCGCCACGATCCCGGGCGCGAAGACCCCGGACCAGGCCCGGGCCAACGCGGCCGCCGCCGACCTGGCGCCGCTGCCACCCGACGCCATGGCCCGCGTGACCGAGCTCTACGAGGCCAGCATCAAGCCGCTCGTCCACCAGCGCTGGTAGGAGACGCACCCATGCCGCCCAAGGCCACGTACCGGGTCCCCGGCGCCGTGCTCACCGAGCGCGAGCACACGATCCCGCTGGACCACGCCAGCCCCGACGGTCCGTCGATCACCGTCTTCACCCGCGAGGTCGCGGACCCGGACGGTCTCGACCGCCCCTACCTGGTGTTCCTCCAGGGCGGCCCGGGCTTCGAAGCGACACGGCCGGCCAGTCCTCCGTCGGGCTGGATGAGGCGAGCCCTGGCCGAGTACCGCGTGCTCCTCGTCGACCAGCGGGGAACCGGTCGCTCCACGCCGGTGGGGGAGCAGATTCCCGGGGTCACGCCCTCCGACCAGGCGGCCTACCTCGCGCACTTCCGCGCGGACTCCATCGTGCGCGACTGCGAGTGGATCAGGCGGGAGCTCGGCGTGGACCGCTGGACGGTGCTGGGCCAGAGCTTCGGCGGGTTCACCTCGCTCACCTACTTGTCGTTCGCCCCGGAGGGCCTTGCCGCCGCCCTGATCACGGGCGGCCTCGCCCCGGTCACCAACCGCCCGGCCGATGACGTCTATCGGGCCACCTGGGAGCGCGTGCGGGAGGCCAACCGCAGGTACTTCGAGCGCTACCCGGACGACCGCGACCGCGTCCTCGAGGCACACCGCCGCATCGACGCGGAGGATGTCCGACTCCCGTCGGGCGACCGGCTCAGCGTGCGCCGGTTCCGCCAGCTGGGCATGTGGCTCGGTGACTCGGCCGGGTTCGAGCACCTGCACCACGTCCTGGAGCTGCCGTTCGGATCACCCGCCTTCCTGCACGATGTCGAGGGCGCGGTCCGCTGGGCCCGGAACTCGCTGTATGCCACCCTGCACGAATCCTCTTACGCGGACGGCGGCCCGACACGGTGGTCCGCGCACCGCCTCACACCGGCATGGTTCGAGGGCTCCGTGACGTTCACGGCCGAGCTGGTCTTCCCCTGGATGTTCGAGGAGTACGGCGGCCTGCGCGGCCACCGCGAGGCGGCACGCCTCCTGGCCGAGCACCCGTGGCCGCGTCTCTACGACGAGGCGCAGCTGGGCCGGAACGAGGTGCCCGTTGCCGCCACGATCTACGTTGACGACCTTTATGTGGAGCGGGCCCTCGCAGAGGAGACGGCGGCCCTCGTACGCGGGCTGCGCCCATGGATCACGAACGAGTACGCCCACAACGGCCTGCGCGCGGATGGCGAGCGCGTCGTCGGGCGGCTGATCGACCTGGTCAAGGGCCGGGCCTGATCCCGGTCAGCGCAGGGGCGCCTCGAGCCGATAGCCGACGTCCCCGGACTCGGGGCTCGCAGGTGCGGGGCTCGCGGGTCCGGGCGATTCCTCCTCGAACAGGTACGTGAACTCGGGGCCGTTGTGACAGATCCAGCAGTTGTCACCGCGGCCGCGCATCGATGCGGGCAGAGGAGCGTGGTCGTCCACGCCGTGACAGGCCGTACACGGCTGGCCGCCACCCATGTGTTCAGGTCGCGGGGCCGGCGCGCTGTTCTGCCCGGCCTCGATGCGGGTCTGGTGGCAGATCAGGCAGTCGTCCTTGTGCAGGCTCGTGTGGCCCGGGGCGGTCTTCACCAGGCTGCCCTCGGTGTGGCACGCGGTGCAGTCGCGCCAGCCGCCGAGCGGGTGGCCCATCACCGGGATCGGCTGGGTGCCCACGGTGCCCGTCGTCGTCAGGTGGCAGCCGTTGCAGTTCGCGTCCGCCGGCATCTCGATCCCCACGGGTGACAGCGCCATCGCAGATCGCGGGCTTGCCGACGGCCGGGGCGTCGGGGTGGGTGAGGGGACCGCCGCCGTGGTCTCCGCGAGATCCGGCACGGCCACCAGGACGAGGAAGGTGCCCACGACCAGGATGCCCAGCGTCAGGAGCCCGGCGACGATGCGGAACCCGTAGCGCGACAGCCGCCGGATCATGACTCGGCCCCGGGTGACGCCGCGCCGATGGAGGCCGCGACGCCCAGGCCCTCGCCTGTCTCGTCCGCGGTCTCGTCGTGGTCGTGGTGCTGCTTGATCCACGGGAAGGCGAAGAAGACGTGGACGTCGCCTTCACCCATGTCGAGGTACCGCTCGGCCAGCGTGTACCCCAGCGCCATGACGGCGGCGGCACCGGCCAGGATGGCCATCTCCACCGGGGTCGGAACGTACACCGCGTAGGGGTAGGCGACGGTCCCCGTGCCCGCCGAGATCGGCGCAATCTGGCCCGCCGCCACGAACAGGATGCGGTCGAGCAGGATCCCGGTCAGGATCAGGACGCTTGCTGCGAACACCGGCTCCGGCCGACGGGCGATCGGCAGCGCGATGAGCACGGCCGGGACCATCAGGCCGCCGATGACGCGCAGCCAGAACGGCGCCGCGAGCGGTCCGCTGACTAGCGCGACCGTCGCCTCGCGCAGGCCCCGTTCGCCGCCGCCCAGCCCGACAGCGATCTGCCGGATCAGCAGCAGTCCCACGGCTGCCAGGCCCACCGCGAGGAGCAGCCGGACGGAGGGAAGCGCGACGCTTGCCGCATGCTCGAAGTCCGCCAGGTGCAGCCGGTGGACGAAGTAGAACACGATGCCCAGGAGGGCCGTTCCGGCAAGGAGCGCCGAGGCCACCATCATGATCGGCGTGAACGGCCCGTGCCAGAACGCCTTGGCGCCCAGCACCCCGAACACGGCGCCAAGCGTGGCGGGCGCCAGGATCGCGACGCAGGCGGCCGCCGTGCAGGCGTACTGGTGGATCTTGGGGTGGTCCGTGAACATGCTCCAGACCTCGACCAGGAGCACCACGAGGTAGACGCCGTAGAACACGCCCATCCACCACATCGGCGAGCTGGGCGACGGCACGAGCATCGCGCCGAAGACCATCCGCACCGGGTAGTGCAGGTCCAGGGCGATGATCAGGAAGGCGGTGGACAGGGACAGGACGGCGAGGATCGCGTGGCGCTTCTCGAAGGGGCGGAAGCGCTCGATGCCGAACACGGTGCCCAGCGACGATGCCAGGCACAGGCCGCTGGTCATGATCGCGAAGAAGACGTAGCCGATGATCATCAGCCCCCACTCGAAGCTGGGGGTGGTCCCGAAGACCTCCCAGCCGGGCGGGATCGCGACCACGGCGGCGACGAGCCCCACCGCGATGATGGCGAGCAGGAAGCCGAACCACGCCTGGAGCGCGACCGGCATGCTCCGGACCTCGTGCACCAGCGCTCGAGCGGCCGGCCTCGGGGCCAGTGGTACCTGATAGTCGAGGATGTGGAGCTGGAGCGGCCGGGTGGTGGCGTGCATCGTCAGGCCTCCTCGGTCACCGGGCCGAGGTAGTAGACGCGCGGATCGGTGCCGTACTCTGGGCGATACTGCTGCGGCTGCTGCTCGCGCATGATGGTGGCGATCTCGCTGTCAGGATCCGCCGCGTCACCGAACTTGCGGGCGCCCACGGGACAGACCTCCACGCAGGCGGGCTGCAGGCCGCGGGTGATGCGGTGGTAGCACCAGGTGCACTTGTCGGCGACGCCGGGTGTGTCGTTCGGCGCAAGCTCGCCGGCCGGGACGATGTACCGGGCGCCGTACGGGCAGGCCACGACGCAGTAGCCGCACCCGATGCATCGCCGCGCGTCCACCAGGATCACGCCGTCCTCGGTCTTGTAGGTGGCCCCCACCGGGCAGACCGCGGTGCACGGGGAGTTGGCGCACTGCATGCACAGCCGCGGCATGAAGAACGCGGACTCGACTGGCTTGCCCGCGGCCCCGGGCGCGGTGGAGTCGGGCGGGAAGCCGTCGATGCCGCCGTCGGGCGCGTCCACGTAGACGGTGCCGTCGGCCGTCGTCGTGTGGCGCTCGATCCAGGTCCGGGTGTACTCCGGCTCCTCGGGCACGTCGTTCTCTTCCTTGCAGGCGGCGACGCACAGCCCGCAGCCGATGCACGCGGCCGTGTCCACCACGTAGGTCCACTGCTTGCCGGTGGGGTCGTAGGTGACCGGCGCGACCTCGGACCGCTCCTCGGCGAACACCGGGAAGTAGCTCGCCAGCGCGACTGCCCCGACCGCCCCGCCGGCGAGGGCGACGCCGAAGCCCAGGAACGCACGGCGACTGACTGAGGCCTCGGTGATCGCCGGGGCCAGCTCGGCGAGTGGGACCAGGTCGGCATCGAGCGGAGCGGCACTCACGGGATGGGCATCGGGGACGGGCGCGGGTTCCGGCGCGGCAGCCGGTGCGGCAGCAGGCGCGGCAGCCCGTTCGGGCGCGGCAGCCGGCGCGGCCGCGGGCGCAGGGCCCTGTACCGCGCCGGGCAGGCTCTCGGGGACGGGCCGGTCGTTCATCCGGACACCTGGCTGTCTTCCGGGCCCTCGACGGGCCCGCGGCCGGCGGCGTGGCACTCGAGGCACCGCCCGTCCTCGACGGAACCGTCCGGGTGGCGCTGGTTCCGCGCCTTGAACCCCTCGGGCCCGTGGCAGGTCAGGCAGGGCGGCAGGTCCTCGAGTGGATGCAGGACCACCGGCGGCCGGTTCGCGGTGCCGGCGTGCGGCTCGTGACACTCGAGACAGGACGAGACGTAGTGCTGGCCGGGGACGATCTGGCGGATTCCGGCCGGCCGGCCCGTCGCCTGCGAGTGGCAGCGGACGCAGACCTCGTCGGTTGGAACGCGGACGGCAACCGACTCCGACGTGGTGCCCCTGCCCGCTTCGACATGCTCGGCCAGCGCACCGTGGCAGCTCTGGCAGCCGATCGCCTCGTGCGCCGTGGACACGAGGCGGATCTGCTCCGTGCCATGGCAGCTGCCGCACACCGCGGAGCTTGCGTAGGACAGCGGACGGGTTGCCCACTGCCTCGCGTTGGTGTCGGTGTTGACCGTGTAGTCGAGATAGGGGTTCCAGGCGACCACCGCACCGGCGAACAGGATGCCGGAGACGGCGGCGGCCCCGGCAACGACCGCGACAACGGCCAGGAGGCCACCGCGGCGGGTGCGGGGCCTGACGGAGTTCCAGAAGTGGCGGAGACGCATCGCGAGGCTCACAGGGTTGAGGGATTGAGGAGGCCGCGGCGGACGGTGTAGCGCAGGAGCTCTACGCGGTCGTGGAGGCCGAGCTTCTCCATCATGGTGGCGCGGCTGTAGTGGACGGTCTGCTCGGACAGCTGCAGCGTCCGGGCGATGTCGCGGGTCGTATGGCCCAGGGCGGCCATCAGCAGAACCTGCCGCTCGCGCTCGCTCAGCGTCTCGTACGGGTCATCGAGCGCCGCGTCCGGGCTGCGGCGGACGTAGGTGTTCACCATGCGTGTCACGATCGCCGGGCTCACCCATGTATGGCCAGCCGCGACGCTTCGCACGGCCCCCACGAGATCGTCCTGCTGGGCCTCGCGGGTGAGGAACCCGTTGGCGCCGGCCTTGAGCGCGATCGAGAACTGCTCCGTGGCGCAGCGGCAGTCCAGGGCGATGATCTTGGTGTCCGGGCACGCGGCGCGGATCGCCTCGATCGCGTCGTAGGTGCCGCAGGCAAAGCCGCCGGCACTCTCGCACTCCAGGACGATCACGTCGGGGCGGGCGGCGCGGGCGTCATCGGCGATGGACTCGCGACGGGTTGCCTCGACGACGACGTGCATGTCGGGCTCGCGGTCGATCACGGACCGCAGCGCCGAGCTGAGCATCGGGAAATCCACGACTGCCAGCATCACGCCCAGGCGGGCGGTGGCTGCGGCACCGTCATGGGTCGTCTCGTGCACGGTGGCCATCGGGCTGCTGATCAGTGGGCCTGCGGCCCGGCGTCGCGGTGCCGGTTGCGGACGACGTAGGCCCACCCGAACGGCATGGCGATCATGAACACCGTCACCAGGGCGGCGGCGAGGATCGTGGCCTGCGACCCGAAGGTGAAGTAGACGATGTTGAGCAGCACGAACGCCACGGCCGATCCGCACCACAGGGTCAGGGTGACGAGACCCAGCCAGGCGGCGATTCGGGCACCACGCCCGCCCTTCGATCCCAGGGCGAACCACACGACGAGGGCGACGATGCCCTCAACCAGGAACAACATCGGCACGATCAGCGCGATGCTCTCCGTGAGTTCCTTGATCTGCATCTCCGAGCGCTCCCGCCGTCCATCGGCCGACACTTGCAGTCGATGAGGTGATCGTCGGTGACTTCTCGAGCGGACGGCAGATCACTTCGGGAGGGACACTGATCCCCATGGGTGCCCATCTGTTCCCACGCGGGTCAGTTCGCGATACCCACGCGCGTCGGAACTGGCAACGGGCGTTGCTCCGGACCATCACCACCGTTGCCCGCGACCGCCGTGATCCCGACATGGTTCAGATCTGGCCCCTCCACGAGGGGATGGTGCGCCGAACCCCGAGACGCGGGGCCCCGACCATGCATGGAGGGCCGATCCCGATGCAGGGTGGATCGCTTGATCCTGGACGCCGCCCATGTCCAGGGCACTCCGCAATCCGTCCGCCAGCAACGGATCTGGATGCTAGGCGGGCGTCTCGCTGCGATCTGTGCGGATGACCCGGCGGTCGGTGACGATGGCCGTGATGAGGGAGGCCGGCGTCACGTCGAAGGCAGGGTTGAGGGTCCGCGCCCCGATCGGAGCCGTGCGCACGCCGCGCAGCGAGGTGACCTCCTCGGCCGCTCGCTCTTCGATCTCGATGGCGGTACCGTCCGGTGTTGCGAGGTCGATGGTGGTCTCGGGCGCCACGACGACGAACGGAACGCCCGCATGACGCGCCGCCAGCGCGAGCGCCAGGCTGCCGACCTTGTTGGCCGTATCGCCATTTGCCGTGATCCGGTCGGCCCCGATCAGCACGGCATCGGCGAACCCGCGAGCCAGCACGGAAGCGGCGGCGCCGTCCACGAGCAGCCGGAACTGGGCGCCCATCCGGACCAGCTCCCAGGCCGTCAGCCGGGCTCCCTGGAGCAGTGGACGGGTCTCGAGCGGCAGCACCTCCTCGAGGATCCCGCGCGCGTGCAACTCGCCCACCACGCCCAGGGCCGAGCCACGCTCGACCGCCGCCAGGGCTCCGGTATTGCAGATCGTCATGATCCGCACGCGCGGGCGCGGGATCAGCGACCGGACCAGGTCGGCTCCCAGGTTCGCCATGGCGGCACACGCAGCGATGTCCTCGTCCCGGATGGCGAGGGCCTCGGCCAGCACGGCAGCCGGCCCATCGTCCAGGCGAGCGAGCGCCCGGTCCGTGCCCCAGGCAAGGTTCACGGCCGTCGGGCGAGCGGCCCGCAGCAGGGCCGCGCCCCGGCGCACCGCGGCCTCATCGCCGGGATGGATACCGGCAAGCAGGGCAACGCCCATGCCCCCGGCCACGCCCAGGGCGGGTGCGCCCCTGACGGCCAGGCGTGTGATCGAATCGACCAGATCCTCGAGGGTGGCGATCCGGAGCACGGCCAGCTCGTCCGGGAGGCGGGTCTGGTCGATGAGCCTGATCTCGCCCTCAACCCAGTCGATGGTGCGCTGCATGCGTACATCTTCGCAGGTGCGCCGGCACCCGCCGGACGGCTGACCCGGAGGCGCACCCGGACGCTGGTTGACGCCCGCCAGCCGCCCGCCATCCGCCCGCCCGCGGCGCAGGGCTGAGCCCTTCGGCCCTATCTCTCGGTCACTTTGGCCGTCGGGCGATCCGGGCCAGGCCCCAAGAATGGGGGCCAACGTCCATCCCGCCGCCGCCCATGCGGCCAGACCGAGGGTCCACGAGCCATGACCGTCGACGCGTCCTCCGGGCATGCGCCCGATCCGTTCCTCCCGCTGCCGCCGCTGACGGCGAGCGCCGCCCGGACCGAGGCGGAGCGATGCCTCTACTGCCACGATGCGGCGTGCACGCGCGCCTGCCCCACGAGCATCGACGTCGCCTCATTCATCCGCAAGATCGCGACCGGCAACCTCGAGGGGAGCGCCCGCACGATCCTGGCCTCCAACCCGCTGGGCGCGACCTGTGGCGCCGCCTGCCCCGTGGAGCGCCTGTGCGAGGGCGCCTGCGTTCGCAACGAGATGGACCGCCCGATCGCGATCGGACGCCTCCAGCGCCACGCAGTTGAGTCGTACGCCGCTGCGGGCAACGCGTTCTTCACGCCCGGCGACGATGCCGGGGTCAGCGCCGCCATCATCGGTGCCGGCCCGGCGGGCCTGGCCTGCGCCGCGGAGCTGCGCAAGGCCGGCGTGGGCGTGACCCTCTACGACGCGAAGCCGCGGGCGGGCGGTCTCGGCGATCACGGGATCGTGCCCTGGCGCCTGCCGCGCGACGTGGTGGAGCTCGAGGTTGCCGAGGTTGAGCGGGCCGGCGCCCGGTTCGTGCTGGGCACCACGGTGGGGCGGGACGTGGAACCCGAGACCCTGGTGGCCGGCAACGATGCCGTGGTCCTGGCCGTGGGCCTCGGTCACGGCCGGCGACTTGGGATCCCGGGCGAGGACCAGGAGGGGGTCGTCGATGCCCTGGAGCTCATCGGGCAGGCCATCGACGGCGGGGCGCCTGACACGCTGGCGGGACGCCGGGTGGGCGTGATCGGCGGCGGCAGCACGGCGTTCGACGCCGCAGCCGCGGCGGTGCGCCTGGGCGCAGCGGAGGTGACCCTCTTCTACCGGCGGGGCCCGGCGGAGAGCCCGGCCTACCCCCACGCGATCGACCTCGCCCGCTCACTGGGCGTGGCGGTGCGCTGGCTCGCCTCGCCCATCGAGATCCTCGGTGACGGCCGCGTGTGCGGAGCCACCTTCGAGACGATGACGCTGGGCGAGCCCGACGCATCGGGCCGGCGTCGCCCCGTGCCCGTCGAGGGCTCGCGGCTGGAGGTCGCCCTGGACTTGGTGGTCCGGGCGGTCGGCCAGGATGGGCCCGCGGCGATCGGCGGACTGCTCACGTCGTTGGGTGTTGTGGTGCGTGACGGGGTCGCGGCCGCGGACCCGGCCACCGGCCGGACCTCGAACGCCAGGATCTGGGCGATCGGCGACATCACGAGCGGCGGGGCCGAGGTGGTCCACGCCGTCCAGGCGGGCAAGCTCGCCGCCCGCTCGATCATCGATGCCCTCGGCCTGGGTGGCTCGCGCATCGTGCCGGTTCGCACGACCGACGCCACGGTCCCGGGCGTTGACCTGTTCACCGACATGGCCGGCATCCGCAGCCCGAACCCGTTCTGGCTGGCCAGCTGCCCGATCAGCAACAACGGCGAGATGGTGATGCGGGCGTTCGACGCCGGCTGGGGCGGCGCCGTCTGGAAGACCATCGGCGAGCCCATCCGGAACGTCACCGCACGCCTCGGAACGTTCGACTACCAGGGCCGGCGGGTCGTGGGCATCAACAACATCGAGCTCATCAGCGACCGCCCGACCGACGTCAACATCGCGGAGATCCGGGACGTCAAGCGGCGCTATCCCAACAACGCGGTGGTGATCAGCCTCATGGTCGAGGCCAAGCGTGAGGCGTGGCACGAGATCCTGGCCAAGTGCAACGACACCGGCGCCGACGGCTACGAGCTCAACTTCGGCTGTCCCCATGGGATGAGCGAGCGCGGCATGGGCGCGGCCGTGGGCCAGGTACCCGACTACGTCCAGATGATCACCGAGTGGGTGATGGAGAAGGCCGAGCTGCCGGTGCTCGTGAAGCTCACGCCCAACGTCACGGACGTCCGGTATCCGGCTCGTGCGGCCAGGGCGGCAAAGGCCGACGGTGTGGCCCTGATCAACACGATCAGCAGCCTCGTCGGCGTCAACCTCGAGACCTGGGCGCCGATGCCCGACGTCCGGGGCAAGGGCTCGCACGGCGGGTACGCCGGTCCGGCGGTCAAGCCCATCGCGCTCAACATGGTCTCCCAGGTCGCGGCCGATCCCGAGGTCGGGATCCCTGTCTCCGGGATCGGCGGCATCGAGACCTGGCGCGACGCCGTGGACTTCCTGCTGCTCGGTGCCACCACCGTCCAGGTCGGAACCAGCGTCATGCACTACGGCTTCCGGCTGATCGACGACCTCGTGGACGGCCTCTCCACCTACCTCGGTGCGAAGGGCCTGCACAGCCCGTCGGAGCTCGTGGGCAAGGCGCTGCCGACGATCACCGACTGGGGCCACCTCGACCAGGAGTTCCGGCTGCTGGCCAAGATCGACCAGGAGCGCTGCGTCCACTGCAACCTGTGCTACACGGCATGCAACGACGGCGCCCACCAGGCAATCCGCTTCGAGGACGCCGGTGGGACCTCTCGACTGGTGGTCGAGGACGACTACTGCGTCGGCTGTCGCCTGTGCCAGTACGTGTGCCCGGTCGAGGACTGCATCACGTTCGAGGAGCTCGAGGGCGCCGCCTCGATCCACTGAGTTGCAACAACGCTGCAGCCGATCCCGACTCGACCTGCACGGTGCAGGCGTTGGCCGGGAGGCTTGCGACTGACATCCTGATCAAGCCTTCCAACCGGTTGGCAGTGGCCGGCTGACGTTACCCCGAGCGTCAGCCGGTCTCTTTGGTTGCATGGTTCAGGCAGGATGGCTCCCGTGTCCGCGGTTTCATGGCCCGGCCCGCGGCAGATCAGCGGCGCGACAGCTCGCGGATGTTGTCCAGCAGGATGAACACGCCCAGCGCACCCAGGCCGAGCAGCACCAGCTCCCGCGCGTAGTACGAGCCGAGCAGGATCGCAGACACGGCCGCCAGGCCCACGGTGACCCGGAGCAGGAGCGTCTCGACGTTGCGCTGGGCGAACGACTCGATCGCGAGGTAGCCGATCACCAGCAGCGCGACGGTGGGACCCACCGGCAGCAGGTGGAACCACAGGATGGCCGCGAGGGTCAGCACCAGCACTCCGACGCTCAGTGCCGCCCAGGTCTCGGCGAAGATCCGCCGACGGGTCTGGTCCGGCGGCTCCGGCGCGGCCGCGTGCGACAGGTGGCCCCGGGGGTCTCCTCGCCAACCGGCATCGGCGCGGGCCAGGTAGGCCTCGGAGGCGGCCACCGCAGCACGGAGCTCGGCGGATCTGGAGCGCAGCCCTGCGAGCTTCGCCTCGCCGTCCTGCAGCTCCTGCCGCCGCCGCTCGGCGTAGCCTTCGACGCCCGAGGACTGCGAAAGCGCGCCGATCTCGACCGAGATCGGGGGCAGGGTCGCAGCGAGGCCCTCGGCCTCTGACTCGACTCCCACCCGCTCTTCCCGTAGAGCCTGGATGCGCTCCACCATGACCTGCCGCGTGGCGGCTGGCGTAGGCGAGCCGGCCAGCCCGACGAAGCTCAGCGGGTCGTTCCACGATTGGCGGACCGTGCCCGTCCGCGTGTACTTGGGGCCCGCCGGCGCCCGTTCACCGGCCATGCGGTCCCCCGTGTCCAGGCCCCACAGGCCCCGGTACCGGTCCACCCACCCGACGTCGTCGCCGATCACGATGGGACTCCACTCGTGCTCCTGCCCGGGCCCGACCGTCAGGCCGTCGCCGCGCGCGTAGTCGACGAACGGCACGCTGGCCAGGCGCTGGAGTGATGCCGCGAGATCGCCCGGATCGGGCTGGTTCAGCGTGTCGCGCCAGAACCCGCGGATCCAGTCCAGGACACCCTGCTGGATCTGGGCGCCCGGCAGGGCGAGCCGCATGATGTACTCGCCCTGCTCCACGTAGGTCGCGTGCGAGCCCGCCCCGGGGTACACCACCACGTGCTCGCCCTCGCGCTGGAGCGTCGGGTCGTCCCAGCGGCGCCGGAGGTCCGCACCTTCTTCGTCATGGGCAGCCGCCGCGAACCAGGCCGGAGCGACGCTTCCGTCCGGCATCTCCTCCAGGATGACGAACGCCTGCTCCCAGTCCGCCTCGTGGTCATTGGCGCCGTCGAAGGTCGACCGCCAATCGTTCATGGCATAGAAGAACAGGTACTGGAGGATCACCCATCGGTCCCGGCGGACCACGCGACCGTGGTAGCTGATCCGGGGATCTGCAGCCCGGATGGCGTCGTACTTCACCGCCGCCGCCGCCGCCGTGCCGCCAGGCACCTTGCCGCGGACGAGCAGCGAGGCCAGCAGTCCCGCGTCCATCATCCGCGCGAGGAGGCCCACCCGGGCCAGGCGGCCGGGAGCCTTGAACTGGGGTCTGCCCGGTCGCTGGTTGAAGCGCGCCAGCTCGATGGGGTTCATCGGCTCCTGGACGAAGCGCAGGAATCGGACCTCGCCGGGTGCCGCGTCGTTGGCGGAGGCCAGGCGCTCAGAGGTCAGCTCCCCCGCGGGGATCATGACTCGTGTGTCGTGGCGTGAGCTGCCCGTAAGGAGGTCGCAGGCCTCCACGTACCGCTCTGCCGGCGTCGGGAAAAACAGCTCGCCCTGGGTGAAGCGCAGGATCGGTTCGAAGCGGCGGAGAAGGGCCTCGTCGCCTGAGGTCTCCTGTTCGTCGCTCATGCCGGCTTCGTCCGCTCGCCGGGGCCGGCGACAGAGGCGGTCACCCCGACCTCCGCCCGGACGTCCCGCTGGTTCAGGTAGAACACGGTCACGATGTTGAGCGCCATCCAGAAGTGGTTCGCATCACCGCTGAGAAAGCTGTAGATGTCGATGGCGACAAAGACGCCCGTGAGGACCATCGCGAGCAGCCAGCCTGTCCGGCGCCGGCTCAGCATCCCGACCGCGGACACCAGGAGCAGGATGCCGGTCAGGAGCAGGATGGCGAACGACAGGGGAAACTCGCGGGCCGCCGCAAGCAGCTCCGGCGCATAGCTCAGCCCCAGGGTCGCCCGGAGCCCGCTGATCGTGGCGCCCAGCGTGGCCGTCAAGAGCAGCGCGGCCTTGAGCGCCATGAGCGCCGCGAGGATCATGACGGTGACCGGCATGCGTCGCCGCCGGGCCGTGGGGTCAGGTGTGGTCGCCATCGACCCTATCGTCGGACGTCCGCGCCGTTCGTGCACGGCGGTCTCACCTGTGGCGGCCACGAGGCGGGCGGATGATCTCCAAGGCCCCCGGGCGGAGCTCCGCTTCGAGAGTTGAGGCCGGGTACGCGTCGCCGTCGACCTGGGTCGGTCCCGCGGGCACCACCTCCACGCGCACGTGCGTCCCGGTGAGGCGGATCGCGGCGCCGGAGGGCGAGACGCCGGCGGCCTCGGCCGTCATCAGCTCGAGCACCCCCCGGATCCCGCCGACGATCCCGCCCTTGGGCAGCACGAACACGTGGAGCTTGCCGTCGTCCGGCTCGATCGGCAGGCGTGGACGCAGGTGGCCCGGGATCGGCTCGCCGCAGTTGGCGACCAGGACCACGACCGACTCGAGCTCGGTGCGCACGCCGTCGACCGTGAGGACGGTCGGCTGGGGTGCCAGGTGCCGGAGGAGCTGGCTGGCCGACAGGAAGTAGGCCGCGACCCCGTAGCGCCGCTTGGACTCCCGCGTCGTGGCCGCGATGAGCCGGGCGTCGAGCCCGGTGCCGCAGGCTGCCACGAAGGACATCGGCTCCAATGGCAGCATGGGCGAGGCCATGCCGTCGTGGGGAGCGATCAGCCGGACCACGCCGACGTCGTGCGGCGACGGAATGCCGGTCCGGAGCACGGCGATCGCGTGGTCGAGCTCTCGGGGCAGCCCGATCGCGGTCGCGTAGAGGTTGCCCGTGCCGCAGGGCACGATGCCCACCGCGATCCCCGCGCCGGCCAGGGGACCGGCCGCGTCACGGACCGTACCGTCACCGCCCGCCAGCACCACCAGCCCGGCACCGGCCGCGACCGCGGCCTCGCTCGCGGTGCGGATCGTCGCCGGCTCGCCCGCCTCGACAACCTGGACCTCGGCGGCGCCGCGGTCCTTCATGGCGGTGACGGCAGCACCGGTGATCCGGCGCCGGACGCGGGCATCGCGGACTCGCGAGGCGAATGGGCTCACGATCAGGGTGGCGAGCATGGCCGGAGTCAGGCGCCCTCGTCGCCCTGCAGCCGCCGGACGAGCAGCGCCACCGACACCCGCCGCCGCGACGAGCCGTCCAGCGGCCCGCCCAGCAGGGTCTCGATCTTCTCCAGTCGGTAGGCGACGGTTCGGTTGGCGAGGTGGAGACGGCGGGCGGTCTCGCGCATGTTCTCGCCCGCATCGAAGTAGACCTGGAGCGTCTCCACCAGCTCCGGGCCCAGGCGCTCGTCGGCGAGGAGCGGTCCCAGCTCGTGCTGGACCGCGGCCTCGCCCAGATCGCGCTGCGCCAGCAACAGCCGTTCCACGGCCAGGTGACCGGGATCCGGAATCCAGCCGCGCAGGCCGACATCCTCCGCCGTCCGCACCGCGTCGACAAGGTCGGCGAGCGATCCGCCCAGGTGTTCTGCCCCGTCCACGGGCAGCGATCCGACGGCCACCCAGGCCGATGGCCGCGAGGCGACGCCGGCTTCGTCGGGACGCTCCGCGGGACCGCGGAGCACGGTGTCGAGGGTCCTGGTGACCCGGCCGGGGCCGGTGCGGTCGGCTCGCGCGAGGATCACGATCCGCCCACGCATCGGCAGCACGACCGGGAGCCGGATGCCTGCCCCGGCGCCCTCCGCGCCCGGCGCCGCTGAGCCGAGGAGGTGGCCGATGCGGCCGGCCAGGATCTCCAGGTCGTCATGATCGATCCCGGTCCGGTCTGGGGTCGGATCTGCCTCCGGGCGCGGAGCCACGACGACGAGACGCAGTGATGAGTCCGGGTCAAGGCCGAACCGGGCGGCGACCCGGCGCAGCCGGGCGGTCGTGTATGCGTCGGACGGGACCACCCCGAGGATCTCCTCGAGCGCCCCCCGACGTGCCTGGGCGTCGCGGGCGAGGATGTCCCGCTCCTCGGTCCGATAGCCGTCGGTGACGACCAGCGACGTCACCTCGGTCCACAGGAAGATCCAGCGCCCCAGCTCCCCGAGCACGGCGCCGTCGAGGCGTCCCGTATGCGCTGCCTCGACGCTGTGATCCCAGACGAGCCGGCGGATCACGGCCAGCCGCGCCAGGTACAGGACGAGGCGCTGCCCGGATCGTGCGGCGATGGCACCGGATGCCCGCTGGACCGCCGCCGCCGCCGTGATGTCCAGGGTGCCGGCGTCGGCCAGGCGAACTGCCTCGTCGAGGAGCTCGTCCATGTTGGCGGCTTCGACCATCGGCTCGCGGCGGCGACGGTCCGCGTTCAGTCCGGCCCGTGCCCGCTCACCGTCGAGCACGGTCCGGAGGTCGTCGAGCGATGCGGCCACGGACCCCACGAGCAGGGTGATCATCACGCTCGGCCGCACGTCCTCAACGGGCTCGCCCAACTCGGCCGCGACGGCCTCGGCCAGCTCTTCGCCGCCGGGCAGGACCCCGTCCAGGGTGGCCCACCAGGAGCGTCCATCGACCGGCATCTACAGCCCGCCTCCGTTGTTGCACTTCCGTCGTTGCCACCCGCGCCAACGGTGAGGTGGCTGGGCGTGACTCGGGTTGCGCCCGGTCAGGTTGCAACTATGGAACAGCGTCCAGCAGACGACAAGCCTCGACTGATGTTCCCGCCGTTGGGGGCAGGTCTATCCGATTGCCGCGGAGACGCAACCAGGAGACAGGTCTCAGGCGTTGACGACCTCGTCCCGGAACGCGCGCGCGTCCTCGAGGCGCCGGCGGAGCGCGTTGAGGAACCGGGCACCCATTTCGCCGTCCACGATCCGGTGGTCGGCCGACAGGGTCAGCCTCATGACCTGTCGGATGCCGATCCCACCGTCCACGGCGACCGGGGTGGCCACGGCCGAGGAGACCGCAAGGATCGCCGCCTCCCCGGGGTTGATGATGGCGCTGAACTCCTCGACGCCGAACATGCCCAGGTTGCTTACCGTGAAGGTGGAGCCCACGAGGTCGTCCACCGCGATGGTGCCCTCCCGGGCCGCGGCGGCCAGCGTCGCAACCCGATCGTGGAGCTCGATGATGGTCATGCGCTCGGCGTCGCGGACCACCGGGACGACGAGGCCCGCCGGAACGGAGACCGCGACGCCGAGATGGACGCGGCGGCGCGGGAAGACCACCTGGCCGTCGGTCCTGGAGTTGACGTCCGGGAACTCCGCGAGGGTCTGGGCCGTGGCTGCCAGCACGAAGTCTGTGACCGTGAGCGTGTAGCCCTCGGCCTTGAGCTCCGCGCGCAGGGCCATGACCCTGGTCACGTCCACCGCCACCGTGACCGTGAAGTGCGGCGTGGTCTGCCAGCTGTTGGTCAGCCTGGCGGCGATGGTGCGGCGCATCCGGCTGAGGGGCCGGGGCTCCTCCTCGCCCTCGACGGGCGCGATGGCGACCGACGTGACGGGAGCATGACCCGCGGCGGGGGACGTGGCGGCGGCTGGCGTCACGGGCACTCGGCCCGGTTCCGTCGCGGCGCCGTCGATGGCCGCCTGGACGTCGCGTTCGACGATCCGTCCGCCGGGGCCCGTGCCGGTCAGCCTCCGCGGGTCCAGGCCGGCCGTGGCCGCGAGCCGGCTCGCCCGCGGGCTGATCCTGAGCTTCCCGCCGTCGTCTCCGGGTGCAGGGGTCAGAGCGGGGACGATCGATGGCGCGGGCGCCACCGGAGCCGCCGCGCCTGGGGCGGCTGGGGCAAACGCCGGCGCGATGGGCGCACGCACCGGGGCCGCCAGGGGCTCCGCACGCACCGGGGCCGCCAGGGGCTCCGCCGGCGCCGCGGGTGCCGGCTCGGGTGCCTCGGGAACGGCCTCGCCGGCCTCCCCGATCCAGCCGCAGACGGCGTTGACCGGGGCCGTCTCGCCGTCGCCGACCAGCTTGGCAAGGAGGACACCCTCGTCGAAGGTCTCCACCTCCATCGCGCTCTTGTCGGTCTCGATCTCGAACAGGACGTCGCCGCGGTGGACGGGGTCGCCCACCTGCTTGTGCCAGAGCGTGAGGACGCATTCCTCGGTCATCTGGCCAGGCTTCGGCATCAGGATCGGATGGGCCATGGGTCGGGTCCCTTCGGGCGGTCGCTGTCGTGGAGGTGGGGTCAGATGAGCGCCGCGACGGCGGCGACGATGTCGCCGACGTTGGGCAGGAAGGCCTTCTCGAGGCCCTCGGCCTGCGGGCTGATTCCGGGCGCGGCGCCGATCCGACCGACGGGTCCGTCGAGGTCGTCGAACGCCTCGATCTGGATCCGGGCCACGATCTCGTTGACGAAGCTGCCGGTCAGGACTGCCTGCGCGGCAACCACGGCCCTGCCCGTCTTGCGCACGGACGCGAGGATCGTCTCCATGTCCAGGGGCACGAGCGAGCGCAGGTCGATGACCTCGGTCGAGACGCCGTGCTCCGCAGCCAGCACATCGGCGGCCGCCAGCGCGTCCGGGACGGCCGGACCCCACGCGACGATCGTGGCATCGGTGCCCTCGCGCGCGACGCGGGCCTTGCCGATCTCGACCGTGTACTCCTCCTCGGGAACCTCTCCCCTGGTGGAGTAGAGGCCCTGGCTCTCCACGAACACGACCGGGTTGTTCGTTCGGATCGCACTCTTGAGCAGGCCCTTGGCGTCCGCGGCCGTGGCCGGGTAGACCACCCACAGGCCGGGGATGTGGGTGAACAGCGACTCCAGGCTCTGGCTGTGCTGGCCGCCGTATCCCTTGCCGGCACCCACCGAGCAGCGGATCACGAGCGGGACCTCGACCTGGGCGCCCGACATGTAGTGCCACTTCGCGGCCTGGTTCGCGATCTGGTCCGATGACATCAGCGCGAAGTCCATGTACATCAGCTCGACGACCGGGCGCAGCCCGACGATCGAGGCGCCGACCGCCGTGCCGCAGATGCAGGCCTCGGAGATCGGGGTGTTGAACACCCGGTCGCGTCCGAACGACTCCACCAGGCCCTTGGTCAGCTTGAAGGCGCCGCCGTAGTCCGCGACGTCCTCGCCGTAGAAGATCACGCGCTTGTCCCGGCTCATCTCCTCGATGAGGGCTTCGCGCAGCGCGTCGCGGTACAGGATCCGGCCCTCGGCGTCGCGCTGGGCGACCGGCGGATCGGCGTAGATCGTCACCGCGGACGCCGCCGCCGGGACGACCTCGGCGGAGGTGTCGGTGTACAGGTACTTGAGCAGGTCGGCCGGATCGGGATCGGTCGCAACGGACGCCCGGACCGCGGCCCGGGCGTTGCGGTCGGCGGCAGCGGCCACGACCGACGCAACCTCGTCGGCGCCTGCGGTGCCCGTCTCGACCAGCTGTGCCTTGAGGCGCTCGATGGGGTCGACCGCCTTCCAGGCGGCCTCCTCCTCGCGCGTCCGGTACTCGTTGCGCGGATCGGAGAGGGAGTGCCCGTAGTAGCGGTAGGTGGAGGCCTCGATCAGCACCGGGCCATCGCCCGCGCGACAGATCTCGGCCGCGCGCCGGACGGCGTCGCGGACCGCGAGGACATCCATGCCGTTGACCACCTCGGCGTGCATGTTGTTCTCGGCGAAGCCCGCGGCGCGGCGCGCCAGGTGTGTGACGCCCATCACCTCGTCGTCGGTGCGGTGGGTCATCCCGTAGTGGTTGTTCTGGATGAAGAAGATGATCGGGAGGCCGTAGGGCCGGTCGCCCGCAAGGTGGTTGGTCCACTGGTGCTGGGCGGCCCAGTTGAGCGACTCCAGCACGACGCCGTTGGCATACGCTCCATCGCCCGCGAAGCAGCAGACGACGCGGTCCGACTGCTCGTAGCGCGCCGCCATGGCTGCGCCGGTCGCGATCGGCACCGATCCGCCGACGATGGCGTTGGCGCCCAGGTTGCCAGTCGTGAAGTCGCCGATGTGCATGCCGCCACCGCGGCCCCGCGAGTAGCCCTCGTCCTTGCCGAACAGCTCGGCGATCACCTTGTAGACGTGCTCTTCCAGGGCTGCCTCGAGGAGGTCGGCCCGGGTGGCATCGGGCGCGCCGTTGACCCGTGCCCGCAACTGGTCGTCGGTCATCTGGCGCAGGGCAGAGAATCCCTTCGCGATCGCGTCGCCGTGACCGCGGTGCGACGATGTGACGTTGTCGTCGATCCGGAGCGCCGACGAGGCACCGACGGCGGAGCCCTCCTGGCCGATGGACACGTGCGTGGGCCCGCGGTAGTCGTAACCGGGGAGCGGCTCGTAGCCACCGCCGGAGCGAAGGCGGACGATCATCTCCTCCACCTCCCGGATCGCCAGCATGTCGTCGAGCAGGCCGAGTGCATCGGCCTTGCCGGTCGTGCCGGCCTCGACCTCGCTGGCCAGGTCGCCCGTGAACACGAACCCCTTGACGACCCCACATGAGGCCTCGAACGGCTCGAAGTCGGGTCGGGTGTCGCTGCGGTAGACGGTCTCGGTGGTCATGCGGGCTCCCGGGTGGTGGTCAGCCTGCCAGCAGCAGGCGGGCGGCTTCCTCGTTGGTGACGAGTCGATGGACGAGGCCGCTGCGAAGGGCGGCCCGGATGGCGGGCACCTTGCCGGCCCCGCCGGCGATGGCGATGACGTCGGGGACCCGCCGGAGCTGGTCCTCGCGGATGGCGATACAGCGCTCGGGCAGGCCGGCGGCCCGCACCTGGCGGCCGTCGCCATCGAGCACGATGGAGCACAGATCGGCGATGCCGCCCGCCTCATCGACGGCACGGGCGTCCTCGTCAGAGAGGGTGGCCCTGATCGTCGACCCGCCTGGTACCCATGCCCCGATGCCCACGGCCGCGCGGGTGAGCGAGTCGAACATGCCCACGCTCTTCGACGCGAGTGCGTCCCGCAACAGGGCCCGTGCCATGTCCGAGTCCTGCACGAGCAGCGGAACGTGGAGCGGGAAGACCGGACCGGTCGCGCGTTCCGCCAGCCGGCGCACGAGCTCCAGGGAGTTCACGTCCAGCTCCAGGGTCGGCACGCTGCCCACCAGCTGGACGACGGAGCAGGCGGGCAGGCGCGGCAGCTGCTCGACCATCGAATGCAGCGTGCGGCCCCACGAGATCCCGAGCACGTCGGAGGCCTCGAGGGTGTCCGCCAGGACGGCTGCGGCGGCGCGGCCAAGCTGCGCGGCGCGCAGCTCATCGGGCCCGGTCGTGGAGCGCACCACAACGGCGCCGCGGATCCCATGCTTCCGGGCCAGTTCGTCGGCGAGCGCGAGGTCGAGCTCCGGGAGCGGGTCGATGTCGATCCGGACGATGCCCTCGCGACGGGCACGCTCCAGCAGGCGGGCGACGCGGAAGCGCGAGATGCCCAGCTCGGCCGCGATCTCGCTCTTGCTGGCGCCGTCGAGGTAGTAGCGCCGGCATGCCAGCACCGTGTTGACGAGGTGCAGGCGCGATGCCGAGGCGTCGGTCTCGGTGACCATGGCCCGATCCTACGCCGCAATCAAATGAGCGTCAACCGCTCAAACGAGCACTCTGACGTGCTTGCGGGTACCCGCTGCGGGTACCCGGTTCCGTCGCGGGCTTGTCGCTCGTGCGTACCGTGCACGTACTCCCGCGGTCTCGGTGCCGGCCGTGCGCCGCACGCAATTCGACGACGCCTGGGCACCCCGAGATCGCCGCACGGCCGCTGTCCGCTTGGCTGGGGCGCACGCCCATGACACCGCGGACCGCGATCCTTGCGCGCCGCGCATCAGCGATGCCGGGCCGGCTCAGCCCGGCCACCTCAGCGATGCCGGGCCGGCTCAGCCGGGCCAGCTCTGCGATGCCGGGCCGGCTCAGCCCAACCAAGCCGGGCCTGGCCACGGCGGGCGGGCGGTGCGGGCGCTGGGCGCGACCATGAACGGTGCAGCGGCCGTGTCCGGTTCGACGGTCGCCTCGTGGCGTCCTGGCTCGCTCGTGACGTGCCTGCTCGGGCGCCCAGGCTGCCCGGGACAACCCTTGCACATGGTGCCTAACCCGCGCATACTGACAACCAATCGCAAACATCCGTAAGTGCAGTTTGTGGCGTCGTCCGCACGGACCGGGCGGGCCAGACCAGAGGGATCGGACGAGCAGATGTACCAGGGTGAGGCGGGATCACGCGGCGGCGAGGGAGCGCCCTCCCTCCCCATCGTGAACACCCACGTGCACCTGGCGCCGAACTTCTCGGCGTTCGGTACCGCGGAGGATGCCGTGGCGGCCGCGGCCGCGGATGGCGCCCGCGTGGTGGGTGCGTCGAACTTCCACGACACCCGCGTGTACGCCCGGTTCGACACGGTCGCCCGTGCGGCCGGGATCCTGCCGCTGTTCGGGCTCGAGTTCATCAGCGTGATCGACGAGCTCGTGGAGCGATCGGTCAAGGTCAACGACCCCGGAAACCCGGGGCGGATCTATCTGTGCGGCAAGGGGATCAGCCCGTTCGCCGAGCCGACGCCGCTGGCCCTCGAGATCGCGGGCACCGCGCGGGCTAACGACGAGGCGCGGGCCGCCGCGATCATCATTCGGCTGCGTGATCACTTTGCAGCCCATGGCCTGCGAACCGGCATCGACGACGCCCTGATCATTGACGATGTGGCCGAGCGCGCCGACGTCCCCCGCGAATGGGTGGTCCTCCAGGAGCGGCATATCGCGATGGCCTTCCAGGAGGCGCTCTTCCTGCATCTGGCCCCGGTCCGGCGCGGCGAGCTCCTGGGCCGGGTCTACGACGATCCGCCGGCGGCACCGGTGGAGGACGCGGTCGCCGTCCAGGGCGAGATCAGGTCGCGGCTGATGAAGGCCGGCCGGGTCGCGTTCGTTCCGGAGTCGCCCCTCCTGTTCGAGAGGGCGTATCGCCTGATCCTCGAGCGCGACGGCATCCCGTGCTATCCGACGCTGGCCGACGGCGCCAGTCCCGTCTGCCCGTGGGAGGATCCGCCTGCGGCGCTTGCCGGACGCCTGCTGGAGCGGGGGATCCACATGGCGGAACTGATCCCGGAGCGGAACGACCGGGCCGTGGTGGACGCCTACGCCACGGCGTTCCGTGCCGCCGGCATCGCCGTGATGGCCGGGACGGAACACAACACGCTGGAGCAGATCCCGTTCGCGCCTCGCTGCCGCGACGGCGGGCCGCCATCCGGGCCGGCGCAGGAGCTCTTCTGGGAGGGCACCTGCGTGGTGGCCGCCCACCAGCACGAGCGTGCGGCCGGCAGGCCGGGTTTCGTGGACCGCGAGGGTCACCCCGCGGCGGGCTTCCCCGATGCCGGGAGCCGGATCGCCTGGTTCCGCGACCTCGGGGCCCAACTGATCACCAACGCGGAGGCGATGTGATGCAGCAGCCGGTGCTGGAGCACCCCGCGGCGATCCTGGCTGAGCTGATCGGCCTGGCCCGGCGGTTCGGCGAGGATCCCGGGTTCTCCCGTGGCGGCGGGGGAAACGCGTCCGCCAAGGATGGCGGCGTGCTGTGGATCAAGCCCAGCGGCGTGCCGTTGGCGACGCTCGATGCCGACGCGCTGGTCCCCCTTGACATGGCGCGCCTGCTTGCCCTGCTCGGTGCCGAGCCCGGCACGGTGGAACCTGGCGACGACCCGGTCATGCGGGTCGCCCTCGAGGCACGTCTCGCGCCGGCGGGCGGGCGCCGCCCGTCCGTCGAGCTGCTGTTCCACGCCCTGTTCCCGGAGCGCTTCGTCCTGCACACGCACCCGATCCTGGTCAATGCGGTCGGCTGCAACGGGGACGGCGCCCACCTCGTCCGGCGGCTGTTCGGCGACGCGGTCATCTGGGTCCCCTACACCGACCCGGGCTTGCCGCTGGCCAACGCGATCGCGGCCGCGCGGCGCGCGCACGAGGAGCGCACCGGGACACCCCCGCCCGGCCTGATGCTGCTCGCCAACCACGGGCTGATCGCCGTCGGCGAGACTGCGCTGGAGATCGAGGAAGCGACGGCCTGGATGGTCGAGCGGATCGCGGCCGCGATGGCCGACCCGGCCCCTGCGCCCGACCCGGCCCCTCCGCCCGACCCGCCCACCGCAGCAGAACCGGCCGCATCGACGCGGGACCTGGTCGACGTCCTCGCTCCCACGCTCCGGGCGTTGCTGTCGACCGACGACCAGCGCCGCGTCCTCGTCTTCGACGACGCGCCGGTCGCCTCCGTGTTCACGGCTGCCTCCAGCGGGCGGGCGTTCGTCGCGGGCGGGCCGCTCACCCCGGACCAGATCGTGTACGCCGGGTCGTCGCCTCTCCTGCTCGACATCCCCGATGACAAGGAACCGGCCGCGCTTGCGGCGCACGCTCGCGAGCGGTTCGCGGCACACGTTGCCGCGACGGGCACAGCACCGATCATCGTGGTCGTGCCGCGGCTCGGCCTGTTCGCCGCCGGCGACACCTGGGCACAGGCCGACACGGCTCGCCACATCTACCTCGACGCCCTCCGCGTGGGAGAGGGCGCGTTGCGCCTGGGCGTCGTGCGGCACCTGGCCGACCCCGAACGCGAGTTCATCGAGACCTGGGAGGCCGAGGCCTACCGCAAGCAGATCGCCGCCGGTGACGGGCCGCCCGGCCGGGTTCGCGGCCGGATCGCACTCGTGACGGGTGCCGCGCAGGGCTTCGGGCTGGCCATCGCCGAGGGCCTGGCGGGCGAGGGTGCACATGTCGTCCTGGCCGACCTCAACCTCGCGCTGGCGGAGGAGAACGCGGCCAGGCTTGAGGACCGGTTCGGGCCCGGCAGCGCGACCGCCGTGGACATGAACGTGATGGACGAGGCATCGGTCGCCGAGGGGGTCCATGCCACGGTGCGCCGCTACGGAGGCCTGGACATCCTGGTGTCGAATGCCGGGGTCCTGCGGGCCGGCGGCGTGACGACCCAGCCACTCGCGGACTTCGATCTCGTGACCCAGGTCAACTACCGTGGCTACTTCGTCTGCGTGCGCTCTGCGGCACCGGTGATGGCCCTCCAGCACGCGGCTCGCCCGGCATGGCGGAGCGACGTCATCGAGATCAACTCCAAGTCGGGCCTGGCCGGGTCCAGCCGCAACAGCGCCTATGCGGGCAGCAAGTTCGGCGGTATCGGCCTCACCCAGTCCTTCGCCCTCGAGCTGGTTGGGGACGGGATCAAGGTGAATGCCGTCTGTCCGGGCAACTTCTTCGGCGGCCCGCTGTGGTCCGACCCGGAGAACGGCCTGTTCGTCCAGTACCTGCGTGAGGGCAAGGTCCCCGGCGCCACGACGATCGACGACGTGCGCCACGCCTACGAATCCAAGGTGCCCATGGGCCGCGGCTGCACGCCGGCCGATGTCCTCGAAGCCATCTACTACCTGGTTGCCCAGCAGTACGAGACCGGGCAGGCGCTGCCGGTCACGGGCGGCCAGGTCATGCTCAGCTGAGCCAGCGCCAGGGAGCCGTCCAAGTGCCCGAGCCCACCGCAACAGCTGCCGCCGTCCCGGCAACGGAGCACGCCATCCAGATCGTGGCACCGGGCGAGATTGTGCACAACCGTGCCAAGCCCGTGCCGGCTCCCGGACCGACGCAGGTCCTGCTGCGGATCGAGGCGGTCGGCATCTGCTTCTCCGACACCAAGCTGCTGCACGCGTTCACGGCCCATCCGCGCAAGGGGAATGTCAGCGGTGGCCTGTCCCAGGCGGCGCTGGCCGAGATCCCGAGCTATGTCCCGGGCGAGCTGCCCACGGTCCCGGGCCACGAGGTGGTCGCCCGGATCGTCGCGGTCGGCGCTGCCGTGGAGCGCCACCGGGTTGGCGAGCGGGTCCTGGTCCAGACGGACTACCGCCACCTGGCCACCGAGCGGTCCAACGCGGCCTTCGGGTACAACTTCGAGGGCGGGCTCCAGGAGTACGTGATCGTCGACGAGCGGGTCGTGATCGAGCCCGGGACCGGCGAGCGCTTCCTGATCCCCGTCGACGAGGTGCCATCGGCCTCCGCGGTGGCCCTGCTCGAGCCGTGGGCCTGCGTCGAGGCCTCGTACACGGTGCGCGAGCGGGGGACGCTCCTGCGCGGCGGGCGCCTGCTCCTGGTCGCAGACCCCGGCACGGCCGTCCGCGGCATCGACGAGCTGCTCGCGGCCTCGGGCCCGGGTTCCGTGACCGCCGTCGTGGCCGACGATGCCCAGGCGGCGAAGATCAAGGAGTCCCTTGCGAAGACCGGTCTGGCGATGAGCCGGGCCGATGTGCAGGACACGCTGCCGGCGGCGGCCTTCGACGACATCGTCTACTTCGGATCCGACGCGGACCGCATCGAGGCCCTCGAGCGGTCCTTGGCGCCCCGCGGCATCCTGGACATCGTCCTCGCCGGAGCGCGGATCGGACGTCCGGTCGCCGTCGACGTCGGCCGGGTCCACTACGACCTCACCCGCTGGGTTGGCACGACCGGTGACTCCGCCGCGGACGGCTACGCCTGGATCCCGCGGGACGGCGAGCTCAGGGCCGGGGACCGCGAGGCCATCATCGGCGCGGCTGGGCCGATGGGCTTCATGCACGCGATCCGCGCCGTCACATCGGGCCTGGCGGGCCTGGACCTGACGGCGATCGACATCGACGATGCCCGCCTGGCCCACCTCGCGGAGGTGGCAGGCCCGCTGGCGGTCGAACGCGGTGTGTCCGCCTCGTTCCTCAACAGCCGCACCGACGCGCCTCAACCCGGCTTCAGCTACCTCGCCGTGATGGTCCCCGCGCCCGCGCTCGTCATCTCGGCGCTGGATCTCGCCGGGCCGGGGGCACGCGTCAACCTGTTCGCGGGGTTCGCGGTGGGGACCATGGCGCCGCTGGACCTCAATTCGCTGCTCTCCAGGCGGGCCTACCTGTTCGGGACCAGCGGGTCCGAGATCGATGACATGAAGGCCGTGCTCGCGAAGCTGGAACGGGGCGACCTCGACACCAACCTCTCGCTCGATGCGGTGACCGGGATGGAAGGCGTTCGCGACGCCCTGGCCGCGGTCGAGGCACGCACGTCCGGTGGCAAGATCGTTGTCTATCCGGGCCTCCCGGAGATGGGCATGATCCCGCTCGCGGAGCTGGCACAGCGCCTGCCCACCGTGGCCGCCCTGATGCGCGGCGGCCGCTGGACCCGCGATGCCGAGGCGGAGCTGCTGGCACAGGGTGGGAGCGCGCGCCGCCCATGAGGGTCCTCCGCCTGCACGGCGCGCGGGACGCCCGGCTGGCCGACGAACCTGTGCCCGTGCCCGCGCCCGGCGAGGCGCTGGTCCGGGTCACGGCGATCGGCATCTGCGGCTCGGACCTCCACTGGTTCGGCGAGAGCTCCATCGGCGGTGTGGGCCTGACCCAGCCCCTGGTGCTGGGCCACGAGGCAGCCGGGGTCATTTCCGCTGGTCCCCGGGCGGGGGAGCGGGTGGCCATCGATCCGTCTGTCCCATGCGAGCGTTGCGCCACCTGCCTGCGTGGCCTGTGGCACCTCTGTCCCAACGTCCGGTTCCTGGGCTACGGGACCAGCGACGGCGCGATGCGTGACTACCTGGCCTGGCCCGAGGCGCAGCTGGTGCCCATCCCGGACTCGATCGACGACGTCGGCGGCGCGATGCTGGAACCGCTGGGCGTTGCGATCCATGCCCTGCGCCTGGCGCGCCTTCGACCGGGTGAGCGGATCGGCATCTTCGGGGCGGGCCCCATCGGGCTCCTGCTCATCCAGCTCGCCCTGGCATCCGGGGCCACGATGGTCGTCGCCACGGACCGCCTGCCCCATCGCGTCGCCGCCGCCCAGGCCCTTGGCGCCTCCGCGGAGCTCGTGACAGACGGATCGGAGCGAGCCGCGCTGCTTGACGCCACCGGCGGGCTGGGCGTGGACACCGCGATCGAGATCGCGGGCGAGGACGACGCGATCGGCGCCGCCATCGAGCTCGTCAAGCCTGCGGGCATCGTGGTCGTCGCCGGGATCCCCGAGGGACCGGCCGTGTCGATCACGGGAGCCGCGGCCCGGCGCAAGGGCCTCGACCTGCAATTCTCCCGCCGGATGAACCGCGTCTACCCCCAGGCCATCGACCTGGTGACGCATGGCCGCGTCGATCTCGACGCCGTCGTAAGCGACCGCCATGCGCTCGCCGATGCGCCCGCGGCGCTGGCCTCGGCGGCCCGACGCGAAGGCCACAAGGTCGTCCTGCTGCCCGGGGCCTGAGCCCGGCCATCGTGCCGGCCGCTCCCGGGACCCGGGAGGTGCCGCCGTCCTGCGAACCATTGCGAACGCGTTGAGATTGTGCTTGACAATTGGATCTGATCCGATGCAAAGTGTACGCAATCGCAACTAATCGAAGTTCGATAGCCGGAGTCGACCTTGACCGCGACGAACGCCGACCTGCCCGCGGCCGTGTTTGCACGGGAACGCCAGGAGCAGATCGCCGGGATCGTGGAGCAGGACGGTCGCGCCCACGTCACCGAGTTGGCCCGCAGGTTCGGCGTGTCGGCGGTCACCATCCGCAAGGACCTCCTCGTCCTGGAGGGTGAGGAGCGCCTCGTGCGCACCCACGGCGGCGCGATCGCTCCGCGCGCCACCGGACGCCCGGAGCTGGCGTTCGACGTCCGGGAGCGGCTGCACCGGTCCGAGAAGTCGCGCATCGGGGCGGCGGCTGCAGCCCTTGTCCGGGACGGGGACAGCATCGTCTTCGATGCCTCCACGACCGCGCTCTACGTTGCCCGCCACCTCAAGGAACGCAGCGACTGGCACCAGCTCACGGTCGTGACCAACAGCATCCGGATCGCACTCGAGCTTGCGGGCCATGCCGGGATCACGGTCCTCCTGCTCGGTGGCCGGGTCCGGTGGGAGGCCCTCTCGGTCGTCGGCCCGCTCGGTGACGGCGTCTTCCGGCGTGTCAACGTCCAGAAGGCATTCGTCGGGGCGGTTGGCCTCACCCTCGAGACGGGTCTCAGCGACGCGATGGAGGAGGAGGCCCAGATCAAGCGCTCCATGGTTGGCGCCGCGCACGAGATCTACGCCCTGGTCGACCACACCAAGTGGGGTCGCGTCGCCTCGGCATCGTTCTGCCGCACCGACCGGATCACCGGCGTGATCACGGACGATGATGCGCCGCCGGAGATGGTGGACCAGCTGGTCTCGATGGGGATCGAGGTCAGCCAGGTCGCCGCCGGTGCACGTCAGGATGCGACCGTCGTGACCACGAGGTCCGGCTCGTGACGCAACTCCTGACCGCCACCCAGCCCGGAGCCGCTGCGGCCGCCGCGGCCCGGGTGGAGCTGCGCGGCATCTCCAAGCGCTTCGGGGCGACCGCCGCGCTGACCGACGTCTCGATGGACCTGCGCGCGGGCGAGATCCACGCGCTCGTGGGCGAGAACGGCGCGGGCAAGAGCACCCTGGTCAAGATCCTTGCTGGCGTCCACCAGCCCGACGGCGGCACCATCCTCATCGACAGCGCCCAGACCCAGATCCACGGACCGGCCCAGTCCCGGGCCCTGGGGATCGCGGTCGTGCACCAGGAGCCGCGGCTGTTCCCGGACCTCAGCGTCGCCGAGAACGTGTTCCTCGGTCATGCGCCGTCCGGCCGAGTGGGCTCCATCGACTGGCGGGGCATGCGCCGCGCCGCGCAGGACCTGTTCGCAGAGCTCGACGTCCAGTTCGACGTCGGCGCGCCCGTCCGGGGCCTGTCGATGGCCGACCAGCAGCTGATCGAGATCGCCAAGGCGCTGTCCGTTGATGCCGGCGCGCTGATCCTCGACGAGCCCACGGCATCGCTGTCCGCCCACGAGGTGGAGCGGCTGTTCGCCATCGTCCGCAGGCTTCGGGACCGCGGCGTGGCGATCCTGTTCGTCAGCCACCGGCTGGACGAGGTGTTCGCGCTGTGCGATCGCGCCACCGTGTTCCGCGACGGACGGCACGTCGTGACGATGCCGACCGCCGAGCTGACCACGGCCGACCTCATCCGCCACATGGTGGGCCGGACCGTCTCGCTCTTCCCCAAAGTCGAGAACCCGATCGGCGAAGTCCTGCTCGAAGTCAGCGGCCTGACGCGCGTCGGGGTCTTCCGCGACGTCAGCTTCACGGTCCGGTCCGGCGAGATCCTGGGCCTCGCGGGACTCGTTGGTGCCGGCCGGTCCGAGGTCGCCAGGGTCCTGTTCGGGATCGACCGCCGCGACAGCGGCGAGGTGAGGATCGGTGGCAAGCCCGTGGAGTTCGGGGCGCCGTCGGCGGCGATGACCGAGGGCATCGCCTACCTGCCCGAGGACCGCCACCAGGAGGGCCTCGTCCTCGACTTCACGATCGCCCAGAACGTGACCCTCCCGATCCTGCCACGCCTGTTCCCGCGGCTGATGATCTCCGCCGCGACCGAGCGCCGCGTGGCCACCGAGCACACGGAGCAGTTCAACGTCCGGATGACCGGTGTCGACCAGGACGTGGGCGCCCTGTCCGGCGGCAACCAGCAGAAGGTCGTCCTGGCCAAGTGGCTCGCCTCCGGGCCGCGCGTCCTGATCCTCGATGAGCCGACCCGGGGCATCGACATCGGCGCCAAGGTGGAGGTCCACCGGATCATCGCCGAGCTTGCGGCGTCGGGTCTCGCGATCATCTTGATCTCCAGTGACCTGCCCGAGGTCCTGGCCATGTCAGACCGCATCGTCGTCCTCCATGAGGGTCGGGTCACGGCCGAGATCAGCCGGGAGAACGCCACCCAGGAGAACGTCATGTTCGCCGCGACCGGCAGCCTCACGGGCGTCGGCGACGGCGCCCCGGCAGCCCTGGCGTCCGACGCCCCGGAGACCCCGGGTCCGGATCCGGACGCCACGGAGAGCGAGGCGCGGCGTGGCTGAGTCCCCCTTGGCCGCCGCACCCGGCGTCGGGCCCGCGAGGCGAAGCTTGCTGATGGTGATCGGGCGCCAGCGGGAGCTGAGCCTGCTCGCGATCATGTTCGTGCTTGGCGCCGGCGTCTCGCTGATGGCGCCGCAGTTCCTGTCGGTGGACAACTTCAGCCAGGTCGCCGTCCTCGCCTCCGTGGTCGCCATTGCGGCCGTCGGCGAGGCGATCGTGATCATCACCCGGGGGATCGACCTCTCGGTCGAGGCCATGGTCGGGCTGGTCGCGTACAGCGTGGCCCGCAGCCTGGAGCTCCAGCTGGTCGACCCGGTCGGAGCCCTCGTCATGGGTCTCGCGATCGGCCTGGTGCTGGGCATGATCAACGGCTTCATCGTCGCCGTCCTCAAGGTGCCCGCGATCGTCGCCACCCTCGGGACCTTGAGCATCTTCCGCGGCATCGACTATGTCATCGCCGGCCCCGACCAGGTCCCGCTGGCGGGACTGCCGGAAGGGTTCACGGACCTGAGCCGTGCGGACATCTTCGGGATCCCGGTGTTCGTCCTCGTCGTGATCGGCGTCGTCGCCGTTGGCTCCATCCTCTTGCGCTCGACCCGGTTCGGGCGCCAGGTCTACGCCGTCGGCAGCAACCCCGAGGCCGCGGCGATCCTGGGCATCCCATCGCGCCTCGTGGTGTTCGTCGCGTTCTCGCTGTGCGGCCTGCTGGCTGGCCTGGCCGGCGTGATGTGGGTCATGGAGTTCGGCACCATCAACGGGACGGCCGCAACGGGCGCGACGCTGGCTATCATCGCCGCGGCCGTGGTCGGGGGCGTCAACATCCAGGGCGGGTCCGGGACCCTCGCCGGGGCCGCGATCGGCGCCCTGTTCCTGGGGTTCATCGCCAACGCGCTCATCCTCGTCGGCCTCTCGCAATTCTGGCTCCAGGCCATCTACGGCCTGGTGATCCTGATCGCGATCGCCAGCGACCAGCTCATCCGCCGCAGCGTCCAGCGCGCGAACACCCGGAGCGGTGCCCGATGAGCGTCACGGCCCAGTCCGGCACGGGCCTTGGCCGCTGGACGCGGGCGCTTGCCCGCTGGGAGATGCTGCTCGTGCTCGCCCTGCTGGGGCTGATCGTTTTGGGCAACGCGCTGTCGCCGTTCTTCCTGACCGCGGACAACTTCTCGAACCTCGTCGCCGCCCTGATGGAAGTGGCGATCATGGCCCTGCCCCTGACGCTGATCATCATCCTGGGCGAGATCGACCTGTCCGTGGAGTCGATGGCCGGGCTCGCCAGCGCCGTCCTCGGCTTCCTGTGGGCGGCCGGCGTGCCCCTCGAGATCGGGATCCCCGTCGTCCTCCTGATCGGCGCCGCCGGAGGCGTCCTGAACGGGACCCTGGTGGCCCGCGGCGGCCTGCCGTCGCTCGTCGTCACCCTGGGCACCCTCGCGCTGTTCCGGGGCATGGCGCTGATCGTCCTGGGACCGAGGGGCATCAGCAACTTCCCGCCCGCGTTCACCGAGCTCGGGTTCGGGGACGTGCCCGGCACGCCGATCCCGTGGTCGTTTGTCGTCTTCCTCGGGCTCGCGCTGCTGATCGGCATCGTGCTCCACCGGACGTGGATCGGTCGCCAGACCTATGCGATCGGCAGGAACGCGGGAACCGCCCTCTACTCCGGGGTCAGGGTCGCCCGCCTGCGGATCAGCCTGTTCGTCCTGTCCGGGACGATCGCGGCACTCGCCGGCGTGATTCTCACGTCGCGGCTGTCGAGCGCTCGGGCCGATGCCGGCAGCGGCATGACCATCACCGCCGTGACGGTCGTGCTGCTCGGCGGCGCCAACATCTTCGGCGGGTCCGGGACCATCCCGGGCACGGTGCTCGCCGTGCTCACCGTAGCGGTCATGCAGAACGCACTCCGCCTGGCCAACGTGTCGGTCGAGGTCCAGAGCATCGCCCTCGGGCTGCTGCTGATCCTCTCCGTCCTCATCCCCACCATTGCTCACCAGGTCCGCAAGGGCGTCGATCGAGTCCGCAGGCGCCGACGTCCGTCGGCCGACACGATCGCCGGGGGTGAGCCGGCGCCATCGACAGAGACAGAGGAGGAACGATCTTGAAGCTCAACTCAGCAGGACGGTGGGTCGCCATCGTCGGCACCGCTGCAATCGTGCTCTCGGCATGCGGCAGCAGCGCGTCAACCGCCGCCCCTGCGGCAACCGAGGCCCCCGCAGCAACCGAGGCCCCCGCGGCAACCGAGGCCCCCGCCGAGTCGGCGGCCGCAGGCCCGATGACCGTCGGCTACCTGCCGAAGGACATCGTCAACCAGTACTTCGCCGCAGCCAAGACCGGCGTCGACAAGGCGGCCGGCGAGCTCGGCGGCACGGTCACCCAGGTCGGCCCGAACGAGGCGAAGGCCGACCTCCAGATCCCGTTCATCACGGACCTCACGACGCAGGGCGTGTCCGCGATCATCATCTCCGCCGACGGCAAGGATGAGGTCGCCCCGGCCCTCAAGGAGGCCATGGGCAAGGGCATCAAGGTCGTCGGGTTCGACTCCAGCCCCGCGGTCGGCGCCTATGACGTGTTCGTCAACCAGGTCGACTTCAGCGGCGTCGGCGTGAACCTCGCCGACTGGGCCTGCGAGCTCGCCCCCAATTGCACCGGCGAGATCGCGATCCTCTCCGCGGCGGCCACGGCCACCAATCAGAATGCGTGGATCGACCTCATGAAGTCGACTCTCGCGACCGATCCCAAGTACGCGGGCCTCAAGCTCGTCGACACCGTCTACGGCAACGACGATGCCACCGAGAGCACCAAGCAGGCACAGGCGCTCCTGACCAAGTACCCGGACCTCAAGGTCATCGTCGCCCCGACCACCGTCGGCATCCTCGCCGGCGCGCAGGTCGTCTCCCAGGCCGGCAAGTCGGACTCCGTCAAGGTGACCGGCCTCGGCTTCCCCAACGACATGAAGCCGTTCGTCAAGGACGGAACCTCCCCGGTCTTCGGCCTGTGGAGCGTCCCGGACCTCGGCTACCTGTCCTACGTGATCGCGGACAAGCTGGTCAAGGGCGAGATCACCGGCGCAGAGGGTGAGACCTTCACCGTGCCCGGCCTCAACAACGATCAGCCCTACACGATCGGCGCCGACAGCACCGTCATTCTCGGGCCGGCCTTCCGGTTCGATACGACGAACGTCGACCAGTTCGACTTCTAGCTCCTCCTGTGAGGGAGTCCCGGCGGTCCCCGCCGGGACTCCCCTCATTCCAGCAGCGGAGGCCTCGCCATGGAACGGGTCGCGTTCACCATGCGGCTGCTGCCCGGGGCCGAAGCGGAGTACCGCCTCCGCCACGCGGCGGTCTGGCCCGAGATGCTCGACGCACTGCACGCCGCGGGCTGCCGTGACTACTCGATCTACCTGTTGGGCCAGGACCTGATCGGCGTGTTCGAGGTCGACGACTTCGAGCGCTTCAGGGCCATGATGGCCGCCTCCCCGGTCAACGACCGCTGGCAGGCCGACATGGCCAGGCTGATCGATCCATGCACCGATCCGGCGACTGGGTTCCACCGCCGGCTCGAGGAGGTGTTCCGTCTTGACTGAGCGGCGCCCGCTGCGTCTCGCGGCGGTCGACCTGGGAGCCGAGAGCGGCCGCGTGGTCGTGGGCACGTTCGACGGCGGGCGTCTCGCGATGGAGGACGTCCATCGCTTCCCGAACGTCCCCGTGGCCGTGGACGGGACCCTGCACTGGGACGCCCTCCGGCTGTTCGGCGACATCACGACCGGCCTGCGCAAGGCGGGATCGGCCGGCCCGATCGACTCGGTGGCCGTGGACTCCTGGGGCGTGGACTTCGGACTCCTCGACGAACGAGGACGGCTGATGGCCAACCCGGTCCACTATCGCGACACGCGGACCGAGGGATTGGTCGAGGCCGCCTTCGAGATCGTGCCGAGGGCCGAGATCTACGCGACCACGGGCATCCAGTTCATGCCCATCAACACGCTCTACCAGCTGTTCGCGCTGGCGCGAGCGGATGATCCCCAGCTGCGGCACGCCAGCCGGCTGCTGATGATGGCGGACCTGTTCGCGCACTTCCTGTCGGGCGCCGGCGTGACGGAGTACACGCTCGCCTCGACCAGCCAGGCGCTCGATGCCGGCGCCCGGGACTGGGCGCGGCCGATGCTCGAGCGCCTCGGCATCCCGACCGGGCTGCTGCCCGAGATCGTGACGCCGGGGATGGTGGTCGGCAGGCTGCGGGGCGATCTCGCCGCCTCCTCGGGCCTGGGCTCCACGCGCGTCGTCCTGCCCGGCTCGCACGACACCGCGTCCGCGGTTGCGGGCACGCCGCTCGCAGGCTCGTCGACGGCGTTCCTCAGCTCCGGCACCTGGTCCCTGATCGGGCTCGAGGTCCCGCAGCCCGTGATCTCTGACGCCTCGCTCGCGGCCAACCTCACCAACGAGGGCGGCGTGGCCGGCACGATCCGGCTCCTGCGCAACGTGGTCGGCCTGTGGCTGGTCCAGGAGAGTCGTCGCGCCCTGTGGCCGGCGGGCGACGGGCCTGCCTATGAGAAGCTCGCCGCCATGGCCGAGACCGCACCGGCGTTCACCGCCTTCATCGACCCCGACGACGAGCGCTTCCTCCGCCCAGGCGACATCCCCGCCCGCGTCCGTGCCTTCTGCGCCGAGACGGGCCAGCCGGTCCCCGCGGACACGTCGACGCTGATACGGGTACTGCTCGAGAGCCTCGCCCTGCGCTATGCGGCCGCCATCGACCAGCTGGCGGGCGCCGTCGGCCGGCCGATCACGGCCCTCCACATCGTCGGCGGTGGCTCCAACCACCGTCTCCTGTGCCACCTCACGGCCTGTGCGACCGGGCTGCCCGTGCGGACCGGACCGGTCGAGGCGACCGCGATCGGCAACCTCGCCGTCCAGGCAATCGCAGCCGGCGAGGTTGCGTCCATCGCCGAGGCGCGCGAGCTCGCCGCCCGCTCGTTCCACATCACGTCGTACGACCCATCGGGCAACTGGTCCGAGGCCCGTGCCCGCTTCGCGGCCCTCCAGGCCCGATCGTCCAACCCCACCACGACCTGAGGAGACCCCATGGCCGCGCTCGCCGCCGTCGCCAAGCCCGCCACCGCCCCTGCGCTCGAGCGGATCGACTGGGCGATGAGCGGGGTCAACATCGAGATCCCGTCGTGGGGGTTCGTCAACACCGGCACCCGGTTCCGCGTGTTCCCCCAGCAGGGCGTGCCGCGCACCGTGTTCGAGAAGGTCGACGACGCCGCGACGGTCAACCGGTACACGGGGATCGCGGGCTCGCTCTCGCTGCACATCCCGTGGGACAGGGTCGACGACTACGCGGCGCTCGCCGCCTACGCGTCCGAGCGCGGGCTGGCCATCGGCGGCATCAACAGCAACACCTTCCAGGACGAGGACTACAAGCTCGGCTCGATCTGCAACCCGGACGCCCGGGTCCGCGCGAAGGCCGTGGCGGCGGTCATCGAGTGCTGCGAGATCGCCGGCGCCATGAACGCTCAGGCGGTCAAGGTGTGGCTCGGCGACGGCACCAACTACCCGGGCCAGGACGACCTCCGCTGGCGCCATCGCCGCCTGGTCGAGGGCCTCCGCGAGGCCTACGGCCACCTGCCGCCCGGCGTCCGGATGTACCTCGAGTACAAGCTCTACGAGCCGGCCCTGTATGCCACCGACGTCCAGGACTGGGGCCAGAGCCTCAACGTCGTGCGCCAGCTTGGCGAGCAGGCCGGCGTGTGCGTGGATACCGGCCACCACGCGATGGGCGTGAACATCGAGCAGATCGTGGCCCTGCTCCTCGCCGAGGGGAAGCTCGCCGCCTTCGACCTCAACGACAAGAAGTACGGCGACGATGACCTGATGGTGGGCTCCATCGATCCCTACCAGCTGTTCCGGATCGCGCACGAGCTCGTCAACGCCATGCGCGACGACACGGACCCCGTCGCCCAGGCCTGCGCCAACACCACGACCTACATGCTCGACCAGTGCCACAACATCGAGCCCAAGGTCCCGGCCATGATCCGGAGCGTGATGAATCTCCAGGAGACCATCGCCAAGGCGCTCCTGGTGGACCGCGAGCGACTCCTTGCAGCCCAGGCCGCCGGGGACGTGCTGGAGGCCAACGGCGCGCTCTGGGACGCGTTCAACACGGACGTCCGCCCGCTGCTCGGCGAGCTGCGGGTCGCGCGCGGGCTGGCCCCGGATCCCTACCGCGCCTACCTGGACTCCGGGGAGGAGGAGGCGAAGTACGCCGCGCGGGTGGGTGGCACGGCGGCGAGCTGGTAGGTCCCCTTCGCCGACGGCAGGCTCCGCGGGCGCCGGACGCGGCCACTGGACGGCCGCATTTGGCCCCTGCCGACGGCCCCGGCGACGGCCGCACTTGACGGCGCCTGGCAAGCCCCTGCCGACGGCCCCGGCGGCGGCCGCGGCGACGGTCGCACTTGGCACCTGGCGGCGCCGGTATCACCAGCGGTGCTATCGGGCGGGTGTCTCTCCTCCCCCGCGGCCCATGACCGCCCACCATCGCCCCGTGGTCGGCCAGGAGCACGAGCTTGGCCTGGCGCTCATCACCGGCTGTGCTGCGGGCACGGCTATCCCGGCCCTCGGCCCGCGATCCACCGCGCCGCGATCGATCCTGGTGGTCAGATAGCACTGCCGGTGATCTGCCGCCGCACAGGCCCTTGGCAAGGCTCCGGGAGCGTGAAGGAGCCGGGGCTCCCGCGTCACTGACGGCGCGCGGTGGGCACGATGCGGCTGGGGCTGGCCGCGGCGCCCGACGGCGCTGCACGGGGCTCCGGCAGGGGTTCGCCGGGGTTGTGAGCGGGTGTCGGAATCGGCGTGCAAAGTAGTTGACGGGTGGGGTAGAGTACGAATGTGTTATCGGTAACCGACACCGATCGCGCCGCAACCATCCGGGCTCTCCACCCCCGCCACGAGGAACCGATGGTCGATCTGCTGGTCGAGATGACCGACATCAGCAAGAGCTTCCCCGGCGTGCACGCGCTCGACGGCGCCAGCTTCGACCTCCGTGCCGGCGAGGTCCACGGGCTGGTCGGGGAGAACGGTGCCGGCAAGTCAACCCTGATGAAGGTGCTTGCGGGCATCTACCGCCGGGACTCCGGGATCATCAAGGTCAAGGGCAGCGCGGTGGAGATCAACACGCCGCGCGCCGCTCAGGATCTGGGGATCAGCATCATCCACCAGGAGCTGAACCTGATGGGGCACCTGTCGGTGGCCCAGAACATATTCATCGGGCGGGAGCCGCGGCGAGGCCTCCCATTCTGGCTGGACGAGAAGGCGCTCAACCGCAAGGCCGCCGAGCTGTTCGCGGAGCTCCACATCCGCCTCGATCCGCGGGCCCGGGTCTCCGGCCTCGCGGTCGCCCAGCAGCAGATGGTCGAGATCGCCAAGGCGCTCTCCCACAGCTCGGACGTCCTGATCATGGACGAGCCGACCGCGGCCCTCACCGAGACCGAGATCGACGAGCTGTTCCGGATCACCAGCCACCTGCGCGAACTGGGCCACGGGATCGTCCACATCTCCCATCGCCTGGAAGAGCTCAAGCAGATCACCAACCGGGTCACGGTCATGCGCGATGGCCGCTACATCGACACGGCCGACACGGCCGACACCACCATCGGCCAGATCATCAGCATGATGGTCGGGCGGACGATCTTCGAGGAGGCGCCCGAACTGCCCGAGCAGCCCAACCCGGAAGTGGTCCTCGAGGTGCGCAACCTCGAGCGCGCCGGCGCCATCCACGACGTGAGCTTCCAGCTCCACCGGGGCGAGATCCTCGGCGTCGCGGGGCTGGTGGGGGCGGGCCGGACCGAGGTCATGCGAGCCGTCTTCGGGGCAGACCCCCACGACTCGGGCGAGATCCTCGTCCACGGCGAACCGGTCACCATCAGGACGCCGTCGGACGCCGTGCGGCATGGGATCGGCTACCTCTCCGAGGACCGCAAGCGCTTCGGCCTCGCCCTCAAGATGGACGTCGAGGCCAACGTCGTGATGGCGTCGCTCGCCAAGTTCACGGGCAAGCTCGGCCGGATCAGCTTCGGACGCACGCGCGCGGTCGCGCTCGAGCACGTCGAGAGCCTGTCGATCAAGACGCCCAGCGTGGGGCAGCGGACCAAGAACCTGTCCGGCGGCAACCAGCAGAAGGTCGTCATCGCCAAGTGGCTCACCGCCGACACGGAGATCCTGATCTTCGATGAGCCCACCCGGGGCATCGACGTCGGCGCCAAGAGCGAGATCTACCGGCTGCTCAACGACCTGGCCCGCCAGGGCAAGGCGATCATCATGATCAGCTCCGAGCTCCCGGAGATCCTGCGCATGAGCCACCGCGTCCTGGTGATGTGCGAGGGGCGCATCACGGGTGAGCTGGAGGCCGGCGAGGCCACCCAGGAGCGGATCATGACCTTTGCCACCCAGCGCGAGGCCATTGCCGCGGCATGAACCACCGACGACACGTCACCACCACGCCACACGAGGCAGCGTTGACATGCAGATGACCACCGGGGCGGCCAGGAACAGGCTGTCGTCCGTCGCCAGCGGCGATTCCGTCCAGCGCCTCCTTGCACTCGGCGCACTGGTCATCCTGCTCGCCTTCTTCTCGGTCATCTCGACCCCGTTCCGGACGCCTGACAACTACATCTCGATCCTGGTCGCGACCGCCGTCAACGGCGTGCTCGCGATGGGCGTCACGTTCGTCATCATCACCGGCGGCATCGACCTCTCGGTCGGGACGACGATGACCTTCTGCTCGGTCATCCTGGGCCTCGCCGTCACCAACGCCGGAATGCCGTTGTTCATCGGCGTCCCCCTGGCGCTCCTCGCCGGTGCCGGCGTCGGGACGGTGAACGGCGTGCTGATCGCCAAGGCAAAGATCCCGCCGTTCATCGCGACCCTGGGCATGATGAGCATCACCCGCGGGCTCGCGCAGGTCCTCTCGGACGTCAAGCCGATCTACTTCGAGGGGACGCCCCAGTTCTACGACCTGTTCATGGGCAAGTACCTGTTCGGGATCCCGAACGTGGTGTTCATCATGTTCGGCGCGGCCATCATCGCGTCGCTCATCCTGACCAAGACCACCCTCGGCCGATACACCTTCGCCCTTGGCTCCAACGAGGAGGCGACCCGCCTTTCGGGGGTCAACGTGGACCGCTGGAAGATCGCGGTCTACGCGCTGGGCGGCCTGTTCGCAGGACTGGCCGGCATCCTCATCGCCTCGCGCATGAACTCGGCCCAGCCGTCCGTCGGCATGGGCTACGAGCTCGACGCCATCGCCGCGGCCGTCATCGGCGGCACGTCGCTCTCCGGCGGCGAGGGCAGCATCTTCGGGACGGTCATCGGCGCGTTCATCATCAGCACGCTGACGATCGGCCTGTCCATCACCGGCGTTCCCGACCAGTGGAAGCTCGTGATCACGGGTCTCGTGGTCATCGGCGCCGTCTGGCTCGACATCCTGCGCCGCAGCCGGCGCGCCTAGCCCGGACCACCGGGCACCTCAAACCAGGACCACGCGCCGATCCACCGACCTTCGGGCGGAACCGGCACCAAGGTCAGCCATCTCTCATGGAGGAGGAGCATGAAGCTCTCGCACCTGTACCGGCCCGCTGCGGTGATCGCGGCGGCTGCGATGCTTGTCGCAGCCTGCGGCAGCAGCGCCAGCACCACGGCACCGTCCGAGGGCGCCGCCAGCGGCGCCCCCAGCGGCGACGCGCCCTACATCGCCATCGTGTCCAAGGGCTCGCAGCACCAGTTCTGGCAGGCCGTCCAGAAGGGCGCCACCGACGAGGCCGCAAAGCTCGGCGCGACGATCACCTACGAGGGCCCGGCGTCCGAGTCCGAGGTCGACAAGCAGCTCACCATGCTGCAGACCGCGCTCGACAAGAAGCCTGCGGCCATCTGCTTCGCAGCCCTCGACAGCAAGGCCGCCACGCCGCTGCTGGAGAAGGCCCAGGCGGCCGGTATCCCGGTCGTCGGCTTCGACTCCGGCGTCGACAGCGACATCCCGGTCACCACCGTGACCACCGACAACATCGCAGCGGCCGGCGAGGCTGCCGACCACATGGCGGAGCTCATCGGTGACGCCGGCAAGGTTGCCATCATCGTCCATGACCAGACCTCCAAGACTGGCCAGGACCGCCGTGACGGCTTCGTCCAGCGGATCGAAGAGAAGCACCCGAACATCGAGATCGTGGCGATCGAGTACGGCGCCGGCGACCCGGTGAAGTCGGCCGACTTCGCCAAGGCGATCATGACCGCCAATCCCGACCTGAAGGGCTTCTTCGGCGCCAACGAGGGCTCCATCAAGGGCGTCCTCAACGCGCTCAAGGAGACCGGCAAGGAGGGCAAGGTCGTGGCCATCGGCTACGACTCCGGCGAGCAGCAGCTTGACGCCATCACCGCCGGCACCGAGGCCGGCGCCATCACCCAGAACCCAGTCGGCATCGGCGCCAAGTGCGTCTCCGCCGCCATGGACGCCATCGCGGGCAAGTCCATGGAGAAGGTCATCGACACCGGCTACTACTGGTTCGACAAGGAGAACATCGACAACCCCGAGATCCAGGCGGTCCTCTACAAGTAGGCCACCTGGCTCCCTGAGCCCGGTCGAACCCCCCGGGGGCTGCCCGCACCGCGGACAGCCCCCGGTCTCCCTCCGGGTCAGCCGCCAACCCCAACCAAGGCCTCCAATGAGCACCATCAGCGACGTCGCGAAGCGGGCCGGTGTCTCCACCATGACGGTCTCGAGGGTCGTCAATGGCACCGGCTACACCAGCGCTGATGCGCGCGCCCGTGTCGAATCCGCCATCGCTGACCTGGGCTACGTGCCCAACGCGCTGGCCCGCCAGCTGCGGTCCAAGCGCACCCAGACGATCGCCCTTGTCGTCTCCGACATCTCCAACCCGTTCTTCACCACCATCGCGCGCGGCGTCGAGGACGTTGCGGCGGCGCATGGCTTTTCGGTGATGTACTGCAACACCGACGAGTCCGAGGCCGAGGAGGAGCAATACCTCCTCATGCTGATCGAGCGCCAGGTGGACGGCGTCCTGCTGGTCCCCGCGCGCAGCTCCGGTGCCTCGTTCCGCCTGCTCAGCCACCACCGGATGCCGGTGGTGGTGCTGGATCGCCGGGTCGCGGCCCACCAGGTGGACAGCGTCCGCTGCGACTCCGAGGCCGGCGGCTATGCCCTGACCCGTCACCTGATCGAGCTTGGCCACCGGCGGATCGCCGTGCTGACCGGCCGCCGGAACGTCTCGACGTCGGTGGACCGTGTCGCCGGGGCCCGCCGCGCCCTCGAGGAGGCCGGCCTCGAGCTCGATGAGGAGCTGGTCCGTTGGGGTGGCTTCAACTTCGGCAAGCTCAACCAGGCCGACGGACACCGGATGGCCCAGGAGGTGCTGGCCAGCGACGGCGAATGCCCTACCGCGCTCTTCTGCGCCAACAACTTCATCGGCTTTGGCGCGATTCGGGCGCTGCGAGAGGCGGGCCTGCGCGTCCCCGAGGACGTGTCGGTGGTCGCCTTCGACGACCTGCCCGAGGAGTGGCTGAGCGAGCCATTCCTGACGGTCGCTGCACAGCCGGCCTATGAGATCGGCCACCAGGCGGCAACCCGCCTGCTGGGCCAGGTCTCCGGGGGCCACCAACCCACCGGCGAGAACGTCGTGCTCCCGTTCGAGCTCCGCATCCGGCGGTCCAGCGGGCCGCCACGTGCCGCCCCCACGCCCGCCCCCACGCCCGCCCCCACGCCCGCACCTACCACGCCCGTCACTGCCGCATCTGCCTGAAGGAGATCCCATGTTGAAGACCCGCCTCCTCCACCCCGAGATCCTGCAGGCCCTCGGCGAGGCTGGTCACGGCGCCCAGGTCCTGATCGCGGACGGCAACTATCCGCTGGTCACGCGCTCCAATCCGGACGCCCGCCGGGTGTTCCTCAACCTGGCGCCCGGGCAGCTCACGGTCACGGACGTGCTCGCGGTGCTCGCGGATGCCATTCCCGGTCGAGGCAGCCCACGTGATGGGCCCGGACGACGGGTCACAGAGCCGTCGATCTTCGGCGACTTCCGCGAGCTGCTCCCCGGGACGGAGATGGAGCGCCTCGGCCGCTTCGAGTTCTACGACATGGCCCGCGGGCCGGACACCGCGCTGGCGATCGCCACCGGCGAGCAGCGCATCTACGCCAACATCCTGCTCACGATTGGCGTGGTGATGCCGGAGTAGGGGGCAGGGAGCAGCAGGTCCGTCAGAACCCCCGCCTGGCGTCCCAGGAATCGAGGAACGCATCCATGACCACCGTCAACACCACCGGCCGCTTCGTGGGCGACTGGCCCCGCATCGGCATCCGTCCCGCCGTCGACGGCCGCATGCACGGCGTCCGCGAGTCGCTCGAGGAGCAGACCCGGGCCATGGCCCTCCGCACCGCGGACCTGCTCCGGGCCAGCCTCCGCTACCCGGATGGCACGCCGGTCGAGGTCGTCGTCCCCGACCACAACATCGGCGGCGTCTACGAGGCGGCCAAGGTGGCCGAGCTGTTCCGCAAGGAGGGCGTGGGCGTCTCGCTCACCATCACCCCCTGCTGGTGCTACGGCTCCGAGACCATGGACATGGATCCCCTGACACCCAAGGCGGTCTGGGGCTTCAACGGCACTGAGCGGCCCGGCGCGGTGTACCTCGCGGCTGTGCTCGCCGCGCACACCCAGAAGGGCCTGCCCGCTTTCGGCATCTACGGGCGCGACGTCCAGGACGCGAGCGACGGCACGATCCCGGACGACGTCCAGGCGAAGATCCTGCGCTTTGCGAAGGCCGGCATGGCGGCCGCGATCCTGCGCGGCAAGTCGTACCTGTCCCTGGGCGGGGTCTCGATGGGCATCGCCGGCTCCATCGTGGACCAGCCCTTCTTCGAGCAGTACCTGGGCATGCGGGTCGAGGCTGTGGACATGTCCGAGATCTACCGCCGGCTCGAGGAGGGCATCTACGATCCGGTCGAGTTCGAGAAGGGCCTCGCCTGGGCGAAGGCGAACTGCCACGAGGGCACGGACCGGAACCCGGCCGACAAGGCCAAGAGCCGCGAGCAGCTCGACGCGGAGTGGGACGTCGTCGTCAAGATGACCCTCATCACCCGCGACCTGTTGGTGGGCAACCCGCGCCTCGCGGAGCTGGGCTTCCCCGAGGAGGCGCTGGGCCGCAACGCGATCCTGGGCGGCTTCCAGGGCCAGCGCGCCTGGACGGACCACGCCCCCAACGGCGACTTCATGGAGGCGATCCTCAACTCCAGCTTCGACTGGAACGGGATCCGGGCGCCGCACATGTTCGCCACTGAGAACGACAGCCTCAACGGCGCCACGATGCTGCTCTCGTACCTGCTCACCAACCGGGCCCAGATCTTCGCCGACGTGCGGACCTACTGGAGCCCCGACGCCGTCGAGCGGGTCACCGGCTATCGCCCCGAGGGCATCGCCTCGGACGGGTTCATCCACCTCATCAACTCCGGTTCGGCGACGCTCGACGCCACGGGCGCGATGACCGATGCGGACGGCAAGCCGGCCATGAAGCCGTTCTGGGAGATCACGGAGGGTGATGTCGAAGCGGCCCTCGCTGCGACCACCTGGTACCCGGCCAACCGCGGCTACTTCCGTGGTGGCGGGTTCTCCAGCCAGTTCGTGTCCAGGGGCGGCATGCCCGTCACCATGGCCAGGCTCAACCTGGTCTCGGGGGCCGGCCCCGTCCTCCAGATCGCCGAGGGCTGGACCATGGAGCTGCCCAAGGAGGTCCACGACATCCTTGACCAGCGGACCGACCCCACCTGGCCCACCCACTGGTTCGTGCCGCGGACCACGGGGACGGGCCCCTTCCGCGACGTCTACACCGTCATGGCCAACTGGGCCGCCAACCACGGTGCCATCAGCTACGGCCACATCGGGGCCGACCTGATCAGCCTCGCGTCCGTCCTGCGGATCCCGGTCCACATGCACAACGTGCCCGAGGAGGACGTGTTCCGGCCGTCCGCCTGGGCCAACCTGGGCACCGCAGATCCCGAAGGCGCGGACTTCCGCGCCTGCGCCAACTTCGGCCCGCTCTACGGCCGCAAGTAGGACCTCGCTCCTCCTGCGCGGGCCCCCCGCTCCGTCACCGACGGGGCGGGGGGCCCGTTCCTGATCCCCCGGGAGCCTCTACCGGATCCCCGCTCGAGCGGCGGATGACCAGCTCGGTCGGCAGCACGACCTCCTGAGCGGGGCGGTCAGGTGCCTCCTGGCGCTGGAGGAGCACGCCGACGCTCCGCCGTCCGATCTCGAAGGCGGGCTGGGCCGCGACGGTGAGGAACGGGAACGTGACCATGGCCCGCGGCAGGTCGTCGAAGCCCACGACCGCCACCTCGTCGGGGACCAGCACACCCAGCTCCTCGAGCGCGTGGAGGACCCCGATGGCGATGAAGTTGTTGGTCGCGAACAGGGCTGTCGGCCGCGGCCGTTGCTCCATGGCGGACAGGGTCATGAGACGGCCGCTGTCGATCGTGAACGCGCCATGCAGCACGAGCGGCTCGGGAAGCCCCGCCTCCTCGACCACGGCCCGCCTGAACCCGGCCACGCGGTCGACAGCCGTTGGGACCGGAGCGGGTCCCGACAGCACCGCCATGCTGCGATGTCCGAGGCCGACCAGGAGCCGGCCCAGGTCGAGCGCGCCGCCCTCGGAATCGGCTCGCACGACGTCCGGACCCGGAGACTGCGGACGCCGGTCCACGACCACCAGCGGGGTGCCTCGCTCCCGGCACAGGCGGATGGTCGCGGTTCCGGTCCCCGCCGGGACAAGCAGGAGGCCATCGACCTGACGCTGCAGCAGCATCTCGACCAGCCGCTGCTCCTCGTCCTCCCGTTCGTCACTGTTGGCGAGCAGCAGGGCGATGCCGGCCTCGCGCGCCGCCGTCTCCACGCCGTGAGCCAGCGTCGTGAAGAACGGGTTGGTCATGTCGGGCAGGACGAGCGCGATCGTGTCCGTTCGCTGGGCCCGGAGGTTGCGGGCCAGCGTGTTGGGCATGTAGCCGGTCTCCGCCAGCGCCTCCTCCACGCGGGCGCGGAGTTCGGGGCTGACCGCGCCCGATCCGGTGACGACGCGCGACACGGTCATGGGCGAGACGCCTGCCCGCCTGGCGACATCGAGCAGGTTCGGCATCGCCCTAGAACCCCCGGAGCTCCGTGCTCGAGCGGGGCTGGAGACCGGCGTGCGGCAGCCGCTGGAGCACTACGTACTCGATGCCGTGCGCCCGGCAGAAGTCGCGCTTCTCCGGCTGGTCGCCGTCCTCGTTGACGACGTAGAAGGCCGGCCCGATGGTGTTGATCTCGGGCTCCGCGTCCATCCAGCCCGAGCCCGACGAGACGAGGCACCGGTGGACGCTGCTGACCGCGCCGACCATGTACTGCCGCTCCTGCTCGCGCTGGAGTGGATGCCCTGGACCCTTGAGGAACCCCACGTTGCGGTCGCTGCCGACGATCGCATACAGCGCGCCGTAGGCGGCAGCGTCCATGAAGAAGCGGATGTGGCCCGAGTGCAGCCAGTCGTAGCAGCCCGTGATGACGACGCGGGGCACGTCGCCCGCGGGTGGCGCGGGATCGGGGACCGGGAAGCCGCTGCGGTCCGCCCGGGTGATCGTCCGGCAGGTGACGCCGTGCGCGCCCGCGGCGGCCCGGAGGGCGGGATCCGCGTCTTCCGCACGGACCACCAGCGTGGCTGCCTCCGCCGCCAGCTCGTCCAGGGCGTCGGCGAGGGGCTGGTCCACGACCTGCACATGCTCCACCCAGCGGATGGACTCTGCCAGGAACCGGCGCTCCGCAACGGGGAACACGGGCGCCGAGCCTGACCGGGCGGTCACGAGCGCATCGGAGGGGACGCGGATGTGGAGCGGGCCCAGCGCGGCGGCCTCCTGGAGGAAGCGCACGTCGTCTGAGCGGAGGTTGTCGAGACTCGCCTCGACGACCACGGGCTTGCCGTCCACGCCCACGGTCACGCGATGCGAACCGAGATCGAGCCGGAGCCAGCGGGCGGCTCCTCGGAGGCCACGATCACATAGCCGCCGCCACAGCCCGAGAGCATGGCCCCGGCGTGCTCCGCGGCGTACGCGGCGACCAGTCCGAGGAGGTCGATCCTGATTGTCGGATGCTCGTAGATCTGCGGCAGGAGCGCAGCCCAGGCGCGGGTGCACTCGTTGAGCGACTCACCGAGGGCCGGGAGATCCATGGCCACGATCGAGTCGTAGCAGGCTCGCCCGCTGGCGCTCAACCGGGCGATCCAGGCGGGATCAAGGCGCTTCACGCCCAGGGGCCCGTACCCGGGCGGGCGCTGTCCGATCGGGATGAGATGGATGACCCGCTCCAGCCAGGCGGCGACCTCAGGGTCCGTGGTGGACTCCACGTGGGCCGGGAACCAGCCGCCGTCAACGGAGGCGTCATAGTCCAGCCGGCTGACCCCGGGGTAGATGATCCCGCACATGTCCTGGGATCCCGACGGCTCGACGAGGTTGGCATTCTCCGCGGCGTAGAGCTCCCGCACGAGGCTGGCCGGCGTCCGGGCGGCCGGGATCGCGTCGCCCCACAGCGCCTGGGCAGCGGTCCGTGTCCCGGTCGCCATCCCGCAGCGGTCCATGTAGCGGACGTTGGGCTGGAGCGAGACCACCACCATTGCCCCGGGGGGCTCCGGGTTGAGCGAGGACATGAACGGCTGGTCGATCCAGCCGCCCGCCATCTGGAGCCGGTAGGGCAGGGGCCCGATGGCTCCTTGCAGAGCGTGGGGCGTGCCCTCGGCCGGGGAGGTGGCCGCGGCCGGCCCGGTCATCGGGGTCAGCCCTCGACGACGCGCTTGCCGGCCTTGCGCATCGCGAACTGGTCCGCGATCCATGCATAGGTCTCAGCCATGCCCGTGCGGAGCGGCGTGTTGGGCTCCCAGCCCAGTACCTGCTGGATGAAGGTGTTGTCGCTGTTGCGGCCCGCCACGCCCTTGGGGGCATCGAGCTTGTACGAGCGCTCGAGCTTGATGTCGGCGATCTCCTCGACGATCGAGACCAGCTCGTTGATCGAGACCAGCTCGCTCGATCCGAGGTTGATTGGGGTCGCGATCAGCTCGTCGGTGTGCATGATCAGGTCGATGCCGTGCACGCAGTCGTCGATGTAGCAGAAGCTGCGCGTCTGAGTGCCGTCACCCCAGATCTCGATCCGCATCTCGCCGCTGTCCTGGGCCTCGAGTGCCTTGCGGATCATTGCCGCCGGCGCCTTCTCGCGGCCGCCGAACCAGGTGCCGTTGGGGCCGTAGATGTTGTGGAAGCGGGCGATATGGGTCTCGAGACCGCGCTCGGCCCAGTACTCCTGGCAGAACATCTCCGAGATCAGCTTCTCCCAGCCGTAGCCGCGCTCGGCCATCGCCGGGTAGGCGTCCGACTCCTTGAGGGCGATCACCTCGGGCGTCTTCTGGAGGTCCGTGTTGTAGGCGCAGGCCGACGATGAGAAGAAGTAGCGCGAGGCGCCGGCGCGGTAGGACGCCTCGGTCAGGTGGGTGTTGACGAGGATGCTGCGAAGGCACTCGACGCGGAAGTTCTCGATGAAGCCCATCCCGCCCATGTCGGCCGCCAGGTTGTAGACCTCGACGGCGCCCTGGACGGCATCGATCGCGTTCTGCTCGTTGCTGAGGTCCATCGAGATCGACTCGACACCCGGGACGCGCAGGTACCAGTCAGGGAGCGGCTTGCGGTCGATCGCCCGGATGTTGGTGTAGCCCTGCTCGTGGAAGTAGCGGGTGAGGGAGCCGGCGATGAATCCTCCGGCGCCGGCGATGACGATCAGGTCGTCCCTGTTGAGGCCGCGCGAGACGGTGGTGCCGGGGATCGTGTCGGAGAAGTCCATGGTCATCGCGGGTACCTCTGCGGTTGGGCCGGCGGGTCCTGCCGCCGCTCGTAGGGTCTCAAAGGGTAGCGGGCGCCCGGCCGCTGGATGCGTCCGGGTCCTCGGATCTGGTGCGTCTTGGCATGGTAACGTTACCAAGCACAGATGCGATTGTCCAGCCCCAATTCCGGCAACCCACGACCACAGGGCAGATTCGCCCACCACGAACAGGCGGTGCACCGATGTACGCAGTCATCCTCGCCGGCGGTGGAGGCACCCGCCTGTGGCCGCTCTCGCGCGCTGAGCGACCGAAGCCGTTCCTGCCGCTGATCGGCGACCGGACGCTCCTGCAACGGACGTGGGACCGGATCGTGCCGGAGCTGGTGGACGCTCGCGACGTCGCTGTCGTCACCGACCGCCGATATGTCGACATCGTCCGGGAGCAGCTCCCGGATCTTGCCCCCTGGATGCTCCTGGCGGAGCCGGTCGGCCGCAATACCGCGGCTGCGGTGGCGTTCGCCGCGGCGGCGCTCGAGCGGCCCGGCGACGAGGTGATGCTCGTCCTGCCGGCCGACCACCTGGTCGCCGACGAGCGTGGGTTCCGGGAGATCCTGGGTCGCGCGGCCGCTCTGGCCGGCGGCTCCGCTGCGACCGGCGGCTCCGCGCCGACCGGCGGGTCCGGCCTCCTGGTCACCCTGGGCATCGCGCCCGAGGGCCCGGAGACCGGGTACGGGTACATCGTGGCCGGCGACCCGGTCCCGGGTGCCGGGCCCGCCGTCAGCGTGGCGAGGTTCGTGGAGAAGCCATCCGCCGCGGACGCGGAGGCGATGCTCGCCGGTCCGTCCCCGGTGGCCTGGAACGCGGGCATCTTCCTCTGGCGGCGCGACGCCCTGCGGGCCGCATTCGCGGCCGGCTCTCCGGACATCCTGGTCGACATCGAGGCCGGCGTGGCGGGTGGCACCCGGGCCCTCGAGGAGGCCTATGCGAAGGTCCGGGAGACGTCCATCGACTACGCGGTCCTCGAGCCCGCCGCGGCGGCGGGCAGGGTGGCGATGTTGAGCGCCGACGTGGGCTGGAGCGACCTCGGCAGCTGGAGCGCCCTGAGGGACGCGCTCCTCGCCCAGGCCGCCATCGGTCCGGGCGCCGGTGCGGCGTCCGAGGGCGTGGCCGGCCGCGGTCCACGACGCGACATGGGCTCCCAGCGCACCCTCGTCCTGGCCCGTGACCGCCCGATCGTGACGATCGGGCTGCGTGACGTGATCGTGGTCGACGCCGGGGACGTGGTGCTGGTCGCCGCCGCCGACGCCTCGCAGCAGGTCAAGGTCGCGGCGGAGGAGTGGGCGGCCAGGGAGACGCCGACGCCTGAGCGATCCTCCGGGGGCACATAGCGGCGGCCCGTGCCGTGGCGGATCACCGGGAGTGCTACCAGGCCGCCAGGATGGGCCGCCCTGCGATAGAGCGCGGCCCGACGGCCGGGACACCCGCGCCCGCATCATCGAGGGTGATCCGCGGGCCCCTATCGGCCGCTCATGAGCTGCGGGACGTCGAGATACCCCCTGCTGGCACTCCGGGTCATACGGGCGGCGCCAGGGTTCCCGGGTGACTTCGGCCGAGCCCGGCGAGGCGGGCGCCGCGATCCCGAAGGCGCGAAGATGGCAGGAAGTCCGCGTCCAGGGGCCACGACGCGGCAGCCACGGGAGCGCAGGAGTGGACATGCAGCTCAGCGACCGGAGAATCTTCGCCCTGCTGGGCGAGGTGGTGGACGGGAACCCCACCGAGGAGATGGTCCAGGCCGCGTTCGGGGCGGTGGGGCTGCCGTGGAAGTACGTCTCGATCCCGGTCCCGTCGGGGTCGTTCGCGTCCGCCTGGTCGGCCGCACGCACGCTGGGCTTCGCGGGCCTGAACGTCACCAAGCCCTACAAGATCGAGGCCGCGAGCCTGGCGGACCGCCTGACACACGCTGCGGCGGCGATGGGAGCCGTCAACTGCGTCTACCGCGTGGACGACGGGCTCGTCGGCGACAACACGGACGGGCGCGGTCTCGCACGGGCCGTCGCCGACGTCTTCCGGATCGATGGGGCGTCGGTCACCGTCCTGGGCGCCGGCGGCGCTGCCCGGGCGGTGGCCGTGGAGCTGGCGTTTGCGGGTGCCCGCGAGATCGTCGTTGCGGCCCGCTCCGGGGCCGCTGGGCGCTCGCTCGTGGAGGCGATCGTCGCCGCAGGCACCGCTGCCCGGTTCCAGCCCTGGGCGGGAGAGGTGACCGTCCCGGACGGCTGCGACCTCCTTGTCAACGCGACGTCGGTGGGGATGCTCGACCCGGACGAGCGGCCGGCCGTGGACCTGGCGACGGCCGGCGCGGCAACGGTCGTCGCCGACGTGGTCATCGCCCCGCGACCCACGGCGTTCCTCGTCGAGGCCGCCGGGCGTGGCCTCGCCACCGTGCACGGCACCGAGATGCTGGTGCGCCAGGCCGCCATCGGATTCGAGCTGTGGACGGGCCGCGAGGCACCGCTGCCGGTCCTGCGCGCCTCGCTGGCTGCCGCCCTGAGCGGCAGGCTCTAGCTAGCCCCCCGAGGCCTCCCGCCGGAGCCTGCGGCCCACATGGAACAGCAGCCAGTGGAGGAACGCGAAGTACAGGAACAGCACGAACAGCAGGATGGACAGGATCGTCAGCCAGGTGTTGATCGAGTCCGCCGTCGAAGCGACGTCCGCGCGCAGCTCCGCAAGCCGGGTCTGCGCGTCACCGAGGACGGTGGTCACGTTCGTGAGCCGGGACTGCAACCCGGCAGCCTTGTCCGCGACGGCGGTCGCCACCTGCTGGACAGGTCCGTCGGTCAGCGTGTTGCTGACCTCCATGATCTTGGCGTCGAGCTCCTGGATCTTCGCGTCCACCGCCGTCAGTGCGTCGACTGGACCCTGCGGCACCGTGAAGCCCGGGATCAGCCGGTCGAGCGTCTGGAGCGTGTCGAGGGCTCCCATCGCGGTGTCCCGGACCCCGCTGTACGACGTCCGGAACTCCTGGTAGCGGGCCTGCAGGTTCGCGAGCTGGTCCCTGAGGCCGCTGAGCAGCCCGGGAGTCGTGCCGGCATCGGCCGCGCGGGCCGCCAGCGTGTTCGCCGCGTCCGTCAGGGCGCCGATGCGGCCGTTGATCTCGGAGACCTTGGCCGACGCGTTGTCGATCAGGGGCGCGGCTTGCGCGAGCTTGGCGTCGACGTTGCCGGACACATCGTCAACGGTCGACGTGGCCATGCCGCGTCCAAGCAGCACCACGACAGCGAGTACCAGGAACAGCGCGATGCCGACGACTCCCGCCGTCTGCGCACCGAGCCCGAGGGCCCGGTTCCGCGTGGCGTGGGAGGCGTCAGCCGGTGCGGTGGCCGGCGCGACCGCCGACGCAGGGTCCGGCACAGGGTCGGGCAGGGGCGCCGTCTCGGTCTCGTCGGCCATGGCTGATCTCCTCGGCAGGGCTGTCTGCGGCGCGTGTGGCCTGCATGACTCCGGCCCTCGAATGCTTCCGCGGCGAGACTACCGCACGGCGCTCTCCGGGGCACGTGCTCGAGGGGCCACCGCAGCCGGGTTTCATGCGAGGATGACGAAGTGGCGCGGGCGAAGACCGGCGGTCCCACGAACCCGGCGGCCGGGCGAGGCGAGCCACAACGACCCGCCCGCGTCCGGTGGAGGAGAGCAGCCCGTGCAGCGCTACGCGGCGATCGACGTCGGGACGAACTCTGTGAAGCTCCACATGGGCGAACGGCAGCCGGGCGGAGGGTGGCGGACGGTCGTGGAGCGGGCCGAGATCACGCGCCTTGGCGAAGGCCTGGCCGAGATCGGCGAGATCGGGGCCGCGGGCCGGGATCGGACGATCGCGGCGATCGCTGGCATGGTCGACGAGGCGGGTCGAGACGGCGTCGTGGCGATCGCCGCCGTGGGAACGGCTGGGCTCCGGATCGCCAGCAACGGCGCCGGGGTGGTGACCGCGATCGCCGGGCGGACCGGCGTCACGCTCGAGATCATCACCGGCGAGGAGGAGGCCCGGCTCGCGTACCTCGGGGCCATGGCGAGCCTGCCGTCGATCGAGGGGCTCGTCGCCGTGTTCGACACGGGTGGCGGCAGCTCGCAGTTCACGTTCGGGCACGGCGCACGGGTGGACGAGCGGTTCAGCGTGGACGTCGGGGCAGTGCGCTACACGGAGCGCTTCGGGCTGGACAGGGCCGTGACGGCGGACGCGCTGAGCGATGTGCTCGCCGAGATCTCCGCGGACCTCTCGCGCCTCGATGGGCGCGCTACCCCGGACGCCATCGTGGCGATCGGCGGGGCGGCCACCAACCTCGCAGCGGTGAAGCACGGACTTGCCGTCTACGACCCCGACGTCGTCCAGGGAACCACCCTCGGCGCTGCGGAGGTGGACCGCCAGGTCGAGCTCTACCGGATCCGGGACGCCGACGCGCGCCGGAGGATCACGGGTCTCCAGCCGGCGCGGGCGGACGTCATCCTCGCGGGAGCCTGCATCATCCGGACCGTCATGGACAAGCTGGGACGGTCATCATTGGTTGTGAGCGATCATGGCTTGCGGCACGGACTGCTCGTCGACCGCTTCGGGGGCTGACACGATGCACGTGTCGAGGATAGGAAGAGGTAGCTGAATGCGACGCTTCGTCGTCGAAACCCTGGTCGACGTGGTGATCATCGTCCTCATCTTCCTGGTGATGGGCCTGTTCACCGTTGCCCAGCCGTTCCCGTTCGGCAGTGACTCGGCTCCGATCATCCAGTTCAAAGGCGCCGGCGTGGTGGCGTTCCTGGTTGCCGCCGCCATCCTGGTCCTCGCCCAGCGGTTCGTGAGGCCGGTGATCGTCGCCTTCACCGGCAGGCTCCTCCTGTCCACGATGGGCCTGTGGGTCGTCATCATCAACTACCTGGTCCTGTGGGTCGCCTCGTTGTTCGCCCCGGACCTCGCGCTCGTCGCCCAGCCGGCCAGCCTGTGGCTCCTGGTCTTCGCCGTGCTGTACACGGTGCTCGGCACGTTGGCGGATGCCCTGCTGGGCCTCAACCGCCCGCACGTGGCGCCAACCGCCGGTACTGACAAGTTGTGGCGCTTCCTCGAGTCGCTGCCCACGCCGCGTCGCAACGTGATCATCGAGAACCTGCGGCTCCAGCAGATCTACGACATGGTCTACACGGTTGCCCTCGACTCCACCCTTTCCAGGACCCCGATCGGACCGTTCCGCGTCTGGTTCGCCAGCCGGATCCTGGGCGAGACCGACATCGTCTCGGATGCCAGCGGCCCGGAGCGCTTCCGGATGCTCCTCCAGCAGCTGGGGCCGACCTACGTGAAGATCGGCCAGATGATCGCCAGCCGTGGCGACGTGCTCCCGCCGGACCTGATCGAGGAGCTGTCCAAGCTCCAGAGCGATGCGGCGCCCTTCCCGTGGGAGGACGCCAGCGAGATGATCCTGGATGAGCTGGGCAAGCCTCCCGAGGAACTCTTCGCGTCGATCGAGCACGAGCCGTTCGCGGCGGCGTCAACGGCCCAGGTCCATCGGGCCACCCTTCACGACGGGACGATCGTTGCCGTCAAGGTCCAGCGGCCGCGGATCGTTGCCAAGACCAAGGCGGATCTGGGCGTCATCTCGCAGCTTGCCACGATCGCCGAGCGCCGGCTCGCGCTCGCGCGCAAGGTGGGACTCCTGGGGATGGTCAACGAGTTCGCCGGGGGCGTGCTCAAGGAGCTCGACTACCGCAACGAGGCCTACCACTCGAAACGCCTCGCGGACAACATGGCGAAGTTCCCGGAGATCACCGTGCCGCGCGTCTACGACGACCTGTCGGGCACGCGCGTCCTGACGATGGAGTTCATCAACGGGATCAAGATCTCGAAGACGGAGCAGCTCCAGGAGGCGGGCTTCGACACCGATGCGCTGGGTGCCACCTTCATCCGCGCGGTCATCAAGCAGGTCCTCATCGACGGCTTCTTCCACGGCGACCCGCACCCTGGGAACCTGCTCGCGGAACCCTCGGACAAGCGCCTGGTCTTCATCGACATGGGTCTCGTGGGCCAGCTGGATTCCTCGCAGCGGGTCAACCTGCTCGGCCTCATCTATGCGCTCAAAGCGGTGGACATCCCGGCGATCGCCGATGGCTTCATCTCGCTCGGTACGCCCGGCAGCCAGTTCGACGAGCTCCAGTTCCGCCGCGACGTGGACCGGCTTGCGCGCCAATACCTGGTGTACGGCAGGGTGACCTCGGTTGGCGGGGCCATCTCGGGCTTCATGGGGGCGGTGTACAGCAATGGCCTGCGGCTCGACAGCAGCCTGACGCTGGCGATCAAGGCGACCGTGCAGGCCGAGGAGACCGCGATTGCCCTGTCGCCCAAGGTCGACCTGGCGGATGCCGCGATGACCGAGGCTCGAGCCGCCCTGCTCGAGTCGCTGGAGCCGGAGCGGGTCGCCCAGCAGGTGCAGCGCACGGCCGTGCGGGTCGGCAAGGAGCTCGCCCAGCGGGCCCCTTCGCTGGAGGGCGCTGCGCTCAAGTGGCTCGACCTGTTCAACAAGGGCAAGATCGTGGTCGAGGTGGACACCTCGCAGCTGAGCGACGCCATCGAGAAGGTGGGCGGTCTGGGCAAGCAGGCGACGACGGGCCTGATCGTGGTCGGCCAGCTGATCGGCACCGCGATCGCGATGGTCATCCTGCTCCAGCCGGCACTGAGCGAGTTCATCGGGTTCGCCTACGTGGCGATGATCGCGTTCGGGGTGACCCTGATCGTGAGCTTCATCGTCCTGTTCCGGATGCTGTTCGGCGCGGACGACGCCCCATCGGACTGAGACGGGCCCGGGCCCGCCGGGAGCAGACACAGGACCGCCGGGCCGGCAGGGTGCCGGCCCGGCGGTCGGGCGCTTGGTCGAGAGGGGCCCCGGCGAGGGGCCGGGGTGGGACGACGTCAGCTGGCCGCGGGTGCGGTCAGGCCGAAGGCGTCCTTCACGTCACGCGAGTTGAGGTACAGGATGATGATGCCCGGGAGGATCATCATGCCCAGCCCGAGGCCGCTGCCCGGGTACTGGATCATCCACAGGAACGCCTCGAAGACCGCCAGGCCGGCGACGACCATGGCCAGCATCCAGGCCCACGGCTGCACGGTCCAGAGGCCGAAGGCCGCGGCGAGCCAGAGGACGCCGCCGACGATCGCGAGCCAGCCCCAGAGGCCGACGGACTCGAACGCGGGGACGTCACCCAGGACTCCGAACCAGTCGAAGCCGAGAAGCCTGAGGCCCAGGAAGAGCCAGGCGAAGCCGGCCATGGCGGCAAAGAAGCCGATGACGGAGATCAGGATGGGCGGGTTCTTCACGGTAGCTGCTCCCTCCTTGTGATGGATGTGAGACGCCGGCCTGGGCAGGCCGGCGGATTGATCAGAGTCCGAGGACCTTGGCCTTGGCGGCCGCGAACTCCTCGTCGCTCAGCACGCCCGACGTGTGCAGCTCGGCGAGCTGGTTGAGCTGCGCGGTGTCGATGCCGGCCGGGGCTTCGGCTGCCGGGGCCTCGACGTACACGACCTCGGGCTCGGCAGGGGCCGCTGCGGCCTGCTGCTGGGCGGCCTGATTGGCGTACTTCTGCTCCTGGTGGTGGTGCACGGCCCCCGCAGTGCCCGCAACCACGGCAGTCGTGGCCGCCGCCCGCATGAGGGGCCGGCCGCGTCGTCGCATCATCGTTCGCTCTCCTTGTGGGTGGTGGGTGGCTAGGCGCTGAGGGCGGCCACGGCCGCCATGTGGGCTTCGAGCTCCTCGCTGACCTCCTCGAGGACCTCGGGCGGGACGACCGCCCTGCTCACGAGGAAGCCCCCGGCGTTCTGCAGGGCCTCCTTGAGGTCCACGGCCCAGTGGTGCTCGAACAGCAGCACCAGCCCCGAGGTGTTGAGTGGCAGGGAGTCCGCGATCTCCTCCAGGTCCTCGGGGGTGAACAGCGCCATGCTGTCGCCGAGCAGCGTCGCGAACGGCGCGAACCGCGGGTCGTCCTTGGCGTCGAGCTCGAGGATCACGGCCTCGCCGTCCCCCCCCTTGCCCACGAACACGAGATCGATGAGCCGGATGGTCTTGTTGGCGACCACCTTCTCGATCTCGCGGGCGATGCTGCCGTCGAAGTTGTTGCCATCGAAGCCGATGACGGTGTACTCGAGCGGTCCTAGGGTCACTGGTGTCCTCCATTGAGATGGACCTGGCTGATTCCTGCGACACAACAGCTTCGCCGATCGTGAGGCAATTCGCGGCGGCCCAAGCCGATGCTCGCATCTTCGCACCATCCCTCGGGGTCTGCTAGTGCTCATCCACACACGGGCGATCCTTCCGGGACGGGCTCATGTCCCGCGCGCCCGTGCCCCGCTTCATCCGACGAGGAGATGGGCGACGCCCTGCCACGCAGTGGGGTCGGCACCGGGCCGTGGTCATAGCCCACCCGAATCCCACGGAGCATGTCGCGACCCATGACTTCCGCCGCGGGCTCAGCGGGCGGGGCGCGACGGATCGCGCCGAGGCGGTGCGGCGGGCGGCAACTGACCGCTGCAGGCCCGTGGCACGCCTCCCCGTGCGCCTGCCACCGCCGAGCGCGGAACGTCCCCGCCGCCCGGGCACCTGGGGCGAGCGGAACCGCCCAGGAGCGGGAGTCCTGACCCCGAGCCGGCTACTGGCGCGCCATGTGCGCCCGCAGCTCGGCTTCGCGATCCACGATCAGCTCGCCGCTGACATCCACGACTACCTTCTCGAGATGGCCAGTGAACTTGAAGGGGCTCCTGTACTCGGCCGTCACCGGCGATCCCGGGTTGTGGCCACAGCTCACGCCGCCCGGGTTGAACATGAACGGGGTCGTGTACGGGGCGTCGGCGCTCGCGACGAGCTCCCCATCGACATAGAGCTGGAGCCTGCCGGGGGTGCCCCTGCCGTGCGGCAGGTCGACCTCGCCCGTCGGCTCGAACTCGAAGCGCAGCTCGTGGCTGCCGGTCGGGATCGGCTCGGGCGAGGAGACCGTGAACCGCTCCCGGGCCACGTAGTTGTGAACGTAGTGCAGGCGGCCGTCCTTGATGAACAGCGAATAGCCGCCGGCCGCCGTCCCCTGGCAGAACAGGACGCCCTCGACGCTGCCCTCGGGGATCTCCACCAAGGCGGTGATGCTGTGCGGCCGGTTGAACAGGCGCGGCGCCGCGAAGTTGGGGATGGACTGGGTGCCGGGGCGGTACGTGTACTGGTCGCGCGGCAGCGAGACCAGCGGCTTCTCGGCCATCATCCGGGCCAGGCCGCTGCCGTCGACCGGCATCACGCCGAACTTGCCCGCCTCGACGTACCAGGTGCCGATCAGCTCGATGAGCTTCTCGCGGTTGTCGGCCGCGAGGTCATGGTTCTCGGCCGGGTCCTCGTCGATGTGGTACAGCTCCCAGCCGGTGGCGTCGAGCCTCGTCAGCGTCTCGGCCGAGATCGGGTTGCCGAACCCGGTGCCGGCCTCGGCGAAGGAGGGGCCCGGCCAGGGGCAGACCGCGCGCCAGCCGTCCTTGTAGATGGCCCGGTGTCCGAGCATCTCGAAGTACTGGGTGTGGTGCCGGCTGGGCGCGTCGGCATCGTCGAGCGCGTGGGCGAAGCTCACGCCCTGGATCGGCGCCTGGGTGACGCCGCGGATGGCCCTCGGCGGCTCGACGCCCAGGAGGTCGAGCACCGTCGGCACCATGTCGATGATGTGGGCGTACTGGGGGCGAACCTCGCCATGCGCCTTGATCCCGGCTGGCCAGGACACGATGAATGGGTCGGTGGAGCCGCCGCGGTAGGTCTCGCGCTTCCAGCGCCGGAACGGCGTGTTGCCGGCCCACGTCCAGCCCCACGGGTAGTGGTTGAAATGGTCGGGGCCGCCGATCTGGTCGATAACTGCCAGGCTCTCCTCGAGCGTCTCCTGGGCGTTGTTGAAGAACTGGGCCTCGTTGGTCGTGCCGCCCGGGCCGCCTTCGGCGCTGGCGCCGTTGTCGCTGATGACCATGACGATTGTGTTGTCGAGGACTCCCTGTTCGCGAAGAAAGTCCAGCAGGCGGCCGAGGTGGTGGTCCGTATGGCTCAGGAAGCCTGCGAACACCTCCATCATCCGGGCGGACAGCCGGCGTGCCTCGGGAGACAGCGAGTCCCACTCCGGGACGTCCGGGTCATGGCGCGAGAGCTCCGCGTCGGCCGGCAGGATCCCGAGCTCCTTCTGGCGGGCGAACACCTGCTCCCGGTAGGCGTCCCAGCCGTCGTCGAACTGGCCGGCGTACTTGTCCGCCCACTCTTTGGGCACATGGTGCGGCGCATGGGTCGCACCGAAGCAGAGGTGCAGGTAGAAGGGCTTGTCGGGGTCGATCTGGCGGAGGTCGGTGATGAACTCGATCGACTTGTCGACCAGGTCCTCCGTCAGGTGGTAGCCCTCTTCGGGCGTCTTGGGCGGCTCGACCGGGTGGTTGTCGTACACGAGGTCGGGGTACCACTGGCTCGTGTCGCCACCGAGGAAGCCGTAGAAGCGCTGGAAGCCTCGCCCGAGCGGCCAGCGGTCATACGGGCCGGCGGCCGTCTCGAAGACGCTGGGTGTCAGGTGCCACTTGCCCACCATGTAGGTGCCATAGCCCTGCTCGACGAGCATCTCCGAGAGCATGCCGTTCTCGAACGGCATGATCCCGTTGTAGCCCGGGTAGCCCGTCGCGAACTCGGTGATGCACGCCATGCCGTTGCTGTGGTGGTTGCGTCCCGTGACGATGCAGGCGCGGCTCGGTGAACAGAGCGCAGTCGTGTGCATGTTGGAGAAGCGCAGGCCGTCCGCAGCGAGCGCGTCGAAGTTCGGCGTTTCGACGGGGCTGCCGTAGCACCCGAGGTGCCCGAACCCGGTGTCGTCGAGGACGACGAACAGCACGTTCGGTGCGCCTGTGCGGGCACGGGTGGGTGCCGGCCAGGCCGGGATCGATTCATCGGCAGTGCGGCCGATAACACCCGGGAAGGGGGCTCCGGCGGGGTACTCAACGATCGACACGGCTATCTCCCGATCCTTCGTATGGCAACTGCGCCCCGTGGGCGATGGCCAGCGGGCTCCCGCGGGCATCGCCCACGGGGCGTCGTCCACCGCGATCGTATGCCCTCGGCACCACCCGAAGGGGGTGAATCGCAGCAGGCGGACGGCGAGCTGCGGAAGGACCGTTGACACCGGCGCCGGTCAGGCGCCGTGGCAGTGCTTCACCTTGCGCCCGCTGCCGCACGGGCACGGGTCGTTACGACCCGAGCCTGCGACGGCGGTGCGGACGCGCTCGTCCTCGGCGCGGTACCAGCCCACCAGCTGCGAGGGCGGCAGATCGCGGCGGAGCAGCTCGGACATCATGCGCATCGGCCGGTCCACGTGGCCGAAGAAGGCCTTGTAGCCCGCGCACAGGTAGTTGAGACCCGGCTCGCCGTCCGGCGTCCGGATGAAGCGGTCCTTGGGGCAGCCGCCGTGGCACGCGAAGCGGACATCGCACTCCCGGCAGTACTTCGGGAGGCTGTCGCGCTTGTCCTGCCCGAAGCGCCGCTGCTGCTCGGACCCCACCAGCTGGGCCATCGGGGTCTCGTTGATGTTGCCCAGGCGGTAGTCCTCCTCCACGAAGTGGTCGCAGGAGTAGAGGTCGCCGTTGTGCTCCAGGGCCAGCGCCGTGCCGCACGTCTCGGAGTGGATGCACAGCGTGGGTGGCTCGCCGTGCCAGCTGGCGAGGGCGACGTCGAACATCTGCACGTAGACCTCGCCGATGTCACGCCGCACCCACTCCTCGAACACGCCGACCAGGAACGAGCCGTACTGCTCCGCGGTCACCGACCGGTCCGTGACGAGGTTCCCGGCCTGGCGGTAGAGGGGACGATCCCGCCACGAGGTCCACGGAGCCGGCCGGGTCAGGCCGGGCGCACGTCCCAGCTCTTCGAGCGGCACGTCGATCGTGGGACCCGGGAGGCGCTCGATGATCGGGATGAACTGCATGAACCGCGATCCGCATTCGTCGCGCAGGAACCGGTAGACCTCGAGCGGGTGGTCCGCGTTGCCCCGGTGGAGCGTGGTCAGCGTGTTGTATTCCACCCCGTGGGCGCGCAGCCGGTCCAGGCCCTGCCGGACCCGCTCGAACGTGGGCTTGCCGCCCCGGTCCACGCGGTAGGTGTCGTGCATCTCGGGCGGCCCGTCGATGCTGATGCCCACCAGGTAGTCCTGCTCCCTGAAGAACGCGGCCAGCTCGTCGTCGATCAGGGTGCCGTTCGTCTGGATCGTGTACTCGACGGTCATCCCCGGCCGCCGGTACTTTTCCACGTACCCGGTGGCCCGGCGGAAGAAGTCCACGCCCATGAGCGTGGGCTCGCCGCCCTGCCACGCGATGGTCACGTGCGGGATCCGGTGCGCCTCGATCAGCTGGCGGATGTACTGCTCCAGCTGCTCGTCGGCCATCCGGAAGCGGCTGCCCGGATAGAGCATCTCCTTGGACAGGAAGAAGCAGTACTCGCAGTCCAGGTTGCAGGTGGCACCCGTCGGCTTGGCCAGCAGGTGGAATGCGGGCGGTCCAGGCGTCGGAGACATGCCCTCCGATGCTCGCGTGCCGGTCATGCCAATGCCGCATGGATCGGTGCCGCATGGATCGGTGCCGTCGTCGAGTCGATCAGCTGCCCGGTGCCGTGCATCGGCCCACTGTACGACGGGGGCGAGGCGGGAACGGAGACGTACGTCGTGGGCCGCATCCTGCACTGGGGAGGCACAACCGCGCCGATCGGGTGCTGCCGACCGGCAGTGTCGGATACGATCACGCGACGCACACTGCCGATCCGGACGTTCCGGGTTGGCGCAGCAACCAACGCACGTTGTAGGGGTGAACCGCGCATGACCTTGATCGAGCTGCTCTGGTACATGTTCGTCCTGTACCTGTGGGTGATGGTGATCTGGATCTTCATCTCGATCTTCATGGACATCTTCCGCCGGAACGATATCCACGGCGGCATGAAGGCGGTGTGGATCCTCGTGATCTTCATCATCCCGTTGTTCGGCTGCCTGATCTACATCGTCGCCCGGCCCAAGGTCACGGCGCAGGACGTCCAGATGATGACCCAGGCCCAGGCCGCATCGACCGCGGCATCGCAGGTGTCCACGGCGGACGAGCTCGCGAAGCTCGCCCAGCTGCGCGACGCCGGAGCGATCACCATCCCCGAGTACGAGTCCCTCAAGGCCAAGCTGCTGGCCTGATCGCCGGCACACCGCGAGCCCATCGCGATCCGCGAGGCCGGTCCCCGACACGGGGGCCGGCCTTATTCGTGCTCGCTCGGGTCAGGCGGCCCGGCGGACGCCCCGCCCGAGACGACCCGGCGACAGCCGGAGGCAGGCAGCGGTCAGGACGACGGCCACGATCACCAGCAGCCACAGGCTCGCGGTGAAGTTGCCGGTGACGTCCCGTGCGGCCCCCAGGACGAACGGCCCGGCCGAGGCGATCCCGTACCCGCCCAGGAGCATGAGGGCGGCGACGGAGCCCACGCTGCCGGGATTGTCGGCAACGTCGAGCGGCAGCGTGAGCACCAGCGGGAAGATGACGTTGAGGGTCAGGCCCAGCACGATCACGGTGGGATAGGCGAGCGATGGCACGAGGATGAGCACGGCCAGCGCCGCGCCGGCCACGATCGCCGCCGACGCGAGGATCGGCCGGCGATTGGGGAAGCGGTCCGCGACGAGGGGCACCGTCAGCACCGTCACGAGGCCCGCGGCGTTGAGCAGCGCCACGAGGCTGCCGGCTGCCGCTGGCGTCCAGCCGCGCTCCACGAACGCGCTCGGGAGCCACGACACGACGCCATAGAACAGCACCGACTGGAGCCCGAAGATGACCGCCAGCAGCCAGGCGGTCCGGCTGCGCCACGGCAGGGCCCGTCGCCCGCCCGTCGAGCGTACCTCGTGATGGTCCCTTGGCACGAGCAGCAGCCAGGCGAGGATCGTGACGGAGGAGGCGAGGGACAGGATGAGCAGCGACACCCGCCAGTCGCCCCCGAACGCAAGCGGGACCGCGAGCGCGGCCGCGATCGTCGAGCCCGCGGCGAGCCCCGCCGCGTAGGCGCCGGTACCCAGGGCGGGCCGGGACGGCAGGCGCTGGGCGACGACCATGGACGGGATGGCCCCGGCCACGCCGATCGCGACGCCGAGCCCGAACGTCGCGACAAGGATCATTGGGTAGACGGGTGCGACGGCCCGCAGGACGCCAAAGGCGGCGACACCCGCGAGGCAGGCGGCGAGCGCCCAACGTGGGCCGACCCGGGCGGCGATCCGCGGCCCCAAGGGCGCGAAGATGCCCATGCACAGGATGGGGATGGTGGCCATGAGGCCCGCGACGCTTCCGGGAAGCCCGAGGTCCTCGCGGATGAACGGGAGCAGGGGTCCGATCCCGATCAGCTGGGGGCGCAGGGCCAGCGAGGCGATGAACAGCGCGGCCACGACGGACAGGGAGACGCCACCGGCGACGGGCGGGCTCGTGACGGGCATGCCGGCCACGGACGCGCCGTGACCCGGAGGCTGGGGCTGGGTCATTCACCGAGGGTAGGGGAGCGGCGGGTGCCCCGCCCGGCCCGCCTGTAGCACTCAGCCGCGAGGCCCGGTCACCCAGTGGGTGCGGCCGTCGAGATACCTGACCCCGACGGGCATCGAGCCCTCCACGTAGACGCGCGACAGCCGGGGTGTGAACGCGTCGAGGACCTCCCACGAGATCGACTCGCGCAGGCCCGCCAGGTCGTGGACGGTCATCGCTCCGCCCCGGGCACCGAGCAGGACGATCTCGTCCTCGTCGCCGAAACCCGGCACGTCCGTCACGTCGAGGGCGAGGGCGTCGCTGCTGATTCGGCCGATCACCGGAACCCTCCGGCCGCTGACCACGCCCCAGCTGCCGGCCGTGTACGCCCGCGCCCAGCCGTCGGCATAGCCCAGCGCGACGGTCGCGACCACGCTCGGCCTGGTCGCCGTCCAGGTCCCGCCGTAGCCAACGGAAGCACCCGCCGGGATGGTCGCGATCGTCGTCGCTCGCGCCCGTACCTCCAGCGCCGGCCGCAATCCCCCGACGACACCCTCCAGAGCGCCGGCGGGTGCGAGCTCCGGCGGGACCACCCCGTAGAAGGCGAGGCCGACGCGCGCCATGTCGTACGCCGGGCCGCTGCGGCCAAGAAGTCCGACCGACGCGTCCAGGTGCCGGAGTCCGGGCTCGATGCCGGCCTCCCGGAGCGCAGCGATGGCCTGGTCGAAGCGCTCCACCTGAACGGAGGTCGGGTCGGGATCCTCGGGCGTGGCGAGGTGGGACCAGGTGCCGGCCAACCCGTTGAGCCCCGCGTCCAGCAGCCGCCGGGCGGCGCCACCGGCACGCTCGGGCTCGAACCCCCCACGGCGCATGCCGGTGTCGATGCCCAGGTGCACCCTGGGACCGGGGTGCCGTGCCGGGGCCCGCGATCCGGCGCGTCTCGCCAGGCAGGTCGTCAGGTTCGTCACCGACCCGTCGTCGGCAGCCACCAGGTCGAGATCGGCCGCCAGGGCCGCCTCCAGCCCGGCCGGCGGTACCGGGTACAGGACCAGGATCCGGCTCTCCACCCCGTCCTGGCGCAGCGCCAGCGCCTCGTCCAGCGTCGCCACCAGCAGCATGGCCGCACCGCCCCGGAGCGCCGCGTGCGCGGCGGCCGCCAGACCGTGGCCGTAGCCATCCGCCTTGACCACGACCCCCAGGAGCGCACTGGGCGGGAGGGCGCTCCGGAGCAGCCGGGCGTTGGTGGCCAGGATCGCGGTGTCCACCTGGAGCCAGGCGAGGCGGGTCAGCGCCGGCAGGCCCGCTTCGGCGAGGCGCGTCTCGATGGAGGACGGCGGGGATGCCGGCGGGGATGCGGGCGCTCCCGGCTCGTTTGACATCGGCGGCGCACCTCCTGGCGGCGGGCTGGATCTGGTAGAGAAGGTTTACTTCCGCGGTAGAGAACGTTTACTATGCGGCATCGCACGCCGAAACGGAAGGAGTCAAGCCTTGGCCACCGAACCCGCGGATGTCCTGATCGTCGGCGCCGGCGCCTCGGGCGGCGTGGTGGCCCTGCGGCTCGCCCAGGCGGGGTTCCGCGTCACCTGCCTGGAGCAGGGCGACTGGCACGACAAGGCGGACTACCGGGGCACGGAGCTCGACTGGGAGCTGACCATGCGCAAGCAGTGGTCCACCAGCCCCAACGTCCGCGGCCTGCCCGAGGACTACCCCATCGACGAGCACCATGCCGAGGTGTCGCCGCTGATGTTCTCGGGCGTCGGCGGCTCGATGCTGATCTTCGCCGGCGCCTGGCCGCGGATGCTCCCGTCAGACTTCCGCGTCCGCTCCCTGGACGGCGTTGCGGACGACTGGCCGCTGGACTACGCGGAGTTGCGCCCTTACTACGAGCGGACCGACCGCCAGATGGGCGTCGCGGGCATGGGCGGGGACCCGGCCTATCCCGCCGGCGGGGAGGATCCGCCCCTGCCGCCGCTTCCCCTGGGCGCCGGCGGGCTCAAGGTCGCCCGGGCCCATACCCGCCTTGGCTGGCACTGGTGGCCCGAGCCCAACTCCATCCTCTCGGTCCCGTACGACGACCGTCGCCCGTGCGTCCAGCGGGGCACCTGCCAGCAGGGCTGCAACGAGGGGGCGAAGGCCTCCACGGACCTCACCCACTGGCCCAAGGCGATCGCCCTCGGGGCGCGCCTGCTGACTGGAGCCCGCGTCCGGCGCCTCGAGACGAACGCGGCCGGGCTCATGACTGGCGCCACCTGGCTCGATCGTGACGGCGGCGAGCACTTCGAGGCGGCCAGGGTCGTGGTCCTCGCCGCCAATGCGATCGGGACCTCCCGGCTGCTCCTGCTGTCCGACTCGCCGGCGCATCGGGACGGCCTCGCCAACGCCTCCGGCCTGGTGGGCAAGCGGCTGATGATGCACCCGTTCGCGAACGTGGGCGGCCTGTTCGACGAGGACCTCGAGAGCTGGCAGGGCCAGTTCGGCTGCTCGATCGAGTCCTTCGAGTTCTACGAGACGGACGAGCGGCGCGGCTTCGTCCGGGGTGCGAAGTGGGGCCTGGCGCCCACGTTCGGGCCCATCAACGCGGCCCTGCCCAGCCGGGCCGGGACGCAGGTGTGGGGCCCCGACCACCACCTCCACGTGCGTGCCCACCTCGGCCGCGGCGCGAACTGGGGCCTGTTCGGCGAGGACCTGCCCGACGAGGCGAACCGAGTGACCCTGTCCGCCACGCTGACGGACACCTCGGGGATCCCGGCGCCGGAGGTCACCTACCGGGTCTCCGAGAACTCGCGCCGGCTGCTGGACTTCCATATCGAGAAGGCAACCGAGTCGTTGCTCGCGGCGGGCGCGTACAGCGTCGAGGTGGATCGCCTGATGCGCTATTCGGGCTGGCACCTGCTGGGAACCGCCCGCATGGGCGACGACCCCTCGACCTCGGTCCTCGACCGCTGGAACCGGGCGCACGACGTGCCGAACCTCTACGTCGTGGACGGCAGCTCGTTCGTCACCTCGGGCGGGGTCAACCCCACGTCGTCAATCTGCGCGCTCGCGCTCCGCGCCGCGGACCACATGGTGGAGACGCGCTTCAACCAGCAGGTGCCGGCATGAGTGACCTGGCCCTCGACACCGCCCGGGTGGCGACGCTCGCCGCCGTCGCCGGACTGCTGATCCCCGAGGCCCACGGCATGCCGTCCGCGGGCGAGGTCGTGGGCGAGACACGCCTGCGGTTCGTCCTCGGCGCCCGTCCCGACCTGGCCGAGCCGCTCCGTGACGCCCTGCGGCCGGAGCTCGGCCCGGATCCCGCGACGCGCCTGATCGTCCTCGAGCAGGACGAGCCGGACCACCACGCCGCGCTGGTATCGACGGTGGTGTTCGGCTACTACACCGACAAGCGAGTCCGGGAGCTGCTGGGCTATCCCGGACAGGAGGCAAAGACCCTGTACAGCTGGAAGGTCCCTGACTTCATCGAGGAGGGCCTGACAGACCTGGTGCTGGCCCGCGGACCCGTCTGGCGAGACCCGGCAACCGGCCGCCGCGCGGAGGCCGCGCCCGGACCTGTGCCGACCGGCGGCGAGGAGACGAGATGACCGCAACACCCGCCACCACCGCGTGGCTCGACCCGTTCCTGGCCGACTGGCGCCCCGGCACCGGCGAGCCACGCGAGATCCGCGAGCCGGCCACCGGGCGGCCGTTGCTCACCCTCCCCCAGGCCACGGCCGCGGATGTGGCGCGTGCAGCCGCCGCGGCCGCCGCGGCCCAGCCAGCCTGGGCCGCCACGAGCTACGTGGAGCGGGCCCGGATCCTCCGTCGCGCCGCCGAGATCTACGAGGCACACCGGGAGGAGTTCGGCACCTGGACCCAGCGCGAGACCGGCGCCGTCCACGGCAAGATGCACCACGAGCAGAACTTCACGATCGCCGAGCTGCTCAACGCGTCGACGATGCCGTCGCAGCCTTACGGGTCGCTGGTGCCCTCCGTGCAGCCCGGACGGCTCTCGATGGTCCGCCGCGTGCCGGTCGGCGTCGTGGGCGCCATCACCCCCTGGAACTCGCCCAGCGTGCTCGGCATGCGCGTCATCGCGCCGGCCCTCGCGCTGGGGAACGCCGTCGTCATCAAGCCCGATCCGCAGACCCCGGTGTGCGGCGGCGCCGTGTTCCAGGCGGTGTTCGCGGAGGCCGGCCTGCCGGAGGGCCTGCTCCAGATCGTCGTGGGCGGCGCCGAGACCGGGGAGGCGATCGTCACCGACCCCAACGTGAACGTCGTGTCCTTCACGGGGTCCACGGCCGCGGGCCGCCGGGTGGGCGAGCTCGCGGGGCGCCTGCTCAAGAAGGTCTCGCTGGAGCTCGGTGGCAACAACGCCTTCGTCGTGCTCGAGGACGCCGATCTCGATGCGGCCGCGTCCGCCGGCGCATACGCCTCGTTCCAGTTCCAGGGCCAGGTGTGCTTCGCCGCCGGGCGGCACATCGTCCATCGCAGCGTGGCCGGCGAGTACATCGAGGCTCTGGCCGAGAAGGCGCGGCGCCTGCGCCTGGGCGACCCGTACCGGCAGGACGTCGACCTCGGGCCGATCGTCAACGAGAAGCAGCTCGCCCGCGTGGACGGCATCGTGCGCCGGTCCATCGAGGCTGGCGCGAGGCTGGTCGAGGGCGGCACCCACGACGGCCTGTTCTACCGGCCGACGGTGCTCGCCGACGTGACCACCGGCCACGCGGCCTGGACCGACGAGGTGTTCGGCCCGGTTGCCCCGGTCGTGACCTTCGACACCGACGAGGAGGCGCTCGCCCTGGCCAACGACAGCGAGTACGGGCTGGCCGGGGCGGTCTACTCTCGCTCGATCTCGCGGGGCCTGGCATTCGCCCAGCAGATCCGGAGCGGCATGGTCCACGTCAACGACCAGACGGTGAACGACGAGGCGGTCATCCCGTTCGGCGGGATGGGTGCCTCGGGCAACGGCAGCCGCTTTGGCGGGGCAGCGAACTGGGATGAGTTCACGCAGTGGCAGTGGGTCACGGTGCGGGACGAGCCCAAGTCCTTCCCGTTCCCGTACTGAGCGCCGGCGTGGCATCGATCACCGAGGTCGCCCGGCTGGCCGGCGTCTCCACGGCCACGGCGTCGCGGGTCGTCTCGGAGTCGGACTACCCGGTCAGCGCCGCGACCCGCGAGCGTGTGCTGGACGCCGCCCGCACGCTCGACTACGTGCCCAACGCCCTTGCCCGCGGGCTGCTCGGCCGCCGGGTCCCGGTCGTCGGCGTGATCGTCCACGACATCACGGACCCCTACTTCGCCGAGGTCGTCCGCGGCGTCGAGGATGCAGCGTCGCCGGCCGGCTACCTGGTCATCACCTGCAGCTCGGAGCGCGACCCTGAGCGAGAGCGCTCCTATGTCCGCCTGCTGCGCTCGATGCGCGCTGCGGCCGTCATCTTCGCCGGTAGCGGGCTGGACGCTCCGGCACTCAACGAGGAGATGGGCAAGCACCTGGCCGCGATGACGGCTGAAGGGGCGGCCGTGGTCCACCTGTCGCCCCATGCGGCGGGCGAGCCGGAGGTGAGCGTCGACAACGTGGCCGGGATCGCCGGGATGGTGGCCGCACTGGTCGCGCTGGGCCATCGCCGGATCGCGTTCCTGGCCGGCCCGCAGTCCCTGTTCGTGGCCCGCAGGCGGCTCGAGGGATACCGCCGGGGCCTCGCGGACGCGGGAATCTCGTTGGACGAGCGGCTGGTGATGAGCACGGGCTTCGACCGCGAGGCGGGTGCCGCCGCGGTCGAGACGCTCCTTGCCGGGGAGGCGCCGTTCACCGCCCTGTGCTGCGCCAACGACCTGCTGGCCCTCGGCGCGCTCGGGCGTCTCGGAGCGCTGGGCCTCGAGGTCCCGCGCGACGTCTCGGTCGCGGGCTTCGACGACATCTCCGTGGCCGCCCTGACCGCCCCCGCCCTCACCACTGTCCGGCTGCCGCTGCGCGAGATGGGCCGGCGCGGGTTCCAGGAGGCGGATCGCCGCCTCGCCGGCGGGCAGGCCGGCCACGAGCTGATGGCCACCGAGCTGGTGATGCGCGACTCGACCGGCAGGCCGCCGGTCGTCCCGCTCCCGGCGTCGCGGCGTCGTGCCGCGCCCTCGCCCGGCGAGCGGCCGTCCAACCCGATTCCGACCCCCAGCAACAGCACGGGAGCACCCGCATGAGCCTCAACCTCCGGGGCATCGTCCCGGCCTGCGTGATCACGTTCGACGCCGGCGGCCGGTTCGACGAGCCCGCCTACCGGCGCTACCTGCAGTGGCTGCTGCCGCAGGGGCCGGTCGCCCTGGCCATCAACGCCGACACAGGCGAGGGCCCCCACCTGTGGCCCGAGGAGCGCGAGCGCGTGCTCCGCGTCGCCGTGGACGAGGCCGGGGACGTGCCGGTGGTTGCCGGCCTGTCCGCATCATTCACAGCCCAGGCCGTGGACGAGGCAAAGCGCGCCGAAGCGGCCGGCGCGGCGGGGCTGCTCGTGTTCCCCATCCCGGCCTACCAGGGCACCCCCCTCGACCCCGCGCTGCCGGTCGCCTACCACGAGGCGATCGCGCGGGGCTGCGGCCTGCCGCTGATCGCGTTCCAGCTCCAGCCCGCGCTGGGCGGGGTGATCTTCAGCGAGGAGACGCTGACCCGGATCGCCGCCATCGACAGCGTGGTCGCGCTCAAGGAGGCGTCCTTCGACGCCCGGCTCTACCTCGCCACGCGGCGGATGATCGAGCGCCTGGAGCGCCCCATCGACCTGCTGACCGGCGACGACAACTTCATCTACGAGTCGTTCCTGATGGGTGCCGAGGGGGCCCTGATCGGGTTCGGGACACTGGCCACCGATCTCCAGGTGGAGATGTACCGGCTCACCCGCGATGGCCGCTGGGACGACGCGCGGGCCATCTGGGAGCGGATCCTGCCGCTCGAGGAAGCCGTCTACGGGCAGCCGGTCCGCGACTACCGCGCCCGGACCAAGGTTGCGCTCCGCCACCTGGGCGTGATCGAGAGCACGGTGATGCGGCCGCCGCTCCTGCCCGTCTCCGCGGCCGCCGAGGACGCCGTCATCGCGGCCCTGGTCGCGGCGGGTCTCGCCTGATGGCGGACGTTTCGGCCGTCGGGCAGGGGTCCCTCGCGGGGCAGGGGTCCCTCGCCGGGCGGGTTGTGCTCGTGACGGGCAGCAGCCGCGGCATCGGCGCGGAGGTGGCCTTCAAGGCGGCCTCCCAGGGCGCGACCGTCGCGGTCCACTACCTGACCTCCGCAATGGGGGCAGCGCGGACCCTGGATCGGGTGCGGGCTGCCGGTGCGGACGGCGCGACCTTCGCCGCGGACCTCGGCGATGGCGGGCAGGCGGAGGAGCTGGTCGCACGGGTGATCGCCCGCTTCGGGCGCGTGGACGGCCTGGTCAACAACGCCGGGCGCACCCTGGTCGGGCCGTTCCTCGACATGGAGCCGGCGGCCTGGGACGAGGTCATCCGGACCGACCTGACGGCCGCCTTCCACACCTGTCGCGTCGTCCTGCCGTCGATGGTCGAACGAGGCGACGGGACGATCATCAACATTGCCTCGCGGCTGGGCCAGGTCGGGGTGGCCGAGACGGCCGCCTACAGCGCCGCCAAGGCCGGGCTGATCGGCCTGACCCGGTCGCTCGCCCGGGAGTTCGGCCCGCGCGGCGTCCGCGTCAATGCGGTGGCGCCGGGCATGACGCTGACCGGGATGACCACCGAGCTCGCCGGGAGCGAGGAGGGGGACCGGCGCCTGCGGGACATGCCGCTGGGGCGGTTCGGGCGGCCCGACGAGGTGGCCGACGCCGTCCTGTTCCTGCTCAGCGATGCGTCCAGCCTGTTCATGGGCCAGACGCTCAATCCCAACGGCGGGGGATACATGGCGTGAGCAAGGTGATCGACGTCCACGAGGCGGTTGGCCTCGTGCGCGATGGCGCCACGATCGTCATCGGCGGCTCCGGGGCGGGACACGCGCTGCCGCAACGGTTCATCGACGAGCTGGCCGCCGTGTTCATGGCGGAGGGCCGGCCGCGTGACCTGACCACCGTCCGCGTGGTGGGCATCGGCGACTTCGCTGACCGCGGGTTCTCGCAGCTGGGGCTGCCGGGGCTCATGCGCCGGACCATCGGCAGCAACATCGGCAACGAGCCGCGGCTGGGGGCCCTGGTCGAGGCGAACCAGCTGGAATCGTACTCGTTTCCGCAGGGGGTCCTGTCCCAGCTGATGCGCGAGATCGCGGCGGGCCGACCCGGCCTCGTGACCGCGGTGGGCCTGGGCACCTACGCGGATCCGCGCCAGACGGGCGGCCGGCAGAACGCCGTCACCACCGAGGACCTCGTGGAGCTGGTCACCCTGCGCGGGCGCGAGTGGCTGCTGTTCCACGCGTTTCCGATCGACGTCGCCGTCATCCGCGGCACCACGGCGGACGAGGACGGCAACATCACGATGGAGGGGGAGGCCGTCCAGGGCGAGATGCTCGCGATGGCGATGGCGGCCCGGAACAGCGGCGGGATCGTGATCGCCCAGGTGAAGCGGCTGGCCCCCCGGGGCAGCCTTCCACTGCGCGGCGTCAAGGTGCCGGGTGCCCTCGTGGACCACGTCTACCTGGACCCGGACCAGTGGCAGACCTACATCACCCAGGACTCGCCGTACTACTCGGGCTCACTGCGCAAGCCCGTCACGCCCGAGCAGCCCCTGCCCCTGGACGTGCGCAAGATCATCGCCCGGCGCTCGCTCCTGGAGTTCCGGCCGGGCGCCATCTGCAACCTGGGCTTCGGGATCAGCCAGCTGATCGGCCGGGTCGCCTGGGAGGAGGGGATCACCGACCAGCTGGTCCTGACCGTGGAGCAGGGGATCTTCGGAGGCGTCCCGGTGGCCGGCAACGAGGGTGGAGCCGGCTTCAACTACCAGGCCATGATCGACCAGCCCGACATGTTCGGCTTCTACGACGGAGGCGGGCTCGACGTGGCCAGCCTGTCGTTCGCCGAGGTGGACGCCGAGGGCAACGTCAACGTCCATGCGTTCGAGGGCCGCGTCCGTGGTCCGGGCGGGTTTCCGAACATCAGCGCCCGCACGGGCAAGATCAACTTCGTGGGGACGCTCACCGCGCAGGGCCTGGAGCTCGCGATTGATGGGGACGGTGTGCGCGTCACCCGGGAGGGCAGCCTCCACAAGTTCGTTACGGCCGTGCGCGAGGTCTCGTTCAACGGGCACCTGGCCCGCGAGCGCGGCCAGGAAGTCCGCTACATCACCGATCGCGCGGTGTTCGCGCTCGCCGATGACGGTCTGGTGTTGACCGAGGTCGCACCAGGCATCGACCTCGAGCGCGATGTGCTGGGACAGATGGGCTTCCGGCCGCGGGTCGCCGGCGACCTGCGCCAGATGGACCGGCGGCTGTACGCGACGGGGCCCATGGGCCTGGCGGCCGCCTTTGCCGCGGCGGGCTCGGCGGATGCCGGCCGCTCCATGGGCCCCGACGATGCCGCGGCGGGCCCGGCGGACGCGCCGTGAGCGGGCTCGTGGTCCTCGAGCTGGGGAGGGTCGCCCACCTCGAGCTCGTCAACCCGCCGCTCAACCTGGTGACCCGCGAGCTGCTCGATGATCTGGACGAGGCGCTGGCCATCCTCGAGGCCGCCCCCACCGGCGAGGTCCGCGCGGTGGTCGTGAGCGGCCGCGGCCAGCAGGCCTTCTCCGCGGGCTCCCACGTCGGCGAGTTCGAGGCACAGCGCGGGCCAGGCGGCCGGGAGCGCCTGGCCCTCGAGGCGGGCGTCGCAAGCCGGCTCGCCGGCCTGCCGATGCCGACGATCGCGGCGATCGAGGGCAATGCCATGGGCGGCGGGCTGGAGCTCGCCCTGTGCTGCGATCTCCGGGTCGCCTCCGAGCGCGCCCGACTGGGCCTGCCCGAGGTGCGCCTGGCCGTGATCCCCGGCGCGGGTGGAACGCAGCGGCTGCCTCGGATCGTGGGCATGGCTCGGGCGAAGGAGCTGATCCTGACGGGCCGGATCCTGACCGCGGCCGAGGCCGAGCAGATGGGCCTCGTCAACCACGTCGTGCCGGCGGGCGAGGCCCGCAACGTTGCAGACGCGCTGGCGGCGGAGATCGCCGAACGCGGCCCGCTGGCCGTCCGCGAGGCCAAGCGGCTGATCGACACCGCCGCCGACGGGGATCTCGACGCCGGGCTCGCCGCCGAGCTCGAGGCCTCGGTCCGCATCTTTGCCACCGACGACATGCTCGAGGGCGCGGGTGCGTTCCTCGAGAAGCGCGAGCCCCGGTACCGCGGCCGATGAGGCCGACCGCAGCGAGGAGTCAACCCCATGAGTGAGATCGGCCGGTTCGGCGTCTTCCTGCCCTCGTACGTCTGGGAGGGCGACGGCCCCGAGCGCGCGCGCGGCATCAAGTCGTTCGCGAGGACCGTGGAGGAGCTGGGCTTCGACTCCCTGTGGATCACGGACCACCTGCTGGCCGCGCGGCGGTTCTACTCCGTGAACTGGCTGGAGCCGCTCATGGGCCTGGCAGTCGCTGCGGGTGCGACCGAACGGGTCCGGCTCGGCACGTCGATCCTGATCATGCCCCTGCGCAACCCGGTCATCCTGGCCAAGGAGCTGGCGACGCTCCAGTTCCTCTCGGACAACCGGGTCATCCTCGGTGCGGGGGTCGGCTGGAACGAATCCGAGTACGAGGCGGTGGGCGTCCACAAGTCCGAGCGCGGCCGGCGGACCGACGAGATGCTGGACATCATGATCCCGGCCCTCGAGGGGGAGACCGTGACCTATCACGGCCGTTACTACTCGGTGGACGACGTGTTCATCGAGCCCCGCACCGCCCAGCGGCCCGAGATCTGGATCGGCGGCGGGTCCCAGCTGGCCGATCCCAAGTCGCCCGACCTTCCGCGCTTTGTCGAGTCGGTCAAGGCGCGCACGATGCGCTCCGACGGCTGGATTCCGCGGCCCACCTGCCCGCCCGACGACATCGCCCGTGACTGGGCGGAGCTGCAGGCCTACTACCGCGACCATGGCCGCGATCCCGACGAGTGCGTCGTGGCCCACGAGAACTTCCTGCACCTGGTCATGACCAATGACCCGGTCAAGGCCCGCGAGGAGCAGCACCAGGCGTTCCTCAAGGTGATGAGCGCCGAGCGCGGCGAGCGCTACCTGGAGTCCGTGTACCTGTTCGGAACCCCGGACGAGGTGATCGCCTCGCTCCAGCTCCGGATCGACGCCGGGGTGGAGTACTTCATGCTCCACACGATGACGCCCGACCAGGACCAGCTCCGCCACTGGGTGGACGAGATCATCCCCAGCCTCAGGTTCCCGGCCACGGCCGGGCCGGTGCGCCGGATGGCGCCCGCGCTCCGGTGACCGCGGGATGACGCGGCGCGTCGCGCTCCTGGGCAAGCCGCTCCGGCGCCGGCACTCGCAGGTCATGCACGACGCCGCCTTCGATGCGGCCGGGATCGATGCACGCTACGTGCTGCTGGAGCTGGACGAGGAGTCGGTCGCGGACGCCGTGCGCGACGCGCGCGGCCCGGACTGGCTGGGACTGGGCGTCACGGCGCCCTACAAGCGGCTCGTTGCGGACCTGTGCGATGCGGTGGACGACGACGCAACGGCGATCGGTGCGGTGAACAACGTGGAGCGGACGCCGGACGGCCGGCTGGTGGGCTTCAACACCGATGCGCCCGGCTTCCGGGCCGGGGCCGAGGTCGCCATGGGCTCGCCCCTGGCCGGGGCCGAGATCGTGGTGGCGGGGGCCGGTGGTGCCGCGCGCGCGGTCGTGTTCGCCTGCCTCCGCGCCGGCGCCAGCCGGGTGACGGTCGGCAGCCGCGGCCACGCATCCGCCGAGGCGCTCGCCGCGCAGTTGCACGGGGTCGGGCAAGTGTCGGCCACGGCGGCGGTGCTCGGCGGCGCCAATTTCGGCCGCGCGCTCCGCTCGGCAGACCTCGCGGTAAACGCGACGACCGTGGGCATGGTTGACCCGGGGATGACGATCGATGTCGGGCTGTTGCCGGCCGGCGCCACCGTGTTCGATCTCGTCTACGTCCCGGCCGAGACGCCGCTGCTCCGGGCCGCGCGCGAGCGCGGTCTGAAGGCGGCGAACGGGTCGGAGATGCTCATCGCACAGGCCGCCTCCGCCTTCGAGCGCTGGACCGGCGTGGGCGGGATGGCGGACGTCATGCGCACGGCCGTGGCGCCGCTGCTCGCCGACGCCGGCACGGAGGCCTGACCAATGCGCCTCGCCACGATCCTCGACGACGGGCCGCCCGCGGTCGCGCTGGTCCGCGACGGTCGATGCCTGCCCATCCCACCCGGCGTGGCGGCGTCCATGCGCAGCGTCGCCGGCGGAGGCTCCGCGGCCCTGGCGGCGATCGAGGGCTGGGCCGCGGATCATCACGAGGCAGACTGGCGTGCGCTCGAGGAGGTGAGGTTCGCGCCGGCGGTGCCGGACCCGGTGGCCGTCTACACGATCGGGCTCAACTACCGCGCACCCGGCATGGCCGAGGGGCCCGAGGCCGGGTCAGACGGCCCTGGCCGGCCGCTGGTCTACGGCAAGGCGGCGACGTCCGTGGCCGGGCACGGCTCGCAGCTCACCTGGGACCGCTCCCTGACGGCAAACGTCGATTCCGAGGTCGAGCTGGGCGTGGTGATCGGCGAGCCCGCCTTCGCCGTGGCGCCCGAGGAAGCCATGAGCCACGTGTTCGGCTACACCTGCATCAACGACGTGTCATCCCGCGACCCATGGCTGGACGGTGACCAGTGGCTGCTCGGCAAGTCGATGCCGGGGTTCTGCCCCGTGGGCCCATGGGTCGTGACGCGTGACGAGGTCGACCCCGCCGACCTCCGCCTCGGATGCACCATCAATGGTGAGGCCATTCAGGAGGACAGCACCGCCCGGATGCGGTTCCCGATCGCGGAGCTGGTCTCGTACCTCAGCCACCACATCCTGCTTCGCCCGGGCGACCTGATCGCGACCGGCACGCCGGCACGTCTGGCCGAGCCACCGGGGCCGGACCGCCACCTCCGGCCCGGCGATGTGGTCACGGTCTGGATCGAGCAGATCGGCGAGCTCACCACCACCATCGGCAACGGCGAGGAGGGATCGCGATGAAGCCCGCAACCGTGTTCCTGGGCGAGATGACCACCCTCGAGGTCGACGCCTTCCTCGAGGAGCACCGGACGGTGATCGTGCCCGTGGGCTCGACCGAGCAGCACGGGCCGCACGCGCCGCTGCTGACCGACGTCCTGATCCCGGTCGAAGTCGCACGACGCGTCGCCCCACGTGCCGGCGCCGTCGTCGCGCCGCCGGTCAACTACGCCCTGTCGTACCCGCACGCGGGCTTCACGGGCGTCGTCCACATCCGGATCCCGACCTTCATGGCGATGATCGAGGACCTGTGCGCCTCCCTGGCGACCATCGGCTTCACCAGGATCGTCTTCCTCAACGGCCACTACGACAACACCTACGCGATCGCCTATGCCTGCGCCGCTGCCGCGGAGCGGATGCCCGCCGGCGTGCGCGCCTTCCCCATCAACTACTGGGACGGCATGACCCCGGTCGAGGCCGCTGAGTTCTTCGACCCGTCCAATGGCCTCCACGCCAACAAGGGCGAGACGTCGGCGGTCCTCGCGATCCGGCCGGATCTCGTGGACATGGAGCTCGCCAACGTGGAGTTCCCGCCGTTCCCCGAGGTCACCAGCCCGGCCCCGGTGCACACGGCGTTCTTCTTCTCGGCACCAGGATCCGTGCACAGCGCGACCGAGTCCGGCACCTGGGGTGATGCCCGCGAGTCCACTGCCGAGTTCGGCGAGCGCTACCTGGACGTGGTGGTGGAGTCCACGATCCGTATCCTCGACGACATCGAGCGGACCTTCGAGGCGATGCCACCGCGGTAGGGCGAGCGTGCCGCCGTGATGCCTCCGGCCAGTCAGCCGGGATGTGCGACAGTCTTCCTGCGTCCGGCAGCACCACAGGAGTCGTCGACGGCATGAGCACCCAGGCCACCACCACCCACCCGCTCCTCGCCGCGGCCGAGGCGATCCTCCCGGACGTCGTTGAGGTCCGGCGACGGCTCCACCGGCACCCGGAGATCGGCCTTCAGCTGCCCGCGACGCAGGCGATGATCGTCGAGGCGCTGCTGGCGCTGGGGCTTGAGCCCAGGCTCGGTGAGTCGACCAGTTCGGTCGTGGTCGTCCTGGAGGGAGCCAGACCCGGCCCGACCATGCTCCTGCGCGGCGACATGGACGGGCTGCCCCTCCACGAGGACACCGGGCTCCCGTTCGCCTCCGAGGACGCCGCAGCGATGCACGCGTGCGGGCACGACACGCACGTGGCGATGCTGCTGGGTGCCGCCCGCCTCCTGGCGGAGCGCCGGGATTCCTTGGCGGGCAGGGTCCTGTTCATGTTCCAGCCGGGCGAGGAGGGCTTTCACGGCGCCCGGTTCATGCTTGACGAGGGCCTGCTGGAGGACGGCGCCCACGGGGCCGGCGACGTGGAGCGGGCCGTTGCGATCCACATCAGCACGGAGTACCCGGCGGGCACGATCGCCCTGCGGCCGGGACCGCTGATGGCCTCCGCGGACGCCATCCGGGCGACCGTGCGCGGTCGTGGCGGGCACGCTTCCGCGCCACACCTCGCCCTGGACCCGATCCCGACCGCCGCCGAGCTGGTGCTGGCGCTCCAGACCGCCGTGACCAGGTCGGTTGACGTTTTCGACCCGGCGGTCCTCACGATCGCCCGGATCAGCGGCGGCACGACCAACAACATCATCCCCGAGACGGTCGAGATCGAGGGCACGATCCGGACGGTCTCCGCCGCGACCCGTCAGCTCGTGCGCGAGCTAGTCGGCCGCGTGGCTGCCGGCGTCGCAGCCGCCCATGGCACGACCATCGAGCTCGAGATCGTGCCCGGCTACCCGGTGACCGTGTGCGACCCGGAGGTGACGGCCTGGGTTCGGGGACTGGCTGCCGGCCTCACCGGCGAGGCGCGCGTCCTCGACCTCGCGCAGCCGATCATGGGCGCCGAGGACTTCTCCTACGTCACCGAGCGGGTGCCGGGGATGATGGCCTTCCTGGGGGCCTGCCCGCCGGACGAGGATCCCGAGACGGGACCGCAGAACCACTCCAACCGGGTCGTGTTCGACGAGCCGTCGATGGCGCTGGGCATCGCCTTGTACGCTGCCACGGCGCTCGACTTCCTGGGCGACGGGGCGCACGGCACGGGGCCGGTGTAGCGGTGACGGTCCCGTTCGCCCGGCGGATGCAGGAGGTCAGCCCGTCGGCCATCCGGGACCTGCTGGTGCACGGCGCCGACCCCGACGTGATCTCGTTCGGCGGCGGCTACCCGGACCCGGCGCTCTTTCCGCGGAACGAGCTTCGGGCGGTCTTCGACGGGCTGCTGTCCGACGGCGACGGCGGCGTGCTCCAGTACACCGTCTCCGACGGGCTGCCGAGACTCCGCGCGCAGGTCGCGGCGCGCATGGCCGCGGACGGGACGGATTGCCGGGCCGGCGACGTCCTCATCCTTCACGGCGCCCAGCAGGGGCTGGACCTGGCGGCAAAGCTGGTGCTGGATCGAGGTGACGTCGTGGTCACCGAGAACCCGACCTTCCTCGGTGCGCTGATCGCGTTCAACCCCTTCGAGCCCGCCTACGCCCCCGTGCGAACCGATGACGACGGGATGGAGGTGGACGATCTCGAGCAGGTGCTGGCCCGGACGCCGCGCGCCCGCCTGCTGTACACGATGCCCGACTTCGGCAATCCAACCGGCGTCACGCTCAGCCTCGAGCGCCGGCGGCGATTGATCGAGCTCGCAAACCGGCATGGCCTCCTGGTGGTGGAGGACTCGCCCTACCGGGACCTCCGCTACGAGGGCCGCTCGCTGCCGACGCTCAAGAGCCTCGACACCGAGGGCAGGGTCGTCTACCTGGGCAGCTTCTCCAAGATCCTCGCGCCCGGGATGCGGCTCGGGTGGGCGGTCGCGGGCGGGGACATCGCCTCGAAGCTGGGGCTGCTCAAGCTCGCCGCCGACACCCAGTGCAGCACCCTCAACATGGCGGCCGCGTCCGGCTACCTCGAGCGGTACGACCTCGACAAGCACATCGGGCGGATCCGGGATGCGTACCGGCGCAAGCGCGACCTCATGCTCAGCGTGATCGCGGACACGTTCCCGTCCAGCGTTGCCATCACCCACCCCGACGGCGGGCTGTTCACCTGGCTCACGTTCCCGGACGGGTTCGACGCCACGGCCTTCATGCGCGACGAGCTGCTGCCGAAGGCGAAGGTCGCATGGGTTCCAGGGGCCACCTTCTATCCGGGGCTGCAGGAGCCCAACCACGCCCGGGTCAACTTCTCGGGCGTGTCCGAGGCGCGGATCGTCGAGGGCATGACGAGGATGGGCGACCTGCTGCGGGCGACGCTCGGGAGCTGACGGCGACGCTCGGGACCTGACGGGGACGCTCGGCGCCGCGCGCGCCGCCGAGGACGCCGCCGAGCGGCCGCCCGAGCCGCCGAGGACGCCGCCGAGCGGCTGAACCGTCGGGCGCCGGCCGAATTGCGCCGCCGCCCGCGCCGCCGAGGACGCCACGCGCCGCCGCCCGCGCCGCCGATGACGCCGCGCGCCTCCGAGGACGCCGCCGAGCGGCTGAACCGTCGGGCGCCGGCCGAATTGCGCCGCCAGCCGGCACATCCGTCGGGTTCTTGGCCCGGAACCATCCTTGGGCGCGACCGACGTGCCGCTGGGCGGCTGGGATCGGTGCTCGCCCGACTGTTGAACCGCCGAGCGGCGCAGGAAGAGGGCACAGGTCCGCCGGCGACTCAGGCGGTCTTCGTCCCCGCGGTGTCGAACGTCATCGCGCGCTGCAGGGCGGCGGCCCGAAGGCTGGCGGGGATGGCGACCGCACCACCCAGCGCGCGGGCGTTGATCGCCGCCTGGGCTGCCTCCTCCACGACGCCGCCGGTCAGGATCGCCAGCTCCGGCGTGCGATGGAAGACGAGGACACCGTGGTTCGCGAGCAGCACGGCCGGCAAGCCAGGGCGCACCGCTGCGCGGATGTTGGCGACGGCCTGGGCTGAGCCCCGGGGGCCGTACCCCGCGACCGGGACGCCGTCGGCGAGGCCGAACATCGCGAGCGCCTCGATCCAGCAGTCGATCGGCAGGTGGGCGACGGCGAAGGCGGTGGCGTACGGCGAATGGGTGTGGACGACGCAGCCCACGTCGGCGCTGTCCTCGTACATGGCGGTGTGCATCGCGACGACCGCGCCCTGGATCGGAGGAAGGACGCCCTCCAGCAGCGTCCCATCGAGCGCCACCCGCGCGATGCCCTCGGGCCCGAGCCCGCGAAGCGTTGGAGCCGACGTGAAGTACATCTCCTCGGCGCCGGGGACGCGGATGCTCACGTTGCCGTGCCCGTTGGGCCCGATCGCGCCGCTGCCGAGGACGCTCGCCGCGGCGGTCAGCACCTGGTCCACGAGGGTCTTGTCCATCGCCGCGCTCCACAAGGTTGTCGGCGCCGGCAGCGGATTGCGGCGGGGACGCCGGGCCGCAGCGTAGCCCAACCGCAGCACGGCCGCGCGTGCGGGCGCCGTCCGTGCGGGCGCGTTGCGGCGGGGGACTAGACTGCGCCCCTATGGACAGCGTCCCGGTCCTGGTAGTCGGCGGTGGGTCCGCGGGCCTGGCAGTCAGTCACGAGCTCGCAGGCCGCGAGATCGACCACGTCGTCCTCGAACGTGGCCGGATCGGCCAGGCGTGGCGCGATCGCTGGGACAGCTTCTGCCTCGTCACGCCCAACTGGGCAGTGCGCCTCCCGGGCGGGACCTATGAGGGCGAAGATCCGGACGGCTTCATGCCCCGGGACGAGATCGTCGCTCACCTCGTCAGCTACGCGTCCGCCTCCCTGGCGCCCGTGCGGGAGGGCGTCGAGGTCCTGACGATCGACCGGGGTCCGGGCGGCTTCATCGCCCGGACATCCGTGGGCGATATCCGGGCCGCCCGTGTCGTGCTCTGCACCGGCGCGTTCCAGCGGGCCCACCGACCCGCCGGCGCAGACTCGCTCCCGGCAGGCCTGTTCCAGATCGACATCGAGGCGTATCGGAACGAGGGTGACCTACCTCCCGGCCCGGTCCTGATCGTCGGCAGCGGGCAGTCGGGCGCCCAGCTGGCCGAAGAGTTGCGGGGGGCCGGACGCGACGTTGTCCTGTCCTGCGGCCGGGCCCCGTGGGCGCCGCGTCACCTGGGCGACCGGGACCTCTTCTGGTGGCTCGACGCTTCGGGGTTCATGGACCAGCCGGCCTCCACGCTGCCGTCTCCCGCCGCCCGCCTGTTCTCGAACCCCCTCGCGAGCGGGCACGACGGTGGTCACGACTTGCATCTCCGCACGCTCCAGGCGAAGGGTGTCACGCTCGTGGGTCGCTTCCTGGGTGCGACCGCCGGCGAGGCACGGTTCGCACCGACCCTGGCCGAATCCGTGGCCTGGGGCGACGACCGCTATCGGGATCTCCGGGCGCTGTTCGGCCGCACGGCCGCTGGGTTGGGCGTGCCGGCGCCTGAGATGCCCGACCCCGAGCCGTTCGATGGCCGGGCACCCGAGTCCGTTTTGCTCGCCGGCTTCGGCGCGGCCGTCTTCACGGGGGGCTTCCGGCCCGACTACCGCTCCTGGCTGCCGTGGCCGGATGCGTTCGACGAGGCCGGCTTCCCCATCCAGCAGGACGGCGCGAGCTCGACGGTGGACGGGCTCTACTTCGCCGGTGTCCATTTCCTGCGCACCCGGAAGTCGTCGATCCTCCTCGGCGTTGGCGAGGACGCGGCGGTCGTCGCGGCGTCAATCGCCACGGAGATGGCCGCGGCGTGACGCACCCGAAGGGCTACTCGCGCATCAGCATGCCGGCGGCTTCGCGCTCCAGGTCGATGTACGGCTCACCGCTGACGTCGACCGCGACGCGCTTGATCGTGCCGCCGGTGAACGGGTAGGGCCGGTCGCCCGGGATAGTCCTGGGTGACCGGATCGCCGACATCGCGGCCGACCGCCAGGCCCTCGCCGGCGATCATGTAGCCGCCCGGCTGGGTCTTGATCCGGCCCTCGCCGACCTTCTTCTCGCCGTGGTAGAGCGACAGGACGCCCTCGGCGACCGGCGACGGCCCGCTGCCCTCCTTCTCGAACGAGGCGGACAGGATGAGGTCCGTCGCCGATCGGCAGGTCCTCGGTCGCCGACGACCTTCTGCTCGAACATGCCGACGAAGCTGTTCACGTAGTGCAGACGGTTGTCCTTCACGTAGAGCGCGTGGCCGCCGAACCGGGAGCCCTGCGAGAAGATGACACCCTGCGCACCGGGCGCCGGCAGGTCGACGAGGGCGCCGATCACGAACGAGCGCCCGCGGACGACAACCGCCTGCGCTTCGGGCACCTCGGCGTGCTCGGGGAAGTACACATAGCGAGCGCGTGGTGCCGACAGCTGCGGCCGCGGGCGAGATGAAGATCTCCAGTGCCGACCGGTCGTCGAGCGGGAACCCTTCGTTCGCGCCCGCCTCCGCGTACCACAGGTTCACCATCTCGCGGAGCTTGTCCGGCTGCTCTGCGGCGAGGTCGTGCAGCTCGGAGCGGTCCACGTCCGTGTGGTAGAGCTCCCAGGTGTCCTCGTTGAAGTGGCTCCAGCCGCTGATCGTCGGATGGGTCGTGATGGCCTTCCAGCCGTCGTGCCAGATGCCGCGTGAGCCGAGCATCGAGTAGAACTGCGTGTGCCGGGTGCCCGGTGCGGCGGCGTCGTCGAAGCTGTAGCGCATGCTCACGCCGTCGAAGTGGCTCTGGGTGTGGCCCTTGATCTTCTCCGGCGCCTCGATGCCGAGGGCGTCGAGGACGGTCGGGACGAGGTCGATCGCGTGGTGGTACTGCGTCCGGATCTCGCCCCTGGCCGCCATGCCGGCCGGCCACGAGATGATGCACGGGTCGCTCGTCCCGCCGTTGAACTCGTAGCGCTTCCACATCTTGAACGGCGTGTTGAACGCCATCGCCCAGCCGTTGGGATAGTGGTTGTAGGTCTTCGGGCCGCCCAGCTCGTCGATCATCGCGAGGTTGGCCTTGATGTCGTCCGGGATGCCGTTCGACGAACAGCATCTCGTTGACCGAGCCGTCCGGTCCGCCCTCGCCGCTGGCCCCGTTGTCGGACACCACGATGATCGAGCGTGTTCTCGCGCTGGCCGGTCATCTCGAGGTACTCGAGCAGCCGCCCGACCTGGTGGTCGGCGTGGGACAGGAAGCCGGCATAGACCTCGGCCATCCGCGCGAACAGGCGCTTCTCGTCGTCGGACAGCGTGTCCCAGGGACGGGTGGTGTCCATCGGCGGGAAGGGCTTCGCCGTCCGGGCCCGTACGCGTCTCGGACGTGCCGATCGGGTTGACCGGCGGCAGCTCGGTCTCCGGCGGGATCAGGCCCATCGCCTTCTGGCGCGCGAGGGTCGCCTCGCGCATCGCCTCGTAGCCCATGTCGAACTGGCCCTTGTACTCGCTCGATCCACTCCTTGGGGGCGTGGTGCGGGGCGTGCGCCGCGCCGGGCGCGTAGTACAGGAAGAACGGCTTCTGGGGCGCGACGGCCTTCGCGTCCATGATGAACTCGATGGCCTTGTCGGTGATGTCCTCGCCGAAGTGATAGCCCTCGTCCGGCGTCCTCGGCTGGTCCACGGGATGGTTGTCGTAGATCAGCTCCGGGAACCACTGGCTGGTCTCGGCGCCGAGGAAGCCGTAGAACCGCTCGAAGCCGCGGCCGGTCGGCCAGTTGCGCCGGGTCGAGGCGAGGTTCATCTCGACGGTCGGGCACAGGTGCCACTTGCCGACCATGTAGGTGTTCCAGCCCAGCTCGCCCAGGATCTCGGGGAGCATGCCGTTCTCCGGCGGGATCGTGCCGCTGGCGTTCGGGAAGCCGCTGGCGCCCTCGGTGATGCAGGCCATGCTGTTGCGGGTGTGGTTGCGGCCGGTCAGCAGGCACGAGCGCGTCGGTGAGCACAGCGCGGTGGTGTGCCACTGCGTGTAGCGAACGCCGTCGGCCGCGATCTTGTCGATGTTCGGCGTCGCGATCGGGCCGCCGTAGCAGGACATCGCGCTGAATCCGACGTCGTCGAGCACGACGTAGACGACGTTGGGGGCGCCGTCCGGTGCCTGCGGCGACACGAACGGGCGCCCAGTCCGCGACCGAGTCGCGGATGTCGACGTTGATCGTCCCGTTGAACTGCGCACTCATGGCGTCGCTCCCGCTCTCCGGTGGATTCGTGTCACACGTCTCCGGCCGGGCGACCGGGGCGCAAGTGTATGCCGCCCGCCGACGGGTCGCATGCGGGGGTGCACCGGGTGTCGAGTGAGCTCCCAGCGCCCCGGTCAGCGGTGCAGGTGGTGCGCCGCAACGAAGCTCAGGCCGTGCTCGGTCAGCGCCCGGGCGGTGTGGTTGGTAGCGTCCAGCTTGTCGGTGAAGTCGTCGGCGAGGGCATCCCAGTCCCCGCTGGCGATCACCTCGGCCTTGTCCCGGAAGTAGTCCAGGATGTCCGACGGATGAGGGTGCGCGGCATCGACGTCCGGGTCGCCGCCCTCGTGCTTGGCCGAGATGTTGGCCACGTGGTCCGCGAGCTCCATGAGCTCCTCGCGGCGGTCATAGGGCTGGCGCACGATGCTCTTCTGGGTCTCGGTGATGTGGTGCTCGAAGCGGACCGCGTCCTCGAACCCTAGGGCGCGCCGGATGCCGGCGGCGATCTCCAGGGTCTGGTTGTCCACCGAGTTGCTCCAGTTGAACCCGACCAGCGGCGTCGTCCCGTCCTCGCGCGCGAACAGCTTCGCTCCCAGCAGGGTCCACAGGCCCGCGAACGGGTTGTCGTTGCCCATGAACACGGAGATCTTGAACTCGATGTCCACGCCCAGGCGGTGGAGCAGGTAGCCGGCAAGCACCGTGCCCGGGTTGAGGTTGAGGACCTGGCGCACCCCGTAGGTGGTGTAGTAGCGGAGGTACTCGTCCACCCACAGCAGCGGATGGTCGTTGGGCTGGCCCACGCCGCCGAAGTAGCCGGTGATCGTGGCGGCGCCGTCGAGATGGACGTTGGAGCCGTCGGTGCCCTTGGTATCCAGCGTCTCGACGACGCTGGCGCCGATGATCTGCATCGCCGCCGCCACGGCCGCCAGGTCTCCGTCAGCCTCCTGCTCAGCCATCTTGCGGACACGGATCCAGCGCCCCGGCATCAGCGAGCGATCCGCGATGGCGCGTCGGGCCGCGTCGATGACCCACGGGAAGTACTGGAGGGAGCTGACCTCGAGCGTGACGGCCATGTCGTCGCGGAAGGTCATCGCGTCGGCGCGATCGCCCAGCACCGAGCGCCGGAAGCCCGCGATGCTCACGAACGCGTCGTGATCCCGTTGTTCGATCAGCCACTCCAGGTCGCGCAGATAGTCGGGGCGCGTCTCCCGGACCCGGCCCAGCAGCGCGGGCAGCGCCCCCGCCTCGCGGGCCCGGGCATTGATCTCATCCGGCGTCCCGTAGCGGCCCACGACCTCCAGCAGGTCGTTGACGATCCGGGCGTCCGGATCGAGCAGGAACGCGTTGAGATCGTCCAGCCGGTTGCCCGGGATCGCCAGCCTGTCGCGCAGGCCGGTGCCGGGATCAGTGAGCGGCGTCGTGGTCACTGCCGTCTCCTCGTGTTCAGTCGAGCAGCGCCAGCAGCTCTTCGTATTCGTCGTCCTTCATGCCGAACCAGTTTGCGGGCGCCGGGAACGTCCGCTGCGTGACCTCGCCAACGTAGGCCTCGAGGCCCTGGCGGATCACCGCGCCCGCGTCCGCGAAGACCTTGGCCATCCGCGGCGTGAACTTCGGATAGAGCCCGAACGCGTCGTGGTAGATCAGCAGCTGGCCGTGGGCGTCAGGGCCCGATCCGAGGCCCATGACGATCGCGCCCTGGGCGCGCTCCTTGATCAGTCCGCACAGGCGATCCGGGACCAGCTCCAGCAGGAGGCAGAACGCGCCGGCCTCCTCCAGGATCCGGGCGTCGTCCACGATCTTCTTCGCCTTCGCGGCGCTCTTGCCCTGGAGCCGGAAGCCGCCGAGCGAGCTCGCGCTCTGGGGGGTGAGGCCCAGGTGGCCGATGACCGGGATGCCCGCGCGCGCGATGCCGGCGACGCGGTCCGCCATCTCCGCGCCACCCTCAAGCTTGACCGAGTCACAACCGGTCTCCGCCATGAAGCGGCCGGCGTTGCGGATCGCCGTCTCCACGCTGGGCTGGTAGCTCATGTACGGCATGTCGCCCACGACCCACGCGTTGGGGGCGCCGCGCCGCACCGCTGCCGTGTGCCGGATCATGTCGTCCATCGTCACCGGCAGCGTGGAGTCGTAGCCCAGCATCGTCATGCCCAGGCTGTCGCCCACGAGGATCATGTCGATCCCGGCCTGGTCCTGGAGGTACGCCGTCGGGTAGTCATAGCAGGTCAGCCAGGTGATCGGCGTCCCCTGGGCCGCCTTCTCGATCAACGCCGGCAGGGTCATCCGCTTTCGCTCGGTCACCGTGGTCTCCCGTGCATCCAAGGCTCGTCAGCCCGACGATCGTTTGGCCGATGCCACCGGGCGGGATAGGGCCCTTGGGCCCGAGATGGCGGGACCGCGACGATCCCGGAGGGCCGCCTCCCGCACGGGCCTGGCGAACCGGCCCTAGTCCAGTCCGAGGGCCGCCCGCACCTCGCCGGGGATGGCCGTGAAGTCCGGCGCGGCGGCGAGGGCGCCCTCCGCGACGAGCACCTCCGCGGACTGGGACGAGGTGATCCCCAGCACGTCGCACCCCGCCGCGCGCCCCGCCTGTACCCCGTTCCGGGCGTCCTCGACCACCAGGCAGCGCGAGGCGGGCAGCCCAAGGCGTTCAACTGCGACCAGGAAGGTCTCCGGGTCCGGCTTCTTGTGCGTCACCTGCTCTGCGGAGACCACGACGTCGAACGCCGACTCCGGGATGCCGATCGCGTCCAGGTTGCCGTTCAGCTTGGGCCGGTCGGAGCCGGTGGCCACGGCCATGCGGAGCCCTGCCGCGCGCGCCTCGACCAGGAAGGCGTGCACGCCGCGGACGGGCTGGAGCGATCCCCGGATCAGCTCCAGGTACACCTCGTAGGTCAGCGGCTTGTCGATCGCGAGATCGGCCGTCACGCCATGGCGAGCGGCGGCGCCGCTGATGAACCGGTCATCCCCGGCGCCGACGAACGGCAGGAAGTCCTCGGGCAGGACAGTGATCCCGTAGCGGCGCCGGAGCGCCTCTGCGGCCGCCGCCGCGATGAACGGCTCGGAGTCGCACAGCACGCCGTCCATGTCGAAGATCAGGGCGTCGAAGGATCGGACGGGCATGCCTCGAACCTAGCACGGGCCTATGATCCGCGGCACGCCGGAGGCGCATTGGCCTCCAACGCGGAAGGGAAACCGTCTGAGATCCGGCCGCCAGGTCCTCGCGTCCATGATCCTTCTCGCCCTGGTCCTGTCTTCGTGCGGGTCAGGCGCTGGCACCACGGCACCGGACGCGGTCCGATCGACGGCCCCGAGCAGCTCGGCGGCGAGCGATCCGAACGCGCCGTCCGCCCTCGCGGCCCGGCTGAGCGCCATCGACCAGGCCATCACCCGCTGGCAGTCCGCGACCGGGCTGTCCGAGGCTCGAGCCGCCGCCGAGGAGGCACGCAATTTCATCGTGGGACCCGGCGGGCCGTACTTCGGCGATGCCGGCGGCGACGGGACCGTGGGTGGGGCGAGCGACGCAGGCCTGTTGCCGGGTTTCGAGGGCAAGCCCGGCGTGGCGGCGGAGACGGATGGACCGTGCGTGGAGCGGGACGTCCTGGGTGGCAGCTGGGCCGACCCCGCCGCGCGCTGGGCGACGCTCGACCAGGCGATCACGGCCTGGAGCCCGTCCAACAACACATTCCCGGCGCTGCCCTCACATCCGCAGCGCATCGTGGGGTGGTCCACGCTCGCGCTCGCAACCGACGATCTGGCCACGGCCCTTGAGTACGGCGGGCATGCCCGGCTGCACATTGACATCTCGACGGCGGCCGTCACGGACTGCCGCTGACCCGGGCACGCACCTGCGGGGCGCGATGGCCGCCGGGCGCCACGCCACCGGCCGGAGGCCTCCGGGCCCGAGTCCGGTCCGCCGGCGCGGATCAGTCCCCGCCGACGAGCCTGATCCCCGCGTAGCGCATCCTCTCGAGCGCCCGCTCTCCGTCACCCGGCTCCAGGTCCACCGCCCGGACCCCGTCGAGCAGGAGGCTCGTGGCGAACCCGAGCCGGACCGCATCGAGCGCGGTCGCGACCACGCAGTAGTCGGTGGCCAGCCCGCAGACGACCACACGGGTGACATTGCGGGCCCGCAGGAGCCCCGCCAGCTCCGTCGCCACGGATGCCCCGGTAGCGTGGTCGCGCATGGTGAATCCGGAGTAGCCGTCCTCGCCGGCGGATCCCTTGCGGACGACCGGCCCATCGACGACCAGGTCGGGGTGGAGCTCGGCGCCCCAGGTTCCCATCACGGCATGCACGGGCCACGGCCCGCCGTACGGTGCGAAGTGGGGCGTGTTCGGCGGATGCCAGTCCTGCGTGTAGGCCACGATCGCGCCGGCGCCTCGGGCCGCCTCCACCTGGAGGTTCACGAAGGGGATGATCCCAGCGCCGCCCGCCACGGCGAGCGTCCCGCCGGGATCGGCGAAGTCGTTCTGGACGTCGACGATGACGAGTGCGGTCGTCGGGTCGAAGTGGCCCATGGCGATCCTCTAGCTCGGCTGGTTGGGACTGGGGCCTGGATTGGGCCGGTCGTCCGGCCTTGCCCACGCCGCCCGCTGAAGTGCGGCGAGCACCCGATCCGGCGTGGCCGGGAGGCTCGTGATCCGGACGCCGACCGCATCCTCGATCGCGCCGAGGATCGCGGGCGCCGTGGGCACGAGGGCCGGCTCGCCCACGCCCTTTGCTCCGTATGGGCCCGCCGGCTCCCTGTCCTCGATGATGAGGCACACGATCTCCGGGACGTCGCCGACCGTGGGGATCAGGTAGTCGTGGAGGTTCTCCGTGCGCCCGGGGACGTACGCCTCCATGAGCGCGAGCCCCAGGCCCTGTGCGATCCCGCCGTGGACCTGGCCCTCGACCTGGGTGGGGTTGATCGCCCGCCCTACATCGTGCGCGGCGACGATCCGCAGCACCCTCGTGGTGCCGAGCTCCGGGATCCACCTCGACCAGCGCGACCTGAGCGCCAAACGCGTACGTCTGGTACGGGCTGCCCTGGCCGTCGGCATCGAGCGGCGTGGTCTGCGGGTCGAAGAAGCCGCGACCCACGAGGACGCACGGCGTGGCCGCGTCCGGGCCGGTGATCTCGGGCAGCTCACCGAGGTCGATGACCGCACTCCGCCCACCCGGCTCGGTCAGGGTCACCCTGCCGGGGCCCAGCGCGAGCACCGCGTCGTCCGGCATCCCGGCCATGCGGAGCAGCCCGCGGCGGAGATCCGCCCCCGCGAGACGCGCGGCATTGCCGGACACGAACGTCTGGCGGGACGCGGACGACTTGCCCGGCATCGGCCGTCCGGTCGGTGTCGGCGCCGACCAGGGAGACCGCCGCCGCCGACACCCCCAGCGCGTCGGCCGCGATCTGCACGAGCACGGTGGACGAGCCCTGGCCGATGTCCACGGCGCCGGAGAACAAGGTCACCGTGCCATCACGGGCCACGCCCATCTCGATCGTGGAGGGGTTGGTCATCGAGGTGTTGCCGATGCCGTACCACATCGCGCCGATGCCCACTCCGCGCACCGGCCGGTCTGTCGCGCCCTCGTTGCGGGTTGCCGCCTCGGCCCGCAACCGGTCCCAGTGCGGCCGCAGCGCCTCGAGGCACGCCGGGAGACCGGCGCTCGCGTGGAGAACCTGGCCGGTGGCGGTCGATCGAACCGGCCCGCAGCGCGTTCCGCAGTCGGAACTCGAGCCGGTCCATTCCCAGGCCGTCGGCAAGCTCGTCCATCAGCGCCTCGTGGGCGATCGCCGCCTGCGGGCACGCCGAACCCCCGGAACGCTCCCGCCGGCGGACCGTTCGTGTACACGGCGCGCGAGGTCGCCAGCACCGCGCCGTAGGCGTACGGCCCCGAGGCGTGGACCGGGACCCGGTGGGCGACCGTCGGTCCCCAGGATGCATAGGCTCCCGTGTCGAAGTCGCCGTGGAAGCGGAACCCCGTGAGCCGTCCGTCTGCGTTGGCGCCCGCCGTGGCCCGGATCCGCGAGGGGTGGCGCTTGGGGCTCGCGGCCATGGACTCGGGCCGGGTCCAGACGGCGCGGACCGGCCGCTCCAGGAGCCAGGCGGCGGTGGCGATCAGCGCGCTGGACGACCGAGGTCGAGCTTGCCGCCGAATCCTCCCCCGCAGGCGGTGGGGATGATCCGGACGCGATCCGGGGGCAGCCCCAGGACCAGCGCAACCTCGTCGCGATCCATGTACGGGGTCTGGGTGCTGACCGTGAGACTCGATGCGGTCCCCGACACGGCGGGCGAAGCCGGCCTCGGGCTCGATGTAGGCGTGCTCGAGCAGAGGCGTCTCGACCTCGACGCTCGTGGTGACGAAGGAGCGGCCGAGCGCGTCCTCGATGTCGCCGTGGGCGACGCGGCCGGTCACCAGCACGTTGCCGGCCGACGCGTCGTGGAGTTGCGGCGCGCCGGCCTCGAGCGCAGCGTCGATGCCATCCAGCGGCGGCAGCGGCTCCCAGGTGATCGGGACGTCGCGGTCGTCGATGGCCTCGATCGTCGCCTCCTCGCCCACGAGGGCGAGGACTGCCTCGCCGCGGTGGCGCACGTCGTCCTCGGCAAGGACCGGCTGATCCTTGCCGGTCGCGTAGACACCGTACCGGTTCTGTCCGGGGACGTCCGCCGCCGCGAGCACACGGACCAGACCCGGGAAGCGCGCGTGGAGCGGCGCGAGGTCGCCCACCCGGAATCGTGCCCGCGCGTGCGGCGAGCGGACGGCGCGCAGCGCGAGGAAGCCCTCCGGGCGCTCATCGGCGCCAAAGGAGGCTGTGCCCAGGACGCGGGCGAGTCCATCCACCTTGGGGACGCGGGCGCCAACGGCGTGACCAGCGGGCGGCGTCGCCGGGCCGGCTGGCGGGCTGTCCGCGGTCGCCGCGAGGACCGCCTCGATGATCTTCCGATAGCCGGTGCAGCGGCACAGGACCCCGCCCAGCGCGTCTTCCACCTCGGCCTCGGACGGCACTGGTCGCGTGGCGAGGAGGTCGTCCGCGGCCATCAGCATGCCCGGCGTGCAAACGCCGCACTGGGCGGCCCCGGCGGCCAGGAACGCAAGCTGGAGTCGGGACGGAGCACCGTCCGGATCCGAGAGCCCCTCGACGGTGCCGACCTCGCGCCCGGTCGCCTGGGCGACCGGCACGAGGCACGACGCGACCTGGTCGCCCGTCGAGCCGGACCGTGCACGCCCCGCAGTCGCCCGCGTTGCAGCCGATCTTCGTGCCCGTCAGGCCCAGGTCGTCGCGGAGGACGTCGGCGAGGCGCCGCATCGGGTCGGTCTCGATCTCGACGCGTCCGCCATTGACCGTGAAGGCGATCCTCGCGCTCACCGTGTCATGCCCTCGAGCGCACGGCGGACGAGGACCAGCGCCGCATCGTGCCGGTAGGCGGCCGTCCCGCGGACGTCGTCGATTGGCGTCAGGGTGGCGAGGTGATCGGGGCGGGGGAGAGTCGCGAGCGCCGCATCGATCGGCCGTCCCGCGAGCTCTCCCTCGAGGGACGTGAGCCGCTGCGCGACCTCCGAGCAAGCCCCCACGACGATCCGTGCCCGCGCCACCCGGCCGTCCGCGCCGGACTCGAGGACCGCCGCGACCATCGCGATCGAGATGACCAGGTAGGCACGGGATCCCAGCTTCACGAAGGTCGAGCGGGTGTCCGTGCCGGGCAGCGGCACCGGTACCAGGATCCCGGTGACCAGCTCGTCGGCGGCGCCGGACGGTTCGCCGGTTGCCGGTCACGAAGGTCGCGACCGGGACGCTCCGCGTTCCCCGCGCGGATGCGAGCTCCACGGCGGCGTCCAGCGCGACCAGGTTCGGCATGCCGTCCGCGGCGGGGGACGCGTTGCACACGTTGCCCACGATCGTCGCGCGGTTCTGGATCTGGAGTCCGCCGATCGCCCGGGCGGTCTGGCGCAGACCGTCGAACAGCGGCGGCAGCCTGGCCTCCGCCAGGTCGCTCCAGGTCGTGAGCGCGCCGATGCGCCAGCCGCCGGTCGGAGTCCAGGGAATGCGCCGGTCGGCACCACGCCGCGGATGCCCGCCAGCCCGCGTGACGTCCAGGACGTCCTCGTCCATCACCCGGCCCGACGCGTGACGGGTAGATGGTCGGTGCCGCCTGCGACCACGACCCACGGCACACCGCCGCGCCCGCCCGCCGCGAGGGCCGCGATGGCCGCCGGGAGGTCGCTCGGTCGGAGGTAGCTGGCCACGGACCCGCTACGCGTCGACGAGCGGCAGGACGTCCGTCGGCGAGGCGACTCGAGGTTCGCCGGATCCCAGTCGAGCGGGTTGAGGATCAGGTGGTCGACGCCGCCCAGCGCGTCGATCTTGCCGCGGATCCGCTCGGCGACCTCCTCGGCCTCGCCGAGCAGGTAGAACTCGCTGCCAGTAGTCGAGGTCCATGCCCGGAGTAGACCGAGAACCGGCGCGGCCGCGGACTCGGGCCGCTCGCCCGGGCACGCAGGACGTGCACGAAGTTCGAGTAGACCTCGCGTCATCTCGGCCGGATCGCGGCCGTACTCCGGTCATGTAGCGCACGCGGATCAGCTCCCAGTCGCCGGCCACCATCTCGGCCGTCGCGGAGGAGTGGGGCACCCAGGTCGAGGCGTACTTCGCGATCCGCCGCAGGACCGGGCGGATCGTGTCCACCTGCTGGCCGTAGATCTTCTCGGACGGCTGCGTCCCGCCCCCGATCCAGATCGGCGGGTGCGGTCGCTGGGCGGGCTTGGGCTCGAGCGTCAGGTCCCGGAACTGGTAGAACTGGCCCTCGTAGCGTCACGTGATCGCCGGCCCACAGCGCGGTGATCGCCTCGAGCATCTCGTTCATCCGCCGCGCCGCGCTCCCGGTAGCGGGATGCGCAGCGGCCTCGAACTCGCGCCTCGTTCCAGCCGACGCCGACGCCCAGGATCGACCGCCCGCCCGACAGCACGTCCAGCGTCGCCCACTCCTTGGCGAACGCGACCGGGTCCCGGAACGGGCAGCACGAGGACCAGCGTCCCGAGCCGGATCGTCCGGGTCACGCCGGACAGCGCGGCCAGGAGCGAGACGGGCTCCAGCCAGGTCGTCCGGTAGGCGGGCGGCGCCACCAGCAGGTGGTCGATGAGCATCGCGCGTGCTCGAAACCCAGGTCCTCGGCCCGGCGCAGGTAGGCGCCCATCTCGGCAAGGCTGGCCGTCTGCTCGCCCAGCGCGAAGCTGGGCAGACGGAGCCCGAACCTGCATCGGGATCGGATCGCGTGGACGCGCACGTCGATCACCATGTCACTCAGTGAGCACCGGTCCCGGGACCGGGCCGCTCACCACCTCGGCCGCCCGGGCCGCCGGTGGGGTGTTGCGGCTCCGGCCGAGCATCACGCTGCCGTCGATGAGCACCATCGAGACACCGGGCAGGTCCCCGATCGCCAGCGCGCCGAGGGCCGTCTGTGCCATCGAGCCGACCGGGCGCGTCAACGAGGCACAGGTCCGCGGCCGGCCGGCGTGCGATGCGCTCCCACGTCAAGGCCGTGGACACGAGCCGTGTTGCCGGTCGCCATCGCCACGACGACGGCTCGGATGCGACCCCGCCGAGCGATGCCAGGTGCGCCATCAGCGCGCAGGATCCCGAGCGGCACGACGCCCGTCCCGGACGGAGCGTCGTTGCCGAGGATGACGCGGCCCAGCGCCCCCGCCGCCTGCGCCATCCGGACCGCGTGGAGCGCCGCCCGGCCGTTGCCGCAGTGGACGATCTCGATCGCCATCTCGGTCGCGACCAGGCGCTCGATATCGGCGTCGGACAGCGCGGTCGTGCCGCCGTTGATGTGGCCGACGATGTGTGGGCGCGCCTCCAGCACGGCGTCCGCCGCGATGGCGCTCGAGCCGGCGATCGACGGGCCGCCCGTGTGGAACGTGACCGTCATGCCGTGCTGCCTCGCCCAGACGACCATCGGCGCGGCCTCGGCGCCCGTCTTGACGGAGCCGAGGCCGATCTCGCCCGACGAGCGTCACGCCCGCCGGCCGCCATCTCCGCGAAGTCCGTGCTCCTCGAGCCCAAGCTCTAGGATCGGCGCGCCGGCGTGGACCTTGACCCCCGCCGGGACGGAAGTTCTGATAGCTCTTCGCCGCGACGATAGCGAGCGCCTTGAGACCCACGATGTCCTTGGGCCGGCCCGGGAGGTGGACCTCGCCGGCCGAGATCACCGTGGTGACGCCGCCGTGCAGCCCGGACTCGATGAAGTCGATCGTCCGCTGGCGCGGCGTGAAGTCGCCGAACACCGGGTGCGCGTGCGAGTCGATGAGGCCGGGGATCGCGGTCGGTCCCGTGCGCGTCGATGACGCGTCGAGCGGCCCGTCGGCCCCAGCGTCGCCGTCCAGGCCCTGGCCGACCACCGCGATCCGCCCTCCCTCGATGAGGATGGAGTCGGCGTCCGCCAGGGGCGCGGTGACGTCGCCCGAGACGACCGCGCCGATCCCGAAGATGAGGGTACGCATCGTGGCCGCCCCGGCCGCGCCTAGCGGAGCCCGTCCTCGCCCACGGCGTCCTCGGCGCGCAGCCCCCCGACGCGGGCGTGCGGCCGGCCGCCGTCCGTGACCGCGAGCGCCAGGAGCAGCTCGTCCGACGCGGGAGCGTCCGGCACCCGGATCTCCATGGCGTCGAAATGGGAGCGGACGAGCATCGCCTTGATGTGGTGGACCGGGATGTCCAGGGTCGCGCCCATCGCGCCACGCTTCTTGACGACTGGGGAGGATGGAGACCGCACCGAGGCGGCTCCGGGTGGGAGCCCCGAACTTCGGGTGCAGGACGGCCGCGATCTGCTCCAGCTCGCCCAGCTCACCGACGATCCCGCCCTTGCCGTAGGCCTCGACCGGCGTCGCCCAGCGCCTCCTGGCAGCGGCGGGCATCAGCTCGTCGCCGAGATACTCGCCGAAGTCGATGAGCTCGGTGAGGTCGTCGGATTAGTCGACCCGCATACGGGTTCTTCACGACGACCGCGACCGCCGCGCGGCGGAGCGGCTTCGCGAGCGGCTTCCCGCCCTCCTCGCGCAGCTCCTCGATCAAGGTCACCCACTTGCGGATCGTCACGGTCATCGTGGTCACCCTGCTCCCTGCGGCGGTCCGCGGAGTCTAACGGGTCGGGGCTCCGCGCGGGCCGCCACCGCCGGATCGTGCGAAGCGCCCCCCGGCATCCCACCTCACGACGCGGTGGCGAGCTTGTCGGCGTACTTCTCGAGCGCGCGGGCCACCTTCGCGAGGGGCTCCATCAGCGCAGGGGTGCACGCCTGGCCGCATCGGACGGCGAACCCGGCCGCATCCCGGAGCCGCTCCTCCATGAGCACCCAGGCCGCCTCGCGGTGCGGCAGCAGGTAGTCCACCTGGTAGAACAGCTCGAACCCCGGTCCCGCGGTGACGCCGGGCCGGTCCGGGCCGATCGGCTGGGTCGTGACGACCGTCCCCAGCGGCTTGATCGCGGCGTACATGAGCCCGACCGCCACGTCGGCGAGCACCCCCAGCTGTTCGGGCGTCTCGTCCGTGTGCGCGAAGTATCGCGACAGCACCTGGAGCAGGACCTCGTTCACGACGTTTAGCAGGTCCATGGCGCGCGTGGTACCGGGGTCCGTGATGAGCGATACCGTGATGCCGGTCGTCTGCGGACGGACATTGGCCATCGCGACGGGCCGGGCGGGCTCGAACGACGGGTCTGCCGCGCGGAGTTCGAGGTACTCGTCGAGGATGCCCAGCAGGCGTCCGAAATGGGCCTCACGCCACTCCCCCCGGGCTCCCTCGCCCTGCTCGACGATGGTGTCGATCGCCCGTCTCGCCGACTCGACGTCGGTAACAGCGACGAGCTCGGGCCACCGGAAATGCTCCTCCGTCGCCTGGGCGTTGGCGGGGCCGATGAACAGCCGCTCTGGGCCGAGTCGCCCGGCGAGGTGATCGATGCCATCCCCGATGGAGCGGTAGAGCTGGCCGATCGTCTCGAACTCCTGGAGGTGCGGGACGATCTCGTCCCGCTCGTCGTGCGGCAGCGGAACGGCCTGCGCGATGGCATCGAAGCCCTCGGCGTCGTCGAAGGCCATGCCCTCGGGCCGCTCGAGGAATGCGAAGTGGCGCAGGGCGGCCTCGCCGAACGGGACGAGCTCGATGCGCACGCCGGCCGGGTAGCTGTAGGCCGGCATCGGGAAGTTGGGGCGGGCGAAGCGCGGCGCGGCCCCCACGGCGGTCAGCAGGTTCTGGACGATGGCGAGGTGGAGCATCTCCTGCTCGCTGATCTCAAGGAGGGTCCTCCGCCAGCGCTGCACGGCGGTGAGCGTCTCTGCACTCAGCCCCTCGTCCAGCTTCAGCTTGAGCGAGAAGGCCGCGAACAGGTACTGGAGCATGACCAGGTGCTCCAGCTCGGCGGCCTTGCCGAGCGCGTAGATCAGCGCCTCGCGGTGTTCGAGGCCGCCGCCTGGTTGGCCGGCGGCGGCGCCCCCGCGCACGGCGATGACGCTGGCGAGGGGCCCCTGCGGGCCCGGCGCGACGCTGTCGGTCATTGCCTGCCACTCCTTCGCTACGGGCAGGGCGCGTCGGCGCCCCGACCGGATCGACGAGCCGCCGCGTCAGTCCTCGGCGGCCTCGTAGCCTTCAGGGCCACGGACAAAGAGGCGGTCGTCCGGGTAGCACCAGCGCCAGTCTTCGTCGGGTTCGGCGGACTGGACCATCGGGTGACCCGTCGCGCGGAAATGGCCGGTGGCGTGCCGGTTCGGGCTGTTGTCGCAGCAGCTCGTCCGCCCGCACGCCAGGCACTGCCGGAGATGCACCCAGCTGCTGTTGATCTCGACGCACGTGGTGCACACCTCCAGGGGCGGCTCGACCTGGGGATCGGGATCGAAGTGCTCACAGAGCTGCGTCAACGGATCGGTCCTCTTGGCGCGCGGCGGGAGGACGGCAGGTGCCCCACGCCATGGGTCGCGACCGTACCACCAATCGGTCCAGGGGTCCCTGGGCGACCGAGGTGGCGTCCAGGACGTGCCGACCTTCTGATCAGGCGGTCACGGGTGCGGGCCGGCCCGGCATGGCGCCCACCTGGAGCATGAGGCCGACCTGGTCCGCGATGCCCCAGTGCTCGACCGCGATCCCGTCCTCGAACCGGAGGATGTCGATCACGTCGACCTGGACCGGCTTGCCGGACGGAGGGTTGCCCATCACGGACCCGGTGTTGATCCCGCGAGCCCGGTTGCGCGTCCAGACGATGTCGCCGCTGACCGCGAGGTCCTCGACGGTGAGCGAGAAGTCGGAAAGCCATCGGTGGAGTGTCGCCGAGACCTCCCGTGCGCCTTCGCGGCCGGGGTGATTGCCGCGCTGGTGCTCCACGATGTCCTCTGCCATGAGCTCCTCCAGGACGGAGAAGTCGCCTTGGCCCACGCCCAACTCGACCAGGCGGCGGGCTCGTTCGGCGAGATCGTGCGATGTCATGGCGGACGCTCCTTCGGTAGAGTGTGACTCTAATCCAATAGAGTGATACTCTATCGACATGGGACATGTCAAGCGGGAGCCGGCCGAGCGGCGGAAGACCCTCCGTGACGAGCGCGCCCAGGTAACCCGCGAGCGCATCTCGGATGCCGCGCGCCGGCTGTTCGTACGCGATGGCTACGCCGCCACCACGCTCGCCGACGTCGCGGAGGAGGCGGGCGTCGCCGTCCAGACCGTGTACGCGGTGTACGGCTCGAAGGCGGGCATCCTGGGGGCACTCCGCGAGGCGGTGATGCGCCAGCCGGACGCCGAGGCCCGGTATGCGGAGGCGATGGCGGCGCCGTCAGCCCAGCGCTGCGTGGAGCTCTTCGCCCAGTCCATCCGGCTGCGCTGGCAGAGCTCGGGCGATGTGGCGGCCATCCACCGTGATGCCGCGACCGCGGACGCCGGGATCCGGGCCGGAGTCGCCGCGACCCTGGAACGCCGGCGGGGCGGCATCCGGGCGCTCGCCGGGAAGTTGGGGCCGGACCTGCGGCCGGGCACGGAGGTCGCTGGCGCCGCAGCGATCCTCGATGCGCTGACGCTGCCCGAGGTCTACACGGAGCTGGTGGATGTGCAGGGCTGGTCGCCCGATGCTTACGAGGCCTGGCTCGCCAGGGTCCTCACACGGGAGCTGGTCGACACGGCCTGACGCGTCGCTGGGCGGCAGCCGGCGGTGGCGCAGTATCCTGCTCTCCATGGGTGATCCGGCACAGCTCAACGCTGACCAGTGGCAGGCCCTCCTGCACATGCCCTTCGGGGTGTACTCGGCCGTGGCCGAGGCGGGCGCTGCGGCCGGCGCGGCGCAGTTCCGGCGCTTCCGGGAGGAGATCGAGGCGGGCCAGTCCGCCTTCGCGGCGGGAACGACCGGGGCGAGCCTGACCGATGCGCTTGCGGCAAACCTCGACACCCTGTGGTCGGCCTACCACGCGACGGGACGGTCGCCCCAGGACACGGTCAAGCGTGGCGTCAAGGTCCTGGGCAAGGTGCCCGAGGCCGAATCGGTCGCGATCCGGGACTGGCTGCTGGTCATGGCCGTCGGGGTGGCCGCCGCCTACCGGGTGGTTGGTGCGGCGCCGGTCTCATGGGACGAGGTCTACGCGATCCGGGACCTGGCGAAGTGGGTCAAGCGTCCGGTGCCGGACATCAGCCAGGGCTGATCGCTGAGGGCGGCGCTGTCGCCGGGGCCGCCGCGAACTGCCAGTCGGCCCGGCGCGAGATGCCCCGCAGCAGGCGGCCCAGGATGTCGGCGCCGGTGATGACGCGGCGCTGGTCGGCCGTCCACACCACGATCAGGTCATGGTCGATGACGTCGTCGCCACGGCGGACCGGCCGGTGCTCCAGGAGCCCGAGGTAATCGCCCAGGTGGGTGTCGGGGTCGGTGACCATGATCGGCTTGTGACAGAAGTCGCGGGCGTCGACCGCTCCTTCGTCGAGGACCGCCGCACGAATCAGGCCGTCCGCGTCGAGCGCGTAGTGGGGCTCGCCGTCGGGCCCGGTGAGGATCACCCACGGGTGACCCGAGGCATGGATCCGGTCCAGGAACGGTGGCACCTGGCCCGGCGCGATCACCGGGAGCGCGAGATCGTCGCCATCCATCGGCAGCACCAGGATGCTGGCCGGGTGGATGGGCTCGCCCTCCAGCAGGACCGGGATGTCGTCGAGGGCCAGGAAGTTGAGCGCGCCCTTCCCCTCGACCTCGCCCACGTCGGCCTCGTCGGCCGCGATGTGAGTCCGCAGGATCCGGCGCAGTTCGCGCTCCCCGTAGTACGTGGTCAGCTCCCGGCCCAGCCAGCGGTCGAGCATCCAGGCGGACGGCTTGGCCACCGGGAACAGGATCACCTGGTAGGCCCGCAGGAGCGGCGCCAGGAGCGATGCCATCCGCAGGGCGTGGCGCGAGAAGTAGGCCTGGGGCAGGATCTCGCCCCCGAACGTGATGACGACGGTCGAGAACACGAAGGCGATGAGACCGGTCAGGACCGAGTTGGACAGCAGCGTCAGCAGGACGTTGATGCCCACGTTGCCCCACAGGATGGTCGTGAGCAGGAAGTTGGAGTCGGTGCGCATGGCCAGCACCCGTCGCGCCGCCCGGCTGCCGTTGTTCGACTCGACCTCGAGCTGGAGCCGGCTCAGGCTGAAGAAGGCCAGGTTGAGCCCGGAGAACATCGCGGACTGGGTCACGCAGAACAGGATCCCCAGCCAGATCAGGAGTGTCGTGTTCATCGGGCCCCTTCGTCGGTGCGCCGGTTCGCTCGGCACCGGTGCTCGCCCGGGAGCATAGACCGGCTGGTGCCCGCGGTTACGATGTCGCCGAGGATTTGCCGCCTCCCGAGGAGCGATGCTCACTGCGCCCCAGCCAACCTGCTTCCTGATCGCCGACATCTCGGAGCGCTGCTACTTCGGGTGTCGCCGCCGCCGTCGAGACGTCCGCCAGGCGACGTCCTGAGAGTGCAACGCTTGCTCGCGGATCCCGGACCTCGACCTCAAGTTCGTCGTCCACCACGGCGAGGCGATCATCCAGAAGGTGGCGGGCCGGCAGGAGCTGGTGGGTTCGGACGTGATCGTCGCCCACCGGCTGCTCAAGAACGAGGTCGTCGACCAGCTGGGCATAGATGCCTACGCCCTGCTCAGCCAGGCCTGCATCGACGGCTCCGGCATCGAACCGGTGGCGCTTGGCATGCGCCCGCACACCGAGGCCTACGAGAAGGTCGGCGACGTACCGGCCTGGGTCCACGATCTCGGGCGCCGCTGGCAGGAGGAAGAGGAGCGGGCACGCGTCTTCGTGACCGCCGAGGAGTCCATCCTCACCGTGTCGGTTGCCTCGCAGGTTCCGCCGCAGGTGGCCTGGGAGTTCCTGACCGAGCCCGGCCAGCGGATGAGCTGGCAGCCCTGGGTCACGTCCGTCGAGATCATGGGTGCGACCGGCGGACGGCGCGGCCCGGGGTCGTCAAGCCACTGCATGCACGGCAAGGACGCGGTCGTCGAGGAGATCCTCGACTGGCGCCCGTACGACTACGTTACCGATCGGACGATCATCGACACCCCGGCCGGGCCGCTCAAGCTCCTCCACACCATCGAGCTTGAGCCACTCCCGACCGGCACCCTGATCCACTACCGGTTCGCGCCGCCCAAGGCGAAGCGGGACCTGGCCCGGGCCCAGCAGGTCGGCGCGGCCTACGGCGAGGCGCTCCGGTCGAGCCTGCCTGCGCTGGTCGCCCAGCTGGGGGCGGAGCTGGCGGCCCGCGAGGCGGACCGCGGTCCGGAGCCGGAGCTCGCGGCGCCGAGGCCGGATGGGCCGCTGGCCGGGACCGCACCGCTGGCCGGGACCGCACCGCTGGTGATGCCCGACTGAGGGCGCTCGGCCGCACTCCCGTCCGGGCCGCCCGGCCCGGTTCCGGCCCGGGCCCTACGCCCGGACGCGCTCCCCGCGAGGGTCGTACAGCGGCCGCAGTGACGGCGTCGCCGCGAAGCGCTCGTTCGCGATCTCCAGCTCGTAGCTGCCGCCCAGGATCCACTCGGGCGTCGCGGCTCCCGACTCCTCGTTGCCCACGTAGCCCATCGCGATCCCGCGCCCCAGCGTGTGCCCGTACCAGCCCGAGCTCGTCTTGCCGACCAGCACGCCGTCGCGCCAGATGGGCTCGTTGCCGTAGACGAGAGGACCCGGGTCGTCCAGGGCGAACGCCACCAGGCGCCGCCGCAGGCCCTCGTCGCGGAGGCGGAGCAGCGCATCCCGGCCGATGAAGCCGCCCGGCTTGTCCCACGCCACGGCGAAGCCGAGACCACTCTCGAGCGGCGTGTCCTCGTCGGTGATGTCGTAGCCCCAGAACCGGTAGGCCTTCTCCAGCCGCAGAGAGTTGAGGGCGTGGTACCCAGCATGCCGCAAGGCCGAGGCCGTCCGATGCCGCGATCAGCTCGTCGTAGACGTGCTGGGCCTGGTCCGACGGCACGTGGAGCTCCCAGCCCAGCTCGCCCATGTACGTCACGCGGAACGCCCAGGCCACCGTCAGCCCCATCTCGATCCGCTGCGCGGTCATGTACGGGAATGCGTCGCTGGAGAGGTCGGCCGGGGAGATCCGCGCCAGCAGCTCGCGCGATCGCGGGCCCTGGACGTTGAGGACCGCCCAGCCCGCGGTCACGTCGGTCGCGGTACAGCGCGCCTCCGGCGGGATGTGGCGCTCCGCCCACTCCAGGTCGCGCAGCTGGTCGGCGGCCGCGCTGAGGACCATGAAGCGCGTCTCGTCGAGGCGCGTGACGGTCACGTCGCCCTCGATCCCGCCGCGCTCATTGAGCCACTGCGTGTAGACGACTCGCCCGGGCTCCACCGCCACGTCATTCGCGGAGATGCGATTGAGGACCGCCTCCGCGTCCGGCCCCTGGACCAGCAGCTTGCCGAACGAGCTCTGGTCGAACACGCCAACCGCCTCGCGGACGGCGCGGTGCTCCCCGGCCGAGGCGTCGAACCAGTTCTGGCGCCCCCAGCTGTAGCGGTACCCGGCCTCCATGCCCGGGGTGGCGAACCAGTTGGCGCGCTCCCAGCCGGCCGTCTCCCCGAAGCAGGCCCCGGCGGCCGCGAGCCGGTCGTGCAGGGGGCTCTTGCGCACACCACGGGCGGTCTCGACCTGGCGGAAGGGCCAGTGCATGTCGTACAGGAGCCCCAGGGTCTCGGTCGTCCGTTGCGCGAGGTAGCGCCGGTTGACCTGGAAGCCCATGAAGCGCCGGATGTCCACCTCGGACAGGTCCATCGGCGGGTGGCCGTCCACGATCCAGTCGGCGACCGCCCTGCCCGCGCCCGGCCCGGACTGGAAGCCCACCGAGTTGAACCCGGCCGCCACGAAGTAGCCGCCGAGCCCCGGCGCCTCGCCCAGGATGTAGCGGTCGTCCGGGGTGAAGCTCTCGGGACCGTTGAAGAACAGCTTGATCCCGATGTCGTTGAGCAGCGGCAGCCGGCGGGCGGCCATCTCCACGAACGGGCCCAGGTGATCCCAGTCCTCGGGCAGCGTCCCGAAGGCGAAGTCCTCCGGGATCCCGTCCACGGCCCACGGCTTGGCGCCGGGCTCGAAGAACCCGACCATGATCTTGCCGGTCTCCTCGCGGATATAGGCAGTGTCGTCGGGGCAGCGCAGCACCGGCAGGTCGGGCTGGAGGCCCTCGACCGGTTCCGTCACCAGGTAGAAGTGCTCGGCCGCCTGGAGCGGGATGTCCACGCCGTTCCGGGCGCCCAGCTCACGGGCCCACATCCCGGCGCAGTTGACGACGACCTCGCAGCCGATCTCGCCGGCCTCGGTCCGGACGCCGGTCACCCGGCCATCCTTCGTCAGCACGTCGGTGACCTTGGTGTGCTCGAAGATCTGGCCGCCACGCAGCCGGAACGCCTTGGCGATCGCGAGGGTGGCATCGGTGGGGTCGGCGATCCCGTCCGCCGGCAGGTAGGCGGCGCCCACGATCCCGGACTCGTCCATCAGCGGCCACATCCGCTTCGCTTCGGCCGCGTCGATCGGCTGCACGTCGAAGCCGCAGACCCGGCCCATCGAGATGCCGCGCTTGACCTCGGTCCAGCGCTCCTCGGTCCTGGCCACGAGGATGGAGCCGGTCGTGCGGAAGCCGGTGGACAGGCCGGTCTCGCGCTCCGCGTCCCGGAAGCACTCCTCCGCGTAGGCGGCGAGCCGGGTCATGTTGTACGTGGCGCGCAGCTTGGTCACCAGGCCGGCCGCGTGCCAGGTGGTTCCGCTGGTGAGCTGCTTGCGCTCGAGGAGCACGGTGTCGGTCCAGCCGCGCTTGGCCAGGTGGTAGGCGACGCTGACGCCGACGATCCCCCCGCCGATGACGACCACGCGGGCATGGGTGGGCAGCTGGGTGGTCATCGGGCTCCTCGCATCGGGCGGTCGGTTCGGGGGGCGGGTGTGGCTGCATCGAGTCTCCACCCGCAGGACGGGTGGGGGAACGGCCGTTGCGCACATCGAACGCGGGCCCCCAGGTCCCGGGCCCGACGAACACCTTGTTGGCGCGCCTCAGGACCCGGGTCCGGCGGATCCCGACACCTGGGCCACCGGCCCGGGTCCGGCGGGTCCCGACACCTGGGCCGCCGGCCCGAGTCCGCCGGGTCCCGACACCTGGGCCACCGGCCCGTTGATGCGCCACAGCATCAGGGGGCGAGATCGCGTGCACGATCGCGGCCCGAACGCCGGGTTGGGGGGCCGAGTCACGCTTGCCGGGTGCCAACCTGAACCCGCGGTGCATCAGGACCGCGGGTGGCCGGGCCGTCTGGCCCGTGGCACGCGGCCCGCGTGTCTCACCGCCTGGCCCGCTGATGCGCCACGGCATCAGGGAGCGGGGTCGCGTGCACGGGTCGCTGCCCGAATGCCGGGTGGTGGGGTCGAGTCACGCTTGCCGGTTGCCGTCCTGAAAGGGTGGTGCATCAGGACGCCAAGGATCCTGGCCGCCCTCGGCGCCCCAGGTGCGCACCCCGTGCGCCCCCTGGCCCGCGGGCTACCGCGACCCGGCTGCCGCGAGCAGCTCCCGCGCCTCGCGAAGGTCGGCCGTCTCGAACCCCTCCGCGAACGTCGCGTACACCGGACGGAGCACCGCGGTCGCGGCATCGTGATCACCTTCGGCCAGGCGCAGGCGGGCGAGCCGGCTCGCGGCCCGCAGCTGGGTCATCCGCGCGTCCAGCTCCGCCGAGCGGTCGTGGGCCAGCCGGTACCAGGTCTCGGCCTCGGCGACGCCGCCCCCTGCATGGACGGCCAGGTCCTCGAGCAGGTCGCCCTTGACGAGGTGGAGCTCGGGCACCATGGATGGCCCCCTGCCCTGGCCCAGGATGGCGAGCGAGCTCTCGATCGGCCCCAGCCCGTCGGCCGATCGCCCGGCCCTCACGCAGGCCCGGGCCTGGAGGAACAGCAGGAACGGCCAGAAGATGGGGGGCGATCGGAGCTCGCCGTAGAGGCCGATGCCGGCCAGGATGCCGGCGAGGCCATCCTCGGTCTGGCCCACCTCGACCTGGGCGGCTCCCAGCAGGACGCCGCCGGCGGCCGTCCAGATGTGGAACTCGTGCTCGTCGGCGAGGTCCAGCAGCCCGGTCGCAAGCCCCAGCGTGACGTCCGGTTCGCGACGCCACAGTCGGAGCACGCCCGCGTGGAATCGGGCATAGGCCGACGTGAACGGGTGGTCCAGCTCGGCCGCGAGCGCCAGTGCGGCATCGGCGCGCGCCGCCGCTCGGTCGGGATAGCCGAGCAGCCACAGGGTGATGGCTGAGGTCGTGAGACACGAGATCCGCGGGTCGTTGCCCACCCGCGCCGTCCGGACGCGCTTCGCCACAGCCGGAAACAGGTCGATCGCCTGGTCGAGGTGCCCGAGCCCGCCCCGGAGGTCGTCGTAGGTCATCAGGGTCGTGCCCACCAGCAGGTGGCCGTCGATGCGCATGCCCGGGTCGTCCTGCGTCTCGCCGAGCTCGAGGATCTGCTGGCCGATGCGGGCGCTGTCATCGAGCTGGGCACGGAACATGTACAGGCTGGCCAGCCCACGGAGGACGGAGTACTGCTGGCGCACATTCACGTCCGGACTGCGTTCGAACAGGTCGAGGACCGCGGCGAACGCGGCCTCCACCTCCGCGGTGAACCCCTTGGTGGCCATCAGGGCCCGGGCGAGCGTCGTCCGCAGGGCGATCTCCTGGCCGATCCGGTCGGGCGAGGAAGGGATCGCCTCGAGGACGCCCAGCATGTCGGTCGAGAGGCCCACCGTGTCGAGATACCAGCCGTGCGCGTCGTCGAGGATGAGCAGGCTGCCCGCGAGCGCGTCGAGCTGCTCGAGGTCGCGCGCCTCCACCCAGCAGGCCCAGGCCAGTCGGAGGTTCGCGACCTCCGTGCCGAGTGCCGCCAGGGCCACCTCCCGCCGGCCACCCGTGAGCTCGGTGCGCAGGCGGCGCGCCAGCTCCGTGTAGTGGGTGGCATGCGCTCGTCTCGCCCGTGCGGCAAGGTCAGGACGACGGCCGAGCCGGTCACCGGCGAACTCCCGGATGGTCTCGAGCATCGCGACGCGCATCTCGCCGTCCGGCAGGTCCACGCGGCGCAGCAGGCTCTTCTCGACCAGGCCTGCGAGCCCGTCCAGCGTGTCGACGTCATTGCCGTCGATCTCGCCCAGGTCGCCGGCTACGGCCTCGATCGAGGCGACATCCGCATCCGCGAAGACCGCCATCAGCTCGAACAGCCGCTGCTCACCGGGCTCGAGGAGCTCGTAGCTCCAGTCCATCGTCGCCCGCAGCGTCTGCTGCCGCTCGGGCAGGTCGCGAGGTCCGCTGCGCAGCAGCCCCAGCCGGTCGTCGAGGCGGTCCAGGAGCACGTCGGGGGAGAACAACCGGAGACGGGCCGCCGCAAGCTCGATGGCCAGCGGGAGGCCGTCCAGGCGGCGGCAGATCTCGGCGATGGCGGCGGCATTGTCGTCGGTCAGGTCGAAGTCGGGGTGGACGACGCGGGCACGGTCGACGAACAGCTGCACGGACTCGTAGCCGGCGACGTCGCGCGCTGACATGCGGCGTCGGCCGCCCGGCGGCAGGGCGAGCGGCGGGACCTGGTGGAGCTGCTCGGCCCGGACGTGGAGTGGCTCGCGGCTGGTCGCCAGCACCGTCAGGCGGGGGCATCCGGCGAGGAGCCCCGCCACGACCCCGGCGGCCTGGGTCACCTGCTCGAGGTTGTCGAGGACGACCAGCATCTGTCGCTCATGCAGGCGATCGGTGAGCTCGTCCTGGAGGGGGCGATCGATGATCTCGCCGAGGCCGACCGCTCGCGCGATGGCGACGCGGACGGCATTCCCATCGCGGGCGCTGGACAGGTCGACGAACACGACGCCGTCACGGAAGGCGGGAGCGAGGTCTCCGGCCACCCGGATCGCCAGCGTCGTCTTGCCGGTACCCCCCGGCCCGATCAGGGTGAGGAGGCGGACCGAGCCGTCACGGAGGCGGTCGGTGATGTGCGCGATCTCGGCATCGCGGCCGATCAGCCCGGCAATCCTGGACGGCAGCTCCGACCCCGCCTGGCGGGCCGTCACCAGGGGCGGGAAGCCCGAGGGCAGGTCCGGGTGGAGGAGCTGGTACAGGTGCTCGGGGCGGCCCAGGTCCTTGAGGTGGTGCTCGCCGAGGTCAAGGAGGCCCGTCCCCGCCGGCAGCTGCTCCGTGGCCAGCGCTCCGGCCGACGCGGAGAGGAGGACCTGGCCTCCGTGACCGGCCGCCATGATCCGGGCGGTCCGGTTGACCGTGGGACCGAAGAAGTCGCCGCCCCGCTGCTCGGCCTGGCCGCAGTGCACGCCCATCCGGACGCGCAGCGCGCCCGTCTCGCCCCACGGTTCCACCGCCATGCCGCGCTGCGCCGCCAGGCTGGCCGCGGCAGCGTCCACCGCGCCATCGAACACCGCCATCATGCCATCGCCTGTGGTCTTGACGACATGACCGCCGGCTCCCTCGATGGCCTCGCGGAGGATCTCGTCGTGACGCCCGAGGGCGGCTTTCATCGCCTCCGGATGCTGCTCCCAGAGGCGCGTGCTGCCTTCCAGGTCCGTGAACAGGAAGGTGATTGGTCCGGCGGAGGGGACATCCACGCCGCCTATCATCCACGTTTCCGGCGGACGGATGCCGCCGGGGCGACGCCGTGCCGCCCATTGGCACCCGGGCCAACCCCGCCGGGCGTTCGAACCGGCCGCATGTCCTCGCCCCGCCGGCGGCCGGTTCGCCCCACCATCGGTCCTCGGGCCGCCGGCGTTCCGGCCTTCGGTCCTCGGGCCCACCATCCGCCCTTCGGCACTGGCGCCGACCCCGCCATCGGAGCTTGATCTGCCTTGCGGCGCGACCGAACCGCGCCGCAAGGAGGCGGCCATGACGCAGGCGACGCTGACCCCCGGGCCCGGGTCACCGGACGGTGATACCCGGCCGGCCGACGGTGAGACCGGAAAGGGGTCCGGCCTGATTGCCGGGCGACCCATCGAGGACCGGAGCTTCGAGCTGGTGGAGGTGACGGCAGGTGCCGCGGCAGGCGTCCTGATCGGGGGCTCCGTGGCGGGACCTGCCGGGATGTTGATCGGCGGCGTCGCTGGCGCCGCGGCCGGTCTCCTGGGCGGAGAGGCGGTCGAGCGCCACGCCGGCCGCGCCGCGACGACGACCGACGCCACGGACAAAGGCGCGCACTAGCCAAGGCGGCCCGGGCTTCGTGCAGTTCGATTCGACCGCTGATGCGCCACAGCATCAGGGAGCGGGGTGTCGTGCACGGCTCGCTGCCCGAACACTGGAGTCGGCGGCCGAGTCACGCCTGCCCGACGCGCCTCTGAACCGGTGGCGCATCACAGCGGCCTCTGAACCGGTGGCGCATCACAGCGGCCTCTGAACCGGTGGCGCATCCGGGGAGCGCCCGGATCAGCCGACCGGTTCCGCCGGCGAGCGCCCGGATCAGTCGCGCCCGGCCCGAATCGGCGCCCGGATCACTCGCACGATCCCCTCGGTGCCCCCTCCTCAGCGATCCCGTACTTGGCAAGCCACTGCTCGTCGCTCTGGACGAGCCACAGGATCCCCTCGATGAAGCCGACGATCCCCGGAATGGCGGTCCAGAAGAAGACCAGGTACAGCACGCCCTTGACGTTGTCGCCGAGGTAGAACTTGTGGATCCCGAAGGACCCGAGGAAGATCGCGAGCAGCGACGCGACGAGCTTGCTCTTGCCGGTTCGCGTGGTGGCATCGCCGCCGGTGACACCGCGACCGCCGGGCATGCCGGGCTGCCAGGGCTGGCGGACACCGCACTTCGGGCAGATCTCCGCTCGCGCGTCGATCGAGACACCACACGCGAAGCAGAACTTGAGCGGCAGCCCGGCCGCGGGCGGGGGCTGCGTGCCGCTCGACTGCGTGCCGCCGGGTGGAGTCCAGCCCGGTGCTCCGCCGGGCGGCGGCGGCGTGGCCTGGGTCATGGCGGTCTCGAGCTCGCTGATGTCCGGGGCCGGCTCGGTCGGGTCGGACGGTGATTGGGTCACGACGGTCTCTCCAGCTCGCGCACCACGGGCGCGTCTCAAGCCCTGACGATAGCCAGCGCGAATGGCATGAGCGCCATTCGTCCGGCACGTGACGATGGGCCGAACCGCACCCACGCGTACCAGCTGGCTCTGCGCGCGCCGGCCATGCCGGTGGCCGCGCTCGCCCGGAGGGCCCATCATTCCCACCAGTCGCCGGTACCGCCGCCCGGTGACCGCCGCCTCCCATCGCTGACTCTGCCGGCGGGCCTGGAGGCCGTCACGATCGTGCAACCCCTGGTGATCCAGCTCCGCTTCGCCCGCAGCGAGTTCCTGCGCGGCCTCGAAGGTCTCAGCCCGGAGGAGGCCGTTCGTCGGGTCCTGCCCTTCAACGCCATCTCCTGGATGGTCGGCCACCTCGCGAGCCAGGAGCATCGCTACTGGGTGCGCCTCGCACAGGATCGCGACGTCGTGGCCGGGCTCCACGACCTCGTCGGCACAGGTCGGCCGGCGACCACGCCGCCCCTGGACGAGATGCTGGCCACCTGGCGAACGGTGACCGACGGGGCCGATGCGTACCTCGACACGCTGACCACGCCCACCCTCACGACGTTCCTCCAGCGCAACGGGCGGCCGGTGGGTGAGACCGTCGGCACCCTGCTGCTGCGCAACATCTACCACTACTGGTTCCACGCGGGCGAGATCGCGGGCGCGCGCCAGGCGCTTGGCCACACGGACCTGCCCGAGTTCGTGGGCGACATGACCCACGCCGCGTATCGCCCGGAGACCGACGCCTGACGACAAGGGCGACGCCAGGCTCATGACACGGGGTCCGGCCGCTCAGCCCGGAGACCGAAATGAGGGGCCGCCCCGGAGGACGGCCCCTTCTCGGTCCGCTAGGCCGCCAGTTGGGCCTCCGGGGCCTCGCCCAGCAGATGGGCCGGGACCGTCTCCACGATCTGCCGGCCTCGGATGAAGCGGGGCAGGGCGAGGGCCACCACCGCGCTCACCGCGACCACCGCGGCTCCGGCCGCGACCGCCGGGACGAGCCCGTCGACGTAGAGCTGCGGCGCCACGTACGAGCCGTTGGCGGAGAAGATCGCGGCCAGGACGGCCACCCCGAACACGCCACCGAGCTCGCGTACCGTGTTGTTGACCCCCGACGCCTTGCCCTCGTCGCTCCGGGGCACGGCCGACAGCACCACGTTCGCGATCGGGGCGAAGAACAGGCCCATGCCGGTGCCACTCACGATGAAGGCAGGCACGAGGCTGGCATAGGGGACCGTGGTCGAGATGATCGCCGCGATCCACGCGAGCCCGATCGCCATCAGGGCCAGCCCGCCGACCAGGATGGGGCGTGCCCCGGTGCGCGCCGAGGCCACACCGGCGATCGGCGCGACCACGATGGGCATCGCCGTCCAGGGCAGGACGCGGAGGCCCGCCTCGAACGGATCCAGGCCCTGGACGACCTGGAAGAACTGCGAGAGCAGGAAGATCGAGCCGAACATCCCGAACGACATCAGGAACGAGATCCCGTTCGCCACGACGGAGGCCCGCTGGCGGAACAGCCCCATGGGGAGCATCGGCCGGGCGGTTCGAGCCTCCCACGCGACGAAGGCGCCGATGAAGGCGGCCCCGACCGCGATCGCGCCCACCACCTGCGGGTCGGTCCAGCCCTGGCCGTTGCCGTGGGTGACCCCCCACACGATCCCCACGAGGCCGATGGCGGCGAGCGCCACCCCGGGCAGGTCGAGGGAACGACCGGCACCCCGGCTCTCGCGAAGGCGGATCGTCGAGAGCACGATGGCCACGATCCCGATCGGAACGTTGATCCAGAAGATCCAGTGCCAGCTGACGCCCTGCGTGATGGCGCCCCCGACGACCGGGCCGATGGCGATGGCCAGGCCCGAGATGCCGCCCCAGGCACCCAGGGCCAGCGGTCGCCGGGCCTCGGAGATGACGTCGGACAGGATCGTCAGGCTCAGCGGCATGATCAGCGCCCCGCCAAGCCCCTGGGTCGCGCGGGCCAGGATAAGAAGCGAGCTGCTCGGGGCCATGGCGGCGGCTGCGGATCCGACCGTGAAGATCGCGAGGCCGATCGTGAAGATGCGTCGCCGGCCGTATCGATCGCCAAGCGCGGCGCCGAACAGGAGGAGCGCGGCGAAGGTGAGGGTGTAGGCGTTGACGGTCCACTCGAGGTCGGCGAGCGACGCCCCGAGGTCGAGCCGGATGACCGGCAGGGCCATGGTCACGACGAGGTTGTCGAGGCTGACCATGAACAGGGCGATCGCGGTGATGGCGAAGGTCCAGGCGGGGGAGGTTCGACGGGTCATGAGGCGGGTTCTCCTTGTGTCCTTCCCGAGTTGGTCATCTGACTGAGTAGTCACTAAGTTACAGATCCAAAAGGGGGGTGCTGGTCACGTCTCGGCGGCGAATCCCCCCAGGATCGAGGTGTTGAACTCCTCCATCGTCCGCACGTCGGCGATGCTGGCGATGACGTTGATGAGCATCCCGTTGGCGAACCATCCGTGGAGCCCCTCGGGATTCGCGCCGGACACCCGGGCGACGGTCTGCCACAGCGCGAGGTACTCACGCCGCACCACAGCCTGCACGTCCGGATCCGAGCAGGCCGCGTAGCTGTGGAGCTGCAGCCGGAGCAGGTTGCGGTCCGCCAGCAGCAGCTCGACGTAGGCGTGGCCCATCACCTCGAGAATGCCCTTGATGTCGAGGCCTGACGCCCGCGCGTCCTGGCCGGCATCCTCGAACCGGCGACCGGTTCGCGCGAAGCAGTCGTGGACGGCCGCCAGGAACAAGTCCTTCTTGGTCCCGAACAGCTGGAACAGGTATGGCTGCGAGACGCCCGCGCGGCGTGCGATCGACTCCGTGGAGGTGCCCGCGAACCCGCCCTCGGCGAACTCGATGCCGGCGGCTGCGACGACCTCTTCGCGTCGTTCGTCGGCGGTCAGTCTGGCGCTCATCTGGGTACCTTAGTGACTACTAAGTAACTTGTCAAGTGCCCAGAACCCCAGCGCCACGATGTCCGGCCCCACGCCACCCCGAGGTCCGGCCGCCGGGAGGTCCGACAGACCCAAGGTCCTCTCGCTCCCCCTGATGCGCCTGTGCACGGTCCTCTCGCCCCCTGATGCGCCTGTGCATCACGCGGGGAGATGGCGTGCACGGGTGAGAGGCTGAAACCCGATGTGCGGCTCCCGGTCACGCTCGCAAGACCCGCGCATGAGTCGGTGGCGCATCAAGCCGTGGGCAAGCCGTGGGCGAGGCGCTGGGCGCGGCGCCCAGTCACGTTCGGCGCACCGCGGGATGAGTCGGTGGCGCATCAAGCCGTGGGCGAGGCGGCTGGCCGGGGCTCCCTGAAGCGGCGTTGCAATTCGACGTGCCCCGGGAACCTGCCCGACACTCTCGGGTGACGGGAATGCACGGGAGGAAGGCGCACGGTGGACTCGAGCCAGGTCGTCCTGATCGCGCTCGTGGTGGCCATGATCGTGGCCATCGTCGTGCCGCGGATCTACCGGGCGCCCGGCCGAGCCCTTCACAAGCGGTTCGTCACCCTGGGGACGCTCAAGGGCAAGTCCCGCAAGGAGATCGTCAAGGTCGTTGGTGAGCCGGCCTCTGAGACGGTCCTCCCTGATGGACGCACCCTGCTCCAGTGGCGCGCCACGGGCTACCACATCGCCCTGGTGTTCGAGAAGAACGGCCGCTGCTTCGGGGTCACGCACGAGAATGGCCGGCGGGTGACCTCGGCCTCCAGCCGGAGCACCTAGGGCCAGCGCCGCCTCGGTCGACCTACGTCCGGCCCAACAAGACCTCCGGACGGGACAGGCAATCTCGGCCGGAACGGCCCGGGACCCGTCGTCGAATCGTGGCGTGGGCATGACTTCCCCGTGGCGGACGGCTGCTCAGCCCGGCGCGCGCTCCAGGATGAGCGTCTGCCAGAAGCTGCCGCGGTGGCTGGAAACCGGGACGAGCCCTGCTCCCGCGGCGATAGCGAGCACGTAGGCCGTCCGGTGGACGTGGACCCGGAACGGGTCGCGGCGCAGGGCGCTCCACCGGTTGCCGAGGCCCACCCCCGCCCGGACCCAGGCGTCGTCCCGTGGCAGCACCATGCCCAGCCGCCGACGCGTTCGCTCCGCCGCGGCCCTGACGAGCGCCTCCATGTACGGGTAGCAGCAGACCACCCGGTCCAGCGCCACCAGGTCGGACAGCGGGAGCTCGGGCGCCAGCGCGACGGCATCGCCCTTGAGGTAGGTGACCCGGTCTGCCAGGCCGCGCCGGTGCGCCTCGGCTCGTGAGGCGGCGAGGTACGGCCCGGAGGCATCCACGTCCACGGCCGAGGCAGCGCCCGCGACGAGCAACGCATGGTGCACGGCCCCAACGCCGGCGCCGATGTCGAGCACGGTCAGCCCATCGACACCGTCCGTCGTCAGCCCGTTGATGAGCCGGGCCGTCGATCCCCGCGGCCCGTTCCTGCGGTAGTCGCGGACTCGTTCCTCAGCCTGGCGCGCGTCGAACTGGTCGTCGTACACGCCCAGCTCGCAGCAGTCCATCGCCGCATCCTAGACCCTTGGGTCGAGGTTGGCCGGTCGAGCGACGGCTGATCAGCCCCCTGGCGGCCCGCTAGCCCGAAACCCCGCCGCTGGCATCGTCCCGCGGGACCTCCGGGATCGCGCTGCCGAAGATCTGGCGCCAGTTCACCTCGCGCCGGTTGGGGTCGTCGAAGCCCAGCATCGTGGCGCCCTGCTTCCGCGCGTAAGCGAGCGCGAGCAACTCCAGGGGCACGGCGGTGACGATCGGGGAGAGGAGCTCGTCGCCGGTCGCGCGCGCCGGCAGGACCACGTCCGCCTCGGCGCAGGTCGCCTCGTCCGCGGGATCGCAGATCGCGACCGAGGTCCCGCCCACGTCACGCACGGCCCGGAGCTGCTCCCGGGCCCGGTCCACGCTCGCCCCATCCGGCGCCACCACGATGGTGTGGCTGCCGGGTCCGGTCACGAAATACTGCTCGTGGGCCCACTCCTCCAGCTCCTGGCCCACCGCGCTGTGGCGCGCCGACTCGATGAACTTGGCCATCCCGAACACGGCTGTCCCGTGGCTCGGGCCGCCGCCGATGACTGTCAGCACCCCGGCGGGGTCGATTCCGGCCGCGATTGCCTCGGCCACGCGTCGTGCGGCCCCGATCGTCCAGGCCACAGGATCCGCACACGCCGCAATCGCATCGAGGTATGCGTCGCCGTCGGCCGCGGAAAGGTGCCCCGCCGTCACGCCGATCCTGATGGCCAGCGCGTAGAGCGCCACGAGCGAGGCGAGATACGACAGCGTGCCGGGTCCAAACCCCACATCCTCATAGGTCCACGCGAGGGTGCCGGTCGCCGTCCGTCCGAGCTGGCTGTCGGGGAAGTACGTGCACCCGATCGACCGGATCCCGCGCCGTCCCGCGAAGAGGGCCGCCTCGATCGTCCTCGTCACGCGCCCGGAGTTGGACACCGCGACCACCAGCGCATCGGCCGGCGCCGAGGTCACGGCGTAGCGCGAGAACTCGAGCGACTCCATCGCCTCGGTGGGAATGCCCGTCCAGCGCTCGAACGCGAAGCGGGTCGCCATGCCCGCGTAGTACGAGTCGCCGCAGCCCACCAGGTAGATCCGCGAGGGGACGGGGAGGGCCAGCGCCGCCGCCGCCTCGTGGAGATCACGAGCGGCACCTGCGCGCAGCCAGGCGGGCTGGGCGTCGATCCCGGCCTGCATGTTGTCCCACTTGAGGTCGAGCTCGTCTTCATCCATGCGCATGGGGCGGTGTCTCCTGGCTGGCCGATGGCGGAGCGGTGGGGCGGACCGCCTCGAGGCGGCGTCGTGCCTCGGCCGGATCCACGTGGGCGAGGGGAAGGGCGCCGCGCCCTTCGACGGCAAACGATGCCGAGACGGCACCATGGCGGGCGGCGTCGATGGCATCAGGCCGGCCGGCGTACGCGGCCAGGAAGCCGCCGCAGTAGGTGTCGCCGGCACCTGTCGGGTCCACGACCCGTGCCGGCGCGGCCGCAATATGGTGTGTCACCCCGTCCGGACCGCACACGATGCTGCCCTCCGGCCCCAGCTTGATGACGACGGCCTCCGGCCCAGTAGTCGCGAAGGATCGGGCCGCCCCTTCAGGATCGTCGAGCCCGACGAGCTGGCGCGCCTCCTTCCGGCTGGGCAGGAACAGGTCAACCTCGCCGAGGAGGGCGAGCAGCTCCGTCTCGTTGCCAACGACGTGGTCATCGTGGGGATCGAGGGAGATCACGCGCACCCCGGCGGAGCGGAGATGACGCACCAGTTCCACCTGGATCGAGAACGGCATCGGCGCGACATGGCAAGCGTCGACATGCCCGAGCGCGCCCGGCAGCTCGTCGGGGCGGATCGACTGGTCCTCGTGGGAGCCGGAGTCGTCCGTGATCGCCATGCCGCGGAGGTCGCCCGGCTCGTAGTGGATCCGGTTGTGGATGCCCGGGGCTGCAACCGGGACCAGGTGCAGGTCCAGGCCGGCGCGCTCGAGGTCACGGATGTGGGCGGCCGGGAAGTCCGGACCCATCCGGGCGGCCATCCCGACCCCCGACCGCCAGATGGCGGCGCCCAGCGCGCCGTAGACCGCGTTGCCGCCGCACTGGGCCGTCGACCAGGTGCCGTCGGGCAGGACGACGTCGTCGATCGTGAAGCAGCCGAGCACGAGGAGCGTCATGCGCACCATTCTCGGGGAAGCGACCCCGCGAATTCACGCCCCGGCTCCGCGCGCCCGTGTGACCGCGCCAGTTCGAGCGATCCCGGGTCGCGCCAGCGCCGGCACGCGCGTACGCTCATCCCACCAGCGTCCGCCATCGCCAGCCGGCGCTTGCCATCGCACACCCGCGTCCGCCCGGAGAGCCCATGTCGTTCCTTGACCTCGCCCGCCGTCGGCACAGCGTCCGGAGCTACCGGCCAGACACCGTGCCGGACGATCAGCTGGCCGCGGTCCTCGAGGCCGCCCGGGTCGCGCCCACCGCTGCCAACCGCCAGCCGTTCCGCGTGATCGTCATCCACACCGCCGGCCGCGAGGCTGAGCTGCGCCGGATCTATGACCGTGATTGGTTCACGGGAGCACCCATCGTCCTCTGCGTGTGCGCGGTCCGCGGCGAGGCCTGGGCCCGGACGATGTACGACGGGCGCAGCCATGCCGACGTCGACGCAGCGATCGTGATGGACCACATGGTGCTCGCGGCCGCCGATCTCGGCCTCGGGACGTGCTGGATCGCCGCATTCGACCCGACGGCGGCGCGCGAGGTGCTCGACATCCCGCCGGACGCCGAACCGATGCTGTTCACGCCGCTCGGCTGGCCCGCGGAGGACGGCGACGCTTCGGCTCGCCACCTGCAGCGACGTCCGCTCGAGGAGCTGGTGCGCTACGAGCGCTGGTGAGCCGCCGGCAGAGGAGCCCGTCGTGCCAGGCCGGGCGGCTCTGGATGGTCGGAGCCCGGCCGTGATGGGGGATCAGGCTGCCCGCCGCCATCGTGGCGAGCTGTTTGCTGCCCTGGCCGCCATGGGCTTCGGGTCCGCGTACGTCGCGACGTCGTTCGCGCTGCTGGCCTTCGAGCCGGTGCCGGCCGCCGCGTGGCGGAGCTTCCTGGCGGCGATCGCTGTCGGGGTCATCGTGCTGGTGCGCAGGCTTCGTGGCGATGCGACCGGGCCGGAGAGCATCGCGCCTGCCGACGTGCCGACCGTGCCGCACCGTACGCCGGCCTCCGTCGAGGCGGATCCGCCCCCCACCGCCCGCGCGATCCGGTTGCTGGTGCTGGCGACCTTCGGCGGGCCCCTCTTCCTGGCGTCGATGAACCTCGCGGTGGCGCACGTCGGGGCGGCGATCGCCGCCTTCGTCGCGGGCCTGTATGCCGTGCTCTCCGCCGTGATCGCGCCGGTCCTGCTGCCCGAGCGACTGACCACGCGGGTGCTGGCAGGGTTCCTGCTGGCCCTCCTCGGCACGGCCCTGCTCGCGGAGCTGGACCCGGACGCCACCGACATCGCGGGCATGGGCTGGGGCCTCCTCGCCGCCACCTCGTTCGCGCTCTACCTGGTGCTCGCCCGCCGCTGGTCGCGGAGCTACCGGCTGGACGGCCTGACGGTCGCGCTCTCCATCGGCGTCCTCACCGCCCTGGTGCTCGGCGGGTTCGTGCTCCTGACGGATCCGGCGCTGCTCACGCCATCCCCCGTACCCGCCGACGCGATCATCGCAATGGGCTGGCTCGCGGCCGTGGCGGCGCTCGGGCCGATCCTCATGGTCGCGAGCGTCCGGCTCATCCCGGCGGCCCGCTCGGCGGCGTTCCTGCTGCTCAACCCGATCACGGCGACCGTGCTCGCCGTCATCCTCCTGGGCGAGCGGCCGTCGCCACTCCAGCTCGCGGGCGGCGTGCTGGTGCTTCTGGGGATGGCCGCGGCGACGATCCCGGGCCGGGGAGGGCACGACCGTGCCGACCGGAGGCCGGGTCCTGCCTGAGGGATCCCTGGTCGCCATCGGATCCGATGCCTGGCGGCACCGCCTGTGACAGCCAAGGTGGCGCAGCACCCGGCGACGATGCCCTCAAACACCCGGGGGAAATGGCCGCCACTGCGGCCGTCCTCGGCTCCTCGTGGTCACCGCTCGTCGAGGCGATGGGGGAGGAGCGTGCCGTCTCGCTGTTCGCGGAGGCCGCCCGGATGGTCGTCGCCCAGGTCCTCCCCTCGCCCCACCCGCGCCGTGAGGCGATCCAGACGACCCGTGCCTTGGCGACTGCGTGGTCGAGAGCGTCTACGAGGGGCCGTAGGCGACCGACAAGGCAGCCGCACCCGCCGCGGCCGATAAGGCAGCCGCACCCGCGGCGCCCGATCTTTGAGGTACCCCGCGCGCCTCCCGTGGGGTCGATGCCCGATTTCAGCGTGCCTGCCAATGCGGAGGATGCGGACATCGAAGGACGCCGGTCCCGAAGGCGCGGAAACCTCGGGCCCGGGCCGGTGTCAACGGAGGGTCACATGTCCGCAGCGCTTCGTTTCGTCCAGACGACACCGTCCATGCGCCCCATGGGGGCCGCGTTTGCCGGGATCGCCGTCGTCGCCACCCTGGCGGGCGTGCTGGCATTCGGCCAGTCGGCGACGTCCAGGCCGCAGGACTTCCCGGCCGCCGCCGCCGCGCCGGTCATCCACGACCACGGCTGGAGCTCGGCCCCGGCCGCCGCCGCCGTGCCGGTCATCCACGACCACGGCTGGAGCTCGGCCCCGGCTGCCCCCGCCCCGGGTGTCCCGTACCACCGCGGCTGGATCTCCGCGCCCCCGGCTCCGGCCGAAGACTCACGGCCAGCCGGCTCGGGCGGCTCGAACGGCACGCGCTTTGCGAAGTGATCATGGGTGCCGGCCGGCGCGAGCCGCCGGCACGAGACCAGGAGCGCCGTCCCGGCTGGGGCGGCGCTTCCTCGCGAGTGGAGGCCTGGCCCTGCGAGTGGAGCCCCGGGGCCTTGTCGTGCCGCCGTACCATCGTCGCCATGGTCACCCGGGTCTCGAGCCCAGTCCTGATCGGCCGTGACCGCGATCGCGCGGCCCTGCTCCGCGAGATCACGGCCAGCGCGGCGGGCGCCCCGCGGTTTGTCGTCGTGCGGGGCGAAGCCGGAATCGGCAAGTCGCGCCTGGTGCGGGAAGCCACGGATGCGGCCCAGGCGCATGGTGCGCTGGTTCTCGTCGGCGAGTGTCTCGACATCGGATCCGATGGGCTGCCCTATCTCCCGATCGCCGCAGCCCTGCGCGGGCTTGCCCGGGCGGTCCCGGCGGAGACGCTGGAGGAGTTGCTCGGACCGGCTCGCGGCGACCTCGCGGCGATCGTGCCGGAGCTGGCCGCGGACGGAGCCCCCGCGCCGATCGAGGGCGGGGCACCGGGCACGCTCCCGTCGGGCCTCGGGCAGGCGCGGCTGTTCGAGCGCATTCTCGGCCTGCTGGACGCGTTGTCGGATGCCGGCCCGACCATCGTCGCCATCGAGGACGTCCACTGGATCGACCGCGCGACACGGGACCTGATCACGTTCCTGTCGCGCAACCTCAGCACGGAGCGCCTGGCGGTCATCCTGACCTGCCGGGACGCTGACCTGCCGCGTGGGCACCCGATCCTCGGCTGGCTCGCGGAGATCGAACGGCTCGAGGCCACAGCCGTCATCGAGCTCAGGCGGCTGGGCCGCGACGATGTCGAACAGCAGCTGCGCCTGATCGGGGACGAGCATCCCGCGCCCGACGCCGTGGATCACATCTGGCGGCGCTCCGAGGGCAACCCGCTGCTCGTCGAGGAGCTGTTCGCCTCCGGGACAACCGAGGACCCGCGGTCCGTGGTCGACGTCCTGCTGGCGCGAGTCGCGCGCCTCGATCCGGACGCCCGGAGGCTCGTCGATGCGGCGGCCGTCGCCGGTCGACCCGTCGACGACCGTCTGCTGGCGGAGGTGCTGGACATCCCCGAGGCGGAGGTCGACGGACCCCTGCGCGCCGCCCTCGATGCACGCGTGCTGGAGCTGGCGCCCGCGTCGGCCGGGGTCCGGTTCCGGCACGAGCTGCTGCGCGAGGTCGTGGAGGCAGAGCTGCTCCCCGGGACCCGCCGCCGCCTCCACGAGCGGTATGCGCGCCGGATCGAGGGCCGCCCGGAGCTGGCCGACACGAGTCCCGTGGGTGCCGCCGCCGAGCTTGCCCACCATTTCCACGCGGCGGGCCTGGTCGCCGAGGCCTATACGCATTCGATCCGGGCGGCCACTGCGGCCGAGGCCGTCCATGCGCACGCAGACGCCCATCGCCATCTCGAGCTCGCGCTCGACCTCGAGCCCCGCCTGCCACCGGGAATGGACGACGACGACGGGCGTGTCAGCCTCCGCCAACGGGCAGCCGACGCAGCTGATCTAGCCGGCGAATTTGCCCGGGCGATGGAGTTGACGCGCTCCGCGCTGGCCCTGGTCGACGCGGCGCTGGATCCAGTCACCGCCGGCATGCTCTATTCCAGGATCGGCTACCTGCAGTGGAGCCTCGGGGATAGCGCCACGGCGCTCGACGCGCATCGAGAGGCAGTGCGCCTCGTTCCGGACGACCCTCCCACCTCGGAGCGCGCACGGGTGCTCGCATCGCTGGGCGGCGCGCTCATGGGAGCCGGCCGCTGGGCCGAGTCCCGCGAGGTCTGCGAGGCCGCCATCACCTGCGCCGCGGCGGCCGCAGCACCCGGGGAGGAGAGCCGGGCCCGGAACATGCTCGGGTCGGACCTGGTTGCGCTGGGCGCGATCGACGACGGGATCGCGCAGCTCCGCGAGGCGTGCCGGCTCGCCGAGCAGACCGGTCAGGCCGACATCCTCATCGTCGGGTACTACAACCTCGCGCTGAACCTCGCCACCGCGGACCGGCTCGACGAGGCCCTTGCCGCTGCAGTGGCCGGCCGCGAGGCGGCGCAGGCCGCGGGCCTGGAGCGGAGGTTCGGGCAGGAGCTCGCCGCGCTGACCGGCGACATCCTGCTCCGGCTCGGGCATGTCGACCGGGCCCTGGATGTCCTGGCGGGCGGCCTCGCGCTGACCCCGGGTGGCCACGGGAGCGTGTACCTGTCGGCCGTCCGCGCGCGGATCGCCGGCATCTGCGGCGACATCGCGGGCGTCGAGCGGCAGCTTGGTGGCATCGACCTGGCAGCGCTGGATCCGGACGTCGCCGGGTACGTCGCGGCGGTGCTGGCCGAGGCGTACGCCTGGTCGGATCGCCCCGCCGACGCCCTGGCCGCGGCCGGGGCGGGTCTCCGCCAGCTGCAGGGCCTCGAGGACGTGCTGTGGACCGCGCCGCTCGTGGCCCACGGGCTCCGGGCATGTGCGGAGCTCGTGGAGAGTGCGCGGGCCCACAGGTCCGAAGCCGGGCTGGCCGCAGCGATCGACGGCATCGTCCCGTTGCGAGCACACCTCGAGTGGCTTGCGACGCGGGTCACGACGACCAGCGGACGGGGATGGGTATCGAGCGCCCGGGGCGAGCTGGCCAGGGCCGATGGTGGAGACGGCACCGGAGACTGGCAGGCGGCGGTCGAGGCGTTCGACACGATCCCGGACCCGCTCGCTGCCGCCTACGCCCGACTGCGCGCGGCCGAGGCCTCGCTCCGCACGACGGGGGTGCGCGCAGACGTGGGAGCGATGATCCGCGAGGCGGCCACGGTCGCCGAGGAGGCCGGGGCGCGGCCACTCGGCGCGGCCGTGGCGACGCTGGCCGCCCGCGCTCGCATCGACACGAGGGCCGTCGTGAGCGTTGCCGGTGATCCAGCTCCCCAGGCGGAGGTGTCGACCGCGTCCGATCCCCGGGCAGCCGCGCTCGCACTCGGCCTGTCTGCGCGCGAGGTGGAGGTGCTGGAGCTGGTGGCCGCGGGCATGTCGAACGGCGAGATCGCCGACCGCCTGTTCATCACGCGCAAGACGGCTGCGGTGCACGTCACGCACATCCTGGACAAGCTCGACGTGCCGAACCGCGTGGCGGCCGCCATGGTTGCGGCGCGCGTCGGCCTCAACGCCGGCGGCGCGCCCGATGACCCGGACAGAGCGCCGCCGGCGTGACCTCTCTGGGTCAGACCACCCGGCCCCGGAAGACTTCGGAGTAGATCTGGACCGGGATCTGCCCGGCCGCGTCGGGCGCGCCGATCGAGAGGTCCTTGATCACGCGCCCCGCCAGCTGGTTGGCCTCGGTGACCGCCGCGACACACGCGAGCAGCTGGCCCGGCGCGTTCGTCATCCAGCACGTCGTGACATCCGACCCGTCATCGTTTGCGATGTCGTTCTCGATCGGGCGCGGCTGATAGCCCGCGTCCGTGAGGATACGGATGGCCTCGTCCTCCTGGCCGTGGGTGACGGCGAACGCGAAGTCGCCACCCTGCTCCACGTTGCTGCCCCCCGCGGCCTCGATGTTGATCCCCGCCTGCGCGAGCACCTCGAGGAACGCCATCAGGTCTGCCGGTGACCTGGCCGGGATCGCCCGGATCTGCAGATGCATGGTTGCCTCTCCATTGCTTCTGGGCCCCGCGAGCCAGCGGACGCTGCTGCAGATCGCCCACTCTAGACCCCTCGTCTCCGGAGTCAATGGGGAGGGGCCGCACCTTCCTGACGAGGGTGCGACCCCGAGCCGCTTCACCGGCCGGCCGGTTGCCCCGCCGAGTCAACGTCACGCCGATGCGGTCGACGCCCCGCTGGAAGCGGACGGCCAGATCGCCCCGAACAGGCGGGTGAGACGGTCGCGGAAGCGGACCGCGTCGATCGCGCCGGACGGGGCCGCGGATCCAGCCAGCCGGACCAGCCGCTGGCGCTCGGCGTACCGGTGGTCCTCGGCCATCCTGAGCTTGGCCAGTTCGTACATCGTCTCCGGGTGGTACATCGTGGTGTCCCTCGTGCTCTGTGTGCCGTCATCGGCACTGGGGACATCCTCTGCTCGAGGCGAGCGTGTGCCATCGGGCCGGAGCCGCAGCGGTAGCGGCGCCCCTGCCTCAAAGATCGGTCGCCGCGCCGCCCGCCTGCCTTACCGCCTCGACGGGGACCGGGTCGATCGAGTCCCGGTGGCGCGAGCGAAGGCTGCCCGCGCGCGAGCGAAGGCTGCCCGCGCGCGAGCGAAGGCTGCCCCGCACCCGATCCGGCCGCCCCGCGGCCAACTTGTCGGCTGCGTTCGTCGGATCGTCCGCCCGGCGGCCATCGGACGGCCATCGGACGGCCATCGGACGGGAAACGGTTGGATCACCGGGGTCGGTGGCCCTGATAGCGGACGATCCGTCGGTTCTGGCCGTCGGATGGGCCGCCAGGCCAGTCAGCCAGTCAGCCAGTCAAGGCGGACACATGCCCCGCTGTCGTCGATCCGCGCTCGGCAGACGGCGTGATCCTGGGTCCGGGCGGGCCAGGACCGCGTACGGCGGCCCACCTTCGGGGATCAGCGCGACGAACGGGGTTCCGGACGCCCGGCGCCAGCGCGACGCGCGGTATCGGACGATCCTGAGACACCGCGACGAAGGCGAGCCCGTGTCTCCGGATCCAGGGTGATTGTGGTGCGCTCCATGCCGCTGCCCCGCACGTCAGTGCAGGACGTCCGGGGGCTCGAACCCCCAGGCATCCTCGGGGTCCGGCGACTCCGCCCAGCGCACCTGGTCCCAGTCCGTGCCAGGGTGGCCGACAAGGCCGTCCTCGACTTCGAGCCCGCCGCGCCGCACGACCTCCACGAATGGCGGAAGCGGCCGGCGGAAGATGTCCGGCGCCTCGGTTGCCGCGAGCTCCAGCAGCTCCGCGAGCTCGATGACCGGCGGCCCGAACCAGCTGGGGTCGGGACCGATCACGCGCTGCGCGAGACGGGCCAGCCTGATGCCGGCAGCATCCACATGCACACCCGTGACGGCGCGCCGGTCCAGCCCGACCGCCGAGATGGTCCCACCACTCACCGTGATCCCGAGCAGCTGGCGCGTGCCGAGGACCGGCATCCACCCGGGCGGCCCGTGGAGCACGTGGGTGAAGCGGGTCTCCCACAGGAACTCGCGGAGATTCTCCTCGTCGTTTCCGGGCGGCATCCCCAGCTCGTCGAGGAAGCCGAGGAGGATGCCGGCCGTCTCATCGCCGATCTCGGCGCGAACGTCCACGACGTCGTCCTCGTCGAGGAGCGGCAGGTCGAAGTAGTCGCCGAGGTAGTCGAGGTGGACGGAATCCCCGCTCCGGACCTGGTGCGCGTGCGGCGCCAGCCGCTCGACCAGGGACAGGTCATCCCGGACCAGCACGATCTCCTCCCGGCGCTCGAGCGACGTCAGACGGACCGTGAACATCGCCCCCTCCAGCTGGTCGGCCAGCGAGAACCAGCGGCCGTCAGGGCCCTCGAGGAACGCCGGGTTGTACCCGATGGCCGTCCTGACGGCGGCCTGGGGGTCCTTCGCCCGGGTCCGCCCAGCGGCCACGATCGCAGGCACCAGCCCCTCGAGCGGCATGGGACCGCGCTCGCGGATCAGTTCCAGTGCGGTCTCGGCGATGGTGGGACCGCGTCTGGGCATGGCAACGCACCTCCTGTCCGCCAGTGTGACCGAGACGGCTTCGCCGCGGATTGCGCCGCTGCGGGTCGAGTCGCTGCCGCCGGTCGTCCAGATTGGACCGCAGTCGTCCACGCCGGATCCTCGTGCACGTGACGATAGGGGACACCCGCGCGACGTTGCCTGTCGCGGCATCGGGCTGGCCCGGCGGGATCGGCAGCCCGGGTCGTCGGCCGGCAATGACATCCAAGGTGGCACGACGGAGGACGAGGATGCCCCCGTGACCGAGACCATCGCACCCTCAGATCCGGCGACTCCCGACCTGGCGACCCTGCCGCTGCCGGCCCGCGAGAGCCACTCCTCGCTGGCAACCTACGCGGCCTGCCCTCGGCGGTATGCCTTCCACTATGTCGAGCACGTGCCGGTCGAGGTGCCGCACTGGTGGTTCACCTTCGGATCCGCCGTCCACCGCGCCTTCGAGGCGTTCGACCGCGCCCGGATCCGTGCCCGCCAGGAAGACCAGCTCGAACCCGGTCTCGACGTGCTCGACCAGGCCTTCGGAGAGGCCGTGGACGCTGCCGGCTGCGAGCCCGACGATGCCGCCCGCTACCGCGCCCGCAGCGAGCCCGTTCTCCGCGCCTACCTGGAGAAGGCCGCGGCATCGGACGCCGAGCCGGTTGGGGTCGAGCTCGGCTTTGGGATCGACATCCCCGTGGCCGATGGCGAGCAGGCCGTCCGTTTCGTGGGCTATATCGACCGTATCGACCGCCGGCCCGACGGCGCCATCGAGGTGATCGACCACAAGACGGGGCGGGAGCGGTCCCAGGACGACGTGGACCGGGACCGCCAGCTCACCGCCTACGCCTTTGCCTGCGCCCGGGGCGGCCTGCGCGACCCGGCGAGCGGCGAGACGCTGCCGGCCCCCGCACGCCTGGGGCTCCACTTCGCGGAGACGGGCCGCATGGTCTGGACCACCCGGTCCGCCGACGAGCTCGATGCCTTCGGGGTCCGCCTGGCCACCGAGGTCGAGGCCATTCGCCGCCGCGAGTTCGATCCGAAGCCGGGCAACGCGTGCCGGTGGTGCGAGTACCGCGCGGTGTGCCCGGATAGCGCACCATGGGCGTCATGACCAGAGGCTCGCGTCAGTCGAGGCACCGGCGCACCCTCCCACGCGTCCTCGTGCTGGCGCTGCTGCTCGCGGCGGTCGCCGCCGGCACCTTCCCGGCCGCCCAGGCTGCGGCATCAACGAGGGTCTCCGGCACCGCGCTCAACCTGCTGGGCCGGCTCGCGACCAGGTCGGAGCACGGCAAGGGCTACAGCCGCAGCAAGTTCCAGCTGTGGATCGACGCGGACGGCGATGGCTGCGACACCAGGGACGAGGTCCTGATCGCGGAATTGAAGAAGCCCGTGCGGATCGGATCGGGCTGCCGAATCTACGGGGGCAGGTGGTACTCCGCGTACGACGGGAAGTGGACGACCAACCCCTCAACCTTCGACATCGACCACGTGGTCGCGCTCAAGGAGGCGTGGGACTCGGGGGCCTGGAACTGGACCAAGGCGCGCCGCCGGGCCTACGCCAACGACCTCGGCAGCGGCCGATCCCTGCGTGCCGTGACCGCCAGCTCCAACCGTTCCAAGTCCGATCGCGATCCGGCCCAGTGGCTCCCACCCCGCTCCTCGTTCCGCTGCACCTACGCCACCCAGTGGGTCGCGACCAAGGTCCGCTGGCACCTGGCCGTCAACGCCGCGGAGCGCCGCGCACTGCGCAACGTCCTCGTCTCCTGTCCCGCGCGCAAGATCACGGTCTCGATCGTCTGATCGCCTGACGCCCGTCGTGCTCGGAGCGGCTGAACCCGGCAGACCTGCCGCGCGTCAACCCGCCCGCGAGGCGGCGTGCAGGATCATGGCACCGGACACGCCCTTGAGCTCGACCGGGCCGATCTCGCGGAAGACCACGCCGGCCCCATCGGAGGCATCCATCACCTGCTGGCTGACCAGCACCTCGCCGGGCCGGGCGTAATCGGCGATCCGTGAGGCGACGTTCACGGTCTGGCCGTAGTAGTCGCCCTCCTGGAAGATCACCGGTCCGGAGTGCAGGCCCACGTGCGCCGGCGGCAGCCCGGCGTCGGCGACCCCCACCACCATCTCGAGGGCAGCCAGGACGGCGGGGCCGCAGCTCGGGAAGTAGAACATCACGCCGTCGCCCAGCCACTTGACCGGCCGGCCCCCGCGGGAAACCGACGTGCGCTCGACGAGGCGGGCCAGCCTCGTCGCGAGGTCGGCCGCCGCCGCGTCGCCGTGCTCCTGGGTGAGCCGCGTGTAGCCGGTGATGTCCAGGAAGCACATCGCCGGGTGGTGCTCCGGCCGGTGGTGCAGCCCGGCCTTGGCCAGCAGCGTCTCGGCCGCTTCGGTGATGTTCGCCATCCAGGCATTCGCGGACTGGGCGCGGTACATCGCGACCAGGGCCTGTTCGTCCAGCGCCGACGTTGCCGCTGATGCCGCGCTCGAGGCCGCGCCGATCTCCCGCGCGGTGTGGCCCGCCGCGAGCAGAGGCTCCTGGATCTCCGAGCGCCACGTGTCGCCCTCGGCCTCGGCGATGCGCCGCATGCTGTCGCCGATCACGCGCAGATTGCGTTCGGCCATGATCGGACGGTACCCATGCTCCAGCTGGAACTGGAGCAGCCGCACGACCACCAGCTCGTCCTCCCGCACGTGGTCATTCGGCGCCGGCGCAGCCGAACCCGTGGCCTCGCGGATCGCAGTCAAAAGGTGCAGCGGGGCGCCCGTCCGTTCGCTCACGTCCTCGAAGGTCTCGTCCGTGTACGAGGAGAAGAGGCTGTAGGCGGGGTCGTCGACAAAGTCGAGGGTGAACGCACCGCTCCGCAGCGCCTCCGCCTGGAGATCCAGCGGGATCCCGGCAGCCGTCAACCGGTGGACGATCCCCACCCGCCGGATGTCGCCCTCGGAGAACCGGCCATCAGCGTCCGGCGATACCGCGCCCAACTCGACGAGCCGGTCAAGCTCATCCACGCTGGCACCGGCCCGCCTGGCCGCCTCGGACCTCTCGTACCGTCCCACGCGCCGTACTGTAACGGCCGAGTGCCGCGCGGTGGAAGCGCCCCGGGCGATGTGCTCGTCATGACCGCCCTCAGCGAACGATCGAGAGCCGTCCACCGGACAGCGGTCGAAGGATCTCGAGCCGGCTCAGCCCCGGGGCGGTTGGCGCACTCCGCCTTGCCAGCTCGCTTCGGGGCTACCCGAGCGCCGGCGCTTCCGTTACCCTGCCCACGCGATGGAATTGTGATCGCCCCCTGATCGCGCCCGATCGCAACCGCCGCGGGAGCGGAGACGATGGACCGCTACGTCCGAGCCATCCTCTGGGTCGTCGTCGTGATCCAGGCCCTGCTGGCCATCGCGTTCGCCGTTCAGGTCCAGCCCGCTCTTGACCTGTGGCCGTTCCCGGGCCGGACGCCGCTGACCAACATCTTCATCGGCTCGATCTTCGCGGCCGCCGCCGCATCCACCGCCTGGTGCCTGGCCATTGGATCGGCGCGAGCGGTCGCCGGGATCGCACTCGACTACGTCACGATCTTCGTGCCGTTCGCGGTCTTCTCGTTTGCCCAGGTCGCGGGCGGAGACGCCGGGTCGAGCGCGCACGTCGCCGCCTTCGGCTTCGTCTCGGCGATTGGAGTTGTCGTTGGCCTGTGGCTCCTCCGCTGGGCCCTTGCTCATCAATGGCAGGATCCGCGCCCCACGCCCCGCCTCGTGCGAGCCTCGTTCGTCGTATTCATCGTCGCCCTGATCATCGTCTCGGCGCTGCTCGTCGCGCGGGTGCCCGACGTCCTGCCGTGGGCGATCACGCCGGAGCTGTCCACGCTGATCGGCTTCATGTTCCTCGGTGCGGCCGCCTACTTCGCGTATGGAGTCGTCGATCCGCGCTGGGAGAACGCGGGTGGGCAGCTGGCCGGGTTCCTTGCGTACGACATCGTGCTGATCGTGCCCTTTGTCGTCCGGCTGCCGACCATCGACCAGCACCTCCTGCCGAATCTCGTGGTCTACACGGGCGTCGTGGTGTACAGCGGCGTGCTGGCGGCCTGGTACCTCGGATTCGACCCCAGCACGCGCGGTCGGTCTGTCCGCGATGGCCGTCCGGGCGAGGCGCTCGATCCCGACGCCACGTCCGCGCCGGCCGGCGATTGAGCGCCGCGAGCGCCCAGCGCGGCGAGCGTCGCGCGGTTGTCATCGGGGCGAGCATCGGTGGGCTCCTGGCAGCGCGTGTCCTGAGCGACGTGCTGGACGAGGTCGTCCTCGTCGAGCGCGACGAGCTTCCGGACGGACCCGTCCCGCGGTCCGGCGTGCCGCAGGCCGTTCATGCCCACGTCCTGCTGCGTCGCGGCTATCTCGAACTGCTGCGGCTGTACCCGGGCATCGACGGGCGACTTGCCGCTGGCGGCGTCCACGTGATCGACCTGACCCGCGATGCGGTCTACATCACGCCCGGCGGCGAGGCGCCGCGCTTCGCGTCGCGCCTGCGCACTCGCGCGGCATCGCGTGACCTGTTCGAAGCCGTGCTTCGCACCAGCACGCTCGGCCGCCCAAACATCCGGCTGCTCGCGGGCCACGAGGCGGTGGGCCTCGTCGGCAGCGCGTCGGAGATCCGCGGAGTCCGGATTGCGCGCCGGGTTGCCGGGAGCGCCCCAGCGATCCATGAGGGCGGCGACGAGGAGATCCTCTCGTGTCTGGTCGTCGACGCCTCGGGCCGCGGTTCGCACGCGCCGGCCTGGCTGCGACAGGTAGGCGGACCGGTGATCGACGAGTCGGTCATCGATGCCTCGCTGCGCTACGCGACCCGGATCTACCGCGTTCCGCCCGGTCCCCGTGACTGGAAGGTGCTGCTGGTCCGCGACCGTCCCCCATCGGGCACCCGCGGCGGCGTCGTGCTGCCGCTGGAGGGCGATCGATGGGTCGTCACCCTGGGCGGTGCCGGTGCGGATCATCCGCCGACCGACGACGCCGGATTCCTGGACTTCGCCCGCACCCTGATCTCGCAGCGGCTGTTCGAGGCGATCGCCGACGCCGAGCCGCTGACGCCGGTTCGGGGCTGGGCGCGGACCGCCAACCGCTGGCGCCACGTCGAGCGCGTGGAACGATGGCCGGACGGCTTCGCCATGGTTGCCGACGCGCTGTGCGCGCTCAACCCGGTCTACGGGCAGGGGATGAGCGTCGCGATGATCGAGGCGCGGTTCCTCGAAGCGTGGCTGGGATCGCGTGAGGTGGTCGCGTCGCTGCGATCCGGCCGTGTGCTGGCGACCCGCAGCCTGGTCCGGCCGATAGCCCGAGCGGCGCGTCTGCCGTGGTTCATGGCGACCGCGGAGGACGCGCTCATCGACGGCGTGCAGGGAGCGCCTGCGCCCGGACCGTTCAGCAGGGTCGCGCGCCGCTACCTCGACAGGATCCACACCAACGCAGCGCGGGACGCGCACACCCTGCGCCGGTTCACGGAGGTCAGCCAGCTGGTGCGCCCTCCGGTCGCCCTGCTCGATCCCGTGGTCGCCTGGCGGGTCGTGCGGGGCGTCCGTCGCCGGGCGGTCCCCTAGGCGCGGGGCTCGGTCGTCTCCCCGGCCCCGCGCTCGGCATCGAGTGCCGCCTGGCGCAGCCCGTCCTCCAGCGCCGCGATCGGCTCCACCAGCGCGGCAATCGCCGCGCGCTCCAGCGGCAGCGACGCCAGCCAGGCCCGGACCCGCGCGGCTTCGGCAGCCTGGTCGGGCGCGTCGGTGCGACCGCCGAATGCGTCGAGGACCACCGTCGTGAGCCACTGCTGGGCCATGTACGCCATCGTCAGCCCTCGCGCAGCGGCGATCCTGCGGCGGCCGCCAGGCGGTCGAGGGTCCGCCGCTCGAACATCGCCGCATCCGGGTAGCACCAGATCCACCCCTCGCGCAGCCGCACGGAGCGCATGATCGGGTGGCCGGTGGCCTCGGCATGGGCTCGCGCATGCTTGTTGAGCGACGTGTCGCAGCAGCCGACGTTGCCGCACACCAGGCACATCCGGAGGGCCGGCCAGTTGCCGTCAATTGCCACGCACTCCGCGCACACGCTGGTCGCCGGCTCGAACACCCTCGCCTCGTCCAGGTGGGCGCACGGCTTGTCCGCGGCGAGACCGGTGAAGCCGAGCTTGAGCAGGAAGTCCGGCGGCGCGATCGGGTCCTTGGGCTCCAGGTGCATCGCGTCGGCCGGGGGGATGACCCCGACCGCACGGAGGGCTGCGATCACCGTCGGCGGCGGGTCGTCGCCCTGGACCAGCCAGCCGCGGCCTGTCGGCCGGAACCGGAGAAGGAGCTCGATCCGCACTGGCCGGCCCGTGGCACGGGAGCCCCACAGCTCGCCGGTGTGCGTGCCGGTGACCACCGCGCGGGTGCCGATGTCACCGGGCTCTGCATCATCCAGGAGTACCGGCTCAAGCTCGATGCGGAGGTCGGGCATGGCAGCTCGCACGTCGGGCAGCAGCCCGATCCAGCGATCGGCCTGCGACGGCTCGCCCGGCTCGCGCCGGTGTCCGTAGTAGTCGTCCGCGAGGAACGACCGGATCCCTGCCTGGTCGCCGGCGACCAGGGCGTCCGCGAAGCCCTGGACCCCGGATCCGTGCTGGCCAGTCATGGCACTTCTCCCTCGTGTCCGGTCGCCGAGGGTCGAGACGCGGGCCCTGGATCACGCGGCCGGCAACCGGCCGATCATACGCACCCGAGTCCATGACCGGCACCGGTTGCATTCGCGCGGCCGTGAGCCCTCCGGACTTGATGAACCGCGAGACTCAACTTGATGGCCTCGTGCTGGACGTCTTGACCGCCGATCCGGCATTCGGTGCCCGGTCACTGGCCGCCACGCGAGCGCGCCTCGGTGACGGCCCGCTGATCGCGTGTGATGTCGTGTGGGCGGAGCTCGTCGCCGCGCTCGAGACACCGGAGGCCGTGGACCGGGCGCTCGATGCCATCCCGGTGTCGTGCGAGCCGCTCGGACGGGCCGCGGTAACCCCGGCGGGAATGGCGTGGCGCGAGTACCGCCGCGCTGGTGGACCGAGGGAGCGGGTGGTCGCTGATCTCCTGGTCGGGGCGCACGCGGTCGAGCACGCCGGCAGACTCCTCACGCGTGATCGCGGATTCCACCGTCTCGCATTCGCAGGGCTGCCGATCGTCGACCCGTCCGCGCTCGGGGCATGACCGGGCTGGGGGCGTGAAGTTCGGGTTGAGCGTGGTTCGCTACCGTCGATGCGGTGCGGCGGTCGATGCTGTCGACCGCCAAAGCCACGGCGAGATGACATCAGATGCGATATGAACGTAGCATCACGCATCATGCGAACCACCATCGACCTCGACCCCGGCGTCCTGCGGGACCTCAAGACGCGTGCCCGGCACGAGGGAAAGAGCCTCGGTCGCGTCGCGTCCGAGCTGCTGGCCGCAGGACTGGCCACGGAGTTGCCCGCCATGCTTGCACCGTTCACGTGGATTACCCGGCCCATGGGCGCACGGGTCGACCTCGAGGACAAGGAAGCGCTCCGCCGGCTGCTGGACGAGACATGAGCCGCACGCTCGACGCCAACGTGCTGCTGTACGCCTCGGACGTCGCGAGTCCGCACCACGCGTCGGCTCGCGCCATCCTCGCGGACGTTGCCGCCGGCCCGGAGCTCGTCTACCTGTTCTGGCCGACCGTGATGGCCTACCTGCGCCTGGCCACGCACCCGGCGGTGTTCACGAGCCCGCTGTCGATGGCCGAGGCGATCGCCAACATCGACCAGCTGCTCGCCCGCCCGACCATCCGCACGGCAGGGGAGGGCGCGACGTTCTGGAAGCGGTTCCGCGAGATCGCAGACGACGCCCGGCCGGCCGGCAACCTGGTCCCGGACGCGCACGTGGCCGCCCTGATGCTCGAGCACGGGGTCGACACGATCGTCACCAACGACCGTGACTACCGCCGCTTCCGCCACGTGCGGATCCAGGGCCTGGACGGGTGAGCATCACACCGGCAGGCCCTGCGCCGCAGGCTCGACCCGTCGTCGGCCGTCCTACCGGGTGACCGCGAACGGAACGAGCGCAGAACGGGCCCAGAGCATTGACATCTTGATGTTGTGACGTGATGCTTTGATGCATGCGCACCACCATCAAGCTCGATGACGTCCTGCTCGTGGAAGCCAAGACCCGTGCCGCGATGTCTGGTCTGACCCTCAGCCAGGTCGTCGAGGACGCCCTGCGGCAGGCATTCGCGCGACGCGGCGCTGCAGACCACGGACGCCCGGCGCTGCCGGTCTTCCGCGGCGGCCGGCTGATGCCCGGCGTCGATCTCGACGACAGCGCCTCGCTGCGGGACCTGATGGACGGCTCGAGCGGATGATCCTGGTCGACGTCAACGTGCTCGTCCACGCGTTCCACGAGGCGTCGCCCGAGCACGCGGCGTATCGGGCATGGCTCACGGCGATCGTCGAACGCGATGAGCCGTTTGGCGTCTCCGAGCTCGTGCTGAGCGGCTTCGTCAGGGTCGTGACACACCATCGCGTGTTCGACCCGCCGGTACCGCTGGAGGATGCGCTTGGCTTCGCGAACGCCCTCCGGAACCAGCCGAACGCGGTGGTCGTGTCCCCGGGTGCCCGGCACTGGGCGACCTTCGAGCGACTGTGCGTGCAGGCGGGCGCGAGGGGCAACCTCGTGGCCGATGCATACCTGGCGGCCCTGGCGGTCGAGTCCGGCTCGGAATGGAACACCGCCGACCGCGACTTCAGCCGGTTCCCGGGTCTGCGCTGGCGGCACCCGCTGGCCGACTGACCGGCGGCGCGGCCCGACGGCTGAGCAGCACACGGGGGATCTCTGCGTCGCCGGCTCGACCCGTCGTCGGCCGGCCTACCGGTTGATCGCGAACGGGTTCTCGATGGCGATCCCGGCGATGCTCCGGCCCGCCTGGAAGTCCTCGAGCCGGCCATCGATTCCGAAGCGCCTGGCGATCGTGGAGCTCGTGCCGCGTCCGGGCCCGGCCACCTCGGGGCGTTGCCGCCCTGAGGATCGCCGCGACATTCAGCTTGGGAAGCGGTCGTGGCGCCACCGCCGGGCACCTGCCACGGCGAGCCGGGAGCTCCGCCGGCTCAGGCGTGGATCGCGTCGAGGGTGATCCGGCGTGCGTGGATGCGGCAGATGACGCGAGTCTCGCGCGCTTGCTGGTCCGCCGGATAGATGCAGCCGTAGTACCGCGGATGGCGTGTGTACTTGCGGGTGAGCGCGTCGAGATGTTCGACCGCGGCGTTCGTGACGAGTTCGGCGTCGCCGCGGATCTGGATGAACCGGCCAGTGTTATCCGGATCGACGACGAGGAGGCTGACGCTGGGGTCGGCGACGAGGTTGCGCCCCTTCTGGCGCTCCAGCGTCGTGTTCACCTGCACGCACCCGTCGTCCACGTCGACCCACACCAGGCTCGACTGCGGCTGCCCGTCCTGACCCATCGTCGTGAACACGCCGCAGATCGGCCGCGTCAGCAGGTCGAGGTGATCGGGCGGGATCGTCGGCGCCGGGGGTGTGACAGGGGCGGTCATCGCGGCGCCCCGCCCGGTGTTGCATCGACGGCGACAACACGGGTTGGGCGGATCCGGCAGAGGACCGGGACCTCGGTCTCGGCGAACTGCGCCGGGATCGCCTCGCCGAAGTAGCGGATCGGCCGCCCGGCGTACTTGGACGCGAGCGCGTCGAGGTGCGCAGCGGCGCCGTCCTCGGTCATCTCGACTACCGTGCCGCGGACCTCGAGGTAGCGCAGGGGCTGCCGTGGGTCGTAGCAGAGGAGCGTGACCCGCGGATTGCGCCGCATGTTCCGCTCCTTGGCGAAGCCACGCATCGTGTTCACGCGGACGAATGAGCCGTCGAAGTCGCACCACACGACGGATGTCTGCGGGTAGCCGTCGGACATCACGGTCGTCAGGGCAGCGACCGGCGGACACTCGACGAGGTCCCGGTGGGACGCGGGGATCTCGTCGACTGCGTGGCCGCGCAGCAAACCGATGGTCGTCATGCTCGTCCCTCTGCGTGCGGGCGCCGTTGCCGTCGAGCGACCATCACCGCGGCCGCGGCACCTGCGATGACACCGACCGACGTGATCGCAGCAGCACGGGCGCCACTCGTCGTCCGCACCCTCTCGAGCGAGAGCGGCTGCCCCGGAAGCTCGACATGCACGACGGGCGAACCGGCGATGTCGCGGCCGAACACCACCCGGACGGTCGGCATCCCGAGTGTCGAGAGGTCCAGGCGGAACACGTTCGGGTCGTCGCGGTCGTCGGGATGGAGCGGCAGGCCCCGGAGGAGAGCAGGCACAGGCGTGAGGACGCGAGCCATGAGGCGCCCACCCCTGACGAAGACCTGCGCTCCAGCGCCCAGTGCCACCCGCCCGCGGAGATCCGTTCCCGGAGGCAGCTGGTAGCGCCCGCACAGCTCGCCCCAGATCTCCGGGTTGTGCGGAACGTCCGTCCGTGTGGCGTCGTCAGGGACGCCCAGCAGTTGCCGCAGCAGGCGATCGAGCTCGATGCCCAGCCAGACGAACGCTCCGCTCGCGCCGTTCGTGAAGGCGAAGACGCCGACGCCATCGTCAGGGGCCACCAGGAGCTCGGAGTTGAACCCCGGCAGCAGCCCGTCGTGACCGACGATCCGGTGCCCGGCGGCCTCGGCACGGAAGAAGCCGAGGCCCCGGCCCGCGACGCGCGGATCCGGCTGGTAGTGGGGCTCGAACATCGTCGCCAGGGAGTCGTCCGCGAGGACGCGGCCGTGTTCGTTGGCGCCGCCGCCCAGGAGCGCCGCGACGAGGGCGCCAATGTCGTGTGGGGTCGAGTAGACGCCGCCGGCGGCCCCACAGATCCAGTCGCGATCCGGGACGGGCTCCGCGCCACCGCGCCCGAGCACGTAGCCGGTGGCAAGGTGCGCCGCGACACGCCCGGATCGGGCGAGGTCGCTGTCGAGCATGCCGAGCGGCTCGAAGAGTCGCTCGCGAAAGTAGCGCGCGGGGGGGATCCCGCTGACGTCCTCGACGAGCTGGCCGAGCGTCGCGAACCCATGGTTCGTGTACTGGAACGAGGTGCCGGGGTCGACCGTCACCCTGAGACCACCGCGGTAGTACTCGGCGAGCGTCGGCATGGGCTCGCCCACGGGCACGCTGAACTCGGCCGGACGCATCCCGAACGGCCCCCAGCCAGGGTGGAGGAGGTCGGCGACGTGAACCACCTCGGGGATGCCGGCGGTATGGGTCAGCAGGTCGCGGACGGTCGCCGGCCGGAAGCCCGGCTTCGCCGGGACCAGGTCGTAGGCGCGCAGGTACTCGCTCGCCGGCGCATCGAGGTCGATCAGGCCCCGCTCCGCGAGCTGCATCACGGCGATCGCGGTGAACAGCTTGGTGACGGAGGCGATCCGGAAGACCGTGCGCTCCGTGATAGGCCTGTTCGATGCGATGTCGGCGAGCCCATGGCCGTGGAAGTAGGCGAGACGGCCGTCACGGACGACACCCAGCGCCAGGCCAACAGTCGGTCGACGCTGGAGGAGTTCGCGGATGCGCGCGCTCCAGGTCGAGGTCGGGCAGCTTGGGGAGGGGCGGGCGTCGCGCGCCTGCAGACGCTTCCGACGGCTCCCGCCCGAGGCCACTGACGAGCGTCATCGCATCACCCTCAACCGATCCGTGCAACGGCCGCCATGCGGGAGGGCGCGACGGCCACAGACCGGTCCGCGAGGTGGCGGGCCGCTCCGGCCGCTGTCGGCACGGCTGGCCGGTAGGTTCCTCCGAGGCACATCCCATTCCCAGTGCCGTCGGGCACAAGCGACGGCACTGGATCCGGCTCCTCGGGCGTGCCTCCCAGTGCGCCTCTGCAGGCCACGGTACCGGCGCTTCGGCACTTGTCGGCGTGCGCACTGCCGTCCCTGATTGGGGATACCCGAGTCGATCGCGAACGCGTGATGCAGGCGGCGTTCGCGCCGGCGTCGCGATCGAAGGACACGAGGCGGTAGAAGGCGTGGCCAGACTCCGCGCAGGTGACGCGTCCCCCAAGCCGAGGCGATCGGGCATGGCCCTGGACGCCTTGCGGATCTCCGCTCCCCCTCGAGGTTGTTCTCGTCTCGCGGTAGCCTTGGACATCTCGCCATGAGCGCCGCGGCAACACGACGCGCTGCGAGCTGGGTCGGCGAGGTCCACGTCTATGAGTCCGGGGATCGCGTGTCGTCCACCGTGGTGTTCGTCCACGGCGGCGGGCCGAGCGGGCGGATGTGGCAACGACATCTGGATCAACTGGCCGGCACCTTGCACTGCCTCGCGCCCGACCTCCCTGGCTTTGGACGGAGCAGCCGCCTGCCAAGCATCTCGTTGGCGGAGACCGCCGATCTGGTCGCCCAGCTGATCCAGGCACGTGTCCCGACCGGGCGGGCGCACGTTGTTGGCCTGTCCTACGGCGGCTCGGTCGTCCTCGCCCTCCTCGATCGGCACCCCGATCGCATCGACCGGGCCGTGGTCGACGGGAGCGGCGTCCTCGCGTCGTGGGTCGATCCGCTCGTGGTGCTCGGCGCCGAGGTGGTGTCGTCGATCGCGGGCACGCGACCGGTGGCAGCGATCCTGGGCCGGATCGGGCTGCGCGGGCTCGGCCTCGCCCTTCGAGGGGCTTCGCCTGCCGCGATGCGACGCGCCTTCAGGGAGGGCTACACCGCGCCCGTTGCGAGAACACAGCTCGAGGCGGACTGTCCCACGCTGTTCGTGGCGGGCGAGCACGAGCGGACGGTTCGTGCGTCCAATGCAGCGTTCGCCGCGCTGATGCCGCACGCGATCGCCCGCTACGTGCCCGGCCGGGGACACGCTTGGTTCGCCTGGCGACCCGAGCTGCACGTGCGCATGGTCGAGGCCTGGCTGTCGGGGCAGGCGCTCCCAGCGGGGCTCGAGCCCGAACCTGCATCGCCGGCGGCCGTGGAGCGGGTGCTCCGTCTGCTCGACGCTGCGCCCGCAAGAACGCCGTGACGTCTCCGGGGTGGATGGGTCGTGGGTGAAGACCACCACCGGGCTCAGCGTCGCCAGGTGCTCGCCCCAGCGTTTGCGGTAGGCGCCAGGGCACGCCAACGCCGGGGGATCAGAAGGGGAAGGTGGAGCGGGAGACGGGGTTCGAACCCGCGACATTCAGCTTGGGAAGCTGACACTCTGCCAACTGAGTTACTCCCGCTCGGGAGAACCCGAGTCTAGCGCAGCGATCGTCCGTCCTCAACCACGCCGCCGCCGGGGCTGTCGATCGCCTTGACGGCCGAATTCCGTGGGCCATACGATTCGCCTGTCGCGCGAGCGGCACGCATCGAGAGCGCCGGAGAGATACAGCTCGACGAAGGCGCGGCAACCACCGGTCCTCCCGGGACCGGAACGGTGCCAACGCTGTAACCCGATGCGGCAGGGTCCCGACCACGGACCGGCAACGGCATGCGCCTGCGTGACACGCGCCCGCGCGCGCCGCCCAACGTGGACGGCGTTCCCATCGAGAGTGCCGGAGGGGCCTGGCCCGCAGATGGCACCGCAACCGGACCCGGCGGCACGCCGGGAGCACGGTGCGCCTCCCAGGCCGGATGGGAGAACGTGCCATGACCTCCACGCACACGCGAGCCGCGGCGCGCGCGGCCACGCCGGGCGCCGCAACGCCGGCTGCCGGTACGCCGGTCAACGTGGGCCAGGTGCCCTTCGACGGCTTCCCGTACCTCGTCACCCGGATCGGCCGGACGCCGCTCCGCCATCTTGCGGTGGTGCCCGCCGATTGGTCGCGGGACCAGCTGGTGGACCTCCTTTGCCGCCAGGTGGATGCCAACCAGCTCGACACCTGCCTCTGCCTCGGACCCGCCGATGCGGTCTACGTCCGGCCGCCTGGCCGGCCCACTCCGACCCCGCACATCCCGACGGGCATCCCGGTCCTCGACCGCATCGTGATCGCGGACCCGCTGCCCGAGTCACCGGACCTGGCCCGGCGCCATGCGGCGCTCGTCGCCTACGTAACGCGCAACGGGGCGACCGGCCACCTCGTGGGCGACGGGCTCGAGGGCGGCACCCCCGCCACGCTCGAGGACGTCGCCCGGCTGTCCGGCACCGGACCCGACGGCCTTCCGCCGGGCCTCCGGCGGTGCGGGTCCTGTGGCCAGCCGCGCGGCGAGCATCTCTCGATGCGCGGCCTGGACTACGACGAGCGGAACCCGCGCGTGGTCCCCGTCCACTGCCAGTGCGACAACCACAACCGTTGCGCCGGCTGCGGCCGACCGCTCGCGGACCAGCGCCTGAGCGCCTGGTACTGGGACGAGGAGCGGGCCGGCGCCTGGTATGTCGCCGCCTACTGCGGCCTCTCCCACCGGTGCGACGCCGTCAAGCCGGCGGTGAGTGACCCCTGAGAGGATGCAGCCGAGACGCGCCCGGGCACGAGGCTGCGCGTCTGCGTCACTCACCTGGAGGCGCATCTTGACTGGGCACCCGATTGGTGACAGATTGGCACCAATGACTGCGAGACCACCCAAGAACCGGCACCGCCTGTTCGCCGATGTTCCCGAGGCGACCGATGCGCGGGTGCGCCAGACGGCGCGCACGTTCTATCGGGGTGTTGTCAGCGATGCCGTCACCACGGCGCTCGAGACGTTCGAGTGGGTAGTCGACGCTCGAAGACGGGGCAAACGCGTGATCGCGACGGACGCCGACATGCTGCCGGCCACCTTCGAGGAGCCGGTCATCGCCGGTCTCGAGCGTCTGGGCCACGAGTGGACGTGGCTCGTGCGCCGGGATCACCCGTGGCGGCGCCAGCTCTGGATCAAGGGCCGGAACATCGCCGCCGGCGACCTCGCCCGGACGGCCGCGATCGAATGCTGGACGGCCGATGAGACCGCAAGGGAGTTCGACCTGCCCGTCGACGCCGTTCTCGAGGCACAGCGGTACGCGGAGATCGCCCGCGACCTGATCGCCGCCGAGGAGGCGGAGGATCGGATCGTCGCCCAGCGCTTCGAGCCCGACCTTGCGCCTCTACCTTGACGAGGACACAGCAAGCCTCCAGTTGATAAGGAGGCTTCGCGCAGCCGGTCACGTCGTGATCGAGCCACTGCGGGGCATGTCCGACTTGCGCTGCTGGCGGCACGCCAGGGCGGAGCGCGCCGTCGTCCTCACGACAAACGCGCGGGACTTCGTGGCCCTCGCGGGGACGGGGGCGCATCACGGCCTGCTGCTCGTATATCGCGAGAACGACCCGACCCCGAGCTGGAGCGGCTCGCCGCAGCCGAGTGAGGGAGCCCAGGCATAGGTCGACGCCCCGTCGGGCGCGCGGTGGGCCTCGATGGCTTGTGGCGCGCTGACGGGGCGTCGTGGTTGCACAGGCCGGAGCCCGTGCGAGCTAGATGGGACGTGCCGACGCGATGCCTGCGATGGCGATCGCCGCGACGGCACAGACGCGCACGAGCGCGTCAAGGCGCCGGTGGCCGCGAAGCACACCAACCTCCTGACTTCGGCAGCCCGGCTGACTCGCCTGCGCGAGTCCCGTGGCTTTGCGTCCCCGGGTCACCCCGGGTTTGCCTTTATCGGCCAGCCTCCTGGCTGGGACGGCGCTTGCCGCCTGCCGGAACGGTAGCGGCTCCCGGTGCGCCTGTGCACCCTCCAAGCCGTCCCAGTCGAGGCCGTACCTTGGTCGGGGAGCCGGCGCTCATCCGCATCCGCACGCCCGCTCGACGATCGCCATCACGAGCCCCAATCGGCCCATGCGGCCCGTCCGGATGGGTCATGTGCACCGCTCAGCCGCACGCCTAGCATCTGGCAGACGTCCGGCCCGGCAGGGATCAACGCGCAGACGAAGGTACTGGTCGGGACTTGAAACTTTGCCGGCATCGGGCGACACAGAGAAGCGGGCCATCGGTGGCCTCCAGGCGCGTCCCCGCTGGAGACCACCGCCGTCGCCACCGCGTACTGCGAGGCGTGATGATGTCGTGCGCCAATGAGGAGCGGAGACCGCTTCCGCGCGCGCCCATGCCCGCGACGCTCCCGCGCCCAGCGACGACTCACAGCTGATGATCGGCCTCCGGGGGATGCTCGGCCGGATGCAGTCCGTCGATGACGGGCACGCCACGTCGCCCGGCGACGACGCCGGCCTGAACCCGAACCCGGCCTCCGCTCCGGACGCACGCCTCGCCAGGCTCGTCGCGCGCGACGTCCTCAAGCGCCGCGCGATGGTCTCGGCCCTGGTCGTCGCGGATCCGGTCCGCTGCGTGGAGTGTGGGATCTGCTCCTACAACTGCCCGCTGGGCATCGACGTCCGCTCGCATGTCCGGCGCAGCCTCCCGGTCTCGGACAACCGCTGCCTCACGTGCGGCGAGTGCGTCGCTCGCTGTCCGCGCGGCACGCTCCGCTTCGAGGAGTCGACGGTGTTCGCCGCCGGTCCGGCCGCGGCGGGCGAATGACATGGCCACCCGCTATGTCGTCGTGGGCAACGGCGCCGCCGGTGCGACGGCCGCCCTGGCGATCCGGCGCCATGACGCCGCCGGCGAGATCCAGGTCGTTGGGGCCGAGAAGGTCCCGTTCTACTCGCGTCCCGGCCTGGCCTACCTGCTGACCGGCCAGATCCCCGAGGGACGGCTGTTCTCGCGCCCGGACCGGGAGCTCAGGGAATCGAACATCGAGCGGACCGTCGCACGGGTGCAGGCGTTGGACCCGCGGGCGCACCGCCTCGAGCTCGACGACGGCAGGGCCATCCGCTACGACCGCGTGCTGCTGGGCGTCGGCGCCAAGGCGGTCCGCCCCGAGATCGAGGGCATCGACCTCCGCGGCGTGGTGACGCTCGACAGTCTCGAGGATGCTCGCCTGATCCTCAAGCTCGCGAAGAAGGCAAAGCGGGCGTGCGTGGTCGGCGGCGGGATCACCGCGATCGAGCTTGCGGAAGGCCTCGCCGCGAACGGGGTGAAGACGACCTACCTGATGCGCGGCGATCGCTACTGGGCGAGCGTGCTGGACCCGCGCGAGTCCGCGCTGGTCGAGGAACGCCTGGCCCACGACGGGATCGTGATCCGGCGCAACACCGAGCTGGGCCGGGTCATCGGGCACAAGGACCACGTCACCGCGATCGAATCGAAGGACGGCGTGCGGATCGACTGCGACCTGCTGGCGGTGGCCGTCGGCGTGCAGCCGCGGCTGGAGCTTGCCCGCCACGCGGGCCTGGAGACGGGCCGCGGGATCTTCACCGATGACACGTTCGCGACCGGCACGCCGGACATCTTCGTGGCCGGTGATGCCGCCGAGGTGCTGGACCCCGCCACGGGCCGTCGCGGCATCGACAGCCTGTGGTCGGTCGCCATCGCGCAGGGGCGGATCGCCGGGGCGAACATGGCCGGTGCGTCGGAACGATACGGCCGCGCGGCCCCGTTCAACGTGACCAGGATCGGCGGGGTGACGGCGACGCTGATCGGCGCCGTGGGAGCCGGAGGACGGGACGGAGACCTCGTCGCTCTCGCCCGCGGCGACAGCGGGGCGTGGCGCGAGCAGCTCGACGGCTTCGCGGTGGCAGACGACAGCGGCGCGGACCACCTGCGGCTCATCCTGGGCGCGGACCGGATCCTGGGTGCCGTGGTGATGGGCGAGCAGTCGTTGTCCCGTCCCCTGCTGCACCTGGTCCGGCACAAGGTGGACATCCGGGACGTGCGCGACCGCCTGCTGCTGGGGTCGGCGGAGCTCCGGGCCGCGATCGCGCAGCTGATGGAACGGACCGTTGCCAATGCGGTATAGCGAGCTGCTCGTCGCGGCGGCACTGATCGCCGGGATCACGGCCGCCTACGTGGCACTACTGGGGACGACCGCCGTCCCGGCGGCGGGCAGCCTGGTCGGCCACATGATGGGCGTCGTCGGGTTCACGCTGATGCTGCTGACCGAGACCCTGTACTCGCTGCGCAAGCGGGCGATGCGCCGGCCGCGGGGCAGCATGCGCACGTGGCTCCAGGCCCACATCGTGATGGGCATCGTGGGACCGTACCTGGTCCTCCTGCACGCGGCGTGGACGTTCAGGGGCCTGGCGGGGGCCCTGTCGCTGATGACCGCGATGGTGGTCGCGTCCGGCTTCATCGGCCGGTACATCTACACGGCCGTGCCCAGGACGGCCGATGGCGCCATCGTCGAGGCGCACGAGCTGGAGCTGCAGCTGGTAGCGCTGCGCGCCGCCGGGATCCCGGGAGCCAACCGGGACGAGCACCGGGCGATCGAGCGCCGCATCGGCCGCCTGGAGCGCCAGATGGGCGCCCTGCGCTGGGAGCGGCGGGTGCTCGCGACGTGGCATGCGGTCCACATCCCGCTGGGCATGGCGATGTTCGTGGTGGCGTTCGCGCACATCGCCGCGACCGTCTACTACGCCACGCTGCTGCGCTGAGGGGAGGGAGCGATGCGCCGTCCGCTGGGCTGCATGACCTTCTCGGGGCTGGTCGCCGCCATCGTGGCGGTGCTGGCCATCGCGGGGCTGATCGCCGTGAACGGCAACTCCATGTTCAGCCCTGGCGAGCTGAGCTCCGTGTCGCAGGCGGACTCGACGAAGGTGGTCGCGCTGGGCGGGATCTCCTCGCACGCCCAGCTGGAGGGCCAGTGTGACGCCTGCCACGCTGCGATCTGGTCCGGCCAGGTCATGGGCGACCGCTGCCTGGTGTGCCACGCGGAGGTCGGGCAGCAGGCGGCGGACGGCACCGGCCTCCACGGGCGCCTCGACGCGAGCGCCTCCACCTGCCTGCGGTGCCACACGGAGCACCGCGGGGAGACGGCATCGTCCACGCGCGCCGACCCGGAGGTCTTCCCGCACGAGGAGACGGGGTTCGCGCTCACCGCCCACCAGCAGCCGGCGGTTGCCACCGGGGTGGGCTGCCGGGAGTGCCACCCGGGGTCGCCCGGGGACTACGCCTCGCCGACGTGCATCGGCTGCCACCAGCGCCTGGACAAGGCCGCGATGACCGAGCACGTCGACACGTACGGTGCGACGTGCCTCAACTGTCACGACGGCAAGGACACGTACGGCAGGTCGTTCCAGCACACGGCCTATCCACTGACCGGCAAGCACCAGGACGCGAGCTGCGCGTCATGTCACCGCGGCTCCACCACGCTCGCGGCCCTGCGCTCGACGTCCACCGTGTGCGCCACGTGCCACCAGAAGGACGACGTCCACGAGGGCCGGCTCGGCCAGGACTGCGGCTCGTGCCACACCCCGGCGGGCTGGGACAATGCCACGCTGGACCACGCTACCCAGACGCGGTTCGCCCTCACCGGTGAGCATGTCGGCGTGGCCTGCGCGTCGTGCCACGTCAACCGGAAGTGGACCGGGATCGGCACCACCTGCGCCACCTGCCACGCGCAGGACGATCCGCACGCCGGCCAGTTCAAGGGCGACTGCGCGTCGTGCCACGCGTCCACGGGCTGGAAGGACGTGACGTTCGACCATGCCACGACGGCATTCCCGCTCGCGAAGGCGCACGCCGATGTGGCCTGCGCGTCCTGCCACAAGGGCGGCAAGTTCGCCGGCACGTCCACGACCTGCGTCTCGTGCCACGCCGCCGATGACACGCACAAGGGCGCCCTGGGCCGCGACTGCCAGGCCTGCCACAAGGCCACCACCTGGTCCGCTGCCTCCTTTGACCATGCCACGACGGCCTTCAAGCTCACCGGGGCCCATGCAGGCGTCACCTGCCAGCGGTGTCACACCAGCGCCCCGCCATCCTCGACGCCGACGAGCTGCGCCTCCTGCCATGACAAGCCGGCGGCGCACGACCGCCACTTCGCCGGCAACTGCGCCTCGTGCCATACCACGAGGGCCTGGAGGCCGGCCGCCTTCGACCACTCGAAGACCAGGTACCGGCTGACCGGCGCCCACATGGGCGCGGCATGCCAGAAGTGCCACGGGTCATCCGCGACGAGCTACGCCAGCGCTTCCCCCGCCTGCGCGTCCTGCCACACCAAGCCCGCGTCGCACACGGCCGCCTTCGGGTCCGCCTGCGGCACGTGCCACTCCACGAAACGGTGGCAGCCGGCCACGTTCGACCACAGCCGGACGGGGTTCAAGCTCACCGGGGCACACCTGGACACCTCCTGCAAGAAGTGTCACAAGGGGTCGACGTTCAAGGGTCTGTCGACGGCCTGTGTGAGCTGCCACGCCAAGCCCGCGTCGCACCCGAGCTCCTACGGAACGGTGTGCACGAAATGCCACACGACGAAGGCCTGGCGACCCATCTCCTACAGCGGGCCGCACACGTTCCCGATGACCCACCGCACTTCGAACGGGACGTGCTCGATCTGCCACCCGTCCTCGCTGGCGTCGTACACGTGCAGCAAGTGCCACTCGAACACCAAGATGAACGAGCACCACAAGGAGGTCGCCGGCTACTCGCTGACCACCTGCGCGAAGTGCCACCCGACGGGGAAGGGCGACTAGGGGACGGCGGCCCCGGCGTTGAGGAGCTGCCGCTCAACGTGCCGGTCCCGAGCTACCGCCCCGACGCGGTCCTCCGGACGACGGGCGCCTGCGGGTCGTGGGTGGCCACGTACGTCGGCACCTGGGCGCGGCGGTCCAGCCCCAGCTTGGCGAGGATCGAGCTGACGTAGTTCTTGACGGTCTTGTCCGAGAGGAAGACCGCCTCGGCGATCTCGCGGTTGGTCATGCCGGCGGCGATCAGCGGCAGGATCTCGCGCTCGCGGGCCGTCAGCGTGCTGGCCTCGTCCGGGTAGGTCCCGCCCATGATCCGCCGGACGCGCTCGAGGACCATGCCGGTGACCACGGCGTCGAACATCGACTCGCCGCGCGCCACCGCCTCCAGGGTGCGCACGAGCTGGGCCGACCGCGTCTGCTTGAGCACGTAGCCGCGAGCGCCGGCCACGATGGCCGCGAACACGTCGAGCTCGTCGGGCGAGCTGGTCAGGAACACCACCCGCAGGTCTGGGAACTCGTCGAGCAGCAGCCGGCAGGCCTCGATTCCCGATGCGTCGGGCAGCTGGATGTCCAGCAGCGCGACGTCCGGCTGGAACCGTCGGGCCTGGGCGACGGCCCCCTCGCAGGTTCCCGCCTCGGCCACGACCTCGAACTGCCCGCGGCGATCGAGGTACGCGATCAGCCCGCGACGGACCACCTCGTGATCGTCGACGACGAGAATCCGCAGGGGCGCAGCGGGGGTGGTCATCCGACCCCGAGCATGACGGCTCCGGCGGCGGACTGCAACGCCAACCCGGCGGCTAGACCCGTGATCGGAGGTCCACGCTGAAGTCGACGTAGGCGCGGAGCATCGCCAGCGCCTCGCCCCAGCCCTCGAGCGCCTCGGCCCAAGCGTCCATGCCCCCCGGCCGGTCCAGCGGGAAGGGACCGTCATCGAGCTGCATCACGGTCCCGTAGCCGGCCGGCTGGATGGTGACCCGGGCGGTGGTGATCAGGCTCTCGTCCGGGAGCCACGGCCAGCGGAACAAGAACGTCGTGGCGCTCCGGGCTTCGAGCACCTCCCACCACACCCGGTGGTCCTCCCAGGCGAGGATCGTTCGGGCACCCACGGTCAGACCGCCCTCGACGCGGTCCGGGAACCAGCGGGCGAGCTCCTCGGAGTCGGACCACGCGCGATAGACCCGCTCCGGCGGCGCGTTGAAGCGCCGGATCATCTGGACGGTCGGGTTGAGCTCCGTGCCGGCGGGCAGCGTCATGGGTGCATCGCTCCTTCACCGATCCCCGGTGGGGTCGATGCAAGGGTATTCCGCATCCCGGGACACCGCACATGGCCGGTGCTAGCGTGACCCCATGGGTTCCCGCCTGTCGTTCCGCTCGACCGCCATCGTGGTCATCGCCTTTGCCCTGGCCATGGCCTATCTCGAGTCGGCGGTGGTCGTCTACCTCACGCTCGCGCTGGGTGGGCAGGTCGGGACGATCTTCCCGCTGCGGCCGGCGATCGAGGCGGGCGATCTCGTCGCGATCGAGGTCGGGCGGGAGGCGGCGACGCTGGTGATGATCGCAGCCGTGGGCGTGCTGGTCGGCCGGTCGAGGGTCGAGCGCCTGGCCTGGGCCGCGGTCGTGTTCGGCGCCTGGGACATCGGCTACTACGGGTGGCTGTACGTGTTCAGCGGCTGGCCGCCGTCACTCGGGACGACGGATCTGCTGTTCCTCATCCCGGTCCCGTGGGTGGGGCCCGTCTGGTCGCCCGTGGTGGTGAGCCTGGCGCTGGTCGGGTTCGGGCTGGCCGCGGCCTGGCGGGAGCGGTCCGGGCGGCCGATCGTCCTGCGCCGCTGGCACTGGGTCGCCGGGCTGCTGGGTGGCGCGCTGGTCATCCTGTCATGGACGATCGATGCGGGCCGGGTGATCGACGGCGGGCTACCGGGGTCGTACCCGTGGCCGCTGTTCGTGGCCGGGATGCTGGTCGCCTCGGCGGCAGCGGTTGATGCCGTGCTTCGCCCGGGCAGCACGGGTCGACCGGCCGGCACAGCCGCCGCCTGACCGCTCAGCCGAGGCACCGCAGCGCGCGGCAGTCCGGCTTCCGGTCAGCCAGCCACAGCTCGTACAGCCGGCGGAAGCCGTCGAACGCACCGGATGGCCGATGGCACCCTATGCGCTGGGCGCGCCGACGAGCTCCCAGGTCGAGCCCTCGGCGCCGTCGCGGACCTCGACGCCGGCCCCGGCGAGCCGGTCGCGGACGAGGTCGGCGGTCGCCCAGTCTCGGGTCTCGCGGGCCCGCGCCCGGATCTCAAACAGGGCCTCCACGAACGGCTCGACCACCTCCCGCCGGTCGGGGCCGGCGGTCCCCACGGCCTCGCCGAGCCGGACGATCAGCGCGCGGAACGTGGACTCCGCGTTGTCCAGGTCGGGGCTGTCCTCGCCGCCGCGGATCCGGCCCTCGATCGCCGCATCGAGGTCGAGCAGCGCCGCCACCGCCGCCCGGGTGTCGCCGCCGTGGAGGGCCGCGAAGAATGTGCCTTCGAGGTCCGCCACGTCGTGGCCGATGGGCTCGGCGGACCGCGGGGGTGGGCCGGTCACGAAGCTGGTGGCGCCCGCTGTGCCGGTGCCGCCCACGCCGGGACCGGAGCCTGGTTCCACCTCCGGCGAGCCGCCCTCCGCCAGGGATCGCGCCGCCTCGCCCAGCGCCTCGATGGAGACCTCGTTGCCGCTTGGGACAACCGCGGACCGGCCGTCCACCCGGATGGTGACCCCGCCCAGGCCCGAGACCGTGGCGGTGCCACGCTCGAGGTCCAGCACCAGCGCCGTGTGGCTGTCCACGCCGAGGACGAACACGTCCGGCGGGAGCTCGCGCTCGAGAATCCGCAGGCGTCGCTCGCCCATGTAGCAGAAGCGGGTGTCATGGTTGCCGCCCTCGGCATTGTCGTAGTGGGGAACCACGGCCGCCCGCAGGCCGGTCGCCGCGCCCAGGAGGTCCAGGCCTGGCAGCCAGCGCGGCTCCTCGCCCACCTTGTAGACCTCGTAGACCGGGATCGTGACGACGCCCAGCGTGAGCGCCGCGGCGCTGGCCATGACGAGGACGCCACCGTCCCGGAGCAGGTCCGCGAGGGCCGGCGGGATGGGTCCATCGGCCCACTGGCGAAGGGCGTAGCTGGGGCTGCCGGGGCCGGCCATCACGTAGCGCGCCGGACGGAGCCGCGCGACGGCCGTCGCCGCCGTCACCGCGTCCACCTGCCGGGACCGGTACGAGGCGACGTCCACCTCGCGCCCCACGCTCTCCGCGAAGAACTTCGTGGTGCGGGCGCTGAGCTCGTCGGCGTTCTCCTGGAACCCGTAGGGCGTGTCGAGGATGACGGCGGGGACCGGCGCCGGACCCAGGCGCTCGAACAACGCGCGGTGGACCTTGGCCATGGTGGGTGCCGTCTCGCCGGAGCCCATGATCGCGAGGATGCGCGGCTCGCTCATGCGAAGAACCCGTCGATCTCCAGGTGGTGCATCACGCCGGCCAGCTCGGCCGGGTGCTGGGCGTGGATGTCGTGGTCACCGTGGAACCAGCGGACCTCGACATGGGGGATGATCGACGCGGCCGTGTCGACGGCCCGGCGCTTGCCCGCAGTTCGGTCGTCGTCCCCGCTGTCGGCCGGCGTCAGCAGGACCGGGACCGCGAGGCCCGCGTAGAGCTCCGTGGGGTGGTGCTCCCACAGCCCGCGCAGGACCTTGATGTGATGGTCGAAGGTGAGCCACGGGGCCACCGTGCCGTCCGCGCGGATCTCGAAGTTCGCCAGGACGCCGCGGATGCTGGCCTCGGGCCAGTCCGGGTGGGCGGAGCGGATGTAGCCCTCGATCTCCACCAGCCGGCGCCCGGCCAGGCGGGGCGGGGCGAGGGTCTCCCGGCACACCGCCCAATCGGGGAAGTCGTGAGCCAGCTCCAGCCAGCCACCGTCCACGCAGGCGATGCCCCGGACGAGCTCCGGGCGGCGGGCGGCGAGCTCGAGGACCACGTTGCCGCCCCAGGACTGCCCGGCGATCACCGGCCGCTCGATCCCCAGCTGCTCCACGAGGGAGGCGAGGTCGGCCGCCACGGTGGGCACGTCGTAGGGGCGATCCGGTTTCGCGGACCTGCCGTGACCGCGCTGGTCCACCGTGAACACCGGGTGACCGGCGGCGACGAGCGAGGCAGCGACCCCGTCCCAGGTGCGCGCGTTGGACGCCAGGCCATGGACGAGCACGAACGGCGCGCCGCGACCCTCGGCCCGGACCCCGTCGCGGACCTCCTCGGGCTGCCACTCGTCGACCGCCATGGTGATCCCGGGCGCCACCACCAGCATCCGGGTCCGGGCCGGCGCAACGTCCTGGGGGTCCGGCCAGCCGGCGACCACGCGCCCGCCACGGACGATCGCCAGGGTACGGACGGGCCTGCCGTCGGGCGTGCCGAGTCGTGGATCGTGCTCGAGGACGGCGAGATCCGCCGGTCCGCCCGGTTCCAGCTTCGTTCCCGCCGGCCAGGCAGCCTCCGCGCCCGGCGCCAGCGGCACGACGAATGCACCGTCGAGGTCGATGAAGCGCGAGTCCCCGCGCGAGATCGAGCGCACCTCGGCTTCGGATCCCAGGGCCAGGATCGTGTCCTCCGCCCAGGCGATGGCCTCGGCATCGGGTTCGGGGCCGCCGGTGATGACGACCCCGCCGACCAGGAGGATGTACTCGTGGGTCACCCCCGGAGGCTACCGCACCGTGCGCGCCACCGCCTATGCTTCGCCGATGACTCCGGCCCCGCTCGCGGCCGTCCCCGACATGACCGCCGTCCAGCCCCGCTCCGCCATGGAGATCCCGCCCGGCCCCTACCCGTACGTGCCGCGCCTGCCAGTGCCCGAGTCGGACTCGCTGGCGGTCTGCGATGCGGCGGTCGCGGAGCTGCGCGCGCACGCGGATGAGTGGGTGCGGACGAGCCCCGAGCACAGGCGGGCACTCCTGGACGAGGTGTTGCGGGCGACGCTGCCGCTGGTGGACCGCTGGACTCGGCTCGGCTCGCTGCACGAGGGGCTGGACCCCGACGGCCCGGACGCGGCCGAGGAGACCATCGTCGGGCCGTACATCTTCATGCGCGGCGTCCGCCTCCTCCGCGACGCGCTGGACGGGATCATCAGGACCGGGCTGCCGCGCATCCCCGGCGGTGTGCGCACGCTCGACGACGGCCGGGTCGTCGCGCGGGTCATGCCCGCGGACCTGGTGGACCGCCTCGCGTACCTGAGGATGACCGCGGATGTCTGGATGGACCGCTCGGTCACGCTGGAGTCGATGCCCCAGACGATGGCGAGCCCCTACCGCACGCCGCCGCCCGGGCGCGTCTGCCTGGTGCTCGGCGCCGGCAACGCCTCGTCCATCGGCCCGCTGGATGCGATCCACAAGCTGTTCGTCGAGCAGCAGGTCGTGGTCCTCAAGCTCCACCCCGTGATGGCGCACCTGTACGAGGTCCAGGCCGCAGCGCTGGCCCCGCTCGTCCGCGCTGGCGTGCTGCGGATCGTCCACGGCGACCATGTCCAGGGCGCGCACCTGGCCGCCCACCCGGGCGTGGACACGCTCCACATCACAGGCTCGGACCGCACCTACGACGCGATCGTGTTCGGCCCCGGCCCCGACGGCCTCGAGCGCCGCCACCGCGACGACCCCGTGCTCCACAAGCCGTTCACCGCGGAGCTGGGCAACCTCACCCCGATCATCGTCGTGCCGGGGCGCTGGTCGGGCGCGGAGCTTGATTACCACGCCGAGAACATCGCGACGATGCTGACCAACAACGCCGGCTTCAACTGCACCACGTCCCGGGTCATCGTGACCGCCGCCGGCTGGGCGCAGCGCGGCGCACTGCTGGACCGGATCCGCCGCCGCCTGGGCCAGCTGCCCACGCGCCTCGCCTACTACCCGGGCGCCGCCGCGCGCTTCGGCGCGTTCTACGAGGTGCACCCCGAGGCCGAGCTGTTCGGCGATCCCTCGGACGGCCACCTCCCCTGGATGCTCATTCCCGGCGTCTCCCCCGATGCGGCTGGCGATCCCTGCTACCGCGTCGAGGCGTTCTGCAGCGTCACCGCCGAGACGCCGATCGACGCGTCGGACGCCTCCACCTTCCTGGACCGGGCAACGGAATTCGCCAACGACCGGTTGTGGGGCACGCTCAACGCGACCGTGATCTTGGACCCGCGGACCGCCCGGGATGTTTCCGTGCGACCGGCCCTTGAGCGTGCGATCGGGGAGCTCCGCTACGGCACCGTCTCGCTCAACCACTGGTCGGCCGCGGGGTACGGCATCGGCATCACGCCCTGGGGCGCGTACCCGGGCAATCCCCGGTCCGCCATCGGGTCGGGGGTGGGCTTCGTCCACAACCCGCTGATGTTCGAGCGTGCCGAGAAGACCGTGATCCGCGGCCCGTTCCGCGCCTGGCCCAAGCCACCCTGGTTCACCAGTCACCGCGGCGCCCACAAGCTGATGCCGGAGCTCACCCGGTTCGAGGCCGATCACCACCCAGGACGGCTCCTCCCGATCGGCTGGTACGCCCTCCGCGGTTAGCGGCGGGCCTCCCCCGGCGCCAGAGCGTCCCCAGAACCTCGCCGGGCTCGCCAGTGCCTCGCCCGGGCCTCCCCAGGACCTCGCCAGGGCTCGCCAGGGCTCGCCAGGGCTCGCCAGGGCCTCTTCAGGGCTCGCCAGGGCCTCTCCAGGGCCTCTCCAGGGCCTCTCCAGGGGCCTCCCGGGACCTCCCCCCGCGCCCCTGATGCGTCACCGGTTCAGGCGACGACCCAGCAAGCGTGACTCGCGCACCGTACCTCGATTCTCGTGGCCAAGCCGAGCGTGCGCCAGCGCCCGGTGAGTCCCACGCGGTTCAGCGCCCACGGCACCAGCGCCTGGTGAGTCCCACACGGTTCAGCGCCTACGGCACCAGCGCCTGGTGAGTCCCACACGGTTCAGCGCGGACGGAACCCACGCCCACGGAACCCGCCCCGGACGGAACCCACGCCCACGGAACCCGCGCCCGCGGAACCCGCCCCCGGAACCCGCGCGCCTACCCCAGCTCCGGCACCAGCTCCTGGAACAGCGTCAGCTGAAGCCCCGCCGGCCCCTGGAGCCGCGAGTTGAGCGACCGCCACGGCGTCTCGACCGGCGCCGCGATCAACGTTGCCCCGCCTGCCACCAGACGGTCCGTCGCGTCGGCCCCATCCGGAACCCGGAAGGCGACGCGCACGTGGCCGGCAACCCGCCTGCCGACCTCCAGTCGGTCGATGTGCTTGGCGTGGGCCAGGTCGGACAGCTCCAGGGTTGCTCGCCCGGCGTCCAGGATGGCGACGTGCCCTCCGCCGTCATCGAACGAGCCGAGCTCCTGCAGGCCCAGCACATCGCGGTAGAAGCGCAGCGCCTCGTCGTAGTCGGTGGCTGTCACGACCAGCCGCATCTCGAGGACGCCTTCACCGATCGCCCGACCCTCGCCCATCGCCGCCTCCTCGCTCATCGGCCGCCTCCTTGGTGCATCGGGAAATAGGCGGACCCGGGCGCGGTTCCGTCGCTCCCGGGTCCTCACCCGTCATTCGTGGCTACGAACGGCGGGCTGCCTCCAGCCTACCAGCACACGCGTGAGTCACAGGTGAGTGGCGACGGCCACACTGGCCATGCCCTGGCGATCGTCCGGGGTCAGGTCACCAGCGCTCCCGCGCCGACCAGTGACACCATGATGCCTGCCAATGCAACATCTGGATGTGTCACATCGGACGACGCTCACCCTGGACGACGACGTCGTCGCCCGCCTCGATCGCGAGGTGCGCCACAGCGGCCGGTCCTAACGCGCCGTGGTAAACGACGCGCTCCGCCGAGGGCTCGAGTCCGCGCCAGACGCCATGCCGCCATACCGCGTCGACGCCCGGCCGATGAGCCTGCGGCCCGGCGTCCGACTGGACGACATCGAAGGCCTGCTCGACCTCCTCGACGGGCCACGCACCCGGTGATCCTGCTCGACGCCAACCTGCTGATCTACGCGCACGACGCCACGAGCCCGAGCCACCCCGCGGCCCGCGCGCGGCTGGAGCGCACGCTGTCCGAGGAGCCGGACGTCCGCCTTGGCGTCGTCACGGTGCTCGCGTTCGTGCGGATCGCGACCGACCCCCGGATGTTCGAGCGGCCGATGGACATGTCGCAGGCGATCGGCATTGTGGCAGGCATCCTTGGCCGCCCGAACGTGTCCCTGACATCACCGGGTGACCGGCACTGGAAGCTGCTGGCCGACCTTGCCCTGGCCGGTCAGGCCCGTGGCGCCATGCTGATGGACGCGCACGTTGCGGCACTGACCCTCGAGCATGGCGCATCGCTTGCGACGACCGACCGGGATTTCCGGCGCTTCCCCGGTGTCCGCACGCTGGATCCACTGGCGCCCTAGTCCGGACGCAGGGAACCGGTCGATCCTAGATCGCGACGCCAGCCCGCAGCCCCTCCAGCACCGCCTCCTCGATCGTCCGCGGCGAGAGCACGTCACCCACGGGCACGACCTCGAATAGCCCGTCTGCGGCCGCAGCCGCCTCCAGCTCGCCGAGGAGGCCGTCCAGGGGCACGTGGCCCTGGGCCAGGACCAGCGCCGATGTGTCCTCGATGACCACGGCGTCCCCGGTCAGCACGTCCTGCATGAAGACCGCCGTCGAGTCCGCCCCATAGGGCCGCAGCGTCGGTCGCAGGTCCACGTGCGCGCGCCGGGCCGCGGCGATCATGGTGTCGCGCACGTACTGCTGGATCCGCTGGCCGGCGGTGTAGCCCGAGGAGGCCAGGGTCACCCGGTGTCCGCGCGTCGCGAGCAGCGTCGCGAGCCCCAGGCCCACCCAGTCGCACCGGAAGTCGGCGATCACGACATGGCCCGCCGGCACGACGGCACCCCCGAGGACCTCCCACGCGTCGAGGACGACCGGCTCGCCGATGAGCTCGAGCGGCGGCCGATACGGCACGGCACCCGTGGCCACCACGACTACGTCTGCGCCCGAACCACGCACGTACGCCGCATCGGCACGGACGCCGGTGATGATCTGCACCCCCGCGCGCCGGGCCTCGCCCTCGAGGTTCGGGATCGCCCCGCCGATCTCCTCGCGCCCGGGGAGCCTCTGGGCCAGGCGCACCTGTCCGCCGAGCCATCGTTCCGCCTCGACGAGCGTCACCCGGTGGCCCCGCTCCGCCGCCACGGCCGCGGCCTTGAGCCCCGCCGGTCCACCACCGATCACGAGCAGCTGGCGTGCGACCGCTGCCGGCGCGTGACGCTCGAGCCCGGCCGGGCCGGAACGCGGGAACTCGCGCTCCCGGCCGCTCTCGGGGAACTGGATGCACGAGATCGGGAAGCCGGCGTGGAAGTGCCCGATGCAGGCCTGGTTGCAGCCGATGCAGGCACGGATGTCGTCGAGCCGCCCGTCGGCCGTCTTGGCCGGCAGCTCGGGATCGCAGATCAGCGCCCGGGTCATGATGCACATGTCGGCCTGTCCGGCCGCCAGCACCGCCTCCGCCTCCTGGGGCTGGTTGATCCGCCCGGCCAGGAACACGGGCACCCGCACGACGGCCTTCGTCCGGGCGGCGAGGGGAGCGTTGTAGGCGTTGGGGATCGGCGTCGGCGGGACGATGTGGACGGAACCGGCGAGGGTCGCGGACGTCCCCACCATCACGCTCACGTAGTCCATCAGCCCCAGGGCATCCAGCGCGGCCAGGGCCTCGAGCGCCTCCTCGTCCGTGAGTCCCTCTGGGGTGATCTCCCCGATGGACAGCCTGACGCCGACGACGAATCCGGGCCGGGTGGCGGCGCGGCAGGCCGCCAGCGACTCCCGCAGGAACCGGAGGCGTCGTGCGGGATCACCGCCCCACTCGTCGGTCCGCAGGTTGGTGCGCGGGTTGAGGAACTGCGACGCGAGGTAGCCGAACCCGGCGAGGATCTCGCAGCCGTCGAGCCCCGCCCGCTCCAGCCGCGCCGCGGCCGGGCCGAACCCCGCCACGATCTCCTCGATCAGCGCTGCCGGCATGGACCGCGGGATCACGTGGAAGCGCTCCGTGGGCACGGCGCTGGGGGCGAGGGCCACGGCGAGCGTCCCGTCGCCCGTGTCCATGATCTCGCGACCGCCGTGGAACAGCTGCCCGAAGACCTTGGCGCCGTGGCGGTGGATGGATTCGGCCAGGGCCGTGAAGCCCGGGATGGCGTCGTCCGTGTCCGCCGTCAGCTCGCTCGAGGTGTAGCGCGCGGTGGGGTGGACGCCGGCGACCTGGATCACGATCAAGCCCGCCCCGCCGCGCGCCCGGGCCTCCTGGTACGCGACCAGCTGGTCCGTCACGAGGCCGTCCACGGCCATCACCGTGTCGTGTCCAGAGGACATGATCCGGTTGCGGATCGTGACCCCGCCCACCGTGAGCGGCGAGAACAGGTGCGGGAAGGCGGGGTTGGCCGGCGGCGGTTCGGTCTCCATCCGCGCAGGATGGCGCCTTGGGCCGGGGGCGTGCCGGTCCGTCGCGCGGGGCGGTCGCGCGCCCGTAGGGAAAGCGCGGTACTGGCGTCCGCCACCGCCCCTGCTATCGTCCCCGCATGGACGCCCACGAGCCCGGTTCCGCGGCCCGACCCGGGGGCATGCCCGCGCCCGAGCCCGTGCCCGCGACGGCACCGGGGATCACCGCCCACTGGCTGGGCCGCATCGGCTATCGCGATGTCCTGGACCTCCAGAAGCGTCTCGCCAGGGCCCGCGCGGATGGCTCGATCGGGGACCAGCTGCTGCTCCTCGAGCACCCCGCCGTGCTCACCCTGGGGCGCGGCGCGGACGAGTCGCACGTCCTCGCGCCCCCGGCGCTGCTGGAAGCCCGCGGCATCGAGGTCCTGCGCGTGGAGCGCGGCGGCGAGGTCACCTACCACGGTCCCGGTCAGCTGGTCGCGTACCCCATCGTCCGGCTCGCGGAGCGCGAGCTCCTGCTGCGTCCCTTCGTCCGCGCGCTCGAGGCCGCGCTGGTCGAGACCTGCGCGGCCTTTGGCGTGGCCGCGGACCGGCGCGAGGGCCACCCGGGGTGCTGGGTCAACCCGGAGGGTCCGCTGCCGCGCAAGATCGGCGCCCTGGGGATCCGGATCGAGCGCGGCACCAGCTACCACGGCATCGCGCTCAACGTGGACGTCAACCTCGCCGACTTCGGACTGATCGATCCCTGCGGGATGCCGGGCCTCACCTCGACCTCGATCGCGCGTGAGGCGGGCAACCCCGGTGAGGGGCCGTCCACGGAGCGGGTGGGGGAGGCGGCCGCCGTCTTCGCCCGCGCCTTCGCCGCGCGGCTCGCGGCTCCGCTGGCCGGCGTGCTGCCGCCCGGTGCCGATCCCGCCGCCGAACGGCAGGAGCTGGAGCTTACGGCGGCCCTGGTGATGGCATGAGGACGGCTGGAGTGCGCCCGTGAGCCAGGGCCTGTTCGAGCTGCGGAAGGACGCCATCACGGGCTGGTGGGTGGCCACGATGGTCGACCGCACCTTCGCCCGCGAGCGGTTCGCGCTGCCCGCGGGCCAGGTCGACGACCACGGGGACTGCTTCAACTGCCGCATCCCGGAGGGCGACGGCGTCCGGCTGAGGACGCTCAAGGACTTTGCCTTTACGGTCTCGGGCACGGAGGAGGAGGCGCGCGCGCGGGATGGGACGGTCGCCCAGGTGACGATCTCGGACGCGCGCGCGGCAGGGGCCTGGCGCACGGTGGTGGCGCCGCCCGGCGAGCACCGGCCGCTCCACGCCGTGGGCAGCGGGATCATCGAGGGGCTCCTGCGCAGGTCCCGCGACGAGATCGTCGCGAGCCGCAGCGCGGATCGCACCCAGTACCTGCAGGTCGTGCAGAACTGGGGAGCTCAGGCGGGCGCCCGGACGAACCACCTGTGCCTCGACCTCTACGACCTGCCCCAGATCCCGCACCGGATCGGGGAGGAGCTGGGGGGCGCGGCACGCTACCTGATCCGCGAGGGCGAGTGCCCGTACTGCCGCGCCGTCCGCGACGAGGTCCGCCGCGCGGACCGCCTGCTCTATGCGGACGATCATGCCGTGGCGTTCGCGCCCTACGCGAGCCGGTCGCCGTTCGAGATCTGGGTCGTCCCGCGTCACCACGACGCCGATTTCGGGCGCGCCACCGATGCCGGCATCGCCGCCACCGCGGAGGCGTTGCGCCACGTGCTTGGCCAGCTGGCGTCCAGCCTCGACGGGCCGCCCTACAACCTGATCCTCCACACCGCGCCGCTCAAGGAACAGGTCGACGCTACCTACCACTGGCACTGGGAAATCCACCCCCGGTTGCGCGAGATTGCGGGTCTGGAGCTGGGGACCGGCCTGCCGGTCAACCCCGTGTCGCCGGAGGACGCTGTCGACGAGCTCCGGGCAGGTCCCGGCCCGGATACACCGTCCGAGCATCCGCGGCGGTGAGCGGGACGGGGGAGGAGTCCGTCACACGGTCAGCGAACGGCACGTCTCAGGGGCCTGGAGCGAACCGCTCCGGATTGGGGGGAGCAAGAAATCCCCAGCACCGGAGCATTCGTGGTCGCAGATCCCCTGGAGTTCGAACGGCGGCGGGTCCTGCCCGCGGGTCTTGCCGTGAGCGCCGGGTGGGATCGCGACGAGGCCTACCGCTTCGTCGAGGACCTGTTCGCCAAGCACCAGAACGAGATCTACGCGTACCTCGTCCGCATGCTCCGGGACGCGGAGCTTGCCGCGGATCTCACGCAGGATGCGTTCGTCAAGGCATACCGCGCCTACGACTCGCTCCAGAAGCCGGAGAACGCGCGCGCCTGGCTGTACCAGATCGCGCACCGCGTGGCGCTCGACGATCTCCGGCGCAAGAGGATCGTCCGGTTCATCCCGCTGGTCGGCGAGACGCGCAACTCCGCCCCGTCTGCAGAGCACCTCGTCATGGAGGCCCACCTGTCCGGTGAGCTCCAGCGGGCGCTCGAGCGGATCCCCGAGCGACAGCGATCCGCACTGCTCCTCGCCGAGCTCCACGATCTGACGGGCGTCGAGCTGGCAGCCGCCCTCGGCGTATCGCACGTGGCCGCTCGGGCGCTGCTCACCCGTGCCCGAGAGAGCCTCCGCCAGGCGCTCGCCAAGGAGCAGCAGGCCGCGGTGGACGCGGAAGCCGCCAGCAGGCCCCCGGAGGCGCGCTCGTGAACCCGTTGCGGCGGCGCCACGTCACCGACCATGCGCGCGCCCGTGATCTCGCGGCGCTGCGCCTCGACGAGCCGCTGGAGACGGTCGACGCGACATGGCTTGACGCCCACCTGGCCGGGTGTGCGGATTGTGCGGCTGCCGCGACGGCCTACGACGCCGGCCACCGCGCCTTCGCATCCCTCCGCGAGACACCACCGCTGCCCCCGCGGGACCTGTGGGCTCGCACGGCGGCGTCGCTCGACGCACAGCCCGGTGCCCGTGCCCGGACCGGTGGTCCGAGGCGTGCGGCGGGCCGCCAGACGGCCGTGCTGGCCCCGCTCGCCGGACTGGCCGTGATCGCCGTCGTGCTTGGCTCCGGCCTGCTCAACGGGGCCACGCTCGCACCGCCGTCCGTGAGCCCGGTCGGAGCGGCGTCCACGCCCATCGCCATGTCCGCCCGCGACGTGTCGGTGCTGAGCATTGGTGCGGACGGCGCCCTCGAGATCCAGACGCGTCGCCTGGACGAGGTCTGCCCCATGGCAGCGGGTGACTGCCGGGTGGAGCCCTCGTTCGAGGTGACCCAGGTCGCCGGGATCGGTGGATCGGACAGCCTTGACGCGATCATCTCTCCGACGCGCGACAGCCTGGTCCTGGTCCAGCGCAGTGCGTCCGGTTCCGACGGCGTGTTCGTCGTCCCCGTCAGGCGGGCCACGCCGGATTCGTCCCCCGAGGCCCCGTCGCCCCCGGTCAGTGCCGGGCCCGCCACGCCCAAACCCACCAAGAGCCCGGCCGCGACCGAGACGGCCGCCGCCACCCCGACGGATCCGGCGTCGAGCCCCGAGGCCACGCCCACCGGGACGCCGTCCGACGAGCCAACGGCCGAGCCCACGGCACCGGCCGCCACGGAGGAGCCCACCCCGGAGCCCACGGCCGAGCCCACGGCCGAGGCCACGGAATCGCCGGTCGTGGCCGTGACGCCGGCTCCGGACGGCGCGCTCGAGATCGCCAGCGACGTGATCGTCGTGGGGAGCGTCTCCGGCTACAACGCCGACGGCAGCCGGTTCGCGTTCACCGCCCGCCCCGCCGACGGGTCGGCCGGGCCCGATGTCTACGTCTGGAACACGGACGACGCCGTGGCGCGCGCGGTCACCACCGACCACCAGTCCGTGCTTGCCGGGTGGGACGGACGGCACCTGCTGGTCAGCCGGCTCGTGGATGGTGAACCGCGGACGTACACGATGAACGCGAAGTCCGGCGAGATCCTGGCCGAGCACGGTCGGGCGGCATGGCTGCCGACCGTCGCTCCCGCGGGTGACCGCGCCGCCTGGTGGGACGGGTCGGTGCGGCTCGCCGGCGATGGGGTCACGCTGGTGCCCGACAAGGGGCGGCTCGTGGTGGGGACGTGGCCGGATCCCGCCGGCGAGGAGCAGGTGCTCGCCAAGGGCAGCATCGCCGACTGGCAGGTGCGCTGGGCGCCGGACGGGTCCGCCGTCGCCGTGTGGACCGGCGGCAAGCGCTCGTCGGACACCGGGGTGCTCGACCTCTACGCCGTGGATCCCAAGACCGGCCGCGTCCTGCTCGACACCCCGCTGCTCGATGGTGCGGCGGCGTTCGAGGGCTTCTCGCTCGACACCGGCCGGCTGGCCTGGTCGAACCCCGGCAACGGTGGCGACCGGACCGTCCATGTCCTTGCCTGGGAGGGCGACACGGTGCTCGGCGGCATGGAGCTCCCGGGCGAGGCCGGGGCGACCGTCGTCCGCTGACCAGCGTCGACCCCTGATCCGGTAGGGCACCCTGCGCGGTTCCGCCAGGCGCACCGGCACCCCGTCGTCACCCGAAGGGACAGGCACCGGGCCCAGCCCGCAACCCCCGGGATCCGGCCAATAGGGTATGTTCCCTATGTAATGCGACGCAGACCGGTCGTCGCGACTGCAGCGCTCATCGCCGCATTCGCACTGGTCGGCTTGCCAGTCCCGGCAGGATCGCGGATGCCGTCCGCGCCCCAGGACCTGCAGCCGGTGTCATTCACTTCGGTGATCATCCCCGCGGATGCCCCCGCTCAACGAGCCCGGGGCCAGTACGACGACGACCTCCATTCCGCGAGCCGCCTCTCCGCCGACGAGGCGTTCGTCGAGCTGGGAACCGCGCCCGCCGCCCCGGCCAAGCGTCCATCGGTGGAGCAGCCGGTCCCGGCCGCGGGCCAGGACTGGAAGGCGCCGAAGGCCAAGGTTTCCGGGTACGCCACGTTCTACGATAACGGCGCGACCGCCATGCGGCTGCCGAAAGGCACCGTCGTGCGCATCTGCGGCGACGGCGGCTGCATCCAGCGGACCGTCACCGACTACGGCCCGCAGAAGAAGAGCCGGGTGGTGGACCTCTACCGGCCGGACTTCTTCAAGGTCTGCGGCTGCGAATCGTGGTCCGGCACCACGTGGGTGACCGTCTCCATCTACTGAGGCGCGCTAGACTTCACCTCGATTTCCGCGCCGGTCCCGTGAGGCCGGGTGGCCCCGTGAGGCCGGGAAGGAGGAGCGAGCCCCGTGCTACGCCGCAGGTCGCAGCGATGACCGGCCGCAGGATCATGGCTGCCGAGGACGTCCGCCGCGCGACGATCCGCATCTCCCACGAGATCGTCGAGAAGCAGGCCGGCACCGAGGGCCTCGTCCTGGTCGGCATCCAGCGCCGCGGCGTCCCCCTGGCCCACCGGATCTCGGACTCGATCCGCGAGCACGAGGGCGTGGTCGTTCCCGTTGGCGCGCTGGACATCACCTTCTATCGCGACGACCTCTCGATGGTCGCCCAGCAGCCCGTGGTCAAGGGCACCGCGATCCCGTTCGACCTCAACGGCCGCACCGTCGTGCTGGTCGATGACGTGCTCTACACCGGCCGCACGATCCGGGCGGCCATGGACGCGCTGATCGACTTCGGGCGCCCGCAGGCGATCCGTCTCGCGGTGCTCGTCGACCGTGGCCACCGCGAGCTGCCGATCCGCGCCGACCACGTCGGCAAGAACGTGCCCACGTCCCGCGAGGAGATCGTCAAGGTGACGCTCGAGGAGATCGACGGGGAGGACGCCGTGGAGATCGAACGAGTGCCCATCACGGAGCCCGCCGGGAGCTCCCGGCCGTGACCGCCGAGGCCGACCGCCCCGAGGCGGCGTCCTCGGGTCCTGCCTCCGCCGCAGCCGGTCCCGGCGAGGTCACGACCGGTCCAGCCGATGTCCCGGCCGTCGACGCCCCGCCCGAGACGCAGCCTGTCGCCTGGCGCCACCGCCACCTGCTCGACGTGGACGCGCTCACCCGGCCCGAGCTGGAGCTGGTGATGGGCACCGCGGATGCGATGCGCGAGGTCCTCTCCCGCCCGATCCCCAAGGTGCCAGCCCTGCGCGGCACCAACGTGACCATCCTGTTCTACGAGGCCTCGACACGGACCCGAGTCTCGTTTGAGATCGCCGCCAAGAACCTGTCCTGCGACGTCGTCAACATCGCGGCCGCATCGTCATCGGTGTCCAAGGGCGAGTCGCTGGTGGACACGGTCCGCACGATCGAGGCGCTGGGCGCGGACATGCTGGTGATGCGCCACGGCGTCTCCGGGGCGCCGTACCTCGCGGCGGAGGTCTTCGGCGGCTCCGTGCTCAACGGCGGCGATGGCTGGCATGCCCACCCCTCGCAGGCGCTGCTGGACCTGTACACCCTGCGCTCGCGGATGCCGGGCGGGTCCCTGGCCGGGCGCAAGGTCGTGATCCTCGGTGATGCGCTGCACTCGCGGGTTGCGAGGTCCAACATCTGGACCCTCACGGCGATGGGGGCCGACCTGTGGCTATGCGGCCCGACGACGCTGTTGCGAGGGTTCGAGGCGTGGGCCGCCCATGGCGCCGCGGGGCGACGATTCACGGTGACCTCGGACATGGACGCCGCCCTGCGCGACGCGGACGTGGTGATGGCGTTGCGGATCCAGAAGGAGCGCATGGCGTCGGGCCTGCTGCCGTCCCTGCGGGAGTACTCGGCCCGCTACGGGCTCACCAGCGGGCGGCTGCGGGCGGCGTCACCGGACGTCGTGGTGATGCACCCGGGCCCCATGAACGAGGGCGTCGAGATTGCGGCCGACGTCGCCGTCGACCCGCGATCGGTCATCACCGAGCAGGTCACCAACGGCGTGGCCGTGCGGATGGCGCTGCTGTACCTGCTCGCGGGCGCGCGGCACGGCGGAGGCAAGGCGTGAGCGAGATCGCGGATGGCCTGGTCCTGCGGGGCTGGGCGGTGGATCCCTCGGGCGGTCGCGAGGGGGCGGCCGAGGTCGCCGTGCGCGATGGCGTGCTGGAGCGGGTGACCTGGCTGTCGGGCGCGGATGCGGACGGCCTGGGACGTGACGGGGTGCTCATCCTGCCCGGCCTGGTGGACCTGCACGCGCACTTCCGCGAGCCCGGCAACGAGGACGCCGAGACGGTGGCCACGGGCCAGGCCGCAGCTGCCCACGGTGGCTTCACGACCGTGGCCGTGATGCCCAACACGACCCCGGCGGTCGATGAGCCGAGCGTGGTGGCGCTGGTGCGGGCGGCAGCCTCCGCCTCCGGCTCCCCGGTGCGGTTGCTGGTCCACGGAGCCGTCACCGCGGGCCGCAAGGGCGAGACCCTGGCGGCGATGGGCGAGCTGGCCGACGCCGGCGTCGCGGGGTTCTCCGACGACGGGGCGCCGGTCCACTCGGCCTCGCTGCTGCGCAACGCGCTCCTGTATGCGGGCTCGCTGGGGCTCCCGGTCATCGATCACCCCGAGGATCCGGCGCTCACGGCGGGCGCGGAAGCCTCCGAGGGCTATGTAGCGAGCGTGCTCGGCCTGCGCGGCTGGCCGGTTGCCGGTGAGGCCGGCGCTGTTGCCCGGGCGATTGCGATCCTCGCCGACGTTGTTGCCGACGTGCCGGGCGCCCGCCTCCACCTGACGCACGTGTCCACGGCAGCGTCGCTGGCCCATGTCCGGGCCGCGAAGGCCGCCGGGCTGCCGGTGACCTGCGACGTCACCCCGCACCACCTCGCCTTCACCGACGAGTGGATCGCCGGATCGCGGCGCTGGGCCTGGGAGGCGCTGGACAAGGACGGCCAGGCGCGGGACCCGTGGGTGGACGGGTCGCTGGTGGCGGCGCCGTTCGACACCTCGCTGCGGGTGAACCCGCCTCTGCGGTCCGCGACCGATGCCGCGGCCTGCATGCGCGCGCTCGGGGACGGCACGGCGGACGCGGTCGCCACCGATCACGCGCCGCACACCGAGGTGGACAAGCACGTCGAGTTCGGGTGGGCGATCAACGGCATCAGCGGGATCGAGACTGCCCTGCCGATCGTGCTGGCGGCGGTCGATGCAGGCCTGCTGCCGCTGGCACGCGCGGTGGAGGTGTTGACCACCGGGCCGGCTCGGATCCTCGGGGAGCGGCTGGGGATGGCGCCGGGGCTTCGCGAGGGTGAGGCTGCCGACCTCGTCGTCGTGGACAGGGGGGCGAGCTGGACCGTCACCCCGGAGGCGCTGCGCTCGAAGGGCAAGAACTCGCCGCTGCTTGGGCGCGAGCTCCGGGGCGTCGTCCGCCTGACGCTCGCCGCCGGTCGCGTCGCCTACTCGGCGGACTGAGCGCTCAGCCACCCGCCCCCGCGGCCAGCCGGCCGGCTCCGAGGACCCGGAGATCACGTTCGGCCAGCAGCATCCAGCGCACGTTGCGGGCCATTCCCGGGCCGCGCGCTCCGTCCAGGATGCGGACGTACCACACGGGTTCGGACGGAGGGCCGGTTTGGGCGACCGTCGCGGCCGCCGGGTCGAGGGCCGCCACCGCATCCGGCCAGACGAGGACGGCCTGCAGCGGCAGGTCCGCCGCATCGAGGAAGGCGAACGGGTTCGGCCGCCGCTCGCCGGTGTCCAGCCGGGTCTCGACGAGGGGCGTGAGGCCGACGCGCACGCCATCGATCCAGGCGAAGCGCTCAACGATGAACAGCGCGTCACAGGGGCTGGTCGGCGTGCTGCAGTCGGGAATGCCCCGTCCAAACCGGCCGACCACCAGGACCCGGGCGCCCCCGTCGGCGATGAGACCGGTCGGCGTCGCGATGGAGGCCGGCAGCCGTACCCCGATCGGGATGGACAGGTGGACGTGCGGAGCCACGACACCGGCCGGGGCGGCGAGCGTGGCCCACGGTCGGTCGCCAAGGGTTCCCTCCCGCTCGCACCACGGTCCGAGCGGCCCGTGCGCCTCATCGATGCAGGTGCCGTCGGCCTGCCCGTCGATCCGGAGGAATCCGGTCAACGCGAGGGCCCGCGCCGTGCCGACCTCGCCGCGGATCTCCTGGAGCTCACTTGGGGTCATCGTGCGCAGGTCGCCGAACTGGGCCGGTGGCTCGGGCGGGATGTCGGCGATGTCGACCGGTGGCGCGGAGGCGGCCGGTGACGCAATGGCGGGAGCCGTCCGGGACGGGGCCGTCGTGGGCGGGGGCCGCGGGATCCGGTCGCCTGGCCGGGACCCCAGCAAGCCGACGCCCACGACCGCCACGAGCAGGGCCACGGGGACGATGAGGGCAGCCCGTCGCAGCGTGCGGCGCACCGGCGATCGGGAGTTGGTGGGAGTCGGCTCGATGATCATCGCTACCCGACTCTACGACCGTTCTGGTCTGGCGGCTGTGGACAGGCAGGGATGGACTAGACCAGTGGGGGCGGCGTTGATGGTCCACCGGGGGGTCGGCCGACCCGGCAGCTGAAGCAGGCGTCTCGATCGCCGGCGTTCGTCGCGCCGCACTCGGCGCATTGCCACCATGCGCTGGTGTCGGTCGCGTGCGGCAGCGCGGCGGCCTCCCGGCGGAGGCGGTAGGCGACGATCGCGGCGGCGATCAGGCCGCCCACGACCACGACCAGGACCAGCAGCATGGGCAGCACAAGGTCACCCGACGGATCCACGGGGATCCCGAACTCGTTGACCTGCGGCGTCGGATCAGCGGCTGAGACGGGGCTCGTGACTGCCGCGCCAGCGGCCAGCGCCATCAGCCAGGCGACGAGCGGCCCCGGCCCTCGGACACGAGGCATGGACGTCAGGCCTCCACGGCGCGCCCGGCGATCCGGCGCAGGTCGGCGAGGATCATGTCGATGTCGGCCTCCGTGGTGAGGTAGTTCACCACCCCGGCGCGGAGGAACGCGGAGCCGGCCAGGGTCGTGGTCGAGAGCCATCCGTTCCCGGACGCCTCGAGGGCCGCGGCGAGGCGGTCCTGGTGGGCGTCGAGGGCGGCTGGGTCCATCGTGCGGGCCGCCGCCGCGCCACCCGGGAGGTGCCGGAAGCACACGACGGACAGCTCCGGGTCCGCCGGGACAGCCTCGAGATCGTCCGCATCGGCACAGCGTGCGGCGAGGTAGGCGGCGATGTCGTCGTTCATCTCCACGAGCCGCCCGAGGCCGCTGGTGCCCAGATGCTTCCAGCTTGCCCACAGCTTGAGGGCGCGGAAGCGGCGGGTCCCCTCGAACCCCATCTTGTAGAAGTTGAGCTGCCCGGCGTGGGCGTCCTGGTGGCCCGCGTCGCCCTCGCCCGGAGGATCGGCGGCCGGGTCGGCGGCCGGGGTCTCGCCACCCCGGTAGTACTCCGGCGACCGGTCGAAGGTCTGGCGGAGGTGGTCACCGTCGCGCACAAGGAGCGCGCCGAGGTCATACGCCTGGAAGAACCACTTGTGCGGGTCCACCGTGACGCTGTCCGCCAGCTCGAGCCCGGGGACACGGGCGGCGTCCCTGGCGGAGAGCCGGGCCGCGCCGCCGTACGCGGCATCGACGTGGAACCACAGGCCCTCGCGGGCGGCCAGGGCGGCAAGATCCGGGACGAGGTCCACCGATCCCGTGTTGGTCGAGCCGGCAACTGCGCAGATCGCGACCGGCGTCAGGCCCAGCCGCCGATCCCGGGCGATCGCCTCCGCCACCGGCCCGGCGTGGAGACGGTAGCGGTCGTCGGCGGGGAGGACGACCAGCGTCTCAGGCGGGAATCCCAGCTCGTCGAGCGCGCGGGCAATGGAGAAGTGGGTCTGGTCACCGGTGTACATGCGGACGGCTTCCAGGCCGGCACCCCTGGGTGGCCGCGACCCGCTGCGCAATCGCCGCAGGTGGACATCGCGGACGAGGGCCATCGCGATGAAGTTGGCCATCACGCCGCCCGACGTGCACAGGCCGAAGCTGCCCTCGCCGTAGCCCACGAGGTCGCACAGCCAGCGTACGACCTCCTCCTCCACAAACGCGCCGACCGGGCCCGCGTGCCAGACGTCGATGCCCTGGTTGGTCCACTGGGCAAGCACCTCACCGGCGATGGACGCGACCAGGGGCGGGGGCGTGAAGTACGACAGCGCTCGGGGGTGGTAGCTGTTGAGGGTGTGGGGGGCGATGCGGGACGTGAACTCGTCGAGGACCTGCTGGAGTGGCCTCGGGCCCCGGGGGGCCTCGCCGGGTCCACCGGCGGCCCCGAAGTAGAGGTCGCGCAGGTCCTGGTAGCCCGTGGGCGTGCCCATCGCGCGCTCCATCGCCTCGCCGTACAGCCAGTCCAGCGAGGCGCGCCAGGTTGCCTCGCCCACGCGTTCGAGGGCGGCCCGGGACGCGGAGGCGTCGCGGATGCCGATGAGCTCCGGCTCCGGGTGCCAGCGGAACGGCGCGAGGGGATCGTCCATCGCCGCGAATGGTAGGCCGTCGGAGGTGCTGGGTGCGGGGCCCCGATGCGAGATGCGGGGCCCCGATGCGGGGTGCCGGGAATTGGTGGCGGACTCGCGCCACACCAGGCGCCACGCGCCGCCGACCTGCCCGCGCGGACGCGCGGACGCGCCGCTCAGCGGACCAACCATCGGGTGCGCTGCCGTTCGCGGCGACGCTGCCCGCGCGGACACCGCGCGGACGCGCGGCGCGCCCAGCGGACCAACCATCGGGTGCGCTGCCGCTTCGCCCGCCTCGCGGCACACTCGTCGGGCACGGGCCGTCGGCGATCCGACACGCCTGCCGTGGAGCGGCGCAAACGAAGTGGCGCCCGACCGTTCAGCCGCTGAGCGGCCGAGACCGGCGCACGAGGAGCCCGGAACTGCGGCGTGACCCGGTCAACCACGTGACGCCGACCGGCGCTACAGTTGGAGGCGTGACCTCCCCGGAACGACCCCCCTCGGTTCGCCCTGTCGACTACAAAGGCGAGCCCCTCGACGCCGAGCGTGGCCCGGGGCTGGGCTGTTTCCGGTTCCAGGTCGTCGTCCTGGCGGTGCTGCTCGTGCTGACGCCGCTGACCGTGGCCTGGAACTGGCCGTCCGAGGTCAGCATCGCGCTGCTGTTCATCAGCCTGCTCCTGCTGCTGTTCACCGGCCAGACGATCATCTTCCTGCTGCGACTGGTCGCAGCCGACCGCCGCGACGGTCGCCGCGTACCCCTCGCCGGCTCGACGCCGACGGTCGGGGAGCTCGAGGACGCGGAGGAGCCCGCGGAGGGGACGCACGAGGCTTCGGGCGCCGAAACGGGTCCGTATGCCGGTGCTGGCGCCGCAACGGGTCCGGCCGGCGCTGGCGCCGCAACGGGTCCGGCCCCTGGCGCCGCAACGGGTCCGTATGCCGGTGCTGGCGCCGCAACGGGTCCGACCCCTGGCGCCGCAACGGGTCCGGCCGCGGCTGCCGACGCGGCGCCCGGGGCCCCGGTGGCAGGTCCGGTAGCCGGAGACCAGCAGCCGGGTGACCCGGGCGTGCGAGAATAGCCGGGATCTGACACCAGGATCCAGGGAGACTACTCGTCACGTGCCCGTCCTAGCGACCTTCTTCTCCGTCCGGCGTGGCCGGGACCCCTTCTTCAAGTTCTTCATGAAGACGATCTTCCCGCGCCAGTTGAAGGAGTACGAGGACAAGTTCGGCATCAAGTTCGTGGGCTGGTACAACGTTGCCCACGGCTGGGACTTCGACAACGTGATCATGCTCGACCTGCCGGACTACGGCACCCTCGACAGGCTCGAGGCGGACGAGGCCACCCGTGCCCTGGGGCACAGGGCGGGTGAATGGATCTTCGAACGACATCACTCGATGTTTCTCCGGGAACGGCTCGGGCCGGATCTCGAGTACCACGGCTGAAGGAGGCGATCGCATGGACGTGAGCCGCAACTCGATGCTCGGGGAGCTCGCCGGCGACGCCGCCAGCGAACGGAACGACTTCGTCGTGCAGGCGACGGAGCAGCTGGCCAGGTTCCTTGACCGCAACCGGGACCGGATCGGCCAGCTCGGCGGCCTGACGCTCATCGACGACGATCCCGACTACCTCTCGGTCGCGCCCGACTGCACGTTCCGCGTCCGCAGCCGCTTCGAGGACCCGGACACGGGTGAGTGGGTCTCCGAGACGGAGGTCGTCGAGACGGCCTCGGAGCTGGTGGAGCTCTACAACCCGGCCGAGGTGTTCGCCGCCTTCGCGGAGGCATCGCGCGAGGCAGCCGGCATGGGTGCCGAGCCGACCGCGACCGATGAGCTGCTGGCCACCGCCGGGGTCTCCCCCGAGGAGACGTTCGGGCTCAGCGAGGACGAGGCATACATCGGTGCCGCCGACGAGTGGGCCGCGGGCCAGCCCGTCGTGGCCGAGGCCGACGACGACGAGTCCGCTGCGGCCGCGATGTACAACCTGGCCCTCGACTTCCAGGAGCGGAGCCAGGCGAACGAGGCGCGCATCATCGGCCAGTTCGAGGACGCGGTGGCGCGCCTGTCCGGCACGCTCGGCGACCTGATCATCGTGGACGACGACGACGAGCGCCTGGTGCTGGGCGTCACGGGCCGCTTCCGCGCGGAGGTCCTGCCCGAGGAGGCCGAGAACGGCGAGTGGCGCTCGCTGACGGAGCCCGAGGACATCGTCGAGTTCTACGATCCCACGGACATCTTCGGCGACCTCGCAGATGCCCTGGCCGAGGCCTTCCCCGCGGTCGCCCCGGACGTCGAGGGCGAAGAGGGTGAGGATGACGGCGAGGACGTCGAGGACGAAGACGAGGTCCAGCCGGATGCCGAGCCGGGGATGGCGCCCCCCGAGGACGAGCCGCACCCTTAGCCAACCGCCGCCCGGCGAGGGCCGCCTGCCTCCATGCGCCTGACCGGAGCTGAGCTCGTCGAGAGCCGGGAGATCCTGGCCGGCACGTGGCTGCAGGCGTGGCACGCCCCCACGATCGTGCCGGGTGTGCGTGCCGGGCAGTATGTCCATGTCCGTACGGTTGAGGCAGGTGGCCTGCCCCTGCGCCGACCCTATCCGATCGCGACGGCCGACCCGGCCAGCGGGATCCTGTCGATCCAGGTGACCGGCGCATCGCCCGCGACGGGCGCCTGGGCACGGGCCCTGCGCACCGGGGACCGGGCCGACATCGCGGGTCCGCTCGGCCGGCCATTCGAGGTGGACGCGCGGTCCCGGCATCTGCTGCTGGTGGCGGAGGGCCCGTCCATCGCCTCACTCCGCCTGCTGATGGACGAGGCGATCCGGAGCGCCCGCTCCGTGGTGCTGCTGTTCGGGGCCGCCACCGCATCTCAGGTCTACCCGTCGAGGCTGCTCCCGGACGAGGTCGAGTACGTGGTCGCCACGCGCGACGGGTCGCTCGGCCAGCGCGGTTCCGTGGCGGACCTGTTCCTCGACTACGAGGCCTGGGCGGACGAGGCGTTCGCGGCCGGGCCGCCAGACCTGCTCGGATCGCTGGTCCGCCTCGCGGGCGGGCGCCGCCAGCGGATGGGTGTCGCCACGCTTGGCCGGAAGCGCGGCGCCGGGCGGTCGCCGGCGCCGGGTTCCCCGGAGGCAAGGCGCAAGGCGTTTCTCCAGGTGGCCATCGACCAGTCCGTGGCCTGCGCCGCGGGCACCTGCCTCGGGTGTGCCGTGACGGGCGCCTCGGGCGTGCCGCAGCGGGTGTGCCGGGAGGGTCCCGTCTTCGCCTCGGACGAGCTGGACTGGGGCGTGGAGTGAAGCCCAAGCGCCGCGTGGTCCCCGGGATCAGCACGCGGCGGTCGCCCACGGTCCGGCGGGTGAAGCCGGCGATCCGGGCGGTTCCGCCGGGTGGCTCGCGGCCGGCGGGTGGCCTGCGTGCCTCGGGCGAGCCCGTCGCGGGTCGGACGGTCGACGACACCGGCAGGCTCGACGGCCCCGCGCTCGATGCAGTCGGCGGCCGCCCCGTCAGGCTCGCGGTGGACCTGGGGCGCGGCCTCGTCCTGGCCACCCCCGTCGTGACGGCCGCTGGACCGTTCGGGTACGGCACCGAGGTGGCGGACCTGGTGGACCTCGGCCGGCTGGGGGCCCTGTTCACGCGTGGCACCAGCCTCAAGCCGCGCCGCGGTCACCCGGCGCCTCGGACGGTCGAGGTACCGGCCGGCCTGCTGCTGGGGGTGGGGCCCCAGAACCCGGGGCTGGATGCCGTGCTGGAGCGCTACCCGGAGACCTGGGCCGGGTGGCCGGTCCCGGTGATCCTGAACCTGTGCGGGGAGACGGCGTCGGAGCTGTCGGAGATGGCTCGACGCCTGGAGGGCGTTCCGGGGATCGCGGGCCTGGAGGTCAACCTCTCGTGCGGCGGGGCCGGTCGCGGTGCCACCGCGTTCGGGCTGTCACCCGATGCCGCTGCGGGCGCGATCGCCGCCGTGCGTCGCGCCTGCGACCTGCCGCTCATCGCCAAGCTCACGGCCGCTACGCTCGATGTGCGGGCCGTCGCCAGGGCCGTTGAGGACGCGGGGGCGGACGCGATCTCGGCAATCAACACCCTGCCGGGCCTCGCGGTGGCGCCCGACCGCACGGGCCCGGCGCTCGGTTCCGGGTACGGCGGCATCTGCGGGCCCGCGCTCAAGCCCGTCGCCCTGAGGGTCGTCTTCGAGGTGGCCCAGGTGGTCGACGTGCCCGTCATCGGCATCGGCGGTGTCGCCACGATCGACGACGTGCTGGACATGCTGGCGGTGGGAGCCACTGCGGTGGGGGTGGGCATTGCGGCCCTCGCCGACCCGATGCTCCCGGTCCACCTCGCCGACGAGCTGGCCGATGCCTGCCGGGCTCGCGGCCTGGACAGCGTCGCGGCCCTGGTCGGGACGGCGCTGCCCGCGCGGCCCGGGCCAGCGTCCACCCGCGGGGCGGAGTACGCGCGCTGATGCAGGTCGGGCCGCTGCTCTTGTGGCTGCTGGTGATCAACGTGATCACGGCCGCGGTGTACGCGTGGGACAAGACACAGGCACGACGCGGAGGGCGCCGGATCCGCGAGCGGACGCTGTGGCTACTGTGCTTCGCCGGCGGCGTCGGCGGGGCGTGGGTGGTCTTCTTCGGCATGCGCCACAAGACGCAGCACCGGTCGTTCTGGATCGTGCAGGCCGCGGCGTCCGCACTGTGGATCGCGATCGTGGTAGCCGTCCTGTTCGACTGACCGCCGCACGCGGTCCTGTTCGACTGACCGCCGTCGCGCGCGGCACCCCGCCCCGGGACCCCGGCCCTAGACTCCGTCTCATGCCGCGTGATCCCTCCACCCGCTCGGGCGTCGACCCCGACCGTGTCCGGGCGCTCAAGGAGGTCGAGGATCGCCGGTTCCTCGCGGAGCACCCACGTTCCGTCGCGCTGCTGGCCCGGGGCAGAGACGTGATGCCCAACGGCGTGCCGATGGCCTGGCTGACGGGCAGCTACCACCACCCCCCGATGTGGGTGGCCGAGGGCCGCGGCGCCCACTTCACCGATGTCGACGGTCACGAGTACCGCGACTTCAACATCGCCGACATGTCGATGTTCTGTGGCTACGCGCCGGAGCCGCTGGTCCGCGCGGTAGCGGACCGGATGGCGCGTGGCAACCAGTTCCTGCTGCCGAACGAGGACTCCATCGTCGTCTCGGAGCTGCTGCGCGAACGGTTCGGCCTCCCCAAGTGGCAGTACACGAGCTCGGCGACGCACGCCAATACGGAGGCCATCCGCCTGGCCCGAGTGCTGACCGGGCGCGACACGGTCCTGATGTTCGACGGCAAGTACCACGGCCATTTCGACGAGGCGCTGGTCGAGCTGGACGACGACGGCCAGGTCGTGGCGGAGGAGCGGGGCGTGCCCGCCGACACGGTCCGGGGGACCGTCCTCGTGCCCTTCAACGACCCAATGGCGCTCGCTCGGGCGCTCGAGCGACGCGACATCGCGATCGTCCTGGCAGAACCCGCGATCACGAACAACGTCGGCCTGCTGCTGCCCGCCGCCGGCTTCCACGACGAGCTGCGGCGGATCACCCGCGAGACGGGAACGCTGCTCGCCATCGACGAGACGCACACCCAGGTCGTGGGACCGGGTGGCCTCACAGCCCAGTGGGGGTTGCGGCCCGAGATCGTCACCATCGGCAAGTCGATCGCCGGTGGACTTCCATTCGGCGCCTGGGGCATGACCGACGAGATCGCCGGGGTCATGGAGCAGCGCAAGGGTCCCGACGGCCAGCGGGCCGACCTCGTCGCCACCGGCGGCACCATCTTTGGCAACGCCCTCGCGATGGCGGCGGCCCGCGCGGTCATGACGGAGATCCTCACGCCCGAGGCCTACGCCCACACGCAGCGCCTGGGGGCGATGCTCGCGGGCGGGATGGGCGCGTCGGTTCAGGCTCACGGGTTGCCGTGGCACATCCACCACCTTGGGCCACGCTCCGGGTACACGTTCCAGCCCGCCCCGATCCGGGATGCCGCCGAGGCGCGGGCGTGCGCGGACGAGCTGCTGACGCGGCTGATCCGGGTCTGGCTGGCCAACCGTGGCGTGTGGGAGGCGATCGTGGGCGCCGGTCCCGTCTGCCCGGTGCCGGCGTCCGACGCGGACGTGGACGCCTACCTCGAGGGCTGGGACTCGCTGCTGGATACCCTGACGGCGTAGATGCCTCGGGCAGTCGTCGCGTCCCGACCCGGCCAATTGGCGACCGGAGGCTAGAATTCCTGCGCCATGACCACCCTGCGACGAACCCTGGACGAGGCGGCCCGCCGCGTGATCTCCACGCGCACGGAGGCGTTGTTCCGTGCCAGCGGAGCGCTGCGCGATGGCCACTTCACGCTCAAGAGCGGCCGCCACTCCGACGCCTACCTGGAGAAGTTCCAGGTGCTGCAGGACCCCGCGGCCACCAGCGAGCTGTGCGGCTTCTGGGCGGGTCAGCACCGGCACGCGGACGGCACGCCGGCCGTCGACCTGGTCGCCGGTCCAACCACCGGCGGCGTGATTCTGGCCTTCGAGACCGGCCGCCAGCTGGGCACCCGCGCGATCTTCGCGGAGGAGGTCGCCGTGGTTGAGGGCTTGCGTCGCGAGTTCCGACGCGGCTTCACGATCACGCCCGGTGAACGCGTCCTGCTGGTCGACGACATCCTGACCACCGGCGGCTCGCTGCTGGCAATGATCCCGGCGGTCGAGGCGGCCGGCGGCGAGATCATCGAGTGCGCGGTGCTCGTGGACCGCTCGGGAGGCCTGGCCACCCTGACGTCGCCCGCCACGGGTCGCGTGTATCCGCTCAGAGCGCTGTGGCGGCTGACCCTGCCGACCTACGAACCGGGCGCTGCGACCTGCCCGCGCTGCGCGGCCGGCGAGCCCGCCGTCAAGCCGGGGAGCAGCGGCGCGGGGATGATGCCCGCGTGACCTCGTCCGGCGACCGGAAAGGGGGTCGGTCGGCACCCGCCCGTCGGGTCACCGTCCTCGCGGCGGGGCTGGTGGTCGGGGCGTCGTTCCTGGTTGTCCTCGCGGCCGGCGGGTTCGGGCCTGCCCGCACCACGACGCCGGGCCCGGTCGGCGGCGCATCCCTCGGCCCCGCGATCAGCGGATCCCCGGTTCCCGCCGACGGCAGGGCGGCGACGCCCGCGTCGCCGGTGACCGGCGTGCTGACGGACATCGAGGCCACCGGCCTCACCACCGTCACCGCGATCACCCTTCGCACGGCTGACGGCGTGCAGACCACGTTCCGGATCGGCGTGCTCGAGAACGGCGCGGAGTTCCCGCCCGGCCATCTCACGGAGCACATGGCAACGTCGTCGCCGGTCCGCGTGTACTTCCGCGACGAGGACGGGACGCCGGTGGTCTACCGCATCGAGGACGCGGAATAGCCGGGTCACGGGACCCTTGACGGCGCCCGGAGGTGGTGCCATTGGGGCGGGGCGGCGCCGCCATGACGCCAACGCCCATTCTGGCTCGACAATCTCGGGGTCTCGAGTGCGTGACCCCGCAGCGAACGTCGAGTTTCGAGCGGCGGTCGTGCGCGCATCAAGTCGCGCTGATCCACAGGCGGATCGGCCGGCATCGCAGGGGCTCACGGATGGCGCTGATCGACCGGGCCCGAGGCAGCGCCGAGCCCGGTGCGCGGCACCACGGATGGTCCGCCCCGCTACGACCCGGAGATCTCCGAGATCGCGGCCCGTAGCTCGTCCTCGCTGAGGGCGCCCTCGAAGGAGCTGCGGACGATTCCCTGGCCGTCCACCGCGAACAGCCACGGCTCGGACAGGATGCCCCACTCGTCCACGGCCGCCACGGGCTGGAGCTGGCCGTCACCGTCGAGGACGGGCTGGAGGCGGCCCTCGGTGTAGGCCAGCTGGTAGGGCTCCACGTTGATGAAGGCCACGTCTTCGGGCGAGGTGGCCGCAACCTCCTTCACGAGGTCGAGCGTGGGGCCGCACTGGGCGCTCTGGCAGAACGCCGGGGTGGCGAAGGACAGGACGAAGGGCTTGCCCTGGGCAACCGCATCGGCGACCGATAGCTCGTAGAAGGCGGGGTCCGGGTTGGTATCGGTGCTGATCCTCGTGAGGTCACCGCCCACGTCGGCGGCGGTGGGTGTGTCGGACGGGGGCGACTTCTCGCCGATCGCGACCACGGGCAGGTCATCCTGGACCTGGAACGAGACGCCGATGGCTTCCTGGGCCGCACCGGGAGCCTCGGTGATGAAGATGGCCTTCCAGTCGCCCGACTGCGGGAACTCCGTACGCGCGACGTACTCGCCGCGCGAGCCTTCGATGGCCCAGATGAAGTCGGCCTTGACGGCGGGGCCGGGATCGGTTGCGCCCGGCGCGATGAACGCGACTGAGGCCGTACGGTCCGGGGTCGCCGCGGGCAGGTTCGTCGTGGCGTCGAGGAACGAGAACACGAAGCGGTAGGGGCCCTTCACCTGCTGGCCGATGATCACCGGGATCACCGTGGGGGTGGCCTGGGCCGCGGAGGCGTCGGGTGAGGGGATGGCCGGGGTCCCGCCCGATGCGGTTGCCGGCGTGCCTGTGCCCGGCGAGCAGGCCGCGATCACTACGGAGAGTGCGGCGAGGGCGGCGAGCATGACAAGTGGTGCCGGACGCGGTCGAAGCATGAGATGAGCGTAGCCCGAGCGCCCGCGATGCGCCGGAGCGCGGCACGGCCCTTGACGCCGCCGCCCGCGGCACGGCCCGCCGCCCGCCCTTGCGGCTGCAGCCGCCGTGCGCGGGTAGAATGGCGGCCTTGCATCCGCGCGGCTCCGAGCGCCCCTGCCCAGCGCACCCTCGAGGACGATCGCACCAGCCGTGACCCGCTTCCAGAAGATCGCCGTCGTGACCGTGGTCGCGACCATCCTGCTCGTCACCGTGGGCGTCATCGTGCGGGCCACGGGATCCGGCATGGGCTGCCCGGACTGGCCCCTGTGCTACGGCAAGATCCTGCCGCCGCTCGATGACTACAAGGCGTGGTGGGAGTGGATCCACCGGACCATCGCCGCGGTCATCGGCTTCCTGATCCTGGGCGTTGCGTACTTCGCCTGGAAGGACCATCGGGACCGACGGTCGATCCTGTGGCCCAGCCTCGCGGCCGTCCTGCTGGTCGCGTTCCAGGCATGGCTCGGACGCGAGACCGTGCGCATGAACAACTCCGGCGAGTCGGTGACTGCGCACCTGGCGGCCGCTATGTCCCTCCTGGGCCTGCTCGTGTACGTCACGGTGCGTGCCTTCTACCCCGCGCGCCTTCCGGTCCGCGGCAGCTCCCAGCGCTTCACCCTGCTCGCCGTCCTCACGGCTGCCGCGATGTTCGTCCTGCTCCTGTTCGGCTCCAATGTCACGGCCCAGGACGCGGGCCTCGTGTTCCCGGACTGGCCGCTGATGAATGGCGTCCTGATCCCGGTGGGTCCCGAGACGGATCCCATGGTGCGCCCGCTCTACGAGGCGCACGTCCTCCACCGCTACGTGGCCGGCGTGGTCCTGGTGCTCGTCTGGATCACGGCGGCTGCCGCGTGGCGCACCCAGCGGTCGCGGCCCGCGATCGTCCGGATGGCGGTCACCCTCGGCCTCATCTACCTGGCCCAGGTCGCGATGGGCGGCCTGCAGGTGTTCACGCGGCTGGCCGACTGGACGCAAACGCTCCACGTTGCCCTGAGTGCGATCCTGTGGGGGCTGGCCGTGGCCCTGGCCGTCACGTCCTACTACGAGGCGCGCACGACGGCACCCGCCGACCCAGGTCCGGCCGACCCGTCCACCGGAGAGCGGGCTCCCGACACAGACGCGGCCCGCGACGAGGGACCTGCCTCCGACGAGGGCCTCGCCGCCGACCGGGCGCCGGCTACTCCGACCGCAGCCGGCTCGCCCGTCGACGAGGCCATGATCCCGTACGTCGCCTTGTTCCCGGGCACCCCTCCCAGCGTCGTTTCGCCGGCAGCCACCTCCGCGGCCCCGGCTGCCTCCGGTCGCGGCGGCAAGGTCCGCGCCTACATCGCGTTGACCAAGCCGCGCATCATCGAGCTCCTGCTCATCACCACCATCCCCGCGATGGTGCTGGCCACGCGGGACGTCCCCGGCATGAACCTGCCCGAGTGGCTGCGGCTGGCCTTCTGGACGATGGTGGGCGGCTCCCTGGCGGCCGGCTCCGCGAACGCCATCAACCAGTACCTGGACCGCGACATCGACCTGCTGATGACGCGCACCCGGCGCCGTCCGCTGCCCGCCCACGACGTGACGCCAGAGAACGCGGTCGTGTTCGGGATCGTGCTGGGCATCATCTCGATCGCCCTGATGGCCTACTTCGTCAACCTGATCTCGGCGTTCCTGACCCTGCTCGCGATCGCCTTCTATGTCGTCGTCTATACGTTCCTGCTCAAGCGCACGACGCCCCAGAACATCGTCATCGGCGGAGCCGCCGGTGCGCTGCCGCCGGTCATCGGCTGGGCAGCCGTCACCGGCAGGGTCGAGATCCCCGCGCTGTTCCTGTTCGCGATCGTCTTCTACTGGACCCCGCCGCACTTCTGGGCGCTCGCCCTGCGCATCCGCAAGGACTACGAGGCGGCAAGCGTGCCCATGCTGCCCGTGGTCAAGGGCGTGCCCGAGACGGCGCGGCAGATCGGCCTGTACACGATCCTGCTGGTGGCGATCAGCCTGATCTTCTGGCCCGTCGCAGCGATGGGGCCCCTGTACCTGTTCGCGGCGGTCGTGCTCGGCGGCATCTTCCTGTGGCGCGCCTACGTCCTGTGGCGACAGGCGACGTCACCCGAGGGCTCGCTGGCGCAGGCGATCCGCCTGTACAAGTTCTCGATCAGCTACCTGACGCTGCTGTTCGTGGCGGTTGCCGTGGATGCGCTGCTGGTCGGCCCGATCGCCTGAAGGGCGTCCCCGCGTCCCCGCGTCCCCCGCGGCGCGGCTGCCGGCGGCGCGGGCCGGCACCCGGCGGCGCGGGCCGGCACCCGGCGGCGCCGGCGCGGCTGCCGGCGGCCGGCGGCGCGGTTCGGCACCCGCGTCGCTGAGCGGTTCGGCCCCCGCGTCGCTGAGCGGTTCTACGGTCGGGTCCATCCCTGTCTGCGCCGCCGGGCGGCACGTCTGTCGGCTGGATCCGGGCCGCCACCCTACGCGCGTGCCTGCAGCCGGCTGATCCGTGGGCCTGCCCAACGGTTGAACCGCTGGGCGACGCATTTCACGACACCGGCGAACCCCTGGGCGGCGCGGCGACACCGCGGGCCACGTCGCCGGTCCCGTCAGTCGCCGATGTCGCCCCGTGCTTCCAGCACTGCCCGTCGGCGGCGCGAGACACGGCCCTCGCGGTCGAACACGCGGAGCGCGGCCTGCACCAGTGGCCCGATCCCAAGCGCGAACACCACGGTCCCCAGCCCGACCGTCCCGCCCGCAAGAAAGCCCAGGGCCAGGACGCACAGCTCGATCCCGGTCCGGGCGTTGCGAATCGACCAGCCGAAGCGCAGGTGCAGCCCGGTCATGAGGCCGTCGCGCGGTCCCGGCCCGAGATCCGAGGCGAGGTACAGCCCGGACCCGATCGCGATCGTGACGACGCCGGCCAGCATCATCGCCATCTGCGGCGGGAGCCCGTCGGCGGCCGGGATGATCCCGAGCGCGACGTTGGTGGCCGTCCCGATCAGCGCGATGTTGATGACCGTGCCGATGCCGGGGCGCTCGCCCAGGGGCCACCAGGCCGCCAGCACCGGGATGCCCACGAGGATGCTCACCGTGCCCAGCGGGAGACCCGTCAGCCGGCTGATGCCCTGGTGGAAGACCTCCCACGGACCCAGTCCCATCCCGGCCTGGGCCATCGCGGCGATGCCGACGCCGAACAGCACGAGACCCACCAGCAGGCCCGGAAGGCGTGGCAGGACAACGGCAGGGGACCAGCGGGAGGCAGGCTCGGGCATCCGGCGCATGGTACCGGCGCCGGCGTGGCGCGGCGGACGCGCCCCGGTCAGGCCGCTCCCGCGCCCGCGCCCCGGTCAGGCCGCTCCCGCGCCCGGTCAGGCCGCTCCCGCTCCCGCGCCCGGTCAGGCCGCTCCCGCTCCCGCGCCCGGTCAGGCCGCTCCCGCGCCCGGTCAGGCCGCTCCCGCTCCCGCGCCCGGTCAGGCCGCTCCCGCGCCCGGTCAGGCCGCTCCCGCGCGCGCGATCTCCGCGAGCAGTGCATCGGCCGTCGGCGGGTGCCCCAACATCTGCGCGACGGCGTCGCCTGCGGATCGCTCGCGCCCGAAGCGCAGGATCCGCCCTCGCAGCCACGGGTACCAACCCAGATCACCGCCCGCCCAATCGCCCCGCGCGGCGCTGATCGCAGCCCGCATTGCCGCCGCAAGCACGGCCCCGATCGCGTAGTTGGCCATGTAGCCCGGCTCCTGGACCAGCTGGCCGCGGATCGCCCACCACGACCACTCCGGGTGGGGCGCGATCCCCAGCCAGGTGCCGGTGAGGTCCGTCCACACCTCGTTCGGCCGCCGGCCGGGGTCGTCCAGCATCCGGATCTCGAACAGCGCCCAGGCGGCGTCCATCGCGACGGCGGCGTAGTGGCAGCGGGCGGCCGCAGCCGCCGCGACCTCCGGATGACCCGGCAGCCACTGCCGAATCCATGCGGGATCCGCCACATTGAAGGCGACGATGTCGGCCAGCGCCTCGGTCAGCGCGTCGGCATCCGGCCAGTCCGCAAAGGCGGGCCGGGTCCGGATGGCGGCGATGTGGATCGCGTGCCCGGTCTCGTGGACCAGTTCCGCGAGCTCGCCCAGGCCGCCCTCGGTGTAGCTGGCCAGGACCGTCGGCCGGCCCGGGGACCAGGTGCCGTCGGGGCGCTGGTGCGGACGCGCGCCGAACGTGGTGAAAGCCACCGGGACGGGGGGCCGCCCGGGCCTGGGCGTGATGTCGAACTGGATCCCGAGCCCGTCGAGATCGGCGCCCAGGGAGGAATAGACGGCGCGGTTGACCTCGAGTACCTCCGCCAGCGGCAACGGCCCAACCGATCGCTGGACCTCGCCTGCCCGCCACCACCAGTCCCACGGCTCGATTGGCAGCCCGCCGGAGGCCCGCGCGGGCTCCACGACCGCCACCCGCCACGCCTCGAGGGTGTCCTGCGCCCAGCCCTGGATGTCGGTCGCACCGACGCCCAGGGCGGCGGCGTTGGCCGACAGCCGGGAGCCGCCAGGCGCGGTCCCTTCGACTGTCTGGCGAACCAGGGCCCGGTAGGGGGAGCCTCGCGCGTCATCGCCGTTGACCACGACCCACAACGGTTCGAGGGCCAGGAACAGGTCACGCCGGACGGCCCGATCGGGCTCTGTGCCGAGCCGGGCAAGCACCTGGGGCCGCGTCATCACCTCGCCAGCCACCGCGAGCGCGTCGGCGGTCGTCCCGTAGCACGCCTCCAGGCGCCGGTGGAGCGGTTCGCCCCCCGCGGCGATCAGCCGACGCCAATCGCCGCCATCACCGCAAGAATCGCCGCGATCACCCGCCGCAACGGGCAGGCTGTAGGCGTCCGCCTCGGCCATGCCGTCACGGATGCGTCCGAGGGCCCGTCGGTCCTCGCTGGACAGCTCGTCCACGGCGCCCTCTCCGAACGCCGCGAGGCTGGCGTGGACCGCAGCGGATGCCTCGGCGGCCCGAGTCTCGAGCGCTTCGGTATCACCGGGTTCGCCGGTCGCGCGGGCGACGTCGAGCCGGTCGCGGGCATCCCGCGCCGCCAGGTAGGCGTCCTCGAGGGCTGCGAGTCCGGAGGGCGGTGTCATCGCCGGATGGTCGCACGGGGGCGACCTCGACTCGGGCGGTGTGTCACGATCCGCACATGGATCTGACGTTTCTCGGCGGTGCGCGGACGGTCACCGGATCGCGGCACCTGGTGGACACCGGCCGCGCCCGGGTCCTCGTGGACTGCGGCATGTTCCAGGGAGGACCCGATGAGACGGTCCGCAACCGGGTGCCGCTGGGGGTGGACCCGCGCACGCTCGACGCCGTCGTCCTCACCCACGCCCATCTCGACCATTGCGGCCTGCTGCCACTGCTGGTGCGCGAGGGGTTCCGGGGCCCCATCCTGTGCACGGCCGCGACGGCGGAGCTGGCCCGCCTGGTGCTGCTCGATTCCGCCCGCCTCCAGGAGGAGTTCGCCAAGAGAGCGGCCCGGCGCGAGCGACGGGATCCGGCGCGCGCTGCCGAGCTCGAGGCCCGCGACGAGCGCGCGTTCGACGAGGTCGTGGAGCTGGCGGCCGAGGGCGCGGCCAGCCCCGGCGGACCGGACCCCGAAGAGCTCTTGCGCGCCGCCGGCCCGGAGGTGGAGGTCGACTTCCGTGACCCGCTGTACACGGAGGACGACGCCGCGGTCGCCCTGCCACTGATCCGTCACATCCCGTACGGCTCCGAGCACGAGGTGGCGCAGGGGATCCACGTCACCCTCCTCGACGCCGGCCACATCCTTGGTTCGTCGATCGTGCGGATGCGCCTGTCGAGGCCGGGTGGGGGACGGGACACGACCGTCGTCTTCTCGGGTGACCTGGGACGGCCCGGGACGCCGATCCTGCGCGACCCCACGCCCATGACCGAGGCCGACTTCGTGGTCTGCGAGTCCACCTACGGCGGGCGCGAGCATGAGGCCGCCGAGGTCGCCATCGACAAGCTCGCGGAGGTGGTCAACGAGACCGCGCGCAAGCGCGGGGTCCTGCTGATCCCATCGTTCGCGATCGGGCGAACGCAGGAGATCGTGTGGGAGCTCGGCCGTCTGCTGGAGGCGGGACGGATCCCGCAGCTGCCGCTCTACCTCGATTCCCCGATGGCGAAGGCGGCCTCCGACATCTACCGGGCCCACCCCGAAGCCTACGACGAGGAGACGGCGACGCTGCTCCGCGAGCACCATGCCCCGCTCGACTACCCTGCCCAGCGCGTCGTGCAGAACTACCACGAGTCCGAGCGGATCGAGCGGGCCCAGCCTCCCTACATGGTGGTCGCCTCCAACGGGATGCTCACCGGGGGACGGTCCGTGGGCCACGCGGAGAACCTGCTCGACGATCCGAAGGCGACCGTGCTGTTCGTCGGCTACCAGGGTGAAGGGACGCTCGGCGGGCACCTGATGCGCGGAGCCGACCGGGCCCGGATCAACGGCCGGGACATGCCCGTGCGGGCCACCATCCGCTCGCTTGACGGGTTCTCGGCGCATGCCGACGAGCCCGAGCTGCTGGACTGGCTGGGCGGGTTCATCCGCGGCCGCAAGCCGGGAGACCCGGGCGTGCCGGCGCGCGTGTACCTGGTCCACGGGGACCCGCCCGCCCAGGCTGCGATCGCGCCCAAGGTCGCGGAGCTGGGATTGAGCGTGGAGGTGCCGGCCTGGCACCAGACGGTGCCCCTGGACTGACGCGTCGCGTTCCGGCAGGCCGCGCCCAGAGCCTGCCAGGCCCGCATTCCGGCCCGAACGCGGCGACTGTGCCCGCCGAGACGCTTCCCCGGCCCGAACCGGGCCTGTGGGGCCCGTTCGGGCGCGGAGGGGGCCGTGACCGGGCTTCGGTCCAAGTTGTGGGCGTGTGGGGCCCGCGCCGGGCCGGGGCTACTGTCGGCCAGCACGGCCCGCGCACCCGCATCCCACGCCCCAGCCCCCAGGCTCACGCGGACGGCGCGAGCTCCTCCCGCAAGGTCGAACGCGCCCTGGACAGCCAGCTCGCCACCGTACCCTCGGGCACGGACAGCATGCCCGCGATCTCGCGCTGGGTGTAGCCATCGAGGACGCTGGCCAACAGGCACGCGCGCACCCGCGGCTCGAGACGGCCGATCGCCGCCCAGAGGTCGGGATCCACCTCGTCGCGATAGGAGTCGGTGGCGGACTGGCGGCCCAGCCGGCCCAACCAGCGTCGACGCCGGCGCAGGTCGTCGAATGCGACGCGGAGCGCGATCGTGTACAACCACGCCCGCACGTCGGTCCCATCGAAGCCGTTCCACGCCCGGAACGCCCGCAGGTACGCTTCCTGGGCCACGTCCTCGGCGTCGGCCTCGTTGCGGAGGACGAGGACGAGTCGTCGGACAAGCGGGCCATACCACGGAGTGACGGCGATCTCGAATGCCCGTCGGGCAACGCCATCGACCTCACGGTCATCGACGGCGATGGACCGGGCGGTCACGGCATCGGCTCGTCGGGGCAGGCTCCGGTTCCGGTCGCGCCAACGCGCTGGTCGACGATCATGAGCAGCCGCCCGTCGACGATCGATCCGGGGATGACGTACCCGTGGGAGGGCGGGCTGGAGATGTGGCTGGTCGTCCCGTTCTTGCCCGATGCATCGCCCGATTCCACCTGCCAGGAGACGTTCGTGAATCCGTGCGCGGCGAGGTAGGCGGCGGCTTCTGGCGGGCTCATGCACTCGAGCGCGGCACCCTCGAGCGGCTGCCCCGGGTTCTCCACGCCGGGCGCCGACCGGACGAGGCCCGCAACGACACTGCCCCCGGCGACCACGGTCGCGGCGAGCGCCAGGACCATCAGCGGGGCGAGCGCGAGCGGCGCTCCACGCCCGAGGCGTCGCCCGCGCGCCACGTCCGGCGCGGTCTTGTCGGGCACGCGGTGCTCCATCGAGGCGAGCCTGGCCTGGAGATCGGGATGGTCCATGGGTGACTCCTCGTCGCTCATCATGTGCTTCCAGCAGGTACAACGCTCGGACGCCCCGGATCCATGCATCTCCGGGTAGCGGGTCGGCGGGGTCGGCCCCGCATGCGCGCCTGCCGCCGCGCAATCCGGCCGCCTTCCGCTACGATCCTCCGGCCCGCAGGAGAACCCGTACTTGGCCATCGACGTCCCCGCCGACACCGCCGCGACCGCCGCGCCCCGCATGCCCGCCCCCATCGCGCCCGAGGAGATCGCGCGGATCCGCGCGCCGTTCCGCCAGGCGACGCTGCTGCCCGCCCGGGCGTACCACGACCAGGCGGTCCATGACTGGGAGCTGGACGAGATCTTCCTGCGCGACTGGATCGCGGTGGCGCGCGCCGAGGAGGTTGCCGAGCCCACCTCGTTCATCCTGCGCGACGTGTTCGGCGAGAACGTGATCATCGTGCGCGGCCGGGACGGGGTGATCCGCGCCTTCTACAACGTTTGCCGCCACCGGGGGACCGCGGTGGAGGAGCGCGAGTGCGGCACGGCCGTCCGCTTCCAGTGCCCCTACCACGCCTGGATCTACGACCTCGAGGGCAACCTCGTCCGGGCCAAGCACACCGAGGACCTCGAGGACTTCAGCTTCGAGACCTTCGGCCTCACCCCCATCCGGGCCGAGACCTGGCAGGGCTTCGTGTTCCTGTGCTTCGCGGACGAGGGCGTGACCCCACCGCTGTGCGAGTTCATGGGTGACTGGTTCGAGCACCACGAGGCCTTCGGGCGCGACATGAGCACCCTGCGGCGCGCGGCCCGGATGTCCTACGACGTGGGCGCCAACTGGAAGATCGTGGCCGAGAACTACAGCGAGTGCTACCACTGCCCGCCGGTCCACAAGATGCTCAACCGGCTCACGCCCTACGACCTGGGCGAGGACTTCGCGGCCGAGGGGCCGTGGAAGGGCGGCTGGATGCCGTTCGCCGAGGGCTGCGAGACGATGTCGATCAGCGGCACGCGCGACGGCCGGCCCCTCCTCTACGCCCGCGACGAGGCCGAGGAGCGGCGCATCTACTACTACATCCTGTGGCCGAACCTGATCGTCTCGGTCCACCCGGACTACGTGCTCACCCACCAGGCCTGGCCGGACGGACCCAACCGCAGTACCGTCCACTGCGACCTCTATGTCGAGGCGGACCAGCTGGGCACGATCGACATCTCGGGTGCCGTCGAGTTCTGGGACATCACCAATCGCGAGGACTACCACGTGGTGGAGATGCAGCAGCAGGGCACGCGAAGCCGCTCCTGGACCGCAGGGCGATACTCCAACCAGGAGGCGTCGGTGCACGCCTTCGACATCATGGTCGCGGATCGCTATGCCAACGACGGCACCCGAACGATCCGTGGCTGGCGCACCGAGACGGCGAGCGACCGGCGCCTGGTGACGAGGATCCTCGGTCCGGGACAGCAGCAGGAGGACTGACCGGCGATCCGGGATCGTCGGCCGCGGCCGGCACCGCCGTCCACTGGCATGGGATGATGCGGGGGCCGGGCGTGCAGAGGACGCCGGTGAGCCGGGAGGACGAGCAGATGAAGCTGCTGGTGGCGTTCGTGCAGCAGAGCGACGCGGACGGCGTCGCCGACACGCTCCGCAACGAGGGCCACCGGTTCACCCGGATCGCCTCCACTGGTGGCTTCCTCGACACGCCCAACGTCACCATCGTCATGGCGGTAAGCGACGAGTCCGTCTCCGCCGTGGTCGACCTGTTCAGGGCGAACTGCTCCGGCCGCGAGGTCGAGGTGCCGCTGGTCCTTGAGGGCAGGCTTCGCGACTGGCAGGAGCAGGTCGTGAGCTACGCAGGGGCGACGATCCTGGTGACCGAGCTCCAGGACCTGATCCGCCTGTAGGGCATCGCTCGCCGATCCCCGGCCCGGTCAGCACAAAGGCACACGAAGCACTCAGCCGGCCGGTGGCTCGCTGCGCCCTGCTCGGTCCTCGGTCGGCTCGCGATCCGCCCGCAGGATCGCCTCGACGTCCTCGTTCGCCCGCGCGGCCGCGACCGGGTGACCCGTGACCGCGGCCAGGAACGCATCGCGGCCCAGGACCAGGAGCACCGCGTCGATCGCCGCCACGACGGTGGCTGTCCGGGGGACGTCCCGCAGCAGGGCGATCTCGCCGAACCCGTCGCCAGGTGCCGTGAGGGTCCGGATCCGGACACCGCCCTGGCTGACGGCGACGGCACCGGTCTCCAGGATGTAGAACGAATCTCCCGCGTCACCCTCGCGGATGATGACCTCCCCTTCCGGCACGCTGATCCACGAGGCAGCCCGGGCCAGGGCCTCCATCAGGGGCGGGTCGAGCGTCTCGAACAGGCGGAGCCTGCGCAGGAGCGCGATCTCGCGGCCGGGCATCGCGGACCTCCGGTCCAGGGCTCGCAGGCCGGGCCAGGCAAGGACGACGATTGCCGGCAGCAGCAGCGCGAACGCGATGACCGCGCCCGCGAGTCCGGCGACCCCGACGACGACCGGGACCAGGATCGCCCCGACCGCGAGCGCCGCCATCATGAGTCCCTCGAGAATCCCGAACACGCGGGCGAGCACCTGGTCGCGCACGCCACGCTGGAGGATCGTGCGCCCGGCGACGTCCATGATGGTGAGCCCGACGCCGCCGAGGATGAGCAGGAGCGGGGCGACCGCCCCGGATCCGAGGATGCCCATCACCCCGAACGCGACACCCCACGCCATGGCGCAGGCCAGCAGGATCGGTGCGATCCGGCGGCGGCCGACAAGGAGGAATGCGGCCGCCCCGCCGATGATGCCTCCGGCGCCGAGCGCCGCCGACAGCATCGCCGCCCCGGAGTCGCCCGTCCCGAACAGGTCGATCGCGAGCAGGACGAACAGGACGTCGGTCACGCCGATCAGCAGCGTTCGGGCAGCGAGGATGCCCACGACCAGCCGGGCGTCGCCGTCGTCGGCGAGCGCGCGGAAGCCTGCCGTCAGCGTCTGCCCAAGGTGCCTGGCGGGTGGCCCATGCCCTCCGGGCGTGGACGGTCCGCCCCCGCCATCGACGGGCAGGGCGGCTCGCACCCGCTCCGGGTGAAGCCCGAAGACCAGCGCCGCTGCCACACCGGCGACGCCGGCCAGGAGGGCGAGCACGGCGCCGGGTGTCGAGAAGCTGAGGATGACCGCCGCTGCCAGCGGCCCCAGCAGCAGCCCGCCTGCCTCGGCGATGCTCGTCACCGCGTTGCCGGCCGTCAGCTCCTCGGGCGTCCGGGCGAGGGACGGCAGCAGCGAGTTGTGGGCGGGCCGCACGAGCGTGAGGGACATCGAAGCGAGCACGGCCGCCCCGTAGACGGCGGCCGGCGCCCACGACAGCAGCATCCCGGCAGCGGTGAACCCGGTGAGGAGCGCGAGCAGGCCGTAGGCACCACGGAGCACGCGCTCCCTCGGGTACCGGTCGCCGAGCGTTGCTGCGAACGGGGCGACGATCGCGGCCGGGACCAGCTGGACGATGGCCACGAGGCCAACCGACGCCGGGCCGGTGGCCCCATAGGCGTAGATCAGGATCGCCACCCAGGCGCCGTACTCGACGGCGTTGAACGCGAGGAAGGCCAGCTCCGCGCGGCGCAGCCCGGGGTTGCGGACGGCTTCGGCCGCAACACGCCACGTGGCCCGGAACCGCCCACCCACGCCCAACATGACGACGTAGTGTGCCAGCCGTGGTGCACGGGATGGACCGGCGTCTTGGCGAATGGCCCAGGGCCAGCCAGAATGCCCCGATGAGCGTCCTGACTTCTGATGAGCTGGCCCGGGTCCGCCGCGAGTACCGGGCCGCCTCCCTCCTACCCGCACGCACCTACCACGACCCGGACATTCTCGACTGGGAGCGGGAGCACATCGTCCGCCAGGACTGGGTGCTCGTCGCCCGCGAGGAGGACGTGCCGGACCCCACCAGCTTCAAGCTCGTGGACCTCGACGGCGAGAACGTGATCATCGTGCGCGGCCGGGACGGGGTGATCCGCGCCTTCTACAACGTTTGCCGCCACCGGGGGACCGCGGTGGAGGAGCGCGAGTGCGGCACGGCCGTCCGCTTCCAGTGCCCCTACCACGCCTGGATCTACGACCTCGAGGGCAACCTCGTCCGGGCCAAGCACACCGAGGACCTCGAGGACTTCAGCTTCGAGACCTTCGGCCTCACCCCCATCCGGGCCGAGACCTGGCAGGGCTTCGTGTTCCTCAATCTCGACGCAGCGTCAACAGCACCTCTCGCCGAGCAGCTGGGTGACCTCACGGACCAGTTCGCTCGCTTCGACTTCACCACGCTGCGCGTCGCGAAGCGCATCGACTACGACGTCGCGGCGAACTGGAAGTTCATCGCCGAGAACTACAGCGAGTGCTACCACTGCCCCGGCGTCCACCCCCAGCTCAACAAGCTCACACCCTACGACCTGGGCGCGGACTTCGACCCCAACGGCGCGTGGCAGGGCGGCTACATGGAGCTCGTCGACGGCGCGGAGACGATGGCGCTCGACGGTGGCCATGGGTCCCGGCACGGACGGCCCCCCATGTGCGGGATCACCACCGAGGACGAGCAGCGCGTCTACTACTACGTGCTCTGGCCGCTGGCCTTCCTGTCGATCCACCCGGACTACCTCCTGGTCCACCGCCTCGAACCGGTCGCACCGGATCGCACGCGAGTGGTCTGCGAGTGGCTGTTCGAGCAGGACACCATCGCGAGTCCGGACTTCGATCCGTCCGAGCCGGTCGAGTTCTGGGATCTCACCAACCGCCAGGACTGGCACGTGTGCGAGCTCCAGCAGCGCGGCACGCGGTCACGCTCGTGGACGGCCGGGCGCTACTCGAACAACGAGCCGTCGGTGCAGGCGTTCGACCTGATGGTCGCCGCGCGCTACGCCGGAGACCCGATCACCGGCCGGCCAACGGTGCGCGACCGGTACGACGTCCCACCGTCGGCGCCGTCGGGCAATGGCAACGGCAGCGGAGTGGGCGGTGCCGGGGATGGCGCGGCGGCCCCCAAGGGTGGCCGGCGCTCGGCGCGTGCACGGGCGTCCACGAGCGGGTGACCGGCGTGGCTGGCCACAGCTGCTGACCCGCCGCGCCGCGGCGGACGGCCCGACCATCCCGCCGCTAACGGGCCACAGGGACCATGACAGGCCGCCGGTCGGGGCGCACCCTCGAGCCACTTCGACCCGGACGCCGGCACGGCGCGTCCGGGCCCTGACCCGTTGCTGCGCCACCAGACCCGGAGTCCGGCAATGGCTCTCGACCTTGGTGCCGACCTGTTCGGGCGCTCCTTCCTCTCCCTCCGCGACTACAGCGCGGACGAGATCGAGTTCCTGTTGCAGCTGGCAGCCCGCCTCAAGCAGGAGAAGCGTGAGCACCGGGAGGTGCGCCGCCTCGCCGGCCGTTCCATCGCGCTGATCTTCGAGAAGGACAGCACCCGCACCCGGATCGGGTTCGAGGTTGCGGCCTACGACCAGGGCGCGCACGTCACCTACCTCGGCCCGACCGGAAGTCACGTCGGCAAGAAGGAGTCCGTCAAGGACACGGCCCGCGTCCTGGGTCGCGTCTACGACGCCATCGAGTTCCGTGGTTTCCACCAGTCCGACGTCGAGGCGCTCGCCACCTACGCCGGCGTGCCGGTCTACAACGGGCTGACGGACGAGGATCATCCGACGCAGGTCCTGGCCGACCTGCTCACCATCCGGGAGCACCTGGCTACGCCGCTCTCGGAAGTTGCCCTGGCCTACGTCGGTGACGCTCACGGCAACATGGGTGACGAGCTGCTGCTGGGCTGCGCAACCATGGGCATGGACCTCCGAATCGTGGCGCCGCGAGCCGTCTGGCCACGTGAGGACTTTCTGGCCATCGCCCGCGAGCGAGCCCGCGCGAGCGGTGCCCGGATCACGGTCACCGACGACGTCACCGACGGGTGTCGCCGGGGCCCACGTCATCTACACGGACGTGTGGGTCTCCATGGGTGAGCCCGAGGCCACCTGGGACGAGCGGATCGCACTGCTGCGGCCGTACCAGGTGGACGCCGCGCTGATGGCGCTCACGGGCCGTCCCGACGCGAGGTTCATGCACTGTCTGCCGGCCTTCCACGATCTCGAGACGGAGGTGGGCCGGAAGATGTTCGAGCGCCACGGGCTGACGGCGATGGAGGTCACGGACGAGGTTTTCGAATCGGAGCATTCGATCGTCTTCGACCAGGCCGAGAACCGGATGCACACGATCAAGGCGGTCCTGGTCGCCACGCTGACCCGGGAAGGGGTGCGCTGATGCGTGTCGTCGCGGCACTGGGCGGCAATGCCCTCCTCCGCAGGGGCCAGCCGATGACGGCCGAGAACCAGCGAGCCAACGTGGCCGTGGCGGCGCGTGCCCTGCTGCCCATCGCCCTGGAGCATGACCTCATCCTCACCCATGGCAACGGCCCACAGGTGGGGCTGCTCTCGCTCCAGAACGCCGCGTACAAGCCGGACGAGGAGTACCCGCTGGACATCCTCGACGCCGAGACCGAGGGGATGATCGGCTACCTGCTGGAGCAGGAGCTTGGCAACCTGCTGGTGCCGGGCCGGCCGATGGCGACCATCCTGACCCGGATCGCCGTGGATCCCGCCGATCCGGCCTTCGCCCGTCCCTCCAAGCCAATTGGGCCTGTCTACGACCGCGAGGAGGCCGAGCGTCACGCCGCCGAGAAGTCATGGGCGATCGCCCCGGACGGCAACAAGTGGCGTCGCGTGGTCCCGTCGCCCCAGCCCCGCGAGATCGTGGAGCTGCCGGTCATCGAGCTGCTGGTGCGCGAGCGCGTGATCGTCGTCTGCGCCGGTGGCGGCGGCATCCCGGTCAAATCGGTCCCCGGTGGCGGCTACGAGGGCGTCGAGGCCGTGATCGACAAGGACTTCGCCGGTGCCCTGCTCGCCACGTCACTCCACGCGGACGCGTTCCTGATGCTCACCGACGTGGACGCGGTGTACGCCGACTGGGGCACGCCATCGGCATGGCCGATCCACCGCGCCTCGCCCGACGAGATGGCCGCACGCACCTTCGCCGCCGGCTCGATGGGGCCCAAGGTGGAGGCCGCCTGCCGGTTCGTCCGGGCGAACAGCGGGTTCGCGGCCATCGGCGCCCTGGCGGACGCCGGGGCGATGCTCCGGGGTGAGGCCGGGACGATGGTCACCGGCGACGCGGCCCAGCTGGAGTGGGGGACCGCACCGCTGGCGATGTCGACGGGGTAGGCGCATCGACCGCGCTCAACCGCGGCCCGCGGATCAGGGGCGCGGTCTCGTCCGGGCGGCGATCCGCTCCAGCGCCCCCGTCCAGCCCGGATCGAAGGCCTTGCCCGGCTCGTCCAGGTCGACCACCACCGGGGCGTGGTCGGACGGCGTCGGGGGGCCCTTGCGGGCCTCGCGGTCGATCTCGGCCCAGACGACCCGCGCGACCACCGGCGCGGTCGCGTACAGCAGGTCGATCCGCATCCCCTCGTTGCGGTGGAACATGCCCGCCCGGTAGTCCCACCACGAGAACCGCCCCTGTTCCGGGCGCTGGGTCCGGTAGGCGTCCACGAGACCCCAGTCCCGCAGGGCGGCCAGCGCCTGTCGCTCCGGCTCCGACACGTGCGTCCCGCCGTGCGCTTTCGCCGGGCTCCAGACGTCCTCGTCGGCCGGGGTTACGTTGTAGTCGCCCGCCAGGACCAGGGGCTCGTCCGGCGTCCGGGTCTCGGCCAGCCAGCGTGAGAGCCGCTCGAACCAGCGCAGCTTGCCCTCGTAGAACGGCGAGCCGACCTCGCGCCCGTTGGGGACATAGAGACTGGCGACACGGACCCCGCCGCAGACCGCGGAGACCATCCTCGCCTCGCCGAAGGGGTCGAAGTCGTCCTCGGACACGGCCACGGCCGCCCCGGCCGACGAATCACGGACCGGCCCGTCGCCGAAGTTCGTGACGATGTCGTCGATACCCACGCGGGACAGGATCGCCACGCCATTCCAGCGGCCCTCGCCGTGGTGGGCCATCTCGTAGCCCAGCATCCGCAGCGGCATGACCGGCGCGTCCGCATCGGACAGCTTGGTCTCCTGGATCAGCAGGACGTCCGGCTCCGCCTTCCCCAGCCAGCGCTCCACGGCCTCCTGCCGGGCCTTGAGCGAGTTGACGTTCCAGGTTGCGATGCGCATGCGACCCCCTATTTCGGCGCCTTGACCTTGATCTGCTCGCCGACCTTGCTGAAGCCCATGGTCGCCTCGAAGGTGGTCGGGATGCCGGCTCCGGCCGGGCCGTCGCCCTCCATCCGCATCTCGACGGGCGTGCCGTCCGGCGCAAGCACGAGGGCCATTGTCCGCATTGTGGCCGTCCAGCCCTTCTGGCGCATGGCCAACGTCTGGTACGAGTACTCGCGCTTGCACTCGAACGCGAAGGTGCCGGGCCGGTCCGCCGGATGCCCGGTGTAGGCGAGGTCGTTCAGCCAGCACAGGTAGAGCCACGGGTTCACCAGGTCCGAGGCGGTGGTCATGTTCGCGTCACCGCGGGCCCATGGCTTGCCCGGGACCTTGACCCAGGCCTTGCCGTTGACCATCCGGAGCTGGAGCGTCTTGCCGGCGACCTTCATCACTGCCGCGAACTCGTCGCCCGCGACGTCCATGGTCATGTTTGTCGCGACGGACTGGGCGGCGGCGCTGCCGGTGGCGGTCTCCTCGAGATGGAAGGTCAGGTCGTCGGCCTCGATGAGCTTCGAGAAGGCGATGAGTGCCTCCACAGCGGCCGGCTCATCCGCCAGCGGCGTGACCGTCGGGCTGGGCGGGGTCGCAGTCCCGGCGACCGGGGTGCGTGGAGTGGACTGGGTGCCACATCCCGACACGACAAGGAGCATGACGACACGGGCACCGATGCCGAGAGTCCTGCGCCTGGAGATCCCCATGAGCTCAGCAGCCTCAGTACCTGCGGCCCTTCTGTTTGGCCAGGTCGAACGTGGCCGTGTCTGCGACGGCCATGACCGCCATCGTGCCGGCCTGGACCGGGTCGCTGACCACCAGGTCGACGTGCTCGGTGATGGAGCCCACCATGTTGAGGGCGATGATCGGGATCCCCACGGCACGCAGCTCGTCGGCGGCCTTGCTGATCTGGCCGCCCATGATGGAGCCCGCGAGGACGAGCATCCTGGCACGCGGCAGGTCGGCGACGGCCCGCACGGCCGATGCGATCGGCTCCTCACCCACCAGCGGGATCGTGTCCACGGAGATCCGCTCGCCGCGCAGGTTGTGGCGGTCGGCCTCGGTCACGGCGCCCAGGGCAACCTGCGCCACCTGCGCTCCGCCGCCCACCACGATCACGCGCTTGCCGAACACCTTGCCCAGCGGCCGGGTCATGTGGATCGTCACGACCCCGGCCAGCGCCTCGAGCGCCGCGACGAGGGCCTGCTCGTCGGCGTCCTCGACCTCGAGCTCCACATCGACGGTCGCGGCGGAAACCGGCTCGGGGCCGGCCCGCCCCGCTCGGCGCACGGTGGACAGCGTCCGGACCCGGCCTCCAACTCCGGCGACGGCGCCGGCGATGATGCCGATCGAACCCGGGTCGTCCACGACCTCCAGGCGGACGGCGACCGCGGGCGGAAGGGGCTGGGGTCGCCTGGGCATGGCGCTAGGACGCGTAGCCGGCGACGATGTCGGAGATGGACAGCCCGGTGGGCTCCGTGCCGCTCGTCGGGTCGTGCTCGTCGAAGGCGATGCCCAGGGCGATGAACGCCTCCCGGGTCGCCACGGCATCGCTGGTGGTGAGCATCAGGGCGCCGTCGGTGTCCTCGGCGACACCCACGATGCCGGTGATGTTGACGCCGCGCTCGGCAAGGGCCTGGGCAACCTGGGCCAGCGCCCCGGGGCGGTCGTCGAGCTGCACGGTGAACCAGATCGTCACGTGGGAACCTCCTGGCCGCCCATGGTACGCGGGAGGCGCGTTACCCTGCGCTCCGATGACGACCCGCCACTCCGCGCGCTTCTACCGGCTGATCGGCAGGATCGGCACCAGCCGCCCGGTGAGCCGCCTGCACCCGCCGCTCTACCGGCTGACCGGCGGGCGCTGGGTGTTCGGTCACAATCTCGGCGTGCTCAACGTGATCGTCACGACCACCGGCCGCCGGACAGGCAGGCGCCGCGAGATCCCGCTGTACGCATTCGAGGACGGGGCGCGGCTGGTGGTGATCGGCTCCAATGCGGGCGACGATCGCGAGCCCGCGTGGGTCGGCAACCTGCGGGCGTTCCCGGATGTCCGCGTGCTCGTGGGGCGCGCGGAGCGTTCGGTGCGGGCGCGCGAGACCGACGGCCCCGAGCGGGACCGCCTGTGGACATTGGCCGCTCGCGGCTACCCGGGCTACGAGCTGTACGCGCAGCGGACGCACCGGCGCATCCCGGTCATCGCGCTGGAACCCGGGACCGACGAGACCGCGTCCGACGAGGGAGCCGCCTGATGCCCGCACCGCTGGGCAAGGTGCCCACGAAGAAGATGCCCAACATCCAGGTGTTCGGGGTCGCGGACGACAACGCGACCCGTGCCGCGCTCCGCTTCTTCCGCGAGCGGCGGATCGTGGTCCACTTCGTGGACCTGCGCAAGAAGCCGATCGCGCCCGGCGAGCTAAGGCGGTTCACGGACCGGCTGGGCGCGCCGGCCCTGCTGGACACCGAGAGCCGGCCGTATCGGGAGCAGGGACTGGCACACCTGGCGATGGACACGGCCGGGATCACCGCGCGGATGCTCGCCGACGTCAGGCTCATCCGCCTCCCGCTCGTGCGCTACGGCGACGCGGTCACGGTCGGCAAGGACGAGGCCGCCTGGAAGGCCTGGCTGGCGAAGCCCCGGTAGGGTCCGGTTGCGCCCCGGTCAGCGCGTCGATGGGTCGAGCACGCGGCCCATGAACAGGATGGCGCCGGTCTCGACGTCGCGCAGGAGGAACAGGAACGGGTCGGTTCAGCCGCAGCGTCACGATCCTGTCCGCCTGGGCCGGACCGCAGCCGCCGGTGGTGTCCCCGCCGACCGCCGTCGCGGCGGCGGCCTCGGTGCCCTTCTCGTCCACGTCGATGTTGGCCTGGTGGATGACCTTGCTGATGAACAGGCCGGTGGGCGACGTGATGCCGGAGAAGTCGGCTCGCTGCCGGGTCGGCGGCCTGGCGCATGCCCATCGCGCCGAGCGTCCCGGCCAGCTCGGCACGGGTGTCGATCCCGAAGCGCGGCAGGAACAGGTGCACCTCGTACGCGTAGAACGCGGCAGGCCATGTCATCGTCGACCTGGCGATCCTGCGTTCGGGCGATCCGAGTCCGCTCCGTCCCGAGCTTCGCGACAATCGAGTTCAACTTCGACGTTGTCATCCCCGTTTCGAAGGCGTCGATGTCATCGGGGAGGATCAGCGCCATTGCTAGCGGCGTCGACCCGTCCGCGCCCAGGTACCGAAGCTCGGTCGCCTTCCATCCGGCGCCGCTCGCATAGGGCACCTCCTGACCGCCCATGAGCGACATGGTCGGGACCCGGAGCGTTGCCCCGTCGCCCAGGGTGAAGGCCCGGTCCTTCGTCAGCTCCTCGTCGAACTCGAGCTGCCACTTCGCCTTGAGGTAGATCGCGTTGACGAGCACGAGACGCGTCATGTTCGAGACGTCGGGCGGTGCCAGCAGGGCAGGGATCCTCTTCGCCGTCTGGCGGCTGACCCACGCGTTGATGACTTCCCGCGCGGCCTCCGGGTCGGCGATGTAGTCGACCAGCCCCAGTTGCGATCCGAACGCCCCGGCGATCGCATCGAGGTAGTCCTGCTCGATGGCGAATCCCCGCTGCCCGAACGCCGTGTTCGCGATCCGCAATGAGAGGGCGTGGGTGTTCCTGTCGTCATCGGTCCAGGTCGCGTTGTGTCCCGTGAGCTCCTCGTCGAGGGCGTTGAGGCCGCTCGCGAGCGCCTTCCAGCCATCGGTGTGCAGGAGGTCGTCCATCTCGCTCGCGGTCGTGCCGCGGGCGCCCGCCCGGGCCATGGCCAGGGCGAGCACGATGCTCGCCGGCGAGAAGACCATTCCCTTGCCTGCGAAGTCGGGATCGGCGCGCAGACGCCGGTACAGGTCGAGCGCGAATGCATTGATGGAGGTCGCGGCACGCCTGGCGTCCGCGGGCTTGCCATCGACCCGCGCGACCGTCGCCCGAGCGAACTCGAGGCCTGCCAAGGGGTCGCCGGCCCGGGTGATCCACGGTGTTCCGTCGTGATCGGCCGCCGCCACCCAGCCATCGGCAGCTCCTCCGCTCAGGGTGAGGGAGACCGGCGCGACGCGGTACCAGTCGTAGCCCGAGGCCTGCACGGGCCCGTCGACGACCATGAGCTCTGTCCCAGTCGGGAGCAGCGGCTCGTACCTGGTCGAGTCATCGCTCACGCGCGGCTGCGAGCGAACGCGAAGGCGATCCGTCACGGTGACGGCCATCGATCCCGGGGCCAGGGCGCCTTGCGCCGCGCCCGGCGTGGTCGGCGCGGGCGGCATGGCCGACCCGGGCGCGTCCGGCGCACCCGAGCTTGCGGGCAGGGACGGCGTCGCCGATGTCTGGGCCACTGGGATGGATGCACTCGTGGCCGGCGAGGGCGTCGTGTCCGCGCAGCCTGCGATCAGCACAGCGACGAGCAGGCAAGCTCCCGCCGTGGACCTTCGGACACCCGACGGATGGAATGGAGACGGATGCATCTTCGGCCTCGCGCTCCCGGCCTCGCGGTCGCCAGCGGCCCGGCGAGTTCCCGGATGCTCGCTCGAGCCGGTCCCGCCGCTACGCCGCCGTGCAGGTAGACGGGCGGCAGCCCCGCCTGTGACGGTGGGGTTGGTCTCGAAGCGTTCCCGGTGGCATGCTGTCCCGGAGATGACCGACCACGACGCCGAGAGTCACCGTCCATCTGCCCGGACGATCCGCCTGGGCCGGGCGTCGATGCGCCCCGAGACCCACGCCAGGCTCCGCCTGGGCGAGCGCACCGAGGACGAGAAGCTGCTGGCCGCGGACCGCGGCCGCCCCGCGTTCCTGGAGACGGACACGTGGCGCGCCCTGCGGATCCTGTCCGAGTTCGTGGAAGGGTTCGAGGCGCTTGCGGGCGTCGGCCGGGCAGTCGCCGTGTTCGGCTCCGCGCGCACGCCCGAGGGCAGTCCCGGCTACGAGCTGGCCCGGCGGGTCGGCGCCGAGCTGGCCGGGCGGAGCTTCGCCGTCATCACGGGTGGCGGCCCGGGCTCGATGGAGGCTGCCAACCGCGGTGCGCAAGAGGCCGGCGGGCTGTCCATTGGCTGCAACATCGAGCTGCCGCGGGAACAGCACTCCAATCCGTACCTGGACCTGTCGATCGAGTTCCACTACTTCTTCGCCCGCAAGACGATGTTCGTGAAGTACTCGGATGCCTTCGTGATCATGCCCGGCGGCTTTGGCACGCTGGATGAGCTGTTCGAGTCCCTGACCCTGATCCAGACCGGCCGGATCCGCAACTTCCCGGTGGTGTTGATGGGCCATGACTACTGGGACGGGCTCCTGGCCTGGATGCGGGACGTGCAGCTGCCGGCCGGGATGATCGCCCCGGAGGACCTCAAGCTGATCAGGGTGACGGACGACCCGGCGGAGGCCGCCTCGATGATCACGGAGTATGCCGAGGCCAACGGGATCGGCGAGCAGGATTCGGCCGCCAAGTAGTCCGGCTGCCGGCGCCGGTCAGCTCGGGACGGCGACCTCGATCATGCCGTCCACGATGCGAACCGGGTAGTACCGGAACCGGCGGACGCGGGTGAGTCGGCGCGCATCGGTCTTGCGGCCCGGCGGGTCCTCCTTGGGCTCGCGGCCCGGAGGAGACCATACCGGCTCGTACGTGCCGTCTGGCCGGAGGCCGCCCGTGGTGGGCATCTGGACGGGTTCGCCAGTCGCGAGGTCGAACCGGCCACTGTGGAGCGGGCAGGCCACGACGCATCCGTCCAACTCGCCGATCGACAACGGCGCGGCCATGTGGGGACACCGGTCGTCCACCGCGCAGATGCCATCGGCGGTGTGGGCCAGCAGCACGTCGAGGTCACCGAACGACACGCGCCGCATGCTTCCGGTCGCGAGATCCGGGAGGGGCAGCGCTGCCCGGAACGGGGCGCTGCCCGCACCGGGTGCCAGCAGCTGGGCGTCGAATGACAGCAGATCGCTCACGAGACCGATGGTAGCGCGGACCCATGGAGCGGCCCGGCGCCCCGAGAGGAGCGCCGGGCCGGGAGGAGGAGCGGCAGGTTCGGCGGAGCTCAGTCCAGCGCGGGCTCCGGCAGGGTGCCGGGGTCAGTGGGGACTCCCGGGTCTGACGGGACGCCCGCGCCAGCGGCCTGCGACTCCTCGATCGCCGCGGCCACGAGGTTCTCGCGGCCGCCTGCGGTCTTGCGCAGCGGGATCTGCTTCATGAACAGGGTCACGACGAGGAGCGCACCGACGGTGCTGCCCACGCCGATCAGGAACACCTGTCCGATCGCCAGGCTGAAGGCCTGGTGGATGCCGAACACGATGGCGGGAATGATCGGCTGGACGACAGCCTGGAACTGGGCCGGGACCGCCGCGAGGATGGACGCCCCCAGGTCCACGCCCACCCGCACGAAGTTGGTGGCGTTTCCGCCATCCTGGCTGACGAACTGGCTCACCATCTGCGCTGGCACGCCGGCCGTCACGAGCTGGACCGGGATCTCGGCGGTCAGCCGGGTGGCGAACACCGTGCCCAGGGCCGCCAGGCCGACCGATCCGCCGACCTGCCGGAAGAACGTGAGGTTGGACGTCGCGACGCCAAGCGAGCGCACCGGGACCGCATTCTGCACGACGATCGTGAACACGCCAAGCGTTGGCCCGATGCCCAGGCCGGTGATGAACATCCAGGCCCAGAGGACCGGCAGCGGCGTATCCGCCTTGATCCCCGACATCAGGTAGAGGCCCACGGCCATCACCGCCAGGCCGGCCATGATGATCGGCTTGTACTTGCCCGTCCTGGAAACGAGGATCCCGGATCCCACGGAGCTGATGATCAGGCCGGCCAGCAGGGCCAGCGTGTAAAGGCCGGAGTTCGTGGGTGACGCACCCTGCACGAACTGGAACCACTGGGGCAGGAAGACCGCTGCCCCGAAGAACCCGACGCTCACCAGGAACGTGGCGACGATCGAGGACGCGTAGGTCCGGTCCTTCCACAGGCCGAGCGGGACAATGGGCTCCTTGGCCCGGGACTCGATGAACACGAACACGGCGCCCAGCACCAGCCCGAACAGGACGAGCCCGCTGACCTCGGGCGAACCCCAGTCGCTGGTCTGCTTGTTGGTCAGGCCGATCAGGAACGCCGTGACCGCGATCGTGAACACGGCACCGCCGAGATAGTCGAAGTTGTGGGTGGCGTCGGAGCGTTTGACCGTTGGCAGCAGGCGGCCGATCACCGCGAGGGCGGCGATGCCGATCGGGATGTTGATGAAGAAGATCCAGTGCCAGCTCGCGTTCTCGGTGAGCCAGCCGCCAAGCAGCGGGCCGACGATGGCCGCGACCCCGAACACGGCCCCGAACAGGCCCTGGTACTTGCCACGCTCCTGGGGCGTGAACAGGTCGCCGATGACCGCGAGGCTGATGGGGAAGAGTGCTCCGGCGCCGAGTCCCTGGATGCCGCGGAAGATGATCAGCTGGGTCATGTTCTGGCTGAGGCCGGACAGCGCCGACCCGATCAGGAAGATCGTGATTCCGATCATCAGCATCGGCTTCCGGCCCCGGAGGTCGGACAGCTTGCCATAGAACGGCACGCTGATCGTCGAGGTGAGCAGGTAGATCGTGATCGTCCACGTGAGCAGCGACTGCCCGCCGAGGTCCGTGACGATCGTGGGCAGTGCGACGGCGACGATGGTCTGGTCGAGCGCGCCCAGAAAGAGTCCCAGCAGGATCGCGAAGAGGATCTCCATCTTCGCGCGATGCGAGAGATCGAGGGCGCCGAAACCGTGGGCGGGGGCGTCGTCGTAGCCCGTGGGCATGGCTTCCAAGGAGGTTCCTTTCGTCAGGCGCCGGCGGGGACGTCGCCGGGGGACGCGTTTCCGGCCACGGCGCTGGTCGCGTGGTCGTGGCCGCAGCTGGTGGGGGTGGGGGTGGCGTAGCGGTCCGGATCGCTGGTGAGCTCCGTCTCGACGGCGATCCGCAGCTCCGCGGCGGCGGCCGCAAGCTGTTCGAGGGCCCCCGTTGACATCCGCTCGAGGGCAGCCCGGATGATGTCGCTGCGCACGAACTCGGCTTCGTCCACGAGGGCAAGACCGGTTGCGGTTGGTCGCACCAGGACGACCCGCCGATCGTCGGGGACGCGGACACGTTCGACGAGTCCGCGTTCCTCCATCCGGTCGATGATCCCCGTCGCGCTCGACATCGAGGCATCCAGGATCTCGGCCAGGCGGCCCATCGGCATCGCGTCGTGGTGGCGGAGCAGCGTGAGCACGTGGAAATGGGTCATGCTGATCCCGAGCCGCACGAGGCGCTGGGATCCCACGCAGCGGAGCGACCCGACCGCCTGGCCCAGGCCGGCGATCGCGTCTTCCGCCGCCCGGAAGCGGGCGTCGTCCCCGTTCGGGGTGATGGTGGTTCGCATGAAGTGAAGTATTTACGCCAAGTGAATAGTCCTGTCAAGCAGGACTGTTCGCGCGACACGGAGGATTACCGGTGCGCCTGTCCCTGATGATCGAGCCCCAGATGGGGCTGACCTACGACGAGCAGCTGTCCATCGCCCGTCGCGCTGAGGCCGCGGGCTTCGAGACGCTGTTCCGCTCCGACCATTACGAGAGCTTTCCCGGCGAGTCGGGTGGCCACACCACCGATGCCTGGGCGGTGCTGGCCGGCCTGGCCCGCGACACGACCTCCATCGGTCTCGGGGTCCTCGTGTCCCCGGTCGCGTTCCGGACCCCCGGGAACCTGGCCAAGGTCATTGCCACCGTGGATGAGATGAGCGGCGGGCGCGTCGAGGTCGGGCTTGGGGCCGGGTGGCACGCGGACGAGCATCGCCGTCACGGCTTCCAGTTCCCCGAGATCGGGGTGCGTGCGGAGCTCCTGGAGGAGACCCTCGAGATCGTTCACGGCCTGTGGGACGAGCCGGACGGCTGGTCGTTCAGGGGCCGCCACTATGCGGTCGAGGACGCCTTCTTCCGGCCCAAGCCAGGATCGCTGCCGGGACGTGACGGCCGACGGCCGAACATCCTCGTGGGCGGATCGGGGACGCCGCGCTCGTTCCGGATCGCCGCCCGCCATGCGGACGAGTTCAACCTCTCCTCGACCAGCCCCGAAGGCGCCGCGGCGAAGTTCGCACGGCTCGACGATGCGCTGCGGACCGTCGGGCGGGATCCCGCAACGCTGACCCACTCGGTGATGGCTGGCGTCCTGGTCGGGCGCGACGCCGAGGAGGTCGCGAGCAGGCAGCGCGACCTGATGGCCGTCTTCGGCGGCGCCGACGACGAGTCGGAGGCATGGTTCGAGACCCGCCGTCCGCGCTGGGTGCTGGGCACGCCCGATCAGGCGCGCGACGTGGTGCGGCGGTTCGCCGAGGTCGGCGCCGAGCGGATCATGCTGCAGGACTTCCTGCCGCGGGACCTCGACATGATCGACCTAGCGGCCGAGGCGCTCCTGGGGGTCTGAGGCGACCGGCGACCGGCGGCCGGCGGGAGTTCGGTCCGGCGCTCAGGTGTCGGGCGCGTCCGCCAGCTCGGCCGCGCGCAGGAAGGCGGGATCGTCGCGGCGGATCGGGTCCGGGTTCGTGCCGCGTGCGTGCGCGACCGCCAGCGTCACCAGCTGGAGCGGGCCCGCCGCGCCAAGGAGCGCGGCCGGCGCATTGGGCATCGTGGGCTGCTCGGGGACCACGATCCGGCCGGCGGGCGTGAGCTCGTCCGGGATCCGGGCAGCGGCGTCCGCGCCGAGGATCGCAGCGCAGGTGATCCCTGTGGCCGCGGCCGCGGCGAGTGCCTGGCAGGCGCGGCGTGTGCGAGCGTCGTGTCCGCCGCGCTCCAGCAGCACCAGGACCAGCGAGGTGCCGGGCCCGGTCGCGGGCAGGTGGCCGTGGAGGAACGTCTCGAGGTCCCGCATGGCCGACGGCACGTACGCCGCCTCCTCGACCTTGAGCGCCAGCTCCCGGGCCGTCACCCGGTCCACGCCCGAGCCGACCACGAGCAGGTGCGATGCGCCGGCGACGGCGGATCCGATGCGCTCGTCCGGGCGCGTGCCGTCGGGGTCCGCGCGATGTGCTGCTTCGATCCCCTGGGCCGTCCGGTCTCGTAGCCGGTCCGGGTTCGGCGTGCCGCCCGCGAGGATGCCGGTCGTGATCGTGGCCGCCGCGAGCGGTGAGACGTAGCCCACCGTGTGGCACCAGCTGCGGTCCATCTCGACCGTTGCGAGCACGATGTCTGCCGCTGCGGCGGCCGGCGCCCCGGCGCTGGCCGTGATGAGGGCCGTGCGGGCGCCCCCGGCCCTCGCGGCCCTCAGGGCCGCGATCGTCGCGGTTGTGCCGCCCTCGTGGCTGATGCCGATCACGAGGCCGCCGCCCGGCGGGTCCAGCGCCAGCTCGAAGGCCTGCGCGGACACGGGCCCCCATCCCGGGAGGCCCGCGGCACGCCAGCCGTCGCGGAGGATGGCGGCGGTGGCCAGCGCGGCGTGCTCGGACGTGCCGCAGCCCGTGACGATGACGGGCCCGCCGGCCGTCGCCGCCTCTCGCAGGGCGGCGACGAGGGCCGCCGCGGAACCATCGGCGGCGAGCCTGCCGCCGATTCTCGGCGGCCAGGGCGGGCTCCGCGGCGATCATCTCCGCCATGGCCCAGGGAGGCCCGGCGCGAAGGGCGGGCGTCGGGAGGTAGTCCCAGGGGTCGGGTGCCCCGGCAAGGGGCGCGGTGGGATCGAAGGATCCGAGAGCAGCGCGCAGATCGTCCATCGCACGATGGTATGGGAGCAGGAGCTCGGGCTCCGTGGGCGTCCCAAGGGGCGGGGCCGCCGATCGATGGCGCGGCCGGGATCCCGGCGCTCGATCAGCCCTCGCCGGGCTCCTGGTACCCAGCGTCGGAGTCGCCTGCCGCCCGAGGGACGGGAATCGCGGCGTCCCGGCCACGCACCAGCAGGTCTGTGGTGGGCGGCCCGATCCGGCCCAGGCGCCTGGCCGGTCCGTACCGGAACCACGCGCGGCCCAGCAGCGCGTCCACCGTCACCGGGCCGTAGCGGCGGGAGTCGTTGGCAGCGCCGTGGCCTGCGACCGCCAGGGCCTCGTCCGTGGTATCGCCCACGAGCCACGCCTCGTCGTCACCCAGCTGGAGCCAGCCGTCGGCGAAGGGAATCCAGTCGCCCGGTCGGGCGGCGACGCGCTTGATGGCGAGCACGTCCGTGAACGGCTCGGCGAAGACCACGACGCTGCCCCGCCGCGGCCAGCGGGTGACGGTCGGGTCGACCAGGAGCCAGTCCCCGGGCTCGATCGCGGGTGTCATGGAGCCCTCCACGACGGTGACGCGCCACAGCCCCCGGAGCCCGCGCCGGCCGCCACCCGTCCGGGCTGTACCCCTGGTCACCCGGCGGTGGCCGCCGGTCTCGGCCTCGTCCGGATGTGGCGAGGCCCCGTCGCGGGACGGGGCCTCGGGATCTCTCATTCGGCCGCGATCAGCCGGGGCGTCCGGCCACGCGGGTCTTGCCCTCGCCGCCGGTCACCTTCCAGGCCGCGTCGACCTCGTCGATGAGGTCGAGCAGCTTCTTCGCGTCGGCGAGGTCGATGGAGGCCTTGACCTTGCTGACCTGCTTGTTCGCGTTCCAGAAGAGCTCGTGCAGGTTCGGCACGGCCTCGAGGTGCTCCGGCTTGAAGTAGTCGTGCCAGAGGACGTCGAGGTGGTGCTTGACGAGGTCCGCGCGGTCCTCCTTGATCTTGATGGCGCGGATCCGGAACGTCGGGTCCTCGTTGGCCGCGTACTTCTCGACGATGCGGTAGCAGGACTCCGCCTCGATGCGGGCCTGCTCAGGGTCGTACACGCCGCAGGGCAGGTCGCAGTGCGCGTGCACGACGGTCCTCGGGGCGGCGATCCGGGTGAGGAAGGACATGTGCGGGACCTCCGGGCAGTGCTTGGCGCGGCTTGCCGTGGTGGAGCGTAGCCGTGGCGCCTCTGCTCGAAGTGTCCGGGTGCGGTGCGAAGACTGTCAAACGCCCCGCCGGCAGGGGCTTTGTACCCTTTGGGCGGACCGGCGAGCCCGATCGCCGTGACACCCGGGGACGGCGACATCCGGCGGGAGATCCAATGCGCATCGTCACGGACTCGTTGCGGCCCGTCCGTCCGACACTTGACGGAGCGTGCCGGTCTCGCGACGGTCGCAGCAACCGGGCACGCTGGCCGGTGGACGAGCGGGGTGGACCACGATGAAGCGATCCATCATCACATCGGCGGCCCTGGCTGCCGGCTGCCTTGTCCTCGTGGCGTGTGCAACGCCACCCCCGGACGACGCCGCCCCGGAACCCTTCCCGGTCCCTCCGGCGGCGACGTCGGCAGGCGTTCCGATCCGGACACTGCCGGTCGATGGCGCCTCCGCGATCCGCATCGTCGACGTCGACGAGGGCGTTGCCGTCGGCTGGGCCGAGCTTCCCGCCGACACCGGCGTTGTCAGGCAGGCCATCGCGATCTCGATCGAGGACGGGGCGCTGCTCGACCTCGGCACCGCGGACGTCGCCCGAGCGCAGGCGGACCGCATCACCGGGGCCAAGGTGACGGGCAGCCTCGTCCGGGACGATGGGACCCTGGGCATGTTCGTCGCAGACCTCGCCTCGGGCTCGCAGGGTCGGCCGTCCCTCGGCGAGGAGCCGCTCGCTCCGCCCAGGTTCGACGGGGTTGCGACCGGCCTCGTCGCCATTGGCGTCGTCGGTGACGAGCTGATCTTCTCGGTCACCGGCGAACCGGGGGAACCGTGGCGCTCACTCGCTGCGGGCCTGACCGAGCCGACGATCCGCGACCTCGGCGCATCGGGCGGCGACAACACGGCCCTCATCGCCGTTGCCGACGGGCGCGCCGTGGGCTGGTCGGGCGGCGCGGCGTCGTTCCACCCCGTCGTGCTCGACCTCGCCTCCGGGGCGTTCACCGATGTGCCCCTGGAGCCCGGCGACGACCTCGGGATGCTGATGGACGCCGACGACGGGTGGGCCGTCGGCTGGAGCTACCGGCGCGACGGCGGCGAGGACACCTCGATCGCATGGAACCTCGCGACCGGCGAACGACGCGTCATCGGCAAGGGGTTGATCACGGCAACGGGAGGGGGCTGGGCGGTGGGCGTGAGCCCGGACGGGACCTTCTCCGCGACGGAGATCGCCTCCGGGCGGACGGTGGATCTTGGCCGGATGCCGGTCGAGACGAACCTCGAGCCCATGGCGTTCGACGGCCGCTGGCTGGTCGGCAACTTCGCCGGGCCCGGCCGCGGGACGATCCCGGTCGCGCTCGACCTCGAGGCAGCGCTGCGCTGAGGGTCCGTCATTTGCTGACGGGGCGGGAGAGCTTCTGACACCACCCGGCACGGCCGGGGTTCCCTCACCCGCCGCAGCAGGGCGGCTCCGGGAACGTCGCCCGCTCCTCCCACAGGGTGCCGTCAGCGGTCCACATCAGGCGATCCCCGACGACGAGGTAGCCGGCACCGCCGCCAATCGCCGCACCTGCTCCCGCGATGCGCGTGACCCCATCCGCGACGTCAAGCGCCGTCCAGGTCCGCCCGCCGTCGGCGGTGGCCATCGCGGGTGTGAAGGCGCCCCACCAGAACCCGGTGCCATCTGCCGCAATGTCGAGGCTCACCTTCGTACCCGGCTGGATCAGGCCGGCCCCGGTCGACGCCACCTCGGTCCAGGTCGCCCCGAAGTCCTGCGAGGCGAGCAGTCGCTTCTGCTCACGTTCGACGGAGTCGTTCTGGCTTGCGCTGCCGCAGGCGACCATCACCTCTCCCTCGCGCGGCGCGGTGAGGCCCTGGAGCTGCATCACGCCGCACGGGTTCAACGGGCCGGACCACGTGGCGCCTCCGTCCGAGCTCACCTGGACGACCGGCAGCGGGGTCCCGTCGGGACGCGTCGGGCCGTTGGGGAGGACCACCGCAAGCACACCCGTCGTCCCCGCGAAGTCGATGTCGATCGGCGCCCGGTTGCCCACGAGCTGCCAAACGCCACTGACGAGATGCTGTAGTGACGGGCTGCACCCCGGTTCGCCGTCGGGGCAGGCTGACGAGACCCAAGGCCCATCGGGGCCGATGGCGACGGCCAGCGCGACCCATGTCCCGACCTGCGTCGTGGTCCAGCTCAGTCCGCCGTCTTTCGTCTCGATGACGAAAGCGCCGGCACCGCCAGCAGAGCCGGCCAGCCAGCCGTGATCCGCGTCGCTGAACGCGACGGAGACAGGGACGAACCACCTCGGGAGCCCACCCCCGGCTGTCGTTGGCGAGACGGCGTCGATGGGGAACTCCGGGCTGGTCGCCGGTGACCCGGTGGACGACACGATCGGCTCGGTGACCGACACGATCGGCGTCGGCGGCGCCGTCGACGATGGCGATCCATCCGCTGGGGGCGTGGTGGCGCACCCGGCCTGGCAGACAAGCAGCCCTGCGGCGACTACCGCGGCCCGCAGGTCGCGGAGTCCGCGCGCGCCGCAGCAGGTCCGGTCACCCATGGTCCAAGGCCCCCCAAGCGGACGTGCATCGAGTGAGCCCCCGTGCATACCCTGTTCTGGTCCCAGGGGTCAGTCAATGGCCCGTCGGCACGATCCTGCGGCCAGGTGGCCCCACGGGCAGCCGCATCGGCGGCTGTCCGCTCCGTGCGCAGCGAACCCCGGCCGTCGGGCGGGTATCATCGCCGCGATGAGCGATCGAGGGCTCTCCACCGAGGGCGCGCCTGCCTGTCCGTTCGTGGCGTTCGAGGACGACCGCGACGGCCGGGGCACGGCTCCCGACCACCGGCACCGCTGCTACGCGGACCAGCGTCCTGCTCCACGGGCGCTGGCCCACCAGGAGGCCTACTGCCTGGCCTCCGCGTTCCCGGTCTGTCCGACCTTCCAGGACTGGGCCCGACGCGAAGCGGCCGCCGCACGGACCACCGCGGGCGGGGAAGCCACGGCCGCCGCATCGGTCGAGCGCGACGATGACCCGCCGTTCGAGGCGGGCACACCGCCGCCGGTCGAGCCATTCGAGCCGGGCACACCGCCGCCGGTCGAGCCGCCTCGCGTGGCTCCGGTCGTGGTGGCGTCCGCCGCCCCGCCCCGCCGCAACCCTCCGCGTGACTGGGCGGCGCCCCCACCGTGGACGGGTGACGAGCCCCCGGCAGGAGAGCTCCGCGACGCGTCCGCGTACTCGGCGGCCTATGCCGCCGGCGACACGGCGTCGCCGGATCCCGGAGACTGGGGCAGCGATTCGCGAGGTCTCGCCGGCAGTGCGGCGGACCGCCTCGCCGGTCCGGACCTCGAGGAACCCGCTCCAGGTGATCTGGACGATGGCCCGGATGCGTGGGCAGTCGGGGCCTCAGGGGCGGCCGTTGCCGGCGGGTATGCCGCCTCGGGGTCGGCCTCGAGAGATGTTCCCCCGGTCCGCCGGCGGGAGTCGCGGCGGGATGCCCGTCGACAGGCAGGCTCCGCGAGCCGCGACGCGGCCCGCAGAGCCCCGCAGCAGGATCCCTCGGAGCTGTTTGGTCCCGCGTGGGAACGCCCGCACCGGTATGAGGCCTACCCCTCGCTGCGCACGCGGATCGGCCTGCCGTCCATGGGCGGGATCCCGAGGCTGGGGGTGTATGCGCTCGCCCTCGCGGCCGCGGCGCTGTTCCTGTTCTTCTTCGGGCCGGGCCTCCTGGGTGTCGGGAAGGATGACCCCGGCGCCGCTGGCGCCCCGGCCTCGCCGGCCGCCACAGCCGAGGCAACGCCGTCGGCGCTTCCCACGGAGCCCCCCGTCCCCACGGCCAAGGTCTACATCGTTGCCAAGGGCGACACGATCTCCAAGATCGCCAGGAAGAACGGCGTGACGGTGGAGGAGCTCCTGGCCGCCAACAAGCAGATCAAGAACCCGAACAAGATCAAGATCGGGGACGCGATCACGATCCCGGTGCCCGTCGAGGACGGCGGCGGTGACGGGACGGTGGGCGACTCGCCGACGCCGTGACGGCCGGGCGGCAGGCCAGCGACCGCCGATGGCCTGGGTCGGCGCCCGAGCCGTGTCAGGGCCGTCGCGATCCGAGGGTCAGCGCGAGAACGGCGTCAGGTTGATCGAAGTGATCTTGCCCGCCTCGACCCGGAACTGCGCGTCAAGGTGCTGGCTGGGGGCGCCCGGCCGGATGACCACGAGGTCTGCCTGGTAGGTGTTGCCCATGTCCCGGACATCGCCCGGGATCATCTTGAGCCCCTTGTCCGCCCGCAGGAACCAGCCGCCCACCTGCTCGATGCCCCGCAGCGTCCGGGCGTTGTCGCCGACGTGGATCCGCATCTCGGTGCGCTCATCCATCAGCGTCACGGCGCCGGCAACGTCACCGGCGTTGAGGCGCTCGAAGAAGATCTCCATGGTGTCGGTGGCTCCCATGGCCCGAGTGTACCGTGACGACCGGATCAGAAGCCGCCGCCCGCGCCCCCGCCGCCGCCGCCGGACCCGCCACCCGAGAAGCCGCCGCCGGAGCCGGACGACGAGGGCGAGTTGCCGATGGTCCCCAGCGCGGCCATCATGCCGCCGAAGTTGGGGATGGGCGAGGAGCTCAGCACTCCCGGCGCCCAGCCGCCGCCCGTGCCCGAGTCGCCCCAGCCCCCACTCGAGCCGCTCCAGTACCACATCGGCAGATAGGCGTCGCTCGACCGGCCGGTGGACAGGTCCTCGGCGGACCGCTCGAGCACGCGTTCCGCCTGCTCCTGCAGCCCCAGGGCCACGCCCCAGACCACCGCGTCGTCGGGGTCCTCGATCAGCGGGATCGCGGATGCGGCCACCACCTCGCCCATCGAGCGCGACATGGCCATCGTCTTCTCGAGCGTGCGGCGGTAGGCCTCGAGCATCGCCCGGACCACGGCACCCTCCTTCGTCCGCGCGGGCATCGCCCCCGACACCACGAACAAGACCGCCGCCGAGGCGATCAGCGCGATGCCGAGGAGCACGAGGCCGCTCGATGGCAGGTTGGCACCTGCCACCAGGGCCACGATGCCCGCAACGAGGGCCGCCAGGCCGCGCCCTCGCCAGCGGCCCGTCACCCTGCCGGGCGCCTCTTGGAACCAGCCCTGCGCCACGAGGTGGGCCTCGAGCCGCGAGTTGAACTTGGCCTCGTCCGGGCCGAGCTCCAGGATCTCCGCGGGGGCGATGTAGCCCGCACCGCCGCCGACATCCCGCATCCGGCCGAGCAGGTAGCTCGTGCCGGGGTCCATCGGTCGCCGGCGGACACGCTCCACCCTTGCCCGCTCGACCGGATCGGGCGGGGCGGCATCGACGGTGTGGATCCCGATCTCCGGCTTGCCCCCGAACAACGAGTGGTTGGGCTCGGCGCGGAACCCGATCCTGCCGCGGGCCGCGAGATCCAGGCTCGCCGCAGTCAGTGCCCGTCGGGTCACGCTGCCGTCCCGGACGGCGGCGCCGGCCGCGGGCGTCAGGCCCGGGGGCGCCGCCGGCATCAGGATCGACGGGTCGTCGAGGTAGACCGGGTCGCGACCGGTCCGGAACCAGCTGCGTAGCGCCAGGACCACGACGACGAGCAGGACGATCGGCGCCAGGACCAGCCCGAGCACGGCGTTGACGACCCGGCCTCCCGAGATGCCGGAGATCTTGTCCATGGCCGCCAGCACCGCGCCGTCCATGTCGCACTCGCGGAGCTTGGGCAGCATGTCGTTCTCGAAGATCCGCTGGCGATCATCGTTCGAGAGCCACGTGTCCCGGAAGCCAGGTCCCGCGTAGAGCTGGACCTGGCCGTGGCACGGGTCGGCCTCGCCCAGATCGAACAGGATCACGAGGCCGTCGTCGACACCGGCCCGGCCGACGCCCCACTGGTCCATGAGGGCCTGGGCGCGCGACTCTGCCGTTGACGTGCTCTCGCCATCCGGGACGAGCTGCGAGTAGACGACGATCTCGGCGCCGGTGTCTGCCTCGAACTTGTCGATGGCGGCCTCGACCTTGGCGATCGTCGCGCTTTCGAAGACCCCGGCAGTGTCGTACACGGCCTGGTCATCGACCGGTTCCGGGAACGGGGGCCCGGCGGCGAGGGCAAGGGCCGGCAGGATGCCCAGGGCGATGATGGCGGCGGAGAGCGCGAGGCGGAGGGACCGCATGGGCGCATCCTACGCGCCCGGCGGGTCAGGTGGCGATGGGGTGGCGCGCGCGGATCCGCCGGACCACCCCGGCAGCCTGCTCGTAGCGCCCGAAGCTGGGCATCAGGTAGGTGCCGGCGACCTCTGCTTCGACCGCGGCCAGCAAGGTGTCGGCCATCTCGATCCCGGCCTCGGTTCCCGCGGCACCGGCATCGCGCATCCGGTCGCGGGCGGCGTCGGGGACGGTGATCCCCGGGACCTCGTTGTGGAGGAACTCGGCGTGCCGCGACGACACGAGCGGCAGGATCCCCAGGAGGACTGGCACGGGGAAGCCGCGGGCACCGAACCGCCGCCGGGCCTCCGCGAGCATCGCCTCCACCTGGGGCACGTCGTACAGCGGCTGGGTCATCACCAGGTGCGCGCCTGCGGCGATCTTGCGCTCCAGGCGGTCCCACTCCGTCCCGGCATCGTGAGCCGTGGGATCGAGGGCGGCTGCGATCGTGAACGAGGCCGGCTGGCCGATGGGGGAGCCCGCCTGGTCCTCGCCCCGGTTGAGGCGGTCCAGAATCTCGATCAGGCCGATGGAATCCACGTCCCAGACCCCGGTGCCCGTCGGGTAGTCGCCGACGCGCGGCGGATCGCCGGTGAGGGCCAGGATGTTGGTCACGCCCAGCGCGTGGGCTCCCAGCAGCTCCGACTCGAGTGCCATCAGGTTCCTGTCCCGGGTGGTGACATGGACCACGCACTCGAGGTCGAGCGCCTGCTGGACGCCGAAGGCGACCGCCATCGCACCCATCCGCACGCGCGCCATCGCGGAGTCCGAAATGTTGACGGCATCGGTGCCGGCCTCCCGGAGCAGCCGGGCGGCCTCGATCGTGCGGTCCATGCGGATGCTGCGCGGCGGATCGATCTCCACCGAGATGACGAATCGCCCGGCCGCGAGGGCCCGCGCCAGCCGGGAGGCCGGAGCCAGGGCAGCGGAGTCGGGGCCGCCTGCCGGAGTGGATTCCGGGGTGGGCTCCGTGGCCGCCGATCGCGGGGCGGGGATCACGATGACCGGGGTCCGATCGGCACCGGCAGGGTGACCGACACCGGCGGGGCGCTGGGCGTCGTCCGGGCGCCGGTCGTCGGCCACGGAGACGCTGTCGAGGGCGGTGCGCATCGCGGCGATGTGCTCCGGCGTCGTCCCGCAGCAGCCGCCGATGATCCGGGCGCCGGCGTCGAGCACCCGCGGCACGATCTGGCCGAAGTACGCAGGTTCGGCGGCGTAGACGAAGCGACCCTCGAGGCGCTGGGGCAGGCCGGCATTGGGCATGATCGAGCGGGCGGGTCCTGTGGCGCCGGGGCTGCCAAAGGTCTCGAGGGCGTCGAGGCAGGCAAGGGGACCCGAGCCGCAGTTCACACCGATCGCGTCCACGCCGACCCTCGCGAGTGCCGCCGCCGCGTCGGCCGGCGCGGTCCCGTCGGCGAGCACCAGGTCCTCGCCGAAGGTCATCGACGCGATGATGGGCACGTCGGCGGCCAGGTGCGCCTCGTCGATCGCCAGCAGCAGGTGCGCGAGGTCCACGAAGGTCTCGAGGACCAGCAGGTCTGCTCCGCCCTCCAGCAGGCCCTCGATCTGCTCCCGGTAGGCGGCGCGGATCGTGGCCTCGTCGAGGTGACGCAGCTCCCGCGTGGGAGGACCCAGCGGTCCGACGCTTCCGCCGACCCAGGCGTCGCGCCCGCTCACATCTCGGGCCTCGCGGGCGAGCTGCGCGGCGCGACGGTTGAGGCGACCGGCCTCAGAAGCCAGCCCGAACCCTTCCAATCGAGCCCGGTTGGCCCCGAAGGTCAGCGTCTCGATGAGGTCGGCGCCGGCGTCCAGGTACTCGCGGTGGATCGTTCCCACGAGATCTGGGCGCGTGGCAGCCAGCTCGTCGAGGCAGGCGCGTTGCGGGATGCCGCGCGAGAAGAGCAGGGTGCCCATGCCGCCGTCGGCAAGCATGGGGCGGGCGGCGAGGCGGGCGGCGAATCGGGCGCGGGGCTGGCTCATGTCGCGGACAGCCTATCGGACGGGGGCTCGAGCTCGCCGCGGCCCTCGCGGTCCGCCCACCGGATGTCGGTGCTCGGGCTCGCCGCCGCGGGTGCCACCTTGCGATCGCCGCCCACTCGCAGCCGCCTTGCTGCCAGGTGCTCACCCAGCGGACGATGTCGCTGTCTGCCGGGTCTCCATATGCCAGATGCTCACCCAGCGGACCGAAGTCAGGGGCGCCTTGTCTTGTGTCCGCCTGGAGGACCGGTGACATGAGGCCCGGCCCCCGGAACGCCTGGCCGCAGGCGGACACGGGAGCGTGCGACAGGTCGGCATGGCGGAGCCGGGGACACGGGTCACCCCGTGGACATCTGGCAGCGGCGGGTCATGGGGCAGCGCCAGCAAGGATGCACGTCGCCGACCATGGCCCGCCCTCATCGCCCGCTTGCGCGCCCACGCCGGCGCCCGAGCGTGAGCCGACCATCGCTTTCGAGCATCACCTGGGGAACCACCTGGCGGCCGTTGTAGGTCATGGCCATCGAGGCCGCATACCCACCAGTCTCCGCGATCGCCACGAGGTCGCCCCGACGGAGCGCGGGGAGGTCGTGGTGGCCGAGCGTGTCGGTGCTCTCGCACACGGGGCCGTCGACCCGGGCCGGCTTGGCTGCGGCAACAGGTCCCGCCCCGGACTGCAGACCGTCCGCCGGGACCGGCCGGCCCATCGACGTGAGGGCGGTCACCCGGTGCTCCGCCCCGTACAGGGCCGGCCGGATCAGCTCCGTCATGCCGGCGTCGATCACCACGACCGGCTCGGCGTCCCCGCGCTCCCGCACGTGGAGCACGGATGCCACGATCCACCCGGCCGACGCCACGAGGAGCCGGCCCGGCTCAACGGCAAGGCGCGTCGGCCGGCGATCGGACGGGGTTGCCCCCAGCAGGGCCTCAGCCTCCGCGGCGAATCTGGCCGGCGCGGGCACGGTGCCCGGGTCGCCGATCGGGAACCCGCCACCCACGTCGAGCGTGTCGAAGCCCGGTTGCCCCGCCCCCAGCAGGGCGCACAGAGCGAGACCGCGCCGGACGGCGTCCCGCCAGGCATCCACCGCCCCGAGCTGTGATCCCACGTGGAGGTGGATGCCGCGCGCCACCACCGGCCCATCGGCGGCCAGAGACGCGGCGGCCGCGCTGAGCTCCGTCTCGGTCATCCCGAACTTGGACGAGCCGCGGCCCACGGCCAGCCCCGCCTGGGTCTCGGGGTTGACGTCCGGGTTGAGGCGCAGCAGCACCTCCAGCGCCGGCCGTCCTGGCCCGCCGAGGCCGGCGCGGCGCGCCAGCGCCACCAGGGCGTCGAGCTCCTCGGGGCTCTCGACGGCGACCCAGCGGAGCGGGTCGCCCGTGGCGGCGGCACGCACGGCGGCCCGCAGGTCGGCCATGGACTTGCCGACGCCCTCGAGCGTGATCCGTCCGTTGGGCAGACCCGCGGTGCGCGCGGCGGCCCATTCGCCGCCGGAGACCACGTTGCCGTCCAGGCCCATGGCGGCGAGCCGCGCCACGATTGCCGGCACGTCGTTCGCCTTGAGCGAGAAGGCGCGCAGCCACGGATCAGGAAAGGCGGCCCGCAGCTCGGCAGCGGCGGCCTCCAGGGCCGTGACCGAGGTGACCTGGACCGGCGTTCCGAACCGGCGGGCGGCGCGGACGTGAGCCTCCGCGGGGATCACCGTCGCCCCGGGGATCACCGTCGCCCCGGGAGCCGGTGCCTCCCCAGGAGCCGGCGTCACCCCGGGGCCGGCAGTGGCGTCCACCGCCTCAGTCGCGAACGGCCAGTCCGACGACCGCTGTGATCAGCGAGAGCGCCGCCGACGCCACAACGGCTCCAACGACCGTGTCCGCCGAGAACCCGGCCGCCGGCCAGCCGCCGACCGTGAAGTCGAGCTTGGCGAAGTTCTGGGCGACCCAGGCAATGCCCAGGAGCAGCGCGGCGTTGATGACGAAGCCCGACAGGCCCATCGTCATGAGCGAGATCGGGAACGAGAGGATCTTGACGAGCGGCTTGATGACGGCGTTCACCACGCCTACGCCGGCCGCCAGCAGGATCAGCTGCGGCGTGTCGCCCTCGAACTGGATCATCGTTGCCGGCAGGATCTGCAGGAGGAGCACGAACGCGATCGCGCCCGTGGCAACCGCCAGGATGAAGCCCTTCACGTCAGTCCTCCGAGCGATGGACGATGCGGCCGCCGATGACGGTCAGGCGCACGCCGGTCCCGATGATCGCAGATGGTCCCACCTCGAGCAGGTCGCGGTCGAGGACGACCAGGTCCGCGTCCAGCCCGGCCACCACCCGTCCCCGCCGGTGCTCCGCATGGGCCGCGAAGGCTCCACCGTCCGTGTACGCCTCCAGCGCATCTGCCAGTGGCAGGCGTTCGGCGGGAAGCCAGCCGCCGGGCGGCTGCCCGTCCACGGTCTGACGGTTGACCGCGCTGTTGAGCGCGATGAACGGATCGTACGGGACGACCGGCCAGTCCGACCCGAAGGCGAGCCGCCCGCCGGCACGACGGATCGACGTCCAGGCCCAGGCCCGGCTCGCCCGTTCCGGTCCGATGTTCCCGGCCCAGACCGAGATCTGGTTTGGGCTGGGGTCCCCGTGATACGGCTGCATCGAGGCCACGACGCCCAGCGAGGCGAAGCGGCCGATGTCGGTGGGGTCGATGGTCTCGATGTGCTCCACGCGATGTCGGCGGGTGTGGGTCCCGGGCGCGGCGCCCACACCGTGCGGATCGCCGTTCCAGGGCCCGTTGATCGCGGCAGCATGCTCGAAGGCGTCGAGCGCGAGGCGCACGCCCCGATCGCCGATCGCGTGCAGCTCCATCTGCCAGCCGCGGCGATCCGCCTCGGCGACGAACGAATTGAGCTCCACCGGGTCCCAGGCCGGCAGCCCGCGGCTCGTGGAACCCACGTACGGCTCGAGCATGGACGCCGTCCGGGCCTCGATCACCCCGTCCACGAAGCCCTTGAGGATCCCGGCATCGAGTAGGCCTCCACCCCGCAGCGGGAAGGCCGCTGCCTGGTAGGCGTCCAGCCTGTCCCGCCACTCGGCCAGGGTCTGTCCCGGCTCCATGATCAGCGCGCCACGGAAGCGCATGTCCAGCTCGCCGGCGTCACGGACGCGATCCCAGAACGCGAGCTCGTCGAGCGACAGCCACGCGTCCTGGGCCGCTGTCAGGCCCTGCGCGTGCATCCCGGCCTGGGCGCGGCGGACGGAGGCGCGGTCTTCGGCCTCGGACGGCACCGGGATGTGGCGCTCGACCAGGAGCTGCGCCTCCTCCTTGAGGGCGCCGGTGGGCTCGCCGTTGTCGTCGCGCACGATCACGCCATTGGAGGGATCGGGGGTGGTCCGGTCGATCCCGGCCGTCTGGAGCGCTGTGGAGTTGGCCCAGCCCGTGTGGCCGTCGTAGCAGCCCATGTAGGCGGGGCGATCCGGGACCACGGCGTCCAGCTGCGCCGCTGTGGGAAGGCCGCCGGGGAACGGGGCGTACAGCCAGCCACGCCCGAGCACCCAGGGCAGGTCCGCGTGGGCGGCCGCGTGCTCGCGGATCCGCTGTCCGATCGCCTCGAGCGACTGCAGCGGATAGAGCTGGGCATCGGCCAGCTGACGCGCCCCGCCACGGACGTGGATGTGGGCGTCGTCGAACCCCGGCATGACCAGGCCGCCCCTGGCATCCACGACCTCGCCCCCGGTGCCGGTGTCCGTCCGCCGTCCCACGGCGGTGATCCGTCCGTCGCGGACGCGGACGGTGTCTGCCCTGCCGGCGCCCAGGACGCGCCCGTTGACGATCGTGAGCTCGGCCAGCATGGGATGGATCGTACGCGACCACGAGCCGCATCGTCGCCGGACCACAGGCATCATGGGGCTGTCGCCGGCACGTCCCCTCGGCAATCCGGCCTCGAGCCGATGCGACCGGGGTCGAGTGGAATGGCATGGAGGATGCACGGTGGCCCTCGGCACACGCCCGCTCGGAACGTCGGACATGGACATCACGACGCTCGGCTTCGGGGCCTGGGCCGCCGGCGGGGGTGCCTGGGCCTACGGCTGGGGCCCCCAGGATGATGCTGCCTCCATCGCGGCCATCCGCCACGCCGTGTCCCTGGGCATCAACTGGATCGACACCGCGGCCGCCTACGGCATCGGCCACTCCGAGCAGGTTGTCGCCAAGGCGCTGCGCGGCCTGGCTGCCGGGTCGCGGCCGCTGGTGTTCACCAAGGGTGGTGTGGTGTCCGATCCGTCCCGCCCGTTCGAGGAGCCGGCCTTCACCTGTCGCCCGGAATCCATCCGCGCCGAGGTCGACGCCTCGCTGTCGCGGCTCGAGTTGGAGCGGATCGACCTCTACCAGTTGCACTGGCCCGACCGGACGGGCGTACCCGTCGAGGACTCGTGGGGTGAGGTCGCGCGCCTCGCCGATGCCGGCAAGCTCGGTGCTCTGGGTGTCAGCAACTTCGGCGTCGACCTGCTCGAGCGCATCGAGCCGATCCGCCACGTTGACGCGATCCAGCCGCCGTTCTCGCTCATCCTGCGCGACGCGGCGGCCGACGTGATTCCGTGGGCGGCCGCGCACGGCACCGGCGTGATCGTCTACAGCCCGCAGCAGTCGGGAATCCTGACGGAGGGCTTCACCGCGGCGCGCATGGCCGCACTCGCCCCCGAGGACTGGCGCCACCGGGCCGCGCCGTTCCAGGAGCCCGCCCTGGGCCGGAATCTCGCCTTGCGCGACGTCCTGCGCCCGATCGCCGCGCGGCGCGGGACCACCGTGGGGTCGGTGGCCATCGCCTGGGTGCTGGCCTGGCCGGGCGTGAGCGGGGCGATCGTCGGCGCCCGAAGTCCGGAGCAGGTTGACGGCTGGATTGCCGCCGCCGGGCTGTCCCTGTCCGGCGACGAGCTCGACGCGATCGGGGACGCGATCCACTCGACGGGCGCCGGACAGGGCCCGGTCATGCCGCCGATGTCGGGGGCGTGATGCCGGGAGGCTGCTGAGGTCCGGCACGGGCGATACACCGGACGCGAGGACGCCCTACTTCGACTTCCTGGACTTTGACTTCGACGTGGCGCCGGCCCTCTTCTTGACCGACTTGGCCTTGCCGGACTTGCGCTTGTCCGACGGCGTGGCCGGGTCGTTCGTGGCCGGCGCGAGGGATGCGGACGTGGTTCCCGGCGCCGCCGCGACGTCTGCCCCGGGGTCGGGTGGTCCGTCCCCAGGCGCCGCCCCGGTCCCGGGCGGCGGGGCGGCGGGGGCTCCCAGCGCCTGGCGCAACCGGTCCACGCGGTAGCCCGACGCGTCGGCGGCCGCGGTCAGCGTGCGCTCGAGCGCGGAGTGGGAGATCGGCCGACGCGTGCGCCCGTCCTCGGTTGCCAGGACCCACTCCAGTCGGTCCGTCCACACGAGCAACTCGTCCCAGGACTCGCGGTGGAACCACTCCACGCCATCCCAGGCGTTCACGCGGATGAACGGCCGCACGGCCGGGTGCGAGATCCACGCGTCCACCAGCCGCAGCGGCAGTGTCTCGGCAGGCCCGGCAAGCGACGACGGCAGCGGCAGGTCCAGCAGCATGCGCACGCGCTCGGCCGCCCACCAAGCGGCGCCCTCGTCCAGGCCGCGTCCTCGCAGGGCGTCGGCCACGACCGGTGCCAGGCGCAGCTCCTCATACCACGCCCGGCTCGTCGGCCCGGCCATCGCGCCCGAGGGCAGCGACCCGAGCGGTGCCAGCAGCGCCCACACCTGGAGTGCGGCGGCCTGGGAGCGGTCCTCGATCGCCTCGGCGAGCCCGACCGCAGCGGTGTACCGCGTCACGATCAGGCCGGCCACGGCAGCCCGGTCGCCGGACGTCCCGGTCGCGTCGGCCACGGCGTCCACGACCCGGGCGGCGGCCTCACGGTTGGCCGTCCCCTCCCGGGTGGGCTCGTTGATCGCGGCTCGAATCGTGTCGTGCACCGGAGCCAGCTGCTGGTCGCGGAGGGCGTCTTCGAGGGACGGCACGCCACCCTCGCCGATCCGGCCGGACAGGCGCCGCCAGATCCCGGCCGGGTCGTGGAGCTCGCGCAGCTGCCAGAACACGCGGGTCTCGTAGGCGCGCAGCTGGACATGCAGGCCGAGCTCGCGCACCTCGGCGACCGACCGCAGGAACTCCAGCGACGTGCGCTGGTCCCGGAGCACCAGCCAGCGATCGTCGGCCGAGCCGTCCGCCAGCGCCAGCCCGTCCGCCAGGCTTCGCTGCTCAAGGCGCTTGGAGCCCGCATCATCCTTGACCGCGAAGGCGGCGGAGTCCCGGATCCAGCCGGACGTCTCGCCGTAGCGGTTGTTGTAGACGACCAGCGAGCGCGAAGCACCGCTCCCATTGGAGTACGCAAACACGTTCTCGTCGACGCCGCCGGCATCATGGGCCAGGTCGTAGAGCAGGAAGTCCCGTGCCTCGGCAAAGTCGCCGCGCCGGTGGAGCAGCGGCACGATCTCGCGCTCATGGCGGCCGACCAGCCATTCGTCCGGTGCCTCGTCCAGTGAGGCCCGCCGGAACTCCATGCCGTACTTCTCGGTGAAGCCCTCGAACTGGCCGTGGCCGAACATGGGCAGGCCGGGCAGCGTCGCCAGCAGCGTCGCGACACCCACGTACTTGTCGCCCTTCCCGAACTGCTCGACCGCGGTCTTCTCGTCCGGGTTGTTCATGAAGTTGACGTAGCGCTTGAGGATCTCGGGGTCGAACTCGAGGGTTTCCTTGAGCACCTTCCGGTAACCGGCGTTGTCCTCGTCGCGGAGCATGTGCATGAAGGCGCTGTTGTAGACGCGGTGCATGCCCAGGGTCCGGACGAAGTAGCCCTCGAGCATCCAGAAGGCCTCGGCGAGCAGCAGGGTGTCAGGCACCTCCGCCGCGACCCGGTCCACCACCTCGCGCCAGAACTCGCCGGGCATCAGGCGGTCGAAGGCTGCCTGGCGCAGCGCGTGCTCGGCACGGGACGGGATTCCGTCACCGGCGCCCGGGAGCGGCCACCAGAGGCGCTGGACATGCCGGCGGGCGAGGACCATCGCGGCATCGAAGCGGATGACCGGGAACCGCCGCGCGACGTCGAGGATCGTGCGGATGACCTGCTCGCGGACCTCGGCCGAGATGAAATCGAGCTGCGCCGTGTCGTTCCAGGGGAAGCTCGTGCCGTCGTTGCCGTGGTAGATGTAGCGGGTGGCCCCGGTCCGGTGGTCGTGGTGCTTGAACACCACCGCCGCGTCGGTCGCGTCCCAGTAGTGGTCCTCGAGCACGATGGACGTGCGCCCATCGGGCGACAGGTCGGGCCCGCCGAAGCTGTAGGCCGGGTACGGCGGCTCGGGGACCGAGAGGAACCACTCGGGGTGCTCGATCACCCAGTGCGAGTCGATCCCCATGTGGTTGGGGACCATGTCGCTGGCGAGCCGGATGCCCCGCTCCCGGGCTCGATCGCGCAGGCTCGCGTAGGCGCCCTCGCCGCCGAGGTCGTCGGCGATCCGGTAGTCGTCCAGCGAGTACGCCGAGGCGACCGCGTCCGGGTTGCCGCGCCGGCGCTTGATCGTCTGGGACGCCGGCGAGCGCTGCCACAGGCCGATGAGCCAGAGCCCCGTGATGCCCCGGTGCCGGAGCAGGTCCAACTCCTCGTCCGGGATGCCATCGAGGGTGCGGATGTCGCGCGCGTAGCGCTTGGAGAGCTGGTCCAGCCACACGTAGGTGCTCTTGGCGACCAGGACCAGGCGCGGCATCCAGTCGGCATCGCTGCTGAATCGCTCCACCTCGGCGTCGAGCCCCGTGAACTCGGGGGCCTCGGCAGGCCTCGCTCCACCGCCGCCCCCGCCAAACCGCCGGTGCAGCCCGCGCTCCTCCTCGGCCATGACCCCGATCACCGTCTCGATGCGGTCAAGGAGCCCGCCGAGGTCGTCACCCAGCAGTGGTGACCAGTGCTCGCGGACATACCGAAGCTGGCCGGCAAGCGAGGTCGGAGCGTGGCGCGCCGGTGCCCGCAGCAGGTCGAGGATGCCGGCGCGATCCGACGCGGTGGTCTCGGGGTCCGTGTCGGCGGGCGGGTCAATCCCGGCAAAGAATGCCTCCAGATCGGCGATGGCCATCGAGTAGGCGTCCGACTGGGCGAGGGGCCGATCGTCGAACAGCTCGCGCATCGGGGTCGCGGCCGGGTTCTCGTTGGCGACGTGCGTCAGCAGCATCTCACCCACGAGGCTTGCCGGGTCCTCTGGGCCCGGCAAGCGCGCCGGGAAGGCCTCGGCGAACCGGCCGAGGGCCCGCTCGGCGTCGGCGCCCAGGTGGGCCTGGATGCTGTCCACGGCCCGCAGCCGCGCGCCGGGTGCCGTCGTCGCCTCGTAGCGCTCTACCAGGAGGTGCGAGATCTCGTGCAGGAGACTGAGGGCGGCCAGGTCCCCCGCCTGGACGGACGGCGAGCCGGACGGACGGGCAGCGTTCATCCGGGCGGCCACCGTCCTCGAGGTTGGCCCGTCGGCCAGGCCCACGTCGCCGCGAGGACCCGTGGGTGCGGCCTCCATCCCGTAGCGGGAGACGGCCGGACGAGCGACGCGCAGGGCCGCGGGGTCGGGGCGCATCTTCATCCGCCCAGCAACTGGAGGATCCCGCGGATCGGAATCGCAACCCAGTCCGGCCGGTTGTTCAGCTCGTAGGTCAGCTCGTAGCACGCCTTCTCGAGCAGGAACACGTCGAGCAGGGCAGCCCAATCTGCGTCGTCGGACGGCAGGAAGGACGCGGCTGTCGTGGCCTCGCGGTAGCCGGCAAGGAACGTTGCGCCAACCCAGCGGTTCCAGGTCCGGACCCACCCGTCGAGTGCAGCCACGTCCTCGGGCCGGATCGCGGGGCCCATCTCCGGCCGGAGGAGCGAGCCGTAGCTGGCGTAGTGGAACGACCGGAGCATGCCGGCGACGTCGCGCAGTGGGGAGCGCTTGATTCGCCGCTGGCTGAGCGGCGTGGCCGGCTCTCCCTCGAAGTCGATGATGACCAGGTCACGACCCGTGTACAGGATCTGCTCGGCGTGCAGGTCACCATGCGTCCGGATCCGCCTTCCGCCGAGCTTGTGACTGAGCAGGACCCGCAGCCGCTTATCGATCTCGCCGCGCCGCTCGAGGATGAGCGCGGCATCCGCCGCCGCGCCGTCGGGGAGATCTGCTGGGCGGCGGGCCAGGAGATCAAGTGCGCGCCGCGTGGAGGCGCCGATCGACTGGAACAGGGAGCGCTGGTACAGCTCGCTGAATGACTCTGGCTTGAACGCAGGATCGCCGGCGGCATCGGCCAGCGTCACGTGAAGGTCGCCGACCCGGATGCCCGCCAGCCGGGCGGTCTCAAGGTAGGCGTTGATCGTGCGGTGGACCTCGTCGGGCGCAGTCTGGCCCGAAGCGGCGATGAGGCTCGCGATGTCCAGGCGTTCCCCATCCGCCTGATGTGGCTCGGCCGCGGCGCGCTCGAAGAACCCACCCAGCTCTGCGAGCGTGTGGGCGAACAGGTTGCCCTGGTTGGGCACGAAGGCGCTGACGAGCGCCGCCGTCATCGACGCGCCGCCGTCAGGCCGGTACTCCATCCAGCCCGCGACCTTCGGCGTCTGCTCGAACCCGCGCTGGGTCAGGACGCGCCCGATCTCGAGGTCCGGGTTGATGCCCGGCTGCGCGACCCGGTAGAGCTTGAGGATCGCCCGATCGCCGAAGATGATCGAGCTGTTGCTCTGCTCACCACGGATCGGGACTGGCGCCAGGGCCACCTTGTCGGCCCCGACGACCGCTCGGAACGACTTCTCGGTCCGGCCGGCCAGCTCGCCGACGCGACCGCGCAGGCGCTTCTTCGAGCCGATCGCCTCAAGGAGGGCCGTCATGAATTCGGGCTCCAACGTCGCGTCGAGCAGGATGTCCCCGCTACGGTGCCCGGGCGACGGTGCGATCCGAGCGATCGCCGCCTGCGGGCTGGCGTCCACGATCCGGCTGGCCTCGCGCGACCGCACCATCGTGACCGGAAGGAGGTAGAACTCCGACTCGCCCTCGGTGTACGAGACCTCGGCGCACAAAACGGCGGCCGGGCGGTCACCCACGGGGACCGGGACCACGTCCTTCACCGCGAGCCCTTTGATCTTGCGCGTCCGGCTCCGGAACCAGCGGCGGTTGACGATCCAGCGGGCCAGGACCGGCGTGAGGCTGCCATCGCGTTTCGGGTCCAGGAGCTCCAGGAGCGTCTGCGCGGTCGGCAGGATCGCCAGGTCGTCAGATGTCGCCACGTCGGGAGCCGGGGGCTCGAGCGCGAACCACATGAAGGCGTGCGGCCCCAGGGTCAGGAGGTACGGCAGCTCGCCGATCCGGGGGAACTCGACGCGGCCCATCAGTTCGACGGGGACGTGTCCCTCGAACTCGGACAGGTCGAGCTCCATCGGCTGCGCGAAGCGCGACAGGTTCGCGACCACCAGGATCGTCTCGGTGTGATGGCGGCGGACGAAGGCGAGGATCCGGTGGTTCTCCGGGCGCAGGAACTCGAGCGTCCCGCGGCTGAACGCGGGGTGGCTCTTGCGCAGGTCGATCAGCCGCTTCATCCACCACAGGAGTGACTGCGGGTTGGCCTGCTGGACCTCGACGTTGACCGTCTCGTAGTGGTACTCCGGGTCCACGATGACCGGCAGATACAGCGACTGGCGGTTCGCGCCAGAGAAGCCGGCGTTCCGGTCGCCGTTCCACTGCATCGGCGTGCGGACACCGTTGCGGTCGCCGACGAACACGTTGTCGCCCATCCCGATCTCGTCGCCGTAGTAGAGGACCGGGGTGCCCGGCAGCGAGAACAGGAGCCCGTTGAGGAGCTCGATCCGTCGACGGTTGTTGCCCAGCAGTGGGCTCAGCCGACGACGGATGCCGACGTTGATCCGCATCCGAGGGTCGTGGGCATACGTGCGGTACATGTAATCGCGTTCTTCGTCCGTGACCATCTCGAGCGTCAGCTCGTCGTGGTTGCGAAGGAACATCGCCCACTGCGCGTTGTCCGGGATCGGTGGCGTCTGCTCCATGATGTCGATGATCGGCAGGCTGTCCTCGGCCCGGATGGCCATGAACATCCGCGGCATCACCGGGAAGTGGAACGCCATGTTGCATTCGTCGCCGTCACCGAAGTACTCGACCGAGTCCTCGGGCCACTGGTTCGCCTCGGCCAGGAGCATGCGGCCGGGAAACTCATGGTCGATGTGGGAGCGCAGCTTCTTGAGGAACGCGTGCGTCTCGGGCAGGTTCTCGCAGTTGGTTCCCTCGCGCTCGTAGAGGTAGGGGATCGCGTCGAGGCGGAGACCGTCCACGCCCATCTCGAGCCAGAAGTCCATCACCTTGAGCACCGCGGCGTGGACCGCCGGGTTGTCGTAGTTGAGGTCTGGCTGGTGGGCGAAGAACCGGTGCCAGTAGTAGGCGCCCGCGACCGGGTCCCAGGTCCAGTTCGACGTCTCGGTGTCCGTGAAGATGACCCGGGCATCCGCATAGCGGTCCGGCGTGTCGCTCCAAACGTAGAAGTCGCGCGCGCTGGACCCCGGCTTCGCCCGTCGGGCTCGCTGGAACCAGGCGTGCTGGTCCGAGGTGTGATTGCAGACGAGCTCCGTGACCACCCGCAGGCCGCGGGCGTGGGCCGCGCGGATGAACGCGCGCACGTCGCGCAGCGTCCCGTAGTCGGGGTGGACTGCCGTGAAGTCCGCGATGTCGTAGCCGTCGTCGCGCAGCGGCGACGGGTAGAAGGTCATCAGCCAGACCGTGGTGACGCCGAGATCGCGGATGTAGTCGAGCTTCTCGGTGAGACCCCTGAAATCGCCGATCCCGTCGCCGTTGGCATCGCGGTAGGCGCGGACCGGCACCTGGTAGATGATCGCGTCCTTGTACCACAGCGCCTCATCGCCAACGGCGCGGCCGCGCGGGGCGCGTGCGGTCGCCATCAGCCCTGCCCGCGGACGTGCAGGACGCGTGCCGGGAGCACGGCCGGGTCGATCGTGACGGCGATCCTGCTGCCCTTCCAGCGCTCGACCCCGCCGTCGATGAGATCCTCGACCTCGTACGGCCGCTGCGGATCAAGCCACAGCTCGCCCAGGTCCAGCTCGAGCGTGCCGCTGCGGACCGCATGGGGATCCAGGCTCACGATCGTCAGGATCCGGTCGGAGCGGTCCCCGGTGCACCTCGACCAGGCGAACAGCCTCTCGTCGGAGGTGGCGTGGACCGCCAGGCCCGTGTTGGCCTGGAGGGCCGGGTGCGCGCCCCGGATCGCGTTGATGCGGCGGATCAGCGGAGCGATGCTGACCGGGTCGTCGAGGTCCCAGGTCCGCTGCTCGTACTTCTCGGAGTCGAGGTACTCCTCGCTGCCCGGCTCGCGCGGCGTGTTCTCGCCCAGCTCGTAGGCCGGTCCGTAGATGCCGATGCTGGGCGAGGACATCGCGGCCAGGACGTATCGCGCCTGGAACATCGGGCGCCCGCCCTCTTGGAGGCTGCCGTGGAGGATGTCGGGCGTGTTCGGCCAGAAGTTGGGCCCGAAGAAGTCGGATACCGGCGGCCGCGTGAGCTCGAGCAGGTACTTCGCGAGCTCGTGCTTGTCGGTCCGCCAGGTGAAGTAGGTGTAGGACTGGGTGAAGCCAACCTTGGCCAGCCGGTACATCACCTTGGGACGGGTGAACGCCTCGGCCAGGAACAGCACGTCCGGGTGGTCCGCCTTGATCCGTCCGATGGCCCACTCCCAGAACGGGAAGGCCTTCGTGTGCGGGTTGTCGACGCGGAAGACGCGCACCCCCTGCTCGATCCAGTGGCGGAAGATGCCCTCGAGCCAGGCCCACAGGCCGGGCCAGTCCTCGGACTCGAAGTCGAACGGGTAGATGTCCTGGTACTTCTTCGGCGGGTTCTCCGCGTACTGGACGGTGCCGTCGGGGCGCTGCCGGAACCAGGTCGGGTGCTCGGCGACGATCGGGTGGTCCGGCGATGCCTGGAAGGCGATGTCGAGCGCGATGGCGATGCCCAGCGCATCCGCCGCCCGCACGAGGGCCCGGAAGTCATCCAGCGTGCCCAGCTCCGGGTGGGTGGCGTGGTGGCCGCCCTCCTCGGAGCCGATGGCCCAAGGGACGCCCGGGTCGTGGAGCTTCGCCTCGGTGACGTTGTTGGGCCCCTTGCGGAAGGTGCGGCCGATGGGATGGATCGGCGGCAGGTAGAGCACGTCGAAGCCCAGGTCCGCCACGTAGGGGAGACGGGCGATGACGTCGCGGAACGTCCCGTGCCTGGCGGGATCCGGCGAGGCGGAGCGTGGGAACAGCTCATACCAGGTGGAGAACCGGGCGAGCCGGGGTTCGACCACCAGCTCCAGGGCGGGCTCGTGGACGGTCTCGTGGGCGCGGTCCGGGTGGCGTTCCACGAGGGCGTCGAGGCGATCGTCGAGCGCGCGTCGGGCGTTGTCGCCGGCGAGCCGGCCGGATCGCAGGTCATCCGCCCAGCCGCTCATGGCCGCGGCATCGGCCGTGGTGCCGTCCGCCTTGGCGCGCCCGGCGGCCCCGTCGAGCAGGGCGGCGCCGATGCGCAGGTCGATGGCGACGTCCTGGCCTGCGTCAAGCCGCTTGGCGAGGTCGCGCCGCCAGGTTGCCCAGGCGTCGGTCCAGGCGGCGACTGTGTACTGGTGGCGGCCCGCTGCCGCGACTGGGAACGTGCCCCGCCAGCGGTCGTTGCCCAGCTCCTCCATGGGGATCTCGATCCATGCCGTCGCGCCGACCGGCCGGTGGCGAAGCCGTACGCGGACGACGTCGTGCCCGTCGGCGAAGGCATCGGCCTCCACGACCACCGTGTCATCGACGACGCGTTTCGCCGGGAACCGGCCGCCGTCCACCTGGGGGCTGATCGCCTCGATCACGGTGCGGCAGCGGCCGTCCGGGGGCAGGCCCGCGACCGGATCGGAGGAGCGTGCGTGATCGAGGATGGAACCTCCCTGGATCGTTCGCTGGAGGGCGCGCCGGACCCGTCCGGGGGCCGTCTGCTGCCGCTCCTGACCGTAGGCCACGTCCGCCGTGAGTGTCAAACCCGAAGGCAGCCGGAGGCTGCCGCGAGGGGAGGTTCGCGTCCGCCGCGAGGGGCCGTCCGGTGGCGCCCTGCTATCCGATGACGACCGCGGCGCTCATCGGTGGCAGGTGGATGCCGCCGGGCGTCAGCGCGACGGACTCGGACGAGGCCGCGGCCAGGCGTGCGCCGCCGGGTCCCGACACCGTGGCCTGGCGACCGCCGGGCCACGGGACGGTGACGACGGCGGGCCCGAGGTTGGCCACCACGGATGCCCCATCCCGGTCCAGGGCGATCCATGCCTCAACCGGATCCCAGCGGATCGCCGGTCGGCGGCCATCACGCAGGCCAGGGACCGCGCGCCGAAGCTCGATCAGGCGGCGATACCAGGCGAGCATCCCGGCGTGCGGCTCTTGGCTGACCTCGCCCCAGTCCAGCCGGGATCGCGCGAGCGTCGAAGGGTCCTGGGGGTCGGGCACCTGGTCCGGCGTCCACCCGAACGCGGCGAACTCGCGCCGCCGGCCGTCGCTCACGGCACCGGCGACCTCCGGATCCTCGTGGTCGGTGAAGTACAGGAACGGCGTCGAGGCGGCCCACTCCTCACCCTGGAACACGAGGGGCACGAAGGGTCCGCACAGCACGAGGGCGGCCGCTACCCGTGCGGCATCCAGCCCGGCGAGGTGCGCCAGCCGCTCGCCCGCGGCCCGGTTGCCCACCTGGTCGTGGTTCTGGCTGAAGCCCACGAACTGCCCCGGGTCCAGCCCGTCCGCCGCCCGGCCGTGGCGCCGGTCGCGGTGTGCGGAGTGGCGGCCCGCGTACACGTAGACGTCGGTCATCGCCCGCACGATGTCCGGGAGGCCCACGAAGTCCTCGTAGTAGCCGCTGCGCTCACCCGTCACGGTGACGTGGAGGGCATGGTGGAGGTCGTCGCTCCAGGTCGCGTCCAGTCCGTAGCCGCCGATCGAGGGCGCGCGGACGAGCCGCGGGTCATTGAGGTCGCTCTCCGCGATCAGGACGAGGTCGCGCCCGGTGGCCAGGGACAGCGCCCGGACCTCGTCGGCCATCTGCTCCAGCAGATGGGTTGCCGACGTGTCCACGAAGGCGTGCACCGCGTCGATCCTGAGGCCGTCGATGTGGTAGTCGCGCAGCCAGCCGAGCGCGTTGTCCACCACGAACCGGCGGACCTCGTCGCTGCCCGACCCGTCAAGGTTGACGGCGGCTCCCCACGGCGTCCGGTAGCGATCGGTCTGGTAGGGCCCGTAGGCGCCCGTGTAGTTCCCGTCGGGACCGAGGTGGTTGTAGACGACATCGAGCAGGACCGCGAGGCCCCGGGCGTGGCAGGCGTCCACGAGGCGCCTCAGGCCATCCGGCCCGCCGTAGGGCTCGTGGGGCGCGAACAGCGCGACGCCGTCGTAGCCCCACCCGTGGGCGCCCGGGAACGCGTTGACGGGCATCAGCTCCACGTGGCTGACCCCGAGCCCGACGAGATGGTCCAGCCTCGCGATGGCGCCGTCGAACGTGCCCTCCGGACTGTACGTGCCCGGGTGCAGCTCGTAGATCACGGCCTCTCGGAGCGGACCGGGGCGCCATGCGTCATCGGTCCAGGGGAATGCCCTGTGGTCCACGAGGCGGGACGGGCCGTGGACGCCGGCCGGCTGCCACGCGGACCGGGGGTCCGGCATCGGCGTCCCGCCGTCGATCGAGAAGCGATAGTCCGTCCCGGGGCTGACATCGGGCCAGCGACCCGACCACCAGCCGCCGCCACCGGCCGTCAGCGGACGCCGCTCGATCGAGCCCGCCGCGGATGCCAGGACGATCTCGACCAATTCCGCCCCCGGCGCCCACACCCGGATCTCGTTCGCCAGCGTCACGTGGTCTCCCCGGTGGAGCGGACGAGGAGCGCGACCGGGAAGCGGGCGAGGAGGGTGGCGATCGGGACATCACCGCCGGTGATCTCCACGCCGCCGGGCGCCGACGCTCCACCAGCTGCCGGGTCGCCGCCCAGGACGCTGCGCCAGGTGCCCTCGGGCAGCGCCAGGCTCGTCGTGGACCAGGTCGCAGGATCGCCCCAGGCGGGTCCTTCCAGTCCGTGGACGAGGCGCGGCACCACGACCGCCAGGTCACCGGCCCGCAGGAATGCGACAACGTGATCGGCGCTCGGCCCGGTCGCCTCCAGCGCCTCGTAGCCGGCGCGCCGGTCGAACAGCTCGGGGCGTTCCCGCCGCATGCCCAGCGCGCGCGCAATCGTCCACTGCTTGGGCACGCCCTCGTCCATCCCGCCGATGACCGTCTCGGGTTCGGCGCCCGCCGTATCGTCAAGGAGGCGGAGGCGTCGCTCGAAGTCGACCGGGCGGCGGTTGTCGGGGTCCACCAGGCTGTGGTCCCAGAGGTCCGTGCCCTGGTAGATGTCCGGGACGCCGGGCACGGTCAGCTTGAGCAGCGTCTGCGCGATCGAGCTCACCCGGGCTGCCGCGACGATAGGTCCCAGGAACGCCTCGAGGTCCGCGACGAACGCCTCGTCGGCGAGCGCGCTCGATGCGAGCGCCGCCAGGGCCGCCTCGTAGCCCTCATCCGGTGTCGCCCACGAGGTGTGCACCTTTGCCTCGCGGGCCGCCTTGAGGAGGTACGCGTCCAGGCGCCCGGCCTCGATGGGCCAGGTTCCCACGAGTGTCTGGTACAGGAGGTACTCGGCGTTGCGGTCGGGCAGGTCGCCCGTGCGGTGCGGGGCGAGCATGGCCGACCAGCGCCGGACGGCCGTGGCCCACGCGTCGGGCATCTCTGACAGGACGCTGATCCTCGCGCGGACATCCTCCGACCGCTTGGTGTCGTGGGTGCTGGTGGTCAGCATGGCATCCGGCCAGCGGGCATGCCGCTCCGAATTGGCCGCGTGGAACGCGGCAGGGGCCACGCCGAACCTCCCGGGATCCCCGCCCACCTCGTTGAGCGAGGTCAGCCGGTGATAGCGGTAGAACGCAGTGTCCTCGACGCCCTTGGCCATGACCGCGCCCGTCAGCTGCTGGAAGCGCATGACCAGCTCGGACTCCCGCGGGCCGCGGGTGCGCAGGGCGAGGAGATCGCCCACGAATGCAATCAGGTCCGGGTCCAGCCCCGGGTTCGCATCGATCGCGGCCTCGACCACCTCGGCAATGGTCGCCTCGTCCTGCGGGTCGATCAGGCCGGCGTCGGCCTGGACATAGGTCCGGTAGCGGGGGAACACGACGGCCATCTCGCGCAGGACCTCGTGGCAGGCGTGGCGAGTGTGGTCGCGGTGGCGGCGGTGCCCCTCGCAGATCTCGAGCAGCAGCCCGGTGAGCCGGTTGAGCTCGCTGCCCAGGTTCTCGCGCAGCACCACCAGCTTCGACTCGCGGATGACCGCCGGCAGGTCCTCATCCAGGCCCGTGAACGCGCGGTAGATCGCGGTCATCGCCGCCTCGGCGGAGCCGTCGACGAACAGCCCTCCGACGAGGTTCAGGAACTCGTACCCGGTGGTGCCATCCACGGGCCAGTCGTCGCGCAGCGTCTCCTCGCCCTCGAGGATCTTCTCGGCGACGATCCAGCCGCGGGGGCTCGCCTCGCGCAGCCGGCGGAAATATCCGGCCGGGTCGCGCAGGCCGTCCGGGTGGTCCACCCGCAGGCCGTCGATGACCCCGTCGCGGATCCAGCGCATCGGCACCAGGTGCGTGTCCGCAAAGACCTCCGGGTCCTCGACCCGGATGCCGATCAGGCTGGTCACGTCGAAGAACCGCCGGTAGCCGAGGTCGTGGCCCGCTGCTCGCCAGTTTGCAAGCCGGTAGTTCTGCTGTTCGAGGATTGCGTCCAGCGCGTCGGCATCGGCGTTGGCCGCCTCCACCTCGGCGTCGAGGGCTCGTCCGATCTCGGGTTGCTCGACGGTGATGCGGGCGAGCTGCCGGCGGAGCACTTCCTTGTCCCGGTGACGCCGCTCGACGCTGTCGCGGTCGACGGCCGTGGCCGAGGGCAGACGACCCAGGGCACCGCCGATGAAGACCAGGTCGTCCGAGTCCACCTTGCGCCCGGCGGCGACCACCAGCCCCGCAAGCGCCCGCGGAGCGATCGGCACCCGGTGGTCGTGATAGGAGACCGTGAACGATCCGCCCCGGCGCTCCAGCTGCAGCTCACCGGCCTCCAGGACGCGACCGTAGTGGTCGCCGAGGATCGGCAGGAGAACGATGTCCCGCAGGTAGGCCTCCGGCGGGTCCCAGTCCACGTCGAAGTACTTCGCATAGCGGCTCGCGGGACCATTCTCGAGGACGTCCCACCACCACGGGTTCTCGGGGCCCGAGATCGCGAGGTGGTTGGGGACGATGTCGATGACCTGGCCGAGGTTGTGGCGCTCGAGGGTCCGGCCGAGCTGCCGGTGGTCGAGCTCGTCACCGAGCTGCGCGTTGATCCGGTGGGGGTCGACCACGTCGTAGCCGTGCTCGCTGCCGGGCGCCGCCTGGAGCACCGGCGAGCTGTAGAGATGGCTGATCCCGAGCCGCTCGAGGTAGGGCGCAATCGCAGCCGCCGCCCGGAAGCCGAACGAGGGCCGGAGCTGCACCCGGTAGGTGGCCCTGGGGATGACGCGTCCCGGCTCCCCGGACGGATCGTCGCCGCTGGACCCCGTGGGAAAGGCCGTCACCGGGCCACGTCGAGGCGCTCGAGCGCCCTGCGGAGCAGCTCCAGGCCAGCCGGGTCGAACTCGTAGCTCCACTCGCGCACCCGCTCCGGGCGTTCGAACCGTGACTCCAGGCCCAGCGCGATCGCCTCGCGGGATAGCAGGATCATGTCCGCCTCCCGGTTCACCTGGTCCAGCTCGGGCTCCGTGTGGGCGACGGCGGAGACGATCTCGACGCCCGAGGCACCGGCGAGGGCCAGGACCTCGGCGATGTTGTCCACGCCACGCTGCGACCCGCACACGACCCCGACGCGCGAGCCGGACGGCAGCCCGGCGATCTCGTGGACCAGCGACATGTAGCCGGGTCCGACCAGCATGGCAATCACGGGCACGCGCCCCGCCACGTAGGCCTGGGCCTCGTCGGCGTGGAATGTCGTGGTCGCGACCAGGTCGTAGTGGTAGCGGTCCAGGCGCTCCGGCAGCTCGTCGAGCAGGATCGGGATCACCTCCACCCGCACCGGGAAGGCCTCGCCGATGCGCTCGGCGTCCGCGTTGGCATCGGCCGTCGTGCACTCTGCGAACAGGATGCGGACGTGGGGCCCTGGTCGCTTGCGGTCCGTCGCCGCGCTGAACGTGGCCTGGGCAACCTCGTCCGGGGTGAAGCCCAGCTGGGCCCCACGCCGGATCGTCTCGGCGACGATCCCCGCCAGCGCCTGGGAGCCGCGCCGGACCGGGGGGCGGTCCACGACCCGGGTACCGGCCCCGTGCCGGCCCACGACATGACCGGCCTCTGCGAGGCGCCGGTAGACCGCGCGGATGGTGTTCGGGTTGACGCGCAGCGCAGCACCGAGCTCGCGTACCGGTGGCAGGCGTGTGCCCGGCTGCAGGCGGCCCGACTCGATCTGGTAGGCGAGCTGCCAGTAGATCTGGGTGGAGATGGGCACGTCGGAGTCGCGCTCGATGTCGAGCTCGTGCCCTCCGGCAGGTGCGGATCCCGATGCAGACGCTCCCTCCACGGGCCATTCGGCGGGCTGGAGGGGGCCGTTCTGGCTACTTGACACAGTTGAGTAGTCCAAATATCGTTCGTGTTGGCCTAATTGACTATACCAACCCAAAGGGCCCTGCCCAGAATCGAGCACTCCATGGAACTCATCCTCCTCACGCTGGCGATGGTGGTCCTGGGCATGCTCGCGGTCACCGCGAACGAGCTCGGCGTGGACTCGCGGGACATGTCGGACGATCCGCACCGGCCCGACTACCCCGTCACGATCACCTGATCCCAACCCTCGCGCATCGGGCGTCGTACCCTCCCCTCCAATCCGGCGCCCAATCTCCACCGGCTCCCGGCTCGCGCCGGGGGCCGGTGGCGTTTCCCCCGGGCCGCGGACCGCACGCCGGGTCCCGCACCGGCCGGAGGAGCGAGGTCAGCGCGGCTCGCCACCCACCGTGTGGTCCCTGGTCACGGTCACACCCTGGCGGAGCGAGAACCGGCGCGTCTCGCCCGGAGCGAGCGTGACCGGCCACGAGACCAGCAGCCCACTGCCCTGGTAGACCCTCTCGAACCCTGCCTCCGAGTTGGAGACGGTCTCGATGGGGCTCCACCAGACGTCCGCCGCCGGCGTCGCGCTGGCGGCGACCTCGACGCCGACCCAGTCGTTGCCAAACCCGAAGCCGGTGACCGTCGCGGCCCGCCCCGAGCCGTCGTGAGCGGACCGGCTGCCGCCAATGTCGTACCAGGCCGACGGATTGCCGCCGCCGCCCAGGAGGTGGAGCGAGAGCTCGAGGCCCAGGCGCGTCTCCAGCGGCTCCGTTCCCAGGTGCTCGACCAGCAGCTCCATCTCCAGCACGGGATCCAGCCGTCCGCCACCGAGCCGGGTCGTCCGGGTCACCGTGAACGGCTGGCCCGCCGCCATGCCGTCCCGGGTGAGCGTGATCGCACCGGGCTCGATATGGCGGACGGTGAACTCGCCGTCCCGGAAGTCGCCCAGCTCAGTGTCCGCTGCCACGGCCACCTCGTTGGGCGTCGTGTGGGGTGGGAGGAAGCGGACCAGCCCCGAGCGGCGCTCGTGGTCGTCGTAGTGCAGCCGGGCGGCCAGGCCCGGCTCCGTGGCCGCCCCGGTCTCGTGGATCGAAGTTGCGACGCCGCCCCCGGCGCCTGGCAGAGCTGCCATGTCGTCGTCCGCGGCGGCACGCAGGATCTCGTGGTAGGCCTCGGGGCGTCGCCGCAGCACGGCTGCCAGCGCGTGGTGTGCCGCCCGGATGTCCCAGCTGGCCACCCCACCGCCCTCGGAGGGCTTGAGCGTCACGACCTGCCCCAGCTCCTCCAGGATCGCCTCGGGACGACCGTCCATGTCCAGGTCCCGCATGACCGCGGTGCGCGGCCAGCCGAGGATGGCGTCGGCCGCGTCCTCGGCTGCAACGAGATGCTCGTGGGTGGCGAGCCGCAGGTGGGAGATGTAGATCCCCCCGAACAGCCCGTGCCAGTAGCAATCGTTCGACTGGCCGCGGTGGAGGTGGTCCTGGGCGGCGGCCCGCGCCGGGCCTCCGGGCATCGCTGCCACCTTCGCGGACGCCCGCAGCATCTGCTTGTGGAGGTCGTTGACCTCGCGATACCTGACCTGGAAGTTGCGCCAGAACCCGCCGCGCAGCCAGCGTGCCTGGGGCTGGTGTCCGGCGACGGCGTCCCGCAGCACCGCGCGGTACACCACGGCCTCGTCCGGCGGCAGCGCCCACTCGCCCATCTCGGCGTAGGAGGACGTCGGGAGGTACACGCGCCCGATCGGGGCTTCGCGCTCCAGCCACTCGGACGGGGTGACTGTGGCCAGCCAGTCGCTGTTCGCCTCGATGGCCTCGAAGAACCGGTCCACCCAGCGGCCGTCGCCCCAGCAGTGTCCGTGCGTCGTCGGCCAGGCGCCGAACTTCTCGCCGTCATCGCCCATCATCCCGACGCGGTGGCCGTCCTCGGTCGCGTGCCCGCGCAGGTACTCGATGACGTCGTCGACGCCGCCGAACGGGATGCGGTACCGCAGCCCCTGCTCGGTACCGAAGACGGTCAGGAGGCTGCCCTGGTTCTCCGTGGTGTAGGCACCCCACAGGTTCGCCTCGGGGATCGAGGCGGCCCGGAAGTGCTGGTCGTCGAGGATCGTCCAGCGATAGCCGGCCTTCACGAGGGCCGTTGGCACGTCCGGCTCCCACACGCGCTCGGCAAGCCAGGCGCCCTGCGGCCGGCGGCCGGTGATCCGCTCGAGCGCCGTCGCCATCCGAGTGAGCTGGTCCACCCGGTCCTGCTCGGGGAGGGAGGCCAGGACGGGCTCGTACAGTCCCCCACCCAGGAGCTCCACCCGCCCGCCGTTCACGAGCGTGCCGAGGCGGTTCAGGAACTCGGGGCGCTCCGCTTCCAGCCATTCGAGGAGCGGTCCCGTGTAGTGGAGCGACAGGCGCACGCCGGGATGACGCTCGAGGGCCTCGAGCATCGGGAGGTAGGCGCGTTCGTAGACCTCGGCGAACACCCACCCGAAGTTGCCGACGGGCTGGTGGTTGTGGATCGCGAGGGCCAGGGAGATCCGGGGGGCCACGGTCCGGTCCTTCGTGTGGTGCGGTGGGACCGGGGAGCGTCCCGGTGGTGGCTACCCGGCGTCGTCCGACGGTGCAGGGACGTCGTTGCTCGCGGCCGGCAGGTACAGGCCCTCCACGTACTCGTGGAGCATCCGGGTCGTGGAGAAGCGCCAGATGGTGCTCGCGATCGAGTTGCGCATCAGCTGGGCCCAGCGCGTCGGGAGGCCGGTCTGGTCGCGCTCGTAGTAGGCGGGGATCAGCTCCTGCTCCAGGATCCGGTAGAGGTCCTGGGCGTCCGCCCAGTCCTGGGCTCCTTCGTCGGCGCTGGTCTCGCGTCCACCGATCGCCCAGCCGTTGTCGCCGGTCCAGCCCTCGTCCCACCAGCCGTCGAGCACGCTCAGGTTCAGGACGCCGTTGGCACCTGCCTTCATGCCGGAGGTGCCCGACGCCTCGAGCGGGCGCCGCGGGTTGTTGAGCCAGACGTCCACGCCCTGGACGAGGAAGCGGGCGATCCGGATGTCGTAGTCCTCGACGATGAACACGCGGCCGCGGAGCTTGGGGCTGCGCGACCGGCCGAAGATGTCCTGGATGACGCCCTGGCCAGGGCGGTCGGCCGGGTGCGCCTTGCCCGCGAAGATGACCTGCACCGGCTGGTCCGCGTCCCACAGGATCTGCGCGAGCCGGTCGAGGTCGCTGAACAGCAGGGCGGCGCGCTTGTACGTCGCGAAGCGGCGCGCAAAGCCGATCGTCAACACGCCGGGGTCCAGGACCTCCTCCAGCTCCTCGAGCGTGCTGGGAGCCTCGCCGTGCCGGGCGAACTGGTTGCGCAGCCGGCCGCGGGCGAAGATCGCGAGCTCCAGCTTCTGGCGCTGGTGGGCATCCCACAGCTCGGTGGTCGGGATCTGCGCGGTCCGCTCCCAGAACCGGCTCGAGACCGGCTGGTCGTCCATCGCCTCCAGCTTCGCATCCGTGTGGCGCTCGAGCAGGTCGCGCATCGGCTGGCCGATCCACGTCGGGACGTGGACTCCGTTGGTGATACCCAGGATCTCGTTGGGCGCCACGTCGTGCCAGATGGCATTGGAGACCCGACCGTGCAGGTGCGAGACGGCGTTGGCGCCGTGGGTGAGGCGCAGGGAGAACGCAGTCATGTCGAACTGGCCGGGATCGGCCTCCACCCCGAGCCCGAGGGCCAGCAGCCGGTCGACGGGGATCCCGCCCGTCCCGGGCCGTCCGTCGCCGCCGAAGAGCGGGCCTGCGACCCGCCGCACGAGATCCGAGTCGAATCGCTCGTTGCCGGCCGCCACCGGGGTATGGATGGAGAACACGCTGTTGCGCCGGACCGCCTGCCAGGCATCGTCGAGGGCCGTGCCCTTGGCCACGAGCTCCCGGGCACGTTCGGCGAGCAGGAGCGCCGAGTGCCCCTCGTTGAGGTGCCACACGGCCGGGTCGAGGCCCAGCTCGCGCAGCGCCCGGACACCGCCAACGCCCAGGACCAGCTCCTGGTGCAGGCGCATCTCGCGGCCGCGCACGTAGAGGATGTGGGTGATGGGCCGGTCCGAGTCGTCGTTGTCGGGCACATCCGTGTCGAGCAGGAGCACCGGCACCCGGCCCACCTGGGCCAGCCACACGGCCGCGAACAGGTCCCGGCCGGGCAGCTGGATGCTGACGGTCAGCGGCCGGCCGAGGGTGTCGAGGACGCGCAGGATCGGCAGCCGCCCAAGCTCGTAGTCCGGGTAGGCATGCTCCTGGTGCCCGTCGGCATCGATCGTCTGGCGAAAGAAGCCGCGCCGGTACATGAGACCCACGCCGACGAGCGGCAGCGCCATGTCCGAGGCCGTCTTCATGTGGTCCCCGGCGAGGACGCCAAGGCCGCCAGAGTAGATGCCCAGCGACTCGTGGAAACCGTACTCGGCGCAGAAGTACGCGATGGGACCAGCCAGCTCCGAGCCGTGCTTGCGCTGGAACCAGTGGTCTGCGCCGTTGGCCATGTACGCGTCGAACTCCCGGAGGATGTCCTCGTACTCGGCCATGAACGCGGTGTTGTCCAGAAGCTGCGACCATGCGACCGGGCCGCTCAACACCGGGATCGGGTTCCGGTAGCGGGCCCATGCGCCCGCGTCGACTCGCGAGAACAGGTTGCGAGCCCTCGGGTTCCAGCTCCACCACAGGTTGTAGGAGAGGCGGCGGAGACCCTCCAGCTTGGGCGGCAGGGTGAAGGGCGCTCCGGGCGCGACGGGAATCTGGTCAAGGGGCTCCATGAGTCGGAGATCATATGCGGCATGCCCCGGACCTGTGAACCGATCCGGCTGGCCCCCGCATCGGCCGACGACGGCAGGCCGGAGCACCCCGGTCTCGGGCATGCGAGAATCAGTGCCTCATCCCGACCCCAGCCGCGGCAGGCGCCGCCCGGAGGCCCCGATGCCCAGGCAGTTCGTCGTCCAGGTCACCAACCAGCCCGGCCAGATGGCCCGGCTCGCCGAGCAGATGGCCGCAGCCAACGTGGACCTGCGCGCGATTGGCGGCGGGGGCCTGGGCGAGGTGGGCCACTTCATCATGACCACCGCCGACGACGACGCGGCCCGCAAGGTCCTCGAGGAGGGCGAATGGACCTTCCTGGAGGGGGAGTCGCTGCTGGCCGAGGTCGATGACCGCCCTGGTGGGATGGCCCGTATCGCGCGCGAGCTGGCCGACGCCGACGTGAACGTCCTGGGTCACCTGTTCATCGGCCGCTGGAGCGACCGCGCCACCTTTGCGTTCGTGGTGGACGACCCCGACAAGGCCCGCCCGATCCTCGAGCGACGCTAGGCGTTCCGGCGGGCGGAACGGCGCCAGTGCTGGAGGTTGAGCACCGCGCCGCCCGAGTGAGCTGATCGGCGCCGGGCCACCCGCCGGTGCGTCGGTGCACCGCACCGGGACCTTCGCGGGGTGGCTCGATCGGGCCACCTCGGGCATCCTGTGGCCCTTGCCCTGAGCAAGCCGTAGAACCGGAGTCTGCCCATGCGTCGTCCCATTGCCCTCGCCGCCGCACTGCTGCTGGCGGTCATCGTTGCCGCTCCAGTCCAGGCCGCCACCGTCAAGCGGGCGTTCGGGGCATCGGTTGGAACCGGCGGGGCAAGCGGGACCGCGCGCGTCACCGTCAACACGGACGCAACCGGGCGCGTCGACTACGCGCTCAAGTCCATGCACAAGGGCTGGACCTACCGGGTGGAGGTCCGCAAGGGCCGCTGCGCCAACCTCGGAGCGGTCGTTGCGCGGCCCTCGCCGGTCAAGGCGTCGTCGACGGGCAAGGTCACGCTCAGCCGGCGGATGTCCATCACGACCACGCACAAGATCCTCTCGGCGAACTGGAGCCACAAGCTGGCGATCCGGTTCGTGTCGGGCTCATCGATCCGCTGCGGGAACCTGAACTTCGTCCATGCCACGCGTGTCTCGGTGCCCTCGTACGGCATCAACATGCCCGTGGTCCGCTCGCCCAACGGCTACCCGTACTGCAACGTCGCGATGTACATGGGCGCACTCAGCCAGCCGGCTGAACCGGGCGTGACCTTCATCTTCGCCCACGCCCGGAAGGGCATGTTCCTGCCCCTGCTCAGCGCGTCCAAGGTCAACAATGGCGCGGCGATGATCGGCCGGACCGTCAACGTCTACACGTCCAACAGTCGCATCAACGTCTACAGGATCACGAAGGTGCGACGGCATGTGAAGTCGATCCAGAGTGCCGTTGGCGTCTCCTCGGAACGGCTGTGGCTGCAGACCTCGGAAGGCCCGAACTTCAGCTATCCGAAGCTGGTGATCGTGGCCGAACGGGTGGGGACGGACGTGACCTCGTACGCGGCATCGCACCCGAAGCCGCACAGGGTCAAGTGCGGCTGATCCCATAGGGTCCCGCTCGGGTACGCTCCGTCCGCGGAGGTGCCACGATGCGGGTCGGGATCATCGTTCCCCAGGGCTGGACGGGCGAATACGACGGCTGGGACGCGGCTCGAGCGTGGGCGCGCAGCGTCGCCATCGCCCACGACGCGGAGGTCCTCGGCTTCGACTCCCTGTGGATGTTCGACCACTTCCAGACCGAGCCGGTCCCGAGTGACGAGATCACGTTCGAGTCCTTCGTGGGTCTGAGTGCGCTGGCGTCGGAGACGGCCAGGGTGCGCCTCGGCCACCTGGTCATGTGCGCCGGCTACCGGAACCCGGCGCTCGTCGCCAAGATGATCTCGACCCTCGATGTCGTGTCCGGCGGGCGTGCCGAGCTCGGCCTCGGTGCCGGCTGGAAGGAGGACGAGTTCGTCGCCTATGGCTTCGGCTTCCCGCCCCTCCGCACGCGGATGGAGAACCTCGAGGACGCGCTCGAGATCGCGACGCGGATGCTGGGAGGGGAGCGCGCGACCTACGAGGGTCCGACGGCCCGGGTCCACGACGCGATCAACGTCCCACGCGGGCTGCAGGAGCCCCGGATCCCCATCATGGTCGGCGGCAACGGGCCCAACCGGACCTGGCGCCTGGCCGCGCGCCACGCGGACGAGCTCAACCTCGACTGGTTCACGCCGGCCGAGGTCGTGGAGGCGCGGCCCGTCATCGACTCGCGCTGCGAGGAGATCGGCAGGGATCCCGGGACGCTCCGGCTGTCGGTCAACATCGGCCGGGACCACAGCGCCATCGAGGGCAAGGTTCGCGTGGACCTGCTGCGGGGGTACGCGGATGCGGGCGTGGACCGGGTGATGACGCTGGTCGCGGCCTCCGCGGATGACGATGGTGCCCTGGAGCGCTTCGCCGAGGACTGCGTGGCGGCCGGCTGCGAGCTCGAGGGAAGCTGAGCGGTTCCGGTTGCGGCCGCCATACAACGCGAGCCCGGTCCCAGCGCAACTGGCTGCCCGGGACTCGGGGTCCCATGGACCGGGGGTCCCCCAGACCGGGGTCCCCATGGACTGGGGGTCCACCCAAGGGTGGCGCGCGCCGTCGTCCTGGGACTGGTGGTCCCATCTCGCGCCACGGTGAGCCCGCTTCGCGCCGCGGCGAGCCCGCTTCGCGCTACCACGGTGACTACCAGTCCCGTTTGGGCGCCGCACGACGGCGCGACGACGACTGGCCGTCCGCTGCGAGCCCGCCACTGCGAGCCCGCGTTGTGCGCCGCCCCGGTCTCGCCTCACGCCTGCGCTCCGGCCCGCTGCTCCGGGGTCGCCGGGTCCGTGGACGCCGACCGCGGACCTGGCCGCGGACCCGGCCGCGGACCCGGCCGCGGACCTGACCGCTCTCCCTGGTCGTTCTCCCTGCCCGCTGAACCGCCAGGGCATCAACAGCGGGCAGGGCACGCTCGACCGCGTCCCGAACCCTTGGTTTTCGGGACGTACTCACGCTCGAACGGTGTGCCCTTGAACCGGTGGCGCATCAGGCGGACCGGTGGCGCATCAGGAGGTCCGGCGGGGTGGGCAGCTGCCCAGCGTGACGCCGCCCGCGGGCCCGCAACCCGCTTGACGCCGACGGCGTATACGTAATACATTACGTATCATGATGGACGACGAACAGCTCCAGGCGGCATCCGGGGCCTTCGGCGGCGTCTTCGTGATCGTGGGCCACCTGACGCGGCTGACCGACGAGCGGCTGGCGGACTGGGACCTGACCACCCGCCAGTGGCTGTTGCTCGCCGTGCTGACGCGGGGCTTCCCGGGCCGCGCCCCCTCCCTGACCGAGGCGGCCGCCGTGTACGGCAGCTCCCGCCAGAACGTGAAGCAGATCGCCATCGGCCTCGAGCGGCGCGGCTTCCTGCGCCTGATCCCGGACGCCCACGACGGGCGGACCACGCGGCTCGCCGTGACCGACAAGGTCGGCATGTTCGATGCACCCGAAGGCCAGGCACGCGCCCTCGATCTGCTTGGAACGGCCTTCGACGGCCTGACGCGGGCCGACATCCTCGCGCTCAACCGGCTCATGGGGCGATGGCTGGCTGCCATCACGTGCACGCCGCGAACGCCCGATGCACCAATCGACCGAAAGCGTCCCGGAAAGGCAGCTCCTCGATGATCCGCAAGACCGGCGCCGTGATCCTGGCGGCCCATGGACTCATCCACCTCATCGGCTTTGTGGTCCCGTGGGGGATCGCGCAGGTCGACGGATTTCCATACCGCACCACCGCGCTCGGCGGCGCCATGGCCCTGGGCGAGCCCGGCGTCCGGCTGGTCGGCATCGTCTGGCTGGCGCTCGCGATCGGTTTCGTGGTCGCCGGCGTCGGCGCCTGGCGAGGTGACCGCTGGTGGGCGCCGCTCACGGCCATGCTGGCGCTCGTCTCGATCATCGTCTGTGCCCTGGGTCTGCCCGAGGCGGCGTTCGGCCTGATCGTGAACGTGGTCATCCTGGTCGCGGTCGCCCGCGTGGCGATGGTGCACACCTCAACGTCCCCGGCGCACGGCTGACGGCAGCCGGGAAAGGAGGCGACCACGATGGCAGCGCGCTCGCTCGACCGGCGCTGGGAGATCGCGGTGGCAGAGGAGCTGGCACGCAACCAGGAGGCCGACATCACGCTGTTGTCGGAAGCTGACATCGCCACCCTGCCCGCTCCCGTCCAGCGCTACGTACGCGCATCAGGCGCCGTCGGCCGGCCGCGGCCGCGCGGCATGCGGCTCGAGATGGACGCGGTCATGTTCCGTAAGCCCGGCGGGCCCGGGATGGTGGCAACCTCGAGCCAGGTCAACGTGTTCGACCGGCCCGCGCGCCTGTTCCTGATGAAGGCACGGATGTTCGGGCTGCCCGTCCGGGCGCTCCACCTGTATCGCGGCGAGGACGCCACGTTCCAGGTCCGGGTTGCCTCGCTCGTGAACATGGTCAACGTGGCCGGCGACGAGATCAGCGCGTCGGAGACGGTCACGGTGCTCAACGACATGTGCGCTTTCGCCCCAGGGGCCCTCGCGGACCCGCGTCTGACCTGGGAGGCGATCGACGACCGGACGGCCGCCGTGACCTTCGCCAACGGGAGCCGGCGCGTGACCGCCACCCTGCTGTTCAACGACCGCGACGAGCTCGTGGACTTCTGGTCCGACGACCGGCCCGAGGGCGGTGACGGGCACTTCGTCCCGGCCCGCTGGAGCACGCCGCTCTCGGAGTACCGGAAGATCGACGGCCTGCGGCTGCCGACCCGCGGGAGCGCGGTGTATGCGCGGCCGGACGGTCCGTTCACCTACGGGGAGTTCACGCTGCGCTCTCTCGCGTACGACGTGGGCGGCTCAGGCCGTGGGCCGGTCGTGCATGGTACCGTTCCGGCCACGCGGGAGTAGCTCAGCTGGCAGAGCGGCAGCCTTCCAAGCTGCATGTCGCGGGTTCGATCCCCGTCTCCCGCTCCAATCCACCTTCGAGCCTGGCTACGGCCAACGGGCCCGTTGGATGGTCGTCGGACGATGGTCCCGTATCTCGGACGACGTGGGTGACACCCCCTGCGTGCCTGACACCCCGGGCCTGCTTGCCATGAACTACACGTATACGTATATTACCCGTATACCTGTTGGAAGGGGCGAAGGATACGATGGTGCCGTGCCGAACAAGACGATCTACGTCTCCGACGGGGACCTCAGCCTGTACCAGCGAGCCCAGGAGCTCGCGGGCGGCAACCTCTCCGCGGCGATCTCATCTGCGCTCAAGCGGTACGTCAATGCCGAGGAGGGCCTGCGCGAGGGATACGACGAGATCGTGGTCCGCGTGGGCCTGGGCACGGGACGCAAGGTGCGGTTCACGGCCCTTCTCGTTGGCGAGTGGATGGATGCGGAGGACCGCCGCCAGGTGCACTACCGCGTCTTCCGCGGCCGCCGCGGGAAGTACGTGCTCCACGTGGAGCGCGAGCCCGAGTTCTGGATGCGCGACGCGGAGGGCAAGCCCGCGGGCTGGCGTGGCCACCTGGGCATCGGCGACGTCCGCTATGGCGGCTCGCCCAAGGAGTCGACGCTCGAGACCCTCGACACCATCGAGCAGCTCCGGGACAAGGTTCCGTCCGAGTTGTTCGAGATGGTCTCCCGTTCCGCGCGCCAGCCGAACGTGGAAGACCTCGACATCTAGCCCGGTCCGTCATCCCGTCCACGGGCATGCCTGCCCGGCAGCCGTCATCCGATGACGGCGCCCCACGACTCCGCCATCAGCGTCCGTGGCCTGCGCAAGGCATACGGCAGTCAGGTCGTGCTCGACGGCATCGATCTCGAGGTCCCCGAGGGCAGTGTGTATGCCTTGCTCGGCCCGAACGGCGCCGGCAAGACGACGGCGATCAACATCCTCACCACCCTGATCTCGGCCGATGATGGCGAGGTCCGCGTCGCGGGCTTCGACGTGGCCCGCGATGCGGCGGCCGTGAGAGGGGTCATTGGCCTCACGGGCCAGGTCTCGGCCGTGGACGCGCAGTTCACGGGCGAGGAGAACCTGCGGCTGATGGCCGATCTCCACCACCTCGGCCGGGCCGAGGGCCGCCGGCGGGTTACGGAGCTGCTCGACCGGTTCGAGCTGACCGATGCCGCTGCGAAGCCGGCGATGACCTACTCGGGCGGGATGCGCCGGCGGCTCGACCTCGCGATGACTCTCGTCGGCGAGCCGCGGATCATCTTCCTCGACGAGCCGACTGCCGGCCTCGATCCACGCAGCCGCCGTGTGATGTGGGACATCGTCCGCGAGCTCGTCGCGGGCGGCGTGACGATCTTCCTGACCACGCAGTACCTCGAGGAGGCTGACCGCCTGGCGGCGCGGATCGCGCTGCTCGACGGTGGGCGGGTGGTCGCCGAGGGAACGCCGGCGGAGCTCAAGCGGCTGGTCCCCGGGGGAAGCGTGCGCCTCGAGTTCGTCGACGCGGCGCAGCTCGACCGGGCCGCGCTGGCGCTCGGCAGCGGAACCCGCGACGACCAGGGCCTCGCGCTCCAGGTCCCGGGCGATGGTGGCGTGCACTCGCTGCGCGCGCTGCTGGATCGCCTCGACGACGCGTCGATCGAGGTGGACGGGCTGTCGATCCGGTCCGCGGACCTCGACGACGTGTTCCTGTCCCTCACTGGTCGCCGCGACGGCGAGAAGGGGCCCACACCATGACAACAACCCTCGTGACCGACTCCACGACGATGCTCCGTCGAAGCCTCCGCCGGATGCGCCGCTACCCGTCGCTGACGCTGTTCATCGCCGGGATCCCGATCGTGCTGTTGCTGCTGTTCGTGTACGTGTTCGGCGGCACGCTCGGCGCCGGCCTCGGCGGTCCGGGCGTGGCGTCCGGGGGCCGCGATGCGTACGTCGCGTACGTGGTACCCGGGATCCTGCTGCTGACCGTGGTGGGCGCCGCGCAGGGGACCTCGATCTCGGTGGCGATGGACATGTCGCAGGGGATCATCGCCCGCTTCCGGACGATGTCGATCGCGCGCTCGTCGGTGCTCGCCGGGCACGTCCTGGGCAGCGTGATCCAGACACTGCTCGCGGTCGCCCTCGTGGTCGTCGTCGCGGTGGCGATCGGGTTCCGGCCGGTCGAGCGCGCCGGGCTCGTGGCTTGCCGCGCTCGGGCTGCTCGTGCTCACGTCGCTCGCCATCGGCTGGCTCTCCGTGGCGCTCGGCTTGGCGACGGACAGCGTCGAGACCGCTAGCAACACGCCGATGTTCCTGATGCTGCTGCTGTTCCTCAGCTCGGCCTTCGTGCCCACGGCGTCGATGCCCGACCCGCTCCGCTGGTTCGCCGAGAACCAGCCGTTCACGCCGATCATCGAGACGCTGCGCGCCCTCCTCGCCGGGACGGGCGATGCGGGTCCCGCGCCGGTCGCGCTCGCCTGGTGCCTGGTGATCGCGGCCGCGGGCTATCTCTGGGCGCGACGCCTGTACGAGCGCACGCCGGCACGTGTGGCGGGGTAGGGGTCCGGGCACCGCGAGACCCTCCCATACGCGTCCTTGGCACAAGGCCGGCCGGCCGCACCTGCCGCGGACAGCGCGGTTCGCGCCGGGCGTGGCGCACCGAGCCCAGCGCGGTATAGGCTGCGTTGATGGACTTCGGATTCACGCTCAAGCCCGACCACGACATCGAACGCTTCGTCGCGCTCACACGGCAGGCGGAAGCGGCCGGGTTCAGCTACGGCTGGCTGTTCGACAACCACGTTCCGTTCCGGGAGGTCTACCCGCTCCTCACGTTGATGGCCATGAACACCACGCACATGCGTCTCGGTACCTGCGTGACGAACCCGGCCACCCGCGACCCGAGCGTGACCGCCAGTGCTCTCGCGACGCTCGACGAGATCTCGGGTGGCCGCATGGACCTCGGCATCGGCCGGGGCGACAGCTCGGTCCGGTCGCTCGGCATGCCTCCGACCACCATGAAGACGCTGGAGCAGGCGGTGATGGTCATCCGCGACCTCGTCGAAGGTCGCACGACCGGATACGCGGGCGCCGACCTGAGCCTGCCCTGGGTGGTGGGCGGGCGGCTGCCCACGTGGATCGCCGGGTACGGTCCCATGGCACTCGCCCTGACCGGCCGCATCGCCGACGGGCTGATCCTCCAGCTGGCGGATCCGGACCTGGTCCGCTGGATGGTCGGGCTCATGCGTGGGGCGGCCGTGGCGGCCGGCCGGGACCCCAACTTGATCAGGGTCCAGGCCGCGGCGCCGGCCCACGTCGGACGCATCGAGGACTGCCGTGATCACGTGCGCTGGTTCCCCGCCGCCGTCAGCGGTCACGTCGTCGACCTGGTGAGCCGGTATCCGAGCGACCAGCTGCCCGAGGCGCTGACCGACTACGCCCGCGAGAGCGGGGCGGCGAGCGGTGACCGACGCGACGAGTTCGGCGCCTCCGGTGCGGCGTCCGTCAGCGACGACGTTGTCGATCGCTTCACCATCGTCGGCCCGCCCGAGGAACACGTCCGACGGCTCATGGAGCTGAGCCAGGCCGGTGTCGACCAGTTCAACCTGTACCTGATGAGCGGGGACGAGGAGGCACAGCTTGAGGCCTACGGATCCGCCGTCATCCCGGCGCTCAGGGCCGCGCTCGACGGCTGACCCGCAGGCCCGCCGCGGACCCGGCGAACGGACTAGCCTTGGGCCAGTCGCAGAGAGGAAGGTCGCCATGCCGCTGCCCGGTCGGGTCGCGCTGTTCACCAACGAGTACCCGCCGCACGTCTACGGCGGCGCCGGCGTCCACGTCGAGTACCTGAGCCGCGAGCTTTCAAAGCTGGTGCCGGTCGAGGTCCGCTGCTTCGGCGACCAGGACGTGGACGAGCCCGGCCTACGCGTGAAGGGCTACGGCCCCTGGGACGAGGCGACGCGCGACACCGACCCCCGCTTCCGCGGCGCCCTCGACGCCTTCCAGCGCAACCTGGCGATGGCCAAGGACACCCTCGACGCGGAGGTGGTCCACACGCACACCTGGTATGCCGACATGGCCGGGCTCCTGGCCAAGCGCCTGTGGGACATCCCGCTCGTTGTGACGACTCACTCGCTGGAGCCCCTGCGCCCCTGGAAGGTCGAGCAGCTGGGCAACGCCTACCACCTGTCGAGCTGGATGGAGCACACGACGATCCTCGACGCCGACGCGATCATCGCGGTCTCGCAGGAGACGAGGGCCGACGTCCTGCGCTTCTTCCCGGTCGATCCCGATCGCCTGCATGTGATCCACAACGGGATCGACCTCGACGAGTACCGGCCGGACCCGGCGACCCGCTACCTCGAGCAGTACGGCATCGATCCGGATCGTCCGTTCGTGCTGTTCGTCGGCCGGATCACCCGGCAGAAGGGGATCATCCACCTCGTCAACGCGATCCCCGAGATCGACCCGTCCCTCCAGGTGGTGTTGTGCGCCGGCGCCCCGGACACCGCCGAGATCGGGGCCGAGATGGCCGAGCGGGTCGCGGAGGTCAGCGAGAACCGGGCCGACGTGATCTGGGTCCGCGAGATGCTTCCCCGCGAGGCCGCGATCCAGCTCTACTCGCACGCGGCGGTGTTCTGCTGCCCTTCCGTATACGAGCCCTTCGGGATCATCAACCTCGAGGCGATGGCCTGCGAGACGGCGGTGGTGGCATCGGCGGTGGGCGGGATCCCCGAGGTGGTCATCCCCGGGGAGACGGGCCTGCTGGTGGACCCGCGGATCCGTCCCGGCACGTTCGACCCGATCGACCCGGCGGCCTTCTCGGCCGGTCTCGCGGAGGCGATCAACCGGGTAGGGCTGGACGAGGCGTTGCGCGAACGGATGGGCCTGGCCGGTCGGCGCCGTTCCGAGGAGCACTTCGGCTGGGCCTCGATCGCCCGTCAGACGCTGGAGCTGTACGGCTCGCTGCTGGACGGCCGGTAGGGCGATGGACCGCCGGTAAGGCGCATGGACGGCCGGTAGGGCGCAGGGACCGCCGGGCCTGCCGACGCACACCGGCCCTGATTGACCCGGGGTCCCGTCAGTCGGCCTCGCCGACCTCGTAGACCTGGAGCCGGTAGATGGCCACGGCCAGCGCGATGACGAACACCGCGATCGAGAGGGCGACGGCCGCGAACCCGGTCAGGAGCTGCCCGGAGGAAGCCCCCGTCCCGCCCGCGATCGCGTCCGCGATGGACAGGGCGTACTGGCGGATGCTGAAGGTCCGCGTTCCCTCGAACAGACCGGACAGGACGCCCTCCCAGACCAGGACGTAGATGAGCCCGATCGCGAGCGCGCGGGACGTGACCAGGCTGAGGGCCAGGAAGACGGTCGCGTACAGCGCTGCCGCGACGGCGGCACCGGCCCCGTAGCCGACGGCCGTGGCGATCCCCGCGGTTCCACTCGACAGGACGGCCGCGGCGATGAAGGCAGCCGGGGCGGTGACCGCCACGGCCAGCCCGGCCGCCACAGCCGTCTTGGCGACCACGATCCGCCAGCGGGCGATCGGCTTGGCGAGGAGGTAGATGGCCGTTCCGTCGTCGAGCTCCGAGCCCAGGGCGGCCGTCCCGAAGACGAGGGCCACGAGGGGCACGAGGGTCGAGATGACCAGGCGGTCCATGATCGCCTCGGTGACGGTGTCGAGGTTCGAAACCCGCCCGGACAGGCGGACGAGCAGCGCGATCAGGATCGGCAGTGCCCCGAGGAGCGCCACCAGCAGGCTCCGCCGCCGCCCCGTCAGGGAGCGGACGGTCAGGGCCGCGATGACCCGGATCACCGCTGCACCAGGTAGCCGAAGACGCTCTCGAGGTCCTCGTCGGTCGGGCGGACCTCAAACAGTGTCACCTGCGCGTCGCGCGCGATCACGGCGAGGGCGCGCGCGAACGCCAGGTAGTCCGATGTCCGTACGGACAGCCTGCCGTGGCCGAGCTCCACCCCGTAGACCGCCGGATGCCCGACGAGCCCTGCGGCGAGGCGGCGGTCGTCCGACGATTGGATGGTGAACGTGTGCGGGCGATCAGTCATCAGGCGCCGGATCTCGCGGAAGTCGCCCGACGCGGCGAGACGGCCGGCGACGATCACCAGGACGTTCTGCGCCAGCCGTTCAACCTCCTCGAGGATGTGGGAGCTGAACAGGATGGTGCGGCCCTCGCCGGCCATCCGGCGCAGCAGATCCATCATGTGCAGCCGCTGGCGGGGATCCATGCCGTTGAAAGGTTCGTCGAGCAGGAGGATCCGGGGTTCATGGACGAGGGCCCCCGCGATCTTGACCCGCTGGCGCATCCCCTTGGAGTAGGTGCCGATCGCACGGCCGGCGGCGTCGGACAGCTCGACCGTCGCGATCGCACGGTCGGCGGCGCCCTCTGGGTCGGGGAGGCCCTGGAGGCGTGCATTGAGCAGCGCGAAGTCGCGACCGGTCAGGAACGGATAGACAGCCTCCCGCTCGGGAACGAGCCCGATCCGCCGGTAGACCTCGGGGTCTCGCCAGGCGGGCCGGCCGGTGATCGCAACCTGCCCCGCCGATGGCTTGAGCAGGCCCGAAATCAGGTGGAGCAGGGTCGACTTGCCGGCGCCGTTGGGCCCCAGCAGGCCGGTGATCCCGGGCCTGAGCGTGAACGAGATGTCGTTGACGGCCACGACGTTGCCGTACCAGCGCGAGACGTCCTGGAGCTCCACGGCGGCGGCCGGGTCCAGCTCGCGGGATGCACGTGCTTGCGGCGTGCCCCAGCCAGCCAGCCGCGGGTCGCCCGCGGTCATGCCTCGATCCTCTGGTAGCGCCAGACGAGGGCGAAGGTGGAGCCGGTGGCCACGACGACGGCCCCCAGGGCCAGCGCAGCGGCGGGCACCTCCGAGGCGAGCGCCGCCTGGACGCTGGGCTGGATGCCGAAGAACCACGCGTTGACCCCGTCGAGCAGGGATCCGATGTCGATCAGGATGATCCAGTCGGACAGGCCGCCGGCATCAAGGGCGATCACGATCGTCGCGATGATCCCGGGGATGATGAACACGCCGAAGATCGCTGCCGTGGCGTACGCCCGTCGCGGCGTGAGCGAGGCGACGGCCAGCGCGAGGGCGGCTTCCGCAACGGCAATGACGAGCGACGACCCCAGGACCGCAGGAAGGGTCGCGGCCTCCTCTCCCAGCGCCTTGGCGATGTCGGGGTCGAGCAGGATGGTGCCGGCCCCGAGCAGCAGGTGGGGGACGAGCAGGATCGTCAGGAGGCCGATGGTCATGGCGGCGAGCTTGGCCAGGGCGTAGTCGGTCCGGCGCAGCGCCCGCGAGAAGTAGAGGGTCAGGACGCGGTAGCGCTGGTCGCGACCCAGCAGCTCCGGCGCCTGGGCCGCCACGAACAGGACCGGGAACGCGGACACGGCCGCAAAGAGCCCGTCGTGCCCGGGGATGAGGCCCACGTCCCCCATGTCCACCTGGTCCGCGATCGCCCGGACACCAACGAGGATGAGGGCGATCAGCGCCGGGAAGCCGACGCAGAACGCCGGGATGATCTTGGCGCGGCCGCTCCGGCCGAAGCCGAAGACGCTCCGGGTCGAGTGGCGGACCAGCGTCGAGATGGCGTGCCGGCGGCCGAGGCGAGGGCCGTCGTAGCCCCGGTAGCCGATGTCGTAGATGCTCCCGATCATGACGACGCGCCAGGCGGAGGCGGTGGCGGAGCGTGTGGACCGGCAGTTGCCGCCGAGGCCGACCCCGGCCCGGCCGCCCTCTCGTCGCCCAGGTCCGCGTCCCGGAAGAGGTCCTCAAGGCTGTGCCGGCTGCGCGTGATCCGAACCAGTGGCAGCGTGAGGTCGACGACCGCGTCGCGGATGATGTCGTACGGCTCCTTCTCACCCAGGGCGATCCGCAACTCGCGACCGTCGCCGGCCGTGGCCTGGGCGAGCACCCGCAGGCCGCGCTCCTCCAAGCGGGCGGCCAGGGCGTCGCGGCCCTCCTCGACCTCGACGCTCAGAACTCCCGTCTCGGTGGTGAACTCCGCAAGCGGCGCGGCCCGGAGCAGGCGGCCGGCGTCGATCGCGACGAGGTAGTCGCAGACCTCCTCGATCTCGCCCAGCAGGTGGCTGGCCAGGATGATCGCGATGCCGAACTCGTGGCCGGTCCGCTTGATGAGCTCCAGCATCTCGTCGCGGCCGGCCGGGTCCAGGCCGTTGGTGGGCTCGTCGAGCAGTAGCAGGCGTGGGTCGTGGACCAGCGCCTGGGCGAGCTGGACCCGCTGGCGCATTCCCGTGGAGTACCCGCCGATGGGCCGGTAGCGCTCCTCGTACAGGCCGACGTGCCGGAGGACGTCGGACGTCCGCTCGCGGGCGGCGGCCTTGGGCAGCCCGGACAGCTGGCCGAGATGGGCCACAAGCTCGGTCGCGCTGATGTCCGGGGGCAGCGCGTTGTGCTCGGGCATGTAGCCCACCCAGCGGCGGAGCTCGGTTCCGCGGGTGGTCGGGTCGATTCCCAGGACGGCAACCGAGCCGCTCGTCGGCGCCACCAGCCCGAGCAGGATCTTGATCAGGGTGGACTTGCCGGCTCCGTTCGCGCCGACCAGCCCCACGATGCCGGGGGCAAGCTCGAGCGTCAGGGCGTCGAGCGCGGTCACGCTCGTGAACCGCTTGGTGAGCGCGTCCACGCGGACGATCGGAACGCCGTCGTCTTGCGCGATCCGTTGGGCCGTCACGCGATCATGGTACCCGGCGGCGAATCCGCACGGTGCGGCTAGGCGCCGGCGGGCGGCTTTGCCTGCGGGTTGCGGCGGCGCTCGCCGCGGCGGCGCTCCACGCCCCCGGGCGGCGGTGCGGCGGCCCTCGTCCGCCGGTCGGACCTGCGTCGCTCCCCGCCGGCCGGCAGCTGCGGCACCGGTGGGGCGGCTGCAGCGGCCTCATCGGCCGGCCGGGCGGCCGGGGCTGGCGCGCTCGCCCGGCCCGGGGCTGGCGCGCTCGCGAGGCGCGCGGCCGCCGCGGCCGCCGCGCTCTCCGGGCTTGCGACCCGGCCCTCCTCGGCGATCACCCCGATCGAGATCCGGAAGCCGGCCCGGCGTTGCTGGGGCGGCATGAGCGTGCCCTGGCCCACGGGCGCGTCACCCGGGAACCATTTGACCCACTCCTCGCTGAAGGGCTCGAACTCCGCCGGGTCACGCAGGCACCAGTTGGCCCACACGATGCCATCCAGCGAGGTCCCCTCTTCCTCGAGCCGGCGATGCAGGTTCTTGAGGCACTGGACGGCCTGCACCCGGATCGTGTCGCCTACGAGCCGGCCCTCCACCGGGTCCACGGGGCCCACGGACGAGATGTAGATCATGCCGCCGGCCCTGGCGGCCTTGCCCAGGCCGACCGTCAGGCGAGGTGTCGTGGCAGGTGTGCCCTGCTCGATGCCGATCGACCGGCCCTTCCCGATCCGGGTCTTGACGGGATTGCTGGGATCCTCCGGCGGGATGCCGAAGTCGCCTTCGGGGAGCATGATGCCGTTGGCCGCGAACTTGGGCATGAACGTGGGGCGGACGCCGGTGGGTTCGAGCGTGCCCTGGACCCTGCCCCTTCCGTCGACGCCCGTCTGCTTGAACTCGAAGACGTCCTGGGTGAGGATCTGGTCGTCCTCGATCCCGTAGACCTCGGTGATGTTGATGATCTTGCGCGAGCCGTCGCCGAGGCGGGCGGTGTGCACGATGATGTCCACCGCGGACGCGATCTGCTCCCGGATCGACCGCAGCGGCATCTCGTAGCCGGACATCAGGATCATCGTCTCCAGGCGCCGGAGCATGTCCGGCGAGCTGTTCGCATGGCCCGTCGAAAGCGAGCCCTCCTGGCCCACGGTCATGGCCTGGACCATGTCCAGGGCCTCGCCGCCGCGGCACTCACCCACGATGATCCGGTCGGGACGCATGTGGAGCGCGTTGCGCAGCAGGTCCCGGGTAGTGATCTCGCCCTCGCCCTCCAGGTTGGCCGGGCGTGCCTCGAGCGTGATCACGTGCTCCTGGCGCAACTGCAGCTCGGCCGCGTCCTCGATCGTGATGATCCGCTCCTCCTCGGGGACGAAGGCCGAGATCACGTTGAGCGTGGTCGTCTTGCCCGAGCCGGTTCCGCCGGAGACGAAGATGTTGAGCCGGGCCTCGACGCATGCGCGCAGGAAGTCGAACATCTCCGCGGTCGCCGTGCCGAACCCCACCAGGTCCTCGACCATGTACGGACGGGCCGCGAACTTGCGGATGGTGATGACCGGCCCGATGAGCGAGAGCGGCTCGATGATGCAGTTGACGCGCGAACCGTCCGGGAGGCGCGCGTCGACCCGGGGGCTCGTCTGGTCGATGCGGCGGCCGAGCGGCGTGATGATCCGGTCGATGATCCGCAGGACGTGGTCGTCGTTGAGGAAGCCGACGGCCACCCGCTCGATCTTGCCCGACCGCTCGATGTAGACGTGGTCCGGACCGTTGACCATGACCTCGGTGATGGTCTCGTCCGCGAGCAGCGGCTCGAGGGGCCCGAGACCGGTGACCTCGGCCATGACCTCGTCGGCGAGGCGCATGCGCTCTTCCCGGGTGAGCGCGAGCGTGTTGATCTTTACGAAGCGGTCGACGATGCCCTCGACCTTCGCCCGCAGGTCGGTTCCCGCGGACGCCTCGAACAGGGCGTGGGAGGCGTTGACGACCTCCGTCTGCAGGCGGCGCCGGACTTCCCGGAGCCACTCTTCCCTCGCCGCGAACCGGCCAGGCTCGGGTGGCGGCGGGACGATGGCCAACGCCGTCTGCGTGTTCTCCGCGACCCCGTCGGCGCCCTCGGCGATCCCCGCCTGCGTGGCTCCCTGCTGGACGCGCACGATGCGCTCGGTCAGCGACATTCGAGACCTGGCTCCCCGTACCGGCGCGACAACGCGCCCGCTGCACAGATGGTATGCGCCCGCGGCGTCTCGCGGGAACCCCCCACTCGGGCTATCGGGTCGTGCCTCCGCTGGGTCGATGATTGTTGACGAAGCAACCAGTCCTGCGGTACCGTCCGGCCGTGGTCAAGATCGCCCTCCTGGGCTGTATGGGTCTGTGGTGCTCCTGTCGTCGGCGAGCGTCGGCGACGGTCGAGCACGCGGCGGCCCACCGGGGCCCCCGCTCCGCCTGACCTCTCCGGGCCTCGCCCCTCCCGTCGACCCATGCGCATTCCCGCATGCCGTTCCGCTTGACCCGGAGACTGACGTGTCCCTGACCCCTGTTCCCGCCCGCCTCATCGATCCTCGCGGCCAGCGCTTCGGCGCAGGCGCATCCGCCGCGGTCCTGGTCCTCGCCTTCGTCATTGACCTGCCGTGGCTGGCGGCGCTCGTCGGCCTCAATCTTCTGGTCTCGGCCGCGTTCGGCACCCGACTGTTCCTGCCGGGACGCGCCTGGCCCTCCGTCAAGGCCGTGCTCCGCCTCGGCCCGGCCGAACCGGAGCACGAGTACCCGCCGCGATTCGCGCAGGCCCTCGGCGGCACCTTCCTGTTCCTGGCCGCGGTGGCCTTCGTCCTGGGGGCCTCGGTCGCCGCCTGGCTCCTGGTGGGCGCGGTCGCCGCACTGCAGGCGCTCCTTGCCGTGACCGGGATCTGCGTCGGCTGCCGGCTCTACTTCCTGCGCTGGTGGGTGCCGTCCCAGTTCGCCCGCCTGTTCCGGCGGACGGACCGCCTCGAGGCGCTCGTCGTGCCCGCCATCAACCGGATCGGCTAGCAACTCGGGGCCCGGCCTACGGGGCCTCGAGCCCGTGCGCCTCCAGGAGCACCTCGTCGGCGAGGATGGCATCCGTGGGTCCGTCGGCCACCACGATGCCGCCGTCGACCACGATCGTGCGCGGGAAGACCTCGACGACCAGTCGCATGTCATGGGTGGAGACGAGCATCGTCTGGTCGAGGGACCGCAGCAGCCCGATCAGCTCACGCCTGCCGCGGGGATCCAGCCCGGCGGACGGCTCGTCGAAGACCAGGATGGACGGGTTCATCGAGAGCACGGTGGCCAGGGCCACCCGCTTGCGCTGCCCGAGCGACATGCGATGCGGGACCCGATGGGCGAACGCGCCCATGCCAACCGCCGCGAGCGCCCGCTCCACGCGCCGGTGCACCTCGTCGGCCGGCAGTCCCATGTGGAGTGGCCCGAAGGCCACGTCGTCGAACACGGTGGGGCTGAACAGCTGGTCGTCGGGGTCCTGGAAGACCAGGCCGACCTCGCCCCGGACGCGGCGGATCGTCTCCTTGCCCACAGCCATCCCCGCGACGCGCACGGACCCGCTCTCCGGGCGCAGCGTCCCATTGAGCTGGAGCATCAGCGTGCTCTTGCCGGCGCCGTTTGGACCGACCAGCGCCACCTTCTCGCCGGCGTCGATCCGGAGGTCGACACCGCTCAGTGCCTCGAAGCCGTCCGGGTACCGGAAATGGACATGCTGGAGTCGATCGTGCCCCGGGAGTCCCCCGCCGGCGCGGCGTCAGCCGGAACGGAGGGCTCATGCGTGTGAAGGTGGGCGTGCGGCGGCGCGCTCTCGTGGACATGCTCATGCGAGTGCTGGTCGGTGGTCACTGGCGCGGGAGCCACAGGATGGCGAGGACCTCGTAGACGGCGAGTATGGCAAGCAGGGCGACCAGCCAGGCGATCTCGGAGCGGTGGAGGGCACGGGCCCGGAGGTGGCGGAACTCGCCCTCGAACCCGCGTGCCTGCATGGCGGCGTAGATGCGCTCGCTGCGCTCGTACGAGCGCAGGACAGGGAGCCGACCATGCGGCCGGTGACGGTCGCCCGCCAGCGGATTGAGCCGCCCGCGTTGCCGGCCCCTGCTGCAGAGCGGGCGTCGCGCGCCCGCACCATGCGTGAGCCCTCATCGGTCAGGACGGCGATGTAGCGGTACATGAACGAGATGATCGAAACCAGGATGCGGGGCAGGCGGATCACGCAGGGCGTCGATCAGGTCGTGGAACGGCGTCGTGAAGGCCAGCAGCAGGGCCACCTGCACCGACAACCAGCTCCCGATCATGATCGTCAGGAAGCGCCGCAGGCCCTCGGCGGAGATCGTCAGGTCGAGCGGACCGATGGTGATCGTCGTGATGATCTGCTCCTGGACCGTGAAGACCAGCGGGAAGGCGGCCAGCGCGAACGGCAGCGCGATGACGGCCGAGCGCGACAGGCGGAACGGTCCAGGCCGGCAGTGCCGGAACACGCCACCAGGACCAGCCAGATGATCAGCATCGCCAGGAACGACCCGATCGGCAGGAGCGAGATCACCAGGATCGTGGCGATCGTGAGGATGAACTTGAGCCGGGCATCCGCCCGGTGGAACAGGCTGTTGCCCTCGACGTAGCGGTCCAGTTCCAGGGCGCGGCGCTCCTACGCCCGCCGCCGGGCGAGGATGCGCCCGAGCAGGAACATGATCCCGACCACGACGACGACACCGAGCAGGCCGGACAGGATCGTGGACATGCGCGGGTCGTCAACGCCCGGGATCGCGTAGTCGGAGAACAGGGCCGGAGAAGAAGTTCGTGGCCTGGTCGATGAACCCATGGTCCTCGGCGACACGCTCGAGACCGTCCGGGTCAGGTGAAGCCAGCGGCGCCAGGATCACGACGATGAGGGCGGCGATGGCGATGCCGACCACCCACCACCACCGGCCGAGCCGATTGCGGGCGGGCTTGGGGCGGGCTGCAACTCGGTCATGGAATGGGGTCCTCCTGCCTGGAATCCGGCATGGGCCAGTGCCGGTGCTGCCACCGGTGCCGCCGCAGCGACTCTTGCGGCCCGGTCGGGACGAAGGTTCAGGAGGTCCGGGCGGGTGACCTGGATGAACGCCAGGGCAGCCGCGGTGATCAGTGCCTCCCCGACGCCGATGAACAGGTGGGTCCCGACCATGGCGGGCAGCACCCACCTCCGCCGGGCTCGTCCCCGACGCGATGAGCATGAGCGACATGGAGACGGATGCTGCCACAACCGAGGCCCATCCGGCGATCGCCGAGGCGGGGATGCGGGCCCGATCCTCGCCCCCGAGGACCGCGCACAGCCCCCGGTACAGCGCGTACCCGCCCAGGGTGCCGATGACGCCCATGTTGAAGATGTTGGCACCCATCACCACGAGGCCACCGTCAGAGAAGAGAAGGCCCTGCACTCCGATCACGGAGGCCATGACCAGGGTGGCGGCCCATGGACCGAGAAGGATGGCCGCGAGCAAGCCGCCCAGCAGATGGCCCGACGTGCCGCCGGCGACCTGGAAGTTGAACATCTGCGCGGCGAAGATGAACGCGGCCATGACTCCCATCAGGGGCACGGACCGCTCGTCCAGGTTGCGGTTCGTGCGCTGGACCGAGATCGCGATGACGACGGCGATGATGGCCCAGAACAGGATCGAGATCGGAACGGCGACGAACCGGTCGGCCGCGTGCATCGCGGGAACCACCTGTCCGCTCGCTGGTGCTGCCGCGGCGATGGAGAAGAGGTCCATGGATCTGGCTCCGGGTGCGTCAGGGAGGGGATCATCGTACGACAGCGATGCTAGTCGCAACGGCTTGCTGTTGCAACTGCTTGCAATCAGATAGGGGCCAGCACTATCCTTGTCACGATGGACCCAATCGGATCTAGCCGCCACGCAGGGCGCGAGATCAGCGCGACGCCATGGCCCGACCTGCGCGAGCGCCTCCATGCGCGGGGTCTGCGATGGACGCCGCAGCGGCGGGTCCTCGTGCAGGTGCTTGCCACCAGTGACGGCCACGTCACCGCGACTGCAGACTCGTCGACCGCTGCCGGGACGTCGATCCGACCACCACGCCCTCAACCGTGTACAGGACGCTCGATGTGCTCGAGGAGCTGGGCGTGGTGCGACACGCACCGGGGTTGATGGCCGCGAGGAGTTCCATGTCATGCCCACGGCGGACCGGACACCTCCACTGTCGCGGCTGCCGGCAGACGTGGGAGATCGGAGCGAAGGATGCCGCGACGCTGGTCGCCGCGCTGCGCAGGGAGCGTGGCTTCCTGGTGGACCTGTCGCACCTTTCGGTGTCCGGCCTGTGCGCGGACTGCGCCGACTCGGATGCCGATGCCTGACGAGCCCTACCGGTTCGCCGGCCGCGTCCCGGACGGCGTGGCGCCCGTGGTGCCGGGGCCCGGCCAGGAGTCAGTCTGGGACTACCCACGACCGCCCCGTGTGGAGCCGGTCGGCGACCGTGTTCAGTGTCATCGTGGACGGCCTCGTGATCGCAGACACGACCCGAGCGCTGCGCGTCCTCAAGACCGCCGGCGCACCCGTCTACTACGTGCCCGACGAGGACGTGCTGATGCACCGGCTGCGGCCGTCGTCCTCGACGAGCCATTGCGAGTGGAAGGGCGACGCCACGTACTGGACCCTGGAGTCGGGCGGGCCGCGGATCCGGGACCTGGCCTGGTCCTACGAGCACCCCGAGCCCCGGCTACGAGGCGATCCGCGGCCACCTCGCCTTCTACGCCGCGAAGGCCGACGAGGCGTGGGTTGGCGACGAACGGGCGACGCCGCAACCGGGCGGGTTCTACGGCGGCTGGATGACGTCGCGGATCGTGGGGCCCGTGAAGGGTGAGCCTGGCTCCTGGGGCTGGTAGCGCGCGACCCGAGCCGCCCCGCGCTGGCTGCGGTCCGGCGGCCGCCGGGTCCGCGGCCTCAGCTCCGGACGGCAGACAGCACGGCGTCCGACAGCGCCGGCCACGCGGTCGCCGCCCACGGTCCGAACGGCCGGTCGGTGAGGCACACGAGCGCGAGGTCGGCGGCCGGGTCCACCCACAGGAAGGTCCCGCTGGCCCCGAAGTGCCCGAAGGTCCGCGGCGAGTTCAGGCCTCCGGTCCAGTGTGGTGTCTTCCTGCCCCGGACCTCAAAGCCCAGCCCCCAGTCGTTCGGGTCCTGCAGCCCCGAACCCCGGCAGCACGCCCCGCAGTCCCGGGAACGCGACGGAGGTCGCGTCGGCGACGAT
>CAWBGT010000018.1:0-31701 GCA_963788375.1 uncultured Chloroflexia bacterium
GCCAGCCGCGGTCGCCCGCGGTCACGCCCTCGATCCTGGTAGCGCGAGACGAGGGCGAAGGTGGAGCCGCTGCGCCACGACGGCCCAGGGCCAGCGCAGCGGCAGCACCTCAAGGCCAGCGCCGCCTGGACGCTGGGCTGGATGCCGAAGACCACGCGTTGACCCCGTCGAGCAGGGATCCGATGTCGATCAGGATGATCCAGTCGGGACAGGCCGACGGCATCAAGGGCGATCACGATCGTCGCGATGATCCCGGGGATGATGAACACGCCGAAGATCGCTGCCGTGGCGTACGCCCGTCGCGGCGTGAGCGAGGCGACGGCCAGCGCGAGGACGGCTTCCGCAACGGCAATGACGAGCGACGACCCCAGGACCGCAGGAAGGGTCGCGGCCTCCTCTCCCAGCGCCTTGGCGATGTCGGGGTCGAGCAGGATGGTGCCGGCCCCGAGCAGCAGGTGGGGGACGAGCAGGATCGTCAGGAGGCCGATGGTCATGGCGGCGAGCTTGGCCAGGGCGTAGTCGGTCCGGCGCAGCGCCCGCGAGAAGTAGAGGGTCAGGACGCGGTAGCGCTGGTCGCGACCCAGCAGCTCCGGCGCCTGGGCCGCCACGAACAGGACCGGGAACGCGGACACGGCCGCAAAGAGCCCGTCGTGCCCGGGGATGAGGCCCACGTCCCCCATGTCCACCTGGTCCGCGATCGCCCGGACACCAACGAGGATGAGGGCGATCAGCGCCGGGAAGCCGACGCAGAACGCCGGGATGATCTTGGCGCGGCCGCTCCGGCCGAAGCCGAAGACGCTCCGGGTCGAGTGGCGGACCAGCGTCGAGATGGCGTGCCGGCGGCCGAGGCGAGGGCCGTCGTAGCCCCGGTAGCCGATGTCGTAGATGCTCCCGATCATGACGACGCGCCAGGCGGAGGCGGTGGCGGAGCGTGTGGACCGGCAGTTGCCGCCGAGGCCGACCCCGGCCCGGCCGCCCTCTCGTCGCCCAGGTCCGCGTCCCGGAAGAGGTCCTCAAGGCTGTGCCGGCTGCGCGTGATCCGAACCAGTGGCAGCGTGAGGTCGACGACCGCGTCGCGGATGATGTCGTACGGCTCCTTCTCACCCAGGGCGATCCGCAACTCGCGACCGTCGCCGGCCGTGGCCTGGGCGAGCACCCGCAGGCCGCGCTCCTCCAAGCGGGCGGCCAGGGCGTCGCGGCCCTCCTCGACCTCGACGCTCAGAACTCCCGTCTCGGTGGTGAACTCCGCAAGCGGCGCGGCCCGGAGCAGGCGGCCGGCGTCGATCGCGACGAGGTAGTCGCAGACCTCCTCGATCTCGCCCAGCAGGTGGCTGGCCAGGATGATCGCGATGCCGAACTCGTGGCCGGTCCGCTTGATGAGCTCCAGCATCTCGTCGCGGCCGGCCGGGTCCAGGCCGTTGGTGGGCTCGTCGAGCAGTAGCAGGCGTGGGTCGTGGACCAGCGCCTGGGCGAGCTGGACCCGCTGGCGCATTCCCGTGGAGTACCCGCCGATGGGCCGGTAGCGCTCCTCGTACAGGCCGACGTGCCGGAGGACGTCGGACGTCCGCTCGCGGGCGGCGGCCTTGGGCAGCCCGGACAGCTGGCCGAGATGGGCCACAAGCTCGGTCGCGCTGATGTCCGGGGGCAGCGCGTTGTGCTCGGGCATGTAGCCCACCCAGCGGCGGAGCTCGGTTCCGCGGGTGGTCGGGTCGATTCCCAGGACGGCAACCGAGCCGCTCGTCGGCGCCACCAGCCCGAGCAGGATCTTGATCAGGGTGGACTTGCCGGCTCCGTTCGCGCCGACCAGCCCCACGATGCCGGGGGCAAGCTCGAGCGTCAGGGCGTCGAGCGCGGTCACGCTCGTGAACCGCTTGGTGAGCGCGTCCACGCGGACGATCGGAACGCCGTCGTCTTGCGCGATCCGTTGGGCCGTCACGCGATCATGGTACCCGGCGGCGAATCCGCACGGTGGCTAGGCGCCGGCGGGCGGCTTTGCCTGCGGGTTGCGGCGGCGCTCGCCGCGGCGGCGCTCCACGCCCCCGGGCGGCGGTGCGGCGGCCCTCGTCCGCCGGTCGGACCTGCGTCGCTCCCCGCCGGCCGGCAGCTGCGGCACCGGTGGGGCGGCTGCAGCGGCCTCATCGGCCGGCCGGGCGGCCGGGGCTGGCGCGCTCGCCCGGCCCGGGGCTGGCGCGCTCGCGAGGCGCGCGGCCGCCGCGGCCGCCGCGCTCTCCGGGCTTGCGACCCGGCCCTCCTCGGCGATCACCCCGATCGAGATCCGGAAGCCGGCCCGGCGTTGCTGGGGCGGCATGAGCGTGCCCTGGCCCACGGGCGCGTCACCCGGGAACCATTTGACCCACTCCTCGCTGAAGGGCTCGAACTCCGCCGGGTCACGCAGGCACCAGTTGGCCCACACGATGCCATCCAGCGAGGTCCCCTCTTCCTCGAGCCGGCGATGCAGGTTCTTGAGGCACTGGACGGCCTGCACCCGGATCGTGTCGCCTACGAGCCGGCCCTCCACCGGGTCCACGGGGCCCACGGACGAGATGTAGATCATGCCGCCGGCCCTGGCGGCCTTGCCCAGGCCGACCGTCAGGCGAGGTGTCGTGGCAGGTGTGCCCTGCTCGATGCCGATCGACCGGCCCTTCCCGATCCGGGTCTTGACGGGATTGCTGGGATCCTCCGGCGGGATGCCGAAGTCGCCTTCGGGGAGCATGATGCCGTTGGCCGCGAACTTGGGCATGAACGTGGGGCGGACGCCGGTGGGTTCGAGCGTGCCCTGGACCCTGCCCCTTCCGTCGACGCCCGTCTGCTTGAACTCGAAGACGTCCTGGGTGAGGATCTGGTCGTCCTCGATCCCGTAGACCTCGGTGATGTTGATGATCTTGCGCGAGCCGTCGCCGAGGCGGGCGGTGTGCACGATGATGTCCACCGCGGACGCGATCTGCTCCCGGATCGACCGCAGCGGCATCTCGTAGCCGGACATCAGGATCATCGTCTCCAGGCGCCGGAGCATGTCCGGCGAGCTGTTCGCATGGCCCGTCGAAAGCGAGCCCTCCTGGCCCACGGTCATGGCCTGGACCATGTCCAGGGCCTCGCCGCCGCGGCACTCACCCACGATGATCCGGTCGGGACGCATGTGGAGCGCGTTGCGCAGCAGGTCCCGGGTAGTGATCTCGCCCTCGCCCTCCAGGTTGGCCGGGCGTGCCTCGAGCGTGATCACGTGCTCCTGGCGCAACTGCAGCTCGGCCGCGTCCTCGATCGTGATGATCCGCTCCTCCTCGGGGACGAAGGCCGAGATCACGTTGAGCGTGGTCGTCTTGCCCGAGCCGGTTCCGCCGGAGACGAAGATGTTGAGCCGGGCCTCGACGCATGCGCGCAGGAAGTCGAACATCTCCGCGGTCGCCGTGCCGAACCCCACCAGGTCCTCGACCATGTACGGACGGGCCGCGAACTTGCGGATGGTGATGACCGGCCCGATGAGCGAGAGCGGCTCGATGATGCAGTTGACGCGCGAACCGTCCGGGAGGCGCGCGTCGACCCGGGGGCTCGTCTGGTCGATGCGGCGGCCGAGCGGCGTGATGATCCGGTCGATGATCCGCAGGACGTGGTCGTCGTTGAGGAAGCCGACGGCCACCCGCTCGATCTTGCCCGACCGCTCGATGTAGACGTGGTCCGGACCGTTGACCATGACCTCGGTGATGGTCTCGTCCGCGAGCAGCGGCTCGAGGGGCCCGAGACCGGTGACCTCGGCCATGACCTCGTCGGCGAGGCGCATGCGCTCTTCCCGGGTGAGCGCGAGCGTGTTGATCTTTACGAAGCGGTCGACGATGCCCTCGACCTTCGCCCGCAGGTCGGTTCCCGCGGACGCCTCGAACAGGGCGTGGGAGGCGTTGACGACCTCCGTCTGCAGGCGGCGCCGGACTTCCCGGAGCCACTCTTCCCTCGCCGCGAACCGGCCAGGCTCGGGTGGCGGCGGGACGATGGCCAACGCCGTCTGCGTGTTCTCCGCGACCCCGTCGGCGCCCTCGGCGATCCCCGCCTGCGTGGCTCCCTGCTGGACGCGCACGATGCGCTCGGTCAGCGACATTCGAGACCTGGCTCCCCGTACCGGCGCGACAACGCGCCCGCTGCACAGATGGTATGCGCCCGCGGCGTCTCGCGGGAACCCCCCACTCGGGCTATCGGGTCGTGCCTCCGCTGGGTCGATGATTGTTGACGAAGCAACCAGTCCTGCGGTACCGTCCGGCCGTGGTCAAGATCGCCCTCCTGGGCTGTATGGGTCTGTGGTGCTCCTGTCGTCGGCGAGCGTCGGCGACGGTCGAGCACGCGGCGGCCCACCGGGGCCCCCGCTCCGCCTGACCTCTCCGGGCCTCGCCCCTCCCGTCGACCCATGCGCATTCCCGCATGCCGTTCCGCTTGACCCGGAGACTGACGTGTCCCTGACCCCTGTTCCCGCCCGCCTCATCGATCCTCGCGGCCAGCGCTTCGGCGCAGGCGCATCCGCCGCGGTCCTGGTCCTCGCCTTCGTCATTGACCTGCCGTGGCTGGCGGCGCTCGTCGGCCTCAATCTTCTGGTCTCGGCCGCGTTCGGCACCCGACTGTTCCTGCCGGGACGCGCCTGGCCCTCCGTCAAGGCCGTGCTCCGCCTCGGCCCGGCCGAACCGGAGCACGAGTACCCGCCGCGATTCGCGCAGGCCCTCGGCGGCACCTTCCTGTTCCTGGCCGCGGTGGCCTTCGTCCTGGGGGCCTCGGTCGCCGCCTGGCTCCTGGTGGGCGCGGTCGCCGCACTGCAGGCGCTCCTTGCCGTGACCGGGATCTGCGTCGGCTGCCGGCTCTACTTCCTGCGCTGGTGGGTGCCGTCCCAGTTCGCCCGCCTGTTCCGGCGGACGGACCGCCTCGAGGCGCTCGTCGTGCCCGCCATCAACCGGATCGGCTAGCAACTCGGGGCCCGGCCTACGGGGCCTCGAGCCCGTGCGCCTCCAGGAGCACCTCGTCGGCGAGGATGGCATCCGTGGGTCCGTCGGCCACCACGATGCCGCCGTCGACCACGATCGTGCGCGGGAAGACCTCGACGACCAGTCGCATGTCATGGGTGGAGACGAGCATCGTCTGGTCGAGGGACCGCAGCAGCCCGATCAGCTCACGCCTGCCGCGGGGATCCAGCCCGGCGGACGGCTCGTCGAAGACCAGGATGGACGGGTTCATCGAGAGCACGGTGGCCAGGGCCACCCGCTTGCGCTGCCCGAGCGACATGCGATGCGGGACCCGATGGGCGAACGCGCCCATGCCAACCGCCGCGAGCGCCCGCTCCACGCGCCGGTGCACCTCGTCGGCCGGCAGTCCCATGTGGAGTGGCCCGAAGGCCACGTCGTCGAACACGGTGGGGCTGAACAGCTGGTCGTCGGGGTCCTGGAAGACCAGGCCGACCTCGCCCCGGACGCGGCGGATCGTCTCCTTGCCCACAGCCATCCCCGCGACGCGCACGGACCCGCTCTCCGGGCGCAGCGTCCCATTGAGCTGGAGCATCAGCGTGCTCTTGCCGGCGCCGTTTGGACCGACCAGCGCCACCTTCTCGCCGGCGTCGATCCGGAGGTCGACACCGCTCAGTGCCTCGAAGCCGTCCGGGTACCGGAAATGGACATGCTGGAGCTCGATCGTGCCCCGGGAGTCCCCGGCCGGCGCGGCGTCAGCCGGAACGGAGGGCTCATGCGTGTGAAGGTGGGCGTGCGGCGGCGCGCTCTCGTGGACATGCTCATGCGAGTGCTGGTCGGTGGTCACTGGCGCGGGAGCCACAGGATGGCGAGGACCTCGTAGACGGCGAGTATGGCAAGCAGGGCGACCAGCCAGGCGATCTCGGAGCGGTGGAGGGCACGGGCCCGGAGGTGGCGGAACTCGCCCTCGAACCCGCGTGCCTGCATGGCGGCGTAGATGCGCTCGCTGCGCTCGTACGAGCGCAGGAACAGGGAGCCGACCATGCGGCCGGTGACGGTCGCCCGCCAGCGGATTGAGCCGCCCGCGTTGCCGGCCCCTGCTGCAGAGCGGGCGTCGCGCGCCCGCACCATGCGTGAGCCCTCATCGGTCAGGACGGCGATGTAGCGGTACATGAACGAGATGATCGAAACCAGGATGCGGGGCAGGCGGAGCTCACGCAGGGCGTCGATCAGGTCGTGGAACGGCGTCGTGAAGGCCAGCAGCAGGGCCACCTGCACCGACAACCAGCTCCCGATCATGATCGTCAGGAAGCGCCGCAGGCCCTCGGCGGAGATCGTCAGGTCGAGCGGACCGATGGTGATCGTCGTGATGATCTGCTCCTGGACCGTGAAGACCAGCGGGAAGGCGGCCAGCGCGAACGGCAGCGCGATGACGGCCGAGCGCGACAGGCGGAACGGTCCCAGGCCGGCAGTGCCGGAACACGCCACCAGGACCAGCCAGATGATCAGCATCGCCAGGAACGACCCGATCGGCAGGAGCGAGATCACCAGGATCGTGGCGATCGTGAGGATGAACTTGAGCCGGGCATCCGCCCGGTGGAACAGGCTGTTGCCCTCGACGTAGCGGTCCAGTTCCAGGGCGCGGCGCTCCTACGCCCGCCGCCGGGCGAGGATGCGCCCGAGCAGGAACATGATCCCGACCACGACGACGACACCGAGCAGGCCGGACAGGATCGTGGACATGCGCGGGTCGTCAATCCCCGGGATCGCGTAGTCGGAGAACAGGCCGGAGAAGAAGTTCGTGGCCTGGTCGATGAACCCATGGTCCTCGGCGACACGCTCGAGACCGTCCGGGTCAGGTGAAGCCAGCGGCGCCAGGATCACGACGATGAGGGCGGCGATGGCGATGCCGACCACCCACCACCACCGGCCGAGCCGATTGCGGGCGGGCTTCGGGGCGGGCTGCAACTCGGTCATGGAATGGGGTCCTCCTGCCTGGAATCCGGCATCAGGCCAGTGCCGGTGCTGCCACCGGTGCCGCCGCAGCGACTCTTGCGGCCCGGTCGGGACGAAGGTTCAGGAGGTCCGGGCGGGTGACCTGGATGAACGCCAGGGCAGCCGCGGTGATCAGTGCCTCCCCGACGCCGATGAACAGGTGGGTCCCGACCATGGCGGGCAGCACCACCTCCGCCGGGCTCGTCCCCGACGCGATGAGCATGAGCGACATGGAGACGGATGCTGCCACGACCGAGGCCCATCCGGCGATCGCCGAGGCGGGGATGCGGGCCCGATCCTCGCCCCCGAGGACCGCGCACAGCCCCCGGTACAGCGCGTACCCGCCCAGGGTGCCGATGACGCCCATGTTGAAGATGTTGGCACCCATCACCACGAGGCCACCGTCAGAGAAGAGAAGGCCCTGCACTCCGATCACGGAGGCCATGACCAGGGTGGCGGCCCATGGACCGAGAAGGATGGCCGCGAGCAAGCCGCCCAGCAGATGGCCCGACGTGCCGCCGGCGACCTGGAAGTTGAACATCTGCGCGGCGAAGATGAACGCGGCCATGACTCCCATCAGGGGCACGGACCGCTCGTCCAGGTTGCGGTTCGTGCGCTGGACCGAGATCGCGATGACGACGGCGATGATGGCCCAGAACAGGATCGAGATCGGAACGGCGACGAACCGGTCGGCCGCGTGCATCGCGGGAACCACCTGTCCGCTCGCTGGTGCTGCCGCGGCGATGGAGAAGAGGTCCATGGATCTGGCTCCGGGTGCGTCAGGGAGGGGATCGTGGTTCGACAGCGATGCTAGTCGCAACGGCTTGCTGTTGCAACTGCTTGCAATAGGATCGGGGCCAGCACTATCCTTGTCACGATGGACCCAATCGGATCTAGCCGCCACGCAGGGCGCGAGATCAGCGCGACGCCATGGCCCGACCTGCGCGAGCGCCTCCATGCGCGGGGTCTGCGATGGACGCCGCAGCGGCGGGTCCTCGTGCAGGTGCTTGCCACCAGTGACGGCCACGTCACCGCGACTGAGCTCGTCGACCGCTGCCGGGACGTCGATCCGACCACCACGCCCTCAACCGTGTACAGGACGCTCGATGTGCTCGAGGAGCTGGGCGTGGTGCGACACGCACACGGGGTTGATGGCCGCGAGGAGTTCCATGTCATGCCCACGGCGGAGCACGGACACCTCCACTGTCGCGGCTGCCGGCAGACGTGGGAGATCGGAGCGAAGGATGCCGCGACGCTGGTCGCCGCGCTGCGCAGGGAGCGTGGCTTCCTGGTGGACCTGTCGCACCTTTCGGTGTCCGGCCTGTGCGCGGACTGCGCCGACTCGGATGCCGATGCCTGACGAGCCCTACCGGTTCGCCGGCCGCGTCCCGGACGGCGTGGCGCCCGTGGTGCCGGGGCCCGGCCAGGAGTCAGTCTGGGACTACCCACGACCGCCCCGTGTGGAGCCGGTCGGCGACCGGGTGCGTGTCATCGTGGACGGCCTCGTGATCGCAGACACGACCCGAGCGCTGCGCGTCCTCGAGACCGCCGGCGCACCCGTCTACTACGTGCCCGACGAGGACGTGCTGATGCACCGGCTGCGGCCGTCGTCCTCGACGAGCCATTGCGAGTGGAAGGGCGACGCCACGTACTGGACCCTGGAGTCGGGCGGGCCGCGGATCCGGGACCTGGCCTGGTCCTACGAGCGCCCGAGCCCCGGCTACGAGGCGATCCGCGGCCACCTCGCCTTCTACGCCGCGAAGGCCGACGAGGCGTGGGTTGGCGACGAACGGGCGACGCCACAACCGGGCGGGTTCTACGGCGGCTGGATGACGTCGCGGATCGTGGGGCCCGTGAAGGGTGAGCCTGGCTCCTGGGGCTGGTAGCGCGCGACCCGAGCCGCCCCGCGCTGGCTGCGGTCCGGCGGCCGCCGGGTCCGCGGCCTCAGCTCCGGACGGCAGACAGCACGGCGTCCGACAGCGCCGGCCACGCGGTCGCCGCCCACGGTCCGAACGGCCGGTCGGTGAGGCACACGAGCGCGAGGTCGGCGGCCGGGTCCACCCACAGGAAGGTCCCGCTGGCCCCGAAGTGCCCGAAGGTCCGCGGCGAGTTCAGGCCTCCGGTCCAGTGTGGTGTCTTCCTGCCCCGGACCTCAAAGCCCAGCCCCCAGTCGTTCGGGTCCTGCAGCCCGAACCCCGGCAGCACGCCCCGCAGTCCCGGGAACGCGACGGAGGTCGCGTCGGCGACGATCCCGGCCGCGAGCACCCGCGGCGCCAGCAGCTCGATCGCGAACGTGGCAAGGTCCCATCCCGGTCCCACCAGCCCCTGTGACGGCCGGCCCACCAGATGGGTCGAGTCCATCCCCAGCGGGTCCAGAATCCACTCCCGCTGCAGGGTCGCGAACGGACGACCGGTCGCCACTGCAAGGATCTCGGCCAGCACGTCGAAGCCCGCGTTGGAATAGATCCGGGTCCGTCCCGGGGGCGAGATCGCGGCCGTGCCATCGAAGGCATACCCGCCGGCGTGGGCGAGGAGATGGCGGATGGTCGCTCCCGGCGGCCCGGCCGGATGGTCAAGATCCAGGACACCCTGGGCAACTGCGCCAAGCACGGTTGCGGCCGTGACGAGCTTCGTGACCGACGCCCACGGCAGGGGGGCGTCCAGGGCTCCCTGCTGCGCCACGAGCCCGTCCGAGTCCACCACGGCCACGGCGACGCTCTGGGCGTCCCAGTCGTCGACCGCGCGGAGCACGGACGCACCGATGGCGCGCCCGGAGCGGGGGATCACCCCGACCCCGAGCGGTAGACGACCACCTCGAGCTTCTCGAGGGTCACGAGACCGCCCCCGATCATCGGTTCCAGCTCGGGCAGGACGGCGCGGATGCGGTCGGCCTCGTCCACGGCCTCGACCAGGATCGGGAGGTCCTCGGACAGGGCCAGGATCCTCGTGGTGTGGACGCGCGAGGATCGCCCGTATCCCTCGATCCCCCGGAACACCGACACGCCGCGGATCCCGCGCTCGCGCATCAGCCGCACGATCGCGTCGTACAGCGGCTTCCCCTCGTGATGGTCGGACTCGCCGATGTAGATCCGGACCAGCAGGGCCTCGCCCTCGATCGTCATGTCGGTGGCCTCATGGCAGCAGCCGTCCGACGGCCAGCCCGCCGACGACCGCGATCAATCCCAGGATCACGGAACCCCCAAGGTTGAGCAGCGCAAGCTGCCACGCCCCGTCCTCGACCAGGCGCCACGACTCCAGCATCCACGTGGAGAACGTGGTGTAGGCGCCCAGGAAGCCGATCATGACCGGTCCCCTGACCTCGCGGGGCAGGACGTCGCGCTCGATCGCCCACGCGAACAGCATGCCCACGAGGAACGCACCGGTCAGGTTGACAACGAGCGTGCCGAACGGGAACGAGCCACCGGTGCGGTCGCTGACCCAGAGGTCCATCGCGCGCCGGGCCACGGCGCCGGCGAACCCGCCAAGCCCGACGAGGACGAGATCCACTCGTTACTCGCCGGCGGACGGCACGCCGAGGATGTTGAAGCCCCCATCCACGTAGACCACCTCGCCCGTCACCGCGGTCGAGAGGTCGGAGCCCAGGTAGACGGCGGTCCTGCCCACGTCCTCGATCGAGATGTGGGAGCGCAAGGGGGCGATCTCGTTGAACGGGCCGTAGAGCTTGCGGAAGCCCGCGATCCCGCCCGCCGACAGGGTGCGGATGGGTCCGGCCGAGATCGCGTTGACGCGGATGCCGTCCGGCCCGAGGTCGGCGGCCAGGTAGCGGACGGACGCCTCGAGCGCCGCCTTGGCCACACCCATCACGTTGTAGTGGGTGACGACCTTCTCCGCGCCGTAGTAGGTGAGCGTGATCACGCTGCTGCCGCGGTGGAGGTAGGGCCGCGCCTCCCGGGCGAGGGCGACGAGCGAGTAGGCGGAGATGTCCATGGCGAGCGCGAACCCGTCGCGGGACGTGTCCACGAAGGAGCCGTCCAGGTCCTCGCGCTTCCCGTAGGCCACCGCATGGACGAGGATGTCGACGTCTCCCTGTTCCTCGTGCCACTTCGTCATGACCGCACGGATCTGGTCGTCGGACCCCACGTCGCACGGCTCGACGAACGGGCTGCCGATGGAGTCGGCGAGCGGACGGACCCGGCGCTCGATCAGGCTCTCCACCGACGAGAAGCCAACGACGGCGCCCTCATCGTGGAACGCCTTCGCGATGCCCCACGCGATGGAGTGGTCGTTGGCCACCCCGAACACGAGCGCCTTGCGCCCCTCGAGCAGACCCATGTGCGGCTCCTCCCTTCCGATATTCTGCGCATCATGCCCCACCCGACTCCCCCCGACCCCTCCCTCCGTGCAGCGCTGCACGGGGTCCGCGCGCTGCTGCTCGACCTCGACGGCGTGCTGGTCGGGAAGGGTGCCGCCGTGGCCGGTGCGGTCGAGGCGCTGGCCGAGCTGGACCGGCGGCGGTTCCCGTACCTCGTCGTGACCAACACGTCGCTCGTCTCTCGGGCGACGCTTGCGGGGTGGGGGAGGAGCGTGGGGTTCGCCGTGCCGGCGGACCGGTTCCAGTCGGCGTTGTCCGCATCGGCCGAGATGGTTCGGCGTGAGTACGGCGACCGGCCGGTCTACGTGATCACGTCGGACGACGCGCGCGTGGAGTTCGAGGGCGTCAATCTGGTGGACGGGGAGACGGCGGATGCCCGGCCGGACGAGGTCGCGGCCGTCGTCCTGGGCGACTCGCCGGACCAGCTGACCAAGGCCAACCTGGACCGTGCGTTCCGGCTGGTCCGGGGCGGCGCCATGCTGATCGGGATGCACCGCAACGCGTGGTGGCTGACCGAGCAGGGTCCGACCCTCGACGCGGGCGCCTTCCTCGTCGGGCTCGAGTACGCGACCGGCCAGCGCGCGAGGACCGTCGGCAAGCCGTCCCCCGAGAGCTTCGGGATGGGCTTCGCGCGACTTGCCGCCGAAGGCCGAGAGCGTGGCGAGCTCCGCCTGGTGCGGCGCGAGGTGGCCATGGTCGGCGACGATCTCAACAACGACGTCGGTGGTGCGCAGCGCGTGGGCCTGCGGGGGATCTTCGTCCGGACCGGCAAGCACGGCGACGCTGACCTGGCGGCGGCCGCCGCCCGCGGCCGGGGCGCGGTCCATCCCGATGGCGTGGCCCCGTCGATCGCGGAGGTCGTAGCGGCCCTGGGCTGAAGGATCCAGGCGGCGCCTGGCTCAGCCCCCGGGGCGCGTCACCCGCACGTCGTCGATTCCCGCCTCCACGAGGGACGCCCGGCCGCCGTCCTCCGCCTCGAAGAGGATCCGGATGCGCTGCCCGGCCCACGCGTCCAGGTTGACGGCGGTCGATCCCCACCGGCCGGACACGACCGAGGCGGATCCGGTTCGCTGCCAGACCACCGTCCGCGTCCCGTCCTGTGCCTCGACGATGGCCCGCAGGTGGTCAGCAGCAGAGGACGACGCGGTGTGGGCGAACAGCCATCGGAACGTCAAACGCTGGCCGACGGAAGCCGCGAGCGCGATCGGTCCGGATCGCACCGTGGTGTTCCCGTCCAGGTCGTTGGCAGCGGGCTTGGGCCCCGCCGGCGCGCCCGTGATCAAGGCCATCCGCCCCGACGGGACCACGTCGGGCTGGAGCGTGACGCCGCCCTTCGCGGTCCGCGCCGGGTTGCCACGCGTCCAGCGGGCCGCCGCCGGCGCCGTGTCGGTCCCGTCCGGGTTCACCTTCCAGCCCCGTGCCACCTCGAGGTCGTCATCGAAGGCCCCGCAGCGGGCATCGCGCACGGCTGCCCCGAGCACGCCCAGCGGGCACCATGAGCGCTCGGCCAGGTAGAGCACCGCCTCCTTGTTGCGGCCCGTCTCGGAGGCGATCCGGGTGTCCTTCGGGTAGTCCACGTTGGACAGCTCGAACGTGTACGAGAAGATCCGGTAGGTGCCGTACTCGTAGTCACGCGTCGTGCCCGAGGTGATGTACAGGTCGCTCGCCTGTTCCGGCCGGTAGCCGTTGCTGGCGGCCATGTGCCTGCCGATCGCGGCGAGCGCGGCGCGGTCCTGGGTCGTCATGTCCGCGGGAACGTTCTTCTTCGTGTAGCCGTACGGCCACATCACGAGGCGGCCGTACTCGTGGAACGTGATCGCCGCGCGGATCTGCTGGCGCCCGTCCACGACGCGGCTGGCCAGGAAGTCGCGGAAGGCACGGGTCTCCGGGGCGGAGAACGCGGACGGGCCGCGATACGTGATCGCGAGCGGGTTCTTGCTGGTCTTGCCGCCGCCGCCCCAGCGATAGCCGTAGTTGCGGTTGAGATCCGTGCCCACCGTGCCGTTCGCGTTTGGCTGCCGGTTCTTGCGCCAGTGGTGGAAGCGCCCGTTGCGGATGTCGTACTGGGCGCCGTCGGGGTTGGCGGCGAACACGATCCAGATCTCACGCCTGTTCACGATCCCGGTGATCCGCGGGTCCGTGCCGTAGCCGTCCACGAGCCAGTGGAGGATGCGCAGCGTCATCTCGAGGCCCATGTGCTCGTCGCTGTGGTGGAGGCCGTCGAACAGGACCTCGGGCTCCGCCTCGTCCGTGGCCACGTTGTCGCTGATCTTCGCCGCCCACAGCTGGCGGCCCTGGTAGCTCTGGCCGATGGAGAAGCGCTGGACGATGTCGGGGTGCGCGGCGGCCACGGCGGCGACCTCTGCGCTCATCTCCGCGTAGGTGTGGAACCCCTCATAGCCGGCAGGGAACTCGCTGGCCGCCAGGGCTGGAGCGACGAGCCCGGAGAGGCTGGCGAGCAGGCCGGTGACGAGCGCGAACACCGTGGCAGCGACGGGAATCGGGCGGACGCGACGGGTCATGGCGCCAGTCTGCCGGTTGCGGGCAGGTCCGTCGATGGCTCGGACGTCCCGCTCGGGGCCTGCCGGTCCGCCCTCCCGCGGTCCTCGGTCGCGGCACTAGACTCTGGGGCAACGAACCCGTCGACCCCGCGCGCCCGTCCGCAACACCGGCGTGCCCCATGGGAGCCAGCTTCAATGGCCGAGCGGATCAAGATCACCTACGCGACGCTGCGCAACGACAACGAGGAGCTGCACGCGCTCTACGAGGCAGGGCTGGAGAAGGCCAAGGCCCGCCTGGGTGCATATCACCGGAACTTCATCGCCGGGGTGGAGCGCGACGGCGACGGCGCCTTCGAGGTCCGCTCACCCATCGACCGCGACATCCTCGTGGGCACCTTCGCCCGCGGCACCCGGTCGGATGTGCAGGAGGCGGTCGTGGCCGCCCGTCGCGCGCAGCCCGCCTGGTTCCGCCTGGGCTGGGAGAAGCGGCTCGAGGTCCTCAAGCGTGCCGCGGACCTGATCTCCGAGCGTCAGATGGAGTACTCGGCCCTGATGGCCATCGAGGTGGGCAAGACCCGCCTCGAGGCCCTGGGCGAGGTCGAGGAGGCGGCCGACCTCATCCGCTACTACGCGAGGACGGCCGAGGACAACGACTGCTACGACCACCCGATGGACAACCTGGGCGACGCGGCCGTGCATACCCGCTCGATCCTGCGACCCCACGGCGTGTTCGCGGTCATCAGTCCCTTCAACTTCCCGATGGCGCTCTCGGTCGGACCGTCGTCGGCCGCCCTGATGGCGGGCAACGCTGTCGTGTTCAAGCCGGCGTCCGTTGCGGCCATGTCGGCCATCGCGCTCAAGGAGGTCTACCGCGACGCGGGAGTGCCGGACGGCGTGTTCAACCTGGTCATGGGCCCCGGTGACACGGTCGGCACGGAGCTCCAGGAGAACCAGGGGATCGACGGCATCGTGTTCACCGGGTCCTACGAGGTGGGCTTCGACCTGTTCCGGAACTTCAGCAAGCGGTACCCGCGCCCGTGCATCGTGGAGATGGGCGGCAAGAACCCGGCGATCGTGCTCAAGAGCGCGGACCTGGAGGAGGCCGCCGAGGGTATCGTGCGCGCCGCGTTCGGCTACGGTGGCCAGAAGTGCTCCGCCAACAGCCGCGTGTACGTGGAGCGTCCGGTCCATGACGAGCTGGTCAGGATCCTGGTCGAGAAGACGGAGAAGCTGGTGGTGGGTGACCCGCTGCCGCGGACCGCGTTCCTCGGCCCGGTGATCGACGAGCGGGCGGTCGCCCGCCACCAGCAGGCCGTCGCCGAGGCCCGAGGTGACGGCACCGTGTTCACCGGCGGCGAGCACCTCACCGACGGCGACCTCGCCCGGGGCTTCTACGTCGAGCCGACGGTCGTCGGCCTGCCGCCCCAGCACCGCCTGTTCCAGGACGAGCTCTTCGCTCCGTTCACCGCGGTCGCGGCCGTCGACTCGCTCGACGAGGCCCTGGCCCTCGCGAACGACAACGTCTACGGCCTGACCGCCGGCGTGTACTCCGAGGATCCCGCCGAGGTCCAGAAGTTCCTCGAGGAGATCCAGGCCGGCGTCCTGTACGTCAACCGGCGCGCGGGCGCCACGACCGGCGCCTGGCCGGGCGTGCAGGCCTTCGGCGGCTGGAAGGGCTCCGGCTCGACCGGCAAGTCCGGCCTGTCGATGTACTACGTCGCGCAGTTCCTGCGCGAGCAGAGCCACACCGTCGTCGACTGACGATGGCATGAGGTGGGGCCCGGGCAGCCGGGTCCCCGCCGGAGGGGCAGGATGCGGTCCCTCGCACGGTTGATGGTCCTGGTCCTGGCGCTGGCGATGGCCGGCGCGATGGCCGGCTGCTCGTACCTTCCCGGGCCGTCCACCGCGACCCTCACGTTTGCACCGGTCGGCGTGAAGGTCGTGACACCGGCCGAGGAGATGCGGCTCAATGTGTCCAACTCGACCACGATCCCGGTGATGCTGACCGTCAACGGGGCGGCGGGACGGCCGATCGCCGCCGGGCAGGGCGCTGAGCTGGGCTTCGCCGACCTGGGGCCGTTGCCGTGGGCCGCGCAGGTCCGGACCGGGTCCGGTCGCGTGCTCGTAGAGCTGACGGTCAACGCCGGCGACGTGTGGACGCGGCAGAACGCGGACGGGAGCCGCGAGTCGACGGGTGCGGGGACTCGCGTGGACCTCTCGTGCGGGCTGATCGTCGTCGCCTCTGGGATCTTTCTGGGCGGTCCGGCGCCCGGTCCGGGCACGCCCGGCGACTGCGACCCGTAGCCCGCCGCTGATCCTCACGCGACGCCGCCAGCCCGGCCGGCACCGCCGAACGGGTATCGTCGGGCGATCCTCACCCGACGCCGGAGCCTGCCGTGACCCTCGCCGACTTCCCACGTGTCCCGCTCCTGTTCGGCCCGTCGCCGATCCAGCGCCTGGACCGCCTGACGAAGCATCTCGGCGGCGCCACCGTCTGGGCCAAGCGCGAGGACTGCAACAGCGGCCTCGCGTTTGGCGGCAACAAGGTCCGCAAGCTGGAGTACCTGCTCGCGGACGCGCTCTCGCAGGGCTGCGACACGCTGGTGTCCATCGGTGGTGTCCAGTCCAACCACACCCGCCAGGTCGCGGCAGTCGCCGCGCACGCGGGCCTGGGCTGCGTGCTTGTCCAGGAGCACTGGGTCGACTGGCCCGACGTGACCTACGACCGGGTCGGCAACATCCTCATGTCGCGGCTCATGGGCGCGGACGTCCGCCTGCATCCGGCGGGTTTCGGGATCGGTTTCAAGGAGAGCTGGGAGCAGGCGCTCGCCGACGTCGAGGCCAGGGGCGGCAGGCCATACGCGATCCCCGCCGGCGCATCCGACCACCCGCTGGGCGGGCACGGGTTTGCGGGCTGGGCGATGGAGGTCGCGCGCCAGGAGGAGGAGCTGGGCGTCTTCTTCGACACCATCGTCGTGTGCTCGGTCACGGGCTCAACGCAGGCCGGCATGATCGCCGGCTTCGCGGTCCTGGAGGACGAGGGCGGCCGGCCGCGGCGTGTCGTGGGTGTCGATGGCTCGGCCACCCCGCTCGAGACTCGCGCGCAGGTCGCTCGGATCGCCCAGGTCACGGCGACCGCCATCGGCCTGGGGCGCGACCTGCGCCCGGACGAGGTGATCCTGGACGACCGCTACCACGCGGGCGTGTACGGCATCCCCGACGAGGCGACGCTGGATGCCATGCGCCTTGCCGCACGTCTGGAGGGGATGATCACGGACCCGGTCTACGAGGGCAAGTCGATGGCCGGCCTGGTCGACATGGTCGTCCGCGGCGAGATCGGCAAGCGGAGCAACGTCCTGTACGCGCACCTCGGCGGACAGCCGGCGATCAACGCCTACGCCTCGCTGTTCAGCTGACGCTCCGGCACGCCGCCCGCCCTCGCATCGAGCCCCGATTCGGGGCCCTGATCGCCCCGACGCGCTCTGTTATGCTCGTATTCACTCTGCATAGGATCTATGCGTTCGGGTCGTGGTCGGCCCGCCCGCCCAGCGCTCTCGAGGAGGCCCCGTGACCACCCCGCTCCAGGCACGTCCGCTCCCGGACATCGTGACCGATCTGCCGGGCCCCAAGGCCCGGGCGCACATCGAGTTCGACCACGCCTGGACGAGTCCCAGCCTTCCCCGCGCCTACCCGATCGTGCCGGTGCGCGGCCTCGGCTGTGCGGTCGAGGACATTGACGGCAACGTCTTCCTGGACTTCGCGGCGGGCATCGCGGTGAACTCGACCGGTCACAGCCACCCTGACGTCGTGGCGGCGATCCAGCGCCAGGCAGGGGAGCTCCAGCACTTCTCCGCGAGCGACTTCTACCTGCCCATCTACGCGCAGGCCGCGGCCGAGCTCGCGCGCATCGCCCCCATCTCGGGCCCGGTGCGGACGTTTATCGGCAACTCCGGTGCCGAGGCCGTCGAGGCCGGCCTCAAGCTCGCCCGGTACCACACCGGCCGCCAGAACGTGATCGCCTTCCTGGGCGCCTTCCACGGCCGGACGATGGGCGCGGTCAGCCTGACCGCCTCCAAGGCCAAGTACCACGCGCACTTCGGACCGCTGCTGCCGGGCATCTATCACGTCCCGTACGGGCTGGCGGGTCTCGACGAGATCGAGAACCGGGTGTTCAAGCGTCTGATGCCGGCCGAGGAGTTCGCCGCCGTCATCGTGGAACCGATCCAGGGCGAGGGCGGCTACGTCGTCCCCGAGGACGACTTCCTGCCCCGCCTGCGCGAGCTGTGCGACCGGCACGGGATCCTGCTGATTGCGGACGAGGTCCAGTCGGGCGCGGGCCGCACCGGCAAGATGTGGGCGATCCAGCACTGGGACGTTGAGCCCGACATCCTGCTGACGGCCAAGGGGATCGGCTCCGGCATGCCGGTGGGCGCGATGATCGCCCGCTCCGAGGTCATGTCCTGGGGTCCCGGCGCCCATGGCAGCACCTACGGCGGCAATCCGGTCGCGCTGGCCGCGCTGATGGAGACGATCCGGCTGCTCGAGGGCGGCCTCATCGCCAACGCCGGCCTGCGAGGCCGCCAGGCGCAGGACGGCCTCCGCCCGCTGCTGGGCGAGTTCCCTGCGCTCGTCAAGGATGTCCGCGGCAAGGGCCTCATGATCGGCATCCAGTTCGACTCCGGCGAGACGGCCGAGGCCGTGCAGATGCAGGCGTTCGATCGTGGGCTGCTCGTCCTCGAGGCGGGGGACGACTGCGTCCGCATGTCGCCGCCCCTGGTCGTGACCGAGGACGAGGTCTACACCGCCGTGCGCATCTTCGGCGAATCGGTGGCGCACGTCGCCGCCCACCGCACCGAGGACGTGCGGGAGGTGGACTTCGAGGTGAGCCAGGGGCTCTCGACACCCGGTATCGAATCGGCCGGCTGACGCAGGCTGATGGCAGCGACCACCTGACGACCGGAGGAGGACCGCCCATGCCGGGCAAGGTCGCATCGATGCGCGACGCGATCGCGGATCTCGTGCTTGACGGAGACACGGTCGCGATCGAGGGGTTCACCCACCTCATCGGCTTCTCGGCCGGTCACGAGATCATCCGCCAGCGCAAGCGTGACCTGACCCTCGCGCGCATGACGCCCGACCTCATCTACGACCAGATGATCGCCGGCGGCGTTGCCCGCAAGCTGATCTTCTCCTGGCTGGGCAACCCGGGCGTCGGTGGCCTCAACGCCATCCGACGCCGGATCGAGCCCGCCTCGGTCGGGGAGGGGACGGCGCTCGAGGTCGAGGAGTACAGCCACTTCGGCATGGTGGCGCGGTACACGGCGGGGGCGTCCAACCTGCCATTCATGCCGCTCCGCTCCTACTTCGAGACCGACCTGCCGAAGGCGAACCCGCTGATCCGCCCCATCCAGTCGCCCTACTCGGACGAGGTCGTCTACGCGGTGCCACCGCTCAACCCGGACGTGACCGTCATCCACGCCCAGCGCGCCGATGCCAGCGGCAACACCCAGATCTGGGGCCTGCTGGGCTGCCAGAAGGAGGCCGCCTTCGCCGCCGACCGGGTGATCGTGGTTGTGGAGGAGCTCGTCGCGGAGTCGGTGATCCGCGCGGACCCCAACCGGACGGTGATCCCGGGCCTGATCGTGGACGCCGTGGTCGTTGACCCGTTCGGCGCGCATCCCAGCTACGTCCAGGGCGCCTACGACCGCGACAACCGCTTCTACCTCGACTGGGACCCGATCAGCCGGGATGAGGAGAAGACCCAGGCCTGGCTCCGCGAGTGGGTCTACGACCTGTCGGACCGGGCCGCCTACGTCCAGAAGATGGGCGCCGACCGGTGGACGGGCCTGAGGCCAGGCAGCGCTCCGTCGGGCTCTGTCGACTACGGTGACTACCGATGACCCAGCCGCGCTCCGGCGCCGTGGACCCGGCCTTCACCAAGTCCGAGATGATGATCGTCGCCGCCGCGCGCGAGCTCGAGGGGCAGCACGTCTGCTTCGTCGGGGTCGGGCTGCCCAACATCGCCGTCAATCTCGCCAAGCGCACCGTGGCCCTGGACATGGAGCTGGTGTACGAGGCCGGCGTCTTCGGCGCCCAGCCTGCGCGTCTCCCGCTGTCGATTGGTGATCCGACGATCGTCACCGGCGCCACCGCGGTGGTCTCGATGTTCGAGCTGTTCGCGTTCTACCTGCAGCGCGGGCTGATCGACGTCGGCTTCCTGGGAGCCGCCCAGATCGACAGGTTCGGCAACATCAACACGACGGTCATCGGGGACTACGAGCATCCCAGGACGCGGCTGCCCGGTTCCGGCGGTGCCTGCGAGATCGCGATCAACGCCCGCCAGGTGTTCGTGATCATGCGTCAGTCGTCCCGGTCGTTCGTCGAGAAGATCGACTTCCGGACGTCACCCGGCAACCTCGGTGGCGCGGAGCAGGCGGAGCGGATCCGCAGGGCCGGCGGCTGGAACGGGCGTGGCCCGACGGTGGTGGTCACCGACCTCGGGATCTGGCACTTCGACGAGACCGGTGAGATGCGTCTCGACTACCTGCACCCCGGCGCCACGCTGGACGAGGTCCGGGCGACGATCGCGTGGGAGCCGAAGATCAGCCCGGACCTGCCGACGACGCCCGCTCCTACCGTCGAGGAGCTGCGCCTCGTCCGCGAGGAGCTGGATCCCGAGGGCGTGTACACGAAGTAGCAGGCGCGGGATGTACGGCGATCGCACCCGCGGGGCCTGGGCCCGTGCGGCCCCCAGCTGCTACGCCGCCCTACGGGTCGTGAGCGCGGCGGCCTCCCAGGGAGTGATCGGCCTGCCGTGACCGCCCGATCCCGGCAAGAGGTGCTCGCGGACGTACTCGACCGTGTCCTCGTAGATGATCGTGGCGTGGGCCATCGGCAAACGGAGGACGCCGCAGGCCATGACCGCCGCGCGCCGGTAGCGGCGAAGGGTCGCCGGTTCGGCAGCCGCCTGCGTGGAGCCGGTACCGCTCCCCTCGATGGTCATCAGGTCCACGGCCAGGTTGCGCGCCGCCGCCTCGCGATCGCCGCCGTGCAGCGCCAGGTACCTCCGCTCGAGGCCATCCACCGTGGGAGTGCGGCGGGCGGGTGAGGTCGATGGCTGGGCGAACACGGGGAGCATCCTCCGATGACCTGGACGCCTGCCGCGGTCGCAGCCGACGGGCCCGCGCGGACAATCCTTGCGCCGGCCACCTCGAGCGTGACCCCGCGGCGATGCCTGGTCATCCGGCCAAGCGCGCAGTTCGGAGGTCGATCCGTTGCCGCGAAGGCGCGGTCCCTTCGAACGGTCGCGCCGGGCACTGGCGGCCTCGCACGGCTCCGTGGCGGACAGGGGCGCGCCGGTCAGACCCCGACGTTGGGGGGCAGGCTCGCGATGACGATGATGCCGACTGTGAACATGAGGGCGGCCAGCGTGATCATGGTTCGTCGCGTGACGGTGCCCCTGAACTTCGTCCCGACGCCGGCGAAGAACAGGACGGACGCCATGAGCACGACCACAAGGATGAAGTTGTCCCCCGTCTGATTGGCCGCACGCGCCTCCGCGGATGATGCCTCGGCCTTGACCAGCAGCTCGTCCGCCTGCTGCTGCGCGGCGAGCTGGTATTCCGGCCGCGAGAACGGGGATCCGTCCGGGACGGTGCCGGCCGGGACCGAGGCTCAGCCAGGCGTCGAAGGCGGGCTTGAACTCCGGCCGGAAGCGCTCCTCGAAGAACGCCTTGAGAACTGGGCGCTCGGAGGCGTAGGCGTCGAGCCAGGCCACGAACGTGGCCACGTCGACCTGCTGCTGGGCCAGCGCCTTGTTGGACGCCCGTACCGACTCCGACCGGTTCGCCCCCGCCGCCGCATAGGCGTTGGCCTGGACGCCGCCCCAGCGGGTCGCCTGGTATGCGGACCATGCCGAGGCGATGGTCGCGAGGGCCAGCAACACCGTGGCGGCCAGCTCGATCCAGTCGCTCTTGCCAAACCGCTCGGCTACCGAGTCGGCGCGAGTGGCGAGGCTCCTCGCTGCCTCCGGCGTGTTGACCGGCGCAGTGGGCTCCTTCCCGGGATCGGGATCCGCCTGCGGCTCCGGCTGAGGATCTGGTGCCGGATGGGGATCTGGTGCCGGCGCGGCGACGGGCTCGGGCCTGGGCTCCGGCGCGGGCGTGGCCGTCTCGTCGGGACGTGTCATGGGAGTCAACCCCTTCGGCGCGGGCGGGCGGTCTCGAGCAGCATAGCCTCACCGGGGATCGGCGGGCGGGCGCCGGTGCCGGCCGGGTACCTAGCCGGCCGCCTCCCGGGGCCGGACGACCAGGACCGGGCAGGGGGCGTTGCGGACGACGTGCTCCGACACGGAGCCCAGGAACAGCCGGCCCACGGCGCCACGCCCGTGGCTGCCGACCAGCACCATGTCCACGCGTTCGGCCTCCGCGGCCTCGACGATCTGGTCGCCCGGATCACCGGTCCAGATCAGGAACGACACCTCGATGCCCTGGCGGCGCCCCCGTTCGACGAGCGTCTGGGCCTGCTGCTCGCGTCGCTCCCGGACCTGGTCAACCCGTGCGCGGAAGCGGCCGCCCGGCAGGAGCAGTGAGCCGGGGTCGATCACCGACACGATGAGCAGGGCCGCTCCCAGCCTCGACGCCAGTTCGAACGCCTGCTCCGTAGCCGAGTAGGACGCCTCGCTGAGATCCGTCGCGAGGAGCAGCTTCTGTGGGCCGCCCGGTGGCGCGACCGCCCGCGAGGGCCCCGGCTGGGGAGCCGCCTCGCGTTGCGATCGCGTCGCCATGACCGTCATCCGTCCGATCCGGGACTACGCCAGGAGGGCCTTGATGATCGCGTCCACGTGGGCCTTCTCGGGCACAACCACGAGGGCGGTCACCATGCCGAACATGCCGTCGAGCCCCTCGACGTGGGGGAGGATGTGGCAGTGGAAGGCCCACAGCCCGACGCGGTCCGCGGTGATGTTGACGTCGTACCGCTCGCCCGGGTTGACGCCCAGGGTGTCGCAGTAGAACGACGCGCCCTCGAGCGGGTAGCCGTCGCGCGCAACGACCTTCATCCGGTACCCGTGGCTGTGCCACGGGTGCATCATGAAGCCCTCGTTCATGAACCGGATGCGCACCGTCTCGCCCTGGGCCGCGAGCACCGGGACCACCGCCGGGAAGCCGTGGCCGTTGATCGTGAAGCCGCCGAGCGCGTCGTTGGAGATCCAGACGTACTCGCGGTCGAACTTGTCGTCCGCCGTGGGCTTCTTGGGGTCCACCACCAGCGCTCCCAGGAGTCCCCGGCCGACCTGGTCGGTGGCGTTGTGGTGGGAGTGGTACATCAGTGATCCGGGCCGGTTGGCAACGAAGTTGTAGGTGTACTCCTCGCCACCGGCGAATGGCTTCTGGTTGACGAACGCGACGCCGTCCTCGAAGGAGTCGACGAACTCCTGGCCGTGGAAGTGGACGGCCGTGGTCTCGTTGAGGTTGTTCTTGAAGGTCACGCGGACCTTGTCGCCCTCGGTCACGCGGATGGTGGGCCCTGGCCATTGGGCGTTGTAGCCGAGCGCCGCCACCGTCGGCAGCTTCTCGTCGATGGCCCACTCCATCTCGTCGACGGTGATGTTGAAGACCTTGACGTCGCCGTCCATCTGGTAGGCGAGGGGAGTGACCGTGTCCGTGATCACGAGGTTGGGGACCTGCGCGAACGCAGGTTTCATCTCGAGCTCCGGGTAGCCCTCTGCCACGTCCAGGATGTCGGCGACCTTGGCGTAGGTCGCCTCGCCGAAGACGTCCTTGAAGGCCGGCACGAGATTGCCCAGATATCGGCGGACGACCTCGCGGGCGGCGATGTCGTGCTCCGACCAGCCGGGCGGGATGGCCGCGTTCGGCGGCGCGGATGCCGACGGCGCGGCCGACGCGACCGCGCTCGGTGCCGGAGTCCCGGGGGCGGCCGTGGGCGCGGCGGGCGCCTGAGAGGCAGCGGCCGAGGCGGCCGGGGCGCCAAAGCTCCACGCTGGGGTCGCGGCGGCGCTGCAGGCTGCGACGGTGGCGGCGACCCCGGTGAGGCCGGCGGCACCGGCGACGCGCAGGAATCCCCGGCGGCTCAGGGCACTGCCGGACGCGCCGTTCTGCTCGGGCTCGACCGGGGACGGGGCGGGCGGGGTGGGAACGGTGGGCTCCACGGGCACGGGCACTCCGCTGATGTGGGGGTATGGGGTCCGGCCATGGTGGCCGCGCGGCAATGGTAAACGTAGTGACCAATGGCCTGATCACCGCGGGCCCGGTGTACCCGCGACCGGGCCCGGGCTGATAGGCTCGCGGCGATGTCGTCGCCTGCCCGGCCTGCTCCGACCCGCCCGGACCCATTCCCGCTTGTCACGATCCTCGATGCGATCGAGCGGTGGCGCCGCGATCCCTCCCCGGCCGCCCGCAGTGGCCTCGAGGCGTCGCTGGAGGGCGTGCTGGTGGTCGCAGGCGCACGCGGCGCGATCCTCGAGCTCAGCGCTCCACCCCTGGCTCCGCTCGAGGTCGGCGCCGGGACGCTGGCGACCATCCCGCCGGACGGGGAGCGTGTGGGGCTGACCAGCTTCCTGCTCGGATCCCACGAGGGGCACGAGACGCTCGGGCGCCTGGTCCTGGACGCCCCGGAAGGCACCGTCGACTCCGTGGTCCGTGGGCTGGAGCTGGTCGTGGACGCCGCGTGGTCCCGCGCCGAGGTCCACGGCCGGGCGGAGCGACTCGTGGCGCTCGAGGCCGCGACCCGTGCGGTCGCCGCCGAGCTGGACGTCGACCGGGTCCTGGGCCTCATCGTCGAGCGGGTCCGGACGCTGGTGGGCGCCACCTATGCCGCAATGGGCATCGCGGACGGCCAGGGCCGGATCGAACGCTTCATCACCAGTGGTCTCTCACCCGAGACCCGGGCGGCCATCGGGGCCGTCCCGAAGGGCCATGGCCTCCTGGGCAAGATCATCAGGGAGGGCCAGGTGGTGCGAGCCGACGACCTCGCCCGCCACCCGGCCAGCCACGGGTTCCCGTCGCGGCACCCGGTGATGACCTCGTTCCTCGGTGTGCCGGTGATCGTCAAGGGCCGATCGGTCGGCAACCTCTATCTCACCGACAAGCCCGGTGGCGAGCCGTTCTCGGACGACGACGAGCACCTGGTGGAGACGTTCGCCGTCCACGCCGGCATCGCCATCGAGAATGCCCGGCTGCACGACCAGGTGCAGCGCCTCGCGGTGGTGGAGGAGCGCGAGCGGATCGGCAAGGACCTGCACGACGGGATCATCCAGGCGATCTACGCGGTGGGGCTCTCGCTCGAGGACGTCCCGGAGCTCGGTGGAGGACGAAGCCGGCCGGGAAGACGCCGTAGCCCGCGTGGACCGGGCGATCGACGCGCTCAACCTGGTCATCGCCGACATTCGTTCCTACATCCTGCGTCTCCGGCCCGCCCTGGGCGGCGACGAGGACCCGGTCGAAGCGCTGGCCCGCGAGGCCGAGGAGCTGGGCATGCATGCCGTCATCGACCTGGAGGTGGACCTCGATGGCGGCGCGGACGTGCTGCGAGCAATGCCGGTCGATCGCCACATGGACCTGCTGTTCATCGTCCGGGAGGCCCTGTCCAACGTGGCACGTCACTCGAGCGCGACCCGGGCGGCACTCCTGCTTGCGCTCGACGATGGTGCCCTTGTGCTGCGGGTCGAGGACAATGGCCGTGGTTTCGACCCGCAGCTGGTCCCGGGGCCGGATGCCCTCGGCCGGCACCAGGGCCTCACCAACATGAGGGATCGTGCGGTCGGGATGGGTGGCACGTTCGCCATCGAGCGCCCGGATGGCCCCGGCACGCGTATCATCGTTCGGGTACCGGCCCTGACCAGCGCCGGTGCCGGGGAGCGTCCCCCCGCCGCCACCGGAGATAGCTGAACGTGACTGATCTCACCTCGCGTCCCCTGCGCCTGCTCGTGGTGGATGACCACGAGGTGGTCCGGCAGGGTCTTGTGGCACTGCTCGACCGCCGCGAGGGTTTCCAGGTGGTGGCCGAGGCCGGCACCGCAGCAGAGTCGATCGAACAGGCCCGCCGGTTCCAGCCCGACATCGTCGTCATGGACGTGCGCCTCCCGGACGGCTCCGGCATCGAGGCCTGCCGCGAGATTCGCGCGGAACTGCCGGCCACCCGGGTCGTCATGCTCACCTCGTATCCGGACGAGGAGGCGGTGCTGTCCGCCATCGTCGCCGGTGCGTCGGGCTACCTGCTCAAGCAGATCCGCGCCCGTGACCTGGTCGCGGCGCTGGAGTCCGTCGGTCGCGGCGAGTCGCTGCTCGACCCGGCGGTCACCGAGAAGGTGCTCGAGCGCGTTCGGAGGATCGCCACCGGTGCCTACACCGACGAGATGGCCCAGCTGACCGCCCAGGAGCAGCGGATCCTCCTGCTGGTCGCCGAGGGCAAGACGAACAAGGAGATCGCGGCCGAGGTCTTCCTGTCGGACAAGACGGTCAAGAACTACGTGAGCTCCATCCTGTCCAAGCTCAATCTCGAGCGGCGCGCGCAGGCGGCGGCATTCGTCGCCAAGCACCGCCTGGACCGCGGCGGCGCGTAGCTCGCCCCGCTCTGTCAAGGGCGCACCCGTTGGAGGATGACCTCGTCGCCTGGGGCAGGGTGCTGCGCCTCGAGACCCGGGGTCGGGTCAGCGGTCGTCCGGCGCTGGCTGTCGTGGGTTTCGTCGAGCGCGGTGACGGGGCACTGGTTGTCGCCGCGGGCTCCACGGAGGCTGACTGGGGGCTGAACCTGCTCGCAGATCCGGTGTGCCGGACCACGATCGGTGACGTCACGCAGCCGGCGGCGGCCCGAACGCTCGACGGTCCCGAGCACGCCGCCGCCGTCCGCGACCTGATCCTCAAGTACGGGACCCCGGCCGAGGGCCTGGGGGCCGGACCGTCGTTCGAGCTGCGCCGCCGATCCGCCTGAGCGACGGGGGCGGTCCGGCTCCGGGAGACATGCCATCCGGTACGACGATCCGGGGAGCCCGGCCGCCTAGACTCCCGCCATGCGTATCGTGAGCCCAGAGGAAGCCGTCGCCGGCGTCAGGTCCCGCGACCAGATCTACCTGCAGTGCGCGGCTGCGACCCCGTCCGTGCTCCTGGATGCCCTCGTCGCGAGGGCGCCTGACCTGCGGGACGTGTCGGTGGTCCATCTCCACACGGAGGGCCCGGGACCACACCTTGCACCCGAGATGGCGCCGCATTTCCGACACCGGGCGCTGTTCATCGGCCCCAACGCCCGCAAGGCGGTCAACGAGGGTCGCGCCGACTTCGTCCCCGTGTTCCTTTCTGACGTGCCCGCGCTGTTCCGGTCCGGCGCCCTGCCCCTTGATGCGGTGTTCGTCAACGCGACGCCGCCGGATGCCCACGGGTTCTGCTCCCTGGGGGTGTCCGTGGAGGCGATGCACGCCGCAATCGACGCGGCAAGGACCGTCATCGTCCAGTTCAACGCGGCGATGCCGCGAACGCTCGGCGAGTCATTCATCCACACCAGCCAGATCGACCTGGCCGTCGAGGTCGAGCAGGCTCCCTACGAGCACCCGCGCCCCATGATCGGCGACCTGGAACGGCGGATCGGCGGGTACATCGCCGACCTCGTGCCCGACGGAGCCACGCTCCAACTGGGGATCGGCGCCATCCCCGCCGCGACCGCGCAGCTCCTCACGACCAAGAAGGACCTCGGCATCCACACCGAGATGTTCACGGACGCCGTCGTCGACCTCGTGGAGGCTGGAGTCGTGACCGGCGACCGCAAGGCCCGCAACCGCGGCAAGCTGGTCGTGGCGTTCCTGATGGGGACGGCGAAGCTGTACGCCTTCGTGCACGACAACCCGATGGTCGAGATGCGCTCGGTCGACTTCACCAACGACACCCATGTCATCCGGTCGTTCGAGCACATGATCGCGATCAACTCGGCGATCGAGGTGGATCTCTCCGGCCAGGTCGTGGCGGATTCGATCGGGTACCGGATGTATTCCGGGATCGGCGGGCAGATGGACTTCATGCGCGGGGCCGCCCTCGCGCCGGGCGGGCGCGCGATCATCGCGCTGCCGTCGACCGCGGGCGCAGATGGATCGGTATCGCGCATCACCTCGCACCTGGCCGAGGGCGCCGGGGTGGTGACCACGCGGGCTCATGTCCGGACGGTGGTGACGGAGTTCGGTGTCGCCGAGCTGTCGGGCAAAGAGCCTGCGTGAGCGCGCCAGGGCCCTGATCGCGATCGCCCACCCCGACCACCGGGACCGCCTCGCGTACGAGGCGCGCCGCCACCACGAGCTGTAGGGCTCGCCGTTCGACCACGCGCGCCGGGCGCCAGGACCCGCACCTGGGCCCGCGCCTCACCGGCCCAGCACGGTGGACCAGGGCCGATGGACCCCCTGCCGGCCCCTGGGGAATGACGAAGCCCCCGCCAGTGGGCGAGGGCAAGGTTCGGGTGGGTGCCGGGCGTCCCCTCCGGCACCCACCTCGCTCGCAGTCTCGGGGGTTCGCCCCACCCACGGTGAGTGCCGATCGGACCACGTTGGCGGGACCTGCGGACCCCCCGGCCGGGTCCTCCGCCCGGCGACCGGCTCCTCGATCATCCCCCAAGATGCCCGTAACGGGGAGGCGGCTACCGTCGCGCTCGCCTGCTGATCCCAGCGGACCGGCGCGGGGCGCCCAACGGGCCCCTCTCGAAAGGATGATCATGCGCACGAACGCGTGCTGATCATGGGTGCCGCCGGCAGGGACTTCCACGACTTCAACGTCGCCTACCGGGATGACCCGTCGGTCGAGGTGGTCGCCTTCACGGCGACACAGATCCCTGGCATCGCGGACCGCCGCTACCCACCGGAGCTTGCCGGAGCACCGCTATCCCGAGGGCATCCCGATCCGTCCGGAGGCCGAGCTCGAGGCCCTGATCCGCGACCTCGCGGTCGATACCGTCGTGTTCGCCTACTCGGACGTCAGCCACGAGCAGGTCATGCACGCCGCCAGTCGGGTGCTCGCGGCCGGCGCGGACTTCAGCCTGCTGGGCCCCAATCGCACCCTGCTGGCCAGCACCCGTCCGGTCGTGGCCGTGTGCGCGGTCCGGACCGGCTGCGGCAAGAGCCAGACGAGCCGCCACGTGGCGTCGCTGCTGGGGCGCAGGGTCTCAAGGTCGCGGTCGTCCGGCACCCGATGCCCTACGGCAACCTGGCTGCCCAGCGCTGCCAGCGCTTCGAGACATACGCGGACCTTGACCGCCACGAGACGACCATCGAGGAGCGCGAGGAGTACGAGCCCCACCTCGATGCCGGCCGCCTGGTCTTCGCGGGCGTCGACTACCAGGAGATCCTGCGCGCGGCGGAGGCCGAGGCCGACGTGGTCCTGTGGGACGGCGGCAACAACGACCTGCCGTTCTACCGGCCCGACCTCATGATCGTGGTGGTGGACCCGTTGCGGCCCGGTCACGAGCGTCGTACTACCCGGGCGAGGCGAACCTGCTGATGGCCGACGTGATCGTGATCAACAAGGTCGACTCGGCGACGCCCGAGGAGCTGGCGGTCGTGCAAGGCCGGGATCGCCGAGGGCATCCGACGGCCGGCCTCGTCGAGGCCGGTCCTCGCTGGCCCTCGAGGGCGGTGAGCTCGCGGGCGGCAGCGTGCGTCGTCGAGGACGGCCCGACGCTGACCCACGGCGGCATGACCTACGGGGCGGGCATCGTCGCCGCGAGGCGCTTCGGCGCCGCCGAGGTGGTCGACCCGCGGCCCTACGCCGGCGGCGAGCTTGCCGCGACCCTCGCGAAGTACCCGGCCCTCGAGAACCTGCTGCCCGCGATGGGGTACGGCGACAAGCAGATCCACGAGCTCGAGGCAGCCCTCACCGCGATCCCGGCCGACGTGGTCCTCGCGGCGACCCCCATCGACATCACCCGGGTGCTGTCGGTCCCCGAAGCCGGTCGTCCGCGTCCGCTACGAGCTGGATCCGGTGTCCGGCACCGTCGAGGAGCACCTGGGTCGCGTGGTCGCGCGCGCGAAGGAGGTCAAGGTCGCGAGCCATTGACCGCTCTCTAGGGGCCTCGGGCCGGCCCGGCGAACGCCGCGGCCGGTCCGCCGTTGCGGGGGGGGCGGGCAGGTTGCGGCCCATTCTGCGACCGGCCCGGGGTGCCGGCGGTCGCCGCATTCGGGACGAACGGCAGGCGAATGGGCCATCCGGCCGTCCGACCATGCACATGACGCCAGGGAGAGGCACGATGCACGGATCGACACGCACGCGGACACTGGACCGGCCGGCGCAGACCGGCCTGAACGCCGTGGTCTGGATCGGGCCCGGGCGTGCCGTCGTCGTGCGCGGTGGCGGCCAGGCACCGGTCACCGCAACGGTGGTGCCGCTGCCGGCACTGGCGGCCATCACGCCACCCGCCCTGGCCGAGGTTGCGCACTCGATCGGCGACGTGGATCACGTGCTTGTCCTCGGCACGGATGAGCTGCGTACGGCCCTCGAACGGGAGATCGTCGCCATCGGGCACCGGCCCGAGATCATTCGCGAGGGGCCGACCGACGGCATGCCGGACGAGGCCGCCCTGGTGGCTCGCCTGGCGGGCATCCGCTAGGCGCGCACCGCCGATCCGTGGCGGACCGGCACTCGGCCGCCGGGCCGTCCGGCAGGGGACCGCGGCCGGTCGGCCCGGCGGCCCGGCGACCGACGGCACTCCCGCGTCCGCCCGGTCCTGGAGGAGCATGACCCTGCGGCCCCGGAGCACGCGATCTCGTCGCGTCGATCCGAACTCAGGTAGTGAGGTCAGCTCCCGATGTCGCTCACGACGCCGATCCCTTCTCCCCACCTGGTCATGGCCCTCAGCTCATCGTGGTTTGGCGGTGGCCTGCCACCCGATGCCATCGAGCGACTGGCGTCGATCGCCACCATCCGGGAGGTGAGCCCCGACACGGAGCTCTTCCACGAGGGCCAGGTGACTGACTCGATGTCCATCGTGCTCGCCGGCCGCGTGGCCCTGCGCACGCTCGTCCCTGAGCGGGGCATGGTCACCATCCTGACTGTCGAGCCCGGCGACATCGTCGGCTGGTCTGCGATCGTGCCCCCGCACCGCGCCACATCCGTCGGGATCGCCATCGAGCCGGTCTCCCTCCTGGAGTTTCCCGGTGAGCGGCTGCGATCCCTCCTGCGGGCGGACAACGCCCTGGCCGCCTCTGTCTACCCCCGCGTCCTGCAGGCCGTCAGCCGGCGGCTGGCCGCAACAAGGCTCCAGCTGCTCGACCTGTTCGCGCGCGAGGAGTGGGGCAGGCCAGAGGGCAAGACGTGGTGAACGACGAGCGCATGCCCTACGCGCCGTATCCCATTCCCACGGGGACGGCGATCGCCGCACCACCGGCACCGGCCCTGTCCGGGAATGGGAGCGGGCCGTGGTTCCTGGCTCACGCGAACCTCGGCGTCCTGATTGACCTTCTCCGCGAGGATGGCCGCACGGTCATCGGCCCGACGGTCCAGGACGGCGCGGTCGTCTATGCGGAGATCGAGTCCGTCGACGAGCTCCCGGTCGGCATCGGTGACGAGCAGGTCCCCGGTCACTACGACCTCGTGACCCATGGCGACCACCGGGTCTTCGACTACAACGTGGGTCCCCTGAGCCCCAAGCGCTGGACGTTCCCGCCCGTCGTGCCGCTCAACGTCGGGCGACGCGACGGAAAGACCGTCAGCTTCGAGCCCGCTCCGATCGACCCGCCCAGGCTCGCCTTCGTCGGCCTGCGGGCGTGTGAGCTGGCCGCGCTGGGGATCCAGGACCGCGTGTTCCTGGGCGGTCCGTACACGGACGAGGACTACCGCGCCCGGCGTCGCAATGCCCTCGTGATCGCGGTCAACTGCACGACGGCCGCGTCGACCTGCTTCTGCACCTCGATGGGCACGGGCCCCGAGGTCCGCGGCGGCTACGACCTCGCCCTCAC
>CAWBGT010000019.1:0-5173 GCA_963788375.1 uncultured Chloroflexia bacterium
TGTGCTGCCAGGCCACCCAGTGCCTCTGCCGCAAGCGGGGCATCAACGAGCACGCCATGCGCGAGGAGCCGCGGTCCCACCTCGCGCAGGATGAGGTTGAACAGCTTCACGCGCACGAGGCCCGGGGCCACCCCCTTGGGCAGCCCGTCGTCGCCCAGGGTGGACCAGCTGATCCCGGACCGCATGGCCTTGTAGTAGCCGCCGCGTCGCAGGGTGGCGCCCACGAGCCCAGGCATCGCCGCTGACAGCGTGACCGTGGAACCGTTCCGGACCACTGACCCGTCGAGGTCGTCCACGACCATCCCGTCGATGAAGATGGTCTCGATCCGGTCCCGGACGTAGTCCTCCCCGAGGCCGAGCTGTTCGGTCAGGAACGGGAGGAGCGGCGCGGGCGTGATGGAGCGCCACCAGACGCCCCGCTGCATGAGGCCGTCAAGCGAACGCCACGGCGCGTCGGCCGCGTTGAAGTGGTACATCGACCAGTCCCAGGGTTCCGCCGCCGTCGCGCCCGGGGATGCGACGGCGGCGGCGCTGGAGACCCACCAGACGAAGACCGCGTCCAGCTCCTCGGGCTGCACGTGGAAGGTGACGTTGTGCGGCGGGAGCGGCTCTTTCTCGAAGAAGCGCGGCAGGCGATCGTCGATCGCAGTGAAGCCGGCCCGGGCGTTGAAGTCGCGCTCCGTGTCGAGCACCTTCTTGCCAAGCGCCGTCACATCGTCGGCGGTGAGGTTGATGTCGTAGAAGCCGTTCAGGAGCTCGACCAGCGCGTCGAAGGTCTCGGGCTGGTCGAGGACCGGGAAGGCGATGAAGAGGCACATGCCGGTCGAGTCGATCGCGGCGGTCGCGATCTGCAGGTTGCGCGACAGCTCGACCTGGCCTTCGGGCTTCAGGGGGTCGACGAAGCCACCCACCTTCAGGATGTTCGTGGTGACGGCGTACCCGGCGGTGTGGTCGGCGCCCATCGGGGTGGTGGCGTAGGTGACGCCCATGCCCTGGACGGACCGCGGATCGTAGGCGGGCAGCGCCTGGTTCTTGACGACCGGCACGCGTACGACGCCGAATGCCTTGCCGGTCGATGCCGGCACCCGAGCCGATGATCCGACCGAGCGGTGATGCCCTTGCCGACCTCGGCGAGGACGCGGATCGCTCCCTCGCCGTCGCCGAACGGCAGGAGCCCACCTTCCATGGCGACGCCGATGGCAACGCCGGTCTCGATCGTGTCGAGGCCGAAGTCGTCGTCCATCCGATCGAGCTTCTGGATGATGTCGAGGTCGCTGATGCCGCAGTTGCCGCCGTGGGACCAGACCGTCTCGTACTCGGCCTGCTTGCTCTCGTACTTGCCCGTGGCGTCGTTGTAGATGCCCGAGCACTGGATGATGCAGCCGCGGTGGCAGGCGTGCGTGGGCTCGCCGCCCCGCTCGGTCATCGTCGCGGCCTGCGTCTCGCCAGTGATCTTCGTGCATCCTCGTAGTGGCCGGTGCTGGAAGTTGCTGGTCGGATAGCCGCCGGCCTCGTTGAGGATGTTGGTGAGGACGTTCGTCCCGAACGACGGGAGGCCCTGGCCGGAGACGCCGTGGCGCCGCAGGCCGTCGTTGAAGATCGTGGCCGCGGCCTTGAAGCGCGCCTCGTCGGCGGGCTGGCGGGTCCTCGTCCCGGTCTCGTCGAGGATGAATGCCTTGATCTTCTTGGAGCCCATGACAGCCCCGACGCCGCCGCGGCCCATCGCCCGCGTCGGGTGGAGCTCGCGGTCGCAGGCCTGGATCGACGCGCCGCCCAGCATCATCTCGCCGGCCTGGCCGATGACCATGAAGGTCACCTTGTCGCCGTACTCGCCCTTGAGCTTCTCGACGGTGTCGTACGTGCCCTGCATGCGCAGGTCGTTGTCGACCTTGAACGAGACACCGTCCTTGTTGACGAGGACCGTCCAGAGGTCGTCACCCGCGGGCTTGCCCTCGACGATGACGCCGCGTAGCCGAGCCGGGCGAGCGCCTGGCCCGCCTGGCCGCCGGCGTTCGCCTCCTTGATCCCGCCCGTGAGGGGGCTCTTGCAGCCGACGGAGATGCGGCCGCTGGTGGAGGCGGCCGAGCCGGTGAGCATGCCCGGGGCGAAGACGAGCTTGTTCCCCGCGCCGAGCGGATGACAGGTCGGGTCGACCTCCTTGGCGACGATCAGCGACGTCATCGCACGGCCGCCGAGGCCGGCGAACTCGCCCATCTCCTCGACGCTGGCACTGGGTCCACCGTCGGCACCCATGTTGATCCGAAGGATCATGTCCATCACTGCTTCTCCGCTCACAGGCACGTTCTCAGGGCTATGGCCGTTTGGCCATAGCGCCCCACGGAGGAGTATCGGCTCGGCACCGGCCTCGCCCACAGGGTCGTCATGCTCCCCATCTCCGGTCTGTTCGACCCCCAGCGAGCGCCGTGCCGGGAGCGGCCGACGGTCGCGCCGACAGTCCCGCGCCATCTCCTCCCGGATCGACCCGAACGGCTTCCCGGAAGGTACGCTGGTGGTTGCCAGTTCCCGCGCCAGGAGAGGGTCATGGGCGAGGACCGAAGGTGAATCCGTACGACCCGGTTCCGCGTTCCATCGCGATCATGGCGCGGGCGGCGCATCTGCTCGCCATGGCGGGCTACCTCGGCACGCTCCTGCAGGGCAGGCGCGAGGGTCGCGACCAGTGGCGACTCGCCACCACGTTCTCCGGCGCGGCGCTGCTCGCCACCGAGGCCTCGCACAGCCGGCACTGGCCGTATCAGGGCCGCGGCCTCCTGAGCCTCGCGCACATCGGGGTCCTGCTGCTGGGGCACGTCTCCAGCCGTGCCGGGACGCCGGTTGCCATCGCGGCGCTCGTGATCGGTGCCGTTGCCAGCCATCTGCCGCGCTCGATCCGGAAGTGGTCGCTCGTGCACCGGCGCGTGGTGGCGGACGAATGGACTCGAGGCCAGGCGTGGTCGGGTGCGTCGGCGAGCGGGCCGGATGGTCGCCACCGCGGAGGCGTCGACGAGCGGCGCTCTCTGCTCGAGCGGGCCTGATCGGCTGCCGCCGTTTCGTCACACGCGGCGTCAATCCTCGGAGACGCCGGTCCGACGCTCAGAGCCCGGCCAGAACCTCCTCGAACTCCCGCCGCATCGCCGCCCGATCTGAGGCGTCCAGCCAGGTCGATTCGATCCCCTCCACCGCCAGCCGCCCCATCTCGGCGGCCGTCAGCCCATGGGCATCGGCGACGCGCCGGTACTCGAGGCCGAGGTCCAGGTCCTGCATCGCGGGATCGTCCGTGTTGATCGTGATCAGCAGCCCGGCGTCGAGCATCGCCGGCAGCGGGTGCTCGGCCAGCGAGCGGTAGCGGTTCGCGATGACGACGTTGCTCGTCGGGCAGACCGTCAGCGGGATGCGCTCCGACGCCAGCCGGCGGACCAGCGCCGGGTCCTCGACGATGGCCACCCCGTGGTCGATCCGCTCCGCACCCAGGACGTCGAGCGCGATCTCGATGTTCTCCGGGCCGCAGCCGACCGCCTCGCCGGCGTGACAGGTCCGGCGGAGCCCTGCCTTCGCTGCCGCGTGGAACGCAGGGGCGAACGGCCGCATGTCCACGCCCAGCTCGGTGGAGTCCGCGCCGATGCCGATCACCCGGTCGGCACGTCCAGCCTGGCGCAGTGACACCAGCTCCTCGATGAGCCCCATGCCGGCCGCGGGCCCGTAGGCCTTGTCCATGGCCGCGATCAGCAGGCAGCGGACGCCGGTCTCGGCCTCCGCGGCCTCGATGCCCTCCGTGAGCCCCGCGATGATCTCGCCGAGGTCCTGGCCGTCGGCGAGGTGGCGTGCCGGGGTGAAGAACATCTCGCGGTACCGGAGCCCGTGGGCCGACGCGTCGACGAGCGACTCGTACGCCACCCTGGCCCAGTCGTCGCGGGTGCGGAGCAGCTCCTGGATCAGCCAGAAGATGTCGAGGAACGAGTCGAGCGAGTCGTAGCGGTACAGCAGCCCAGGGTCGTCGACCGGCAGGGGTCGTCCGGCCCTGCGGGCCAGGTCGACGACGGTCCCGGACCGCACCGTCCCCTCGACATGGCAGTGGAGCTCCACCTTGGGGATCCGGTCGAACATGTCGCGGGCGTCCGGGATCATCGTGCCTCCTGTGCGCCCGATGATGCCCGAACGACGACCCGCCCATCCGGTCTACCGGCACCCGATGGCAAGGCAGGGATCAGCGTGCGGCGGCGGCGAGCTGCTCGACCTCCGGGGCCAGCAGGCGCCGCGCGAACAGCACCGTGGCCAGCCGGAGGCGCCGGTCCGCGTCGAGCCGCCCGCCGAGCAGGCGCTCGATGCGCTCGAGCCGGTACGTGACCGTCCGTGACGCCACGTCCAGCCGGCGTGCGGTGGCCCGCACGTTCTCGCGCTCGCCGAGGTAGGTCTCCAGGGTCTCCACGAGGCCGGCGGCGCGCTGCGCCGCCAGGAGCGGCCCGAGCTCGACCTCGATCGCTGCCCGCAGCAGGGACGGGTCCGCCAGCAATGCACGTTCCAGCGCGAGCTGCGCTGACGGCACGATCCGCCGGCGCGCCGGGCCGGCGACGGCGATCGCGAGCGCCGCCGATGCCTCGCGGGTCGCGGCGGCCACCTTGAGCAGCGTGACCGCGGACGCCGAGGTGGCGACCCAGGTCGATCCGAGCGCGTCGAGCGCCGCCGGGATGTCCGGCTCGGGCCTGGACGCCGGCACCAGCAGGACCAGCCGGCCATGCGCCGCGGCCACCACCGACCCCGGGACGGGACCACCGAGCGCCCGCGGGTCGCCGAGTCCCATCACCGATCCCCGGCCCAGCCGCCGCGCCGCCTCGACAACCGCCGGATCGCCGTCGGCGAGGTCGCGAGCAGCATCGACGATGATCACGGTGACCGGCTGTTCGACCGGGATCCCCGCTCCCGCGAGGCGCCGCACGAGGCGCGACCGGCCGGCGTCGTCCGCCACGGCCAGCTCGAGCAGGTCGTCGAGCAGCTCCCGCATGGCCGAGGCCGACCGAGTGGCGATCTCGCGCTCGGCCACGGCGTGGGCATCGGCGATCGCGGCCGCCGCGGCATCGCCCGTCCGCAGCAACGCCTCCCCCAGTGCCGTCAGGCCGTCCGCAGACAGGATCCGGCGAGCGCTCGCGTCCTGCCAGACGAGCCATCCGGCCGACAGCGT
>CAWBGT010000020.1:0-3801 GCA_963788375.1 uncultured Chloroflexia bacterium
CCGGGGCAGGGACGGCGTTGACGTCGCTGCTGCCGTTGGTCACGACGAGCGTCCGGCCCGGTGTGTAGGCCGTGGTCGTAATGTCACGCCAAGCCGACATGATGGCAAGCTCGCTGGTGGCGACGGCGCCGCCCAGCACCACTTGGAGATTGTCTGTGGTCTCCGTCAGGACGATCATGCGCCGAGCCCTCGTGCGAGCGCCTGCGGGTGCGTGATGCCGCCTTCGTGCGTGTGGTCGATGACGGCGTAGTCGGCGTCGTGGTCGTGGTCATCGGCCGCCGCGCCGATGTCTGACACCGCGATGCTCACGACGTGGTGGCTGGTCGACTCGTACTCCGCGCCCGTCAGCTTGTCGCCGGCCTTCTTCTTATGCGTGACGGTGGCGGTCATGCCGTCTCCTCCGCCACCTCGACGATGCGGCCCTGGCTATCACGCTCTGTGACCCGCTTCTTCTGCGGCGGCAGGGCCGTGATCTCGACCTTCTGTTTCGGCATGGACTTGATGTCCACCGTCATGCTGGCGGGCATCTCAGCCCGCACGTGAACGTCGCCAGTCGTCACCTCGATCGGGGTCGGACTGACATCGACGAGGTTGCGGACCTCGATGGGCGTCGGCTCCACCGTGACCTCGTTCTTGACCTCGACCGGCGTCGGCTCCACCGTCACCTCGTTTCGCACCTCGATGGGCGTCGGGTTGACGTCAACGCGCACTTCGGGCGTGTTCACCGTGACGTCGCCTGCGTGAAACTCTCGCTCAGGCACGGTCACGTAGTTGTTGACGACGGGAGTGGCCGGAGGGCGCGCCATGAAGGCCGCGATGCTCTCCGCCTGGGAGCGGTATGCGAGTTCCATCTCCGATGCTGGAGGAGGAGGTGCCTCGTACACCTTGCCGCAGCGCGGGCACTTGCCGACGAACGGCTCGCCGCGGGTCAGGAGCCGGTGGCACGTCTCGACGGACGGAACGCCGGACCGGCGCTTGACCATCCGACCGTCGCACCGCACCTCCATCGCCGAGCGGGTGTCGGGGATGCGACCAGGTGTAGCGGCCGGCATCGCCGGCGGTACGCTGGCGAGCTCGACGTTGCCAGGCGCCATGCCTTCCTTCGTCCGGGCCTCGTCGACCGTCAGCACGCCCGACGTGATGCCCGAGGCATAGACCTCATACCGCGTCTTGATGTCGGCCCGCAGGAGGCCGTCGACGTAGAACCGGGCGACGACGGCCCGCGGCAGGAGGTCCGAGAGCGCCTGCTCGATCGGGGCGAGGTAGTTCGGGGCGAGGCAGCCGCGGACGAACTTGCCGAACTCACCCTCGAGGTTCTGGTAGGTGAGCGACGAGCCGGGCGTCGAGTAGTCGAGCAGCGAGCCGGGGATGCCGAACATCCGCGCCGCGTCGCCGTTCTGGTACTCGCGGGACTCCATCATCTGGGCGCCCTGCGGGTTGACCCCGAACTCCTTCGTCGTGAGCTCCGGGTTCGTCACCTTCGGCATGTTGGGCGGGGTCTCGATCCATTGGCGCTTGAGGTTGGCTGCCTCCACCTCGTCCAGGTCGACCTCGGAGTGCAGCTCGATCGACGGATAGCCGCCGCTGGCGAAGAAGTTGGCGGCCCATTCCTGCGCCTCGACCGACACGCTCGACGCCGCGCCGCAGAGCTGGAGCGGGCCGACGCCGCGGAGCGCGAGCGAGGTCAGCTTGGCGAACGTGATGTGAACGAAGTCGCCCGTTGGGTTGGCCGGCGAGTAGCGGGTCGACTTCTCGCGGCCCCACTCGTAGATCGGGAAGAGCCGGTTGCGGGGGTTGTCCTCGACGGTGAGCTCGGCCAGCGGGACGACGATCAGCGAGAGCGGCGTCTCGTTCGAGTCGCGCGCCGCGATCCAGAGGACGGCCTCGCCGCGGGTAGCCATCGCCCAGGCCATGTCGCGATAGCACTCCTGCGGGGTGCGGAACGGGTCGGGCCGGGTGATGATCCTGGGCGACTCGTCCATCGGCATCTCGTCACGGAAGCCCTGGATGGAGAGCGAGCCGACGGTGTTCGAGATGAGGGTCACGGCCCGCAGGATCGCCGGCACGCCGAGCGTCTCGTCGATCGAGGGCAGGCGCCACGGCCGGGCGAGCGCCTGGTTGACCCGGAGGTTGGCGATCTGCGTGGTCAGGTCCGGGGCAGCCGTGTAGGGATCGACGGTCCGCACCTGGAGCGGCTCGAGGGTGAGGAACTGTTTCAGCGCTTCGATCATGCCCATGTCACAGCACCCTCGGTATGGATGGTTTGGGGCCGGACGCGAGCCAGACGGCCCGGATGGCGGCTAGCGATGCGGTGATGGGGCGGTCCTCCCGGGCGCGCACGGCCGACCACGCGCCGGTCTCGTGGACCTTGCGGGCCGTCCAGGCGAGGTCGTAGCTCACGGCGTCCGCATCGTCCCAGCGGAGTTGGCCCGACTCGATGACCTGAACGAAGTTCGCCGTGGCATTCGCGAACTCCTGCCCCGTGATCGGCTTGCCGATCTTGAGGTGCCGGGCGAGCTCCTTGTCGGTCCACGGGTCGAACGCGATCTTGAGGGCGCCCAGCTTCACGGCTGCCTGCCGCAGGGCGGGGCCGAGCCGGTCGGTGTCAATCGGGTCGCCGGTCACGTCGGCGATGATGCGCAGCCCGATCGTGTTGTCACTCTGTCGCCACGCGATGGCTGCCGACGCCCGTCGGCTGTTCGGGTCCATGCTGATCGCGAGGCCCGGCCTCCGCGCGGGTTCAAGCGTGCCGTGCGCGCTCTGCCAAGCGAGGTCGGACACCAGCCGCGGCTTCATCGAGATGACCCAGCGGCACAGGTTCTCGGTCTCGAACGAGGCCGGCGGACCCTTGGCGAGGAACGCCTCCATCGTCTCCGTCGTGAGCGGGCTGATGTTGAGCGACGGGTTCGCTTCTGCCCAACCCTCGCGGTCGTCGAGTGCCCGGTCGGGTGCCGCGCTCCATTCGAGGTAGGCCAGCCGGCGGTCCGTCTCGCGCCGCTTGCGGAGTTCGTTGAGCACGAGGCTGTCATCGTCGCCCGCGTTGGAGAGGTAGATGATCTGCGGGTCCGGCCGCGCCATCGTGATCGGCAGGATCGCGTCCATCAGGTCATGGTCGTGCTGCTCGCGCACCTCGTCGATGAGCACGAGGTCGGCCGAAAGGCCGCGGACGCCAGCGTTGGGCGCCACGAGCTTGTACTCGCCGCCGTTGGAGGTGAGGATCATCTCCTGGCCGTTCGCCTTGCGGATCGTCTCGATCTCGGGCAGTCCACCGAGCAGGGCGGCCACCCGGCGGAAGGTCCGCGAGGGAAGGTCGCGGTTCTGGGCGGTGTGGACGATCGTCTCGCCGGAGCGGAGGCCCATGAGGATGCGCGGGATGAGCAGCTCGGTCTTCCCGTTCTGGCGGGCGACGACGATGCAGACCTCGCGGTACGACCACTTGCGGGTTCCGCGCCCGGTGATGTAGCGGGCAGCGACGCGCTGCCATGGGTACAGCGCGATGCCAAGTTCCCTGGCCGCTTCCTCGTACTCGGCGAGTCGGCTCTTGGCTGGAACGGGCGGTGCGAGGCGGGGCTCGGTCGAGCCCTTGACCTTGCGCTTCGTCGCCCGTGCCGGGTCAGTCATCGTCGCTCATTCTATCCAGTCGTTTATGCATCCCGACTGAATAATCGCCGCGGAGGGGCCGGAACCCGTCCCGCTGGATGTCGGCCCTTCTCCGGGCAAGACCACTAGATGTAGTGGTGTTCCGCCTAGAACCCACTAGGGGTGGTGTAGTTCGGCTGGATTGGGGAGGGAGAGGTCGCT
>CAWBGT010000021.1:0-89318 GCA_963788375.1 uncultured Chloroflexia bacterium
GACTTCGCCAGTATTTCCGTTGTTGCCGGCTGTGGAACGATGGAGCAGTATGGCAAACCGGTCCGCACGAGTTACTACAAGAAGGGTAACTACGCCGCAGCGGCCGGAGAATTTCAGAATGCGATGAAGTCTGATCCGGCGAACCCGGATTACATCGCGAATCTCGCGAAATCTCGAATGAGGATGGGCGATGCTTCGAACGCTGAGCGATATTATCGCCAGGCATTGACGATTTATCCTGTCCCACCAGCCTTCTTATCACGGTCTTGCCGAGCTGATGATTGATCAGGGCCGGGGTCAGGAAGCGACTGCGATGCTTTCCACGTGGGCTGGCACGCAGCCGTATGTTGCTGAGTCGCACGTCGTGCTCGCGTGGCTTCAACGCGAGTTGGGGAATGATTCCGGGGCCGTTCAGTCTCTGGAACGCGCGCTGGACGTGAATCCGAACTACGCGACCGCTTTGGCTCACATGGGACAATACTACGAGGAATCCGGTCAGCTTGACGAAGCGGTCGCCTACTATCAGGACTCGCTGCACGCAGACTGGAACCAGCCGGAAGTGCACTCTCGCATGGCCGCTGCCTCAACGGGGGCTGGTGCCGAAAGCCCGATGGCAGCGACCGCAATGGCTCGCGGCGTGCATCCTTACAGCATTCCTCGTCAGCAAACGGCGTTTGGGCCGCCATCTGCGGGGGCTCAAATGGTCCAGATGCAGATGATGCAGACTCAAATGGCTATGTCGGGCAACCCAATGATACGGAAATCCGATCTACGGTCAGTCGATGCCCGGCCAGATGGCTATGTCTCAGCCGGGACCTTCGGGAAATATGTCGGCCGGTTCAATGTCGGCCTTCTATCCGTCGATGTCATCTGGCTGGCAGCCTCGAATTCTCCGATGACTTCGATGCCGACTCAAACGGCTTCGTTTGGCGAACAAATGCCGATGATGAGTCAGCCTTCCGAAACCATGACCTGGCCGGCGGGCACCGACGATGCCATCGGAGATGCCATTTCGAAATGCCTGCAGCACCGGCATCAAAAACGGCGGTTGCTCCGACACCGGATCCGGCGTTCTCGGTTATTTCAACCAGGGGCTTCGCGACCCCGGTCACGACCGCTTCTTTTACTCAGACTGAGCCAGCGACACCTGCACTCCGAATCACAATGAAGGGCGTCCTTTGGTTGATGCGTTCTGATTCCTCCTTGTGAAAGTCGGAAGACCTGAAGACGTCCCGACTGCTCATCATGACTACGGGACGCTTTGTTGGGCACAGAACGTACTCCGAACTTGCGGAAACGTTCCAGAAGTGTCCTCGATTGGGGCTCACTATTGCTCACAATGAGTCCATTGCCGCACACTGTTTCCGGAGTTTGGACTAGGGGGCGGTGTGTCAGTACGCACGGCTTTCCGAGGCAGGTGGGAATTCCATTCCATCGGCCTGAATCTCAGTGAATTCGTCGACCTTTGACTGTTTCCCGGTGCAGTCTGATGTCGTGAATACGCATGACGGTCGGATCGATTTCGCATTCTCCGGCATCGGCTTTGCCTTTCCTGAACCCTGCAGGGGTCTTATTCAGATCTTTTAGTCTGGATTCAAAGACGGTAGCCCGAACATTCTGTGCTTCGTACCAAAGGCAGCAGGCAATGATTCATTTTTCTGGCGTTTGGATTGATCACCGACAGGCAGTGATTGTGAGTCTCTCGGGATCTGAGCCGACGGTGACACGAATCGAGTCCGGGGCTGAGAAACACGTGCGGTCCTCCAGCGGTTCGCGTCAGGCGGGTTCCGGCGAATCACATCATGGAACTCCCGAAGACGTGATTGATCGAAAATTCGACAACCATCTCAAGAGCTTCTACGAAGAAGTTGCGGAAGGTCTGAAGGACTACAGGGGCGATCCTTGTCATGGGGCCTGGTGAGGCCAGAACCGAGTTTCAAAAGCAGATCAAAAGCAAGGAGCTGCTTGCGAAAGTCGTCGGCAACGAGAAGTGCGATAAGATGACAGACCCGCAACTCGTGGCGAGAGTGCGTGAGTTCTTTGCTGCTCATGCAAAGACCGCGTAGCTGCCCTGTTGATTCTCCAGCCAAAGAACGTGTGAAAGCACTGGCATTTTTCATGAGAGTATCGGACGTACGATTTCGCCGTGGACGTCGGTTAGGCGAAATCTCGTGCCCTTGGTAGCGATAGGTCAGTTGTTTGTGGTCGAGCCCCAGCAGATGCAGAATAGTGGCATTGAGATCGTGGACGTGAACGGGGGATTCCACGATGTCCATTCCGAAGTCGTCGGTTCGGCCGTGTGAGATTCCGCCTTTGATGCCACCACCGGCAAGCCACATCGTATAAGCATCTTTGTGATGGTCGCGTCCCGGGACATCCTTAGCGTTTCCATCACCTCCCTGACTCAAGGGAGTTGTCCGAACTCGGAGCCCCAGACGATCAGCGTTTCGGACAACAGACCGCGTGCTTTGAGATCTTGAATCAACGCGGCCATCGCCTGATCCACATCTTTGCACTTGGCCGGTAAGCGAGTCTTAATACTGCGCTGATGGTCCCAGTCGGAATCGTACAGTTCGATATGGCGGACACCTCGTTCAACCAGCCGCCGAGCCAGGAGGCAGTTGTTCGCGAATGAAGCTTCGCCGGGTTTGGCTCCGTACATTTCCAGCGTCTCTTTGGTTCCTCCGGAAATGCTCATCAATTCAGGCACTGATGTTTGCATACGGAAGGCCAGTTCGTATTGACTGATGCGAGTCGCGACTTCGGGGTCACCGGTCGCTTCGAGTTGTTGCTCGTTCAGATCCTTTAACGCGTCGAGCTCGCGGCGGCGGTCTTCTGGTTTGTAGCCTGCGGGATTGGTCAGGAAGAGAACGGGATCGCCTTTCTCGAGCCAAACTGAATCCCCTGATGGACACTTGGCAGAAATCCCGGTGTCCACAAACTGGTACCCGCACCGCCGGGAGGCCCGCTCAGCAGAACGACATAACCCGGAAAGGTCCTCGTTTTCTGTCCCGAGCCCATATGTGACCCACGTGCGAAGGCTGGGCCGACCGCCTCGACCGAATCCTGAATGCAGAAACATCTGAGCCGGAGCATGGTTGATTTCATCGTTGTGGACGGATCGAATCACAGCAATATCGTCGGCGACAGTGGCGAGGTTCAGTAGTAGTTCTGAAATCATTTGTCCGCTTTGACCATACGCACCAAACGACCATGGCGATCCGGCCAAAGTTGAAGTCTTGCCAATGAACGCAAAGTCTCGTCCTTTCGTGACTTCTTCAGGACATGGTTGATTATGACGCTTCACCAGTTCCGGCTTGGGGTCGAAAAGATCCAGTTGTGACGGTGCCCCGACCATATGAAGATAGATGACATGTTTTGTTTTCGGGGCAAAGTGCGGCTTCCTCGTCACGTCATCTGAGGCGAAGGCATTCGCCGATTTCGAGAGCATCTCAGTAATAGCAATGCTGCCGAGGCTGAATCCGCCTGAGGCCAGAAAGCCACGTCGATTGTTCATGGTTGTTCTGAACATGAAGTTTTCCGATTCGACTCACGAATGCTGTTGAATTCAGGGTTTTGTAATCGTCTCGTGCAGGTTCAGCAGTACCGTGGCCACGCTGTACCAGGCTGCAGTTTCGGGCTTTGTTGCCTTGATGGAATCAGGTGTTGCCTGAGTCAATAGCTCTACATCGTCAGGTCGTTGTTGTAACTCCTTGACCTGATCATGAAATAGCGTTGTCAGGCTAAGCAGTTCGCGTTCTGTCGGCTTTCTGCTTGTACACAATTCGAACCCCCGAGCAATTGTTGTTGCAGGTTCACTATCACTCGATTCAGAGATAATGCGATGAGCCAACGTTCGCGCGGTATTCCACGAAAACGGGATCATTCATCAGCGACAGGGATTGCAGCGGTGTATTCGTTCGAGATCGCTTCACCGTGCAGGCAAGACGTGCTGAACCGTCGAAGGTCATCAGCGTCGGATTTGGAGCACTGCGTTTATGGACGATGTAGATGCTCCGGCGATACTTCTGCGTTCCTTCGCTGACAATGTAGTCATACTGCTGTCCTCCCACTTTGGCCACAAGCCTTCCGGCTGCACAGGACGGATCGGTGACCCGGCACGAGTCAGGTCGATCAGTCCCGAAATCGCCAACGCATTGTCTCGCACCGTTTCCGCATCCAACCGAAACCGTGGACCACGTGCCAGGAGTCGATTGTGGTCATCTAACTCGTTCAGTTGAGGGGTCATGAACGTGATCGCCGATACGTCGCTGACATGACGATCGTTCGGAGCACATGTTTCATCGACCAGCCATGTTCCATAAACTCAACCGCCAACCAGTCGAGCAATTCAGGGTGTGAGGGTGCTTCGCCCTTGATGCCAAAATCTTCTGGAGTCGCCACAATCCCTTGACCAAAAAGTTCCGCCCACCATCGATTAACCGTCACCCGAGCGACCAAAGGATTCGCTGGATCGACCAGCCAGCGAGCCAGAGTCAGCCGATTTGGTGGTCCGCTCGGCATCGGACGCAGTGCTGCTGGCGTTGAAGGCTGAACAGCCGGGCCATGTTGACGATAATCACCTCGCCCAAAAATGTAGGCTGGCCGCGTTTCCTTTTCGACCATCACCAGAGTTGTCTCTGGACTCCATTTCGTGAGCTGCTTCTTAACCGAGGTGATTTGCTTTTCGAGGCGTTTCGCTGCGTTATCGGATGTGACCCGGAAATCCAGGATCGTTTTGCGATCGATGTCTGACCATTCTGTGGGCGTCTTCCTTGCGATTTTCAAAAGTCTCTCGGACAAGTCGCTGGCTTCGCTGTTGCCCCTGAATTTCCGGTGACTGCCGAGATACGAAAACATCCCAGCGTTCTGGCGCTACCGAAATTCTGGTGAAGCTCGAATGGAAAGCGTATCGCCCTCTGAAAGATCCAGCGGTTCCTCTAGCACAAAGTTTGACCAGTGAGGCTGACTGAACTGAGGAGCAATCGCCCAGCCCGTTGCATCGTCTCCATCAATGGCACCTGAAACGTCCCATCGGTCCTGAGAAAAATCCGCCGTTGCTGACACAAACTTCAGAGGGACTTCGTGGCGTGGGATCGTCTTTGCGTAACACCGAAACGGAAAACTCATGCAGCACAAAATTGGTTTTCTTCGGTCTCCGCGGGCCTGTCGTGGGAGGTGAATGATGTGTCAGAGCTTCGAGACGGAATGCTTGAACGCCTTTTAGGACTGGGGAGGCCTTCAGTGTGTAAATGTCTTTTGAGGGCGGATCGTTACCGATGAGAAGAATAGAACCATCTGGCTGATGCTCATAAGAGTCGGTGTTTCCCTGAGACCTGAATTCAGTCACCTGGAGTGGATGAAGTACGGGGGAAGATTCTGTCTGTGCGGCGAGATTTGCTGTCCAATCGACAAGTGTGGCCTCAAGCTGATTGCGTCTTTGCTCGAGCGTCTTTTCCAGCTTTGAAAGCTGCCCCGTCAATGGAGTTCGTTCACGGTCACGCTCGTCATTCGCGAGCGGCATTGTGGGGCCCTGGAAACGCAATGGAAGATGGCTGTTTAGGGTTTGTTCGATCGGCCTCGATTGCTGTGTTGTTGAAGAATGCCAGCAGGCCGTAGTAGTCTTCCGTCGTAAACGGATCGTATTTGTGGTCATGGCATTGCAGCATTCGAGGGTTGTGCCCAGCCAGACCGTGCACGTTGTGTTGACTCTGTCGATCAGTTGTTCGGCCCGAGTCTCTTCGGGGATCGAACCGGCTTCCACATTGGTCGGAGCTCAGCGATGAAAACCGGTGGCGATCTTTTGCGATTCGGTTGCGTGGGGGAGCAGGTCACCTGCAATCTGTTCGATCGTAAATTGGTCGAACGGCATGTCGTCGTTGAGAGCCCGGATCACCCAGTCCCGATAAGCCCAATGATCACGAAGATCGTCGCGCTGAAAGCCATGCGAATCGGCATAGCGAGCCAGGTCGAGCCAGTGTCGTGCCCACTTTTCTCCGAACTGCGGGCGCTGCAGGAAGATTGTTGACGATCCGCTGAAAGTTATCGTCTGAAGGATCGCGAACGAAAGCCGTGACTTCATCCGGTGTTGGGGGGAGTCCGATCAGTGGCGAAGTAAAGTCGCCGGATGAGTGATTCCGCTCGGCTGCTGGTGAAGGGCTGATGCCCGCAGCCTGAATTTTCTGCAACACAAACGAGTCGATCGGTGTTCGGATCGATGAGTTGCCGTCGGAGTCCGTCAACTCCGCTTTGACCGGTTGTTGATAAGCCCAATGTTTGGGGGCTTCAAACGATGCCGGCCATGTTGCTCCGCAGGCGACCCACTGTCGGACGATATTGATTTCTTTTTCCGTCAGGCGATCGCCCATCGCCGGCATCAGTTCAGCATGACCAGTGGGAAGTTGGATTCGGCGAATGAGCTCACTGGCGTCCGGTTTGTTCGGATCAATCAGGCCGGAGTCGATCAGATTCTGGTGTCCATCAAGTCGCAGATTCGCTTCCTGTTTTTTATTGCCGTGGCATTCGAGGCAGTGACGCTGCAGTACGGGAAAGACTTCGCGCGTAAAATGTGCTGGTGAGTCCACCTGCGGATTTTTTTTTGGCTCATCACCAGCGAGTCGACAAGGAGTCCAGGAAACTCGCCAGAGCGAAGTACAGGGTAATTGAGAAGCTTGGTGAACGTCTCATCAGGACACCGGGGATTTCGTGGTAAAAGTGGTGCTGGTGGCTGTCCAATTTATACTCGGCTCAAGTGCTAAATACATGTCATCGCAGCGAATTGAAGCCCAAAAGCGATAGTGGCGGTCGCTCGCGAATCGCTGGTCGTCGTGTAATATGACGGCGTCAGCCTGGGTTCCGTGCACAACTCATGAGGGGAGATGTCTGGTGTTGCCGATCATTCTGGAATCATTGCCGTATTGTTGTCGCCGTTCTGTTTCTCGGTTTTTCTCGCCGGTCAACCTTTCGAGTGGAGCGATCGATCACCGTCAAGGTGCCAGCGGAGACGGTCTATGCTCTGCTGACAGATTTTCGTGATCGGAAATGTGGTCGCCATGGGAGAAGAAGATGCTGAACATGAAAGAGACATTTAGTGGCCGGCGACAGGGCTCGGTGCCGCGTTCGAATGGGAAGGCAATGAGAATGTGGAATGGTCCGCAGGGAATCGTGGAAGCCGTTCCTTACTCGAAGGTGACGACGCGGCTCAATTTTTATAAGCCGTTCAAGGGGGAGAACATGGCCGAGTTTTTGTTCGAGCCGACGAACGGGGGAACTTTGGTCCGCTGGGTGATGTATGGCCCGTTGAATTTCATTGTGCGAGTTCTTGGCTTTAACATGGACAAGATGATTGGAAAGACTTTGAGGAGGGACTCGCCAATATTAAAGCCCACCTTGAAAAGTAGATCTGCAATGTGTCCTCTTTTAGCGTGGCGTGAGTCCACACATAGTCTCCCGTGGCTTTTGCCTCGAACGCGGTGCGTTTGTGTCCCATCCTGACTAAGATATGGGGCCGAGCCTGAAACCTGATCCTTCAAACCACCTTCTCCTCTGCTGGAAGAAATCTTATGTCTCGAACCAAGTGCCCTGCTCTTCTCAAATCCGTAGGATCTGTCGCTGTTGCCACAATTGTTGCTGCCACGGTCTCCAGTGCGGATGACAAGAGTCCTGATCTGAAATGGCAGAAGCATACGATCAATGATCAATCGCCCTACGAGGCCTGCGGAGCTGCCGATTTTAACGGAGACGGGAAGCTTGATATTTTCAGCGGCGACTCGTGGTATGAAGCTCCGACATGGACGAAACACAAAGTGCGAGACGTTCCCGCCAGTGGGCCGAATCCGCACTACTACGAAGACTTTTCCGATTCTCCGCTCGACGTGAACGGAGACGGTCGACCTGACATCGTGACCTGCAATTACTTCGGTAAGCGAGTCGGCTGGGTTGAGAATCCCGGTGGCGATGCGACTCAACCATGGAAGGAACATGAAATTGATCTTCCGGGAAATATGGAGACCGGCGAACTGATCGATCTCAATGGCGATGGCAAACTGGATTTTCTGCCAAACACCGGCAACGTTGTGGTTTGGTATGAGCTGACTCAACAGAAGCCGGCAGTCGTCTGGAGGAAGCATGATCTTGGCAGCGAAGGACCCGGGCACGGTGTTCGTGCCGGCGATGTGAATGCCGACGGACGCGTCGATATTATCACTCCTAAAGGATGGCATGAGCAGCCCGCGGATGGTTCGGACCAATGGCCTTTTCATCCGGAGTTTCAGTTGGGGGCTGCCGGCATCTTTATTCTTGGCCGCGATGTTGATGGTGACAAGCTGACAGATATCGTCTGGGGAATGGGTCACGGTTTCGGACTTAGCTGGCTCAAACAGTCAACGGCGGCTGACGGGAAACGTGAATGGACCAAGCACACGATCGATGATACTTTTTCACAAGCACATACCCTGGCGTTTGCCAATCTGGATGGGAAAGGCGATCCGGAGTTAATCACTGGCAAACGCGTCTATGCTCATGAAGTGGAACCGGGCGATACCGATGGTTCAGTCGTCTTCTATTATGGATTTGATAGAGAATCTGGTGCCTGGAACAAGCACACCATTTTTCATGGTGACCCAGCGGTAAATGCTCCTAAGGATGCGAAGGATCGATGGGCCTTGAAGGATTTTCCAAAGGGCTCAGCGGGAGTTGGCTTGCAAGTCGCAGTGATTGATATGGACAAAGACGGCGACCTTGACTTGGTCTGCCCCGGAAAATCTGGTTTGTATCTGTTTGAGAATCTTGGCTATTGATCGAGGTCTGCCTGCAAGCATTTCTTTCCATCGCGGAACTAAGGAACAGTCCCGAAATAACTTCCGGATGTTTCCATGCACTGAAATCCCAACCCGAAACGTCAGTGAGGGATTTTGCACAACATCTCGATCCCTCGCTGACGCTTCGGGTTGGGATAGACGGAACTTATTTCGGGACTGTTCCTAACTGGACAGCGCCATGTTGGGCGAGTTATTGAGTGTTTTTTGGTGGGACGGATTTGATTTTGTCAGGATCGATGCCGAGTTCGGCCAGATGTTTTCGTCGGGTTTTCCGGTGAGACATGCTGGCCTGGGCGTTGCGGGTGGCATGGTAGCTTTGGCGTTCGGATTCCTCGCGGTAGAGTTGTTCCCGAGTGCGTAACGGAAGGTTGACCGATTGTACCACAACGTTGGCTGCGCGCCGAACCTGTTCGGTCGTCAGCAGTTCGCCACTGACGACATCTTCGCTCGGCGAAAGCTTTCTGACGAACTCGGCGCACAGAACAACTGGCTCAGAATGGTCACAAACAAATGACGATGAATGCTTCTGCCAGCCACGACATTCGAAAGTGATCCAGACCCAGCTCTTCCTTCGCTTCACGAAAGCAGTCTTCAATCGGCCAGCGTCCGAAGGCTACGCGAAGAATCTTTCGCAGCGACCAGCCGTCGCGACCGGGAACGCGATTCGAAAGGAAGTATTTGGTTTCGTCAGTCAGCACATTGCGAGCGACGATCAGCGTGCATTGATTGCTGACGAGCTCTGTCGGTGTGAGTCTTTCGCCAGCACGGTGACCAGCGGATTTCCCAGACTTCACTGCCGCGATGAGTCTCTTTGATGCGATACCGCTGTGGCGTCTGTTTGCGAAAGGCGGGTGAATACCTGGCGAGGTTTCGAACTTCGCTCGGACTGTCCGTTCGCCTGTGCAGTCGCGGATACATCTTCGGCCGACCCGAACTGCGTTGTGGCGGATTTTTCAGCACTTTCGGCTTCTCCGATCCACACGCGAGCGTTGCGGTGGAATCTCAACGACATAACGCTTCACCTCGCTCGTCCAAGACCGTCCAGAAACGCGCCGTCACGTCCGTAGCGCTTCGTCTGCCGTCCACGCCAACACCCGGATTCCGTTGGCCTTCGCGGCGGTCGATCAGATCCAGCGCGATCTGTGGCTTGGTTTGAAATACGACATCGTCAGGGATGTAGTTTTTTTCGACGCGCCGGATCATTCGGCCCACTCTTCAGGAAGGTATAGACGAGCATCCAGGAGGCAGTTGAAATCCCGGAGCCGAATAGCCCAAAGCCACATTGTTGATGCAGTTCTCGATCTTGCCGCGATTGCCATTGTACTGCCGTTTGACGCCAGCCGTTTCGCGTCCGCTTTTGGCGGTTCCGGTTTCATCAATTGTCCCGATGGCATCCGGGTGAGCATGTTCCGTTGCGACAATTCGCTGGCACCGATCTCTGAGTAAATGCTCGTCCCAGACCATGGATTCGAGAAAACGTTGCAGCGTCCTCGGTGCCACGTTCTGGTCCAGAGCGATGGCTTCCGCATTCTTCCGCTGGACGTCCGACAGCAGACCACGCACATAAACATGCAGCAAGCACCCGACCGGCAGGTCGAGCAAAACAATCTGCAAACCGGATCAAAAACTGAGCGAGCAATTTGCCAAGCCTTGCGATATCTTTCACCGTCATGGAGCGACCTTCCGTGGTTTCCTCGTGAGACGTTTTTAGCACACGGAAGGTCGTCTCTTTTTGCTCCTCAGGTCAACACCAACTAACTCACGGCTGCAAAACAACTTACGCACGCTCTGAAAACGGGACTTGGCGCTGTCCAGCTAAACAGCCCCACGCGTTTATGACGAGTCGGGCTGTGTTCATTGGGATCTGGATTATTTGGAAGGGAACGGCGATCGCTCGAACAGCCACCAACGAGGTTTCCATTCGCCGCGAGTCAGGCCAAATTGCTTGTGAGCGGCCTCCGCAATTTTTGCCGCGATTTCTTCTGGTGAATCGCTGACGATGAAGCGATGGACCGTCGAATATGCTGATGGTTCCTTCGGTGGCCATGGTGTCGCGAAGATAGTTAACCATGGGGCCCCAGTATTCTGTTCCAGCGAGGACGAGTCGGAAACCCCTTCATCTTCCCCGGTTTGAACCAGCGTGGCGATTTCGAACAGTTCGTCCAGCGTACCGAAACCACCGGGCATCGCGACAAACGCATACGAATATTTTGCCAGCATCAGTTTGCGAATGAAGAAGTAACGAAAGTCGACGAAGGTATCGAGGTAAGGATTCGATTTCTGTTCCATGGGCAACACGATATTGCAGCCCACGCTACGTCCTCCGACGTCCTTCGCTCCCCGATTTGCGGCTTCCATGACTCCGGATCGCCGCCAGTGATGACTGTGAATCCGGCCAGTGCGAGTTGTTCCCCGACACTCCTCGAAAACTTGTAGTAAGGATGATCTTCCTGAAAGCGGGCTGACCCGAAGACGGTTACGCAGGGGCCGACGAAGTGCAGTTTGCGAAAGCCCGAGATCATTTCACGGAATGCTCGAAACGCCATCATGAGTTCACGAAAACGCGACTGCGGACCTCGGAGAAATCTGGTCCCTGCTACCGATTGCTTTTTCTCCACTGAAGTGACGGTTGTGGTTTTTGTCGCGTCCGGAATCTTCATGTCCATTGATCGTACCTGCCGTGAGAACACGTAGTCTGTTAGAAACAGTTTGATGGAAGTAGGCCGGACCGAGCGGAGCGAGTTCCGGCTTGTTCGATGGCGCTGAATTGCCGGAACTCACCGGCGCTCTTACGAAAAAGTATCCACCGGTCCATGGCTAATAGAGTGCACACCTGTCGCTCTGTCGACATGATTTCTGCCGTACCAGGTGATATCGACCTCACGCGTCTGGCTGGATAACTCACATCGAACACGAACTCTCGTCTTTCCCTGCAAACTGAATCAGCAGAATCTGCCGATTCATGAGTTCGGAACAGTGTTTTCCCAATTGCAAAGACTGATGGGTGAACATGCGGCGTTGAGTGACTTCAAACCGCGAGTGTACTCTGCCTCTGGTCTGTTGGTCCGTCAGCAGCGGCGGGAATTGGTGACTCTGTTCGGTGTCTGCGTTGCTGTTTTCATTGGCCCAATCCGGGATTCATCTTCTGAGAACCTCGTCACATCAATCTTTGTTAACGACAGGCCTGCTGGTCCTGATGATTGCTTTCATCAATGGATGTGCAGGGCTTGGGACGTCGCGATGGGCGATGGATGATGCTGTCTATGAAGAGAAGTACGATGATCCCTATGCCGGGGATGACGTCGACAAAGCTCGGCGCATGATGAAACAGGCGATTGACGCTCGGCATGCGGCAGATCGAAGTGGCATCTATGTTGGCGGTGCGGCTTCGGATGAGCCGTTCGCGTTGGGGGCGGAATTGGGCGGGTTCCACTATTTTGGTTCGTTCCTGGAAACTCGCGGCGGAATCAAAGGGCTGGCCGGGCGTCAGAGAAAGACGGTTTCTCGGCGGAGACTTGGGCCTTCGCGGCTAAGGCACCCTCTTCACGCTGACTCAGTTTGGTCGGAGTCGGGAGATTTCTGGGGAGGTAACAAACACACCTCAAACTCCGCAGAAGAACGGATCATCCGGATAATGCGGTGATGATGATCTGTCGGTCGAATCAGGCGAGGTGAGCGGGAAGACGTGTATAACTTTCTCGCCAGCGTTTATCCGGACTTGGCGTTCACCTTCTGGATCGAACGGCAAACCACAACAGCCACCTCACTGCCGGAGCCCAGTATTAATTTGACCACTCCAGGACGCCTCGAATGACGTCTGGTTCTTCGGAGCTATTTCGCTGACGTTTCTGGAGATGTGAAGACGGCGATCCCGTAATGAAATTTTACGTAAACGCGGACCTGGCGCATTGCCAGGAATGCTTATGAGCAGATGTAGGCCGGCAACTCACCTTGCTCGTTCCGGCTACAGATCGTATTCATCGGATCTCATGGCTACAACCCGTATGCCCGCAACTGTTTCTTCAGTTTCAGCTGCTCCTGCCGCGATCGCTTCAGTCCAGCTTCTCAACAAGCTTCGCACCGGCTTCGGCCATGTCCGGGCGACCGCCGCCGGCACCGCCAGCGACTGTGGCGGCGGCTTTGACGACATTGCCGGCGTGAAGATTCTTGTCCTTGACCAGCGGCTTGCTGACAGCCAGCGATCAGAGAGACTTTGCCTTCGATTTCTGCACCCAGGATGAGGGCAATCGGACTGTGCTTGTCACGCAAGTTGGTCGGCAAAGTCTCGCAAGTGTTTCGCGAGATACGCCTTCCAGCTTCTTCGCGATGACTTTCACTCCGCTGATCGTTTCTGCCTGAGCCACCAGGTCCACCGATGGCATCGGCGACGGAGGCGGATGTCAGATCTGACAACTGCTTGCTCAGTGCCTTCACTTCATTCTGCAGCGCTTCGACTTTTGCAGGCAGTTCAGCCGCCTGAGGAGCCTTCAGCATTCGTTGCAGTTGAGCGACCAGTTCATCCGGTCTCACGACCTTTCTGCGACAGCTTTCGGACCTGTGATCGCTGTGATGCGGCGCACGCCTTTGGCGATCGGTTCTTCGGAAGTGATGCGGCACAGCCCGACCTGTCCGGTGTTCGACAGATGCGTTCCGCCGCAGAGTTCGACGCTGAAGTCGCCCATGCTGACGACTGCGAACTTCGTCCGGATACTTTTCGCCGAACAGCGCCATCGCGCCCTTCTTGCGAGCCGCTTCGATTGGCAGCAGTTCGGTCGTGACCGTGGCCCCTCGAGCGATGCATTCGTTGATGATGTCTTCGACCTGACGGAGTTCATCCGCCGTCAGTCGCCTGATTGTGAGCGAAGTCGAAACGCAGCTCATCCTTCTGGACCTTGGAGCCTCGCTGAGTCGCATCCTTGCCGACCGTGCAGTGCAGCGCGTGATGCAGAATGTGCGTGGCCGAGTGGGCTCGTCGAATGCCCGAGCGGCGATCGATTCATCGACCGTTGCTGACAGCGTTCTGGCCGACGGACGAGTTTGCCCTTCGTCAGATGGCCGACGTGAATCCAGCAGGTCGCCGTCCTTCTGAGTGTCGGCGACGATGAATTCGACGCCATCGCCAACGAGTGTCCCGATGTCGCCGACCTGACCGCCGGACTCCGCATAGAACGGAGTCTGGTTCAGTGCGACGACCGATCGGCGTTTCATGTCCGGCGGGAGTCGAATTCCATCACCAGTTCCTTGTTGGAGATGATGCCGACGACCTTGCAGTCGGCCGCTCAGTCGATTCGTAGCCAAGGAACTTCGTGCCGCCCTGTTCTGCTTGAACGAATCGATCGGGCCCGGCGCTCATGACGGAATCCGCAAATGCGCCGCTGCCGCTGGTGGCTTCGTGGCGCTTGCGAGCGATCGTGTAGCCGTGCGTGATCGACCTTCAGACCCTGCTGCGACGCCAGCGTTTCGGTCAGTTCAATCAGGAAGCCGTACGGTCTGATGCAGGTCGAAGGCATCCTTCGCCGGAGATGACTCCGCGACGACTTTCGCCTTCGCTGCGAGCTTCTCGAACCGCGGCATGCCGCGATCGACGACGTCGAGGAACTGCTCTTCTTCCAGCTTGATCACGTTGGACAACCGACTGACACGGTTTCGGCGATTTCCGGATACGGCATGCTTCATCACCTGCGACAACGGCCGGCACCAGCGTGTGCAGGAACGGAACCTTCTTGCCGAGCAGATAGCCTTCCATGCAGCGCGACGCAGCAGCAGTCGGACGATGTAGTTGGCCTTGTCCGGCCCCGGATTCGCGCCTTCGTGAATCGCGAACGTGCAGGCTCGCAGATGGTCGGCGATGCGGCGGCAGGCGCGTCCCCACGCCGCGTCGTACGATACTTCAACCCGACAGCATCACCGGCCGCGATGCACATCGGCTTGAGGATGTCGATTTCGAAGTTGCTCAGCACGCCCTGCAGACACTGACGCACAGCGTTCGAGGCCCATGCCGGTGTCGATGTTCTTCTTCGGCAGCGGATGCAGGTTGTTCGGCGGATCGCCGACGCGATTGAACTGCGTGAAGACCAGGTTCCAGATCTCGACCGGCTTCGTTGCACCGGGAGCGAGGTAGTAGATTTCGCTACACGGACCGCAGACTCCATCCGGTCCCTGCGATGGGAGCGGACGCTGGCCAGAAGTTTTCGGATTCGTCGAGTCGGCTGATGCGATCGGCTGGAAGCTTGATTTCTTTATTCCAGATGTCGAAGGCTTCGTCATCGTCCAGATAGACGGTGACGGTCAGGCGATCCGGATCCAGTCCCAGCCATTTCTTCGTCGGTCAGGAATTCCCATGCCCAGTGGATGGCTTCCTTCTTGAAGTAGTCGCCGAACGAGAAGTTGCCGAGCATCTCGAAGAACGTATGGTGATACGCGGTGATGCCGACGTTGCCGATGTCGCCGGTGCGCAGGCACTTCTGGCTGGTCGTGGCGTTGGTGAATTCGAGCGGGCCGATGCCCGAGGAACTGGTTCTTGAACTGATTCATCCCGGCCGGCGTGAACAGCACCGTCGGGTCGTCCTTGGGAATCAGCACGTCGCTCGGACGCCGGACGCAGCCCTTGGTTTCGAAGAACGCCAGGTACTTTTCACGCAGTTCGTCAGTTTTCATGTTGCTCACAACGCGGGTTTCAGGGCCCGATCAATACGGTGTTCAGCTTGCCTCGTCGCACCCATCCTCGGGTCGCGAATCTTTCGGAAGTGGAGCATCTTAGGGTGAAAGAGCCCCGTTTCAAAGGAGAGCGATTTCCGATGCAAAATCGTGATGTTTTCACCCTGAAGTGTGCATTGGGCTCATTGTCGGGCAACTCAGGCGGTGATTTGGATTCGGCCACGCTGGTCGCAAGATGCTCCCGCTTCGTAAGGATGACATCAGAATCGTTACTGAGGCTACTAACCGCAACACCGTCGCACCGGCACATTAAAGACTTGATTGTGATGGCGGCAGAATGGTTGGAACTGCAATCGAGGGCGTTGAGTCAAAAGGATTATGGCATGAGAGGCTGTTCATTCGTCGTGTTCTTGCTCGTGGCATGGGCACCGACGCCAGCGGCTGAGAAAATCGACTGGCTGAATTTTCCTGCAGGCTTCAATTACACCCTGTCTGTGAGCTCGCAAGTGAGTACCGTTCGGATACCAGTCCGAGCCGTTCAGGGGGCAACTCTGCCCGCTGATCTGACGATTCAGGTTACTGATGTCGTTGGGCCGAATGGACGGCCCGAGTTTCTTTCTCCGCTGTTCACGGTCAGGCTTGAGAAGGGCGATGATCAGCATGGCCCATCGTTGCTGATAGAAGCTCAGTCGGGATCTTTGTTGCCGGGCACCTATACAGTTCTGGTCGACATCACGAACCGCGTTGCTGATCCCAAAACGCTGGAAGAGGAATCAGTCCAGACGGCCAGCCTGACATTGATTCAGCCATCCCCGGAGATCGAAGTTACTTCTAAGTTTTATCTTGACCAGACTTATGGGCTCTTCGGGACATCATCGATAAGTCGACCTATGCAGATCTCGGAAACATCGGGCAAAGCCCCGTTGACAAAGATCCGTTTGGTGGACGTCCGTGATCCCGGGAATCTCGCTCAAGTTGATGATGGTTTGCTGAAATTCAAGATGGACGAGGAGTCGCTGAACTCCGGAGAAACGAAGTCGATTAATGTAGCCGTTGAAGGGATGTTTCCACTTGGGACGACAGCGGGGAAAATCGAACTCCGAGCGAATGAACTTACCAAACCGCAGGTTGTTTCTTACGAGATTAAGGCTCGGCGCACCTCGAAGTGGATCTATTTGATCACTGGGCCGGCGGGATTTCTCTGCGGTTGGTTTATTCGAGTCTACCTGAAGAAGCAGCAGGAGACTGCGGAAGCCAGTGCTGATGCGTCCGGTGTTGTGGCAGAGATTCTGGCGGCATCTTCTCAGATTCCTGATGTGTCATTTCAGCGACAAACGGCAGAGATTCGTAAAGCCTTGTCTGATTCACTGAGCAGTGGAAAGCCTGACGTGATTCGAGCGGCAGCGAGCACGGCGAAAGCAGGATTGCAGGCGGCTGTGGGTGAATTGAACAGGCTGCGGCAGGAAGTGATTGGACGTGTCGAGCCACTGCGTTCGCTGATTTTTCGTCGCTGGAAGTTGACGCCGTCGCTGATGACGTGCGTCGAGGAAATCTCTTCGCGGACGCAGCACACTGTCCAATTGCTGGAACGAAACTCAGTTGCAGATGCACGCACAGGTTTAGGGGACATCGAGGCTCGACTGTTCCCTGAGTTGTTCAATCAATGTCATGCGTGGCGACGTGATGTTGTCCTCTATCTGAATGCTCTCCTGCAGCACCCTCTGCCGCAGACAACGGAGGGTGCTGAGAAGTTTAAGAGGGGCGTCGAGGCGTGGATTGAGAGTTTTGGAGCAAGCGTCCATGTGACCACGCAAGTGACGATCGCTCAACTCGCGGAAGCTTTGGAACAAACTCATGCCGCCCGAGCTGCACTGGATGAACTGGGGCTTCATGTGGCTCGTGAAGTTGTGCGTCTGGAAACGTGGGTCGATGAAGTTCTTGATGCGACCTTGCGTCCAGATAAAGCTGACCAGTTTGCAGCTTTGACTCTACTGAATCGCGAAGTTGCCGAAACGCTTCCATTTAGTTTTGACGACCCGGCTCAGGCTGTGGCGAATCATCCCGGGCGGATGATTCAGTTGCAGCGCAGTTGGGGTGAGGTGTTGACTGCAATCGCGCCGGTGGGGGTCACAATGGATGCGGTCCGGGATGCTCTGTACAACGATCAATGGTGTGTTGCGATAGAGCAGGTTAAGGCCTTGCTGCCATCAGTGAAGCTGGGACGCAGCATCCCATCCATGGATGAGTCCGCGGCGGTTGATGGCAATGCTGCCGGACCATCATCTTTCGATCGACCTATGTTGGTGGATCGGAAGTCGCTGCTGTTCACTCGATGCCGATCGTGAGTTTGAACGGAAGTTTGGCAGAGCGTTCAAGATTTGATCGAAACGCTCGGCGAGCCGTATTCATTCAGACCGTCTTCTTTGCCACGCTGTTCATGTTTGTTGCGGATGCGTTGTACTCCGCCAGGTGGGTGGGGACAACAGATTGAAATGCTGGGGCTTTTTGTGTGGGCGTTTGGTGTTGATATCAGCAGCGAAGCCGTGATGAACGCGGCCCGGAAAATTGCTCCTAAGGGAGCTGAGTGAGGGCTGGGCACCTACACGCTGCACGGGAAAGAGTGGCATGTTCCTTTGTAGCTGGATTGGTGAGAATTCGGCGCGTTTCCCGGGAAGGCATCCGAATTCTCACGAATCCGGCTACTTGCCCGACAACCCTCCCGGAGTGTAAGTGTGAGTGGCGAGTTCTATCGTGGTGTTTGCGGAGTGTTAAGAAATTAGAGAACGGTTCATTTGTGCACCAAAGCAGAGAATCATTCCAAAACATTGGTGTTGTCGAGGGACGGGGGTTTTCTGGCTGACGGTTGGGTGTTAGACTCCCCTGCTTCGATTCGGCCGGGCTCAGAGTCTCTATTTCAGTGAAGTGGATGATTGAGGCGTGCCGATGTGGGTTCGATATAACTCAACAATCCTCCATATTTAGTGTTCAGGATCCGGAAAAATGGCAAAGACGAATCGCAAGCTGAATAAAGCCAATCACGGTGCTCGCCCGGCGAGCTCAAAAGGTCGACGTCTGAAGCGCAAGCACGTGAAGCTGTCATAAGCCTCACCTTAAGGCGTCTGACGCCGTTTGCATTCAGATTTGTGGCCGTATGAATGTCACAGTTGGAAAAAAAGAGAGCCTGTTCCGTACTTCGGAGCAGGCTTTTTTTATTGGGGCTTGAGCCGTTCACCAGATTTGCCGAGGACAGGCAGGCAACGAGCCAGAGTCGAGTTATCTGGCGGTTGTGGGAGCGGTTTCGCATCCAGCGGACGGCAGTCTCGACGCCCGCCGCAACCCTTGGTATACTCCCAAACGTCTGTCGCACATTGATTTGTTAGGGCTGACGGTAAGAACGATCAGCTCTTCCTGACCAGATCAGTCGAAGTCAAGAACGTATCCGAAGGAATCGCCATGGCCGAGAAACTGGCCCAGATGTCTATCCACGAAAAGCTCACACGGCTTGCCAGAAATCTTTGGTGGAGCTGGGATCCGGAAGTGACAGACGTGTTTCGGTTGATTGATCCTGAGCTTTGGGAAAAGGTGAACCACAATCCGGTCTTATTGCTCAAGGAGTATCCTTCGGACAGACTCCGAGTAAGCGTGCGCGAGAGGCCGTGCTGCATACTCGTATTCATTGGTCGTATCGGCGGTTTCAGGAGTATCTGACCGCGCAGACGACGTGGGGGTCGACTCATGCCGGGATTCTTGGGCAAGGGCCAGTCGCTTATTTCTCTGCTGAGTTTGGAATTCATGAATCCCTGCCGATTTACTCGGGTGGATTGGGGTTCCTTGCCGGCGACGATTTCGAAGAGTGCTTCGGACCTCGGGCTGCCATTGGTCGGGATCGGTCTCTTTTATCATGAAGGTTATTTTACTCAGGCGATCGATGCTGGCGGCTGGCAGCGCGAGACTTATCCTCGACTGGAAGCTGTCGAAGTGCCCCTGGCACCCGCGACGAATGCTGATGGTCCGATCGTCGTCACGGTGGATACCGAACCGGCCCGATTCATGGGCGCGTACTGCATTTGAATGTCGGACGCGTTCATCTCTATCTGCTTGATACAGATATCCCGTTGAACAATGGCGCCGATCGAGCACTGACAGCGCGGCTCTATGGCGGTGATCAGCGAACTCGCATTCGTCAGGAACTGCTGCTGGGTGTTGGCGGAGTCAAAGCTCTCAAGGCATTGGGGATTCTGCCGAACGTGATTCACATGAATGAGGGGCACTCGGCGTTTGCTCCTCTTGAAGTCATTCGCCAGCGAATGCAGGAGGACGGCCTTCCGTTCGACAAAGCTCTGGCCATACTGCGTTGTGCTGTGCCTTTACGACTCATACACCAGTGCCTGCTGGGCACGACCGCTTTGATCAGGGCTTGATCGAAGAACATCTGGTCCGTTGGGAGATGCACTAGGGCTGGATACTCATGGCCTGATGGGATTGGGACGCGTCGATCCTCAGAACGGCAATGAATCCTTCTGTATGACAGTCCTTGCTCTCAAACTGTGCCGAATTGCCAATGGTGTTTCGAATCTGCACGGTGTCGTCAGTCGAGACATGTGGAAAAGCCTTTGGCCGTGGCGGAGTGTGGAAGAGATTCCAATCGGACATATCACAAACGGTGTGCCACGATGGCGGACCGGGTGCTGCGGATGGGGTCCGGAGAGCTGCTCGGCGACACGCCGCAGCCGTCACCCACGCCGCCCGCCGAGGTGCGCTGGTGAGACTGCTCCGGCGGTCGCTCCGCCGTGACCTGCGGGCCCGGTGGGCGCAATTCGTGACCGTCGGGGTGACGATCATGCTCGGCGTCGCGCTGTTCGGCGCTTCCTTCGACGCGTTCCAGAACCTGACGGCGTCCTACCAGGCGATGTACGACCAGCTGGCATTCGCCGACATGGTGGCCTCGGGCGGGCCCGTGGAGCAGGTCGCCGCGGCGGGCGGTTCCGTCGCGGGCGTGGATGCCACCACGACCCGAGCCGTGGGCGAGGTCCCCGTCCGGATCGGCACGCACAGCCAGCTCGCCCGGATCGTCGGGCTGCCCGCGGACGGCAAGCCCTCGGTGGACGCGGTCCTCGTCCTGCGCGGCTCGAACCTTGATCCCGCCCGCGACGACCAGGTCCTTGTCGAGCAGCACCTCGCGGGCGCCGGGAGCCTGGAGCCCGGCGACAAGCTGGACGTCATGACCGCCGACGGCTGGCGGACCGTGACCGTCGCGGGCATCGTCGCATCGCCCGAGTACCTATGGCCCGCCCGCAGCCGCCAGGAGGTGCTGGTCCCATACGACCAGTGGGGCGTCCTGTTCGGCCCGGATTTGCTTGTGGAATTGCTCCGTCTGCCGCGATCCAGCACCAGGTGCTGTTCCGGCTTGCCCGGACGCGCCGGAAGGGGCACTGGATGCCCTTGGCACGGCCGTTCTGGCGCCGGCGCCGTGGAGCTCAGCGGGAGGTCGACCAGCCGTCGAGCGCCACCCTGCAGGAGGCTTCAACGGTTTTGGCGGCTTCGCTCAGTTCTCGATGATGTTCCTGCTGGCGGGCGCCCTGGCGATGGCGGTCTGCTGGGCCGGATGGTCGCCAGCCAGCGGGCCCAGATCGGGATGCTGCTCGCCGTGGCTTCGCCCGCCGCTCCATCCTGTGGCACTACCTCGCATTCGGGCTCCTCGTCGGGCTGGTGGGGTCCGTGCTTGGCGTGGTCCTGGGCAGCCTGGCCGCCGCGACCATCTCGCAGCTGTACACGGCCGCGATCTCGGTGCCGATCACCGTGATCGAGGTGCGCCCGCTCACCGTGCTGATCGGGCTCGTCATGGGCCCGATCGCAGGCGCCCTCGCGGCCTACTTCCCGGCGCGCCGGGCGGCCCGCACGTCCCCCGCGGAGGCCATGCGCGGCGAGCTGCCATTCGGGCACGGGAGCGTGAGCCTGGTCGAGCGTCTGGTCCCGCCGGCCCGCCGGCTGCCCACGCGGTGGCTGGTGTCCCTGCGCGGCCTGGGTCGGAGCCCGCGCCGGACGATCTCGACCATCCTGGGGATCGCCATCGCGACCATGCTGGTCCTGGTTTCGTGGGGCATGATCGACACCGTTCAGGTCCTGCTTGACCGCCAGTTCAACCAAGTCCAGCGGCAGGACGCCACCGTGCTCTTCGCCACGCCGCTGCCGGCCGGCAAGGTAGGAACAGTGCTCGCGGTAGACGGGGTGGCGGGCGCGGACCCCGAGCTCGATGCCCAGGGTGCGATCGTGCACGGCGACGCCCGGTACGCGACCACGATCGTGGGCCTGCCGCCGCACACGACGATGCACGGCTTCATCGCGGCGGACGGTTCGACGCTCGCGTTGCCGGGATCGGGCGTGCTCCTGGGTGCGGCGATGCAGGATCGTCTCGACGTGCACATCGGGGATGAGGTGGGGATCGACCTGGGCCGCGGCAACGTGACCAGCCTGCCCGTCGCCGGCTTCGTGGACGAACCCTTTGGGACCTACGCGTACGCGTCGCTGGACACGGTCGCGGCCCTGACCGGCCAGGCCGCGGGCGATCCGATGGTCGGTTCCGCGCTCGTCCGGTATGAGGATGGGGCCGACCCCGCGGCGGTCGCGGACCGCCTCGGTGTCCTGCCGGCCGTGGCAGCGGTTGTCGCGAGCCGCGGCCTGTACGACCTCGCCCAGCAATTCATGGGCCTGTTCTACGTCTTCATCGGGGTCATGCTGCTGTTCGGCGCGGTGATGGCGTTTGCGCTCATCTTCAACACCATGACCGCCAACATCGCGGAGAGGGCGACCGAACTCGCCGCGTTGCGGGCACTGGGGATGGCGCGCGGCACCGTGTCCCGGCTCGTCACCGCCGAGAACTTCCTCCTGACGGTGCTGGGCCTCGTGCCCGGGCTCATTGGGGGCTACCTGCTGGCCGCCGTGTTCATGGCCAGCTTCTCCAGCGACCTGTTCAGCTTCGACCTGCACGTCCGGCCGACGACGTTCCTGTTCACGGCGCTGTCGATCCTGCTGGTGGGCGTGATCTCGCAGGTGCCGGCGCTACGGAGCGTGGGTCGCATGGACCTGGGCCGGATCGTGCGCGAGCGGGCCACCTGAGGACGGCCGGGTCAGGGAGACGGGGCCGCGGCCCTCGTGGCGTCCCAGGCCTCGCACCATGCGCCGAGTGCACGCGTCGCGGCGTCCGCCGTCGCCAGGACCGGGATCCCCGCCGCGCCAAGCCGGTCGATCAACGGGCCGTACAGGGCACCCGCGTCGACCACGCACACCCACGGCTTCGTCGTCTCCGCCCACAGCCCGGCCAGCGTCTCGACGACCGCCCCCGGGCGGTCCAGGTCCTCGTCGTGCCCGGGGCCGGGCTCCAGCGTCTCGAACGTGTCCGTGAGCGGGACGATGGCGACGATCCCGACATCGACCTCATCGGCATCCAGGATGGTCCGCGCCACGGCGCCGGTGATCGCGGCGTTCCCGATTGGGGTCAGGTCCAGCGGGTTGTGCAGGTCGACGAGGGACACGATCCCCACAGGCCCCAGGATGTCCAGCAGGCGGGCCTCGGTGTCCGGGGCAAACTGGACCAGGTCGAGCGAACCCGCGTGGTCCGCGATCGTCACGCACTCGGAGCCGGCGTTGCTCATGGCCCCCAGGCGGTGGCCGCGCGCGGGCCGTCCGTCGAGCAGCGTGAACGTCAGGACCAGGTCGTCGAAGGCCGCCGGCGTCTCCGCGATCGTCACCCCCGCCGCACGGGCCAGCTCCCGGGTCACCGTCGCGTCGCCCGCGATCGCGGCCGTGTGGCTCGCGGATGCGCTGGCGCCCGCCGCGGTCCGACCGGCCCGGTAGAGGACCACCCGCCGGCCGGACGCGGTGATCCGGGCCGCCGCCTCCAGGAACCGCAGGCCGTCGAGGCGGGCGAAGCCCTCCACGTACACACCGAATACGCGGACCTCCGGATCATCCGCGAGGTGGGCCAGGAAGTCACCCACGGTGAGGTCCATCTGGTTCCCGATGGTGATGACGTACCGCGGGTCAAGCGGGGCCATCCGGGACAGCCGCGTGACCGCGAATGCGCCGCTGCCGGTGATCAGAGCGATCGGCGCGGCCCGTGTGCCGGGCGGCAGCTTCGAGTGCGGGAGGAACAGGGTGTCGTAGCGGCCCGGCCGGGAGCGGATGCCGAGGCAGTTGCCGCCGTTGATGACGGGACCCCCCGAGCCCCGGCCCCGGGCATCGGCGAGCGCGGCACGCATCCTCGCCGCGAGGACGCCACCGCCCTCCGTCTCCTCGAGCCCACCAGGAATCACGATCATCGACTCCGCCAGGTCCCGCTCTGCGACCTCGGCGACGAACGCCGGGGTGGCGGCCGCCGGCAGCACGACGACGAGCAGGTCCACCTTCGCGGTCAGGGACGCCAGATCCGGCACGCAGCGGACGCCGTCGATCTCGTCCAGGCCGGGCTTCACAACGACGACATCGGCCGGGTCGAAACCTGCGCGGAGGATGTTGCCCAGGATCACGCGCCCCGGGTTGGACCCCGACGACACCCCGACGATCCCGATCGAACGCGGAGCCAGGAGCCTCGCCACCTTGTGCAGGGGCCGCGGCGCGCGAACGGGCAGCGGGCCATCACCGAGGGTGACCAGGACGTCGAGCGCGACCAGGCCATCGGGCGTGACCGCGGCCGGATTGATCTCGATCTCCAGCAGGTCGTCCGGCACGAGCTTGGCGAGGCGCATCAGCCGCATAACGGCCTCGATGAGGCGGGCGGCCGCAAGGCGCGGCGGCTGCCCGCGCACCGAGGTCGTGGCCAGCCGGACGGCGGTCGACCCGGCGAGCGCAGGGCCGACGCCATCGGGCGGCGTCAGGGCGGGGGAGACGATCGCGATCTCGCGGCCGGGCTGGAGGTCGGCCGCGAGGGCCTCCGTCAGGATCCCGCCGGCCCCGACGGCCACCACCGGCCCGAGATCGTCTGTCCAGCGTAGCGACAGGAGCAGCTCGCCGCCCGGACCCGCGTCGTGGGCAACGAACTCGGCGACGGTGAAGCCCTCGGGCGGCTCATCGAGTCGAGCCCGCATCGCTGACATCGCCGTCCGGACCGCTGCCGGGTCGCGCGGCACCACGACCACGCCCCCGACCTCGGTCTTGTGCCGGACGCTCCCGGACACCACCTTCACGACGACGCGATCCCCGGGCAGCGCGTCGAGGAGGGCGTCGTCGACCGCCGCTTCGTCCGCCACGAGGCGCCAGCGCGGCACGGCAATTCCGGCGGCAGCGAAGAGCGCCAGGCCCTCGGGCTCGAGGAGCGTGCTGCGGTCTGCGGCTCGCGCGCCGTGGATGATGGCCAGGATGGCGGTGAGGTCGGCAACGGACAGGGTGGGGGACACCGGCGGGGTCATGTGGACAGGGTGCGCCGGGTGGGCACCGGCGCGCAAGGCGTTCGTGGTGCCATGAGGTCACGGCCACGCCCGGCGGCGCGATCCAGGGATCGCTGATAGGGTTCCGGCCGAACGGTCATCGACAGGGGTATCAGCTTCATATCGCCGACCCGGCAGGTTTCCTGCCGTTCGGTCGACCCTCGTCGATCGTCCCTCCTGCGTGCTCTCCCTGACCCGGTGACGGGCGCGCCCCCACCCTTCCTTGCCGGCCGGCACCGTCCCATCGTCACGGCGGATTCGCCGCCGTGTCCCGGCAGGGAGGAACAGATTGGCGTCCACAAACCGCATCCTGGCCTTCGGCCTCGCGACCTTCGTCGCGCTCGTCGGCATCACCGCGCAGCCCGCCGCCGTGGCGGCAACGGACCCGGTTCCAGCCCCCGCCCCGACCGCGACTCCGACGGTCCCGGTCCCGACACCGACACCGATCCCCGCTCCGACCCCCGCTCCGACCGCGGCCCCAACGCCGGCGCCCGTGGCCGCGGCGGCAGCCACGTCCGTGGTGAAGCCGAACAAGGCTGCCCGGGTCGTCAAGATCGCACTGGCGCAGCGCGGCAAGCGGTACCGGCGCGGCGCCACGGGCCCCCGGGCGTTCGACTGCTCCGGGCTCGTGCGGTACGCCTACCGCAAGGCGGGTGTCTCCAAGCTCGTTGGCGGCGGGCACTCAGCGCGCAGCATGCTCCGCTGGGCCCGCAGGCACCACCTGACCAGCCGATCCCATCCGAAGGTGGGCGACATCGTGATCTACGGCAACGGCACGCACGCCGCGATATACATCGGGAAGGGACGCGTCGTCAGCGCGCTCAACCGGCGCCAGGGGATCCGGGTCACCAGGCTCCACGCGCTGGGGGCACGAGTCACGACGTTCATCCACACGGGCCTCGCGGGCTCCTGAGCGGTCGAACAACTCCCGGCGCCTCGCGGCAGCGGGGCCCGTCTCGCGGTGAGGATCGCGAGGGCGGGGTGGTCCCCGACGCCTGCGGACAGCGATCCCCTCCGTCTGGGACTATCGTGGGGTGGATCACCCGGGGCATGCCCGGCTAGGGTGAGAGCCGGGAAAGAGAATTCTTCGAGGTTACCGATGCCCCTCACCTCCAATAGCTCGTCCGTCACGACACGGCCTCTCCGGCGCGCGGACACCGGACAAGCCTTGGCCGAATACGGGCTCATCCTCGCGCTCATCGCCGTCATCACGATCGGTGCAGCACTGTTTCTGGGCGCACAGACATCCGGCACCTTGTCCGACGTGGGCGGTCGTATCCAGGAGATCCCGGGGGTCGAGGTCCAGGCGACCACGCCGCCTACGGGCTACACGACCAAGAAGACCTGCAAGGCCGCCGGGTACACCTGGGTCGGCAAGCAGAGGACCAGGAGCGGGACCGTGCCCGCTCACTGCACGTAGAGACGAGAGGCTCGGCCGCCGCCTCCGGCCCCACCGCCTCCACGGCTCCCCGGAGCCGCTCGAGCGGCCTGCGTGTCGCCGCCCACCCCAGGCAGGTGGTCGCATGGCGTTATGGTGTCGGGATAGCGGCTTCCGGATCCGAGCCTTCGGGTCCGTGCATGAAGGTCGCTGCGTGAGGAGCAGACCCGTGAGCGAAGGAACCGGGGCGACGATCGAGCGCATCGACGTCTTCGGCTACGAGTTGACCTACGCCCACGGCGACTACGTCATGTCGTCCGGTCGCGAGGTCAGGCGCCTGCCGAGCACCGTGGTGCGCATCACGACCCGGGACGGAGCGCAGGGTTTCGGAGAGGTCTGTCCGCTCGGGAGCACCTACCTGCCCGCGTTCGGCGAGGGGGCCCGGGTCGCGCTTCGCGAGATCGTGCCGGCGCTGATCGGCGCGGACGCCACCAACCTCGCCGAGATCCACCGGCGGATGAACGGCCGGCTCCGCGGTCACGAGTACGCCAAGAGCGCGCTGGACGTCGCGTGCTGGGACGCCTTCGGCAGGCTCGTTGGCAAGCCGGTGGCCGCCCTCCTCGGCGGCGCGCTCCAGGCCGAGCTGCCCCTCTACGTCGCGATCCCCCTCGGCACCCCCAGCAGCATGGCCGAGTTCGTGGCCCGCGAGCGCTCGTCGGGGATACGGAACTTCCAGGCGAAGCTGGGCGCCGATCCGGCCGAGGACGCCGAGCGGGTCGCGGCGGTGTTGGCGGCGACGGAGACCGGCGACGCGGTGATCGGCGACGCCAACGGCGGCTGGCGCCGCCAGGACGCGATCATCGCGGCCCGGCTGCTGGAGGGCTCCCAGCGCTTCCGGCTGGAACAGCCCTGCCCCACGCTCGAGGAATGCGTCGCGGTGCGGCGCTTGACCACGCTGCCGATGGTCCTCGACGAGGTGATCGTCGATCTGCCGACTCTCGTCCGGGCCGCGGGCCTGGACGCGATGGACCAGGTGAACCTCAAGGTCAGCCGTGTCGGTGGCCTCCTGCCCGCCCGCCAGATGCGCGATGCGGCAGTCGCCCTCGGCATCCGGCTCATGATCGAGGACAGCTGGGGAGGCGACGTCGTCACGGCCGCCGTGGCCCATCTCGCGGCCGGGACCCCGCCGGACGCGCTGTTCGCGGTCTCGTTCATGAACGACTGGACGATGGAGCACATCGCCGGCTATCAGCCACGTTCCCATGGCGGGTTCGGTCCGGTCCCCGACGGTCCCGGCCTGGGCATCGAGGTGGACCTCTCCGGCCTCGGCGCCCCGCTGTTCACGGTCGTCGCGCCGGTTTGAGGCTCGCCGCCACCGCGAGAGGCCCGCGAGCCCACATGGGGACAACCGACCGACCATGCGAGCCCTGACCTGGACCGCATACCTCCTGATGGTGTGCGAGGGCTACCTGATCTACGCCGTCGGGTTCATCACGCCGTACCTGCGGCAGGACCTCGGCGCGGCGCCGTGGGCCGCAGCCCTGCCGAACTCCGCGATGGCCATCGGGCTCCTGGTGGGTGGCGCGATCGCCCGCGGGGTCAACGACAGGATCGGTCCGCGCTTCGCGGTACGGGTGTGGGCCGGCGTGATGGCCCTGGCCGGAGTGCTGATGGCAATCCCGGTCAGCATGGCCCCGATCGTCGTCGGCGCGTTCGCGTTCGGCGTCTCGGTCGGCGGCATGCTCGTCCACGTCAACAGCGCGCTCGGAGTCGGGCCCCGAGGTGGCACCCTGCTGATGCGCGCCAACGTCTGGTCGATGGCCGGCGGGCTCGCGGGACCGCTGGTCCTCGCCGCTGCGGCGACCTGCGCCGCGTGGTGGCTCGGGACGCTCGTCCCGGTGCCGCTCCTCATCGTGCTCATCTTTCTGCTGCCGGCTTCGCCCGCCCGGGATCGACCCCCAGCCGGTACCGAGGCTGGTGAGCCGCTGCCGCGCCTGTACTGGATGACCTGGCTGTTCCTGGCCCTCTCGATCGGGGCGGAGTTCTCGTTCGTCGTATGGGGCTCGCAGGTCGTCGTGGAACAGGCCGGGATCACCGACGTCGAGGCGACGCGTCTCGCGTCGCTCTACGTGGTGGGCATGATGGCCGGCCGCGTGGCGCTGTCGGCGGGTCTCGGGCACGGCTCGCGGCCCATCGTCGTGCTGCGTGGCTGTGCCGCCCTGGCGATGGCCGGCGCGGCGGTGACGTGGCTGGCGACGGAACCCGCGATTGCCGGGCTCGGCCTGCTCCTCGGCGGGCTGGGTATCTCGGCGATCTATCCGCTCGGCGCCAGCCTCGCCCTCGCCCACGCTCCCGGGGCACCGGTACGGGCGAGCGCGCGCCTGACGGCCGCCTCGGGGGTCGCCATCCTCTCCGCGCCGCTTGCGCTCGGGTTCGTGGCAGGGTCCGTCGGCGTCTGGGGTGCCTGGCTGATCGTGCTGGGTCTGCTCGCTGCGGGCCTGCTGGTTGTGCTGCGGATCCCGGCGCCGCCCACGGCGCTCGACCAGCTCGAGGTCGCGACGCCCGCCTGAGCGACGGCGGCCGCAAGACCGGGTTGCGCCCGGCGACGCCTCGGGGGGCGGGCGCCTCCCGCCATTGCCGCCTACCCCCTCGCCTGCACCTTCGCCCAGGTGTCCTTGAGCGTCAGCGTCCGGTTGAACACCAGCGCCTCCGGAGCCGAATCCGGGTCCGGGCAGAAGTAGCCCAGCCGCTCGAACTGCACCGTCTCGCCAACGGCCGCGCCCGCCAGGGCCGGCTCCACGACCGCGCCGGTCACCACCGTCTCCGACGCCGGGTTGAGGTCTCCGAAGAGGTCCCGCCCGTCCGCCCCGGGGAACGGCTCTGTGAACAGGTAGTCGAACAGCCGGATCTCGGCCGGCACCGCGTGCGCGGCGGACACCCAGTGCAGCGTCGCCTTCGGCCGCCGTCCGTCGGGCGAGTCGCCTCCGCGCGTCGCGGGGTCGTAGGTGCACCGCAGCTCCACCACATCGCCCGACTCGTCCTTCACGACGTCATTGCACGTGACGAAGTAGGCCGACCGCAGCCGCACCTCGCGCCCGGGAGCCAGGCGGAAGAACTTGGGCGGCGGCTCCTCCATGAAGTCGTCGCGCTCGATCCACAGCTCGCGCGTGAAGGCGACACGCCGCGTCCCCGCGGCCGGGTCCTCCGGGTTGTTGACGACATCCATCTCCTCGGACTCGCCCTCGGGGTAGTTCTCGATGACCACCTTGAGCGGGTTGAGGACGCCGAAACGACGCGACGCCGTCCGGTTGAGCACGCCGCGGACCGCGTATTCCAGTTGCCCCACCTCGACGACCGAATCCGCCTTCGCCACGCCGATCATCGCGGCGAACTCGCGCAGGCCCTCGGCGGGGAACCCGCGCCGGCGCAGCCCGGAGATCGTGGGCATCCGGGGATCGTCCCAGCCGCGCACGAACCCCTCGTTGACGAGCTTCAGCAGGACGCGCTTTGACAGCACGGTGTAGGTGAGGTTGAGCCTCGCGAACTCGTATTGGTGGGGGCGGGACGGCACGGGCAGGTTCTCGATGAACCAGTCGTACAGAGGCCGGTGGTTCTCGAACTCCAGGGTGCAGATCGAGTGCGTGATTCCCTCGATCGCGTCTGACTGGCCGTGCGCATAGTCGTAGGTGGGGTAGATGCACCAGGCGTCGCCCGTGCGGGGATGGTCGGCGTGCACGATCCGGTAGAGGACGGGGTCCCGCATGATGATGTTGGGCGCGGCCATGTCGATCTTCGCCCGCAGCACGCGCCCCCCATTGGGGAACTCGCCCGCGCGCATCCGCTCGAACAGGTCCAGGCTCTCCTCGATCGGCCGGTCCCGCCACGGCGAGTTCCGCCCGGGATCGGTCAGCGTCCCGCGGTGCTCGCGGATCTCGTCCGCGGTGAGGTCGTCCACGTAGGCGTTGCCGGTCTCGATGAGGTGGACGGCCCACGCGTACAGTTGCTCGAAGTAGTCCGACGCGTGGTAGAGGTGGTCGCCCCAGTCGAAGCCCAGCCAGCGGACGTCCGCCTCGATGGCGTCGATGTACTCCTGCTCCTCCTTGACCGGGTTGGTGTCGTCGAAGCGCAGGTGGCACCGGCCGCCGAACTCGTTGGCGACGCCGAAGTTCAGGCAGATCGACTTCGCGTGGCCGATGTGGAGGTAGCCGTTGGGCTCAGGGGGGAAGCGGGTGACGACGTTCGTGATTCGGCCAGCGCGCAGGTCCGCGGCCACGATGTCACGGATGAAGTCGGTCCGGTCCGTGGTGGGGAAGGGGGTCTCTGTGCTCACCGTTCGATGCCGCTCCTGGCTGATGGCTGGCAGGACACGCGGCTCGCGCGGCGGCTGCACCACACTCCCCGAGGGAGTTGGCTGGCGCGCTAGGATCCGAACCTAGAACCCCCTGATCCAGAGATAACTGCTATTCGTCTGGGCCAGGGTGCCAGCGCTTGCCCCCGTCCTACGTTCAGGGGCCGGTGTTTCGACCACTCCTCGGGCGCTTCACGCCGTCAGATTCCGGGGGTGTCAGGCGAACATCCCCGCAAGAGTCATGCGCACCAGCCGGGCCGCCCGAACATCAAGCGAACGTCGGGTGCGTGCCCTGATGGTACGCCAGGAGGCGGGCGCGGCATCAAGGTGCCCAAGCAGGCGCTGGCGATCCTGCGCGAGCCCGAGCTCCGGGCGCTGCTGCACGTCGTGGAGACGGAGTGCCACACTGGGCCGGTGCATCGGCGCCACAATCCGATGCTCTGCCATTGAGCTAAGGCCACCGCGAGATCAGATCGGGCTTCGGGCGGCCGTCGTGGACCGCCGCTGACACCTTGTCTGCGCCGCGAGAGTGCATCCGACCTCGGGCCGGCGCCGGGCTGTGCCGGGCCCCCGGAGCCTCTTCCGTCATCGGCCCTGCACCCATGGTACCGCGATGGCTAATCGCGCCCGGACGGAACCGCTGTGGTTGAGACCGTCGTCGCCGGGCGCGACGGGCTTGGTCGGGGCCTCCACGGCATGCACGCGCACGGGGCCCGCTGCAGAGCCGACGCCCGGAGCCCGCTTGACCGGCCCGTGCCGACGCGTGGGTGCCGCGAACTCGCAGAAGGTTACTGGCCCGCGCGGACGACAACGCGCCAGTGCCATGCGAGCCGGCATCGTGGTCCGGCCCAATTCGGGAAAGGGGGCTCTTGTGCCGCACAGCCTCGTCACCTGACCTTGCTTTCGATGACTGACGGGCATAGTGCGTTGGCTCCGGCGTCTGTCGGCGACGACCCCGATCGCCGTCGAACGCTCGCCGCCGTCAGGGACGCCATCGGCCTGTCCTACGACGTCGTGCTTCAGGCCCCGGAGCAGCTCGCCGGGCAGTTGCTAGGGCGGCTGCTGGATCGTCACGAACCGGCGATCCGAGCCTTGCTCGAAGGTGCGGCCCGGCGACCCGGCGGCGCCTGGATGCGGCCGCTCACCGCCAGCCTCACCCGGCCGGGCGGGGCGCTGCTGCTGACGCTCCCCGCCCAATCGCAGCCCGTGGGTGGGGTCGCCGTCACTCCAGACGGGCGCCGTGGCGTCTCCGTCTCCGGAAACGCGGCCCAGAGAGCGTGGGAGTTCAAGCTCTGGAACCTGGAGACCGGAGCCGAGATTCACGCGTTCACGGTTTCCACGTACCTGATCACCGATCTCGCGATCACCCCGGACGGGAGTCGGCTCGTCGCGTCCTTCGGCGCCTCGAGCGATCCCGAGACGGCCAATCTCGTGCGCGTCTGGGATCTCGAGTCCGGAGCCGAGCTGCTGACCCTGCGTGGTCATGAGGATGCCGTGCTCGCCGTGGACCCGCTGCCGGATAACCGGCACCTCCTGTCGGCCTCCCACGACCGGACGCTGCGGATCTGGGACCTCGTGACCGGCGCAGGGCGCGTCCTCGGGACGCACGACGCGCGCATTGACGCACTGGCCGTCAGCTCCGGAGGGCAGTGGGCTGCATCCGCCTCGAGCGACGGCGTCGTCAAGGTGTGGGACATCGGCCGCGAAGCGGAGATCGTCCGGTTCCGCGGCGAATGCCAGGCTGTGGCGGTCGCGATCACGCCCGACGGGCGACGGGTCGTGGCCGGCGGCGGCTCGTGGGGCACGCCGGAATGCCTGCCGATCACGGTCTGGAATGTGCCGGGAGCCGTCGAGGAGAAGCGGCTCACCGGACACGAGGACGGCGTCACCGCGATTGCCGTGACAGCGGACGGTGCCCTCGCGATCTCGGGGTCCGAGGACGGTTCGATCCGGGTCTGGGACCTGGAGCAGGGCGACGAGGTTCTTGCGCTGACGAGTCACACCAGCGCCGTGACCAGCCTGGCCCTCTCCGGCGACGGGAGGCGACTCGTCTCCGGGGGCGCGATCACGCCGTGGTCCAGCGACAACCGCATGCGGGTCTGGAACGCCGCCGCTCTCGATCAGCCGGCTGCACCCGCCGCGCATGCCGAAGAGGTAACCGCGGCGCTGGTCACTCCCGACGGTCACGCGGTGACGGCCTCGCGAGACCTGAAGGTCTGGGATCCGACGACCGGCACCGAGCTCGAGGCGTGGCCGAGCCGTGAGCAGCTCGTCGACGTGCTCGTGGCGACACCGGACGGACGAAGCGTGGTTGCGGCGGTGGGAGGCGCCTCCCCCGGGCGAGTCCCAAGCGAGAACCGGCTGCTGCGATGGGATCTTGCGCACGGTTCGGAACCTGCTTCGGTCGGCAGCCACCCGTCTCGCGTCGAGGGGCTCGCGATCACGCCCGACGGGAGGCTGCTCCTCTCCGCCGGCGGCAATCAGCTGCGAGCCTGGGACATGGTCCGCGGCGGCGAGGTCGGCAAGCTCCGAACGGAGGCGTCGGGCGCGCTGGTGCTGACCCCGGATGGACGGAAGGCCGTCGTCGCCTGCGGCGCGCTCGTCAAGATGCTCGACCTCGAGTCCGGGCGGCTGGCGGGCTCGCTCCCCGTGCGGCGCGGGCGCGTCAATGCCCTCGGCATGATCCCGGACGGCCGCCACGTTGTCGTCGCGTCGGAAGAGGCCACCGGGGTCTGGGATCTCGCGACGGGCGCATGTGCCGCCCAGCTCAAGCGCTCCGAGTCCGCCGGCATCCTCGCCGTCTCCCCCGACGGACGGCACGTCGTGACGGCGTCGGAGAGCACGCCGGTGGCGCGCGACTTCGACCTTCGTCTCTACGACCTCGGGACGCTGGACGGGCGAACCCTGGCGGCCGGTGCGCTGCGTGGCCACACGTCCTTCGTGTCGTTCCTGGAATTCCTGCCCGATGGCCGGTTCCTGATCTCTGCCTCCGTCGATGGCACGGTCCGGATCTGGGAGGTGGTTTCGCTGACGAACGTCGCCACGTTCACGATCGGACAGCCGCTCCCAAGCTGCGCCGTCGCAGGCTGGCCCACGACCCTGATTGCGGGAGACCAGGCGGGCCGCGTCCACGCGCTTCGGATCGAGAACCTGCCACTCGGCCCAGCGGTCGTGACGGCCTGGTGCCAGCCTCAACGCGGAGGTCTGTTCGGGCGCTCGTCCGGCACGGGACCGCCCGCGGCCCGGTGCCCTCGCTGCCGCGCCTGGTCGGCCGGGTCCACGGTCGTGCCCGGATCCATCGTCGCGTGCGAATCCTGCGGGATGACCCTGCTTCTGAACCCGTTCGTCGTCGCTGCCCCGCGTCCCGAGCTCGCGGCCGACGCCCGCGAGCCGAGGCGGTGACGTGCGGAAGACCAGGGGCGTCGCCAGGGTACGGGAGCTAGAGGAGCGGACATGAAGGATGAAGAACGGCGCAACATCGAGTCAATGATCAGGTACTGGACCTCCGAGCGTGATCGGGGTCGTGACACGGCCGAGGCGGCGGTAAACCTCGCCGCCGGCCTCACGCTGCTCGGGCGCCTGGACGAGGCCGAGCAGGAGATGGAGCGGCTGTTCGCCCGAGGTGCACAGGACGAACAGGCCTACCTGGTCATGGGGCAGGTGAAGGGCTTCCTCGGGAAGGCGGACGAGGCCATCGGCTACTACGAGGACTTCCTTGCGCTGCCGGGCAAGCGGGACGGCAAGGACAAGAAGCAGGCCACCCAGAACATCTGGCTTCTCAAGCGCCACGGTCGCCTCGAGCTCCGGACCTAGCGGCCCTCTCGCGGTCCGGCCAACGTCGTCTCAGCCTGGGTCACCATTATGGGTCCGACGCGTCCGTGCCGCGGGCCTCGAGGTCAGTCATGGCGTCCCAGGAGGCGCTCGATCTCGGCCAGCGGCAGGCCCGCGTCCGGGATCTGCTCGTCCATCTCGTGGCCTCGCCACCAGAACAGATGGGCCCAGTCCTCCAGGTCCAGCAGGCCGTACACGCCGCGACAGGTTTCCAGCAGCTGGGTGAAGGCCCAGCGGATGGACTCGGACTCCGTGAACAGCACGCTCATGCTCGAACCCGGCGTGCCGAACTCGAACACCACCAGGTCCTCCCCGGTCCCGGAGGGCCACGAGGCCATGTCGTTGTGCACGGTGAGGTAGATGTAGCCGACCCCCGCCCGTCCCTGCCGGTCGAGCCGCGTGCCGCCGTCGTCTTGATCCTCACCGCTCGGCCCCCGACGCAGCCGCCCGAGGTAGTGGTCGATCGCCAGGTCAGGCTCGAAGGACAGCGTCGTCATGAAGTCCCAGGTCGGGCTGGGATCGTCCCAGGAGATGCGGGGCCCGGTCTTCTGCCAGCCCGAGAACGGCAGTACGGCCTCGCGGTCGGGGAGGGCCAGGATCGTCTGGTGGCCGGGGTGCACCCAGGCCATCTCGCCGAGGCGCTCGAGCACGTCGAGGCAGGCTTCCCGCTCGAAGAACAGCAGATACCGGTAGTCCATCCCCAAGGTGCGTACCTCTTGTCCTGGGAGTGTCCCCTTGAGTGGTGGCAGCTGAGCGAGGCTCCTGACCGCGCTGAGGCGAGGTCTCTCCAGCCGCGGGCGGTGCTCCGGCATGGAGGCGGATGCGCCGCTTCACGCAGCTACACGCGGTTACGCGACCTCCCGGGACTCGACTGATTCACACATCGATGTGATACCGGCGCAGCGCCTGTTGCGCGGCATTGCGCTTGTCAAGGATTTCATGCCCGTGAGCACCATCTTCATATGGGCTCGCACCGAGGGAATACCGACCAGCAACCTCAAGGACGCAACTGCTCCTGAGCAGACCTCTTCACTATCGTCATCGAGGGCATCGATGGCCGCCTCCACGACAAGCTCATGCCACAGTCCCAGTACCATGCCGAGAGTGCCGCCACAGGTCTCTTCCAAGTGACTGTACGAGGCAAAGATCATCCTGATGGCGTGGGCACCCTTGAATTGTGAACAACTCCTCCAACGCGGCATCACATTCATCCCTATCTCCAAGCTTCAATATGGCACCGAGTCGCTCGATGACGTGACCGTCGCTGGGTTCTCCTGTCCCTAGTTCTGCCGCCTCTGAGGAAATCGACGGCCCCTCGAGCGGCCGGTCCAGGTGCTCAGCATCGGGCGCCGGCCGGAGGCGGCCAGACGAGGGGACGAACGCGACGAAGGAGCCGGCCCGCGGCCCGGCAAGGGCAGCGCCCCCGGTGGTTAAGCCGGCACCCTGCATATCGATCACGAACCGGTTGACCCGCAGTCGGCGGCCGCAGCTGGTTTGGGGGCAAGTGGCCTCCCGCCCAAGCCGCTCCGCGTCCAGGCCGAACGGCTGGTGGCAGGCGGGACAGCGCACCGTCAGTTCGTGGCCGCGGCCCAGGGCCGTGACGACGATGGGGCCGAGCTCGAGGCCTACCACCTCGACCACGTGGACGCAGCCTCCGGAATCGCCGCACGCGATCGGGGCGCCGTCGGGGCCGATCGCCACGCACATCACCTCACCGGCCAGCGGAAGCTGCGCAATCTCGGTGCCGCTGGCCAAGGCCCACAGCTTGAGCGTCTTGTCGTCGCCGGCGGAGACGATCCAGGAACCGTCGGGGCTTATCGCACAGCCATGGACCGCGCCGGTGTGGCCGGTGAACGTGTGCAGTTCGGTGGCGGTTGCGGAGTCCCAGACTCTGAGGGTCTTGTCGCGACCGGCGGAGACGATCCAGCGTGCCGTCCGGGCTCACCGCACACCCGTTGACCGCGTCGGTGTGGCCGGTGAGGGTGCGCAGCTCGGTGCCGCCGGCGACGTCCCACAGCCGGAGCGTGCCGTCGGCGCCGGCGGAGACGATCCAGCTGCCGTCCGGGCTCACCGCACACGCCCAACACCCAGCCGGTGTGGCCGGTGAGGGTGCGCAGCTCGGCACCGGTCGCGGCGTCCCACACCCTGAGCGTCTCGGTCGAGCTGGCGGAGACGAGCCGGCGTGCCGTCCGGGCTGACCGGCACACGCCGTGGACCCAGCCGGTGTGGCCGGTCGAGGGTGCGCACGCTCGGCCGCTGGCCGCGTCCCACACCCGCAACGTGCAGTCGTCGCCGGCGGAGACGATCCAGGTGCCGTCGGGGCTCACCGCACACGCCCGACACCCACGTCGGTCGTGGCCGGTGAGGGTGCGCAGCTCGGCACCGGTGGCCGCGTCCCACACCTGGAGGGTGTCGTCGTCGCCGGCGGAGACGATCCAGGTGCCGTCGGGGCTCACCGCACAGCCCGACGACGTCGCCGGTGTGGCCGGGGAGGGTGGGTAGTCGGCGCCGGCTGGTCGCGTCCCACACCCTCAGCGGTGCCGTCGTCGCCGGCGGAGACGATCCGGGTGCCGTCGGGGCTCACCGCGCACCCGACGACCAGACGGTGTGGCCGGTGAGGGTGCGCAGCTCAGCCCCGGTGGCGGCGTCCCAGATCCGCACCGTCTTGTCCATCGCTGGCGGAGACGATCCAGCGTGCCGTCGGGGCTCACCGCACACGCCGTCAGACCCTGCCGGTGTGGCCGGTGAGGGTGCGCAGCATCGGCCCCCGTGGCCACGTCCCACATCCTGAGCGACGTGTCTCGAGCTGGCGGAGACGATCCAGCGTGCCGTCGGGGCTCACCGCACACGCCTAGACCGCGTTCGTGTGGCCGGTGAGGGCTGCGCAGCACGGCTCCGGTGGCCACGTCCCACATCCTGCAGCGTCTCGTCGCCGCTGGCGGAGACGATCCAGCGTGCCGTCGGGGCTCACGCGCACAGCCGTGCACCTCGTCGGTGTGGCCGGTGAGGGTGCGCAGCTCACTGCCGGTGGCCACTTCCCACACCTTCGAGCGTCCGATCGTCGCTGGCGGAGACGATCCAGCTGCCGTCCGGGCTCACCGCACACCCGTGGACCGCGTCGGTGTGGCCGGTGAGGGTGCGCAGCTCGGCTGCCGGTGGCCACGTCCCACACCTTCAGGGTGTGGTCGTCGCCGGTGGAGACGATCCAGCTGCCGTCCGGGCTCACCGCGCAGCCCCGACACCTCGCCGGTGTGACCGGTGAGGGTGCGCAGCTCGGCTCCGGTGGCCGACGTCCCAGATCTTGAGCGTGCGGTCGCCGCCGGCGGAGACGATCCAGCTGCCGTCGGGGCTCACCGCACACCCCGTGAGACCGCGCCGGTGTGGCCGGTGAGGGTGCGGACCAGGGCCTTCGACTCCCGTGGCGGATTTGCTTGGTCCGGCAGCCACGGGCGGCTGCGCCGCTCCCGCTCGGCGGCAAGACGGTCGGCGAGGGGTGGGTCGGCCCACTGGAGCCGGTTGTGGAGCTGCTGCCAGGTCAGCTCCGGGCGACTCGCCAGGACGTGCGCCTCGCGGCGTAACGCCCGATCCACCGTCTCGAGGACGCCGAGCCGCCCGACGTCGCGAGAGACCGTCGTGCCGCGATCGGTGGCCATCGTTCAATCCTCGAGCAGTGCATCCCGCGAGCCGTACCCGGCCGCGACCAGATCCGGCCGCGGCCGGCCGATCCAGTCAGGCCAGCGCCCGGGGTCAGCCTGCTGCAACACCAGCTCGCCCACTTTCGGAGGCGGACGACACTGCGCTCCCTCCTTCGATCCGATTGATCTGGAAGCCGACGCTGGCCAGCAGGGCAGGCATGCGGCGCACGAAGTTGCGGTCGATCTCCCGCATCTCCTCGCTGAGGACCTCCCACGGGACGTTCGCCGGATGGTCGGCCCTCGCCTGTGCCATCCAGCGTGCGTGCTCCATCTGGGCGAGCAGCTCCAGCTCGGCCGGCGCAAAGGTGAACAGCTCCGCCTCGGGCTCCGTCAGCGGGCCCATCTCGCATCCCACGGCCGCCAGCTTCACCGGGATGTGTTCCGCCTGGCCCCGGTTCGACTCCTTGGTGGCCTTCGGGAGCTGCTCCCAGTCGACCATCAACGGGTTGTCGGCCGCCGTCCTGCCGGCCGCCCGCTGCTGGCGAACCCAGGTGTCGTGGATCGCCCGGGCCAGCGTCTCGTGCACGCCGGCGAAGAGCTGATCGGGACGGCAGGTCCGATCCATCTGATCGAACACGTAAAGGCCGGCTCCGTCGGCCTCGACGACGCTGGGCAGCAGGGCGGCGACATCCGCGTCGTACGTGCGCACGACGATCGGGATGTCCCTGTGCTTCAGCGTCCGGGAGAGGGCCAGCCCCACACCGAGACCCTGGGCGTCATCCGGTAGGCAGACGAAGACGTGCGACACGGGCGGACAGCCCGGCACATCGAAGACGGACGACTGCAGGATGTGGAGCGGCTCTGGTGGCAGTTCGACATGATGGAGCTCGCAGGTCGTTTCGAGGAACGGATGCCGATGTCGGAGGGCAACGAGGCGATCTTCCGCCTGTTCATCGGCGACCGTGATCCACAGGCGCTCGTCCGCACGGTGCTCGTCGGCACCCCAGTTCCTGGCCGCCTGGACGACCAGCTGGCGTCCGAGACGGCCCAGGCCGATCATCATCATGTGCCGCGCATCGTCGAGACCGGCACCCCGTGCTGTCACCGGGTATTGGGAGAGCAGCGCCCTGGCACCGCCCGCGTAGAGGCTGAAGAAGTCGAGCCGCACGTCGTCACGATCACGCCGCTCCATCTCCTGCATGGTCAGGAGGCCGGAGAGGTACGGATCGGCAACGTGCACGAGCACGTCGAGCCGACGCGCCGGGCGTCCGGCGCCTGGGCGCCGCTGCCCCGCCACGATGCGACGGGCCTGCTCGGCGACCTTCATGTTGACGGCGTCGTCCCCGCAGACGACGAACAGCCGCCTGGCCCGCGCGATCCCGGCCCGGCGCAGCACGTGCTCGTCGCGTGCGTCGCCGACGAACACGGGAACGTGGTCGGACCGGCAGGCCTCGATCCGCGGGTGCGCGGGGTCCCGCTCGATGACCACCACCCGCTCGTTTCGCGCGCGGAGCATGCGGGTGAGCGCCCAGCCCGCCTCGAGGCCGCAGACCACGACGTGATCCCTGTAGAGCCTGGTCCGCATGCCGACCAGCTCATCCCTGGCGACGCTGACGACGACCACCGCCAGCGCGTAGGCCGCGACCACCGGGGCCAGCAGCCGGGCGATCTCCAGGCTCAGCGGGACCGGCGGGGCGACGGCCCCTGACTGGAGCGGGAACAGGCTGGAGCGACAGGTACAGCAGGTCCCAGCCGGTGCGGGACCCGGCTCCGTGTAGCTGTTGAACCCAACGAACCCGAGCGCGAATGCGCAGAGGGCGGCCGAGCTGACGACCCACCAGTGGCTCCTGCGCCACCACGATCGGACGCGCCACACCCACGAGCCTTCGGAGCCCACCCGCGATCTCCCTGTGCCGTCAGCCTTCATGGCGCCCTCCCGGACCCGTCCGTTCGAGGAAGACCGGCAACTCGGGCCAGCCCATCCCTGACCTCGATCACCGCACCGGCGTGCTCGCCACGAGCGGGAAGGTGCGGGATGAGCGCCTGGCCCAGGCTCGCCTCGACCAGCCGGGTCAGGAGGACTCGCGACGGGTGGGCACGATGCTGCTCTCGAACCCATGCCACGAAGGTCGGGTCCCAGGCCAGGGTCAGGCCCACGGCCCGGTACTGCTCGGCGAGGCCCGGCAGGAGGCTGCTCTCGATCCAGCCGGTCGGGGCGGCCGCCGAGGGCCCGATCTTCGTGCTCACCGCGTCGACCTGCTCCAGGATCCTCGGTCCGAGGAGCTGCTCCAGGGCGGACGCCGCGGCCGCTGCGTCCGGTGAGGTTGCGTCCGGTGACGGGGATCCTGGAGGGTGGAACCCGGGAGGCCGTCTGGCCGCTGCCTTCGAGGGCGCCGACAGGATCACGACCGCATCGCTCAGGTAGATGCGCCGCCGCTCCGCTCGGTGAGGAACCCGTCCTCCAGCGCCTGGGCCAGCACCTCCAGCACCTGCGGATGGCAGCCATCGACGTTCTTGCAGACCAGGACGCTCCACGGCATCCGGGCCAGGTCGTGGAGCGGGAGGTGCTCGCCGAACCCGATATAGGCGGGTGGGGCTCCCAGCAGGGTGTTCACGTCCTCGGACCGGTCCAGCTGCCCGAAATCGAACTCGACGACCCGGCCGGGGTCACCCAGGAGCGTCTCCGCGATGGCCACCGCCAGCTCTTCGGTGCTCTCCGCGGCCCGATCGGCGAGCAGGATCACCGCGTTCGGCCGGCTCGGATGCAGGTCGCAGCCCCCGCATCGTGATCCCGACGCGCGCGAGCAGCTCCTCGGACCCGTCCGCGTCGAGCAGGGAGGCCCCGGTGAGCCGCCGGGCGAGCGAGGCCAATCGCCCGCCCAGGTCGATCGGCATGCCGACCATCTCCTGGGCCACCGCCGAGGCGCGAGGCACGTCGACCGCGCACTCGTCGTTCATGACCGCCGTGGCGACGCACTGCTCGAGCAGGTCCACGGCCTTGTCCGGGAAGACGCGGTTGCGCAGGAAGTCCTCGCAGAAGTCCAGCAGCCACTGCAGCACCTCGTCGGGGACCTCCACGCCGCGCGTTTCCCCGAGCAGGTCGCGGTGGGCGTCGAGCACCATCAGGGTGTCCGCGGGAGACATCTCCTCGACCGCGATCGGCCGGAAGCGGCGTTCAGGGCCCGGTCGCGCTCGATGAACCGCCGGTACTCGTCGTCGGTGGTCGCACCGATGCACGAGACGCCGCGCGCCAGGGCCGGCTTGAGCTGCGCCCCGATGTCCGTGCTCCCCACCAGCCCGCCGCTGCCCACGATCGAGTGCAGCTCGTCGATGAACAGGATGATCCCCGGCTGCTCCGCCTCGGCCAGGATCGCCTTGACCCGCTCCTCGAGCTGGCCGGCGAACTTGGCCCCGGCCACGAGGCTCGAGGGCTGGAGAGCCACGATCCGCACCCCCTTGAGGGGCTCGGGGACGTCGCCGGCGACGACTCGCTGCGCCAGCCCCTCGACGATGGCGGTCTTGCCGCTGCCTGCCGGCCCGATGAGCGCAGGGTTCCGCTTCGTCCGGCGGCAGAGCGTGGTGCACACCTGGCGGATCTTCGTTCTCCCGCCCCACGATCGCCGGCAGCCTCCCCTCGCGGGCCTCCCGGGTCAGCGTCCACCCCGAATTCGTCGAGCGTCGGGCTCGGTTCCGCGGCGACCGGCGCGACCGTGCGCTTCACGGGCCTGCGCTTCACGGGCGTGGGCCCCGGTGCAGGCGTGCCCGGCACGGGCGTGGCCTCGACGGGTGTGCCTTCCGCCTCGAGCCCCGTGTCGTAGACGGGCTGGTCGCGCACCCGGTACCGGGCCGCGGCGAGATCGCGGAGGCGAGATCACGCTCGGTGGCGACCTCCCGGCCGTGCCGCTGGGTCGAGCGTACGACCACGTCCTCCAGCTCGAGGACGTCGCCGACGGAGCCCTCCTCCAACCGGCGGCGGACCTGCCGCCGGTCAACCGCCGACGCCCTCCGCCAGCGCCTGCGCCAGCGGCCCATGGCGCTCGAGCAGGGCCAGCAGCCAGTGGTTGACCCCGAGCTTCTCGTGCCCTGCGCCACCTCTGGAGCGACAGGGCTCGCTCCGCGACGCGGCGTGCCCCATGGGACAGGGGCAGCGCCGCGAGGTCGCCTGCGAACGTCATCTTCCTCCCGTCCCTTACCCGTGCGGCCGGACCTGCCGGGAGGCCGCCCCCCCCACGATGAACTCGTTGACCCTCAGTGGCCCCCTGCACGCCGGGTTGGGGCAGGTTCTTCCTTCCCGCGCCAGTCCCCCAGGTCGTGCGTCTCCCCGCAGACCGTGCACGGCGCCTCGAAGGGGTGGACGGTGTTGCAGTGGGGGCAGCGGAGCGACCAGGCCGTCGCCGAAGTCGGCCGCGGTGACGATGAGGGCCGGCCCGACCGCGTCGCCGCCCGGGCCCGCAATGGCCAGGTCGAAGTCGTCCTGCAGGAGCGACCCCGGTGTAGGATGCCATCGCTGCCGTCCCGTCCGGTGCCGGCGCTCCACCCGACCCGGGACGCCTTCTCGTCGAGGAACACGAAGTCGGTGAGCATCTCCACCAGGTCGTCCCAGCGCCCGGCCCTGATCAGGTGGTAGGGCAGTTCGCTGAGGCCCCGCAGCCTCGCCGGTCCTACCCAGCGCCGATCCCCCGCCGCGTGGGCTTCTGGGGGAAGTAGTCGGCCAGGCGGTCGTGGAAGCTCCGGGGCGGCCCGGCCAGGTAGGTCGCGACGCGCCGCGTCGCCCAGCTCGCGGTGGAAGAAACTGAGCAGGGTGGCCCCGACGCCGAGCGCGTTCGGTCAGGTAGGGGCGCAGGTCGAAGCCGAGGCGGGACCACAGAATCACCGGCAGCCGGGGGCCGTTCGGCCGGGGAAGCACCCACTCCAGGAACTCGCGCAGGTCCGGACCGATCCCCCTGCCCCGTGCGGATCGCGTCCAGCCAGGGCGGAGCGCCGTCCTCGGCCCTCGGCCTTGGCGGTGCTCCGATGCCCGTCGCGGAGGTCAGGCGGGACATGTCGTGCGCGCCGTGCATGAACCAGGCGTAGACCTCGTGGTCGCGGGAGAGCAGGTCGAGCAGCTCGTCCTCGGCCAGGCCGTAGCGGGAGGCGGCGAGGTAGCCCAGGGCGTGGGAGACGAGGACCGCGCCGTGGTTCTCCTCGTCGGCGAGGCGCCCGAAGGTGTTGGCCGCGATGATCGCCTCGACCCCCGTGGCCAGCTGCTCGACCGGGTCCTGTCGCCCTTCCAGCGCCGGGCCTCCTGGAAGGCGAGCTGCAGGTAGAGGGGGTTGCCCCCCGAGGCCTCGAACTTCCCGAGCACCTCCTGCTCCTGGTCGCGCTGCAGGGTTCGGTGGGCTTCCAACAGCCAGCGCCGGAGCAGGTCGGCTCCGTCACCCTGGGGCATCGGCCCGAGCTCGGTGATCGGTGCCCCTCGCTTCTGGAGCGGCGTGAGGGTGTCCTCGGGCCGGGTGGAGACGACCATCCGCACGCCGGCGGGCACGGACACCGGCAGCCAGGCCAGCCCGCGGGCCCCCTGGCTCGGCGAGAGCTGGTCCAGGGAGTCGAGGAAGACGACGAGGGGCCGATCGGCGCCCATGCCCTCCAGGCGCTGCCGGAGGTCGGCGACCAGCTCCTGGTAGTCGGAGGGGACGGCGGTCTCGTCGGCGCCGGCCCGGCGGGCCAGCTCCTGGCAGAGCCCCTGGAGCAGGGCGCGGCCCTCGGAGGACGCCGCGGTGGCGCCGACGAAGCGGTACACGACCGCGGCGTCCGGGTGGTCGTGCTGGGCCCGGCGGAGTGCCTCGGCGAGGAGGGCCGACTTGCCCGTCCCGCCACCGCCCGCGACGACCAGCGGGCGCGCATCCTCGCCGTCGAGGTGCCCGGCGATCGCCGCCAGCTCCTCGGTCCGGCCGACGAAGATCCGGCACCGGCCCTCGGCGAACGCGCGGTGGGCTCGGCCATCGTCGTCGAGGGCCGGGTCGGCCGCGATCCGCTCGGGTTCCGCGGAGCGCCGTTCAGACGGGACGGGGTGGTCGATCTGGTCGAGGATCGCGGCGGTGAGCGCCGCGCGCACGTCGCGGGCGAGATCGTCGAGGTGGCCGGTGGTCGGCCGCTCGGTCCCGGGATCCCACCGGGCGTCGTACACCGTGACGGGGAGCTCGCCCGCGAGCTCGCGCTTGAGCTCCTTGAGCGGGCCCTGGTCGGGGTCGACGAAGCCGAGGATCGGATCGCCCGGCTTCGCCTGCGCCGGGTCCGGGTACTCGCCGCGGATCTCGCGCACGAAGCACAAGGCGCGGCCCTCGAGCGCCCCGAGACCCAGGGCGCCGTGGAGGATCTCCTGCTCGGTGGCGGACGCGGTGTACTTCGGGTCGTTCCCGTAGTCGGTCTTCGCCGCGGCCTCGGCCAGGATCGCGTGGAGGCGCGCCTCCTCGTCCCCCCACGCGTCGTCCGCCGCGAACGCCCCGGCCCGCGGCCGGAGGTGGTACTCGGGTGGGACGGCGTTGTCATCGAGCACGTACCAGCGCTCCAGGAGGGCTTGGTCCGCCGGGTCGGAAACCTGGTCGCGGACCGCCTCGAACTCCTCGGCCGGAACCTGGGACGGCGCCGCCAGCCAGCCGTGGCGGTTGCCCAGCAGGACGAGGAAGTTGGGCCGGGGCGTCACCTCCCGGCAGCGGTCGATCTCCTCCAGGCAGACGTTCATCGCCTGCTGGTCCAGGCTGGCCTCGCGGCTCACCCCCCAGCGCAGGTCGATCGGCTGGAACCGTGCGCCGTGCTGCGCGCACAGGTCGCGGAGTCCCGGGTACACGTGCTGGTGGAGGTGGTTCCGCTCCGCCTCGAGGTCCCGGAAGGTGCTGCTCACGAACACCCGGAAGGTCCTGGTCTCAGTCATGTGGGATCCCTCCTGCTGTGCCGATCGCACCTCCATGCATCCAGCCGGAGATGTCGCCATGCATGTTCACCACGCCTCCTCGTCGCCATCGACCGGGGGAAGCGTGCGGGCCACCTCGATGATCCGGGCGATGGTGACCTCGATGACCTCGGGGGTGAGGGTCGAGTCCATGTCGGCCTCCGCTCCATCGATCGTGCGGGCCCGGATCGGGTTGTGCGACGACGCCAGGGTGTAGGTCTCCACCCGCTGGTCGAGGCGGGGCACCACCAGGCGTTCGACCACCGCGGCGAGCAGGTCGGAGCGATCGACCTTCAGGTCGTGCTCCTCCATGAGGTCCACGAGCATGTCGCCGTCACCGAACCCGAACTTGCTGAGCAGGCCGTCCGGGTAGAACTCGACGACGCCATGCGCGGGGAGACGGGAATCAGTGACGGGAGGGCGCTCCGCACCGGTCAGGACGAAGGGGTTGATTCGCAGCTGGAGTCCGCAATCGGGTGTCGGGCAGGCCGTCTTCGTGTCGAGCTGGCGAGGGTGCACGGTGTGCCCGGTCCAGCAGGCTGGGCAGCGCACGATGAGATCGCCCCGGCACTCGGCCGCGGTGACCACGGTCGGCCCGTGCCCCGTTCCGAGGAGGTCGAGAACGTGGACGTCCCCGGCCACCCCGCAGGCGATCACGGCGGGCCAGGGCCGCATCGCGACCGCCTGCAGGCGGCCGAAGAGCGTGAGCGTGGCCAGCAGGGCACCGGTCCACGCATCCCACGCCTTCAGGGTGTGATCGAAGCTGACGGAGAAGATGTGCGTCCCGTCAGGGCTGAAGGCGCAGCCGAGCACCCAGTCCGCATGACCGGCCAGGGTGACCTGCTCGGCGCCGGTCAGCGCGTCCCAGACCTTAAGCGTGTTGTCGAAGCCGGCCGAGACGATGCGCCTGCCATCGGGGCTGAAGGCACAATCCGCCACCATGCCGACATGGCCCGTCAGCGTGGTCAGCTCGGCACCGGTCTGCGCATCCCAGACCTTGAGCGTCCGATCGTCGCTGGCCGAGACGATGCGCCGGCCGTCCGGGCTGTAGGCACACGCCGCCACCGCGCCGGTATGTCCGGTGAGGGTCGCCTGCTCCGCGCCGGTACGCGCATCCCACACCTTGAGCGTGCGGTCGCGGCTGGCGGAAACGATGCGGGTGCCATTCGGACTGAAGGCACCGCCTCGGACCCCGTCGGTGTGTCCGGCAAGCGTGGCCAGGAGGGCGCCGCCCTGTGCGTCCCAGATCCTGATCGTCCGGTCATAGCTCACGGAGACGATGCGCATCCCGTCAGGACTGAACCGGCAGCCTTCCACCGGGGCCGTGTGACCGGTCAGGGAGATCAGCACCGCGCCGGTCTCGGCGTCCCACACCCTGAGTTCCTGGTCCTGGCCCGCGGAGACGATGCGCCGGCCGTCTGGGCTGAAGGCACAATCGATCACCTGCAGGCCGTGACCCGCCGACGCGGCCGGCGCAGCCCCGGTCGTCGCGACCCAGACCTTCAGGGTCCGATCGAGGCTCGCGGAGACGATCCGGGCGCCGTCCGGGCTGAAGGCGCAGTCGGTCACGGCGTCGGTGTGACCGACGAGCGTGGCGACCGCGACCCCCGTCTGCACGTCCCAGATCCTGAGCGTGCCGTCGCCGCTGGCGGAGACGATGCGCTCGCCATCGGGGCTGAATTTGCAGCCCTGGACCGCCGCGCTGTGTCCGGCCAGCGTGACCAGCTCGGCACCGGTCTGCACGTCCCATACCTTGAGGGTGTGGTCCTCGCTGGTGGAGATGATGCGCGTTCCGTCGGGGCTGAAGCCGCAGCCCGTCACCTTGCCACCGTATCGGCGACCCGCCACCAGCGTCAGCAGCTCGGCGCCCGTCTGGACGTCCCAGACCTTGAGCGTCTGGTCTTCGCTGGCAGACACGATGCGCGTTCCGTCGGGGCTGAACTCGCAGTCCCGGACCGCGGCCTCGTGACCGAACAGTGTGGTCATCTCGGCGCCGGTCAGCGCGTCCCAGATCCTGAGCGTGTTTGCGAGGCCCCCGCTGGCAGAGACGATGCGGGTGCCGTCGGGGTTGAACGCACAAGCCTCGATGATGCCGTGGGTAAAGCCTCCGGCCAGGGTGGCCACGATCCCGCCGGTCTGCACGTCCCACACCCTGAGCGAATCGTCGTAGCTGGCCGAGACCATACGTGTGCCGTCTGGGCTGAACGCACAGTCCGTGACCTTGCCCGCATGACCGGTCAGCGAGGCGAGCTCGGTACCCGTCTCCGCGTCCCATACCCTGAGCGTTTGGTCGTCGCTGGCCGAGACGATGCGCGTGCCGTCAGGGCTGAAGGCGCAGCCAAGCACCCAGCTCGTGTGCCCCACGAGCGTGCGGATGAGCGCTCCAGATTCCGGGGACCGGGTCAGGCTGCGGAGCCAGGGTCGGGCACCGGGCTCGCTGCGCCGCCTGCGTTCGGGAGCCAGGAGCTCCTCGACTCCATCCTCCCACTGCAGGCGGTTGTGGAGCTGCTGGAAGGTGTCCGCGGGGCGATCGGCGAGAACATGGGCTTCGCGGTGGAGGGCACGCTCGTATGTCTCCAGCACCTCCTGGGAGCCAGCGGGCGCAGGAGATGAGCTCATTGCGTGGATCCGGGCGGCGTCTGAGCGAAGCGCTCGAACGTCACCTCGCCCTGCTCGTCGCCCAGGCTGGTGGGCTCCTCGGTCCCCGGCCTGCGGTTGCCGGCGTGCACCCAGGCGAGGGGCAGGCCGCGCTCGCGCGCCTCGGCCACGATGCCGCCGGTTCCCCCGCGGCCCTGCGCCCCCTGTCCGTCCCAGATGGTCACCATCACGTCGGCGCGATCCAGCACCGCCCGCCCCCCGGCCTCATAGGCCTCGTCGCGGCTCGCCCGGGGCGCCAGCTCAACCGCCTCGTCGGCGCGGGCCAGCAGGTCCCGGAACCCCCGCAGCGAGGCCCCGGTCGCGAAGTCGCATTCGTAATCGTCGCGCGCCAGCGGCAGGACCGCCACGAGGCGCGTTCCTTCCCGGCCCAGCAGCCGATGAGCCACCAGGCGGTCGGACCCGTCGGCCAGCGCCGAGAGCACGGTCCACCGGCCGGGGAACGCTTCCTCGAGCCGGCGGACGACCACATCGAGCCCGGCCTCCAGCTTGTCGACCTCGGCCAGGATCCGGTGGCCGGTGACCCCAATGGCCACCACTACGGTCCGTCACCCTCCGGCGTCCCGGTGCGGACCACGGCGTACCCCGCCTGGTGCAGGATCGTCGGGATCTGCCGGACGAGGTTGCTGGTCCTTCTCCTGTCTGGGGTCGAGGTCGCCCAGGGGCGGTAGTCGACGTGGATCTTGAGCGCCTTGTCGGTGCGGGTGCCATGCCGCCAGCCGGGCCGAGGTCGCGCATCCAGCGCTCGTGCTCGTCACGGGCCAGGGCTGTCACCTCGTCGTCGGAGAGCTCGAACGCCGGCAGATCGGCGCGACCCGGCACCATCACGCAGCCCACGCGCGCCAGCTTGGCCGGGATGTCGCGGACGGTCCGGCGGTTCTCCTCCTTCTTGTAGGCGTCGAGCTCGTCGTACTCCACGAGCGAGGCGCTGGTCTCCTGCGCGTCGTGAGGTTGGCGGGTCGGCGGCCTCGAGCCCTTCGCGGTAGACGTCGTGGGCAGCCTGCGCCAGTCGCTCCAGCAGGTCACCGTCGAGGTCGGGCGCTGGACGAGGGCGAGGAAGTCCCGGCGTCGACGTGCAGGTCGAGCTGCGGCTCGGACGGGCAGTGCTGGAATCGCTCGTACGTCGACTTGCCCGACAGTCGCGACATCGCGACGATCGCCTCGATCGACCGTGCGCCGTGCCGGAACTCCTGGGTCTCGAGGAACGCACGCAGCACGCCGGGGTCCATGTCGCAGCTCGCCGCCCGCGAACAGCGCCGTGGCGTTCCTGCTCGAGGATCGAGCGCAGCAGGATCGCCCGGCGGATGACGTGGTACGGGTCAGCCGCCCCCTGGGGGTTCGGGCCGAGGATGTTCACGAAGCCCTTGAGCCGGCTGACGAAGTCGGGTCCCTTGGCCTGGCGGCCGGACTCCGTCTGCACCGATTCGCACGAACTCCTCGACCCGGGCGCAGGTCCCACCGGCGAAGACGAAGATGGACCGGCCGATCGGGTGGGTCAGCTGGCCCTCACGGAACGTCGCCGTCCTGCATCGGGGCCAGGAAGTAGCGCAGCCAGCCCAGCGGCCGCCCGTCGAGGGAGGTGTCGAACTCGTCCCAGAAGACGAGCGGGATCCGCACCGGTCGAGCGACCGTCGCGGACGAGGTGGAGGGCATCGGCGAGGTCGTCGGGCGATCGCAACTGGGCAGGTTGAACTCCAGGGGCTGACCGACCTGGCCGCGTGCCGACCGCACGGGCCACCTGCTTGACGCCGAACGACTTGCCCGCTCCGGCGGCCCGAAGACGCCGATCGACACCGGTTTCGACTGCGGGTTCGCGCGCGTACTCCCCGATCAGGCCGCCGACGCTGCGGAACGCCTCGATCTCGCTCCGGTCGGCGGTGACGCAGGTTGCCGAACCGCCCGAGCGGGACGCCGTCGAGCGCGCGCTCGGCCCCGTGCAGGGCGATCTCCGCCGCGGTGGCCGCGAGGTTGCCGGTGCAGCGGTCCTCGAGGATGGTCCAGTAGTGGTCCGAGTTGGCCGGGTCGGTCACCGGGGTCTCTTGGAGCGGATCGCGGCCGGCCTGCATCTCGTCGACGCGCGGCCGAGAGCGGGAAACCGAGCTCCATCCGCCCGACCCTCGCTCCTGGTAGCCGTCCAGCTGCAGCCGGCGCGCGGCCGCCGTACCCGCCTGGATGCCGCGACCAGGTCGGGCCGGTCGGGTCGACGAGGATCTCCCGGACGACCGCCGCCGTGAGGCACTCGGTGCCGCCCATGATCCGCCCGGGTAGGCGGCGCCCCACATGCCCTCGACCATTGCGGGGTCGAAGAACAGCGTGCAGGTCGGCGCTGCCGCGCCGTCGCGCGGGGCCGAGACGAGGGGGCACCCTCGGGACCGAAGGAGACGACCGGTGCGCGACGTGGGAGAGGGCGCTGACGCTCGGCTTGTGGACGAGCTCCCAGAGCAGGTCCTGGGCCGTGCGCTCCCACGACAGCTCCCGGCTGACCTGCATCTCGCGACCACGGAGGTCGTCGATCGTGAAGACCACGACGAGGCGGTCCGGGCACTCATCGAGCAGGTGCTCCCACAGGGCGCCGCCCGCCACGGGTCGGGACTGCTTCAGGACGACCCATGGACGATGCTTGTCGAAGGCCCGCCGCCACAGCTCGCGGTCGGAGAGGTCCCGGAAGCCGAGGGCGGCGTCGTCGAGGACGACGACGTCGGCATCGGGAAGCTGGTCGGCCAGGTGCTGCCACTCAGCCGCGAACCGACTCGGCGGTACGGGCACGGTCCACCCCGAGGAACGCGTCCATCCGCCAGGCCGTCGCCGGCCCCTTGTCGGCGACACCGCGCCGGAAGCGCGACCAGACGGAGTAGCTGTGGTTGAGACCGTCGTCACCCGGGGCGATCGGCTCGGTGGGTGCCTCCACGGCCTGCACGCGAACGGGGCCCACCGCGGGCCCAACGCCCGAAGCGACCTTCTCGATCAGGTCGGCAAGGAGCGCCGCCCCGCCCCGCTGCCAGGAGGCGCGGGTGTCGGCCGCCCCCTCGCCGCCCGAGGCAAGCGGCTCACGGGCGAGGTTCCAGTCCATCGTCACGTCGCCGGAGACGGCAACGGTGAGGGCGCGGGTGGGGGGCTCCCCGCTGCTGTGGCCGGCCATGTCTCAGCACTCCTCTCCGCGGTCCGCTTGCGCTCCCGATAAGGCTGGCCCTCGAGGCCGTCCTGCGGCTAGGGCCGGACGTCACGCCGGTTCACCCGGACGCGGGCTCAGCGGACATGGCAGATCCCCACATTCCGCCTGGGCGGCCCTCTTGGAGATGGCGGGCCGCATACCGCGGTCGATGGGGGGAACGACTTGGAGAGGGGCCGATGCCATTCGACTCTGGCGCACGGCGGCTTCGCCGTGGGAGGGTGGGCGGCACGACCCTGGAGGATGGCCGATGGTCAGCGAGCGCGACACGACCGTCGAGCGCGACGTCGCGCGGCTGGGCGTCCTCGAGACGGTGGATCGGGCGCTCCGCCGCGAAGCGCACGTGCTGGTGGGCCGTCCGGAGCTGACCTGGCAGCAGCTCTACAACCGACTCCAGTGGGAGGATGAGCCGGTCCCCGGGATCCTCGAGCCCGAGCTCCGCCGGAGGAGCACACGCGACGCCGCACCGTGGCTGCGGACTAGGACCCGCCTGCGTGAATCCGAAGCCCTGGTCCGCACCCTGGCCGGCCACACCGGCTCGGTCCAGGGCTGTGCGGTGAGCCCCGACGGCACCTGGATCGTCTCCGCCAGCCAGGGCCGCGCGTTGGAGATCTGGGACGCGGCCGACGGCACAGAGCTGCGCACCCCCCTTACCGGCCACACCGAATGGGTCTCGGGGTGTGCGGTCAGCCCCGACGGCACCTGGATCGTCTCGGCCAGCCACGATGGGACGCTGCGGCTGTGGGACCCGGCTAGCGGCCTCGAGCTTCGCCGGCTCGAGGGCCACACCGGCTGGGTCAACGGCTGTGCGGTGGCGCCCGACGGCTCTTTCGTCGTCTCGGCCGGCCAAGATGGGACGCTACGGCTGTGGGACCCGGCCAGCGGCGCCGAGCTTCGCCGGCTGGAGGGCCACGGCAACGACGGTCACGTCATATCCTGGGTCAAGGGCTGCGCGGTGGCTCCCGACGGCTCCTACGTCGTCTCGGCCGGCCACGATGGGACGCTGCGGCTGTGGGACCCGGCCAGCGGCGCCGAGCTTCGCCGGCTGGAGGGCCACAGGGGCTCGGTCTTGGGCTGCGTTGTGGCCCCCGACGGCTCTTTCGTCGTCTCGGCCAGCGATGATTGGACGCTGCGGCTCTGGGATCCGGCCAGCGGCGCCGAGCTTCGCCGCCTGGAGGGCCACAGGGGCTCGGTCTTGGGCTGCGTCGTGGCCCCCGACGGCTCTTTCGTCGTCTCGGCCAGCCAAGATGGGACGCTGCGGCTGTGGGACCCGGCCAGCGGCGCGGAGCTTCGCCGCCTGGAGGGCCACACCGGCGATGTCAACGGCTGCGCGGTGGCCCCCGACGGCACCTGGATCGTCTCGGGCGGCCACGATGGGACGCTGCGGCTGTGGGACCCGGCAATCGGCGCCGATCTTCGCCGCCTGGAGGGCCACAGGGGCTCGATCTTGGGCTGCGTTGTGGCCCCCGACGGCTCCTACGTCGTCTCGGCTGGCGAGGATGGGACGCTGCGGCTGTGGGACCCGCCCAGCGGCCTCGAGCTTCGCCGGCTGGAGGGCCACACCGACCGGGTCAACGGCTGTGCGGTGGCGTCCGACGGCTCTTTCGTCGTCTCGGCCGGCCAGGATTGGACGCTGCGGCTGTGGGACCCGGCCAGCGGCGCCGAGCTCCGCCGGCTGGAGGGCCACACCCTCGGGGTCACGGGGTGTGCGGTGGCCCCCGACGGCTCCTACGTCGTCTCGGCTGGCGAGGATGGGACGCTGCGGCTGTGGGACCCGCCCAGCGGCCTCGAGCTTCGCCGCCTGGAGGGCCACACCGGCCCAGTCAGGGGCTGTGCGGTGGCGCCCGACGGCTCCCTCGTCGTCTCCGCGGGCAGCCACGATGAGACGCTGCGGCTGTGGGATCCGACCAGCGACTTCGAGCTTCGCCGCCTGGAGGGCCACACCGGCGAGATCAAGGGCTGCGCGGTGGCTCCCGACGGCTCCTACGTCGTCTCGGCTGGCGAGGATGGGACGCTGCGGCTGTGGGACCCGGCCAGCGGCGCCGAGCTTCGCCGCCTGGAGGGCCACACCGGCTGGGTCTTGGGCTGCGTTGTGGCCCCCGACGGCTCCTACGTCGTCTCGGCTGGCGGGGATGGGACGCTGCGGCTGTGGGACCCGTCCAGCGGCCTCGAGCTCGCGCAACTTCCGTTGGCTGGTGCATTTAGATCCGTGGCGGTCGGTCCGAGCGGCGCCCCGATCGCGTGTGGCGATTCGGGAGGCTCGGTCCACCTGGTCGAGCTGGTGGGCCTCGAGCAGGGACCCATCGTCGTCACCGCGGTTGACCTCGGCGCGGGCGCCGGCTACCAGGTCCGCTGCCCGTGCTGCAACCGGTCCTCGGACCTTCGACAGGAGTGGCTCGGAACCGAGATCGCATGCCCGCAGGACGGCTGCGGCAAGCCCCTGCGGGTGAACCCCTTCAAGGTCCCGGCCGAGGAGGTTCCGGCCCAGGTGCGGCAGGAGCGTCCTGCACCGGTCGAGCCCGTGGCCCGCCCGATCCCCGCGCCGACGCCCTGCGCCACGCCGACCCTGGTCGACCTCGTCGCCCGGAGCGGCCTGGGCTCCGTGGACGCCGGCGGCGGGGGCTTGGCGATAGGTTTCGCGGGCACCCGCGCCGAGCAGGTCGTCGTCCACGCGCGGACGCTCGGCGGCGGCCTCGCCATCTTCGCAGTGGCGCTGCCGAAGCCGGGGATGTTCGGCGGGGAGGCGGCCCTGCGGAGCCTGCTCGTCGTCTCGTTCAAGGCCGACTACGTCAAGGCCCTCGTCCTGCCCGACGGCAAGCTCGCCCTGGCCTGCGAGCAGCCGCTCGCCCTGCTCACCCCGGAGCGCGTCCGCGGCCTCGTCGCCGGCCTGGCCGCCCTCGGGGACGTGACGAAGGGCGACCTCGGCGACGCCCCCGGCTGGGAGCGCCGCCTGCTCGCCTGCCGGCGGGCCCAGGCGGCCCACATCGCGCTCGACCCGGCGCAGGCCACGGCGGCCCTCCGGGACCTCGCCGCCGCGGGCGGGCTGCCCGTCCGCGAGAGCTGGACCGAGGCGCTCGTCGTGGAGCTCGACGTGGGCACCCCGCTCCAGGTCGTCGGCCGGGTGGGCGAGCACGTCGTGTCACTCATCGCGTTCCTCGGCGACGCGAAGCCGAAGGGCAACAGAAGCGCCTACCTGCGCCGCCTGCTCGAGCTCAACCGGGCGGCCGACGTGGCCCGCCTGGCGCTCGACGGCGACGGGAACGTGGCCCTCCTGTACGAGGTGCCCGAGGTCGCGCCCGACCTCTTCGACCGGGTCCGCGAGCAGTTCGGCATGCTCCACGCCGGCGTCATCGACCTCGAGCGGGGCCGCTGACGTGGGCGCGGCGGAAGGGCAGGACCGCGATCCGGCAGCGACGCGTGCGGAACCCACGCGGCCGGAGGCTGAAGGGCCGTCAAGGTCACCCGGCCGCGCCGTGCCGGGCAGGACTCCGGCCCACGTCACCGCCGGACGCGTCGTGCGGGTGTTCGTCTCGTCCACGTTCCGCGACATGCAGGCCGAGCGCGACGAGCTCGTCAAGCGCGTCTTCCCCGAGCTCCGCAAGCTCTGCGAGATGCGCGGCGTCACCTGGGGCGAGGTCGACCTTCGCTGGGGGGTCACCGACGAGCAGAAGGCCGAGGGCAGGGTCCTGCCGATCTGCCTGCAGGAGATCGAGCGCTGCCGCCCGTACTTCATCGGGCTGCTGGGCGAGCGCTACGGCTGGGTCCCCGACGAGCTGCGCCCGGTCCTCGTCGAACAGGAGCCCTGGCTCGCGGAGCAGCGCCGGCAAGCTCGGTCACCGAGCTCGAGATCCTGCACGGGGTGCTGAACGACCCGGCGATGGCCGGCCACGCCTTCTTCTACCTCCGCGACCCGCCTACGTGAAGGGCGAGCCACCCGACCAGTACCGCGAGATCGCCACGCCGAGAAGTCGCCGCTCTGGGAGCCGAGGAGGCAGAGCGCCGGGCCGCCGGGCGGCGGGCGAAGCTAGCGGCGCTGAAGGAGCGGATCCGCGAGAGCGGCCTGCCCGTACGCGACGACTACGGCGACCCACGAACTCTCGGCAAGGCCGTGCTCGCCGACCTTACCGCCGTCATCGAGCACGTCTACCCGGCCGGCTCCGAACCCGACCCACTCGCCCGTGAGGCGGCGGAACACGAGGCCTTCGCGCGCGAGCCGCGCGGCGGTCTACGTCGGCCGAGCGGACTACTTCAGCCAACTCGACGCGCACGCCGCCGGCAACGGCGCGCCTCTCGTCGTGCTCGGCGAGTCGGGCTCCGGCAAGTCGGCGCTGCTCGCCAACTGGGCCCTTCGCTACCGCGCCGCCGCACCCCGGCGACTTCGTGCTCATGCACTTCATCGGGGCCTCCGCGGCAAGCGCCGACTGGGCGGCCATGCTGCGCCGGATCCTGGGCGAGCTGGAGCGCCGCTTCGAGCTCCAGCCTCGAGATCCCCGACCAGCCCGACGCGCTCCATCTCGCCTTCGCCAACGGCCTGCACATGGCCGCCACCAGGGGCCGGGTGGTGCTGGTGCTCGACGCCCTCAACCAGCTCGAACGATCGTGAAGGAGCGCCCGACCTCGTCTGGCTGCCGCCGGTGATCCCGGCCAACGTGCGTCTCGTGCTCTCCACCCTGCCGGGCCGGCCGCTGGAGGAGGCGGGCAATCGCGGCTGGCCAACCCTGCAGGTCGAACCTCTGCAGGCCGACGAACGCGAACAGCTGATCGTCGAATACCTGGCGCAGTACACGAAGGCGCTGGACCGGGGCCGCCGCGTCCGCATCGCCGGCGCCCCCAGACCGCCAACCCGCTCTACCTGCGCGCCCTGCTCGAGGAGCTCCGCCTGTGGGGTGCGCACGAGACGCTCGATGCGCGGATCGACTACTACCTGGCCGCTCCCACGGTCGACTCGCTGTACGAGAAGATCCTGGCGCGCTACGAGGAGGACTACGAGCGTGATCGACCGGGCCTCGTGGGCGAGGCGTTGTCCCTCCTCTGGGCCACTCGACGCGGGCTGTCCGAGACCGAGCTGCTCGATCTCCTCGGGGCGGACGGCAACCCGCGTGCCGCGCGCCTACTGGTCGCCGCTCTTCCTCGCCGCGGAGTCCTCGCTCACCAGTCGGTCCGGGTTGCTCGGCTTCTTCCACGACTACCTGCGGCAGGCCGTCGCAGCACCGCTACCTGCCGGGCGTGCAGGCGCAGCGAGCCGCCCACCTGCGCCTCGCCGACTACTTCGAGGCGCGCGAGCTCGGCTCTCGCAAGATCGACGAGCTGCCCTGGCAGCTGGCCGCTGCGGAAGCGTGGCGACGGCTGTCCGACCTCCTGGCCGATTTGCCTTTCCTCGGGGCCGCCTGGGAAGCGAACCAGTTCGACGTCAAGTCCCTCTGGGCACAGGTGGAGACGAACTCATCGCTGCGCATCGTGGACGCCTACGATCCGCTGATCAAGGCTCCGGCGCGGCACGCGGCTGAGCACGTGTGGCGGATCGCGGCTCTCCTCGCAGATGCAGGTCATCCCGAGCAGGCGCTCGTGTTGCGAGCACACCTCGTCGAGCGATGCCGGCAGGACGGTGACCTCTCGAGCCTGCAAGCGGCTCTGGGGGCCAACGCAGCGACCCACCGGGCCCGCGGCGACCTCGAGGAGGCGATGGCGCTGTGGAAGGAGCAGGAGCGGATCTGTCGCGAGTTGGGTGAACTCGCCGGGCTGGCTGCATCCCTGAGCAACCAGGCCGTCATCCTCCGGGATCGCGATCTCGATGCGGCTATGACTCTGCTGACCGAGAGTCAACACATCTCGCGCGAGCTCGGCGACAAGGCCGGCCTGGCGAACTCGCTCGTAAACCAGGGGCTGATCCTCCAGGCTCGCGGCGACCTGGAAGGGGCGATGGCGCTGTACAGGGAGGGGGAGCGGATCTCGCGCGAGCTCGGCAACAAAGCCGGCCTGGCCATCTCGCTCGGAAACCAGGGGCTGATCCTCCAGGCCGGCGGCGACCTCGAGGGCGCCATGGCCCCGCTCAAGGAGCAGGAGCGGATCTGTCGCGAGCTCGGCGACAAGGCCGGCCTGGCCATCTCACTGCTGAACCAAGCCGCCAACCTCGGCGACCGCGGCGATCTCGATGCGGCTATGACTCTGCTGACCGAGAGTCAACACATCTCGCGCGAGCTCGGCGACAAGGCCGGCCTGGCGAACTCGCTCGTAAACCAGGGGCTGATCCTCCAGGCTCGCGGCGACCTGGAAGGGGCGATGGCGCTGTACAGGGAGGGGGAGCGGATCTCGCGCGAGCTCGGCAACAAAGCCGGCCTGGCCATCTCGCTCGGAAACCAGGGGCTGATCCTCCAGGCCGGCGGCGACCTCGAGGGCGCCATGGCCCCGCTCAAGGAGCAGGAGCGGATCTGTCGCGAGCTCGGCGACCGGCTCAACTTGTCGAGATCAATCGATCACCAGGCCGTCATCCTCCGTCGTGGGGGCGACCTCGAAGGCGCCATGGCCCTCTACAAGGAGCATGGACGGATATGCCGGGAGCTGGGCGACGCGGCCGGCCTGGCGAGATCACTCTCAAACCAGGCGGCAGTCTTGGCGAACACCGGTCGCTCGCGGGAAGCCTTGCCGCTCCTCGACGAGGCCCTGAACATAGCTGGTGCCTCACGCCTGACAGCGCTCGCGCAGCAGATTCAGTCAATGCACGACAAGGTACGAGGACTCGACATCGACGCAATCGGTGCGCGTGGCCTCAGCGACAACCGAGAGGGGGGCATTTCTCAGCTCACCCATCCAAAGCACTACGAAGTGACCACGTGGGCCGCTCCAGGGGAGAGACGCCAGCTGTCGCTCGTTCGCGCCGCGACAGACGGTGCGCTCGTCACCCTCGTGTACCGGTGGGGCTCCGAGCTCTCGAGCCAGGAAGCGGACCGGCTGGACACCCGGGCTCGTGCGTTCGTCGCATGTGCGATCTACGACGCCGCGATCGCGGCCGGCCTGCAGTGTGACCCTGGTCCACCGCATGGAAGCAGACCGGCTTGGCGCATTCTGGGAGAGACCACGCCGGTCAGCCTAGTCGGTGCGGGCTTCGACGTCGCGGACCGGACCTGCTTCATGCGTGTCGGGCCGGTCGCCGTGAGCAGGGGTCAGTCTCCGGTGCTCCGGTGTGCGGCGGCACTTGTCGATGGCTTCGAGGGCACGTTCAGTTCAATGACAGTCTGAGCAGGATGACCGGGCTCCCGGAGAGGGTTCAGAGCAGGCGCCATCGCAGGCATCGCCCAGCTGAGGCAACGGGTGAATGAGCGGTGTTGCCTCTGCTGTCGCTCCTCGCTCCACGGAAGTTGCCGTGACTGGGGGCAACACGAGACCGCACGCGGGAGACACCACACCAGATAGGAGGTGGGATGTGCTAGGCCGATCGAAAGAAGAGGAGTCTGTCCGACGCGCCGTCAAGGCACTCGCCGGCGGCCGCTCCACACCGTCGGAAGAAGTGGTTGCCAGTATCTTTGACACCGCTGCCGCACCTTATGACCTCGACATGGTCACGATGCCATACGGCCCTCCGGAGGCAGTATCAGTGGGTTCCCTTCAACAACAGGAGATCGGGGCAGCGCTCTTCAACGAAGAGGTCGCCCTCGCCATCCAGGCCAACGACCGACTGATCTACTTCCGACCGAACGACATCGCCGCCATGCTCCAGCAGGATCCCGATGTCCGCAACGTGGCCGAGTGGAATTCGCTGGTTGCGACGCTGGTCATCTACGGCTTCCGTGTTGCTAGCATCACAACCCGGGGCGACCGGTTTCGGCTTGACGTCCATCACATGTATCGCCGCTGATATGCCGGCCGTGATCTCGTGTGGGGTCTCAGGCGGATCCCTGTCATTGTCATCAGGCGTGGTCGAAAGGTAAGCCCGGATCCACCGGACTCCCCGCTCATCGTCCCGTTGACCGCCGAAGTGGCCCTAGGATGAACGGACGTGGCGAGCGAGCGACCGTGGGGCGACGATCCGAGGACGCGCAACGGGATTGAGACGCACCGCGTCGGCTCCTGCGTGTGGCCGAGGACGCACTGCCGCCAGCCCCCGGGACGGCGAGTGGGCTCCGACGGGCGGTCAGGCGAGCAGCGGGAGCGCCCGCAGCCGTGCGAGCGCGGTGCTGGCCGCCTCCCTGCCGCCCGCGAGGTCCCACACGCGTGCCTGCTCACCCACAGCCTCGTGCCGTCCCGCGAATACGCCAGCGATGCCACCGGGCCTTCATGACCAGCGAAGGTCCTGGTCATGCCGCGGGACTCGGGCATGGGGCTGAGCTGACGCAGCCACGCTCCCGTCCGGCGAAGTGGGCTCGGACTCGATCTCGACGAGCGCCGCCACCCGTTCCTGCCCGATGGGACTGCTCGGCCACAGGATGCGGTTCGACAGCTGCTGCCAGAAGAAGCTCGCAAGGTGCGACGCCCCGGGACGCGACAGGTTGTGCGCCTCCAGCCTGAGCGCAGCCTGGAACGCCGCGAGCACGTCGCGTCGGTTGGGACTGGCAGCCACCGCCCGCCCCGGGCCCACATCCGGGCGCGCCCGGTCGAGGAGTCTGCGGTCGTCCGCCACGTCGACACCTCCCGCTGCAGCCCGGGCGTGTCCGGCCGAGGCCGCGTCGGCAGCCCGCTGGGTGCATTCTAGGCGCAGCTCCGTGTAGGCTTGGGACTTCCAAGGGGGTGTCGGCCGTGTTCGAGTCCGTCATCGAGGACCTGTTCGGCCTTGTCGCCGCCGACGGCGAGCCGGTGCCGCTGGTCGGCGTGGATGTGAAGGCCAGGATCGTCGGCCGAGGGACGAAGGTCACGCTCGCCCAGCGCTTCGTCAACACCGAGTCGCGTCCCATCGAGGCCGTCTACAAGTTCCCGCTGCCCGAGGGCGGCGCCGTGTGCGGCTTCCGCGTGCGCATCGGTGACCGGCTGATCGAGAGCGAGATCGCGGAGCGCGAGGACGCCTTCCGCCGCTACGACGAGGCGCTTGCCGGGGGGCACGGCGGATATCTCCTCGACCAGGAGCGCCCGAACGTGTACACGCTCTCGGTCGGCAACCTCGAACCCGGGATGGAGGCGGTCACCGAGGTCACCTACGTCGGACTGCTCGAGTCGCGCGGCCCTCGCGTGCGGTTCTTCCTGCCCACCACGATCTCGCCCCGGTACGTGCCCGCAGGCGGGAGCGATCGCCGAGCGGCGGCGGGCCGACGAGGCCGTGAACCCCGACTTCGCCCTCGACGTGCCGTACGGGTTGCACGTGGCGCTGGACATCGAAGGCATCGCGCCCATCGAGTCGGTGGCGTCACCCTCACACCACGTCGTGGTCGACTTCGCTACCTCGACGGTGCACGTCGAGTTCGTCGCCGAGACGGCGAAGATGGACCGCGACTTCGTCCTCGACGTCACGTACCGGGAGGGTTCCGGGAGCCGCGGGTTCGTGGCCGCCCTCGGGGACGAGACGTTCGCCCAGGTCGACCTGTCATTCCCGGAGACCGACGGGACGACGCCGGCGCAGGAGCGCGAGGTGGTCTTCGTAGTCGACTGTTCCGGATCGATGGACGGGACCTCGATCGCGCAGGCGAAACGGGCCCTGGCCATCCTGCTCCGTTCGCTGCCGGAGGGCGTGCGCTTCAACGTCGTCCGGTTCGGCAGCTCATTCGAGGGGTTGTTCACCGGCGCCGAACCGTACACCCCCGAGTCCGCACAGAAGGCGCTCGCGGTGGTCGAGGCGATGGAAGCGGACCTCGGCGGGACGGAGATGCTGGGGCCCCTCGAGTTCGCGATGCAGCGGCCCCCCGTATCCGCCGCCCGGCGCGACATCATCCTCATCACCGATGGCGAGATCAGCGACGAGGAGGCCGTCATCGGCCTGGCGGAGCGCAAGCGCGAGCGGAACAGGGTCTTCACGGTGGCCATCGGCTATGGACCCAACGAGTACTTCGTCCGGCAGGTGGCGCGCACATCGGGCGGTCTGTGCGTGATGGTCGCGCCGGGGGAGCGGATCGAGCCTGCCGCACTGCGGCTGTTCAAGCGCGTCGTGTCGACTCCCATCACTGACCTGCGGATCGAGTGGCCGGGCTCATCCGTGCAGGCGCCGTACGCCCCGGTCGTGCACGTCGGCGAGACCACGAGCGTGTTCGCCCGGATGCCTGGAGACGGCCAGGCGCTGGAAGCCGGCCTCTCCGCGAACGTCTCGGCGCGCGTGGCCGAGGAGGAGGTCACGTTCCGCGTCCCGCTCGAGGAGGTCTCCGCCTCTGCCGCCCCGGTGCCCCAGCTCTGGGCACGCGAGGCGATCCGCGACCTGGAGGCGGGCGCCGACGAGCGCTCGCGGCGTGGGTCCAGGCAGGACCGCGCCTCGCGGGGCGTCCCGGCGCGTGTCACCTCTCTGTCCAGGTGTTACGGCGTCATCGCGAGCAGCACGAGCTTCGTGGCGATCGAGACCCGCGAGGGGGCCGACCGGACTCGGGAGGAGAGCGTGCTCCGACGCGTGCCCGTGATGCTGACGAAGGACTGGCACGGCCTGGGTCGGTTCCAGGGCGTGGCGGCCGGCGCACCTCGGGCCGTGGGGTTCGCGGCCGGGCCCGCATCCATGAGACAGTCCATCATGGCCGCTCCCGGGGTATCGGGACGGGGGTTCCCGGTGCCGACGATGCTCAGCGTCCGGCGTCCGGACCTCGCGGCCGGGTCCGCATCCATGAGGCAGTCCATGATGGCCGCTCCCGGGGTATCGGGAGGGGGGTTCCCCGGCGCCGAGGATGCTCAGCGACCGGCGTCCGGACGTCGCAGCCGTCATGGACGACTCGCCGGAAGCCAACGTGCTGGCGCTCCTCGCGCTCACAGCGGCCCGAGGGCGGGTTCGACCTCTCCGCCGAGCTGGCCGAGCTCGCCGCTGTTCCGCTGGACGTGCTGCAGGATGCCGCGAGCGAGTTGGAGTCAGCCGGCGCGGCCGGCGCCGAGGCGCTTGTCGCCACGGCGGTCGTGCTCGCCGCGCTGCGCAGCAGGTTCGCCGCCCAGACCGCCCTGTGGGAGTGGATGGTGCGCAAGAGCGAGAGCTGGCTGGCCGGCGAGCTTGGGACGACGGCCGTCCTGGTGGGAGGGCAGTCGCTCGAGGCGTGGGCGGGCAGCCTGATGCACACGTAGACGACGCGCGCGCGCCGCTGGTGGCTGGGTACCGGGGAGCGTCATCGGGTGCCACCACACGGCAAAGAGGCGGCCATGTGACCAAACCGGGGCAACTCCAACCGACGGCTCCCTGGGCCGCGTGACACCTTATCCGACACCCTATGACACCCGATCGGGCCCGCCGACACCGGACGAGACCTCACAACCCAGCACCATCCGAACTCAGGCGAGGGAATCTCGCGGGGGCGATCTGGCCGTAACAGGCGGAGCCACAATCCGATGCTCTGCCTATTGAGCTATGGCCACCATGCACCCGGGGCCACGCACACGCGGCGCGTCCGCCCACAGGGGCGACGCGCAGTGTACCCGACGGGCCGCGCGCGGGGTGGCGCCTGTCCGGGGTGGCGCCTGTCCGGGGTGGCGCCTGTTCGGGGTGGCGCCGATCCAGGTGCCCAGGACCGGGGGACCGGCTACCGCCGCCGGCCCGAGCCACCCTTCCGCGCCGACAGCGGCAGGTACTTGCGCTCCGGTGCCCCCGTGTAGAGCTGGCGGGGCCGCCCGATCCGCGAATCGGGGTCGTTGAGCATCTCGCGCCACTGGGCGATCCAGCCCGGCAGGCGGCCGATGGCGAACAGCACCGTGAACATGTTGGCCGGGAAGCCGAGGGCGCGGTAGATCAGGCCGCTGTAGAAGTCGACGTTGGGATACAGCTTCTTGGTCACGAAGTAGGGGTCGTGGAGGGCGACGCGCTCGAGCTCGAGCGCGATGTCCAGCAGCGGGTCCCGCGTGCCGAGCTTGGCCAGGACACGGTCCGCCGCCTCCTTGATGATCCGGGCGCGCGGGTCGTAGTTCTTGTAGACCCGGTGCCCGAAGCCCATCAGGCGGAACGGATCGTCGTGATCCTTGGCCCGGTCGATGAACGGGGCGACGTCACCGCCGTTGTCGGCGATGTGCTGGAGCATCTCCAGGACTTCCTGGTTCGCGCCGCCGTGGAGCGGTCCCCAGAGGGCCGCGATGCCGGCCGAGATCGACGCGTACAGGTTGGCCATGCTGGAGCCGGCCATCCGGACGGTCGAGGTGGAGCAGTTCTGCTCGTGGTCGGCGTGGAGGATGAGCAGGATCCGGAGGGCCCGGGCGGCGTCCGCGTCGACGACGTACGGCTCGGTCGGGACCGAGAACATCATCCGCAGGAAGTTGCTCTCGTAGTCGAGGCCGTTGTCGGGGTAGACGAACGGCTGGCCGATCGACTTCTTGTGCGCGAACGCCGCGATGGTCGGCATCTTCGCGATCAGCCGCACGGTGGTCATCTCGACGCCCTCGGCGTCGTGCGGATCGGACGAATCCTGGTAGAACGTCGATAGCGCGGCCACCGCCGAGGTGAGGATGCCCATCGGGTGGGCATTCATGGGGAAGCCGTCGAAGAAGCGCTTGAACTCCTCGTGGAGGAGCGTGTGGCGCGTCACCTGCATGCTCCAGTCGGCCAGCTGGCGCTCCGTGGGCAGCTCCCCGTAGATCAGCAGCCACGCCGTCTCGAGGAAGGTGGACCGGTCGGCAAGCTGCTCGATCGGGTAGCCGCGGTAGCGCAGGACACCCGCGTCCCCGTCGAGGTACGTGATCGCGCTGCGGGTCGACGCCGTGTTGGCGTACCCGTAGTCGAGGGCGGTGACGTGGCCGTCCCGCAGGAGCGAGCCGATGTTGATGGCCGGCTGCCCCGCGACGCCCTGCTCGATCGGCAGGACCAGGACCTGGTCGCCGATCCGCAGCTCGGCGGTCTCGGGGCTCGCCGTCACGCCGGGCGTCGTCATCGATCTGTTCCCTCCGGGCTCACAAGCCCCTGTCCAGGCTGGCGCACAGGTGGCCCTGCCTCGTGGTCCGCAATATTCGCCCAGCGGCCGTGTCGGGGGCAGGGCCGGAGGGCTCACCAGTTGCGGGACCCCGTGGACGGTCCTTGTCGAACCGGCGCTGCAGGTTCGACAGGGTCTGGTGCGGTTCGGCGGGGTCCTGGGTGGTCTGGTGTGATCACTGGTACCAGGGGTAGGTCCGGTCGGGACTATTGCGCCCCGGTCTCACCCGCGTGCCGGGTGGACGATGCCGACACACCGGCCTGTCGGCCGTCGCCCCGTACGAGACGCCCGCTCGCATGACCATGTCCTCCGCCACGAACAGGCCGTTCCTCGCGGTCCTCGCCCTGCTTGCTGCCCTGACCCGCCCGCGCCGCCTCGCGGCGACGCTCGCGGTCGTTCTCTGCGTCAGCTCCGTCGGGCTCGTCGCCGCTCCAGCCGCCTTCGCCTGGGACGACAACTCCTTCAGCAGCGCATCCGAGGGGCAGCTGATCGCGCTCCAGAACCAGGCGCGCGCCTCCGCCGGCCTGAAGTCGCTCAAGGCGAGCACGTCGCTGCGCACCATCGCGCGTTGGCGCAGCAAGGACATGGCGGATCGGGACTACTTCTCGCACACCATCAAGGGCACCAGCCGCAACGTGTTCTGGTACATGCAGAACGAGTATGGCTACTGCTTCAAGCTCGCAGGCGAGAACATCGGGACCGTCACGTGGGCCGGGGCCTCCGAGGATGACGCCACCAAGTGGGTCTTCGACCAGTTCATGAACTCGTCCGGGCATCGCAAGAACATCATGGGCAAGGCCTGGGACACCGTCGCGGTCGGCGCCTACAAGACGACCGGCGACAAGTTCGTGTGGACGGTGCTGTTCGTGGACGCCTGCGGCTCGGCCCCCGCCGCGACCCCCAAGCCGACCCCGAGGCCCACACCGAAGGCGACCCCAAGGCCCACACCGAAGGCGACCCCCAAGCCCACCCACAAGGCGACGCCGAAGCCGACGCCGAAGCCGACGCCGAAGCTCGCCCCGAAGCCGACCCCTACGTCCGACGCCCGAGCCGACCCCTAGTCCGACGCCCGAGCCCACGGCGAGTCCGACTCCCGAGCCCACGGCGAGTCCGACGCCCGAGCCGACGGCCAGGCACACGCGGGCGCCGGCGACCAGCCCGACGCCCTCGGCATCGCCGCCAGGCGGCGCCAGCCCGTCCGAAGGCTTCCGCATCATCGATCCGCCCGCGGACCGGAGCTTCCTCGACTCGGTCGTGGGCATGGTCACGGGGAAGCTCCTCGGGTGGTGATGTCGTCTCCCGCGCGGGATCCGGTCACGCGGACCCCTCGTCCGGACGCACACTAGGGCCGTCGGGCCTCGCGCCCCTGCGCCCGTCCCCGCAGGAGGCGACCCACCAACATCGCACGGAGCCGCCAGCGTCATGATCACGCAGCCTACCGAGGCACCCGCCGCCAGCACCGACCGACCGGTGGTCGCGCGCGCGCAGCCGATCCTGGAGGCCCGCGAGCTGACCAAGCAGTACCGCATGCCGGGGGAGCTGGTCGAGGCGGTGCGCGGCGTGAGCCTGGAGGTGATGCCGGGCGAGTTCGTCGCCCTGATGGGCCCGTCCGGTTCAGGGAAGAGCACGCTGCTCCAGCTCCTGGGCGGCCTCGACCAGCCCACCAGCGGCGAGGTGCTCCTCGAGGGCGCATCGATCGGACGCCTATCCGATGAGAAGGCGACCCGCCTCCGCCGCGAGCGGACCGGCTTCGTGTTCCAGTCGTTCAACCTGGTGCCGCTGCTCAACGTCGTGGAGAACGTGGGCCTGCCGTTCACGATCGCGGGCCAGGATCCCCGGCGCGGCGAACTGGCCGCTCGCGTCCGCGACGCGATCGGCCTGGTGGATCTCACGGGCAAGGAGCATCACAAGCCCGAGCAGCTCTCGGCAGGTGAGCAGCAGCGGGTCGCCGTCGCGCGCGCCGTGGTGACGCGTCCGGCGCTGCTGCTCGCGGACGAGCCGACGGGCAACCTCGACTTCCGGACCGGCCTCGACATCCTCGGCGCGTTGTGGCGGACTTGCGTGGATCGCGGCCAGACGATCGTGCTGGTCACCCACGATGCCAAGACTGCCGCGTACGCGGACCGGGTCTTCGTCATCGGCGACGGGCGCGTGCAGGACGAGATCGTCCTCGGCCGGCGGGACGACCACGCAGCGGCACCCCTGATCGCGCGCCTCGCGCAGCTCGGCCTGTAGTCGCGGCCGTGCGCGGTCTCGTCCCGTACGCCTGGCGGAGCCTCGTCGCGAGGCCGGCGAGAAGCCTGCTCTCGATCATCGGTGTCGCCATCGGTGTCGCAGTCCTCGTCGCGGCGCTCGGCGTCATGGCAGGAATGGACGCGTCGATCGACCGGGCCGTGCGGTCGATCGTCGGCCGCGCGGACCTGCGCGTCTCGGCGTTCGTGGAGTCGGGGCTCTCGAGCGCAACCGCCACGGCGCTCGACGCCGTGCCCGGCGTGGCGCTCACGGCGCCGGCCATCGAACGCCGCAGCTTCATCGGTTCCGAGCCCGGTCGGTCGACCGCGTCCGCGCCCGTCACCGTGCTGGGGATCGACCCGGTCCGCGAACCGCGCGTCCACGATCTGGCGCTGGCGCGCGGCGTCCCCCTGGAGGCGGGCGATCGGGACGCGGCGCTTATCTCCGAGCGGCTCGCGGCGTCGGATGGGCTGGACCTCGGGAGCGAGCTCGTGATCTACGGCGCCGGCGCGCCTGTCCATGCCACGGTGGTCGGCGTCCTCGCCGGCGATGGCCCCGCGGTCCGCGAACCCGGCCGGACGGTGGTGCTGCCGATCGGCACGGCGGCGAGCCTCAACCTCGCCGACGACGCCGGCGCCTCGACCGAGGCGGCCGTCCCGGACGGGACCACGCGCGTGGACGTGGTGCTCGCGGCCGGAGCCGACGCGGAGACCGTCGTCGCCTCCATCGCCAAAGCGCTCGTGATGGAGCCCTACGTGCTGTCCGCCCCGCGAGACATCGGTGACTCGATGCGCGCGTCCACGGCCGACCTCCGGGCAACCATGGCCCTGATGGCCGCGATCGCCCTGTTCGCGGCCGGGTTCATGATCCTCAACACCCTCGCGATGACCGTCGTGGAGCGGGTCCGGGAGCTCGCGCTGCTGCGTGCCGCGGGCGCCGGCCGAGGGCAGATCGCCAGGGTGGTCATGACCCAGGCCTTCGTCCTCGGGCTCGCCGGGTCGGCGGTGGGGCTCATCCTGGGGACGGTGCTCGCGGAGATCGTCGCGTCATGGCTCCGCGCCGCCAGCGCCGCGAACGTGGACGGACCGGCCATCTCGCCGGTGGTGCTCGCCACTGGCCTGGTTGCCGGCGTGCTGATCACGCTGGTCGCATCGATCGAGCCGGCCAGGCGAGCGGCCGGCGTCAGCCCCGTCGCCGCGCTCCGCGTCCGGTCCGACCCGGCGGCAACGGCCCGGGCGCACGCGGGCTGGCTGGTCGTCGTGGCCGTCCTGATCGGGGCGCTGGCACTCACGCTGCTGCCCGCCGGCATGACGGGCCTGGCGGGACCGGTCCGCGCGGTGGCCGTATACGTGATCCTGCTGGTCGCCGTCCTCCTGACGCCGGTGCTGCTGGCCCCGCTCGGGCGCATCGTCGGGCTGCCGTTCGCCGCCGTCTTCCGGCTTGAGGAACGGCTGGCGCGGGCGGCGATCAGCAGGGATCCGAGCCGCACCACGCTGACCGTGGGCGTGCTCGTGATCGGTCTTGCGATGGTCGTCGGGCTGGGCACGGTCGCGGCGAATGCCCGCGTGGCCGCCACGGCATGGCTCGCGGACGTGGTGCCGGGCGACGTCATCCTGACGGCGATCGCGCCCGAGCCGGCAGGCCCCGCCAGCGTCGATGTCGAACTTGCCGCCGTCGATGGGGTGGCGCTCGCGACCCCGCTCGCTGCCTTCGACCTCGCGTACGCCGGGACGCGCCTGGATGCGATGGCGATCCACGGTCACGACTTCGAGGCGGACGGCCGGCTGACGTTCACGGCCGGCGATCGTGGGCACGCGTTCACGGCGATCGACGCGGGTGGCGCGGTCATCCTGCCGCGCGCACGGGCCCAGACCCTGGGCGTCGGAGTCGGCGACGTGATGGCTGTCGCGACGACCGCGGGCCTGGTGGAGCTCACGGTCGCGGGCATCGTGGACCGGTCCTTCCCGGGAGAGACCGGCGAGGCGGTCCTGGTCGGATGGCCGGATGCGACGGACCGGTTCGGTATCCAGGGCGCGGACAACTTCGTGGTCCGCTTCGCCCCGGGCCGAGAGGCCGCGGCGTCGGTGGCCGTCGGGGAGATCGCCCGGCAGCGGGCGCTGACCGTGGCGCCGGTCACGCAGGTTGGGGGCGCGGTCGGGGCCACCCTGGACCGCGTGTTCGGGCTGCTGGACCTCCTTGCCCTTGCCTCGGTGTTGATCGCCGGGCTCGGGATCGTCAACACGCTGTCGATGGACGTCTGGGAGCGCGTCCGCGAGCTCGGGATGCTGCGGGCGGTCGGGATGAGTCGTCGCCAGGTCTGGCGGAGCGTGCTGGTCGAGGCCGGCATCCTTGGAGCCCTCGGCGCCACGGTCGGTTCGGTTGCCGGCATCGCGATCGGCGTGCTGCTGGTTGTCACGGCGACCGGCCGCCTGGACGAAGGGTTCCTGGTGCCGGTCCCGACGATCATCCTGTCCATGGTCCTCGGCGTGGCGCTCGCGATGCTCGCCGCGGCCCAGCCCGCCCGGATCGCGGGCCGGCGATCGATCGTCAGCGCGGTGCGCGGGGAGTAGGCGCGCCGGGTCCGGCCGCTGGTCGTCGCTCGAGCCGGGCGGTAGACTGCCAACGACGCCGCCCTGTCGCGGACGACGCCCGAGGAAGACCATGACCTACGCGATCCCGTCGCTCACCCGTGTCCCGGCCGCACAGAAGGGCGTGACGATCGCCGACTTCCTGGTGCCGGTCCGCCTCGGCGAGCGCGTCTCGCCCCGGTTGCGTAACGTGGCGCTGGTGGTCACCGGCGCGGTCCTGATCTTCCTCTCCGCGCGTGTCTCCGTCGTCATCCCGGGCAATCCCGTCCCGTTCACCCTCCAGAACCTCGGGATCCTGGTGGTCGGTGGCGCCCTCGGACTGCGGCGTGGCGCCCTCGCGGGGGGCCTCTATCTGGCCCTCGGCATGGTCGGGCTCCCGTTCTTCGCCGAAGGCCAGGGCGGGCTCGACGTCATCCTGGGTGCGACCGGCGGCTACCTGGTCGGGTTCGTCCTCGCGGCGGCGCTCGTCGGGCGCCTCGCGGAACTCGGCTGGGATCGCCGGATCACCGGCTCGGTCGGTGCCACGCTGCTCGGCACCGTCGTGATCTACCTCGTGGGCGTGCCGTGGCTTGCCGTCACGATGGGCCTTTCCATCGGCGACGCGATCTCCACCGGGCTCGTCCCGTTCGTGCTGCCGGACTTCGCCAAGCTGGTCGTCGCCGCGGTGGCGTTCCCCGCCGCCTGGTGGGTCGTCGGCCGCCGCCCCAGCGAACGCTGATCCCACGGCGGCTCAGGCCGCCGCATCGGCCAGGGCGCGCCCCAGCTCCTCCGATCCTGCAAGCTCGGGAAGCGGCCGGATCGACACCGGCGCCGGCACCGGCGGTGACAGCTCGAGGCCGAGGAACTCCACCCCGTGCCAGGCGCCGTCCTTCCAGCCGACCTCCTCAAACAGCCCGATCCGTTCGAACCCGAGCCGGCGGTGCAGTCCCGCTGAGGCCGGATTGGGCGGCGTGATGCCGGCGATGGCCGTGTGGAACCCCTGGAGCCGGAGGATCGCCAGCACGGCGCGCATCGCCGCCCGGCCCAGCCCGCGTCCATGGAAGGCCGGGTCAACGTAAACCGTCGTCTCCGCCGCCCAGTCGTACGCTGGCCGATCGCGGAACCGGCCGGCATACGCGTAGGCGCGCACGACGCCGTCCAGCTCGACCACCACCCACGGCGTCCGCGTGATCGTCCGCTCGATCCGGCCCGCGACCTCCGCACCGTCCGGCGGCGCCAGCTCGAACGAGACCGCGGTGCCGGTGACGTACGGCGCGTAGATCCTGGCGCAGGCGGGGCCGTCGTCGGGGTTCGCGAGGCGGACGTGCATGGCCGTCATGATGCGGGCCTCAGTAGAGGCGGGGAAAGCGGCGGCCCCACCACGCGGCGAGGTCCCGGGAGGTGGCGTCATCGAGGGCGTCGAGGAGCGTCCTGGAATGGACGAGGCCCCAGCGGTTCTCGGCGAGGTAGCCGCGGATCGCGGCCCAGAACGCCGCGGATCCCATTCTCGTCCGGGCGGTCGCCAGCAGGTTGCCGCCCTGGATGTAGACAACCTCGTAGTAGCAGGCGCGGGAGTAGCCGTAGATCGAGCGGTCCAGGTCCACGCTCGAGCACCGGGACGAGCGGCGCATGCCGAGGATGTCGCGGGCGACGAAGTCCGTGGGCGCCTCGTCCGCGAAGGGCTCGCGGGCCTGATCGTTGCCCACGATGCCGTAGAACCACTGGTGGGCGATCTCGTGGGTGACGAGGTACGCCAGGTTGGAGGTGCCCGTGCCCGTGGGGATCCACGCGACGCCGGGTCCCTCCATGCCGAAGCCGCCGGCCGACTGGACGATCTTGAGGACCCGGTACGGGTACGGGCCGAGCCGCGCCTCCAGCCGGGCGACCGCTGCCTTCGCCGCCCGCATGACGGCGGACGCCGGGAACCCGGGCCTGGCCACCACGCGGACCGCGGTGTCGCCCACCCAGACCTGCGTCGTCCGGTAGTCCGCCGCTGCGGCGACCGCCATGTCGCGCACGTTCGCCGCCGTGAAGGTCATGTCGAGGCCGTCCGCCGAGGCTGCCGTCCGGTCACCCGTGGACGCGACGCGGAGGCGGACGCTCGTGTGGAGCCTGAGCGTCACGCGCGGGCTCACGGGGGTGACGAACGGGTCGCCGTGGTTCGGCCGGGCGAAGGGGGTCCGGCGGCTGATCCACGGGATCCAGCGGTACATGTCCACGATCCCGTTCGCCCGTGTGAACAGCCAGCTCGAGCCCGTCGTCGTGGACCGGAGCGTCGCCGAGAACGGGACGACGATCACTGCGGTGGCATCTGCGGGGAGCACGCCGCCGAGCGGGACGAGGATCGTCTGGTCGTCGAGCCGAGCCGCGACCGCGGCACCATCCACCGTGACTGCGCCCAAGTGGAGGGCACCGAGTGGGCCCATGACCGTGTTGAGCTCGAGACGGTCGATGCCTCCGCCGGACCGGTTCTGGGCGGTGATCGTCACGCGGCCACGGAGGCCGCGGCTGGCCACGGCCAGGCGCGCGTCCACGTCGTACTCGGCGCGGATCGCGAGGCTGGTGCGGTTGACCGTTCCCGGGACGATCGCCGTGGAGGCGGGCGCGACGATGGCGGTCCCGGGACCGTCGTGGGCGGCCCCGGCGGCCGCCGGGAGCGGCAGGATCGCGACGGCCAGGAGGGCGGCCAGCAGCGCGAGGGCGACGGCGGGGTGCGATGCGGAGGCGCCGGACGCGCGACGTCGGAGCATGCCCGGATCGTACTCCGATGCCTCGGCGGCGATCGTCGCCCGGCTGGGCGAGGCGGGGATCACGGGTCGTGCCACCTTCCGCCGGTCGCCGCTCGGGACCGGTCGGCCCGGGCCGAGACGCACGGGTCCCGGCACGGGCAGGGCCCTGCATCTGGGGCCCGACGGCCCTCCCGAGTGCCGATCAGGTGGCCGACGATCCGCGAAACGCCATCGGGAGATCGTCGTGAGCGCCCTCCGCGTGCTCGTCGCCTTCGCAAGTCGCTCCGGGTCCACGGCTGGGATCGCGGTTTCGATCGCGCGTGGGCTCACGGATGCCGGCCTGGGGGTTGACTGCCGCCCCGCGGGCGATGTCGCGGATGTGACTCCATACGACGGGGTGGTCCTCGGCAGCGGCGTCTTCCTCCCACGCCGCGGATCGGACGGCGGCGGGTTCCTGGTTCGCCACGGGCCGGTTCTGAGGACACGTGCCGTGTGGCTCTTCTGCGCCGGCCCGATCGGGCGAGGACACGAGGGGGGCGGTGCCGGGCCCCCGGCCATCGGTGACTGCAGCGTCGCCGAGGTCGCCCGCTCCATCGGCGCCCGGGGCTTCGCGGAGTTCGGCACACCGGTCCCCGATCCCGAGGCCGATCCGGTCGCCGGGCTGGCGCCGGTGGACGGCGCCAGCGTACGAGCGTGGGCGCGCGAGATCGCCCGGGACCTCGCCGGGGATGTGGTGACTTCCTCGCCGGACCGGAAGGCGGAGGAGCGCTCCGTCGGGCCGCGGCGTTTCGAGAGGGCGACCGCCGGCGGTTGACGGGTGGTCGGCGGAGGCGCCGGCGGAGCTGCCGCCTGCCGGGTCCAGGATGCGGCTCACGCGGTGTGGGTCGCCGGGCCGGGTCCGGCGGTCGAGGGTGGCCGCCCGGACCTTCGGAGGTGACCACTTGGCCATTGCCGTCGTCGCCCCTGGAGTTCAGGCTGGGGGTCGTCCCGCGGATCGCGATCTCCGCCGGGCCGTCCCACCGCTCCTGGAGCCTGCATGCGACGAGCCGCGTCAGCCGCCCTCGCCCTTGTCCTCGCCCTTGTCCTCGCGGCCCCTGCTGAGTCGGTGCTCGCCGCGGACCATGGCGCAGAGGGCTTCTCCGGATCCGCCCCCGACGTGGGTTCTTCCTCCGCGGGCTCGGGGCGCCTCGACGCGACCGATCGCTGGATCGTCGTGCTGCGTGACGGGGCAACGCTCAAGGGGGCGAGCGACCGGGCGGGGCGATTGGGCATCACCAGGGATCGCACGTTCGCGAGCGCCGTCCATGGCTACGCGGCCAAGCTGACGGGAGAGCAGCTGGCGGCCTTGCGCGCGGACCCGAACGTGGCCGCGGTCGTGCCGGACGCGGTGATCTCGATGGCAGGGCAGACCACGCCGCGCGGAGTGCGGCGCGTGTTCGGCCCGCTCAGCCCGATCGCCGGCATCAACGGCTCCGATGAACGGGTGGACGCGGACGTTGCCATCGTGGACACGGGGATCGATGGGTCGCATCCCGACCTCAACGTGGTCGGCGGCTACAACTGCTCCACCTCGAACCCCGACGCGTGGGGTGACGGCAACGGCCACGGGACGCACGTGGCGGGCACGGTTGGCGCACTGGACAACGGGATCGGGGTCGTGGGCGTGGCGCCCGGGGTCCGTCTCTGGGCGGTCCGGATCCTCACCGCGGCGGGCGACGGGCTCGTCTCGTGGTACGTGTGCGGACTTGACTGGATCACCGCCCAGCGCGACCCCGCGGACCCGACCCTGCCCCTGTTCGAGGCGGTCAACATGTCGGTCGCGAAGGCCGGCGCGGACGATCACGCCTGCGGCCTCTCGAACGGGGACCTCATCCACCAGGCGATCTGCCGGCTGGTGGCGTCGGGGGTGACCGTGGTGGCCGCGGCCGGCAACAACTCGTTCAACGCCTCGCGCCTCATCCCCGCCAGCTACGACGAGGTGATCACGGTCTCGGCGCTGGCGGACACGGACGGGATCCCGGGAGGCCTTGGCGGAGGCTCCTGCTACTCGTGGGGTACCTATGACCGGGACGACACGTTCGCGGACTTCTCCAACTACGGTGGCGACGTCGACCTGATCGCGCCCGGGAAGTGCATCTGGTCCACGCTCCCGGGCAACCGCTACGGGTACGTCTCGGGGACGTCGATGGCGGCACCCCACGTGACTGGTGCCGTCGCGCTCTACAAGTCGTCCCGGCCGCTGGCCACCCCGGCCGAGGTCAGGGTCGCGCTGCGCGCCGCCGGAACCCAGGACTGGAACACCGCCACGGATCCCGACGGCATTCATGAGCCGCTGCTGAACGTTGCGCGGATCGTCGCGGCCGGCGACTGGACCCTGGACGCCACCTCACCCACCCGCCTGCTGCCAAGCGGTGCGACGGTGCAGGTCCCCGTGTACGTGGTCCGGGCCGAGGACGTGACCGCGGACGTCGCGGTGTCCGTCACCGCGCCGCCGGGCTTCGGGGCCACGCTGTCCACCCCGGTCGTCGGGCCGGCCGGAGGGACGGCCGCCCTCACCGTGGTCATCCCGCCGTCGCAGGCGAGCGGCACGTACGAGCTGCAGTTGACCGGTGCGATCGGCGACTCCATCCGCCGCGTCACAGTGGGGATCCGCGTCGACGGCGATGTTCCGACCGGGCCTGCACCTCGCCTGGCCCCGCTGAAGGGCAGCCGCTTCGACACCACCTCGTACCTCGCCCGGGTGGGCTGGGCTGCCGCCACGGACCCCACCAGCCCGATTGGCAAGTACCAGGCCCAGGTGAGGGCCGGCACCGAAGCCTGGAGCACCCCGTCCACGACCGGGCCCACCACGCTCTTCGTGGAGCGGCGGGTCCAGGTCGGGCCGGCCTACGCGATCCGGGCCAGGGCCTTCGACGCCGCGGGCAACGCCAGCGCCTGGTCGGAAGTGTCTCCGCTGACCTCGTGGGTGGTGCAGGACGGCAGCGGCCTGCTCGCCCGGACGGGAACATGGCGCCGCTCCTACAGCACCGCCATGTCGGGCGGGTCGACGTGGTACGCACGGGCCAAGGGCGCCTCGCTCGCCCTCAGCTTCACGGGGCGGGGACTCGCCGTGGTCATGCCCTACGGACCCGGGCGGGGCAGGGCGCAGATCTGGGTGGATGGCTCGCCGGCCGGGACCGTTGACCTGTACCGGAGCACGACCAGCGTGCGCCGGATCGTTCTCTCGCGCTCCTGGGCATCGAGTGGGTCGCACGTCGTCAAGGTCGTCGTGCTCGGGACGTCGGGTCGCCCGCGGGTGGACGTGGACGCCTTCCTCGTCATCCGGTAGGCCATCCGCGGGCCGGTGGGCCGGAGCCGAACGGACGCCGGAGCCGAACGGACGCCGGAGCCAAACCCGAGGGCGTCCATCCCGGGAACCGCCGCGAGGGAGCGGACGTCCTCGGGCGCGGTGTTCAGCCGGTCGAGACCGATCCCGCGCCGGGGGACGCTCCGGCTGGCATGCCGGGTCCCGCCCCATCGCTCGTGGCCGGCACCGCCGCGAGGACGTGGAGCCGCAGGTAGCGGTATCCCCGGGTCGTCAGGCGGCGGCGCAGCATCTCAGGCAGGTCCGGCCGTTCGTCCGCGCCGACGATGGCAGGCTCGTCGAGGTCGTAGGTGACCCCGTGGATCTGCAGGCGGCAGTGGCCTGCCACCAGGACGTTGCGCAGCCATTGGACGTCCGTCCCGTACGGGAGCGGGATCCAGGCGTGGTCCCCCGAGAGCTTCGGCAGGACCGGTGTCCGATACACCGTGCCCGAGAGGCGACCGACGTGCTCGAGGGTCGCCCAGGGCGAGATGCGGCCGCCGGCGAGCCCCAGGCGGATCACGACCGGATCGAACCGGTGTGTGACGAACCGCCTGAACCAGCCCGGCTCCGCGGTCCACGACCGGATCACCCAGCCGGCCACCGCTCCTGCGCCAATGAGCCTGACCGTCGCGATGGGGCGTCGCATGGCGTGCTCCCTTCGTCCACGTGCTGCACTCCCGTGCCGCCGCCCAGCGTGTTGCGGCCGACCGGTGGTGGCAAGTGGCGGACGTCCCGACCGGGGCGTCCGCACCTCCCGGCTGCGGGCCGGCTGGCCGGCACCGGATTCGGCGCGCCCTCCATCGGCGTCTGGCTCCGGTCCCGGTCATCTGCGGCGGACTGCGCCGTTCGGCCCATGGCGTCCGGCCGCGTCCGGCGCCATCATTCCGCCATGGACCCCATCGTCACCGCCGAGCGGATCGACGCTTCTCCCGAGGTGGTGATCCCGATCGTCGTCGCCGCCGTGATCATCGGCGTGCTGGGCGTGGTCTTCCGCAAGGCCCTCCTGGCGGTCGTGGACGAGCTGGCGGAGCTGTGGCGGACGTACGCGCCGGTCGCGTTCCTCAGGGCGCTCGACCACCGGCCCCGGATGCCGGGGAGTCCATGGTTCTGCGCCAGGTGCCGGTCCCGGAACAGCGCCTCGGCCACGCTGTGCTACTCCTGCAAGGCCAGCCGCGAGGAGGCGGAAGCGCCCGTCCCGGACTCGGAGTCCCCCGCAGGTGCCAGCGCGGGCCTGAGCGCGCGAACGCGTCGACACGGGTAACCGTCAGCGCACGGGTAGCCGTCAGCGCACGGGTAACCGTCAACGGAGGCCGGATGGCTGCAGACCCGACGTCTCGACAGTCGCGTGGAGAGCCTCGATCCTCGGTCGCCCGGCCCTGATCATCGTGCTCGCCAGGCGCGCACCGATCCGGGTCCCGGGTACGGCTGGCGGAAGAACCCGAGCAGCGGCTCGCCCGTGGACTGGGCAAGGCGGATCCGGTCCCGCCACGGGGCGCCCTGGACCGCCGAGATCGAGGCACTGAGCTCGACGTCGTCACGGCGCGGGTGGTTGGGGTCGTAGACGCGGAGCGTGACGACGCGATCGCCGGTGCCGTAGGCGAAGGCCAGGACCTGGTGGTTCCGGGTCAGGTCCCACGCCGAGCCGCCGGCCATCCGGATGAGCCCGACGACGCTGGGATGGCCGCCGTCGATGTCAGCCCGGATGCGCGGCCACTCGTCCAGGAGCGCCACGACGCGCGGTGGCTCGCGACGGAGCGCCGCGGCCAGGCCGGACGGGGGATCGGGTCGCAACGCCTGCAGGTCGAAGTACCGGATCGGGACGCGCAGCCAGTCCAGGGACTGGACCTGTCGCCGGACCAGGGACTGGAAGCGCGGGCTGCCGTTGGCGGGCGGTACGTCGCCGTCGGGAGCGGACAGTCCTGCCTCGAACAGGTCGCGCGCCGTGAGGGCCATCCCGCCGCACAGGCCCGCGGACGCGTCACCGAACCCCACGACGCGCGGGTCGAGCGGCCCGAGTCGCAGCGTCGGTCCGGGCGGGAACGCGTTGGCGAACGACAGCCCGTGGATGCTCGGCAGAAAACCGGGAACCGCGCCCTCGACGAGCGCTGCATCGATCCGGGGCGGGGCGTCGGCCGCAGGACGACCGGGGTCCGGCGGTCTCACGGTCGACATGACGACCGAGGCCTACTCCGGGCGCTTGGGCGGGGCCGGTGCCGGATCAGGAGCTTCACCCACCGTCACCCGGATGATCGCGGGCGCGCTGCCCAGGGCCGACAGCGGCCCTCGCGACGGCGAGAGCACGTCCAGGAGCACCAGGTAGGCGCCCGGGGTCTCCGGCGCGGTCAACGGGACCAGGACGCTGGACACCCCGCCCGGCTCGGCCATGGTCTCGCCGAGCGGCACCGTGACCGCCTCCGGGACCGTGAGCCCGTCGGCGGAGACCCATGTCGCCACGAGGTGGGCCGGGAGCGAGACCGGCCGGTCAGCGCCGGGATCCTCGATCATCATCCCGGGTGCCGGGGACACGGCCTTGTCCCAGCGCTCGGATCCGGCGTTCACGACGCGGACCGCAAGGCCAGCGACGGCCCCGGCCGTGGTCGCCAGGGACTGGGGTGCCCCGTACGCGACCGCCACCGGTCCCCCGACGCGGACGATGACCGGGACCAGGAGCGCCTGGGTGGCGGCGTCGTAGGCTGTGCCCGACGGGGTGTGGAGGGTCACCACGAGGCGGTACAGCCCCGGGACGGCGGGGTAGGTGACCTCGACCCTGAGCCCCTTCGAGGTGTGGACTGCCGCCACGACGACCACGACGGAACCGAGCCGCTCGGGTTCGACGAGGTCCACGGGCGGCCCGATCGGTGCCGCGGTGGGCGACGGCGCGGGGCTGGCCGTGGGGGCCTGCGACGGGAACCCGGTGCTGGACATCGTCGGCACCGGTATGGCCACCGGGGTCGGCGTCGGGCTGGGCGCTGGTGTCGGGCTGGGTGTCGGGCTTGGAGCAGGAGTAGGGCTGGCAATGGGTCCGGCGCCAGGTGGGGAGGGCTGTTCCACCAGGATCGGGTCCCACCGCACCCCGGCCTTTGCGTTCGCGGGGATCTTCTTGGCCGCCCCGGCCACCAGCGGCAGCGTCATGCGGGTACTGGTGGCCGCGATCGGCAGCGATGCGAATGTCGGCTCACCGAACGACAATCCGCGCCCGACGAGCGATGGCTGGACAGCCGTACCCAGGATGGTTCCGCCGGCGGTCCCCGTGGATCCGGCGCGGAGCTCCGCGGCGGTCACACCACGGGAGACCAGCGACCGGGAGTAGCCATCGTCGGCATTCTCGGGGTCGAGGCGCTCGATGAAGCCCGGGCTCCGGCTGCTGGCGACCGTGAACGTGTTGCCGTTGGCCGATGGCGAGGCCTGCCAGATGGCCTCGATGCTCTGGCGGCCACGGAGCAGCGCCTTCACGTAGTAGGCCGGGCCCATCTGGGCCTCCGCCACCACGGCCGCGGCGCCCGCCCGCAGGAACCCGGCCGCGTAGTTGTCCACGCGCGCGATGGACTGGTCGCGCGTGCCCTGGGACAGGCCCGGCTCGCTGTTCCCGCTCGCGTAGCAGAGGTGGTGCAGCAGCACCACGGCGTTCGGGGCCAGGTGCAGCTGCTCCACCGACGCCTCGCCGAAGTACTGGTGCGCACTGTCGTCCACGCCCGCGACCGGGTTGAGGCCGAACCCGTTCTGGGTGGGCGGGTAGAGCGCATCCCGGTACCGGCTTGGCCAGCCGTTGCCATGCCCGAGGTAGACCACGATGGATGCGCCGTCCAGCGCCCCCCGGACGGCATCCCAGGTGGCATTCGGAGAATAGACCTTCACGACCTGGGCACCAGCATCGGCGGCCACGACGGCCGCCTGGTCGGCCAGCCGGCGGTAGGTCGCTGTCACCCCCCCCGCGGGCCCGACCACGAGGACGACCTTGGGGACGCGCGCAGCGGCGACCACCGGGGCGATGGCCCCAGCGGCGCCGAGGATCGAGACGAGGACGGCGACGGCAGTCGCACGAACGATATGGTTCAGCAATACGGCTCCTGGCAGCGGGCTGGCAGGCGGTCGAGAAGGCGAGCCTACTCGCCTCGCCGCGCACTGACCAGCGACACACGGCACCTTCCGGGGGGTGACCTGTGGGCCCTGGCGTCACGGCGCTCGTGGTCCGCGAGGGTCGTCCGCGGTTCCCGGTATCGCCCGCTGCGGCGCGCGTCTACCATCACGCCATGGCCGACACCGGCCCGGGCACCGGGCATCGCAACCACCTCGCCGGCGAGACCAGCCCCTACCTGCTCCAGCACGCCTCCAACCCGGTGGACTGGTACCCGTGGGGGGATGAGGCGCTGGCCCGCGCCCGACTGCTGGACCGGCCGATCTTCCTGTCCGTCGGGTACGCGGCATGCCACTGGTGCCACGTGATGGAGCGGGAGTCCTTCGAGGACGAGGCGACGGCCGCGATCCTCAATGGCCACTTTGTCTCGATCAAGGTGGATCGCGAGGAGCGCCCGGACCTGGACCAGGTCTATATGCGTGCGATCCAGGCGCTGACTGGGCAGGGCGGCTGGCCGATGAGCGTGTTCCTGGCCCCGGACGGACAGCCGTTCTATGGCGGCACCTACTTCCCGGACACGCCGCGCCACGGCATGCCGTCGTTCCGACAGGTCCTGGAGGCGATCCGGCTCGCATGGACAGAGCAGCGTGACGAGATCCTGCGAACGGGGGCTCGGCTGGTCGAAGCGCTGGCGGAGAGGCAGCCGGGCGGCACCGCGATGGACGGGCTGCCGGCCGCGGAGGTGCTGCACCAGTCGGCCTCGGCCATCGAGGCCGCCTTCGACATCGTCAACGGAGGCTGGGGACGGGCTCCCAAGTTCCCCCAGGCCATGACGATCGAGGCGCTTCTCCGCCGGCATGCGGCGACGGGGGACCCTCGTCCGCTGGAGATTGCGCGACGGAGCCTCGACGCGATGGCGGCCGGTGGTATCCACGACCAGCTCGGCGGCGGGTTCCACCGCTACGCAACGGATGCCGCGTGGCTCGTCCCGCACTTCGAGCAGATGCTCTACGACAACGCCCAGCTGGCTCGCGTATACGTGCACGCGTGGGCGGTCACGTCGGACGCCGGGCACCTGGCCACGGCGGCAGGCGTGTCTCGACTACCTCCTGCGCGAGCTGCGGACGCCCGACGGCGGGTTCGCGGCGAGCCAGGACGCGGACACCGACGGTGCTGAGGGCGCGACGTTCACCTGGACGGCGACCGAGGTGCGCGAGGTCCTCGGGCCGGAGGCCGCCCTGTTCTCCGCGGCGTACGGCGTGTCGGACGTGGGCAACTGGGAGGGCCGGACGATCCTGTCGCGGGTGCGTGACGACGGCGAGCTGGCCGAGCGGTTCGGGTTGACGTCGGCGGACGTGGCGAGGCGACTCGCGGCGTCTCGAGGGCCGCGCTGCTGGAGCGGAGGTCGCTGCGGCCCCAGCCGGCCCGCGACGGGAAGGTGCTCGCGGCCTGGAACGGCCTCGCGATCGGCGCGCTGGCGGATGCGGCCCGGACGATGGATGCGTCGGGCGATCCGGCGCTGGCCCGCCATGCCGAGCGGTACCGCGCGGCCGCATCGGATGCGGCCACCGTGGTGCTCGGGGGTCTTCGCAGACCGGATGGACGGCTCTGGCGCTCGTGGAAGGACGGGCGCGCGACCGCGGACGGTGTGCTGGAGGATCACGCCGACATGGCGGAGGGGCTCCTGGCCCTGTACGAGGCAACCGCCGACGAACGGTGGTTCACCGAGGCGGTCTCGTTGGCAGAGGTCATGCTCTCCCGCTTCGCGGATCCGGCGGGCGGCTTCTTCGATACCGCGGACGACGCCGAACGACTCGTGGTCCGACCCCGGGACGTGCAGGACAATGCCGTGCCGTCCGGAGGCGCCGTGGCCGCCACGGTCCTGCTCCGGCTCACGGCGCTCACCGGCGAGCCGCGGTACCGCGCGGCGGCCGAGCGGGCGATCGCCACGGTCGGGCCGCTCCTGCGCACTCCATCCCACCGCGTTCGCGCAGTGGCTCACCGCCCTCGAGCTGGCCCACGCCGGGATCACGGAGGTCGCGATCATCGGCGACCCGGGGACCCGCGGCACCGCGGAACTGGTCCGCTGCGCGAGCCGGGGCTATACGCCGTTCCGGGTGCTGGCCGTTACCGCCTTGCCCACTGCGTCCGCCGTGCCGCTGCTGCGCCTCCGGTTCGCTCTGCACGGCCGGCCGACGGCATTCGTCTGCAGGGACTTCTCGTGCCGACAGCCGGTGCACGAGCCCGAGGCGCTGGACGCCCTTCTCGTCGGGACGTGACCGGCATCGTGCAGGCAGCCCGACGGGCGTCCGCGACGCTGCCAGCACATCGAATGCGGGGCTGCGACCAGTCGACACGGAAGGACGGGCGCACGCCCGTCATCGTGGTCTGCGCGGATTGCGCGGGTTGCCCAGGCCTGCCCGCACAGGGCCACACGGGGAAGGCCGGCCGCCACGGGAGGAGCCCGACTCAGGTATGGGTCATCAAGGCCGAGGTCAAGCGTGACTCGGGCCCCGAACCCCCCGGGTTCGACCGTCGAGCCCAGCGTGGGCACCCGCGTGATGACACCTGTTCGAGTCGCAGGGCAATCTCGATGATCCCACGCCACGAGCAGCGGCGACGTCACACCGGTCTGGCCCCTGTGACGGCCCCACGGCAATGCGAGACCAGGTCCGGACGCCCGACCGCGCCAAGGGGACAAGGGAGACGGCCAGGGCGGAGGTCCAGACCGGACAGAACCAAGCCTCGCCCCAGCCCGTTGTCGGCCCTCCGTGTCAGGAGGGCTTGGTGCCCCCATCGTCCGGGGTGGCAGCGTCGGCCTTGATGTCGCCGATCTCCTTGCGCGCCTCCTTGACGCCCTGGCCGAAGGCTCGACCGAGGAGCGGCAGCGTCTTCGGGCCGCGCCAGACGACGACGATGACAAGGACGATGATGAGGACGATCAGGATGTCCATGGGGCGGATGGTAGCAGCCACCCGCGGCCACGCCCGGCGTCAGGTCTCGCCCGGCGTCAGGCGTGCTGGCGCATCGCGACCGGGATGACCAGGCGCAGGGCCGTCCGGTCCGAGTCGAAGCTCGCGACCTTGTTGTCGACGAGGTCTGCGGCGCGCGCGGCAGCGATCACCTCCACGTCCCGGACCGTCGCAGCCCTGCCCTTCCTCGAGACAACCCAGATGGCCCCGTCCTGCCGGATCCGTGTCCGCAGCGCCACCAGCAGACCCAGCGCAGCGTGGTCGTCCGCCGCCAGGAAGACGAGGTCCGTGTCCGGGAGCGGTTCGCGGTGGGCGAGGTCGCCCGTCCGCTCCCGGAGCTCCGCCTCGAACGCCTCGTCCCGGAGGTTCACGAGCGCCACGCGGACACCGGCCCGGACGCCGAGCTTGTCGAGCCGAGGGGTCGTGTACGCGCGTTCCATGGCGGTATCGTGCCCGACGTGTCCAGTCGCTCCGACGCCGGCCCGCTCCTGGTCTTCGGTCCGCGTTCGCTCGCGTACGACTTCGGGCCGCACCATCCGCTCACCCCGCTGCGGTTCGGTCCCGGGATGGACCTGCTGGCGGCCGTGGGTGCGCGGCCGGGCCTGGCTCCGTCGCCGGCCGCGGACGAGGCCCTGGCCCGGGTCCACCTGCCGGCGTACATCGAGGAGGTGCGGGCGTTCTCGGTGGCTCCGGCCCGGCCCGGCGCGATGGGGATCGGCCTGTCACGACAATCCGGCCTTCGCCGGGATGCACGAGGCTGCCGCGGCCGTGGCCGGCGGCTCCCTGGCGGCCATGGAGGCGATCCTCCGCGGCGAGACCGACCACGCGCACCACCCGGGTGGCGGCCTGCACCACGCGATGGCCTCGCAGGCGTGGGGCTTCTGCATCTACAACGACGTCGCCCTTGCGGTGGCGAGGGCTCGCGCAGACGGCCTGCGCGTCCTGTACGTGGACCTCGACGTGCATCACGGCGACGGCGTGCAGGCAGCCTTCTTCCGGGATCCCGGGGCGCTGACCCTCTCGATCCACGAGAGCGGGCGATACCTGTTCCCGCAGACGGGCCACATCGACGAGGTGGGGGAGGGGAGCGCCGCCGGCACATCGGTCAACCTGCCGCTGGAGCCGTACACGGGTGAGCACGCCTGGCTTGCGGCGGTCCGCTCGCTCGTGCCGACGCTCGCCGCCGTGTTCGGGCCGGACGTGGTCGTGAGCCAGCATGGCGCGGACTCGCACGCGTGGGATCCGCTCGCCCACCTGCGGGTCACCACGACGGCGATGGCAGAGGCCGCGCGGCTCGTCGATGCCGTCTCGCACCGGTGGGCGAGCGGCCGCTGGCTGGCGACGGGTGGCGGTGGCTACGACGCCTACCGGGTCGTGCCGCGCGCGTGGGCCCTGACGTGGCTGGCCGGGGCGCACCGTGAGGTCCCTGACGAGACGCCGGCGGCCTGGCGCTCACGCTGGGACGCGGCGGCCGCGGCGTTCGGGATGCCGGGGATGCCGCCCACCTTCCTCGACGCCCCGAACGCCGGAATGCCCGTGAGCCGGGCGCAGGAGGTGGCCGACGAGCGGTCGCTGGCGTCACTGGCCCGGGTGCGGGGAACCGTGCTGCCGCGGCTGGTCCGGGAGGCTGAGGACCGCGGCTGGTGGCGGCCGGCTCTCGACCCCGGTGTCGCGGGTCCCGGTGTGGACACGCCGGAGGGTTGCGGAGCGCCGATCGTTCGACGCTTGGCGGTTGGCGACCTGGGCCGACTCCGCCTGGCTCCCCGGACCGTGTCGCCCTTCGATCCCGGCGACGGGCGATCGCTCCTTGCCGCCGCGCTGCGGGGTGGTGCGCGCGTGGTCGCGGCCGTCGCCGGCGACTGGGTCGTCGGGGTGGCGGTGGCGGCGCCGGTCACGGGGAGCCGGGAGGCAGTCGTGGAACGGGCAGCGGCGGTGGAGTCGCTGCTGGCCGTGGGGGTCGCGCCCGGGTGGCGCGGCGCAGGCCTTGCGCGGGCGCTGCTCCGGGCGCTGGTGGAGACCCGCCCGAGCGGGGTCACGCTGGAGGCGCAGGTCGGCGCGGCCGAACGTGACGTCGTGGAGCCGGCGGACGTGCAGACGAGGATCGCCGTCGCCCGCCGACTGCTCGAGGGAGCCGGGTTCGCGATCCGGGCGCCGTCGCCGGACGTGGCACGCGACGACCCGTTCGCGATCGCCGCGCGGCTCGGGCCCCGCTGAGGCGGATCCCGGCCCCTCGCCGGGGCGACGCGTGCGGCGGACCTCCCGCGCCTCGCGCCATGTCGCCTCGCGGGCCTCCGCCGCCGCGAGTCCCGACATCGGGGGCCGGACGGTCCGGGACCCACGGGGCATCAGGACCCTGCCATAGGACCCGGGTTGTCCCCGAAGCGCGGGCTGTGCGGCCCGCGCGGAGCACCCGCCCGGGAGCCGACACTACATCTCGTCAGAGGTCGGAACCGGATCCCGGACCCGACCCCGACCACATCACCGCAGCCGGGCGGAGTTACCCCTCCCCCTCCGCCGCCCGGCTGTCCTGAGGTATTCGGACCGGCGGGCCCCAGGGTTCGCCGGTTCGGATTCATGGCTCGGAATCGTGGCGCGGCTTTCCGCTGCGGCAGGCAGGATGCGCCGCCAAAACGAACATCTGTACCACGTGCCGATGCGGGCCTATACTCGCCCTCCCGTGGCCGTGCCCGTCGCCGATCCGCTCGCGCCCTTCGGGCCCGCCGTGCGGGCCTGGTTCGAGGCGACGTTCGAGGCGCCCACCCAGGCCCAGGCAGAGGGATGGGCGGCGATCAGCGCCGGCCGCAGCACGCTGATCCACGCGCCGACCGGCAGCGGCAAGACCCTCGCCGCGTTCCTGTGGTGCCTGGACCGCCTCGTCGGTCACCCGCGGCCCGCCCCAACCCGGCAGGACCGGGGCACCGTCCGGGTGCTGTACATCAGCCCGCTCAAGGCCCTCACGTACGACGTGGAGCGGAACCTGCGGGCGCCCCTCGCCGGCATCGCGCTGGCGGCCCAGCGGCTCGGCCAGGAGCCTCCGCACATCACGATCGCCTCGCGGACCGGCGACACCCCGGCCGACGAGCGCCGCAACCTCGTGCAGGCACCCGCCGGACATCCTGGTCACCACGCCCGAGAGCCTGTACCTGCTGCTCACCAGCCAGGCGCGCGACATCCTGCGCGGCGTCGAGCACGTGATCGTGGACGAGGTCCATGCGATCGCGGGATCGAAGCGGGGCGCGCACCTCGCCCTCAGCATCGAGCGCCTCGAGCGCCTCCGGGCCGGCGCGGGCACCGTCCCCGGCCCCGGAGCACGGCCGCTCCAGCGCATCGGCCTCTCGGCCACGCAGCGCCCGCTCCAGACCATTGCCAGGTTCCTGGGCGGCACGGGAGCGGGACGCGACGTCGTCATCGTCGATGCCGGCACCCGCAAGCCCCTGGAGCTCCAGGTCGTGGTACCCGTGGAGGACATGGCGCGCTTGGGCGAGGTGCTGCCGCAGGACGAGCGGCCGGGCGGACCGGTCATCGGCGGCGAGATGAAGTCGAGCATCTGGCCGGCCATCCACCCCCGGATCCTGGAGCTGATCCGCGAGCACCGCAGCACCATCGTCTTCGTCAACAGCCGCGCGCCTGGCGGAGCGCCTCGCCCAGCGCCTCAACGAGCTGGCCGGCGAAGAGCTGGTACGCGCCCATCACGGCAGCATCGCCCGGGAGCAGCGCGTCGCGATCGAGGAGGAGCTGAAGGCCGGCCGACTGCCGCGCCCTCGTCGCGACCAGCTCCCTGGAGCTGGGCATCGACATGGGCGCCGTGGACCTCGTGATCCAGGTGGAGAGCCCCACCTCGGTCGCCCGCGGCCTCCAGCGCATCGGCCGGGCCGGGCACCAGGTCGGCGAGCCGTCCAAGGGCGTCATCTTCCCCAAGTACCGCGGGGACCTCCTCGAGACCGCCGTGGTCGTCAAGGGCATGCATGACGGCGCGATCGAGTCGACGACGCTGCCGCGCAACCCGCTCGACGTGCTCGCCCAGCAGCTCGTCGCGATGACGCTGGCCGAACGGTTCACAGGTTGACGACCTGCTCGAGACCGTCCGGCGCGCCGCGCCCGTTCGAGACGCTCACCCGGGAGGCCCTCGAGGGCGTCCTCGGGATGCTTGCCGGCGCCTACCCGTCCGACGAGTTCGCGGAGCTGCAAGCCGCGGATCACCTGGGACCGGCTGGCCGACACGGTGGAGGCGAGGCGGGACGCGCGCGTCGTCGGCGGTCACCAGCGGCGGCACGATCCCGGATCGCGGCCTGTTCCCCGTCTTCCTCGAGGGCGACGGGCACGCCCGGACGGAGGGTCGGCGAGCTGGACGAGGAGATGGTCTACGAGCTGCGCGCCGGCATGCACGGCGACGTCATCGTCCTGGGCGCGAGCTCCTGGCGGGTCGCGGACATCTCGCCCGACCGGGTCACGGTCACGCCCGCGCCGGGCATCCCGGGCAAGCTCCCGTTCTGGCACGGCGACGCCGTCGGGCGGCCGGTGGAGCTGGGCCGGCTGATCGGGGCGTTCGTGCGCGACGTGGAGACGGACCTCGCGAGGGGGCCGAAGGGCCGGACGAAGGCGCTCGAGCGCCTGCGGCGCGACCACGACCTGGACGAGCCTGGCGGCCGAGAACCTCGTCGCCTACCTCGAGGACGAGCGCACGGCCACCGGCGTCCTGCCCACGGACCGCAGCATCGTCATCGAGCGCTTCCGGGACGAGCTGGGCGACTGGCGGCTCGTGATCCTCACCCCGTTCGGCGGCCGGGTCCACGCCCCGTGGTGCATGGCCCTCGAGGCGCGGCTGCACGGGAGCGTCTCGGTCTCGAGGTCCAGACCATCTGGTCCGACGACGGGATCGCGATCCGCCTGCCCGAGGGCGACGGCTCGCTCGATGGCGTGGAGGAGCTCCTCTTCCCGGACCCCGAGGAGGTGGAGGACCTGGTGGTCGGCCGGGTGGGGCAGTCGAGCCTGTTCGCCAGCCGGTTCCGCGAGAACGCCGCCCGGGCCCTGCTCCTGCCGCGGCGTCGTCCCGGGACCAGGACCCCGCTCTGGCAGCAGCGCCAGCGCTCCGCGGACCTCCTGGCGGTCGCGAGCCGGTACGGGAGCTTCCCGATCCTCGTGGAGACCTACCGGGAGTGCCTCGCGGACGTCTTCGACCTGCCGGCGCTCCGCGAGATCCTGGGCGGGGTGCAGCGGCGGGAGCTGGCCGTTCACTCCGTGGAGACGGCGAGAGCCTCCGCGTTCGCCAGCTCGCTCCTGTTCGACTACGTCGCCGCCTACATGTACGACGGCGACGCCCCGATGGCCGAGCGACGCGCCCAGGCGCTCACGCTGGACCGGGACCTGCTGCGGGAGCTCCTGGGCCAGGAGGAGCTGCGGGAGCTGCTGCCGCCCGGATGCGCTCGCGGACCTGGAGCTCAGCCTCCAGGCGCTGGTCGAGGAGCGGCAGGCGAAGGACCCGGACCAGGTCCACGACCTGCTGCGGCGCCTGGGAGACCTCACCTCCGAGGAGGCGGGCGCGCGGACCGCAGGCGGGCGCGTGGAGGCGGCAACGACCTGGCCGAGCTGGCGGAAGCCGGCGCGCGGTGCGGGCCCGGATCGCCGGGGAGGAGCGCTGGATCGCGATCGAGGACGTCGCGCGGTACCGGGACGGCGTGGGGGGTCGGCGCCGCCGGGCGTGCCGGGCGTTCCTGGCGCCGGTGGCGGGGGCGCTGGACGGGCTCCTGGCGCGGTCGCGCGGACGCACGGGCCGTTCCTGGCCATCGAGCCGGCGCGTCGGTGGGGGTCGCCCGTGGGCGTGGTGGAGGACGCGCTCGACCGCCTGGCGGCCGCGGGATCACTCCTGCCCGGGGAGTTCCGGCCGGGTGGGGCGGAGCGCGAGTACTGCGACCCGGAGGTCCTGCGGCTGCTGCGCCGGCGCTCCCTCGCGAAGCTCCGCCGGGAGGTGGAGCCCGTCGATCCCGTGACGCTGGCGCGGTTCCTGCCCGCGTGGCACGGCGTCGCCCCTCGCCGTCGGGTTCGGGGAGCGGGGCCGGGAGCGGCGGGTCCCCGTTCCGCGGCTCGGCGGCGCTGGAGCGCCTGGCGGAGGTCGTGGACCAGCTCGCCGGCCTTCCCATCCCGGCGTCCGTGCTGGAGCGTGACGTCCTCCCCGCCCGGAGACCGCGCGACCAGCCGCGGCTGCTCGATGAGCTGGGTGCGATGGGCGAGGTCGCCTGGGCGGGCGGGGGAGCCTCGGCCGCGACGACGGCCGCGTCGTGCTGTACCGCCCGGGCCGGGAGCTGCTGCGCCCGACGGGCCCGCCGGACGGCGTGGAGCGGCCGGCGGCGAGATCCACGAGCGTCTCCGCGCCCACCTCCGCCGGCGCGGTGCCTGCTTCTACCGGGAGCTGTCGTCCGCGGCCGGCGGGCGTTCGGACCGGGAGGTGCTCGACGCGCTGTGGGGCCTGGTCTGGGCGGGCGAGGTCACCAATGACACGGTGGCGCCCCTGCGCGCCCTGCGCTGGAAGCGGCCCGCGAAGGATCACCGTCCGCGTCCCGGCCGGCTGACGGCGCTCGGGACCGCCGGAGGCTGCGGGCCGGTGGTCGCTGGTGGACGACGGTGGCGGTGAGGCGTCGGAGGGAGGCGGCGAGCTGCGCGCGGGTGACGTGCTCCGCCGCCCGCCGCCTCCCGACGGAGCGTGTCCATGCCCAGGCGCTGGTCCTGTTGGAGCGGCACGGCGTCCTGACCCGCGAGGCCGTCGCGGGCGAGGCCGTGGACGGGCGGTTTCAGCGCCGTGTACCCGGTGCTGCGGGCGATGGAGGAGGCGGGGCGGATCCGCGGGGCTACTTCGTGGATGGGCTGGCGCCGCGCAGTTCGCGTTGCCGGGCGCGGTGGACCGGCTCCGCGCGCCCGGGACCAGCCCGGCGAGGCGGTGGGTGACCACGGAGGTCGTGCACCTCCTGCGGCCGCGGACCCGGCGAACCCGTACGGTGCGGCGCTGCCCTTGCCCGTCGCGACGACGACCGCGCCCGCTCCCGCGGGCGGCCGGGCGTACGTGGCGCTCGTGGACGGGGTCGCGGTGCTGTACCTGGAACGGGCGGGACGTCCATCCAGGCGCCGCCGGCGGCCTGGGATGCGGACGCGCTGGCGGCGGGCCTGCGCTCGCTGGCAGACCTGGTGGTGGATGGGCGCGCATGGAGCTGGTGATCGGCCGCGTGGACGGGGAGCGGTGGCGACGTCGCCGCATCGCGAGGGACTGCTGGCTGCCGGGTTCGTCCAGGGTACGCGGGTACGCGCTCGCGCAGTGGCCCCGGCGGATCGGCGTACCCACGACCGGGGTCGGGTCCCCGCCAGGTGAGCCGCACGTAAGCCGGAGGTGAGCATCAGCGTGTAGAATGGCCACATGAGCGATCGGAAAAGCGCCACGACACGTTCGCGCGAGGTGGTGCCGTTGCTCGAGGACGCCCCGGTCGTCGTGAGCGTTGGTACCGCGACCTGCGGGACAACCTGTCCCGGTACCTGGACCTCGTCGGGGTGGACCTCAACGTCTCGATCACGGAT
>CAWBGT010000022.1:0-18089 GCA_963788375.1 uncultured Chloroflexia bacterium
TCGATGCGGGCCAGCCGGGGGCAGCTGCGGTGCCGTAACTGGCAGCTCGCTCACCTTGGCAGGCGGCGCCTCCGCGACGACGGGCTACTTGCCCATGAACCGTTTGTCCGCCTCGAAGAGCAGCAAGAAGCGGTTACCCGTCATGTCCTCGCCGCGGCTTCGATACCGCCTAGATGCGGCCGTCAGAACGTCGACGCTTGCAGCCGCGGCCGATGCCAGGAGCATCGGGATGCTGTCTATCGCCATCGACACGGCAGCAAGGCCGGCCTCTACGACTCTCGATGGGGATGCTTCGATGATCGAGTGTGTGAGCAACCGACGCAGTCCCCGATCCTGTTCGGCCTCAGCCAGCTCTTCTAGGGCAGGAGCGACGTCGGATCGCCAGACATCCGCAACTCGGGCGGGGAAGTCCGGGTCGCCGGGCAGCTCCTCGATCGTCCTCGCAAGGGTGATGATCGCCGACCGGAACTTCACCAAGGGCCCAGCCAGCGAATCGCGGGCCTCCAGGACGGCCGACATCGGAGCATTGGGGAACGCCGGGAGACTCTCGAGAAGACCTCCGGCGAGCCGCATTTCACGCGCGCGACCGCCAATCACGAGTGAAAGGCCAGCTTCGCCGGCGATAGCCTGCGCGAGGCGGCCTGCCTGATCGTCCAGCAGCGGAAATGCGTTCGAGCCTGGGGTGACGAGCGACCGGACGACATCGCCGAAACGGTCCGCGAGCCCCTCGTCAAGGCCTTGGCCGTCGTTGAGACCAAGGGGATGGATCGTGAGGAGACCGGCTTCAGCCGCTGGCATGAGCTCCGAGAGGCCAGACTCCCCAAGGATCCCTCGGAGAGAGTCTTGAATGAGGTCGCCTCCTCGCTGAACGAGCTCCTCAAGTCGGGCCAGATCCCGCATCTCGGCATCGGTCCTCCGAGACCTGCGTCGCAGATCCTCCAGGCGCGAGACCAGCAACGCGCTCGTCGGGTCCTGCTCTGAAAGGAGTCGCTCGATCAGCCTGGCTCGGTCGGGGCCCGAAGCGGCATAAGCCGCCGCGACGGTTGAGATCGCGACGGCTTGGAAACTCACGAGCTGGACCCGGTCCCCGTAGAGGAGGGCGGCCTTGACCATTGCCGCTTCCCTGGACAGGTCAATCTGGTGTGCGGAAGAGCCGCGACCAGTCACAACTGTCACGGTGAGCGCGGTTGTCATTGCAGACTCCGTCGTCGATTTATCGCGACCCGGTCATTCGGTGATGCGCTCGAGGCACTGGGCGCGCCAGCGATGGTGAACGTGGTCGCGTGTGGCACGATTGTGGCGGCGCGACGGCGAGTGGCGCCTGCCTTCTGCGAAGCCGCCTGCTTCACGTCGCGGAAGGCCCGCGGATCGGGACGTCGAGCCAGCCCTCCTGGACGGCGCGGACCGCCAGCTCGGTCCGTGAGCGGGTCGAGGTCCGCGTGAAGATCCGCCCGAGTGCGGATTCGACGCTCTTGGTGGTGATCCCCAGCGCGAGTCCGATCTCGTCGTTCGAGGCACCGTCGGCCAGGAGCCGCACGATTTGGATCTCGCGGCTCGTGAGGTCCACCGGCTCGCTCCCGAGCGCTCGGCGTCGAACGCGAGGCCACCGGCGGCCGCCTGCCGCACTGCGCGCAGGAGGTCCTCGGTCGGGGCGCTCTTGGCGACGAACCCGGCCGCGCCAAGACGGATCGCGGAGTGGAGGTACTGCGGGTAGTCGTACGCGGTCAGGACGACGACGGCGGTCCGGGCCGCGAGCTCCTCGACGATGGCAAGCCCGTTCTCGTCGCCGAGGCGGACGTCGAGCAGGACGACGTCCGGCGGCGGGATCGTGGGCCAGGAAGGCGCGCGCTCCTTCGAGGTCCGCCGTGACACCCGACGACCGCGAGGTCCGGCTCGCGCACGAGGAGCGCAGCGGTCCCGTCGCGGAAGACGGGATGGTCGTCGACCACGACGACGCGTATCGCCGGAGCCGATCCGCCAACCGTGACCTCGGCTCGCTCGGTCATGAACGCGGGTCCTCCCAGTCCAGCACAACCAGCGTGCCATGACCCTCGGCGCGGCGCACTTCGAGGCTGGCTCCGATCTGCTGGGCGCGCTGCGCCATCCCGAGCATGCCCCGCCGCATGTCGTCCGGTGCCGATAGGGCCGCGGGGGCGTCGAGCCCGCGCCCATCGCCCGCGTCCTCGATCGTGAGCCGCAGGCGGTCCGAAGCCGAGCAGCATCGAATGCGGACCGGCGGCCGGCCGTGGCGCACCGCGTTGCTCACGGCCTCCTGGGCGACCCGGAACGCGGCGAGCTCCACCTCGCGCGGCGCGCGCCCGTCGGCCTCCCATTCGGCATCGACATCCAGGCCCGTCAGGCGCCGCACCCGCGCCGCCAGCCACTCGAGCGCCGGCCCGGCGCCCAGGTCGTCGAGGACCGGCAGCCGGAGGTCGCCGGACATCTCGCGGAGCTCGTCAGCGACGTCGCGGGCGAGGCGCGCGCCATCGGCATCGTCGCGTGCCTCGAGGCTCCGGGCAAGGATGAGCAGGTCCTGGAGGGGCCCGTCGTGCAAGTCGGCCGCAAGGCGCGCGCGCTCGGCCTCGCTCACCGTGACGGCGAGGTCCCGCTGGGCGGCAGCGCGCGCCGAGATCGCGGCAAGCGGGCGAACAGCCACCCGGAACGCGGCGAACACGGCCAGGGCCGCAAGCCCGACCAGCGTGAGCGCGTCGATCCACGGGATGAACAGCACCGACCCGGTGACGACGGGTCCGATAGCAGCCACGAGCAGCGCCGCGTCCCCCAGGACCTCGTCAGCAGGTCGGGCTCCCGGGCTCCGCCCGCGACGCAGCAGGACGGTGAACGCCACCGCCGGTGGCCATGCAAGGATCGCGATCACCAGCAGCCGCGCGACCCATCCAGCGGCGGACCCAAGCATGGGGTCAGTCGCCACGACTGGCGAGGCGAGAGGCTCGAAGGAGGCGACTGGCACGAGGATCAGGAGAGCCGCGGCCAGGCCGACTGCGGGAACAGCGGCGCGCGCGAGGTTGCCGCTGTCGCCGGGCGGGAGCTTCGCGATCGCGAGCACCATCGGGAGCGTGGCCGTGAGCAGGAGCGCTCCTGCCAGGCTCGTGAGGACTGGGGATTCGAGCCCGAGCACCGGCGCGAAGAGCGGGTAGAGCGCAATCGGGCCGACGAGCGCCGGGCACACCCACCGGGCAACCGATGCGGGAAGCGGGTTCGGCCTCCTGAGCACCACAGCCGACCCGGCTGTGATCGCGATCGCGGTCCAGAGCACCGGGAGGCTGCCGCCCGTCGCGTCTTGTCCCGCCAGGAGGTACCCCGCGATGCCGATACCGAGGTACACGGCGGCGACGACCAGGCCCGCGTCCGCGCGGACGACCGGGCCGGCGGTCGACATGCGCGAGACCTTGGCCGCTGGCGTCATCGGCGCTGACAGTACCAGCGGGGCGTGGGCCGGCGGCGAGTGATTCCCCTCGCACCGCAGGGGGAGGCCATGACTGGTCGCGCGAGCCCGTGTCGGCGATGGTGGAGCCATGCATGGAGGTACGCGGCCAGTGACGCAGACGGCGCTCGAGACCCACGCCCTGACGAAGCGGTACCGGCGCGGTCGTGCGCCGGCGCTCGAGAACGTCACCCTCGGCGTGCCGCGGGGCGCCTTCGTCGCCCTGGTTGGGCCGAACGGCGCGGGCAAGTCCACCCTGATCCGCACCTTCCTGGGCTTCGAGCGCCCGACAGGCGGGAGTGCGCACGTGCTGGGCATCGACGTGCGGCGGGACACGGCGCAGGCGCTGGCGCAACTCGGCTACGTCGGCCAGGCGCCCGGGATCTACGCTGTGCTCACGGCTCGCCACCAGATCGAGATGGCCGCCGAGCTGCGGCCGGGGTTCGACGCGGCTGGCGCGCTGCGGCGGCTGGCGGCCGCCGGGATCCCGGACGATCGGCCCGCGGGCCAGCTCTCCGGCGGACAGCAGGCCCAACTGGCCCTCACGCTCGCCCTCGGCACGCTGGCGCCGGTGCTGCTCCTCGACGAGCCGCTCGCGAGCCTGGACCCGCTTGCCCGACGGGAGTTCCTGGGCACGGTGGCCGAGGCCGTCGCCGAGGGGACCACTGTCCTCCTCTCGTCCCACATCGTGGGCGACCTGGACGAGGTGTGCGATCGGCTGATCGTACTGGCGCCGGCGCGGGTCCAGCTCGACGCCGAGATGTCATGGGCGCGCGCGCACCACCGGCTGGTGCCGCTCGCGGACGCGTCCGGCTTGGACGTGGTGGGCAGCTTCGCCAACCGGCGCGGTGTCCACACGGCGCTCGTGCGTACGGAGGAGCAGGTCGCCGACCCTCCCCGCCTGGACGACATCGTGCTCGGGTACCTGGCCGCCGGCCGTCGACCGGAGGCCGCGGCATGAGCGCGCGCATCCGCGCCGCCTTCCGGCTCCAGCGGTTCGAGATCCTGGCCAGCCTCGCTGCGGGTCTCGTGCTGGCCGGGTCGGCGCTTCTCGTCTGGTTCAGGCTCACCGGGCTGCACGTCGACGGCGGGTGCTTCAGCTACATTGCGGGCCGGGTGCCGTTGCGCCGTGCACGCTTGGCGCCGGCCGGGACGCTGCACTCGCGGCGTTCAACAGCATCAACGACTCCGATGGCGTCGCGGTCATGCTCGCGATGGCGGTCCTGCCCCTCCTGATCGGGATGGTCCTGGGCGTTGGGGTCGTCGCGCCCGAACTCGAGGCCGGAACAGCCCCTTCTGCATGGGTGCTCGCGAGGTCCCGCGCGCGCTGGCTCCGGGGCCGGATGCTCCCGTCGCTCGTCGCCGCCACGGCGGTCCTCGCCCTGCTCGCCGTCGCGTCGCAGATCCTGTGGCTCGCGCGGGAACCCTACCTGCCGAACCCCTGGCTCAGCTTCGACGACGCCAGCCTCCACGGGCCGATCCTGGTGGCGAAGGGACTCGCCGCCTACGGTGTGGCGCTGCTGGTCGGCGCCCTGCTGGGCCGGACCCTGCCGGCGGTGATCCTCGCCACGGCGGTGATCTGGATCTGTCTTGCCGGGACGGGCACTGTGGCACGCAGCCTCTGGATGCAGGCCGAGGCGCCCAACCACGTCGTCGCCGTCGACCCGAACGGGGATGTGCTGGCGTTCCCCGGGGGCGACATCAGGGGAGGCGGCTGGCTCACTGCCGACGGTCGCAGGATCTCGGACGAGGAAGCGTGGGGGATGGTCCCGGTTGGGGAGGCGGACCCCGACGCCTGGCTGGCCAGCCGCCTGGAGTACGTGTACTTCGGCGTGCCGGGCGACCTGTTCCCGGCCTGGGACGCCGCCGAGACCGCGGGGTACGGAGCGGTCGGCGTGCGTGGCCGTCGGCGCGGCGTTCATGGTTGTGCGCAGGCGGCGGCCATACGTCTAGCCGCACGTGGCCCTGGTCACCCCAGTGCGCGCCAGTCGCTTGCGCCTATCGCCTCAGTCGGTTCCACGTCTTCTCTCCCAGTGCGCGGCGTTGATCGCCTGGAGACGCCGACGGGCCGTCGCCACCTCATCGTCGGACCATGACCGCGCCCAGACGACCCGGTTCCGGACGATGAAGTAGTGCGACCGGCACGGAAGGCTCCAGTTGCCGATCGAGGGCCGAAGCGTCACCTCGCCGTCGTAGATCAGCAGCCACCGCCCGGGCCGCAATGGGGTGACCACCTCACGTCGGCAACCGCACGCGCACAGGTGAATCGCCGTGGCGTACTCCATCGACACGTAGAGTCGGCCGCCGTCGAGCGTCTCGGGCACCTGTGAGACGAACTCAGGGGCAAAGTGCTCAACTTGGCTCATCGTAGTCGGCATTGACGGTCGCGTTCATGGACGTCGAGAACGTCGAGAAGCGCTCGCCCTCGAGATCGGCGTAGACCCCTACGATCCTCTTCCACTTCAGGACCGCGAGCGTGGCGTTCAGCGCGTTCAGCTCGGCAATCTGGATGTTGTGGCGGTAGTCGTTCTCCGGCCCGGCTGGCTGCACCGGCATCCGGGCGCGGTCCACGGTGTGGGTCGGCGTTCCCGTGGAGATCCTCGCCGTGGCCGACAGGCGGTCGTCGACGTCGTTCACGCCCAAGCCCACGTCGATGAACGAAACCTCGAGTCCCTCCAGCCCCCGCGTGATCGCGTCGCGCGACGGGCCGTCGTCGACCGCGACGAACACGAAGCTGAAGCCGGCGAGCTGCGACACGTTCTCGGCCGTCACGCGGAAGGGGTGGGGGACGACGCCCCGCCGGAAGCGGCCGTACGCGGTCGCCCAGAAGTCGGCCTTGTTCCGGCCACCGCGGAGATCCTCGAGGCCGATGGCGCCGGGCGCCCGGAAGGCGTTGTGCTGGACAAAGCGGTCGCCGTCGAACAGGTGGATTTCCGCCACCGTCGTCTTGGCTGCGAGGTCGAGAATGTAGCTGCCGGTGCCGCCGACGCCAACGATGGCGACCCGCAACCCCTCCAGCCGAGCCGCGTACTTCTCCAGCCCGGCGCGCGGCGTCGCCGTGTCCGTGTACACGAACGGCGAGCCGTCCGCGTCCTCGACGGCCGGGGCGAAAGTGAGCGCGGTCGCGCCCGGGTCGATTGACCGGGCCGGAGCGCCAAGCCGCGCGACGTACGCAGTGACCTTGTGGTGGTGGTCGCGGTAGCGGTCCTCCGGCTTCGGCTTGGCCGAGAACGACACGTTGTAGGCGATCCCGCCGAGCTGGCCGGCGCCGCCGTTGATCACCTTGCCCAGCCGCACGCCGTCGGCATCGCACGGCTCCTCGCCGACGAACTGGGCGGTGTGGTCCTCCGGCGGGGCGGTGGCATCGCCGGCGAGGGTGAGCGCCATGAGCAGGCTCCCATACGCCACGGCTCGCGCCGCCGTGACGTATGGGACGTGGTGGACCAGGAGGATCGCGCCGCGGACCTCGAGCTCGTAGCCCTCCTCGACGAGGCGGCGCAAGTCGTCGCTACGAGAGATCGGTCGCGGTGACATCGAAGACCATGCCCTCGTGGACTGCGACGTGCCCGTCGGGGAGGAGGTCGCCCGACTTGCCGCCCTCGCCGCGGTAGTAGCTCACGGTGATCTGGATGTTCGGGCCGCTCGGCACCGGGTCGAACGCGAGAGCGATGACCTCCTCGTAGGTGATCACCCCACGGTGGACCAGCTTCAGGCGGGTGTTGACGATGATCTCGACCTGATCGTGGCCGGCGGGCTCGTGCTCGCTCATGGACGATGCTCCTTGCGCGTTGATCCTGGGCGCTAAGGCCCTTAGCGCTAAGCACCTTAGCAGTTGCTAACCCGCTTAGCAAGTGGCATCCTCAAGCCGAGATGACTGAGAACGAGACGCTGGCCGAGGTCGTGAAGGCCGAGCGGCTGTCGCGCGAATGGAGCCTCCGGCGCGCCGGCCGAGAGACGGGCATCCACAACGCCCACCTGGCGCAGATCGAGAACGGGACGATCGCGCGGCCCGACCACAACATCCTGTTCGCGCTCGCGACCGCGTACGGTCTCGACTTCGAGCGGCTCCTTCGGCTGGCGGGGCACATCACCGACCAGCCCGGCGAGCCCCGCCGGTCGCCGTACGGAGCGGTGGCGTGGAAGGCCCTGACCGAACTGGAGCCCGACGAGCAGCACGAGGTGGTCGACTTCATCGCCGAGCTCCAGCGCCGGCGCAACGGCCCGGCGCATGGTCGATGACTTCGCCCGACGTCAGATCCGCGCCGCAACAACAAGCGCGCTGAAGAGGGCTGGAGCCGTCGGCGTCGTCCCGACGCCCCTCGATGCCGTCTCCCGGGCCGTCGGCATCGCGGAGACCATCGACATCGGCGACCTGCCCCAGGATCTGGTGGCTCGTCGGCCCAACGCGCTGAAGCGCGTCCTTGGCGCCGTCCTCTTCCGGCCGAGGGTCATCGTCGTCGACCGATCCCAGGGCTCGGCGCGCGGGCGCTTCATCGAGGCGCACGAGATCAGCCACAAGCTGCTCCCGACGCACGAGGCGATCATCCGCCTCGACGATGAGGGCCGACTCTTCGGCGACTCGAAGAAGCTCATCGAGCAGGAGGCGGAGATCGGGGCCGCGGAGCTGCTGTTCCAGGGCGACCTGTTCGTGACGCGCGCCCTCGAGTTCCCGGTCTCGATCTCGGCACCAATCGCCCTGGCGCCGGGCTTCGGATCGTCGATGACGGCCGCGGTGCGCCACTTCCCGGACTACCACCCCGATCCGGTCGCGGTCCTCCTGGCGGGGCGATACCCGCGCAGCAATGGCCGCGTGCCCGTCTGGAGCGGGCACGAGTCGCCATCGTTCCTCAGGCGCTTCGGTCCGGCCGTGGGCTGCTTCCCGGGCGGGTTGCCCGCCCGGGAAGGGGACGACCATCCCCTTGCGACCATCGTCCGCCAGGCGCTCGAACATTGCGACATCGCCTCGACCGAGATCCAGCTCCTCGACCTTCGTGGAGAAGGGCGGGGTTTCGTCGCCGAGGCGTTCTTCAATCAGCGGCTGCTGATGGTCATGCTCACGGAATTGGGCGTAGCCCATCGCATGTCTCGAAGGCTGGACGTCCGCATCGTCTGATCGTCGCCGCCCGACGAAGCTGCGCCTTCCGTCCGGCTAGGGGGCGCGCATCGACTGCGGAATCTCGACAAGCGTCGCCACGGGCCGTCCAAGAGCGAGCCACTCCAGGGGCGACACGAGGTGTTCCTCCTCACCGCTCCCGTCGGGTCGGCCGACATCTGTACACAATCCTGCTTGTGCGGCGACCACACGCGGCCGATAGTGCCGACATGCGCAGCCTCGTCTCGTCGTCGACCGAAGCCCTCAGCCCTACGACTACTGGGCGGTTGAAGGCCAGACGGCAACGCCCACTGGCAGCAACCGATCCGCTCGGTCGCCTTGAGCGATGACGGCCTTCACGTCAGCGGTCACCTCGTCGGTGGGTTCGAGCTCGGCCCGGTCAATCTCGAGCTGATGGCCGAGGTGGAGCGGGACGCGGCCCTCCAGTCGCTCGCCGCCTTCTACGACGCGATCGCGCGACCATTCCAGCTCGTCTCGATCCCCGCCGAGCGGAACCCGGACGAGCACCTCGGCGGCGATGGAGGCACGGGTCGAGGGCAAGCGGATCGTACGGGCGTTCGCCGCGTATGCCGCGCTGTACCGCGAGATCGCCGCCGCCCCCCGGCGGCCGCTGCGGCGCACGTACCTGCTGCTCGACGCGGCGAGCGAGCCCGAGCTGCGGCGGACGATGACCAGCCTCGCCCGCACGGCCGAGGAGCGGGGCGTCACCGCGCGCGAGGTCGAACCCGCAGAGCTCGGCGCGTTGTGGGCCACCGTCGGACGGGCCGGGACGGAGCACCGGATCGGCGCCTCACTGATCACCGGCGAGCGGCTGCTGACGGCCCTCGCGCCGACCCGACGCTGGCCGGCGGAGGTCGAGCCCGGCTGGCTGACGGAACTCCTCGCGGTCGAAGGCGTTGGCCCGGTCGCGATGCGGGTCCGGCCGCTCGGGCGCGCCGAGGCGATGGCGTTCATGACGACGAGGCTCCGCCAGGTCCGGGCGGCCGACCGGCTGGCCGCCGAGCGGGGCGAGCTCGGCGACGTGGAGCGCGAGCGGGTGGGCGACACGGCGACCGCTGCGAGGCGTTCGGTCCAGGCGGGCCGCGGACGGATCTACCTCGTCGACACGGTCCTGCTCCTCGAAGCGGATGACCGCGCGAGCCTCACCGAGCGGATCGAGTCGACGAGACTCGAGGGCCGGGGCACGGGGCTCGAGCTCGAGGTCGCGACGTTCCGGCTCGCCGACGCCTGGCGGGCGGCCCTGCCGGGTCCGGCACCGACGGCCGCTCGCCGAGCGCAACCTTGACTTCGGCATCGCTCGCCGCCTCCCTCCTCCACGCCGCCTCGGACCTGTACGAGCCCACGGGGCACCTGTACGGGCGGACCAAGACGAGCGGGGCGCCGATCGTGCTCGACCGGTTCGCCCACGCGAGCCACAACGCGATCGTGCTGGGCCAGACCGGGACCGGCAAGACGATGTTCACGGGCGCCGAGATGAGCCGCTGTCTCATCCGCGGGATCCGGGTGCTCGCGGTGGATCCGCTGGGCGACTACCGCCGGCTGGCCGACGAGCTCGGCGGGACGTACCTCGATCTCGGCGCACCCGGCGTGGGCCTCAACCCGTTCGCGTTCACCGGTCCCGCGACCGATGGTGCGCTCACGGCCAAGATCGCTGCCCTCACGCGGCTCGCCGCCGCGATGGCCGGTGGCCTCACCCGCGACGAGCGTCCGGCCCTCGACCGGGCCCTGCGCGCGACCTACGACGATGCGGGCATCGGCCCCGATCCGGCGTCGCTCGACCGGGAGCCGCCGACCCTCGCCGACCTCGTCGAGCGGCTCGCGGGCCTCGCCGACGGGGCCCCGCTCGCGCACCGTCTCGAGCGCTGGGCCGCAGGGTCGCTCGCGCACCTGTTCGCCGGCGGCACGACGCTCCCGCTCGACCGGCGGACTGCTCGTCATCGGCCTCGCCGCCCTGTCCGACCCCGAGGTGCGCTCGGTCGCCCAGCTGGCCGCGCTCGGGCTGCTGTGGGATGCCGTGCGGCGCGATCTTGCGCCCAAGCTCGTCGTCGTCGACGAGGCCTGGAAGGTGATGCGCCAGCCCGCGGGCGCCGAGTTCATCGAGGAGCTGGCACGCTCGGCCCGCCATTACCACGCCGGGCTCCAGCTCGCGACCCAGGACATCGTCGAGTTCCTGCGCAGCGACTTCGGCGAGTCGATCGTCAAGCAGTCCGACCTGCGCGTCCTGCTCGGCCAGACCCCCGAGGGCGCCGACGCACTCACCCGCTACTTCGACCTCACGCCGGCCGAGCGCCGCTCGCTCGTCCACGCGCGCCCGGGGGAGGGGCTGCTGTTCGTCGGGCGCAGCCACGTCGCGTTCGAGGCCTCGGTCAGCCGCCGCGAGTACGCGATGCTCACCACGCGACCAGCCGATCTGCTGGCAGCCCCGCACAGGTACGCGCCGCCCGATACCGGGTGACCGCGCGGAGCGGCAGCGGTGCGGGATGCGGCCCGGGCTGCGGCTGCGGCGCCCTCGTCGTGGTCCTCGTCGCCGTCATGGTCATGGGTGTCGCGGGCGCCCTTGCCGGCAGCTTTGCGGCGATGGCCACCCGGTCGGTCGCCTCGTCCGGCGATGTCGCCGGGATCCCGCCCGCGTACCTCGCGCTCTACCAGGAGGCGGCGGCCCGCTTCGAGCTCGACTGGGAGGTCCTGGCGGCGGTCGGGCGGGTGGAGACCAACCACGGGCGCAACCGCAACGGCTGCGCGCCGAACTCTGCCGGCGCCCAGGGTCCGATGCAGTTCCTGCCCGCGACCTTCGCCCATGCGGCCAAGCTCGCCCACATCGCTGACCCCGACATCTGCGACCCGGTCGACGCCATCCCCGCGGCCGCGGCGTACCTGCAGTCCAACGGCGCCCCGAAGCGCTGGGACCACGCCCTCTACCGCTACAACCCGGCCGACTGGTACCCGCCGCTCGTCATGCGCTGGGCCGTCCGCTACGGGTACGGCGCGTCGGTGGTCTGGCCGACCGAGGGGCGGATCTCCCAGCGCTTCGGCCCGACGAGCTTCACCGGCGAGCCGCCGCTCTGCTACGAGGGGACGTGCTACGCCCACTTCCACGACGGGCTCGACATCGCGGCGCCGGTCGGGACGCCGGTCCTGGCCATGGCCGCGGGGCGGGTCATCCTCGCGGGACGCGTGGCGGACGGGGCGGTCGTGGTGATGATCGACCACGGCGCCAAGGTCGAGACCCTGTACGGCCATCTCGAGCCCGCGCTCGCGGTCAGCAAGGGCGACCAGGTCGCGGCGGGCCAGCTGCTCGGGACGGTCGGGCTCACCGGGACACACGACGGGTCCGCACCTGCACTTCGAGCTCTGGCACGGGGCGAAGCCCGATCGATCCGCTCACCGTGCTCCCGGTGCGCCCGTGATCGTCGATGTCGGCTGGGTCGCCGGCTCGCTCGCATCGCTCGCGCCGCTCGCCGTCGCGATCGTCGGGCTCGCCGTTCTCCTCGTCCTCGTCGTCCGTCTCGTGCCCGTCGCGCGCCAGCGCGCCTACGACCGGGTGTCGGCGGGGGAGACCGTCAGGCTCGTCGTCGCGCTGCCGGCGCGGGCCGCGCCGACGCGGGGCTTGGGGTCGAGCTCATCCGGGCGCTCCACCCCCGAGCGCGTCGCGGCTTCGATGCCTGGCGCGTCGGCTGGCCGCGCATCGAGCTCCGGCTCGCCTGGCGCGATGGCTCGCTTGCCTGGGAGATCGAGACCAACCGCCAGGTCGCCGCCCTCGCCATGGCGCAGCTGCGCGCCCTGTATCCCGGGGTGGCCATCGAGACGAGCGATGTTCGCGACCAACCACCGGCCGCCACCGCGATCGGGCGGCTGACGGGTCCCGCAGGCTGGCCGCTGCGGGAGGTGGCGGCTCCCGAGGCCCGCATCCCCCGTGCCCTCGCCGCGGCGCTCGAGCATGCCCCCGCCGGTGTCGAGGTGCGGCTCCGGTGCGTCGCGCGGCCGGTGCCGCCCGAGGCCTGGCGGCGCGACGTGGCCGCCCCGGAGGACGCGAGCCCAGGATCGCTTCGATCGCTCATCGGCGGCGCGATCGTCGACGCCGTCCTGCTCCGTCCGACCGCCGCGACCGCGCCACGGGCGCCCGTCCGGTTGTCGCCGGCGGAGCGCGAGGCCCAGGCCCGCAGGCGCCGCGGCGTCGTCGGGTTCGACGTCGGCCTCCGCCTCGAGGTCGCGGGGATCACGCCCGCGGCCGCCGAGGCGCTCCTGTGGCGCCTGGTCCACGTCACCGCCGAGCTCGACGACGGCCGCCAGGCGATCCGCTGGTCGATCCGGCGTGGCCGAGGCGGCGGAGCGCCCGCGGCGAGGCTCGCGGACTGGGAGCTCGCCCAGCTGTGGTCGCTGCCCGACGCGTCCTTCGACGAGGCCGGGTTCACCCGCGCGCGCCCGCTCGGTGCCGCGCCACCGGTGTCGCCCGACGGCCTGGGCCTGGTGCTCGGGGAGAGCCGCGGTCGCCCCCTGGTGCTGCCCGCCGACGCCCTCGCCCGCCATCTCGCGGTGTTCGGCTCGACGGGATCGGGCAAGAGCACGCTCCTGCTCAACCTCGTGCTCGCGCTGGCGGAATCGCCGATCGGGGCCACGGTCATCGATCCCCACGGCGATCTGACGACCGACATCCTCGAGCGGCTGCCCGCGAGCGCGGCGACCAGAGTCCACGTCCTGCGGCTCGCGGATCGCGACCACCCGCGCGGCTTCAACTTCCTCGAGCGCGCGTCACCCGACGAGGCCCAGCTCGTGACGAGCGAGTTCGTCGAGCTGTTCGAGGACCTCTGGCCGCGGTTCTGCGGCCCCAAGATGCAGCACTACCTCCGCCATGCCCTCCTCACCCTGCTGGCAGCGCCGGAGCCAGGGACGATCATCGAGCTCACCCGCATCCTGACCGACGACACGTTCCGCCAGCCGCTGGTGGATGACCTCACCGACCCGCTGGTCGCCGCCTTCTGGCGGACCGAGTGGCCGGGGCCCAAGGAGCGCGAGCGCGACAGCTCGATCAAGGCGGTCCTCAACAAGCTCGGCGCGTTCGTGACCTACGCCTCGATCCGCAACGTCGTCGGGCAGGGGGTCTCGACGATCCGGCCGCGGACGCTCATGGACCGCGGCGAGATCCTGCTCGTCGATCTGTCCGGCGTCGGCGGCGACAACGCGAACCTGTTCGGCGCGATGCTCATCAGCCGCTGCCTGATCGACGCCACCGGTCGCCAGGGGACCCCGCGCGCGACCCGCCGGCAGCACGTCCTCATCGTCGACGAGGCGCAGCGCTTCGACACGCGGGCGCTGGGCAAGATCGCGGTGGAAGGGCGCAAGTTCGGCCTGGCGCTCGCGCTCGCGTCGCAGTCGATGGGCGGTCTCGGCGAGCGGCTGCGGAACACCGTCCTCACGAACGCCGCCTGCCTCGCGCTTCTCGCCCCGGGCGCCGACGACCTGCGCGGCCTTGCGCGCCTGGTGGCGCCGGTGTCGATCGACGAGCTCGCCGGCGATGCGCCGGTTCGAGGTGTTGCTCCGCATGCCGGGGCCCGACGGGCGCCCGGGTGTGTACGGCGGAACGGTCAGTGCGCCAGGTCCGTCCGACCCCGCCACCGCGGCGGCGATCGTCGCGCGCAGCGACGCGCGCGATGCCCGGCCGGTCGATGACGTCGCGGCCGAGGTCGCCCACCGCTCGGGCCCGATCCCCAATCGCGAGACGCAGGCCCAGGGCGAGGTCGAGGGGGCGGCCAAGGGAGCCCACACGTGACCATCTGTGCGGCCCGGAGGGCATGCGTGGCGGCATGCGCACCGGCATGCGCGGCGGCATGCATTCGGGTGACGACCCGACGCATGGGTTCCCCGCACGAATCGCGGGGTTGGGCCGAGGGACAACATTGACCCACAGCTTCCGCGCGGCAGCAGCCACGCTCCGGCTCGATCCAGGTCAGCTTCCCATCCGCGACAGGGCAGTGCTGCGCATCCTCAACCGCGCCCGACTTGCCAACGCCGAGCAGCTCGGCATCCTCGTGTACCGCAATCGCCACTACGCGCAGATCCGCCTCCGCCGGCTGTGGGAGCTCGGCTACCTCGAGCGCTCCGGCCTGCCACCGCCATCGGGCGTCGGCGGCTCACCGTACGTGTACCGCCTCGCCCCAGCCGCCATCGCACGCCTCGGCTACGCACCCCGCCCATGGCGCGGACCCGGCTACATCGCCCACACCCTCCACGCGGTCGAGGCCGTCTGCGCGCTCGTCCGATCGACCGATCCAGACACGCAGCCCACCGTCATGCGCTGGCTGCCCGAGTCGATCGTCGTCGACGTCCTGCCAGCGGGTCCCGCCGCCGACGCGGTCGTCGTCATCGCGGCCGACGACGGCCCGGCCACCGTGTGCCTCGAGATCGACGAGGGCAACCAGCACCTCGCACCGATCAGCGACAAGCTCCGCGCCTACCGGGACGCACTCGACGGGCGCCCGGGATGGCACGTCCTGTTCGTCGTGCCGACCGCCGACCGTGCCGCCTGGCTCCGCAGGGCCGCGCGAGGTACGGGCACGGCTGCCTCCTCCGCATGGGTCACGACCCTCGATGAGCTTCGCGGGCGCGGCCTCGGGGCTCGCGTCGCGCCCGTCCCGGGGCCGTCAGCCATGCCGATGGTGCTGGGCGCACTCGGTGCCGGGTCATCGCCGCTCGCCGGACCGCCAGTCGGATCGCGGCGCTGGCTCGAGCTCCTGGGGTCCGGCGGGGCCGAGGGTACCGGCTGACTTGCGCGCCTACGGACGTGACGTCAGCTCGATCAAGCCGTTCCCGCGGCGGGACACGACCTGCAGGATCCACTAGTCCGCGACGCGATCGGTCGCGGGGGACCGGGTCGAGGCCGCCCTCGCGGCCTTCGAGCGCGGTACCGGGGTCCACCTCAATCCCTAGGAGCTCCGGGGTTGATCCGCGGGCGCCGGCCTAGGCCCTTGACGGGAGCGCGCGCCCCACGCGGGCCAGCTCCGGGGCCCACTCCGCGAACAGCTGGCCGGCCCACAGCTTGTCGACCCTCACGGTCGTACGCGGCGAGGAATGCACGAGCCGATGTGGATCTGTGGGATCAGGGCGCGCCCGCACCTTATGGGCCGGAGGTCCCAATCGACAGCCCGGTCGGTCGTGGAGACACAGGGCTTGGTGCTGCGATTCGGACGCACCGTCGCCGTGTGTGCACGATCCGCACTCACCCTGGCGGCGGCCGACCGACGAGAACACGAACGGCCTGCTGGGCGCCTACTTCCGCAAGGGTCCGCACCTGTCCGTCCGCACCAACGGCGTCATCGCCCTCGCGCAGGCCGAGCTGAACCGGCGTCCCAGGACGTCCTCGGCCGCGACAGCTCCGCCGACCGCATGGCTGCACTCCTTGGATCACCGTCCGTGTTGACACGTTGACTGGAACCCGCTCCTCCGCCTTGGGGCCAAACGCCTCTCGTGGCGGTCCGGCGTGCGAGACAATCCAACGCGGGCTGGTCACTGTGGGCTGGCCGCTCCTGTCCCCTTGAGCCCCACCGGCGAGGCGTGTCCATGCAGCTCGAGTCCTTGCGGCTCATCAACTTCCGCGGCTATGCGGACGAGACGATCTCATTCGCCCCGAGCACGGTCTTCGTCGGCGCCAACGGGGCCGGCAAGTCGACGGTCCTCGACGCGGTCCGCCTCCTGTTCGGCGCGCCGGACCCCCTCGGGCGGGAGTGGAACCACGGGCGGCTGTGGTCTCGAGCTGGCGGGAGCGAGAAGGAGCCATCAGCTGTCATCGGCACGTTCTCGGGGTTGACGGAGGTGGAACGCAAGGCATGGCTTCGCGCCCTGGACCCCACCGAAAGACTCACCCTTGGCAACCTCGTCTCGCCCACCCGGGGTCGCGCGGGAGTCCCCTACATCCTGATCCCGACGAGCGACATCGACGTCCGTGACGAGGCGCTCCTCAGAGCGGCGTACATGCAGCTCGAGCACCTGGGGTTCTATTGGATCGAGGCGGGCAACTGGGGCCAGCTCCCCGAGGTCTTTACCTGGACGGGCCATGAGTTCGACCTCGAACCGGTGCTGCCCGTCGTGGTCTCGATCGCCGGCCCGGAGGGTCCGATGCCCTCGTTCCACGAGGTCCTCCGACCTCTCCTGCGCGTTGGCCTCCTCGGCAATGAGGCGATGCGCTCCGAGATCGTGGCCGCCCTGGACCAGGCGACGGCCCGGCTCGGGCAGCGGCTTGGCGAGACGCTCTCGAGGTCGATCGCGGACTACGTACCATCAGCACGCCGCTCCCACATCTACTCCGGCGCAGGCGAGATGGGCTTCTGGCAGACCGTGCCCTGGCTTGATCCGGTACTCGCGGGATTCGTCGATAGCCTGCTGCTGGGTCGAGGGATCGAGGCCCTCTCCCGCCCGTATCTCAGGAACGTCCCCACCCTTCCCGACATCATGGGCGGAGGCATGCACCGCGCCTACCTGCTGAGCCTCCTCGAGGCCTACCGCGATCCCGCGCTCTGGGCGGGCCAGCCGACGGTGCTCCTGCTGATCGAGGAACCCGAGGCGGGTCTGCACCCGGAGGCGCAGCGGCGCGTGGCGGCGCTCCTCCGGGAACTCCGAGGGGCCGGAGTCCAGTCGATCGTCGTGTCTCACTCGGCGGCGTTCATCAACGCCGCCAGTCGCGACGGCCAGCGCCTTGTGACGCGCACGGCAGACGGGCACAGTCTCGTGCTCGTGCCCGAGGGCGTCGAGGAAGTCCGGCGAGAACTGGGCATCTCGCCCGCTGACGCGCTCCTCGGCTCGTCCTTCGTCATCGTCGAAGGCGTCACCGACGCGGCCGTCCTCCGCGAGTGGGCGAGGACCGTCGGGCCCGACCTCGACGAGGCCGGAGTCCGAGTGACCGACGGAGGCGGCTGGTCGAAGACCGACGTCGTGGCCAAGCTGGCTGGGCTGGCGATGGAGGGAACACGGATCCACGTGATCCTTGACGGTGGCGACGATCCCGAAGGGATGCGCAAGACGCTCCAGAGGCAGTTTGGCGACCGAGTCCGGGTCCACCTCCTCGAAGTCCGTGACATCGAGGGGTACTTCGGCCGCCGCGCGATCTCAGCGTGGCTCGCAGCCAACGGCCACCCCAATGACCCGCTGGACGGCTATGACGCCGCCGTGGCCAAGGATGACCTCCTCCACTGGCTCGACGGGTGCTCCAAGCGCCTCCTCAGGCGAGGGTTCAGCAAGGCGAGGGACGGCAAGTCGATCGCGAAACTGACGCCGCAGGAGGACATCCCAGAGCGGGTGCGCTCGATCCTCGCCCAGGTCCTGCCTTCCACGGCCCTGATCTCCCGATGAGCACACCCCAGTAGCTCGCGGCCGAGTGATCACCGAGAGTGAGACTCGAACAGCGGCGAGCCCTGCCAAACAGCGAGATTTAGTGCTCGCTCGAGGCCTGTCCAATGGCTCACGCGTAGGTCCGTGGCTGTTAACTCTGCCTGAGTACACAAGCACGTACACATCGTGCTTGACTGGCGGTGCGGCCGGGCC
>CAWBGT010000023.1:0-17370 GCA_963788375.1 uncultured Chloroflexia bacterium
AGGGGCTCGTGCGCATGACCCAGTAGCCCCGGCCCGGCTCGCCCGGAAGGCCCGCCACGCGCTCCGCGAGCGTGGCGTGATGGCGCGACTGGGCCCCACCTTTCATGTCGGCGCCCATGTTAGTCAGCACCGTGCGGATGTCATCGGCGAGACCCGGCGCCAGCTGCTCCTGGTCCACGGCGGCCAGCGTCGCCACGACGGCCTCCCGATTGGCCGGCTCGCGGGCGATGCGCTCCAGCACCCGGATCGCAAACGCCGCCAGGCGTGGGTCGCCCAGCCAGTCCGTCATCGCGTCGATCGCCTGCTCCCCGTACGCGGCGATCGGGTCCCGGAGCTCGATGCGGTCCAACGGGGCCGCGGTCTGCGCCTGGGCCAGGAGCGCGTCGAGCCCGGTGGGTGCGTGGGTCATCGACCCAGTATCAACCCTGCCGTGCTCGATTCCCATGCGACTACGCCGATCGGGCCGCGAACGAGACGTGCGCTCCGGCTCTGGCCGTCCGTGGCGGCCTCGGCGGAGGATCCCGGCGGGAGGTGGTTCGGAATGGACGCGAGCTCTCGGCCCGGTGGCCGCGCTTCCTGGTCGTGATGGTGGCCGCCGTCTGCGCGGTGGCGGTGATGGCGGTAACCGACCGGCATCCCGGCAACGGGATGTTCCTCGTGTTCGCCGGCGGCGCCGGGATGGTGGGGCGGCGCGCTTGCCCTTCCGCGCTGGTACGGGTACGTGCTCCTCGTCGGGGCCCTCGCCGTCGCCACCGTCCTCGGAGCCCTGGCCCTGGGCTGGTACACCGCGCTCCTGGCGCTGGTGATCGCGTCACTGGTCGTACCCGCGACCGCGGGCTGGCTGGCCGGCTACGCCATCGATCGGACGCGCCACATCGGATCCAGGGCGGCGGTGCTCGACCTGCGGATCCTGGGCGCGCTGGCGGGGATCGCCGCGATCCTCGCGCTGATCTGGTTCATCGCCATGTCATTCGCCACGAACCCGCCGTGACGATCAGCGCGAGACGGCGATCGCCAAGGCGGAGGCGGCGGACACGTCGTCTCCAAAGACACCCGATCAACTAGCCCTTGGGGAGCGAACTCGCGGACGGAGCGACGGCCGTCCCGGCTGGGGCGGGGGTTCACTTGGCGGGCTGGGCCTTCTTGTCCTTCTCGGCCTTCTTGTCCTTCTGGGCCTGCTTGTTCTTCTTCCGGGCGATGACATCTCCTCGTCGTGGCGGTCGGTCCGGCAACGCTGGAGCCTGCCGGACGCTCCAGAGTGTAGGCGTGCCCGGGGCGCCGACAGGCGCCAGGATCAGTAGCCGTGAAGGGTCCCGGCCCCGTGGAATACGACGAGAGTCTCCCGTCGGCTGCCGGGGCCGACCTGATGATCTGCGACCAGCGCGTGACCCGACAACGTGCGCCCGTCCGCGGTATGGCCGAACAGCTCGCCGGCTTCCACCGTCGGACTCAGGCGAGTCAGCACGCGCGCCAGCCACTGCGGCTGGCCGCGGGCGTCCCGCCAGCAGTCGATCGTCGCGGCGGGCAACGAGACCCCGGCGAACGTCACGTCCAGGAGAGCAAAGCGCCGGTGTCGGAGGGTCACCGTCTGACGGTACCACCCCCTCGGCTGCGCCTGGCCCGCGCACGATCGGTCGACGGAGGCTGGGCCGATGTCATCGTTCCACTAGGCGGATCATCGCGACCGGCACTTCCGTCCGGGATACACGAGCGTCCGTACATGCGGCGAAGCCATGCAGATCAAGGCAGCCGACGACCGGTATCCAGACCTCGACGCGCATGCGACAACGCCCGAGCGACTGGACCTGGGAGGTCAAGCCGCGGTCGGTGCGGCCCCCGGCCCCACCGTGTCCAGGTGCACCCTCCCGAGATCCACCAGCACCGGCACCAGCTCGCGCGTCGCGGATCTCAACAATGTCAAACGACCCTCTGCCCCCCCCAACGCGAGCTCGCCGTGCTGCATGTGCGCCGGCTCGCTCGTCACGACAGATGGCCCGTCTACCTGCTCTCAGCAGGCGACGCCGGCCGAGACGCGAGCTTGGCGCCCTTGGCCCGACGCGTGGAGTGTCCCTGCACGTAGCTCTCCAGGAGACCTCGCAGGACCTCGCTGACGCTCAGGCCATCCTCGGCCGCAAGGCGAACCACATCGTCGTGCAGGCGCTGCGGCACCCGGGTCGCAAGGCGCGGTGCGTGGCTTCCTGCAGACTCGAGGTCCAAGGGGGGCCTGCCGCGGCGTGGCGTCCACGTCGACAGGTCGAACCCTGCCTCCGCCTCGGCGGCCATCCGGTCGAGGTCCTCATCACTGACGATCCGGCCGCCCCTGGTCCTTACTGCCATCGCATCACGTCCTCGTACAACTCCCGATAGCCCCGCCGCAGGCGCATCGCGTGAATGATCGTCAGGTCGCCTGCGTCGGCCTCGAAGGCAACGACCTCGAGTGGCACGCCATGCTGATCCGGACCGAGGAAGGTCACTTGCCCGCTGTCGCCTGGATGGAACAGCGGGCGCGGGCACGACCTCACAACGTGGAGCATCCGTTCGTCGCTGATCCCGTGCCTCCTTGCCGACGGCCAGATCTCGGGCTCGCGGGGACTCGCGGCATCACGCATTGTGTGGGACATAATCACGCCATGTCAAGGTGTAGTCGTCGTGGGGACCGGTCCAGCCGCGAGCCTGACGGTCGCCACTCATCCCCGACTTTCCTCTCGCCGAGCGAGCAGGACCACGGGCATGTCGCTTGACTCAACTGTCTCGTCTCAGGGCCCCGGGCGGGCTGGCCCACGATCTTCGTGCGCTGAAGCCATCAAGTCGGCTGCTGTCCGCCCGGCCACACCGTGTCCAGGTACACCCTCGCGAACTCCAGCAGCACCGGCGCCACCTCCCGGAGCGCGAACGGCTGCCCCATCGCGATCGCCTCGTCCGCCGGCCACTCGCGCCAGATGTGGAGGTCGTGCCACGCCGTGCGATCGAGCGTCGAGAGCCGATCGAGCAGCGCATCCCAGACGGAAGCCAGGCGCCGGCCGCCATCGGTCTTGCGCAGCACGAGCTCGCCGTCCTCGAGGCGCGCCCGGAAGCCCATCACGGCGCCCCTGGGTGTGAAGCCGCCGCCGACGTCGTCGCCGATGCGCAGGTCGTGCTTCGCGACCACGATCTCCAGCTCCGACCGACGCCCAGGGTCCGCGAGCAGTTCGGTGAACCGCGGCCAGTCCCACGGCCACGGTTGACGGGGCCGAACTGGGGCGAGCCTCAGCCGGGTCTCAGCGAGGATCCCTCCTGCGCGCGACCATCGGGGTGCCGACAGCCGTGACAGGCTCACGAACGACCAGGTCGAGCTCGAGTCCGACCGCTGCTGCGTACCGCTCGATGGTCGAGATCCGGCTGTCGAGGTCCCCGGACTCCATCGTGTGACAGCGTGTTTCGGAGCGGTCGCGAAGGCTGCGATCGCAAGCGGGATCAGCGGCTTGATCTGATCGATCACGAGCCGCTGCGGATGGAGGACGACGATCGCGAGGTCGTACCTGGCCAGATTCTGCTGGTGCTGGAGGTTCGTGTCGCCGGTGACGAAGACATCGCAGGTCTCCGACAGGGCGGCATGCAGATCGCCGTTCCGCATCCCCTTGAACCCGAGGTCCTCAACTTGCCGGACGTCCAGTCCGGGGCCGCCAAGCAGCGGCGCGAGCTCGCGCGGGATGTCCTCGTCGATGACGATGCGCACCTCCGCTATCCGATGACCTCGAGGAGCTCCTCCGCTTCCTCGAGCGCGGCCACAGCTTGCGCGCGCGACACGGAAGGGTAGTGCCGCACGAACGCATCGACCGACCGGCCGTCGGCGAGATAGTCGAAGAGCACCTTCACGGGGATCCGAGTGCCCGTGAACACCGGCACACCGCTGTGGGTCTCCGGGTCGCGAGTGATCGGCGGGTTCGTCTTGTCCGGCATCGCGGGTGACCTCCACCCGTAGCCTACGCTCAAGTCCATCGCGAGCCACCGTCCGAGTGCCGTCCTGTCATCGGCTCCAAGTCACCTTACAGGTGGCCGCTTACGCGGGACTCACCTGGTGCTTGCCCGCGTCCATCCGGGCGATGAAGTCGTTCCACCGTTCGAGGGCGACTGGCTCGTCACGCTGCCCGACCGGTGGCCGACGGACTGGGCGGCGACGGCTTCAGGCGAAGACGCGGAAGTGGCGCTCGTCCAGCAGGCGGGCAACGTCGGCGCGATGGGGCACGTTGTCCAGGTCGATCCCCAGGCTGACGTCGAGGAACTCCACGCCGATGGGGATCCCGTCGGCCGCATAGTCCACGTTGACCCGGTCCGTGAGCTGGTCCGTGTGGTCGACGTCGCGGCGCTCGAAGTACACGTACACCGCGTCCACTGCTTCGTCGTAGGTCAGATACATGGCGCTCCCGTCCTGATGATGGTCACGATGATGCACCTGTCAACCGACACGGGCCGCACGACGATCTTCACGCGATGTCCGCCCACGCAACCCCACACGATCCAGCGTCCATGATGCCCGGGCTCGAGATCTGTCGAGGCCCTGACGATCGCCTCGACGGCTGCCGGATCGACACCCCGCTCTCTTGCGCGCTGCAGCCCATGTCCGCCTCCCCAGACAAGCGTGCATGTCCTGAAGTCGGGCATCAGCATCCCTTGGGCAGCGTGGCCCGCCCAGCCAATGGTCATCGTTGCGTCATGCCGCCGCCGCGGGCGCCGGTCGGGCGCGGTGAGATCCTGGCGTTCCCCACTCACCTACGGCTTACGTCCCGGCGGCGGCGCGCCCTCGCGGCCACACCGTGTCCAGGTACACCCTCGCGAGATCCACCAGCACCGGCGCGACCCCCCGGAGCGCGAACGGCTGCCCCATCGCGATCGCCTCCTCGGCCGGCCACTCGCGCCAGATGTGGAGGTCGTGCCACGCCGTGCGATCGAGCGTCGAGAGCCGATCGAGCAGCGCATCCCAGCCGGAAGCCAGGCGCCGGCCGCCATCGGTCTTGCGCAGCACGAGCTCGCCGTCCTCGAGGCGCGCCCGGAACCCCATCACGGCGCCCTGGGGCGTGAAGCCGCCGCCGACGTAATCGCCGATGCGCAGGTCGTGCTTCGCGACCACGGCCTCCAGCGCCGCCCGACGCCCCGGGTCCGCGAGCAGTTCGGTGAACCGCGGCCAGTCCCACTGCTCACGGTTGACGGGGCCGAACTGGGGCGAGCCGTCGCCCTTCTCGATGTACCAGCCGGCCGCGACGTGCGCGGGGGCCTTCGCGGGATCGTCGATCGATCCGTTCGCGTAGACGACGAGCTTCGACGCGCGCCAGCCCTGGCCCCACTCACCGCCCTGGTGGTAGCGGTCGGCGACGGCGAGATGGACCTCGGGGCTGCCGTAGATGGGCCACGTGGAGAAGTCCGGGTCGATCTCCAGGAGCGGGCGGAGCACGAGCGGCACCATGGCGATGGGATCGGATCGGCGGCGCCACGTCGTACCGGTGACCTGACCGAAGTCCGACTCGGCGAAGCCCGGCCAGTCCCATCCGTCGGTCGCGCGCAGGCGGACGCGCGATGCGCCCGTGGGTGGCGACGACGATCGCGGCGCGAGACGGCCCAGAGCATCATCCACGTCCCGCTGCACCGGTGGCGACAGCCCAAGGCGGCCAACCGAGCGCAGCGCCTCGACGGCCTCTTGCTTCGCCCCGAAGCCGGCGGCCGCCTCGATGACCCGGACGGCGAAGGCCCCGAGCTCCGGGTCGGTCATCCACGGGGCAATGGCATCGATGGCCTCGGCACCGTGCTGGGCGATGGGCGTGCGCCAGTCAATGCGGGTCAGGCGATCGGCGGTTTGGGCGGCGGCGATGGCGTCAGCTAGGGCGGGGCTCACAGCTAGGTCAAGACTCGGAAGCCGGCATCGACAATGAAGCGGAACGTCTCATCCAGAATCGACATAGGCGGGACAAACACCACCGTCGCGTCCCGTCCGCGCGTCAGCAGAACCCGGTAGGCGTTCTTCCGCAGCTGCATCGGGTCGCGAATTGCCGCCGCTCGCTGGTAGCGACGGGCGAACTGGTTGGTCCACGATCCACCCTGCCGGATGAAGTCGTTGCCCCAGGCCAGCAGAGTCGCATCTAGCTCGAGGCCCTGGCAGCCGAACTCCGTAACGCACTGCCGCAGCTGGCGGCACGAACGACCCTGCGGGTCGTTGTCACCTTCTCCGAACCACGGCCCGTAGTTGACGCGCTTCGTCGAGTTGAAGTCGTTCGGCACTCCAAATCGCCAGAGCGCACTGTCCCGCGCTGACGCGATCATCCCGAAGCGAGCTTCCTGGTCATCCTCGTAGCGATCACGCATGTACGTCTTCGCGACGTCGAGATCTCGAGAAACGCGAAGGTGATACCCGCTGCTGTCGAGCTGGGCGGCCAGATCGGCCAACTGAACGTCCGGGCGCTCATCGAGAAGGGCCGCCACGAAGGTATGCACGTCGGTCGCAAGGTGGAAGCGAAGCTCCGTATCCAGTTCGAGCCTTTGATCTAAGACAACCGACCCGAAACCCGCGAATGACTTTGCGGCGGACGGCGGAACATGGACTGTCCAGGGTTGCCGGGCACCCTGGACAGCTGATCGCCACTGACCTAGTCCGCCCTCCTCGCCTACGTGAATCTCCTGACCTGTCCCAATCAGTCCCACGACCACACACCACTCAGGCACGCGCTCGGCGAATTCAACGAAGTGCTCCGGCTCGGACTCGCCATCGCCCTGCCCGTTGTGGGTAACCGCAACTTGTGCCGCATCGAACGCGCGCTGGGCCTCATCGAAGATGAGAACGTGCTCGGGCGGCACCAGATCAGATCGCTTGGAGTACCGCTCGACGTAGGCCTTCACGTCTCGCACAAATGTCTTGCCGGAGCCGCCAGCACCGCGTAGTTCGTACTGCAGAACCTGCACGAGGGGCCCATTCCCCGAGAGGAACACCGCCGGTGCCGACGGGGCCAAACCCTGGCGCGGGACAGCGATCTCGTCCAGGAACCGCGCGTGAGCTAGCTGAAGCCCGACCAGGGTCTTGCCGCTCCCGGGTAGGCCGGTGACGAGAACCAAGTGCCGGGTCTTCGTTGCCGCCGCATGACGAGCGAGCTCAGCCAGAGAGTCGAGAGTCGGTTCGGTGGCGGCCGCCGCGCGATGAATTCGTCGGAGGTCCCCGCGCTCCAGCAGCTCGCGGGCCGCCTCGACGAGACTCGGCAACGGGCGATAGGCGTCAGCGGCCAGGAAGTCCTCGACAACGATCGGGGTGCCACCGCTGGTTCCATCGCCCTGCTCTCGAGCCAGTGCATCGAGCACGTCTGGACCGACGATATCGACACCGCCTGAAGTCTCGACTCGCCCGTGGGAACGCATCAACACTAGAACCGGGCGCACCGGCCGCTGCTCACACTCGCGGTGGTAGGCCCGCAGATCTCGGGCATAGGCAGCGACCTGGTCGATGTCGGCTTGCGAGACGTACGACTTGCCTTTGAGCTCCAACACCATCACGGTCCCGTCGAGCAACAAGATCACGTCAGGGCGTCGGAACTCCAACGGCAGCTCGTACTCCAGGATCGCCTCGTACGCGAGAGCCTTGCCGTCGCCGTCGAGCACCTCCCCGACTTCACGCTGCAAAGGCGGGATCGAATCGTCCCAGGCTCGAATCTGCTCGGGCGACGCATCTCGTACGAAATCGGTGAGAGACGAACGGATAGAACGCGCCGGTGTCGATCGAAATGCCGGAAAGTGAGACGCCCACCCATAGCCTGCGCGGACCGGATCAATCATCGGTGCCTCTTGATTGCGGCCGGCTGGCTTCGGGTCGGGTCACTTCGTCTCGAGGATGGTTCGCAGAAGAAAGACGATCGCTCGGAACTCGCGGCCGTCGCGTACCGTTCGCTCAGGCTCGTGACCAACGCACTCAAACTGCCCTTCGTATCTCCATAGATCACCGTTGCGCACCAGCACGTGGAGGTTCGGGCTTCGGTCGAGGAGTGCCTGGTTGGCTCCCGCCAGGACCATGTCCCCGGTGCCGCTCCATGCACCGTAGTAGTGATAGACGTCGCCGACCCAGCGGTCGCGATACCCGTGCTCGATTGACTTCGACGGGTCGGAGAAGAGCAGAGCATGATCACCACCGGCTGGGTAGCTGATCCCGCTCTGTCTGTTTCCACCCCACCCGGCGGCATGCAAGTCCCGACGCCTGTACGAGCGGCCGCGAGTGAGATCGCGGGCAACACCCTCATCGGCCGGCGTTGCCGCGCGCCGGCCTGATGTCACCGCGGCCTTGCGGACTGGGGCGCGGCGCGCTCCCAAACGATCGAGCCCTTCCCGAAGGTCGCGCAGTACCACCTCGTTCATTGCCGTCTTCGACTCAACGGCGAGGACGTGAACCGCGGTAGGTGTCGCCCCCATCTCACCGGCCCGCACGATGACGCGGATGGCGAATGCTGCGAGGTCCGGATGGCGCAGCCATGGCCTGACCGCCGCGATTCCGACGTCTCCGTATCGGGCAATTGGGTCCCGGAAGTCGATCCGAGTCGCCGGTGGTGCCTCAGAGGCTCGGAGCAGCGCTTGCTCAATGGGCAAATCCATCAGCCCTACTGTCTTCACGCCCGCTCCGGACACATCGCCCGATAGTCACACCACTCGCAGGGTCGCCCCGGCGTGGCCGTGAACTCCCCCGCCCGGATCGGCAGCACGCGCGCCAGCAGCTCCTCGCGGGCGAGATCCAGCTGCTCGTCCGTGCGGACGGTGGACAGCCGGGTGGCGCTCTCGGTGAAGTAGAGCGTCACCCGCTCCGGCGTGCCCAGGCCCAGCGCGTCGCGGCAGGCCAGCGCGTAGATGGTGAGCTGGAGGTTCTCGTCCACGCCCTTCTGGCTGCTGATCTTGCCGGTCTTGTAGTCGATGACCTCGATGCCGCCGCCGGGCAGGCGGTCGATCCGGTCGATGCCGCCGTAGATGCGCACGGGCGGCGTGCCGTCGGCCGTCTCGATGACCAGGGTGAAGTCCAGCTCCTCCGCGATGGCCTCGCCCAGGGACGAGACCTCGCCGTCCCAGAAGTTGTCCAGCAGCCGGCCGACGCGCCGCTCGAACGTCGCCTCGGTGGTCTTGTCGCCGAAGGCCGTCGGGCTTCCAGTTGGCCGTGAAGTGGCGCTCCAGGTCCTCGCGGGTGGGCGCGGGCTCGCCGCGGGCCAGGCGCTCGCGCCGCTCCTTCGTGAACGCCTCGAACGCCGAATGCGCCGTCGAGCCGAAGGTGAGGTGCGCCGCCGGCCGGTCCGGCTCCGGGATCCGGTAGACGTAGGAGAAGGCGTACCGCAGCGGGCAGGCCTCGTAGGTGGACAGGGACGAGTAGCTGAACGTGGGCGGCAGCGGCGCGATCGCGAGGAGGTTGGCGCCGGCCCCGGCGTCGAGCGCGATCGACCGGAAGGTGAGCGGGTCCAGCCCGGCGGCCCGGGCCTCGTCGGCGGACAGGGCGGCACCCCGTGCCAGGTCCGCCAGGCGGGCGGCGTAGGCCTCGCGGGCGCCGTCGGCCTCGGGATCGGTGGCGGCGGTGGCCTCGGCCAAGCCCACGAGCTCGGCGGCGCGCAGGCGCATCGCGAGGCGGCGCTCGCGCGCGGTGGGCAGCGGCATGACCCGGCGGGCGGCGGCAAGGGCAGCGTCGATGGAGCCCTCGCCATCGTGGGGGACGCCAGCGCCATCGGCTATGGCGGCGTCATCGTCATCGGCATCGGTATCGATCGCCCCCTCGCCGGCCGCCGTGCGGTCCACGAGGGCCAGCTCCTCCCCCGCCCCGTCCTCGATCTCCGCCACGAACCGGCTCGCGGCCTTCTCCCCGCCATCGCCCTGGGTCATGAGCAGGAGCCGCTCCTGGGCGCGGGTCATCGCGACGTACAGGAGCCGCCGCTCCTCGTCCGTGTGGAGGTCGCCCGCGGGGACCTGCTCGCGCAGGAGCTCGCGCGGGAACAGGCCGAAGCTCTGCTCGCGGACGGGCCACTCCCCGTCGAGCAGGTTGGGGACGATGACGATGGGGAACTCCAGGCCCTTCGCCTGGTAGAGGGTCATGAGGCGGACGCCGTCGACGTCCTCGGACAGCTCCACGCTGGTCGGCAGCTCGCCGCCGGCGGCCTTGTAGGCGTCGAGGTAGGCGATGAAGCCCGCGAGGGTCCTGGCCGGGTTCTCGGCCTGCCAGTCTGACGCGAAGCGCATGAAGCTCGCGATGTTGACGACGGATCGCTTGGCTTCCAGGGTGCCGGCCGCGAGGAGGTCCAGGACCACGCCGGTCCGCTCCAGGTAGCGCTCCAGGATGGTGTACGGGCCCTCGCGCCAGGTGAGCGGGTTGAGCTCCTCGATGGCAGCCAGGAGGGCGCGCAGCCTGGCCCGCAGCTCCGGGGCGGTGTCGTCCGCGTCCCGTTGGCCCGCCGGCGATCTCCACCAGGGGGGTGCCGCGGTCGAAGTCGTGGGCGCGGGTGACGCGCAGGATCTCCAGGGCGTCCAGGCGCCACGGGCCGGCGGTCATCATGCGGACGAGGGCGGCGCTGTCGTGCGGGTCCGCGATGGCGCGCAGGCCCTGCTCCAGGTCCCGGATCTCGGGCGCCTCGAACAGGCTCAGGCCGCCCACGACGGTGTACGGGATGTCCTCGTCCCGGAGTCTCGCCACGATGGCGTCGCGGTGCTTGTGCTTGCGATACAGGACGGCGACGTCGTTGTAGCGGCGGCGCGCCGGAGACGCCGCGGAGGGAGGCGCGCCCTGGTGGCCTACGTCACCTTCGAGGTCGTTCCAGCCAAGCGGAACGACGAGCGCGTGGTCGGTGCGCGCCGGGGCTGCGGTCGGGATGCTGTCGTCGGCGCCTGCCGCTCCGGATGACGCGCCACCAGGCTCCGGTCCCGGGGATTGGTTCCGCTTGCCTGGAACTACCTCGACACCCACCGTGGACGGACGTCCCGGACCCCCGAGGAGCGCATCGGCGGGCGGCCCGGCCAGGGCCCGGATGGCGTCGACGATGGCGACGGCCTCGTCCTCGGCGCCCGCGCAGCGGTGGAGCTCCACGGGAACGCCGGCGGCCTTGTCGGTCCACAGGCGCTTGTCCGGCTCGAAGCGGGTCTCGTTGCGGCCGATGAGGCGGTTGGCGGCCTCGATGACGTGGCCGACGGAGCGGAAGTTCTGGTCGATGCGGAGGCGGCGGGGGCCCTTGAACCGGATGTCGAACTCCGCGAACGCGGCGTAGCTGGCCCCGCGGAAGCGGTAGATGGACTGGTCGTCGTCGCCCACCACCATCACGTTGGCCGGGCGGTCCGGGGTGCGACCGAGGAGCTCGATGAGCTCGATCTGGGCGACGTTGGCGTCCTGGAACTCGTCCACCAGGATGTACCGGAACTGGCGCTGCCATCTCCGGAGCACGTTCGGCCGCGTCTTGAACAGGCGGGTCACGAGCGCGATCTGCTCGCCGAAGTCCAGGGCGCCCCGCGCGGCGAGGGCCTCCTCGTAGGCGCGGTAGACGCGGGCGATCTCGGTGAGGCGCAGGATCTCCAGGGCGGCGCCGTCGCGCTCGTACTCGTCGGCCAGGCGGTCGATCCTCGCGTGGTCGTCGTCGCCAAAGTGGTTGCGGCCGTGGGCGTGGCCGTCACCGGCGATGGAGCGGCGGGCCTCGCGGTCCGTGGCCTTCACGAACATGCGGGCGTCGTACTCGCGCAGCTCGCCGGCGTCCTCGGCGCGCTCGTTCGCCCGGAGGTTCGCGTAGGCGCCGCGCACCTTGCGCAGCGGCTCCAGGTTGCCCTGGGCCTCGAGGCGCAGGCCGGCCTCCTCGAAGCTGCCGTAGCGGACCTCGTAGACCCGGCACTCCTCGGCCACGAAGCGGTCGTAGTCGTCCGGATCCACCAGCTCGTCCTTGGCCCGGCTGATGAACCCCACGAAGTCAGGAAAGGCGTAGTCCGTGTGGTAGCGCAGGTCCAGGGTGGGTCTGAGGTCACGGAGCAGGAGGAGCTGGCCGACGCCGTCCAGCACGTCGGGGCGCGCAGGCAGGCCCGCGTCGCCGGCGGACTCCGTGAGGACGTGCTGGCAGAAGCTGTGGAAGTTGCTGACGGTCATCCTCGCGCGGGTCGCCGGACCAACCGCCCGGTCCAGGCGCTCCTGGAGCTCCTTCGCGGCCTTGACGTTGTAGGTCAGGACCAGGAGCTGCTCCGGGACCAGCGGGCCTTCGAAGGGGTTGCCGTGGCGTGGCGTGGGCTCCGCGGGCACCAGGCCGCCCGTGCCCAGCCCGGGGGCGCCCTTGTTCTCCAGGAGCCAGCGCACGCGCTCCACGATGACGCGCGTCTTCCCCGTCCCGGCGCCGGCGATCACCACGACGGGACCGTCATCCGCCTCGACGATAGCGCGCTGCTCAGGGGTGAGCTCCTCGGGGCCAGGGCCGGGTGTTGGTGTGAGTGTCGTCATTCGCGCCCGATCATCCGGGCCCGCCGTGACAGGTTGCCTGTCAAAGCGGCGCCGCCGGCGACCTCGGTCACGCGGGCTCGGCCTGGCGCGTCGCGGCCTTCCAGTGCGTCGTGCAGGCCCAGCCGTCCTCGACCGGGTGACGGCCGGGGTTGTGACAGGCAGACCCGTCGCGGTTCGGGACCGTGCAGGGGCCCTCCACGGGCGGGGGCGTCCCGGTGGCCATGTATCCATCGCCGGCAGCCAGCGCGGCCGCCTGGGACTGCTCCGCGGCGCTTGCCCGGCTCGACGCCCCGATCCGCGCCAGCGCCTGCTGCGCCAGGTCCGCCCAGTCCGGCACCTTCGTCGCGACCCGGCGAAGCGTCTGCGCCGCGCCCAGGTCATCGGCCGACTTCCCGACTGCCTCCAGCACCGCGATCGCGAACCCGGGCGACCGGCCCTGCTCCACCCAGGCCTCCATGGCCACGACGGCGTCGGCTCCGTGGGCGGCGACCCGGTCCCGGTACTCGATCCGGGTCTCGGGCGGCGCGCTCGCCGCGTCCTCGAGGAGGAGGGCGAGCTCCGAGTCGGGCTCGTGCGCCGGCGCGCGCTTGGTGGCCTTCGACGTCATGTGTCCGTCCCTCTCAATACCGGTACAGCGAGGCCACGAAGGGCACCCGGTTGTAGAGCATCAGCCCGATGGGCATGGTGATGATGAGCACGACAAGGAGGAAGCCGAGCGACATCACGAACGCCGACGCCCACCAGCCCACGATGAGAAACCATAGTCCGCGGATCCACCAGGCCGGCTGCTCGATCTTCACCTCGCTCAGCTGCGCGTTCCCGGCGGCGTCCGTCCAGGCATAGACGTAGCTCGTGCGCGGGCGCAGCGTGAGAACCGTGGGCACGCGGTTGACGAGCCAGATGCCCAGCGGCAGGCCGATGATCGTGATCATCGCGAACCAGGCGATCGCCGACACGAACCCCGTCAGCCACCAGCCGATGAACACGAACCACAGCGCGCGCACCAGGAGGCCGGGGCCGTCCTTCGTCTCGGCGACCACCGTGGGCGCGGTCACGCGGCTGCCGGGCGGCGGGGGTGCGGCCGCGGGCGGTGCCGGCGGGTCCGTCACGCGGCTCCTCCTCGCACTTCGACCTGGGTCATCGCATGTCCATCCTGCGTGGGAGATCACCAGTGGTGCTATTCCACGGCATCGACAGGCGTCCCATCGAAGGATGTCCGGTCTGGGCCGAGGATGTGCGCCGGTTCATCACCATGGGTGATGAACCGGGTGACACGATGGCGTCCGGGCTGTCTGGCCACCCGTCGTGGGCCTCGAAAGGCACGAGGTAGCACCAGCGGTGATATTGCGGGCCGTAGCGGGCCGCCGCATCACCGGTCGCGCGCATCACCGGAGCCGATTTGCAAGGGCCGGCGGTGCGATCACCACCAGGTGGTGCTTGGCCCGGGTAGCGCCCACGTACATCAGCCGCTCCAGGCGCTCGTCGTCGGGCCGGATCTCCGCCAGCACCACGACGTCGCGCTCGAGGCCCTTGAAGCGGTAGATGCTCTCGCACAGGATCGTGCCCGGGGGCTGGTCCGGCACCTGGTCGGCCGAGAGGCCCTTCGATCGCCCGGCATCGTCCACGCCACCGTTCCACAGCACGAGGTCGCCCTTGAAGCGGCGCTGCCTCCAGGTGGCGCTGTGCTCCAGGGAGACGCCCGTGAGCACGACGATCTGCCCGCGATCCACCTTCTCGACGTGCACCAGGTCGTGAAGGGAGGCGCGGACGGCGTCGACCGTCGCCTCCGGGCCCTCGGCCTCCACGATCAGCGGCTCCCGGCCGTCCTCGCGGACCGCCTCGGCCGGCAGGGTCCCGTCGTAGAACCGGTAGGCCAGGTCGTGGATGGGCCGCGCATTGCGGCAGTTGTCGGGCAGCGGGTACTCCTCGAGGCCCAGGGTCGCCACCGCATCCGGCCGGTAGATGGCCTGCGCCGGGTCGTGGAACACGTAGAGGACGCCGCGCTTCGGGTCCACCAGGAGCTGCTCCAGGAGCAGCAGCCACAGCTCGTCGAAGTCCTGGCCCTCGTCGATGACCAGCGCCTGCACCCGGCCCCCCACCGTCGGCAGCGCACGCTCCAGCGCACCGGGGAGATCAGTGTCGAACCACTCGCGGCCGGGATGCGCGGGCTGCGGCGGCAGCGTGCCGGCCTCGCTGGCCAGCCGGCGACAGAGCTCGTGGAACGTGCCCACGACGAGCCGGCCGCTCTCGATGTGCGGCTGGAGCTCGGGGGTCCGCGCGAAGGCCCTCGCGAGGGGCTGGTTGAAGCAGGCGAGGACGGTGTCGAACCCGTCCGCGGCCAGGCGCCGCGCCTTCTCGATCGCGAGCAGGCTCTTGCCGGCACCCGCGCAGCCCAGGATGGACGCGCGCGGCTTGCCCTGGAGCGTGCGCAGGACGCTGAGCTGCATTTGGGTGGGGGCCCGGAGCTCCCGCTCGCCCTCCTCGATGTCGCTTCGGAGCAGGGCGCGCAGGGTCACCTCGGGCTCGATGACGTCGGAGATCACCTCGACCTGGTGCTCCGTGAGCGCTCGGTCGCGGGCGCCGACACCTGCCCAGTAGCGGGTCACGCGTTCGAGCGCGGCGGCCGCCGCCTCGTCGGTCGCGAAGTCGGACCGGTCCAGGATCAACTCGGACGGGGCGTCCGGGCCAAGCGCGCGTCCGCCCGGCCCGAGGCTCACACGGTCCGTGTCCGGAAAGGCGACCGCGTGGTGGACCGCCAGCACGCCCCCAAGCCACCTCGGATCCGCCTCGATCTTGTGCGCCATCGCGCGACACGAGGTCTCCGCCTGCTCGAACGGGGTCGGCTTCAGCTGTCGCTCGCCCGCGAACCACAGTCCGGACCGGGTTCGGGCGATGAGTCCACCCTTGGTTTCGACGACCAGGATGCCGAGGCGGGGCAGGACGAGCAGCAGGTCGATCTCGCCGTTCCGGGCCGCTCCGCCGTCACTCGTGGGCGCCAGCCAGCGGACGTTGGCGAAGCAGCGGGCCCCATCGGGCAGGGCCGCACGGATCCGCGCCTGGACCTCGCGCTCCGCGCGCTCGCCAAGTTCCCCCAAACGGTGCCTCCTGACCCCCGGGCCCTCGTGGGGACGCTAGCAGAGCGTCGTGCTGCGGGGGCCGGTCCGTCCGTACTGTCGGAAGGCGCCGTCCGGCACGATCACGCCCGTGGTGCCCCCGTGGCGGCGGTGCCTCAGTGGGTCAGGCAGGCGTTGATGCGGAAGAGCTCGTCCTGCTCGTTGAACTGCAGCTCCAGGGAACCGTACTTCTCGCCGCGGTACATGTAGATGAGCGTGGGCGTCCCGAACATGTCCGTGATCCGGCGAGGCTTCCCGAGCGCGTCCGTCACCTCTGTGATCGTCTGCCCCCAGTGGAGGGACTGCGGGAGGGGGCCGCTGTACTCGTCGATCACCGGGTTGCCGGCCGCGTACAGCGAGACGACCTTCGCCGTGCTGTCGCCGTTGGTGATGGCGGTCCAGTCCTCGCAGACCACGAACTCGCCCTTGCCGATGCTCAGCGCAGCGCTCTGGCAGCCGCTGTGGTCGAACGTGGACCCGAGGTAGGCCACGGGGTCGACGTCGCTGCCGCCAACGGCAAATGCGATCCCCCGGCCGGATCCCCCGCCGAGGTTGGCGGCGACCATGCCCACGATCAGGAGGTCGATGCAGATGACGATGACCCCCATGCGCTGCCATGGCCCCCGTCGCCGCAGCCGTGTCCCCCGGACTTGATCTTGCATCGTCGTATTCGTGTTCATGTTGCACCCCTCGGTCCAGGCGAAGACCGTGACGTGATCATCTCGCCCCCATCGTGCACGGCCAAGTGCCGGGCGGGCCGACTTCGGGTGCACTGCAGCCCCCCGCAACGCTCGTGCAACCAGATGGGCCGTAGCGGCGTCAGGGCGACGTGGACCCGGCAGACGTCATGCCGGTCCACCCGAGACGAGAGGCCCAACGCCATGACCAGCACCGGCTCCACCTCCCTCACGCCCACCCGCCTGGCGATCGTCGTCGGGGTGGGCGCCCTGCTCGTGGGGCTTGTCGCGGGCCCCGTCCTCGCCGGGGCGCTGGCCCCGCAGCCCTACCAGCCCGTCAACGGGGCCACGGACCAGCCGCCGGAACACACCATCTCGGTCGCCGGCTCGGGCAAGGTCGTGGTGGTCCCGGACCTCGCCACGGTCCGCCTCGGCGTCATCGTCGAGCGCGACACGGCCAAGGCCGCCCGGGCGGCCGCCGCGGAGTCGATGACCCGCGTGGTCGCCGCGATCAAGAAGCTCGGCATCGCCGACAAGGACATCGCGACCGCCAACGTGTCGCTGAGCCCCGTCTACAACTACCCCAACAACCAGGCTCCCAAGATCCGCGGCTACCAGCTCCAGAACATCGTCACGGTGACGGTCCGCGACCTGGACAAGCTCTCGGACGTGCTCGACGACAGCGTCGCCGCCGGTGCCACCTCGGTCGAGGGGATCAGCTTCGACGTGGCCGACCGGCCCGCCGCCGAGTCCAAGGCCCGCGAGGCCGCCGTCGTGGACGCGAAGGCCAAGGCCGACGCGCTGGCCAGCGGGCTGGGCGTCCGGATCTCGGGCGTCGCGAGCGTGTCCGAGTCCGTTTCGACCCCGATCTACTACGAGAACATGGCCGGTGCCGCGCCCTCCGCCGATCGCGCCGCCGCCGAGACGCCGGTTCTGCCGGGCACGACCGACGTGGTGATCACGGTCCAGGTGACGTTCCTCATCCCGTAAGGGGCTGGCTACCGTCAACCGACCGCGAAACGGCCCCGGGGGCACACCCTCCGGGGCCGTTTCGTGTCGTTGAGCGCCGGCGATGAGCCGCTCGTCACCGATCCTTGGGGGGCTCGCCCGGATAGACGACCCCGATGATGTCCAGGAACTTCTCCGG
>CAWBGT010000024.1:0-27606 GCA_963788375.1 uncultured Chloroflexia bacterium
GCGTATTGGATGCTTGCCCGCCCGTGCTGCATATGCCCTCGGTCGTGGCCGCAACTGGCGGAGTGTCAGGAGCAGCCGGGGGCGAGTCGTGGTCCCGGGTTGTCGGACGGACGCCTACGAGAATGCCTTGACGCTTCGCCACTTCAAGACCGCTCGACCGAGCGATGATGGCGACCATGCGGCTGACGAACCTCGATCTCCACAACTTCCGGTGCTACATCGACCTCTCGCTTCGGCTCGATCCCGCCACTGTGATCATCGGTCCGAACGACGCCGGGAAGTCGACGATCCTCGACGCCATCCGGTGCCTCCTCACCGAGACCGACCGAAATGGCCAGCGGTTCGAGCGGCGGACGGTGGCGACCATGCGCGAGCTCGATCAATTCCTCGTCTATGACGAGGGGGAAGCGGAACTCTTGCCGAAGGATCCCGTCACTGTCGTCGGGACTTTCGGTGAACTCTCGGAGGACGAGCTACGCGCCTGGAAGCAGGTCGTCGTCGACGGCTCGGTCACGATCGGGGTGGTGTTTCCGGCATATGGAGTTCCCGGAAGCGATGACGCGTCGTCTGGGGCCCGCGAGGGTCCTATGTACGTCCTGCCGGAAGGGCACCCTTATGCCGGATGGAGCCCCGGCTTTGGCGGCCGGGAGCGTGCGCTGATGGGTGCGCGCTGGGTTCCAATGTACGGCCTCAGCCTCGGTTCGCTGCCGGAGTTCGTCTTCGTTCCCGGGCCCGATGTGGCTCCGCCGGCGCCCGCGGAGTACCTCCGGCCGATAGTTGACGCAGCTGCGAGGCGCGTCGCCGGTCGCCTCCCCGAAGCGCTCCTCGACACGCTTGTCGCTGAGGTCGGTGACGCCGCGGATGCGATCTCCCTGGCGCTGACTCGTGTCGTACCTCGATACCTGCCGTCGACTCGGGGAGCCGCGATTTGGCAAGACCAGCCGCTGCTCGGTCCCGAAGGCATGTCCGATGACGCCCGTCGGAGGCTCGCCGAGCATCTCGTCGGCAGGCTCGACGTGACGATCCAGCGGGCGGATGGCACCAGTGATGGCCGCCGACAGACCTCTGGCACCCTTGGCGCTGGCGCGCGACGGTCCGTCGCACTCGCGTCGCTCGAGCTCTTCCGGGATCCTGACGTGTGGCCCAACAACCGGCCCGTCCTGGTTGTCATCGAGGAGCCCGAGGTCGGCCTGCACCCTTCAGCCCAACGTACGGTCGCCGCCTCGCTCCGCGACCTCCCGACCTACGGCGTCCAGACCGTTGTCGTCACCCACTCGCCAGCGATCCTCAATGCCGCTGCGCGCTCGGGCGTCCGCATGGCGGGACCCCACCCTGACCACGAAGGTCGCGTCCGATACGACGTCGTTGAGCCAACAGGTTTGCAGGAGGCGGTCGATGCCGTCGGAGCCACGACCGCGGACCTCCTCCTCGGCAGCCGCTTCATCGTCGTCGAGGGAGAGTCAGATGTCGAGGCGATGCGTGCCTGGGCGCCGAAGCTCGGGATCGATTTCGAGGCGGCGGGTGTCAGCTTCTTCCCGGCCGGCTCCTACAGCATGGCGGGGATTGTGGCGAAACTGCTCGAGGTCGCTTACGGGCCGATTCGAGTGCGGGTGGTGCTCGACGGAGGCTCCGATACCGAACGCGAGGCCGCAAGACTCAGGCGCACTTTCGGCGAGCGAGTGGAGATCGACGTGCTAACCGAATCTGAGATCGAGCGCTACTTCACGCCAGCTGCCGTCGGACGATGGCTCGCAGCGAAGGGCCTCGATCTGGACCTGGTCAAACGGCGGCTCCATGAACTTGAGACTCGACCGGTGACGAAGAGCTACCTGAACCAGTTGCATCGTGAGGTGTTCGGTACAAGCTACTCGGTCACGCAGGGGGCTCGAGCGATCGCGTCCTTGATGACCCCAGATGAGCTTGGCGGGATCGCAGCTCACCTCTACGCGATGCTGCCGGGTCCTCGCTGAGACGCGTCGCAACGACACCGTGCACATCCGACGGCGGTCTACTTGCTCGATGGGGCCCGTGCCGCGGCTCCACAGCAGGGCCCATCGCGGCGTCGGCTGAGCTACTTCGCCGCCAGACTCTCGACGACCGTCCGCGCGAGGTCTTCGACGTCGTTGAGCGGGGTGTCGGTGTCGTACGCCGTCACGCTGACGATTTTGTCGCCAACGCGGATGGAGACCTCGACGGTGCCACTGTCCGACTTGGTCGCCCGCAGTTCGTCGCCGATCTTGGCGAACCCGATCTCGTTGGTGTCCTTCACGTCGGCGTCCATCGCCTGCTGAGCCGCGAACACGGCTGGCGCGTCTTCGTTGCACGTGACGTTCCAGTAGATCGACGGGCTGGGAGGCACACTGCTGTCGTCCGCTGACGGCTGACCGATCGATGCGCCGTAGCCGCCTCCCGACCACGCATTGAGCGCGACGTACGACCAGCCGGCCGGGAGGTCGCCTGCGGCGGGACGGCTATCCCAGGTTGGTGTGGCGCACAGAACAGCCGGGGGCTTGAGCAAGTTGGCGACGCCGACCGCTAGCGCGACGACGGCGAGCACGAGCGCGAGACCTCCCAGGACGGCACCAAGCCTATTGCTGCCGCCCTCGCCCTTCGCGGGCGGATGCGAGGCCGGGGACGCCGCAGCCGGAACGGGCACGGGGCCGGTAGCCGGCGGAACGGGCGGAAGCTGCGGGTTGGTCATGACCGCTCCTCTTTGGCCGGAAGTGTGTCCGGCACGGATTTGGTGGCGTGATCCGGGACCGCTCCCGGGAGATGTGCGCCGGGTGTCTACCCGGCTGGCGGCGCGGGCACCGCGAAGACCATCGGCTCGGGTGCCGCCGCGGCGTGCGACGCCACTCTCGGCGCGGACAGGCCCGTCCGCGCAAATGAGCGGATGCCCATGAGGTGCAGCGCCGGAACCCGTTCGTCGAAGGGGGTCGTACTCAGGGCGCCCGTCGCGTCCAGGAACGCGTTCCGGGCCGCGAGGATGTCGACGTTCACGAGCGCGAGTGTGCCGAGCCACCGGACAACGGTGTTCATGGGTCATCCCCCCAAGCGTGGTGCGGCCCGCCGGGGCCCCAGCGGATCGTCCCGATCGTCGCGGAGACCCAACACAGGCGTCGCCTGCCATCCGGCACGAAGGAGGCGGTTCGTGTCGCCGCGATGCTCCTGCCGCTGGATCCGTTCCTAGCCGTCGCCGGAGTGCGCCGGCGGTTGGCGCACAAGTCACCGAAGCCGATGCCTGGACCCGGGGTTTCGTGCGTATATGCGGCTATTCCGCCCTCGGACCTCCGTGGGGCCCGTCCGGTCCTGTATCTGGCCCGTACGGCACGTTGCGACTCGAACTGGGAGGCGACTACAGGGACGCTGAGCTCGTGCCTGGCCAGCGCCGGGTTCGGGCGGACGGTGCTCGCTTGGGAGATCCCAGGGGCAGGCCGGCTCCGCCTCAGATGATCAGGTGGCTGAGGCGCTCTCGCTCCGCAGCGCGCGCGAATGAGCGGACCTGGCCCCGAAAGCCCCACCGGTGCCAACCGGTGGCCATGACCCGCGCCATCGCCGCCGCGAGCAGGCCGTCGGGGCGCACCTCAAGCGTCACGCGCGACCCACCCGACTCCGGCACGAACGTGACCGTGATCTCCCCGCGACGGAGTCGTCCCGCGACACGGGTACGGTGGGTGGTGGCGCTGCGGTCCTCCGGCCAGAGCACCTCGTGGCGAACGGGGCTCCGACCGAACCACAACGTGTACGTTGCTCCGGGCCCGATCACCAGGGGCCATCCGCCGGCCCGCATCGGCCCGTACCCGTCCGGCACCACCACATCCGTGACGCGCGTCATCCCGTGGCGCCACTCGTGGAGCCGGTCAAGGTCCGTCCACAGGAACAGGGCCTCGGTCGGGGAGAGGTTGGCATGTTCCGTGAGCCGGTGTGTCACCACGGTCCTCCGGGCGGCCGGAAGCCTTCCACGCACGGTCGGCGCGCGGCGCGCTGGCGCCTACTTCCTGAGCGAGCCGACCGATGGGCTTTCGTCGGGCTGGCCGACGTAGCACGTGATCGTCCGGTCGCCGCCCTCCCAGCCGTCTCGGGTGGGGTGGAGATAGCCGATCAGGAGCGCGGGCTCCGAGTCGATGGCCCGGCCGGCATATTCCTCGAAGGCAGGCACGCAGTTGTCCTCGACAAACCTGTCCAGGCTCAGCGAGATCGGGAAGGTGGTCCCGTCGTGGTCGCCGACGAAGAACACCTCTGCGGTGTGGCTCTCACCGCACGGCCGCGTCTCGACGGTCTGAACCGTCGTCCCATTCGGGACATTGAAGCAGTCACCGACCTTCAGTTCCGTGACTGACGCGTTGTTCCTCACGGCGAACAGCACGACGCCGAGGAACGCCGCGAGGATCACGACGATGACCAGCGCTCGCCGGCCACCGGGCCGCTTCTGCGCTGGCTCGATGACGGGCGCAGCGGGCACGCCGGGCGGGTATGTGCCACCGGATCCGGGGACGTCGGTCAAGGTGGGCCTCCTTGCCGGGACGATAGAGGCTCCACGTCCACCGGTCCAGCCCCAAACTGCGCAACGGCCCCACTCGCACGCACCACCGTGGTCGTCTCGATGAGCAACTCGAGCCGGGCCTGGGTGCTGCGAGTGCCTCGTTCACCCACGCCGATGCGCGGGTCCACCGGCACGATTGTGCCGCCGGGCTCCGTTCGGGCTCCGTGCCGCCCGCACTCTTGTTCGGGATGGCTCCGCGATGGCGTGGTCGGGGTCAACTGCATGGGCGGGCTCTCGACAGGCGTTGTAGCGTCGACTTCGCTTCACGAAGTCGACCGGCGACTCAATCCCCGATCAGCGAGGTTCTGAACGGGGAGGCGGCAGTTCCAGGGGTTCCTTGCGCGGTCAGGAACTTCGTCAACAGCAGGTCCTCGGTTCAAATCCGAGTGTCGGCTCCACTCGATGAACACGAAATCCGCCTCAGACGGGGCGGATTTCTTGATTCCAGGCTGGTGTCCTGTGTCGCCGTGACCCGCCCTGTATCGCGCCGTACGTGGTAGGCAAAGTGGTACGGCGGAACGGCGCCATCCACGATCACGACCTGGGGCGGGCGGACGAAATGGCTCTGCTCCACCCCGTGAAGTTCGATGCAGCCGGGGCTGAAGTCACCTAGGTGGCGAACACCGCGGCGACGGCGGCGGTCCCCTCGATGCAGTCCATCCTGGAGTAGGCCCCGCTCCCTGCCGGAGGAGACTGGCAGGGAGCGGGGCGTGGGTGTCAGCGTGCTTCGGCGTCGACGAGGGTCTCGTAGTAGTCGTCGCCGAGGTCGTTCGGGTTGAGGGCCTCGCGGATGCGGGCCTGGTACCGGAAGACGTCGGGCTGGGGTGCGTCGCGGTGCATCGCGTCGCGCTGCACCCTGGGCGTCGCGTAGCCATCGGATGCTCGGGCGACGGAGTTCCACGCCTCCATCCCCACGCCCCAGCCGCGCTCGACGCCGTACGCGGACGCGGCCTGGAAGAAGGCGAGCGTGCCCTCGGTGGACCCGCGGTCGTGCGAGTCGAAGCAGGTGAAGTTCTCCCAGAGGCCGGACCCTCCCCCGCCCTGCCCGCCGATCGGACCCATCATGCAGTCGCCGCCGGCGGCGACGATCTGTCCCTGCTTCTCCCACTCGAGCTTGAACCGCCCTGCCTCCTCAGCGTGCGAAGCACCGAAGTCGATCGGGCCAAGGAGTCCGAAGGCTCCGTCGTACGACCCGCCGAAGACCAGGTTCAGGTTCTTGTGGCCGAGCCGGACCATGTAGAGCAGTGACCAGTCGTGGATGGTCTTGTCGAGCATCGCCTCGACCTTCCAGCCGCCGGTCCGCTCGAGGATCTCGGCGAGGGCCACCTCCTGCCACTCCATGTCCCGGAGGGTCTGGCCGGCAATCACGATCTGGAAGTCGCGCACCATGTCCGCGGTCGCCGCATGGACCTCGGCGGTCTCGAGCAGCGGGACCAAGTCCTCGAGCGTGCCGTCGGGATCCGTGAGGATCTTGACCATGGCGAACTTGAGGTCCCGGCCGAACATGTTGAACTGCCGATGGGCGATGTAGCCGATGCCCGCCTCCCAGATCAGCTGCGTCCCGTCGGCCCACGCCTTCCAGTCCGGGAATGCGAGGGTGTAGGAGCGGAACTGGGGTCCGAGGTCGACCTGGTACGCGGGAGCGTCGCCGGTCACGGGCAGCGTCGCCGGCCCGGGCCACGGGAAGAGCTTCATTGAGCACTTGGTGTAGACGCCCATCGCGCCCTTGGAACCGAGAAACCCGCGCGCGACACCGCGCATGGACGGACCGGGGCCCTCGCCACTGAACCAGCCGAGACCGGCGCCGGCCGAGGCGGTGCGGATGAGGTCGCCGGTCGGCATGACCCACTCCATCGCCATGAGGTTGTCGAAGTGGTGCCCACCGTAGAGGTTGCTGGGGCCTGAGCCGAAGTAGGAGGTCGCGCCGGCCAGGATCGAGCTGCTGCACCCGACACCCGGGATGTGCGTGTTCAGGCCGACCTTCATCGTCTCGGCTTGGAGGGTTGCCCCGATCACGCCCGGCTCGACGACCGCGAACAGGTTGCGCTCGTCGATGTCGAGGATCCGGTCCATCCGGCGCATGTCGAGCTGGATGGTGTCGTCGTGCGACGGGTAGCCCTGCGCCGACCAGAAGGTCGTGCTCGCCTTGTAGCGCACGTGCTCCCGGTTGCACAGCCGCACGATCTCCTGCACCTCCTCCACGGTGCCCGGCAGGACGACCGCGGCGCCCGCCGGGGTCCGGCTTCCATACCAGGGACCGAGGTGGTTGGCGGTGTGCGCAAGGGAGTAGCGGTAGGTCTCGAGGATCCCGGGGTCGTCGCTGTAGTTGCGCGAGCCGACGATGCCGCGAAGCTCATCAAGGACGGCGGCTGCGACGGTCATCGGGCGGTCCCTTCGGGCGCGCCGGCCACGGTCGCGACCGGTTCGGCCAAACCGCGCTCCACGAGCGCGAGGATGTCGATGACGGCGATCTGCTCGCCGTTGGCACTGGTCGAGTCGAGGAAGTTCCGCTCGCACCAGCCGCAGGCCGTCACGAGGGCCTCGGCGCCGGTGGCAACCGCCTCGGTGATCCGCTCGCCGGCGGTCCACGCCGAGTACTCGGGCATCGCCTCGCGGCAGCCGCCGCCCGCCCCGCAGCACCAGCTGTACTCGCGGATGCGCTCCATCTCCACGAGCTCCACGCCCGGGATCGCGCGCAACAGCTCGCGAGGCTGGTCGTAGACGCCCTTGGCCCCGTTGTCCCGCGGACGGGGCGGGTCCCAGGTCAGAACCTGTCCAAGGACCTTCTTCTCCTCGCCCTCCCACGGGACGTACGGCTCGCCCTGCCGGCCGAGGTGGCACGGGTCGTGCCAGGTCACCGTCATCGGGACCTCGGACCTCCAGGGGAGCCTGCCCTCGGCCGCGAGCTGCGCGAGCAGGTCCACCGTGTGGGTGACCTTGAACGCGGAGCCCAGCGGCGGGTAGAGCTTGCCGATGGCGTGGAAGCAGTCCGAGCACGAGGTGAGAATCTCCTCGATCCCCGCCGCCTTCCAGGCCCGGAGGTTGGTCTCGGCCATCCGCTCGAACTCGGCCTGGTGCCCGGCACCGTCCCAGCGGCCGCCGCAGCACATCTCGCGGCTGCCGAGGATGCCCACGTCCACCCCAGCCGCTCGCAGGATGCGGACCGACTGGCGGGCGACCTCCTGGAGCTGCGTGTCGTAGGAGTACATGCAGCCGGCGAAGAACAGAACCTTCGCCCGCTCGGCGGGGAGGCGCGGGACGTCGAGCCCCTCGGCCCAGTCGCCGCGCGCGGCGCGCGGGTGGCCGAACGGGTTGCCGGTTCGCTCGACGGTGTCCACGACCGAGCGCAGGATCGCGTTCTCGTGGCCGGCCTCGACCACGTGGGTCTTGAGCTCCCGGACCATCGTGCCGGGCTCAAGGTTGTAGCGGCAGATCTTGCAGCTGACGTCGCAGGCCCCGCAGGTCAGGCAGCTGAACGCCACCTCCTCGATGGCCGCGGTGATCTCGACCTCGTCGCGGAGCAGGCCGCGCGTGAGCGCGTACCGTCCGCGGGCGGAGTAGGCGTTGAAGTTGAAGTAGGAGACGCTGGGGCAGTTCTTGGCGAACTGCCAGCTCTTCATCTGGTCGTAGGGGATCCACTTGCAGCCGGAACACTGGCTGCAGCGGTCGGCCTCGGCGGCGAAGTCGATGAGGGCCATGGGGATGCTCCTTCAGCCGGCGCTGGCCGGGAAGCAGAGCTTCCCCGGGTTCATGACGTTGTTCGGGTCGAAGATCCCCTTGACCGTCCGCGTGAGCGCGGTGGTCGCGGGATCGGCGGCGAACACCCAGTCGGCCCACTCGCCGTAGGGACGGCTGAAGTACGCGCCGTGCTCGAAGACGGCACGGGCGACGGTTGCCACCCTCCCTGGGCCGCCGGCACGAGGCAGCAGCAGCTCCATGTGGACGCCGGCGCCCTGGTGGATCGGCTGGAGGTAGACCCCCATGTCGGACGCGGCGTCCGGGCCTCCCAGCGCCGCCTCGGCTGTCTCGATGAAGTCGCACGCGCGGTCGAGGGTCGTGAGGAAGAAGACCTCGTCGGTGCCGCCGGAAGGGCCCTCGCGCCAGTACGGCTCGGGTGAAGGCGCCTGGAGCCGCGTGAGCATCGCCGGCCCGCTGGTCCCGAGGATGGACTCCTGCACCACGACCCCGTGCCGCTCGGCGATCTCGCGAATGTCCGCCTCGCGCGCGGCGAGCATCTGCGCTCCCGCGATCGACCCGCCGCCGATGCCGACGACGAGCAGCCAGCGCGGCAGGTTCGCCGCGAGAGCGTTTCGGGCGGAAGCGTCACCCTCGGAGAGCATCGCCATCGTGTTCGCGTTGACGATGAACGTCTCGTCACCGAACCGGACCTTCACGAGCTCGTACGCGCACGGGACGAGGTCCTCGAGCCGGTCGGCCACCAGGAACAGCAGCGTCGACCGCTCCGACGCCGGCTCAAGCTTGACCGAGGCCCAGGTGACGATGCCCATCGCTCCCTGGGCACCTGACAACATCCGATAGAAGTCGAGCTGCCCGGGGCCTCCAGCCATCAGCGGCACGAAGCCCTGCTCCCAGTCGCTGTCGCGTTCGCCGCGCATGTGCCCGTTGCCGGTGGACAGCCGCTCGCCGTTGCCCCAGATCACCTCGACCGTGCGGAGCGGCTCCAGCGCGTTCCACGCGAACCTCGGCGTCACCAGCGGCTCGCGCTCGAGCAGGCTCGCGATGACGGACTTGCCGGCCTTGGGCACCAGCGGCATCGCGATGCGGAGGCCCTCCCCGGCGAGGGCGGGTACGAGGGTGTCGAAGGTCACGCCAGGCTCGATGAGCGCGATGCGATTGCGCCGGTCGATGCGGAGGATCCGGTCCATCCGCGAGAGATCGACGCACACCGCCCCAGGCATGCTCGGCGCGGAGGCGCCCCGCCGATGGGGAGCACGGGAGCTGACCGGGACGAGCCCCTGCCGGTCGCGGTTCGCCTCGCGGACGATCGCCTGCACCTCGTCCGAGGTGGAGGGCCACGCGGTCCGCGCGGGGACATGGGCAGTGGGTGCGTGCATGGCGGTGAACGAGCCTCCCGCGTGTTGGATCGTGGGGATCGACGGTGTCAGGGCGTGGCGACGGGCAGCTCGAGCCAGGAGGGGTGACCCGGATCCACGAACACGGTCTGGCGGCCGACGACGTACTCGGCCGCAGGCGTGTCCGCTGACGTGCCGCCGGTCCCGGGGTTGCGGTCGAACCGCGGGAAGTTGGAGCTCGCGATCTCCAGGCGAATGCAGTGCCCTGGCAGGAAGCTGTAGGCCGAGGGGCCGAGCTCGATCTCGAACCGGTTGGGCTCGCCCGGCGCCAGGAGGCGCGGCCGATCTGCGCCGTCGCGGAACCGGGCCCGCACGATCCCGTCCGCGACGTTGTAGGCGCGTCCGTCCGGGAACACGTCCACGAGCTTGGCGGTCCAGTCGGTGTCGGCCGCGGTCGTTGTGGCCACGAGGGACACCCGCAGGTCGCCGGCGATCGTGAGGCTGCGGTCGAGCACGGGCGTCGTGAACCGGAGCAGGTCCCGGCGGTCGTCGATCCGGGACTGCTCGACGGGACCCGCCATGTACGCGCCGGGCGTGCCCTGGAACAGGTTCCGGCCACCCAGGGTGGGAACGGGGTCGAGCGGGTCGTGCGTGTACCCAAGCGCAGGCGCATCGGCGGCGGGAACCTCGTGGCCGAGCGACCGGTCTGGCTGGAGGTACCAGGGCCGGGTCACCGTGCCCTCCGGCGGCCACGACTCGGCCGTGTGCCACTCGTTGGCGCCCATCACGAAGTACCGCACGCGGGGACCGTCCTTCGCCAGGTCCCCGTCGACCACGCGTCGAAGGAACCCGAGCGCCGCCCCAGTCACGTCCTGGGCGGCAGCCGAGGCGGCCGGACCATAGTTGATGTCGCCGTGTGCCTCCCCGTCGAGGAGGTGGCTCCACGGGCCGATCACGAGATGGCTGGCCGGGTGCTGCGGCTGCCGCCCCCACTCGGTGAGGGTGCCGCGCAGGAACAGGTCCCACCAGCCGGTCACCCAGAACCCGGGCATGGCCGGGCGATCGCCGAGGTCGAGGCGTCGCCACCACGCGTCGTGCGCCGGGTGGTCGAGCCAGTCGTTCCACGAGGGGAACCTTCGCCCGACGATCGGGATGTCCCGTAAGGGCACGGTCCCCATGATCCCGTCGATGTCGCCTCCCATGTCGACCCACGCCAGCCAGTCGGCGTCGTCGTCCGGCGTCGGGCCCAGCGCTCGCGCGCGGGCGATCGTGTCACCGGTGCGGGCGAACGCCCATCCGAACGTCGACCCGAGGAGCAGCGCGCCGTCCTCGTAGGTGAGCTTGTACGGGTGCGAGGGCACGACATACGGGACCATGGCTGCGTGGGCGGGATGCCGCGCTGCTGCGGCGTAGAGCTGGACGTGGCCGAGGTAGGAGGGTCCGTACGTGGCGACGCGACCGCTGGACCACGGCTGGCTGGCACACCACGAGATGGAGTCGTACCCGTCGGCCTCCTCGTGCTCCCAGGGCATGAACGCCCCATCCGAGGGTCCGGTCCCGCGGACGGACTGCACCACCACCGCGAAGCCCTCCGCGACCGCGCGGAGCTGGTCCAGGTTCGCCCGAGGGACGACAGGCCCGTACGGGTTCCGCATGAGGATCACGGGGACGGGCCGGTCGGTCGCCGGCCGGATCACGTCGGCGCGGAGCACCGTGCCGTCCCGCATCGGGATCGGGACCCCGAACTCGACGACGGCGCCAGCGCGGGCAGTCGCAACGGCGGTGACGTCACCCGGCAGCAGGTCCGTCACGCTCGCGGTCCGTCCACCTGCAGCACGAGGGGCGCGGTCACAACGACCGTGTGGACCCCGTGCCCGAGGGCGATCGTCGGACCCCCAACCGCGCGAACGCCGTCGACAACGACATCGGAGGACGCGGTCGAGGGTGCGGTGAAGGTCGCCTCGGTGCCCGGCGGGACCTCGACGCGCGCGGTGAGCGTGCCATGCTCGTCAAGCCGCCACTCGATGGCGACGTCCCCGAAGGCGGTGGACACCCGGCCCCGCGCCCAGGTGATGCCCTCGGCCGGCCGCGGTGCGAAGCGCGTCAGCCGGTACCCCGGCCGCTCGATGTCGGGGGCGAGCCCGGCGAGGTGCCGGTAGACCCAGTCGATGACCGCGCCGTACGCATAGTGGTTGAACGAGAGCATGTGGCCGTCCGGCGTGCCCTCAGGCGAGCCCGGGACGGGCTTGAGCGTCCCGGGGTGAAGCGACCCATCTGGTCGGATCGCGTCCCAGCGCTCCCACACGGTGGTGGCACCCTTGCCCACCTGGTAGAGCCAGGACGGCACGTCCGTGCAGAACAGCATCCGGTAGGCGTGCTCGAAGTGGCCGGTGGCCGCAAGGGCGGGCAACACGAGCGGCGTCCCGAGGAACCCCGTGGCCACGCGGCCGCCGGCGTCGTCCACCAGCCGGGCGAGGGCGTCACCCACCGCCGCACGGGCATCCGCCGGTGCAATGTCGAAGGAGAGCAGGATCGCGCACCCGGTCTGCGTGGTGGGAGCCGCGTCGGCCCAGCGGGCCCACGTGGCCGAGGCGACTCGCAGGGACAGCCGGTCTGCCCACTCGGCGGTGGCCCCGGCGCCACAGATCGCCGCCGCCCGTGCGGTGATCCACGCACTGCGCACGACGAAGGCATTTGCGATGAACTGCGGATCCGCCTTCGAGAGCCAGGGCTGGCCGAACGGGGCATCAGGGTCGAGCCAGTCTCCCAGCTGCATCTCCTCGGGCAGGAGACCGTCCGGGCCAAGCCGGCGCTCCAGCGAGGCCACCCAGCGGCACATGCTCCCGAGCTGGCGCCACAGGACCTCCGGGTCGCCGTACGACTCGTAGATGGCCCACGGGACGATCGTTGCGGCATCCGCCCAGCCGGCTCGTCCGAAGCGCGCGGGCCCCTCGAGCACCACGTCCGGCACGACGCTGGGCACGCCCAGCTCGTCGTCCTGGTCCAGCTCGAGGTCTCGCAGCCAGCTCTGCCAGAAGGCGTCGGACTGCAGGAGCGTGGCCGCAGTCGCGGCGAACGCCTGGGCGTCGCCGGTCCAGCCGAGGCGCTCGTCGCGCTGGGGACAGTCCGTGGGCAGTGACACGAAGTTGTCCCTGGCGGACCACAGCACGTTCTGGTGCAGCCTGGTGAGCCGCTCGTCGGAACAGGCGAAGTCCGCGCGGACCGGCAGGTCGCTGCTGATCGCGATCGCGTCGACGGACAGCACGTCGGCCGAGGTCTCGATGTCCGCGTACTGGAAGCCGTGGAACGTGAAGACGGGCTCAAGGTCCACCTCGCCGTCGCCTGCGAGGATGTACTCGTCGGTGGCGCGCGCCGCGCGCAGGGCGAGCACGTGCAGGGCGCCATCGGCCTCCCTGACCTCGGCGTGGCGCACCACGACGCGGTTGCCGGCCGCGCCGCGCACGCGCAGGCGGAGCCAGCCCGCGATGTTCTGGCCGAGATCGACCCGCAGGACGCGGGCGCCGGCCGCGACCGGCTCGACGGGCCACGTGGCGATCACCCGGACGGGCGGTGCGACCCGCGCCTCAAGCGTTGTGGGTTCGAGCGGGGTCTGCCGGACGGGGGCCCACGCGCGGTCGTCATACCCTGCACGGTTCCAGCCCGGGCGCGCCTGGCGGAGGTCGATGACCGCGCCGTCATACAGGTCGGCGGAGCGGATCTCGCCGGTCGCCGTGGTCCAGCTCTCGTCTGTGGCGACGACGACCGTTCGGCCGTCCTCCAGCTCGACCTCGAGCTGCGCGAACAACGCGACATCCTCGCCGTACCGGCAGCGGTCCACCTCGCCCCAGCCGATCCGGCCGCGGTACCAGCCGTCGCCGAGCCGGGCACCGATGGCATTGGCACCGTGGCGCACGAGGCCGGTGACATCGTGCGCGTCCACCAGCAGCCGCTTGTGGTAGGTGGTCCAGCCGGGGGCAAGCAGCGAGTCCCCCACCCGCTTGCCGTTGATCCACACGTCGTGGACGCCTAGCGACGTGACGTGCAGCACAGCGCGGCGGACCGTCCCGTCGATCGTGAACTCCCGGCGCAGCATCGGCACCGGCGCCTGTCCCTCACGGCCCGGGTCGTCGACCGGGGTGATCGCGATCGCTTGGTCCAGCATCGTCATGCGGCGGCGCTCAGCCCTTCACCGCGCCGGCGGTCATGCCCGCGACCATCTGGCGCTGGAAGAAGATGAACATGATGAGCGGCGGGATCGTGATGAAGAGCACGTCGGCGAACAGCAGGTTCCACTGCGTGCTCCACTGGCTTGCGAACTGGAACAGCGTCGCCTGGACGGTGGCGTTGTCACTGCCGGGCAGGAAGTACAGCGGACCGGTGAAGTCGTTGTAGATGCCGACCGAGCCGACCACGATGACCGTGATCATCGCGGGCCGGATCAACGGGAAGATGACCTTGAGAAAGAGGGTGATCGGGCTCGCGCCGTCCATCAGCGCCGCCTCATCCAGCTCCCGCGGGATCGCCGACACGAACGTGCGGAACACGAGGACCGAGAACGGCATGAGGATCGCGACCTCCACGAGCACCATGCCGATCAGCGTCTTGAACAGGCCGATCGACTGCAGCACGTAGATCGTCGGCACGATGGCCGGCGGCACGACGAGCCCAGCGAGCATCAGGAAGGTGACGAACCCGGCGAGCTTGTCCTGACGGCGCTGGAGCACGTAGCCCACCATCGCCGAAAGGATCACGATGATCGTCACGGACACGACCGTCAGCAGGATGCTGTTGCGCATCGCCGTGAACATCAGCCCATTGCGGGCGCTGAGGACCTCGCCCAAGTTCGGCAGCAGCTGCCAGGTCGAGGGGAGGGTGAACTCGAGGCGCGACGACTCGGGGAGGTCCTTGGACGCGGTCAGGACGATGAACGCGAACGGGACGATGAACACCACCAAGGCGACGAGCAGCGCGACGATGTCGAGCCACCACGACTTGATGAAGCGCACGGCCCGCGTCACATCTCCACCTCATGGCGGCTGAAGAACCGCATCATCGGGAGGACCAGCAGCGTGACCGCGATGAACAGGACCACGTTGCCGGCGGTGGCGAGACCATAGAAGCCCGCCTGGTACTGCTTGTAGATGGTCGAGGCGATGACGTCGGACGCGAACCCGGGGCCGCCGTGGGTCATCGTCCAGATGAGGTCGAAGCTGCGCAGACCACCGATGAAGGACAGCAGGATCACCGTGAAGGTGGCGTTCCTGCTGAGCGGCACGATGACGTGGCGGAACTTGACCCAGGCGCCACCCTCGAGGCGCGCGGTGTCGAAATAGTCCTCGGGGATCGACAGGATCGCCGCGATGAAGATGACCAACGCGAGCCCGACGCCCTTCCAGACGTCCACGAGGGCCACCGAGAGCAGCGCGATGCTCGGATCCGAGAGCCACGAGGGGCCCTGGATGCCGACGAGCTCGAGCGTCCGGTTGATCAGGCCGTTCGACGGGTGCATCAGCACGGCGAACGTCAGGCCGACCGCCACGGTGCTGACCAGCACCGGGAAGAAGACGATCGATCGGAACAGGTTGCGCAAGTGCAGCCGCGAGGTGAGGAGCGTCGCGATGAGCAGGCCAAGGACGACCTTCAGGCCGCTGGTCACGACGGCGTAGACGATGGAGTTCCGGGCGCCACTCATGAGCGCCGGCTCCTTGAAGAACTGGATGAAGTTGTCCAAGCCGATGAACTGGGTCTCGAACAGCGTCCAGCGCGTCAGGCTGTAGTAGAAGGAGAGCAGGGTCGGCGCCACGAAGATGACGCCGAAGATGATCCCCGCCGGCAGGTAGAACCAGTGCGGATACGCCGCAGTCATCACGGCGCGCCCGCGGGACCGAGCCATCAGTCGCCTCTCATCTGCAGCGGGGGTTCCGGGGCCGGCGTGGTGCTCGCCGGCCCCGAAGGGTCAGTGCTCGGTGGCTCGGCCTACCAGCCCGGGAGCCCGAGCTGCTTGGCCTGCTTGGTGACGTCCTGGTCGTACAGGGCAGCACCCTCTTCGGCGGTGTTCATGCCGGAGCCGACGGCGACGGTGATCTGCTCCAGGGACGGGCCCTTGAGCGGGGACTGGAACTCGAGCGCCGGGATGGCCTTGCCGTCGGCAAGGTAGGCGGCGTTCTCCTTGACGGCCGGAGCCACGTTGTCCGGCAGCTTGGCGCCCTTGATCATGAACGGGCCGGACGGCGGCAGGGCCGCAGCCTCGGCGTTCGCGCCATCGACGGAGGCGACGAAGGCGAGGAAGGCCTTGGCGGCGTCGAGGTTCTTGCTCGACTGCGTGATGTATGTCGCGGACGGCATCCAGAACGTCGCGCAGTTCTTGGCTGCGTCATCACCGGGGATCCCGAAGAAGCCGATGTTCTCGAGGGCGGCCGGGTTGATGCCGGCGATCACGCCGATCGCGAACGAGGCGGTCGGGTACTGGGCGATCGTGCCGTCGATGAGCATGTTGAGCGCATCGGGGAACTTGGTCGCCCCGAAGTCCTTCTGCCACCAGCCGTTCTTGTTGCCATCGGCCAGCTTCTGGAAGCTCGCGAGCGCGGAGGGCGTGTTCGCGAAGGTCGCCTTGCCAGCGGTGAACTGCTCGGCGAAGTCCGGCACGGCGTTCTGCGTGTTGCAGTAGTCGGCGAGGACCATGAACTGGGAGGTCCAGGTGTCACCGAAGCTCGCGCCGACAGGGGCAATGCCCGCTGCCTTGATCTTCTCGTTGTTGGCCGCGAACTCCGACCACGTGGTCGGAACCGACAGGCCGAGGTCGCTGTAGATCTTCTTGTTGTAGAGGATGCCCGCCGCGCCGGCGTCCTCGCTCGGCACGCCGTAGACCTTGCCGTTGACCGACAGGGACGGAATCGCGACCTCGTCGATGTTGGCGATGAACGGCTCATTCGAGAGGTCTACGAGCGTCTTCTCGGGGCTCAGGTTCGAGAGCAGGGCGCCCGAGTTGTACCAGACGAGATCCGGCGCGGTGCCGGTCGCGAGCTGGGTCTTGAGCGCGTTGTCGCCTTCGCTGCCGCCGGGGACGGTCTGCAGGTCGAAGGTGACGTTCGGGTGGAGCTTCGTGTAGGCCTCGGTGAGGCCCTTCGCCCGCGCCTGGATCGTGGCGGCATCGCCGATCAGGTAGCCGAGCGTGACGGGGACGTCGGCGGCGGCGCTGGCCGTCGCCTCGGTGGTGGCCGCGGGGGCCTCGGTCGTGGCCGCAGGGGCCTCCGTGGGTGCAGCAGCGCTGGGGGCAGTGGTCGCGCCACCGAAGCCGCCACCGCAGGCCGCCGTGGCGAGCAGCAACGCCGCTCCCAGCATGCCGACCCGCATCGAGACGTTCGCCATGGTCCTCCTCCTGGGCGGACGCAGAACCCTGGTCGGCACTTCCGATCCCACGGTCCGTTCGCGCCATCTTGTCCGGTTTGCGTCGGACGGTGCCGGGCTGCCGGCCTCCCGCCTCTCGCGTGAGTGCCTGACACGTGCTGTTGGACCTGACACGTGTAAGTTGCGGCGACGGTACAGGAACGGACCAGTGGGTGTCAAGATGCGATTCTGAGCGTGGCTGACCGCAACCACCACAATCTCGTCGAAGCGTGGGGCTGACACCTGTCAGGTTGAAGCGGCCTTCCTGAATGCTATGCTCGGGGCGTCGGCAGGCAGCCTGGAACCGACCGCGCTGCCGCTTGCGACACGTGACGCACGCGAGGAAGGTGGCGGCAGCGGTGCCTCGAACGGCGACCCGGAAGGTGACAAGCGCGGACGTAGCGCGCCACGCCGGCGTGTCCCGTGCCACGGTCAGCTACGTCGTCAACGGCGTGTCCGATGCCGGCATCTCGGCCGAGACACGTGAGCGGGTACTGGCGGCGGCGACCGAGCTCGGCTACAGCCAATACGGGCCGGGGCGCGCCTTGAAGAGCGGGCGTAGCGACGTCGTCCTGTTCGTTCTCAACGACATGCCCGTGGGACACGCGATCAACCAGCTGGTCCACGAGTTGCAGGTCCGCTTCAGCGCGAACGGGTTGAGCCTGCTCCTGTATCGGGTCGGTCCTAACAGCAATCCCCTGTCCAGAATCTGGCGGGAGATTGGTCCGCGCGCCGTCATCGGCTTCGACTCCATCGGCTCGCAGGACGCGAACGAGATGCGCAGGGCCGGTGTCGACGTGGTGCGCGTCAGCCTTGGGGCGACCGATGGACCGGATGTTCTGACGTTCGCGGAGGCCGGCGTCGGGGAAAGCCAGGTGCGCTTCCTCGCGGGCCTCGGGCATCGCCGGATCGGCTATGCCTATCCCGACGAGCCCCGGGTGGCGACGTTCGCGATCCGGCGGCTCGAGGGTGCGCGATATGCCTGCCGGGAGCTCGGCCTTCCCGAGCTCGCCGTACGCACGGTCGGCATCCAGCGATCCGATGTGGCCGACACCGTTCGATCGTGGGTGACGCCCGAGACCGGCATCACGGCGATCTGCGCCTTCAACGATCTGCTCGCGTTCGCCGTGGTAGCGGGCCTGCGCGACAACGGGCTCAGCGTCCCGGGCGATGTCGCGGTCATCGGGGTCGACAACGATCCCATTGCCGACCTGGTCTCGCCGACGATCACCACGATCGAGACCCCGTATGCCACGACCGCCGAACAGGTCGTGGCGCGCCTCGCGCCGAGCCCGAACGAACCGGGCGCCGAGGAGGTGGCGGCGACACTTCCCAAGGTGATCGTTCGCGAGTCGGCGCGCTAGCCAGCGGCCCTCCGCAAGGTCTTGACACCCTCCCCTTGGGCCCGTAGCGTCACTGACACGTATCAGGCATACGCTTTGCCCACGCCGGTGGACTGCACGCCGGCCGGCGACCGATGAGGGACCGATGGACAGCAACAATGTCGCGTCGTGGTTGGACGCGCTGACGCTCGAGGAGAAGGCGGCACTCTGCACGGGCGACACCGCCTGGACGACCACGCCGGTCGACCGCGTCGGGCTGCCCTCGATCCGTGTCGCCGACGGTCCGCACGGCGTACGCCGGATTCCCAATTCGTCCGCGATGTCGTTCGGGGCGTTCAACGCGACTTGCTTCCCGACCGCCGTGAGCCTGGCCGCCACGTGGAACGTCGACCTCGCCCGCGCGGTCGGCCAGGCGATCGGTGATGAGGCGATCGCCCTCGGGGTGGACATCGTCCTCGGGCCCGGCGTGAACATGAAGCGCAGTCCCCTGTGCGGACGCAACTTCGAGTACTTCTCCGAGGATCCGGTCCTTGCGGGCGACCTGGCCGCGGCGTGGATCGACGGCGTCCAGGGCCGTGGTGTCGGCACATCGCTCAAGCACTTCGCCGTCAACAACCAGGAGACCCGCCGCATGACCGCCAGCGCCGAGGTCGGCGAGCGGGCGCTCCGGGAGATCTACCTGCCGGCGTTCGAGACCGCCGTCCGGCGGAGCCAGCCCTGGACCGTGATGTGCGCCTACAACCGCATCAACGGCACGTATGGCTCGGAGCACGAGGACCTGCTCACGAGGATCCTTCGCGACGAGTGGGGGTTCGACGGCCTCGTGATGTCGGACTGGGGCGCCGTCCACGACCGCGTCGCGGCGCTGGAGGCCGGGCTCGAACTCGAGATGCCTGGACCACGTCCGCGCCGCAGCGCTGCCCTGGTCGAGGCCGTCCGAGCGAGCAGGCTCGACGAGGCGGTCCTCGACGAGGCGGTCCGCCGGATCCTCCGCGTGGTCGCTCTCGCCCAGGCCACGCCCAAGGATGGCAAGTTCGACATCGACGCCCACCATGCGCTGGCCCGCCGCGTGGCCGCCGAGGGCATCGTCCTGCTGCACAACGACGGCATTCTCCCGCTTGCCGACGGCGGCACCGTCGCCGTGATCGGCCGCGCCGCAGTCGAACCCCGGTACCAGGGCGGCGGCAGCTCCCAGATCACCCCGACGCGGGTGGACCTGCCGCTTGGCGAGCTTGCTGGGGTTGCCCCGGCGAGTCGCTTCACCTACGCCGAGGGCTACCCGGAGGACGATGCCGCCCGCCCTGAGCTCATCGATGAGGCGGTGGCGCTTGCCTCGGCCTCGGACGTGGCGCTCGTGTTCGTCTCGATGCCGCCGTTCAAGGAGACGGAGGGGCGTGACCGCTCGGACCTCGACCTGTCAGCCCAGCAAGTCCGCCTGATCGAGGCCGTGTGCGAGGCGCAGCCGAGGACCGTCGTCGTCGTGTCCAGCGGCTCGTCGGTTCGCATGGTCCCCTGGGCCGACAAGGCCGCCGCGATCGTCGAGACGTACCTCGCCGGCCAGGCGACCGGAGGTGCCGTGGCGGACGTGCTGTACGGCGTCGTGAACCCGTCAGGCCGCCTCGCCGAGACGTTCCCGCTCGCCCTCGAGGACACCCCCGCCTATCTCAACTTCCCGGGCGAGTTCGACACGGTCCGCTACGGCGAGGGCATCTTCATCGGCTACCGCTGGTACGAGGCGCGGAAGCGCCCCGTCCAGTTCCCGTTCGGCCATGGACTCTCGTACACAAGCTTCACCTACGGGCCCCTGGATCTCTCCGCAAGCGGGATCGGCCCCATCGACAACCTGGTGGTTCGCGTGCCGGTGACGAACACCGGCGACCGGGCCGGCAGCGAGGTCGTCCAGCTCTACGTCCATCACCGCGCCCCCAGCGTCGCCCGGCCACCGAAGGAGCTCAAGGCGTTCGCCAAGGCGCACCTCGAGCCGGGCGAAACGCGGGTGGTGGAGCTCTCCATCGACCGCCGGGCCTTCGCGTACTGGAATGAGCAGCGGCACGAGTGGTCGGTCGAGCCCGGGGTGTGTGACGTGCTCGTCGGCGCCTCGTCGGCTGATATCCGTTCGCAGGCTGCGCTCGAGGTCATCGCCGATCCCGTGGAGGCCGTCCTGACGCCGATGTCGCCGGTCGAGGACTGGCTCATCGACCCGGTCGGCCGCCCGAAGGCCGAGTCGCTGCTCCGGGAGCTCGAGACGGCTCTCCGGGTGGTCTTCGGAGACGACTGGCCCCGCGGCGACGGCAGCGAGCCGGTATTCCACGACTACTTCCTGACGATGCCCCTAGTGGATGTCGTCGAGTTCGCGAGTGTCGTGGGGGACGTGGATCCCGCCGCGCTGCCCTAACCCACTGTCTACCCCTCGCGGAACGCGACCCCAAAGCCGCCGCCCGGGTAGTGCCACTTGAGCGTGCCGGGTGCCGCCACGGCGAGGCACGTCCCGCACTCGAGGCACGCGGCGTGCTGGACGAGGATCGTGCCGTCGGGCGCCTCCGTGTAGACGTGCGCAGCACACACGCGCAGCAGGAGCTTGTCCGTCCCGGTGGTCTTCGCGAGCGCTTGGTCGAGCTCGATGTGCGACGCCTCATCGAGGTCGTACTTGTTCTTGGCGAGCCGCTCGGGAACGGTGCCGAGGTCGAGCATCAGAGGGACCTCACGGCGCCGATGCCGTCTCGCAGCACCTGGCGCATCTTGACCGGGGACCGCCGGAGCGCCCCGAAGGCCGTCGGCAGCAGGTGCTGCCGCGGGGTGGTGTCGAGGTCGAAGACCCCGCGGAGGACGTCTGCGGCCACGAGGCCGTACGCCTTGTACATGCGCCGGGTCTCCAGGAATGCGGGTGCCTTCGCGTAGGTGCGCAGGTCCCGGCCCACGAAGCTTGCATCCAACGCCGCCGGGTACGCGCCGAGCCGCTCGGCCGAGGTGTCGCCGGCCTCGAGCGCCTCGTGGACAACCTTGGCGGCCGCGATCGCGGAGCCCGCGGCAAGATCCATGCCGCGGACGGTCAGCCCCGTGTTGAGCGTGAGACCGGCGGCATCGCCAACGACCACCAAGCCCGGCCGGACCAGGTCGTGGACCATCGCGAGCCCGCCTTCGGCGACGAGGTGGCAGCCGTACTCCAGCAGCTCCCCGCCGCGCAGCAGCGGCGCGATCGCCGGATGGGCGAGGAACCGGTCGTGGATGTCTGACGCGGACGCGCCGGCCACCCGTTCGAGCTCGTCGAGGCGGACGACCACGCCCACCGACACGGAGTCACGGTTCGTGTAGAGGAAGCCTCCCCCGCCCAGGCCCTCGGTGGCATCGCCGACGATCGCGTACGCCACGCCCTCGTCACCCGCGACGCCGAACCGGTCCTCGATCGCCGCCCGCGGCAGCCCGATGACGGACTTCACGCCCACGGCCAGGTGCTTCGTTGGCTCCTTGGCCCGGATGCCGGCATCGCGACACAGGAAGGAGTTGACCCCGTCCGCGGCGACCACGACGTGCGACCGCAGGACGTCCTCACCCACCCGGATGCCCGTGACCCGCTCGCCCTCACGGACGAGCTCGTCCACCCGCATGCCGGGCATGACGGTCACCCCTGCGGCCTCGCACTGCTCACCGAGCCACGCGTCGAGCTTCGCTCTGAGGACGGTGACCGCGTTGGCCGGCGTGGCGAGCCGCTCATCCCAGTAGTCGATGCCGACGAGCGAGCCCTTGTTCAGGAAGACGACCTTGTTGCGGGTGATCCGCCGCTCGACCGGCGCCTGGCTGGTGAAGTCGGGCCAGACCTGCTCCATCACGCGGCAGTACAGGATGCCGCCCGAAAGGTTCTTCGCACCGGGCTGCGCACCGCGCTCGACGAGGAGGACCTCGTGGCCGGCTTTCGCGAGCTGGTAGGCGGTCACACAGCCGGCGACACCCGCGCCGACGACGATGACGTCGAAGTCGACGGGGGTCGCACCGGGGCGAGAGTCGGTCATCGTCAGGCCTCCACGCGCCAGGCGTCGAGCGTGCGACTCAGCCATGGGAACCCAGGTGCCGGGAGGTCCGGCACCCGGGTTGCCCGCAGGCGTCGAGCGGCGCGCTAGACGAGCACGCCCTCCTTGACCTGCTCGGCGATGTCGTCGGCGGCGAGCCAGCCGGACGTCACCGAGAAGCCGTTGGCGGAGCCGGGGATCGGCAGGCTGTAGCTCTCTCCCCACATCCCGCCGGCGTCGACGCCGACGATGTACAGGCCGGGGATCGGCTTGTCATCCTCGCCGATGGCGCGCCAGTGGTCGTCGATCTTCATGGCGCCCATGGAGATCATGATCCCGGTCTCCATCTTGACCGCGTAGAACGGCCCCTCCTGGATCGGGATGAGGTACTTGGGCAGCTTGTGGAACTTGGCGTCGTTGCCGGCCGCGACGTACTCGTTGTACTCCGCGACCTGGGCGACGAGGACCTCGGGATCGACGCCGATCTTGGCCGCGAGCGCAGCGATCGTCGCGGCGCCCTCGACGTTCGCGCGGTTCGGGTCCGCGGCGTCCTCGGCGATCTCCGCAGGCAGGCCCGGAAGCTTCTCATAGTTGCGGATGTAGATACCGAGACCGACCTCGTTGCCGACCTCGACGAGGTGCCGGATCGCCTCCTGGCCGAGGATCGACCAGTAGTACGCACCCGGCATGCTCGCGACCATGTCACCGGCGTGGCCGAAGTTCAGGGCGACCGTCTCGTCGGTGAACCGCTTGCCGTACTTGTCCACCCAGAGGTAGGGCTGCATCCCGGCGCAATTCGTGTGGCTCACGATCGCCTTTTCACGCATGAACGGGAACAGCAGCAGGCAGCCGATGTTGTTGTGGTTCTCGACGCCGCCGGCCTCGAGGACCATGTTGACGCCGTCGCCCGTGTTGCCCGGCCCGCCGACGTTGATCATCTGCACGCCGGTGCTGAACTTGCTGTACTTGTTGATCATCTCGGGGTTGGCGGCAAACCCGCCCGTGGCCACAACGACGGCCTTGGCGCCCAGGGTCACGTCCTTGCCGTCGGAGTCCTTCGCGGCGACGCCGCAGACCCTGCCCTCGTCCATGACGATGTGCTGGGCCGGCGTGCCGAGGAAGATGTCGACGCCGCGGCGGCGCGCCTCGGCCTCCTGGAGCTCGATCACGTGCGCGATCTCGCCCTCGGGAAGGTGCCAGGTCTGCAGCTCCTCGGGCTGGTCAGGCGCCGTGATCTCGACGCTCTCGTAGACGACGCCCAGCTCCTCGCGGAGTTTGACGATCGACGTTGCCGCGTTCTCGACGAACCGCGAGACGATCGCGGGATCGGCGCGCCAGTGCGAGTAGGTGAGGTACTTCTCGTACGCCTCGACCTTGCCGACGTGGATGCCGCGCTTGATCTGCTCGTCCGACTCGAACGCCGCGTGGCCCTCGGCGAACGCGGAGCTGCCGCCGGTCTTGTCCTCCTTCTCGAGGAGCGCGCAGGTCAGGCCATCCTTGGTCGCCTGCAGGGCCGCCGAGAGGCCCGAGATGCCGCCGCCGATGACGACGACGTCGTACTCGGCGTCGAACCGTTCAGCCATGAGTTCCTCCTGTCCGAGACCGACGTGGCCTCGTCACTTGCCCAATGCGGATCGGAGCGCGGGGACGACCTCATACAGGTCCCCCACGATCCCGTAGTCGGCACGCTTGAAGATGTGCGCGTCAGGGTCCGAGTTCACGGCCACGACGACCTTCGCGTCACGGACACCCTCGAGGTGCTGGGGCGTCCCGGAGATCCCGAGCGCCAGATACAGCCGAGGAGCGATGTGCTGACCCGAGCGGCCGATGTAGCGCTCCTTGGCCACCCAGCCGAAGTCGTCGGCGATCGGCATGGAGCACGCAATCTCGGCCCCGAGCGCCGACGCCAGGCCCTCGACGATCTCGAGATCAACCTTCGCCTTGACGCCGCGGCCCACCGACACGACGCGCTCGGCCGTGGTCACGCCACCGGTCGCGCCGGGGACCGGGGCGGTGTGGTCAACCCTGACTGCGGCAGGAACGAGTGCCATGATGCTGACCGGCGCCGCCGCCCCATCGGGCGGGGTGATGTCGTCACCGCCGAACAGGCCGGCGACCGGCGCCGACGTCGCGAGGGTCTCGAGCACCCGCCCGCCGAGGTCGGCGCGCTCAACGGTGAGGGTGTCGCCGTCAGCGGCAACCGAGAGGAGACCGGGCACCACCGCCGCGCCGAGCGCGGTGGCCGCGGCGGCGAGGAGCACCCGCCCTTCAGGGGTCGTGGCAGCCACGACGAGTCGCGGCGAGGCAGCGGCGATGGCCGCGGCGAGCGGCTGCGCGTAGGCCTCCGAAGGGATCCCGGCGTCGGTCTCCACCCAGGACACGGCGTCCGGTCCCGCGGCCGCGGCCGCGTCGGCGAGCGAGCGGGGCCCGATGGCGGCCACCATCACTCTCCCGCCAGCGCCGCGGGCGGCAGCGACCATCGCCGCGAGGCGGCGGGTGTCGGTGGCAAGAACCCAGGAATCGGTCGTCATCGCGTTCGTCCTTGTCGTCGGGCGGCGGTCACAGGACGCCGTCCGCGCGGAGCGCGGCGACGAGCTGCGTGGCGGCCGCAGCGGGCTCGCCGTCGAAGATGCGGGCGGATCCCGTCTCCGGCGCCCTCGTGCCGCGTGAGTCGACGGCGGCGGGTGCCACAATGTCGAGCCCTGCCAGCGGAACCAGGGTCACCGGCCGCTTCCGTGCGGCCAGGACCTCCTTCATCCCCGGCTGCTGCTTCTCGGCGCCCACGGCCGCCACGCCGAGGACCGCCGGCGTCGGCAGGCTCACGGCCTGCTCCATGTCGCCGGCGCGGCGCGTCGTCACGATCCGGTCGCCATCGGCTGTGGCGCTCGCCACGCCCAGCAGCGACGGCCACCCGAGCTGCGCGGCGAGCAGCGGCGCGACCCCCGGGTACGCCTCGGCGTCGCCGATCACGACCACGTCCACGTCGCCGATCGACCGCACTGCGCCTGCGAGCACCGACGCCGTGACCGCGTTGTCGGTGGCGAAGGGGGCGTCGGGTACCGACACCGCCTGTTCGACGCCACGGGCCAGCGCCCAGGTCGCGTCGCCGTCGCCGATGGTCAGGCCGACGACCGTTCCGCCGGTCGCGGCGGCGATGGCGCGGCCGGCGTCCAGGACGGCGGGGTCGTCCTCGCCTGCGGTCATCTTGGCGCCCCGCCAGTCCACGGACCCGTCGGCGCGGACGGCCGCATCCTCCGGGTCTCTTGCCCACTTGTAGACGACGACGACCTTCACGATGTGCGGATCCCCTGCGACCCGGCGCCAGCCTTTGGCACCTGTCTGCATGGTCCGCCTGGCGGAGTCGTGCTCCTAGCACCCGCGGGCTACATCGCGTGACCCAGTTGAGGGGTGTGGGGGTAGCCGAAGGGATACGTCCATCCGGCACGTCCCGGCTGCCATTCGGCACCCTCCGCCGGGCGCACGTCAGTCGACGAGGCCCTCGCGCACGCTGTACACGGCGAGCTGCACGCGGTTGTCCACGTGGAGCTTGGTCATCACCCGGCCGAGGTGCTTCTTCACCGTGGCCTCGCTGACGTTGAGGCTCTGGGCGATCTCCTCGTTCGTGAGCCCGTCGACGAGCTGTCGGAGCACCTCGCGCTCGCGGGACGTGAGGACCGTGACGGGAGCGGGCGATGTCGAGTTCACGACGCTGAGCTGTGCGAGGACGCGGCCTGCGATGGCGCTGGACAGGGCGACCTCGCCCCGCATCACCGCCTGGAGGTAGGCGCGCAGCCGCTCGGCCGGCTCATCCTTGATGACGTAGCCGTGGGCCCCGTTGCGCAGCGCGTTGAACACGTCCTCACCCAGGCTCGAGGTGGTGAGCATCACGATGCGCGTCGAGGGGCGGAACTCGTGGATGCGGGCAGTCGCGTGCACGCCGTCGATGCCCGGCATGCGGACGTCCATCAGCACGAGATCGGGCGCAACGCGGCGGACAAGCTCGGCACCCTCCGCTCCGTCGGCCGCGCTTCCGACGAGCTCGAAGTCGTCCCACCGGGCGATCAGGGCGGCAAGCCCGTCCCGGAAGAGGCGGTGGTCATCGACGATCACGACGCGGGTCGGGCGCTCAACCATCAGGCCTTGGCCTCGAGCCGCAGGGGCGACGAGCTCAGGTAGTGGACCGGGGCCTCGGCGACCAGGATCGTGCCCCGGGGTGTCGCCGGCTGGACCTGCAGCGACCCGTCGATTTGCTCCATGCGCTGGCGCATGATCCGCACGCCCATGCGCGAGGCGGGCACGACCCCCGGGTCGAAGCCGACCCCGTCGTCCTCGATCTCCAGGCGAACCTTGGTGTTCGTCCCGAACAGCCGGACGGCGACGTGCGTCGCATCGGCGTGGCGGTAGGCGTTCACCAGGCCTTCCTGGAGGACCCGCAGGAGCTGCGTGGCGATGTCGAGCGGAATCCGGTCTGCGGCGTCTCCCCAGGGGCAGATGAACTCGACCGGCAGGTCGTACTGGCCGCAGAAGTGGTCCAGCTGCTCACGGACGCTGGCCAGGAAGGAACCCTCGCCGGGGATGGCGTCGGCCCGCAGTCCCAGCATCTGGTGGCGGAGGCTCCGCTTGAGGCCGAGGACCAGCTCCTGGAGGTCCCGCAGGTCCTGCCCCACGAGTGCTGCATCGCCGCTGCCATGGTCGAGCAGGGCGGCGTCAACGCGGTAGCCCAGGCTCGCGACCTGCTGGCTGACGTCGTCGTGGAGCTCCTCGGCCAGGCGGCGGCGCTCCTGGAGCGCGCCAACCTCGCGCTCGCGTGCGGCCGCCTGCCACCGGTAGATGGCGCTGCCGAGGATGCGGCAGGCGACGCGCAGATACTCCCGCACCGGCTGTGTCAGCGTGAAGTCGCCATCGAAGCAGAGCAGCACGGCTCCCAGGTGGCGGCCATCCGCGTGGATCGACGCGACGATGCCCGTCTCGCCGAACCACGCCTTGAAGTCGTCCGGCAGGGTCAGCCAGGCGTCCGTGTCAAGGATGTCCTTGGCCTGCACCGGCCACTCGCCCTGGTTGACCCACGGAGGCCGGACGTGCTGCACCACCGGCATCGTCCGGTACTCGTCGCCCAAGCGTTCCGCTGTCCTGACGTCGGTCACGAGCACGAGCAGCGTGCCGGAGTCGTCGATAATGTACGCGGGTGCCATCGAGGCGCCGACGAGCTCGCCGACCAGGTTGCACGCCCGCACGAAGGAGTGCCGGTAGTCGGGGCTCCACGTCAGCATGTCGTTGATCCTGACGAGGTCGTCGAA
>CAWBGT010000025.1:0-39355 GCA_963788375.1 uncultured Chloroflexia bacterium
TTTTGATGTTAACGAAATGTTTACAGGATTCAATGAAATTATTGTTATAATAGATTGTATAAAATATACGATCTTATATATTTAAGAAAAGAGCAGATATGGCAAGACCAAAAAACTCACCTGAAAAAATTGAGAGAATGCGCAATGATATGATGGATGCGGTGATCAACCTTCTGGATGATATTTCGCCAGATAAGGTCAGTATTCGCATGATCGCCGAAAAGATAGGCGTGTCGCATATGGTTTTTTATACCTATTTTGGCGACCGCTCAGAGATCATGAAAGCCTTAATTGAGCGGCAGAAAGACCGTATTGGTATTCACTTTGAAGGATTGATCGAAAAAGCGCGAAAAGCACCGGTTAAAAGTGTGCTCGCAGAAACTATTAAAGGATTATGCCCAGACTGCCCATGATCATCCGAAGATCTTCCGCATGTTTTGGATGACCCCCAGATCGGATAAAGGTGACGATATTGAAAGCCTGAGACATCTTGGAACCAATCTTCGATAAGTTAACAGAGCTGATAAAACTTGGGTTGATAAAGGCGAATTTTCAAAAAAGGATCCCCGGCTGGCGTCGGTGACAGTATTAACGATTGCCAATTCACCGCTAATTCTTAATTTGTGCGGCAAGATGCCAATGGATGTAAGCTGCGACGCATTAATTAAGGAGATCCAAAAAGCGGCTTTTTCATATCTAAACGCGTAACAATTATTAAATTCACGGAATAATCAGGGGTATATTTCCGTGCGGATTAACGAGGAACTATGCCTAAAAAATACCACCGAAGAAAAAAAGAATTTTTCATTTAAAAATGTGATTCCTTGGTTCAAAGAAAAAGTCAATCCGCTGGATCGCGGTGATTATATTGATTCTTGGCTGCAGGGTTCATCATTTTTAACAGCATCAGAAATCGTTCAAATGCGAGTGATGCTTATCAGACAGCCATTGTTGAACGCAGTGATCTGATCGCGATTGTTGGCGCAACAGGGGTGGTGGAAGCCAAACAAACTACCGAGATCAACTGGCAAACAACCGGGAGAGTTGAGCATGTTTATGCCGATGTGGCAATACATGGTAAAAGCCGGAGAAAAACTGGCTGATCTGGCTGATAATACTCTGCCTCAATCGGTGATCCTGGCGCAATCGGATCTGGTAACTGCAAAGAAGAATCTTGAAGACCTGATCAACTCGAATACTTCCAGCGCAGAAGCTTATCGAAATCTATTAACTTCCGAGAGCGACCTGCGGGATGCAAAGGAAGATCGGGATGATTGGAATTATAATAACGCGAATTGGGACAGGATAAATACCGCAAGAGCAGACTTTATCCGCCTGGAAGAGGAATTAAAAATCTATTTGTCGGCTTATGAAACTGTGAGAGATCTGCCGGCAACAGATCCAAAACGGTTGAAGCAAAATCAGCTTTGGATAAAGCGCAGTTGGCAAGGGATAAAGCGCTGAGAACGATCAACTATATTATGGGGAAAATCCTACGACAGGGATGTGGCAGAAGATTTTGCGGATTATGAAGTGGCGCTATCAAAAGTTCAGGATGCACAGCGTGAATGGGAACGGGTAAAAGCCGGCGCAAATAAGGATGATATCAGTGCTGCAGAAGCCCGTGTTGCAGCTTCAGAAGCAACTGTTTCGCTGGGATGGCTGGAAGCGCCATTTAATGGAACAGTTACCCGGGCATATCCCAAAGTCGGTGATGAGGTTTCAACCGGAACGCAGGGATTTAGAGTTGATGACCTGTCCGAATTATTTGTAAAAGTGAATATTTCGGAAGTGGATATCAATCGGGTGACCATTGGCCAACCAGTTGAACTGAGCTTTGATGCCGTAACGGGAAAAACCTATAAGGGTGAGGTTACGGAAGTAGCATCTGTTGGTGTTGATAACGGCAGCGGTGTGGATTTTGAAGTGACGTTAAAATTCTGGAACCGGATGATCAGGTTCGGCCTGGAATGACTGCTGCAGTAAATATTATTGTCAGCGAGATCAAGGATGTTCTTGTAATTCCCAACCGGGCAATACGATTGAAGGATGGGCAGCGAATTGTTTACACCCTCGTTGGTGACCAACTTATAGAAACCAGTGTTGAAGTGGGTTCATCTTCGGATACGCAAACTGAAATTTCCGGCGGAGAATTAAAAGAAGGGGATGTGATCGTTCTTAATCCACCGTCTTTATTCCAGACTAATGGACGACCGCCATCTTTTGTGAGGCAATAAGTGGCGAAGAAAAAAGGACGTTATTCTCACCAGCGGTATCGAAAAAGTTTACCGAATGGGTGAGGTTGAGGTTAATGCGCTTTGCGGAGTATCTGTAAAGATCAAGCAGGGCGAAGTGGTCTCCATTATGGGACCCTCTGGATCCGGAAAATCCACATTGATGAATATCATTGGCTGCCTTGATAGACCTTCCTCTGGAGATTATTACCTGGATGGCGAATTGGTCTCTAATATGAGCGACGACCAGCTCGCAGTTATCCGAAACAGAAAGGTGGGATTTGTTTTTCAAAATTTCAACCTTCTTTCCCGTTCTTCTGCGTTATTGAATGTTGAACTTCCCTGCGATATGCAGGTGTCACAGAAGGAAGAAAGCAGCGGGCGATTAAAGCGCTGGAAGCTGTGGGGCTGGGAGACCGTGTTAACCATAAACCGACCGAACTTTCAGGCGGCCAGCAGCAGCGGGTTGCCGTAGCGCGTGCGATCATAAACAATCCGGCGATCATTATGGCAGATGAACCCACTGGTAATTTGGATTCCAAATCAGGTGAAGAAATCATGCAGCTGCTTTTAAACATGAATAAAGAATTTGGCACAACATTGATCATAGTTACGCATGATCCAAAAATTTCCGACCGGACACAGCGGGTGATTCGCCTTTACGATGGATTGGTGGTTGCACAATGAATTTGGGACAAGCAATCCGTGAAGCATTGGAAAGCGTTAGCGCTAATAAACTGCGGGCGGCTTTAACCATTCTTGGTATCGTCATCGGAGTGGCAGCAGTGATCGCCATGCTTGCAGTTGGTGCTGGCGCTCAGGATACCATTTTAGGTTCGATCAGCGGTATTGGAACAAACTTGTTATTCGTTTTTCAAGGGAACTTGCAGCAGGATGTCCGCAACGAGCAGCCAATTACCATGGCTGATGTTACTGCCTTGCGAGATGAATTCCAGGCGCCGCATATTCAGGAAGTTGCCCCGATCGTCCGCGGAACTGTAAATGTGAGTTTCAGCGGTGAATCAACTTCCCCAGAACTTTTTGGCGTTACTCCTGAATTTGAACTTGTCAGGAATTATGAGATTGATCGAAGGCAGTTTCATTACTGATGATAATGTTAATGGGCTGGCTTCAGTTGCCTTGCTTGGTCCTGAAGTTGCGGATAAGCTCTTTGGTCGGCGTGACCTCCGTGAGGGCCGGCATGCCGCCGGCGAGCTGCTGTACCCCGGCCGCGACCTGCGCCGCGCCGGTGCTCAAGGTCTGCCGCGCCGGTGCTCAGGTCCGCAGCCCCGGTTGCCGACGTGGCGATCCCGGCCTCCAGGGTGGGCAGCCCGGCAGCCAGCGCCGTGGTGCCGTCGTGCAGCTGGTTCGCGCCCGATTGCAGGTCCGCGGCACCGGCCGCGATCCCCGCGTTGGCACCGGCGAGCTGCGACGCGCCGGTGGCCAGGCCGCCCGCCGAGGCGGCCAGCGTCCCGCCCTGCGCCGCGAGATTGTCCAGCGCTCCGCAGATGGCCGGGGTGCCTCCCATCGACGCACAGCCGCCGGCCAGGGAGGCCACGCCGTTCATGTACTCGGTGACACCGCTCGCAAGCTGCCCAGCACCCGCGGCGAGGTCCGATGCGGCGGCGGCTGCCTGGTCGGCGCCATCGGAGAGGGCGCTGGCGCCGCCGTCCAGCTGCGCCGCACCCGCGTCGAGCGCCCGGCCCTGGTCACCGAGCCCCGTCGTCTGAGTGGCCATCGTCTTGAGGCCGGCGGCCAGGGATTCGGCCCCGGCCGCGACCCCGGCCGCGCCGGTCGCCACGCCGTCTGCGCCGGTTGCCAATGCTGCTGCCTGGGCCGGCAGGTCCTTCGTCTGCCCTTCGAGCACGGCGAGCCCGTCGGACAACTTCGAGGCTCCGTCGGCGAGGGATCCCGCCCCGTCCGCCGCCGCGCTCGTCCCCGAGGCGAGGTCCTTGGCCCCCTTCGCGAGCTTCGCCGAGCCGTTCGCGAGCTGGCGGGTCCCGTCAACCAGCGACTGGGTGCCGCTCGATGCCGCGTCCGCCTGGTCGATGAACTCCTGCAGCCCGGCGGTCAGCTGCCCGGCCACCGCCCCGGCGCCCGCGGCGTAATCCGCGAGGTTCGACGTGGACCCGGCCACGGAACTCGCGTCGTCGGCCGCCGCGGACAACGAGTCGTGCGCCGAGGTCACGGCAAGGAGGACGTCGTCGACGTAGGACGCCGTGATGCCCTGGGAGGTGGACGCGATGATCGCAGCCATGACGGCCTTCGCGACGGTGCCCATCGTGGTGCCGGAGGCGTCGTTGGTGGCGAGGCGCAGCGATGCCTTGGGCGCCCGTCCGGTGGGATCCGAGCGCAGTGCCGCCACGCTCCGCGAGAAGTCCGGTGGAACCGTGAGGACGGCGGCATACCGGCCGTCATCGAGGCCCGCTGTCGCGTCCGACTCGGTTGCCTGCTCCCAGGTGAACCCGGTCGCCGCGTCCGGCCCGACCAGCGATGCGGCGAGGTCGTCGCCAAGACGGACGGACTGTTTGGTGCCGTCCGCCGCGGTCATGTCGGCGCCTTCGTCGAGGTTCACGACCGCGGCGCGGACGGAGCTGAGATCGGATCCCTGGCTATCCATCGACCACGTGAGCAGCCCGGCGACCAGCACCGGGATGAGCACGACGAGGGCGATCGCGCCCAGCAGCGCACGCCGCGAGAGACGCGTTCCCCCGCGCCTCGCGCCCGCTGCCGTACCCATCGCCGCGCCGACGGCAGCTCCCGCGTGCGAGACCCACGGGCCGCGGGGACGACCGGGGGGCACGGGCACACCCACCCCGGCACAGGCACGGGCCGACCGCACCGGCCCGGAAGCGGGACGGCCACCAGGCCCTGTCGCCCGCGATCGTGGTGATGGCCGGGACAAGGATGGAGCGGACCAGGAACGTGTCGATGAGCACGCCGATCGCGACGGCCACACCCACCTGGACCAGCATCGTGAGCGGTGCGATGGCCATCGAGCCGAAGGTGCCGGCGAGGATCAGGCCCGCGGACGTGATGACCGCGCCCGGTGTGCCCCGAGGCGATGCGGACCGCGTCCTTCATGCCAAGGGTCTCCGCCTCCTCCCGGATGCGGTGCATCAGGAAGATGTTGTAGTCCGACCCGAGCGCCACGAGGAGCACGAACAGGATCAGCGGCAGGTAGGGGCTGACGCCCTGGTGCCCGAGGAGTTCCTGGAACACGAAGCCGGACAGGCCCAGCGTCGAGCCGTACGAGACGAGGACGGTCGCCACGAGGTAGAGCGGCGCCACGACCGCGCGGAGGAGGAGCATCAGCACGATCAGGATGCCCAGCACCGTGATCGCGCCGACCTTGATGAAGTCGCCCGCCAGCGTGTCCTGGACGTCCGTGAACTGCGCGGTCGGACCGCCGATGTGGCCCGACGCACCCGGCCCGAACCCGGCGGCGCCATCCTGCAGCTTGACCCGGGCTTCCTTGATGATCCCGAACGCGCCACCGCTATACGGCGCGTTGGATGACGTGAGGTAGAAGCGCGTCGCGGTGTGGTCCTTGGACACGAAGGCGTCGATCGCGTCCTGGAGCTTCTTCGCGTCGTCGCCCGTCAGCGAGGTCGGGAGGTAGAAGTCGTCGGAGCGGGTCGCGAACACCGCCGCCAGCGCCGTGAGCGGGTCCGGCAGTGCGTTGAAGGTGTCCTCGGCCTCCTTCTTGAACTCCTTGGCGCTGGCCGTGCCGGCCAGGCTCTTCGGGGAGAGCGTCGCGCCCGGCTTGCCGTCGAAGTCGTTGGCGAGGCTGGCGAACGAGTCGGACAGCTTCAGGGCGTCCGCGATCGAGGCGTTCTGCTCGAGGGCCTTGGCGGCCTTGACCCCATCCTTGTACGCGGCGAGGGATTTCACCTCGGGGAAGGCCGCGCCGAGCTCCGCGAGGTAGTCGCTCATCAGCGTGGAATCCGAGCTGTCCTCGGAGCCGGAGTTCGAGGTGGCGGCGTTGGCCGGGTCCGTGATGGACGCGGACAGCGTGCGCAGCTGCGTGGAGACGACGCTCTGCTTCTCCACGCGGTCGACGATGTCGATCGCATGCTCCAGGCCGTCGCGGGACTCGCGCCATGCGACGCCGCTGGCCGCATCGGGGAACGCCACGGCGAGGCCGTTCACGTAGTCCAGGGCCTGGTTGAGCCCGTCCTTGACCTCGGGGTCCAGGAGGCTGGCGTTGTCGCTGCCGCTCGACGTGCCGCTGTCGCCGGCGAAGCCGTCGGCCATCTCCTGGAGCGTCTTCGACGGCCGGAATCCGTCCGGGACGGTGGTGTCGCCGTCCGGGGTCACGATGCTGGTGGTGGTGGCGATGCCGCCGCCGGCGTGGAGGTCCTCCATGAGGGTATGGAGCCTGGCGAGCTGGGCCGGCGCCAGGATGTCGCCGCCACCGCCGAGGTCGATGAGCGCGGTGGACTGGACGAGCTTGTCCTCGCCCAGGTGGTCGCCGATCTGCTCGTAGCCGATCCGGGAGTCGCTCGCCTTGGGCAGGTCCGCGAGGACGTCGAAGTTCGAGTTGACCTGCGGCAGGTAGAGGACCGGGACGAGCAGCACCGCGGTGAGGCCGATGGTCACGATCACGGGTCGCCGGGAGACAGCCCTGGCGAGGGAGGCGAAGAAGCCGCGCGGCTCGCCCTCGTGCTTCTCCCTGGTGTGGAGCGGCCAGAACAGGTAGTGGCCGAAGATCGACAGGAGGGCGGGCGACAGGGTCAGCGCCGCCGCGAGTGTCACCGCCACCGCGATGGCGATGCCCGGGCCCATGGACGTGATCATCTTGAAGTCGCCGACGCCCATGGCCATCATGCCGACGATCACCGTGCCGGCGGACGCGGTGATGACCGCGCCGATGCGCTTGACCGTGACCTTGGCCGCGTCGTGCCAGTCGCCGTCGTGCGACACCTCTTCGCGGTAGCGGCTGATCAGGAAGATCGCGTAGTCCGTCCCGACGCCGAAGACCATCACCACGAGGAAGGTCTCCAGGGTGGAGGAGACCTGCCAGCCGGCGGATGCCAGGAAACCCAGCACGCCCAGGGAGACCACGAAGGCGACGCCGATGGTGGCCAGCGGGATGAGGGCGGCGAGCGGCGCCCGGTAGATGGCCAGGAGCACGAGGATGACGAGGATGATCGTCACCGTCGTCGTGCTGTCCGTGCCGACCTGGACCGCTTCGAGGTAGTCGGAGCTGATGGCTGCGGCGCCCGTGACATGGGTTTCCAGACCCGATGGGGCGGTATCGGTCAGGTGCTCGCGGAGGAGTTCCACGACGGCCTTGGCGTCGTCGCCCGCATCCGCGACGTTGAGGTTCACCGCGAACAGCTCGAATGTGCCGTCGGGCCCCCGGAACAGCTCCTTGAGCTCCGGTCGCGACTCCGCGGTCGCGGTGTCCGTGGCGGCCGATTGCAGCCGTTCGGGCGCCGCGTCGCTCACGACCCAGGCGGTGAACTCGTCACGCCAGGCCAGGTCCCCGTCCGTCAGCCCGCCCGGGCGGTCCATCGTGATGGTCGCCGACGACGAGGACGTGCTCCCGGGAAAGGCGCGTTCGATGGCGTCCTTGGCGGCGCGGGAAGGAGAGTTCGCGGGCAGGAAGGACGTCTGGTCCGTGGACCCCGCACCCGACAGGCTCGGGGCGGCCTTGGCCATGAAGACCGCCGCCACGATCCACGCGATCAGGATCAGGAACCGGAACCGGTAGGTCCAGGAACCCAGGCGCTCGAACATCGGGGGCCTCCCGGGGCGGGTGCGGTGCACCGGCCCCGTGTATGCAGAGCAGGGGGTTGCAGGGGACGTCAGCACTGGCTAGGATACGAAGGCGTATCCGATACGTCAACGTATCGAATACGAGGATGTATCGAACGACACAGGGATGGTGCGATGGCGCGCGAGCAGCGACTCGGGGACTGGGCGGCCTGGATGGGCACGCCCGCGCCCGTTGCGCGTGATCCCGAGGCTGAGCCTGACGAGGCGTCCGCGCCGGTGGTGGACCAGCCGGTGGCTGTAGCTGCTCCCGCGGAGCGGGCCATGGCTGGACCCGCCGCGCCCGATGCCGAAGACGATCCCGAGCTCGCCGGCGGCGAGCACGCCCGCTCCGCACGTCGCGAGGCAACCCGCCGGCGGATCCTGGATGCCGCCCGCGAGGTGTTCGCCGAGCGCGGCGTGATCGGCGGCACCGTGGAGGACATCTGCGAGCGGGCCGGGTTCACGCGCGGCGCGTTCTACTCCAACTTCGCCGACAAGGACGACGTTCTGGCGGCCCTGGTCGAGCGCGAGCATGCCGTGCTGCTTGGCCATCTCGATGCGAGCCTGGCCCTCGTGGACCAGGAGCTGGCCGCGGCCCCGGACCTGGGCACGGCCGTGGCGTCGATCGTCGACCGGATCCTGCGGTCGGTGCCGGTGGACCGCCAGCTGTCGCTGGTCCAGACGGAGCTCGAGATCCACGCCGTCCGGCGCCCTGACCTGGCGCGCCCGTTCCTCGAGGCCAACGACCGGTTTCGTTCCAGGATCGCCGTCTTCCTCGAGGCCGCAATGGCGCGGAATGGCCTGGAGCTCACCGTCGACGCTGCGGACGTGGTAGACGCGTCGGTCGCGGTCGTGGAGCGCAGCGTGCGCCGGGCGCTCCTTGCCGGCGGCGACGCGGACCCCGACGCGATGGCCAGCGCGGTGCTCCCGGGGATGCTCCTGGCGCTGTCGCGGCCCGTCGAGCGCTGAGCAGCGCCTGATCCGCGGCCGATCCGCGGCTGGCCGGAAGGTGGATCCGCGGCTGGCCGGAAGGTCGCCACACCCAACCGGCTCCGCGTCTCGGAGGGCACCTCGACCGTGCCCCCGACCGCGGCGGCCAGCGAACCCGGCAGATGCCCGCCCGGCGGATCGTATCGACCGCGGCGGCCAGCGAACCCGGCAGATGCCCGCCCGGCGGATCGTTGTCAGGACCGTCCTGACCAGCGTCCTCCCGGCGGACCGATGCCGGATACGGCAGGGGGGTCCACGCTCGGCTGGCTCCTGCCGGATCAGGTCCGGCACGCCGCGCACGCGTAAGGTCCGCCCGGCGGACAAACGGCGGGAAGCGTGGCCATGGAGAGTTCCAGGCTCGGAACCGTCCCCCCCGTACGAGCACTCGCCCCGCACCCGCGCCCGCCGCCGCCAGTTCGGCAGCCGCCGCCAGTTCGCCCGCCGCCGCCAGTTCGGCAGCCGCCGCCAGTTCGCCCGCCGCCGCCAGTTCGGCAGCCGCCGCCAGTTCGCCCTATCCCACCAGCGCCACGTAGGCCCTGGCAACCGCCTCGTCGATCGAGTGCGGCACCGGTACGACGCACGACTCCGGGCCGACCGCGCCCCGCGCGACCGCCTCGAGGCACCGGGCTTGGAGGGCGAACCCGAGGTCCATCGCCCCGATCGAGTTGCCGAGCGGCCGCGGCCCCGCGAGGTTGACCATGTGGCCCTCCGCCAGCACCCGGACCGTCCGCCCGTCGCGCAGCCTGAGGCTCGTGATGCCCTCGGTCGTCTCCTCGCACGAGGCAACCGACGGGGCGGCGGCCAGCCCGGGGACGTCCAGCTCGTACGGGAAATGGCCGGCGTTGACAAGGATCGCGCCGTCCCGCAGCAGCGCCAGGTCGGCCGCACCGACGACTCCGCGCGCACCCGTCACCGTGATCACGAGGTCCGCGGACGCCAGCGCGGCGTCCCGGGACGGCACGGCGAACCCGTCCCAGAGCGCGCGCAGCCGCGTCACCGGGTCCACCTCGACCACCGACACCGTGGCATTCGCGCTGCGGAAGTTCGCCGCGACCCCCTGGCCGCAGGCGCCGTAGCCGAAGACCGTGACCCGCAGCCCGTTCGTCGCCCGGTTGGTGATTTGCAGGAAGGACTCCAGGACGCTCTGCCCCACGGCATGCTCGTTCTCGGCAAATTGCTTGATCGGGCTGTCGTTGATGACCAGGATGGGCAGGCCGAGGCGGTCCCGGAGCGGGGCCAGGCGCATCCGGCCCGACGTCGTCTCCTCCGTGCCGCCGAGGAGCCCGGCGTATGGCCGCTCCAGCCACGCGGCGAACAGGTCCCCGCCGTTGTCGAGGAGCAGCTGCGGCGAGGCCGCCATGAGCTCCGCCACGTGCGCGTCGTGCTCGCCGGCGTCCTGGGTTCGCGCCCCCACAACGCGGATCCCGCGCTCCTCGAGCCAGGCCACCGTCTCCGGCTGCGTGGAATTGAGGTTGCCCGTGGCGATGATGCTGGCGCCGCCCCGCCGCAGGGCCAGGAGCAGCGCCGCCGTCTTGGGCTCGAGATGGATGCCCGTTCCGATGGTCAGGCCGTCGAAGGGCCGCGTGCGCTCGAACTCGTCGCCGATCGAGCGCACCAGGCGCATGTTCTCCCCGACCCAGTCGATCCTGCCCATCCCGTCTCCTCCTGCGCCTGCCTTCGACAGGGATCATCATCACCCGGACGCTACGGGCAGGTCCCAGGACGCGGATCCACGCGGTAGACGGGCACCTTGAAGGCTGCCGTCGGTGCCAGCGCCCCGATCGGGACGGTCACCACCGGCGTGATGTCGTACAGCTCGGCCGTCGGGTCCAGGATGGACCTGTTGACCGGCAGGATGAACACCGGTCGCGTGCAGATCAGCGCGGCGATCCGGGCCTCGCGCGTGCCCCAGCCCTCGTACACGACGTTGGTGTCGTCCACGACCAGGACGTCCGGCCGCTCACCGAGGACCTGCTGCGCGTGCCACAGCGGCGGCGACGTGCCCCAGAACGAGAGGATCGCCGCGTTCTCCGGCAGCGCCGCCCAGACCATGTCCACGAACGTCCGCGCCGAGCGGTCGGTGCTCTTGTCCGCGGCCGGCAGGTTGCCCGCGATGAGCGCAACGGCGAATGCCGCCCCGGCGATGGCCGCCACCGGCCCCGCGACCGCGTTGACGGGCCGCGGCAGGTAGGACCCGGCCGAACGCGCGGCCCCCTCGAGTGCCACCGCCGCACCGATGCCCAGCAGCAGCCAGGGGACCAGGAGGTAGTGCTCGAGCCGGAGGTAGTTGGCCCAGATGTCGATCCCGACCAGCAGCGCGCCCGCGCACGCAAGCCCGAACGCCGGCCGCCGGACCACGAGGATCGCGATGCCGGCCAGTCCCAGGACCGGCAGGATCCCCGTCGCCCGTGAGGTCGCCGTCGGCCACAGCGCCGGGAGGCTGTCCAGGAGGGTCGTGATGCTCTGCGACCCGAACAGGCCGCCGTACTGGCCGCGGAACTGCTCCCCGGTCACCAGGAACAGGAACCCCTGCAGTGTGGTCGGGTGGTTGTAGGGGAGCGGCGGCGCGAAGTGGGCGGCGATCGGGATGTAGAGGTAGACCGCGAGGCCGGCCAGCCCCGCCAGCACCGGGACCAGGATGAGCCGCTTCCGCTCCCACAGCGTCCACCGACCCTCCCACAGGGCGAACGCGATGAAGAACGGCGCCACGAACGCCGTCAGCAGGTGGTTGCCCATCGACAGACCGATCAGCAGGCCGCCGAGCGCGAGGTCGCGCGTCCGCCGGTCGTCCGCCCACGCCAGCGAGCGGTTCACGATGAGCGCGATGAACGCGAGGTGGAGCGCGTTGACCTCCGCGACGACCGCCGACGCCCAGATCGTGCCGACCGCTCCCGTCGCGACCGCCATCGGCGGCAGCGATCGTCGGGCGCACCCCGAGCCGGATCGTCGTGGCCGTCATCGCCGCCAGCGCCACCGCGACGCAGACGGCGGCGAAGAGGTTCGCGCGGAACGCGATCGACCCGAACGGCAGCAGCTCGAACAGCCAGGCCGTGAGGATGTAGGTGGGGTAGCCGGTCGGGTGGGCGATGCCGAGCACGTGGGGCACGGTCTGCATCTCGCCCCAGTCGTCGAACGCCATGTCCGGCAGGAGCGTCCGCAGGTAGAGCGCCAGCGAGACGGCGAACACCAGGACCGGCGCCAGGCGCATCCCGAGGGACGGGGGGACGGACCGCTCCGCCACCGGGTCCCACAACGGCGACGAGCCGAGCGGCGGCCGCGACTGGTCTCGAAGCATCGGCTGGGGTCCCCTCGTGGCTGGCGAGCGCCAACGGCGCGTGGCGATCCTAGTGGACGCCGCGCTTTGCCGTGGTTCGCCCGCCCTCGGGCCTGCTCGCGTCGGCAGGGATCGCCCTGCCCGGGGCGCGCGCGAGCTAGTGGCGGAACCCGCTCCCGCTCTCCGGGTCGATCACGGGGATGGGCTGGCGCTCCAGGCGTGGCAGCTGGCGCTTCAGGTCGTTGACGAACAGGCTCGCCACGTCGTGCGTGAACCCGCGCTTCGCCACGACGCGCAGCACCGCGAGGTCCTCGCGGTTGGCCGGGAACGTGTAGGCCGGCACCTGCCAGCCCCGTTCGCGGACCGCGTTCGACACGTCGAACACGTTGAAGTTCTCGATGTCGTCCCGCACCTTGAACGCGAACACGGGCAGGTCGTCACCGCGGGTGATCAGCTCGAACGGACCCAGCTTCTCGATCTCGCGCGCGAGGTCCCTCGCCACGTCCCGCGTGTACTGCTGGACGTTCCGGTAGCCCTCGAACCCGAGCCGGATGAAGTTGTAGTACTGGGCCACCACCTGGGCGCCCGGCCGGGAGAAGTTGAGCGCGAACGTGGGCATGATGTCGCCCAGGTAGTTCACCTCGAAGATGAGGTCCTCCGGGAGGTGATCCTCGTCGCGCCAGATGATCCAGCCGACGCCGGGGGCCACCAGGCCGTACTTGTGGCCGGACGCGTTGATCGACACCACGCGCTCCAGGCGGAAGTCCCAGTCCAGCTCCGGGTCCAGGAACGGGGCGACGAAGCCGCCCGACGCCGCGTCCACGTGGACCGGGATGTTCGAGCCCGGTCTCCTCCTGGAGCGTGTCCAGCGCCCTGCAGATCTTCTCGACCGGCTCGTAGGAGCCGTCGTACGTTGACCCGAGGACGGCGATCACGCCGATCGTGTTCTCGTCGCACAGGGCCGCCGCCTCGGACGGGGACAGGTGGAAGCGGTCGCCCTCCATCGGCACCGTGCGAGGCTCCACGTCCCAGTAGCGGGCGAACTTCTCCCAGCAGACCTGGACGTTGATCCCCATGACGATGTTGGGGCTTGTCGATCGGCTTGCCCGCCGCACGCCGCCGTTCCTGCCAGAGGCGCTTCATCGCCAGCCCGCCGAGCATCGCGGCCTCGCTGCTGCCGGTGGTGGAGCAGCCGGGCGCCTCCTCCGGGTCGGGCGCATTCCAGAGGCGGCTGATCATGTCGACGCAGCGCATCTCCATCTCGGCCGTCTGCGGGTACTCGTCCTTGTTGATCATGTTCTTGTCGAAGGTCTCGGTCATCAGCCGCAGGGCCTGCGGCTCCACCCAGGTGCCGACGAACGTGGCCAGGTTGAGGCGGGCGTTGCCGTCCAGCATCAGCTCGTCGTGGACGATCTGGTACGCGACCTCGGGATCCATCTCGTTGTCCGGCATCCGGTGGCGTGGCGCACGCCCGACCTCCGCGAAGACGTCACCGATCGACTGCGCCTGCGACTTCGAGCGCTTCGTCCGCTTGACTGCCACCGTGCTCGCCCTCCATGGACCTTCGGCACGCCGTCCGTCGGCCGGGTGCGCCCGTACGGAAGCCTAGACGCCCGCCGCGCGCGCCGCTGGGCTGCCGTGGCGCCAGGAGACCGTGGCGATCGAATATCCACCCGTCGCCCGTAACCCTTCCGAAAGGTGCGCCGCTGCATTCTTCACTCACTCCTCCTCTCTCCGCGGTTCGGGGTCGGCTTCACCAGCCGGCCCCGTTCGCGTTTTCGGCGCCGGACGGGCCACGGACGAATGCCCCGCCAGCTGCCGCGCCATGCTGGTCGCACACGCACCTGGAGGGCCCGATGGCGTCTTCCGTCGAAGCCACCGCCCGCTGGGCGGCCGCGGTTCGGGCGGTCGAGACCGCCCGCGACGACCGCCTCTTCGCGGACCCGTGGGCCGCTGCTCTGGCGGGGCCAGACGGTATGGCCTGGTTCGCGGGCCGGCCGCCGGGGAGCACGCTCCCGATCGCCATCAGACCCGCTACTTCGACGATCGGCCGCGCGTGGTCGCCATCGATGCCTGACGTCACCGTGGACGAAGCCCTGGGTGGAGTGCAGGCGACCGCCGAGGCTCCCTGGGTCGGGGCCATGGACGATCCGGTCTCCGAGCTCGCGGTGCGCAGGTGGACTGCGACCGTGACGCAGCCCGGCTCGCCGGAGGCGAACCATGGCCGCCGGACGCTGCCGGTGGCCCTGCCTCGCCGGGAACTCCCAGATGTCGTCGATGTAGGCCCCATTCGCCGCCCGCTGCGCCGTGGTTCGGCGATGGTTCTACCGTAGGCGCAGGACGCGCCCCGGTCGCCCGTCCAGCACGGTATCGGGTGCGCGCTCCTCAGCCCCCTGGGATGGGTTCGTCGAACACGTAGAGCTTGTGCGAGCCGTTGCACACCGAGACGGGGTAGCCGCCATTGAGCTGCGGGGCATCCGCCTCTGGGACCGGGATCACCTTCCCGTCGGTCACCATCACCCGGCCTGCTGGATCTCGGATCACGCGTTCAGTCGTCGTCCCCGGCTGGAAGCCCGCCGACCAGTACGTGGTGAACGTCACGCCGGTGTCGGTCAAGGCGGTCACCTGTTCCGCTGCGGCTGGGTCGATGCGGAACGTCAGGCTATGGAACGTGGGTTCAGGGCCAATGGCGTCGCAGCCAAATTCGCCGATGCTGGGAGCCTGGCGGAGGACGATCGCCTGCTGGGAGCCTGCAGGACCGGTCGGGGCCACGGGCGTCGGCTCTCTCGGCGCGACCGACGGGGCCGTGGACGGGGCCGTGGACGGGGCCGTGGTTGCCGCCGGGGCGCAGGCCGCGAGCCCGACGGCCGCGGCAAGGGCCATTGCTGCGATCGACCGCATGGAAACCGCCTTCTCTGGCGGGCTCCCCTCGCACGCTCACCGCTATCGGACGCCAGCCCTGAGACGCCCGCGAGCCTTCGCTTGTGAGGCGTGCCCTCAAGACAGGGGACCTATGCCCGAGGCGGAGGCACGGTGCGGGTCATACCCCGGAGGCCGGGTCGCTCGGGGTTAGCGGGCCCGCTTACGGGGCCGGCGGGACGAGCGGGGCGATCGCGGCGGGCGACGAACCCGGCGGTGGCGCGGGCAGCAGGGCGCGGACGAAGTCCAGGACCGGCCCGCACAGGGCCCCATCGGCCGGGGCGAGCGTGCAGGTCGCCTTGGACGCGTAGGCCGCGTTGCCGTCATTGCTGTACCAGACCAGGCCGCGCGCCTCGTAGGGCCCGCCCGAGCCGGTCCCGGTTCCGGCGACCCTGGGCGCATCGGTGAAGGCGATCAGCTCCGCCGTCTCGGCGAGGACCTGCTCGCTGGGCGGGCGCTGCGCGTCACACAGGCCGAAATCGATGGCGTACTGCTCGGACGCTGGCCGCGAAGGTGGAGCAGGCAAGGATGAGCGCACAGCCGTAACAGCCGCCGTTCGTCTCGGTGATGACCTGCGCGTTGGTATCGGATGGCGACCAGATCCGGAGGCTCGTCGAGCCGTCCGCCCCGATCTGCGCCTCGCAGGACCAGCCGGCCGGGCCCATCACCAGGTCGTAGCCGTCGCCGTAGACGCCGATCCGCTCCGCCAGGCTCGCGGCGACGGTCACGTTGGTCGTGGCAGGAGGGCTCGGGGGAGCTTCCTCAGCCCCCGTCGACGTGGCGCACGCCGTGACGGGCAGGCTGACGGTCACGGGTGCGTCCACCGGGGTCGATGCCGGCCCGGCGGGCAGGGTGGGCGAGGGCTCCGCCGTCGGGACAGGCGGAGGCTCCACTGTCGGCGATGCGACGACGGCCGGCGAAGGGGTTGCGAATGACGGGGCGGCTGACGACGGGGCGGCTGCCGACGGCACCATTGCGGGCGTGCCGCACGCGGCGACGAGAACGGCCAGCACGAGGCCCGTGGTGATGCGCAAGGTGCCCCTCGGGTGGTGGAGATCGGCTGGCCGCAGTCTACCTGCAGGCACCTGCCCCACCGGGCCCGAACGCTCAGGCCGCGTCGGCAGCGGCCTCGAGCTCCGCGATCTCGATCCGCGACATCGCGAGCATCGCATCGCGGGCGCGCGCCGCCCGACCGGGGTCCGGGTCCCCGAGCAGCTCCATCAGCCGCCCCGGGACGATCTGCCACGAGAGGCCGAAGCGGTCCTTCAGCCAGCCGCACCGGCTCGGCTCGCCCCCGTCGGTGAGGGCCTCCCACAGGCGGTTGACCTCGGCCTGGCCGTCCACGCTCACGAACATCGAGATGGCCTCGGTGAAGGGGAAGAGGGGACCGCCGTTGATGGCGAGCAGGTCCTGCCCGTGGATCCGGAACCGCGCGGAAAAGAGCGGGTCCGTGGCGCCGGGGCCCATCCGGGACTGGTCCAGCACCGTCATGTCGTCGAAGACCGTGGCGTAGAAGGCAAGGGCGTCCTCGAGGTCATCGTCGAACCAGAGGAACGGGGTGATCGTCGGCATCGGGATGCGCCTCCTCCTGACCGCGAGCGGTGCGCCGTGGACGATGGCGGCCGCCGGGCCGCGAAGCCTACGACAGATGATCCGGGGATGGCGGGAACGCGCTTGCCACGTGTCGTCGACGTGTGTCCGCGGAACCCGGACGAGCCGGTCCTCAGGCCGCCAGGCCCCGGATGAGCGCCTCGATCCCGGCCCGGAACGCCTCGTCCACGTCACCGCCGAACCGGAAGGCCTCGCCCTGTTCCATGGCACAGAAGCCGTAGGCGAACGCCGTCAGTGCCCGGGCAGCGACGAGCGCCCTGTCCTGGCCCGCCAGCTCCGCCGAGACCTCGAGGAGGGGGCGCGCCGCGATGGCCGCCGTCTCCACGGATGGCTGGAGGTCGCCACCGAGGCCCGCGAACACCAGGGACATCGATCGCGGCGATCGGCCGGCGAAGTCCCGGAACGCCAGGGCGGCGCGGAGGACGCGGGCGTCGGCGGCCTCGTCCGCGTTCTCGCCGGGGGCGCTCCCCACGGCCGCCTCCAGCACCCGACCCAGCTCCAGCACCGCCTCGTCGGCAACGGCCGCGATGAGCGCCCCGCGGTCGCGGACATGCCTATAGAGGGACGGGGGCCGCACGCCGACCCGGCCGGCCACGTTCGCCATGGTCACGGCGTCGAGGCCCTGCTCCTCGAGGAGCGAGCGTGCGGCCGCGACGATCGCGTCACGACTGGTCCGGGCGGGCGTGGGGCTCATCGGGAACCTCGCGTCAGCGGCCGATCCGGCCTAGGTGGGTGTCCTTGAAGTCCGTCGGGTACTTCAGCCCGTAACCGGCCAGGCGGTCCATGCCCACGTGCGCGACCAGGATTGCGCCGATGAGCGTCACGGCCACCGTGTCGGTCGCGACCCCGAGTCCCAGGACCAGCAGCCCGAGCGCCTGGTTGTGCGCGAGGTTGTAGAGGACCGCTCCCGTCCTGGGCCCGCGCAGGTACCCGATCATCGAGACATCCACCGCGAGCACGAGGGGGATCAGCCACAGGAGCTGGCCTCCGTGCGCGAGGTACAGGGCGATACCGGCCGCCAGCGCGGCCAGCCCTTCGACCCGCAGCCACCGCCGGGCGCCGCCGGTGACGGCACCGGGCAGCGTGACGGCACCGGGCACCGTGACGGCTCCGGCTATGACGGCTGGTCCGCTGGTCACGGCACCGGGCGCCACATCGCCGGCGGCGGCGTGCTGGTTGACCTGCACGGGAGCTCTCCTGGGATGGCTGTCTGACGATGGCTACGATACATAGCTATCAGTCCGGCCGTCAACCCCCCTCAGATCGGGGCCCGAGCGCATAGACCCGGCCGCCGGCCAGGTCGCGGTCCTCGAGCTCGGTCGTCGTCCGGACGTCGTAGGAGGCGAGCTCCACCAGCGCATCGGCGGGCAGGAACCGGCGCCCGGGATCACCGACCATGACCTCGATGCCCCGGTCGCGCGCCCGGCGCAGCCACGGCAGGACGCGATCGGCGAGCCGTTCGTCGTACCAGCAGTCACCGGCCAGGATGACGTCGACGTCCGGGGGCTCGTCGTCAAGGACGTCACGGCAAACGGCCGCCACCCGGTGGCCGTTGGCGCGAGCATTCAGCCTGATCGCCGCGGCGGCGAAGGCATCGATGTCCGCACCGGATGCCGCGGACGCGCCGGCGTGCATGGCTGCGATCGCGCACAGCCCGGACCCAGAGGCCAGGTCGAAGACGCTTCTGCCCGCCACGGCCACGGGATGCTCCAGCAGGTATCGCCCGATCGCCAGGCCGCCGGCCCACGCGAACGCCCAGTACGGCAGGGTGGCGTCCGGATCGTCCGTCTCGATCTGGGCGGCATGCCACAGCGGCAGCACCTCGTCGGCCAGGTGAAGGCGGACCTCATCGAGGCCGGGGACCGGCCGGAGACGCGTGTGCCGGAGAACGAAGGCGCGGGGCGAGGACGTCACTCCCGGACTCTACGACGCAGGGCACCCGCCCGGTTCCATCGCCGGCCGGGCACGGCAGGCCCGACGCTGCCGAGGCTCAGAGGCGGGCGAGTGCCAGCTTCGCCAGCTCGATCGACTTCTCCTTGTCGATGCCGAAGCCGGCCACCTGGAGCATCGACCCGTTCTTGATGGCCGTGACCATGCCCGCTCCGAAGATCGCGCCGTCGCCCAGCCCCGGGATCTCCTCGACGTCCCCGAGGGCCTTGTACGCGAGCCGCGAGATGTCGAGCTGTTCCTGCGCGGTCGGGCTCGTCGACTTCGCGATGCTGGCCGGCGTCCCGACATCGATGCTGAACCTGGTGGACATGTCCGCGCTGTTCCACCAGCACTGGCCCGCCACCCAGTCCGACCAGCCGCTCGTCCTCTCCACCTCCGCCGTGGTGTCCGCCCCGGTGACATCCTTCACCTCGGCCGTCGTCAGCAGCGAGCAGGCGTCGATGGCGGCCCCGTTGGCCGGCGGCGCCGTGACATTGGCCTCGGCCGTCTGCTGCGGCTGGGACGTTGCCCCGGCGCCGGCCGATGCCGGGGCGCCAGCCGTTGCCGCCGCCGCCGCCGCACGCGCCGAGCGTCATCACCGCACCGAGCGCCAGCGTGACCAGGGTCCTCGTCGCCACTGCATCCTCCTCACGGTTGCTCGCCGGGGACGCATGACCGGACGGCGCGACCGCGCGCAGGGCTCCGACCATCGAAGACGAGCATAGCGCCGGAGACGCACGGCGCGAGGCGCCGGGCCGGTGCCGGCGCAACGAACCCGGGGCGAGGCGGCACCACTTCCCGGCCAGGTCCATCCGGCAACGCTCGCAACCCCAACTCGGGGGGTTGACAGCGTGGTCTCCGGACATATAGTACGTAGAACGATATATCGTGACACGTACTAGCAGGAGTCCAATGCCACCCCGCATCCCCGAGCTCGGCCGGTTCGCCGAACCCGCCCTTCTCATCCTCGTCAGCCTCAGCGACGGGCCGAAGCACGGCTACGCGATCATGGCCGACGTGGAGGCCGGCACCGGCCGGCCGCTGGGACCGGGAACCCTGTACGCCGCGCTCGCCCGTCTCGAGGAACGCGGCCTGATCGAGGCACTGCCGCCGGTGGACCGGCGCCGACCGTACCGGCTCACAGCGGTGGGTGCCTCCGTCCTGGCCGAGCAGCTCCGCGACCTCGCCGAGTTCGCGGACCTCGGCCTCCGCCGGCTGGGCCGGTCGACCGGCTGATCGGCGATGCGTCCCATATTCACCCTGCTGCTTCGCTGCTATCCGGCGCGCTGGAGAGCGCGCTACGGCGATGAGTTCGCCGCGGTGCTCGAGGAGAGGCCTCTCGGCCCGTTCGACCTGGTCGACGTCCTGCTCGGTGCGCTGGATGCCCACCTCCATCTCCGCGGCCTCGGCGCCGCGTCCCAACACGCGAAGGGGTTTGCCATGTCGCTTCGTATCGGGGGGTATGCCGCCGTCTTCGGGGGCGCCCTGTGGTTCATCGCGCTCGCCGCGGGCTCGGCCAGCCCGGACTACGCCCAGATCTGGGCCGTGCTGCTTCTGGTCGCGACGGTCCTGCTGCTGGTGGGGCTCACCGGCCTCAGCGCGTTCCAGGCCCGCAGCCACCCCAGGCTCACCTGGGCCGCGTTCCTCATTCCCGCCGCGGGAGCGGTCGTCTCGATCATCGGCATGATCGGCATGGCGCTCAATGGCGACGGACGGTTCCTCGGAGACGTCTCCGGTTGGTACGTGTGGGCCGTTGGCACGGCGACGCTCCTGGTGGGGTCGGCGCTGTTCGCCCTCGCGACGTGGCAGGCGCGGGCACTCTCGCGTTCCGCGGCCGCCCTACTCGCCGTCGGCGCCTTCGCCATCGTGCCGATGCTGGCCGGAATCTCCGGGGGCATCCTGCCCGAGTCGTTCAGCGGCCTTCTCACGGCGGCCTCGATGGTCGCGTTCTCGGGCGGCTGGGCCGCCCTGGGCTTGAGTGCCATCCGTCAGGATCGACCCGCGCTCCTGCCGGCCGGAGGTGCCGCGTGATGCTCCGACCCGCTCGTGCCGCGCCGTGCGACCCGGGCAGCGTGGACGACTGACTGTCTCCCGCCGGCGACGCTGCCGCTCACGTTCTGCCGCGTCGCCGGTTCCAGCGCCCAAGTCCCGGAGGCTTCGCCCGATGACCGTGTCGCATCCCGGGCTCCCGTCGGTCGTCGCCCGTGCTCTCGGTGTCGTGGGGATCCTCGGCGGCCTCGGCCTTCTCGCCGCGTTTGTGGTCGAGATCCCGTCCTGGTTGAACACTGGCCGCCTCGTCCTGTTCTGCGCAGGCGCCATCTCGATCGCCGTGGCCGTCCTCGGACGCCACTCCGCGGTGTCGTGGCGGCTTGCGCTCGCGGGGACGATCCCCGTCATCGCTGCCAACGGCTGGTCCATCGCCTGGATCCTGCTCGCCGTCGGAAGGGAGCGGCCCTTCGCCGGCGACTTCGGTCTCGTCGGCTTCTGGGCCGGGCTCGCCGTCTGGCTCGCGGATGGGTGGTTCGGCCTCGTGGCTCTGCGGATCGGCGTCCTGTGGCGCTGGGCCACCTTCACCCTCGCGATCGGGTCCCTGCTTGCGATGTCGGGCATGGACCGCCTCGAGCTCACGTCCCCTGCAAACCCGACGATCTTCCTGCCGATCTCGCTCGCCGGGATCGCGCTCAATGGGTTGGCGTGGATCCTGCTCGGCCTGCAGGTCGCCCTGACCGCCTCTCGCACCGAACCGGCGGGCGCCCGGGCATCGGAGGTTGCCTGGTAGGGGGGGTTCGCCGGGATGCGACGGGACCACGCCGCTGCCGGCCGGCGTCCAGGCCGGAGCGCGCCCGCCGGTCCGGGCGCCACGAGGTCATTCGGCAGCAAACCGCTCCTCGAGCCACGGGTCCGCGTCGTTGTGGTAGCCGTAGCGCTCCCAGAAACCCTTCGAGTCGTGATCGAGGAACTCCAGGCCCCGGATCCACTTCGGGCCCTTCCAGAAGTACTTCTTCGGGACGATGAGCCGCAGCGGGTAGCCGTGCTCGGGCTCCAGAGGGGCGCCCTCGTATGTATCGGCCAGGATCACGTCGTCGTCGTCCAGCGCGGCGAGCGGCAGGTTGGCCGTGTAGCCCTGCTCGGCATGGCCGGCCACGAACCCTGCCGAGGGCCGGACCTGCGCCATGTCGAGGATCGTCCGGATCGCGACGCCCTCCCAGTGCGTGTCCAGCTTCGACCAGCGCGTGACGCAGTGGATGTCCGCGGTCAGAACCGTCCGCGGCAGGGCCTGGAGCTCGGCCCAGGTGAGGCTGAAGGGGCTGTCGACCTCGCCCCATACGCGGAAGCTCCAGGTCCCGAGGTCCGCCTTGGGCACGCTGCCGTAGTGCAGGACCGGGAACTTCTCCGTGAGGTACTGGCCGGGCGGGACGCGGCCGGCGACGGCGGGATCGCCGCGGCGGTCACCAAAGAGGCGTTCGAACATCGCTGTCTCCTGCGCGGGACGTGGCGCGACCGCCAGCATGGCCGGAATCGCTCCGGGCTGCACGCGAGCCGCGACCCGCGTACCTTGTTGTCGACATGCCCACCCAGGACCCCCGCGTCGTCATCGTCATGCCCGCGTACAACGCGGCGAAGACGCTCGAGCGCACGTATGCCGACATCCCGCACGACCTCGTCCACCACGTGATCCTCGTGGACGACGTGTCGCGGGACGAGACCATCGAGATCGCGAAGCGGCTCGGCATCGAGGTCATCGCCCACCGCCAGAACAAGGGCTACGGCGGCAACCAGAAGACCTGCTACGACCGGGCGCTCGAGTGGGGCGCGGACGTGGTGGTCATGCTCCACCCGGACTACCAGTACGACGCAACGCGCATCCCGCAGCTGGTGGCCCCGATCCTCGCCGGCGAGCGGGACCTGATGCTGGGCAGCCGTTTCCTGGGGGATCCCCTCGCGGGCGGCATGCCCCGCTGGAAGTTCGTCTCCAACCGGTTCCTGACGGGCCTGGAGAACTTCGCCTTCGGACTCCACCTGTCCGAGTACCACACCGGTCTGCGCGCCTACAGCCGGCGCCTTCTGGAGACGATCCCGTATCGCCTCAACTCGGACGACTTCGTGTTCGACCAGGAGCTGATCGCCCAGGTCGTGGCGGCGGGTGGCCTCCCGGTCGGCGAGGTCGGGGTGCCGACGCGGTACTTCGAGGAGGCGAGCTCGGTCGGCTTCCGGCGGAGCGTCGTGTACGGCCTCTCCACGCTGCGGGTCGTCGGCCGGTACATGCTGCACCGGACGGGGCTGCGGCGATCCGCGAAGCTGCGGTCTCGCCCCTCGTCCGGTGAGTCCGGCACGGCCTGACATGTGGCTGCGTGGCCGCCTCGGGCGGGCGACGCTCGGGATCACCATCTCCCTCGTTGCGCTGGCCCTGGTGGTCCGGTCGGTGGACCTCGCGGCGGCCGGTGACGCGCTCCGCAGCGCCGATCTCCGCTGGATGGTCCTGCTGGTCGCCTTCATTGCTGCGGACGTGGTCCTGCGGGCAATTCGGTGGAAGGTCCTGCTCCGCCCCGTGGCCGTCGTGTCCTTCCGGAACACGCTCAGCTCGCTCCTGGTGGGCTACCTCGCCAACAACGTGCTCCCGGCGCGCCTGGGCGAGGTGGTCCGCAGCCACGACCTGGGGGAGCGGACCGGGATCAGCCGCACCACGATCCTCGGCACCGTCGTCGTGGAACGCGTGGTGGACACGGTGGTCGTGGTGACGATCGCGGCGGTCGCGATCCTGGTGATGTCGGTTCGCGGGATCGTCGCCTCGGCGGTGATGGTGGGTGCGGCCGTGTCGGCGCTGCTGGTCATTGCGATCGCGCTGGGGATCCTGGCGCACCGCCTGCCCGGCGCGGAACGGGTGACGACCGTCATCGCCCGCTGGCCCCGGGTCCACATGCTCCTGGTCCGGCTGCGCACGGGGCTCTCGATCGCAGGCAACCTGCGGACGATGACGGTGGCCGTGGTGCTCTCGATCGGGTCGTGGTCGTTCACGGTGCTGGCGTTCGCGGCCGCGGCGCAGGCGGTCGGCATCGAGCCGACGATCGGGCAGGCGGCCCTCCTCGCTGCCGGGACGAACCTGGCCACCGCGATCCCGGCGGCGCCCGGCTACGTGGGCACGTTCGAGCTGGCGACGGTGACGATCGCGGCGTCGGTGGGGATCGCCAAGTCGTCCGCGCTGGCGTTCGCGGTCCTGCTGCACGTGACGACCCTGCTGCTCACGTCCATTGCCGGGGCGGTGGTCTTCGCGGCGGGGAACCGGCGCCGCCACCGCGCCGCCGCGGCCGCGGTCGCCGAGACGCTCCCGGAAGGAGACCCCGGATGACCCATGCGGCGCGCCCGTGGCCGGGTGACCTGAACTGGGGCGGTGACTGGCTGGTCGAGGCCGCGAACGAACTGGCACACCTCGGGTTCGTGCTCCGGGACGGCGGCCTCACCGGGACGACGCCCGGCCCCCGGCTGCTCGTGGCGCTCCGGGACGTGCCAACCCTGGAGCACTTCGACCCGGAGGAGGTGACGTTCTGGGAGGCTCACGCAGGTCGCGGCCGGCCCGCGTTCATCGACCGCGAGACGACCCTGCCGGTGGCGCGCGACTACGAGTGGGGCCGGATCCAGATCGACGACCGGATCCCCGTGTCCAACCAGTTCCTGGGCTTCGGCGGCACGCTCCTCGCCGACGCGCGTGACGAGCGGGAGACGTTCCTGGCGTTCGTCTCTCGCGCGCCCATCGTCCGCTGGGCCGGCCACTCGCAGGGCGTGGATCCGCTGGCCGACGAGATCGGGTCCTTCTTCGCGCGGTTGATGGTGCCGATCGACTTCCAGGAGGGGGCCGAGACGCGGATCGCGGACGCCGACCCCGAGGTGCTGTACGCCGCCTTCCTGGAGCATGCGTCGGTTCGCCTGCACCCGGGCGGCCTGCTCCGGGAGACGTTCCCCGATCTCGCCCGGTACGTCGACCACGAGCGTTATCGCCTGGGCAAGGACGCCCCGGCCGTCTGGCAGGGCGGCGAGGAGCTCCTCGCCTGGCTCGAGCTGGGCTGAGGTTCGCCTCCGGCGCGGACAGGCGCCGATCATCATCGATCATCGTTTTGGCCGGCCGAGTGGACCCCGGGGCCGGATGGCCCTAGGCGTCACCGCGAATCAGGGCGACTCTGGGTACACGCCCCACCTCGCTCCTCCGGTCCGTGAGCCGCGGTGCCTCGGTCGGGCGTGGAGGAGCCGCGATGATCAACCTGAAGTCCCCACCCACCCAGACCTTCCGCTCCGCGACGGCGTCGACAGCCGCCGCCGGCGCCCGTTCCAGGCTTGCGCTCGAGTTGCGCGTCGTCGCCGCGGACATGGCCGGCCAGGTGGACCGCAACGAGTTGACGTTCGCGGAGGAGAGCCTCCTGGAGGACGCGCTCGAGGCGGCGGTGGCCGCGGCCCTGCCGCAGGTCGTCGACGCGCTGGACGATGCCCTCACGCCGCGCCTCGAGACGCTGCCGCTCCATGCCCGGCTGACGCTCTCCCGGGCCCGTGGGCGCAACGAGTACGGCATCGGCTGACCGTCCGCGGACGGTCAGCTCGCCTTGAGCCGCTGCGCGGGCCTTCCACTCGGGGCTCCTGCGCGGGCGTCGTTCCCTCGAGGGCACGCGTCGATCATCCCGGCGCAGTCCCCACGGCCATCACCCACGCCGTGATCGTTTCATGTGCAGCCGCAGGCTTCGGCGGGCCGCAAGCTCCGGGCAGGGCCTCATCGACGGCCGCGGCCGGGGCTCTGGGCCGGCAGATGCTCGTTGCATGTGAACGGTGGCCAACAACGCCCCTTCCGACGGGGGGCGGCCCGCCAGCCAATGGGACTCGGACCGAACGGACGGGCTACGTGCACATGGAACGATCACGCCGTGTGGCACGGCAGCGCGGGACCGGCCGCGGCCGCGCGCAGGCCGCGGCCGCGGCCTGCGCGCGCAGGCCAGCTCAGGCGTTGTCCAGCTCCCGCGAGATCGCCCGGAGGATGAACCGCGCGGCCTCCGCGCTCTTGCCGCCCAGCCGCTGGCCGTCGTCCTGCTCCAGCGCGCGGGCGAGGTCGCCCAGCATCAGGTCCAGCGTGGAGGTCCGGCTCAGGACACCCGCTGCGAACGCCGCCTCGAGGCCGTCGGCGGCGATGCGTGCATTCTCGACGACATGACCCTTCGCGTCGGCCTGCTCCCGGAATGCAGTTCGTGCGGCAGCCGCCGCCCCGTCGTCGCTCGCCACCATCAACCGCCCGCGTGCTGCGCCCCGGCCTCTCCCCCGTCGCCCGCCATCACGCGACCGTCCGCGGCGGCCCGCGCCTGCCATCGCGCCGCCCGCCATTCGGGCTCCAGGACGCTCATGTGGATCTCGTCCCACCACCGGCCGTCGCGCCAGATCGCCTCCCGGGCGCGGCCCTCCGTCACGAACCCGACCCGCGTGTAGGCCCGGATCGCACGCTCGTTGAAGGCGAAGACCGTCAGCGCCACCCGATGGAGCCCCAGCGACCCGAAGGCGTGGTCCACCATCAGCCGGGTCGCCTCGCCGCCGTACCCGTGTCCCCATGCGTCGTGCTCGCCGATGGTGATGTGGAACAGCGTGGACCCGTTGTCCCCGTCCAGCTGCGAGAACGCGCACGACCCGATCAGCCGGTCGTCGGCGCGGACGTGGATCCCCATCGCCAGTGCGTCCGGCCCGAGCGCCCGCATCGTGAAGAACCGCTCGATCTCGTCCGGGCGCATCGGGCCGTCCTGGTAGCGCGTCAGGCGCGCGACCTCCGGGTCCTGGTACCAGCGCAAGAAGTCGCCCAGATTCTCGCGCGTGTGCCGGCGCAGCACGACAGAATCGCCGTCCATGTGGTCAGGGAACCATCGCCGATGGAGCATCGCTGGAACCCTATACCATCGCCCGCATGCGCCGCTGGAGCGAGACGGTCGAGCGCGTCGCCGCGACGACGAAGACCGGCGAGAAGACCACGATCCTCGCCGCCTACCTCGCCGGGCTCGGCCCGGACGAGCTGCCCGTGGCGGCGGTGTTCCTGACCGGTCGCCCGTTCCCGGAGTCCGACCAGCGCTCGCTGGGCGTAGGCTGGTCCGGGCTGGCCGGGGCCGTCCTGCGGACAGCCGGGGCGGGCGACGATGCGCTGCGCGCCGCGTACGACCGCTCGTCCGACATCTCGACCGCGGTGACCCAGGTGCTGGAGGCTGCCGGGCACGCCCCGGACCCGGCGGCCGAGCCCACCCTGGTCGAGGTCCGCTCCGCATTCGACGCGATCGAGGCTGCTTCCGGCGCTGCCGCGAAGGGCTCGATCCTGGAGGCGCTGCTCGCCCGGACCACGCCACGGACCGCGGGTGCGATCGTCAAGGTGCTCGGCGGCGAGCTCCGGATCGGTCTCCGCGAAGGCCTCCTGGAGGCGGCGATCGCGAAGGCGTTCGGGCGGCCCCTGGACGACGTCAAGCGAGCGGGGATGCTGACCGGTGACGTGGGCCGGACCGCGCTGCTCGCCCGCGACGACCGTCTCGCAGACGCCGGGCTGGCGCTCTTCCATCCCCTCAAGTTCATGCTCGCGTCACCCGCCGAGGACGCCGCGGAGATCATCGGGCGCCTGGGCCCCGTGGTGTGGGTGGAGGACAAGTACGACGGGATCCGCGCCCAGCTGCATCGATCAGGCGGGGACGTGCGCCTGTACTCACGGGACCTCCACGACATCAGCAGCACGTTCCCCGAGGTCGTGGACGGCGCGCGGGACCTGCCCTGGGCGGGGATCCTGGATGGGGAGCTGCTGGCCTGGAAGGACGGCGTCGTGCTGCCGTTCCTCCAGCTCCAGGCGCGGCTGGGGCGCAAGGTGCCGTCCGCGCGGATCAGGGAAGCGGTCCCGGTGATCTTCGTCGCGTGGGACGCGCTGGCCCTGGACGCGGCCGGGACCGGGGTGGCCCGGTCGATGCTGGACATGCCGCTCGAGGAGCGCCGCTGCAGGCTGGAGGCGCTGGCCCTGCCGCTCGCCGCGGACGGCGGCCGGTTCGCCCTCAGCCACCTGGTCACCGCGGACTCGGCGGAGGCACTGGAGGCCGCATTCGCCGACGCGCGCGCGCGTCGCAACGAGGGGCTCATGGTCAAGGACCCTGCGAGCCCGTACACGCCCGGCCGCCGTGGCCTCGGCTGGCTGAAGATGAAGAAGGCGCTCGCGACGCTCGACTGCGTGGTGATCGGCGTGGAGGTGGGCCACGGCAAGCGTCACGGCGTGCTGTCGGACTACACGTTTGCGGTGCGCGACGAGGGGACCAGCGCCCTGGTCACCATCGGCAAGGCGTACACGGGGCTCACCGACGCTGAGATCGCGGAGATGACCGGCTGGTTCGAGGGTCACACGATCAGCGCCCACGGGCGCTACCGCGTCGTCGAGCCGGCCATCGTGGTCGAGATCGCGTTCGACGTGATCATGCGGTCGACGCGCCATGCGTCCGGGTTCGCGCTGCGGTTCCCGCGGATCGTCCGCATCCGCACCGACAAGCCCGCCGCGGAGGCCGATACCCTGGCCACGGTCAACGCGCTCTACGAGGGCCTCCAGCACGGGGCCGAGCACCTGGTGACGGCAAGCGCCAGGAAGTAGCCGCTCGTCTCGCGACCCCGGGTGTTTCGGGTCTGTCGTGTCGCCGGCGGCTGGCGCGCGACCGTATGCTTGCTCACACGCGCTCGTGCGTGGTGCGCCGGGGGGCGCTCGCAGGGAGGATCCGCATGTTCGACAGCTTCGCCGAGACGTCCAAGGTGGAGCTCATCCTGTACACGGATGCGCTGATGACCCGCGGCACCGTCCGGACCCGGCAACACCGCGTGACCGACATCCTCAACCTGTCCGAGGAGCCGTTCCTGGTCCTGGAGGACGTGACCGTCGAGGAGATCGGCGTGCGTGGCCAGCCGATCCGGGCCGGTTTCGCCCAGGTCAACCTGGATGCCGTGCTGTTCGCAGTGGCGAACGAGCCGACTCGCGACGCCCCGGAGCTGCGAACGCCCAAGACGAAGGAGCAGGCGATCCTGTCGGTGCCGCCGTTCAAGGTCGTGGGCACGATCCACCTGCTGGCGTCGAGCCAGAACCTGCGTGAGGCGCTGACGGAGCTCACGGGCCGGTTCATCCCGGTGACCGACGCGACCTTCTGGTCCGATGCGGTCGGGGAGGCTCGGCAGCAGGCGCTCCTGGTGGCCGTGAACCACCGGCGGACGCAGATCCTGGCGGAGTACGAGGCGCCGGATCCGTGGGCAGGGCTCGGGGGCGGAGCTTCGAGCGGCTAGCGCGGAAGCGCACCGGGGTTGCCCGGGATCCCGCGCGGCGGGGCCGGGGTCCAAGGCGGGGCCGAGATCCCGCGTGGGGTCCTACCGGTCGACCGGCAGGTCCAGGCGGTCGCCCCACTCGGCCCAACCGCCGTCGTACACGGCCACGTCCTCGTGGCCCAGCAGTGTGAGGACGTAGGCGAGTTTGGCCGCGGCCACGCCGGACCCGTCGTAGCAGACCAGCCGCCGACCGCGCGTGATGTTCGCCTTGACCAGGAGCGCCCGCAGCTCGGTCGCGTCCCGCAGCCGCTGTGTGCCGGGCTGGTGCATCAGCCCGACCGGAACGTTCACGGCCCCAGGGATGTGGCCCAGGCGCCGCACGTTGCCCTCGAACCCGCTGAACTCGGCCGGGCCGCGCGCGTCCACGAGGAGCACGTCCGGAGCACCGAGCAGCCCCCGGACGTCCGCCGTCGTGAGGCGCTGGTCGGCCTGGGTGCGGGGCGTGAACACGGCGGGCGGCACGTCGGCAACCCCGTTCGCCACCGGGCTGGCGGCATCCAGCCAGGCGGGGTAGCCGCCCTCCAGGATCCGGGCGGACTCGTAGCCGTAGGCCCGGAGGCTCCACCAGACGCGCGACGCATAGTAGGACACCGTGTCGTCGTAGAGCACGGCCGAGGTCCCGTCGCCCACGCCGGCGCGCGACATGACCGCCGCCAGCCGGTCCGGCGGAGCCAGGAGCAGCGCGTCGGAGCCCTCGGCGGTCACGGTGACGGCGGCGCGCCAGTCGAGGTGGACCGCGCCCGGGATGTGTCCCGAGGCGTGGATCGTGGCGGCCGTCGCGTCCGGCCGCCAGCGCAGGTCGAGGACCCGGAGATCCGGACGGCCGAGGTTCTCGGCCAGCCAGTCCGGTGTCGCGAGCAGCTCGGGACGAGCGAAGCCGGCCACGGTGCCTCCGACTGGGGGTGACGGGCGCCAGGGGCGCCACGGCTATGATACGGGCGTGGTGTCACCCTTCATGCCCGACCCCGAGAGGATCGCGGCCATCCGCCGGCTCCTGCCCGCGACCGCCGCCGGCATCTACCTGAATGCGGGGACCTGCGGGCCGGTTCCGGCCGAGACGCAGCGGGCCATGGACGAGCAGGCTGCGCGCGAGCTCGCCGTCGGGCGCGCCCACCCGGACCAGTGGCCGGATGCCCTCCAGCGCATGGAGGAGGCGCGTGCGGCTGTTGCCGCGACGCTCGTCGCGGACCCGGCGGACATCGCTCTCACGCACTCCACGACCGATGGGATGAACCTTGTCGTCTCGGCGCTGCCGTGGGAGCGCGGGGACCGGGTCGTCACGTCGTCCCACGAGCACCCGGGCGGCCTCGGCCCGCTGTGGGCCCTGCGGGAGCGGCTCGGCGTGGAGATCGAGGTCGTGGACGTCGGCGACGGCGGTGACGTGGATGCCGTCGTGGCGGCATTCTCGCGGGCCCTGGAGCGGCCCGCCCGCGCCCTCGTCGTGAGCCACGTCCTGTGGACCACCGGTGCCATCCTGCCCGTCGCCCGGCTCGGCGCCCTGGCGCGCGACGCCGGTGCCGTCAGCGTCATCGACGGCGCCCAGTCGGCCGGGGCCATCCCGGTCATGCTCGAGGACCTTGGCGTGGACGCCTATGCCGTCCCCGGCCAGAAGTGGCTCCTCGGCCCGGAGGGCATGGGCGCCCTGTGGGTCCGTCGCGGCCTCGCCGACGCCGTCACCCCGGCGACCGCCGGGTACCTCTCCTACGCGGCCCCGGCAACCGGCACGCTCCACCCGGGAGCACGGCGCTTCGAGGCCGGCGGCTTCCACCGGCCGTCCGTCACCGGCTTCGCGCGCAGCCTCGGGTGGCTCTCGATGTACGTCGGCCTGCCCTGGGCGCAGGCCCGTGCGACCGCCCTCGCCGCCGCCGCGCACGATCGCCTGGGTGCCATACCCGGTGTCCGCATGGTGTCGCCCCGATCCGCACTCGGCACGCTGGTCACCTTCCGGATCGACGGCTGGAGTGCGGCCGAGGCGCTCCCGGAGCTCGGCTCGCGCGCCTTCGCGATCATCCGGGACCTGCCGGCGATCGATGCCCTGCGGATCTCCGTCGGCTTCTGGAACACCGAGGCCGAGCTCGACCGTTTCGCGGAGACGGTGGAGCTGCTCGCGCGGCACACGCCGGACTCGATCCCGGCGCGGCGCACGGTCGCGGTCCTCGGCGGCGATGACGGGCCCCTCCGCTGACCGGCCCCCGCCCGCGGAGATCCGGCGGCGGGGATGGTTCGAGGTCCGGTGGCGCCAGTTCCGGCGCGCGCCACGTCCGGTCGTCCGCGCGGTCGTCAGCAGCCTGGTCATCGCGCTCGCCCTCGGGGTCGCGTTCCTCGCCTACGACATCGCGCTCGACCGGGGCGTCGTCCTGCCGGGCGGCGACCTGCGGGTCGGGTTCCTGGCGGCGTACGTCGGCATCGTCGTGCTGGCAGGGTCCTTCGTGACCTGGCTGATCGTGCCCCAGCCGACGGGCACCGGGGCCCGCGCCACCCGCACGCCGTGGAGTGCGGCGCTCGGCCTGTTCGCCGCCGTGCCGATCGCGTATCTCGTGCTCGTCGGCCTCCACGAGATCCTGAAGCCGTTGCTGGTCCGGCCGTAGCAGCCGGGCGCCAGCCGGGCTCCGGGCGCGTGCCCAGGCGTGTGTTCGGGCGCAACGTCACTCGCACATCCCGCGTCCCCACCGCTATGATCGTCGCGGTCAACCCGGCCGATGCCCCCAGGGCGCTCGAGGATCTCCATGGGGAACGAGGATCACGTACACGCGGCCCTGCCCAAGCTATATGGCGCTCCTGCCTACGCGCGCCCGCCGGTCGCGCCCGTCCGACCCGTGGAGCGCCCGTTCGATCCCGATGAGCTGCCCCTCACCAGCGAGCTGAGCCAGGACGAGCGAGCCCTGTTCGAGGAGCTCGTCGCACGACCGTACGACGGCGCAGCATCCTCGGACGAGCTGCCCGCCCCGCGCCCCGGACCGTCGGGGCTGCGCGGCCGCCCGTTCCGGCTGCGCGGCTTCGGGACCTTCCGCAAGGGCGGCGACAAGGGCGGCGACTAGGGCAGCGACCGCGACGGCCACAGCCGGGCAGGCTGACCCCCCCAAGCACATCGGAGAACCGTCGAATGTCTGACCACCGCATGGTCCTGGGTATCTATGCCGACGAGGCCGCCGCCGACGTCGCGGTGAAGGCGCTGATGACCTGGGAGTCGGACAACGACGTCGTGCCCCGCCCCGTGGGCGTGCTTGTCGCCGATGACAAGGGCCAGATCAAGGAGCACAGGCTGGGCCAGCGAAGCGGCAAGGCCGGCGCCGGCATCGGCCTCGTGCTGGCCGTGATCGCGCCGCCGACCCTGCTCGTCGGGATGGTCGGCGGTGGCATCCTCGGCCACTTCCACCACAAGGGCCTGGGGCTGACGGATGAGGACCGCAGGCGCATCGCGGCGGAGCTTGCCGGCGGCAAGGCAGCGATCGGCGTCCTGGTGGAAGAGGACCTCGAAGCGGCGATGATCTCGCGCAAGCTCGCCGATCTCGGCGGTATCGCCGAGATCCACGAGGTGACCGGGGAGGCCCTCGAAGCGGTGGCGACGGCGGCGACGGGTGCACAGCCGGCGCCCGAGTCCGCACCCTACGTGCGGGAGACCCTGCCGCCCGTGATCTGACCGGGCTCCGTCACCCGGAGGCGCAGGGCCGCCCGGTGCGGCCCTGCTGTTGCGGCGCCCGGCCGTTGGTGCCCCCTGTCAGGCGGCGGTGATGTCCTCGGCGGCGCGCCCCGGTTCCGGCATCGGCAGCGGCGCGGCGCTCCCGTCCTTCCCGAAGCGATGGTCCAGGTGCCGCTCCGCCCAGCGGCGGATCTGGCGATAGACGGCCGGGGCGCCGACGAGCTCCTCGTCGAGCTCCCAGTCGGCGGGGTGCATGATCAGCGGCAGGGTCTGCGGGCCGCCCAGGCCCCCGTGAGAGCCGATGAGCTCCTCGAATGCCGCGACCTCCTCGAACTCCGGGTCGTACAGGCTGACCACGGACAGGTCCGGCACGAAGTCCATCCCGTCGAGGCGCAGGAACGCCTCGCGCGAGCGGCCGCCGTACTGGGCGACCGGGTCCACGCCCTCCACGCGGCCCTCCTCCAGGTAGTTGATGCCCTCCCGGCCGATGACGATCGAGCCGTGCTTCTCGGACTTGATGAGCATCGCCCCGACGCCCGCGTGGCGGGCCAGCGTGTCCACGAGCCCGGGGTGCGCCTGGGCGAGCTGCTCCAGCGTCACCCGCCCGGGCATCTGCGGGAAGTACACGAGACCGAGGTTGCCCGACGCGATGGCGATGAGGTCGGGGCGCTCCGCAGGCGTGCCCGCCGCGGCCTGCCCTGTCCCGGCCTTGCCCGACTCGGCCTTGTCCGTCCCGGACGGTCCGAGTTCCACGACACCGTCCGAGGTTTGAGAGCGCAGGGCCACCCTGGCGAGGTTCCCGGAGACACCTTTCGTGCCCGTCAGGTCGGACAGGAAGGCGTTCGTCGGCCCCCACTCCTCGACGCGGGCGGTGGCCTCCTCCATCTTCGCCGGACCGCTCATCAGCGCCTTGACCACGTCACCGAGCGTCTTGCCATAGCGCTGGAGGAACGTCGCCCCCAGGGTCTGGCCGTGGTCGGAGACGATGACGAAGCGATACGGCCGGGCCGCGGACGCGGCGGCCTTCTCGAGCGTCGCGATCGCACGGTCCACTCCGTCGAGGGCATCGAAGGTCTCGGCCCGCTCGGGCCCGCTATGGTGGGCGATCTCGTCGTAGTCGGTGTAGTCGACGTAGATGACCGGTGCGCCGCGGTACATCTCCTCGATGACGAGTGACGTCGACAGGTCGCGGAGGCCGACGTTGGTGGCGGCGCGCGCGATGGGGTAGGGCCTGCCGCGGTGCATCCGCGGGACGACGCCGGCCCGCACCTGGCGGCGCGCCTGGATGTTCTCCTTGAGCATCTCCGCCACGAACCGGACGATGGTTCCCAGGTAGTTGTACGGGCTGGCGAAGAACGTCATGAAGGTCTGGCTCTGACCCAGGCCCTGACCCTTGTCCTTGATCGTGGCCATGGTGATGTAGGAGCGCGCGGCGTCGCCGGAGAAGAGGTTGCCGACGCTGGCCCCGTCGTTCGAACAGAGCCCCTCACCATTCGAGATTTGGGTCGCGACCTCCATCGCGTCGTCCGGATGATTGGCGACCATGATCCGGCCGGGCCCCTTCTCGTACCAGCGGAAGGCCGGGATGCCATCGTTGTTGCCGTGCAGGATCCCGGCCTGGCTGGCGGGGGTGGTCGGGGGCAGGAGCGCCTCCCAGCCCGACAGCCGATAGCGGCCGGAGCGAACCCAGTTGGACAGGTGCGGGACACGGCCGGCCCGGATCTGGCGGGCCAGGATCGGGTGGGCAAGGCCGTCGATCTGCACGACCACGAGACCCGGCTTGTCGGTCCGCACCACGTCCTTGCGGCCGGCGGACACCTGCTGCATGAGGATCGCGAAGTAGGAGTCGTCGCTGGTGATCGAGAACAGCGCGACGAGGATCGTGTTCACCGTCGCGTAGACGAAGGACGCAACGAAGGCGGACAGGATGCCGCTCACGGTCAGATCCTTGACCACGTTCGCGACGATCAGGAAGGAGGCGACCTGGAAGACGAGGGTGGCGATGACCACGGCGATGACGGAGATCCCGCCGAACAGGGCGAGGAAGAGCGGTCGGACCAGCACGTTCAGCACGGCCAGGACGAGCGCCGCGATCAGGAGCGTGCCGAAGATCGGCGCACCGGGCGTGAGATCGAAGCCCGGCGTGATCGCCACCGCACCGCCCAGCGAGAGGATGCTGATGATGAGCGTGGCCAAGAGGCGGCGGACCCGAGAGCCGCCGCTCGGCTGCCAGTCCCGCATGACCTGGATCTGGAGCCGGTAGAAGTCGATCACCCGGCGCATCTGCTCTCCCTCTGTGTCGGCCGCGGTCGCGCGGTGATCTCCCGGTGCTGCCGGATCGTATCGTTCCCACCCACGGCGCGCTGGACGCCCAGACCCGACCCGCGGATCAAAGCATGGCGAGGGCCGGGGGCATCGTCCATTGCGCGTGAGGACGGCCGCAGAGCCGACCGCGCACGGGGCCTCCGGTGGTAGGGGAGGGTGGACTCGAACCACCGACTTCCGAGGTATAAGCTCGGCGCCTCTGACCAACTGGGCTACTCCCCCGCCGGTCAGTCTATGCCCGTCCGTCCACTCCCGGAGCGGGCCGTGTTGTTGCGGAGCGGGCCGTCGGGCTCTGCGCCGTGCCGGCCGAGCCAGGATCAGCGCTGCGTCGCCACCGAGCGGATCAGCTCCACGAGCCGTGCGCGGCGATCGTCGGTGAGGCCGCGCTGTGCGGGCAGCCCCCCCAGCCACGCGGCGAGCTCGCCGGGCGCCACCACCGCGCAGAGGGCCGTCCGCTCGACGCGCTCATCGTCCGTCACGATGGCAGCGTAGACGCGTACCAGGAAGTCGCGTTCGTGGGAAGTGAGCCAGCCACGGACACGCTCGGCGTCACGCGCCGCGCGGCTCAGGGGGGCCTCGATCGGGATCCACCGTCCGCGCTCGCCACGGATCTCCCAGGTCGTGCCGACATGCCGGCTGAGCGAGGGAGGTGGGACGTCGCCCAGGACCACGATGCCGAACGGGCCGAGGACCATCTCGTGGATCCGCCGGCCGCCGGGCAGCTCCACGTCGGTGGCGACAAGGTGGCCTGGTCCGAGGGAACGGGTGAGGCGCGGCGTGATCGACCGGGGCTGCATCCCTCTCGCCGTCTCGAGGGTGGCGACGAGCCCGAACACCCCGAGCAGGATGAGCGCGGCCGGGACGACGATTGCGAACCCCCATGCGATCACGCCGATTGCGGTCTGCACGGCGGACGGTCGTCCGCTTGGGGTGAGCGTGCTGATCAGGGGGGTGCCGACGACGAGCAGCGCAAGCGCCACCCCGGCGATGACGAGCAGCACCGATGCCAGGGCGGAGCGCGCTACGGCAACCCGGTCGGAGCGGGAGACGGGTCCGGCGGCGAGGATGCTCTGCATTACGACATCGTCCGCTGGCGCGCGCCTGCGTCGTGTGGCCGAATTCGGGCTACGTAGGAGGATGCGACGGTCCCCTCTTCCATACGCGACCGCACCGTTCCGACCGGGAGCCCGGTGCTGGCCCGCACCGCGGGGTGCCGGCCCGTCCTGCCGTCCCCCGGACATCTCGGCGACTTGCGGTGCCTCCCCACCCGGACCCCCGTACCATTGCGGGCCGCCTGCCGCCTGACGATGCTCCGGTCAGGGTCCCATACCCGCCCCATGTGGGGCGTGGAGGAGGCGGCTATCAGCGTGGTCCAGGTACAGAGGCAGGTCGGCGCGTCACTCGCCGGTACATTCGGCGGGCGGTCTGCCCGGGCGCTCCTGGCCGCCGCGCTCATGGTCGCGATGACCGTCCTGCCGGCGCTTGCGGGCAGCGGCCCCACCAGCCTCCGCAGCGCCACCGCGTCGCCCACGACCGGCACGCCGGCTACGACGATCGTGCTCGGGGTGTCCTATCGGAACGCCGAGGGCTCGTCGCCCGACTACGTCCGGGTCTCGATCGCCGGCAGCGTCCTGGTCATGAAGGCCGACTCGAGCGCGGACACCTGGAAGCGCGGTGTCCGGTTCACGGTACAGACGACGCTGCCGGTTGGCACATGGACCCCGACGTTCGAGGCCAGCGATCGGGAGCGCTTCACGGCGTCGATCGCCGGACCCACCATCACCATCTCACCTGCGCCGACCCCCACCCCCAAGGCAACACCGACCCCCACGCCCAGGCCCACCCCAACTCCCACGCCGCGCCCGACCGCCACCCCAACTCCCACGCCGCGCCCGACCGCCACCCCAACTCCCACGCCGCGCCCGACCGCCACCCCAACTCCCACGCCGCGCCCGACCGCAACCCCACGCCCGGGCACAACCCCGGTTCCGACCGCCACGCCGCGCCCGACCGCCACGCCGCGCCCGACCGCAACCCCACGCCCGGGCACAACCCCGGTTCCGACCGCCACGCCGCGCCCGACCGCAACCCCACGCCCGGGCACAACCCCGGTTCCGACCGCCACGCCGCGTCCGACCGCAACCCCGGCCCCGGGCACAACCCCGGTTCCGACCGCCACGCCGCGCCCGACCGCAACCCCGGCCCCGGGCACAACCCCGGTTCCGACCGCCACGCCGCGCCCGACCGCAACCCCGGATCCGACCGGTGCTCCCACGGCAGTCCCGACACGCGCGCCGACGTCCTCCGCGCCGCCGCCGGCCTCCGCCACGCCTCGGTCCGGCACCGGATCGACCACCGGCACGGGTGGCTCGCCCGGGCAGGAGCCCGCGGCGTCGCCTGCCCCCGACGAGGCCGGGGCGCCGGGGGCGTCGCCCTCCGGTGAGCCCGGGCTGATCGCCATGGGGGCCGGGCTGACCGGTGACGCCGGAGCCGGCTCCTCGGGTGGCTCCTCCACGCGGGCAGGCCCAGGCGGCGGTGGTGCCGGCACGGGCGGCTCGGACACGGCCACCCTGCCCGGCGGACTCGGTGGCGGAGGCGGACTGCTGGCTGTCCTCGCCCGGGTCATGCCCACCGTCGTGGTGACCACGGGCGCGGTGACGCTGGCCATGGCGTTCCTGGCGTTCGGGAAGCGGCGCCGGGACCAGGTCCCCACGGCGTCGGACGCGGTGCTCGGAGCCGCTGCCGCCCGCGGGACCGGCCTCGTCGCCAACTCTGGGCTCGTCCCCGCGATGGCCGTTGCGACCACAGCCGCGGTGAGGACCGCCCTGGCCGCGGCGCCGGCGTTCGAAGATGTGGACGCGCACCTCCCGCGCTGGCGCCGCCCGTCGCTGATGGAGGCCCGCAAGGGCGACCCCCTCCGGTCCGTGTCCACCGCCGTGCATCTCACCTTCGACGGCGAGGTCGGAGCCGCGGTCACAGGCCTCGAGCGCCGCCGGATCCGCTACCGCATGGTCAGCCTCCTGTCGGACCCGGACGAGGTCCGCGGCATGGAGATCGGCGTCCTGGACGAGGGTGACGAGGTGATCCTGCTGGAGAAGCGCGGCACCTACTGGCGCGTGCCTGTGCCCCGATGGCGGCGAAGGCTGGCTGCACAAGATGGTCCTGGGTGACGTCGTCCTCGAGACGCCCGGCGCGACGGCGGGAAGCTGGACATCGGGTGACGACGGCCCGACGACCGGCGGCTTCGAGGACATGCTTCGCGCCTACACGGAGAAGCGCAACCAGCTCGGCGACGCCCAGGCCTAGGTCAAGGGCAGGGGCCGGGGCTCGGCGGGGGCTCGGGGCGACGACGACGAGCGGGCGTCCGTGGGAGCGGCGGCTTGCGCAGCACCACGATGTGCTGGTGCGCGATGTTGGGCACGAAGGACCGCGGGTACCCGTACGGGCGCAGCCTGGTGCCGGCCTGGTACCACGCGATGTCGCCCTTCGGGACGAGGCCGGCGGCGTCCGCGCGCGCGGCGAGGTCCGCGGCCGTGAACACGTAGCGTCCATCCTGGTAGGCGTCCCGCACGATGAGCACCGCGTACCGGCCCGGGCGGAGGACGCGGTGGACCTCGCCGAGCACCTCGCCCATCGCATCGAGGAAGGCCGCGTAGTCCGGCAGGTTCGCGAGGTCACCCGACAGGTCCGAGACCATCGCGTAGTCCGTGCGCCGGTTCGCATGGGCCTCCGCCAGCCGCCCGCCGGCCATCGTCATGGGCAGCTGCACGTTGTAGGGCGGGTCCGTCGCCACGAAGTCCACCGAGTCGGCGGCGAGCGTCGGGAGGATCAGGCGAGCGTCACCGCGCCGCAGCTCCAGGCCCGACGGGTCGAAGCCGCGCTCGCCCCCCGGGTCGTTCTGGCCCAGGTCGGTCAGGCGTGGGCCGGCGCCGTCGTGCTCGGCCTGCAGGGCGGTCACCGTCTCCGCGAACACGGTCGCCCAGCGTTGTCCAGCTCGATCCCGAGCGCGCGCCGCGGCCCGCGGGCGATCGCGGCACCGAGCAGCGTCCCACCCACGCCGGCGAACGGGTCCAGGACGATCTCGCCGCTCTTGGTGAAGAACTCGATCAGACGGGCCATCAGACGCGGCGGCTTGTTTGCTCCGTGGACCTTGCGGCGGGCGTGGCCGAGTCTCCGACGGGTAGACGCTCGTCGTCCAGACCGACTTGGTGAAGTAGAGCCACTCCTCGCCCGAGAGCTCGTTCAGGTCGTTGGACGGGTGGGCGGACGGCGGACTTGCACCCGCGCAGGGTACCGCGCCGTCCGGGAGGCGAACGCCGGGCGGCGACCCTC
>CAWBGT010000026.1:0-6471 GCA_963788375.1 uncultured Chloroflexia bacterium
GGGCGAGAGGGGTAGCCCCTTCGTAACTCACCTTTCTGGACCGCGCTTCGTCATGATCAACCGCACGCCGAGAGAGTCCTTCCCGGTGGCAGCGGCGCGAAGCGCATGAAGGACGGATACCTGCGCGGCGCCCTCTCGCCGAAGGCAACGCAGCGCCAGATGGACGTGCTTGCCGCCTACGTCGCCGGTGGCGGATCCGTTCAGGACGCCGCCGAGCTCGTGGGCGTCAGGCCGAGCACCGTGAAGCGCCACCTCGCCGACCTGCGGGCGCGGTCGGGCCTCACCACCGAGCAGCTCATCTATCCCGGACGGGCGGAGGGCTGGCTCGTCGTCCCGAGCCTCGAGCCCAACTGATAGCGGGCTCTTGGGCTATCGCCAAGTGGCGGGTCGCGTTGCTGAGCGGCTCCGTCGGGAGTAGGACCGTCTCGGGAACCTGGCACCGTGGCGAGAGCGCCAGGTCCAACCGGCCGTAGGACATTGCGGCGACCGCAAAGATCGCTGTGCACGTCGCGGGGTTCCTGACATGGACCGGGCCGTACCGTCGACTGGCCTCGCGAATCGGCTCGCCTGAGTCGGAGTCTCCCGAGATGACGATGACCTTGTCGTAGAGCTCGTCTAGGCAATCCAGCAGGAGCCGAGTCGCGATGTTGAGATCCGATCCCTTTCTTCGTCTTCCACACGAGGGCCGTTCTGCTTCACAAGATCAACCGACCGCTGGCTCCAGGAAGTCGGCACCGGGGGCCGGCCGACCCAGCAAGTAGCCCTGGGCGAGGGGAACCCCGAGCCTGCGCAGGGTCGCGAGCTCCTCCTCCGTCTCCACGCCCTCGGCGATGGTCTGGCTCGCCGACTCGCGGGCAAAGTGGAGAAGCCCGACCATCAGCGCCTGCCGGGTCCAGTCCGTGTCGATCCCGCGGACGAGCCCGATGTCCACCTTCACGAACGCAGGCCGCAGCTCCACGATGTGGCCGAAATTGGCGACGCCCGCGCCGGCGTCGTCGACCGCCACCCGGACCGCCGGGCGCAGCCGGCCGATCGCGGCGCGGAGAGCAGCGTAGTCGAGAATGGGAAGGTGCTCGGTCAGTTCGAGCACGATAGGACGGTCTGCTCGCTGGAGGATCCCGGCGAGCCGTCCCTCCCCCACGACGAGGCTGGGTGAGACGTTGAGGCTGATCCAGGCACCTTGTGGCAGCTTCGCTCCGGCGGCGACCGAGGCCGCTAGGGTCGCCAGCTCAAGCTCGGCTTCCAACCCGGCAGATCGCCCCGCGGCGAATACCAGGTCGGGTCGTATTCCACTCGAGAAGCGCGTGAGGGCCTCATAGCCGACGTTGACCCCGCTGACGAGATCCACGATCGGCTGGAAGACCGGTCGGAGCGCGCGCTCGACTATTGTCCGCGAGATCTGGACTCGAGCAACGTCGACCTCGGTCAGGTCCGCGATCGCCGGTCCGAGGAGCGCGCCGGCGAAGCCCGCAAACTCGATAAGGGCCGGCAAGGACTCACTGAGGTGTTCGGTCGCGACCGCATCCGCAGAAGAGACGCTCAAGAGCCCGATCAGCCGTCCGCCGTAACGGATGGGCACGTGCACGAGAGCCTTGACGCCGAGGTCGCGGAACAAGCGGTCGTTGGGATGTGACGACTTGCGAACCCAGGCTTCGACCCAGGGCCCCTGCGCCGCGCGCGCTTGAAAGGCCCGCCCTCGGCCGATCGGGACCCGAGCCAGCCGTTCAGCGACGCCGTCCGCCCGAACGAAGGCCAACGGCACGGCCGGCTCCTCGAGGGCGAAATACGACAGGCCGACGGTCGCGATCCCGGTCAGGCTGGCCACCTGTCGGCAGATCAGGTCGGCTGTGGCGTCGGGCGTGGGCAGGACTTTGAGGTCGGCAAGGGTCGCGGCGATCAGCGCGCGTTCCCGCGCGATCCGTGTCTGCGTGGCCTCCAGGGCGCGTTCGCGGGTGACGTTGCGCTTCACCGCGACATAGCTCGAGATCGTGCCCTCGGCCTGGTCGCGCACGGGCGTAATGACCGCCTCCTCCTGGAAGAGAGTCCCGTCCTTGCGCCGGTTCGTCATCTCTCCCACGAACGGGTTCCCAGTTGTGAGGGCCGCCCACATTGCGGCGTAGAACGCCGGCCCCTGGACACCGCTCTTGAGGATGCGCGGGTTCTGTCCCAGCACCTCGCCGCGCAGGTATCCCGTGACCTGTTCGAAGGCCGGATTGACGTACTCGATGGCACCCGCGGTGTCGGTGATGACGATGGCGTCGGCCGACTGCTCGATCGCCGTGGCCAGCCGGCGCATCTCGTGATCGGCTTGAACGCGCTCGGTGACGTCGCGCCCGACCGCGAACAGGCCGTCGCCATACGCTGCGATCTGGAGGTCGAGGAGCCGGCGCACACGTCTGCCTTCCGGGCCAGGAACCACGAACTCGACGCTGTCTTCGGTCCAACGGCCGCCCGTCTCGACCACCTCACGGAACACGTCGAGGTATGGCCTGCCGCGCAGGTCGGGCATCCGATGCGGCAACGGGCGCCCGAGGAGCGTTTCGGGTGAGCGACTGATGAACACCCCCGCGGCACGGTTGGCGAAGACGACCCGGAAGTCGCTGATCATGCCCGCGGCGTCCCTGATAGCCGTGCAGATCAGGAACGGGTCTGCCATCGCATCGAGCGAGTTGCGCATGGCTGCCTGGGTCTCCGCCAGTTCGGCCTCGATTCGGGAGTGCTCCCGGCGCGCGGCGCCCTCCGCCAGGGCCCGCCGTACGGCTGGGACGAGGGCCCCCAGGCGCTGCTTGAGCACGTAGTCCGTGGCACCCGTGCGCAGGGCCTCGACCACCAGCTCTTCGCCGAGGGCGCCCGAGACGAGGATGCACGGCACGGCAGGGTCCCAGGCGTGAGCGATGGCCACCGCCGCCCTACCCGAGAAGCCGGGTATGGCCCAGTCGGCGAGGATCAGCTCCGGCCGGAACGCTGCCAGCTCTGTGCGAAAATCGGCCTCCCCGGCCACCAGCCGCGGCTCGAAGGCGAGGCCCCCCTCGTGAAGCGTCCGTTGCACGAGTTCAGCGTCGTCCGCCGAGTCCTCAGCCAGAAGAACGCGCAGGAGCGGCGCGTCGTCGGTCACACGGGCACCTTGTTGAGGAGCAGCCAGTACAGGCCGAGCTCGCTCACCGCGTGCATGAACTGCTCGAAGTCAACCGGCTTGACGATGTAGCTGTTCGCGCCCAGGTGATAGCTCTCGACGATGTCGCGCTCCTCGTGTGAGGAGGTGAGCACGACGACCGGGATGTCCGCGCTGACCTCCGACTCCTTCAACTGGCGGAGGACCTCCAGCCCCCCGACCCGCGGCAGCTTGAGGTCCAGGAGCACCACCTTGGGAAAGCCGTCGGCGGGAGGTTGGTCGGCCCCGCCCGGCTGAAGGTACGCGAGGGCCTCGACGCCGTCGCCCACGACCTTGACGCGGTTCGCCAGGTTGTGCGTGTTGAGGGCGCGCAGGGTCAACTCCACGTCGTCGGGGTTGTCCTCGACGAGCAGGATCTCGATGGGGGTTGTGTTCATGGCATCTCCATCCTGGTTGGTAGGCTGAACCCGAACGTGGCACCGGCGGCGGGCGCGCCCTCGGCCCAGACACGCCCGCCGTGGCGCTGCACGATGCGGGCGACGATCGCGAGCCCGATGCCCGTGCCTTCGAACTCCGATGTCGTGTGGAGCCGCTGGAACGGTTTGAATAGGTTCCCGGCGTAGGCCGGGTCGAAGCCGACCCCGTTGTCGCGGACCGTGTAACGGCACTCACCCGAGCCCTGCTCGCAGCGGACCTCGATACGCGGCCGCTCGGCCGGCAGGGTGAACTTGGCGGCGTTCCCGAGCAGGTTGGCCCAGACCTGGCGCAGTAGGGCCGGATCGCCCGGAACGGCGCATAGGTTGTCGATGTCGAACTCGATCCTCCGCCCGGGCTCGGCCACACCCAGCTCGTCGGCGACCGAGCGGGCAAGCCTGCCCATCTCGACGGGCCGGGACTCGAGCTCCGGGTGCGCCACGCGGGCGAAGGCCAGCAGGTCGTCGATAAGGACCCCCATCTGGCCGACGTTTCGCACGATGATCCCGAGGAGGCGCTGCCCCTCGGAATCGAGCTGGTCCGCATGCTCTTCGAGCAGGATCGTGCTGAACCCGTCGATCGCGCGAAGCGGCGCTCGCAGATCGTGGCTGACGGAATAGCTGAACGCCTCGAGCTCGCGATTGGCCGCGTCGAGCGCGATCGTGCGCTGCGTCACGCGATCCTCGAGCTCGGCGTTGAGGGTAGCCAGCTCTTCGACTGCCCGCCCGAGCTGGCCTTCGGCCTGTTTGCGCTCGGTGATGTCTCGGGCAATCCCGAATAGCCCGACGACCGCTCCGTCCGCGTCGCGAAGCGGGCCCTTGGTGCTCAGGTACGTGCGCTTGGCCCCCGCCGCGTCCGTGACGGTCTCCTCGTAGGTCACCGCGCTCGATGCCTTCATGACGTTGCGGTCGCCTTCCATCACGACCGCGGCTTCGGCGGCTGGGAACAGGAAGGTGTCATCGTGATTCAGCATGTCCGCAGCGGACATGCCCGTGATCAACTCCGCGGCGTGGTTTAGCAGCAGGTAGCGCCCTTCGAGGTCCTTGGCATAGACGGCATCGGTGGTTACCTGGATGATCGATCGGAGCAGGGCATGGGAGACTCGGAGCTCGTCGTCGGCGCGTCGCTGCTCGGTGATATCGGTGATGGTGCCGTAGACCCGCACGACCCGGCCATCCTCGACCTGCGGCTGCCCGACCGAGCGGACCAAGATCTCGCGCCCCTTCGCGGTGACGAGGCGCAAGTCGAGGTCGTAGGGCTGGCCCTCCTCGACTGAGAGCCGGAACGCCTCGGCGATACGTGCTCGATCCACCGGCGCGTAGAACTCGATATCCTGCTCGGCGCTGTTCGGGTCATAGTCGCGGGGCAGCTCGTGGATCCGGTAGACCTCGTCCGTCCAGCTGACCCGGTTCGCAGCCACGTCGTAGGCCCAGCCGCCAACCTTTGTGAGCGCCTGCGTCTGGTTAAGGAGCGCCTCGGCGTCGCGGAGGGCCTGATCGCTTCGACGTCGCTCGGTAATGTCGCGGAACGAGACGACGACGCCGGAGATCGTGTCGTCAGCTGTGTCGCGTAGCGGCCGAGAGCTCACCTGCAGCCAGCGAGTGACGCCCGACGAGTGGCGAACGCCCATGACCACGTCGGTCACTGCCCGCCCGGTCGTCCGCGTAATGGTCGCAGGGTGATCGTTCCCATCCGTCGGGGTGCCGTCGGCCCAGATGGCGCGCCACTGGGCGTCAAAGGATGTGAGGCCCGTAACCTGATCGACGGTCAGGCCGAGGATCTCACGGGCCGCGGGGTTGCTCGCGATGATGCGACCGGCCGCGTCCTGCACCACCACACCCTTCGCCAGGTTGTCCACGACGGAGCGGTAGAGCAGCTCGCTGGCCCGCAGCTCGCCCTCGGCCTGCCGCAACTTCGAACCCTTCCGGCTGCCTTGTGGCGCTCCGACGGCCGGATGTGGCCCGCCACCGTGATCCGGCGGGCTCGGCAGTGCGATCGTGTCGGGCTCTGCACTGGTCGAAACCGGATCGGCCTGGTGGATCGTTCCGGCCCGTGCCTCCATCGACTCGGCCGGGGCAGCATCGGAATGGTGAGGCAAGCCAGCATGGTCGACAGAACCCGTCTTGCCTGTCCGGTCGATGCGCTTGCGCATAAGACACCCGCATTGAGGCGCCCGCGACGGTCACCCGGATGGACGGCGAAGTCAGGGCGGGCGCATCGAACACAGTAAGTGTGCTCCGATTCGCGATCGTGCGTCAGTGGTATCTCGTGGGAAGTTGCGCTGGCCACGGGCAGTCTCAAGCGACGAGGTGACCTCCGATGCGGTATCCACGGCAATCCGATCACCGGTTCCACGGCAATCCGATTAGCCGTTCCAGGGGTTTCCGATCACCCGTTCGTGAGGTGATCGCAGCGGTGATGTGAGGGCACCTGGGCTCCGCCATCGTGGCTCGGACGACCCACCCGTTCGAGGACGATGCCGGTGCCACGCCCCCGTTCCGCCATGCGCAAGATCCGTGAGCTGCTCCGGTTCCATCCCGGCGAGGGCCTGAGTCGCCGCCTGACCCACCGCCGACCGTCCATGGAAGCGGAGGAACTCCAGTGCGAAGGATGGCCGCCGAGGCCGAAGAGGTACGCGGCGAGGAGGATGGGCGGATAGCTGAGGTGGTGGATGGGTCCGGGGCGCCGCCCACGGCCATCGCCGCGGCCCAGTGGAGGACGAGCAGCGAGACCACCAGCGCGAAGGCGCCCGCGAGTGTGAGACGGGTCTCGTGGCGACGCGATCGCCCCCCGGCGAGGATCACCCCGAGCCACGGCCGCAGGTGGGTGATGCTGACGGCAGGCCGGGGGCTATCCATGTCGATCGGCCCGATGTTGCGCTCCGC
>CAWBGT010000027.1:0-1239055 GCA_963788375.1 uncultured Chloroflexia bacterium
TCCACGAGCTCGACCGCGGTCAGGGAGGTGGTGTCCATCGGTTGCTCCTAAGTCATGCCGCAGGCGGTGCGCAGGCCGGACCTTGTTCGTCAAGACGAGACTGGGCTCCTCGGCATGCCGACATCCACGCACATCCAGGGTCTCTGCAGCAAGCACGGCGGCCGTACCAAGGCGCCGATCGAGATCCCGCATGACGTCGTCCCCTCTGCAAACGCGATCGCCTACTCCGTCGACAGGATGCCGAACACTCTCGCCCGCAAGCCGACCGCCTGGGTCCGATGGGCCTCTGCGCGAAGACCTCCGGTTCGATGCTCTGTCCACCGACGGCGCCGTAGGATGAGCCGACTCGGAAACCCTGGACTGAGGACGAGATGAGTGAGCAGGGCTGGCGGGCGTTCCTCGACGCCGCGGGTCTCGAGGATTGGGTCATCCTGCATGGCGGCCCTACCGCCGTATTCCGCACCGGAACCTTCTCCGCCGGGCCGAGGCTCGCGAGTGCCATCGCCGGGTTGCCGGGTCTCGATGGCACGCGGGCGCAGCTCACCATCGTGTCGAGCGGCGTCACCGTCCGCCTGACCCGGGAGGTCTGGAGCGTCGAGCCCGAACAGGTTGCCCTCGCGCGCGCGATCTCCCATGTCGCCCGGTCGCTCCGCGCCGTGGCCGACCGGGGGGAGGTGCAGGAGGTCCAGCTCGCCATCGCCGCGAAGCCGGACGCCGTCGACCTGGGTTTCTGGCGGGCGGTGCTCGGCTACGCGCCGATGCACGAGGACAACGCGATCGACCCGCTCGGGCATGGGCTCCACGGTCTGGATGCAGGAGCTCGACCGGCCAGACCGCTGCGCCACGCCGATGCACGTCGATGTGTCGGTGGCGCGGGAGCACGCCGAGGCGCGGCTGGCCGCAGCCGTCGCGGCCGGCGGCGTTGTCGTTGACGACTCCGACGCGCCCGCCGGTGGATCCTCGCGGACCGGTCGGGCAACAAGGTGTGCATCGCTGCGTGGCCCGACGGCGCAGCGGACCCTCAGGACGCCGGACTCGGCCTGACCGCCGGCGGCCGGCCTCCACGCGCAGCGACGAGTCCCGGGCGATGGGCGAGCCGTGATCGGCCTCGTCCATCGCCGTAGCACGAGGCCGTCAACCACCCCCTGGCGGGGGCCTGGCGCTGTCGAAGGCGAGACATCGTCCCGGACCGGCGACCCCACCCGGCCCTACCATGCGGGGATGACCCCCGAGGACGTTCGCCGGCGGTTCGCATCCGTCGAGTCGCCGTTGCCCCCGCCGCCGTCATGGCTGCGCCCGGAGCGGCTGTCGGATGGCGTGCCGTTCGATCGCCCCGCGCCGCCGGGCGACGCCCGGGCAGCCGCAGCGCTGGTGCTTGCCTATCCGGGCCCGGGCGGGGAGGCGTTCGTGGTGCTCATCGAGCGGGTCGAGTACGACGGCGACCACCACTCGGGCGAGGTGTCGCTGCCGGGTGGCAAGGCCGACCCCAGCGACCTTGATCTGGTTGCAACCGCCCTGCGGGAGGCCGGGGAGGAGGTGGGGCTGCGCGCGGACGAAGCCGGCGTCGAGGTCATCGGCCGGCTCGACTCCCTGTGGATCCCGCCGAGCAACTTCCTCGTCACGCCGATCGTTGCCGTGGCGGCGCGGCGGCCGGCCTTCGTGCCCGACTCAAGGGAGGTGGCCGCCATCCTGGAGTCACCGGTCTCGGCCTTCATGCCGGACGTCTTGCCAGTGATCGTCGACCCGGACCCGAGGGGCCGACCGTACCGATACGGAGCGTATCTCGTGGAGGAGCGGATCGTCTGGGGCGCGACCGCCGCGATCCTCGGCCAGCTGGGGGCCGTGCTGGCCGGCTGAAGGGAGGCGACGTGCTGGCAGCCGGCGCGGGCCGCTCGGGCTTGCGGGGCCGGCGTGGCGCGCGAGGGATGGCGTAGCGCTACGGCAGCTGGACGGAACCGCCCTCCGCCTCGTCGACCGACCCGTCTAGGTAGTTGACGTAGATCGCATACGTCCCGCGACGATCCGGGCGTCGGCCGCCGGTCCGACCGCCACGACCGGCTGTCCCTCAACCGTCGGAGGGAACGTGTCCGAGGGAGAGAGGAACGGGATCATCGAGGTGGCGCCCGGTTCCGGCGTCCCGGGATGGCGCGGGCGAGCCGTTCGAGAACGCCTGGTCTCCCATCCGGGACGGTTGGGGATCGGATGGCGCCGTCGGTTCGCGCCGGCTGCCCCCACCGACGACGATCGCCACGCCGACGACGAGCACCAGTCCGGCGGTCGCGACGACACCCCAGACGCCCCGCCGGCCGCGCCGTCGGCCGGCGTTATCGACCGCCGTGCTCGCCAGGCCGCTCGTTTCCGGGTCGTCGGCCGCCCGTGCGGTCGCCCGATCGAAGGACGCCCGCAGGCGGGCCTCGAGCTCGTCTTCCGTCGGCGGGCTCGGCGGGGTCACCGTATGGGTCATGCGAGCACCTCCCGCAGTCGGGCGAGGCCGAGCCGCAGCAGCGTCTTCACCGTGTTCTGGCTGACGCCCATCGCCTCGGCGGTCTGGGCAACAGGCAGGCCGGCCATGTGGTGCAGGACCACGGCGGCCCGCTGCCGGTTGGGCAGCTTCGCCACCGCGAGGCGCACCGCGACGTCCTCGCCGGACTGGCCGTTCACCGGGACCTCCAGCACCGCACCGTCGAGCGACACCGAGCGACCGGAGCCGTCGTCGCAGGCGGAACGCCTCGCGAGTCTCGATGGCCAGCAGCCATGCGCGAAGCCGCGACGGGTCACGGAGCTGGTCACGATGGCGGACGGCGATCTCGAGCGTCGTCTGCACCAGGTCCGCGGCGTCCGCGTCGGAACGGACGAGGTAGCGGGCCGCGGCGAGCAGAACGGGCGCCAGGGCGACTAGATCTGCGTCGCGGATCGCCGCGTCGTTGCGCTCCGTCGTCACGTCGTCCACCTCCTCGGCGCCGGTGATGTTCATCCACACTCCGGGTCCCACATAAGGTAAGAGGCGCCGTGCCCGAAACGGGTGAACTGGGACGCGCCGCTATCGAACGAGCGCCGGCTTGGCAAGGGTCGGTCACGTCGGCCGTTCGCCGGGGCGGGGCTCGCGGGACTCGTCCCCGGCCGTCCGGCTGGCGGCCCATCCGGCGGCCAGAGCCGACGGATTGTCCGCATTCGAAGGCCGCCGAGCCTCCCGACCCCACGATCTCGGCCCGATGGCCGCCGGGCGGACGATCCGACGAAGGCAGCCGACAGGATCGCCGCCGGGCGGCCCAGCGTCCGCGCGGGGCCGGGCGCCGCGCGGGACCGGGCGGCCGGGCCGCCGAGCCGCTGCGCGGCCAGCCGGGCACCGGGCACGTCACGGCTCGCAAGCCGCGAGCCGGCTCCGCCGGAACCTAGACCGGCTCGCCTACCTCACCCTCGGGCCCCGTGAACGGCCGGACCCGGGGGGTGCTGGGCGCGGCGCGAGCTCCCCCTCGCCCTTCCCCACGGGGCGGCTCCCGGAGACGGGATCGAGCACGCCCGCGTCGGCGTCGACGATCCCCGGCAACGCCAGCCGGGGCGGCTCGAACTCGACCACGATCGCCCGCATCTGGGTGCCGTCGGTCCAGGCACCGTCGATCACATCGGGCGGCCAGGCAACCGCCTCGCCCGCCTGGATCCTCGTCCGTTCCTCGCCCACGCCCACCCAGCCGCCGCCCTCGATCACGACGAACCACGTGAAGTTGGGGTTGGTGGGGAACGATCCGAGCGTGACGCGAGAACGCGAGCTCTGCGATGACGCCACCGGGTCCGCTACTCGATGACCTGGCCCTCGATCCCCTCGGTCCCCGGGGGCCCGTCCGGTCGCCGGTGACCGACCCGAAGCGCCGGATGTCGATCGGCACGGTCAGGGCTCCTCGACTAGCGGCGGCGGCGCCGTCGCGAGGACTTGGTGCGGATCGTGGTCTCCGGGTCGGTGAAGCGCTGGCGCGAGTCGTAGCGCTGCTTCGCGAGTTGCCGCTCGTACGCGGCGAAGTACGGCGGGAACCGGAAGAACCTGATCCAGACCAGGACGGACAGGCCGGTGATGATCGTGCCCAGGACCAGGACCCAGTCGAAGCGGAAGATCCAGAACACGATCAGCAGGCTGGACAGGATCACGCACGTCCACAGGATCCACTCGTACATCTGCAGGTAGACCGCATGCCGGTGCAGCTGGCGAGTTCGCACGTTTAGAAGATGACGACTGCGATCAGCAGCCCGATCGATGCGACGAGGATCTGGTTGTAGAGGTCGGGGAAGTTCGTCTTGTCGAACGAGGTGAAGAGATACTCCCAGGGCCAGAGCTGCACGCGTGATGTCTCCGCAACGGCCGGGCGCCCGGCCACGCTGATGGGCGGTCCCGAGTATGCCACGGAGGCCACGGTATACTCGCCACGACGTCGTGCGCGCCCGGCGGACTCGCCCCGGAGCCACCTCGTGGAGCCCGGCCCACACCACGGACGCGGCCCGGACGAACCGCCGCAGGAGGAACCGCGCAGGTGCGTGCGCTGCTCTCGGTTGCGAACCGCGACGGGATCTCCGCGTTTGCGCGGGACCTGCAGACCCTGGGCTTCGAGCTGGTCGCGACGGACGGCACGCGCGAACACCTCGCCGCGGACGGCATCGAGGCCGCTTCCGTCTCGGAGTTGACCGCTGTTCCCCCGCTCGTCGGGGGCCAGGTCCGGACATTCCACCCCGCGATCTACGCCGGGATCCTCGCCCGACGGGACCGCCCCGACCAGCTCGACCAGCTCGCCGAGCACCAGATCGGCCTGATCGACCTGGTGGTGGTCAACGTCAAGTCGTTTGCACCGGAGGTCGGGCGCCACCGGATCGGAATCGACGAGGCCATCGAGCTGATCGACGTCGCCGGCGCGGCGCTCCTGAGCGCTGCGGCGCGCAACGCGGCCGGTGTCGTCGTGGTCCCGGGGGCCGGACACTATCCCGCCGTGATGGAGGAGCTGCGGTCCCTGGGCCAGGTGTCGGCTGACACGCGCTACCGGCTCGCGGCCGACGCTTACAGCACCGTGGCCGCCTACTACGCCGAGATTGCGGCGTACCTCAACCAGATTTCGAACAATGTGTACCCGCAGCGAATGGCACTGGTCCTGGAGAAGGTGGCCGACCTCCCGTACGGCGAGAACCCGCACCAGCGCGCCGCCTTCTACCGTGAGACCACGCACCGCTCCGGCAGCCTCGCCGATGCGACCCAGCTGCACGGGGCCCCACCCACGTTCAACAACCTGCTGGACCTGGACGCCGGATACCGGATCGCGTCCGACTACACCGCGCCGACGGTGGTTATCACCAAGCACACCGACCCGGTTGGGCTCGCGTCGGCCGAGGAGCTCGTGGAGGCCTACCGGCGAGCGCTCGACACGGACCCCGTCTCGTCCTTCGGCGGGATCGTGAGCGTCAACCGCGACCTGGACGGCGCGACCGCCCGGGAGATCGCCGCCAACTCCTACGAGGCCGTGATCGCACCCGGCTTCAGCCCGGCCGCGCTTGGGATCCTCAAGGCCAAGGCCGGTCTCGAGCTGCTGTCCGTCCCCGCCTCGCCGGCCGAGGGCATGCGCGACTACGGGATCGCGAACCTGGACTTCAAGCGTGTGGGCGGTGGACTGCTCGTCGAGGGGCTCGACGCTGTGGATCTCGACCGCGGACAGCTCCAGGTGGTGACCCGGCGTCACCCGACCCTGGGCGAGCTGACGGACCTGCTGTTCGCCTGGCGCGCCGTCCGGCACGTCCGGTCGAACGCCATCGTGATGGCGCGCAACGGCGCCACGGTGGGGATCGGCGCCGCGCAGGCGAGTCGCAACGTGGCCGTCGAGATCGCGCTGCGCCGCGCGGGCGACCGCACCAGGCTGGCCGTCATGGCCTCGGATGCGTACTTCCCATTCCCCGACGGCATCCAGATCGCGGCCAACGCCGGGGTGACGGCGATCATCCAGCCCGGTGGCTCGATCCGGGACGAGATGGCGATCGAGGTCGCCAACCGCCATCATCTTGCGATGGTGTTCACGGGCCGTCGCCACTTCCGCCACTAGGCGCCTCGTCCGCCCACCGGTGGGACCTCCGTGCACGGAGGCTCCCGCACGTCCCTGCCGGAGGATTCCCCCATGGAACAACTGCTCGCCCTCGAGATGGTCCGGGTCACGGAGGCCGCCGCGATCGCCTCCGCGCGGTTCATGGGCCGGGGCGCCCGGGACGAGGCCGACCAGGCCGCAACCGAGGCCATGCGCCGGGCGATGGACGAGACGGACCTCGCCGGGACCATCGTGATTGGCGAGGGCGAGCGCGACGACGCCCCGATGCTGTACATCGGCGAGCAGGTCGGCCGCCATGCGGACGGGGGGGCGATCGCCGCCGTGGACATCGCGGTCGATCCCCTGGAGGGCACGAACCTTGTCGCCACGGGCCAGGGCGGCGCGCTCACCGTCCTGGCCGCGTCGGAGACCGGTGGCCTGACCCACGCGCCCGACACCTACCTCGAGAAGCTGGCCGTGGGGCCGGTCGCCGCGGGATGCGTGGACATCAGGCGGCCGGCCGCGGAGAACTGCCACCGGATCGCAGAGGCCCTGCGCCGGAGGGTCTCGGACATCACGGTGATCATCCTCGACCGGCCGCGCCACGCCGACCTGATCACCGAGGTCCGGGGGACCGGCGCCCGGATCAAGCTGATCACCGACGGCGATGTCTCAGCGGCGATCAGCTGCGCGGTCCAGGGCACTGGGGTGCACGCGGTCATGGGGATCGGCGGGGCGCCCGAGGGCGTCATCACCGCGGCGGCGCTCCGCTGTCTCGGCGGCGAGATGCAGGCGCGCTTCCGGTTCCGCAACGACGAGGAGCGCGAACGGGCGGCGACGATGCTCGGCCACGCGGACGAGGACCGCGTCTACCGGACGGAGGACCTGGCATCCGGGGAGCACCTGGTGTTCGCCGCGACCGGCGTCACGACCGGCGAGCTCCTCACCGGGGTGCGGTTCTTCGGCGGTGGCGCCCGGACCCACTCGCTGGTGATGGCCTACCAGACCAAGCAGGTCCGGTTCGTGGACACCGTCCACATGTTCGACCGCGACCGGCCGCCCGCCGTCCGCCTCTGAGGTCGCGGGGCCCGGTCAGCGCCCGGGGTCGCGGGTCAACGCCCCAGGTCGCGGGGCCGCGGGTCAGTGTCGCGGTTGCGCCGGGACCCAGCCCCCACCGTCCCAGCGCGCGATCGGCCGGACGGCGTCGGGACCTCGATCCCGTGCTGCCGTTCCACTGCCGTCGCCACCGTCTCGCCCCACCCCGGCGGTACCAGTCGCGGCGCGAGATCCGAGAGGGGCGCCAGGACGAACAACCGGTTCCGCGCCTCGGCGTGGGGCACCACGAGCGGCAGTGACGCCTTGGCCGGGTCGGCGCTCCGGCCGTCGGGCGGCCGGTCGACGGCCACCTGGTGACGCCCGAACACCAGCAGGTCCAGGTCCACCTCACGCGGGCCCCAGCGTTCCCGGGGCTGGCGGCCGAACGCCCGCTCCAGCCCCTTGAGCCCGACCAGCAGCGCGGAGGCTCCGGTGGCCGGATCGGGCCCGGCGGGCACATCCAGCGCGACGACGGCGTTTCGGAACTCAGGCTGGTCCAGGACGCCAACCGGTTCCGTGGCATAGAGCCGCGAGACGGCCACGAGCCGCACCCCCGGCAGGGCCGCGAGGGCGTGGATGGCGGCGGCCAGGGTGTCGGTCGGTTCGCCCACATTGGCGCCGAGCCCGACGTATGCCCGCACCTTCGCCACCGATCGCGGCCCTCCCATCGCTAGACTCGGGCTGATGCCGCCCGTCACCGTCCTGATCCTTGCCCCTGCGCTCGCCCCCGATGCGGGTCCGCTCGTGCGTCGCCTGGATGACGCACGCGTTGCGCTGGCCGAGCATCACCGGCTGGGGTTCCTCGCCGCTGGCGCGGCCCAGGTCGTGGTCCGGCGCGAGCCGCCCGACGATACCCCATTCGGCACGCGGCTCCGACGGCTGGTGGCCGAGCTGCGACCGGCGGGGCTGGTAGTGCTGGGGCGGGATCGATCCCCCTGGCGACCCCGGCGGACCGGCGTGCGTTCGTCGAAGCGGCGGCGGGCATGCGCCCGGCGGCCCTCGCCAACCACCGCTACTCGGCGGATGCCATCGCCCTCGCCCGGGCGGACCTCGTGTACCCGATCCTCGACGACGTCCCGGCCACGGACAACGCCTTCCCGCGCTGGCTGGCGGAGGTGGCCGGCGTCGGGGTCTCGGATCTCCGGGGCCGGCGCTGGCTTGCCATGGACGTGGACTCGCCGCTGGACCTGCTGCTCCTGGAGGGTGCGCGAGCACTCCGGCCGACCTGCCGCTCCCAGGGGCCGACGACGCCTCGCCCGTGCGGGCGAGGCTGGCGGCGCTCCGTGACCTTGCCGCGGACCCGGGTGCCGAGCTGCTGGTCGCGGGCCGGATGGCGTCGGCCGATCTGCGCTGGCTCGAGCGCGAGACCGAGTCCCGGACGCGGGCCCTCATCGAGGAGCGCGGCCTGCGGACCGCTTCTGCCGGGACCCTCGTCGGCCGGCCCAACCGGAGGCCGGCGCAGAGCGTCCTCGGCGCCCTGCTGGATCGCGATGGCGCCGGCGCCCTGGGGCGCCTGGTGGCGACCCTCTCGGACGGCGCTCTCATCGACAGCCGGGTCCTCCTCGCGCATCGCATGGGTGCGGAAGAGCGAGGGTGGCCGCCGGCGGAGGACCGCTTCGCCAGCGACCTCCTGCTCTCCGATCGGGTCCGGGACCCATGGCTGGCCGAGCTCACGGCGGCTGCGGCTGCGTCGAGCGCCCCGATCCTGCTCGGCGGGCACGGCCTGGTCGGCCCGGGGGCGCGGCTGGCGCTGGCGCTGCCGGCACGGTCGCGACGCGGGATGAGCGACATCGCGGACCCGGGTGATCCTGCCGTCCTTGCCTGGTATCGGAGCGACCCGCTGCCGGACCCCGAGTCGGTCGGGGAGGACGAGGGCCTGGTCGCCGCCATCCGGGGCGAGATCGCCCGGGATGGACCCATCACCTTCGCCCGGTTCATGGAGCGCGCCCTCTACGAGCCCGGCCACGGCTACTACCGGCGCTCCTCGCCCGGGCCCGGGCGAGACGGCGACTTCCTCACCTCCCCCGAGGCCCACCCCATCTTCGGCGCCGCCCTCGGACGGCTGGTGGAGCAGGCCTGGGACGCCATGGGCAGGCCGGCACCGTTCCTGATCACGGAGCCGGGCGCGGGGACGGGGGCGCTCGCCGAAGGGCTCCTGGCCGGGCTGCGGGACCTGGGCTCGCCGCTGTTCGACGCGGCCCGCTACCAACCGGTGGAGATCGAGCACGCGCGCCTGGGCAGCCTTCGTGCCCGCCTTGCGGCTGCCGGGCTCGCGGAGCGACTGGTGGTGGCGGATGACGACGCCGCGACCCGCCCCGCGGCCCGCCCCGCAGTGGGCGCATTGATCGCAAACGAGGTCCTCGACGCCCTCCCGGTCCATCGCGTCGTGGGGCGCGGCGACGGTCCACGAGAGCTTCTCGTGACCGCGGACGAGGGAGGCGGGTTCGACTGGCTGGAAGGCGCAGCGGTGTCGCCTGCCATCGACGCGCGGCTCGCCGACGAGGGCATCACCCTCGCCGACGGCCAGGTGACGGAGGTCTGCCTCGCGCTCGACGGCTGGCTCGCGGACGCGACCCGAAGTCTCGCCCGGGGCATCGTGGTCCTGGTCGACTACGCGCAGGAACCCGAGGTCCTCCACGGTCCCGGCCACCCCCAGGGACGCTCCGCGCCTTCGCCCGCCACGCCGTCGGCGGCGACCCGTTCCGGCACGTCGGCCGCCAGGACCTGACCGCGACGGTCGACCTGGCCGCGGTGCGGGCCGCTGCCGGCCGGGCCGGCCTGGCGCCGATCGGCGAGACCACCCAGGCCGAGCTGCTGGCACGTGCCGGCACGGCCGACCTGGTGGGTTCCTACCTGCGTCGCCCGGGCGCCAGCCTCCGGGACGGCCTCCTCCTCCGCTCGGCGCTCGCCCGCCTGCTCGACCCGCGCGGGATGGGCGGATTCCGCGTGCTCGCGTTCGGGCGGGACCTGCAGAACGACCTCCGGCTGCCGGCGCTCGAGCCCCTCACCGGGTCCCCGTAGCCGGGCCCACCGCGCAGGCGAACGCGGCCGGAGCGGTCCCAATACGGGCTGGATGGCCCCGGTTGTACGGGGCCTCCTGTCCCCGTCGCGCTGCTAGAATGGCCCCGCCGTGCCGCGCGCAGCGGACGGGATCATCGCCACCACACCGCTCGATCGCGGGCCGGCCGTCGACTCCGGCTCCGTTCGGCCTCGAGGGCCTCGTGACCGGGATCTGGTACGTCGTCGGGTTCGTCATCGCCGGCACCCTGTTCGTCTTCGGGACGATCGGGCTGGCCTGGCTGATCTCCCACCGTACCCGTGGCGACCAGCACAAGGGCTACCCGTACGAGTCGGGCATCGACACCTACGGCGACACCCACGCCCGGTTCGGCATCTCCTTCTACATCTACGCCCTGATGTTCGTCGCCTTCGATATCGAGGTGATCTTCATCTTCCTGTGGGCCCTGATCTTCAGGGACGCGCCCGACCCGATGGCGCTGTTCGTGAGCATGCTGGTCTTCGTCGGCATCCTGCTGTTCGGACTCGCGTACGCCTGGCGCAAGGGGGTGCTGTCGTGGCGATGACGCCCGACGGCCCGGACGAGCCCGCCGTCCCCAACGGGCCCGCAGCCGAGGCTCCCGCGGCGGCGGACGGGTCGGCGCTGGTCGGCGCAAGCCCCCGTGACGTGACGCAGCCGCTCATCGTCCCCAACACGCTCTGGGCCTCCACCAGCCCCGACGCCTACCGCTCGGAAGCTCCGGCGTTCACCCACCTGCGCGACCTCGAGGGCTCGGATCTCGTCCTGTCGGACACGGCCCGCTGGGGTGCGCTGGAGGTGATCCCCACCAAGGCGGACCTGCTCGTCGACCTGATCCGCATGAACAGCCTGTGGCCGCTCCTGTCGGGCCTCGCCTGCTGCGCCATCGAGATGATGTCGGCGGCGACCTCCAAGAACGACATGGACCGCTGGGGCATGTTCCCGTTCCGGGCCAGCCCCCGCCAGGCGGACGTGCTGATCGTCGCGGGCACGCTCACCACCAAGATGGCCGGGCCGCTCGTCCGCCTGTGGGAGCAGATGCCGGAGCCCAAGTGGTGCGTCGCGATGGGCGACTGCACCTGCTCGGGTGGCCGGTACAAGCGCAGCTACTCCACCATCGAGGGCATCGACCGTCTGATGCCCGTCGACGTCTACGTCCCTGGCTGCCCCCCGCGTCCGGAGGGGCTGATCTACGGGATGATGAAGCTGGGCCAGCTCGTCAAGGAGCGGCGCGGCCACTGGCCCGATCACCCGATCGGGCCCAACGTCCCGCGGGACGTCTAGCCATGGACCGCCAGCTGCGCAAGCGCCTCGAGGCCCGGTTCGCGGACCACCTGACGGGACCGGTCCGGCAGCGCCACGACGAGACGGAGATCCGGATTGGCACAGCGAGCCTGACCGAGGTCATGACCGCGCTCCACGACGAGCCGGAGCTCGCCTTCGGCGTCCTCGCCGACCTCGCCGGCGTGGACACGGGCACGCACATGCAGGTCGCCTACCACCTCTGGGCAGCGACCACGCCCGACTGGCTGCGCGTGGTCGCGGACGGCCTGCCCCGCGACAATCCGCGGATCCCCACCCTGACCGGCCTGTGGCCGGGGGCGGAGTGGATGGAGCGCGAGACGTACGACATGTTCGGGATCATCTTCGAGGGCAACCGCGACCTGCGGCGGATCTACATGCCGCCCGACTACACCAGCTTCCCGCTGCGCAAGGACTTCCTCCTGCCGGACGATGCCGCACGCTCCCCGGGTGGTGGCGTCCGCCACATGGAGCAGCCCCATGCACCGGCCGAGACGACCGGGCGCGACGTGCGCCGCACCGTGAAGGCCTGAGCGATGACCGCGCCCATCGGCCAGCACCCGTCCGAGGACGATCCCCGGATCATGCTCGACAACCAGATCGGTGCGTTCGAGGCCGTCCCGCCGTACCCGCCGCGCACCGAGCGCGAGGCCGAGTTCTACAGCCTCCGCGACGGCGAGATGTTCCTCAACATGGGGCCGCAGCACCCGTCCACGCACGGTGTTCTCCGCGTTGTCCTCAAGATCAATGGCGAGCAGGTCGTGGACCTGGATCCGGTCCTGGGCTATCTCCACCGCGGCGTGGAGAAGCTGTGCGAGAACTCGGACTACCACCACATCATCAGCCAGGTCGACCCGCTCGAGTACGTGAGCTCGCTGTTCATGGAGTGGGCGCCGGTCATGGCGTTCGAGAAGCTCCTGGACGTCGAGGTGCCGCGCCGGGCGGAGTACATCCGGGTCCTCACGGGCGAGCTGCTGCGCGTCTCGAGCCACGCCCTGTACCAGGGCTGGATGGCGCTGGACCTGGGTGGCCTGACGCCGATCCTGTACAGCTTCATCGAGCGCGACGAGATCGTGGAGATGCTGGCCGCCATCACCGGCCAGCGGATGCTGTTCAACTACTTCCGGATCGGCGGCGTGAACGGCGACCTCAACCACGAGTTCATGTCCCGCCTGGGCGACTGGATGTCCCGTGCCGCCAAGCAGCACGAGGCCAACATCGGGCTGCTCAACGAGAACGAGATCTTCGTCCGACGCATGCGCGACATCGGCAAGCTGGACGCCGACACCGCGCTCCGGATGGCCGTGACCGGGCCGAACCTGCGGGCGTCCGGCGTGCCCTTCGACGTGCGGCGGGCGCATCCCTACTCGGTCTACCCGGAGCTGGACTTCGACATCCCCGTCCGCAACACCCCCGGGGGCGGCGACTCGCTCGACCGCTACCTGATCCGCCTCGACGAGGTGAAGCAGAGCCTGCGGATCATCGACCAGTGCCTGCACGGCATGCCCGACGGACCGGTCATGGCGCGCCTTCCGCGCCTCCTCCGGCCACGGCCGGGCCGGGCATGGGCGGCCGTCGAGGCGCCGCGCGGCCTGTACGGGACGTATGCGATCTCGGACGGCACGGACCAGCCCTTCCGGATGAAGATCCACGACCCGTCGTTCGTGAACATGCAGCTCGTCGGCATGCTGATGAAGGGCAACCTGATTGCGGACACGATGGCGGTGATGGCCTCGATCGACCCGGTCATGGGCGGGATCGACAAGTGACGACGCGATGACGACCCTCGATCAACCCCGGGGCGGACTGAGCCCGGCCGGCAAGGTCATCCTGCCGCTGCTGTTCGTCATCCTCGTCCTGGGCCCGCTGGTGACGATCCTGGGCGCGGTCTACCTGGTCCCGTGGCTCGTGGATGTGCTGAACTCGAACCTGGGCATCGTCCGGTTCGTTGTGGCCATCACGGCCATCCTGCTGTTCAGCATCCCGGCCGCGTTCATCATCATCTACATGGAGCTCAAGGTCATCGCCTATATGAACCTGCGGGTCGGGCCCAACCGCGTGGGACCCGCGGGCGCCCTCCACTCGCTGGTGGCGGGCCTCAAGGTGCTGAGCAAGGAGGACTTCACCCCCACCAACGCCGACCGCCTGGTGTTCACCTGGGCGCCGGTGCTGGTCTTCCTGACCGCGGTGATGACCTTCCTGGTCATCCCGTTCGGGCCCGGGCTGGTGGGCCAGGACTTCAACATCGGCCTGCTCTACCTGTTCGCGGTTGGCGGCATGACGGTCGTCGGCCTGCTGCTGGCGGGTTGGTCCAGCTTCAACAAGTACTCCCTGCTGGGCGGACTGCGGTCCGCGGCCCAGGCCGTGTCCTACGAGATCCCGCTCACGCTCTCGGTGGTGGGCCTGATCCTGCTCGCCGGCACGATGAGCCTCAACGGGATCGCCGAGCAGCAGGGCGGCTGGTTCACGAACTGGTTCGTGTTCCGCCAGCCCCTGGGCGCCCTGATCTTCTTCATCGCCGCGACGGCGGAGGCGAACCGGACGCCGTTCGATCTCACCGAGGCCGACTCGGAGATCGTGGCCGGCTTCGCCACCGAGTACTCGGGGATGCGCTTCGGCTTCCTGTTCTTCGCCGAGTACGTGAACGTGTTCATCGTCTCGGCCCTGATGGTCACCCTGTTCTTCGGCGCCTGGAACGCGCCCTTCCCCTTCCCGGACATCGCGCTGGCCCTGGACCCGGGCAGCCTGGGCATCGGCCTGCTGATCCTGGTGGCCACGGCGCCGGTCGCGCTGACGCTGCTGTTCGCGATGCCGTTCTACCTCGTCCGCACCTCCAGCCCCGGCTGGCAGGCGCTGGTCCTGGGGTTCATCACGTTCAACGTGGTGGCCGTGGGGGCGCTGCTCGGTCTCGCCTACATCGGCTGGGACTGGGTCGCCGGGATCGCCTGGTTCATGCTCAAGTCGTTCACGTTCGTGTTCATCTTCGTGTGGATGCGGGGAACCTTCCCGCGAGTACGCATCGACCAGCTGATGGGCTTCGCCTGGAAGTGGCTGCTTCCCGCCGCGCTGCTCAACCTGTTCATCACCGCCACGGCGATCGTCGTCGTGCGCAGCCTGTGAGCGTCCTATGAGCTTCATCCCCGGCATCGGCCTGGTCCGCGGCATGGGCCTGACCCTGCGCCGCTTCTTCCAGCCCAAGGCCACCGTCATGTGGCCCGAGCAGCATGCCGACGTGGCGCCCAAGTTCCGGGGCCGCCTCCAGCTGCTCTACGACGAGTACGGCACGCTCAAGTGCGAGACCTGCTTCCAGTGCGCCCAGGCCTGTCCCATCGAGTGCATCGACATGGGCGGCGTGGACACCAAGGGCCGCTTCCACGTGCACTGGGGCGCGTCCGAGACCTACGGCGAACGGCGCGAGGAGTCCGCGCTGCGGCGGTCGGGCCGCCCGGTGGCCGACCCGGCGTACGTGCGCTTCGAGGAGATCGACCTCGCGCCCCTGGACGCCATCCTGGAGATCCACGACTACGACCCCAAGCAGCTGCTGGCCATCCTCGAGGAGACGCAGGCCGAGTACGGCTACCTGCCCGTGGCCGCGCTCAAGCACATCTCGCGGATCACCGGTGCCTGGTACGCCATGATCTACGGCACCGCCTCCTGCTACGGCCACCTGCGCTTCGAGCCGCCCGCCGTGACCGACATCGCGGCCGCGGGCGAGGGGCACCGGGCGGGCGAGACCGCCTTCCGGTCCGCACTGGACGCCTCGCTGGGCTACGCGGGTGGAGCGCGCTGATGGGCACCTTCCTCGCGACACCCGCTCACTGGCCCGCCGTCCTGACCGGGCGTGCGGCCGTCCTCGCCGCTGACCCGTCGGACCTCGACGCCGCCGTTCGCGAGGGCGCCTTCGAGGGGCTCCGGAAGGTGGTCCGGGACCTGGGCGCCACCGGCACGATCGCGACCCTCGCCGCTGCGGGGCTCCGCGGCCGGGGCGGGGCCGGGTACCCCACCGGCGAGAAGTGGCGAGCGGCGGCAGGACAGCCGTCCGACGCAGCGATACGTCATCGCGAACGGCTACGGCGCGGACCCTGCCGTCCGCACGGACGCCGCGCTCATGGCCTCGGACCCGTGGGCCGTGATCGAGGGCCTGGCCATCGCGGCGTTCGCGACCGATGCGACCGACGCGATCCTCGCGGTGCGCGGCGACGACCCAGCGCTCGTGACCCTCCTGGAGGGGGCGGTCCTGGCGGCCGAGGAGGCCGGGTTCCTGGGCGACGACGTCCTGGGTTCCGGCCATCGCGTCACCATGACGGTCCGCACGGTCCAGGGCGCCTACATGCTGGGCGAGGAGACCGTCCTGATCAAGGCACTTGAGGGCAAGCGCGGCCAGCCGGACCAGCGGCCGCCCTATCCCACCGAGAAGGGCCTGTTCGACCGGCCGACCGTCGTCAACAACGTCCAGACGCTGGCCGCGGTCCCGTGGATCGTGACCCACGGCAGCGAGGCATTCGCCGGCATCGGGTCACCGGCGAGTCCCGGGACCATCCTCGTCCAGCTGCGCGGCCCCGAGGGCGCCGGCATCGCCGAGGTGCCGCTGGGCACCCCGGTCCGCGAGCTCGTGGAGCTGGCGGGCGGCACGGGCAGCCGGACGATCAAGGCCGTCCTCGTGGGTGGCCCCACCGGTGGCCTGCTGCCCCCGGACCTCCTCGACACCCCGTACGAGTTCGACGCCCTGCGCGAGGCCGGCGCCCACATCGGCTCCGGGTCCGTCGTCGTCGCCGACGAGCGCGCCTGCGTCGTTGACCTCGCCCGCCTGCTCACGAAGTTCTCGGCAGACGCCGCCTGCGGCAAGTCCATCCCCTGCCGGATCGGCCTCCGCAGGCTGTACGAGATCGGCGACCGCGTCGCCACCGGCCGGCCGAAACCCACCGACGCCACCCTGCTGGCCGACCTCGCCCAGGACATCGCGGCCTCCGCGCTGTGTGACCACGAGCGGCTGGCCACGCTGCCCTTCACGAGCGCGATGCGCCACTTCCGCCCCGAGATCGACGACCACATCCTCCGCTCCCATTGCCCTGCCGGCGTCTGCACACCGCTCGCGGTGGGTGCCGGCGCGGCGCCAGCAGGAGCCCGCTGATGGCCGACCTGATCACGCGCCCCGAGGGACCGCTCGACCGCCCCCGCGAGGTCCGTCCCGACACGCCGCGCGTCTACGACACCAGCACGCCCCGCGATGACTCGCTCGCCGAACGCCTGCTCACCACGCAGTCGCCGCAGCGCCCGCAGGACACGCCCCGGATCCGGCTCGAGGTGGACGGGCGGCTCATCGAGGGCTTCGACGGCCAGACGATCCTCGAGATCTGTCGCGACAACGACATCGAGATTCCCACACTGTGCTACGAGCCCAAGCTGCCGGGCTTCGGCGCCTGCCGGATGTGCGTGGTCGAGGTGGAGGGCGAGGACCAGCCGCCGATCTCCTGTTCCCGCGCCGCAGAACCGGACATGGTCGTGCGTACCCAGACGGACGACCTGCGCCGGATCCGCAGGACGAACCTGGAGCTGATCTTCTCGGACCACAACGCCTACTGCCTGCCGCCGTGCCAGAACAAGTGCCCCAGCCACATCGACATCCCGGGCTTCCTCAAGGCCAATGCCGAGGCCAACTGGCGCGACTCGGTGCGCATCTTCAAGCGCACGATCCCGTTCCCCAGCATCCTGGGCCGGGTGTGCCCGGCTCCGTGCGAGGAGCACTGCCGGCGCGACGAGGTGGACGAGGCCATCGCCATCCGCGACAGCCACCGCTACGCGGGCGACCAGGTGCTGCGGGAGATGCTCGACGACGACGTCGACCCGCCGCTGCCGTTCGAGAAGCAGGCGCCGTCCGGCCGCCGCGCCGCCGTCATCGGCTCCGGTCCGGCCGGCATGAGCGCCGCGTTCTACCTCCTGCTGTCGGGCCACGAGGTGACGATCTTCGAGCGGGACCCGGCCCCCGGCGGCATGCTCCGCTACGGCATCCCGCAGTACCGCCTGCCCAAGGTGGAGGTCCTCGAGGCCGAGTACGAGTCCGTCACCCGCCTCGGCGGCAAGATGCGCTGCAACATGGCACTGGGGCGGGACTTCACGCTCGACGACCTCCGGAACCAGGGCTTCGACAGCGTCGTCATCGCCATCGGCTGCTACGACACCAACAAGCTGGGCATCCCCAACGAGGACGCCGACGGCGTCATCGACGGGCTCGAGTACCTGCGCACCGCAACCCTGGGCCTGCCCTACCCGGGCCACGAGGGAAGCCGCGTGGTCGTGGTCGGCGGCGGGTTCACCGCGATGGACTGCGTCCGGACGTCGGTGCGCCAGGGGTCGGGCGAGGTCACCCTCGTCTACCGCCGCGACATGAAGGACATGCCCGCGGCGAGCGAGGTGCACGAGGCCATCGAGGAGGGTGTCACCACCATCTTCCAGGCCGGCCCCACGCGGGTCGTCAAGGACGAGACGACCGGCAAGGTCACGGGCATCGAGTTCATCCGGATGCAGCTGGGCGAGCCCGACGCGTCCGGACGCCGCCGGCCCGAGCCTGCAGCCGGCACGGAGTTCACCATTCCCTGCGACCGGGTGCTCCTGGCCATCGGCCAGGGTCCCGACCTGACCTGGATCGGCCCCGGCAGCGAGGGCGTCACCGCGACCCGCAACCGCCGCCTCCAGGCCGATGCCGTGACCTTCGAGACCGCCCGCCCAGGAGTCTTCGGCACGGGCGACGTGCGCATCGGCGCCGCGACGGTCGTCCAGGCCATCGCCGAGGGCCGGCGTGCTGCCTACGCCGTGGATGCCTACCTGCGGGGCAATGACCTCGCCGCCCTGCGGACCCGCCAGACGCTGGCGGAGCCGCAGCCCGAGTTCCTCTCGATCGTGCCCTTCACGGGCGAGGTCAAGGAGGCGCGCTACCGCCTCAAGGGCCTCGAGGCGGAGGCCCGCAACGCCAGCTACGTCGAGTACGAGATCCCGTACACCCGGGACGAGGCGGTGGCCGAGTCCACCCGCTGTCTCCAGTGCACCTGCGAGGCGATCGGGTTCTGCGACCTGCGCCGCCTGGGGATCGAGTACGGCACGACCCTCAAGACGCTCGAGAAGAACTTCCACTCCGGCGCCGGCTACCGCTCGGTCACGGAGAACCGGTTCACCGGCCTGAACCACGACTACGTCCGCGACGACTCGCACGCGTTCATCCTGCGCGAGCCCGCCCGCTGTATCGACTGCGGCCGCTGCGCCAACGTGTGTGCCGAGGTTGTGGGCGCCGCCTGCTATGACTTCATGCGCATCGGCTTCGACACCCTGGTCACGACGCCGCTGGACATGAGCCTCAACGACACGCCCTGCGTGTCCTGCGGCCGCTGCGCGGAGACGTGCCCCACCGGGGCGCTGATGCCCAAGCCGCGCGTGCTCCAGAAGTACGAGGTCGACGAGAGCCGCTGCATCCTGTGCGGGATCTGCGTCGACGCCTGCCCCTACGATGCCGTCCGCGACAGCGACCAGTTCGAGCTCAGCCACACGTCCCGCGAGGAACCGTCGATCGACCTCCTCGCGCTGGCCTCGATCGAACGCGAGACGGAGATGAGCTACATCCGCCGCGAGCGCGACTGGGCGGAGCGTGCACGGGCCGAGGGTCGCATCCTCGACGAGTCCCGGCTGCTCCCCGTCCTGCCGGCCTCGCTCGCGAGCGGCCATGGGAACGGGAACGGGAACGGACACCATCAGGGGTCCGGAAGCGCCGTGTCCGCTCCCGACCGTTGAGAGGGACGCGTGACGCTGCCTGAGACGATCCCGGTGCTCGGGTTCGGATGGGACGACCTCCTGTTCCTGGGCTTCGGAGCCGTGATGCTGGGGTCCGCCCTGCTGGTCGTGCTGATGCGGGACATCATCCGGTCCGGCCTGGCGATGATCATCTGCTTCGCCGCATTGGCCGGGCTGTACGTGATCGCGGGCACCCCCGTCGTCGCGGCCGCCCAGGTGCTGGTGTACATCGGCGCGATCAGCGTCCTCGTCCTGTTCGCGATCATGCTCACCCAGACCAAGGCGGCCCCCCGGGAGCTCGTCTTCCAGACGCAGGCGCTGCCGGCCGCGATCGCCTCTGCGGTGCTCGCCATCCTGATCCTGCTCAGCATCGCCGCCACGGACTGGCCCGAGGCCGGCGCCCGCATCTGGACGGACACCACCGAGCTGGCGACGACGCTGTTCCGCGACTTCACCCTGCCGTTCGAGGTGGTGAGCGTCCTGCTCCTCGCTGCGGTGATCGGCGGCGTGTACCTCGCCAAGCGCGAGCGGGGGGACGCCGGCTGATGCTGTCCTTCCTCGACAACGTCTCGCAGAGCCTCGACGCCTACCTGATCCTGGCGGGTCTCCTGTTCGCCATCGGCTCGTTCGGCTTCCTGGCCCGCCGCAACGCGATCAGCATGCTGATGTCGATCGAGCTGATGCTCAACGCCGCCAACCTCGCGATCATCGCGTTTGGCGCATTCAGCCTGTCGCTCAACGTGGATGCGTCCGTCATCGCGCTCATCGTCATGGCGGCCGCGGCCGCCGAGGCGACGGTGGGCCTGGCGATCGTGATCGCCATCTACCGCAACAAGAAGACGCCGCTCGTCGACGAGTACGACGCGATGCGGCAGTAGGCGGCCACCGACATGCACTTCCTCACGAGCATGGTCTTCGCCGCCGATACCGATGTGGTCGGCGCGGCCGATCCCGGCATCTACGCGACCCTCGTCCCGCTCCTCCTGCTGCTGCCGATCGCGGGCTTCGCGTTCACGGCCCTGTTCGGGCGCCGCCTGCAGCTCCGGTTCGGGCGGACCGCTGCCGAGATCGTCCCCGTCGGCCTGATCATCGCCGTCTGGGTCATCGCCATGGCCGTCGTGGTGCCCGCGCTCAGCCACGCGGAGCCCTTCGGCGAGCACGGCCTCGACCTCAAGCTCTGGACCTGGATCCCGGCCGGGAACTTCACGGTGGACATCGGGTTCCACGTGGACGCCCTCACGGCTGCGCTGCTGATCGTCGTGACCACGATCGGGATGCTGGTGCACATCTACTCGATCGGGTACATGGCCCACGACCGCGCCACCTGGCGGTTCTTCGCCTACCTGAACCTGTTCATGTTCTCGATGCTGCTGCTGGTCCTGGCGGACAACTGGCTGCTGGTCTTCGCCGGCTGGGAGCTGGTGGGACTGTCGTCGTACAGCCTGATCGGCTTCTGGTACCACAAGCGCTCAGCGGCCCTGGCGGCCAAGAAAGCGTTCATCGTCAACCGTGTCGGTGACGTGGGCTTCGCGCTCGGGATCATGGCCATCTTCGTCAACACCGGCACCCTCAACATCCAGGCGTCCCTGCAGAAGCTGATCGAGGCACCGGCAGGCGAGCTCGCCATCCCGCTGGGCATCGTGGCCCTGCTGGTGTTCGCGGGTGCGATGGGCAAGAGCGCCCAGTTCCCGCTCCACGTCTGGCTGCCGGACGCGATGGAGGGCCCCACCCCGGTGTCCGCCCTCATCCATGCGGCCACCATGGTCAACGCGGGCGTGTACCTCGTCGCCCGTGCCAACCCGCTCTTCGCCCACGCCCAGGAGACGATGGTCGTGGTCGCCGCGATCGGCATCTTCACGGCGATCCTGGCCGCCTCGATCGCGTTCACCCAGACGGACATCAAGCGCGTGCTCGCGTTCTCCACGCTCTCCCAGCTGGGCTACATGTTCGCCGCGCTGGGCATCGGCGCCTGGGTCGCGGCCATCTTCCACCTCATGGCCCACGGCTTCTTCAAGGGCCTCCTGTTCCTCGGGTCCGGCTCGGTGATCCATGCGGTGGACGGCGAGCAGGACATGAACCGGATGGGCGGCCTGTGGCGGAAGATCCCGATCACCCACTGGACGATGCTCATCGGCACGCTGGCCATTGCGGGGATCCCCTTCTTTGCCGGCTTCTTCTCCAAGGACGAGATCCTGGGCGAGGCGTTCAAGTTCGGCGATTACTGGGTCTGGGGCATCGGGGTCGTGGTCGCGGGCATGACTGCGTTCTACATGTGGCGCCTGATGGGCAAGACGTTCTACGGCGAGTCACACGTGGACCCGCTGGTGGAGCCGAAGGTCCACGAGTCGCCGTGGACGATGACCCTGCCGCTGATCCTGCTCGCGATCCCGTCCGCGTTCATCGGGATCGCCCTGGGCCTGCCGCTCGGCGACTCCACGCTGATGCACTGGCTGGAGCCGGTGTTCATCGAGTCGGAGCTCTACCAGCACGGGGAGGCCTCCGCCTACCAGCTGTTCGGGATCGACGGTGCCCTGATCCTGTCCAGCGTGGCCGTGGCGACCCTGGGCCTGGTCGTCGGAATCTGGCTGTTCGGCGCCTTCAGGCGCCGGGGCAAGCCGGAGCGCGTCCAGCAGCTCACCACGGCCAACGGCGCCACCCGGTTCCTGTACCGGGCGTCGCTCAACAAGTGGTGGTTCGACGAGCTGAACGACCTCCTGTTCATCCGCATCGGCGGACGGGTCGCCGCCTTCCTGTGGTGGTTCGACCGGGCGATCATCGACGGCACGGTGAACGGCATCGGCTCGGCGACCCGAGGAGCGGGCGGGGCGCTGCGGCAGATCCAGACGGGGCGGGTCCAGAACTACGCGCTCGGCATCGCGATCGGCCTGATCGTGATGGCGGGCTCCTTCCTCCTGATCGTGGGGCAGCCCCGATGACCGCGCTCAACGGCCTGCCGCTCGTCACCCTCGTGACCTTCCTGCCCCTGCTGGGCGCACTCGCGGTGGCGGTCACGCCAACGAGCCGTCCGAACGTGGCCCGCTACACCGCCCTCGGGTTCGCGCTGGCGGCCTGGGTCGCCTCGCTGGTGCTGCTGGTGAGCTTCGTCGCGACCGACCCGGGCTTCCAGTTCAAGGAAGTCGCCGACTGGATCCCGGCCTTCGGGATCCAGTACGCCGTCGGCGTCGACGGGCTCTCCCTGGTGCTCGTCGTGCTCACGACGACACTGACCTGGATCAGCATCCTCGCGTCGTTCAGCCCCATCCAGAACCGGGTCAAGGAGTACATGATCTCCTTCCTCGTGCTCGAGGTGGGCATGATCGGCGTGTTCGTGGCGATGGACCTGTTCCTGTTCTACATCTTCTGGGAGCTGGTCCTGGTTCCGATGTACCTGATCATCGGCATCTGGGGCGGCAAGAACCGCATCTACGCGACCATCAAGTTCGTCCTGTACACGCTCGTCGGCTCGCTGCTGATGCTGGTCGCGATCCTGGCCACGGCCTACACCTACCAGGCCGGGCACGATGGCAGCTGGGTGGGTGCCTTCAGCGTGCAGGCGCTGTCCGCGTACGCCGCCACCGGTGCATTCGGCGGCACCTTCGGCCTGCTCGCGTTCGGCGCCTTCTTCCTGGCCTTCGCGATCAAGGTCCCGATGTTCCCGTTCCATACCTGGCTGCCCGACGCGCACGTCGAGGCGCCCACGGCGGGCTCGGTGATCCTGGCCGGCGTCCTGCTCAAGCTGGGCGGGTACGGCTTCATCCGGTTCGCGCTGCCCCTGTTCCCTGAGGCTTCCCACTCCTGGGCGCCGCTGATCATCGTGCTGTCGCTGATCGGGATCATCTACGGCGCGATCGTGGCCCTCGTCCAGCCGGATCTCAAGAAGCTGGTCGCCTACTCCTCCGTCTCGCACATGGGCTTCGTGACCCTCGGCATCTTCGTGTTCCAGCAGCAGGGCATGCAGGGCGCGATCCTGCAGATGGTCAACCACGGCCTGATCACGGGCGCGCTGTTCCTCCTGGTGGGCGTCATCTATGAGCGCACCCACGACCGCACGATCGCGAAGATGGGCGGGCTGGGTGGTCCGGTGCCCGTGTACGCGGCGGCGTTCGGGTTCTTCGTGTTCGCCTCGGTCGGCCTGCCCGGCCTGTCGGGGTTCGTGGGCGAGTTCCTGACCCTGCTGGGCACGTTCGAGTCCGGCAACTACGCCGCCGCGGCGATCGCGACCTTCGTGATGATCCTGGCCGCCGGCTACCTGCTGTGGATGTTCCAGCGGGTGGCGTTCGGGGACCTGTCGGAGTTCCTCAAGGGCCTTGGCCACCACCTGACCGACCTGCGGCCGGTGGAGGCCATGACGCTGGTCCCCCTGGGCGTCCTGGTCGTGGTGTTCGGCCTGTGGCCGGGCCTGATCCTGGACCTGATCGCCGGCTCCGTCGACCACGCGCTTGCTGCCGTCTCGCAGGCCTCACCCATCGCCCTCGGCCTGTGGCGGTAGGAGGACACCGGTGACCTTCCCCGACATCGTCACGCTGGCGCCCTTCGTCGCGGCGATCCTCGTCGCGGCCGCGATCCTTGCGGTCGACTTCATCTACCCGGGGCGCAAGGTTCCGGCACTGGTCGCGACGTTCGCGGGGCTCGCCCTCGTCACGGTCCTCGTGGTCCTGACCGGCCAGACCGAGGGCGACTCGTTCGGGGGCGCCTACGTCGTGGACCCGCTGGCCACGTTCCTGGACCTGCTGTTCGTTGCCATCGTGGGCCTGACCATGGCCTTCGCACCCGACTACCTCGAGGAGCGCGGCCTTCCGGTCGCGGAGTTTGCCGCCATCCTGGTGTTCGCCATGTCGGGAGCGATGCTGATCGCGGGCTCCGCGGACCTGCTGGTCCTGTTCCTGGGACTCGAGCTCATGGTGCTCCCGGGCTACGTCCTGGCCGGCTACCACAAGAACGACGGGTACAGCACCGAGGGTGCGATCAAGTACTTCCTGCTCGGCTCGTTCTCGTCCGCGATCTTCCTGTTCGGGCTCGCGTTCGTGTGGGGGCTGACCGGCACCACCCGGATCGACGGCGTTGCGGCGGCACTCGAGGGGATCGTGTCCGGGGCCGCCCCGTTCCCACCGGGCCTGGGCCTGGGCCTGGCCTTCCTGACCACGGGCGTCGCCTTCAAGATTGCGGCCGTGCCGTTCCACTACTGGACTCCGGACGCGTACCAGGGCTCACCGACGCCGGTCACGGGCTACCTCTCCGTGGGGCCCAAGATCGGGGCCTTCGCGCTCATCATCCGGCTTTTCGCCGAGGCCCTCGGGCCGCTGGCGGCCGACTGGAACATCGTGGTCATGGTGCTCGCGGCCCTCACGATGACCCTCGGCAACCTCGTGGCGCTCACCCAGGACAACGTGAAGCGGATGCTGGCCTACTCGTCGATCGCGCACACCGGCTACATGCTGGTCGCGTTCGCGGCCTATGCCGCGGGCAACATCGCGGGGATGGAGGCGCTCCTGTTCTACGGTGCCGCCTACGCGTTCATGAACCTCGGCGCGTTCGCGGTGATCGTGGCCATCCAGCGGCGGCGCGGCATCACGAGCAACCTCTCGAGCTTTGCGGGCCTGATCCGTCGCGAGCCCGCGCTGGCATGGCTGATGACGCTGTTCATGCTCAGCCTCACCGGCATCCCGCCCACGGCCGGCTTCTTCGGCAAGTTCCTGGTGATCTCGTCCGCCGTCGAGGTGGGCGGCTGGCTGAACTTCCTGGCGGTGCTGACCGTGCTCAACGCGGCCGTCGCGGCGTTCTACTACCTGCGCGTGGTCGTGTACATGTTCATGCGTGACCCGGCCGACGAGACGCCGCCCCTGCGGCATGGCCGCCTGGTCTGGGCCGGGCTCGCCGTGGCGACCGCCATGACGATCGCGATGGGCCTGTTCCCGAACCTGCTGCTGGACATCGTCGGGACGGCCGCCGCCGCGATCCTCTAGCGAACGACGACCGGGCTCCTCTGCTGAGGCCGCTGCGGGACCATGAAGTCCGGTCCTACTGAGCCCAGGACGTCATCGCGCACGTCCACGGGCAGCACCACCAGGCCCGAGTCCGCATTGCGGGCGGCATAGCCGGCCATCAGCGGCACTGCGAGGAGAGGCGCGGGCCGGCCGATGCCGAATGCCTCGGTCGCCAGAGAAGGCGAGGGCATCGGGGATGCCGGTGCCGTCGCTCCCGGCGAGGCTGGTTCCGTCACGACGGGCGAGGCTGGTTCCGTCACGACGGGCGATGCCGGTTCCGTCGCTGCCGGCGAGGCCGGTTCCGACGCTGCCGGCGAGCCTGCAAGCCCCGAGGGATCCGGGGAAGGAGCCACGTCCGGTTCAACGGAGGGCGCGGCTGATCCCGCGGGCACCACGAGCACCGGGCCGGGCGTCATGGCCACGATTCCTCCGACCAGCAGGCCGCCGACCACGACACCCGCGACGAGTCCCAGCACGATTGCGGTCTTCCCACCCATCGGTTCGAGCGTACCAGCCCGATCGGGTCAGGGCATGATCCATCGGCGTCGCATAGCATCTCGGGGCGATGCGGCTGCTCGAATTCGTCCGGAGGCGCCTCCTCCCCGCCCTCATCACGGCGATGGGCGTGGTGCTGATCACGGCCGGGCTGCTCTCGTACGCCGATTCCTCGATGCCCGGCATCACGCCCGAGGTGGCTGCGGTCGTCGAGACCCTGCCGCCCACGCCATCCCCCACCCGGGCGCCCACACCGTCGCCGTCGATGACACCCGGCTCGTCTGCTACCGCCACCGCGTCGGCGACACCGGAGCCCACCAGTCGACCCGGCCGGGCCATGGCCACGCGGGTGGTCATCCCGGCGCTCAAGATCGACCTGCCCATCGTCAAGGGCAACAACGACTATCCCCTGTGCAATGTCGCGATGTACCTCCATACGGGCAAGAGCGAGGCGAAGGACGCGTTCGGGCAGCCCGGCGAGGGACGCGCGACGTACCTCTACGCCCACGCACGCGACGGCATGTTCGGGCCGATCTACGAGCTCGCGATCCCGAAGCACAACGCCAGGAAGATGCTGGGCATGGTGGTCCAGGTCTACAGCAGCGATGACAAGCTCTACCTGTACGAGATCCGTGAGTTCAGGCTCCACGCGCTCGATCTCGAGGACGCACTGGGCGCCACCGACGAGGAGCTCTGGCTTCAGACGTCGGAGGGGCCCAAGGGCACGCCGGGCAAGACCCAGCTGCGCGCGTTCCCGATCTCGGTCTCCGACGCGGACCACGCGGACGCGAACCCGAAGGCCAAGCCCGTCGTCTGCGGCTGACCGGGAGACGCCGCTGTGCTCCCACGTCGGACCTGGACCTAGATCCAGTCGATCCGCCGGAGGACCAGAGCAGTCAGGGTCGCCCCAGCGATGACGAGCGCCGTCACCAGCCAGAAGCCACCGGTCTCGTGTCCGGAGAGGGCAACACCGGCCTCGCTCATGCCAAACAGGCCGGTGATCGCCGCGATCCCCGCGAGGATGACCGTCACGCCCGTCAGGCGCTTCATGATCATCGAGAGGTTGTTGTTGACGGTGGACAGGTACACCTCGAGGGTGCCCGCAACCAGCTCGCGGTCGTTGTCCAGCTCGTCCGTGACCCGGATCAGGTGGTCGTACACGTCCCGGAAGTACACGACGTGCTCCGGTGCGACGAGCACGAGGTCCCTGTTGGTCAGCTGGTTGAAGATCTCGCGGGCCGGCGACATCGCCCTGCGCAGCCCGATCAGGTCCCGCTTGAGGGCAAACAGCCGCTCCAGCGTTGCCGAGCTGGGGTTCTGGATCACGTCGTCCTGGAGCGCGTCGATCTCGTCCTCGATCCTGTCCAGCACCGGGAAGTAGCCGTCGACGATGCCGTCCGTCAGGGCGTAGAGCAGGTAGTCCGGGCCGCGTCCGAGCAGGTTGCCCGGGTTGCCCCGCAGCTGCTGCAGGGCGAACGGGTCCCAGCCTGGCTCGTGCACGGTCAACAGCGAGCGTTGGTCGAGCACCAGGTCGATCTCAACCTCGGAGATCGCGGAGCCGTGTTCGATCCAGAACATGACGATGTGGATCGAGCCGCCGATCTCCTCTACCTTCGCCCGCTGGTTGCGCTCCGCGATGTCCTCGGCGATGAGCGGGTGGAGCGTCAGCAGGTCCGCGATGTCCGCGACCTGGATGTGGGACGGAGCGGTGACATCGACCCATAGGCGGGCGGCGGGGTTGGCCAGGGCGTGTGCGAGGTCCTCGCGGCCACTGATCGGACGGCTACCCGAGGGTGTCCACACCACGCCACGGATGCGCGGCCAGGCCTCGTCAGGCGCGGGCGGCGGGGTCGTCTCTGGCTGCATCGGGCTCAGCTGCTCCGATCGGGATCCGGTCCGCTCCGGGTTCGTTGAGGATACGCCGCCGCCGGTCCAGCAACAGCGACGGAGGGATGGCCGCAGCCGTCACCACGGCCGCCACCAGGAACACGCCGACCATGATCCGGGCCGCCTCGCCGGCCGCCCAGGATTCCAGCGCCTCCACCACCAGCCCGTCCCGCAGCGGCCGGTCGCGGAGCGACTCCGGGATGTACTGCAGGTAGGCATCCGAGGTGGCGTAGACCTGGTCGTAGAGCCGGTCGATGGTCGTTGAGCCGTATGCAGTCAGGATGGCGAGGCCCACCGCCATGCCCACCATGCGGGCAACGGTGACCGTCGACGATGCCGCCCCGTAGGCCTCGATCGACACCGATTCGACCGCCGCGGTCGAGCGAGGGGTGACGGTCAGCCCGAAGCCGGCGCCGAACAGGGCCAGCGACAGGGCCGCGCCCTCGACCGAGGTTGCCGGCGTCCACAGGGCCATCTGCCACAGCCCGATGATCGATGCGGCCAGCCCCACCAGCGTGACCAGGCGCAGCGACAGCAGCCGGACCGCGAAGCCCGAGAGCAGCGCGCCAAGGGCCGTGGCGCCGGCCAGGGCCCCGAGGGCCAGGCGCTGCTCGTCGGGCCCGCCGTAGAGCACCCTGTCCACGAACACGGCCGCGCCGACGATCGCCGTCGCGAACCCGTAGCCGGTGAGCGCCGAGACGAGCGTGGCGGACGAGAAGGACGCCGACCGGAAGAGGCGCGGGTCGAGGAACGGATCCTGGACCCGGAGCCCGCGCAGGATCGTCGCGGGCCCGGCGACGGCCGCGACCAGGACCAGGGCCAGCGATACCGTCGCCGGATCGAGACCCTCCGCCGATGAGCCCTGCGATCCCAGGAGCGTCAGCGCCCCCAGCGCGCCGACCAGGAACGCCGAGAACAGCAGCGCGCCAACGAGGTCCACCCGACCACGGCGGCGTGGCGTCTCCCAGTTGCTGCTGGCGGCCCACGCGATCACCAACGCCACGATCCCGATGGGCACGTTCACGTAGAACACCCAGCGCCAGGACGGGGCGAGCAGGCCGACCGCAGTCGACCCGGCCTCGAACCCCAGCCGGGACAGGGCGGCCTCAGCGTGGACCGTCCCCAGGATCGCGGCGCCCAGGACCGGGCCCGCGGCCATGCCCAGGAAGGTCAGTGCACCAACGACACCGAGGGCCCGGGGCCGCGCGGTGCCGCTGAACAGGTGGGACGCCGCCGACGTCGCGACCGGGATCAGCGCGCCACCACCCACGGCCTGGACCAGCCGTGCGGCGATCAGCCACTCCAGGGTGGGCGCGGCGCCGGCCAGGAACGAGCCGAGGGTGAAGACCGCGAGCGCCCACAGGAACAGGCGCCGGGCGCCGTACAGATCAGCCAGCCGGCCCGCCACCGGCATCGTGACGACGTAGACCAGCAGGTAGCCGTTGATGATCCAGGACGCCTCCCGCAGGCGCGTCCAGTCGGCGAGGTCCACGACGATGGCCGGGAGGGCCACCGCCGTGATCATCAGTTCGAGGCCGGCCAGGAAGACGCCGGTCCCCAGGACCGTGAGAAGAACGAAGGCGTCACGTCGCGAGGGCCGCTGCACCTCGCGAGTGTAGATCTTGCGGGCGGCGGAGCCGGCCCAGCCCCTGCGGCGCGGTGGGCGGGGGGCACGGGGTCAGGGGCACGGTGGCGAATCACCCGAAGTCCGCCCGGCCACGCACGCCTGATCGGGCGATGACGAGTTTCACGTCGCCGACAGCGACGTGATGTCGGACCGCGATTCACCAAGTCGACCACGTCGAGGCGCGGGCGGTTCCGGCCAGCGTGCAGGCGGCTTCCCGGGTGGCACCGGCTGCGACCCCGGTCGCCACCTTTGTCGAACTCGTAGGCCATCACCCATTGACGGGGCGATCCGACTGCCGAAACTCCCCGCCGAGCAAGGTGGCCGGCTGGGCGCCGAGACATCGACGGAGACGATCCACGTGAGCCAAGCGACCGACGCAGCACTGCCCGCGACCACGCAGGTTTACGTCCGCGGGGGAACGCCCTGGTTCGACTGCCCTCGGTGCCACGAGGTCATCCTCGAGATGCATACGCACGATCTGACGCATGCCAATCGCCCGTGGCTCAATTCGCTGCAGCGGGCGCTTCGTGTCGTCCGGCCTCACAGACGTAGGAGTGCTGCCCCGGCCCCTCGTGGCGCTTCGGGTACAGCTCGTGCGGGATCTTCAGCACCGGGCTCCGCTCGGGGCAACCTTGGTTGGTCGCAAATCATGGGACGTCGTTCACCACACGGGGTAAGGGCCGACAACGGGGACATGTCAGGGGAGAGGGGCGGCGCTCGACAACGGCGTCAGGGGACACGGTGTCGCGTTCGGCTTGACAGCGCCGGGGCCACCTCGTAGCATCAACGCCCGTTGATATAAACCGTCGTTGATACATGCGGCGGAGCGTCAACCCGAGCAGCAGGTTCAACCGGTCGTGTCCCCCTCCCCCGCGCGGATCCGGAGCACGCTCGCCGCGGTCGTCGACCAGCCCGACGACCTCCGCGAGCTGCGCCGCTTCCACAAGGTGCTGGCGGACGTGAACCGGCTCAGGATCTGCCGCGTCCTGGCCGAGGGGCCGGCCACGGTCACCGAGCTCATCGACCGTGTCGGCCTGTCGCAACCCCTCGTCTCCTGGCATCTCTCCAAGCTGCGCGAGGTCGGGCTGGTCTCCGCGCGACGGAACGGCCGGGAGACCATCCACACCATCGAACCGGAGGCTTTCGCGATGTTCGCCACCCGCCAGGCCAGGGCCCTCGGGCTGGAGGCAGCCCAGATCGGGCAGGGAGCGTCGTCGTGAGCGGCTCGTTCGTCTCCCCGGAGATGAGGACGCGGATCCGCGGCCTCGCGGAGCCGGTGGGTCTCGCCATGGCCCGCGTCGGGCTCTCGCCCAACGCCCTCACCGTCATCGGCTTCCTTATCGCGTGTGCCGCGGCCGTCGCCGCGGGCGCCCAGGCCTGGCTTCTCGCCGGTCTGCTGGTCATCTTCGGTGGCATCTTCGACATGTTCGATGGTCTCGTCGCCCGGGCAACCGGGAAGGCGAGCAAGGCCGGCGCATTCCTCGACTCCACCTTCGACCGGTGGGGGGAGGGCGTCGTCTACATCGGCATCGTCGCAGGCTGCCTGTTCGCGGACTTCGACATCGGGGCGATCCTCGCCGCCGCCGCGATGTCCGCAGCCTTCATGGTCAGCTACACCCGCGCCCGAGCGGAGAGCCTGGGCTTCGCGCCCGGCAAGGGCATGGCCAACGTGGGTCTCGCCCCGCGCGAGGTCCGGCTCGTGATCCTCACCGCGGGCGTCGCGCTCGCAGGCGTGTCCCTCACCGTCCTCGCGATCTCCCTCGGGCTGATCGCCGTCCTCGCGACCATCACCACCATCCAGCGCATCGTCGTCACCCTCGGGCAGGCGTCCCAGCAGGGGTAGCACGACACATGGAGAACCACGTGACCAACGAGACCGTCCCGGCCAAGCCTGACCGCAAGATCCGCGTCGCCGTCGTAGGCGTCGGCAACTGCGCCAGCAGCCTCGTCCAGGGCCGCTACTACTACGAGAACGCGAAGCCCACCGACACCATCCCGGGCCTGATGCACGTCCAGCTGGGCGACTACCACATCAACTCGGTCGAGTTCGTGGCCGCCTTCGACATCGACAAGGAGAAGGTGGGCAAGGACGTCTCCGAGGCGATCTTCTCCGGCCAGAACAACACCATCAAGTTCATGGACGTGCCCCACATGGGCGTGACCGTGGACCGCGGCATGACCCACGACGGCCTGGGCAAGTACCTCTCGCAGGTCATCGAGAAGGCCCCTGGCCCCACGGCGGACGTGGTCGGCATCCTCAAGGACCGCCAGGTCGACGTCATGGTCTCCTACCTCCCCGTCGGGAGCGAGGAGGCGACCAAGTGGTACGCGGAGCAGGCCCTCCAGGCAGGCGTCGGCTTCGTCAACGCGATCCCGGTGTTCATCGGCCGCGAGCCCTACTGGCAGCGCCGCTTCGCCGAGAAGGGCCTGCCGGTCATCGGCGACGACATCAAGAGTCAGGTCGGCGCGACCATCAGCCACCGCGTGCTCACGCGCCTGTTCATGGACCGCGGCGTCCGCCTCGACCGGACCTACCAGCTGAACTTCGGCGGCAACACGGACTTCATGAACATGCTCGAGCGCGAGCGCCTCGAGTCCAAGAAGATCAGCAAGACCAACGCGGTCACCTCCATGCTCGACTACGAGCTGGAGCCGGGCAACGTCCACGTCGGCCCTTCCGACTACGTCCCGTGGCTCCAGGACCGCAAGTACTGCTACATCGTCATGGAGGGCACCACCTTCGGTGACGTGCCGCTCAAGGCGGAGCTCAAGCTCGAGGTCTGGGACAGCCCCAACAGTGCCGGTGTCATCATCGATGCCGTCCGGTGCCTCAAGATCGGGCTCGATCGCGGCCTGAAGGGTACCCTCGTGGCACCGTCCAGCTACTTCATGAAGAGCCCGCCGCTCCAGCTCCACGACGACGTCGGCCCGGGAGCGGGTCGAGGCCTTCATCCGTGGCGAGGACAACGAGACCCTCGAGGGCAACGAGGAGTCCAAGAAGGACTCCAAGGCGCTCGCGACCGCATCAAGGACGAAGGCACCCGCCACAAAGTGACCTCCAACCGGAAGCTCGAGGCGCCGCACCGGCGCCCCGAGTCAGCCCCTCCGCGAGTCGTCGAGAAGGCGGCGGTCATCGGCTACCGGTCGATGTCCGCCGCTCTCGCGGTTGTGCCGCCCGTGCTGTCGCGGGCGGTGATCGGCGGGGCCTCGCAGCTGAGCTACCTCCTGTGGCCCAGCAAGCGCGCATTCTCCAGCGCCAACTTCGGCCACGTGCTCGGCCTCCCGCCCTCGGACCCCCGGGTCCATCGGATGGCGCTGCGGGCCTACCGCGAGTACGCCCGTTACATGGTGGAGCTCATGCGGCTCCCGTCCCGGCCCCTCGAAGAGCTCGCGGACGGCATCGAGGGCGATGGGATCGACCGGATCATCGACGCCTGGCGCACCTCGGGCCGGGCGATGATCGTGGTCGTCGGCCACGTGGGCAACAACGATGCCGTGGGCGCCGCCATCGCCGGCCGCGGCTATCCAACCAACGTGGTCGCCGACGATTCCACCTTCCCCGAACTGTTCGAGATCCTGCGCAGGCAGCGCGAATCGTGGGGTGCCACGCTCATCCCGTGGCGCAACCTGCGGGAGCTGTTCGCCGTGCTCCGGCGCAAGGAGATCCTTGCGCTGCTGGTCGACTGGGGCTACCGGAACGACGGCATTCCGGTCAAGTTGTTCGACGCCTGGACGACATTGCCGGCCGGGCCGGCCTCGCTCGCCGCCAAGACGGGCGCCATCATTGCGCCCCTGGCCATCCGCCGGACGCCGGGCGGACGCTTCCGGATCGAGGCGCACGGCGAGTTCACGGTGCCGTCCTCGAGCCCCGCCGACCTCCAGCGCGCTACCCAGCGGATCGCCGATGCGCTGGAGGCAACGGTCCGCGCGGCCCCGGCCCAGTGGTACAGCTTCAAGCCCATGTGGCCCAGCGATCCGGACGAGGCCGCGGAACTCGAGGCGCGCGCGGCCGCGATGCTGGCCGGACCCGGAACCCAGGGCACGCCGGACGAGGCCGCCGGCGCGTGACGCCTCCCGGCGCGCCCGTCGGCGCAACCGCGGTGCCCGGCCCGCGCTCCCTGCGGGGGGCGCTGATCGTGGGGGCGACGCGAGTTCTCGCGGCACTCCCCGAACCGCCCCTGGTGGCCGCGGCCGACGCCATCGGCGAGCTCTGGTACCGATTCGCGCCCGGGCGCGCGGCCCAGGCCCGCAACAACCTGCGCAGAGTGTGCGAGGGGCTGGCAGCGCAGGATCGCGGAACCCGTCTCGCCCGCCGGGCCGCCACGGATCCGGCCGCCCTCGAGCGGCTGGTCCGGGCCACGTTCCGCCACACGGTCCGCTACTACCTCGAGGTGGGGCGGGCCGGGGGCTACGACCTGGCCCGCGCAATCGAGCGACTGGACCCGGAGACGCCGGAGGTGATCCAGGACGCTCTGGGTTCCGGCCGGCCGATCGTCCTGGTCGGCCTGCACTACGGCTCAATCGAGCTCCCGGTCGTGTACGTCTCGCACCTCGTTGGCCACGCCGTGACGGCCCCCATGGAGACCGTGTCCGACCCGGTGGTGCAGCGCTGGTTCGAGACGTCGCGCAGCCGCGTCGGCGTCAACATCATCCCGCTGGCCAACGCCAGGCGGACGATGCTGGCGGCCCTGCGGCGCGGCGAATTGGTGGGCATGGTCAACGATCGGGACATCACCCACACCGGCATGCCCACCCCGTTCTTCGGGCATCCGGCTCCGATGTCGCCCGGCCCGGCGTTGCTGGCCATCGAGGCGGGGGTGCCGGTGTACGCCGGATCCGCGCGCCGTGCCCGCGGCGGCCGGTACCGCGGCAAGCTGATCGAGGTGCCCATCCCGACCGAGGGAACGCGCCGCGAGCGGACGATCGCGCTGACGGCCGCCATCGCGGTGGCGTTCGAGACGATCCTCGCGGACGGTCCGGAGCAGTGGTGGGGCGCCTTCCATCCGATCTGGCCGGACCTGGCGCTGCCCTCGGGCGCCCCGGAGCAGGACGCGTGACCCAGGATCCCGTGATCCGCCGCGGCCGGGCCGACATGCACGTCCACACCCTGGCGTCCGACGGGACGTCGTCGGTCCTGGAGATCCTGGACAGGGTGGAGTCAACGGGGTTCCTGGACATCATCGCGATCGCGGATCACGATCGGGTCGACGCCGCGCTTGCGGCGCGCGAGATGGCCCGCGACCTCGGGCTCCGAGTCGAGGTGATCGTGGGCGAGGAGATCAGCACCCGGGAGGGACACCTGCTCGCCCTGTTCCTGGAGCGGTCGGTGCCCGCGCTCAGGAGCCTCGGGTGGTCGATCGAGGCGGTCCACGACCAGGGTGGCATCGCCATCCCCGCCCACCCGATGGTTCCGTATCCGCTGTGTGCGCAGGGGTTCACGCTGCGGCGCCTCCTGGCCAGCGACGACCCGGCCGTGCGGCCCGACTCCATCGAGACCTTCAACCCCACGGCGCTGGGCAAGTACCGTCACGCGGCGGTCGTCCGGTTCGCGGAGGAGCATGGCCTACCGCAGGTCGGCAACAGCGACGCCCACATCGCCGGCGCGGTCGGCACCTGCTGGACGTCCTTTCCGGGCCGGTCCCCGGACGACTACCGGGCGGCGCTCGCGGCCGGGTCCACGCGCCACCACGGCGGTTTCCACGGCTCGATGGGACAACTGGGCGTGTACGGCAGGCAGCTGGCCAAGTACTCTCGGGGCTGGCGCGCGACCGTGGGCGGCCTGGTTCGCAGGGACGGCACGGGCCGGGACCTGGGATATCCGGGCGGGACGCTGCGCCCGGCGCGCTACGATCCGGCACTGATGGAGAATCGCGAGGACAGATGAAGATCGGCCTCGTCTCGCCGTACGTGTATCCGCTGCCGGGCGGGGTCACCCAGCACGTGCGCTTCCTTTACGAGAACCTTCGCCTGCGTGGTCATGACGTGCGGATCCTGACCTCGTCGCACGGCCTGCAGCGCTCGTCCGAGGGCGACGTCATCCGCCTGGGCAAGGGCTTCTCGATGCCCGCCAACGGCTCGGTGGGGACGATCACGCTCTCGCCCCGCTATGTGTCGCAGGCCCGCGAGCTCCTCGACCGGGAGCGCTTTGACGTCCTGCACTTCCACGAGCCGTTCGTGCCGTTCCTGTCGCTCGTGATCCTGCGGGAGTCGCAGAGCGTCAACGTCGGGACGTTCCACGCCTACGGGGGCTGGTCTCCCGCCTACGAGTTCGGCTCCCGGGCGCTGCGCGGCTACGCGGACCGCCTGCATGGACGGATCGCCGTCTCGGCGGCCGCGCGCCACTTCATCGACCGCTACTTCCCCGGCGATTACAAGGTCATCCCGAACGGCGTGGACGTGGACCGCTACCAGAGGGCCGTGCCCGTTGCGCGCTGGCAGGACGGCAGGCAGAACCTGCTGTTCGTGGGTCGCTTTGAGCCGCGCAAGGGCGTCCTCGACATGCTCAAGGCCTACCGGCTGCTGCGCCGGACGGGCGTCGATGCGCGGCTGCTGCTGGTCGGCGGTGGCCCCCAGGAGCGAGAGGCCCGTCGCTACGTGGCGACGCGGCGCCTGAAGGGGGTCGAGTTCCTGGGTCGGGTCTCGGACGACGAGAAGGCCCAGCTGTTCCGGACCGCCGACGTCTTTGTCAGTCCGGCGACCGGGCGCGAGTCGTTCGGGATCGTCCTGCTGGAGGCGATGGCGGCAGGAGCGCCGATCGTGGCCTCGGACATCCACGGCTACAAGGGCGTCGTCCGGCGGGGTCGCGAAGCGCTCCTGGTGCAGCCCCGGGACCACAAGGAGCTGGCGCTCTCGATCACCCAGCTGCTCGGAGACCGGGACCTGGCGGCGGAGATGTCGGCCTCGGGCCGGCGCCGCGCCGAGGAGTTCAGCTGGCCGCGCGTGACCGCGAAGGTGGACGACTACTACGGGTTCGTGATCCGCCGCCTCGCCGCAACCGGCTCGCTGCCGCCACACTTCAGCGCCGAGGTCCCCCCGTCGCCCCGGCCCGCCGCGGCAGGTTCGAGCCCGGGCCGACAGGATCGCCTGGACCGGTTGGTGATGCCGACGGCCGGGGAGCCCACCGGGGCCGCCGAAGTCTGATCGGGGCGTGGCCGACGTCGCGGCTGCGGCGGCCACGGGGCGCTCGCGCGGCGCGGTCGCGTGGGCCCCAGGGCGCCTCGGGGCGCCGTCGCCTCAGGGCGCCGTCGCCTCAGGGCGCGCCAGCCTCGCGTGCCTGCCCGTCGGCGTCGGCACCCGGGTCGAGAGCCTCCGGGTCGATGGCCAGGGCCTGGCGCCACGCCCAGGCGGAGTACGCCACCACGCCACAGGCCACGACCAGGAACACCAGCAGGAGCGCGAACTTCGGGTCGCCGAAGGTGATCGCCGCGCTGCGGTCCACGGTGTTGACGCTGAACTGGAACGCGTAGAGATATGTCGGCAGCAGGCCCTGGTAGGCATTGACCACCGAGGAAGGCATCACCAGGGCGGAGATGTTCGGGTACAGGATCGCGAACCAGGCCACGACGGCGGCCAGGAGCCCGACGGTGAACCGCCTGGCATCCCGTGCGGTGATGACCTGGAGCGCCACCAGGCCCAGGGGCACGGCCACGATCAGGGCGATGATCTCGGGCACGATCCCGTTGAACGTGAACAGCGGGTCCCCGTCCGGGAGCAGACGCGAGACCGCGAGCGCGAAGACGGCAACCGCGGCGGTCAGCACGAGCGGCAGGAGGTCCCGTGCGGAGATCGGCCGACCGCCGGGCCGCGGCCGGCCCAGGCCGATCAGCAGCCACGAGATCACGATGACGGTCCCGATCCCCACGATGGCCATCGCGGCCGCAGACGGCGTGATCACCAGGTTCCCGGGGTTGCCGTTGCAGGCCTGGGACCCCTGGTTGACGGACTCGACGTCGGCGATCGCGCACAGCGGGTAGCGCAGCAGCCAGAGCAGGACCGGGCCCATGATCGCCACGGCGGCCGCTGCCCGGGCGAGGAGCCAGGTCCGCCTCGAGGCACCGTGCCACACCTCGGCGACGAAGTAGCCGAGGGCCAGGATCACGAACGGCAGGCTCGTGTAGTAGTGGTACTGGAACGCGGCCCGATCGATTCGGGCCCAGGAGATCCACTGGGCCAGGAATGCGATCAGGATCAGCGCGAGCGAGAGACTGCGCCGCCTGAACGCCTGGTACGCCACGAACAGCATGGCGGGGATGCCCAGCCACCAGATCACCATGTTCCCGGCGTCGTAGATGGCGGCGGCCGTGGAGCCCGCGAAACCGCCCTGGTAGAACCAGACCGGCTTGAGGTTGAGCGGCCACGCCCACCACGGGGAGCTTGCCGCGTGCGCCGCCGTCAGGTTGTTGTGGTAGCGGTACATCTCGCCGGTGAGCTCGGTCAGCGTCTGGCCGGTATGACCCGCCGGCCACCCCGCCACCAGCTGGTGGCCCTCGATGGCGGCCCACGGGAGGTACGAGATGACGTAGACGATCAGCGGGATCACCAGCAGCGAACCGGCCAGCCAGACGGCCGGGATCCCCAGCCCCCAGCCCAGACGGACCCAGCCCTCCGGCGCGGGAGAGGCCGGCGGCGGTCCGGCGGCGGCAGCCGCGGGGTCGGGAGCCGGCGCCATCGGTCCCGCACCGAGTCGCCCGGCAAGGCTGAATGCCGCGTAGGCCAGCAGGCCGAGCATGACCAGCCCGAAGCCCAGGTTGAGCGGCGTCACCTCGATCGGGCCGATCACGATGCTCGAGTCGGCTCTGCCTGCTGCGATTCCCCCGAACGCCACGAGGAACCCGAGCACCGCGGGTGCACCCACGGCGAACCGGACTTCGTCGTCGGACCAGGCGACCGGGTGGTAGACGGTGATGGCTACCGTGGCCAGGGTGATCGCGATCATGATCACCACGAACGGCAGGTTGCCGGCCCCGCCGCTGCCGGTCGGCACCGCCAGCGCCATCCAGCCCAACACGCCGGTGATGCCCACCAGCCCGGCAATCAGGAGGAGCCGTCCGAGCGCCGACCGGATGAGGACCAGGATCCCGAGGGCCCCGATGGCGTAGGCGGCCACCCACTTCGACGCCAGGGCGAGTCCCAGGAGCACGCCCATCGCCGGCAGGACCACCCAGAAGGCGCGCTTCCACCGTTCGGGCTCCAGCCACACCCAGGCGAACAGCAGGTAGGCGGCGAGGATGAAGAAGCCGGTGTAGACGTCGTTCATCGCGATCCGGCTCTGGACGAAGAGCATCCCGTCCAGAGCCGCGAACAGCCCGACGAGCACCCCCACCGCCCGACGCCGGAACAGCACGCGGGCGAGCAGGAACAGCACGCCGACGGTCAGCGCTCCCAGCAGGACGCCCGGGAGCCGCCATGCAAGCTGGTACGACCCCACGTCCATCGACGCTGACTCCCCGCCCGGAGCGAACGCGAGCAGCGATCCCCGACTGTCCGTCGGATAGTCCTCGGTGTGGTCGAGGGCGAGGGCGACCGGGACGAAGGGGAGCCTGTGGTCCGCGAACACGCTCTTGCCGTGCGGCTCGACCACGTAGACGGTGGAACCCGTGCCGTCGGGAGTGACGCCCAGCACCTCGACCAGCTCGGCGGCCCGGTCGAAGACGATGCTGGTCCCCGGGCCCGGCAGCCTGAAGCTGTCGGTGCGCTCGGGGCCGCTCGGGGCCGCGTCGCCCGAGACGGCGACCACGACCACCTCCGGCTCGTCCGTCGCCGGGTCCACCGTGGTCACGTACAGCTGCGCCCCGTCGTCGATGTTGGTGACCATGGCCAGGCCGGCCGCACCGCGCTCCAGGTCCACCGTCGCGGAGGTGGTGGCGCGGTCGGTGAGGAAGGTCACGCCCCCGGAGCCGGCGACGGCGATCGTGGGAACGGGCTGGATCGCCAGGCCCGCCAGGCGCCCGTCATCGATGGCGGTCTGGAGCGCATCCTTGTTGTCGGGCGTGATCTGCACGTCCAGGACGACGGAGTCGAGCTCCGTGGCCCCCAGTTGCGCGGCATACGCCGCCTCGTCACCGCCCAGCTGCGCCGCCAGCTCCGCCGCCGCAGCCGCCACGTCCTCCACGGCGGAGGGCGTCGCCACGAGCGCGGACATGTCGTCGACGGCCGCGAGGTCGACTGCACCGTCCACCGCCGTCGTGCCGGTGATCTCGCCCGAATCGGCGTCGATAACCGCCAGGCTGCCACCCGGGAGCAGCGCCGCCACATGGGAGCCGTCGCGGTAGGGGGCGAGGGCCGTCACCGGCCCGTCGAGCGTGGCCACCGGCAGCGGATCGATGGCTGGAGCGTCGGCGGGGGCGCCGCGGAATGCGTCCAGCGCGGTCGCGTCGAGCGCGAGGACCTCGCCGGCGTCCGTACCGACCAGGAGCCGCAGGCCGACGTCGTCGAAGGCGACGGCACTCGTGCCGGGAAGCGCCCAGCGGGCCTCGACCTCTCGGGTGCTCAGGTCGTAGGCGATCAGCTCCGTGCCGGTCACCACCCAGGTGCGGTCGCCCGCTCGATCCGAGCCGCCGCCAAGGTCTTCCCGCCGGGGCTCGATCACCGCGTCGCGCACCGGGACGCCGAGGTCGCTCGTGGCCTCCACGTCCTGGCCCGCGAGCCCGACGATCCCAAGCGCCATCGCGTACTTGGCGAGGTGCGGGTGGGTCCACTCGTAGATCCCATGTGAGATGCCGTAGCGCCAGTCCTGGAGGAACTCGGTGGCCGTGCGGGCGTGGTAGACCTCGTCGAAGTGCATCCGGGAGGGCTCGTCGAGGCGGTACGCCCGGAGGCCCATCGTGCCCACGACGAGCACGATCAGGATCCACAGGTCGAGGCGGTCGAGACGGCCCCGACCCTCCGCGGCCAGGGACCGGGAGCGGTCGGGGCGCCAGGGCGTCTCGGCGACGCGGGCCCGGAGCCAGGCGATGGGGCCGAGCTCCGTCCATGACGGCCGGTCGTACCACGCCGGCAGCATGCGGCGGACAGTCGTGGCGCCGCCACGGACGGGACCCGGGGGAGCGGGGGGCGCGGCGGCGGCGGGACGGCCGGACGGCACGCCCGGGGCTGCGTGCCCCGATGCCGTGACGCCAACGTCACGGTCGGTCTCGTCGATCCGTGCCCGCTCGAGCTCGGAGGCCAGCGTCGTCCTCGCCCTGGACCTGAGCTGCAGGAGGCCCCACAAGAGGGCCGCCGTATGCGCCAGCGCCACGAGCGTGACACCGGCCGATGACCTGATGGCGTCGCCGATCCCGAGCCAGTCGGACACCTGTGGGTTGTCTGGGTACAGCGTGGTCAGGACCACATACATGTTGAGGAACGTCGCGGTCCCGGCGACCACGTACGCGATCCTCCACCGCAGCGAGACCGCGAACAGGATGCCGGCCAGGCCGAAGAACGGGAACAGATAGCGCTCGTGGACACGGGTGGGAGCGGCGAAGAACGCCAGGGCGAGCACGGTGACGCCGACCAGGATCGTGAGCCTGTCTGGCCGTCGGGCCACCACCCAGGCGACCACGGCCGCCACCGTCAGCAGGATGGTGGCTCCCACCAGGGCGGCGGGGACCGGCCCGATGGCCCCCCACGTCGCGGCATCGGCGATCGGCGAGTCGGGCATCCACAGGGCACCCCCGGCGGAAGCCACGCTCTGCCCGTCCACCGGGAACAGCGCCCACCAGTTGTAGGCGTTGACGGTCAGGTAGGGGTAGGCGGCGGCGGTGCTGAAGACCAGCCGCAGGAGTGACGAGTCAAGGTACGGCGCCGTGGAGCTGAAGCCGATCACGGACAGGCCGAACGGCGCCGACAGTGCGATCGTGGTGAGGAGGCCGGCCGCGGCCGTGGTCAGGATGCGGATCGGCCCGGTAGTCCGGCGCTCCCAGCCGGTGCCGGACGGAACCGGCGCCGACTCGGCGCCGAACCCGCCGCTGGGCCACAGCGCGCGCCGGATCACCACCACGGCCACGATGGGCACGAGGATGGCCAGCTGGGGTTTGACCAGGGCTGCCACCACCGCCAGGACCGCGGCACGTTCGCCGCGTCCCCGCCAGAGCTCGCGCACGCCCAGCAGCAGGAAGATCGTTCCGAAGCTGTCCACCTGGCCCCAGATCACCGAGTCGAACCAGGTGATGGGGTTGAAGATCACGACGGCACCCGCGATCAGCGCGCGCCGGCGCGTGACGCCGAGGTCCAGCGCCATCGAGCACACGAGGAACCCGAGCAGCAGATCGGTGATGATCGGCGGGATCTTGATCAGGTCGCCCACCCCGCCGACGGCCTGCCCCACGAGCCCGACCAGCCACAGGGCGTACAGGTAGCCGGGCGTGTAGTCGGCGTAGGACGCGTTCGCGTAGAAGCCGCCGGGGCCATGGGTCGCGAGGGTGTCGGCCCAGTACCGGAAGAGGCCCAGGTCCGCGCCGAACCCGGATCCGCGGAGCCCGTCGATCCCATATGCCAGAATCAGACGGAAGACCACGCCGATCAGCATGATCAGCGCGATCTGCGGGAGAACGCCTCGCCGGGGGGCTTCGTCCGTTATCGACTCCCGGGCGGGCGCACCCGAACCCAGAGCGGTCACGGGGAGCCTCCTAACGCAGCGTTGAAGGTGCCGCCGAGTATAGCCGAGGGCCCCGAGGGGACCCCCCAGTCCTCCTCTGCCGCCAGGAACCCGGCGAGCTGGCTCGTCGGGCTCTTGCTCGTGCTGGCCGCGCTCGTCGCGTACTGGGTCTCGAACCTGGAGCACTGGAACGTCTACAACCACTTCGTGTGGCAGGCGGACGCGTTCCTCCACGGGCGGGCATGGTTCGTGTACCCGGTGCCGCCGGGTGGTGACCTGCCCCAGAATGACTACTTTCAGGACGTCTACCCGTTGAGCGGGACGAACGGCCAGCCGGACGGGCGAGCGCTGCTGCCGTTTCCGCCGTTTCCGGCGATCGTGCTGCTCCCGTTCGTGGCGATCTGGGGCCTCGCGACGGACCAGGAGGCCGTCGCCAACGGGTTGGGGGCGTTGGGCGTGGGCCTGGCCTGGTGGATGCTCGGCGGCCTGCGACTCCGGACGACGGTCAGGGCGCTGGTCACGGTCCTGTTCGCCACCGGCACGGTCTGGTGGTGGGCGGCGGCCGTCGGCAGCACCTGGTACCTGGCGCACCTCGTCGCGGTCAACGTCGCCTTCCTTGCCGTCGGCGTGGCACTGCGCCACGACCCGGACGCCGCTGCGGGGCGCGCCGGAGCCCGAAGCCGGGCCGGCGGGGACAGGAGGGCGGTCCCGGAGGGCCCCTGGCTGATGCGGCTGCGGGCGGCCGCCCTGCCCCTCGACCGGTCGCAGGTCCTGGTCGGGTTCCTGCTCGGCGTCGCGGTGACGGCGCGCCTGCCGCTCGTGTTTGCCGCCCCGTGGTTCGTGCTGGTTGGCGGCGGCGGCAATCCGGTTCGGCGGCTCGCTTCCGCGGCCGCGGGCGGGATCCTGCCGGTGGCCGCCCTGCTGGCCTACACGTACCTGACCACCGGCTCCCTGCTCCACCCCGGCTACGCGTACCAGTACCAGCTCGAGGTTGCGGGCTACCCGACCCTTGGCTATCACGCCGACTGGTCCGTGGAGGATGTCCGCTACATCCCGCAGAACCTGGGGATCATGCTGGGGGCCGCACCGCATGTCCTCCCGGACGTCATGCCAGACACGCTCGGCTTCCTTGACCCCGTTGCGCTGTGCACCGCCCCCGGCACGCAGCGATCGCTGTTCGCCGTCGCCTGTCCGCTCGCGATCCCCGCCGACATCGGCACCAGCATCCTCCTCAGCGCTCCCGGCCTCCTGCTCGCCCTGTTCGCGTTCCGCTGGCACGGGCGTTCACGCCTGGGGCTCGGCACGGCGGCGGCCGTCCTCCTGGTCGCGGCATTCAACCTGGCCCACTTCTCGCAGGGCTGGGTCCAGTGGGGATACCGGTTCTCGCTGGACTTCGTGCCCTTCCTCCTTCCGATGGTGGCGCTGGGCGCCGCCAGGGAGACCGACGGTCGCCCGCGGTTGCTCGCGGTCGTGCTCGTGGTCGCGGGCGGGCTGGTCAACCTGTGGGGCGTCACCTGGGGCAAGATCCTTGCCTGGTAGCCGGACCGGTGGCAGCCCGGGCGCCAGCGACCGCCGGCTGATCCCCGGCCGGACCCCGATCGCGGCGCTGTTGACGGGCGTCGCCGCATTCGCGCTCTACCGCACCACGCTCCTGCCCGGGTTGTCGCTGTGGGACACCGCCGAGGCCCAGACCGCGCCGCCGCTGCTGGGCACCATGCACCCGACCGGCTTCCCGGCGTTCGTCCTCCTCGGCTGGCTGGCGTCCGTGATCCTGCAGCCGCTGGGCGACCCAGCGTTCCGGGCGAACTTGCTGGCCGCGATCCTCGCGGCCACGGCGGCCGGGACCGGGGTCCTTGTCCTGCGCCGGCTCGAGGTGCCGCTCCTCGTGGCCGTCGCGGCGGTGCTGGGCTTCGCGCTCACGCCCGTCGTCTGGCACATCTCCGCGGCGGCCGACGTCCACGCGCTGCATCTGGCGCTGCTCGCGGTCCTGGTGCTGGCGCTTCTGCGCTGGCAGGCGCTCGTGGCGTCCCGTACCGCCGATCCTGGGGTGGCAGCGGCCCGCCGCGCCGACCGGGGTCTCGTGCTGGCCGCTGCCGTCTTCGGCCTGGCACTTGCGAACCACGGCCTGACCGTCCTCCTGGGTCCCGCCGTCGGCTTGTTCGTGCTGATGGTCGATCCAGCGGCCCTGCGGCGCCCACGGCTGGTGGCGACGGCGCTCGCGACGTCGTTCGGCCTGGCGGCCCTGCTCTATCTCGAGCTGCCGATCCGGGCAGGACTGTTCCGGGCTCCGCTGGTGTACGGCCACCCCGAATCGTGGGGCGGGTTCTGGGACATCGTCCTCGCGAGCCAGTTCCAGGGTGGCGTGCTGGGGCTGCTCATCGATCCTGCTGGCAAGTTCGGCGCCCTGCTCCGGTTGGCCGGCGACCAGCTGGGCGTGCTCGCCTTGCTCGTGCCGCTGGGATTCCTGGCCACCGCGATCCGGTTCCGGCCGTACGCCGTGCTCTCGGGCGTCGCCGCGGCCCTTACCTGCCTGTTCGCCCTGACCTACGACAACGCGGCGATCGAACGCTACTACCTGGGCCCGGCGTTCTTCGCCTGGACGTGGCTCGCCGTGCTCGCAGCCACCGTCATCGACCTGGCGGTCCGACGGCTCTCGCCCGGGCCCGGCCGGGATCGCCGGCGCCGGCTCCTGCGGGCATCAGCCGGCGCGGCCGTCATCCTCGCCCTCCTTGTCCCCACCGGCATCGGGCTGGGCCAGCGCTGGCGCGAAGCAGACCGCTCCGGCGAGACGGCGATAGACGGCTGGCTGGACGTCGCGTTCGACACCTTCGAGCCCGATGCGGTTGTCCTGTCATGGTGGTCGTACTCGACGCCACTGTGGTACGGCCAGCTCGTCGAGGGGCGCCGGCCAGACGTCACCGTCATCGACGACCGCACGCTGGTAGACGAGGGCCTCGGTACCATCGAGGACGTCATCGATGCCGATCTCGGCAGGCGGCCCGTGTACGTCATCCGCGCGCAAGCTTCGGACGTGCAGGCTCTGGCCGTACGCTATGTGATGGAGGCGGTCGATCGCCTCGAGGGCGTGTACCGCGTCACGGGCCGCCAGGAGAACCAGCCATGACCGCAGCAACCGCCGGTACGGACGATGCGGCGCCCGCACGGGTGCCGGCCCTCTCCTACTTCTTCCCGGCGCACAACGAGGAGGCGAACCTCGAAGGTCTCGTCCTCGAAGCCCTGGAGACCCTGCCGCGCCTGGCCGAGACGTTCGAGATCATCGCCGTCAACGATGGCTCGCGCGACGGCACCCGCGAGATCGCGGACCGCCTGGCCGCGGAGCACCCGGACGTCGTGAGGGTCGTCCACCACGATGTCAACCGGGGATACGGCGGCGCATTGCGCTCCGGTTTCGAGGCGTCGCGCTATGAGCTGCTGGCGTTCACTGACGGCGACCGCCAGTTCCGGATCGAGGACATCGGCCGTCTCGCCGAGCGGATGGCCGCAGGAGACTGTCCCGACGTCGTCGTCGGCTACCGGATCAAGCGGGCAGATCCGGTCATCCGGGTCGTCTACGCACGCACCTACAGGTTGGCCAACCGGATCTTCTTCGGGCTGCGGGTCCGCGACGTGGACTGTGCCTCCAAGCTGTTCCGCCGCGAGGCGCTGGACGGCGTGCGGGTCGAATCCGGCGGAGCCTTCTTCTCGGCCGAGCTGCTGATCAAGGTCACGGAGCGCGGTCGGTCGGTCGCCGAGGTCGGCGTGCCCCACTACGCGCGAACCGCCGGTTCCCCCACCGGCGCCAAGCCGTCGGTGATCTGGCGGGCCGTGAAGGACTTCTGGATGCTGCGCCTGCGCCTCTGGGCGAACGCCGATCAGGCGAGGCGCCGCGGGCAACCGATCCTCGGCGACTGAGCCTGGGGAGGCTGCTCCGGCGTCGGGCCGCTGGTCCACGCCGGGGTTCCTGGCCTCAGGCGGCGGTGGAGCCGCCTCCGCCGCCTCGTGGATCCCCGCCCTCGGCGTCCAGCGAGTTCACGAACTCCCGGAAGATGTCGAGCTTCGTGGGATCGAGGACCTCGCCCGTCGCCTCCAGCGATCCCGCGGCGAGGCGGCTGCGCCGGGCGTCACGGGCGGTCTCGCGGGCCGCGGCGCCGGCCTCGTCCTCGTCCTCGTCCTCGTCTGCGTCGTCGGGCAGGGCGGCGGCCTGGTCCAGGACCTGCGCGGCCGCGTAGATCGGGCACTCCAGCCGAACCGCCAGGGCGATCGCGTCCGATGGCCGGGCATCGATCTCGTGCTCGCCGGCGTCGGTCCGCAGCACGAGGCGGGCATGGAAGGTCTCGTCGGCCAACGACACGATCACGACCCGCTCCACGTGAACGCCCAGCTCCCGCAGGGTGGCCACGAACAGGTCGTGGGTCAGCGGCCGCTCCGCCGAGATCCCCTGCAGGCGCATCGCGATGGCCTGGGCCTCCCAGGGCCCGATCCACACGGGCAGGACCCGGCCCCCGCCGACCTCCTTGAGCAGCAGGACGTGGCGTCCCGTGCGCATGTGGACGCGCACGCTCTCCACGACCATCTCGTTGTCGGGAACGCGCTCGCCGGTCATGGCCCGATTATCCCACGCGCCGGGAGCGGCGCAGCCGGACCGGGAGCGCCATGACCATGCCCGCGACGAAGCCGCCGATATGCGCCCAGAAGGCGATCCCGCCGCCGGCATCGGCCTGGACGCCGAGAGACGCAAAGCCGTCGATCAGCTGGAGCAGGAACCAGAAGCCCAGGACCACGACTGCCGGCACGGCGATCAGCTCGTAGAAGAACACCAGGAACACGAGTGACTGGATCCTCGCCCGCGGGTACAGGACGACGTAGGCACCAAGCACCGCCGAGATCGCCCCCGACGCACCGATCATCGGGATCTCGCTGGCGGGGTCGGTCATGACGTGGAGCAGGGCGGCGGCGATCCCGCCGGCCAGGTAGAAGGCCGCGAACGCGGGCCTGCCGAGCCGGTCCTCGACGCTCACGGCGAAGATCCAGAGGAACAGCATGTTGCCCATGAGGTGCAGCCAGCTGCCGTGCAGGAACATGTAGGTGACCAGGTCGAGCACCGGGCCCGATACGAGGTTGCCGGCCTGGAGCGCCGCAACCAGTTCCGCCGGCACCAGGCCACGCCGCTCGATCAGCCGGTTGAGGGCGGGCTCGCCACCCTGCGCCAGGACCACCAGCTCCCAGGCGAAGACCAGGCCGCACAGGGCCATGATCGCCGCCGTGACCACGGGGGTCCGGCTGGGCGGCCTGGCGTCGCGCAGCGGCAGCACCCGTGGGCCCCAGCGTCAGGCGCCGGCCGGCGTCGTCACGGCTTGGGGGTCTTCTTCGGCTTGGGGGTCTTCTTCGGCTTGGGGGTTTTGGTGGGGGCGGCCGATGGCTTGTCGGGCGTCGGCGATGGCGTCGCCCTCGGGCCCTCCGCAGCCATGAGCACCGCGCTGTGGAGGCCGGTGCTGGAGATCCACCACGCCGTCGCAGGGGCCTCCGAGTCCGCCCCTGGCAGTACGACCAGATCCCGGAGGTCGGTCCAGCCGGGGTCGCCGTCCGCCAGGAGGTACTGCTCGACGTACTTGCCATCCGCCTTGTTGAACGCGACGATCCGGTGGTTGGTCCGGTCGAATGCGTACAGCAGGCCGTTGCGCTTGCTGGACTGGCCGTCCGGTCGTTCGGGCGACGACAGCATCGTGAACTGCGGGTCCGGCCGCACCTGGGTGTCCTTCGGCGCCTGGGCGGTCCAGCCGGAGGCCGGGATGACGCGCGCGACCTGGCCGTCCTCGGCCACGAAGATGTCTCCATCGAGCAGGAGGTCCGTGATCCCGTCCACCGGACGGTCGGTGGGCAGGCGGCCTGTCGGCGTGCCCAGATAGCCCGAGCCGTCGCTGGACGGCGACACGACCATGATGTTCTGCTCCGACGGGTCCACGATGTACAGCTTGTAGAGCGCGGCATTGTAGTTGGCCACGAATGTCGACATCACGTTGATGTCGTCGCCCCACGAGGAGGAGTCCTCGACCCGGAGTTTGACCAGGGTTCCCTTGCCCTTGGTGGGGAGGGGTCGCCAGCGCCACAGGTTGTTCTTGGCGTCCAGCACGAGGACGTCCGGGCCCCCGCTGGTAAGGATGTGGGGGTCCGCGACCTTGGTCCCCGACGCCTTCTGGCCCGACGCGACGACCGGGGAGGCAGTCTTCTCGGCGAGATCGATGCGCCACACCGTCTTGCCTGCCGAGTCCAGGACATAGGGCGCCCCGTCCGAGCCACGCACAAGGCCCTCCAGCTGGACCGGGGTTTCGGCTGGGAAGGTGAACACGGTGCTCGACCGGACGGGCACGACGCCGTACAGCCGGTCCAGCCCCTCCGCGACGATCGCACGCAGCGACTTGACCTCCGCGGCGGGGTAGCCCGCCTCGTCCGCGACGTCGAGCTTGCCGTAGGCGAGCGTGAGGAGCTCGAGCGCCTTCCTGGGATCGTCGGCCACGAGGTCGACTCCCGGGCCGGAAACGCTCGCCACCGCCTCCTCGGCCGCCTGGAACGCCTCCTGGGCGGCTGTCATCGACCGGATCGCCTCCGTGGGCCCCTTCTGTCCTCCGACGGCGTAGAGGCCGAGCACGAGGGCGCTGGCCACCGCGATGAACGCGAGCAGCGCGACGGCTGCCCGTCGCTGGGTCTCCATCCGCCTGCCGGCGGCCGTCACCTTGCGGGCGCCGGGCTTCCGGCGCGGCAGCATGTCCTGGAGGCGCCACACGGCCCGCTGGAACTTGTTGCCGGCGGCATCCCTGGCCTTGGCAGCCCCGGCCCCCATGGCGGCGGCGGCGTCGGTCACGGAGTCGGCGAGCGGGATCGGCGAGCGGTCGGGCGCACCGGCGAGTGGCTCGTCCGGACGCACCGGCACCAGGGCCCGGGACTTGAAGGTGGCCCCGACCTCGGTCGCCTCGAAGGCGAAGGCGCCGTCGCTCCCTCTGCCGTCGGCGGCCACGAAGCGGGCGTGGATGTGCTCGATGGCCGACTGCGGGTGAAGCGTGACGAGGGCGTCCTTGAGGGCGTCCGTGCCGATCGCGCCCACCACGTTCGCGGACACGAGGCTCAGCGAGTCACCCACCGTCAGCTCGCCGCGCCACACCTCGGGCTCGAGGTCTGTGGCGGGCAGGCCGCGGTCGCCATTGGGGTCGGGCAGCGTGGACAGCCGGGCCTGGCGGATCAGGTAAGCCTCCGCCGGGCCCACGGTGGCGACGTAGAGCTCCCTTCCGCGGACCACGGCAACTGCCACGCCGATCGGACCACCACCGTCCGCCTGGGCACCCAGCCCATAGCGGTCGCGCTGGTGCGTCAGCCGCTTGTTGGCAACGCCGAGCACCTTGGTGAGGCATTGCCGGATGCCGGCTGACTCGTCGTAGTAGTACTCGTTGCGGATCGTGTCGGCGATCATCCGCGTCGCTTCGCGCGCACGCCCGCCTGCCACCCTGGAGGTCACCAGCAGGTAGAGATTGCCCTTGGTCCTCCCCACGGAGCCAACGGAAGGCTCGACCACCACGATCGTGTCGGGGGAGTCGGGGAGCCTGTCCTGCTCCGTGACGGCGCCGAGCTTCAACTGGAGACGGACGGCCAAACGACGAGCCTCATTGCGTGGGCGACGCACCTGGGGGCGAGCGCGTGACGCACCCCCCTTCGGCAGCGGGAGGGAATTATACGCGCGGGGACGGTCGCCTCCCCGAAATCGCGCCCGGCATCCCCCTGGATCCTGAGGAACCGCACACGGCTCCCGCCCGGCGCGACGGCGAAGGCGTCGAGCAGCTCGATCGCCCGCATGCGGAGCTCGGCGGCGACGATGGGCTCGTCCACGGCGACGACGATCGCATCCGGCTCGAGGCCGACGAGCCTGCACGCCCCGACCGCCGGGGGAACGTGCTCGGCGATGAGCGCGTTCCACGTCGCCACGGCCCGGGCCAGCCGCAGCTCGCGTTCCAGGCCCAGCTGGCGGGCGGCCTCGGGCAGCAGGTCGCTCAGGCGGTCGGGCCGCCGGCGGCGCGCAAGGCCGTCGGGGTCTCCGGGACGGTCGCGTCCGGTCACCCGGCACCATCCCGATCGAGCCTGGCCGCCCCGTCGCGATCCGTGGTCACCGCCCACGCCGTGCCGACGGATCGCAGGCCGGGGTCCAGGTCATCGAGGGTCGTGGTCGTCACGAACGCCTGGGGCAGCGCGGCTATCCGCCTCACCAGGTGTGCCCGGCGCTCCGGGTCGAGCTCCGAGAAGACGTCGTCGAGCAGCAGCAGCGGGGGTCGACCGTCCAGCGCCGTTAGCAGGTCGACCTCGGCGAGCTTGAAGGCCAGGATCGCCGTCCGCTGCTGGCCCCGCGACGCGAACGAGGCCAGCGGCCGCCCGGCCATCTCGAACACGAGGTCGTCGCGGTGGGGCCCGATCAGCGTGGTGCCGTTCCAGGTCTCCTTCTCGGCCGTCTCCGCGAGCCGCCGCGCGAGCGCATCGCGGACCGTCTCGCCCGGGCGCTGCGGAGCATTCGTGGCGTACGCGAGCGCCAGCGTGGCGGCCGTGGCCTCCTCGGGCGCGATCTCCGCGTGGGCGGACGCCAGCGGCGCCTCGATGTCCAGGAGCAGGCGCTGGCGCTCCTCGCGCACGGCCGCTCCTGCGTCGAGCAGGGCCCCGTCCCAGAAGCGCAGCTCGCCGCGGGTCGCCTGCTCGTCCCGGATAAGGCGCAGCAGGCCGTTGCGCTGCTGGAGCGCCCGCCCGAATGCCGCGAGGTCGCGAGCGTAGGCTGGCGAGCGCTGACCCGCCAGCCGGTCCAGCGCCTCGCGGCGAAGAGACGGCGACCCGACGACCAGCAGCATCTCCTCGGGCGCGAACATGACGGTGCGCAGGATGCCCGCAAGCGATGCTGCCCGGCGTGCGACGCCGTTCACGCGGATGCGCTTGCGGGCACCGCCGGACGCCGTGCGCACGAGAGCGACCTCCAGCGCATCGCGGTCCTCGGGAGCGGTTGTGGACGACCCCACCCGGGCTTCGACCCGCGCCAGCTCCCGTCCCCAGCGCACGAGCTCGCCGTCCGCGCCCGTGCGGTGCGACCGGCCCCAGGCGAGCAGCACGATTGCCTCGAGCAGGCTTGTCTTGCCGGCTGCGTTCGGCCCCCAGACGAGCTGGGGGCCGGGTTCGAAGGTGGCGTCGAGCGTGGCGTAGCCGCGCAGGTCGCGGATGGCGAGGCCCCGCAGGATTGGGGCGTCGGGCTCCGGTCCGGGGGACGTCGCCGTCGGGTCCGTCAGGAGGTCGTCCGAACGGGCATCACGACGTGGACGTAATCCGCGTCGCCCACCGGCCGGAACACGCCCGGCGAGAGGGGGCCGTTGAGCTCGAGCGAGAAGCGGTCCGCTCCCAGGTTTCCCAGCACGTCGGCAAGGTAGCGGGCGTTGAACGCGATGGTCGTGGGGTCGCCCTCTACCGTTGCCTCGACGTCGCCAGAGTAGTCGCCGACCTCGGCCGTGGCCGTGACCGTGACGCCTGCTCCCTCGCTGCCCACCTCGAGCTTGACGATGTTGGCCGACGAGCTGGCGATCAGGGCAGCGGGGCGGACGGCCCGCAGGAGCTCCTCGCGGTCGAACTCCGCGCGGCTCGCGTGGCCCGCCGGCAGGACCTGCTGGTAGTTGGGGAACTGGCCGTCGATCAGCCGCGAGATGAGATCGATGCCCTCGAGGTGGAACAGGACCTGGTTGCGAGCCTGGGCGAGCACCAGCTCCACGGAGTCATCGGTGTCTGCCAGGATCCGGTGCAGCTCGGCAAGGGCCCGTGCCGGGATCACGACCGACACGGCCTCGACGGGATCGAGGATGTCGATCGTGCGGACCGCGATCCGGTAGTTGTCGGCCGCGGCCAGCGTCAGACGGCTGCCCTCGAAGCGGGCGAGGACACCGGTCAGGATGGGACGTGCCTCGTCGCTGGCCGCAGCGAAGATCGTCTCCTCGAGCGCTCGTCTGAGGACCTTCTGACTGATCCGCGTGGTGGGTCGCTCGCCGGCCGTCTGGATGGTGGGGTACTCGTCCGCGTCGATCCCCTTCACGTGCGTGGCAAACCGGCCGCAACGCAGGTGGAGCGTATCGGTGCCCTGGAGCTCCAGGTCAACCTTCTCGGAGGCGGGCAGGCTGCCGACCAGGTCAGCGAGCAGGCGGGCAGGCACGGTCGTGGCACCGTCGGTCTCGATCTTGCCGGGCACCCAGTAGGTGATCCCGATCTCGAGGTTGGTCGCGGTCAGCTTGAGGCCAGCGTCCTCCGTCCGGATGAGGACGTTGGCCAGCACCGGAAGAGTGCTTCGGCTCGAGACCGCCCTGGACACCACGGACAGGCCGCGGGCCAGGTTCTCCTGCATGACCGAGAGTTTCACGTCGGGTTGTCTCCAGTTGCGGCGGGCGATGCTCGGAAGGCGATTTGGCGAGCGGGGACAGGAGGTGGAGTGAAGGTTCTATCTTCTCACTACATCATCACCGTCATATTGCCGTGGAAACGGTGGACCGGCACGCTCAATCGTGCGGGCCAGGCCTGTTGGCGCGCGGGCCCCTGCTGTGGGTGGGCCGCAGGAACTCCGGGGGCCGGCCGTGGGCGAGATGTGGATGATCCCCGTCCCGACGAGCCTCCGTCCACGAAGAGGGTGCGGGATGCGCCGATCGCCCACGATGCCATCCCCGGGCGGACGGCCGCTCCTCCACCAAACCCGGGCGTTGCCCACAGGCGCGGGCAGTCCCATCCACACCGGGTTGCGACTTGCGGCGGGCCAGGACACGCCGGACCGCTGCTGGGGACGGGGCGCCGCAAGCCGGTTCCGGGCGTGACACCCGTCTAGTCGGAGTAGATCAGCTCCCGGACGGCGGCGACCTCGCGCCGCATCTCGTCGTTCACCTGCATCTCGCGGTTGATCTTGCCGCAGGCGTGGAGGACCGTTGAGTGGTCCCGGCCGCCCAGCTCTGCGCCGATCCGCAGGAGCGATACGTCCGTCTCCTCGCGCATCAGGTACATCGCGATCTGGCGCGGCACGACGATGGACTTCTCGCGCTTCTGGCCCTGGAGGGCATCCATGCCCACGCCGTAGTAGTCCGACACGGCCCTGGCGATCCGTTCCGGCGTGACCTGCCGCTTCTTCGGGTTGTACAGCACGTTGCTGAGCACGGCCTGGGCGAGCTCGATCGAGATCGGCATCGCCCCCATCGAGGCATATGCCACGATGCGGTTCAGGGCTCCCTCGAGCTCCCGGATGTTGGAGACCACCTTGCGTGCAATGAACTCGATCACGTCGGACGTGATCGGCGTCCCCTGGTCCTCCGCCTTGGCCCGCAGGATGGCGATGCGGGTCTCCAGGTCCGGCGCAGTCAAGTCCGCGATCAGCCCCCACTCGAAGCGGCTGCGCAGCCGCTCCTCGAGCGTGAGGATCGCCTTCGGGGGCCGGTCCGACGACAGGACGATCTGCTTGCCATCCTCGTGGATCGTGTTGAAGGTGTGGAAGAACTCCTCCTGCGTCCGCTCCTTGTCGGCGATGAACTGGATGTCGTCGATGAGGAGCAGGTCGATCCTTCGGTAGCGGGCACGGAACTCGTCGATCCGGCCCTGCTGGATCGAGGTGATGAACTCGTTGGTGAACTTCTCGGACGTCGCGTAGGCGACGCGCTTGCGCGGGAACTTGGCGACTACGGCATTCCCGATCGCGTGCATCAGGTGGGTCTTGCCGAGCCCAACACCGCCATACAGGAACAGTGGGTTGTAGGCATGGCCCGGTCGCTCGGCCACCGAGAGCGACGCCGCATGGGCGAGCCGGTTTGCCGACCCGACAATGAAGTTCGAGAAGGTGTACCGGGCGTTGAGGTAGGTCGCGCCGCCACCCGATCCCTCGGGCGCTCCGACCCGGGTGGGCTCCACCCGCACGGGCTGGGCAGCGACCGTGGCGGCCTGCGCCTGCGCCTCGCCCGCCCCGGAGACCACGAACTCGACCTGGACGCTGTAGCCCACGACCCGCGCCAGCGTCTGGGAGATCAGTGACCGGTAGCGGGTGTCCAGCCAGTCTTTCGCAAAGCCGTTGGGAACGGCGATCCGGAACAGCTGGTCGTCCACCTCCACGAGATGGGTGTCACGAAGCCAGGTCTCGAAGTTTGCGGGCGACAAGGAGACCTGCAACTCGCCGAGGGCTGCACGCCAGACCTGCTTCGCGTCCATTCGTTCGTTCGGGTCCTGATTGACGGGGGCTGCGATGGGTAGCGATGATCACGGAACAGGGCGAGCGACTGCCGTACGACGGATCCCGGGGCACCGTTCCCGTGACCGCTGCGGGCCCCCAGGGAGGCTCCCCGCCGCGCCCCGGCACCTCAGGCTCGGGAACAATACACCGCCCTCGCGAGGGGTCGCAAGGCGATTCGCGCATACCCCCATGGGGTATTGTGCGTGACCCGACCACCGCGGGTCCTGCGCCGACGCCCGAGGGTGCCGGACCCCTCTGCAGGCACTTCGCGCGCCAACCCGAAGAGGGCCCTGAGACGAGGCCAGCCGCCCGCGGGCGCGTTCGCGCCGGGAAGCCGGCGCCGGCGCCTTGTGGCAAGGGCGCGTTCCCTGTTTGACACCCGTTCCGAGGTCGCCATATCATCGGCCCGACGAACACGCGCCGCCGCGCTTCAGGGCGCTCGGCGCGTTTGCGTGCCTCTAGGGGTCGGAGCTTCCGGGTCCCAGGGCCGGACGGAGAGGATCACGGAAAGTCCCGATGGGCAAGCCGACATTTCAGCCCAAGAAGCGACATCGCGCCAAGGAGCACGGCTTCCGCGCCCGCATGAAGACGGCGGGCGGACGACGCGTGCTCGCAACGCGACGCGCACGGGGCCGAAAGCGGCTCTCGGCCTGATCGTCGAGCGCAGTCACAACCCGCTGCGCCTCGTCATGCTCTCCCGCCCGGGCGACTTCGCCAGGCTGGCGGATGGAGGCGTCACACGGACGCACCCGCTGCTGGTCGGACGCTTCGTCCGGACCGACCTTGACCAGACCCGGTTCGGGCTCGCGACCGGCAAGCGGCTCGGAGGAGCCGTTGACCGGAACCGGGTCAGGCGCCGGATCCGCGAGGTGCTCAGGGTGATGGCGCCTTCGTTCCAGCCCGGCTGGGACGTCCTCATCATTGCCCGGCCCGCGATCGTCAAGGCCGACCACGACGCACTGGTCGGGGCAATGCACCGGGTCCTCCGTTCGGGAGGCGTGCTCGGAGGTCTGACGGAGTCGTGAGACGTCTCGGGGTCGCGATCGGGGTAGGGGCCATCCGCCTGTACCGCATCGCGTTCGCCTGGTTGCCGTCGGGCTGCCGCTTCGATCCATCGTGCTCGCGCTACACCGAACAGGCGATCCAGAAATACGGGCTGTTGCGCGGGAGCTGGATGGGCGCTCGACGCATCGGCCGGTGCCACCCCTGGAACCCGGGCGGCTACGACCCGGTCCCCTAACGGATAGAAGAACCGCGTGACCCGCCTCCAGCACCTCCTCGTCCGCCTGGCGCCGCTGCTGTTCCTCGTCGTCCTCGCCCTGGTCGTCAGCGCCTGCATCCCCGGCGTCGGCGGCGGCCCCGGGGGGTCTGCCACGCCCACCCCGCCGCCCAGCCAGGCGCCGCTCGAGCCGGCCCAGCCCGGAGCGAACCCGGTCAGCCTGCTGGCCTGGCTGTTCACGCCGATCTTCCAGGTCCTGTTCATCACGCTCACGTTCTTCGACCAGCTGACCGGCAACATCGTCATCGCGATCCTGCTCCTGACGGTCGTGCTCAAGGCCCTGACCACGCCGATCACGCGGAAGCAGCTGGTCTCGTCACGCCAGACCCAGCTGCTCCAGCCCGAGATCAAGGCGATCCAGGCGAAGTACAAGGGCGATCGCGTCAAGCAGCAGGCGGCGACCCAGGAGTACTACAAGCAGCGGGGGATCAATCCTGCTGGCGGCTGCCTTCCCACCCTGCTGACGATGGGCCTCCTGATCCCGATGTACTCGGTCATCAGTCAGGGCCTCACCAACTACGACCCGAGCGCCATGTGGCACGTTTTCGGGGTCAACCTCTTCCCGGGCATCGTCTGCCCGCCTGAGCCGCTCTTCAATCCGACGACGGGGCACGTGGTCAACGCCTGCCTCCACCCGTACGCATATGGCATCAACTGGGGCATCCCCGAGCCCGACACGACGGGGCTGAAGATCGCCGGCTTCGGCATCAGCATCCTCGCCATCGTGTCGTCGCTGGTCCAGCTGGTGCAGTCGCGGATGGCCCTCCCGCCGCACGACCCGCGCACCGCCGACGACCAGAACGTCAAGGTCCAGCGCCAGATGGCGTACTTCCTGCCGCTGATCTCCATCCTCTACGGCAGCATCATCCCGGCGGGCCTGTTCCTCTACTGGATCAGCTCCTCGCTGATCCAGATCGTCCAGCAGTACCTGTTCCTGGGCTGGGGCGGGATGTTCCCGCTGTTCGGCTGGTTCCCGGCGTTCGCGCGCAACCACGCGCCACGGTTCGCGACCAAGCCGCCCGAGCCCAAGGCCACCGTTGCAGTTGAATCCAAGAGCGCGGCGGAGCGCTCCACAGCCATCGACCGGGACATCTCTGCCCGGTCGACGATCCGGCCGAACCGAACGCGGAGCAGCCGACGAGGGAGACGACGCTGACATGAGCGAATACCAGGACTTCACGGGCAAGTCCGTCGAGGAGGCCATCAAGGCCGCCTGCGACCAGTTCGGGGTCGGGCTGGCCGATCTCGACTTCGAGATCCTCACGCCCGGCAGCCGCGGCGTGCTGGGCATGGGCGCCGAGCCCGCACGGATCGTCGCCGCCCCACGCAGCGCCCTCGGTGGCACGGCCCCCAAGCGGGAGGCCGCCGAAGCAACGCCGCTGCCGGCCCCCCCGCCCCACGAGGATCGCGGCCCACGCCGCGAGTACGGCGACCGGCCTGCCGGTGACCGTGGCCCCCGGCGCGATTCGGGGGACCGGCCCAGGCGCGATGATCGCGGCCCCCGGAGGGACGCTGGTGACCGCGGCCCGCGCCGCGAGTACGGTGACCGCGGCCCGCGCCGCGACAGCGGCGACCGCGGCCCGCGTCGCGACAGCGGCGAACGGCCCGCCGGCGACCAGTCACCGGCACGTGAGGGAAGTGCTGCCCGTGGCGGCTCGGAGCTGTCCGCCGCCGAGGTCGCGGCCGTGACCACAGCGCGTGGCTCCCTCGCCATGGAGCGCGCGGAGCTCGAGGCTGCGGAGGCCACGCCGGAGGCACTGGCCGCGGGACGCGAGATCCTCGAGACCGTGATGCGTCACCTTGGCTTCCAGGGTGTCACCGTCGAGATCCGTGAGGGCGAGACGAGCCGCCTCAACGTCGTCGGCGACGGCCCCGATCGCGAGGCCCTCGGGTCGCTGATCGGGCGCAAGGGCGAGCGCCTGTCCGCGCTGCAGCATCTCGTCAACCTGATGCTGTCGCGCCGGACCGGCCAGTGGACACGGGTCCTGGTGGACGTCGAGGACTACCGCGGCCGGCGTGAGCGCCAGCTCGTCGACCTGGCCACCCGCGCGGCGGACCGTGTCGTCGAGACCGGCAAGATGCTCCAGCTCGAGCCGATGCCGGCCCTCGAGCGCCGCTGGATCCACCTCGCCCTTCGCAGCAACGACGGCGTCTCGACCCAGTCAATCGGCGAGGAGCCCAACCGGCGCGTGGTCGTCCTCCCGCGAAACCCCGAGTCGGCGCCTTCCGTCTGACGACGGTCACCGTGGACGAGAACAGCTAGAGAGCTTCGTCAGAGACCTGCTGCTCCCATGACGCGACGATCACCGGGGTCGTGCCCAGGGCAAGGGGACGGCGACACTCTCGCCCTGACGCCGCCGGCGCGGCACCGGGCCCGGCCAGCCGGCCTGCCGGGAGGCGTGCCTTGCTGATCGCCGTCCGCGGCCCATGAGAGAACTCCTGCCGTGACCGTCGACCTATTCCTGCGCGGCCTCGTGATCGGGTTTGCCATCGCATTCGCGCTGGGGCCCATCGGCCTGATCGTCATCCGCCGCACCGTGGACCGCGGTTGGGCGTTCGGGTTCGTATCGGGCGCGGGCGTCGCGACGGCCGATGCCATGTACGCGGCCGTTGCCGCCTTCGGCCTCACCGCCGTCACGGAGCTCCTCGTGGGGGTCGATCGCCTGCTGGGCATCGTCGGCGGCGGCGTGCTGATCGTGCTGGCGGTCCGCGCGCTTCATGCAGCCCGCTCGCGGAGCGCGGACCCGACAGCCTCCGGGGAGCTGCTCACAGGTCCCGGCGACGCCCGCCCCGGCCGCTCTCGGGCCTGGGCGTCGATGGTCGCGCTGACGCTCACCAACCCGGCCACGATCCTCAGCTTCGCCGCCCTGTTCGCGAGCATCGGAGCCGGCACAGGTGGCACCCCGGGGGCCGCCGCCCTGGTCGCCGGGGTGTTCCTCGGCTCGGTCGCCTGGTGGGCCCTGCTGACGGGGCTCGTGGCCGGCGTTAGGGCTCGCATGACGGCCCGCGCCGTGCGCTGGCTGAACGCCGGCTCGGCCGTGATCGTCGGAGCGTTCGGGGTGATCGCCATCGTGATTGCCCTTGGCGCCGCCCGCTGAGCCGGCCCGGCGGCCCCGGCTCACGTACGATCGAGCCATGCCGGAACCCCGACCACTGCCCAGGGCCGCCGTCTTCGACTGGGACGGCACGCTCGTCGACACCATGGGCATGATCTACCGCGCGAACGTGATCGCACTCGGGTCCTACGGCATCACGATGACCCGCGCGTGGTTCCGGGAGCGGTATACCCCCGACTGGCGCCGGTCATACGAGGAGCTGGGCATCCCCGAAGCCCTGTGGGACGAGATGGCCGCCCGCTGGGCCGAGGAGATGGCCCGCATGCGCCCAAGGGCGATGCCGTGGGCACGGGGAGCGCTCCGGCGCCTGCGCGCCCGGGGCGTGCGAATCGGTCTCGTGACGGCATCCACCAGGCGAGTCGTGGAGCCCAGCATCGCCCGCCTCAACCTCGGTGGCGTGTTCGACACGACCTGGTACTCCGATGACGTCGCACGCTCCAAGCCCCACCCGGAGGCGCTGCTGCGCGCGCTGGACGATCTCGAGGTGGCGCCGGCCGAGACGATCTACGTAGGCGACACCACCGTCGACCTCGAGATGGCGATCGCCGCGGGGGCTTCCTTCGCGGCCGTCGGTACCACCACCAGCGATGCCGCATTCCAGGCAGCCGGCGTCGACCGTGTCTGGCCGAGCGTCGGCGCGTGGGCCGATGACCTGCTGGGAGCGGGGACCGGCACCGCCGCGACGGGCCGCCGCGACCCGCGAACCGGTCCGACCGGCACGGCCTGACGGGCAGGCACCACCGATACCATCGCCAGGATGACGCGGATTCTCGAGGCGCTCGACTCGGTCGCCGAGCGAGCGCTGCTTCCCCTGACCCTGGCCGGCCTGGTGATCGGCCTGGTCGCGACCGTGGCGGGCAACGACACCCTGGCCTGGTGGGCGTGGACCGTGCCCGCCGCACTGGTGGGCGTGTGGCTCGCGATCTCGATCATCCGGGACCTCCTGCACCACGAGGCCGGGGTCGACGTGATTGCCGTCCTGGCGATCGTTGGCGCCCTGCTGCTGGGGGAGTCGCTCGCGGCCGCGGTGATCGCCGTGATGCTGGCCACGGGCGACTGGCTGGAGCGCTACGCGGCGGGCCGCGCCCATCGTGAGCTGTCGGCGCTGGTCTCCCGGGCGCCGCGGATCGTGCACCGCCACGAGGACGGAACCATCGCGGACCGGCCGATCGCGGCGGTGGAGGTGGGCGACCGTATCCTGGTCAAGCCGGGCGAGGTCGTCCCGGTGGACGGGAGCGTGACCGGGGTCACCGCCGTCCTGGACGAGTCGGCCCTCACCGGGGAGGCGCGGCTGGCAACGCGCGAGCCCGGCGACCCCGTGAGCTCGGGCACGGTCAATGCCGGGGCGCCGTTCGACCTGGTCGCCGTCGCCACCGCAGAGCACAGCACCTATGCGGGCATCGTCCGCCTGGTGGAGGAGGCGCAGTCGTCGAAGGCGCCATTCGTGCGTCTCGCCGACCGCTATGCGCTCCTGTTCGTCCCACTGGCCCTCGGACTGGCGGGGCTGGCCTGGATCCTCTCGGGAGATCCGGTGCGCGCTCTGTCTGTGCTCGTGGTCGCGACGCCATGCCCCCTGTTGCTCGCGGTGCCGATCGCCATCGTCGCCGGGATCAGCCGGTCCGCGCGTCGGGGGATCATCGTGAAGGGCGGCGGCGCGCTGGAATCGCTGGCCAGGGCGCGAGTCCTCCTGTTCGACAAGACCGGCACCCTGACGGCGGGCCGCCCCCACCTCGCCGACGTCGTGACCGCGCCGGGATGGTCGCCCGACCACGTGCTGGGTCTGGCGGCCTCCCTGGAGCAGCTCTCACCGCACGTGCTGGCGGCGTCGATCGTGGGCGGCGCCCGCGAGCGAGGGGCCGAGCTCGTGCTGCCCGAAGGCGTGGTCGAGGTTCCAGGCTCCGGGGTCTCGGGCCGGGTTGGCGGCCGCGCCGTCCTCGCCGGCACACCCGACTACGCCAGCGGTGGGAACGGGCTGCCCGGCTGGGCGCGCGACGTCCGGCGACGCGTCAGCCTCGAGGGCGCGACCAGCGTGTTCGTCGCGGTGGACGGGGCACTGGTCGGGGCGCTCGTGCTGGACGACCCCATCCGACCCGAGACGCCCAGGGTCATCCGGTCGCTCCGGCGGGCCGGCGTACGGCGCACGGTCATGGTGACCGGAGATCACTACGGTGTGGCGGACATGGTCGCGGCGGCGATCGGCGTTGACAGCGTGCTCGCGGAGCGCACTCCGGCCGACAAGGTGGACGCGGTCACGGGCGAGCGCGCCGACGCCGACGGGATCCTGGTGATGGTGGGAGACGGGATCAACGACGCGCCCGCGCTGGCTGCCGCGGACGTCGGGGTTGCTATGGGCGCCCGGGGCGCTACCGCCAGCTCCGAGGCAGCGGATGTCGTGATCACCGTGGACCGGCTCGACCGGCTGCCGGAGGCGATCCTGATCGCCCGCCGATCACGACAGATCGCCATCCAGAGTGTGGTCGTGGGGATGGGCCTGTCGATGGGCGCCATGCTGTTCGCGATGACGGGAGCGCTCCCACCGGTCGCCGGAGCCCTGCTCCAGGAGGCCATCGACGTCATCGTGATCCTCAACGCGTTGCGGGCGTTGTCCGGTGGCCTTGAGAAGACTCCCAGGATCCCGGGCTGGACGGAGATCAGCATCCGGTTGCGCAACGAGCACCGCGAGCTCGCTGCGCCGATGACCCGGATCCGCACGCTCGCTGACGGGCTGGGCTCGTTGTCGCCGGAGCAGGCTCGAGACGAGTTGAACGCGGTCCTGACCTTCCTCACCGGGACGCTGATCCCGCACGAGGAGGGCGAGGATCGTGAGATCTTCCCGCTCCTGGCGAACGCTGTCGGCAATGACGACGTGACCGCCGCCCTCCACCGGACGCACACCGAGATCTTTCATCTGATCCGGTTCATGGACCGGTTGGTCGCCGAGATCCCGGATGAGGGCCCGGGCCCGGAGGACCTGACGGACCTGCGCCGTGTGCTCTACGGCCTCGACGCGATCCTGCGGCTGCACATGGCGCAGGAGGAGGAGCTGTACGTGGCGCTCGGCGACGAGCATCCGGAAGCGCCACCGGCCGCGCAGGCCGCCTGACGCGCGCGGTTCAGGTCGGGTGCCCGACCACAGGTGGTCCGGGCGTCGTGTCCGCCCCGGTTTCTATCCCACCTGGGTTTTCGCGGCCGCGCGGATCGCGCAGGTGAGCCGGTGCGTGAGCAGCGCATCGTCGTAGCTGCTGAACAGCCGGCCGGCGTCGCCGTGGCGGACCGCATCCAGGAACGCCCGATCCTCGTCCCCGAAGGGGTCATTGCCCGTCGGGACGTAGCGCGTCGCGGTCACGCCCCACAGCCGGCTGCCCGTGAAGCCGTCGGTGGCGGTGACCGCCTTGGTGCGCGCGTCCTCGTACAGCACCCCCTGCTGCCGGATCGTGATCGCGAGGTCGTCCGAGAACAGGCGGACTTCCTGGGCGCTGGTCCCGCCGAGGATGCAGGTGGCCGTGAAGGCGCCCACAGGACCGGTGTCGTAGCGAACGATTGCGGTGCTCACGTCCGGGACCGTCATCCCTGGGTGGTCCGGGTGGTCGTGGCGATCCGCGGTCGCGGCGACCACGCTGCCCTCGCCGAGCAGGCGGCGCGAGAGGTCCACCAGGTGGGTCGCCTGCTCCACCATCTGCCCGCCGCCGCGCTGCTCGTCCCGCCACCATGCCGGCCCAGGGATGCTGTCGTGCCAGTGGCCGGTCAGCAGCCGGGCCGGGCGCTTCGCGATGGTGTCCTCCACCTCGCGCAGGGTGTCCATCGCGCGCCAGTGATAGGCGACGCCGGCGATCACGCCGTGCTCGCGGATGGCATCCGCGATCCGGATGGGGGTCTCGAGGTCGGCGGCAAGGGGCTTCTCCGCGAACAGGTGGATGCCGCGCTCGAGCAACGCGAGCTCGAGGTCGCCGTGCTGGTCCGGCGGCAGGCAGATCCACGCGGCATCGGGCCGTTCCGCGTCGAGCATCCGCTCAAGCTCGTGGTACGGGCGACCGCCGTAGCGCGCCGCGTCGCCGTCCGCGTGGCCTGGGCGACGGCCGAGGATCCCGGCGAGCTCCACGCCGGGCTCCGCGCCGAGGACCTCGAGGTGTCGCTGGGCGATGAACCCTGGCCCGATGACGACGACGCGAAGGGGCTGTGCCACGATCGATCTCCTTGTGCGGGAGCGACAAGGGTACGCCCCGGGGTTGCCCGAGGGGTCGACTCAGGCGGCGCAGGTCGCCCCGGTGGCCCGCAGCCGGAGGCGCCACACGGCCGTCGCGGCCAGGAGGCCGAGCGACACGGCCCCGATGAAGGGCTGGATCGGGGCGAAGACGCTCATCGCGCCGCTCGCGCCGAGCAGCACGAGGGCGATCTTGTTGCAGACCGGGCATCCGATGGCGAGAAACGCCCCGAAGCCGGCGAGGCCCCCGAGCGTGGTGGACCGGCGATCCGCGGCTATCGCGGCCTCGGGGCCCAGGGTGACGAGCTCGATCGGCGTCTCCGCGGCGGGCGCGGTGTAGGTGGCCATGACGATGCCCATCAGCGGGGCCGACAGCAGCCACGTCCAGATGGCGAACGGCTCGGGCGGCACGGATCGCCCGAAGACGGGGTTCGGGATGATCGCCGTCACCAGCCCGAAGGCGAGGCCCGAGAGAAGCGTCCAGACCATCGCATGCGCGAGAAGCCGCCGATCCCGGAGGGCGAGGATGGGGCAGGAGGCAGGCATCGGCGTCAGGCGAGGCCGGCGCGGGCTTCGAGGCCGGCGCGGGTCGTGGGGTCGGCACCCGTCGGCGCGACGCCCGATCCGGATCGGGACCGTCGCTGGACGATCCCGTCGACGATGTCGCAGGCGGCGATGATCGCGGGCTCCGCCAGCCGATAGCGGACCGTGGTGCCGTCACGCGTGCCCTCGACAAGCCCGGCGGTCCGCATGACGGTCAGGTGTTGACTCGTGTTCGCCAGCGTGGCGCCAATCTTCTCCGCCAGGTCGCCGACCGAGAGCTCGCCGGCCCGCAGGGCATCGATCAGCATCAGCCGCTTCGGGTCCGTGAGGACCTTGCACAGCTCGGCGTGGCGGCGATAGCGGTCGAGATCGGCGTCGAGGGAAGCCATTGAAGGCACGGTACACCGATATTGCGTAGTTGCGCAACTACGTGAACAGCTATTCTGTGCCGGTGCGGGGATGCCGGTCTCCGCCTATCGCCGGGCCACGCGCGCCACAGCCGCCTCCCCTGTCTCGTCTGCATGGGTCACGGGCGGCACATCGCCGGTGTGGCACCGAGGGCGCAGTCAGGAAGGCTGGGGCACCACGTGAACGTAACGCGCAGCGGAGCCGGACGCCGGACATGAGCGACCGCGACCCGCGTGCCGACCTGCCCGTCCCCAACCGCCGGCGCCCCTCGGATCCGACATCGCGGGCCGGGTCGCCGCGCAACGTCGTGGAGCCCGGGGTCGTGTATGAGCCTCCGCCTCCCCGGCGCACCCATGGCGACCCGACCATGCGCAAGGACCTCGGTCTGGTCGTTTTCGTGGCCGCCTCGCTCGTGATCGGCCTCGTGACATGGAACCTCGCCGGCGTCATCACCAGCCGGGCCCTCACGCCCGGTCCCACGCAGGCCGGAGACGCCGCCGTGGCGTCGTCCGAGCGCCCCTCGCCGTCCGCGAGGCCGACCGCGCCACCATCCGCGTCGCCGTCACCCGCCCCCAGCCCGAGCGCCACGCCCCGGCCCCTGCGCAAGCCGGTGACCGAGAAGATCGAGCCCAGGCCGGCCGCCGCCTTCGTGACCGAGCTCCGGAACACATGGTGCGCGGCCGCCGCCGTGCAGATCACGCTCAACGTCAACGCGCCAAAGGTCGACACCACGCGCGCCCGGCAGGCCAGGATTCGGGCCATGGAGGTCGCGGCCACGACGCGCAAGGACAGCCGCAACGGGGGTGCCGGACCACAGGGCATGACGGCGACGCTCAACCGCCTTGGCAAGGTGGACTACAGGCTGCGGATCTACAAGACGCGAGCCGACGCGCTCCGCGGCGCGGCCGCGGCCATCACGACAACGGGCCATCCGGCGATCCTGCTCGCGTGGCGCGGCGCTCACGCCTGGGTCATGACCGGCTACAAGGCGGACGCGGACCCCTCGGTGTTCAAGAACGCGAAGGTCTCGGGCGCCTACATCATCGATCCCTGGTACCCGCGGGTCTCGAACATCTGGGGTCCGTCCGACAAGCCCGGCGTCTTCCAGGATGCCGCCGAGATGCGACGCAATTACCTGCCGTGGAGGCGCCCCGAGGGTCGCTATCCGGGACGCGACGGGAGGTTCCTGGCAATCATCCCGGTCAGCTGAGCGGCCGTCAGGGCGCAAGTTCGACGTCGCCCGACGCGACCAGGGCATTGGAGACCGCGTCGCGCACGACCATCGTGTAGCGGTCCGGGGGCAGGCTGCACTCCGGGGCGTCGGTCTCGGTCGCCGCCACCCGGAAGGTTCCGTCCGGCTGCCGGTAGGTCTCGAGCGCCGTGCGCGTCGTCGCGAACCGCGTCCTGATCCCCCCCTCGGGACCGCCCGACCGCCACTCGATCGCCAGGCTCTCGTGCGCGGCCGGGATGGCTGCCGTCCATGCACGCTCGGTGCCGTCGCAGCGCCAGCTCGCCGGCACGAACGCGATCGTGCCCGGACCGGCGTCCCGGCTGAACATCACGGCGATCAGCACGGCACCCAGGACGATGCCGTTGAGAATCAGGGCTCGTCGAACCGGGAATCCGGCCGGCCGCCCCGCGGTCGTGTCCGCGCCGACCTCCGCGTCGGGCCCGGTGCTGGTCGGGCGCCGGGTTGCGCATTGTCCGCAGAAGGCATCCGCGGCGTCTCGATCCGACCCGCATCGCGGGCAGCGCCAGGGTCCGGGTGCGGCCGACGGAGGCATCGCGCCCATCATCGGGTGTCTCCGCCCGTCGCGCCTTGCTCAGGCGCCCGGCTGGCGGACCTGGAGGGACCGGGCGTGCGGCATCCCGAGCACCGGTGCCAGCTCGCCGGCGATCGCCCGGAAGCGATCGACAGCCTCCGGGCGCAGCCAGTAGTAGACAAACGACCCTCGCCGCTCGGAGCGGACCCAGCCGGATGTGCGGAGCACCTTGAGGTGGTGGCTCACGGTGGGCTGGGCCACCGCGCAGCACGCCGTGAAGTCGCACGCGCAGACCCCATCGCCATCGGCCAGCTGGCGCAGGATCGCCAGCCTGGTGGGGTCGGCGGCGCCCTGGAGGAGGAGAGCCTCGGGGTCGACGAGTCGCTTCATGATCGAATGGTATTGACAAGTCTCGATATCGTCAAGTATCAATACACCAGGAAGAAGCCAACGACACACCATCAGCTGCTGATCCAGGAGGACCCACGATGACCACGGACACCATCCACGACGAGGTCCGCGCGCGGTACGCCGCCGCGGCGGTCCAGGCGAGCGCAGGCGCCTGCTGCTCGGGGGAGCCGGAGACGATCGGCGCGGAGCTCTATACGGCGCTCGAGCGCTCCGAGCTGCCGGACGCCGCGGTGCTGGCATCGCTGGGCTGCGGCAATCCCATCGCGGTGGCGGAGCTACGCGAGGGCGAGCGCGTGCTTGACCTGGGATCAGGGGGCGGCATCGACGTGCTGCTCTCCGCGAGGCGTGTCGGGCCCACCGGTCGGGCCATCGGTCTCGACATGACCGACGAGATGCTCGCGCTGGCCCAGCGCAACGCCGCCGACGCCGGGGCCACCAACGTGGAGTTCCTGCGCGGCCAGATCGAGTCCATTCCGCTGCCGGCGGCATCGGTCGACGTGGTGATCAGCAACTGCGTGATCAACCTGGCCGTCGACAAGCCAGCCGTGTTCCGGGAGATCGCCCGGGTTCTGCGGCCGGGCGGCCGCATGGGCGTCACGGACATCGTCGCAGATGACACCCTGTCGCCGGCCGAGCGCGCCGAGCGCGGGAGCTATACGGGCTGCATCGCCGGCGCGCTCTCCTACGCTGAGTTCCGCGCCGGGCTCGAGGCGGTCGGGCTCACCGGCGTCACGGTGACGAGAACCCACGACGTGGCCGATGGCATGGTGAGCGCCATCATCAAGGCCTCGAAGCCGGTGGATGCCACCGTCCCGCCGGTATCGACGTCACGAGATCTGCCGCTCGAGGAGATCGGGACCGGCTGCTGTGGAGGCGAGGGCTGCTGCTGATGCGGATCGAGCGCGCGGTTCCGTCCGACACCCCGGCCGTGGAGGCGCTGCTCGCGGCGGCAGGCCTGCCGCTGGAGGGAGCCGCCGAGGCGCTTGCCATGGGCGTGGTCGCCCGGGCGGACGGGGCCATCGTCGGGGCCGCGGCCGTGGAGCGGTATGGCGAAGCGGGCCTCCTGCGCTCGGTGGTCGTCTCGCCCGACCGGCTGGGCACCGGTCTGGGCTCGGAGCTGGTCCACGCGGCCGAGAACCTCGCACGTGCGAACGGCATGCGCGAGCTGTACCTGATCACCGAGACGGCGATCGGCTGGTTCCCGCGCCTCGGCTACGAGGTCGTGCCGCGCGAGACGGCACGGGCCGCCGTGGGCGCGTCCGTCGAGTTCACGATGGCCTGTGCGTCGACGGGCGTCCCCATGCGCCGCACCCTGGGCTGACGGGTCCTCAGCTGATCCCGAGCCAGCCGGCCACCTGGTCCCGGCTGGGCACGCGGCCGGCCGAGACCAGCGTGCCGTCGATGACCAGGCCCGGCGTGGACAGCACGCCGCGCGATGCGATCTCCCCCATGTCCGTCACGTGACGGACATCGGCGTCGATGCCGGCGGTGGTGACGACCTCGCGAACGGTCTTCTCGACTTGCTGGCACTTGGCGCAGCCGGAACCCAGGACCTCGATGACGACCATGGATGATTCCTCCTAGTCAGTTGAGCAGCAGGTTGAAGCCGTAGCCCACGAGGAGGATCCCCGCGGCCACGACGGCGATGAACACGGCGAGCAGGCGCGGCTTCATGACCCGGCGAAGGATCACCATCTCCGGGATCGAGAGGGCGGTCACGGCCATCATGAACGCGAGAGCGGAGCCCAGCGGCAGGCCCTTTGCCAGCAGGACCTCCATGATCGGGATCATCCCGGCCGCGTTGCCGTAGAGCGGGACGCCGAGGGCCACGAGGGCCGGCAGCGCCAGCGGGTTGGACTCGCCCCCGAGCGCAACGACCTGGTCGGTGGGGACGAAGCCGTGGATCAGCGCGCCGATGCCGATCCCCACGACCACGAATGGCCAGACCCTGCGGACGATGTCGATGGTCGAGCGCCAGGCGTCGCGGACGCGGTCCTCCATCGTCGGGCGGAGCTCCACCACCGCGCTGCCGGCGCGGATCGTCCAGACGTAGTCCTCGACGTAGCGCTCGAGGCCGAGGCGACCGATGACGAGGCCGGCGACGACGGCGATCAGCAGGCCCGACGCCATGTAGGCGAGGGCGATCCCGGGCCCGAACAGGCCCCACAGCAGGACCAGGGCGACCTCGTTGACCATCGGGGAGCTGACCAGGAACGCGAACGTGACGCCGAGCGGCACGCCGGCCTCGACGAACCCGATGAACAGGGGCACCGCGGAACATGAGCAGAACGGCGTGATGACGCCGAAGCCGGCCGCAGCCATCGCACCCGGGACGGTGCCTCGGCCGGCGAGCGTCCGGCGGACCCGCTCTGCTGAGACGAACGACCGCAGGAACGAGATGACGGTGACGATCCCGGTCAGCAGCAGCATGACCTTGGGCACGTCGAGCAGGAAGAACGCCACCGCCTCACCCAGCTGTGAGCCGTGCTCCAGGCCCAGCAGGTCGTAGGCGACCCAGTTCGCGAGCGGCAGCGCCGCGAACCAGGCCACGAGCCAGAGGACGCCGCCCGCGAGGACGGTGAGCCAGAACGGCACCTGGAGGCGGCGGACCGCGAGCGTGGTCACCGGAGGACGGCCTCGATGGCCGTGCGAGCGGCGGTCACGGCGGCCTCGTCTCGTTCGTAGTAGAGGAACCGGCCGTTCGCCTCGTGGCGGCTCGCGCGGACCAGGCCCGCGTCGCGCAGCTTCGCCAGGTGATTGGAGAGGTTGTTCTCCCGCACACCCAGCGCAGCCGCCATCTCGCACACGCAGTGGGTGCCATCGGCCAGCATCCGGAGGATCCCGGCGCGCACCGGGTCCGCCAGGAGGGCGGCCGCCACCGCGGCCTCGGTCACGTCGGGCGCGAGGAGATCCATTCGGGGGGTCGGGATGACGGGCAGCTCGGTTGGCACGTCCCAAACATCTCACGCTTCGCTGAGATGTTGCAGGGCCGGTGGTCATGCCGGTGGGCCCATCCGGCCTGCCGCGCCGTGCCGGCGCCGCGCCGTGACGGCCCGGGCCCGCGACGGACCGGGCCCGCGAGGCCCGCGACGGACCGGGCCCGCGAGTGGTCTCCTCATACCCGGCTTCCCGTCGAACTACCGGCCCGAAGTCGTGACGAACCCCGTCTACTTCACCGCGCTGCGTGACGGTGCCAGGCTCGCCGCGGAACTCGCTCCGGGCGAAGGGGCCCCGCATCTACGTCGTTGAGCCGACGGGGGCGTTCGAGGACCGCCCGGGTGTGACCGACAAGAAGCTCCCGGGCAACCCGACCCGGTCCAACCGCAGCAGAGAGCCGCTCCGGATCGTGGGCGAGGTGACCAACTGGACGCGACAAGCCCCCGAGGCGCAACCGGCTGGCGGCAATCCGCGCGGATGAACGAGGCGAGATCATCGACTGATCGGCGAACATGCCGGCCACGTGCCGGCGCCGAGGTTCTCTATGTGTGGGGCGGTCGTTCCGGCAACGATCGGCCTACGGGAACGGGAGGTGATCGGCTGTCTGGACAACGCTGATCCGCGCCGAGATCGGCGAGAGCTTCTTCTTCCAGTCACCGTCATTGGTCACGAGGTGGCCAACCTGCGCCGCGATACCCGTGCCGACGATCAGCGCGTCCGGCGGGGCAAGCCTGTGCGTCGCCCGTAGGGATCGCCGCCTCCTGGGCCACCTGGAGATCGACTGGCACGGCCTCGAGGTTGGCGTGCGACCGGAGGAAGGCGAGCACGGTGCGGTGGCCGGGCGGCGACTGGCGCAGTGGACGAACCAGGATCTCCATGACCGTGACCAGCGGGACCACTGCCGGGTTGCGCCCTGATTCGACCAGGTCCTTGAGCACGCACACCGCTACCGGGTGTGTCACATCCGTGGCGTCGAGATAGGCCGCGAGCACCGTGGTGTCGAGCAGGAGCCGGTCGCCGGCGGGGATCCTGGCCAGCAGCGAGGAGCGTGACATCGCCGTGGGCTACTCGCCCCAGGCGTCGCGCTCGCCGCGCACGAACGCCAGCGTCTCATCGGTGGTGCCGAACACGCCCGTCATGCTTCCTGCAAAGTCGCGTGGCAGGACGCGGAGCCGGACGACGCCAGGTTCGGCTGGGTCAATCTCGAACAGCAGCCGGTCATCGACCCGCGCGTCGAGCGCCCGCGCCACCGGGTCGGGCAGGGCCGAGCTCGACCGGCGCGCCCAGGCGCGGCTCCACCATCGATACCGCAGCCTGGTGGGGCGGATCGGCACGAACAAGGCCGTGATCGCCGTCGCGCGCGAGCTGGCGGGCTTCGTCTGGGCCGTCGGGCAGGAGGTGACGCCAGCGGCCGCCTGATCGAACACGAGGCAGGGCATGGCCGAGCGGGACAGCAGCGCCGAGAACCCTCGAGCCAACTATGCGATCCCGACTCGCGAATCTAGTCCGAGGCACCTCGACGTCCGGCTCACTGTCATGCGGCAACGACCTGGTCGACCCGCGCATATCAGAGTGACCGACCGTCGCCAGGAACCTGGCCCCGGCCATGCTCCGCCACTCCGACTTGACGAGTCCTTCCATATCAGTTGGTAGGACGTGACACGTCAAGTCCAACGGAGCCCGGTCATGGTTCCTGCGCCTGCAACCGCCTACGCGCTCGTCCTCGATGTCAAGCTCGCCATGTGCGGGTCAGACATGACCGACCCTGCGTGCGCAGGGATCGAGTCCCCTCGTCGACCGTCCCCGAACCGTGAGGCGGCCGCCTCGTCACGCGGCGGGATGCGCTCCGAGCTGGCCCTATCCGCCCCAGACGCGGAAGGCCCAACCGCCATGGACTTGTGCGTCCGCGTCGAGGCGGCGAGACGCTGGCCTCTTGTCTTCGACTCGGCGCAGGGCGTCGAGAACTGACCAGATACCCGAGCGAGGAGACGATCCAGGCGGAGTCGAAGGGGTCGCTGTCGAGCTCGCGGTAGGTGAAGCGGTTGTCGCCGAGGACGGCGACCTCGACACCGGCGACCGCAGCGTCTCCGCGGGCCGGGACGTCTCCGCGGGCGGGGATCCGGACCAAGGAGCCACCCGACGGTGCGTGGCCCGCGCGGCACCCGCTGGCGACGAACCAGGCGGTCGCCGGTGGGCGCGGCGCCCTACTGTGACCCCGGTGGTTCGAGGTTCGATGGCCATCGAACACGGTATCCGCGTGGGGTATTCCCCCACGGAATCCACACAGGGGGGTGTGGTGGAGATGGGGGAGAGTCGAACTCCCCGTCCAGAACCCTTCGCCAGGACCCACTACGAGCGTGTCCGATGATTTTCGTCAGCCGGTCGGACGCCCATCGGCAGGCTTCCATCCGGCCCATCCGCGTGTCCCTAGATCGGGCTTCGCTCCGGAGTACGCAGTCTCTTCCGGGCTGCACCTTCGCTAAGTGACGCTTCCACGGCCCGCGAAGGGGAGGCCGCTTCCACGCTCACCTTACCGCCTAAGCGGCGAGGGCGAGAGCAGGCTGCTTGTTGGCAGTTACTTCGTTTTGCCGCCGGTTTAACGAGGCCTGACGGCACCTCGGCTCGCGTTCCCTGGCAACCAAGCCCTGTCGAAACCACGCATCCCCACAGGACCGAACCACCGTTCGGGCGGCGAATTCTAGCACCGGGGGGCTCCGGCTCCAATCGGCCGTGCGCCCGATCACGAGCCGGGGTCCGGGTGGCCGACCAGGTCGCGGCGGCGGGTCCGCCCGATCGCGAGCGAGGATCCCTTGGGCGTCGCGCCAAAGCGCCTCCCCGCCGCACCCGGGTTCGTGCCTGACGGAGCGCCTGATGCACGTCCGGTTCAAGAGCGAGGTCGGCAAGCGTGGGCTGACGCCGGAACCACGGTTTCGCGGGCCCACCTCCGCACGCAGCATGCCCGGTTGATGCGGAGACGCTTCAACCGCCGCACTCGAGCCCTGACCAGGGCCCTGTGCTCCCTCGGGGCCTCCCGCGGCCGCTGCCAGGCATCGCCCCGCTGCCAGGCCACGCCCAACTGCGGCGTCCGTCCCGGGATCACGTCGCCAATCCGGCCGTCACCCTTGAGGTCGAGGGCCCGCCCCGCCCGCCGGATCGGGCTATCCTCGGGCGACCGTTGATCGGGCTCGAGGACTGAAGGGAGGTGGCCATGGCGACGGACGCGAATCCGCTTGATCCCAGGGCCGCCAGACCTGGATCACCGAACCTGGCCGCGGACCTGCCGATCTGGCCCGGCAAGCCCTACCCGCTGGGCGCCACCTTCGACGGCGCCGGCACGAACTTCACCCTGTTCTCCGAGGTCGCCGACCGCGTGGAGCTGTGCCTGTTCGACAGAGCGGAGCGCGAGACCCGCTACGAGCTGCCCGAGATGACCGGACACGTCTGGCATGGATATGTTCCCACCGTCACCCCTGGCCAGCGGTACGGGTTCCGGGTGCACGGGGCATGGGATCCGGCACGCGGCCGGCGGTGCAATCCGGCCAAGCTGCTCCTCGACCCGTACGCGAAGGCGATCGAGGGAGCAGTCGACTGGCATGACGCCGTGTTCCCCTACCAGTTCGAAGCGCCCGATCGGCGCGACGAACGGGACAGTGCCCCGCACGTGCCCAAGGCCGTGGTGATCAATCCGTTCTTCGACTGGTCTGATGACCGCTCGCCGCGCGTCGAGCTGCACCAGACCGTGATCTACGAGACGCACGTGCGCGGCTTCACCATGACCCACCCGGAGATCCCCGAGGCGATCCGCGGGACGTACGCCGGTCTGGCGCATCCGGCGGCGATCCGGCACCTGGCAAACCTGGGCGTGACGGCTGTGGAGCTGATGCCGGTCCACCAGTTCATCCATGACCGGCACCTGGTGGACCGCGGCCTGCGCAACTACTGGGGCTACAACTCGATCGGATTCCTGGCCCCGCACAACGAGTACGCGAGCTCGGGTCAGGCGGGCGAGCAGGTCGGCGAGTTCAAGGCCATGGTCCGCACGCTCCACCAGGCGGGCATCGAGGTCATCCTGGACGTGGTCTACAACCACACGGCGGAAGGCAACCACCTCGGGCCGATGCTCGCCTTCAAGGGCATCGACAACGAGGCCTACTACCGCCTGATGCCCGGTGATCGCGGCCACTACATGGACTACACCGGCACCGGGAACTCCATCAACGTCCGCCACCCCCAGGTCCTGCAGCTGATCATGGACAGCCTGCGCTACTGGGTGCTCGAGATGCACGTCGACGGGTTCCGGTTCGACCTGGCCTCCACGCTCGCCCGTGAGCTGCACGACGTGGACCGCCTGTCCGCATTCTTCGACCTCATCCACCAGGACCCGGTCATCAGCCAGGTCAAGCTGATCGCCGAACCATGGGACGTCGGCGAGGGCGGCTACCAGGTTGGGAACTTCCCCGTGCTGTGGTCCGAGTGGAACGGCCGCTATCGCGACACCGTGCGGGACTTCTGGCGCGGCGAGCCGGGCGCCATGAGTGACTTCGCCTACCGGCTGACCGGGAGCTCGGACCTGTACGAGGGCACGGGGCGGCGGCCGCACGCGAGCATCAACTTCGTCACCGCCCACGACGGCTTCACCCTGGCCGACCTGGTCGCCTACAACGAGAAGCACAACGAGGCCAATGGCGAGGACAGCCGCGACGGGGAATCGCACAACCGCTCCTGGAACTGCGGCGTTGAAGGTCCGACCGACGACCCGCCGGTGCTCGCCTTGCGGCGCACCCAGCAGCGCAACATGCTGGCAACGATGTTCCTGTCCCAGGGCGTGCCGATGCTCCTGGGCGGCGACGAGCTGGGCCGCAGCCAGGGCGGAAACAACAACGCCTATGCCCAGGACAGTCCGGTCTCCTGGTACGACTGGGAACAGGCCGACGAGGATCTGCTCGCCTTCACCACGCGGCTGCTCGCGTTCCGCCGCGACCACCCGGTGTTCCGCCGCCGCCGATTCTTCCACGGGCGGCCGATCCACGGCCTCGACCTCATGGACATCGAGTGGTTCACGACGGACGGGGAGGTGATGGACGAGGAGCACTGGGGCCAGGACCACGTCCGTGACCTCGGGGTGCTGCTGTCCGGTGATGCCATCCCCACCCGCGACGAGCGGGGCGAGCCCGTGCGCGACGACACGTTCTTCCTGCTCTTCAACGCCCACGACGAGCCCATCGACGCCACGATCCCCGCGGGGCGGGGCGAGCACTGGCGGACGGTCATGGACACGGCGGCCGGGGAGCCGTTTCCGGACGACGCAGCCTCGTTCGGGCCGGGCGACGGCGTGCCGCTCGCAGCGCGCTCCGTCGTCGTCCTGCAGCGGGCGGTCGATCCCGCCTGAGTCCGCGGCGCCGGCCCCCGCGCCGGCCCCCGCGCCGGCCCCTGCACCCCTGCACCGATGTAGCGGGGCAAGGCGCGCTCCATGCCCTATGCTCCGCCGGTTCCAGGCGGGCGCCCGAGTCCCACCTGCTCGTCACGGTGACCCATGTCCGACGATCCCACGCCCGCAGTCGACGTCCCCGCCCTCGACCGGCGCCTGCTCGAGGAGCTGGAGCCGGAGGCGGGACGGCTGCTGGAGCGCCACCTGAAGGTGTCCCAGGAGTGGTTCCCCCACGACTTCATCCCGTACCGCATGGGGCGCGACTTCGACAAGGAGCCGTGGACGCCCGACCAGCCGCGGCTCACGGGCGTCGCCCAGACCGCATTCGAGGTGGGCCTGCTCACCGAGGACAACCTGCCGAGCTACCACCGACTGATCCACGGCATGTTCGGCAGGGGCGATGGGGCGTGGCTCAACTGGGTCGGGCGCTGGACCGCGGAGGAGGGGCGGCACGCGATCGTCCTGCGCGACTATCTGGTCGTCACCCGCAACTTCGACCCGACGCTCCTCGAGCGGGGCCGGATGGCGCAGCTCCAGAAGGGCTACGACCACGACACGCCCGACACGCTCCACGGCCTCGCCTACGTGGCCTTCCAGGAGCTGGCGACGCGCATCTCGCACCGCAACACCGGTCGCTACTCGGACGACCCGGTGGCCGACCGCATCATGGTCCGCATCGCGGCCGACGAGAACATGCACATGGTGTTCTACCGGGACATCCTCAAGGCGGCGATCGAGATCGAGCCGTCGGCGGCCGTGCGGGCGATCGTGGACGAGATCCTCAAGTTCGAGATGCCGGGCGCCGGGATCCAGAACTTCCTGCGCAAGGCGGCCGACATCGCGAAGGCGGGCATCTACGACCTGCGCGTCCATCGCGATGAGGTCCTGCTGCCGATCCTCAAGTTCTGGGGCGTGTTCGAGCTCTCCGGGCTGGATGCGACCGCGGAGGAGGCGCGCCACCGGCTCGCCGAGCACCTGGACAAGCTGGACATGGCCGCAAAGCGGTTCGAGGAGCGGCTGGCACGCTCCGGCGTTCCGCGGATCGCCCAGACGGGGTAGTTGCGCGGTGCGATCGGGCGGTTCGTGAACCCGATCGTGCTGGGCGCCGGCCTGCCTTGCCTGGCGCAGCCGTACACGCCGGTCCCGCTCCGGCCCGTCGGCACGCGGACGTTCGCGTCGGGTGTGGTGCTGCTGCGCTCCGAAGTGGTGCCCGACTAGCCGACAGTGTGGGTCTCGACGTGCACGTCCAGGACCTCGCCGCTGTGGCCGTCGGCCGTCGCCACCAGCAGCTGACCGCCGTCGTACCGGAGAAGGTAGTACCACGTCCCGTCGAGGTACTCGAGCGCATGACCGCCCCAGCGGTCGATCGGGACCTTGTGGTAGGTCTCGATGACCCTCGGATCCGAGAGGAGGGCGTGGGCCGCCTCCTCGATGGACAGGACGCGCGGGCCGTGGTGCGCGGTCACCCGGAGCGGGATGTCCAGGCTCGCGAGCGGGAAGGTGACGGTGACGGTGTGCTCACCGGGCTCGATCGGGGCCCCGTTGATCGTCGTTGACCAGTCCATTCGATCCGTGACCGGCATGCCGGGCTCGAGCATCCATGGGACGAGAGGCTGCGTGCAGCCGACGGCGATCCAGAGGTCGCGACCGGCGAACGGCGGGACCGTCGCATCGAGGCCGGCCTCGGCCTTGCGCAGCACCTCGGACCGGAAGGATCCGCCGCTCTGGTGCCCCTCCGGGGGCATCAGCAGGTCGTAGGCCCGGATGACGACCGGATCGAGCGGGACGAGCGTCGCGGGCGGGTCCGAGGGCAACGGTTCCGTCCGCGCCGCGATCGCCGAGACGTTGCGGTCGCAGTCGCCCGGCCCGCCCTCGTAGGCGATGGGCTGCGTGGTCGTGACGGTGACCTCGAGCCAGGCGGTCTCACCAGCGACGACCTCCGGGGTCGAGCGCACGGTCATCGTCACCGGGCCCTTCGTGACGCTCGCCTCGGCGGACCGCTGCGGCACGGACGCCCCGGCCGTCCCGGGTGCCACGGCGGATGAAGACGGTGACGACGCTGGCGAGCACCCGGCGACGGCGATGGCACCCAGCGCCAGGGCTGCGACGGTCCTCCTGCTCGGGCTCACTTCGTGACGCGGACCACCGGCTCCGTGATCCGGCCGAGGAACAGGATCGCGCCGGTCTCGAGGTCCCGCAGCGCGAACATGAACGGGCGATCCACGGTCAGCTCCACGGGTGGGGCCGGCGCGGCACCGGCTGCCATGATCACGGCGGTCGCGGCGGCGGCCTCGGTCCCCTTCTCGTCGACGTCGATGTTGGCCTGGTGGACGACGGCCGAGATGTAGAGCTGCTCCTCCGTGGTCATGCCCGAGAAGTCGGCCGAGGCTGCGTCGAATGCCGTGGGCATGCCGAGCGCCGCCAGGACGTCGCCCAGGCCGAGCCGGGACTCGGCGCCGAACTTCGGCAGGCCCAGCATGACCTGCTGCTCGGCGAGGGACCCGGTGATGTCGGCCAGCCTCGCGGCGTCGAGCGACCCTTCGAACTGGGCGAGGTCCGTCGGGACGATGACCAGCATCGACAACTGCCGGCCCACGTACGGGAGGTCAACGGCCTGCCAGCCGTCGCCCGATGCGTAGGCGAAGTGGCCGCCGTTGCGCATCATCGCGACATCGATCGTCGTGCCGTCCAGCCGGGTGAACGGCGCCGGGGCAGTGGCACCCTCGTCGAACGGGAGGTCCCAGGCCGCCTTGAGGTAGATGGAGTTGACGAGCACCAGCCGGGTCAACGGGTCGACCGAGCCCTGCGCGAGCAGCTCCCTGATGCGGTCCTCGGTCTGGTCGGCAACCCACGCGTTGATCGCCGCGCGCGCCGCCTCCGCGTCGCCGATGTAGTCCACGAGCCGCAGGCCGGCCCCGAACCGCTCCGCGAGCGCCGCGAGGTATGCGTCCTCCAGCGGGTAGCCCTGCTGGGAAAACGGCGCGTTGACCGAGCGGAGGATCACCTCCTGGTCCTCGTTCAGTGCGTCCTTGAAGGTCGCGGTCTTCCCGTTGAGCGACTGGTCGAGGGCGGCGACCCAGGCTGCGCTCGCATCGCTGCCCAGGTCATGCATGACGGCGTCCATCTCGGCGGCGGTCTCGTCCTTCGCCCCGGCGCGTGCCATCGCCAGCGCGAGCTCGATGCTGGCCGGCGAGAAGACGAGGTTTGCGGAGGGGTCCCCGACGACGAGCTTCTGGTACAGGTCCAGCCCGAAGGCGTTGACGGCAGCCCCCGCGCTCGCGTCGTCGTCGGACGTGGTCGTCAGGCGCGGGAGGGACACCGCGGCGAGCGCGATGCCGTCGGAGCCGGGCGTGATTGCGGGGGCGCCGGTGGTGCCCGGCGCGGTTGATGTCGCGGGTGCGGCCGACGAGCAGCCGGCGACGAGAACCAGCGCCATGAGCGCTGCAAGCGATCGGATCACGTGGGTGTCTCCCCGAGATGCATGGACGCCAGCCCCGTGACGCGGCCCGAGACCGGATGGTTGCATGCCCCGGCGCCCGCTACCATCGGCCGATGCGCCTGGTCCCCTGGGAGGAGGAGCGCCTCCAGATCTTCGCCGCCGCCGAGCTCGCCCGCCGCCATCGTGCCGCAGGCCTGCTGCTCAACCATCCCGAGGCCGTAGCGATCATGTGCGACGCGATGCTCGATGCCGCCCGGGCCGGGGCAACCTACGCGGAGGTCGAGGCGGCCGGTGTCGCCGCCGTGGAGCCGGACCAGGTGATGGACGGGGTGCGGGAGCTGATCGGGGAGGTTCGTCTCGAGGTCCTGTTGGGCGACGGATCCCGGGTCGTCGCGCTCAGGGACCCGCTGGGGCGCGGCACGCCGCCGGATCCGCTCGGGCCCGGAGCCCTCGTTATCGGCGACGGCGCCGACATCGAGGTCAACGCCGGGCGCGAGTCCATCACGCTCGTGGTGACGAGCACGTCCCGGCGACGGGTCCGGGTCTCCTCGCACTACCCGTTCCACCGGGTCAACCCGCGCCTGGCGTTCGACCGCGAGGCAGCGCGTGGATTCCGTCTCGACCTGCCGGCCGGCGGGTACACGGGCTGGGAGCCGGGCGAGACGAAGACCGTGCGCCTGGTCCGCTACGCGGGCGACGGCGGGGGCAGCGAACGATGACCCGACTGTCCTCTGAGGAGTACCGGCTCCGCTACGGCGCCACCACCGGCGACCGCGTCCGGCTCGGCGACACGGACCTCTGGATCCGGGTCCAGGAGGATCGCACCGCCCGCGGCGACGAGCCCGTCTGGGGCTACGCCAAGAACCTCCGCTCCCGGATGGCCCAATGGGATGCGGCCAGCGGCCCGTCGGAGCTCGACATCGTGCTCACCGGCGCTCTGGTCGTCGATCCCGTCGTCGGCGTCGTCAAGGCCGATATCGGCATCAAGGATGGCCGCATCGCCGGCATCGGGCGCTCCGGCAGCCCCGAGATCAGCGACGGCATCGACCTCGTCATCGGCCCCAACACGAAGGCGTACATGGCATACGGCCTGATCGCCACCCCCGGGGCGGTCGATTCGCACGTCCACACCATCGACCCGGAGCTCCTGCCGCCCGCGCTGTCGGCCGGCGTGACCACGCTGATCACGGCCGGGTTCGAGGAACCGCCGTTCGCGATGGAGCGGGTGCTGGCGGGCCTCGAGGGCTGGCCCCTCAACGTCGGCATGCAGGCCGGGGCGCGGGCCACGGAAGAGGGGCACCTCGACGCTCTCGTCGAGACCGGTGCCGTGGGTTTCAAGATCCACGAGGACAACGGCGCCTACCCGGAGCTGATCGACTACGTGCTCCGCTACGCCGACGCACGCGACCTGTCGGTCAGCCTGCACACGGACGGCCTGCACGAGTCGGCCGAGCTCGAGGACACCGTCGCGGCGATCGCCGGGCGCACGGTCCACGCCTACCACGTCGAAGGTTCCGGGGGCGGGCACGTCCCCGACCTGCTGGGACTGGTGCGCGAGCCTTCGATCCTCTGCTCGTCCACGACGCCGACGCTGCCGTTCGGGGTCCACGCGGCGGCCGAGCACATCCCGATGACGGTGCTCAACCACGGGCTGTCGTGGGACGTTCCGGGCGACGTCGAGCTGGTGCGCGAGCGCGTCCTGGTGGCGCGGATGGCCGCCGAGGGACCGCTCCACGAGCTTGGCGCCATCGGGATCGTCAACTCCGACTCGCAGGGAATGGGCCGCATCGGCGAGACGGTCCGGCGCACATTCCAGCTGGCGCACGTGATGAAGGCGTGGCGACGGACCGAGGCTGCATCGGGAGTACCGGACCTGCCCGACGACCCGGGCCTGCTCGACCCGGACGACCGCGACGACACCGCCCGCGTGCTGCGCTACCTGGCCAAGGTGACCATCGAGCCTGCGATCACCCACGGAATCTCCGCGCACGTGGGCTCTCTGCAGCCCGGACGTCTCGCCGACATCGTCCTGTGGTCGCCGGGGTTCTTCGGCGTCAAGCCGGAATGGGTGTTCAAGGGCGGGTTCCCGGCCTGGGGTCCGCTGGGAGATGGCAACGCGTCGCTCGAGCGTGCGGAACCCACCCGCTATCGGCCGGACTGGGCCGGGCTCTCGACGGCGGCGCCAAAGGCGGCCGTCACGTTCGTGGCCGGCTCCGTGGACCGCGCGGCCCTGGCGCGGCGCCTGGGGACGCGGCGGGTCCTCGTGCCCGTCTCGGGCCAGCGTGGGCTGACACGATCCTCGTTGGTCGCCAACCGGGCGGCGCCACAGGTCGAGATCGACCTCCGGACGGGGGCGGTCTCCCTGGGCGGACGGCGCCTGGCGGTCGAGCCGGTAGCCGAGGTGCCGCTGAGCCGGCGCTACCTGCTGCGGTAGGCGGCGCGTTGGTAGCCGGCTACCAGAGATCCCCGACGGTGTACCCCTCCGGGAACGGGTCCGTGGGGTCGACCACGTAGCTCGCGAACCCGGTGATCCAGGCCGTGCCGGTGATCGTGGGCACGACCGCCTTGTGCTCGCCCACGCACACCTCCTCGACCAGGCGGCCCGCGAACACCGTCCCCAGGATCCCCTCGTGGCGGAAGTCCTCGTCCAGGCCCAGCTGGCCCTTCGCGTGGAGGACGGCCATCTTGGCGCAGGTGCCGGTTCCGCACGGCGACCGGTCAATGACGCCGGTCCAGGTCGACGGGTTGGCCCAGTCCAGCGTCCCCGTTGACACGGTGGTGACGTTGCGCCAGGAGTTGCGCGCGTCGTGCGGCGGTCCCGACAGCTGCCCGATCGTGATCCCGGCGAACCCGGGTTGCTCGGGATGCACCACCGGCAGCTGCTCGGCGGCAGCGGCCTTGATCATCTCGGTCACCCGCGTGATGTCCCGCCCCTCGTCGGGGACGAGGGTGAAGCCCAGCGCGGCGGCGTCCGCGATGACGTAGAACATGCCGCCGTAGGCCACGTCCACCACGACGGTCCCCAGCTGCGGGACCTCGATGGGGGTATCGAGGTGCGTGGCGAAGGCCGGAACGTTGCGGAACGTGACGCCCGTTACCTTGCCGCCGGCGCAGGTCGCGCGGATGCGGATCAGGCCGGCCGGCGCCTCCAGCACGATCTCCGTCACCGGCTCCGTCATCGCCAGCATGCCCGTCTCCAGCAGCACCGTGGCCACGCAGATCGTGTTGGTCCCGGACATGCCCGGGTACTCCACGTGCTCCATGATCACGTAGCCCGCGTCGGCCTCCGGGTGCGTGGGCGGCAGGATCACGTTTGCGCACAGGGCGGGATAGCCGCGGGGCTCGCGGAGCATCAGCCGGCGCAGGCCATCGTCGTGCTCCTCGAGGTGGCGCGCCTTGTCGAGCATCGTCGCGCCGGGGACGTCCAGCACCCCGCCCACGATGACCCGTCCGGGCTCCCCTGCCGCATGGGCGTCGACCGCCTGGAGCATTCGTGCGAGTCGCATCGGTGACCCCTCGTCTGCTGCTAGCGCCGGCGGGCGTCGGCGACCTGGCGCTCCATGTCCCGTTTCGCGTCCCGTTCCGCGATCTCGCGCCGCCGGTCCCACGTCTGCTTGCCCCGCGCGAGGCCCAGCTCCACCTTGGCCCGCCCCCGGGACAGGTAGATCCGTAGCGGGACGATCGTCAGGCCCTTGGCCTTGCTCTTGCCCAGCAGCTCGTCGATCTCGCGACGGTGCAGTAGAAGCTTCCGGGCGCGCTTCGGCTCGTGGTTGAAGCGCACGTCCGCCGTGCCCCAAGGAGCGATGTGGAGGCCGATGATCCAGGCCTCGTTGCGCTCGATGCGGGCGTAGGCGTCCGCGAGGCTCACCTTGTGGTCCCGGATGCTCTTGATCTCCGTGCCGCGCAGCACGATGCCAGCTTCGAAGGTGTCCTCGATGCTGTAGTCGTGGTGCGCTCGTCGGTTCTGGGCGATCGTGTCGCCCATGGCGAAACTCCTCTCGTGGACTGGCTGCCAGTGTCGCACGCGCGACGCCGGACCCTGGACGCACGAACGCCGGTCCGTTGCCGGACCGGCGTTCATTTGCTACCGACCACCCGTCGGGATCGCAACTAGGCGGCGATCTCCGACGAGGTGGTGCAGTAACTACTACTGTCGATCACTGCACATCACCTCCTTTCGTTCGCAAACGACCGTACCCGATCGAGCGGAGCGGCGCAAGCACCCAATTCGTCGCGGACCGCCCAGCCCGCCGGCAGCCCGGGCGGCTGCGGGGAGGCCCGGCGACTCGTGACCGGCTCAGGCCGCCGCGAGCCGCCCCGTGGCCCCGGTCGTCGTCATGCCCAGCGCCTCGAGCGCGGCGTCCAGCACCGGGTCGTCGCCCGGCTTCCCCGGCTGGGTGTCCGCGACGACGTCGGGCGTGATCCCCTTGCCGTGGATCCACGTCTTGTCCGGCGTCAGCCACTTGGCGATGGTCAGGCGGAACCCGCCGCTGTCGTCCTCGAGCTGCGTCCACTGCTGGACCGTGCCCTTGCCGAATGTCTTCGTCCCGACGATCGTCGCCCGGCCCCGGTCCTGGAGCGCACCCGCCACGATCTCCGAGGCCGACGCCGTTCCACCGTCCACGAGCACCGCCAGCTCGATCGCCGGGTCCGTCGCGGCGCCGCCGGGCGTGGCAACCGTCTGGACCAGGTTCCCGTCCGCGTCCTCCTGCCAGAAGATCGTGCCGTCTGCCAGGAACTGGCCCGCGATGTCGCGCGCCGCGGTCACGAAGCCACCCGGGTTCCCGCGCAGGTCCAGGATCAGCTTCTTGCGGCCGGCAGCCACGTTGTCGGCGACGGCCTGGTCGAATTCCACGGCGCCGTGATCGGAGAACCCCGAGAGCCTGATGTAGCCCACGGTCCCACCGGCGAGATCCCTGGTCTCGACGTCCGGGGTCACGATCACGTCTCGCACGACCTCGATCTCGAGGGGGCCCCCATCCTGACGCTCGACGGTCAGCACCACCGGGGTGCCCTTGGGGCCGCGGACCTTCGCCAGCACCTCGTCCAACGACTGACCATCCACGGTCACGCCGTCGATCGCGGCGATCACGTCGCCCGGCTGGAGGCCTGCGTTGTCGGCGGGAGAGCCCTTGATCGGGGCCACGATCACCATCCGGCACTCAGGCGAGAGGTCGGCGCAGGATGACGTGGCGCCCGACGCGTCCACCGTGCCGATGGTGGCCCCGATCCCCTCGAACTCCCCCGAGATACCCTCCAGGCTGTCCTTGAACTCCTGGGACGTGAGATAGCGGGAGTACGGATCGCCGAGGGCATCGATCATGCCCTTGATCGCACCCTCGATCAGCGCCTTGCGGTCCACCTCGCCGCCGGCATAGCGCTCGCTCACGGCACGATAGGCATCCCAGAACGGCTGGAAGGCCTCTGCCTCGCTGACCGGGGTCCCGGGGGTCAACGCGGTCTGGCGGCCCAGGGACCAGCCGGAGAGGAACAGGACACTCCCGGCGAGCACCACGATGATGGCGCCGGCCACGATCGCGACACCGGTGCGCCTGGCCGACCGGGTCGGGGGAGGCGCGGTCGCAGGGACGGGCTGCGCGGCAGGAGCGGGCTCGGTGGCCAGCACCGGCTCGGCGGCCGGTGCCGGCTCGGCCGGGGCAGTGCCGGGAGCCTCCCCGGCGGGTTCGGGATCGGGGACATCGCGAGCTCACCTGCGGGTTCTGCGCGCCGCGGGCGCGGGCCGACAGGGTACCGCCGGATGCCCGAGGACGCCGGGGCCCGCCCTATCGGATCAGGTAGGTCCGCACGGAGACGAACGAGCCCAGCACGCCCAGCCCGAGGCCCGTCGCGAGCACGATCGCCGCCGTGTCGCGGGCCAGCGAGCCCAGCTGGAGGGGCAGCACGTTGAAGAAGCCCACCATCGCCTGCGACAGCGGATCGGCTGCGATGGCCAGGAGGCCCAGCGTGATCAGGGCGCCCAGCAAGCCGACGAGGGCCCCCTCGAACACGAACGGCCAGCGGATGAAGGCGTCGGAGGCGCCCACCAGCCGCATGATCTCGATCTCCTCCGCGCGGGCCACGACGGCCAGCCGGATCGTGTTGACGATGATGAACAGCACGATGATGCCCACGATCGCCACCATCGCCACGCCGGCAGTGCGCACGAAGCTGGTGACGGTCACGACGCGCTCGACGAGGGCCTCGATGTTGAGCACGTTGCGCACGAGGGGGTCCTCGCGGAGGGCCCCGGCCACCGCCTCGAGGTCCGCCGGACCCCGCAGCTTCACGTTGATGCTCGCGTAGAGCGGGTTGGCCTCGAGGTACTTCGTGAGGTCCTCCCGGCCCTGCGCCTCCTGGGCGGCCCGGAAGCGGACCAGCGCCTCATCGCGTGTGATGAACTCCACCCCGGTCGTCTGCGGCATCGCGTCGATCCGGGCGACGAGCGTGTCCACCTGGTCCTGGGTCGCGGTGGTCTCGATGTAGGCCACCACCTCGACCTTGTCCTCGACGAAGGACAGGCTTGCCAGCAGCACGGTCTGGAGCATGAAGAAGCCGGACAGCAGCAGCAGCATGAGGACCATCGTCAGCGTGGCCGCGAGGCTCATCAGCGCGTTGCGCCAGAACCCCTGCCAGGCCCGCCGCATCGAGAACAGGACGAAGGGGATCACGCCCTTCAGTCCTCACGGTGGTAGGTCGCGCCGAGCTCGTCGCGGATGATGCGGCCGTCCTCGAGGGCGACGACGCGCTTGCGCATCGCCGTCACCACCTCCGCGTCGTGGCTGGCCATGAGGATGGTGACGCCCAGCTCGTTGATGCGCAGCAGGAGCTGGATGATCTCCCAGCTGATGACCGGGTCCAGGTTGCCGGTGGGCTCGTCGGCGATGATGATCCGCGGGTCGTGGACCAGCGCCCGCGCGATCGCCGTCCGCTGCTGCTCGCCGCCGGAGAGCTGGGTCGGGATCTGGTTGGCCTGGTCGGTCAGGCCCACCAGCGCCAGCACGCGGTCCACGGCCGGCCGGATCTGGCGGCGTGGCGTGCCGGTGACCTCGAGCGCGAAGGCGACGTTCTCCCAGACCGACTTGCGCGGCAGCAGCTTGAAGTCCTGGAAGACGATGCCGATCTTGCGCCGGATCCGTGGGACCTGGCGGCGCTTGATGCGGGCGAGGTCGTAGCCGTCGATGACGACGTCGCCGCGCGTCGCCAGCTCGTCGCGGATCAGCAGCTTCATCAGTGTCGACTTGCCGGCGCCCGAGGGCCCGACGAGGAACACGAAGTCGCCCTCCGGGACCACCAGGTCCACGTCCTTGAGCGCCTCACGGCCGTTCGGATAGCGCATGGTGACGTCGTGGAGCACCACGACGGCACTCTCTTGCCGCGGCCTGCGCACGCGGCCGGTCAAGCGGTCGAACAGAGAGGGTGCCGGTGCCGGTGCCGGGGACGGGCCTTGGTCGGTCATGCGTTCGCTCGAGGGCGGATCGGGCTGACGACTCCGTCCGAGGGCACGGTCGAGGGAGCCACGTTCCCCCGAGGCTAGCACCGCCCGGTTGATCCTGCCGGTCAGACCAGGGCCAGCGAGATCGGCAGGTAGCGCTCGAACGGATGGTCCGGCCGGGACCAGCAGATGAGTCCCGGAAACCCGTCGAACCGGAGTCCGGCGTCCAGCAGCGCCCGCGTCACGCGGTCTGCTGTGCCCGGAACCCACAGTGCCACGGTGCCAAGCGCGGGCGTCTCCCGGATCGCCTCGCCGACCAGCGCGGGTTGCAGATCCGGGTCGATGGCCGCCACCGGCCCCAGCCGACCACCCCCGGAGCCGTAGGCATACCCCACGGCTCGCCCGTTGCCCCGCTCGCGCACCAGGAAGCCGGTGCGTCCATCGCGGCGCAGGTACTCGTGGTCGGCGGGGTGTGCGGAGCCGAGCAGCTCGCGATCCAGGGCATCGACGATCCCGCCCAGCCGCCGGCGGCCGTCCGCGCCGTCGAGGGCCAGGACCTCGAATGGGACGGTCTCCAGGGACGCCGGGAGGCGCGGCATCGCCGACCAGCGCCGGACCTCGCCCAGGAGTCGCCAGGCGGGGATCCGCGGCACCATCCCCCGCCGTGCGTAGAGCGCGTTGGAGATTGGCTGGACCGAGTCCGTGGACATGCCCCAGGTGTGGATCCCGGTGTCGAACCCATCATCGGGTCCGGGGATCGCGGGCCCGCCCGGATCCACGTCGCGCCCGGCCTGCGCGCGGTCCAGCAGCGCCGCACCGACGCCCCGCCCCTGGAGATCGGGCCGCACGAACAGCATGGCGAGGAACCACAGGCCCTCACGAACGGTTGCGGACGAGAACCCGGCAATGCCACCGTCCTCCACGGCCACCCAGAACCGGTCCGGATCGCTCGACAGGGTGTGGGCCAGCAGGCGCCGCAGTGGCGCCACGTCGTCCGGGAGGCGCGGCTGACCGAGCCGGACCAGGTAGTCCTCCGTCGCCTGCCGCCAGGTCTCGATGCAGCCATCAAGGTCGTCGTCCCTGCCGGACCGGAACGCCAGCTCGCTGCCGAGGGCCACGGGCCTAGTCGTCGTCTGCATCCGCGGACGGGGGCCGCCCTGTGGCGAGGCGCTCCAGCTCCGCCTGCATGAACGGGTCCAGGTCACCGTCCAGCACGGCGCCGGTGCTGGACGTCTCGTGTCCGGAGCGGAGGTCCTTGACCATCTGGTACGGGTGCAGCACGTAGGACCGGATCTGGTTGCCCCAGCCGGCGGTCACGTGTTCGCCGCGCAGCTTGCGCAGCTCTTCTTCGCGCTTCTCGAGCTCCAGCTCGAGCAGCCGGGACTTCAGGACTCGGATGGCGATCTCGCGGTTCTGGGTCGCCGATCGCTCGTTCTGGCAGGAGACCACGATGCCGGTCGGGATGTGCGTGAGCCGGATGGCGGATTCCGTCTTCTGGACGTGCTGCCCGCCGGCTCCCGAGGACCGGAAGGTGTCCGTGCGGATCTCGTCCCAGTTGAGCTCGATCGCAACGTCCTCGTCAGCTTCGGGCATCACCTCGATCAGGGCGAAGGTCGTCTGGCGACGCTTCTGGCCGTCGTACGGGCTGATCCGGACCAGGCGGTGGACACCGCGCTCCGGGCGCAGCCAGCCGTAGGCGAACCGCCCGGTCACGGTGACGGTGGCGCTCTTGATGCCGGCCTGGTCTCCCTCCTGGGAGTCGACGATCTCGGTCTTGAAGCGATGGCGCTCGGCCCAGCGCAGGTACATCCGCAGCAGCATCTCGGCCCAGTCGGTGGCCTCCGTGCCGCCCGCGCCCGCGCTGATCGTCAGGACGGCGTTCTTGGCGTCGTACTCGCCGGAGAACAGCAGCAGCGTGCGCTCGCGCTCGAACTCCACCCGCAGGGCATCCGCCTCACGTTCGACGTCCCGCCCGGTCTCCGGATCGGGGCTGTCGGCCAGCAGATCGAGCAGCTCGACCAGGTCGTCCGCGCGCTTCTCCAGGGATCGCCAGAGGGAGACCTCCTCGCGCAGGCCCTCGGCCTCGCGGGTGACCTTCTGGGCGGCACGCTGGTCGTCCCAGAACCCTGGCTCGCTGGCGCGGGCGTCAAGCTCCGCGACCCGGACGTCCTTGGCGGCTAGGTCAAAGACGCCCCGAGGTCGACCGGATCCGCTCGGCCAGGTCGCGGATGGACGCGGCGTCCATCAGGCGCGAACCCGGAGGTCCTGGAGCAGGATCGGACGGAGCTCGATCAGCCGCAGGGCCGTCTTGCTCCGGGCGACGACGGGGTTCACGCAGGGGCAGTAGGAGTTGTGGGTGCAGACACCGCAATTGCCGTCACAGTCGAGTGCCGCGGCGTAGCTGCATGACCGGCAGTCCCGTTCGCACGCAATCAGGTCCACGAACTGGGCTTCCTCGGCCTGCTTCACAGTCCCTCTCTCCTCGTCTTCCGTTGTCGAAGGAGGTGACGGTTCGGGACAGGGTGCCGAGAGGATCTCGGGCGACTCTTGGGCGACGGCGCCGGTCCCTGGGGGCGGAAGACTGAAGCGAGTATAGGGGCGGGTTCGGCGCATTCCAAGAGGGGAGTCCGGGTTTTTGGCAGCCTTTTTCGCCGAGTTCAGGGAGATTCCGGGTTTCGCGGCCCCATGGGCCGTGATCGTTCACGGAAACCGCGCCGGCAAGGGGTGCCGGTGTCGGGTCAACCGCCCGTCTGCTCCACCGGCGCGCTGCTGCCTGTCAGGAAGTAGAAGGCCAGCGCCCCGAGCTCGTGGACGGTCGCCTGGGCACCGGCGCAACGGGTCGTGCTGTACCGGCGACGTGGCCGTCGGCGAGCCGTAGGCCTCGATGCCCAGGTCCTCGGCGATCCGGAGCACCCGCAGCATGTGGGTCGGGTCCGAGACGAAGATCGCGCTGCTCATGTCGCGGGCGCGCAGCTCATCGGCCACCGCGGTCAGCGACGTCAGGGTGTTGTGGGCCTCGTCTTCGCCGAAGATCGCGTCCTTCGGCACGCCGTGCTCGATGGCGTAGCGGCGGGCCACAGCGGCCTCTGTGGTGCGGTCGCCGGGGAGCTTGCCACCGGTCACCACGAACGCCGACGCCAGGCCGCTGTTCCAGAGGCCCACCGCGTGGGCCAGGCGGGCCTCGAAGACCGGTGAGGGCCGGCCGTCGTACTGCGCCGCGCCAAGGACCACGATCGCGTCGGCAGGTCGACGCTCGTCACTCTCGCCCTGCTGCCAGATGCGGAAGGTGGTCACGCCGGCCGCGACCACGACCACCAGGCCTCCGAGCACAAGGATGCGCATCACGCTGCGGACGACGCGGGTCAGGCCCCGTGACACTTCTTGTACTTCTGGCCCGAGCCACACCAACAGGGCTCGTTGCGGCCGATCCGGGCACCGGACGGCGTGAACCCTGTGCGTACCTGGCCCGTGATCGCGCCGTCACCCGGTGTCTCCCGAGCCCCGAGCATCGGATCTGCGGGCAGGCCACGAAGCGACGGCGTCCCGGCCACCTGGGCGCCCGTGGCAGCCGGCTGCCGCATGGCGGCCTGGCCGTCCGCCAGGGGCGCGCGCGGCGCCTGGCCGGCCGCCGCCGCGCCGTTCGACGGGTCGCCGGCCGCCGCCGCGCCCGGCCGGGCCGGCATCCCGGGACCCGGTAGCGGCACGGTCTCCGGCTCGCGCTTCACGGTGACCCTGAAGATGGTCGTGGCCACCTGGCGCCGGATCAGGTCCCGGAGCTCCTGGTAGAGGCGGAAGGCCTCCTTGCGGAACTCGTTGAGCGGGTCCTGCTGGGCGTACCCGCGGAGGCCGATGCCGCGGCGCATGTCGTCGAGCTCGGTGAGGTGCTCCACCCACAGGCTGTCGATCGTGCGCAGCAGCACGAAACGCTCGACCTGGGACCAGACCTCCTCGCCATGCTCATCCTCGCGGGCCTGGAGCCGTCCCTCCACCAGGTCGAGCAGGTGCCCGGCGAGGACCTCGCGGGACGCGGCCGCCTCGTCGAGAGCCTCCTCCGATGTCTCGGAGCCGTCGATGCCCATCGCGCGCATCGCCGCGGACAGGCCCTCCAGGTTCCACTCGGTTGGCGACTCGCTGCCGACGAAGGTGTCCACCATCGCCTCGACCTCCTGGTCCAGGAAGTCGCGGACCGTCTCGGTCAGATCCTCGTTGCGCAGGACCTTGTCCCGCTCGGCGTAGATGGTCTCGCGCTGCTTGTTGATCACGTCGTCGAACTCGACGACCCGCTTGCGGATGTCGAAGTTGAAGCCCTCGACGCGCGTCTGAGCGCTTTCGATGGTCTTGGACACCAGCCGCGATTCGATGGCGACGTCGTCCTCGAGGCCCATCCGCTCCATGAGGCTCGCGACGCGCTCGGACGCAAAGCGCTTCATCAGGTCGTCGTCGAGGGAGAGGTAGAAGCGCGAGGATCCAGGGTCGCCCTGACGGGCGGCACGGCCGCGGAGCTGGTTGTCGATGCGGCGGCTGTCGTGGCGCTCGGTTCCGATGATGTGGAGGCCCCCGGCCTCCACGACCTTCACGTGATCCTGGTCGGTGACCCACTTCGCCTGCTCGAACGCCTCGTCGTGGGTCGACTTGTCCACCTCGGCGGGATTGAGTCCCCGCTTGTGGAGGATCTCGGACGCCAGGCCCGCGGGATCGCCGCCAAGCTTGATGTCGGTGCCGCGTCCGGCCATGTTGGTGGCGATGGTGACCGCACCGCCGCGGCCCGCCTGGGCGACGACGCCGGCCTCGCGCTCGTGGAACTTCGCGTTGAGGGTCTCGTGGCTGATGCCGCGGCGCTTGAGGAGGGTCGACAGCACCTCGGACTTCTCGACGGACACGGTGCCCACGAGGACCGGCCGGCCGGCCGTGGTCATCTCCTCGATCTCGTCGATCAGCGCGTTGAACTTGCTGGACTCGTTCTTGAACACGAGGTCCGGGTAGTCGTCCCGGATCATCGGGCGGTGGGTGGGGACGGCCACCACCTCGAGGCCGTAGATCTTGTGGAACTCCTCGGCCTCGGTCATCGCGGTGCCGGTCATGCCGGCCAGCTTGTCGTAGAGGCGGAAGTAGTTCTGGAAGGTGATCGTGGCCAGGGTCCGCGACTCGCGCTGGACGCGCAGGCCCTCCTTTGCCTCGATCGCCTGGTGCAGGCCCTCGCTCCAGCGCCGGCCGGGCATCTTGCGGCCGGTGAACTCGTCCACGATGACGATCTCGCCGTCCTCGACGATGTAGTCCCGATCGCGCTTGTAGAGTGCGTGGGCCTTGAGGGCGGAGTCGAAATGGCGGGCCAGCCGCGGGTCGGCGTCGTAGAGGTTGTCGATGCCGAGCAGCTTCTCGATCTTCTCGACGCCTTCCTCGGTGGGGCTGACGGCCTTGTCCTTGAGGTCGACGAAGTAGTCGCCACCCTCTTCGGATCCCTCGTCACGGCCCTTCAGGCGCGGCACCAGCCGGGCGAAGCTGAAGTACAGGTCCGCGGATTCCTCGGCCTGACCCGAGATGATCAGCGGGGTCCGCGCCTCGTCGATCAGGATGTTGTCCACCTCGTCGACGATCGCGAACGACCGCTCGCGCTGCACCCTGCCTTCGAGCTCGTCGACCATGTTGTCGCGCAGGTAGTCGAAGCCGAACTCGTTGTTCGTGCCGTAGGTGATGTCCGCCGCGTAGGCCTCCTTGCGGGTGACCGGCTGGAGGTTCATCAGCCGTTCGTCCGTGGTCGGGAACCCGGGCTCGAACAGGTACGAGGTGTCGTGGGTGATGACGCCCACCGACAGGCCGAGGAAACGGAACGCCGGGCCCATCCACTGGGCATCGCGCCGGGCCAGGTAGTCGTTCACGGTGACGATGTGCGCACCCCGGCCGGTCAGTCCATTCAGGACGGCGGCGAGCGTCGGGATGAACGTCTTGCCCTCGCCGGTCTTCATCTCGGCGATCCGGCCCTGGTGGAGGGCGATGGCGCCCATCAGCTGCACGTCGTACTGCCGCATGCCCATGGTCCGCTTCATGGCCTCGCGCCCCGCGGCGAAGACCTCGGGGATCACCTCGTCCAGGGCGCGTCCCAGGCGCTGGTTCTCGCGCTTGCGGCGGGACTTGGCCAGGTCGTTGCGGCGCTCGAGATCGTGGCTGTGCAGCTCGTCCTCGGACGGCTCCTCGGGCGTGCCGGCCTCGAGGATGTCGGTCCGGAGCAGCTCGATCCGCTCGCGGATCTGCTCGTCGGACAGGGCCTCGTACTCGGGCTCGAGCTCGTTGGTTCGATCGATGAGCGGCTGGACTCGGGCCAGCTCGCGATCGTTGCTGTCGAAGAATTGTGAGAGGTAGCGCATGGCCGGCTGAGTATAGGGTGGAGGGCGCTCGTGCCCGGTTTCCCGGGCGTCCCGCGCGCTGCCGAGTGCTACTTCTCTGGACCGCCCCCGAGCAGGAGGTCCGTCCCCTCGAGGACGGCCCCGCCGTCGGCCGGCACGATCACGGGGGCTGGCGCCGGGACCGCGACGTCCCAGCCACCCTTTGCCCAGCCGCCGTTCCAGCCCGACGCCACCGTGGTCCCGTTCGGGAACAGCATGGCGACCAGGACGGCGGTCACGAACACCAGGACGGTGCCCGCGCCGAGGACGCCGGAGACGATGAAGCCGGCGCGCATCAGGGCGCCTCGACGGTGACGGGCATCGGACCGTCAACCGCGAAGTTCTGGCCCGGGCCGATCATGCGCGTGTCCTCGACCAGGATCGCGCGCTGGACAGCCGTGAATCCGCCGTTCCAGCTTGCGGCCACGACGCCGCCATGCGGGAACAGGGCGGCGGTCATGGCGGCCAGGAGGAAGACGAGGACGGTGCCTCCGCCCAGGACGCTGGTGCAGATCAGGATCCGCTGCATGGTGCCCCTCCGACGCCGGGGAGCGAGGTCGGGTTCCACCGCCTCAGAGCCGCCAGAGGCCCGTCCCGTAGCCGGCCACGATGATCACGAAGGTGATCGCCGCCAGGACGACCCAGAACGCCACCGACCGCGCCGTGGAGGTGGGGTTCATCTCCGGGTTCGCAAGCTCTGGCAGGCGGCCGCCTTTGAGCGCCGCGCCCCAGCGGGGGCTGCGCAGCGTGGACCGGTAGTTCTCCTCCGTTGCGGGCCGGACCTCGAGGCCGCCCTGGCCGTCCGGGCGATGCAGCTGCAGGCTCATGGGTCTCCGAGATGTGGCAGGTCAGGCGCCCGCCGGCGCGGACAAATGTGATGGTACGCCGTCGTCGTCCCCCGGGGTGGGTGCGACTCCGACGCCGTCCTCCCACAGGAGCATCTCCTGGGTGAACGACAGCTCGGACGAGAACAGCGCCCCAACCGACTCGCCGCGGTGGATCCGCTTGATGGCCTCGCCGATGAGCGGCGCCACCGAGAGGACCCGCAGCTGCGGGATGTGCTTGTCGGCCGGAAGCGGGATCGTGTCGGTGATGACCACCTCGGCCAGGCTCGAGTTCGCGATCCGGTCGATGGCCGGGTCGGACAGCACGCCGTGGGTGGCGCAGGCGTAGATCTCCTGCACGCCCTCCTTCTCGAGGGCCCGGGTGATCTCGATCAGCGTGCCGGCCGTGTCGATCTCGTCGTCCACGATGATCACGCGCCGGCCGCGGACCTCGCCGATGACGTTGACGACCTCGGCCCGGTCCAGGTTGCCGTGGCGCCGCTTCTCGACGATCGCCAGGGGTGCGTCGAGCAGCTCCGCGAAGGCCCGCGCCCGCTTGGCGAACCCGAGGTCCGTGACCACCACGCAGTCCTCGAGCTCGCGGTCGAGGAAGTAGCGGCTCAGCATGTGGACCGCGGTGAGCTCGTCCACGGGGATGTTGAAGAAGCCCTGGATCTGGCCCTGGTGGAGGTCCATCGTCAGCATCCGGTCCGCGCCGGCCACCGAGATCATGTCGGCGATGAGGCGGGCCGTGATCGGAACGCGCGGCTGGTCCTTCTTGTCGGAGCGGCCGTAGGCGTAGTAGGGCACGACCGCCGTTATCCGCCCCGCCGATGCCCGCTTGAAGGCGTCGATCATGATCAGGAGCTCCATGATCGACTGGTTGACCGGCCTCGACGTGGGCTGGACGAGGAAGATGTCCTTCTCCCGGACGTTGTCCAGGATGCGCACGAAGATGTTCTCGTTGGCGAACTTGAATACCTCGGCCCGACCAGGCTCGCTCGCCAGCCAGTGCGCGATCTTCCGGGCCAGCTCCGGGTTGGCGTTCCCGTGGTAGATCTCGTACAGGTCCGCGTACACATCGGCCTCCCGTGCGCCGAAGGCGTTCATCACGAGCGTCCTGGTTCCGTTCCCGCGTCCGCCGGTCCGCCGCCGTCGGGTTGGGGGTCGTCATTGTCGCCGATGGCCCCCCGGTCTGCCAGCCCCGCCTGGAAGGCGGCGATGGCGGCGACCGTGTCCCCCTCGCCCAGCCGCATCACGATCACGCCGCGGGCGGCCGCGGAATAGCGGTTGATCGAGTTGGTGTCGGTGCGGATCACCTGGCCGTTGGACGAGATCAGCAGCAGCTCCTCATCCTCGTCGGTGACCTGCTGGACCGCGGCCACCAGGCCAGTCTTGCGACCCTCGAGGGCGATCAGCCGAACGCCCTGGCCACCGCGGTGCTTGCGCCGGAACTCGGTCATCGGCACACGCTTGCCGTACCCCGTCTGGGACAGGACCAGCAGCTCGGCATCGGGCTTCACCACGGTCATGGACACCACCGCGTCGCCCTGGCGGGCAAGGCGGATGCCGATCACCCCGGCAGCGTCCCGGCCCATCGCCCTCACCTCGGCTTCGGAGAAGCGGGCCAGCATGCCCTGGGCCGTGGCGATGATCACGTCGTCCTCGCCACCCGAGATGGAGACCCACGCCAGCTCGTCGTTGTCGGCGATGGTGATCGCGCGGATGCCCGTCGACCGGACCCGCTCGAACTGCTCCAGCGGCGTCTTCTTGATGATGCCCCGCCGGGTCGCCAGCACAAGGAAGTGGCCGGGCTCGAAGTCGGGCAGGCAGATTGTGGCCACCGGCACCTCGCCCGAGTCCACCTGGACGCCCGGGAGGTTGATGATCGCCATGCCCTTGGCCTGGCGCGACGCGTCCGGGATGGCGTGGACCTTGGCCGAGAACACCCGGCCGCGGTTCGTGAAGAACAGGGCCCAGTCGTGCGTGTTGGCGGCCAGGAGGTGCTCGACGGCATCCTCCTCGCGGGTCACGTGGCCGATGATCCCCTTGCCGCCACGGTGCTGGCGCCGGTAGGTGGCCACGGGCTGGCGCTTGATGTAGCCGCGGCGGCTGATCGTGACCACGACGTCCTCGTCGGCGATCAGGTCCTCGTCCGTCATCTCGCGGCTGGAGTCGTCAACGACGCGGGTGCGGCGTTCGCCCGCGTACTTCTTCTTGAGCTCGGCCAGCTCCTCCTTGATGATCGAGAGCACGCGGGCCGGGTTGCCCAGGATGTCCTCGAGCTCGGCGATGAGCTGGATGACGGCCAGGTACTCGTCCTCGATCTTCTGGCGCTCGAGGGCGGCCAGCCGGGCGAGGCGCATGTCGAGGATCGCCTGGGCCTGCAGCTCGGACAGCCCGAAGCGGCTCATCAGGTTGTTGCGGGCCCGCTCCACGTCCGCCGACTCTCGGATCGTCCGAATGACCTCGTCCAGGTTGTCGAGCGCGATCTTGAGCCCTTCGAGGATGTGGGCCCGGGCCCGCGCCTTCTCGAGGTCGTATTCAGTGCGGCGGCGGACGATCTCGCGCCGGTGCTCGACATAGTGGCCGATGACGCTCTTGAGCGACAGCGTCTGGGGCTGTCCGTCGACGAGGGCCAGCATGTTGAGGTTGAACGTGGTCTGGAGGGCGGTGTGCTTGAACAGGTTGTTCAGCACCTTGTGGGGGTTCGCGTCCCGCTTGACCTCGATGAAGATCCGCATCCCGTCGCGGTCGGACTCGTCGCGCAGGTCCGAGATGCCGTCGAGCTTCTTGTCCTTGACAAGATCGGCGATCTTCTCGAGCAGGTTGGCCTTGTTCACCTGGTACGGCAGCTCGGTGACGATGATCGCCGTGCGATCCTGGCGGCTCTCCTCGAATGCCACCTGGGCCCGCATCACGACCCGCCCGTGGCCGTGGGCGTACATCTCCCGGATGGCGTCGATCGTCTCCTGCTCGCCGGTCAACGGGTTGCGCCGTGTCTCGTAGCGGAATATGGAGGCTCCGGTCGGGAAGTCCGGGCCGCGCACCATGCCGCACAGGTCGTCGTTGGTGACCGTGGGATCGTCGATCAGCGCGATCGTCGCGTCCGCCACCTCGCCCAGGTGGTGGGGCGGGATGTTGGTGGCCATTCCGACCGCGATGCCCGATGAGCCGTTGATCAGCAGGTTCGGCAGCTTGGCCGGCAGGACCGTCGGCTGCTTCTGCGTGCCGTCGTAGTTGTCCTCGTAGTCGACGGTGTTCTTGTCGATGTCCGCGAGCATCTCGGCGGAGATCGCGGTCAGCCGTGCCTCCGTGTAGCGCATCGCGGCGGCGGAGTCGCCGTCGATCGAGCCGAAGTTGCCCTGTCCGTCGACCAGCGGGTAGCGGAGCGAGAAGTCCTGGGCCAGCCGGACCAGTGCGTCGTACAGCGCGACATCGCCGTGCGGGTGGTACTTGCCCATCACCTCGCCGACGATGGCCGCGCACTTGCGGTAGGAGCTCGTGTTGCTGAGCCCCATCTCGCCCATCGTGTACAGGATCCGGCGGTGCACGGGCTTGAGGCCGTCGCGGACGTCCGGCAGCGCGCGAGCGACGATCACGCTCATCGCGTAGTCGAGGTACGAGACCCGCATCTCGTCCTCGATGCGGATGGCTCGGACGTCGCCCAGGTTGTCGGTCACGTGGTCGCTCTCCTCCGGTCGGTCGGTTCAGGCAGCTCGGTCGGTCGGTTCAGGCAGCTCGGTCGGTCGGTTCAGGCAGCTCGGTCGGTCGGTTCAGGCAGCTCGGTCGGTCGGTTCAGGCAGCTCGGTCGGTCAGGTACGGTCGATGACGGTGCGCTCGGCTGGGGGCACGCCCACGCCGAGCGCGAGGAAGTCGGCGGCGGTCGCCGAGGCGCTGGAGGTCGATTGGGCGCCGGGGCGCTTGCGGATCCCGGTGAGGGTCGCGGCGAGCTCGTCCCCGACGGGCCTCGGGAGCTTCGTGAACGTGTCCCGGATCACCCAGGCCCGGTGGCCGTCCTCCGTGGCGGCGGCGCGTGCCGCTTCGACCCGCAGGAACGCCACCGTGTCGGGCAGATCGATCGAGGCCAGGTTGCGCAGCGCCCACGAGAGCGCCTTCTGGACATCCGGCTCGGCGTCGCCGATCAGGTCACCCACCAGGGCGAGACCCCGGCCGGCCACCTCGGGCGTGCGGCCGGCGGACCGGTCCACGAACGGAATCGTGGCCACCGTCGATCCCACCAGCCGGCGCTCCCAGCGCGATGGCGAGTAGACCAGCTGCTCCAGCTCCGCCCAGCGGTACGGTTCCGCCAGGATCCCTCGGCCGGCGACATGGGCAAGGCGGTCCACGGTGATCCACTCGGTCGCGCGCCCGGCCACCGACCGGACCAGCTGCCAGCTCAGCTCGGGCTCGTGGACGATGGTCCGGTCAAGCAGGTCGATGCCCAGCCACTGCAGCTCGGCCAGCGGGTCCCTGAGCATGGCGCGCGCGATGTCCAGGATCGTCGTCGGGCGGTCCGAGCGGGTGGCGGCATGGAGGCCGCGGCCCACGGCGCCCAGGAGCGGCTGGCGCACGCCCAGGACGGGCCCGATGCCAGGGGCGATCCGCCGCTGTCCGGCGAGGTATTCGGCGTCCACCAGAGACGCGAGGCCCGCACGCAGGGTCGCCACGAGCGCAGCCGGATCATGGACCAGGTCGCCGGCCGAGCGCCCCAGTGCCGTGGCACTGTCCATCGTGGCCGCAACGAAGGCTCGTGCCCGCTCGGTTGCGGCGCCTGTCGCCGCCGGCGCCGTCATGCGCGTCTTATCTCGACCGCCGCCGCCGGATCCGGCTCGTCGCCCTCCGGGACGAGGGTGAAGCCGTAGCGCGCCTTGAGCTCGGCCTTCCTGGAATCAGGCGCACCGACAAAGGTCGCCTTCGAACTGGCAAGCAGCGTGCCGCCCGCGAGATCAGTGAGGATGCCCTCCGCCTCTACCAGGCGGCGTCTCGCGGAGAGCACGCGGCCCTCGGCCCGGATCGGTCGCCCGATGGGGACCGGGCGCTTGAACTCAACGCTCATGCGCGCCGTGACACCCCACAGGTCGTGGTCGATCAGCGCCCAGCCCATGACCTCATCGAGGATCGTGGACACGATGCCGCCGTGGGCGATGCCCTCCCAGCCCTGGAATCGGTCGGGCAGGACGAGCTCGGTCCAGCAGCGGTCGTCGCCGGCGTGCAGCACGAGCTGAAGGCCGGACACGTTGAGCGTCCCGCAGGCAAAGCAGTTGTGCGGCACCAACTGGATGCGACGGCCGCCGATGCGGACATCCCGGATGGCGGTATCAGATGTCAAGGTTGCGCACCTTGCGGGCCTCGGTCTTGATGAAGTCCTTGCGCGGCTCGACCCGCTCGCCCATGAGCATCGTGAAGATGCTGTCCGCGACCGACGCCTCCTCGACTTCGACTTTGAGCAGCGTGCGGCTCTCCGGGTTCATCGTGGTCTCCCAGAGCTGGTCCGCGTTCATCTCGCCCAGGCCCTTGAACCGCTGGACGCTCACGTTCTTGGTGGTGAACTCCTTCGCGACCTTGTCGAGCTCCTTCTCGGACTTGGCGTACTTGGTCACCTTGCCCGTGGAGACCCGGTAGAGCGGGGGCTGGGCGATGTACAGGAACCCGGCGTCCACCACCTCGGGCATGTGGCGGTAGAAGAAGGTCAGCAGCAGCGTCCGGATGTGGGCGCCGTCGACGTCGGCGTCGGTCATGATGATGATCCGGTGGTAGCGGAGCTTCGCGATGTCGAAGCTGTCCCCGATCCCGCCGCCGAGCGCGATGATCAGCGGCCGGACGTTCTCGGAGCTCAGGATCTTGTCCAGGCGCGCCTTCTCGACGTTGAGGAGCTTGCCGCGCAGCGGCAGGATCGCCTGGAACCGGCGGTCCCGACCTTGCTTGGCTGAGCCGCCGGCCGAGTCGCCCTCGACGATGTAGAGCTCACTCTTGGCCGGGTCGCGCTCCTGGCAGTCGGCCAGCTTCCCCGGCAGGGACATCCCGTCCAGGGCGCCCTTGCGGATCACGAGGTCCCGGGCCTTGCGGGCGGCATCCCGTGCCCGCGCCGACATCAGGCACTTCTCGATGATCCGCCGGCCATCCGCCGGGTTCTCCTCCAGGTGCTGGGCGATCGCATCGGCGAGGGCACCCTCCACCTGACCGGCAACCTCCGCGTTGCCCAGCTTGGCCTTCGTCTGCCCCTCGAATTGCGGTTCCGTCAGCTTCACGCTGACCACGGCCGTGAGGCCCTCGCGGACGTCATCGCCGGAGAGGTTGCTGTCGGACTCCTTGAGCACGCCGGCCCGCTTGGCCCAGTCGTTGAGCGACCGGGTGAGCGCACGCCGGAAGCCGGTGATGTGGGTGCCGCCATCAACGGTGTTGATGTTGTTCGCGAAGGCCAGGACGTTCTCGGCGTACGTGTCGTTGTACTGGAGCGCGACCTCGATGGAGGTGCTGCCGTCCTTGCGCTCGCAGTAGATGGGGCGGCTGTGGAGGGCCTCCTTGTTCCGGTTCAGGTGCCGGACGAAGGAGACCAGGCCGCCCTCGAAGTAGAAGGATCGCTCCCGCTCGTTGCGCTCGTCGCGCAGGGTGATCCATACGCCCTTGGTCAGGTAGGCGGACTCGCGCAGGCGCTGGGAGACGGTGTCGAACGAGAATTCGGTCGTGTCGAACATCGTGTCGTCGGCCTTGAACACCGTCCTCGTGCCCCTGCGACTCCCCTGTGGACCGATCCGCTCGACCTTGGTGATGGGCTTGCCCCGCTCGTACTCCTGGGCCCACACGCCGCCGTCGCGGGCGGTCTCGACCCTGAGCCACGATGACAGGGCGTTGACGACCGACACGCCGACACCATGCAGCCCCCCGAGACCTTGTAGCCGCCACCGCCGAACTTGCCGCCGGCGTGGAGAACCGTGTGCACGACCTCGAGGGCGTCCTTGCCGGTCGAGTGCTTGCCAACCGGCACGCCGCGGCCGTCGTCCTCGACGGTGAGCCGCCCATCCGCGTGGAGGATCACGGTCACGTTGGTGGCATGACCCGCCATGGCCTCGTCGATGGAGTTGTCGACGACCTCCCACACCAGGTGGTGGAGTCCGCGGGCGTCGGTCGAGCCGATGTACATGCCCGGCCGCCGGCGGACCGCCTCCAGGCCCTCGAGGACCTGGATGCTGGCGGCCGTGTACTCGGTGCCCGCTGCCGCCTTGCCCCTGCGTCCGCCGGCGGCACGGCCGCTGTCCGCGGCCGTCACCTGCTTGTCGCCGACATCCGTCACTCGGTTCCTCCGATCAGGCGCTCGTAGAGCCGGCCGAGCTCCTCGTCGCTGTAGTACTCGATCACAATTCGCCCGCCCTTGCGGGATCGGCTGAGGCTGACCTTGGTGCCCAGCCGTCGCCGCAGGTCTTCCTCGACCCGCTCCAGGTCGGGGTCGAGCCGTCGGTGTGTTGGTGGTGCGGCGGTCGAGACGCGTGGCTCCCGGAGCCGGCGCACCAGCTCCTCCGTCTGGCGGACCGAGAGGCCCTGGCCGAGGACGGTCGCGAGGACACGCGCCTGCCCGTCGACCGCGAGTCCGCCCAGCGCCCGCCCGTGGCCCTCCGTCAGGCGGCCGTCGGCGATCGCGGCCTGGATCTCCGGATGCAGGTCCAGCAGGCGGAGCGTGTTGGCGATCGTTGTCCGGGCCTTGCCTACACGATCCGCGACGCGCTCCTGGGTCAATCCGAACTCGTCGATCAGCTGGCGGTAGGCCATGGCCTCGTCAATGGGATCCAGGTCAGAGCGCTGGACGTTCTCGACCAGCGCAACCTCGAGCTGGTCGCGATCCGCGAGCTGTCGCACTAGCGCGGGGATGCGCTCCAGACCGGCCAGTCGTGACGCGCGGACCCGGCGCTCGCCGGCGATCAACTGGTAGCCGTCGAGGGTCTCCGTGACCAGCACCGGCTGGAGCACTCCGTGCTCACGGATGCTTGCCGCAAGCTCTTCGAGGCGGGCGTCGTCCATGTGGCGGCGCGGCTGATATGGGTTCGGAACAACCCTGGCCAGCGGCACCTCCACAACCGCGGTCGACGCCGAGGCGCGCTGCGGGATCAGGGACGAGAGGCCGCGGCCCAATGCGCCGCCCGAGCCGACGGTCATGCCACTGCTCCGCTGATACCGGCGGCACCGAGTGCGCGCCGCGCGCGCAACTCGCCGGCAAGGGCGAGGTAGGCCTCGGCACCCTTGGAGTCGGGCCGGTACAGGGCGATCGGCAGCCCGTGGCTCGGGGCCTCGGAGAGACGGACACTGCGGGGAACGATCGTCCGGAAGACGGCGTCGCCGAGGTGCCGGCGGACCTCGCCCGCGACCTCTGCGGAAAGGTTCGTGCGCGCGTCGTACATCGTCAGGAGCACCCCGGAGATCGCCAGGTTGGGGTTGAGGTGATCGCGCACAAGGTTGATGGTCGCGATCAACTGCGTGAGACCCTCCAGCGCGTAGTACTCGCACTGGATTGGGATCAGCACCGAATCGGTGCCGGTGAGCGCATTGACGGTCAGCAGCCCAAGCGATGGTGGGCAGTCCACGAGGATCCAGTCCCATCCAGCCCGTTCGGCCTCGATCACACGACCGAGGCGCCGCTCCCGGCCTGTCTCGCCCGCCAGCTCGATCTCCGCGCCCGCCAACGCGATCGACGATGGGACGAGACGCAGGCCCTGGACCGGTGTCTCAACGTGCAGGGCGGCAAGGGGCCGACCGTCGACGACCGCGTCGTAGATGGACGCCTCGTGTGAGGCGCGATCGATCCCGAAGCCGCTCGTGGCGTTGCCCTGGGGATCGAGATCGATGACGAGGACGCGGTCACCGAGGAGGGCCAGATAGGTTGCGAGATTGACCACGGTGGTGGTCTTCCCGACGCCGCCTTTCTGATTGGTGCAGGCGATCGTCTGGCCCACTCAGCCTCCACTCCGAAGCTTGATCATGAACTGCAATTCTAGCATCGAGGCCCCTTTTGACCGGGCTCAGGCGGGTGTCCGACGACGGCGGCACCGAGGATGCCCACCGTCGCTTATCCAACACTCACCCGGCCCTCTGTGGCGCGGCCGACAGCGCGTGATGTTTCACGTGAAACGCGGGCTGCCGCGGCGCTGAAACGCGGCCGGGCGACCCTCCGTGGCACGGCCGCCAAGGGCGCCAACCGATAGCGCGTGATGTTTCACGTGAAACGCGGGCTGCCGCGGCGCTGAGACGCGGCCGCGGCGAGGCGGGCAGCGCTGCGGCGACGACAGTGGAGGACCCGCAATCGCGTCTTCACCCATCTGCACGATTGCCCGTTCCGGGGGGAGATGGGATACTTCTGGCCGCGCTTGCTGTCACCCGTCGTCGCGGTCGCCATCACCGTGCTCCCGACCGTCGGCTCGTCAGCCGAGGATCGAACGCCCTGATGCAACTTCTTATCGCCGCGGCGCTGTCCGTGGTGGCCGCGCTCGCAGAGTTCACCATCGTCCCATACATGAAGATCGGCGATGCCGTACCCCATCTGGTGCTGGTCTTCGGCGTTGTCTGGGCCATCGCCGGGACCTTCGAGGCAGCCCTCGTCTGGGCCCTCGTTGGAGGGCTCGCGCTGGACGTCCTCGGCCAGCGCCCCCTCGGCTCATCGGCCTTCGCGATGCTCGTGGCCATCGGCCTCGCATCCGTCATCGGCGGCTTCCTGGAGCGGGTCAGGATCCTCGCCCCCGTCATCGCCACCGCCATTGCCAGTCCGGTCTACTCCATGCTTCTTCTCGTCGCGATAACCGCCCTCACTGCAGCGTCGATGTCCTCGACCGCGCTGAACACGGTCGTGCCCAGCACGGTGTATGACGTCGTGCTCGCGGCCGCCGTTGGACCGCTGACGGTCGCCGTCGTGGCGCGACGTCGTGCCTCGGAGCGGCCTGACTGGTGAGCGACAGCTTCCTCGCCCCCAATCGCGAGCGGGACCGCCGCCCAATCCGGTTCCTGGTGTTCGGGATCGCGGCAATCCTGGTCTTCGGGACCCTCACGTCGCGGCTCGCGTTCCTGCAGATCACGAGCGGCCAGACGCTGGCCGCTCGAGCGGAGACGCAACGCACCGCCGACGAGGCGATCCCTGCACCACGGGGCCTCATCTATGACCGCACCGGCAGGCTCCTGGTGGCCAACGTTGCGACCTTTGCCGTGAAGATCACCCCGTCCGATCTGCCGTTCGACGAACGGGCTGACGTGGCTCAGCGTCTCGCGAGCATGCTGGGGATGGAGGCCTCCGACATCCTGGCCACACTCGACAATGCTCCCGGATCCCGCTTCGACCCGGTGCGCATTGCCCAGGACGTGCCCGAGGACACCGCCCACCTGGTCTCCGAGTCGTCAGACGAGCTGCCCGGTGTCCACGTGGTCGTCGAGACCCGCCGCGAGTACCCGGACGGGCCGCTCCTCGCCCACATCCTGGGCTACACCGGGTCGATCGATGGCGGCACGTACGCGCGGCTGAAGGACAAGGGGTACCTCGCCGACGACATGATCGGCAAGGCCGGCGTGGAATCCTCGTTCGAGGGCGAGCTGCGCGGAACCTACGGCATCCAGGTGGTGGAGAAGGACGCGACCGGCAAGGACGTCCAGGTGCTGAGGACGCAGCAGGACGCGGTGTCCGGCGCCTCGCTCACGCTCACCATCGACCGCACGATCCAGCGCGAGGCGACCCAAGCCTTGAAGTGGGGCATGAAGGCGGCCGGACTCAAGCGCGGCGTGTTCATCGTGATGAACCCGCAGACCGGCGAGGTGCTCGCGCTCGTGAGTCTGCCCAGCTACGACAACAACCTGTTCGCCCGTGGTATCTCCAACAAGGCCTTCCAGGCGCTCCTCAAGAACCCCGACAAGCCCCTGACCAACCACGCCGTCCAGGCCCACTATCCGCCCGGTTCGACCTTCAAGCTGGTTGCGGGCACCGGCGCGATCCAGGACGGCAAGGTCACTCCGACGACCAAGATTCGCACCAGGGGCTACCTGACGCTGGGGGGCACGCGCTTCTACGACTGGAATCGCCGTGGCTTTGGCTTGTGCGACCTCAACTGCGGCTTCGGTCACTCGTCGGACACCTACTTCTTCCAGCTGGCGGGCATGCTCGGTGCCGACCGCCTTGCCTACTGGGCGCGCATGTACGGTTTCGGACGGACCACGGGGATCGACCTGCCGGGCGAGGTCCCCGGGATCGTGCCCTCGAACCAGTGGAAGATCGACGCACTGGGCCAGCCGATGTTCCCGGGTGAGGTCTACCAGGCGGGTATCGGGCAGGGCTACGACGTCGTGACGCCGATCCAGCTGATCAATGCCTACACGGCGCTTGCCAACGGTGGCAGGCTGTACCGCCCGCAGATCGTGCGCGAGGTCGTGGGGCCGGATGGCCAGGTCATCAAGTCGTTCAAGCCAGACCTGATCCGGAAGATGAAGGTGTCCCAGAAGACGCTGCGGGCGATGCGGCTGGCAGGGCGCTCGACGGTGACGCTGCGCCACACGTACAACCTGGTCGACATGCCGGTCAAGGTGGCCGGCAAGTCGGGCACCGCGGAGTTCGGCACCCGCGACAAGAAGGGACGCCTGCCGTTCCACTCGTGGTTCGTCGGTTTTGTCCCGAAGAACCCCTACAAGGCGGACTTCACCAGGGCGGACTCCCAGCTTGCGTTCCTTGCCTTCGCCTACGACTCGCGGACCAAGGGCAATGCCGGCACGGAGATCGCCAAGGCCTTCCTGCAGCTGCACTTCCACATCAAGAAGGACTACCTCAACCGCGACCTGCTGCGGCGCGGCAACTTCTACCAGAGCAACTAGGCGATCCAGATGCGCGTGATGAGGGCAGAACCCGGACGTTTCGCCGACACGACCACCCAGACGGTGGGCGCGGTCTGGCGCGCCTACGACCTGCAGCTCACCGTCTTTGCCGCGTTGCTGGCGGCCATCGGTCTCGCGATGGCCTACACCAACAGCGTCGAGGCCGGCCAGTCCGTGCTCGAGGGCGGCACCGTGTTCCAGCGGGCGCTGATGTGGACCGGGCTCGCGATGGTCGTGTTCATGGTGATGACGGCATTCGACTACCGATGGCTCAAGACGCTCGCCTGGCCGATCTACTTCGTCAACGTCGGCCTGCTCATGCTGACCCTCGCCGTCGGCGACGGTGTGGGCGGGTCGGCTCGCTGGATCTCCCTCGGCCCCTTCCAGTTCCAGTTCTCCGAGCTCGCAAAGATCCTCATGATCACGGTGCTGGCCACATATCTCGGCAATCGCGAGGGCCGCCTGGACTCGTTGGGCTCGATCCTCGGCGCGTGCCTGCTGATGATCCCGCCGTGGGCGCTCGTGATGATGCAGCCCGACCTCGGGACCAGCCTCGTGCTCGTGGCGATCCTCGGCGGCATGCTGTTCATGTCGGGTGCCAGCCTGCGATGGCTGATCGCGATTGCCCTGGGGGTGCTCGCGGCCGTTCCCATCGCGTGGACCTACGCCCTGCGCGACTACCAGAAGGACCGCATCCTGACGTTCCTCAATCCCACCCTGGACACCCAGGGATCGGGCTGGCAGGTCGCCCAATCACAGATCACGGTCGGCTCCGGTGGCCTGCTCGGGACTGGGCTCACCAACGGCAGCCACCTCCGGGGTGGCTTCCTGCCCGTCCAGGAGTCCGACTTCGTGTTCGCGGTCCTCGCGCAGGAGCTCGGCTTCCTGGGAGCGCTCGTCGTGTTCGGGCTGTTCGCGGCGCTGCTCTGGCGGATCATCTCGTGCGCGTGGCGATCACGGGACCCGTTCGGCCTCCTGTTCGGGGCTGGGCTAGCGTCGATGATCCTGTTCCAGGTCTTCGTCAACGTCGGGATGGTCATCGGGATCCTGCCGGTGACCGGGATCCCGCTCCCGTTCATCACCCATGGTGGGGCGTCGCTGATCAGCCTCGCCATCGGCCTCGGGGTGATCCAGAGCGTCAACATCCGCCAACACCGCGCCGAGTGGTAGCGCGCGCGAGCCGCCCACGCGACCCTCGCGATCGGACGAAGACCGCGCGGCGGCTGCCGCGAACCATCGTGCTGGGGCTCGCGGCCATCGCGGCCCTGCTGCTCGCGCCCACAGCCCTTGGAGCAGCCGCTCCGGCGGGAACATCCGCCTTCCAGACGGCCGCCGGTGGCAGCGAGGAGATCACCCAGGTTCTCGCCGGGCTGTTCATCCTGCTGCTGGCCGCCAAGATCGGCGAGGAGATCATGCGCCGACTGGGCCAGCCGGGCGTGGTCGGCGAGTTGCTGGGCGGCTTCCTCGTGGGCCCGTTCGGCCTCGGTCTGGTGCAGCCCGGCGAGACCGCGCTTGCCTTTGCCGAGCTGGGAGTGGTCATTCTCCTGTTCTCGGTGGGCCTCGAGGTCCGGACCGATGACTTGCTCAAGGTTGGCAAGCCGGCCATCCTGACGGCCGTCATCGCGATGATCCTGCCCATCATCGCCGGGTTCGGACTGGCCGCGGCCCTGGGCGAGCCCCCCGCCGCCTCGTTCTTCGTGGGCCTCGCCCTTGCGGCCACCAGCATCGGCATCACCAGCCGCGTGCTGCGCGACATGGGCGTGATGGACCGGACCTTCGCCAAGGTGGTGATCGGGGCCGCCCTGGTCGATGACATCCTCGCGCTCGTGCTCATCGGCCTCGCGACCGGTGCGGCCGAGGGCGACCTGTCGGCGAGCACCCTCCTGGTCGGCGTTGCCGGCATCGGCCTGGTGATCCTCGGGTTCGCGGTGGCCCGGCGGGCCCGCGGCCTGCCCTCCAGCGTCTTCACCTGGCCCCTGTTCGCCGACACTCCACTCGTTCCCGCGTTCCTGATCATGCTGGCGATCGCGCTCCTCGCGACCGCCGTCGGGCTCGCCGCGATCATCGGCGCGTTCGTGGCCGGTCTGATCGTCGCCGAGACCGAGGCCGCTGAGGAGCTCGAGCACGACATCAAGCCGCTGGCGTCGATCTTCGTGCCCTTCTTCTTCGCCGTGACCGGGTCCCAACTGGACCTGTCGGTCCTGCTCGACCCGGCGATCGCGACGCTGGCCATCGCCCTGGGCGTGATCGGGGTCATCACGAAGGCTGTCGGCGGCCTGATCGGCGCGTATTCCATCGGACGCTGGGGTGCCGCTACCGTCGGGTTCGGGATGGTGCCGCGAGGAGAGGTGGGCATCGTGGTCGCGACGCTGGCCCTGGTCACGGGCGTCGTTGACAACGACCTGTTCGCGACCATGGTGATCGCAGTGGTCATGACGACGGTCGTGGCCCCCTACCTGCTCGCGTGGTCCGTGCCGAGAGCCGAGGCTGAGACACGGGCTGCCCGCCTGGCCGACAGGCTCCCCGACCAGGAGCCGTCCTCGAGAGCCTGAGTGTCGCTCAGCGGCGCCGGAAAAGGCCCCGTCGCTGATCGCTGGGCTCGGGAGCACGTGAGCGGCGTCCGTGCTTGCGGAGGAGAGCGTCGATCTCGGCCTGGTAGGGGCGCCCGATGGGCATCCGGTCGAGCCATTCGAGATACTCGAGGTCTCTTCGAGCGATCTCGCCGAGGGTCCATCCGTCATAGCGGCCGAAGGTCACCCGGCTCCCGGACGGGTTGCCCGGTGGCGCGCCGGCATTGCCCGCGCCCATGCTGCGCCCGTCGTAGCGGGAGCCCTCGGTCGACCTGCCCGGCGTCCAGTTCGATGCCACGGGTTCATCGCCCGGCCCGAAGGTGCCGGCACCCACGTCCTGCATGCCCGCGAACGGCCAATCGGCTTGGACGCCCCCCCGCGGCTTGGCCTTCCCGGCCGCGGCACGCTCCGCTGCGTCCTGCTTCCGGCGTGCGTTGGTTGCGGCCTGCGCCCGCCCCTCTGCCGCCGCCGCCCTCGCGGTCGTGCCGGCATTGCGCGTCCGGGCACGATCTGCAGCCGCCCGGCGGATCGGGTCCCGCAGGATCTCCCATGCCTGGTTGATGCTGACCATCCGGGCCATCGACGCGGGGTCCGGCGACACGTCGGGGTGGTACATGCGGGCAAGCCGCTTGTACGCGGCCCTGATGGCCTCGTCGTCGGCCTCCGGGTCAACCTGGAGGACCCTGTAGGGGTCCTGCACAGTCACGACCCGGCCACGCGGATGCGTGCCTCCGCGGCGCGTCGGAGCCACGATGCCGGGTCCAACCCGGGACGAGGGGTGGAGACTTGCACGACGGGAGGCTCCATTGGCGGCAGACTAGCACCTGTGAACACCGCCGCCGATGACCCCAATGTGCTATCCGACCTCCCTCCAGTCCGGGCGCGCGAGGCTGTACAGCGGTGGCGGCTGGTCGTTGCGCGCGACGCGGGCGGGCACGGCTCGGGCCAGCGGGACCAGCTGACGGCATGGGAGGCCTCGCTCGTCGCCTCCGGCCTTCCGGTTGCCGGACTGGATGCGCCAAAGCCGAGGCCACGCTTTGCGCCGGCAGCGCCGCTCGCGGCCTCGATCGTGGGCGAGGCCGAGCTGGTGGACATCTGGCTCGTCGAGCGCCTGCCTGTCTGGCGGGTCCGGGCTGCCCTCGCCCCCTGCCTGCCGGCCGGCACCCGACTGGTGGACCTGTACGACGTGTGGCCAGGTGAACCCGCATTGCCCGGGCAGGTGGTCGGGTCGATCTATCGGGCTGTGCTGTCATCGGGCGTGATCGAGCACCCGGCGCTCGTGGCGGCTGCGAATTCCCTCCTCTCCGCGGTCACGCTTCCCCGCGAGCGGAAGAAGGGCGAGGTGGTGGTGACCTACGACCTGCGGCCATTCATCGACGCGCTGGAGGTTGGTCCGGCCCGCGACAACACGACGGTCCGGATGACGCTCCGCCACGACCCGGAGAAGGGGATCGGCCGGCCGGAGGAGTGCCTCGCAGCGCTGGGTGAGGCGGCCGGCCTCAGCCTGGAGCCGGTTGAGCTTGCCCGGGAGGGCCTTGTCCTGGCGGCGCCCGAGCGGCCGGCCCCGCCGGTGCCGCGTCGCAGAGTCGCGCCCGGAGCGGGCCGGCAGCGAGGCCCCTGACGCCGGCTGTCGATGTCAACGCCATGCCAGCCCCGCGGGACACGCGCGTCTGACGGGTTTGACCCGGTTGACGCATTCGCCCTACACTCTCCGTTCGCGCCCGCGATGGTTGCTGGGCGCCTCACCATGTCCACGTCGCGGTCGCCCGCGGCCGCCACGCTTTTCCGAGGACCCATGTACGCAGTCATCGAGACCGGCGGGAAGCAGTACCGCGTCGAGGTCGGCACCGAGCTTGAGGTGGAGCTGCTTGACGTCGAGCCCGGCCAGTCCATCACGCTGGACCGGGTCCTCCTCGTCGCCGACGGGGCCGACGCCGCAGTCGGCACGCCCACTGTCGACGGGGCGGCCGTCGAGGCCCACGTCGTGGGTGCCACTCGCGGCGACAAGGTCATCGCCTTCAAGTACCAGCCCAAGGCCCGCCGCCGGGTCAAGAAGGGCCACCGCCAGAACCTGACCGTGCTCCGCATCGCAGACATCCGCTTCGGCGGCAAGAGCGCCGCCGAGGACGTGGCAACGGCGGCCCCGTCGAAGGCCGAGGAGAAGCGGCGCCTCGAGGAGGCTGCCGCTCGCCAGGCCGCCCAGGATGCAGCGCTGGCCGCCACGCTCATGGTGGCGGTCCCCGAGGAGGCTCCTGAGGCCGCGTCCGAGGCCGAGGCAGCGCCCGCGGCACCGAAGAGGACCCGCGCCAAGCCCGCGCCCAAGACCGAAGCTCCAGCTGAGTCTGAGGCACTCGCCGAGGCAGATGCCAGCGAGGCTGACGAGAGCATGGAGACGCCGGTTGAGGGCGCGGAGGCCGCCGAGGCAAGCCCGGTCCCGGCCGCGTCGGCCGAGAGCACTGACACCCCCACCGCCGCTCCGCGCAAGCGGGCCGCACGCACCAAGAAGGACGGCTGATCGATGGCCCACAAGAAGGCAGGCGGCAGCGTCAAGAACGGCCGCGACAGCGCCGGCCAGCGGTTGGGCGTCAAGGCCGGCGACGGCCAGCTTGTCACCGCCGGATCGATCATCGTCCGCCAGCGCGGCATGACCTTCAAGGCCGGCGAAGGCGCGGGCCTCGGTCATGACTACACCATCTTCGCCAAGGTCGACGGCAAGGTGCGCTTCGAGCACGAGACCCGTGACAAGAAGCGTGTCCGGATCATCCCCGTCGTGACCGAGCCGGTCGCGACCGAGGCCTAGAGCCGACTCGTCCCACAGCGGCGACCACCGGCGGGCAAGGGCCCCGTGCGGACGGCGTCGAAGGAGCACTCGTGAAGCCGGACATCCATCCCAAGTACCACCAGGCGAAGGTCCATTGCGGCTCGTGCGGCACGGACTTCGAGGTCGGCTCGACCCGCGAGGAGCTGCGGGTCGATGTCTGCAGCAACTGCCACCCGTTCTACACGGGCAAGCAGAACATCATTGACACCGCAGGCCAGGTGGAGCGGTTCCAGCGCCGCATGGAGCGCCAGGCCCGCGCCTGAGGTCGCTCCCCGCGATCCCGCAACGGCCTCGCCAATGGCGGGGCCGTTCAGATTCAGGACTCGGAGTTCGATCCGGCCCGTACGCACGAAGAGCCCCGCCGGTGGCGGGGCTCTTCGTTGTCCCGGGGGACGCCGGGACGGTGGGTTCGGGTTGGGCCTACTTGAACTTGAAGTTGGCGACGTGTGTTGAACCGTCGACAAGCGGCAGCTCCAGGCGGTAGCAGCCGTTCTTGTAGCTTGCGGGCACCTTCCAGCCGTAGAGATAGCGCCCGGTGAGCTTCACGTAGCTGAGGCCAACCTTGAAGGTCCCTGCCTGGTCGACGTCTCCAGTGGGGGCCCCGGCCGGGCAGGCGACCTGCACGACCCGAGGCGCGCCGCCGACGATGATGTTCATGCCACGATCGCCTCCGAGGTCGAACCGGAGGGGGACCCAACCGCCGGCACGCGCGATGTTGACCGTCGGCGGATTTGCGACGGGCCAGAGGAACCCGTTGAACGGCCAGGTGACCCCGATGGCGACCGACGCCGGCGGGGCCGCCGCATAGCTCACGTTCCCGCCTTGCGTGGCCGTGACCGTGCAGGTGCCGATCCCGGTCAGGTGCACCGTGGCTCCGGCCACGGAACAGGCACCCGCGCCGGTGAGCGTCACTGGCAAGGACGACGAAGCGCTCGCGCTGACCTGGAAGTCCGCGTCACCGAGGAACTTGGAGGCCGGAACTGGGTTGAAGGTGATGGCCTGGGCCAGCTTCTGGATCACGAACGTTGCGCTGGCGGCGGCGCTCTTGTAGGCCGCATCACCGTAGAACTCGGTGGTTGCCGTGGCCGTCCCCGGGGCCGTGTTGCTGGTGTAGCCGACGGCGAGTGGCTGACTGAAGCCGTTCAGCCCGGTCATGGTTGCCGTGCACGGCGTGAGCGGGGCGCCTGTCGGCACGACGGGCGTCGCAGGACAGGCCACGCCAACGTTCGGGGTGGCCTTCTTGATCTTGAACGACGCGGTCACCGCGGCAGGAGCGTGGCCCGCGTCGCCGAGGAACGTAGCCGACAGGGGGTAGTCCCCGGCAGCCGCGGAGAGCGGAATGTCGACCAACACCTGTCCGCTGGCATTGGTCGTCGCGCTGCGGGTCACCGACCCGAGCGTGATGATGACGAGCTTGTCCGCCTTCGCCGCCGTTCCAGGGCCTGTCAACGTGGCACTGACCGAGGCAGTCTCGCCATACGTCCCGCTCGAATCGCCGCCGAGGCTGATCGAGCTGGACGCAGTCGTGGAGGCAGGGGCGCCGGCCTGATAGTAGGAGCCGCTGTTGTCGTTCTGGCTGACCAGCCCGAAGCCGTTGACGGCCTGGACGAAGAACTGGGTGCCCTCCTCGAGCGCCCTCGCACCCGCCCACAGCGTCGGGTTGGACCCGTTGCGGGTGAGGTCGAAGGACCCCCACCGCCCGGAGCCCGGCTCCGTGTACGTCACCCAGACCTGCTGGACGTCCGCATCCGGATCGCCCACCACTGTCGCCTGGATCCGCGTGTCGCCCCCCGACTCCAGGTCGCTGGAGATTCCGTAGATGACCGGGGCGGCGGACCTTGCGCCCGCGGCCGTGCTGGCGCTGTAGAACAGCCGGAGATCGAGATCCTGGTAGAGACGCAGGGTCACGACGTCGGACCCCGGGTTTGGAGCGCGATGCTGGGCCGGCGTCGTGAACAGCGTCGTGCCGCCGCCGCCGCTCAGGGCGTCGAAGTAGTTCGCCGTCCACATCTGCGTGGGGTAGAACGTTGGCGAGCCGAACGACGTGTGGGAAGTCTGGAGCTCGGTCCCCGGAGCGCCGGTGACCGGCGTCACGCTGGAGTCGGTGAACCGGCCGCCCAGGAAGCCGATACCGCGCAGGACGTAGCCGGCGTTCCCGGCACCGGGCGTCACGCCCGCTGCGTAGAGCGGCAGGATCGGCGCGCCGGGGGTGCTCAAGGCACTCCCGCCGGGTCCCGTGTAGTACGTTCCCGGCAGCGTCCCGCCGCCCTGGACGTTGAGCGTCTTGCCCGAGGCCGTGCTCGGCGTCTCCTGGTGGAGGTCGCTGAACCGGAGACCCGTGGTCAGGCCGGGCTCTGAGGTCGCGCCGTCCAGCGTCACGGTGGCTCCGCCACCGGGCCGTGCGAGGCGCCCCGCCGGCATGTCCACGCCCAGCATCGGGAGGCCGTACAAGGCGGACTCGATGAGCGCCTTGTCGTGGAGGTCGCCGAGTGCCGGCGTCTGGCGCAGGTACTCGAGCTTGGCGGCCATGAGCGCATCGCCAATCGCGACGGGGCCGCTCCCGTAGCGCAGCTGGCGGGAGAGCTCTGTGTAGATGCGCTCGCTGTACTCGATGAAGTCGGTATCGCCGTACTGGTAGCCGGTGCCCAGGATCGCGGTCGCCTGCTTCCGGGCGAGGGCCTGCGGCCAGTCGAGAACCCGGGTGACGTTGGGGATGCCATCGGCATCGACGATGTTGTAGCCCGAGTGGCAGCCGATGCTGACGATGATCGAGTTCTTGAAGTCCGTCGCTGACGAGGCGAGGTCGTCGGTCGTCAGGACGGTGGCGAAGTCCGCGGCAAGGGCGCTGTTGGCGCTGAAGTGGCCACCCAGGAAGGTGATGTCGTTGCGGCGGCCGCCGAGGAGCTTCGCGCTCAGCTCGGCAGCGGTCCAGCCGTCCTCGGGCGACTCGCCGTACGGATCAATCAGCGACTGGCCGCCGCCGGTCTCGCCGGTGCCCGCGTCGAGGTTGACCTTGATCGCGTTCGCGGCATCCTCGATGAAGTCATAGCCGGTGACGAGCGAGGTACCGGGGCGCACCACCGACTGGTCGAGGTAGGCCTGCGCCATGCCGGCGATCTCGTCCGGGGACTCAACCAGCCGCCCGACAGCGAGGTCGGGGATCGGGAAATCGACGACACCGATCGTGATCGAGCTGCTGGAGCCGTACTCGTCCTGACCGAGGGTGTAGTTGCTGCGGAGGCTGCCCTCCGATGCGGAGTCGGACGCGACCGGCGGGAAGTAGTTGACCTCAGGCCCGATCGAGGACGTGTCCGGGTAGCGGAAGAATGGCAGCACGTTATCGCCGCCGGCGAGGACGACGTACCTGACGTTGCCGGCATTGCCCTTCCGGTAGGCGTCGATCACGTCCTTGGCGGCGTCAGCCACCAGGTTCTTGGCATAGACGCAGCCGGGATTGGCGTCCGCCTGCGCCTGGAGGTCGTGGACTCGGCTGGAAGACGCGAGATCGACGACCACGCCATTGGTCGAAGCCCCGAGCTGGCCCAGCTTGGCCATCATGGCGGCCGTGGCTGCAGCGCCAAATCGCGAGGTGTCGGTGAGGATGACGCTGTCGTAGGCATTGGCGACCGTGGCTGGCGCGCTGCCGATGGGATTGACGCCGGTGCACACGCTGCCATTGACGGAGACATCGAGCGTGAACGGGTGCTGGAGGTCGTAGACGCCGTTCTTGCCGTTCACCCGGATGTAGAAGTCACCCGTGCTGGTCCAGGTGTTGGCGGCGACGCGCTCCGATGCCGTGCCAGCGTTGTTCGACCAGCCGATCAGGCTGTACACCTGCGCAGCCGAGAAGCTCTCGGCGGAGAAGCCCGAGCCGCTGAAGCCCGAGCCGCTGAAGCCGGAACCGGAGAAGCCCGAGCCCGAGAACCCGGAGCCCGAGAACCCGGAGCCGCTGAAGCCGGAACCGGAGAAGCCCGAGCCCGAGAACCCGGAGCCGCTGTAGCTGTCGGCGCTGAAGCCCGACCCGGAGAAGCCCGAACCCGAGAACCCGGAGCCGCTGAAGCCCGACCCGGAGAAGCCCGAACCCGAGAACCCGGAGCCGCTGAAGCCCGACCCGGAGAATCCGGAGCCGGCGAACTCGGCGCTGAGCTTGGTGAGATCCTGCTCGGTGGTGAGGGCCTGGTAGGTCTTCGCGATGTCCGTGAACAGGTAGACGTCATAGTCCCTGGTGAGGCCCGCGAGGTCCACCGTGACGCTGCCGCCCGGGGCGACGTCGACCTTGAACCAGCGGCCCACACCCTGCTGGTCGATTGTCGTGCCGACCTCCGGGGTGTCGTCAGCCGTGATGTCCAGCGCATTCGGCCAGGTGGTGTTGTCGGGACTGTTGACGACGCACGGCGAGAAGCCGGAGACCTGGGCCCCGGGACCGGTGACGTGGGCCGAGATGAAGCGGTCGCCCGCGGCCGGCATGCCGTCGATCGGGCCGTCATCGGTGCTGTTGAAGAACGCATTGCCGTTCTCGTCCGTGGTCACGAGGATCGAGCCGAAGTCCGTGCGGGAATCGGCAGGGCATGCCTCCGATGAGGCGAAGGTGATCTCGTACGCGGTATCCGGATCGGCGGTGATCCGGCCGGCGTAGAGGGTCGTTTCCGCACCGGGCGCGTGATAGGCGTTGGTGATGGCGGGCTCGCCGACCATCTCGAGGGCCAGCACGGTGACGTAGATCGTCGCCGTATCCGAGACGGCGCCGATTGCACCACCCACGGTCACCGTGTAGTTGCCCGGACCGGCGTCCTGCGCAGCGGAGATCGTGACGGTGGAGACCGCGGTCGCAACCCCGTCGGTCGTTGCGGTCACGCCCTCCGGGGGCACGATGGCCGTGACTCCCACGGGGACGCTCGTCGCGCCGTTGGTCAACGCCACCGGCACCTCGACGTCCTGGCTGTCGCCCGGCAGGAGGATCAGTGGCGCGGCATCGGTGGACCCGGGATAGTCACTGCCAAACGAGAATCCGGGCGGAGGCGCCTGGTCGGAGAGGTCCGGCATCGCGGTGACCGCGTCGAGCGCGATCCCCCATGGGGACCCGGGCGCGTCATCCGAGACAAAGGCGAGCTCCGTGGACGGCCCGGTCGCGACGAACGACGCCTCGCCGTCCGTCCAGTTGATGTTCGGGTTCGCGGCGGCGAAGCCGTGCTCGAAGGTGCCGAGCGACGTGCCGGCCGCCTTGACCCGCATCTCTGGTTTGGGCTGTCCGGCCGGCCGGTCGCCGTTCGCCGAGTACTGGAACGAGACCCGGTACGCCTGGCCCGGAACGGTTGCGATGGTCTGCTTGATGGTGCCTGCCGCCGAGCCGTCGAGGTCGATCGACTGGGCGCCTTCGGCAGCGTTCCAGTAGTCGCCGATGTGATCGATGGATCCTGCCGTCACGCTCCACCCCGTGAGCTGGCTCGACCCGGACGGGTAGGTGTCGAAGGTCGCCGTGTTGGCGACGACCGGCTGCTCGAACCCGCCGTTCGCGACCACGTTCAGGCCGACCTTGAGGGAGCCCTGGAGGATGTTGTTGGAGTCACCGTTGCTGCCGGTGACGCGGAAGCCGAACTCGTCACCGGTCTGGACCGTGAGGCTGGCGATGTTGGCGTAGTCGAATCCGCCGGACGGAGCGCCGCCGCAGCAGTCGGCGGGGCCCTCGGCGATGAGCGACGTGTAGACCGCCGGATCGCTTCCGTGCTTCACAAACGCATCCAGGCCAACCCTGACCTGGAACCAGGCATGGAAGCCGGTCAGCCGCCACGCCAGGGGCACCGTGCCCGAGCCGGTCGCGGTCGTCTTGAAGGTCCACGCCTGCGGTCCATAGCCGGCCGGGTTCAGGCTGTAGTCGAACTGGGCGAGACCCCCGGACCCGTCGTGGACGTCGATCGTGGTGCCGGGCCCGGAACCCGACCAGGTCCCCGTGTTGGCCACAGCCGTGACGGTGACGCCGAACACCGGGACCGCCTGCGCCAGCAGCAGCCCGGTCACCAGGAGCGTTGCGAGGCGACGGAGGCGTGCGCGTCCGTCACGGGGCGTGTGGGACAAACGGTGAACGGCTGAACCCAACGGGTTCTGGGACACGGACGACACCTCGGCTCCTCAGTCTGGCTGGCGCTGCATGTCCGGAGACGCGCATGCGACCGGTGGCGACCCGATCCCCGGGGTCGCGATCACGGCAGTATGTGACTTTTGGCAGGGGTTGCATAGTACGTTGGTCACACACAGCACGCGTGCGGCCCGCCGGCACTACGGGGAAGTGGTGCCTCCGCGCGCCGCGCACACCACGAGGGCGGTCGCGATCGCCTGCGACGGCTCCTGGCCCCGGCCGCGCTCGAGAGCGTCGGCCACGCCCGCTTCTCCCAACGCGACGCGGGCCGGCGCGAATTCCTCCCCCAGCTCCGCCTCTCGTGCGGACGGTCGAGCCGCCCCGATATCCGCTCGCAATCGATCCGCGCAGCCCAGGAGCTCGAGGCCCAGCTGCGGGTCCCCGTCAGCGGCGATCACGGCCACGTCCTCGATGACCTCCGCCAGGTCGTAGGGGTCGTCGAGGCGCTGGAACGAGTCGATCGACTCGGCGAAGATCTGGCAGGCCCGCCCGGTGTCACCGAGGCCCCTGCGCGCCTTGCCGAGGTTGAAATACGCGAGCGACAGCAGCCACGGGTCGCCCACCTCGCGAGCGAGTCGGACGGATGCCTCGTAGCGCTCGGCCGCCTCCGCGAACCTGCGTTCGTAGAGATCGATCACCGCCAGGTTGTTGAGCGAGAGCGCGATGGCCCACTGGTCCCCGATGGACTGCCGGACGGCCAGCGCCTCCTCGTTGAGGCGCCGAGACTCCACGAAGTCCGACGAGTATTCGGCCACGATCGCAAGGTTGGACAACAGCCGGCCGAGCTGGTCGCGGTCACCGTGGCGCTCCCGGATGGCGTAGCTCTCGAGATAGCGGGCCCGCGCCTCGTCGTAGTCGCCACGTTGGGCAGCGATCGTGCCCGACAGGTGGACGACGACTCCGATGCCGCGCTCGTCGTCCAGCTCGGTGAAGACGACGCGGGCCGCGTCGATCAGCTCGGAGGCCTCGTCGTACCGTCCCTGCTTGCGGGCCACCTCGGCGAGGGCGGACAGGGCCTCGGCCTCGCCCCGTCGGTTGCCGATGTGCCGGGCCAGGGACAGGGCGGCCTCGTCGAGCTCGGCTGCGTGCGCCCAGTCACCGGTCAACTCGTAGGCCTTGCCGAGAGCCAGCCGGGCGCGCAGGCACTCTTCGTCCTCAAGCAGCGGGACCAGGCGCTCGAAGTAGGCGACGGCGGCCTTGTTCGCATATGAGGCCCGCGCCGCCTCCGCCGCCTTCCACAGGTACTCTCGCTTCTTGTCCTCCTGGTCGCTCCGGTAGTAGTGGTGCTCGAGCAGCGGCACCACACGTCCGAGGTCGGACTCCGTCCGCTCGATATGGGCTGCCACGCGGCCGTGGAGCGCGATCCGGATCGCGAACGGGAGGCTCTCGTAAGCGACCTCCTGGGTCACCACGTGCTTGAACATCCAGGCCTGGTCCGCCTCGCGGTCGAGCGCGACCAGATCGAGCGTCCGCAGCGAGTCGAGATGTCCGAGGATCGCGTCGAGCGTGCCGAGCTCCTCGTACGTCCCCGGGAGCATCGGCGCAGGGAACACGCGCCCGATGACGCTGGCCACCTTGAGCGTCCGCCGTGGCCCTTCTGACGCCGCGTCGATGCGGCTCAGAACCAGCTGATGGAGGCTCTCTGGCAGCTGCACGGTGCCCACAGCCGCATCGTCGGCCGTGTCGATGCGATGGGTCACGATGAAGTTGAGGAGCTCCTCCACGTAGAACGGGTTGCCCTCCGACCGCGCCGCGACAAGGTCAACGAGCGCGTCGGACACGTCGCCATTCCCGCCTCGAAGCTGCGCCATCTTCGAGCGCACGAGCCGGGCGACGTCGGGCGGCTCCATCCGATCCAGCTCGAGCTCGCTGAAGCCACTCAGGCGCTCGATGCCCAGGCCGCCGCCGGGTTCCGGTTCGGGACGATATGCGAGCACGAACAGGACCGGCAAGGCCACGGCCGCACGAGCCAGCACGCCGAGCAGGTCACGGGACAGCTCGTCGATCCAGTGGCAGTCCTCGAGAACCGCGACGAACGGCGTGTGTTTGGCGCGGGCGCGCAGGCAGCTCGTGAGCAGGTCCTCGAGCGAGGCCTTGCGCAGCTTCGCGTCGAAGCTCCGGGTCAGGTCCGAGTCGGGGATGGCCAGGCCCACGACCTCGCCCAGCAACGAGGCGCGGGACACGAGGGACGGATCGATCGCCGCGAGCTGGCGCTCGAGCGACGCCACCTGACGCTCACGCGGGTCGTCGTCGTCGAGCCCGAACAGGCGGCGCCAGATCTCGCGCCACACGAAGTAGGGCGTCTTCGTCCCGTAGGACTGGCACTCACCGAAGGCGACCGTCATGCCTCGCCGGCGGACGTTGCGCACGAACTCCGCGACGAGCCTCGACTTGCCCATGCCGGCCTCTGCGGCGACCCCGATCACGCGACCACGACCCTCAAGGGCCTGGGCAAGGCCATCGCCGAGCTCGTCGAGTTCGCTCTGCCTGCCGACGAGGCCGAGCTCGAACCTCATCTTGCGGCGTGATGCCCGCTCCAGCGAGCCGGCAAGGGTCCATGCCTCGACGGCCTCGGCCTTGCCCTTGACCTTGAGGTCGGGCAACCGCTCCCAGATGAACGCGTCCCCGGCCATCTCGCGCACAGAGCCGGCGACGTAGATCTGACCCGACGGGGCAGCCGACATCAGGCGCGCGGCAAGGTTGACCGCATCGCCCAGGCAGACGAACGTGCGCCGCATCGCGTGGCCGTAGGTGCCGCTGCGCAGCCGTCCATGGGTCATCCCGATCTGGATCCCCCGGGCCGCGGTCGTCTTCTCGAGGTCGCGCAGCTCGAGGGCCGCGGCCGCCGCTCGCGCGGCGTCGTCCTCGTGCGCGAGCGGTGAGCCGAACACGCCGTAGAGGTAGGCTCCCTTGTCGCCGAGGGTCAGCTGCAGGACGTTGCCGCCGTAACCACTGAGGACCCGCTGGGCCGCCCGGACGAACTCGTCGAGCTTGTCGATCGCAGCGTCGTCCTCGTCGTAGTCGATCCCGCCGAAGCGGAGGAACACCGGGATCGCGGGGCGGAGCTCGGCGAGGAACTCTCCGCGGCCGGTCCGGAGTCGCTCGTAGACCGGCGGCAGCAGCCATGCCCGTGCGAGATCCTCGGGCAACGGTGCCGGCTGGTGCCCGGGCTCCGGCTCGACGTCCACGAGCAACCCCTGCAGCACCGCGAACGTGCGGCCCGATGCCTCGTCGCTCCGCAGGTCCCCGAGCGCGGCGCGCTCGCCGAGGGTCGCGACGGCCGACGGATCGAGCACGATCTCGCCCCGCTCGGCGTGGTGCTCGGCTTCCGCCAGGTCGTCCATCAGACGGCCGGCCAGCACGTCGATCAGCTGGATGTCAGGATCGCCCACGACGAACCGTCGCGCCTCGCCCACGGCGATCGCGACCTTCATCGCGAGCCGGACCTCGCTGCCGCCCGGCGTGACGATCAGCCCGGTCCGCGCGATCGCCTCCTGCATGCCGGCCGCCGCGACGCACGCCCGGGTCCCGTCGTCGCCGTCGATCCAGCAGGTGATCGCATCCCCGGCGAAGTAGATGACGTTGCCGTCGTAGGCATCGAGTGCCTCGATGACCGCGTGAAACACGCGGCCAATGTTGGCTGTGAGCTCCTCGGCACCGCGCTGCGGGCCGAGCTCGTTGGCCAGGGCCTCGGTCAAGGGCGTAAAGCCGCTGATGTCCGCGAACAGGGCGGATCCCCTCACGCGATCCGGGATGGCGTGCCCGGCGTGGAGTGCCCAGCGGCGATCCCGGGGGATGTATGCGTCGGGCCGATCGCGTGCGAGATCCCACGACGCCGCGGATGTCGGCTGCGGGGACGCGGACGCGGTCATGGAACTCCCGGGGCACTGGGATGCCGGCCGATCGCCGGTCACGAGGGCTGGCCTATTGTGGCCTCACCGGGGCGAGGACGTCAGCAGGCGCCGTGCGGCCGTCGACGCGCCGCGGATCGGTGCGCGGATCGCGCTGCCCCTCGGCCTGCAAGCGGCGCTGTGCTGGAACCCTTACAGCTCCCGCCGCCGGAACACCGCGACGGCACCGGACACGGACACCGCGACCAGGACCAGCGAGCCGGCGATGGCCGTCGCGAGGCGGCCCACGTCCACGCTCGTGCTGCCCGCCGCGAGTCCGATCGCCGGGACCGTCAGCCCGGTCGGCAGGAGGCGGTCCAGGGTCGGGGCGATGGCGAGCAGCCCCACGCCGATGAGGGCGACAAACCCGATCCCGGCCGCCGCCATCGTGGAGCCGGTGGCGGTGGAGGCGAGGAATGTCAGCGAGGCCCACACGACGAGTCCGAGCCATGAGAGCGCGGCCATCGCGAGCCAGCCGCCGACCGGGAGCGGCTCGAACAGGATCGCCGTGTAGGCCCAGGCCACGACGCAGGCCAGCAGCGTGGAGAGGCCGAGCACGAAGGCGATGGCCACCAGCTTTGCCACGAGGAACGCGGGGCGCCCCACCGGCTGGGCGAGCACCATCGCCGCGGTCCCGCGATCCAGCTCGCCCGAGACGCTGCCCATCGCTAGGGCGATGGCGGCCAGGGCACCGAACTGGCCGAGGTTCTTCTGGAGCTGCTCGAGGGCCATGGTCGCGGTTGGATCGGGCAGGACCATCGGGAGCTGGTCGCCCAGGGCCATCGTCAGGATCTCGTTGAGGTAGCGCGCCGTGAGCGGCGACATGATGCCGACGGCCAGGAACAGCACCGCCACGACCGGCAGGCGCCGCGTTCGCCACGACTCCATGATCTCCTTGCGCAGGAGGATCCAGAAGCCGCTCATGCTGCCGCACCATCCGCGTCGCCGGTGAGGCGGAGGAAGACGTCCTCGAGCGTCGGTCTGGCCCGGGCGACCGAGACGATGGCCAGGTCCTCCGCTCCAACGAGCTGCAGCAGCTCACGCGAGGCCACGACGGGATCGCTTACGGCGACCGTCAGGAGCCCGTGGTCGATGGCAGCGGCGGTGACCCACGGGAGCGCACGGAGCCGGTCTGCCAGTGCGGCGACCGAAGCCTCCTGGCCGGGTTCCACCTCGATCCGCCACACCGGCAGGGCATACCGGTCGAGCAGCTCCTCGAGGGCCCCTTCCACGATCAGCCTGCCGTGGTCCAGGATCCCGACGCGGTCGCAGATCCGCTCGACATCGGCGAGGACGTGGGTGGAGAACAGGACGGTGGTCTCGCCGCGCAGGGCCGCGATCAGGCCCAGGACGTCACGGCGGCCGGCCGGGTCGAGGGCGCTGACGGGCTCGTCCATGATGACGATGGGCGGACGGTGGACCAGCGCCCCCGCGATCCCGAGTCGCTGGCGCATGCCGCCCGAATAGGTGGCGGTCCGGCGGTCGGCGGCATCGGCGAGATCCACGCGCTCGACCGCGCGCTCGATCGCACCCTCCAGCGCGGCGCCCTCCAGCCCGTGCATGCGCCCCAGCAGGCGGAGCTGCTCGCGGCCGGTCATCCAGCGATAGACGCGCGGGTCCTGCTCGAGGTAGCCGAGTCCGCGCCGCACCGTCAGGGCATCCGCCGTGACCACGGTGCCCCCGACGACGGCCTGGCCGCCGGTCGGTCGCGTCATGCCCGCGAGCAGCCGCAGGCAGGTCGTCTTGCCGGCGCCATTCGGCCCCAGCAGTCCGAAGACCGAGCCCGCCGGGACGACCATCGACAGCGAGTCGAGGGCAAGCACCCCGCCGGAGTAGCGCTTCGTGAGCTCTTCGACGCGGATGGCCGCGGGCCCGTCGGGCAGCGGCGCGCGCGTCGGGCGGATGTCGGGAGCGACGCCGACGACCTCGGCGGCCGGTGAGCCCAAGGGCGATACGGTCCGGGGTCCAGCGGTCGACGCCGTGTCCGCCGGCCCGCCCGGTGCCGCCGCGCCGGCCTGTGGCCCGACAACGATGGGCGGGTCGTGCGGGCTACCCCAGCCGGGCACAGCCCCGGGACCCGGGGCACGGGGCTCCAGCGGACCCTCGTCGCGGCCGACGAGGAAGTACAGGATGGGGCCAATGAGGTTGACGAAGACGATGATCAGGGCCCAGACGCCCTTGTTGCCGCCGCGCACGCGGCGGTCGTCCCGGAGCAGGTCCACGACGGCGGCGACCAGGAGGCCCAGCTGGATCAGGAGCAGCGGGACGATGAGCAGCAGGATGGTCGGATCCAGCGCTCCCAGGTCGGGGATGTTCACGCAGCGTTCCTCGATATGCGGCGATCTCAGGCTGCCAAGCGCACTGGTCGGCGTGACTGGACGCGGCCGCAACGTGCGAGAGAGCCACTATCGCCAGCGGCGTCACCCAACGCCAAGACCAATCCGACCGGTCGGGCCGTGCCGATCATCACATGCCATCGGGACCCCGGCACGGTCGCGGACCATGCCGTCTGACCGCGTCACGGCGGGTCGCGGCGTCGGGCGCTGTCGCGACGCGCTGTAGACTCCGCATAGCCTGCGACGCATCGCGTCGCGGCCGTTCCCGCCACGTCCCCGGAGGAGCACCATGACCGACGACCGCGAGCGCTGGGCCCTGATCCTCGGAGCATCGTCCGGAATGGGCGAGGCCACGGCGCTCAAGCTCGCCGCGAACGGGTATCGGATCGCGGGCATCCATCTCGACTTCCGCGCCGCGCTGGCGCATGTCGAGGAGGTCAAGGCCAGGATCATCGCGCTCGGCTCGGAGGCGCTCTACATCAACATGAACGCCGCGGACGACGACAAGCGCACCGCTGCCCTGGCCAGCCTCCGCGAGCGGTTCGATCGATCCCGGGCAGAGGGCCGCGAACCGTACGTCCGCGTCGTGATGCACTCGCTCGCCTTCGGCTCCCTCGTGCCGTTCCTGACCGAGGACCCGAAGGGTGGCGTCGACCGCAAGAAGATGGAGATGACCCAGGACGTCATGGCCAACAGCCTCGTCTACTGGGTGCAGGACTTGTGGCGCGGGGGTTTCCTGGCGAACGGATCCAGGATCTTCTCGATGACGTCCGAGGGCTCGACCCGCGTCGTGCCGAGCTACGGCGTTGTCTCGTCGGCCAAGGCGGCCCTCGAATCCCACACCCGGCAGCTGGCGATGGAGCTGGCCCGGCTGGGCACGGGCATCACGGCCAACACGATCCGCGCCGGTGTCACCATGACGCCGGCACTGATGAAGATCCCCGAGCACGACGCGATCATCGAGGCCGCGACGCGGCGCAACCCCACCGGCCGGATGACGACGCCCCAGGACGTGGCCGGCACGATCCTCGCGCTGTCCGGTGAGGGCACGGAGTTCATCAACGGCGAGGTCATCGGCGTCGACGGTGGCGAGTACGTCACCGGCTCGTAGCCGGACACTGGAAGGGGCATACCTCCGATGAGCGGTCGGGTCCTGGTCGTCGGGTCGGTGAACGTCGATCTCGTGGTGCAGACGGACAGGTTGCCGCTGCCCGGCGAGACGGTCCTCGGCGGGACGTTCACGCGCTTCCACGGGGGCAAGGGTGGGAACCAGGCGGTGGCGGCGGCACGGCTCGGCGTTCCGGTCATGCTGGTCGCGGCCCTTGGCGACGACGAGTTCGCCGCCGAGGCGCGCGCCGCACTGGCCCGCGAGGGCATCGGCACGGACGTCCTGGTCACGCTCGAGCACATGGCGACCGGCGTGGCCCTCATCCTCGTTGACGCCAAGGCGGAGAACCAGATCGCGGTGGCTCCCGGAGCGAACGCCGGCCTCACTGCAGCTCACGTGCGCCAGGCGCTGACCCGACTCAACCCGCATGCCGGCGATGCCGTGCTGGTGACCCACGAGATCTCCACCGACGCCGCGCGCGAGGCCCTCCGGATCGGGCGGCTGGGCGGTGCCTGGACCATCTTCAACCCGGCACCCGCGGGCGGCCTGGACCGGTCGGTGATCTCGCTGGCCGACGTCGTGGTGCCCAACCGTGGCGAGCTCGCCCTCCTCGTGGCCGACGATTCCCGGCGCTCCGGGCGCGAGCCGATCGGGGCGAGCGAGCCCGTGCGGGCTGCGCGGACGCTGCTCGAGACCAGCAGCGAGGGACCCGGCGCCGGCCAGGCGATCCTGGTGTCCCTGGGCGCGGCCGGTGCGGTCCTCGTCAGGCGGCAGGGGGCGGCGATCGACATCAAGGCACCCAGGGTCAAGGCGATCGACGCGACGGGCGCGGGCGACGCGCTCAACGGCGCCCTGGCGGCGGCGCTCGCCGGCGGGCTGAGCCTCGAGGCCGCCGCCCGCCGGGCCGTGGTCGCGGCCAGCGTGTCCGTCACGCGCGCAGGTGCTCGCGAGGGCTATCCCACGCTGGACGAGCTGGCCGTCGCGCTGGGCGAGACCCCTCCGTCCCAGCTGCGGGCCGAGGCGATCGCGGCCGCCGCGGCCGCACCGGAGCCGGACGCCCATCCCGGCAATCCCGGACCTGCGAGCGGCGGGAGCAACCCCTAGCCCAGGCGGTCCTCGGCCGCCCAGGCGGTGCGGATCCTCGCCTCGGGCGTCATTCCCATCCGGCCTTGGTCGTCGATCCACCACGCGGCCAGGCCGCGCGCACGCGCGTGCTCTGCAATCCGCGCGCGGCCGACGAGGAACAGGTCCTTGGTCCGCACCTCCGCCCAGGCGGGATCAGTGGCTGCGACCGTGACCGCGATGAGCCCGGTCCGCGCCGGCTCGTGCGTCTGCGGGTCCACGAGGTGGTGAACCGCACGCCCGTCCGGGTCGATCCAGGCTCGAACCCGCACCGACGAGGTGGCAACCGCTCCTCCGTGCAGCTCGAGCACCGCGACCGGTTCAGCCAGGACAACGTCGCCGGCCACCGGGTCCTCGATCCCGACGCTCCACCCGGCCACCGGCGGCACCCCGACGAGGACGATGTCGCCACCGGCGTCGAGGAGCATGCCCATTCCGGGCGCCAGCACCGCACCCGCTCGCGCGGCCGCCCAGCGGAGTGCGAGGCCCTTGCCGATCCCGCCCATGTCCACGGGCGCCGGCGGGACGTGCACAGGCCACGTTCTCGGGGGTGACCCCGGCGAGGGCGACCCCGGCGAGGGCGACCCCGGCATCGACGTGGCCGACCCGCCCAGCACCGCCGATCCGCCCGATCCGGCTCCGGTCCTGTCGAGGTCCGCGCCGCGCTCGCCCAACCGCTCCAGCGATCCGAGGATGCCTGCGTCGAACCGGCCATCGGTGACGCGGCCGGCGCGATCGATCGCGGCAAGGGCGATCCGCAACCTGCGCGATACGCGGATGACCTCGCCGCTTCCCGCCCGGCGGTTGAGCGTCGTCAACTCCGAATCATCGCGGAACCGGGAGAGGGCCAGGTCCACCGCCTCGAACTCGGCCCGCACCTCGTCCCAGGCGAGCTCCGCCACGGCGAGCGAGGTCGTACCGGCCGGCTCCGGCAGGCGCACGGTCAGGTTGAGCGACGATCCGAGCGAGCGGCCCGAGAACGCGACAAGGCGGTCGGAGCCGTCGTCGGGCCGGCCTCCGTCGTCGGGCCGGCCTCCGCCGAGGTGCGTCGCCGCCACCTCAACCGCCGGAGGCACCGGTCTTCGCCGTGGTCTTGGGTGCGGAACGGGTCGTGCCACCCGAGGAGCCGGCGATCGCGCCGGCCATGCTGACCGTGGGCAGCTTGATGCGGGCCGGAAGTGCCGCCGCGGTTCCCTGGACCTCGGCAACGAGCGCCGCCAGAGAGTCCAGGCGGGCCTGGTAGGCGGTCACGTTCCCGCTCACGTTGTCGTAGTCGGCGATAAGGGCGCGGACCCTCGCGTCGGCGGCCACGACCGTGGCCTCGAGTGCATCGTTGGCGGCCCTGGCCTGCTCAACCGCGCTCAGGTACGGGCTCCGGGCCGCGGCGAGCGCGGAGTCGGACTCCGCCTGGAGACCGGCCATCCCGGCCAGCGTCACGGCATAGATGGCTGCCGAGGCGCCGAACAGCATCCCCGCTCGCGACGGCGTGCCGAGGAGCGCCTCCTTCCGGCCACCGGCCGGACGGGGCACCGCCGTCGCCCTGGGGACGACCTGGGCCCGTGACCTTGCCGCCACGCCGATGGCCACCGCGGGAAGGGCTCGCTCAGTCATCGTCATCCTCGTGCTCGCGGGGCGCCGGCGTCTTGGCTGGCGTCGAGCTGCCGTTGCTGCGGGACGACGACGCAGCGCGGTTGAGCGCGGCCTGGCGGGCGGCGGCGCGGTTGAGCGCCGCGAGCCGTGCCTGCGCGGCCTTGAGCTGCTTCTGGGTCCTGACCAGCTTGAGCGCCGCGGCGTCGAGCTGCGCCTGGAGCGAGGCGGCGCTCTCGGTGTCGCCCGTGACGCTGCCATCGGCCGTGATGACGGCCGCCTGAAGGCTCGAGATCTGCCGTGCGACGCCACTCATCTGGGTGGCAATGTCGTCGGCCCTCTCGGTCTCGATGACGTACTCGTCGCTCACCGAGGTCATGCTGGCGGGGGCGGTGTCGAGCGGGGCGGCCTCGGCGCGCCACTGCGCGGCGACCTGGACGGTTCCGACGGCCGCGCCGATCACGGCGAAGGTCGCGACCATGACGACCAGGCGCCGGCCGAACCGGACGAGGGCTTCCTTGGAGATCATGCTTCCTCCACTGCGGTGGTCACCGGCTGCGGCCGGACGAGGGTGAGGGTCGCTGCGGCGGGCGAAGAGGCTCGCCGCGGGCGAACGCGGGCGGTCCACAGGCGATGGGCGACGCCCGCGAGGATGGGCAGGCCGGTCGCGAGATACAGGGGCGTGAGGGCGCCGCCGTCCGTGCCGGCAAGCACCGCGTGGACCCAGGTGAGCAGGAAGGTGACGGCGGCGAAGCGGTGAACCTTGAGCCACCATCCCCCGGGCAGCAGCCTGGTCCACTTGGCCGTGACCGCGGTGAAGATCAGCGCATAGAGGGCCACGGTGCCGATGGCGATCGCGGGCGGCCGGTACTCGGAGAACCCCGGCACGAGCGCGCCCAGAATGCCCACCTTTGCGAACGGATCGATGGCGAGCAGGGCGATATGGAGCGCGAGGAAGGCCCCGGTGAAGACCGTGATCATCTCGTGCCACGGGAAGACCTGCTTGGTCTTGCGCCACTCGGCGGTGTTGCGCGGATGGCTAAGGACCAGGCCGAGCCCGACCTCGACGGCCAGCAGCAGGTAGGCCGTGACGCCCAGGGCACGAGCCGCGATCCAGGGTCGGATGTCGGTCACGCGGGGATCGCTGGCCGGGAGCACCTGGTCCGTCACCCCGAGGGCAACCAGGGCGGCAATCGCACCGAGCGCGATGAGCGTCGCGGCGCCTACGCGCATGACCGATCCTTCGCGACATTCGGACTGGAACGGGCGCTGGGGTGGGGGCGCGAGCGGCTGACCATGGCGACTCCCGAGATAGTGTGGCCCCCCTCTGAGGCGGCCCGCCGGCCGAAGGTTTCACCGGTGCCGCCCGCCGATGGTCCCTTCTGCGCCTCGTGGGAACGCCTTCACCGGTTCCGCCGCCGCGGCACGGGTCACTCCCCGTTCAGGGCCGCCGCCACCTGCTCGATGTTCCAGGCCATCATCCCGGCATAGGTGTCCCGAGGCCCGTCGCCCAGGCTGTCGGTGTACAGGTCGGACACGACGGTCGCTCCCGTCTCGTCGGCGATCGTCCGCACCAGGTCCTCGGAGAACTGGGCCTCGGCGAAGATCGCGCGGATGCCGTCCCTCCGGATGACGTCGATCAGCCTGGCCACCTGGCCCGCACTCGGCTCCTGGCCGGGAGCGTCCACGACCGTCCCGTCGATGGCGAGGCCATACGCGGCCGCGAAGTACGGGAACGCATCGTGGAACGCGATGACCTTGCGGTTCGCCTCCGGGATGGCCGCGAGGGTCGTACGAGCGTGATCGTCGAGGGCGATCAGCTGGGCGGCGTAGGTCCCGGCGCCGGCCCCGTACTCGGCCGCGTGGTCGGGGTCCGCGGCGGCAAGCGCCACGCCGATCCGCTGCGCGTACTTCGCCGCGTACGCGATGTCCAGCCACAGGTGCGGGTTCACGCTGCCGTTGACGCCGCCCTCGAGGTAGTGGACCCCGGCCAGGTTCTCGCCCAGGGCCTCGACCGGCGCGCTCGTGCCCGCGTCGTCGATCAGGCTGGTGAGCCAGTCGTCGAGTCCAAGCCCGTTGGTAAACACGAGGTCCGCCTCGGCCAGGCTGCGGATGTCCGATGGCGTGGGATCGAAGGTGTGGACTTCGCCGCCCTTGGGCACGAGGCTATTGACGCTGACCCGGGACCCGCCCACCTGGCGCACCAGGTCGGCAAGGATCGTGGTCGTGGTGACGACCTTCAGCGTGTCGCTGCCGTCCGCTGGCGTCAGGGTCGGTGAGCCCGCGCATCCGGCAACAGCCACGACCAGCAGCAGCGTCGCGGCGACCTCGGCGATGCGACTCACGAGCCGGCCTGGCAGGCGGCGCATAGGCCGAAGATCTCGAGCCGGTGGGCGGTGGTGCGGAACCCGGAGCGCCGTCCGATCTCGCCCAGCACCTCGCCAAGGCCATGGTCGGACACGTCGAGCGACCGTCCGCAGCGGGTGCAGATGGCGTGGTGGTGATGGACCGGCTCGCACACGACGTAGGCATGCTCGCCGGCGGGCAGGTCCACGCGCTCGACCAGGCCGAGCGTCACGAACAGGTCGAGGGTGCGGAAGATGGTTGCCCGCCCGATGTCGATCCGTCGGTGTCGAGCATCCACAACGAGATCGGCGGCGGTGAAGTGGCCGGCCCGAGCGGCGACCAGGCCGGCGACGGCGCGGCGGGGTACGGTCATGCGGCAGCCGGCCCGCTCCAGGGCCTGGACCAGACGGTCCTCGGGCCGGTCGTCGGCGCCATCGACCGCCTGCCCGCGGGACACCGGAGCGGGTGCCGTTCTCACGAGCCTGCCGCCTGTGCGGCATCGGGTTCGACGGCGGCCCAACGCCGGCGGGCGAGGAGTCCGCGCGGACCAAGCACCAGCGCCACCACGAATGCCGACGTCTGGACGAGCACGATCGTCGCCCCGCTGGCTACGTCAAACCAGTACGAGAGGTACAGGCCGATGACGGCGCTCGCCACGCCGACCAGCGCCGCGGTCACCATCAGCCGGGCAAACCTGACCGTCAGGAGCTGCGCTGTGGCCGCGGGGGTGATCAGCATCGCGACCACGAGGATGATGCCCACCGCCTGAAGGCTGACCACGATCGTCAGGGCCACGAGCGCGAGGAACAGGTACTCGAGGAGGTCCACCTTGATCCCCGAGGCCGCCGCTCCGAGCGGGTCGAACGTGGCGTACAGCATCTCCTTCCACAGGATGGCCACGGTCACGATCACGCCGGTCCCCAGGACCACCAGGGTCACGAGGTCCGCGGTGCCGATCGCCAGCACGTTGCCCAGCAGGAAGCTGAACAGGTCAGCCACGTAGCCGTCGATGGTGCTGAACAGGAAGATGCCCAGCGCGAACATGCCCGCGAACAGGACGCCGATCGCGGTGTCCTGGCGCAGGCCCGAGCGCTTGGTGACGAACCCGATGGCGAGAGCGGTCCCGACGGCCGCGACCGCCGCACCGAGGTAGAACGGGAATCCGACCATGTAGGCGATGACGACGCCGGGGAACGCGGCGTGCGCGACGGCATCACCGATGAAGGCGATCCCGCGCAACACGACGTACGTGCCGACCACGGCGCACACGACGCCGACCATCGCCGAGGCGAGCAGGGCGCGCACGATGATCGGCGAGGCGAGCGGCTCGAGCAGCCAGTCCATCAGCGCCCGTCCGCGTCGTGGAAGTGGCGTTCGCCGGGAGCCGCGTCGTCGTGGTGGTGGGCGTCGTCGAGGACCATGGTGCGACCCTCCAGCACGAGGAGGTGGCCGCCGTACGCCGCGGCGAGGACCTCTGCGTCGAGCACCAGGTTCGAAGGTCCGTAGGCCACGACCGTCCGGTTGATCGCGAGCACCTGCTGGAACCGCTGGGCGGCACAAGCCAGGTCGTGGGTCGTGGCCACCACCGTCTTTCCCCGGGCCGCCTGGGCCTCGAGGATGTCCATCAGCAGCTCCTGGGTCGTGGCGTCGATCCCAGTGACCGGCTCGTCCAGGAGGAACAGGTCGGGTTCAGCCGCAAGGGCCCGGGCCAGGAACACCCGCCGTCGCTGGCCACCGGAGAGGCGCCCCACCTGCGTCCGCAGGTGATCGTCCATGCGGACCTGTTCCAGCGAATCGCGAACGGCGCGGCGGTCGTCCTTGCCGGGGCGACGCAGGCCCAGCCGCGGGTAGCGGCCCATCATCACCACGTCCTCCACGGTGACGGGGAACGCCCAGTCCACGAGCTCCGCTTGCGGCACGTAGGCCACGCGACGCGCCTCGCGACCCGCGGGAGCACCGAGGATCTCGATCCGCCCGGACCAGGGCCTGGACAGGCCGGCCATGAGCTTGAGCAGCGTGCTCTTGCCGGCACCGTTGGGACCGACGACCGCCAGCAGGCTGCCAGGCTCCACGGCCACGGTGACATGCTCCACGGCTGGCCGGTCGCCGTAGCCGGTGGTGACGTCGCTCAGCCAGACGTCCGCGTGTGCGTGGGCATGGGCGGCATCGAACAGGTGCTCCGCCCCGGTCGCGTGGATGTGCTCGCTCCCAGAGGGCGGCGCGGAGGCCGGGGAGCCTGGAGCGGAGGGGCCGCCGATGAGTTCCATATGAGACACAGTATCATCTAGGTCCAAGGAGCGCCAGTCCCGGCCCCAGGAATCGGCCCGTCCGACCGGCACGGTGGGTGGGGACGAACGTCTCTTCCGGCAGCCCGGCCACGGACGCGAGGCTTCCTGGGCGTTCTTGGGCGACAATGCAGCGCGTCCCGCGCACCACCACGAACACGGAGGCCTCCCCTGAGCGGCAAGCAGCCCACCACCCAGACCACCCGCAGGGAGCGTCGCGCCGCCGAGCGCCGCGACCGCTTCGAGACGGCTCGCGACGAGCGACGCACGCGCGGCGACGCCGGGGGCGGCGGTTCCTCGTTGATCACCACCCGCAACATGACCATCGTCGGGATCGCGATCGGCGTCCTGATCGTCGTTTTCGTCGCCGTCGGCCAGCTTGGCAACAAGGCCACGGGACGGCTCAGCGACCCGGGCTTCACCTATCCGGCCGAGCTCACCGACGGAGCGACCATCGGAGCGGCGGACGCGCCCGTGACCATGGAGGTCTTCGAGGACTACCAGTGCCCGGTCTGTGCGCGGTACTCGCTCGAGGTGGAGCCCTCCCTCGTCAACAAGTACGTCAAGGCCGGCGTGCTGCGGATCGTCCACAACGACATCGCCATCCTGGGCACCGGCGGCTCCGAGGACGAGTCCAAGATCACCGCCACCGGCGCCTTCTGCGCCAACGAGCAGGGCCTGTACTGGCCCTATGCGCACTGGATCTACAACAACCAGGACGGCGAGAACCAGGGCGGCTTCAACCGCGAGCGCGTGGCGCAGATCGCCGTGGCAGCAGGCGTCGAGGAAGGTGCCTTCAACTCCTGCCAGGACTCCGAGGCAGCCCTGACCGACGTAGCCACCGCGAGTACCGACGCGCTCAACCTCGGGATCAGCTCCACGCCCACGATGCGCATCAACGGTGGCGAGTTGCTGGTGGGCCTCAAGAGCGCCGCCGAGCTGGGCGCTCTGATCGAGGCCGAGCTTGCGAACGCCGGCGGGACGCCATCCGCATCTCCGACCGCCAGCCCCTGACCGCCGTTGGCCGGCCAGCGGCGGCCGGCGCGAGGCTCAGCGGGCCGGGGCGTAGCCGGTGAGCTCGACGTAGCCTTCGCCGGCCAGCGCGACTCCGCCGCGGGTGGCGCTGACCAGCTGGGAGCCCTCCCAGTAGACGACGCCCGTCGTGGCACGCGTGTCAAGCTCTTGCTGGGGAACCGTTGGGGCTAGGTGGATCGTGAGGTCCTCGCCGGGGATGGTCACGGTCCAGGCCGCCGGGTAGACGGCACCGGTGGCCGGGCTGGTCCAGTGGTCCGTCACCTCGACGGTGAAGTCGCCCTCGCCGAGGTGGCGCGTCTCACCCGATCCACCGGCCATCGTCCCGTACACGAGTGGATAGCTGCCGTCCGCGGCCCGAACGAGGGACAGCGTGATGTCCGTCCCGTCGTCCAGGTTGAGCGCGAACCAGTCCCATCCTCCGGCGCCGACCGAGATGAAGTCGCCCCACTGGTGGTCGAACCAGGCGTCGCCCGTCACGGTCAGCGACCGGTCGCCCAGGGTCACGCTTCCGGTCGCGTCCATCGCCGTCCGCGAGTAGTAGTAGGAGCCGCCAGCCGGCCCGAAGTCGATGTAGCCGTCCAGGTCATGGAGCACCGGGGACTTGCGCTCCGCCAGCTGCAGGTCGAGCCCGAACGCTCTGACGGGATCGCCCTCGACCTCGGCGCCCGCCGCGCCTGCGGTGATCCGGTCCGCGCCGCTACCACCCGACATGCGCCACGGCGTGCCGCGTGTCGCCGCGGGATCCTGCGGGTCCGCGCCGGTCACCGTGAATGCGAACCCGGCTGGGTCGCCGTCGACCCGCGGTGACTGGTCCACCCCGGGGCCGATCTGGCCTCGCTCCGCGTAGTGGAACCGGCCCCCGCTCTCATCGGTGAGGGCAAGGTGCGAGGCCCAGGTCACCGGGAAGCCGCCCCGCTCGGCACGGAAGACGACGTACTCGAACCCGAACCGGCTTCCGTCCTCCGCTCGCAGGTGGCCGGTGTAGTACCACCACTCCGTCAGGCGGTCGTGGGGGCCGTCGTCACCCGGAAAGGTCACAGGCTGCGGGTCGGCGGGGCGCGGCGCGGCCGTGGCGGCAGGGTGAGCGACCGGGCGGTCGGCCGGCGCATTGGCGAGGATCGGGCCTCCGCATGCAGCGACGACCAGCGCGACGAGCAGGACCTGGAGCAGGACGGCGCGCCTCATCGGATGCTGGCCTCCACCTCTGCCTCCGTCCGAGGCAGGACACCCTCCAGGGCACGATCCAGCCGCCGCGGCACCCACCAGTTCCAGCGGCCCAGCAGGCGCATGGTCGCGGGGACGAGCAGCGCTCGGACCACCGTCGCGTCCAGCGTCACCGCGATGGCCACGCCCAGCCCGAGCGCCTTGATGAGCACGATGTCGGCGAACGCGAACGAGCCGGCCACGACCACCACGATCAGGGCTGCCGAGCTCACGATCCGCCCGCTGCGCTCCAGGCCGCGCGCCACGGCCTCCGTATTGTCGCCGGTCCGGTCCCAGGCCTCCTTCATCCGCGACAGCAGGAATACCTCGTAGTCCATGGACAGCCCGAACAGGACGCAGAACAGGATCACGGGCTGGGTGGTCTCCACGAAGCCGAGGGGCTGGAACCCCAGCAGCGCCGAGAGATTGCCTTCCTGGAAGATCCAGACGAGCGCACCGAAGCTGGCGACGATCGAGAGCGTGTTCATGACCAGGGCCTTGACCGGCAGCACGACCGACCGGAGGAGGACGAACAGGACCAGGAACGTCGTCACGACGATGAACGCCGCGGTCCGCGGGAAGTCGGACCAGACCCGGGTCACCACGTCATCGACGTCCGCGGCCCCTCCTCCGACCAGGATGGCGGTCCCCGCAGGTGCGGCCAGCGGTCCCGTCGGGGCGCGGACCTCGCGGACCAGGGCCCGCGCCTCGTCGTTGTTCGGCCCGAACGGGGTCGTGACCGTGAACACCGTCAGGTCGCCTCTCGTGGTCGCCGCGAGCGAGGTGGACACGAAGCGGTCCGGCGGTCCGGCTGCGGAACCGTAGAGCAGCTGGTATTGCGCGAGGGTGATCCGGGGATCCACGTCCACCAGCCCGGACACACGGCTGACGCGAGGGTCGGCGGCCAGCCGGCGCGAGTAGTCATAGAGCGCCGCAACGTTCACGGGCGCCGTCGCAGGCCCAGGCGTCCGGATGGCGATGAACAGGGGAGCGAACTCCCCCTCGCCGAACTCCCGGGCGAGGATGTCGTAGGTCTCGCGGGACGGTACCGACGCCGGCAGGATCGTCGCATCGGGAGCGTTGAAGCGCACGCTCAGGAACGGGAGGCCCAGCACGATCAGGAGGGTGAGGGTGGGGACCAGGACGGCGACCGGGTGGCGCATCACCCGGCGGGCCAGCCGGGCCCACGGTCCGTTCACGCCGGGCTCCACGGTGACCTTGCGCACGCCCAGGGCGTCGATCCGCGTCCCGATGATGGCCAGGATCGCCGGCAGCAGGGTGAGCGCGGCGGCACCCGCCAGCCCGACCACCATGGCCCCGGCCATGCCAACCGAGCGCAGGATCATGAACTCGAACAGCACCAGGCCCAGCAGGCCCAGCAGCACCGTGAGCGCCGAGAAGAACACGGCCCGGCCGGCCGTGGCGACAGTGACCAGCACGGCCTCCTCGACCCGGTCGGGTCCGTCACGGCGGGCCAGCTCCTCGCGGAAGCGGCTGGTCATCAGGAGCGAGTAGTCCACGCCCAGGCCCAGCCCCAGCAGCGTGGCCAGGTTGAGCACGAAGATGCTCATCGGCACGAACGAGGCCACGATGTAGATCCCGGCCAGCGCCACGAGGACGGCGGCTCCACCCACGGCCAGCGGGACACCGGCTGCCACCATGCTCCCGAACACCAGCACCAGGGCCAGCGCCGCCAACGGCAGGGAGACCAGCTCGCTGCGCCGGAGGTCGGTCTCGGTGACCGACTGCACATCGCCGTAGAACGCGGGCCCGCCGCCGATCCGGACCGTGAGTCCGGGCACGTCCCTGAGGGCGGCTGCGACGGCCGGGATTGCGTCGGGGGAGTCGTCCGGTGGGAGGTCGAGGAACACCACGTCATAGGCGGTTCGGCCATCCGCCGAGACCTGCCGGGGAGCAAGGACGTGCGAGAGGATGCGGGTCACGTGTGGCGCACCCGCCACATCCCCCGTGGCGGCGCTCACGGCCGCCAGCCACTCGGGCGTTCCCGCCCTGAGCCTGTCTGACGTGTAGACCAGGACGAACGCGGACGGCTCGAGGCCAAGCTCGTCTGCAAGGAGCTGCTTTGCCCGGGCCGACTCGAGGTCGTCGAGGATGAACCCACCCGCCGAGAGGGCGCCGGGCGCCCGCGGTGCCAGCGGCAGCGCGAGGAGGATGAGCGCTGCCCACGCGAACACGATCCACCAGCGACGGCGGACGGTGAAGCGGCCCAGGCGATCGAAGCTCATACGTGGTCCGGTTCGGGTGAAGGGTCCGGCGTGTGGCCGCCGGCGCGCAATCGCTAACGTGCGAGTGATGAGTAGCATGTTAGGCCCGATCCGCCGGGCGCGCCGGGAGTCGCCCCGTGCGCGGATCACCGTGCCTCGAGGCCGGCCTGTTCTGCTAGCATCGTGCGGCCGTGGCCAGCCGCGGCGTCATGATGCCCACCCTTCCCGTCCGAGGGCCGCCCGCGTGACGATCTTCACCATCTGGTTCCAGAACTTCCCGAACAACATGGTCATCTTCCTGGCAGCGGTCACGCTGGCCGGGGGTTTCGTGTACACCTTCGCCCGCTCCGCGATGGTGGCCGAAGGTGGCCGCCCGGGCTGGACCCGTCGCGTGACCGGCCCGAACTCCAAGCTGCTGTTCGCGGCGCTGTTCGTCGCCTGGGCCGTGGTGTTTGGGATCGGGCTGCAGCTGGTCCCGCACGAGGGCGCCAGCTCACCTTACGGTGGCCTGGGGCTGATCGCGATGTTCAGCGGCTTCTTCATCATGATGGGCCTGATCTGGAGCGTGATCGGCGACTAGGGTCGATCGCCCGGCCGCAGCATTGGAGCCCGGCCACCGGCCGGGCTTCGCGATTCCCGGGTGGGTGACATCTGGCAGGTTGCGGTGCGTCAGGGTGCGACGTAGCGTTGGCGTCGGTCGTCCCGCGATCTCACTGCACCATGGGGAGGAATTCGTGCACGACCTTCGCCCGCTGCAGGCTGTATCTGCCGCTGTCGTCGCCCTCACGCTCCTGGCGACGCCGGGGCTGGTGATGCCAGCCGAAGCGAAGGTGCCGACCACGCCCACCGTTGAGTACGACAAGGGCAACTACGCGCGCAACATGACCCTGATCTTCTACGCGATCCCCGATCCGGGGGGCGCCCGGACGGTGGTGATCTCGTGCGACGGTGGAGCCACCCTGAGCGAGCCGTACCCGTTCGCGTCGCGGATCCTGGTGAGCCTTGACCTTCCCGGCTGCGAGGGCTACGGGCTCAAGCGGGTGGACGTGCAGGTAGATGCGGACGCGTCGCCCATCTTCTGGGGCCAGGTCACGCCTGGCATCAGCCCCCGGATGACGATCGGAATGCCGGACCCGCCGATCACGGGCCACGCCTTCACCCTCGCGCCGGCCTACCCTGCCGACTACAGCCTGCCTGCCGGGTCGATCTGCCGCTATGAGTTCCGCTGGGGCAACGACAAGTCCCTCGCGAACGACTATGACGAGACGTTCGGCGCGCTGGGCTTCGACGCCAAGCAGGTCAACGGCAGGTGTCCGGCATGGACGTTCACGCTGCCATGGGTCCCGTACCGCCAGTTCGAGCTCTACGTGGATGCCGGAATCCCGGATGAGAATGGCGAGGTAGGGTTCGGGAACGGGGCGCACGTCCGGTTCGACGCCGCCGAGGACGGCACTGGGCGCCGGATCGCCTCGTCCAACCTGCCGATCGCACAGGTCCTGCCGAGCACCTACACGCCCATCGTCGGGCAGTCGATCACCTACACGCGCTACCTCATCGGTGGCGCAACTGCTGGCAACAACAACGTCTGGACCGCCTGGCAGGGCGCCGGGGACCATCCGAACATGTGGCACCAGGATGGCGGGGCGACGTTCACCATCAGGCCCATGGAGGCGGGCAACATCACGGTGGGCTGGCAGCGGATGTCCGGCCCGCTGTTCTACGCAATGTACGACCCGCCGGTGCGCCATCGCGACGTCCACCGGCCGACGACCACGGCGCCCAAGCAGCACGTGGGATCCGGTGCGGTTGGGGCCTCGGTCCCCGCGACGATCACCTGGGACGGCTCGGACCGGGGCTGGGGGATCGCGAAGTACCAGCTGGAGCGCAGCCTTGACGGCGGTGCCTGGAAGCGGATCCTGTCCGCCAAGGTCAAGTCGGCGAGCCAGTCGCTCGCCCCGGGGCACGCGTACCGCTACCGGGTCCGGGCGATCGACAGGTACGGCAACGTGGGCCGCTGGCAGTACGGACCCTCGTTCCGGACACGGGTCGCAGGGGACGGGTCGAGCGCGATCCGCTACTCCCCGGCCTGGACGCCCGTCAACGACGCGACGGCCCGAGGCGGGTCGCTGCACGAGTCGACGGTCGCCGGCTCTGTGGCCCGCTTCACGTTCACCGGGCTGGATGTCGCCTGGATCGCCGAGCGCGGGCCCGGGCACGGCAAGGCAAAGGTCTACGTTGACGGGAGGCTCGCCAGGACGGTCGATCTCGCCGCCGCGGCGGACGCGCCTGCCCGGATCGTGTTCAGGAAGCACTGGAGCACCCGGGCGTCCCACACGATCCGCGTGGTGGTTGCGGGCACGGCGGGACGGCCCGTCGTGGACGTGGACGGGTTCATCGTCCTGCGCTGAGCCGGGGCCTGATGCGGCGAACCCGGCCGGGTGGCCGGCCGGGTTCGCGTGTGTGGCATCGGGGCGGCAGGTCCGCCCCGATCGTCAGGGCAGTTGCTCGAGGATCGCCGTTGCCAGCTTCTCGTCCGCGAGCAGGATGAGATACATGGTGTCGTCCTTGGGATAGGCGAACACGCCAAAGCCACCCGTCGCCTGGCCGTAGACGGTCTTGCCCCCGAGCGTGGTCTGGGGCATCGAGCTCGCACCGGGGTTCAGGCTGTCGATGAACTCGGACGCGGGCACTCCATTGATCTGGATGGCGTAGATCATCGCCGTGGCATCCGTCGAGGTCGAGGTCGCGATCGCGAAGTTGACGTCGTTGAGCGTCTTGCCGTTGGCCGTCAGGATCGGGTCGAGCTCGCTGCCGGAGAGGCCAGCGGCGGCCCCGAAGGCACCCAGCTGGCTGCCGTCGTACCCGCCGCGCTCGAACGTCACGCCGCCTGCCGTCTCCGGGAGCGTGGCGGCGAGACCGTTGAGGGCGCCGATGCTCCCACCGTCCTCGGTCGCGGCGGGCTCCTCTGTCGCCTGCGGCTCCTCCGTCATCTCGGGCGTGGCGGCTGGCTCGGAGGTCGGGGCGTCGGTGGCGGTGGCCGTGCCGGCCGGATCCGCAGTCGCCGTGGAGGTGCCGCCACACGCGGCGAGCACCAGGGTGAGACCCAGAGCTCCCGTGACCAGGCGTCGGTCGATCTTCATCGGGCAGGTTCCTTGTGCGCCGAGGGACGTGAGTGCCGAGCGGAACCCCGGACCCCGCACAGGCTAGGGCAATGTAGGCACCGCAGACCACCGGGTCAACCCGCAGGTGGTCCTGTGTCAGGTCGTCCTGCGCCCGCGGGCAGCGGGCCAGGGTGTCACATCGCCGGTGACCAAGCCGTCTGGTGCCAGATGCGAACCTCGGGGAACGGGATTCGAGCTCAAGTCACAGGCGCCCTGATGATCGTCGCCGCGATCGCTGCAGGGTGCGACGCGACGGCCCCGCCAGCCGATCCGACGTCTTCAATCCATGCGTCCCCGGCCACTCCGGTTGCGCTCGCGTCGCCGACGTCGACTTCGCTGCTGCCCGTTGCGACCCGGTTGCCGGCGCCGGCCGCCTCGCCGGTCGTGACGTCGCCGCCGACCAGCGCACCATCGGCGCCGACAGGGCCGCTGCCGCGCGTGGCGGTGGCCGAGAAGGACGGCATCCGCGTCCGCATGGAGCTGCAGCGGAACCCGCTGCGGGCCGGCGAGCCGGGCTGGGTCAGGACGACGGTCCGCAACCTGGGGACCGACGACGTGACCTGGTTCCACGACGGCTGCGCGCTGAGCGTGGTGGTCCAGGGCACGTCCCAGGTGGACTGGCCGCCCGGCGTCGACCAGACGGGCCAGGCGCTCTCGTTCAAGAACCGGCTGCTCGATGTCTACGTCACGACCGATCGCCCGCGCCCCGCCGGGCTCCGGTTCGTCCCCAGGTCGATGCTGGGGGCCGGGTCCTACGGTTGCGCTGACATCGGCATCTCCGAGACCATCCCGCCCGGGAAAGCGATCCGGCAGACGCTGTGGTGGTCCGGATACGCCGACGTGAAGCGCGGCCTCCCGCCCACCGGTCCTGCGACCATCACCGGTTACGCGGGCTACTACTGGCGGGGGCACCGGGAGCCCGACGACATCATCAAGCACAGGATCGAGCTCGCGCTGGATGCCTGGATCACCGACGGCGCGCAGGGCGACCGCCTCACGCCACCCGAGGTCATCGACGCCGCGCTCGCGGATCCGTCCTTCGTCGCGTACCTCGAGACGCAGGAGCTGGGGAACGGGCGCGAGGAGATCCTGTGGTACGACCCGGACGCCGACGTCTGGGAGGTCGGCGTGATGCCGTGGTACGAGACCACGCCACCCCGGATCCATGGCGTCCTGGTGGAACCCGTGACGGGGGCGATCCGCGGTCTCCTGGACCGCCCGTGGGACGAGCAGGCAGACGGCTTCCCGTAGACGCCCCCGCGGGGCTCCGCTATGATCGCGGTCCATTCAGGATGCATAGGATTTATGCGTTCGACCGGTGGCGGGACACCCGCCGGGAAGCGGGCATCGGGAGGTTCGGCAGGTGGCGGAGCAGGCGCAGGGCTCGGGCAGCGTGACGGCCGTCGAGGCGGCGCCTTTCGTGAACCAGCGCGATCCGGCCAAGCGGCTGGGTCCGGACGGCAAGCCCGCGGTCAGCCGCCGCGCCCAGATCTGGGAGGACGTCCCGGACGAGAAGTGGAACGACTGGCGCTGGCAGCTGTCCAACCGGGTCAACGACCTCGCGGACATCGAGAAGATCCTGGAGCTGACCGACGAGGAGCGCGAGGGCCTGTCCGCCCCCGACAAGTTCCGCGTTGACGTCACGCCCTACTTCATCAGCCTGATCGACCCCAGGGACCCCGAGGATCCCATCCGCCGCCAGATCATCCCGCTGGGCCGCGAGCTGCGCAGCTTCACGGGGATGATGGAGGACAGCCTGGCCGAGGACCGCCACTCGCCGGTCCCGGGGCTCGTCCACCGCTATCCCGATCGCGTCCTGATGCTGATCACCACGCAGTGCGCCAGCTACTGCCGGTACTGCACGCGAAGCCGGATCGTCGGCGACGCGTCCCAGAACTTCAACCGCAAGGAGCACGAGGCGCAGCTGGACTACATCCGGCGGACGCCGCAGATCCGCGACGTCCTGATCTCCGGCGGCGACGGACTCACGCTGGCGCCGAAGCTCCTCGAATCGGCCCTCCGCGGCCTGCGCGAGATCCCTCATGTGGAGGTCATCCGGATCGGCTCCCGGGTGCCCGTCTTCCTGCCCCAGCGGATCGATGAGGAGCTGGGCGAGATGCTCGCCAAGTACCACCCGCTGTGGCTGAACATCCACGTCAACCACCCCAACGAGATCACGCCGGAGCTCTCGCGGGCCTGCGACCAGCTGGCGCGCGCCGGTGTTCCGCTGGGCAACCAGTCGGTGCTGCTGGCAGGGATCAACGACTGCGTCCACACCCAGCGCGAGCTGGTGCAGCGCCTTGTCGAGAACCGCGTCCGGCCGTACTACATCTACCAGTGCGACCTGGTGGAGGGCGCCGGCCACTTCCGGACGCCGGTGGGCAAGGGCCTCGAGATCATCGAGGGCCTCCGGGGCCACACGTCCGGGTACGCGGTGCCCCAGTTCATCGTCGACGCGCCCGGCGGCGGCGGCAAGATCCCGGTCATGCCGAACTACGTCGTCAGCTACTCGGACCACAAGGTGATCCTCCGCAACTACGAGGGCTACATCACCACCTACGAGGAGCCTGCGGAGTACACGCCGCACGACAGCTCAACCTGCCAGTACTGCCAGAACCCGCGCCCAGAGCCGGGGCAGGAGGGCATCACCGGCCTGCTCGACGGCAAGAAGATGTGGATCGAGCCTGCCGGCTTCACCCAGGTCCACGAGCGCGGCAACACCGAGGCCCATCGCCTGAGCGATCCGTCCAAGTGGGTGCCGTTCGGGGTGGGTGCGATCGAGGGGCAGTCCACCGAGGGCGCACGGGCGCTGCCGGTGCTCGAGCCCGGGGCCGACACGGCGGAGTAGCCGATCGCTGGCCAGGTGGTCGCCGGCCAGGTGGTCGCCTGCCAGGCGGCGTTCCGTTGTCCGCATCGCGCGTTCTGGCACTGGGCCCGAATTACAATCGCCCTGATGGCAACGCCGAAGAGGAAGCCGCCGCTGGGTCAGACGATCGGGGGCGTGCTGTTCGGTTTTGAACAGCAGGTGTGGCGGAACCAGCCGCCATCCCAGGAACTGGTGCACCACGCGCGACCCGACGACCCGGTTCCCTCTGGCGACGGCGGGTTCATGACGATCGAGATCCCGGGGCTGGTCACGCCGTCGCCCGGTGCGGGCACGGAGGGGCACGAGGCGCCTGCGAGCGAGGCGCCTGCGAGCGAGGCGCCTGCGAGCGGGCGCGGGCACGAGGCGCCCGTGCCCGGCCCGCGGGATGTCTCGCCGGTTCCTTCGACCCCACCCCCGAAGCGAGGCACCGCGCCGTGAGCGATACCCCAGGAGCCGTCGGCCGTCGCCCGCTCCCAGCCGGTTTTCCAGAGGCCCGCCCGCAGCCGCCCGTTGTCGCCGAATCCGGGGATCCGTTCACGGCCCTCCGCGTGATCGACGCGGTCGCGCGCATGGATCGCGGCCGTCCGATCCGCATCGACGACCTGGCGGACCGCCTCAACGCCACCCACGTGGACTGGCTGTTCCCACGCCGGGTGATCGCGGACGTGCTGGTCGCGCTGCAGGCCAACTGGATGGCCGACTACCGCAACGCCTCGGGGATCGTGCTCGACGATGGCGATCGCGGGCCCATGGTCACCCTCGAGGACTCGGCCCGCGTGGACCCCTGGATCGTGAGCCAGGCGCAGCGCGAGGCCGCTGAGTGCCGCCGCCTGCTGGACGAGTTCGCGCGGCGGGACACGCCGTTCGGCGGCGGCTGAGCCGTCGCCCGTGGCCGCCGTCATCGAGCCCGAGGTCGCCCTCTACGCGCCGGTGAAGGCCCTCCTTGAGAGCCAGGGGTACGACGTCAAGGGCGAGGTCAAGGGCTGCGACGCCGTGGGCGTGCGCGGGGACGAACCCCTCGTGATCGTGGAACTGAAGCGCTCGTTCTCGCTGGCGCTCGTTCTCCAGGGCATCGACCGGCTGGCCGTCACCGACGCGGTCTACCTCGCGGTCGGGACGTGGCCCTCCAGGAGGGCCGAGACCGCGCGGCTGTGCCGCCGGCTGGGCCTGGGTCTGATCGTGGTGAGTCACGGCCGGGCCGAGATCCTGGTCGACCCGGTGCCCTACCGGCCCCGCACGAACCGTCGCCGGGCGGCCGCGCTGCTGGGTGAGCACCGGCGCCGCCTCGGCGACCCCACGCAGGGTGGGAGCGTCCGCCGGCCGATCATGACGGCCTACCGCCAGGAGGCCACCCGTTGCGCGCAGGCCCTGACCGCGGGCGCGAAACCCGTACGGGCGGTGCGGGCGGACGCGGATGCGCCCAGCGCGGGCCGGATCCTGCGCGACAACGTCTACGGCTGGTTCGAGCGAGTGGATCGGGGCGTGTACGCCCTGACCTCGAAGGGCCTCGAGGCGGTCGCTGCCGACCGCACGGTGGACCCGGCGCCCTAGAGCATTCCCGGGTTCGGGATGAAGCGCGCCGGGTCTACGAGGCCGGGATCGCTGGCCATGTAGACGTCACGGTCAACGACGCGGAACCCGTGGTCCAGCAGCACCGGCAGGACCGGGCTGGGCCCGAGCAGACTGGCGATGACCGCTCCCCCGCGGGCCGTGCGCCGCAGCGACGCGAGCACGGGTGCCACCGGATCCGCTCCGGGCCGGATCAGCAGCCGGTCGACCACGCGGGCCTCGGAGGCCTGGCGGGCGCGCCCGATCGCCAGGGCCACGGGTCCGTCGCGGTCTGCCACGAGGAAGGGGTCGGCGTCGGCTTGCGAGGCCCAGAACCGGTGATCGTCCGCGCGGGCGGCGCCGGTCCAGGCGAGCTCGAGGGAGGCCAGCTCTTCCGGAGCTACCGACGCGAGGTCAAGGTCCGACGCCCCGGACAGGTGCCCGCCATCGCCCTCGAGGTACAGGCAGGGCCAAAGAGGCATCATCCCCGCCCGAACGTACAGGGGCAGTGCCCGCGGGTCGTCGGAGGCGAACGTGGTCCGCCGTGGCGCCCCGCCGTACAAGGCGGCGAGGAGGGGTCCGCCGAGCCCCTGGCCCAGGCGCTCGGGAACGACGAACAGGTCCGCGAGGTGGACGGCGAGACCCGTGTCCAGCACGGCCCCGAACGCAACCGCGGCCCCCGACTCCTCGGCCAGCAGGACGCGGTGCCGGGTCACGAGGTACCGGAGGTAGGGACCAATGATGTCCACTCGCGTGATCGGCCCGTCGTTGCCGTGCGCCGCCAGGATCGCGCGGATCGCCGGGACATCCTCGAGCGTCGCCGGGCGGACCACTGTCCTCGCCGCAGTCACGTCTGGCCTCAGTCGGGAACGACGGCGCGCGGCCCGCGCCCGTAGCGCGCCATCACGTCCAGCAGCCGGTCGTGGTCCAGGGCATGCGCGGTGATCCCGTCCCGGCCGGTGAGCGTCTCGGCGGCGAGCAGGGCGTTCACGACCGCGGCCTCAACCGCCTCGACGGCCGCCTGGAACAGCGGGGACATGCCCTTGTCCACGACCATCCTCGTCTCGATGGTCCGTTGCGCGTCCTGCTCCATTCCGGTGGCCCCGAGACCGCGGTTCCCGGTGGCGAACGCGATGAAGATGTCGCCAGATCCGTGCGAGGCGATGCTGCCCATGCGGGCCAGGCCCAGGCCCGCCCGCTGGGCCAGCCGCTCGCACTGGTGGGGGAGGAGCGGCGCATCCGTGGCGAGCACCACGATGACGGACCCACCGCCCGGGCCCCGCCGGCCCTGCCCCAGCTCCGCCTGCCCCAGCTCCACCTGCCATGTGGGGCGCGGCGTCCGAGACGCCGCCGCCGTCCAGCCGGTCCGCCTCGTCCCAGGGGCTGGGCACCTCGGTGACCGGGATCGCGGCGCCGACCGGCACGCCATCGACGCGGAGAAGGTCCCGCGAGCCGTAGTTGGCTTGCACGAGCGCACCGACGGTCCAGCCGCCGTCCGCTTCCGTCACGAGTCGGGATGCCGTCCCGATCCCGCCCTTGAACTCGTGCAGGATCATGCCCGTGCCCCCGCCGACGTTGCCCTCCGCCACGGGCCCGCCTGCCGCCGACGCCAGCGCGGCGTCCACGTCGGCCGCGGTGACATGATGGCCATTGATGTCGTTGAGCGCGCCGTCGTACGTCTCGCCGACGACCGGCAGCGACCAGAAGACGCCCCTGCCAGCCATCGCGCTCGCGGCGTGCGCGACCAGGGCGTCGCGGACCGCGCCAACGCTGTGGGTGTTGGTGATCGCGATGACACCGCCGAGCATTCCCGACTCCCGGACCCACTCCAGCCCCGTGAGCTCCCCATTGCCGTTGAGGCGATGGCAGCCGGCGAAGACGGGCTCGGTCCAGACGTGGTCCTCGTGGGGAACCACGACGGTGACCCCCGTCCGAACGGGTCCGGTGCCCACGACCAGCGGTCCCTCGCCGCGGATGAGCGTCGCATGGCCGACGAGCACGCCGAGGACGTCGGTGATCGCATCCCGCGGCCCCGGGCTGAGCAGACCGATCTTCAGGCCGAGCTCGACAGCGCGCACGCGGGCCTCCCCTGGAAGGTGTGGGCAGGATCCAGGTCGCCGTTGTCGGGCGGCCGGGCTCTATCATCGCCGGGTGCCGCCCATCCCGGAAGCCCGTTTCGTGCATCGCGCTGGTGTGACGCCGCCGCAGGCCGGCAGCGTTCGTTTGCTGCGCGTCCGCTGGCTCGACGGCCAGGCGCCGATGGACGTCGCGGAAGCATTCCGGGACCTGGCGGGACTGGCACTGCTGGAAAGCGCGCGGCCAGGACGCACGGGCCGCTGGAGCTACCTGACCGCCGACCCGGTGGCCGTGGTGGACGCACCCGCCGAGGGCCGGGACCCGTTCGCGGAGGCACGCGCGCTGCTGGCGCGCATCGCCCCCACCGACCCGATCCCGTCGGCCGTGGATGCCGCTCCGCCGTTCGCCGGTGGGCTGGTCGGCTTCATCGGGTATGACCTCGGACGTCGGCTGGAGCGGCTGCCGGCGACCACGCGCGTGGACCAGCACCTGCCCGTGCTCCGCCTGGCACTGCACGATTGGGTGGTTGCCTGGGACCGGCGTGCCGGTGCTGCCTGGCTGGCCGTGCGCCCCGTGGACGGCGACGACCTGCGCGCCGCGGCCCGGATGGATGAGGTGCTGGCCCGCCTCGACGCGTTCGCCGATGGTCGCCTTCCCGACCCGAGCCCGGTACCGCGCCGGCAGGCATCCGTGGAGCTCACGGCCCCGTCGTCGTTCCGGTCCGGCACGTCGCACGCCGCCTGGCTGGCCGGCGTCGAGGCCGTTCGCGCCGCCATCGGCCGCGGCGACATCTACCAGGCCAACCTGACGCGCCGCCTCGAGGCGCCCTTCGCAGGCGATCCCTGGCCCCTCTTCCGGCGGCTGCGCACGGGCGACCCGGCGCTGTTCGCCGGCTACCTGGACCTCGGCCCGTCGCCCGCGACCGGGTCGCCACGGGCGCTGCTGTCCGCGTCCCCTGAGCCGTTTCTGGCCATTGACGGCGATCGGAACGTGGCGGCTGATCCCATCAAGGGCACGCGCCCCAGGGGTCGGACGCGGGACGAGGACCGGGAACTGGCCCGCGAGCTCCTCGCCAGCCGCAAGGACCAGGCCGAGAACGTGATGATCGTGGACGTGCTGCGCAACGACCTGGGGCGGGTGTGCGAACCCGGCTCGGTCCGGGTGCCGAGGCTGCTGCGCCTTGAGCGCACGGCGACCGTGCAGCACCTCGTGACGACCGTCACGGGCCGCCTGCGGCCGGACGCGGACGCCTTCGACCTGCTGGCTGCCTCCTTTCCCGGAGGGTCGATCACCGGCGCGCCGAAGATCCGGGCTATGGAGGTCGTCGAGGGCCTCGAGCCGGTCCGGCGCGGGCCGTATTGCGGTGCGATGGCCTGGATCGGCCCCGATGGCCGGCTCGGATCCTCGATCCTGATCCGGACGTTCGTCGCGGACGGAGGGCGCCTGACCCTCCACGTTGGTGGTGGGATCACCTGGCGCAGCGACCCGCAGGAGGAATGGGACGAGACGGTCGCGAAGGCGCGCGGGCCGCTGTCGTCGATCGGGGCCGTGGAGGCGGAATGGTGACCGGGCGGCTGCCGGGGCATGTGTGGGTGGACGGCGTCCTGCAGCCGGCCGCGGGGACGCACCTGTCCGTGTTCGATCGCGGGTTCCAGCTGGGCGACGGGTTGTTCGAGACGTTGCGCGCTCGCGGCGGGCACGTGACAGAGCTGGCCGAGCACCTTGCGCGTCTGCGCCGGTCCGCCGAGGGCCTGGCGATCGCGCTTCCCGATGACCTTGCGGTCCTGGTTGCGCGTGGGGTTGATGACCTGCTGGCGGCCGAAGGGCTGGATGGTCGCGAGGGCGACGCATCGATCCGGATCACCGTGTCGCGAGGGTCCTGGTCGTCCCGGGGGCTGCTGCCACCGGAGTCGGAGCGGCTGATCGCAACGATCGCGATCCAGGCGTGGCCCGTGGATCCGCCGCCTCCGGGGCACCTGGAACGTGGATTGTCGCTGGTGGTATCGGCGGTGCGGCGCGATCCGTCCAACCCCGTCGTCTCGCTCAAGACGACGTCGCGGGCCGACTACGTGTATGCCCGGCTGGAGGCGCGGCGCGCCGGCGCCGAGGACGCGGTGTTCCTCACCATGTCGGGCCACCTGTCCGAGGCGACCACGGCCAACATCTTCCTGGTCCGCACTGCGCCGGACGGCGTGACGGAGCTGGCGACGCCGGCGCTCGACTGCGCCATCCTGCCGGGGACCACCAGGTCGTGGCTGCTCCGCTGGGCTGCCAGGGCGGGCCTGCGCCCGGTGGAGGGATGGCTCACGCCGGACGAGCTGGCGGCGGCATCCGAGGCGTTCATGTCGTCATCGGTGGCGGGAGTCCTGCCGGTCACGCGGTTCAACGGGCACCCGATCGGTGACGGGCTGCCCGGGTCCTGGACGATGCGCGCGCGACGTGACCGGGAGTCGTTCATTCGCGAGGGCTGAGGGCGCAGGGGATCCCGCTCAGGCGCCCGCGTCGTCCGCCCGGACCCTTCCCGTCAGCTGGGCCAGCCGCTCAAAGGCGACGCAGGCGCAGGCGCTCTAGACTGGCGGCGATGACCCGCGATGAGCTGATCCTCCGCACCCGCCAGCTGATCGACGAGGGCGAGCGCCTGGATGCCCAGCCATCGCTCACCGCGCTCCAGACATGGCTGCAGCTCTCCGACGACCTGCTCGCGACGGCGTGGGGATCGATGGACCGCTACCACCTGGCATGGCTGATGGTGGGCAAGCCCAAGGGCATCGTCCGTGGACGGCCGATGACGGCCGAGGAGGAGGCAGCCTACGTGCGCGAGGTCGCCGGCCAGAAGACGGCCGCGCTGCGGATGAGCCTCGACGCGGTCGAGCGCCAGGGCATGCCGTTCCGCGGCGAGACCGGCGGGATCGGGCCGGGCCAGGGCATGGGCGCAGTGCCGGGAGCGGACCCGGTTCCCGGCGCTCCCGCCGACCCGGCTTCGGACGACGCTCAGCAGGTCCGCCACGCGCACAGCGCCCCGGGCTCCCGCCGCTCCATCCCGCTCGACCCCGAGCTCCAGGTCCGCCTGGACGAGGCCCGGCGCGTCGCAATGGAGCACGCCGGCCACGATCAGCCCCGCGCTCCCCGTCCGGAGCGCCTCCAGCGCTGAGCATATTGCCGCCACTCATGGCCGACCGGCCCCTGGGATCATTCCGGGACCGGCCCTGATCCACATGTGGTTCAAGATCGAGTTGCTCGTGCACGAGTGGGCACTTGAAACCGGCCTTTCCTGGCACGATCCCGCACGCTATCCCCTCAGGTGAACCAGAGGTGGATCGCGGGGAGCGCCTGGGCTCTGGCGAGCGGCCTGCCGCGCTGCGGCCCCGGGCGCTCGGTGGATCGCGGGAGCGTCCGGGTGCCGGGCGATCGGCGGTACACGGGAGCATCGGGCCCGGGCCAGTGGCCCGCGGGAGCGTCCGCGGCCTCGTCAACGCGCCCGGTAGGCGGCGACCCCGCCGGAGACCAGGATCGCAACGATGGCGACGAGCCCATAGCGCTGCGTGACGTAGTCCAACGGCCCCAGGACTCCGCCCTGCACCAGCGCGTAGAGCCAGTCCAGGACGATTCCGGCGACGATCGCCCAGCCACCGAGGAAGGCCGCCATCGACATCCGGGTCGGGGCGTCCTGGATGCCGGCGTCGCGGCCTCGCCAGACCAGCGCCAGGGCCGTGGCCCAGCCGATGAACGCGGCGACGGCGATCAGTCCCGGCCCAAGGTCCAGCAACCCGAGGACGAAGAAGACGACCGCGCCGGCATCCGCGACCAGGACGGCGGTCAGGATCGGGCGTGCAGCCGTTCGGGGTGAAGGCGAGACGCCGGGCCCGCCTCCCGGCGCCGACCCGGCGACGTAGCGCTCGGCGGGCGCGCGGTCCAGGCGCCGCCGCTCGCCACCTGCGGGAGCCGGAGAAGCTGGGACGTCCTTGTTGGGCTCAGTCATTCCAAGATGCTACGCGCCGGGGACCCGGGAGCGGTATCCTTCGGCACCGTGAGCCATCCCTCGCTTGGTCTTCCGCCGCGCAGCCTCCAGGCCGGGTTCCCGGACGCCGCCGGGCGCCTCCGGGCGAACCGCGCCGCCCTGGCCGCCCGCGCGCTCGAGGTCGCCGTCGATGCCGACCCGACCTTCCGCACGCGCTACGACGAGACCGGGTTGCGCAGCCTGCTCCGCGACACCGAGGTCCACGTGGACCGCCTGGCGTTGTGCGTCGCCGGCGACGACACGCACTGGCTCAAGGAGTTTGCCGATCAGACGGCCACGGTCTTCCGTCGCCGGGGCGTGGCAATGGACGACGTCGTGCGGCTGATGGAAGGCCTGCGCAGCGCAGCCCGGGGCGTCCTCTCCGACGAGGAGATGATCCCGGCCGACGCGAGCATCGACGAGGCGGCCCGGACCTACAAGTGGTACCGGCGTCTGTCGGGCGACGCGCGCAAGCGGAACCCGATCGTCGAGAAGATCTACAGGGGCATCTGACGATGACGATCAAGTGGGTCAAGGTTGACCCGCTCGTGATGAACGGCGAGGCCTTTTGTTACGGATCCCGTCTCACCGTCCGCCAGGTGCTGGAGTTGCGCCAGAACGGCTATACCGTGGTGGACCTGCTCAAGGACCACCCCGAGCTCCGGCTCGTTGGGATCGCATCGGCGTACGCCTATGCGGCAGACCACCGCGAGCGCTACGCGGAGTTCTTCGACGCCGATGGCTCCCTCGTGGGTCCGGGCTTCACCGACGCAGAGGCCAGCGGGCTCCCTGAGCGGCTGCGTATCCCCGCCGTGGTCATCAAGCGGGCGGCCGTCACCGCCTGAGGCGCCGTCAGGCGCTCGCCGCAACCGCCTCCGCGGAGGCGTTGGGGCCTGTCACGAGGACCTCTCCCTGCTGGTCCTCGCCGCCCGGTGTCCTGATCAGGTAGCTGTGGTGGATCTCCAGCGCCCCCGACGCGAGCGTGGAGCCCACGGAGCAGTACTTGGTGCACGACAGCTCGATGGCGCGGCGCACCGCCGCGGGATCGATCCCCTCACCGTCCACGACATGCAGGACGTCGAAGCGCGTGAAGTTGTGCGGGTGGACCTCGACCTGTTCGCCGCTGACCCGAACCTCGTAACCGGTCACGGGCTGGCGCTTCTTGCGCAGGATGGAGATGACGTCCATGGCCGTGCAACCCGCCAGCGCGACGCCGACCAGCTCGGACGGGCGGGCTCCGGTGTCTCCGATGCCGTTGTCCATGACGAACGTGTGGCCGCTGCCAACGGTCGCCTCGAAGCGCATGTCGCCACCGGCGAGGGAGAGGGTTGCGGTCTGGGTCATGTTCCGGACTCCGTGGCTGGGAACTGGCTGGCGATGGTCTCGATGGCCCGCACGAGCCTGGCCCGTGCCTCCGTTGCGACGGCATCGATCACAGGATCCTGGACCAGGCCCATCGCCGCGGACGGGTCCATGGCCTCGACCACGACCGCGGTGCCGTCGACGCGGAGCACGACATTGCACGGGAGGAGCGCGCCGATGGATGGATCCGCCGTCAGCGCCCGATGCGCCAGCGGGGGGTTGCAGGCACCAAGGATGACGTACGGATCGCCGTCGACGCCGAGCTTCGCGCGCAGGGTGGCCGCGACATCGATCTCGGTCAGGACACCGAAGCCCTCGGTCTTGAGCGCGGCGACCGCGCTTTCGCGGACGTCGTCGAACGGGGCATCGATGCGGGTGCCGAAGGAATAGCCGTGTTCGAACATGTCCCTATCATGCCGTCTAATTGCGTAGTTGCGCAAATAGGCGAACGGCACGAGCTTCCCGGGCCGTCCGGCCCTGGGTCCCGCTTGCAGCCATTCCTGAGTCCGATGGTAGGATTTCCGAGCCATGACCGAAACGCACCCCGTCGACCAGACCGCCGCCCCCGACGCCGCCTTCGATGCGCAGCGCCGCGCGACCGAGCTCGCGATCCTCGATGCCCTGCGGGCCGTCGTCGATCCCGAGATCGGGATGAACGTCGTCGAGCTCGCGCTGATCCGCCAGATCCTGCTGGGTCCGGACTCGACCGAGGTCAAGATGATCCTGACCACGCCGTTCTGTCCGTACGCGGGCGCGATGATCCAGCAGGTCAAGGAGCAGGCGGAGACGGTGGTGGACCACCCGGTCAAGGTCACCCTGCTTGCCGAGCGCTGGGATCCGCGCGATGCCGGCCTGATGTGGTGATCGCACAGCCAACTGCCCCTCCCGCCCGATGACCGACCACCCCCTGGAATACGACTCTGCAGTCGCGACCGGCCGTGGCGACGACGGCACCACCGCGCTTCTCTACGGTGGCGAGCGGGTGAGCAAGGACGACCTGCGCACGGAGGCCTATGGCGCCGTGGACGAGGCCGTCGCGGCGCTGGGCCTGGCGCGCGCGGAGCTTGGTGCGCCGGCGGCAGGGGAGCGCACCCCGGCGCTCGCCCGGCTCGACGAGCTGGTCTTGCGCATCCAGCGTGAGCTGTTCGTGGTCGGGGCCGAGCTGGCCACCAACCCGGAGGCGCATGCCAGGGGTCGCGACGGCACCACGCGCGTGTCGGCGGCGATGGTCGAAGGCGTGGACGCGATGCTCCGAGAGGTGGAGGCGCAGATCGAGCTCCCGCTGGAGTTTGTCGTGCCCGGCGAGACGCGACTCTCGGCCGCCCTGGAGCTGGCCCGGACCGTCCTGCGCCGTGCGGAGCGCCGCGCCGTGACCCTGTTGCGGCACGACGAGGGCCTGGCCGACAGCCGGCTCCTCCCCTATCTCAACCGACTTGCCGACCTGCTGTGGGTGCTCGCCCGGGCTGCCGAGCAGGCCGAGGCCCACGGGGCGACCGTCGCCCGACCCGACCGCAAGACTGGTACGCGCGCTGGCCCGAAGCCCCCTGAAAGGAGCCAAGCATGAGCGGCATGCCCTACACCCCGACCCAACTGGGCGTCCGCCCGGCCCCCGCGCTGGTCCAGCAGCTCCTGATCGGGGCCTTCGGCTGGATGTTCGCGGGCCTCTTGCTGTCCGCGGGCGTGGCCTACTTCGTGGGTTCCAGCCCGCAGCTGCTGGCGACCGTCATGCAATGGTGGCTGCTGGTCATCATCGGCCAGATGGCGCTGGGAATCGGCATCCAGGCGGCCATCAACAAGGTCACGCCGACGGTGTCGCTGGCGCTGTTCTTCGTCTTCGCGGCGTCGATGGGCCTGACGATCGGGGTCATCGTGTGGTCGGTCATGCAGCAGGCCGGCGGCACCCAGGCGGTGGCGTCCGCCTTCCTCTCGGCGTCCGCCATGTTCGGTGCAGCGGCGGTCTACGGTGCCGTCACCAAGCGCGACCTGTCCAGCATGGGCGGGATCCTGTTCATGGGCCTGATCGGGCTGCTGGTCGCCATGGTGGTCAACATCTTCCTGGCGTCGGATGCGATCGGCTGGGTGATCTCGATCCTGGGCGTGGGGCTGTTCACCGCACTGACGGCCTATGACGTTCAGCGGATCACCCGGGGCGAGTACGCGGCGATCACGGGATCCCCGGAGCGCGCATCGATCCTGGCGGCGCTGCACCTCTACCTGAACTTCGTCAACCTGTTCCTGTTCATGCTGCGCCTGTTCGGTGGCAACCGGGGGTAGCCTCCCGCTTGACCTGCACGGTGCTCAGGACCACCGGTTCCGGGCCGGCAGCAGCAAGCAGCGCCTCCATCGCGGCCGGCGGCAGCGGGCGAGCGAACAGGTAGCCCTGGCCGCGGTCGCAGGCGAGGTCGCGCAGGGACTCGAGCTGTTCGCTGGTCTCGATCCCCTCCGCGACCACATCGATCCGCAGGCCGTGCGCCAGGGAGATCACCGCCCGGACGATCGGGTCGTCCACCGGGTCTGACCCCAGGCCGGCAACAAACGACTGGTCGATCTTGATCGTGTCCAGGGGAAGCCGACGCAGGTAGGACAGCGACGAGTACCCCGTCCCGAAGTCGTCCAGCACCAGCTTGACGCCCAGGGCCCGAAGCGCCTGCAGCCGTTCCACCGACGTCTCGGACTGGTCCATGACCACGCTCTCGGTGATCTCCAGCTCCAGCGAGCCCGGGTCGAGGCCGACGCGGTCCAGGACCGCTGCCACGCTCGCGATGAGCCCGGGCTCGGCGAACTGGCGGGCGGAGAGGTTGACACTGATGGCGAGGCCGGCCGCGGACGGGATCCGTTGCTGCCAATCGCGAAGCTGGGCGCACGCGGTGTCAAGGACCCAGCGTCCGATCGGACGGATCAGGCCTGTCTCCTCGGCCAGCGGGATGAATGAGAGCGGTGGCACCAGCCCCCGGTTCGGGTGCTCCCAGCGCAGGAGCGCCTCCATCCCAACCACCGTCCCGGTATCCAGCTCCACGAGCGGCTGGTAGTGGAGGCGCAGCTCCGAACGGTCGATCGCGCGCCGCAGGTCCTGCTCCATGGTTGCCCGGTCCAGGGTCTGCAAGTGCATCTCGGGATCGAACAGGACGACCTTGCGGACGGCGTCCACCTTCGCCCGGTGGAGCGCGATCTCCGCCTGCCTGAGGAGGTCGAGCGGATGCAGGAGGTCCGCGCTGCCGATCGCGATCCCCAGGCTGGCACCCACGGAGACTTCCGTACCCTCCAGGTCGTACGGTCCCACGACGGCCGCCTCGATCCGGGCAGCCGCCCGCTCGGCCTCGCGCGCACTGCGGACCGGTCCCAGCAGGATCCCGAACTCGTCGGAGCCAAGGCGGGCGACCGTGTCCGTCGTCCGTGCCACCCCAAGCAGCCGGGCGCCCACCTGGGCGAGCAGCCGGTCGCCTGCCGGATGGCCCAGTGTCTCGTTCACCACCTTGAACCGGTCGAGGTCGAGCAGCACCAGCGCCACCCTGCCTGCCACGGCGCGACGACGACCCTGCTCCATCGCCGCCGCATCGAGCAGCCCCGCCAGGCGATCCACCAGCAGGGTCCGGTTCGGCAGCCCGGTCAGGCTGTCGTGCAGGGCGGCGTGGGCGCGATGCTGCCCCTCGGACTGGGCGCGCTCGAACAGGCGGGCGTTGTCCAGGGCGACGGAGGCCAGCTGCCCGAACCTGGCGATGGCCTCGACCTCCCGCGCCGTGAAGGGTCGCGCTGCGTCGCCTGAGGCAAGCCCGATCACGCCGAGAACCTCGCCGCCAGACATGAGGGGCACCGCGCAGACCGCGCCGAACACGTCGGGCGGCAGGTCAGGTGCGCGCGCAGGGAAGGCGGCATAGTCCCCGACGACGACCGGCCGTCCGGTCGAGACCACCGCCCAGCCGAGACCGGTGCCCTTCGGCAGCCGGTAGCCGCCGCGGCCGGCGAACACGCCCATCCCGCGTCGCTGGACGAGCTCGGGCTCCCCGTCCCCCGACACGGGAGTCTCGAGCAGGTACAGGAAGGCGTGCTCCACCCCGACCAGGCCCGCCGCTCGCCCCAGTATCTCGGCAAGGAGCTCCGCGGGTTCCAGGCGGTCCAGCACCCTGAGCGTGGTCTCGTCGACGGCCGCGAGGTACAGGTCGCGCGCGCGGTCGACTTCGGACTGTCGTGCCCGATTGGCTGGCTTGGCGAGGTACAGCGCCCGGTCCGCTGCCGCGACCAGCCCGTCCTTGTCCACGGCATCCTCGGGGTGGAAGGCGATGCCCACGCTCACGCTGACCAGCGGGCCCGACCGGTCGGTCAGCGCCGCGACCGCCGAGCGGATGCGGTCGGACACGAGCCGGGCCGTGGCCCGATCGGCGCCCGCGAGCACGATCGCGAACTCATCGCCGCCGTAGCGGTAGACCCGGTCGTCGGCGCGGACGGATTCCAGCATGGCCGCTGCGATCCTGCCCAGGAGCTCGTCGCCCGCCGGGTGGCCGTGGGTGTCGTTGTAGGCCTTGAAGTCGTCGAGGTCGAGCATGAGGAGTGCGAGCCCCTCGCCGCGATGCACGAGGTCGCCCAGCTCCAGCTGGAAGGCTCCGTGGTTCCTGAGGCCCGTCAGCGCATCGTGCTCGGCCCTGATCACGACCGCTCCGTGCGTCTCCGCGTTGCGCAGCGCGATGGAGGCCTGCGCGGCGAACAGCTGCACCAGCTCGAACTCGTCCTGCGTGAAGTGGGACTCGGCGCCGCCCATCCGGGCCATGTTCAGGGTGCCGACCACCTCGCCCGCGACCAGCAGCGGGCAGACGATCATCGACTCCGGCTCTTCCGGCGTCCCCGGGATCTGCACGGATCGCGGGTCGAGGTGCGCATCGTTGGCGAGGACCGCCTCGGCGCTGCGGATCGTCCAGCCGGTGATGCCGGCGTCCAGGGGACTCTCGTGAGACAGGATCAGCTCGGCGAACCGGTCACGAGCGACCACCGCCCGGCGCATGCCTGTCGTGCGGTCCACCCGGTAGATGGTCAGCGAGTCGTAGGTGACCACCGTCTTGAGTGAGTCGGCGATCATCTCGAGCACGCCGCTCTGATCCAGGGTAGCGAGGAGTCGCTCGTTCACCTCGAGCAGTCGGCGCTGGCTCTCCAGTCGGTGGTGGAGCTCTGCCTGCTGTCGCCGGACCTGGGCGAATGCCTCGGCGTTTGCGAGCGCCTGTGCCGCGTAGCCCGCGAAGATCTCGAGGATCCGCTGGTCGTCATCCGAGTACTGGTCATAGCCGGCCTTGGACAGGACGATGACGCCCAGGACACGGGACTCGTACGACATGGGGACCAGCAGCATTGACTCCGGGCCGCGGCTGCCACCGACCTGGCGCCCGCGTCCGTCGGCGTTCGCGTCGCCGAGCCGGATCGTGCTGTTGTGCAGCGCGACCCAACCGGTCAGGCCTTCGCCGATCCCCACCCGGAGGTCGTCGAAGGACGGCGTGCCGATGCCCACGAACTCACCCTGGAACGCGACCGGCTCGCAGGTCTGCGTGACATGGTCGACCCGGTAGACGCGGATCGTGTCGTGGCCGATCAGCTTGTCCGCTTCGGCAACGATCGCCTCGCCGATCCCGGCCATCTCCTGGATCCGGTTGAGGCGCGAGGACAGCTCCTGGATCGCCCGCAGTCGAGCGGCGCCCTCGCGCACGGAGTTGAACAGGCGGGCGTTGGTGATCGCGATCGCCATCTGCCCGGCGAACGTCGCACACAGGTCCCGCTCGTCCGGCGTCCAGTCGTATGGCGCCCGGTGGTAGAGCGCCAGCAGGCCCACCGCCTCGTCGCGGAACACGAGCGGCACGAAGTTGATCGTCCGGAACCCATGGCGGCCGTCGAGCTCGCCGGCGCCCGTGGCAGCCTCCGCCTGATCCAGCACGATGCTCCGGCGCTCCGAGACAGCCCGCAGGCCGGCGATCGGGTCGATCCTGGTGGCGCCACCCACCGCCTCGATCACCGCGGGTTCAAGGTGCCGGTGGGCCGCGAGCCGGAGGGGGTGCGTGTCCGGGGTGACCAGCCACAGTCCCGCCGCGTCCGCCCCGAACAGCGAGCAGGAAGTGTCGAGAACGTCGGCGAAGACCTGGTCCAGCTCCAGGCTGGCGCTGATCTCGCCCACGACGCGGCGCAGCGCGTCGGCACGGGCCTGATCGTCCACCCTGCCCGGGCCGCCCAAGACCCGGTCCTGTCTCGGGGCGTGCCTGGACGGTCCGGCTGCAGGGACCTTGCTGCTGTCGGGCGCGAGGGTCATGTCCTGGTTCGTCCCTCTTGGGCGCCGCCGCCGGGAGCGTCGCGCGCTCAAGGCAAGGTGCGTCAGACCGCACCGTACCGAGCCCGGCTCTACGGCACGATAGGCCGGAGGTACCCGGGTCCGGAGGACCGATACTTGGCCGATGCCCCTTGACCCGCGTCCCACCGCCTTCGCGTTCCGACGGCAGCGGCTCGACGGCACCGCGCCGGACGCCCTCGCGGCGATCGAGGCCGTGGTGGGGGTGTATGCGAGCAACCCGAGCGGCCCGCTGTCCATCCTGGCCCGCTCACCGCGCTCGACGGCAGCGGGGGTGCTGGCCCTGGAGCGACACCGCCTTGTCGTTCGCGGCCGCGCGATGCGCACGTCGGCGTTCGTGCTCCCGTACGCCACCGTGCCGCTGGTCATGGCGGCGACCCAGCGGCCGGTGGAGCGGTTCGCGTGGATGCTCGGGGCTGCAGGGATCCAGCCCGGGTCCCTCGGGACGGTCAGGGAGCTGGTGCTTGCGGCGGCGGTCGAGCCGCGCACCACGCGCGAGCTGCGGGCCGCGACGGGCCTCGCGGGCATCGGGTTGAGCCAGCTGGTCTCCTACCTTGCGCTGACCGGGGACCTCGTGACCATCGGTTCGGGCTCCGTGACGTCGAACGCCAGCCGGTACCAGGCTCGTGAGGCATGGCTCGCGGCCGCCGACGCCCCCGCCGCCGGCATCCAGGCTGCCGAGCCTGCGTCCGAGGAGGCGCTGGCGTGGCTCGCTGGGGCGTACCTCCGCGCGTTCGGCCCGGCACGCGTCGTGGACCTCGCGTGGTGGGCCGGCATCGCGCTCTCGGCAGCGGCCGCCGCCGTGTCCGCCCATCCGACGGTCGACCTCGGTGACGGCCTGCTGCTCCAAGCCGGAGATATCGCCGATTACGAGGCGTCGGTCCCGCCGCCCGATGACCCGGTGCTCGCGCCCAAGTGGGATCCATGGACGATGGGCTATCCCGTGGATGGTCGCGGCCGCTTCGTGGATCGCGATGTCCACGACCGGCTGTTCGATGGTGACGGCAACGGCCTGGGCGCGGTGCTCGTGCGGGGCCGCGCCGTGGGAGCCTGGGGCCACCGGGGCGTGCGTGGCCAGATGGAGGTGGACCTCGACCTGTTCGAGCGGCCATCCGGCAGGCTGCGCGGCGCGATCGAGGATCGGCTGGGCGCCGCCGCCGCCTTCCTCGGCTACCGCGAGCTGACCGTGCGCGAGGTCCCGACGGTCGTCCCCAAGCGGCCGAGGATCCGGCGGGCGCTCCCCTGATGCATGGACCGCCGGCGGTGGCGCGGGCGATGCCCGCTGGGCCGGATCGCGGTCCCGCCTACGGGGTGTAGCTGTCGATCACCGTGTTCCGCCGGTCAACCGACGCGACGGCGAGGGCGCGGTCGGCGCCCGGCCACCAGATCGCGTACCAGCCGTCGCGCATCGACGTCTTGGCCCATGCCGCATCGGCATCGAAGCTGACCTCGACCGTGTTGGCCGCCTCGTCGACCTGGCCAACCACGACCGTCCAGGCGCCCGCGGTGTCGTTGACCACCTCGACGTCGCGCAGGCCGAGCTTGCCCTCCCCGGGGGTCTCGGCGGTCTCGAAGCCGGCAACAGGACGTGCATCCGCCGTGGTGCCGCCGTCCTCGGTCACCGCGACGTGGCACAGCGCCGCAGCGTCGGGCCCGGCGAAGACCAGGACCATCCGTCCCTCGCCCCGGGCGTCGGCCACGGCCAGGGGCAGCGATCCCACGGCCTCCTGGGCCCGGCAGGCGTTCTCGGCCGCGGCGGCGAGCGCGGGCGACGGCTGGACCGGGCCCCGGCGCCACGGCCCAAGGGCGGCTGCATCGGCGGCGGCCGCGGCGTCGAGTGTGGGCGGTGGACCGCTCGGCTCAGGTGCGAGCGTCGCGGCGCCCGCGGTCGGGCCCGGGATGTCGCCGCATGCCGCGAGTCCCAGGCAGGCGATGATGAGCAGCACGGCGTGGGCGGGACGCATACCCCCTTGTACCACGCGTCGTCCGAACCGGTTCACGGGCAGAGTCGAATGCGACGCACCCGAGTGGCCGATCCGCACCTGGTCCGGGATGGCCGTGCGCGGCCGATCCATTCCCGCGTCAGACGCCGGCCGCCTCGGCGCCCCAGCGGGCAACGAGGATCCCGTAGAGCACCGCCACGTTCACGACCACGGACCCGATCGTCGAGCCGGTGGTGAATGCCTGCGGGTAGAGCGCGGTCGCGAGCAGCGACAGGGCAGCCGATGCAACGGCGACCTGGCGCCACCACGCCTGACCCGTGAGCAGGCCGCCCGCGGCGAGCAGGAATCCCGCCATCGGCACGATGAACAGCAAGCCGGCGGCGATCCGCGCTCCGCCGTCTCCCAGCGCACCCGTGAGCAGCCAGGAGCGCCCGGACACGCCCTCGAAGGCCGCGATGCCGATGGCGGGCATCCAGCCCAGCGCGTGCCCGATCCCGTGGGCACCGAGGATGCCGGCCGCGACGATGTTGATCAGTCCCTGGTCCACCGTGGTTCTCCTTGTCGCCGTGTAAATGGTGCGTACAGCGTACGCAATGCGTACTGCGTACGCTACGTGCTACCCTGCCCGCATGTCAAGCCCCAATTCGACCGCGGGCCCGGGATCGGCCGACCGCCGCCGTCCGCGCCCCAACCTGTCACGCGACGCGATCGTGGCTGCCGCCGTGGCCGTGCTGGACGAGCGTGGCCTCGACGGTCTGACGATGCGGGCGGTGGCCGACCGGCTGGGTGCCGGGGCGATGTCCCTGTACCGCCACGTGGCGGGCCGGGAGGAGCTGCTGGACCTCGTGGCCGCCCGACTCGCGGCGGACATCCCGGCCACGCCGATCACCGGGGCGTGGGAGGCGGACCTCGCGGCCCTCGCCCGTGGGATGCGTACGGCGCTCCTGCGACGGCCCAACCTGACCGTGCTGCTCACCTCCCGGGCTGGATCGGGGGCCGGCGGCCTCGACGTCCTGGATCGCGCCCTCGGGATCCTGCGGGCCGCCGGCTTCTCGCCCCTGGAGGCCGCCTTTGCCAACCACGCCCTGGGCAACTACGTCGCCGGTGCCGCCCTGTGGGAGGCGGTCGGGCTGGGCGGCGCGACCGGGGAGGAGCGCCGCCGGCGCGCGGACGAGGCGGCACGCGGCCTGGCCTCCCTTCCCGCCGATGCGGCACCGCACGTCTCCTGGGCGTCTGTGGCGCTGTTCGAGGGCACGGCGGACGACCGGTTCGAGTTCGGCCTGGCCTCACTGCTCGCCGGTTTCGCCCTGCGCGCGGGGCCACCGCCCACTCGTTGACGCTCCCGGCCGACCGTCCTACACTCAATCCATAGGAAACAGGTCGGAATTCCCCGGCGACCTCTGAAGGTCGATGGGCGTCCCCCCGGGGAACTCCTGCCACCCAGAGGATCCAGCCCTGTCCCAGCGCGCGAGCTTCCACGGTTCCGGCGCCCTCGCCTTCAGCACGAAGGGCGAGTACGGCGTGCGCCTCATGGTCCAGCTCGGGCGCCACTACGGGATGGGTCCGGCCAGCCTCGCGGAGATCGCCGCGGACGAGGACCTGCCGCGTGCGTACCTGGAGCAGCTCGTGACGAGCCTCCGGGACGCCGGCCTGGTCGTCTCCACGCGCGGTGCCCGCGGCGGCTACGAGCTCGCCTCCGCGCCCTCCGACATCCGGATGGGCACCGTCCTCCGGGCCCTGGAGGGCCCGATCGCGCCCATGATCTGTGCCTCGGACGCGCCTGATCACGCCACCTGCGACCGCTCCACGCGGTGCACGGTCAACGTGCTCTGGATCCGCGTCCGGGATGCGATCACCGGCGCCCTCGACGCCATGACCCTCGCGGATCTCGTCCCGCTCCGCCACATCACCCTCGATCCGCGGGCACCAGCCCAGTCCAGAACGGACGCCGCGCCGGCGGATCCCACGCCAGCAGCCACGCTCACAGGAGCCACTTCGTGACCGACGCCAACGACCGGGAGCTCGTCATCCGTGACCTGCGGGTCGCTCCCGCCGCCCACCCGGAGCTAGAGATCCTCCAGGGGATCAACCTCACCATCCGCAAGGGTGAGGTGCACGCGATCATGGGCCCCAACGGCTCGGGCAAGACGACGCTCGCGTATGCGCTCGCCGGCCATCCGGCCTATGTCGTGAAGAGCGGTCAGGTTCTCTGGAAGGGCTACGACCTGCTCAGCCTGTCGGCCGACAAGCGGGCGCGCCTGGGCCTGTTCCTGGCCTTCCAGTACCCCACCGCGATCCCGGGCCTGAGCGTCGCCTCGTTCGTCCGGAGCGCGCTCAACGCGAAGCTCCAGGGCATCGACAAGAACCCCGACATCGACCCCACGGACGCCATCCGGGGCGGCGTCTCGATGCTCGACTTCCGGAAGCGGATGCGGGCCAAGATGGCCCTGCTCAAGATGGACGACGGCTTCGCCGCCCGCTACGTCAACGACGGGTTCTCGGGTGGCGAGAAGAAGCGCCTCGAGATGCTCCAGATGGCGATGCTCGAGCCGGAGTTCGCGATCCTCGACGAGACGGACTCGGGGCTCGACATCGATGCCCTGCGGATCGTGGCCGAGGGGGTCAACGCGCAGCTCAACCCGGACATGGGTGTGCTGCTGATCACGCACTACCAGCGGCTGCTCAACTACATCACCCCCGACGTCGTCCATGTGCTGGCCGCGGGCCGGATCGTCACCTCCGGTGGCAAGGATCTCGCACTGCGCCTGGAGGACGAGGGGTACGGCCCGATCCTGCGCGAGAACGGCATGGACATCGGCGTCCCGGACGAGGCGCTGGTGCTGCCCAAGGAGCCCGAGACCGCAGCAGCCGCCCGGTAGGAGCAGCCATGACCACGCAGGTGTCGCCGGCCCGGACTCCGCTCGATCCGGCAGTGCTGCGGGCCGACTTCCCGATCCTGGACCAGGAGGTCTTCGGGCACCCCCTGGTCTACCTGGACTCGGCGGCCACGTCCCAGAAGCCGCGCGCGGTGATCGAGGCGATGGACGCCTACTACCGCAAGGACAACGCCAACGTCCACCGCGGGATCTACCAGCTGTCCGAGCGGGCGACCGCGGCCTACGAGGGCTCGCGGGAGAAGGTCGCGCGGCTGATCGGAGCTCCGGATCCGCGGACCATCGTCTGGACCCGCAATGCGACGGAGGCGATCAACCTCGTCGCGTACTCGTGGGGCCGGCGGAACATCGGCCGCGGGGACGTCATCGTCCTGACGGAGATGGAGCACCACGCGAACCTCGTCCCGTGGCAGATCCTGGCCCAGGAGATGGACGCGGACCTGGAGTTCATCCCCATCACGGATGACGGCCTCCTGCGCCAGGACGTGTTCGACGTGCTGCTGCGTCTCAAGCCCAAGCTCGTTGCTTTCACCCACGTCTCCAACACCCTGGGCACGGTCAACCCGGTCGAGGAGATGACCCGTCGAGCCCACGAGGCGGGCGCACTGGTCCTCATCGACGGCGCCCAGGCCGTGCCGCACATGCCCGTCGACGTGGCCGCCATCGGCTGCGACTTCTACGTCTTCAGTGGCCACAAGGCGCTGGCACCCACCGGATCCGGCGTCCTGTGGGGTCGCCGCGAGCTGCTCGAGGCGATGCCCCCGTTCATGGGTGGCGGCGACATGATCCGCGAGGTCCACCTCCGCCGCTCCGAGTGGAACGAGATCCCCTGGAAGTTCGAGGCGGGCACGCCGGACATCTCGGCCCAGATCGGGCTGGGCGCCGCGGCGGACTACCTGCTGGGCCTGGGCATGGACCGCGTGCAGGCGCACGAGCAGGATCTCGCTGCCTATGCGCTGGACATGCTGCCGCGCGAGGTGCCCGGTATCGAGCTGTACGGCCCGGCGGCGGAGCTCCGCGGTGGCGTGGTCTCCTTCAACCTGCCGGGGATCCACCCGCACGACGTGGCCCAGGTCCTGGACCGCTTCGGCGTTGCCGTCCGTGCGGGCCATCACTGCACGATGCCGCTCCACGAGCGACTGGAGCTGGCCGCGACCGCGCGGGCCTCGTTCCAGGTCTACACGAGTCGGGCGGACATCGACGCGCTCGCCTCCGGGCTGCGTGAGGTCAAGCGCCTGTTCGGCGCCTGACGGCGCGGCGCTACACTCGGAGCCGCCATGGACGATCTCTACCGCGACTACATCCTCGAGCACTACCGTCACCCCCACAACTTCGTGGTGCTCGACGCGCCGAGCGCAAGCTTTGAGGGCGCCAATCCGCTGTGCGGTGACCGGATCACGATGCAGCTGACCGTGCAGGACGGCGTCGTCACGGAGATCGGCTTCACCGGCCGGGGCTGCGCCATCAGCCAGGCGTCGGCCTCGCTGCTGACCGACGAGATCAAGGGCAAGCCCGTTGCGGATGCCGTGGCCTTCACAGCCGAGGACCAGCTGGAGCTGCTCGGGATCGAGATCAGTCCGGCGCGCCTCAAGTGCGCGATGCTCTCGTTCGAATCGCTCCAGCACCTGCTCGACGAGGTTGGGGTGAAGCCGCTCGTGAAGGACGCCGGCTGACGTCGTACGAGGAGCTGCTGCGCCGGGCCAGGGCCGAGATCCGCGAGATCGGACCGGTCGAGGCAGACGCGCTCCGGCGGCGCGGCGGGGTCACCTTCGTGGACGTCCGCGAGGACACCGAGTGGGATCTCGGGCACGTCCCCGGTGCCGTCCACGTGTCCAGGAGCCACCTTGAGCGGGACCTCGAGACGGCCGTCCCGGGTCGCACCACACCCGTCGTCCTGTACTGCGCGGGCGGGTTCCGCTCGCTGTTCGCCGGCCAGGCGCTCGCGGCGCTGGGCTACACGGATGTCGTGTCGATGGCGGGCGGCTTCGATGGGTGGAGGGGCCAGGGCCTCGAGTGGATCCGGCCGTCGGGTCTGACTGAGACGCAGCGTCAGCGGTACAGCCGCCACCTGCTGATCCCCGAGGTGGGGCCGGCGGGCCAGTCCCGGCTCCTCGCGTCCCAGGTGCTGATCGTCGGCGCCGGGGGCCTCGGGTCGCCGGCGGCGCTGTACCTGGCCGCCGCGGGTGTGGGGACGCTCGGGATCATCGACTTCGATGTCGTGGATCTCTCGAACCTCCAGCGGCAGGTCCTCCACACGAGCGACCGCGTCGGCCAGAAGAAGGTCGAGTCGGCCCGCCGGACGATCGCGTCGCTCAACCCCGATGTCACCGTGGCGGCGCACGACGAGATGCTGGTCGCGTCGAACGTCACGCGGATCATCGAGGGCTACGACGTGATCGTCGATGGGACCGACACGTTCGAGACCCGGTACCTCCTCAACGACGCGGCGGTTGCGGCGGGGACCCCGGTCGTGCACGCGTCGGTCTTCCGCTTCGAGGGCCAGCTGTCCACGTTCGTCCCGTACGAGGGACCGTGCTACCGCTGCCTGTACCCCACGCCACCGCCGCCCGAGCTGGCCCCGGGCTGCTCCGTGGCGGGCGTGCTGGGCGTCGTGCCCGGGATCATGGGCCTGCTCCAGGCGAACGAGGTCCTCAAGCTCCTGCTCGGGATCGGCGAGACGCTGGCCGGCCGGCTCCTGCTGTTCGACGCGCTCGAGAGCGAGTTCACGGAGCTGCGGCTGCGCCGTGATCCCGCCTGCCCGGTCTGCTCGGACGAGGCGCAGGCCGCGCGCGAGGCCGGCAGCCCACTCCCGATCCCGGTCGCCTCGCCGTCCGGTGAGACGTTCACGCTGGGGGCCCAGCCCGGCGGGGCCGGCTGACCGAGGCCGCGGTGGTGTCGGGGGTCGGGCCGGTCCGTCTGCCGCGGGCGCTCGTGGACGCGATCATCGCGCACGCCCTCGCCGAGATTCCGAACGAGGCCTGCGGGCTCATCGTGGGGTCGGCGCCCGTGGCGGCCGGTGGTCGCGCGCTGCGCTACGAGGCCTGCCGGAACGCTGCCGCCTCGCCGGTGCGCTACTTGGTCCACGAGGACGACCTGTACCGGATCACGGTCGAGGCCGACGACGCCGGCCACGTGATCTGGGGGATCGTCCACTCCCATCCGCGGTCCCCGGCGGTGCCGTCCTCCACGGACGTCGAGCGGGCCCTGTACCCCGAAGCCCTCCACCTGCTCGTCTCGCTGGCGACCGACCAGGCCGACCCTGCCACCGGGACGCCGTCCCTGCGCGCCTGGTGGATCGCCGGCGCCGTCGTGACCGAGGCCGCCCTGGAGGTTGGCTGATGGACGTGGGCCGAGGACGTCTCGCCTGGCTGGCGGCGGGCTTCCTCGCGCTCGTCGGGGGAACGCTGCTGGGGTGGAGCGACGAGCTGCTTGCCGCCATCGCGAACCCGCCGGCGATCGTGCGGGCGGCGCTCGTGGGTGCCTGCGTGGTGGGGGCGCTGTGGTGCCTCGTGCAGGCGGTGCGGCTGATGGACGCCGGGCGACAGGTGCCGGCGGGATCCCTGGGCGGGCGCGATCTCATGGCCCTGGTCCGAGGCGTTCGGTACGTGTTCCTGGCCGTCGCGGCGTTGTGCGCCGCCGGCGGCTGGCTCATCGGCCACCCGCTGCCGCTCGTGGTGGCGCTCGTCATCGCGGGCGTGGACGTTCTCGAGACCACGTTCCTGCTGATCGTCGTCTCCATCCGCGGCGAGGGCTGACCGCATCCATGCGGTGCCCGCCCCGGGCATTGCCAGGGGAGCGTCCGGCCCGAGCGGTCCGAGCATCGCTCCTTCGGTCCCGTTGCCTATCACGGCATGACGGGAGGTCATGGCGTCCGTTGACCCGGTGGTCGAGACAACGCCCCGGGCGGCGGTTTCGTCGGTCGCATGAGAGCCCTGCGTCGGCCTCCCAACGGCTCGAGGGTACTCGCGCGTAAGCCGCGTCGCCGATGCTGGCCAAATGCAGCGAGGCGACCATCCGCGGGACCAATGGGCCATGGCCGTTCTCGGGGGCTGGCTCCTGGAATGGCGCCGGTCGACCGGGGCGACCCAGCACCACGTCGCCCACCTCGCCGGCATCAGCCAGTCCCACCTGTCGCGCATCGAGCGTGGCCAGCGTCGTCCGTCCGGCGTACCGCTCGCGCGGATCCTCATTGCGCTCGACTGGCTCGCGGGTGGTGGGGATCGACGCGGTCCATGGGTGCTCCTGGATGGCTGCCTGCCGGGTGCGAGCGCCCGTTGGGATGGTCCGCGACCTCCGGCGGTCGTCGGCCGGAGGCCGGCAACGGCTGCAGTCGCACGCCCGGAGGGTTGAGCCACTCTGATTGACCGTCGCGCCACTCTGATTGACCGTCGCGCCAATCTGATTGACCGTCGCGCCACGCGGATGGACCGTCGCGCCCGTCGGACGGCCGTCGTGCCCGTCGGACGGCCGGCGCCGCGAATGGCCCGCGCTCACCCGGTGACGCCGCGATAGGCAACGCGGGCACATGTGACCCCCGACCTCGACGAACCGCTGGACGCGACAACGGGCTGCCTCGAATGGGCCGTTCGGGACTGACCTTCGGCTCCCGGTCGAGGTGATGATCCACGTGATCGGAGGTTCCCGATGCGCATCCTGCTCGCCGTCGACGGCTCGGTCTGCAGCGACCGGGCCACGGAGCTCGTTGCCAGTTGCTCCCTCCCCCCTGGCTCGACGATCCGCGTGATCGGAGTCCACCAGCCGTACGCCGACACCCTCGCCTACACGTGGGCTGCCATCGGCGACGCCGGCGCCGGCCCGGAGACCGAGGATGAGGCCACCATCCGCCAGCTGCGGGAGGCGATCGCCCGGACGGAGCTGGCCCTCCAGCAGGAAGGCAGCACCGTCGAGGGGTTCATCGTCCACGGACGCCCGGGTTCGGCCATCGTGGACGAGGCCGCCGCGGCTGATGCGGACCTGGTCGTGGTCGGTAGCCGGGGTCACGGAACGATCGCCACGATGCTCCTCGGAAGCACGGCCGCCGAGGTTGTGGACCATGCACCGTGTCCAGTGCTCGTCGCGCGACATGGCCACCTCGGGCCCGTCGCCTTCGCCGACGACGGCTCGCACTCGGCTCGCACCGCAGAGTCCGTGTTCACGACCTGGCCCATCTTCGCCGGCGAGCCCATCAGCGTCCTCACCGTGGCCGAGGTGGCCGTCCAGGTCGCCGCCGGCTACACGCCCGGCCTCTACGACCAGGTCCTCGAGTCCTACACGGCGTCCGTCGACGCCGCCCGCGTGGAGGTCCTGGAGAAGGCCACCACGGAGGCACATCGCCTCTCGGAAGCGGGCCTCGACGCCACCCCATACGTGCTCGAGGGGGATCCGGCCGCCGAGATCCTGCGGTTCGCGACCGAGCGCGGGATCGCCACCATCGTCATGGGCACCCGCGGACGCACCGGCCTGGCGCGCCTCATCCTCGGGAGCGTGGCCAGGAACGTCCTGCTGCACGCTCCGTGCTCGGTGCTGATCGTCCGCGATCGCCGGTAGCCGGGCAGGCGCCCCGATCCGCCCGGCAGCTCAGCCCGTGCCGCTGTCCCCGGCGGCCAGGTCTCCCACACGCTCCACGAGACGCCGCAGGAACTCGCCCGCGTCAACCTCGACCGCCACGTCCACGTTCGGCGCGCGCTTCCAGAGTCCCCGCCGGTCGGCGATGGTCTGCCCGTCCGCCGCGCCGCCCGACGTGTCCACGTCGACCACGGCCGGCTCCGAGCGGACGAGGCTCGCGTCCAGCGCACACGCCGTCACCAGCGGGTCGTGGATGAAGGCGCCGTAGAACCCGTCGTAGCGGGCGTGGAACTCGAAGTACCAGCGCAGCGCGTCCTCGACGAGCCCGACCACGGCGTTCCCCTGGCCCCCCGCCCGCTCCGCCAGTGCCGCGACGTCCGCGGGCATGATGCGAGCCCGCTCCGTCACGTCCAGACCCATGCCCAGCGCGCGCGGCACAGACGGGTCGGCGTCGATGGCCGCCTGCCACGCGGCCAGCACGATCCGCGCTGCCTCCGGGTCGCAGTGGATGTTCCATTCGGTTGTCGGCGTCGTGTTGCCAGGTACCCGGAACGCGCCGCCCATGAAGACCCATCGCCTCAGGAGGCCCGGCAAGGCCGGCTCCGCGAGCACCGCGATCGCCAGGTTCGTCAGGGGCCCCAGCGTTACGAGCGTGATCTCACCGGGTCGCCGCCTCGCCTCCTCCACGATGACCGACGGCGCGAACCGGCCCGAGATCGCCTGCACGGGCTCCGGCAACTCGGCGTAGCCGATTCCCCTCGGTCCGTGGGTCTCGGGCGTGATCTCCAGCGCGCGCAGGAGCGGGGCAGGCCGCCCGACCGCCACCTCGACGTCTGGCCTCCCGGCCAGCTCCAGGACCGCGCGGGTGTTGCGCTCCACGTCCGCCACCGCGGCATTTCCGGACAGGCAGGTGACGGCGACCAGCTCCGCCTCGGGGCTCGCGACCGCGTACAGCAGGGCCAGAGCATCGTCGATGCCGGTATCGACGTCGAGGATCAGCGGGACCGGCACGCCTGGCCGCGCCTGGATCACGGAGCCTTCCTGTCGACCATCCGGCAGCGGTCCCGCACCGGACACAGGTCGTGCTTGGGGTTCTGGGCATGGCAGATCGCCCGGCCGTGGTGGATGAGGAGGACATGGGCGGCGTACATCTGGTCGGGCTCGAGGATGCCCAGGTAGAGGTCGTGGGCCTGGTCGGCCGTGGCCTTCTCGGGGATGAGCCCAATCCGCTTGGACACCCGTTCGACGTGACGGTCCACGGCCATGACCGGCGCCCCGAAGCAGAACGCGAGGACGATGGACGCCGTCTTCTTGCCGATTCCGTCGATCGCGGTCAGCCAGTCGCGGGCCTCCAGGATCGGCATCTCGCCCAGGAACTCCAGGGAGTAGTCGCCGCGCTGCTCGCGGATGTGGCGCAGCGTCGCCTGGATCCGCGGAGCCTTCTGGGGTGCGAGGCCGCCGGGCCGGATGGTATCGACGAGCTGGGGAAGCGGAGCGTTCTCAACGGCGGTCCAGTCCGGGGGCGGGGCGGTGGAGAGACCCTCGCCGCCCCAGCCGATGCCGGGCCGGTGTTCCTCGGGGGCGCGATCGGTGGGGTAGGCGCGGCGCAGCGCTTCGTACGCCTTCTCGGCGTTCACGTCCGCCGTGTTCTGGGTGAGGATCGTGAGGACGAGCTCGCTGGTGGGGTCCAGGCGGGACTCCCAGACCTGGACCCCGTACGTGTCGGTCAACTGCTCCAGCACGTAGCCCTGAAGGCCCGGCCGGTAGCGGCGCAGGTACGAGCCCCAGGCCTTGACCGGATCGGAGGGCCGGCGGGCACGCTTGGCCCGCTTGCCGGTTGCGCGGGTGGATGGACTCACCAGGGTGTCGCGACCTCGTAGCGGGCGAACATCGGATCGGCGCTCAGGCCAACTGCGTCAAGTGGCGCCCGACGTCGACCAGGGCCGCCAGGCGCTCCCCGCAGCGCTCGAGCGGCGCCGTCCCGGCGGTCATCGCGGCCTCCACGGTCCCGGGCCCCTCGCTCACCGGCACGGCCACGGCCCCGGCCGCCGCCAGCGCCTCGATCCCCTCGGGCGTCACCGCACCACCCACGGCGAGACAGGGCACACCCGCGGCCTGGGCTCGCCGGGCAACGCCCATCGCTGTCTTGCCGAAGCCGGTCTGCTGATCGATCCGGCCCTCGCCGGTGATCACGAGGTCGGTCGCGGCCAGCACCGGCTCGAAGCCGGTGGCCTCCATCAGGAGGTCGATCCCCGGGCGCAGCGAGAACGACCGGAAGGCGCCCTGCGTTGCCAGCAGCGCGAAGCCGACCCCGCCAGCGGCGCCCGCTCCCGGCGTGTCCCGCTCCCGGCGATCCTCGCGCGCCTCGAGCTCGTCGGCCCACGCCGCGTTGCGCGCATCGAGGAGGCGCACTGCGGCTGGGTCTGCCCCCTTCTGGGGTCCGTAGACGGTGGCCGCGCCCGTTGGGCCCAGCAGCGGGTTGGCGACGTCACAGGCGACCTCGAGATCAACCCCGTCGAGGCGGATGCCGGCCAGGGCGTCGAGCAGTCCGCGTCCGCCATCGGTCGTCGCGCTGCCACCGATCCCGAGGATCACGCGCCCCGCGCCCCCCCTGACGGCCTCGGCGATGAGCTCACCCGTCCCGATGCTCGTGGCCCCGACCGGATCCAGCTCGTCGGACCGCAGGCGGGAGAGGCCCGATGCCTCGGCCATCTCCACGAAGGCCCGGCTGCCGTCGTCGCTCAGCAGCCAGGTCGCGGTGATCGGCCGGCCCAGCGGGTCGTGCACGGCGGCTTCCATCCGGCGCCAGCCACCCGACGCCTCCACCGCGACGAGGGTGCCCTCGCCGCCGTCGGCCAGCGGGGCTAGCCGGACCTCGTCCTGCGGGCGCACCCGCAACCACCCGGCGCCCACGGCGCGCGCCACCTCCACGCTCGTCAGCGATCCCTTGAACGAATCGGGCGCGACCAGCACCCGGAGCGGGCGGCTCATCGCCCTCAGTCTCCCAGCTCGCCACCACCGCCGGCGGCGAGACGCCGCTCGACGTACTCGGGGATGCGGACCATCGGAGGACGCTCGTTGTCCGCGAGCTCCATGACCTCCAGGCTCAGCCGGCCGCGACCTGAGCGAGGCAGCTTCATCGTGGAGCCCAGCTCCGCGAACAACCGCACGCGCCGCCTCTCCTCCATCCGCTTCATCACGGCCTGCAGGATCACGAACGACATCCGCGACAGCCCTTCGAGCTCCTGGTTGCGATGGACGCGCCGCTCCAGGTCCACCTGCCCGAGCCCGCCGAGACCCACCCTCTCTGCGGCATCGATCAGGTGCCCGATCTCGACCGCATACCCCGTGAAAAACGGCAGCTGCTCCAGCAGCGAGCGGCGCCCTGCGTACTCCCCGGACAGGGGCTGGATGAATCCCGACAGCTCCGGGTAGAACAGGTTGACCAGCGGCCTGGCAACCAGCTCCGTCACGCGCCCGCCGCCGCCCTCCTTGAGGACGCCACCCTCCACGATCGGGCGCTGGTAGTAGCCCTTCACGTACTGCAGGCGGGGCTCCATCAGCAGCGGCCCGAGCGTTCCGTACACCATCCGGTGGTGCCAGTTGCGCACGTCCGTGTCCGCCCAGACCACGATGTCCCCGGTCGTCTCGTACAGGGACTTCCAGAGTGCCTCGCCCTTGCCCCGGAACGACCCGTACTGGGCGAGGACAGCCTGGTGCTGGACCACCCGGGCACCCTCCGCCTCGGCGATGTCCCGCGTGGCATCCGTGGATGCCGAGTCCACCACGAGGATCTCGTCGAGGATGGGATAACGCACCTGCATCTCGCGGACGGCCCGGCGCACGATCGGTCCGATCGTGTCCGCCTCGTCGAGCGTCGGCAGGACGAGGCTGACGGTGACGCCGTGCTTCTCCTTGAGCATGGCAAGGCGGGCGAGGTCCGCAAACTCCGAGTGGTGGAAGTTCGCCTCCGCGAACCATCGCTCCACCTTGGCGGGGATGGCCCGCGACTCCTCGGCCGCCCGGTCGGCCGCAACCAGGGTCTCGGCCCTCTGGGCCAGCTGCTCGAACGTCTGGCGCCCGATCGGCTCGTGCGTCTTGACCACGATGACCGTGGACTTCGCGCGCTGGGCGATCACCTCAGGCAGCTGGCCGAAGAGGGCGCCGCTGGGCTCGCCAGGCAGGGCGGATGCGCCCATGACCACGAGGTCCGCGTGCTCGGCTTCGCGCAGGATCGCCGTCCGCACGTTGGACGACTCCCGCAGCAGAGGTTCAAGGCGTGCCGTCACGAACTGGCGGCTGAACGCTGCCAGTGCCCGCTCCTCCTGGGCCCGCACCGCCTCCGTGACACCGGGCGGCACCAGGTGCATGACGACCACCGTCGCGTCGTGGCGGATCGCCAGCGCGTCCGCGAGGCGCAGCGCCAGCTCGGCGTGGGGCCCGCCACGGACCGGGACGAGGATCCGGCGGATGTCGCGCGCCCCGCGCTGCTTGACCACGGCGATATCGCACGGGGCGTCGCGGACGACCTCGTCGATGGTGGCGCTGATGGCCGGCCTGCCAGCCTCGCGGTGGGGACCCGACTTGCCGCCCCAGCCGAAGATGATCAGGTCCGCTTCCTGCTCGGCCGCCGCCTCCACGATGCCCGCGGCCGCGTGCCGGCCGATCCTCACCAGCGGATGGATGACCGTCCCCTCCGGGACATAGTCCAGCACCTTCTGGAGAAGCCGTCGCGCCTGCCGGGCACGCGTCGCGCCCTCCGAGAGGGACACGCCTTCGGCGACCTCCACGATCCCCAGGGCCGTGAGCTCGCCGGTCCGCGGTTCCATGAGCGAGGCCCCGATGCGGATCAGCTCCTCCGCGGTCAGCGGGTTGGCGACCGGGATGAGGACTCGGGCCGGGAGCGGATCTCCGGTCACCGGGGATCTCCCGGGCCGGGCCGGGCCTCGGCCGCGTCCATCGCCAGCCAGCGATCTGCGAGATACGGCTTGAGCAGCTCGAACTGGCGCGCCTGGCGCTCCACCCGCTCCTCCGCGTCGGCGGTCGTGAGGTGGCGGTTCTCGATCACGAAGCTGCCGACGCGCCCGAAGTAGATCGGAACCAGGGAAGCGACCATGGCCCCGGTCTCCATGTCGCCGCGCCGCGTCGCAAGGACGAGGTCGTAGATCACGCGGGCCCACAGCTCATCAGGGAAGTGGAAGGCAGCCAGGGCCTCCGCCATCTCCGCGGTGGTCACGTGGACCGTCGCGGCCTCACCACCCAGGCCAAGCCGCTGGGCCGCCGCCTCGGCGAGGCTTCCCGCGTCTCCCGCGAGCGCCAGCACCGCCTCGGCATTGCCCGCATCGAGCATCCGCCGCCAGGTATCCGCGAGCGTCAGGGAGCCCGCGTGGAACTCGGACAGGAGCCGGATCGCGTTCACCTCGAGCGGCGGCGGGTCGATGATCCGCTCGAAGCCGTAGGCCGGGACGTCGTGCGAGCCACGCACGTTGAGCCAGGTGTCCGGGTGGGCTGCCGCGAGGCGCAGGATCGTGCCCACGACCTGGCGGAACATGGGCCCGAGGTCGGATCCCGGGTCCTTCGGATCGTGGACCTTCGCGCCCAGGCGCGTCTGGCAGACGGCGAACCCACCCGTGAGCGCGGACGTCGTCATCCAGATGTCGATGCCGAACTTGCTGATGTCGTCGGTCCAGTCGTCCAGCTCGAGGTAGTGGCGGACCAGGTCCCCACTCACGCCGAAGTCGCCACCGATAGGCTGGCGGATCCGGTGGCCATAGAGCGCCCGGGTCAGCGGGTAGGTGACCGTGTTGGTGATGGTGCCGTCGTACTTGTAGCGCGAGTAGAGGGGAGCCACGTAGTCGTAGCCGCCCTTGAGGATCGGCCCTGCGAGCAGCTCGATCCACTCCGGCACGATGCTGCGCAGGTCGCTGTCCACGACAACCAGCGCCTCCACGTCCAGGGCGGCGGCGAGCTCGAAGATCGTCCGCAGGGCCGCCCCCTTGCCGCCGATCCCGTCGATCTCCGGGTAGGTGAGCGTGACGCGGTCGAGCCGGTTGGTGGGCCGGACGAGCAGGATCGATTCGACGTAGTCCGGCGGCTCGGTCTCGATGACCACCCGCTGGGTTCCGTCCTGGGACCCCGCATCCGAGTTGACCAGGACCGGCTTGAGGTCCGGGAAGTACTGGACGAGCCCGGCATGCGCCGCGCGCACCACGTATCCGATCGTGGTGGCGTTCTTGAAGCTGGGGATGCCCACCATGATGTCGGCCTTGCCGAGGCGGGCGATCTCCTCCCGGATGGCGGGGGTCAGGGTCGTCGCGGGCACCTCGCCACCCTACCACCCCGAGGTCGCCTACGGTGTCAGGGGCGCACGCCGTAGCGGGTCCGGCGTCAGCGCTTGGGGATGGGGGCGGCCAACGGTCCCATCGGGCCCTCCGGGGGCCTGCCAACGGCCCAGTCGGGGTTCTCGCGACCCGCGAGGTAGCGGCTGTTGGCAGCGCGGTAGTGGAGCTCGCCGAAGCCCAGCGTTCCCCAGGTGACGAGCGTCAGCCTGGCCGTCGGCTTCACCTGCGGCGTGACCCGCACCAGGAATGACGGCTCCAGCACCCCGTCGAGGAGCCGCTTGCGCTCGAGGAGCGGGACGTCATCCAGGGGCTGGCCGTCCAGCCACAGCAGGTCCGATGCGACGAAGGCATGCCGCTCGCCCTGCTCCAGCGCCTCGATGACCTCGGGCGCGACGGTCCGAGCGTGTGCCTCGTAATCGCGCGCCCTCACGTACGGGTCGTCCTTGACGCTCTTGCGTACGGCGCGCGGGATCAGGATCGGCGGGCGCTCCACCTTGGTCGGCGGTGGCAGCGCGCCCTCGCCGCTCCTGAAGGCCGTCGTGGTGAGGTAACCCTCCACCAGCGCGTCCACCGCGTTGAACGCGGCGACCAGCTCGCCCGGCAGCTCGTCCGGCACCGGGATCTCCGCGCCGTCGCGCACGATCACCGCCCGGTCCACGGTGAGCACCACGACGGCCCGGATGCCTCCCCACTCGGGCTCCACCAGCGCGTCCGTGATGTCCTTCACGGCGCGCGTCCCCGGTCGCTGCGGTCGCCAGGCGAACGCGAGGTCCAGCACCGCCTGTCCATCGTCCATGGTGCCGATCCTACCGCGCCCGGTCCGCGCGGCCCAGCGCGCCGACGGCTGCATCCCGCCGGAACACCCGATCGTCGCCCACGCCAGCGCCTATGATCCCGCGCAGCGCGGACGGTCCAGCCCGCGGCAGAACCCCAATCGTGAGGCAGCGCTGATGGCGGCGATCCAGAAGGCCGACCCGAACCTCCGGCCGCTCGCCCAGGGCGCATGGACCCTGTATGACTTCGCCAACACCATCTTCTCGTTCGCGGTGGTGTCCGGGGCCATCGGGCTGTACCTCGTCAACGACAACCAGTTCGGCGAGCGCGATGGCAACCTGGTCCTCTCGATCGCCATCGTCATCAGCGTGGGGATCAACGCCCTGGTTTCGCCGATCCTGGGCGCGTTCTCGGACCGGGGCGGACGGCGGATGCCATTCCTGCTGTTCTTCACGGCCCTGTGCATCGGCGCCACGTTCTTCATCGCGGACCTGCCGCCGGTCGTCGGCGTCGCCCTGTTCATCGTCGCCAACTTCGCCTACCAGGCGGCTCTCATCTACTACGACGCGACGCTCAAGACCGTGAGCACCCCACAGACCCGGGGCCGGCTGTCGGGCATCGGGACGGGGATCGGCTACTGCGGGACGGTGTTCGTGGGGCTGCTGATCTTCCTGCTGGAGATCCCGGTCGCCGACCGGTTCCGGCTGACGGCCATCCTGTTCCTGGCGTTCGCCATCCCGATCTTCTGGTTCGTGCGCGAGCCGCACCGACCGGACGAGCAGCCGCTCACGCGCGCCGATGTCGCCGACTCCTTCGGACAGCTCAGGCGCTCCATTGCCGATGCGCGCGAGGTGCCGGGCCTTTGGCGCTTCCTGATCGGACGCTTCTTCTACTCCGATGCGGTCAACACCGTCATCGTGGTCATGAGCGTCGTGGTCGTGAAGACGATGGGCCTCAGCGAGGCGACCGCCAACATCGTCCTGCTGATGCTCACCTTCGTGGCCATCATCATGAGCTTCGTGTGGGGCTGGCTCGCCGACCGCCAGGGCCCCAAGCGGACGCTGATCTGGGTCCTGATCTCCTGGGCGTTCGGGCTCCTGCTGGGTGGCGTGGCGATCGGGTTCGGCGAGGCCGGGCTGGTGCCGTTCCTCGTCGCCGGCGCGATCCTCGGCAGCGGGCTGGGCGGCGTGCAGGTCGCGGACCGGGTGTTGATGGTCCGCCTGTCGCCGCCCGCCAAGATCGGCGAGTTCTTCGGCCTCTACGGCCTGGTCGGCAAGGGATCGCAGGTCATCGGCCAGCTGCTGTACGGGGCGATCATCTTCCTGCTGGTCGAGACCGTCGGCAACGGCGCCTACCAGGTGGCCGTCCTGAGCCTGCTCGTGACGATGCTCATCGGCATGTGGCTGGTCTGGCCGGTCAGCGACCGCTGGGCGGGCTCCGGCGAGGTCCACGGCCCGGACGACGGGCCGGACGCTCGCGACGACGCTGGCACGCCGGGTGGCGCGCCGCCCCCGCGACTGGCCCCGGATCGGGCGCCGCTGGAGGATCGCAACTAGGCGGACACCCAACCCCGCCGTGAATGCGAACGGAGCGGCTCGCGCCGCCCCGTTCGCTGCTCCGTCACGTGGTCAGGTGACGGTCATGGGCCGTACGTGAAGTGGTCTGCGCCGGTGATGTTCGACGAGCCACCCGGCGTGGACACCTGGATGTCCACCGTCCCTGAGGCGTGCGCCGGCGCGATCGCGTGGATGGAGGTGTCGCTGCTGACGGTGAAGGACGTGGCGGGCAACCCGCCGAACGTCACCGAGTAGGCCTCGGTGAAGTACTTGCCGGTGACCGTGACGCTCCCACCGCCGGCGCTGCCGCTCGACCCACCCACGGCCGTCACGATCGGCTGCGGGTAGAGCTGGACCAGGCGGCTCCCGCCGGACAGTGCGACCGCCGCGGCGCGGAACACGTCTTCAAGGCTGCCCGGATTCGGTGTGCAGAAGAAGTGGTCGCCGTCGGTGTTCTCGTTGTTGTCGCATCTCGTGCTGCTGGTCGTGGCGGAGTTGGTGGCCATGGCTGCCAGGGACTGGACGATGGTCCTGCCGCGCCAGGGTCCCGAGTTGTCCGGGCATGACGTACCCGGTGAGTTGGAGGCGAAGAAGCCGATGACGTAGACCTCGATGCCGCTCGCCTTGGCGGCGCTCGCCGCGGTCTGCGCCTGCTGGCAGGTGTAGTTCTGGGTTTGGGGGGTTCCGTCGGTCTCGAAGATGATGCCGGTCGGGACGCCGGCCCGGGAGTGATCCAGGAGGTACCTCCTGGCGAAGTCGAACGGCGATGCCTGGTCAGTGCCCAAGTACATGTCGTTCGGCGGGAGCACACACCCGATGGCCTTGGCGATCTGGCTCGACGCCCGGTAGGTGCCGTCGGCGTTCTTGTAGGACTCGATCACGTCCGCGTGCGAGGTGCCAGTCAGGCCCACAGGGATCCACTTCGACATGTTCGCGCGCAGGAATGCGTCCGTGTAGGCGGGGTTCGTGGTCGGGTAGCCCACCGGGTAGGTTTCCACGGGCACCGGATTGACGGCGATCATCTGGGCCGCCCACCGGGCACTGGCGCCGGCGGTGGCGGTCCTGTTCCCGGTGCCGCCGGCGTTGGGTGCCGAGTCGGAGTCGGCGGCCAGGGTCGGGCCCGCGCTGTTCGGATGCTGCCGGTCGAAGCGCTCGGTCATGCTGCTGGCCGTACCGAAGGTCGTCCGCGTGTCGGTCCCGAAGAACCCGATCAGCGTGGTCTCGTCGCTGGTCGTGGTGATGCTCGGCGCCTGGACCGAGGTCGAGTTCCCGGTGTTGCCGCCCGAGAGGTCGATCGGGTCCGCGGTGTCCACGCCCGTGATGCGGACGATGCCACCCACGGCGCGGACGCTCGGCGACAAGTTGAACGTGTAGCTGTTCGGTTCGGATGTGCCGGCGAGCTTCCAGAAGGAGACCGTGCTCACGAAGGTCGTGTTGTCGGTCCGCCGGATCTGGGTCCAGCCTGCGGGGGCCGTGACCGCGGTCGCCGTGCCGCCGTCGACCGTGATCCCCGCCACCAGGAGGTCGTCGGTCGAGGTAGAGGTGGGCTTTGAGATCTGGAGGGTCGTCGCCCCGCCGTTGGCATTGGCCGCCGACTGCACGTTCGCAGTCGAGGAGCTCGCGATCGACGGTGCCGTGAGCGTCCCGTTCTCCAGGATCTTCCCGTAGGCACCGGTGGAGCAGGGTGTCAGCTCGGAGCTCGGCCCGATCATGCCGAGCGCGACATGCTGGATGTCGGGGTCCCACGCCTCGAGCACGGCGTGCGCGCCGTCGGCGAGGAGCTGCTGGCGCCCGTCCATCGACAGGGTGCGGTCAATGGTCAGCACGGCGTCCAGTGGCGCGGTCGGTCCGCAGGCTCCCGTGCACGCGGCGGATTGCAGCGTGCCCGTGCTCCTGCTGTTCACGCCGACCACTCGACCGAACGTGTATGGCCGCACCGCGGAGTCCTGGAGGACGACGGTGTTGCAGGCATCCGTCGGATGCGCGACTGGATCGCACGGTGCCCAGCACACATTCGCCGTACAGGTCCATGTCGACGCCTGGTTCACGTTGCAGACCGCGGGCATGTCGATGAGGCGCGGCCCACCCGACGGGTTCGATCCGATGATGCAGCGGAACGTGACATCCGGCGACGCGACGCCCGGGTAGTTGTCCTGCGAGTAGTTCACGGCCGTGGTCCTGACTCCGGCCACGTTGGCACTGGTTGCCGGCAGCGAGTGGGCCGCCGCGAGCGCACCGGCGTCCAGGGCGTTCTGCAGTCGCGCCGTGTCCGTGCGCAGGAGCCCGATGTCGATGACGATCGCCGCGCACACCATCAGGACAACGATCACCATCGTGAACAGGACGAGGATCTGGCCCTGCTCGCCGTCCTGCCGACCCCGCGCGCGCGCCAGGTTCAGGATCCCACGGGGTCCGTACAACATCACTTGCCCCTCTACTCGGTCATGAAGGTGACGGCCGATGTGAGCGGGATCTGCGTCCCGAACGCCAGCGGCCAGATCATGTGATAGGTGTACGACGCCGTGACGGTGACGCTGTCGCCGTTCACCACGCCGTTCTGGGGATCCGGCGGCACAGTCGTGCTCCGGGTGCACCCGATGGCCGCGCCCGCTGCGGTCGTGCAGCTGACCGACACGTCGCCTGCCTGAACCAGGCCACCGGACGCAGCCGTCACGCGAGCCTTGACCGCGTTGCTGCACGTCAGCGCGGTGCAGGCGGTTGCGCCGAGGCGCCCTCCGTCCCGGACCGCGTTGGAGACCGTCATGTAGCCGTAGAGGCCCACCCCGAAGTCAACCATGGCCGCGAGCAGCAGGATGAACAGGGGAAAGACCAGGGCGAACTCCGCAAGCGACTGGCCTCGAGAACCGGGCCGACCCGCGGTAGACCGCTTCGTGCGGAGTCTCATCGCAGCTCCCCCGCGAACATCACTGCCCTCCCGGGCGCGGCATCCCACATGGCTACTGCACCAGGAACTTGGCGGATGCGGTCATCGGGATCGTTGCCCCGAATGCCAGCGGCCAGATCGTGCGGTAGTTGGTGGTCACCCTTACGGTGATGCTGCCCCCGTCCTTCGCCAAACCCGTATTGCAGACGGTCGAGCTGCCGTCTGGCTTCGTGCACGTGATGGCAAGGCCGTCGAGCGAGACGTTGCCGACCGCCGCGGTGACCCGGTCGGTGACGATGGACGAGCACGGCGTGGCGGGATCCCCGCACGCGGTCGCACCCACGCGAGCCCCTTCGCGGGCCGAGTTGATGATCGTCATGTAGGAGATGAGCCCCACCCCGAGATCGATCATGCCCGCGACCAGCAGCAGGAAGGTCGGGATCACGAGGGCGAACTCCACGAGCGACTGGCCTCGCGTCTTCCGCTTTCCTGTTGGCTTGCCCCGGCGGCGAAGGTGCACGATCCATACCCCGGCTGTGTGGGACGCTGGCGGCGCGAGCCGTTCTCGCGCCATGGGATGCGGAATGTAGGCCGCGCGACATTGCAGATCACCTTGCGGATCGCGATCCGGTGTTGCCGTTCCGCACCACGCGATGGTCATGTCGCGCAGGGACCCTTTTCCTACCTCTCGGGAGGCACCTGCAAGGTCGCTCGTCAGGTGGGCTGCATAGGTTCCTGACCCTCAAGGCAGGCGCCGCAAGGAGCAGCCTCACATCCGGGGGTCCCGAGATTGACCAACCACAACCGACGCCTGGCGTCAGGCGGACGGAGCGACATCACCCCTGACTTCTGGGGGATGCGAATCCACCGCACCCTCCACGTAGTCTGCGGCGAGGCGCGTCCCTGCGCCACGCAAGCGAGTCATCCTGTGGCAAGTCACCGTTCGAAGATGCGGCCCGGCCGCGAATTCAGGGCAGTCTCTCGTTGAGTTTGCCCTCGTGTTCCCGATCATCATCACGATGATCATGGGCTTTCTCGAGTTCACCTTCGTGTTCAATGCGGTGTTGTCCGCGGGTCACGCGACGCGGGACGCTGCACTCACCGCGGCGGAGGCCGGCAGCGCTCCGGGCGCCGATTGCGTGATCCTCAAGCAGGTCGAGAACGACATGACCGCGCCGGTCGATCCGTCGAGGATCACCGAGGTCGTGATCTACCGGTCCGACCAGAATGGCGCCGTGGTCGGCGGCCAGCAGAACGTGTACACGCGGACCAGCTCGACGACGTGCACGCTGCCCGACGGCACGGGCCTGACCGTCCCCTACTCGGCCTCCTCCAAGACCTACCTCGACGTCAACCGGTGCAACGTCCTGGCCGGCTGCCCGAGCCTCGGCGCCGGACGAACCCTCGACACCATCGGCGTCAAGATCACCTACCAGCACACTTGGGTCACGCCACTCGCGAACCTCGTCAGCCTCGCGGGATCCGGAACGACTGTCGTCCAGTCCAACGCGATGCGCATGGAACCTGTGCTGTGAGCGGCGCGGATCTTGTCCAACGAGCTCGCCGATGGTCGGCCCAGTGGCACGGCTCGAGCGAGGAGCGGGGGCAGAGCCTCGTCGAGTTCTCCTTCGTCGTCCCGGTGTTCCTGCTGCTCCTGCTGGGGATGCTCGAGTTCGGGATTGCCTTCACTCATGACCAGACCCTCACCTATGCCACGCGCGAGGGTGCCCGATCGGGCGCGGCCCTCGCAGCTGGCAACAACGCCTACCCGTGCACGACGCCGAACTTCGACGCGCCGATCATCGCCGCGGTGCAGCGCGTCCTCGAGTCCCCGGGGTCACCCATCGACATCAACAACGTCACGTCGCTCACGATCTACCTCGCGAAGAACGACGGCACGGCAACGAATACGTTCAACACGTGGACGGTGGCGATCGGGGGCGGCCCGACGGTTGACGGCAAGGCCCTGAACTTCAAGCAGACCTCCGTTGGCTGGGGGCCGTGCACGCGCAACAACGGCGTGAACGCCGACGGGCTCGGCGTCGCGCTCACCTATCACTACCCGTTCCAGACCTCCCTTGGCGGAATCGTCCGGTTCCTGTCGGGGACGTCCTGGACGTCACTCGCGATGTCCGACAAGACCGTGATGAACCTCAACCCGACAGCCCAGTAGGAACGACAGATGGATCCGACCAGACACGTTTCCTTCCTGCACCCGATCGTCCGATCCGAGGGCCGGTCCCGCGGACAGGTTGCGGTCATCTTCGCTCTCTCGATCGTGCTCTTCGTCGCACTGTCCGCGGTGGTCGTGGACATCGCGTTCTATTGGGTCACCACCCTGAAGGTGCAGCGCGCGGCCGACGCGGCTGCCCTGGCCGGGGCCGTGTATCTCCCGGGCGACAGGACGACCGCCTATGCCGAGGCGCGTGCCTCTGCAACCCAGAACGACTACACCGGCGGCGCGGCCGTCACGGTGACACCGGTCCAGGACGCCGATGATCCCCGCCAGCTCAACGTGGCGATCACGGCGAGCTCTCCGACCTTCTTCGCCCGGGCGCTCGGGATCACCTCGTTTGGCGTGACGCGATCGGCCAAGGGCGTGTACGTCCTGCCCGTCCCGATGGGCAGCCCGCTCGCCTACTACGGCGTTGGCGACTTTGCTGTCAACGAGACGACGCCACCTGTCGTCACGACCGGGCTCACGGGCAACTCGGGGGCCAGTACCGCGACGGCGACACCATCGAGCGTGTGGACGATGAACAGCGGCACGCTGGCGACGGCGGTCAATACGGCTGACTCCGCCTACGCCTACACGACCACCAATGCGCAGGCGCAGCAGTGGGCGACCTTCGGCCTGCACGCAGGTCTCGCCGCGAACGAGACCATGACGTCCGTGAGCGGGATCCAGGTGGTTCTCAAGAACGCGCGCATCTCATCCAGCTGCGCCTCCTCGACGATCGCCCTTGCTCTATCCGGCGACGGGGGCAGCACCTGGACGACTGCCACGCAGGTCACCGGGACCCTGACAACGACGAACCAGACCTTCACCTTCGGGGCGACGAACAGCCTGTCGGCATGGCCGGGCGTGACCTGGGACCCGACTGCCGTCGCCGATGGCAAGTTCAGGCTCCGGCTGACGGCCAACAAGGGCTGCTCCACCAGCAACCGCCAGTTGCGGGTCGATCAGATCACCGTTCAGGCGAACTACACCTTCTCGCGGACCACCCCGGGATCCACCAGCACGGTCACCACGAAGGGTGTGAACGACGGGGCAACGTTCCTGGCCAGCCAGGGCGGCTGGGGCGCGATCATCACGAAGGGCGGCTCGCAGAGCAACGGCGACGCGTACGCGCCGGGCGGGGCGGTGAAATACGACCCCGCGGGCTACCACTACGTGATCGACCTGCCCTCGGGTGGCGTCGTCAAGGTGTTCGACCCGGGCTTCTGCGCCATGGGATCCAACGGCGTGGCCGGTTCCCTGGGTGCCGGCGACCACTGGATCGGGACCAGCGGCACGCCCGTCTCGACCTACTACACGATCTGGGATACGAACGGAAAGCCCGGCCTGCCCAGCTCCTGGACGGAGAAGTACACCTCCAACACCCTGTTCGAGGACCAGAAGGGCTACGACCCGGCCAACATGGGCATTGATGGTGGGGGCAGCCCGCCCGGTGGCGCCACCGACACCTGCGACGCGTACCACAACAAGTGGTGGACGGTCCCGGTGCCGCTCCTCGGTGGCGGGGGTCCGTACGTCATCCAGGTGCAGACGACCAAGACCGCCCACGTCGGCGTTGCGGCGGATTCCAGCAAGAACCAGAACACCGGCGCCGAGAACATGTGGTCCATCGAGGCCGTCGGTGGTGGTTCCCCGCAGGTGTACGGCAACGGCCGGATGACCGTCTACAACAACCTGCAGGTCACGGCGACCCCGCAGAAGTTCTACCTCGCCAAGATCGACCAGCAGACCGGCGCCGGCAAGACCGCCCAGATCGACCTGTTCGATCCCGGTGACATCAGCGGCAACGGGACGCTCCAGGTGTTCAGCCCGGACGGCGGGACCCCGCATGCCGTCAACTTCAATTACACGACCGATTCCAACTGCATCAACCGTACGGGTGCCAGCCCGTGCGGCACGTACAACAATGTCAGCCAGTTCATCACGACCTACAACGGTGCCCAGGCGACCAACAACACCTGGATCCATATCACCATTCCCCTCTCCACCACCTACGGCAATGGCGGCCTGTGGCAGGGCGGCTGGTGGCAGATCGTCTACACGACGCCGCAGGGCGGCAACGACACCACGACCTGGGAGGTCTCGGTGTCGGGGAACCCGGTCCACCTCCTGGTCCCCTGATCCCGAGGGCCGTCACGCGTCTCGGCTCGCCCGGTCGCGAGGGCCGTCAGTCGCCGTAGCTCTCTGGGTGCGCGCGGCGCCAGGCCCACGCCGAGCCGAGCATCTCCCTCAGCGTGGAGCGACGCGGCGTCCAGCCCAGGACGTCGCGCGCACGCGCATTCGACGCCACCAGCACCGGCGGATCGCCGGCTCGCCGCGGCCCAACCGTGTGCGGGATCGGGGCGCCTACGACACCGGCAGCCTCGGCCAGGACCTCGCGCACGGAAAACCCGGCGGATGTGCCCAGGTTGCAGATCAACGGCTCGCAGCCGCCCTGTGACGGGCCGGTGCGGGTGTCCTCCACCGCCGTCGCCCGCAGGGCCGCGACGTGAGCGTCGGCAAGGTCCGCGACATGGATGTAGTCGCGGACCGCGGTTCCGTCCGGCGTCGGGTAGTCCTCGCCGAACAGGGTGAGGCCGGGACCGCCCTCCGCGGCCAGCAGCGCGCTGGGGACCAGGTGGGTCTCCGGGCGGTGCACCTCGCCCAGGCGGTCCGTCGCCCCGGCCACGTTGAAGTAGCGCAGGACCACGCTCCGCAGGCCGTACGCGAGGCCATACCAGTGGAGCGCGCCCTCGAACGTGCGCTTGGTCTCGCCGTAGCTGTTGATCGGGCTGAGGGCCGCATCCTCCATGATCGGCGTCGTGGCCGGGTTCCCGTAGACGGCCGCCGTGGATGAGAAGACGAGGCGTCGGATGCCGGCGACGCGGGCAGCCTCAAGCAGCGCAATCCCGCCGACGACGTTGTCGCGGTAGTACTTCGCCGGATCCGCGACGCTCTCGCCCACCAGGGAGCGGGCCGCGCAGTGCAGGATGGCGTCGACGTGCTCGTCCACGAGCAGCCCGCGGACCAGGACCTCGTCCCCGTAGCTGCCGCGGACCAGCCGCGCCCCGTCCGGCACGACCGGCGCGTGGCCGGTGCTGAGGTCGTCGATCACCACGACCTCGTGGCCTGCCGCCAGGAGCGTGTCCACGGACACCCCGCCGACATAGCCGGCGCCACCGGTGACCAGGACCTTCATGGGCGGTACCTCCTGAACAGGCGGGTGATCACGTCCCGGGTTGACGCGGGCGGCGCGGCGGATGGCTGTGCTGGTGAGCCGGCCGTGGTCGACGGCGCTGCGATCGGGCTGGAGCTCGCCGGGGCCGCCGGGGGAATGTCTGTCGGGGTGGCGCCGGGGGCACCGCCGACGCCCACGGCATCGGATGCGCTGCCGCCCGCGAGCTCGGGCAGGGACTCGCCGCGGAACGCGTAGACCTCTTCCAGCCGCCCGGCCAGCCGCCGGGCCGCGACGTTCTCCGGGTCGATCTCCAGCGCTCGCCGCGCCTGGCGCCAGGCCTCACGCTCGTCGCCGCGCTCCAGGGCGACGCGGGCGAGACCCACGACGGCGATCGAGTTCTTGGGATCCACGTCCGCGGCCTGTCGGTACAGGCGCTCGGCCTGGTCCACGAGGCCCACGGCCAGGGCGCGCTCCGCCTGGAGGAGCAGCTCGATCATCGGTCCCGCGGGCCCTCGTCCATGTCGGCAAGCATGCCCTGCGCGAGCAGCATCAGCGTCGCGCGCTCGTTGAGCGCGGGATCGTTGATCACCCGGTCCACGAGCTCGTCGATCATCTTCCCCAGCATCGGCCCGGGATCCAGGCGCAGCTCGCGCATCAGGTCATCGCCGTCGATCGCAAGCGCATAACGGTCCAGGGCGGCCGCAGCGGCAAGCTCGGCGTCCAGGCGGGCCCGGAACGCGACCAGGGCGGGGTCGTCCGGGGCCATGCCGGACCCGATATCGTCGGCTCGCCGGAGGGCGAAGAGGTTGTCGACATGGCGCGCGCCGACCCGCTTGAGGAAGCGGCGAACGGCGGCATCCGTCAGGTCCGGGTCGGCCCAGAACATGTGATAGCGGACCAGGTGGACGACGTCCTCGGCGGCCGCACGGGGGAAGCGCAGCCGGCGCAGGAAGGCGTCGGCCACGCGGGCGCCCACGACGTCATGGTGATGGAAGTGCCCGTCGGACTGGGTCGCCGGCTTGCCGATGTCGTGGACGAGCGCCGCCAGTCGCACCACCGGTCGCGAGGACGGTGTCGCGTCCACGGTCCGCAGCGTGTGTTCCCAGAGGTCCTCGCCGGGAACCTTGTTCTGCGCGATCCCCCGCTGTGCCGCGAGGTCCGGCGAGATCACCGCGAGCAGCCCGGTCTCCTCGGCCAGCCGCAACCCGATCGACGGCGCTGGCGCGGCCAGCAGCTTCTCCAGCTCCGCGCCGACGCGCTCGCCGGACAGGTGGGCCACCAGCTGCGCGTTGGCCTGGATGGCGGCCAGGGTGGCGGGCTCGATCTCGAAGTCCAGGGCCGCCGCCAGGCGCACGGCGCGGACCATCCGCAAGGCGTCCTCGCGAAAGCGGGCGGCCGGGTCACCCACGGCCCGCAACAGCCGGCGGCCGAGGTCCACGACCCCCTCGAACGGGTCCACGACGTCCATGATCCCTGGATCTCCGGCGCTGCGGCCCCAGGCGATGGCGTTGACGGTGAAGTCGCGCCGCGCCAGGTCGGCCGTGATGTCGGTCCCGAACTCGACTCGGTGCGGCCGCCGGAAGTCGGCGTACTCGTGCTCGGTCCGGAAGGTCGTGACCTCGTAGACGTCGCTGTCGCGGCGGACCGCCACGGTCCCGAACCGGTTCTCGTAGACGGCGCCGTGGAGCAGCTCCACCAGACGTTCGGGGAGCGCGTCGGTCGCGAGGTCCCAGTCGGCGGGCTCCCGGCCGAGGAGGGCGTCGCGCAGCGAGCCGCCGACGACGTACGCCGCGTGCCCGGCCGCGTGGAGCTCGTCCAGCACCTCGACGACGGACGCGGGCACCACGTTGGTGAGCCGCGCTATGGCGGCCTCCTGCGCGGTCATGGGGATCTCCCTAGTTCCGGCCGAGGAACAGGTAGGTCCGCCAGGCCTCGTTCCGATTGTCGTCGAGGTACGCCTTGAACAGCGAGTAGATGTCGCTGCGAGGCTCGAACGGCGGCCGGGTAAGCCGCAGCCGCGCTTCTTCCGGCGTATGGCCACCCTTGCGGTGGTTGCAGGGCTTGCAGGCCGCCACGAGGTTCTCCCAGGTGTGGCTGCCGCCACGGTGGCGCGGAACGACGTGGTCGAGCGTCAGGTCGTGGGCCACGCGCCCGCAGTACTGGCAGGTGTGCCGGTCCCGCGCGAAGATCTCGCGCCGCGTCAGCTTCACGCGCGGGCGCGGTCGCCGGACCTGGTGCTGGAGGCGGATCACCGACGGCGCGCGGTAGGCCGTGCGCACCGTGCGGATCGTGGCGTGGTCGTACTCGATCACCTCCGCCTTGGCACCGAACACCAGCCGGAATGCCCGCCGGATGTTGCAGACGTTGAGCGGCTCGTAGTTCTGGTTGAGCACGAGCACCACGCCGTCCATCGGCCGCACGATAGCAGGGCCCCCGGATGGCCCTGGCAGGGCTCCGGCGGCCGTCGCCGTGAACGGGAAGGGATGGGTCTCGGTCTCGAGTTCCTCTCTGCCGCGCCTAGACCTGCGGCGGGTCCATCGCCCGTTCCAGTTGGGCGATCTCCACCTCGATCCGCCCCACGTCGTGGCTCGCCTGCTCCCAGTCGTGGCTGCCGAGCGGCGCCGCGTTCCGGCGCTGCCGGGCGGCGGCGTGCTGGACCAGGAGCTCATCGCGGGTGGCGGCCGGGACGACGTCGCCGGACTTCGGGGTGTTGGCCATGGTTCCTCCGTACGTTACGCGCAGGGTAGCGCGCCGTGGCTGGATCGTCCTCGGCCTCCGGGGGCGACCACTGGGCCGCCTGGCCCACCCGGACCGACCCGCCGATCAGGTCCGGGCCGGGATCACGCGGACCGGCATCCATGGTCGGACGGCGCCCTCCCGCAGCACCCGGGCGTACCAGCGGGCGTCCTCCGGGTGCACCTTGTGGCTGATTTGCACGATCCGCCCCTCGAGGAACCAGTGCGCCTGGGTCTGGCACGGCGTCGCGTCCTGCGTCAGCTCGAGGAGCGGCCCATCGTCATCCGCGCCGATCGCGAGCCGGTCGCCCGGCTCCAGGGCGGGCCAGTCGATCCCAAGCAGCGTGAGGTTCTCCCCGAATGCGCCCGGGAAGGCCTGGTGCCCGTCTGCGCGCACTCGCTCGACGGCCTCCTGGGCGTAGAGGCATACCGCGCCGTTCTCGCCGCCGTGGACCGGCGAGCGGTGCCGATCGCCGTCGAGGCCCAGCCGCTCGATCCGTGCTCTGTCCACCGGGAGCTTCGGCACCCCGCCGTCGTTCGTGTTGACCGAGGCGACCAGGCCCTCCCTGCCGGGGGTGGGGCCCAGGCGGGCCGCCCACATGAGCTCGGTCTCATACGGCAGCTCCACCTCGTCGCGACCGGAGGTGGCCGGGTCCGAACGGAGGAGCTCGCGGACGCCGTCGAGGACCGCAGCGCGCCTCACAGGATCTGCGGCGGCCACGTAGCTCACCGACGCCACGCGGTCCACCACGCCCTCGGTCGTCAGGGCCTGGGCATGCCGGAACAACGCCGACTCGAAGGGCTCGAACAGCCCGCATCGCGCCAGAGCATCCCGCCATGCTGTGCTGCGGGTGCCCGGCTCGCCAGCTTCGAGGGGCCTCATGAGGTCGCTGAGCGCCCGGACCCACGGCACGGCCTCGTCGCGACGATTCCAGAGCAGGGCCAGGTGACCGCCCGGTCGCAGGACCCTGTGAATCTCGGACAGCGCGCGGATGGCGTTGAACCAGTGGAACGCCTGGGCCACCACGACCGCATCGACGGAGCCCGCCGGCAGGGGAATTGACTCGGCCGTCCCGTCGAGCACCTCGGCGCCCGGCGCAGTTGTCCGCAGCCGGGCCCGCATCCCGGGGACGGGCTCGACCGCGATCACCCGCGACCCGGTCGGGACCAGGGCCCGGGTCAGCTTCCCAGTCCCGGCGGCAAGGTCGAGGACGGTCCGGCCGCGGCGCAGGTCCAGGCGCTGCCCGAGAGCCTCGACAGCCTCGGCTGGATAGCCGGGCCGTGCCCGCTCATAGGCATCCGCGGCAACGTCGAAGCCCCGTGCGGCGGTTGGATGGACGCGTTCGATCATGGCCCGACGATACCGCGAGATCCGTGGTCAGCCGCGCGCCGACACCTTCCGCCTCCGCTCACGCTTCGGGGACGCCCCGGTATCGCGTACCGCCGTGTGCTTCGGGGCCGCGGCGTCGTCACGCCGCGCGTTCGCCGGCCCCTCGACGCTGTCCACGATTCCCACGATCACGGTTCGCAGGGGCCCGTACGGCGCGCCCACGATCTGGCGGGCGCTCGTCCCCTCGTCCAGGACCAGCACCAGCTCGCCCGCCCCGGCGCCGACGGTATCCACGGCGATCAGGTAGCCGCCGGACGTGCGCCCGTCGGGCTCCACGAGGTCGCACAAGAGCATGGCCCGCTCCTCGAAGATCGGCGACTTGATCGTCGAGACCACGCTTGCCACGACGCGCGCCAGCTTCATGGCAGCGGCTCCCCGCTGCCCGCGATCCGCTCGACCGCGTCAACGATCCCCACGATCGCGTGGTCCACTGGCACGAACCGGTTGGGCATCGCCTCGGCCGCCTCCCTGGCACCCACGATGTAGACGAGCTCGCCGGGGCCGGCCATGTCCAGGGCGTCCGCAGCCACCACCGGTTGCCCGTTGGGCGCCTGCTCGCGGGTCAGCGGCTGGACGACAAGCAGGCGCAATCCCTCCATGTTGGGCGCCTTCACCGTGGCCACCACCGTCCCGATCACGCGCGCAAGCTGCATCGCTAGGCCTCGCTGCCGCGCGAGCCGAGCCGGTCGCCAAACCGTGGTGCCGCCTCGAGCTCGGTCCGCATCTCGCGGTGGAGCTGGGGGATCACGCGCGCGATGGGGGAGCGGCCGCCGGGCACGGAGCCCGGCAGGCCATCCGCGATCCGCTCGACGGCGATCGCCACCGCCGCCTCCACGTCCGACACGGACCCATCGAACAGGAGGTAGCCCTTGCCGCCCAGGCCATCGCCGAGGTGCAGCTCCAGGAGCTCCACGGCCGCACCCTTGATCCCCGCGTCAGCGGCCTCGATCGTGGCTGCTGTCGTGGCCGTCTCCACGATCCCGAGGGCGTCACCGGTCCCGGTCCGTCGCTCGCCCCGCAGCGCAGCCACGACCCGCTGGTGGACGTTGGGCAGGAACACGTTGTCCACGAGGCACGACTCGCCCGCAGCGACGCCCGCGGCGAGCGCCTCCTCCACGTCCGCAACCGCGCCGGCGACGAGCACCAGGAACTTGCCCGGGTGGATCGTCCCGGCCCGCACCACGTCCACGGGCGCGCGCTTGACCATCGCGTCGCCGGCCTCGATGCCAACGGCGATCGACGCGAACTCGAGGATCGCCAGGGCGGGCACGAGCGCCGGCACGGGAGCGGGGCCGGGAGCGGGTTTCGGCATCGTCAGACGATCCGCAGCGCGCCGACGACGGTGATCCGGCGCTCGCGGGAGAACGTCCGTGGTCGCGTCATGCCGTCACCGGACGGGCTGGCGATCGACACGGTCGCGAACCCCTCGCCGCCCTCGCCGAGACCGGTGAAGTTGGGGCCGTTGGTGACGAAGATCGAGCAGTTCATCGCGCGCGCCATGCGCGTGATCGTCTCGACATTGGTGGAATGAATGGACGCCGTGTGGCGGAACCCGTGCTCTGCGCGGACCGCGAGGTCGATGGCGGCCGCCACGTCCGGGACCCGGACGACCGGCAGCACCGGCATCATCTGCTCGGTCCAGACCAGGCTGTGCTCCGCCGGGACCTCCGCGACCAGCAGTCGCGGTTCCACGGACGGCCGGACGCCGATCTCGGCCAGGATCCGCGCCGCGTCCCGCCCGATCCAGGCGGGGTTGACGTGCCCGGGTCTCCCCGGGTCGCCGAGGTCCGTGAAGATCACGCGCTCCAGGCGTCGCAGCTCGTGCTCGGCGAGGACGTAGGCACCGTTCTGACCCATCGATCGGACCAGCCGGTCCGCGATTGACGCCACCGCGATGACCAGCTTCTCGTCCGTGCACACGATGTTGTTGTCGAATGAGGCGCCCCTGACGATGTCCGCTCCGGCCTTCTCGACGTCGGCCGTCTCGTCCACGACCGCCGGCGGGTTGCCCGGGCCGGCCGTGATCGCCCGCTTGTCCGTGCGCAGCGCCTCGCGGACCACGCCCGGCCCGCCGGTCACCAGCAGCAGCCGGACGTCGGGGTGCGTCATCAGCGTCCGGGCTGACTCGATCGTGGGCTCGACGGTGGACACCACGAAGTTGGGCGGCCCACCGGCCCCGATGATGGCCTGGTTTGCCAGCCGGACTGCGGCATTCGACGTCCGTCGCGCGGACGGATGCGGGTTGAACACCACGGCGTTGCCCGCGGACACGATCGAGATGGCGTTGTTGAGGATCGTGGCGGCGGGGTTCGTGACCGGCGTGATCGCGCCCACGACCCCGAACGGGGCGAACTCCGTGATCATCATCCCGTTGGACCCGGACACGGCCTGGACCTCGAGGTCCTCGGGGCCCGGTGCCTTCTGCGCCACCAGGCGGTTCTTGACCGTCTTGTCGTCCACGCGCCCCAGACCGGTCTCCTCGACCGCCAGGCGTGCCAGGGCCTCGGCCTGCCCGGTCGCCGCCCGTCGGACCGCGTCGATGATCACCTTGCGCTGGTCCAGCTCCATCCGGGTGGAGCGGAAGGCGGCGCCGGCGGCGGCGATCGCCTCGTCCAGCGTCGGGAACACGCCGTCCCCCGCCAGGCTCGTGACGGGCGCGGACAGCTCGGCCTGCACCGCCATCCGTCGGGCGAGCTGTGGTCCGGGCTCGCCTACGCGCCGGCGGGTCCGGTCGATGATGTCCTGGATTGCTCGCTCGTCCACCACGGCTACTTGCGATAGACCTCCGTGCCGCCGACTTCCCAGGTGTCGACGATGGCCATGATCACCGCGTCGCACGGCCGGTCCCGCGTGACCTCGGTCTGGCGCGCCGAGGAGCCGCTCGCATAGAGCACCACCTCACCGACGCCGGCGCCGACCGTGTCGACGCCCACCACGTAACCGCCGGTGGGCTGGTTGTCCGCGCCCAGCTGCTGCACGACGAGCAGCCGCCACCCCTCCATGAGGGGCTCCTTGCGGCTGGCCACGACGGTCCCCGCGATCCGTCCCAGGAGCATTGCGACCTCCCGACCGCTCGGGTCCGGGGGCGGCGCTACCGGTCGCCCGGCGCCTTCACCGCCCCCGCGAGGGTCCTGGTTGCGGCTGCCTCAGCCGCCGAGCTCGGCCTTCGCCTCGTCCGCGCGACCCAGCGGCAGCACGGTGTCCACGTTGGCGTGCGGCCGGGCGATCACGTGGGTCGCGACGACCTCCCCGACCTTGGCGGCGCTTCGGGCGCCTGCTTCGACGGCCGCCTTGACCGCGGCGACATCGCCACGGACGACGGCGGTCACGTACCCGCCACCGGTCTTCTCATACCCAACGAGGTCGACCTTCGCGGCCTTGACCATCGCGTCCGCAGCCTCGACGACCGCGGCAAAGCCGCGTGCCTCGATCATGCCCAGTGCGTCTGCCATCGGACCCTCTCCCGTCTTGGTGCTGGCCCGGCCGGCCTGGCGGCCGCCGGATCGGTTGGTGGTTGTCGAATTCGCCGGTCGGCCCCGGTCAGGCCTTTGCCTCGCGGCCGTCGATGCCCTCGATCGCGGCCACGGCGGCGCGCCAGCCCACGTCGATATCGGCCTCCTCGCCACCCAGGTACACGCGGCCCATGGAGCCGAATGACCGGACCTCGAGGATGTTGATCTTGGCGGCCTTCTCGGCCTCGTTCGCCGCCAGCGGCGCGTAGGCGGCCGGCTCCATCTCGAGGACGTAGAGCGTCTGGCCGCCGATGATCATCTGGCCGTGGCGGGTGCGGTTGATCAGCTGGGCCTGGTGGTCGTCGATCCGCCGGATGATCTGGCTGGACAGGATCCGCGGCTTGATCCGGTCGGTCTCCGCCAGCCCCAGCTCGCCCAGGATCGCGGCACCCGCCGCCCGGACCTCCGCCTGCGATGGCGAATGGATCTCCAGCAGGCCGAAGAAGCGCTCGATGATCTGCATGCCCGGCTTGACCGAGGTGGACTTGAGCGCGATGTCCGTCAGCCGGTTGATCTCGATGCCAGGCGAGACCTCGATGTACAGGGAGGCATCTCCCGGCAGCGGCAGGAAGCCCTGCGCCACCGTGCCCAGGAACGCGGCGTACTGTGCCTGGAGGCTGTCCAGGAACACGTACGCCCTGAGGTCAATACCGGCCACTGGAACCTCCCTCTCCGGTCACGATCTTCACTCCTGCCGACGCCCCGATCCGGGTCGCGCCGGCCGCGATCATCTCTTCCACGTCGTCCCTGGTCCGGATGCCGCCCGAGGCCTTGACACCGATCCGCGGCCCGACGGCCTCGCGCATGAGCGCGACGTCGAACACGGTGGCGCCGCCCGAGGCGTAGCCGGTGCTCGTCTTCACGAAGTCTGCCTTCGCCTGTTTCGCGAGCTGGCACACGATCACCTTCTCGCGGTCGGTGAGGAGGGCGGTCTCGATGATGACCTTGTTGATGGCGCCCGACTCGTGGCATGCGTCGCTGACTCGCGCGATGTCCTCGCGGACCTGGTCGTGCATGCCGGACTTGAGCGCCCCGATGTTGATCACCATGTCGATCTCACGGGCACCCGCGCGGATGACCTGGCGTGCCTCGTGCGCCTTGATCTCCGGCATGGTGGCGCCGAAGGGGAAGCCGATGACCGAGGCGACCGGGACCCCCGTGCCCTTGAGGTTCGCGGCCGCTCGTGACACCCACACCGGGTTGATGCACACCGATGCGAACCCGTGCTGGACGGCCTCGGCGCACAGCTTGTCGACGTCGGCGGCCGTGGCGTCCGGCTTGAGCAGGGTGTGGTCGATGTACTTCGCCAGGTCGGCTGGGACGTGGCCGGCCTCGCCGGTGTAGGTGACCCGCGTGGCGCCACCGGCAACCACCTCGGCGACCTTCGGGGCGCACCTGGCGGCACAGCCACCGACGCAGGTCGCGCAGCTGCCCGTCGCAAGGCCGTCGGCACCCGGTCCGGCGAGGGACGCCATCACCTGGCGGGTGATCGCCTCGATCATCTGGGCACGGTCGTCGGGCGGGGCGGTCATCGGGGTTCCTCTGCCTTGGGGGTCCGGTATTGCTGCTCGATGGCGGTGATCTTGGCAACGCGCGCGCCATGCCGCTCGGCGCCCCATGGGGTTGCCAGGAACGCGTCGACGACCTCGAGGGCCATGCCCTCGCCGATCATCCGCGCGCCAAGGGTCAGCACGTTGGCGTAGTTGTGCTCGCGGGCGTTGCGGGCCATGGACGTGTCGTGGGCGTTTGCAGCGCGGACGCCGGGCACCTTGTTCGCCGCCATCGCGGAGCCGATCCCGGCGCCGTCGATCACGATCCCGGTGGCGCACGCACCGGACGCCACGAGTCGCGCCACGACGTGGGCGAAGTCCGGGTAGTCCACGGCCTCGGGGCCATTGGTGCCGCAGTCGGTCACGCCGAAGCCCTTGTCGCCGAGGTGCTTGACGAGCACGGCCTTGAGGACGAACCCGCCGTGATCGGCGCCGATGGCAATGGTGCTGGCGCCGCCCGCGGGGGCAGCGGTGGCGGTCGCGGATGCCTGGGCCAGCGCCTGCGGTCCATCGGGCGCCGGCTCCGCCGCGGCTTCGACGCGCTCCAGCGCGCGCTCCACTAGCTGGCGGATCACGGACTCGTCGGGGAGGCGGTGCTCAGCCACGGTTGAGCACCCACTCCGCGGTGGCGTCGTCACAGGCGAGGACGTTGACCGCGCCGGCCCTGATCGCGGCGAGCGCGATCGGTCCGCGGCCCGCCCCTGCGGCCACGCCCATCCGGAACGGCTTGTCGCGCAGGTCGCCGAGCGTCAGGCCGACGGTGCGCCGGTTCAGCTTGGGCCAGGCGATCGATCCGTCTGCGTCCAGGAAGCGCCCGATGACGTCGCCGACCGCGCCCCGCTCGCGGAGGCGCACCTGCTCCGCCTCATCGACGAAGCCAGAGGCGAGGTGCGGGCTGTCCGCTGCCGGGATGCCCAGGCCGAAGACTGCGGTGGGTGCCGATCGTGCCGCGTCGATGGTCTCGCGGATCGCGGGGTCGTCCATCAACGCGTCCCGGAGGTCGTTGGAGCCCACGATCGCCGGGGCGGCCAGGCCCCGGAACGTCGCACCCGAGGTTGCGGCAAACCGCTCCAGGATCTCGTTGGCGCGGGTGGGCTGCGTCGAGCGGCTGGCGGCGCCGTTGAGCTGCACGATCTCGGTCGCCTCCGTCCAGGCCACCGGCAGCCGGCGCGCGACAGCGAGCATGGTGCGACCCCAGGACACGGCGATAGACCCGCTGGGCCGGCGCGTCGCCAGCAGCTCCACGGCTGCCTCGGCAACGGCGTCACGGGCAAGGTCGTCGGCGGCCCCACCGGCAGCCGTTGCCGGCACGTCGGCCACGACGGCGGCATCGAGCGCGAAGTGGGCGACCAGCGCGTCCTCGAGATCGACCAGGCGGGCCGTGGGATGCACGACCTCAATCCGGACGATGGACTCCTCGACCGCCCGGTCCAGCAACCGTCCGACCTGGAAGCGGCTGAGACCCAGCCGCTCACCGATGTCCGCCTGGCTGAGGTGCATGCCGTAGTACAGCTGGGCGATTCGCACCATGAGGCGCACGTCGCCGGTACCCCTGCGCCGGACTGCGAGCACAACTTCTCCGCTGGGTGCACATATGAGCAAGAGAGCTGCTCAGATGTGCAGTCAACCGGCAGCGTAGCACCGGGTGGTGCGATGTCAAGTGGGTCCGCTGCGTGGTTGCGGGGCATCCGGAAGGCGGATGGTGTCGAATAGGCACAAACACGGTTCGCCATCACAGCCCAGGGAGCACTGGCGTGTCCAACCCTCTTGCCCGCACCTTCAACGCCGTCGGTGGCTCGCTCATGGCCCGCTCAGGGCGGATCGGCATCCTCGGGACGACGGGGGCGAGGACCGGCCTGCCGCGCCGGGCGCCCCTCGGGTTCGTCGCTCGGCCGGACGGATCGATCCTCATCGGGGCCGGGAGTCCCGGCAGCCGCGGCTGGACCGTGAACCTGCTGGCGAACCCCGTGGCCACGTTCTCCATCAGGGGTGTCGACGGCAGGTATCGCGCCCGGCTTGTGGCCGACGAGGACCGGCCGGCTGCTCTGGCCGAGATGATCGCCAAGATGGGCCGCGTGGCCGAGCGGGCCGACTGGGGCGACCTCTTCGTGCTGGAGCCCGACGAGCCGGTTGGCCGTTCCGGCTAGCGCCAGACGGCGTAGGTCACGGTCGCGTAGACCTTCGCCACATCGAATACCTGTGGTTTCGGACCCGCGACCTCGACGTAGACGGCGCCACGCACCAGGTGCGACTTCTGGTGCGTGGATCCGGTGCCCGAGACCGGGTACGTGCCGTACGCGGTGCCGGCGCGGGCCCACCGGTCGTAGTTGTCCAGGTTCAGGTAGCTACCGAGCGACGGGTTCCATAGCGCGATCCATGCCCGATCGGTCGATCGGGATCGGCCGAGGACCTTGAACTTCACGGTCCTGTACGCGAGAGCGGAAGGGATCCTGAGGGTGTATGTCGCGGCCGCCCACTCCCCCCCGGCCGACAGGTACACGCCGTGGGTGTAGGACGACTTCGATGTGGACACGGTCCCCGTGCCTCCCCAGCGGGCGTACGCGGCTCCATTCTTGGTGATGGTCCTGGTCTTCCAGGCCACCGCCCGCTTGGACAGCACGAGCGACTGGGTGGAGACCAGCCGGTTGCCGACCGTGTCGGTCACGGTCTGGACGACCCGGTACTGGCCTGCGGCTTGCCGCGTGCCGGCACTGTTCGTCCCGTTCCAGGTCCACGCGTACGCTCCCACCGGTCGTGTCCCGAGCGAGACGGTCCGCACGGTCTTGCCCGTGGCGACCGAGACCGCCTTGATCGATACCGAGGCTGCCTCACCCAGCGTGCCCCGGACGCCAACGCTGTCCCGGTAGCCGTCCTTCACCGGATAGAACGTGCCGTACGAGAGGCCGAAGCCGGACGCGTCCACCTTCTGGTCGACGACGACGTGCTGTGTGAGCGTCGCGGAGGAGGGTCCCACCAGCCCGGGCGTGGTGGCACCCAAGTAGGTCGCCTTCAGGGCGTGGTCGCCCAGCGAGAACAGTCCCGAATACGTGAGCTGCGTCCCGGTTGCGACGTCCAGCGTGGCCAGGACGGTGTCCGTGGTCTCGTCCACGAGCTGCATCGTGCCCGCCGCCGGGGCCGGACCCCCGTCCACGATTGACACCGTGGCGGTCAGGGACACGTTCTTGGTCACCTCCTGCGGGTTCAGGCCGGAGGTCAGGCTTATCGAAGATGCCGACCCCAGGACCTGGGTGACCGCTTCGGAGACGCTGGACTCGTACAGGTCGTTGCCCGGGTAGTAGCCGAAGATCTGGCCACTCGGGTAGTTGGTGAGAACGGCGCGTCCGTCGGTGTCGAGCGGGGCGTAGATGTAGTTCCAGTAGCTACCCGCCCAGTGCTTGATCCCGGCCTGTCCGCCGTGAGGATTTGGGGCCACGGTGACGGTCGCCTGGAGCGCCCCCGGACCAAAGGCCGGATTGTTGAGCAGCTCGATGGTCGTGGTGGTAAGGGTCGTCGCCTCCGCGGCGAGCCTGATCCGATGCGTGCCCGTGGTCGCGTTCGACGGGACGACGAGCTCGGCGGTCCGGATGCTGCCCGCGGTGGGCGTGAAGGCGACCGAGACGGTACACGTCTGCCCTTGACCCAAGGTGGTCCCGGCGCAGGTATCCGTGCTGATCGTGAAATCCGCGGCGTCGGCCCCTTCGACGGCTGGCGTGCCGACCTGGGAATCGAGCCGGCCGGCGGCCGTGAACGTGAAGGTCCGCGGGGCCCCGGTGGAGCCGACAGGGATGTGGCCGTACGGCTGCTGCCAGGCGTCCTTGCTGAGCCACATCGGCGAGTTGACCAGAACCGCAATGGGGTTGTCGCTCGTCCGGTAGCGCATCTCGCCCAGCACGTGCTCGGCGACGCCGGGGCAGGCGAGCTCATACGACATGTCGAGCTTGGTGAGCATGCCCGTCATGTCGCGCTCGATCGCATTGACAGTGAATGCCGTCCGCGGGTCGTTGCACATGTCCGAGCTGGTCATGGGACTGAACACGGCCTTGCCCGGTGCCGTGTTGGCGAGTGACCGAGCGTCCGTGTAGCTGCCGACCGTGAGGGCAGCGCCATCGGGTCCTTCGAGCTCGAAGATCCACCACACGTCGTTGTAGGTGGAGAGCTCGTCGCGGTGCGGGAACTCGGGGTCGATCGCATGGACGCCGACGGTGCCGGTATAGCTGACCCACGACGTCCCGAAGAAGCTCTGTGGTGCCTCGAAGGCAAACTCCGACGTTGGGGTGTCTGCCGCGGCTGTACCGGCGCCGGCCGGCATCCCCAGCATGCCAGCCGAGATGACCGCGGCGAGCACCACCCGTGCGATGCGGATCACAGGTACCCCCTACTCCAGCGCCGCGTACGCGGCAAGCAACACGTCGTCGATCACCGTGGTGGCGAGCCCCCAGACCCCGCTGAGGTAGACGAACACCAGGTCTTCGGCCGGGTCTATCCACAGCCGCGTTCCAGAGATGCCGCCGTGCCCGAATGCCGACTGCGACCCCGGCGATGCGGCGCCGGGTTTTCCCCAACCGATCGCGTAATGGTCGTCAGCCAGCCGGTCCACCGAGGCGCCGAGCCCGTTCACGGTAACCTCGCGCGTCATCAGCCCCAGTGCCGACCGGCTCAGTACCCGCACGCCATCCAGCTCGCCGCCGCGCACCATCGCCCGTCCGAAGCGCAGCAGGTCGTGAGCGGTACTCCACAGGCCGCCACCGGCGAGGCGCAGCGCCGAGTAAGCCGCCACCATCTCGCGCGATTCGATGCCCAGATCGACGGCGCGCCGGGTGCCGTCCCAGCCGCCCACCGCGACTGGTGCCGACTGCTCCGCGGCCGCCGGCGAGAACCCGGTGTCCGTCATGCCCAGTGGGTCCAGCACCTGTTCCCTGAGGATCTGCTCGAACGGCTGGTCCAGCGCCCGCTCGACGGCCTCGGCCAGCAGGTCGAACGTGAACGACGCGTACTGGAAGTGGCTCCCGGGCACTGTTGCCTGGCCCGCACCAATCGTCTGCCGGAGGAGCTCGGCGCGGTCGCCTCCGGCGAGGAGGAGCGCCTCGAGATCGACGTCTTCGAGCCCGGTCGTGTGGGTCATGACATGCCAGGCGGTGAACGGCGCGAGGCCCGCGGCGCCCAGCCCCGGCAGCCAGCGGTCCAGGGACGTGGTGAGCGGGAAACGGCCCTCCTGCGCCAGGCGCATCACGGTGACCGAGACGATCGGCTTGGTGATCGACGCCAGCAGGCAGACGGCGTGCGTCCCGACCCTCGGGCCATCGCGCGGCGGGACCGCCCCCAGGCGCACCACGCCCGCGGCGTTGGCGATGCCGAGGACCACGAAGGGAACCGTGCCCGCCTCCACCTGGCGGGAAGCCACGGAGAATGTGCGGTCGAGGGCCCGGGGTTCGAAGGCGGAGCTGGCCATCGCCTGCACGATACGCCCGGTCAGGGGAACCGGGTGTGTCCGCCCTGCGTCCGGCCGGCATGCCCTACCCATCGTGGCTCTCCGGCTCCCGGCTCCTCCCCGTCCTCATGCTGGTCGCCGTCCTGGGCGGCTGCGCCCTCCTCCCGCCCGGTGTCATTCCGGCCGACGGCAACGCCCTGGTCACGGTCGAGACGAGCGGCGGCGAGTGCCCGCAGGGTCCGTGCGGCGACCACTACGTGATCCATCGGGACGGCCGCGTTGAGGGCTCGCGCGGCGAGCAGCCTCGGCTCTCCCCCGACCTGGTGCAGGGCATCGCCCGTCTCGCAGCCAACACCGACTGGAATGCCGTCCTCGCCCGGCCGTTCACCGGGGAGTGCCCGACGGCGTTCGACGGCCAGAAGGTCGTCTACACGTTCGAGACGGTGGGCGGCCCGGTCGTGCTCGACTCGTGCGAGGTGGATCTGTCCGGAGTCGAGGCCATCCTGGCGATCGACGACGCCCTGTTCGCTCCCGGCGGCTGAAATCGGCTATCCTGAGGGCGCAGGTTTCTGCCAGCCGACTCGCTCCGGAGTACGATGCGCCCGTGACCGAAGCCGCCCTCAGCCAGGAGCCGGTGGCACGAGCCGTCTCGCCAATCGCCGAGGAGATCCGCCTCGAGCTGGCCAACGCCTGGGGCGAGATGGGTGCCGCCTGGGGCGTCGCGCCCGCCATCGCGCGCGTGCATGCCTACCTGATGGCGCGGGCCGAGCCGCTGACGGAGCGTGAGGTCCGCGAGGCCCTCGGGCTGAGCCACCGGGCCGCCAGCCTGGCCCTCGCCGAGGCCGAGTCGTGGGGACTCGTGGAACGTGTGGCGGAGCCCCGCCGGGTCGGCCGTCGCGGGCCCGCCGGGACGGCCTACATGGCCGTTGGAGACCACTGGCGCTGGTTCGGGCGCGTCGTCGCCGAGCGCAAGGTCCGGGAGGGCGATCCGATCATCGTGGTCCTCGAGCGGACGCTCGCGGACGCGAATGCGGCCCTCGTGCTGCACCCGGGTGAGCCGGAGCTGGTCCGTCTTCGCGAGTGGCTCGCGACCTTCCTCGTCTTCGTGCGCCTGTTCGACCGTGCGGTGGGCCTGGTCAGCCGCCTGGAGCCCACCGAGCTCGAGCGCGCGCTCCGTCTCCTGGGCGAGGTTCCCGACGACACGATCCTGCGCCTCATCCGCCTCCTGGACGGCCTCCCGGATGAGGACGTGCTGGGTCTCGTGGAGGCGCTCAGCCGGCTCTCGCCGACATCTGCCCGACGCGCCACGACCCTCATGTCCGGGGTGGTCAGGACGCTGGTCCGCTAGGCGGTCATGGCCGGTTGGGCCCCCGGGGCCGCCGTGCGATAATCCGCGCGTGACGTCGGACCGGACCGGCTCGAACGGGCGACGACCCCGCGGCAAGCCTGGGCGGCCGGCCACCCACGCGTCCTCCCGGAGAGCCCTGCCAACATGACCGAAACCTCGACCTGGGCCACCAAGAAAGGCCTCGCCCAGATGCTCAAGGGCGGCGTCATCATGGACGTCGTCACTCCCGAGCAGGCCAAGATCGCCGAAGATGCCGGTGCCGTCGCCGTGATGGCGCTCGAGCGTGTGCCGTCCGATATCCGCGCGTCCGGCGGCGTCGCCCGCATGTCCGATCCCGAGATGATCACGGGGATCATGGCCGCGGTGAGCATCCCAGTCATGGCCAAGGCGCGCATCGGCCACTTCGTCGAGGCGCAGGTCCTCGAGGCGCTGGGCGTGGACTACGTCGACGAGTCCGAGGTGCTCACGCCGGCCGACGAACGCAACCACATCGACAAGCACGCGTTCAAGATCCCGTTCGTGTGCGGCTGCCGCAACCTGGGCGAAGCGCTGCGCCGGATCAACGAAGGCGCGGCGATGATGCGCACCAAGGGGGAGGCCGGTACCGGCAACGTCGTCGAGGCCGTCCACCAGCTGCGCGACGTGCTGGCCGAGATCCGCCGTCTCCAGCACCTGCGCGAGGACGAGCTGTTCGTTGCCGCCAAGGACCTCCAGGCTCCATACGAGCTGGTCAAGCAGGTCGCGGCGGATGGCCGGCTGCCGGTCGTCAACTTCGTCGCGGGCGGCATCAGCACGCCCGCCGATGCGGCGCTGGTGATGCAGCTGGGCGCTGAGGGCGTGTTCGTCGGGTCCGGCATCTTCAAGTCCGAGGATCCGGCCCGGATGGCCAATGCCATCGTCCAGGCGACGACCCACTTCGGCGACGCACAGATCATCGCCGAGGTCTCGAAGGGCCTGGGTGCGCCCATGCGGGGCATCGCCATGGAGGCGATCCCGGAGCACGAGCGCCTGGCGGTCCGCGGCTGGTAGGCGTGACGGTCGGCCCGGAGCCGGCGCCATGAGGATCGGAGTGCTCGCCCTCCAGGGGGCGTTTGCAGAGCACGTCGCCGTCCTGCGCGCGATCGGCGTGGATGCGGTGGAGGTGCGCCTGCCCGAGCAGCTCGCCGACGTCGACGGCCTGGTCCTGCCCGGCGGCGAGAGCACCACGATGCGCAAGCTGATCGACCGCTGGGGCCTTCGCCAGCCCATCCTCGACCTGGCCGCGACCGGCGCGCCGCTGTTTGGGACCTGCGCCGGGATGATCGTCCTGAGCAGCGAGATCGTCGGCGGTGAGGCGCCCATCCTGCCGCTGCTGGACGTGTCGGTCGAGCGCAATGCGTTCGGACGCCAGCTGGACTCGTTCGAGGCGGATCTCTCCGTGCCCCTGCTGGGTGACACGCCGGTCCACGCCGTCTTCATCCGCGCCCCGGTCATCGAGCGCGTCGGTCCCGACGTGGACGTCCTGGCGAGGCTCGCGGACGGACGGGTGGTCGCCGTCCGCCAGCGCAATGTCATCGCGACGTCGTTCCACCCGGAGCTCGCCGGCGAGTCACGGTTCCACCGGCTTGTGGCGACGATGGCGGCCGAGCACGCTGACCCCGGTGAGGGCGTGGGCCGCCGGCCCTACCCGACGCGTCGCAGCCAGCAGGGATGGTGAGGCGGCCGTGGCTCGAAGCTCAGGCAAGGTGCGGGCTGCGCGGCTGACCGATCTCGCCGCGCTGGGCGAGCTCTCGCGCCTGGCCCAGGCCGACGGCGACGGGACGCGCTCGCTGGGTCTGCCCGTGTCCGGTCCGCGGATCGGCGTGTTCAGCCTGTTCCGGTTGCCATTGGGCATGTTCACGCCCCACGACGTGATGTACGTGTTCGATCGCGACGGCCATGTCGCCGGCCTGATGCGCGTGGAGCGCGACAACACGCGCGACGAATGGACGGTGGTGGAGCTGGACGCGGTGGGTGACCTGGACGCGGGCGACGTCCGCTTCCGCCTGGTCCAGCACCTGCTGCGCGACGGCGCCAAGCGTGGCGCAGCCCGCTTCCATGTCGCCTGTGTGGATGCCGACGACAACGTCGAGCTGTTCATGCAGGCGGGGTTCGTGCGATACGGGGACGAGCGCCTGCTGTTCCGCGACCCGGGGAGCCCGCTGCCGCCGCCGATGGCCGATGACGAGGCCGCTGCGTCCGGGATTCGCGAGGCTCGGCCGCAGGACGCCCTGGCCATCTCGCGCCTCTACACGACCGTGACCCCAGCGCCGGTGCAGCGCCTCGAGGCGCTGCGGCTCCCTGACTGGGAGCGGCAGGGTCGCGATTCGCGGGTCCCGCGCAGCTCGCTCGCACCGATCCTGCAGTTCGCCGACATGGATGCCTTCGTGCTCGCGGCACCCGGCGGCGGGTCCGATGGGACGCAGCTGGACGCCTTCGTCCAGGTGGGCGTGGCGAAGGAGGACCAGCCGCACTATCTCAAGGTGCTGGCCCGCCCCGAGGCCGACGTCGCGCAGCTCATCCGATATGCCCTCGGCGTGATCTCCGCGAGGGTGGATGTCGGGGAGCAGCGCCAGGGGGTGCTCGCCCCCGTCCGAACCTACGAGTCACCGGTGGATCGCCGGCTGGAGGAGGAGGGCTTCGACTCGATCTCCACCGTCACGCTCCTGATGAAGGAAACCCTCGTCCGCGTCGCCGAACCGCGCCTCGTGCCGGCCGGTGTGCGGTGACGGGCGAACGGAGGACCGACAGCGTGGGACCCACCGACCGGCAGCAGGCAATCGCCGACGACCTCGATGTGCTGCTCGCGGCGTTGCCGCCCGAGATCGTCACGGCCATCGAGGCGCTGCCCGACCGTGGAGCGCTGATCGAGGTCGTCCTGGACCTCGGCCGCCAGCCCGAGGCCCGCTACCCGTCGAGCGAGGTCACGCTCCTCGAACGCGAGGTCTCGGACCACGACATCGCCCACGTCGTCGACCACATCGGGAGCTTTGGCGACGACAATCGGGCCGGGATCGAGCGCACGCTCCACCGGATCAGCGCGATCCGCAACCGGAGCGGCAAGATCGTCGGCCTGACCTGCCGGATCGGGCGCTCCGTCTACGGGACCATCGAGATCATCGCGGACTTCGTGGAGACCGGGAAGTCGATCCTGATCATGGGCCGGCCCGGCATCGGCAAGACGACAATGCTGCGCGAGGCGGCCCGGGTGATGGCCGACGAACATCGCAAGCGGGTCGTGGTGGTCGACACCTCCAATGAGATCGCGGGCGACGGCGACATCCCCCACCCCGCGATCGGGAAGGCGCGCCGGATGCAGGTGCGGACGCCCAGCCTCCAGCACGAGGTGATGATCGAGGCGGTCGAGAACCACATGCCCGAGGTCATCGTCATCGACGAGATTGGGACCGAGCTCGAGGCGCAGGCGGCCAGAACGATCGCAGAGCGCGGCGTGCAGCTCATTGGGACTGCGCACGGCAACAACCTGGACAACCTGATGCTCAACCCCACGCTGTCGGACCTGATCGGCGGGATCCAGAGCGTGACCCTGGGTGACGAGGAGGCCCGTCGCCGTCGCTCGCAGAAGAGCGTCCTGGAGCGGAAGCAGCCGCCGACGTTCGACGTGATCGTGGAGATCCAGGACCGGGAGAAGGTCCTGGTCCACGCGGACGTGGCCCAGACCGTCGACGCGATGCTGCTGGGGGAACCGGTGGCCGCGGAGCAGCGGTGGCGCGACGAGGAAGGCGTCCACCGCTCCCAGTCACGTCCCAAGCCGAGCGCTCGCGAGGGCGGCGTGGCCGGAGCGGGCGACCGGTTTAGCGGCCTCACGGGCGCGGGTGCCGGCGCCTGGGGGCGTGAGCCGGGATGGCGCGGCGCCTCCACATACCGCACAGGGGGCTACGCCGGAGAGGACCGACTGCCGCAGCGGCCCGGCTTCAGGCCGGGACAGACCGGGGGATGGCGCTCGGGTCGGGGCGGATCCGACCGGGGCTCCGAACGCGCCAGCCGTGGCCCGGAGGGCGATCGACCGGCGCTCCTAGGGGCGATGCCGGGTGAGCAATTCGCTGCCCGGCCCGGTGGATCGCCCGGCGTTGCGCCCGGTGTGCCGTTCGTTGCCGGCGATATCGCGGACCGCGGGCCGCTGGAGCGGGCGGAGAGCGTTGCCGCGGCCGCGCTGGAGGTCAGGGCGCGCGATGCCCGCGAACTGTCGCGCCAGCAGGCATGGCGGGCCGAGGCGTCACGAGCTCTCGACGCGCTGCACGAGGAGGAGGGCACGCGGCCCGTCAACGCCGCGGAGCTGCAGGCTGCGGAAGAGGAGCGGATCGCGCGGATGGTGCCGGGCGAGACCGAGGGCGAGTTCGCGGATGCCGATGACGACGAGGCTGACTTCGGATCGGCCTCACTCACGGTGGACAGCGGCACGCTGCCCACGCTTCGTGTCTTCCCCCACGGGATCAGCCGCAAGCGCCTGGAGCAGGCGATCCGTGACGTCGGGCTGCCCGTCATCATCGCCCGCGAGCCGGACGAGGCGGATGTGGCGATGACGTTGCGATCCGAGTACCGCCAGAAGCCACCCGCATTGCGGGACGCCGAGGACAGGGGCATCCCGATCTACGTCCTCAAGGCCAATACCATCGCTCAGATGCAGCTGTCCCTGACGTCGGTCTTCGCGCTCGAGGTCGATCCCCGGGAGGCAGCATTGCGCGAGACCGAGCAGGCGATCGACATGGTGGTCAAGCAGCAGGAGCCGGTCGAGCTCGCACCCCAGAACGCGTATATCCGCCGGCTGCAGCACCAGATGGCAGAGCGGGCCAACCTCGTCTCGCGGTCACGTGGCCGCGAACCCTACCGGCGCGTCCGCCTCTATCCCGACGCTGCCAGGCCCGCGTGGCGCTAGGAGGAGTGAGCGATGACCCTGCGACTGGGCGAGATCGTCATCGACTGCGCGGACCACGACACGCTGGTTGCCTTCTGGCTGGAGGCGATGGGCGACTATGCCCGCCACGACGTGAACGACCAGTACGTGGCGATCGCACCGGTGGAGCGCGCGATCGGCCGTCCGACCCTCCTGTTCCAGAAGGTGCCCGAGGCCAAGAGCGTCAAGAACCGCGTCCACCTGGACCTGCGCGGCGAGTCCATGGCGGACGAGGTGGAGCGCCTGCGGGCTCTCGGCGCGACGGTCATCGCGGAGCGCTCCCTTGGGGACACCACACGCTGGACCGTGATGGCCGACCCGGAGGGCAACGAGTTCTGCGTGTCGGGCGGGTGAGCGCCGACGCCGGCTGCTCGCCAGCAACCGCGAAAGTCGGCTCGCCACAGACCCGCGACCGTCAGCTCGCTGAAGCCCCGTAGGCCGCGATCACCTCGCTCAGGCGGCGACTCCTCACGGGCTCCACCAGCAGCTCGATATCCGTGAGGGCGAAGTCCGCGCCCTTGAACAGAAGCGGCTCGACCGAGGTCCCGCGCGAGGGCGTACGAGAAGCAATCACCCATGTTCAGGCGGGCCGGGTGCCCCGAACCGCGCCCGAACCGTTGGTAGGCCTCGCGGGCGAGATATGCCTGCCGGACAGTGAATGGCGCGATCTCGATCCTCCATGTCGCGAGCAGCTCGTCGATGGCGCCCGCGAGGACCGGGTTCCGGCATCCATCGACCACCGCGGCGAGCTCGACGTAGCTTGCGGCCGACAACCTCCGAGTGGGAGCCGCCCTTATTGCCCGGGCGAACGCCCGGGCATCAGGTTCGCGCAGGATGACCGCGACGAGCACGGACGGGTCGATGATCACTTCGGCAACCCCATCTCGTCGTAGAGGAGGGCGTCGAAGTCCTGGCTGAGGTACTCCTCGCCCATCAGTTCGCGCATCTCCGCGGCGATCGCGAGGCCCCGCTCGATATCCCGATCGAAGGTGTCCTCCTCTTGCGCCTTTCCGAGCTGCTCGAGGCGGGCTCGCACGGCGTCGGCGATGGCCGCTGTCATCGAGACGTTCAGCTCTCCGGCGAGCTCGCGCACGAGCCGGACCGTCTCCTCGTTCTTGATGTTGAGGCTCATGGTCGAAGTCTACCCAACATGAGGTAGATGTCTACCATCGCGCTACAGAGCGCGGGTGATCGCCTCCAGGCGGGCGGTGAAAGCCCGGGCATCCTCACCCGGCAGGGCGCGGATCGGAGCGCCAAAACGCACCTCCACGGCTGACCGCCGGGGTCGCCTGCCCCCCTTGGGGAGCACGCCCCGGATGCCGACGATCCGCACCGGGAGCACCTGGCGCCCGGTATGCCTCGCCAGCAGCCCGATCCCGGGCTGGAACGGGTTGATGTCACCGGTCATCGTGCGCGTGCCCTCGGGGAACAGGACCACGTGCCAGCCCGCCTGCAGCAGGCCTTCCGCTGCGGCGATCGAGTCGGCGCCGCGCCCGGTACGGTTGAAGGCGAACGCGCCGAGCCAGGCGGCCACGAGCCAGCGGGAACGCTTGGCGGCAAAGTAGTCGGCGGCCGCCGCCGCGGTCAGCCGCTTGCGGTGCCTGGGGCCGAGCGCGAGGCGGAGCGCCGAGAAGTCGAAGTGGCTCGCGTGCGTGGGACAGATGAGGGACGGGCCCTCGAGCGCGGCGAGATGCTCGCGGCCCAGCACCCGCGGCCCGACCAGGAACCATCCGATGAACGGGCCGATGAGCCGGGCCGTGACCTCGCGGGCGACGATCGCCGCCCGGGAGAACTGCCAGCCCCTGGGCGGGGTTGCGCGGTGCGCCTTCCTGACCGTGCCCGTTGCGGGTCCGTCGTCCATCAACAGGTTCCTCTCGGTTGCGGCAAGTATCCCAGAGCCGCAGCCGGCCGCCTCAGCGAGGACGACGAGCCATCACGGCCCGTGCCGCGTGGAAGCCGCTCATGCCGTGGACCCCGCCTCCGGGTGGTGTGGAGGAGGAGCAGAGGAAGATCCCGGGATCGGGCGTGGTGTAGGGGTTCCAGCGGACAACTGGCCGGAACAGGAGTTGGCGCCAGTCGCCGATGCCGCCGTTGATGTCGCCACCGACGTAGTTCGCGTCGTACGTCTCCATCGCCAAGGTGTCCTTCGTCGCGCGGGCGAGGACCAGGTCGCGGAATCCCGGCGCGAACCGCTCAACCTGCGACTCGATCGCGGCGGTCATGTCGATCGTCGAGCCGTTGGGCACATGGCAGTAGGCCCATGCGACGTGCTTGCCCTCAGGCGCACGGGTCGGGTCGGCGATCGTGGGCTGGATGAGGATCACGAAGGGCTGGGTCGCGTGGCGTCCTCGACCGACGGCCTCCTCCGCAGCCGCGACCGCGCGCCAGGTGCCGCCAAGGTGCACCGTGGCGGCGCGCGCCGTGCCGGGGTCGCGCCACGGGATGGGACCGTCGAGCGCCCAGTCGATCTTGAACACGCCCGGCCCGTAACGGAAGCCCTCCAGCTGGCGCCGGTAGCCCGGGGTCAGCCGGTCCCCGGCGACCGCCAGCACCTGGCGGGACGTGAGATCGAGCAGCACGGAGCTCGCGGGCGGCAGGTCGGCCAGCGCATCGACCCGGTGTCCGATCTCGATCTCCACGCCGAGCGATCGTGCCTCGGCCTCCAGGGCGGCGGTGATGGCGCCGCTGCCACCGCGGGCCACGGGCCAGCCGACGGCGTGTGCGAGAAGTCCGAGCACGAGCCCGAAGGAGCCGCTCAGGGCCTGCGAGAGCTGCAGCATGGAGTGGGCCGCCATCCCCACGAACAGCGCCCGAGACCCTGGCTCGCGGAAGGCGAGACGGGCGAGGGAAGTTGCCGGCAGGAGGGCCGGAAGCCCGAACCGTGCCATGAGGATCGGGTGGCGCGGGGGACGCACGATCGGCGCGAGGATGGCCGGGACAAGCCGTTCCCACTCCCGGACATACGGGCCGAACAGGCGGCGCCAGGCGTCCGCGTCGCGGCCCAGCGCCTCAGCGACAGCCTCGAGGTCCCGCTCCAGTACGACGCTCCGGCCGGGCGTCAGCGCGTGGGCGACTGGAGCCTCCGGATGCACCCACTCCAGCCCGTGCCGCGCGAGGTCGAGTGACCGGAAGAACGGTGACGCGACACCCAGCGGATGCACGGACGCGCACGGATCGTGAATGAACCCCGGCAGGGTCAGCGCCGCGGAGCGGGACCCGCCGCCGATGGCCTCCGCCGCCTCATAGATCCGGACGGAGCGCCCGGCGCGCGCCAGCTCGATGGCGGCTGCGAGCCCGTTGGGCCCACCGCCAACGACGATGGCGTCGAGCCGGCTCACGACCGACCCGCCACGAGGAGCCGCTTGCGGCTCAGCTCACCACCCGCCGCCGGCGGATCCAGCGGACAGGCGCCGTGACCGTCCCGATCGCCATGTTCACAGCGGCGCTGTGCCGCACGTTGCGCACGTGGTGCCACTGCCGGCGCCGGTCCACGCACACCTTGACGGTCGTGACCACGGGCTCCGCCACGCCCATCGAGCGCGCAAGGTTGGCGAGCGTCTGCTCCCAGAACCGGTCGTTGGCCCGGTTCGCGCCGAAGATGTACGAGAGCTCGATGAGCGGGTCGCTCGTCCGTTCGAGCGCCTGGACCTGGACGACGGTCTCGTCCTCGTCGCGGTAGGCGGAGAAGGTGATCCATGCGGACAGCGCGTGACCCTCGGGCGTCATGAACGTGAACGACTCGCGGTCAGCGTAGATCACCAGCACGCCCGTCGACATCTTCACCGGCGACCCGGGCACGGGCGCGACCTCCAGCAACGCCACCTCGCCGGGCGAGATTCCCGACAGCGGGGCGTAGAAGTTCGAGCCCTTGGGCCAGTACGTGGGGAACGCGGTCTTCCAGGTTGCGACGACCTCCTCGGGCGGGTGATCATCGGCCGGTAGCCGCACGGTGAACGTCTTCTGCCACATCTGCCCGAAGCCCTGCACGGGCCCGGACACGCGCTTGCCGGTCACGGTGTCCTGGCCGGACCCTTTGGCAGTCGTGCTGAGGCGGTCCACGGGGCGGGCCCATGACTCCTGGTCGCGGGGCGCGCGGGGATCGGACGTGGTCATGTTGGGCCTCCGTTCCTTCACGATCTGGCGGCCGTGCCGCCGGGGTTCTAGGCGGACGCGGCGGCGAGCGCCGCGGTCTCGTTGTCGTGGATCGCGATCGCCTCGTCGAGGCGCGTGAGCTCGAGGATCTGCTTGTAGTGGTCGGACAGCCCGACGGCGAGGAGCTTCTGGTTCGCGCGCTGGGTCCGGACCAGCAGGGTGACCAGGAGACCGATCCCGCCCGAGTTCATGTAGTCGAGCTGGCTGAAGTCCAGGACGATGGACCGGGCGTCGCCGGCTTCGGCATAGGCCGCCATGATCGGCGGTTCGCTGCCCCCGGTGATCTCGCCATGGATCCGGAGGATCGCGGTCGACCCGTCACGGGTCACGTCCACGGTCGTGTCGGTCATCGGGCAGCCTCCTCGGGGACGGGCGTCGCCGGCTGGTCGTCGGCGATCGTGAGGTAGTCGGACAACCGCGTGATCCGGAAGATCTCGCGATAGTGGTCGGTCAGGCCTTCGGCGACCACCTCGCGATGATCGCGGCGTGCCTCGGCGAGGAGCCGGACGATCAGGGCGATACCGGTCGAGTTGATGTAGTCGACCTGGGTGAAGTCGAGGGTGACCCTGGTGGCGCCGGTGCCAGTTGCCTCGACGTACGCAGCCGCCAGGGCATCGTCCGCGGCGATGTCGACATCTCCACGCATCACCAGTCGGGCCTCGCCGGTGGTCGAGGTCACGACCTCCACGGCCAGTCGGTTGTCGTCCATGGCGGGCTCCTTCGATCCAGTGCGTCAGCGCCCGTCGCGGGCGAGGGTGAGGGTCACGGTCTGCAGCCCATCCGCGGCGTGGACATCCATCCCGTCCACCATGTGGCGGATCAGGAACAGTCCCCAGCCGCGAGGCTTCTGGCGGCCTTCGAGCTTGGCGTCGAGGTCCGGCATCTCGGCGTCCGGGACGGGCCCGGACAGCGCCCGGTCCGTGACACGGACGTGGATGGCCTCGTCGTCGGCGTCGACGCGCACGTCGACCGGAACAGCGGGATCGCCCTGCGACCCGTACTCGATCGCGTTCATCACCGTCTCGGCGACGGCCGTCTTGAGTCGCTCCAGGCGTGCCGGCTCGAGGCCCAGCGGCGCAACGGCCTCGGCGACACGCTGCATCGCCGCCCGCTCGTTGCCGATGGCACCCTCGATCGTGAATGCGAGCAGTGGTACGGCCTCCCCGTTGGCTTCCACGAGCCCCCCACCGGGCTCCTGGTCCCGGGTGAGAGGAACCTCGGGCCGGTCCTCCGCCCACGCGTCCATCGTGCCTGGCGACCGGCGCAGGGTCACCATCGTGATGTCGTCCTCCTGCTCGATGCCAGGCCCGGTGAAGGCGTGGAGCTCTTCGAGCAGGCGATCCAGCAGCGCGCTGCCGGCGTCGTCGGTGGCCATCGCCTCGCGCAGGCGGGGGAAGCCGTACATCTCGCGGCCGGGTCCGTGCTGCTCCACCATGCCATCCGAGTAGAGCAGCATCGCATCGCCCTGGCCCACGAGGGCCTCGGTCTCCTCGTAGCTGACGTCCGGCATGAGGCCGAGGGGGAGCCCGGTCGCGCGCCACTCGATGACGCCCTCGGTCGTGCGCACGTAGGGCAGGTTGTGGCCGGCGTTCGCGAACACGAAGCGCCCGGTCGCCGGCTCCAGGACGCCGTACAGGCAGGTGACGAACATCCGTGCCGGCATCTCCGGGGCCAGCAGCTCGTTGGCGCGGGCGAGAACCTTGCCGGGCTCGATTAGCCTCGGGGCCTCGGCCCGCAGGATCGAGTGCGTGCGGGCCATGACGAGGGCCGCCGGGACGCCCTTGTCGGTGACGTCGCCGACGACGACACCGATGCGGCCCTCGCCAAGATCGATGAAGTCGTAGAAGTCGCCGCCGACGACGCGCGCCGGCCCGTAGTACGCGGCGATCTGCCACTCGGGCAGGTTCGGCAGCTCGCGCGGGAGAAACTGCTGCTGGATCAGCTGGGCGACCTTGAGTTCCTGCTCGAAGCGCTCACGCTCGGCTGCCTCGGCGGCCTGCTCCTTGACGAGTTGGGCAACGCGAATGGCTGGCGCTGCCTGGGCGGCAAGCGTGGCGAGCAGGCGACGATCGTCGGTGGAGTAGTCCTGCTCCGACAGGCGCGGGCCCAGGTTCAGGGTTCCGATCAACTCGCCCTGGGTGACGAGGGGAACCACGAGAGCGACACCGGCACCCCGAAGATCCTCGAGGGCCGGCGAGGCGAGCTCCAGGCGAGTCAGGTCCACGGGACCGGGGGCCGACTGAAGGTAGGCGAACAGCGGGTCGGCCTCGGGGATGTCGACGGTGACGCCGGGCTGCTCCGCGGCGGGCGCGGCGGGCTCGTGCGCGGCAACGGCTGCGGGCTCGGATGCGGGCCGCCCGAACAGGCGGCGGATCGGGCGGGTGATCGCTGTCATGGCGCCATCCTCTCGGTCGTGCGTTCGGACATCGTTACGAAATCTGCCCTGCAGTGCCTGATTGGACGCCACGCAGCCAGATGCGGACCGTTTGCGGCTGCATGGCGGCCTGGACGGTTGTGATCAGGGCCCCCTGGGCCGCGTTGGCATCGATCTCGTTGCGCAGCCGCTCACCGAAGGCATCAACCGTCCGCCGCCCGTCGTACCGGGCCCGGTCGAAGCGCCGGTCCACCGCCCGCTGGACCCGCCGGCGCAGCGGCTGGAACATGGCGAAGGCCACCAGCGTGGATGCCGCCACCGCCAGGGTGTTCTCGTTCGTGATGGGCGCGAGCACCGCCTGCAGGGTGACCACCAGGACCGCAAACACCACCACCAGCAGCCCGGTCACGACCGCCCAGCCGATCGTGCGGCTGACCAGGCGATCGATCTCGTACAGGCGGTAGCGGAGGATGGCAATGCCGATGGACACGGGCAGCCCGATGAGTGCGATGAACCCAACGAGCCAGGCAACCGTGTTGAGGATCGAGTCGGGCATCACGAGCTGGCCGGCGACCGCCACCGGAAAGGCGATGACGCCGACCAGTGCCACCGCGAGAAGCCACTTGACCTGGTGGCGTTCGATCAGCGAGCCGCGCCGGAACCGGATCACCACGGCAGCCCACGCGCCAACGAATGCCGGAAGTGCCGTGATCATCGACACGGTGTCGACCATGGGCAGGTATGGCGCAAGCGCTGGGATTCCGAACGGGTTCTCGAGCGTCATCGTCTCGTTGATGGGTCCTGGCGTGAAGGCAGGGGCGAGGATCGACATGATCGTCCCTGCGACCAGAAGCCAGGCGATCGGGCGCCAGCGCGTTGACGGCAGCCGCCCGTCCGGGAAGATCATCGGAACGCCCGCAGCCACGATGACGATTGGCGGAACCCAGAGCAGGTCTGTCAGCCAGGCGCTGTATTCCGTGAGCGGCCACGTGGTGTCTGCCGCGATGCTCCCCAGCGTGTACGCCCCGCACAGCACGCCCGCCGCCAGCATCGACCCGGCGACGATCAGGAGCCAGCCGACTCGGTTGCCGGGGACCCGGATGGCGAGAAACGCTCCGACGCCCGCCATCGACGCGACCGCCAGCGTGAAGAGCAGGGCCGTGAACAGGTCCATCGTGCCGGGTGGGTACAGCAGCTGGGCGGCGACGGCCGCGGCGACGCTGAGCACCGCGACACCAGAGAGCAGCAGCGACCGGCGCGCGTGCCTCGTCTGGTCGCCATGCGTCGTCGGGCCGCCGCCGCCTATCGTGGCGGTCACACCCGACTCATGCCGATGCGGCCGTCGGGTGGGCGGTGACGTCACCGGCCCGTGAGCGGTCGCCCGATGCCAGCTCCGCGACCTTGCGGGTCTCATCGACCAGCATCCTCGTGTACTGGCCCCGCACCAGCGCGCCTTGTGTGAGGACGCTTGACGGGTTGAGGGTTGTCCCAGATCGTCCGCCGATCGTGACGGGATCGGCCGGGGGTCATCGGTCACCGCGCAGCCAGATGCCGGCCCGGCTCGGCCCGACCGATGCTCGTGCAGTGCACAGGACGGCACCCTGCAGGCGAGCGAGGTCCGTCTCGTCTCTAGCGTGCGCCGCAAATTCGGAGACGACGCGCTCCCCGCTGACGCGCGCGCGGTCGAAGCGTCGGTCCACCGCTCGCTGGACGAACGCCCGCAGCGGCTGGAACAACGTCGCCGCGACGAGCGTGGACGCCGCGACCGCGAGCGTGTTCTCCTCCGTGACGGGGGCGAGCACCGCCTGCAGTCCGACGATCACCCCGACGAACACCGCGGCGAGAATGGCCGTCACGAGCGCCCAGCCCACGGTCCGGCTGATGAGCCGGTCGATCTCGTAGAGGCGGTAGCGCAAGACGGCGATTCCGATCGCGATCGGGAACAGGCCGAGGGTGACGCCGACGGCGAGGTCGCCGGCCTCAGAGAATTGCGCAGGCCCAGCCGTGCCGCCGTAGGTCACCATTGCCAGCGCGACAAGCGCGGCGGCCGCGGCGACCCACTTCAGCTGCGCGCGCTCCACGAGGCTGGCCCGGCGCCATCGGCCCACCAGGGACAGGGCAGCGACGCCGACGCCGAGCACCATCAGCCCGTAGGCAAGCTCCCAGATCTCCGTGATTGGGTTGGGGGGCGGTCCAATCGGGTTGTCGAGCCAGGTGTAGTAGGGGAATGGGCCCGGACGGAGCAGCGCGCCGAGCAACACGATGGCCGCCAGACCGGCTTCGCCGATCACGACAACCCGCCAGCGTGGGCCCGGGAGATGCCCGTCGGGGAACACCAGGAACAGCGCCGCCACCATGACGAACAGCGGCCCATCGATCAGGCTCACGACCAGCGCGGCCGCTTCGACGCTGGGTGTCCCGGGCTGGTGGACGAACGCATCGAGAGCGATGTACCCGGCCAGCACCAGGCCGAGCGCGAGGACCAGTGGCCCGACGAGGTTGCCCGGGCGGCGCTCGATGATCAGGATGCCGACCACCAGGTAGCACGTTCCCGTGAGGAGGAAGATCGGCATCAGCCAGGCACCCTGCTGATCGCCCGTAACCCGCAGCACAGCACCGGCCGCGGCGGCCGCCATGACCGCGCCGACCAGGAGCCGGGGACCGGCCGACGGGCGCAGACCGGCGGTCTGACGGCGCGACCCCGTCATCGGGCGCCGCCCCGGTCGCGGATCCACAGTGCGGAGGTCGATGGGCTGAGCGCCGTGCGCACCGTATCTCCCAGGTCTCCTTCGAGGCCCGTCAGATCCACCCGGCCGCGGAGGTGCTCGGCGAACGCCGTCGCCACACGGTCGCCGTCGTACCGCGCGCGGTCGAAGCGGCGGTCCACCCCCCGCTGGACCCGCCTGCGAAGGGGCTGGAACAGCGCGAATGCCGCGAGGGTGGACACCGCGACGGCGAGCGTCTCCCCCTGGGTGGTTCCGGCGAGCAGCGCCTGCAGCCCGACCACGAGCACCGCGAAGACGGCCACGAGGATGCCCGTCACGATCGCCCACCCGATCGTCCGGCTGATGAGGCGGTCGATCTCGTACAGCCGGTAGCGCAGGATCGCGATCCCGATCGCGATCGGGAAGAAGCCCATCGCGATCCCAACGGCGAGGTCGGCGATGTCGTTGAAGTTGCGGGGTCCGAACAGGACGGCGTAGGACACCATGACCGCGGCGATCAGGGCGGCAGCGGTCATGACCCACTTGAGCTGCGCCCGCTCGACTGGACCACCGGTCCGCCATCGCCCGACGAGCGACAGGACGGCGAGGACGACGCAGCCGATCGTCCCCAGGTAGCAGGCAGACACGAGCGGTGTGATCTCGGCACTCACGAGCCCGAGCGGGTTGTCGATGCCGGGATAGAAGGCGAACGGCCCCGGGATCAACGCCGTCCCGACCAGCGAGGCGGCCCCGAAGACGACAACGGCGACCCCGGCCCATCGCCACCGCGGCGACGTCAGCCGGCCGTCCGGGAACAGCAGGAACAGGAACGCCACGAGCGCGAAGAGCGGCGCGTCGCTCAGTGTCACCAGCAGGGCGAGGCCGACAGTGGCCGCGGGCGGGTCGGGCTGGCGGATCACGGTGTCACTCACGATGTACCCGGCAACGAGCATCCCGATCGCCAGCAGGATCGGGCCGATCGCGTTGGCTCCCTGGCGCTCGACGAGCAGCAGGCCGGCGACGAGGTAGGCGGCCGCCACGAGCACGAACACGGGCTGGATCGATCCAGGCAGTCCCAGTGCGATCCCCGCCAGTGCCACCCCAGCGGTCGCAGCGAGGACGGCGCCGATAGCGATGCGCAGCGGCCACTGCGCGCGAACGTCCTGGCGGCGCGCGCCCGTCATCGGGCAGGGCTCCTGAGCCATACGGATGCGGTCGCCGGCGCCACCGCATCGTCTGCGGTCCGGACGATCGCAAAGCGCAGGCGATCGAGGTCGACCTGGTCTCGCAGCTCCCCTGAGAACGACGCCACAGCGCGTTCGCCGTTGACGTGAGTCCGATTGAACCGGCGGTCGATCGGGGCCTGGACGCGACGCCGCAGGGGCTGGACCAGCGCCGCGACGACGAGCGTCGCTGCCGCGGTGGTCAGGGTCGAGCTTCCCGTGGCATCCGCGAGCACCGCCTGGAGCGCGAGGTTCGTCCCGATGAAGGCGACTGCCAGGAGCACCGTCACGATGGCGTAGGCCAGCGTCCGGCCGACGATGCGGTCGATCTCGTACAGCCGGTAGCGCAGGATCGCGATGCCGATTGCAGCCGGGACCAGCGTCGTCCCCACCGACGCAGCGATGCCCGCGGCCGGCGACCCGAGCGGGTCCGTTGGATCGAAGGTCGCGAGGTTGATCGCTTCCGTGACGAGCAGGACGACCGAGGCTGCGCCGACCCACTTGATCTGAGCCCGTTCCGGCGGTCTGCCTTGCCGCCACCGGGTCACGAGGGCCGCGACGGCCGCGGGCAGGAGCAGCAGGAGGCTCACGTAGCCGAGCTCGCCGATGATGTCACCCGGGAACCCATCGACGCCGATCGGATTCACGATGCCCGGGAACGCCGCGAGCGGCCCCGGGGCAAGGGTGAACCCGACGAGGCTGGCCAGGCTCCCGACGACGGCCACCACGGCCGTCCACCGCCAGCGCGGGCCCGGGAGCCTCCCGTCCGGGAAGAGGATCAGGATCATCGCCACGATGATGAACGCGGGCGCGTCGCTGGCCGACGACAGCGCCGCGGCGACTGCCAGCGCCGGAGCCGTGGAGCCGCTGCCCACCAGCATGTCGATCGGGAAGTACACAGCGAAGACGAACCCGAACAGGAGGCACAACGGCCCGATGACGATGTCCGGCCGGCGGGTCGCCAGCAGCCAGCCCACCACTGCGAACGCCACCGGTGCGGGTGCGAACGCGAGGTAGAACCCGGTGCTGGGCCGGTCCCTGACGGCGCCCACGATGATCATCAGCATCGGCAGGATGACGCTCGTGACGGCCACGAGCGCGATGAGGACGGTGGGCGCGGCGCTGCGCGGCCGCGTCATGGTCGCGGGGCCACGCTGCGGCCGCTTCCGGCGCTTCCCGCCGGGCCCTCCGCCCGCAGCCAGACCGCTGCCCCGTCGGGCCGAACCGCCTCCACGACCACGCCCACGACCGCTGTCCGGAGGTGGCCGAGGTCGATCTCGTCGCGGGCCTGGCGCGCGAATGAGCCCACCACCCGCTCGGCGTCGAGGTGTGCCCGGTTGAACCGGCGGTTGATCAGTGCCTGGACGCGGTACCGGACCGGCTGGAACAGTGCCGCCACGAGCAGCGTCGACGCCGCGACCGTCAGCGAGTTGCCGCGCGCGGCTCCGGCGACCGCGGCCTGCAGGGCGAGGTTGGTCCCGACGAACACGCCGCCGAGAACCGCGGTGACGATCGCGTAGGACAGCGTCCGGCCGATGACCCGGTCGATGTCGTACAGGCGGTAGCGCAGGATGGCGATGCCAATGGCGATCGGGAGCAGCGCCGTCGAGAGGAACCACAGACTCCACATCCAGTCCCAGGCGTACAGGAGCGGGAAGAGGATGACCGGCGCGACTCCGGCGGCAGCCACCCACCGGATCTGGGTGCGCACGACGTGGCCGGACCGTCGGTAGCGGCGGACGATCACGACGATTGCGAGGCCGAGACCCACCGCGTAGCCGAGGATGGCGACGTTCGCGACGCCCGAGATCGGCCCGAGATCGACGAGATCGACGCCGATCGGGTTGCGGGTCGCGGAGACCCAGTCGATGCCGATGGGGCCCGGCACGAACAACCCGAGGACGATCGCAATGGCGGAGAGTGCGAACAGGAGGTTCACGGCGCTCGTCAGCCGTCCGTCCTCTGCTCCGCTCGGAAACCGCACGAGGAGGAAACCCCCTGCCGTCATGAAGGCGAGCAACTGCAGGGCCTGCGCGGTCAGGGCCGCCAGCGCACCGACGGCGGGCAGCTCGCCGGGCCGCGAGTCCAGCGCAACCGCGAGGGCTCGGAACCCGACCGCGGCCACCACCATCAGGCCGATGGCCAGCGTGAGCCGGGACACCGGTTCGTTGGGACGGCGGTCGACCAGGATCGCGCCCACGGTGGCGAATCCCATGCCGAATCCGATCGTCCAGACGATCTCCTCCCAGCCGGTCGGCCGGCGCGGGAACGGAAGCAGGATCCAGCCGCTCACCGCGATGACGAGCATGGCGAGTAGCCAGACGAGGAAGGCCGGTCGGACGCGAGGCGCGGTCATGGCACCGGATGCTGCGGAAACGCCGTTCGCGAAACGTTACGGGATTGCGCGCGGACGTTGTACCGTTACGCGCGATGTCGCTGGAGATTCGCGTCCTCGGCCCCCTCGACGTCCAGGTGGATGGTGAGCCGCTGGCCGTCGACACGCGAAAGGCGACGGCGATCCTGGCCCTGATCGGGGTCGAGGGTCGCCCGTACGCCCGGGACGAGCTGGCGGCGATGTTCTGGCCCGAGTCCGATGACGAGTCTGCGCGGGGAGCACTTCGGCGGACGTTGTCCGTGCTGCGCTCCGCCCTCGGCGCCCGCTGGCTCAGCGTGGACCGCTCGACCGTGACCCTGGCGGGACCCGACGATGGCGTGTGGCTGGACTACGCCGCCCTCGACGCGGGTGCGTCCGAGGCACAGGATCCCGGATCGCTTGCGGCGGCGGCCGCCCTTGCCCGCGGTCCGTTCCTCGCTGGCTTCTCGATCCGTGACTCCCCCGACTTCGATGACTGGCGGGCCACCCGTGCCGTCACGGTGGAGCGGAAGGTGGTCCAGCTTCTCGAGCGCCTGGCGTCGGCATCCGAGGCGGCGGGCGATACGGCGACCGCGATGTCCGCCTCACTACGCCTGGTCGAGCTCGATCCGCTCGACGAGCCTGCCCGGCGGCGCCTGATGGTTTCGCTCGCGCGTGGCGGCGATCGGGCGGGCGCGATCCGCCAGTACCGCGCGACGGTCACGATCCTTGAGCGCGAGCTGGGCGTGACGCCGCTGGCGGAGACCACGGAGCTGTACGAGGCGATCCGCGACGAGCGGTTCGGTCCGGTCACCATCGAGCCCGTCCCGACCGCCGACCCGGTCGCCCCGCCGGAACGAGGACCCGTGGAGCTCTTCCAGCTGCCGATGATGGGCCGGCGTCGCGAGATGGAGGCGCTCCGCCACGCGCTCCGGTCGTCGAGTCCGGACGGGCGGGTCGCGGCGGTCTCCGGCGAGGGCGGCATCGGCAAGTCCCGGCTCGTCGAGTCCCTCGTCGCGGAGGCCTCCGCCGGCGGGGCCGAGGTTCTCGCGGCGCGCGCGTTCCCGGCGGAGGGATCCATCGCCTACGCGCCGGTGGTGGCGCTGCTGCGTGCCGGGTTTGCGCGATCCGGTGCAGCGGGGCGGCTCGCCGCGCTCCCGCCCGCCACGCTCGCGGAGGTCGAGCGACTCCTCGCCCTGCCCGACGGCGTCACAGCCGGGGTCGCGACTCCGGGTCGAACCGACTCGCCCGCCGCCCGCGCCCGCCTGGTCGAGGCGATCGCGACGGTCGTGTCGACGCTCGTTGGCGGAGCCGTGCCGGGCATCGTGGTGGTTGAGGATCTGCAGTGGGCGGACGACGCGTCGCGCGAGGCACTCCTGTACCTCGCCAGGCGACTCGCCTCACGGCCGATGCTGCTCGTCCTCACGTGGCGACCCGAGGACCGCGACACGGGCACCACGACGTTCACCCGATCGGTGGACGGCATCGCAGGGGTCACGACCGTCAGGCTGGACAGGCTCGACGACGTCGTCGTTGGTGCGCTCGTCGATGCCGCCGGCGCCGCGGGCCTGCCGGCCTGGGACCCAGCTGCCCTCGTCGCGGAGTCCGAGGGACTGCCGCTGTACGTGGTGGAGGCGCTGGTCGCCGGCCCTGGCGCCGACATGCACGCGCCACCTCGTGGAGTCAGGGCCCTCATGCGCGAACGCGTTGCGAGCGTGGGCGAGGCGGCCTCCCAGGTCCTCGCCGCCGCTGCCGTCATCGGCCGGTCGTTCAACCTCGCCACGGTACGAGCCGCGAGCGGCAGGGCCGAGGAGGAGGCGGTCGCCGCGCTCGAGGAGCTGGTGCGGCGGGGGATCGTCCGCGAGGTGACGAGCGCGGGGGATCCGGCGTTCGACTTCGGCCACGCGAGCCTGCGTGACGCGGCCTATGAAGGGACCGGACTGGCTCGACGCCGCCTCCTTCACCGGCGCGTTGCCGAGGTGCTCCGCGCCGGGCTCGGAGGCCGTGACGAACCAGCAAGGCTGGTGCAGATCGCGGGCCACGAGCAGGCTGCCGGAATGGATGCGGCGGCGGCCGAGTCCTACCGCGCGGCGGGCGTTGGTGCCCGGCGCGTCCATGCCAACCGGGAGGCGCTGCTGCACTTCGAGACCGCCCTCGCCCTGGGCCATCCGGAAGCCGCGGGCCTCCAGGTGGCCGTCGGCGACGTGCGAACGGCCCTCGGGGACTACGCCGGGGCCGTCGTGGCATTCGAGGCCGCGGCGGGTCTCGCCGCCGACTCGGATCTGCCCGGGATCGAGCTACGGCTCGGACACGTGCACGGCCGGCGCGGGGATGTGGCCACGGCGACGAGCCACCTCGACGCGGCGCTGGCTGGGGCTGATCACCGGCTGATGCCGACGGTCCTTGTCGAGCGAGGGGCCGTTGCCCTTCGCGCCGGCGAGCTCGACGCCGCCGCCGTGCTGGCGAGACGAGCCCTGGATGCTGCGGTCGGCAGCGACGATGCGCGGACCACGGGCGCCGCGAGCCGGCTCCTGGGACTGGTCGCGCTGCGTCGGGGCGAGGTGGGCGACGCGCGGGCGGCGCTTCTCCAGGCGGTTGCCCTGGCGGACGAGGACGCCGACGGCGACCCAGGGGCATCGATCGCCGCCCGCAACGGTCTCGCGCTCGTGGAGGCCGCAGCCGGTCACCGCGAGGCGGCGATCGCGCTCCTGGAGGCAGCGCTGGTCGAGAGCCGGCGGACCGGCGAGGCGCACCTCGAGGCAGCAGTCGAGAACAACCTGGCGGACCAGCTCCACGCCGTCGGCCGCATTGACGAGGCGATGGTCCACCTCAAGCGGGCCGTGGCCCTGTTCGCCGAAGTGGGGGGGCGCCCGGGTGAGCTGGAGCCCGAGATCTGGAAGCTCGTCTCCTGGTGAGTCGGACGGGTCCGTGACTCCGATCACTCGGCCAGCGTGAAGGAGCCTCCGTCGGTGAACCCGAGATCCGGCCAGTCTCCGGTCGCGCAGGCCATCCCGGCCAGTCCGGCTGGCAGGATGCCCAGCACCGTCGCGTCCCCGCCGCCCTCCGCGAACGGGCTCTCGCCCTCGAGCTGGACGATCCAGTCGGGGACGACCAGGTCATCGCGTGAGAAGTCCGCCTCGGCCAGGAACTCGAGGGCGTCTGCCCAAGTCCTCTGCCCACGGACACCGGCCCCCAGGAGCCCGGCGGGCGTCGTCGAGCGGTTGTGGAAGTCGATGCGGACGAGGCCCGCCTTTGCCGGCGCCGTGCCCTCCATGCGGCAGGTCGTCCCGTCCCAGGTGAACGCGATCGTGCCGGCCGCGGTGAACGGCTCCGCGCGCGCTGCGCCGCGGCGGAGGCCCGCCAGGATCGCATCCTGCACCCGGGCGTCGTCGGCTCCCATCGCCGCACGGATCGGGCGACCCGACCCATCCCGGTTGATGCGGCCCGCGGCCGATCCCCCGGTCGTGACGGTCACCTCCATCTCCTCCCAGGTCAGGAGGCTCGAGTCCGCGAGCGCAACGGCCGCGACCGAGTCCCACCAGTAGTTGCCGTCCGCAGCGAGGTATGGGCGGCGGAGATACGTCTCGAGCGCGATGTCCGCGCCCGCGGCGGCGTGGTCGGCGTCCAGCAACGTGATGATGTCCGCGGGTACTGGGGCATGGTTGGTGGCATCGAGGGGCACCAGCGTGACGGGCACGTCGAGCGCCATCACCGCGGCGAATGCGTCCGGGTCCGCGCCGACGTTCCACTCGACCTGGTCGGCAGGCGTCGTTCCAGAGAGCTCGATGTTGCCTGGCGCATCGATCGTGCCGGCCATCGCGTGGATTCCCGTGACCCGGGCGAGGTCGTCCGGGTGCGCCGCCAACAGGTCCTGGAGGTTGGTCCACGTCCCAACGGCAAGGACGGTCACCGGCTCCGACGAGGTCGTGATGGCCTCGTGGAGGACCGTCACGGCGTCCGGCGGGAACTCGGAGGCGGCGACGGGTGGCAGCACGACGTCGTACATCGCATCGCTCGACGCGCGCCACTCGTCCGGGAAGGACCGCCCGCCCGGACCCGGCTCTTCCCGTCCACAGCCGAACGGGATCTCGAGGCGATCGAATGCGCCAAGGACCCGGCGCATGTTCCTGATCCCGGCCCCGCAATGCACCAGCCCGGTGCCGTCGATGGCAATCGCGCGCACATCCATGGCCGGGTCCCGGAGGATCACGTACAGCGCGAGCAGGTCGTCCATGCCCATGTCCGTGTCGAACACGATCGGACGCACGCCTGCTGCCGAAGGCGACGGTGGCGCTGACGGCGCCGACGCCGGCGCAGCATCGGACGGGCTGGCAGGGCCACACGCGACGCCGGCGATGGCGAGGAACGCAAGGAACGCGAGCAGGTGGGAGCCGCCAGCAGGACGCTTCATGGCCACAGCGTCGTGCGGGTCCGCTACGGCTTCGTTACGGGTTCGAGCGTCAGCCCTCGTCGCGGACGACGGTCAGGCCACGCGCATGGGCAAGTGCCAGCACCCAGCCGGCGGCGCCCATCGCCGGGTCGCTCTCGAGCTCCGGAGCCTCGTCGCCGTCGTCGGCCCGACCGGTCCCGCCCAGGAGGCGGAGCGTCCCGCCGTCGGCCGCCAGGCGGTCCAGGATCCGCTCCAGGTCCTCGCCGCCAACGGCCACGAACCGCGCCCCGGTGTCCACGGACACGGACCCGTCGGGCTCCGCGTACAGCGTGAGGTCCGCGGTCGTCCGGTCGCTGATGCCCATTCCCGTCTCCGTCCCGGCGCCCTACTCGGCCGCCGTGGCGCCGGTAAACGAGAACGACGACAGCCGCAGGGACGGGACCACGCTCGCGCCCAGGAACCCGCGCACGCACCGCCGCTCCCGGCTGACCGCCTCGACATTGGCCAGCGCGTCGAGGTAGGACATGGTGAACCGGAGGTTGCGGACCGGCCCCACGATCCGCCCGCCCTCCACCAGGAAGGTCCCGTCGCGCGTCATGCCCGTGATGATCACCTTCTTGGAGTGGACCGGGTTCGTGTAGTGGAAGCGGGTCACGAGCAGTCCGCGGTCCAGCCCGCCCACCAGCTCGTCCATCGGCGTGTCGCCGGCGGCCATCACCATGTTGGTTGGAAACGGGCCGTAGGTGTTCGGCGCGGGCAATCCGTGACCCGTGGATGCGCAGCCGGCCCGGGCGGCCGTCTGGGCGTCGAACGCGAGGTCCCGGCAGACGCCGGCATCGAGGAGCTCGAGCCGCTGCTTGGGAACCCCCTCGGCGTCGAAGCCCATCGGCACCCCCGCGGGATCCCGGCCGTCGTCCACGAGGCCGACCAGCGGCGATGCGACCCGGCGCCCGGCCTCCCAGAAGGAGCGGTCCTCCTGCACAGAAAGGGCGGAGAACCCGAGGTAGCCCAGCATGTCCACCAGGTCCACCACGGCGTAGTGCTGGAGCACGACCGGGTAGTCGCCGGGCGCGATGTCGATCGGGTTGGCGGAGGCCCTCGCGCGGTCCGCGGCCTCACGCCCGATGGCGGGGGCATCGATCGCCGTCGCGTCCACGGCGACCTGCTCGGCGTAGCCGGTTCCGTTGTCAGGCCCCATCGTCACGGTCAGCAGCTGCGAGGAGGTCCGGCGCTCGGCCGCGCGGATCCCTTTCGAGGTGGCCACCGCCACGGCCTCGACCTCTGTGGAGAACGAACCGAAGGCCGTGACTCCGGCCTCGTCTGCGGCTGCGATCACCGCACGGGCGCCCTCGGCGCGAAGCTCGGGGCTGGCCGTCGCGGTGCCGTCGGACCAGGCGACGTCGAGTGGGCCGGCGGGTCCGGCCTCGGGGAGGCCCGCCCAGTCCTCGAGCTCTTCCACATTCGCGGTGATCGCCGAGGCGCGCTCAACCAGGGCGCGGATCCCGTCCGGGTCGGCCCGGCCGGTGCTCGCGACGCCCACCCTTCGACCCTGCACGAACCGCAGGTTGACCAGCACCTCGGTGCTGGCGACGTTCTGGTGGATCTCGCTGTTGGCGAACCTGGTCAGCGCCGAGTCGTCGCCGACGACGAGCACTTCCGCCTCGCCGGCTCCCGCCGCCGTCGCCTGCCTGACGACGTCCTCGGCCAGGCGCAGCGCCGCTGCCGGATCGCTGCCAATTCCGTGCGGTCCGCTCATGCCACGACCCCCACCCGCACGTTGCGGAAGCGGGCCCCGGAGACGCCGTGCCCCACGTGGCCGGACTGGGGTGGCTCGCCCTTGCCGCAATTCGGCGTGCCCCACATCGCCCACGAGGACGCGTCGCCAACGGCGTCCATCGAGCGCCACAGCTCGTAGGTGATCCCGGTGTACGTCGCGTTCCGGTAGAGCCGGCCGATCCTGCCGCCCTTGACCTCGCGGCAGATCTCGGTCGAGAACTGGAAGTTGAGCCGGCGGTCGTCGATGGACCACGAGCGGTTGGTCTCGAACAGGAGGCCGTCGTCGGTGTCGGCGACGATCTCGTCGAAGCTCATGCCCGGCTTCGGCAGCAGGTTGACGTTGGTCATGCGGATCAGGGGAAGGCGGTTCCAGCCATCCGCCCGCATGGCCCCGCCGGACCCGCGGCCGATGCGCGGCGCGGTCTCGCGGGAGCTGAGGTACCCGGTGAAGATGCCTTCGGTGACGAGGGGGACCCGCTGGGCCGCAACGCCCTCGTCATCCCAGCCAAACGAGCCCAGCCCGCCCGGGACGGTGGCGTCGGCCACGATGTCGCACAGGTCCGAGCCGTAGCGGAAGTTCCCCAGCATGTCCGGCAGCAGGAAGCTTGTGCCGGCGTAGCTGGCCTCGGTGCCGAATGCGCGATCGAGCTCGGTCGGATGGCCGCAGCTCTCGTGGACCTGCATGTAGAGCTGGGATGGATGGAGGAGGATCGTGCGGGTCCCGGCTGGGAGCGGAGGAGCCGAGAGCAGCTCGACCGCCTCGGAGGCGATGCGCTCCGCGGCTCCTGCCAGGTCCATCGCCCGGATGTACTCGTAGCCGGCGGACGCCCAGGCGCCGCCGTTGTCGGGGTAGCTGCGCCGCTGGTGCTCGTCGCCCGCGATCGCGTTCGCCTCGAGGCCCGCGCCGATGTGCGTGATCACCTGCTCCGTGTAGGAGCCGTCGCTCGCGGCGAACGTCTTCCACTCGCGCTGCGCCCCGTAGACGGTCTCCGTCCACGCGATCCCGTCGACCGCGTTCATCGCCTGGTCGGCCGCAAGGAGGTCCGCGATCTTGCGATCGAGCGGGACTGCGAACGGATCCTCCTCCACGGGCGACTCGTAGCTGCCCTGAGCGGGCGGCCGGTCGTCCAGCATGACGGGATTGCGAATCGCGGTCGCGCTGGCGCGTGCGATCCGGACTGCCTCCGCGGCGACCCGGTCCGCCTCGGCCGTCGAGAGATCGTGGCTGGCCGCAAAGCCCCAGGCTCCGCCCACCATCACCCGAACACCGAAGCCCTCGCTCTCGCCGCCCGCCACGCCTTCAACGCGCCCGGACTTGATGGTGATCGATTCCTCGAGCCGCCGGACCACGCGCACGTCGGCGTACGTGGCGCCCAGGGCAGTGGCCGTGTCGAGGGCACGGCTCGTCAGATCGCGCATACGGTCCCGAGGGTAGCGCGGGTGCGTGGCCGGTGACGCTAGGGCGATGGGCCTATGGGCGCCGGCTTGCCACCGCCATATCCCGTTGAGGGAAGTTTGGCCCCCACGGCGGGTCCCCATCGGCCCTGTGGAGCGGGACCCCAGCACCCCGAAATGGGGCCAACCCGAGGACCATCGGCCCCCAGCGTCTCCAGGGCATCGATGGCACGCCGACCCGGCGCCGGTTGGCACGCGGACACCAGCGCGGGCCGTGGCGACGCCAGAGCCTGGAGGAGGAGACGATGGGCGATGCCGGAGGGCTCCCCGTGAATCCCGTGATCGAGCCGGGAGCGACACCCCCGCCACCCACCGGGACGGAACCCCAGAGCTGGCTCATGGATGCGCTGACGGCGCGCGGCATCAGCCGTCGCCGCTTCCTTGGCTTTGCCTCCGCGATGACGGCGCTCCTGGCGCTGCCCCAGACGATGACGCCGCAGATCGTGAGGGCGCTCGAGACGACGAAGAAGCCCATCGTGGTCTGGCTGGAGTTCCAGGACTGTGCGGGCAACACGGAGTCCCTCCTCCGCAGCAGCCATCCAACCGTGGCGGACGTCGTCCTCGACGCGACGTCGTGGGAGTACCACGAGACGATCATGGCTGCCGCTGGTCATCAGGCCGAGGAGAACCTGGCCAGGATCCGCGACGGCGGTGACCCGTACATCCTCCTGGTGGAAGGATCCATCCCCACGGCCGAGGACGGGATCTACTGCACGATCGGCGGCAGGACGGCGATCTCGATCCTCCGGGACATGGCGGCCAACGCGGCGCTCGTGATCGCCGTGGGCGCCTGCGCCTGGGACGGCGGCTTCCCGCGGCTGGGCCCGACGGGCGCCGTGGGCACCGGCGACGTCATCGGCAGCAGCAAGCTGATCAACCTCGGCGGGTGCCCCCACAACGTCGCCAACACCGCCGCCGTGCTGGTCCACTACCTGACGTTCGGCTCGGCCCCCGCGCTCGACCAGTACAACCGTCCGCTGTTCGCCTACGGGCACCTCATCCACGACCAGTGCGAGCGCCGCGCCAACTTCGACGCCGGCCGGTTCGTGGAGGCATGGGGCGACGAGGGCTCGCTCAACGGCTGGTGCCTGTACAAGATGGGCTGCAAGGGGCCGGCAGCCACCTACAACTGCCCGATCGTGCGCTGGAACGACGGCACCAACTGGCCGATCGGGGCCGGGCACGGCTGTGTCGCCTGCGCCTCGCCGCGGTTCTGGGAGCGCATGAGCCCCTTCTACGATCGCCTGCCGGACGTCCAGATGTTCGGCGTTGACACCACCGCCCAGACCATCGGCATCGCGGCCGTGGGGTTCGTGGCTGCGGCTACGGCAATCCACGCGGGCGGCGTCGTCGCCCGGCGAGCGAGAGAACGCAGGAAGGCGACGGTGGCCCCGGACGGCAGCGTCGTTGCCGAGACACCGTCCGAGCCCACCCCACCGCCCGCCGGCGACGGCGAGAACTAGGAGCGGACGATGGTCGACCAAATCGTCATCGATCCCGTCACGAGGATCGAGGGTCATCTCCGCATCGAGGCACAGCTGGAGGGAGGCGCGGTCAAGACGGCCTACTCCTCCGGGACGATGTTCCGTGGACTGGAGCTGATTCTCCAGGGTCGGGATCCACGCGAGGCGTGGATCTGGGCACAGCGGATCTGTGGCGTATGCACCACGGTTCACGCCCACGCGTCCGTGTACGCGGTTGAGGCCGCGTTGGGCGTGGAGATCCCGCCCAACGCCCGCCTCATCCGCAACCTGATCGCGGGTGCCCAGCACATCCAGGACCACGTCATCCACTTCTACCACCTGCACGCGCTCGACTGGGTGGACGTGGCCGCCGCCCTCAAGGCTGATCCCGCGGCCACGGCGAAGCTCGCCCAGTCGATCTCACCCTGGGGCCTCAGCTCCGAGTCGTACTTCGCCGGCGTCAAGGCGCGAGTGGAGAAGCTGGTCGCCTCGGGCCAGCTCAGCCTGTTCACCAACGGCTACTGGGGCCACCCGGCCTACCAGCTCCCACCCGAGGCGGACCTGATGGCGGTCGCCCACTACCTGGAGGCCCTCACCTGGCAGCGCGAGGTCATCAAGATCCACGCCGTCCTCGGCGGCAAGAACCCGCACCCGCAGACCTACCTGGTCGGCGGGATGGCGTCTGCCGTGGATGGCAACTCGCCCAACGTCATCAACTGGGAGCGCATCGACTTCCTGGCCGCGCGAATCAAGCAGATGCGCGACTTCGTGGAGCAGGTGTACGTGCCCGACGTGAAGGCCGTGGCCGCGTTCTATCCCCAGTGGTGGGAGCTGGGCGCGGGCCACAGGAACTACATGTCCTACGGCGGCCTGCAGGGAGGCCTGCGCGAGGACCAGGCTGCGTTCGCGTTCAACCGCGGCATCATCCTGGACGGTGACCTGTCAACGGTCCATCCCGTGGACCAGACCAAGATCACCGAGGCCATCGCCCACAGCTACTACGAGTACAGCTCCGGCAAGGACTCGGCCCTCCACCCGTTCGACGGCGAGACGAACCCGAAGTACTCGGGGCCCACGCCGCCGTTCGACTCGCTGAACGTGGACGAGTCCTACTCGTGGCTCAAGTCGCCGCGCTATGACAACAAGGTCATGGAGGTAGGGCCACTGGCCAGGATGCTCGTCGCCTACGGCTCCGGCAACGCCAAGGTCCAGGAGCTGGTCAACGGCGCGCTGACGGAGCTCAAGCTGCCGGCTTCCGCCCTGTTCTCGACGCTCGGCCGGGTGGCGGCGCGCGCGCTCGAGACCGTCTACCTGCTCGACTGGATGGACACCTGGCTCGAGGAGCTCGCCGGCAACATGGAACGGGGCGATCTCCGCATCCACGAGGGATCCAGGTGGGATCCGTCGACCTGGCCGGCGGAGGCCGAGGGATGGGGCTTCCACGAGGCCCCTCGGGGGTCGCTGGGCCATTGGGTCAAGATCAAGGATCAGAAGATCGAGAACTACCAGGCGGTCGTACCGTCAACCTGGAACGCCGGCCCCCGGGACACCAGTGGCCAGCCGGGTCCCTATGAGGCCTCCCTCGAAGGCACGCCCGTGGCGATCCCGGAACAGCCCCTGGAGCTCCTGCGGACCATCCATTCCTTCGATCCGTGCCTCGCCTGCGCGGTCCATGTCGTGGATGCGGAGGGCAAGGAGCGGGTTCGCGTGGAGGTGCGGTGATGGCCGTCGTGGCACCCACCCAGCCCGGCATGGACAAGACAGCCCCGCTTCCGCCGCAGTCCGGGGCCGATGACGATGAGGCGGTGCTCGGGTGCAGCCCGATCTATGTCTGGGAGGTGCCCGTCAGGCTCACCCACTGGGCGATCGTCATCTCCATCGTCGCCCTGTCCCTGACCGGCTTCTACATCCACACGCCGTTCCTGGTCCCGTCCCAGCCGGTCGAGGCGTCCCAGCAGATGGCCAACGTCCGCTTCTGGCACGAGCTGTTCGCGATCCTGTTCTCGATCTCGATCGCCGTCCGCTTCTACTGGGGGTTCGTCGGCAACAGCTTCGCCAGCTGGCGGCAGATCATCCCCCACCGCCGAGAGCAGCTGTACTGGATGTCCCAGATGTTCCGGTACTACACGTTCCGGCGCCGCCACCCCGCCCCATACACGGGCCACAACCACCTCGCTGGCCTGGCCTACTCGGTCGTGTCGGTCGGCCTGTTCGCCCAGATCCTCACCGGTCTGCTGCTGTTCGGCTGGCTGATGCCGACGGGCCCGATCCACGCCCTGTTCGGTTGGGGGTGGATCGTCCCGGGCGGGATCATGACCGTCCGGGTCATCCACTTCCTGCTCACGTTCCTGTTCATCGCCTTCATGATCCACCACGTCTACAGCGCGATCCTCGTGGACATCGAGGAGCGAACTGGCGTCATGTCCTCGATCTTCTCTGGTTACAAGAACATCCGGCCGTCATCGTCGCTCGAGGCCCTGGGCCTCGTCGGTGACTCGCCCGAAGAGCGCGCACGAAGCGAGAAGGACGGCGGCGGTGCATGAGGCGGGTCTCCTGGTCGCAGCCGTCGCAGAGGCGCTCGCGGCGGGGCCACCCGCAGGTGCGCTGGGCCCCGGCACCGCTGGGGCTCCTCGTCCGGTCGCGATCGAGATCTGCGTCCATGACCCGATGCACGTGGCGCCCGAGGCCGCGCGTCTCCACGCCGAGCTCGCCTTGCGCGCGCGCGGTCTCGGCGACGTGGAGATCCGCGTGACGGCAGATCCCGTGACGTGTGTGATGTGCGGTGTGGCCGGCGAGGTGCGCGCGGATCACCCGTTCTGCTCCGACTGCGGCTGGCCGCTCCCGGATCGTGGTGGGCATGCCGTCGACGCGGTGGTGCGCTGGGCCAATGAGGGCATCTCGACCGGCATGCCGGCGTGAGCGGGTACGCCGTCCTGGGGCTCGGCAACCGGCTCGAGACGGACGAGGCGCTCGGGGCCCTGGTCATCGAGCGCTTCCAGGCCGACCCGTCACTGCTCGCGAGCCTGCCGGACCCGGCCTCGGTCGAACTCATCGACGGGGGCACCGTCGGGCTCGCCCTGCTTCCCTACATCATGGATCTGGACGGCCTGGTGGTCGTGGACGCGATCACCGCTCGCAAGGAGCCGGGCACGCTCATCGATCTCGACGGCGCCGCGATCGTCCAGCACGACCCGGTGATGAGCGTCCATGAGCTGGGCGCCGGGGAGCTGCTGGGCGCGCTGCACGTGCTGGAGGCGTGGCCCCGCCACGTCCGCGTGGTCGGGCTGGAGCCGCTCCGGATCGAGCTGGGGCTGGAGCTGACGCCACCTGTCGCCGCCGGGGTCCCGGGGCTGCTGACCATGATCGCGGCCTACCTCGGGGAGTGGCAGCGCGCCGACGCGTAGTCCGGCGGGACGGCCTCGCCTGCACGCCCTCAACCAGGGCCGGCACGTTCACAGCCGATACACTCGCCGCGTGGACGACTCACCTGCCGGCGTGTTCATCACCCTCGAGGGCCCGGACGGCTCGGGCAAGTCCAGCCTGCTGGCACGCCTCGCGTCGGTGCTGGTGGCCGGTGGCTGCAACGTGGTGGCGACCCGCGAGCCCGGCTCCACGCCGTTCGGCGAGCAGGTTCGCCGGCTGGTCCTGGACACGGATCCTCCCGTCGACCGGGGCGGTCGCGCCGACGCCCTGCTGTTTGCCGCGTCCCGCGCCCAGCATGTGGATGAGGTCATCCGCCCCGCCCTGGCGCGTGGATCCGTCGTCCTCTGTGACCGGTACGCGGATTCGTCGCTGGCCTACCAGGGCGCGGGTTCCGGCGTGCCGATGGACGAGCTCCGAGCGGTGCAGCAGTTCGCGACCGGGGGCCTGTGGCCAGACCTCACGATCCTGCTGGACCTGCCCGTGGAGGTCGGCCTGGGCCGCAAGTCCGCGGAGATCACGCGCTTCGAGGCGTTCCAGGACGCGGCCTACCACGGTCGGGTTCGCGCCGCGTTCCTGGGGTTCGCGGACGACGAGCCGGGTCGATACGCGATCGTGGATGCCACCGGCGATCCGGACGATGTGCTGGCCGGCGCACTCGAGGCGATGCGGAGGCTTGCCGACCGCCTCCCGTGCCTGCGGGCTGCCCCGGACTCCGGCGGGGCCTGACCCCACGCGACCGGCGCGCGGCAGGGGGAGCTAGGACTCGCCCACCTCGACGATCGAGGCAGATCCGGGCGACGCGTCGACAGCGGCCCTGGCCGCATCCAGGAGCGACCGCGCGTCTGCTCCATCTCGCGGGAAGCACGCCACCCCGGCGCTCAGGCTGACCGGGCGACCATCCGCGGGGTCCAGGCCGGCGATCCCGTCCAGGACGCGGCGGGCCACCGTCACGCCGGCCGAGCCTGGAGCCACGAGCACGAACTCGTCGCCCCCGGTGCGGGCGATCGTATCCACGAGCCGCACGCTGTCCGAGAGGACGCTGGCCACCTGGCGAAGGACGTCATCCCCTGCCAGTGATCCTGCGGCCGCGTTGAACTCGGCGAATCCGTCAACGTCGAACAGCGCCACCGACACCTCGGTGCCCTGCCGCTGCGCGCGGGCGACCTCCAGGTCAAGGACCCGGGTCACTGTCCGCGCGTTGGCCAGGCCGGTGAGGGGATCCGTGAGGGCGACACGCTCGAGCCACTCCGCGCGCTCGGCCGCCATGGACGAGGTGCGGAAGGTCGCGATCGCGGCCGCCGCCAGGTCCGCCACGGCGACGAGCAGCGCTTCCACCGAGCTGTCGATGGCGTGCTCGCCCGACCAGCCGAACGACAGCACGCCCACACAGGCCTCCACCCCACTGCCGTCGGCGACCACGAGCGGCAGGTCGGCGCCGGTCATCGGGGTGCCGTCCGCCGTCACCCCGGAACGGCCCAGCGTGCCGGTCCTGTCGAGTGCTGCGTGATGGATCGGGTGTTCCGGGTTCGATGCGACCTCGGCGCCGAACGCATCGATCTCGCTCTCCTCGACGCCCAGCGTCAGCAGCAGCTCGAGGCCGTCGAGGTCCGGATCCTGCGCGAAGACCGCGCCCATGGAGGCGCCACTCGCGGCAGCTCCGGCCTCGACGATCACGGCCAGCGCCGTGTCCAGGTCCCTGGCGCGGGCCAGGGCCGCAGCTCCGGCTGCCAGCACGCTGAGCGGGCCGCTGCCGGCACCGACGATCGTGTCCGCCACGCGTTCCTCCGGGTCAGCCCGGCCGGTCTGCCCGTCCAGACCTCCGGACGGCGCTCTCCACCCGACCCGGGCGAGCCCGCATCCTACACCGCGCCCCGGTCCGCCGGGTCATGGTGTGCGCGGAGCGGGTCGCGCTCACGGGCGTCGGCTATGCTCCACGGCGTGAAGCTCGTCACAGCCGTCGTGCACCACGAAGATGCTGGCACCCTGGTCGATGCTCTCCTGGAGCGGGACTTCCGGGCCACGCGCCTCCAGTCCTCGGGCGGCTTCCTCAAGCAGTCCAACGCCACGGTGATGCTGGGCGTTGAGGACGACGAGGTGGACGAGGTCCTGGCCATCGTGCGTGAGACCTGCCACTCGCGGACCCAGATCGTGAACCCCATGCCGCCGATCATGGAGCCGGGCGAGTTCTTCATGCCCTACCCGCTCGAGGTGGAGATGGGCGGCGCCACCGTCTTCGTCGTGCCCGTGGAGCGCTTCGAACGCCTGTGATCAACGGACTGCTTCGCAAGGCCCTGCTGTGGGCCGCCCGGAACTCGTGGCTCGGCGAGCGCCTGCCGGACCTGCCGTTCATGCGCAGGGCCGTGCACCGCTTCATGCCGGGCGAGCACATCGAGGATGCCCTTGGTGCCGCCGTGGACCTCCAGGTGCTGGGCATCGGAACGCTGTACACGAAGCTCGGGGAGGCGATCACCGAGGCGGCAGGGGCGCAGGCCGTCACCGACCACTATCTCGAGCTGCTGACGAAGATCAAGGACGCCGAGATCGATGGCGAGATCAGCGTCAAACCGACCCAGCTGGGCCTTGATATCGACGAGGACGTCTGCTTCGGCCACCTCCGCGTCCTGGCGGCCGCGGCTGAGGCACAGGGCTCGTACCTCTGGATCGACATGGAGGACAGCGCCTACGTCGATCGCACGCTGGACCTGTACCAGCGCCTGCGCGCATCGCACGCCAGCACCGGTATCTGCCTCCAGGCCTACCTGCGTCGCACGGCGAAGGATGTCGAGCGGCTGTTGCCGCTGGGACCGGCCATCCGGCTCGTGAAGGGCGCCTATGACGAACCGAAAGCGATCGCGTTCAAGTCCCGGAAGGAGGTCGACGCCAACTTCCTGGGCCTCTCGGTCACCATGCTGCGGGAGAGCCGGACGCGGTCGATGAGGGTGGGCCTTGGCACCCACGACGTGGAGCTGATCGAGCAGATCGCCGGCCACGCGGCAGCTGCCGGGATCGCCCGCGACGCCTTCGAGATCCAGATGCTGTATGGCATCCGGGCCAAGGAGCAGCGACGCCTTGTGCGCTCCGGCTACCGGGTCCAGACCCTGATCGCGTACGGCGGTGCCTGGTATCGCTGGTACATGCGACGCCTCGCCGAGCGACCCGCGAACGTCCTGTTCGCGCTGCGGCAGCTGCTTCCCTGACGATCCCGGTCCCACCGCGACCAGCGGCGGACCGGCCGCACCCCCGGTGCTACCGGGCCCGGGCCTGCGTGCGCCACGCCTCCACGATGGGCAGCGCGGGGCGGACGATCGTGAACGTTCCTCCGGCATGGCGGACCAGCTGCGATGGGGAGAGCGTGGCCAGCCGGCGGTCCAGGACCTCGCCCCGGCGTCCATACCACGTCCGGGCCACCCTGACGCCGGTCTCCTTGGATGTCCCGGCATTGCGGACGGTCCCCGACTCCCGGACCGTGCCGCCCGATCCGGGGACGTACGTGATCGGCCCGACCGAGAGCCTGTACGCGGTGCGCGGCGGGGACGACGTTGCCTTGTAGACGATCGAGCTGGCCGGCGGGGCGGATCCGGAGATCACGAACGAGGTGGTCGTGCCGTTGGCGATCCGGCGCGCGAAGGCCACGCCCCGCAGGGTCGCGACCGTCTTGCCGGACCCATTCTTCAGCGTCGCCGTAACGGTGATCCGTCCCCGCTTCGATCCCGTGTTGTTGACAACCTCGCCGACGATGCGGACGTTGCTTCCCGACCGGGTGACGGTCGTGCTCTTGAGGGGCAGCCCCTTTGCCAGGGAACGGAACCGCAGGGCATACAGGCTCGGGCTCGACGCACCCGCGTGCGCGGTCACCCGGACCCGGTAGCTGCCCGCCGCCAGCACCCGCGTCAGCTCCTCGAAGCGGTTGCCGGTGTGGTCCGACGTCGCCAGCAGCGCGGAGCACGACCGGTACAGCTCCAGCCGCCCGTCCACCGGGAGGTCGCCCAGCGAGATGACGACCCGGCGTGTCGAGCTCAGGCTGAACCGGAACCAGTCCTCGTCGTCGGCCCCGCTCACCTGTTCCCGGATCCACTGGTTCCCGGGCGACGTGCCGTCTGCCGCGGCACATGTATCGGGGGCGTCGGGGGTGAAGGTCGCGACGAGGTCGACCTGCGGCGCGCTGGCGGTGACCGAGTGCGTGCGCGGGCCGCCGTCGCTCCAGGAGAGGAAGTGGTACTGCCTCCCCCCGATCACGGGCGCGGCCGGGGCGCTCACCGCGGCACTGCCGTTGCGGATGACCGATACCTGGCTGGGGCTGGCACGGTCCTCGCCGGCGACGAACAACGGCACGCCGGCCGGCGAGCTGTCGGCAGTGATCAGCGAGGTCTTCGGCTGCAGCTCGATGGTCGTCGTGCGGGCGGCCCCGTGGCTGTCGGCGGCCTGGAGGCGGAGCGCGAGGTGCGATGGATACTCATGGTCCGGGGCGTCGAACGAGCCCGAACCCACCCCCTCGAAGGTCTGGATCACGTGCTCGTGGCAGTCGGCGGGGCAGTGCATCATGACGAGGTCCCACGAGAGGGCGGATGGAGGCAGCATGCCATCCTCGGGGTCGGTCGCCGACCCGCTGAACGAGATCGTGTCGCCGACAGACCAGGTGAGCTCCGGGTCGGGCGTGTCGATGGACGGCACCGGCGGCTCGTTCGATGCGTCGACGACGAGCTCGGCCGTGTCGGTGAGCCCGTTGGAGCTCGTGACCCGCAGCGTGATCGGGTACAGGCCCTTGGCCGTCACGTCCCAGTCCACGATGGCGCCCGACCTGTCCTTCGCGCCGTCGAACTGGCCGTCGTGATCCAGGTCCCAGCTCCATACCGTCAGCGAGCTGGTGGGATCGGGATCGCTGGATGCCGACCCGTCGAGGGTCACGGTCGCCGGCGCCGCGGAGACGGGCGGCGTGACCGTGCCACGAGCGATCGGCTGCACGAGGTGGCGCACCCGGACGACTCGACCGCCGTCGATGTCCACGTAGTACAGGTCGCCCCCGGGCCCGGTCAGGAGGTCCACAGGGTGCCCGATGCCGGTCGCAACGGTCTCGACCTGCGAGGGATCCGGGTTGCCGCCGGTTCCGGCGAGCATGACCGCCAGGCAGTTGCGCGAGTAGTCGGCGAAGAACAGCGCACCGTCGTACCGGGCCGGATAGGGCGCAGAACCCGCCTCGGCGCCCTGGTAGAACGCGAGGCCGGTGACCGACGAGCTCATCGCCCCGTTGGAGCCGGGCGCGAAGCACGGTCCGGTCGGGTTGCGCGAGTCCCAGTGGCTGTACTGGTAGAGCGGCGCAGTCACGGCCGACGCTCCCTGCGCGTAGAGGCTCGTGCACAGGTTCAGGCCGAGTGACTGGAGGCCACTCCGGTCCACCCCCTCGTAGCAGGGCCAGCCAAAGTTGGGCAGAGTCGTCCGTGTGAGGGCAGTCGCAGGCAGGATCACGCGCTCGATCTCCTCCCAGGTCTGGTTGCCCACGTCGCCGAGGTAGATCTCGCTCGTGCCGGGCCGGAACGTCCAGCGGAACGCGTTCCGGAAGCCATGGGCGACGATCCGCCGGTCGTTCGGATCGCTGCTGCCGGACAGGGGGTTGCCTGCGACGCCGACGCCGGCGTCCGGGTCGATCCGGATCAGCGTGCCGTCGAGCCCGGTCGCATCACCCCCGGTGCGGACGTCCTGGGAGCGGAGCATCCCGCCCTCCGCCGTCGCCACCTGGGTGACCGGCGTGCCGTCCGGGTTGGGCGCGAGCAGCGTCGTCGGGTCGCCGCAGGGGTTGACCGGGGTGATCGGGGCCTGCGGGTTGGGCACCGTGCCCCCGAGCTGCCCGTAGTCGGTCGTGTTGAAGTTGGCTCCGTCGCCACCGCTCAGGTACAGGCGCCCATCCGGCCCGAACCCGATGCCGCCGCCCGCATGGCTCGGGAACTGCTGGCACCAGTCGTCGAGCAGCAGGGTCCGTGAGCCACCGACCGCGACGTTCGTCGCAGGATTGATCCTGATCCGCTCCAGGCGGGAGGTCACGGGACAGCCGTCGAGCGTCCCTCCGGGCGGGTTGACGCATTTGTCGTTCCAGTACGGCGCCACCTGGCCCGGTGGAGCGTCGTAGACGTAGTAGGCGTAGAGGTAGGGCCGTCCGTTCAGGAAGTCCGGGTCGAGGGCGAGGCCGAGCAGGCCGCGGTCCCAGTAGTTGCTCACATCGGCGGACAGGTCGATCACGGTGGTCGGGGTCGTGTCGGTGACGGAGTCGAACGCCTTGACGACACCGCCCTTCTCCCCGACGAACGCTCGACCATCGGCAGCGAAGCGGACGGTCACGGGCTTGCTCAGGCCGCTGAATGTCGTGAACTCGCGGAAGTAGCCGTCCGTGAACGAGCCGGCCGCGCGCGCCGGCGCGGGCGCGGTCACCCCGGCGACCGGCGCACCGGCCACCGAGACAGCCGCGAGTGCGATCGCGACGAGCGTGAGGAGCCCTCGTCGTAGTCGGCTGCGGAGGGACGCGTCCTGCATGGTGACCCAAGAGTACCGGCGTGAGCCGGGACCGTCAGCAGGGCCGCCAGGCTTGCGGTGCGCGCAGGCGACGGATGGTCCCAGGGTGTGCGCCCGTCCGCTAGTCTGCCGCCATGTCCAGTCAAGGTCTGGCCGGCCTCGTCGACGGTGCCCCTGACATCCTCGTGGCGTGGCGTGGTGCCGATGCGGGCGCTCTCCGGTCCGTTCGCCGCGAGGTGCGCCACCGGGCCGGTGAGGGGAGCTCGGAGCGGATCGCCGCGCAGCTCGGGGCCGTCGCGGCGGCACTCGCGGTCGTCGTGGAGGCCCTGCCGGAGCGGGCGTTCTCGATGCCCGGCGGGGAGGGAGACTGGAACGTGGCCCAGGCCCTGGGCCACACCGCCGATGCCCGAGCCGGCCTGGCGATGGCCGGCGCGCTGGCCGCGGGCGGCCGCTGGCCCGACGATGCTCCCGAGGTTGTGCCGGGAGTGGCCGGTCCCGCGGATGCGACCCGCGATCAGCTGCTGCGTCGGGTTGCCGTCAGCCAGCGGGTGGTGGAGAGGGCCGCTCGCGCCATTGCGGGTCATGAGCTCGAGCCGTGTCCGCTGGTCCATCCGCTGGTCGGGCGCTTGCGCTGCGGGGAGTGGCTGCTGTTCGCCGGGGTCCACGATCTCATGCACCTCGAGCAGCTCGAGCGCCTGGAGGCTGCCCTCGCGTGAGCAGCCGACCCGACCTCATCGAGTGCTGGCTGTTCCGGGTCGTGCCACCGACGGTCCCCAGTGACGCCCGGCCCGACGCCGAGCGGCTGGAGATCCTGCTCATCCGACGCGCTCCGCACCGAATCTTCCCCGGACTCTGGCAGTGCGTGACCGGTGGCGTGGAGCCCGGTGAGCGCATCCCGGCCGCCGCGATGCGCGAGGTCCACGAGGAGACCGGCCTGGGACCCCCCGAGATCGAGGCCGTCTACGACCTCGACCAGGTGGCGCCGTTCTATGACGAGGGGTCGGACGCGGTCGTCACCAGCGCGATCTTCGCCGCCCGGGTGCGCCCGGACGCGGAACCGAGGGCATCGTGGGAGCACGACGGCTTGCGCTGGGTGACCGCCGCAGAGGCACCGGGGCTCGCCATCTGGCCGTCGTACGCGGAGTCCGTGCGACGGGTGCGAGACCTGCTGCTGGATCCGGCGCACGCCCGCTGGTTCCTGCTGGATGACGACGGGTACCGCATCGCGAGGCGGCCGCTGGCCTGAGGGACGGAGCGCTGCGCCGCTTGGTGGGCTCCCTCGGGCGGCCGGCGCCGGACTGGCTCAGAACACCTCGGGCACGAACGTCTGCTCGTCCATGGGCGGGCGCACGTAGCCGCGATCTGGTTCTCGCGGGGGCAGGATGATGGGCTCCGGCGTCAGGTCCTCAAACGGGATCAGGGAGAGCAGGTGGTGGATGACGTTCAACCTCGCCCGCCGCTTGTCGTCGCCGTTGACCACGTACCATGGCGCCTGCTTGATGTCCGTGTAGCGGAACATCTCATCCTTGGCGATGGAGTACTCCACCCAGCGTGTTCGTGACATCAAGTCCATCGGCGAGAGCTTCCAGCGCTTCGTCGGGTTCTCGATTCGGGCCTGGAACCTGCGCTCCTGTTCCGCGTCGCTGACCGAGAACCAGTACTTGACCAGGATGATCCCGGAGCGCACGAGCATCCGCTCGAACTCGGGGCAAGATCGGTAGAACTCCTCGACCTCGGCCGCGGTTGCGAAGCCCATGACGCGCTCGACGCCGGCGCGGTTGTACCAGCTGCGGTCCAGCAGGACCATCTCGCCCCCCGCCGGCAGGTGAGCGACGTACCGCTGGAAGTACCACTGAGTTCGCTCGCGCTCGGTTGGCGCGGGGAGGGCAACGATGCGCGCGATGCGCGGGTTCAGTCCCATCGTGATCGTCTTGATCGACCCGCCCTTGCCTGCGGCGTCGCGGCCCTCGAAGATCACGATCACCTTGAGGCTGCGAGCCTTGATCCACTCCTGGAGCTTCGAGAGCTCAACCTGGAGCTTCGCGAGCTCCTGCAGGTAGACCTTGTTCGTGAGCTTCACGCGCGCTGGTGCCTCGCCCCGGATGGATGTGGCAGCCGTCCTACCGTCCTTCGCCTTGTCCCTGGCCATCGTGACCACCTCGCCGTGGGGCCTGCTTCCTTGCAGCTGGTTAGCTCCAAGTATGGCGCCCAACGCGCCGGGTAGACTGTGCCGACTTGGGCGGAGGAGCGGACGATTGCGGGTGAGGACAAGGCGATGACCGAGACCCTGGCAAACCGGCGGGTCTTCCGCTCCAAGGTGGACAGCATCCGCCCGACATACGGGTTCGAGGACGTGTCGCTCGCCCCCGGCACGGACACGGTCGACCCGGCCGACGTGGTCCTCGCGCAGGACTTCTGCGGCATCCGCCTGGGGGTCCCGATCCTGGCTGCCGCGATGGACGCCGTTGCCGATGTGCGACTGTCGGGTGAGCTGGCCCGCCTCGGCGGCCTGTCGATCCTCAACCTGGAGGGCGTCCAGTTCCGCTACGACGACCCCGCCGAGGTGCTCGAGAGGATCATCGCGGCCCCCGATGATCGCGTGCAGGATGTCCTGGCGGAGGCCTATGCCATGCCGATCCGCGAGGAGCTGATCGCGCGGCGGATCGAGGAGCTGCATGCCGCCGGGTCGCTTGCCGCCCTCTCGGCGACGCCCGGCGTGGCCCGGACGTACGGGCCATCCAGCGCCGAGCACGGCGCGGACCTGTTCCTGGTGCAAAGCCAGGTGTCCTCGGCCCGCCACCTGGCGACCGGTTACGAGCCCCTGTCACTCGCGGACTTCACGCGCCTGATGCCGATCCCGGTCGCGGTGGGCAACACGACCAATGCAGAAGCCGCCTTCCAGCTGATGGAGCAGGGCGCGGCAGCAATCTTCGTGGGTGTCGGTCCGGGTGCCGCGTGCACGACTCGGGAGGTGCTGGGCATCGGCATCCCGCAGGTGACGGCGATCGCGGACGTGACCGCGGCCCGGGACCTCTACCTTGCCGAGACCGGCCGCTACGTGCCGGTCGTCGCGGACGGCGGGATGAAGCGCGGCGGCGACCTCGCGAAGGCCGTCGCGGCCGGCGCCGACGTCGTGATGCTGGGCTCGCCGCTGGCGCGCGCTGCCGAGGCGCCCGGCCATGGGACCAACTGGGGCATGGCCGCCCCGTCACCGGTGCTGCCCCGCGGCACCCGGATCAGGGTCGGGACGTCCGGTCCGCTGGACCAGATCCTCAACGGGCCCTCGCATGTCACCGATGGCACGCAGAACCTGGTCGGCGCGCTCCGACAGTCGATGGCGGCCCTGGGCGCTCGGACGATCGCGGACATGCACGACGTGGAGATCGTCTACGCGCCGTCCGTCGTCACCGAAGGTAAGTCCTGGCAGCTGCGCGGGAAGTAGCCCGGGGCATGCCGGACGGCGTCAGCGCGGTGTCCGGGACGCGACACCACGGCCGCATCTCGGGCGCGTAGCATCAGATCATGCGAACCGGGAGACGGATCGTCGGCACCGGTGCGGCCATCGTCCTGGCCGTGAGCTTTGGGGCGTGCGCGCCGGGCCCGGGCCCCACCCCGCCGCCGGCTGGGGTCAGGACCCCGTTGCCGTCGGCCACAGTCGCGCCGTCGGCCACAGTCGCGCCGTCGGCCACTGTCGCGCCGTCGGCCACGACCCGGGCACCCGCGCCGTCCGCGGTCGCGATCCCTGGCGGCTGGTCCTATGTCGGCCGCCGCGCGTGCCCCGACGAGAGCGCGTTCGAGTGCATCACGCTCAACGTTCCGCGCGACCACTTCACGGCCGGCGGCCCGGGCTGGGACGTGGAGTTCGCCATCCGGCGGGCCACAGGGGAGAAGCTGGGCACGTTCGTCGTCATCACCGGCGGGCCCGGCTCGAGCGGGATCGCCGCCGCGGACGGGTATACGGATTACTACCCGGTTTCGATCCCGGAGCACTTCGACATCGTGTTCCTGGACCAGCGGGGTATCGGCCGGTCTCACCGGATCGCCTGCCCCGAGGCGACGGCCGTCTACTACGCCAGCGACCTTGATCGCACGGATCCGGACCAGGCGGATGCGACCGGCACCGTCGCCCGGACCTACGTGCGGGACTGCCTGGCTGAGGCTGGGGCCGACCCGGTCGATTTGCCCTTCTACTCGACCCGCCAGGCCGTCGAGGACCTCGAGGCAATCCGCGACTACCTCGATGTTGAGGCGATGCACCTATATGGAGAGAGTTACGGCACGCAGTACGTGCAGACCTACGCGACCGCCCATCCGGACCGGATCGCGGTCCTCTACCTCGACGGACCGGTGGACCTGACGCTCGATGGCGCGACGTACTACGCGGAGGCCGCCCGGACGTTCGAGGACACGCTGTTCGCGACCCTCAACGCGTGCGTGGCAGATTCTGCCTGCGCCGCCGACTTCGAGGACACAGATCCAGTCGTCGCCTACGAGGTGCTCGAGGCGGATGCGGCCGACGGAGGGATCCCGTTCCAGTTCCCGATGGGCGACGGCACCACCCAGGCCCGGATCCTGACCTCGACCGGTCTCGAAAACGCCGTCGTGAGCTACCTCTTCGCACCGACGGACCGGTTCCTGCTGCTGCGAGCCCTGGCCGCAGCATCGGACGGCAACATGGTCCCCCTCGCACGCATCTCGTACGCCTCGATTGCGGTCGACCCCGACACCCTCGAGGCCGTCCCCGATCCAACCTACTCGGATGCCCTCTACTACGCCGTGGAATGCCAGGACTACGTCTACCAGGCGGACAAGGCGACCGACGACGAACGGCTTGCCGGCTTTCTCGAGGACGCGCGCACGCTGGGCGCCGCCGCCGCACGGTTCGGCGGGATCCTGTACGACGACATGCCATGCCTCTACTGGCCCAACCGGCCCGCCTCCGCTGAGCGGCCGGCACCCATCGTGGATGCGCCCTATCCGACCGTGATCATGGTCGCCACCACGGATCCGATCACGCCCGTGGCGAACGCTACGCGGCTTGCGAACCGGCTGCGGGACGTCCACGTCATCGTCCAGGCGGGTGGGCCCCACGTCATCTTCGGCTGGGGCCTCGACTGCCCGGACAAGCCCGTCACGGACTTCATGGTCAAAGGTACGGCCCTGCCGCCAGTCCTCGCCTGCGAGGGGTACGTAGCGGACGACTACGTGGCCCTCGCCAAGGACGCTGAGCCGGACTACCGGGACGGCACCGACTTCATGACGACCCTGGTCGCGCAGGTCCTCAACACGGACGACTATGTCTACGAGCTCGACGAGAGGCCCATCCGGATGGGCTGCGACTTCGGCGGCGTGCTCACCTACACGCCCGGCGAGGCCGGGACCGCGGTTGCGCTTGACGCCTGCGAGCTGACCAATGGCGTGCCGGTGACCGGCTCGGGATCCGTCGACGACGACAGTGGCAAGGTCGCCCTGGAGGTGACACTCCCGGGCGGATCTCTGCGCTACCGGGGCGACGGCGCAGACGAAGTCGCCGTTTCCGGCACCTTCCGGGGCGAGCCCGTCGCTCCGTAGCGGCGCCCCGTGGGCCGTCCTTCGCGGCCGAATCGCAGCCTGCCCGGCGGGTAGACTTCGCGAACACCAACCGAGCACGAGAGGGAGGGGTCGTTGACCGAGTCGGAGGAGTCGAGCCAGCCGTCGTCCGGGGCGGACGCCAAGCAGCGGGGCAAGACCGTCCACGGTGATGCCGCCAACGCCGGCCACCGTGTCCTGGGCTCCGACGACGCAGAGGTCGAGGCCTACCTGGAGGTCGCCCTTGACGCCCCGGCGCCGGACCGTGCCCCCACGGATCCGCCCATGGCCGCGGTCGTCCCCGAGCCCGGCGTGGTCGCGATCCTCGACTTCGGCTCCCAGTTCGCCCAGCTGATCGCCCGCCGGGTACGCGAGCTCAACGTCTACTCGGAGCTGCTCCCGCACGACACACCCATGGCCGAGCTCGAGCGCCGCGGGGTTCGGGCCGTCATCCTCTCAGGTGGTCCCAACTCGGTCTACGACGAGGCCGCGCCACGGGCAGATGGGTCCATCTGGTCCGGCCGGCTCCCTGTCCTGGGGATCTGCTACGGCGCCCAGCTGATGGCGGTCGAGCTGGGCGGTGACGTGATGCCGGCCGCGAGGCGCGAGTACGGGCCGGCCACGGTCCAGGTCACGCGCGACGACGGCCTGTTCGCCGGGATCGACCGCGAGCAGCCGGTGTGGATGAGCCACGGCGACTCCATCACCCGCCTCCCGGACGGCTTCCATGCCACGGCCCAGACGGACTCCACGCCGTATGCCGGACTCGCCGCCCCGGATCGCCGCCTGTACGGGATCCAGTTCCACCCGGAGGTCGCGCACACGCCGCGCGGCAAGGACGTGCTGCGCAACTTCGTGACCGGGATCGCCGGCATCGCCCCGGCCTGGACACCAGCCAACTTCATCGAGACCACCGTCCAGGAGATCCGCGAGCGGGTGGACCGCCACGCCGCCGCCACGGGTTCCACGGGCCAGGTCATCTGCGCGCTGTCCGGCGGGGTGGACTCCGCGGTGGCGGCGGCGCTCGTGCACCGCGCGGTCGGCGACCGGCTCACCTGCATCTACGTGGACCACGGCCTGATGCGCAAGAAGGAGTCCGAGCTCCTGCGCGTCACCTTCGAGGCCAACCTGGGCATGAAGCTGGTCATGGTGGACGCCCGGGAGCGGTTCCTGGCGCGCCTGGCCGGGATCACGGACCCGGAACACAAGCGCCGGATCATCGGCGACGAGTTCATCCGGGTCTTCGAGGAGGAGGCGGCCAGGATCGGCCAGATCGACTTCCTCACCCAGGGGACCCTCTACCCGGACGTCATCGAGTCCACGACGCCCGAGACCAAGACCGCCCAGAAGATCAAGACGCACCACAATGTGGGCGGGCTGCCGGCGGACCTGCGCTTCCAGCTGATCGAGCCGCTGCGCTACCTGTTCAAGGACGAGGTACGGCACGTGGGGGCGGCGATGGGGCTGCCCGACGCGATGGTCCAGCGCCAGCCGTTTCCCGGCCCGGGCCTCGCGATCAGGATCCTGGGCGAGGTCACGGCAGAGCGCCTGGACACGCTCCGGGACGCCGACTGGATCGTCATCGACGAGATCAAGGCCGCCGGACTCTACCGGAGCGTCTGGCAGTCGTTCGCGATCCTCACCCCGGTTCGATCGGTGGGTGTCATGGGTGACGGCCGGACGTACGCGAACGTCGTTGCGATCCGGGCGGTGACCTCCGAGGACGGCATGACCGCGGACTGGGCGAAGCTGCCCTATGACGTCCTGGGCAGGATCTCGTCCCGGATCGTCAACGAGGTCCCGGGTGTCAACCGGGTCGTCTACGACATCAGCAGCAAGCCTCCGGCCACCATCGAGTGGGAGTAGGAGCCGGGTAGGCCGAATAGGTGGTTGGCAGGTAGTCGCAAAGGTGCAGAATGCGCACATGGCCGATCCGATGAACGGTCCGAACACCCGCTGCCCGTGGTGCTCGGCGTCCCTGCCCGACCCTACCGTCGAGAAGTGTCCGTCGTGCGCGGCGACGCTGGTCGGCGCCCCGGGCTCGGATGGTGAGATCAGGGGCGTGACCACGCTCGACACCGAGGCGATCCTGAGGGCCCGCGCCGACATCGCGCGCCCCAGGAGCGGGATCCTCTCCTTCATCACGGGCAATTCGATGTCGGATACCGGCAGCGGTCCCGCCAACCCTGAATCCCTCGCCCCGCCGGCTGCCGAGGTGCGTCGCGAGATGGTTCGTCTCCAGCTGGAGGCGGAACGTGCGGACCTGACCGCCGAGACGGTTGCGCTCAAGGCCGACGTGCTTGCGCAGCGCGGCATCCACGTCTCGCAGCTGGGGGATTCCGGGACGGAAGCGGTCGCGGACGATGGGTCCTCTGGCGGCGGCGAGGCTGACGCTGCCGCCGATGGCGCGCCCGACGGAGCCACGCCCGACGCAGCCACGCCCGACGGAGCCACGCCCGACACCGCCACGCCCGACACCGCCACGCCCGATGCGCAGGCCCCGGCCGACGCCGTAGCGCCCGGCTCCTGGCCCGCAGAGCTCGATCCGGACGCCGAGCGTGCCGGCACGGAGCCGCCCTCAGCACCCTGATCAGGGCGGCCCGACAGGTATCCTCGGCAGCGTGCCCGAGCGACTTCCGCACCCCGGCCCATCATTCCTGCGCGAGCAGGAGGTCCGCATCGGCGACCGCCTGCTCCAGGCCGGGATGGCCAGGCCGGTGGACGGTCCCGACGACTGGTGGCTCGCCGTGCTGTGGGTCTCCGACGACGAGGGGGTCGTGAGCTTCCGCGAGGTCGGCCCTGCCGCCGGCCCGCCTCCCGAGCCGCCGCTGATGCACATGGGGCCATCGCTCGCGGGCGCCCTGTCCGGGATGATCCGCGAGGAGGACGGACGCCTGGCGATCCGCCTCGTTCCGCTCGTGCCCCCGGAGGACGACACCCGGCCCTGGCGCTGCCCCCTGGCCATCCGGGCTGCCTTCCGCTGGGAGCCGGCGCTTGCGACGACCATACGCCCCAACCAGCTCGCAGAGCAGGTCCTGACAGGATTCAGGCGTGCGGTGGAATCGTTGCACCGGCCCTGAGACCTGTGGCCCGCGCCAGTTCGGGCAGTCTCGCCTAGACTCGTGCGATGGGTGACCTGTTTGACGAGTTCATGCGTGAGCTGGAGCGCCGCCGCGCCGAGGCCGAGGGCCGCGCTCCCGGTCCGGAAGACGAGCCCAAGGACCCGGCGGGCGATGACGCCGGCCCCGAAGACCGCGCGGACCGCGGCGACCAGGCGCCGCCCGATGGCGGTGACGGTGCCGCCGACGCGGATGGCGGCGCTTCCGCCCAGGAGCCCACGCCGATCCGACGCCGGCCCCGGGGGGCTCGATCCAAGGCCGGTGCGCCGCCGAAGGGCCCGAAGGCAGCCGCTCCATCCGGTGGCCCCAACGACGGCGCAGAGCCCCCTTCGATCCGCATGATCCTGCGCCGGGTCGGGCTCGGTCTGGTCGTGGTCGTGATCGCCCTGATCGTCTTCCTGGCGGGCGCCGGCATCGATCTCTGGACCGACTCGATCTGGTACAAGAGCGTCGGCTTCGACAGCGTCTTCTGGACCCGTCTCGGCGCGCAGCTCGGCCTTTTCGTGGCAGCGTTCCTGGTGGTTCTCCTGGTGCTGCTGCTCAACCTGTACGTGGCCGGCCGCCTTGCGCCACCTGCCGACCCGGAGAAGCCGGGCAACCTGCGCGCGATCATCGGCCGGCTTGGCGAGGCCCAGCGCCACGCCGAGCAGGCGGCCCGGATGGGGGGTCCCGGCCGCCCGGTCGGGGGTGCGTTCCCGGGGCGATCCGGGCGGGGGGATTTCGCCGCATCGTTCGATGCCGATGACATCCCGGACCTGGTCCCGATCTCGACCTGGGCCATCGCCGCCGTCTCGGTCCTGATCGCCCTCGGCGTCGCCGGGACCGTTTCCGGCGCGTGGACAACGCTGCTGCTATGGATCAACCAGGTGCCCTACTCCGACGCCGCCACGGTCACTGACCCGGTGTTCGGTCGCGGTATCAGCTTCTTCCTGTTCGACCTGCCGTTCCTGCGGTTCGGCCAGGCGCTGCTCAACGGCCTGCTGCTGGCCTCCCTCGCGGTTGCCGGCGCCCGCTACCTCGCCGAGGCAACCCGGGGCGGCGAGGTCTTCGTGACCCGCGTCAGGGTCCACCTGGCGATTCTGGGCGGCATCTACCTGCTCTCGATCGCGTTCGGCTACCAGCTCGACAAGTACGAGCTCGTGTACAGCACGGCCGGTGTCGCAACCGGCGTCTCGTATACCGACGCGAACGCCCGGTTCATGGCCTATGACGTGCTCACGCTCGTGTCCGGCGTTGCCGCGGCACTGCTGGTCGCGGGTGCCTTCACGCGCTGGATGTGGCCGCTCGGCGCGATCGTCATCATCTGGATGTCCGCGTCCCTGGTACTCGGCCGGCTCTATCCGGAGGCCATCCAGCGCCTCACGGTGGACCCCAACCAGTACGCCCAGGAGGAGCCGTACATCGGCTTCAACATCGGGATGACGCGCCAGGCGTTCGGGCTCGACGACTGGAGGAACCGCGATTATTCGGGGACGGCACCGATCACCGAGGCGGCTCTCAAGACCGAGGTCGGAACGTTCGCCAATGCCCGGCTGTGGGACTACCGCCCGCTCCAGGTCACGCTCGACCAGCTGCAGCAGATCCGGCAGTACTACCAGTTCCATGACGTGGATACCGACCGCTACACCGTGGACGGCCTCCTGCGCCAGGTGATGCTTTCCGGGCGGGAGCTCGCGATCGAGAAGAACCCCGAGGCGACGGGCTGGGTCAACCAGCGCGTCATCTATACCCACGGCATCGGCATGGCCATGGTCCCGGTGAACGAGGTCACCCCGGAAGGCCAGCCGCGCCTCTGGGTCCGCGACCTGCCGCCCGTGTCCGGGCTGGGGGTTCCCGAGATCACCCAGCCACGGATCTACTTCGGCGAGGCTGACGACCACTATGTCGTCGTCCGGGCCCGTCAGGCCGAGTTCGACTACCCGCGGACGGCCGGCCGGACAACGGTTGACGAGACGACGCGATGGACGGGCACGACCGGCATCCCGCTCGACACGACGCTGTCGAGGCTCCTGTTCGCACTCCGGTTCCGGGACCTGGACCTCCTCATCTCGGACCAGATCACGGCCGACAGCCAGCTCCTGTACCACCGGACGATCCGCGACAGGCTCGAGCGGGTTGCCCCGTACCTGCGTTACGACAAGGACCCTTACCTCGTCATCGACGACGACGGCCGCCTGGTCTACATCCAGGATGCGTACACCATCAGCAACGCCTTCCCCAACGCCGACGGGTTCTCGGGCGGCGACCTGGGCGGCCAGTCCGGCCTTGCCGGGGACCGCTTCAACTACATCAGGAACAGCGTCAAGGTCACGGTCGACGCCTACGACGGCACGATGACCTTCTATGTCAACGACCCGTCCGACCCGATCATCGGTGCCTGGCAGGGCGTGTTCCCGGGCGTCTTCCAGCCGATGTCCGAGATGCCCCCGGGCCTCGTGTCGCACCTGCGCGTCCCCGAGGAGCTGTTCAACGTGCAGACCCGGATGTACGGCCGGTACCACGTCACCCAGCCGCTCACCTTCTTCAACAACACGGACCGCTGGACGATCCCGGATGCCCAGACCAACGAGCAGAGCCTCCCCACCGAGGCCTACTACGTGGTGATGCGGATGCCCGAGGAGCGTGGCGTGGAGTTCCTGCTGCTCCAGCCGATGATCGCGCAGAACCGGCCCAACATGATCGCGTGGGTCGCTGCCCGCAGCGATGCCCCGAACTACGGCGAGGTCGTCTCGTACCGGTTCCCGGCGGACACCACCATCTTCGGCCCCGCCCAGATCGAGGCCCGGATCGACCAGGATCCCCAGATCAGCCAGCAGATCTCGCTGTGGAACCAGAGTGGTTCGCAGGTCATCCGCGGCAACCTGATCGTGATCCCCGTCGGTGAGTCGTTGCTCTACCTGCAGCCCGTGTACCTGCAGTCCACCTCGGCCGCGTTCCCGGAGTTCCAGAAGATCGTCGTGGCCAGCCCCACCACGATCGTCTGGGGCGACACCCTGGCCGAGGCGCTCAACGGGCTGCTCCTGAAGCAGGACGGCGGCGTCCCGCCCACGACGACACCCGAGCCGACGGCGACGCCGGCCCCCGGGACCACGGCCGCTCCCACCGCCACGCCCGGTCCCGCCGGGCCGCTGCCGCCAGACGTCGCGGCCCTCGTCGACTACGCGAACACGCACTTCGAGCTGGCGCAGGCGGCGCTGCGTGCCGGTGACTTCGCAACCTACGGCGCGGAGATGGACCTGGTGGAGACCGCCCTGGCGCGTCTCGGGGAGCTGACCGGCACGCCGGCACCCTCCGTCACCCCGTGACCGCGGCGTCCGCCGTGACGCAGCCCAGGGAGCGGAACGCGGCCAAGCCCCTCGGCCTGGGCTCGGTCCTTGGGGGCGCGGTCGCCGTGACCCTGGTCCGGCCAGTCTCCTGGCTGCTGGGCCTCGCCGGGTTCCTGGCCGGCGGCGGGGTGATGATCGTGGCCTGGCCGATCCTCGTGCTGCCGACGCCGACCGGCCTCCAGAACGCCCTCGGCGGTCCCGTGAGCTCGCTCGTCTTCGGCGCCCCGTCGGCAGGGCTGGTCGCGCTGATCGTCGCCGGGCTCGGGGGCACGCTGCTCCTGGTCGTTGCCGGTACGCTGGCCGGTGCGTGGGCGGAGCGGCAGGGGATCGCCGTGGCGCTCGATGCCGCCGCGGAGGAAGGCCTGGGGCTAGGCGACGGGTCGCTTGCCGGCGCTCCGGGCACGGGCCGCGTGGCCATCGTGCGACTGCTCGCGCTGGTGCCGGTGGCGCTCGCCGCGACCCTCGCCTGGCAGCCCGTCTACGACGCCGCGTACCGGCAGCTGGTCCTGCCGCAGGATCTGGTCACGCCGCTGCCGGTCAGGGTGGTGGGCGACGTCCCGTGGCTCCTGGCCGGTCTCGCTCTCGTCTGGCTGGCGAGCGATGCCGCTGCCGCCGTCGGGGTCCGGCGCCTGGTCCTGGAACGCCGGTCGGTGGGGTCGGCATGGCTCCTGGGCTGGACCGACCTCGTCCGGCGGCCGTTGCGCGTCCTCCCGACCGCGCTCTTCGGTCTCGGGATCCTGGTCCTCCTGGTGGCCCCCGCGATCGCGGCGGCCGCGCTCGGCTGGGACCGGCTGCGCGACATCCTCGGCGGCGGCCGCGAGCCGCTGATCGTGATCGCGGCTGTGGTGACCTGGGTGGCGGTCTTCCTGGGCGGTCTCGTGCTGGCCGGCCTGGGCGCCGGCGTCCGAGCCGCCGCCTGGACAATCGAGCTTTCGGGGCGGCACCGAGCCGGAGGGCCGTCACGCGACTGACCTCACGCGCGTCATTGCGCGCGTCGTTCCGCGACCCGGATCAAGCCGGTCCCCCTGTTACACTGCCGGTCGCTGCGCGCCCGCGCGCGCCCTGCCCCGTCGGAGGCCAAACGCCAGCGCATGGACCAGATTCTCACTCCGATCACCGACGCGATCGGCGGCTTCTTCTCGAGCCCGATCGTCCAGCTCGCCTTCCAGGGCATGGCCGTCTACATCGTCATCCTGTGGCTGGCGGCGGCGTACTGGGCGTTCCGGGACATGCAGCTGCGGAGCGAGAACCCCGTCCTGCCCTATCTCGCGGCGGCGCTGATCGTCCTGTTCACGCCGGTGCTGTTCCTGTTCGGCGTGATCGTGTACCGGATCGTCCGGCCCCAGGAGAAGATCGGCGAGGTCTACGAGCGGAATCTCGCCGAGGAGGCGCTGCTCGCAGAGGTCGAGTCGGTCAAGTCCTGCCCCGCCTGCCACCGGCGCATCAACGAGGAGTGGATCATCTGCCCTTCGTGCCGCACGCGCCTCAGCCGGGTCTGCGCGAACTGCGGCCGGCTGGTAGGCCTCGACTGGTCGCTGTGCGCCTGGTGCGGCAAGGACTTCGAGCGGGCGGACATCGCCGCCTACGAGCCCATCTCGGCGGGCAAGAATGATCTCGACCGGCTCGACGCACCCGCCAAGTCCACCCGGACCGGCACCCGCGGCGGATCCGTGCGTCAGGCACCCCGCTCCGCGTCCGGCAGCCGCGGCGCGTCGGGATCCGTCTCGGAGCCTTGACCGGGGCGTCGGACGGCGGGCCGCCGCTGCAATCCGGCGATGCCCAGCCCGTCGTCGAGGGTGCTCGTGGCCCGGATCCCGACCCGGCTGATGCCGCCACCGTCCCCGGGGGCGCGCCGCCGCTTTCGACGTTCAGCCTTGAAGGGCGTGCAGTCCCGGGCCTCTACCTCGTGGGCTGGCTTGCCACGCTGCTGGGCGCGGCGCTCCTCTTCGTCGCGCTCATGGCCGGCCGGTCCGCGGCGTCGCCATGGCTGTTCCTGGCCGGTCTGGTGGTCCTGGGCCTGGGCCTGATCGCCGCGGGTGGATCGCAGGCCATCGAGCGCGGACGGCGGCCCGAGCTCGCCTACCGTGGGCCGTCGCCCGTGCTCGCGTTCGTGGTGGTCGTGGTCCTCACCATCATCGGGCTGATCGTCATGCTCGGTCCCCTGTCCGCTCTCGGGCTGGACGCGCGATCGCCCGCCGCGACCACCCTCAACCTGGCCCTCACCACCCTTCTGTACGTGGCGGTCGTCCGCCTGCTTGTCGTGGGTCCCGGTGCGCTGGGCTGGCGTGAGATGGGCGTGGTCCGGCCGAATCGAGCCGCCGTCCGCGAATTGCTCGCCGGCGCCGTTCTGGCCATCCCGGTGCTGGGAGTGACGCTCGTGCTCGGCGGCCTGCTGGCCCAGTTCCTGGAGCCCGCACCCAGCCAGCTGCCGGAGGCCGGGAGTGTCCAGGGCCTCCTCCTGAACCTGCTCACGGCCGCCATCCTCGCGCCGATCGGCGAGGAGCTGTTCTTCCGGGGGTTCACGACAACCGCCTGGGCGAGGACCTGGGGTGCCCGCTCCGCGATCGCACGTGGCGCGGTGTTCTTCGCGCTGGCCCACGTCGCCACGCAGCTTGACGTCTCGTTCGCCACCGGTGCGCAGCGCGCGCTGTTCTCCTTCGTCGCGCTGCTGCCGGTCAGCGTCACGTTGGGCTGGGTGTTCCTCGCCCGCCGTTCGCTCTACGCGGCGATCGGGTTGCACGGCACCTTCAACGCGCTCCAGGTGATCGTCCTGGCGCTCGCCGCCGGGCTGGCCTGAGCCGCGTGGGACCCGCTGCGCCGGGCAAAGGCCCGGGCAAGCCTCCCGTGAGCCGCCGTTAAGCGGTGCTGCGTAGCCTTCGTCGTGTTCCCGGGTCCGGACGGCGGGGGAAATCGGCGGGCTTCCGTCGTCCGGGCTCCGGGGACGCCTCGTCTCGAGAGGTGCGTCCACGGGTGCCCGCCGTCTCCCAGCAGCAGGTGGATCATGACGAACGGCAAGGGCCTCGTCGCGGACGGGCCGGCATGTCGGCGCGCCTCACGCTCCGTGCGTGATCTCCCCGCCGCCGAGCGCCCCCGCGAGCGGCTCGCCCTGCGCGGGCCCGGGGGCCTCTCGGCGGCGGAGCTGATCGCGGTGATCTGGGGCACGGGTGCCGGCGGTCGCACTGCCATGGAACTCGGCGAAGAGGCCCTCGCCCGTCACGCGAGCGTCGGGGCGCTTTCCCGGGCCTCGGACGCCGAGCTGGCGGCGATCCCGGGAATCGGAGCTGCCAAGGCGGCCCGCCTGGCGGCAGCCTTCGAGCTGGGCAGGCGATCGATGGCGGACTGGCCTGCCGGCCGCTGGACGATCCGCTCGCCGCGCGACGTCGCGGACCGGCTGCTCCCCGAGATGGGCCGCCTCGAGCGTGAGGAGCTCCGGGTGCTGAGCCTCAACGCCAAGAACGTGGTCCAGCGTGCGTCGAGCGTCTACGTGGGCAACGTGTCCGCGTCCCTGGTCCGGATCGGTGAGCTGTTCCGGGACGCGGTGCGCCTGGACGCCAGCGGCGTGGTGCTGGTGCACAACCACCCGAGCGGCGATCCGACCGCCCTGCGCCGAATCCCCGGGAAAACCCGTTGTATGACTATGCAGGGAGGCCGCTCCTCATCCCTCGCATGAGTCATCTATCCCGTGCGGGATGGGTGTCACGATACATCGCCGCGGCTACGATGCCCGGGCCATGTCACGCCGCCCCGAGCTCATCCCGCGAACCGTGAGGAACGCCCTTCGAGACGCCATGGGCGGCTGGGGGCCATACACCGTGGCGGAGGTCGGCGAGCTCTTCGAGGCCTACGACTTCCAGCCGACAGCCGGCAACTACGACACGGGCCACGGACAACGGGCCAACGAGGCCGAGCGGTATCAGGCGGCGATCGACTTCGCTGACGTCCGCCAGGTCGAGCGATACCTGCGCCTGGTCGAGGAAGTGATCGAGGCCAACGCCGACGACGGGCGGGCCTACGCCCGCGAGCGCCTGCAGAAGGCCATCAAGCGGGTCGGCATCGAGCCCGACGAGGAAGGTCGGCTGCAGATGCCCAAGGGCGCGGCCGCCAAGGTCCTGGACCCGTCAAGGGTGCCGACCGACAGCGACATCCGGCTGCACCTGGATCGGCTCGAGCGACTGGACCAGGAGCCCGAGGAGCTGATCGGCGCGGCCAAGGACCTGGTCGAGGCGACGGCCAAGCACGTCCTGCTGACCCTCGAGGTCCCATTCGAGAAGAACGCCGATGTCGCCGCGCTGTCCAAGCAGGCGCTGGCGAGTCTCGGGCTGCATCCCGACCTCATCGCCCCGACCGCCAAGGGTGCGGATCCGATGAAGCGGATCCTTGGCGGCCTGGGCCAGATCGCCGCCGGCATCGCCGAGCTGCGGAACATGGGCTACGGCGTCGGCCACGGCCAGGGTCGCCGGGTGGCGGGTCTCCAGCAGCGACACGCCGAGTTCGCCGCGCGATCAGCGATCGCCTACGTCGCCTTCGTTCTGGACACGCTCGATGACCCGAATGCGCCGTGGAGGACGAAGAAGTAGCCGACCTGCACGGCCAGCATGCTCAATCCGGCGCCCGGTCGGCGATGTCCGGCGTGGGAACCGTGCCGCCGCAAGCGAATTCCGCGGCGAGCGCGCCGATCGCGGCGACGGCGATTGCCGTGTCCGGCCGATTGGTTGCTACCACGGTCGTCAGGATCGCGGTCAGAACTCGGCAGATCTTGGAGCGATCCGCTCCTTTGCGGATGAGTGTCTTCAGCTGATCTACCTGATCCTGCAGATGGCTGCGACGCCCTCTGGTCGAGTTCGAGTGTCCGGATCCAACGGCTGTGCCGGGCTTCACGACGCTACCCGACTTTCCCGTGCCACCTGACTTCTGGTGCCACGGAGCTTGATTGCCCGTTCCCGGCGCGTCGGTAGCCGCATCGGCGAAGCGAGTCAGTTCCTCAAGGGCCTCCGCCACGGCATTCCGATCTGTCATTTCGAGGTCGCCTCCTGTCCGGCACAACTGACATCCTCCCGTTGCGCGTGCAAGGAGCAAGGGGCGTCATGATCGAAAGTCAAGTTGAGCCGGCTCGGCTCGAAACCTGAGCCTCGGCGAACTCCGCTGAGTCCAAGCATCGAAGGCCGGGCCGGACCTTCGCGTCATGGAACCTGTCACTCGCTGACGGCAGCATCACGATGTGGCATTGGCATCTGCTCCGACGAAGGCGAAGGGACGACCTGGTCGTCCTCGCCTGATGCTGCCGCCCAAGTGCCCGCAGCACCCCAAGAGCACCGTCTATCTCGATGGGCCTCTGCCGCAGTGGAGCGAGTTCTACGAGAAGCGCCTGTGGCGCTGTCATCCGATCGGCAAGGCCAATGGCAACCCGAGCCACAGGTTCATCCCGGGCGGCGAGCTCATGCGCCACCCGACCCACCGCCTACCCGATTTCCACGGTGAATGCCCGCACTGCGAGAGCGCCTACGCCCCTGATGAGGGGCCGAAGATCGGCCGCGGCTTCACGCTCGTCGCCGAGGAGGCAGCCGCAACGCTCAACTTCATTGGCATGGGTGAGTCCTATCGCAGCGCGGCGATGCTCACCCGCCAGAAGGCCAAGCGATACCAGTTCGACCCCAGCCAGAACCGCTGGAAGACGGATCCGGTCACCAAGCGCAAGACGCTGCTCACCACGGGTGCCGCCCGCGATCGAGTCGAGAACCGCTACAGCCGCCAGTGCAACCTGTCGGCCTACTACCTCGATGTCTTCGGCCCAGCGGTGGTCAAGAAGTTCGCCCGGAAGGCCTGGCCGCGGGTCATCGTCCTCGACTCGCAGCCGCTCAAGGTCAGGTCATTCGATCCCGAGCGACGCAAGGGTAGGCCGGGCGGTGCCGATGCCGGCGAGATCCTGGCGGTGGTCGATCGGACGACCCGGCCAGGGCGCGTCATGACCATGTGGATGGCCGGCGGCAAGAACGGGAGTGAGTGGAAGCGCCTCTTCAACCGGCCGGACTTCGATCCGTCGAGCGCCCCGCAATGGATCGTCAGCGACGACGACGGGGGTATCGACAAGGCAGTGGCCGAGGTGTGGCCGTATGCCATCCACTTCAAGTGCGAGGCGCACCTGACCCGGAACGCAGTGGATAAGGCCGCCTTGGACGGCATCCCGGAATGGGTCGCAAAACCCGGGACTCCCGGCGGTGCCCTCGTTCCGAGGCCCGAGGAGTCGAAGCGCGATCGCGAAGCGGTCTGGCCGGCATCGCAGCCCAAGCACCTGTTCGAGCGCCATCCGGTCTTCATTGCCATGGGCGCCATGTTCAGGACGCTCGCTGACTGGGACGCCTTCAAGGCCGCGGTCGAGCAGCACGTTCCGCCTGACAAGAAGACCCTCCGTGACTGGATCGCCGATCGTGAGGCCCTCGTCCTGAAGCAGTTCGACCTCAAGGCCCAGCATCCGGGGATGCCGGTCACCAACGGCGCGGTCGAGGGCGTGCTGATCTGGGCGCGTGGCAAGTTCGCCGGTCGAGCGGGACGGCTGAAGAACATCCGGCGTGTGCAGGTCGCTCTGGACCTCATGGTCCTGTTCCGCTCCGGCCAGGCCGACGAACAGCTCTATGCCCGTGCGATCCGAGCGCACATGCGAGGGCAGGCCAACCGCGGCTCGGGAGTCACTCGCCTGGACTGGCCGGCGAAGTTCTGGGATCCCAAAGGCACGAGCTCGATGGACGAAGTCATCCGGCGATCGGATGTCGATCGGGCTCGAGAGCGATACCAGGCGGCCCTGGACGCCGGCGCGCGACGGATGGCCGAGCTGGTGGAAGCCGAGGAAGAGACCCGCGCCACGGCGGGTGACCCCGTTGGCCGCGGCCGTAAGCTGCGGCCACCCGACAAGCCGCCTCGCGGTGTGCGCCCCTCGCGTCGCGGCAAGCGCGTCTCCGACTTTCCGGCCGCCGCGGAGTGGGACCACGAGGCCAACGGCGATCGCACTCCGTCGAACACCAGGGCAACGAGTCTGAAGACCGCGGCATGGGTCTGCCGTGCCCACCTTGGAGACATCGAGCCGCACAAGCATCACTGGACCGCCAGCCCTGAGTCGCGAACGGGCTCGAGCAGTGGTTGCCCGTTCTGCATGAACCGCAAGGTCTGCCAGGCCAACTGTCTGGCGCGAGTCCATCCGCGGACCGTCGAGGAGTGGTCGCCCGAAGGCAACGGAGACAAGACGCCCTGCAACATCTTCCCCGGCACGAACTTCGACGCACTGTGGCTGTGCCTTCGCTCGGACGGCCAACACCCGCCATACAGGCAGCGCGTGTCGTCGCACGTCCTGGACTTCAAGAGCTGCCCGCTTCACAAGCCGGACCACAGCAAGGATCGCGAGCGGGGCGAGGCGACGAGGGTTCGCCAGCGGCGCAACGCGACGACACGCACCGGCAGCCTGAACGGCGAACTGTGGCCTGCGGACCTCACGGCCGATCAGGTCGAGAGCCTGCCGCAGCTCGTCTGGCCAGTCGATACCGTCCTCGACTTCGGCGCAGATCCCGACGACGAGGACTTCTGACCGCCCACTCGAGACCGCTGGGACTACCTGCATCGCTATGCTGTCGGCGATCCTGAGTGCTTCGGCCCTCGGCTTGACGGATACGGTGCCCAGCACACACTCGAGATCGCCCCTCCCTCCACGAAAGGCGCTTCATGGCGACGATCGACACCCTCATCGCGCAGATCCCGGACGCAGCAATGCGCACCGCCCTGCTCGCCGAGGTCGCCGAGATGCGCAAGCGGCTGGAATGGGGCCTCGTGTTCGAGCGCCACATGCCCGAGAAGACCCTGCTGCTCACCGGGCCGATCCGCCCGGGCTCTGTGGTCTGGGAACGTCGTGCCGTCGAGCCTCGCCGGTTCCGTGTTCGCGCCGTCGAAGGAGCCGAGCTGGTAGTCGTCGAGGAGGCCGAGCAGACGACTGCCCCCGACGATGCGCCGACGCTGAGCGTGACCCGCGCCGACGTTCTCATCGAGACTCGGTTCTCGGAGCCGGTATTCCCTGTCTTGACGTCCATCGATGCGGTCCGCAATGGCCCCGAGGATCGCGGCCACCACGCCGTCATTCGCGGCGAGAACTTCCACGCCATCCAGGCGCTGCTCGTCTCGCACAGCCATGCCTTCGACGTGATCTACCTGGACCCTCCCTACAACACCGGAGACCGGGACTGGTCCTACGACAACGACTATGTCGATCCGAACGACACGTATCGGCCCAGCAAGTGGCTGGCGTTCATGGAGCGACGCCTGCGCATCGCCCGGCGCCTGCTCTCGGACAACGGCGTCATCGTCGTGACGATCGACGAGAACGAGGTCCATCACCTCGGGATGCTCCTGGAGCAGATGTTCCCGGAGGCGCGGCGTCAGATGGCCTCCATCGTCATCAACCCGATCGGACAGAACCGGGTGGGCGGGCTCGCTCGCGTCGATGAGCAGGCGTTCTTCGTCTTCTTCGGCGACGCGCCCGCGCCGATTGCCTACGGCGACGACCTGCTGAACGAGCGACCGGACACGAAGCGTGCCCGCAGCGTGCGCTGGGAATGGCTCATTCGCGGAGGTCCGATCTCCGTTCGCGCGGACCGGCCGGGCCTCTTCTACCCGGTCCTGATCGATCGCGAGCGCGGCCTGGTTGTCGGCGCCGGCCCGACCTTGGCCCAGGGCAACGACCCCGACCTCGACGCTGACATCGACGGCTATGCCGCTGCCTGGCCCATCCGCACAGATGGTTCGCAAGGCTACTGGCGCATCGGACAGGACAAGCTACGCCGTCTCATCGAGCAGGGGTTCGTTCGACTCGGAGGCTATGACGACAAGCGCAAGACCTGGACGGTCCTCTACGTCCCGGACATCGCGGTCAAGCTCATCGCAGAGGGCAAGATCACGATCGCCAGCCGGGACGAGAACGGCGTCGCCATCCTCGACTACGCCGAACAGCGTTCCTTCGCTCCAAAGACCGTCTGGAACCGACAGCGCCACAACGCCGGCATCTACGGCAGCCCGGTTGTCTCGGCCTTCACCGGCGGCCGCGGCGCCTTCACCTTCCCCAAGTCGCTCTACGCCGTAGCCGACACACTGGCCATCCTGACCCACGACAACAAAGACGCCCTGATCCTCGACTTCTTCGGCGGATCGGGAACCACGCTCCACGCCACGATGCTCCTCAACGCCCAGGATGAGGGCACGAGACGGTGCGTCCTGGTCACCAACAACGAGGTCAAGGCCGCCACCGCTACCGCCCTCAACCGGAAGGACCACTTCCGAGGTGACCCTGAGTTCGAGGCCGCTGGCGTGTATGAAGGGGCCACTCGGCCGCGCCTCATGGCGGCAACGAGCGGGACGCTTGCTGATGGCCGGCCAGTCGAAGGCACCTACCTCGACGAGACGCCCTACTCGGACGGGTTCCCTGAGAACGTGGAGTTCTTCAGGCTGGACTACGAAGACCCGGCGGCCATCGAGTTCGGCCTGCGCTTCCGCGAGCTCCATCCGCTCTTGTGGCTGATGGCCGGCGGAATTGGCGACCGCGCAGACCTCGATCCTGATCTCCCGCTCGGCCTGCCGGCCACGTCGCCCTACGCGGTCTTGTTCGATCCATCCGGGATGCGGGACCTCGTGGTTGCCCTGCCAGATCGTCCCGACATCACGCACGTCTTCGTGGCGGCCGACTCCGCCGACGGCTTTTCCTCCGCGCGCAATGACCTGCCCGAGCACCTCACTGTCGTGCGGCTCTACCGCGACTACCTCGACACCCTGAGAGGCGCGACGCGATGAGGTTCCAGCTCGAGGAGTTCCAGCGCACAGCGGCCACGTCGCTGCTTGGGCAGCTCGACGACGCCAGCACCTCATGGAACCGGCGCCGGACGCAGAAGCACGCCGTCGGCCTGGCCGCCACCACGGGCGCGGGCAAGACGGTCATCGCCGCTGCCGTGATCGAGGCGCTCCTCCACGGCTCCGAGGAGCTGGCGACCGAGCCTGACCGCTCCGCGGTATTCCTGTGGATGACCGACCAGCCGGCGCTGAATACGCAGACCGCCAACAAGATGCTCGAGGCCGCCTCGGAGATCCGCCACGACGAGCTCGTGGAAATCGAGGGCACGTGGAACGCCGAGAAGCTCTCTGCTGGGAAGGTCTATTTCCTGAACACCCAGAAGCTCGGCGTGAAGGCCGACCTTGCCCGGAAGGGACCACTCATCGGGCGCACTTTTACCTTCTGGGACGTCATCCGGAACACGGTCGAGGATCCCACCCTCACGCTCTATCTCATCGTCGATGAGGCTCACCGAGGCATGACCGAGGGCCGCCAAGTCGCCGAGGCGAACTCGATCATCCAGAGGTTCATCAAGGGCTACCCTGAAGGCGGCGACATGCCGTCCGTCCCCGTCGTCCTGGGCATCAGCGCGACGCCGGACCGTTTTGCCAAGGTCGTCGAGAACAGCGGCCGATCTCTCGTCTGGACTGAGGTTCCGCCGGCGGACGTCCGTGAGTCGGGTCTCATCAAGGACCGAACGATCGCCACCTACGCGGGCGAACGCCAGACCGACGCAATGGCTCTGTTTCCCGACGCCGTGAAGACCTGGCTGGACGCGACTGCCGCCTGGGCCGCCTATCACGCCGAACGAGGTGGCGACGACGATCAGCTGGTCCGTCCGGCGCTGGTGATCCAGGTCGAGAACGAAGGCAATGGCACGGTGACCTTGACGGACCTTGCCGCCGTCATCCGGTCCATCACCGACCTCGCTGGGGCTATGCCTGACAACGCGTTCGCCCATGCCTTCGGCGAGCAAGTCCCGGAACCGGCCGGCGAAGTGACCGTCCGATACCTGGAGCCGCCGCGCATCGCCAGCGATCCGGATGCTCGGGTCATCTTCTTCAAGACCGGCCTCGGGACCGGCTGGGACTGCCCGCGGGCCGAAGTCCTGTTCTCCTTCCGGCGCGCCGTGGATCCCACCACGATCGCCCAGACGATCGGCCGCATGGTGCGCTCGCCGCTGGCCCGACGGATCGAGGAGAACGACAGCCTGAACTCGGCCTACGTGTTCTTGCCGCACTACGACGAGCACGCGGTCAATGACGTGGTCAAGCGGCTCAACGACACCGGCAATGAGGCGATCGGCGCCGGGATCAAGAAGCGCGGCGAGGCCATCACCCTGACGATGCGCCCCGACTCCGAGGACGTCGTCGCCGCGATCGCCCGCGTCCCGACCTACCAGGTGCCGGCACCTCGGCGTCGCGAGGCCGTCCGAGTGCTGGCAGATCTTGCCGCTTTCCTGGCCCGCAACGGCATCGACCCGACGGCGGTCAAGCGCGAGATGCGCAGTTGCGCCGAAGTCCTCGTCACCGCCCGCGAGGCCCTGGCCAAGGACGAGCGTTTCGCCCGAGAAGTGGATGACGAGGCCGAGGTCCTGGTCCGGACCGCCGACGTCATGCCGGGGGCGGCCGCCGTCGGGAACGCGACAGTGCGCTCCCTGCCCGCGACTGAGGAGAGCATCGGACGTGTCTTCAGCGCGGCGTCGCTCCGGGTCACAGGCGAGGTCGCGAACACCTACGTTCGGCTTCGCCTTGCCACCGACCCAGGTGTGGCGAGCCGCGCGCGCCTCGAGGTCTATGCGCTGACCGGTCGCGAAGCGGCGATGGGCGCGCTTACCAAGCATGCCCGCGAACGCATCGACGCACTCCGCCAGGAGCATGGCCACGCGGTTGAGGCGCTCACGCCGGCCAAGCAGACTGGCTACCGCAAGATCCTGCGTCAGGCCCCCGGCCCCACCGACCGCCCGATGGCGCTGCCGGACGACATCGTGGTCGAGCGCGGCCCCGATGCCCTGGATAAGCACCTCTACGTCGATGCGAATGGCAAGGCGCCGATCAAGTTCATCAGCAGCTGGGAACGGGAGACCATCGCGGAGGTCATCGCGGATCCTGCGACTGTGGCCTGGGTCCGAAACCCGGCCGTGGATGGCTGGGCGCTGTGCCTCCCGCGCCTGGAGGGGAACGAGTATCGCCCGTTCTTCCCTGACTTCATCGTGGTCCGAGACGATGGCACTGGCCCGGTCGCCGACATCCTCGACCCGCACGACCACACGAAGCCCGACGCGGTGAGCAAGGCGAAGGGGCTGTCGTGGTTCGCTGCCCACCATGCCGAAGTCGTCGGCCACGTGGATCTCATCGCAAAGATCGGCAACACCTACCGTCGGCTTCACCTTGAGAAGTCCGAGGTCCGCGATCAGGTCAATGCCCTCGGCGACAGCCTCCCGGAGCTGCGCAACCTGCTCGAACGCCTCGGCTGATCTCCGCGGAGCCGCGTCGGATCGAGCGGAACCCGAACGACGGCGCTCTATGGCGCCTCATCCCACGTCGCTCGATCCGGAGCGCGGTGCCGTCGGTCGAGCGATACGCACGTCCGCGTAACGCATGTCTGCGTAGCGCGATCGGACGAACGTCAGGCCGCCGTACGGCGAAATGAACCTACGCCGCGGACCTTACCTGGGGCTTATTTCGGCGCGCTCTCCCGGACCGCAGCCGCAAGTGCATCGTCCGTCAGACGCCTGGCGTCGTGGAGAGCCTGGGCGAACGCGATGATGTGGTCGCGGTGCTCGGCGGCCAGGGCGTCGGCTCGGTCACGCGCTTCGGTCAGGGCCTGGAGGACCGCGGCACCGATGGCGTCCCAGATCGCCTCCGGCGGCCGTGAGTGCGAGAAGCCGTCGATGCTGATGAACGGGGCGCGGGCGTCGAGGCCGGCGTTGATCCGCATCATCGCCATGCTGGTGGCCGAGGTCAGGTCGTGGATGCTGCCGTCGGTGCCCTCGCCGATCAGGAGTTTCTCGGCCGCCTGGCCGGCCAGGAGCATGACGATCCGGTCGAACATCCGGGATCCGGTGGTGGTCTGGGGCTGATCGTCGTCGGACTCGCCGGTCTCAGTGAAGCCGTAGTGCTGGCCGCGGATGTCGGCGCACTTGACCGGAAACCCGAGCGCCGTTCCGACGATGACGTGGCCCGACTCATGCAGCGCCCGGACCCGCTGGTCCGTGTCCCAAGCGACCAGGCGCTTGGCCGCGGCCTCGGAGATCGCCACCTTCCGCAAGGCCGTGTGCTCGGTGACGACGGCCAGGGACTTGTCGAGGTCGTCGCTGCTATGTCCGTCCATGCATCGAGGTTCTCGCCTTGGCCGTGGCCGCGCAAGGGGGGCCGGCTCACCCATGGTGAGTCACCGCGGGCGAGTCGAGCCACTACGACCGAGGCGGGGGGCCGGTCAGGGTAAAGGCGACGGGCTTCGGAGGGCGCCGCCAGGATCGCGTCGCCATCACATCGAGCACCCAGCCATCAGGACCAAGCCGAACCACGACGAGCAACGGCGCCTGCTCTGACCGGAGTCTCGCGAACCGGAGGGCTCGCTTGTATGTCGCCAGGTCGGTGAGTGACGCCTTGCTGTCGGCCGGATGCGAGTGCCAGTCGCCGAGGTATCCGATACGGGGATCTGCCTCACGAGCCAGAAGGACGATCGGCTGGGTTGCGCCGGTCGGTAGCTCGTAGGCGTAACGCTGCGGAGCCGCGGATGGAACCTGCGCGGCACTCATGACCCACGGACGGTCATCACCGAGGATTCCGAGAAGGATGCCTCCGGTCTCGTAAGGAGCCGCGTCACGACTCCAGGCGATCAGCTGCTCGGCCACGGTCTCCGCAAGCAGAACGTCCCGGCTCATGACGCCGGGAACCTTCGGCTGCCGAAGAAGTCGAAGTCGGTTCCTTCCAACGGCCGATAGACCTCAACATGGTCGATGTCCTCGTGTTCGCGCTCGGTGAGGACACCGATCGCGAACCGAGCCGTTGCTGCGGCGATACCCACTACCGAGGTCGGGGGCGCCTGTGCGATCGGATCCGCACAGCCAGCCTCCCAAGACACAGCCTCCTCGCCGACTCCAGCCGGGATCTTCGGGAACCTGTCGTCGGCAGGGCGGTCAGTGATGACGATGTCGGACTTCGCTGACTGGAAGCGGAAGCGACCGACGGCACCCTGCCGATAGAGCGCGACGGACACGAGCGGAAGCTCAGCTCGCCGGCTCAACACGCTGATTTGGGCCGTGAAGCTCGAGATCCCGGTCGCATCGATCACGATGTCGGAGGCATCAGTCAAGCGTCGCAAGGGTGTGGGCGCCCAGACTGCCGGCGATTGCTCGACCGTGGTCCAAGGCGCGTTGAACAGTGCGAGCACATGCATCGCTTCGGTCTTCTTCCGACCGACCCAGATGCCGCCGACAGCGTGCCGGACGACGTCGCCGGGCCGAAGGACCTGCCCATCGCAAACGACGATCTTGCCCACGCCGCTCCGAGCGAGCAGGTCGGCGACGTGGGATCCAACTGCTCCGACGCCGAAGACCGTCACGGTCTTGCCATCGAGGGCGGCCGCGTCGGGCCCAGCGCGTAGTCGAAGAACGTCTCGGTCTGTTCGTGCTGCCTCGTAGGCCCCCGCCGTGAGAAAGCCGGCCGCCCGTGACAGGCCGAGGATGAGCAGGTTCGGGCCGACCGGCGTGTTCCAGGCGAAGACCAGGAAGGAGACCCCGCCTGGCTGCCCGACGGAGGCGAGAGCGGCGTCGAGGTCTTTCTGCTGGCGCCGCCGTAGCTGGCCTCGGAGATCGGCCAGAGTCTGAGGCGGACTCTCCGGGCGATCGCGGACATACCAGCGACCGATCTCATCGCCTTCCCCGATCTTGAGCATGTTGTCATCGCGTGTTGCGCGAAGTTCGGCGACGTCCCAGTCGCGGATGGCGCGGCCGGTCAGGTCGATCGTCGCCAGACCTCCCGTCGGGCCGACGAAGGTGAGGTGGGGGTCGAGTCCTGGGTCCTCGGCTGTGGGATGTCCCTGAGCTTCCTCGGCCCACTTCTCGATGCGTGCGGCTACCCCGTCCCACGTCATCCACTCGCGCGACGGGTCCCCGATCTCCCAGAGGCAGACATCGCCATCGATGTTGCGATGACGCCCGATGGGCAGGCCCTGCACATAGACACGGGGCTGGATGAACGGCCAGCCATCCCGAACGACCACAGTCATGGTCGTCGCGGCCGTCATCGGCATCAGCGCAGGGTGGATCGGCCCGATCCACGACTGCTGGCTTCCCGTCGGCTCGAAGCCGGCGTCGAGCAGCGTCTCAATGAACCGATCCAGGGACGCCGGATCGATCGTGTCAGGAACCGGCAAAGCCACGAGCCTCGTTGGATCCCAGGGCGGCCACGGACTCGATCTTCTTGATCGGGTTGCCGTCGGCGTCGCACCCTTCTGGAAGCGGGAAGACCCATCCGTTGCCGTTCTCGCCGAGGATCTTCCGCCAAGTCGCCGCTGCAGGGCAGAGCTCCTGGGTCAGCGCCTTGACTGCCGCGGTCGCCTGTTCCCGGAAGACCACGGCCGCTGCAGCGAGCTGGGCGCTGCTGGGCGCCGGGGCGAACTCCCGTTCGAGGGCTGGGTCGGTGATGACGTCGCCGGACTCGAGCTGGTCGGCGATACGGCCAAGCGTCGATGCCAGGATCTCGGCGAACGTGTCGCCAGTGACGCCGGCGTCGAAGGCCCAGTAGGTCAGCATCTCGAGGTAGAGCCCCTTCGGCCGCTCGTCGCCGATGTGGTGCTTGCGGATCTGGCGGACGAGCTTGACGATCGGCTTGTAGGCGCCCTGGCCGCTCACCTGTGGCGTCTTGTTGCGCGCCTCGGCCAGATCGCCGAGGCGCTCTGGGTCGGTCTCCTCCCACTGCGTTCGGTTCCCCAGGTCGTCGAGCGATGGCAGAACCCAATGACCCGACTTCGGGTCCTTCGTGGCGCCAACCGCGTCGATCGAGAACTCGTCGCCGAACTTGATGGAGAGGGCATGGGCACCGGTGTCGTCCAGTCGGGCCTCGTATCGCGCCTTGAGAGGCTTCTTGACCGCCTCGTATAGCGACTCGGGATCCTCGTCGAAGTCAGGCAGCTTGACGAAGACATCGACGTCGTGTCCGGGCTGGATCGCCACATCTCGTCCATACGAGCCGATCAGGATCGTATCGACGTCGTATCCCTTGAGCTTCGGGTCAGCCTCGAGGACAGCCCGGACCTCTTCATGGGCAGCCTTGGCCTTCGCGACCTTGGCGGCCGAGAGGTTGATCTTCTTGAGCGCCCCGTCGAACTGGGCATCGAGTGTCTGCATGGTGGCCCCCTCGTTCTACGTCACGTGGATGTCGGTGATCGGGCCCCCGGCCAGGCCGGCGGCGACAGTGATGGCCTTCTCGTAGCGTGGCGGGATGACGCTGTTGTCCCACTCGTAGAGCGTCACGCGGACCGTGTTCAGGAGCGCGCCGAGGAGCGCAGCCGCGACCCAGGGCGTCCGAAGGAAGAGGTGGATCTCCCCTGGCCATGTCGAGGCGAGCTCTCGGACGAGCCGGGAGACTTCACGCACCACCATCGATCCGTTCTCGGGCGTCAGCAGACGCGAGGAGTCGATGACCGTTCCTCGAGCGAACTCGTCGCTGTGTTCGGCGAGGTGTTCGCGGAAGGTCGGCGCCGCGGCGGTCGGCACGAGATCGATCAGGACACCAAGCGCCGTCCCGTCGCCCCGCCACCGAATTCCTCGCGCTCGCGGTGCCTTGCCGATCAGGGGCAACCGGTCACGCCGGGAGAATGTCGCGTCGGACAGGCGCCAGTCCTGGCGGTCGGTCGCACGCACCGCAAGCGGAATGCCTGAGGGCTGAGCCAACCCGGCACCAAGTGCGAAGGCGACCGTCAGATGCGCGCCGCCGACGAGAGCAACCTCAGTGGCATGCTCGGTGGCGACCGGGTTCGGCAACCAGGCCAGGAACTTCTGCAAGTCCTCGAACGCGTCACGGCTCGGGATCCTTCCCGTGGCGGGCGGGATCGACCGGAAGATCAGGTCAGCGGCGCGTGCCACGGCGGTTCCCGCGACTCGTGTCTGAAGATCGATCGTCAGCGGATCAGTGGCGCGAGCGGACCGCAGCTTGGACATTCGATCGATGGCGAGGGCGCGACCCATCTTCTCGATCGATCCATCGACGGCGCTGTATTGCGTGATGCCGCCGAGGTCGCTGCGTCCATACAGACCGTTTGGCGCGTGACGATCGACCTTCCCCGGTGACACGGCGACGGTGTTCAGCACCACGAGGGTGAAGCCAGGCATCTTCGCAAGCGTGTCGATGATCTGCGGGGCTTCGATGTCATGGATCGCGTCGTGTGACTTCCGGTTGCCAACCTCGGGCGTCGCGATGAGCAGCGCGCCGGAGAGGCCAGACGCCAACGCCTCCTCGAGTCGTGTGTCGGTCTCGCCGGGAGGGAGATCGTCACGGTCAAGCCACACGGGCACACCAGACGCGCGCAGACGACGCGCAGCGTCCTTGGCGTGGGTCGTGCCGTCGTCCCACCGATAGCTGATGAAGATCGGTCCCGAAGGATCGGGGATGTAGGGCGTCATTCGTTCCAGTCTGCAGTGTGGCCCTCCGATGATGGGCAATCGGAGCGCGCTGTCCAGACCCGCATGACGTGTGCCGCCGAGGTGCCGAGTCCGCGGACCTGCCGCCGGGTCCGGCAAGGTGCGGACCGCTACTTGCGGACCAACCGTCGTCGGCGTGTCATCACTGCTGCATCATTCAACTGACTGGACGCACGTTCGTGTGTGGCCGTTCTCCGGCCATGCATCACTATGCAACCAAGGCACGACTGCTGAGCAGGACCTGACGCATAGTCATACAGCAGGTTTTCCCTCGGATTCGGCGCAGGGCGGATCCGACCCCGTCACCCGATGACCTCCATCTCACCGCGGAGGCGATCGCGGCAGGCCGCCTCCTCGATGTCGACGTGCTCGATCATGTCGTGATCGGGCACGACGCCTGGGTCTCACTGCGCGATCGGGGGGTGACGTTCGACCGTCCGGCGTCCGCGAGGGCCGCCTGACAAACGTGGCCCGCACCGCGCTATTGGTTCGGCGGTGGACCCCGCGCCGGTCATCGCGATCGCCCTCAAGCTGGTCGTGGTCGCCATGTCCTGGTACCCGGTGCTCCGCCCCGGCTCCTCTCACTTCTCGGGCAAGGCGATGGGTGTGCGGGCCGTGCTCTACCCCGCGGTCATGTTGCTCATCCCGGCAACCTGGCTCATGGCCGGCCGTCCGTCACCTTATCCGTACCTCGCCGACGTGGCGCTCACGGTTCCGTGCCTGATCGATGCCGGTGCCAACGTGTTCGGCCTGTTCGCGATCAAGGGGTTCGACGGCACCCCGCACTTCGTGGGCTGGATGTGCCTGACCGTCACGTTCGGGCTGGCGGTGGCGCCGATGGTCGAGCAGCGCTGGATCGCATTCGGGCTGGTCGCCGGGTTTGGGGCGATCCCTGGACATCGCGTGGGAGATCGGCGAGTTCGGGCTCATGCGGAGCGGCGCGCCAGGGCTGGACCTGACTTGCGAGAACACGATCCAGGACCTGGCGCTGTCGCTGCTCGGGTCCATCGCCGGCGCGGAGGTGGTCGCGACCGTGCTGTGGCAGCCGGCCGGGACGCCGGCCACCCTATTCGGCTGGAGCTGAGCAAACCGGGTCGCGCCCGGCGCGCATGGCGGGTACCGGATACTGGAACCCTCGCGGCGCACAGAGAGGATCTCCATATGACCGACACGGCCGACGTCATCGTCATCGGCGCGGGCGTCCAGGGCGCCAGCCTGGCGTTCCATCTCGCCTCGCGCGGCGTGAGCGTCGTCGTCGTGGAGCGATCGTCCGTGGCGGCTGGAGCAACCGGCCGGTCGAGTGGGCTCGTGCGCGTCTACTACGACCTGCTCGCGGAGTCGAGGCTCGCATGGACCTCCCTCGGCTGGTTCCGGGACTGGGCCGGGCGCGTGGGCGGCGAGTGCGGCTTCACCCGGACGGGCTTCCTGTGGATCGAGCCGGCGGAGCGTCTCGAGCGGGTCCGCGCGAACAGCGCCTCGCACCGCGCGCTGGGCGTGGACTCGAGCGTGGTGGCTGCTGAGGACATCAGCCGCCTCGCCCCGTCGCTGGACGTTGGTGACGAGGTTGCCGCGTGGGAACCGGAGTCCGGCTACGCGGATCCGTTCATGACGGCCGCCGGGTTCCTGGCCGCGGCGAAGTCGAAGGGCACCCGGCTTGTTCCCGGCGCAGAGGTCACGGCGATCCCCGCAGCCGGCGGCCGGGTCATCGGCGTCGACACCACGCGCGGCCCGGTGCACGCCCCCGTCGTGGTGAATGCCGCGGGCGCCTGGGCCGGGCACGTGGCGGCCCTTGCCGGCGTCGACATCCCGGTGAGCGTCTGGCGTCATGACACGGGCTATCTCGGCGTCCCCGGATCGGTCGTCCGACCCATCCCGGTGGTGATCGACAACGCGAACGGCATGTATTTCAGGCCCGAGGGCCCGGACATGGTGCTCATTGGCCTCGAGGACGACAACCAGATCGGCGGCGCGCCCGATCGCGACACCTCGGAGGCCGCCACCGACTTCCGCGACCGCGCCGCAGAGCGCATCATCCGCCGCGTGCCGGCGCTCATCGACGGAACGTTCCGCACCTCCCACAGCGGCCAGGACGGCCTGACCCCGGATCAGCGACCCATGCTGGGCGCGGCCGGACCGGACGGGTACTTCCTGGACTGCGGCCACAGCGGCACGGGCTTCAAGACGGCGCCCGCCGTGGGCCTCGGGATGTCCGAGCTCATCCTGGACGGAGGGGCCACCTCGGTCGACATCAGCCCGTTCGACCCCGGCCGCTTTGCCGCTGGCCGGCTCCTCGTCGGAGAGCACGGCGAGGAGCTCATCTGGCGCTAGGGTCGGGCCGGGCCAGCCCTCACACACCCCGCCCGGCAACCGTCCCGTACCCCGCCCGGCCAACCGTCCCGTACCCCGCCCGGCCGCCTGGCGGCCATCTTGTCGGCTGCCTTCGTCGACGCGTCCGCCCGGCGGCCATCTGGGCTGAGACGGCGCGGTCGGGAGGCTCGGTGGCCTGTGAATGCGGACGATCCGTCGGTTCCGGCCGCCGGACTGGCCGCCAGTCGGCCGGTAGCCCAGTCGGCCGCCGGACTGGCCGCCAGTCGGCCGGTAGCCCAGTCGGCCGCCGGACTGGCCGCCAGTCGGCCGGTAGCCCGGTCTGCCAGTCGGCCCGTAGCCCGATCGGCCAGTCGGCCGGCAGCCCAGTCGGCCAGTGGGCCGGCAGCCCAGTCTGCCGGTAGCCCTGTTGTGCTGCCAGTCGGCTCTCAAACCGGTTGGCAGCATGGACCTGGCCGGCGGGCCACGGTCCTGCTCGCCCGGACCCGCGCGAGCACCGCGCCGGTGCCACCGATCAGAAGAGCGGAGGCTCCGTCGCGTCGTAGAGATGGACGCCGCCGCCTGCCTGCTTGGCCACGTACATCGCCTGGTCGGCCTGGCGGAGCACGCTCGCCCTCGACTCCAGGAACCCCTGGGCAACGAGGACACGGACCCCGACGGATACGCCGACCGTCAGGGGTCCAACGCTGCTCGCGATCGGCGCGGTGATTGCGGCGGCGATCTCCTGGGCACGGCGCCTCGCTGTGTCCGTGTCGACGAGGCCGGGCAGGAACATGGCCAGCTCGTCCCCGCCCAGCCGCGCGGCGATATCGTCGGGACGGCGTGCCTCGTTGCGGAGGCGCCGTCCGACCTCACGCAGGACCTCGTCGCCAACCTCATGCCCAAAGCGGTTGTTGACGTTCCCGAAGCCATCCAGGTCCAGGTACAGGAGCGTTGCGCCGGCGGTGACGCCGCGGCGAACGAGCCCGAGGCCCCGCTCCAGCTGGCGCGCAAAGCCCTTCGCCGACCGGAGTCCGGTCAGGTCGTCGTCGGGTGCAGGCGGGTTGTTGTCCCAGAGGAGGAGGACCAGCCCACCGATGAACAGCGGCGTCCACCATCCGACGTCGATGTAGCCGAGCGCGAGCAGCGCGGCGAGTGCGATCTCGACGATCGTCACCCGGCCAACCTGGCCCGCGAGGATCCCCACGAGGTCCCGCCGTCCGAGGTGGTCGCGAAGCACCAGTGTGCAGGCGCCCATCACCGTCGAGACCGCGGCGAGGACCGTGATCCCGGCCAGGGCTGCGACGAGGGCGGCCCCCCCGGCCCCGCTGGCCCCGAGCAGCCCGGCCAGGACCTGCGTCGTGAGGCCCCCGGTGACGGCGGCGATGACCAGCACCGAGTGATTGGCGAGGATGCCGTACCAGGGCTGCGACTCGAGCTCCCGGCGCTCGATGGAGGACAGGAACGCGACCCACGCACCGGCTGTCGGCCCGCCGAGGACCAGCGCGGCACCGATGAACGGCATGTGGAACGTGAGCAGGCCGCCGCCGGGTGCCCGGAGGACGCGCAGCGAGCCCAGCAGGCCGAACAGCAGCCACAGGAGGAGGCCGCCGTTGGGTCCACCGAGCACGGTCCCGGGCGCGAGGCCGGGATCGATCGGCGCCCACAGGGTGTTGAGCAGCGAGGTCCAGGCGAGCAGTCCGAGTCCCAGCACGATCGAGGCCCCGGTATAGGCCATGAGCCCGTTGCGCCGCGTGGCGATGGTGCCGCCGGTGCCGCCGCCATACCCCACCAGGGTTGTGAGCGCGGCGATCCAGGCTCGTCTCCCACGCGCGTCTGCAGGCGGCGGATCGTCCGGGGACGCTGGCACGGACGAGGATCGGCAGTAGTCCAGGAGCAGGACGTCCATGAGCGGGCACTCACCTTGGTACGACCATCTCTCGGCGGGGGACCGATCCGAGCCACTGCGACCGCCCGACGTGACCCGGCGCGCCCCGCCCGGTGCAGGTCGCCGGGCCGGAGAAATGCGAGCGCGAGATCCGTGTCGGTTGGCGCGCCAGCCGCTGCCCGGTCACAGCCGTGCCCGCTGTGGTCGGCGGGGCTGTCGTCCCTCCAGGCCGGTCCGGGTCGTCTGACCTTCGCCAACCACCCTGATCCTCACCCCACGGCACCGCGCCGCATAGGACGTCCAACGTACTTCCGGCATGCCCTATTGGTACTGGTGGTCGGCCGCGCGGCACGCTGAAATGCGGCCACCGGTTCCTGGATCCGGAGCCGATGGCGGGGGCCGGTATACTGCACGGGCCCGCTCGCCGATCTCGTGAGCGGAGCCTGAAGCACGATCAGTCCGCGGCGCTCGGCCGCTCTCCAGCCGGGCCGCCCGTCGGCTCTCGCGACACCAGCAAGGAACGGCCTCCTGAGCATGCTCGACCGAATCCTCGGCCTCTTCTCCCGCGACATCGGGATCGACCTGGGCACGGCCAACACGCTCGTGCACGTGCGCGACCGCGGGATCGTCATCTCGGAGCCTTCGGTGGTGGCGATCGATGCCAAGACCAAGCGTGTCCTGGCCATCGGCGCGGAGGCCAAGCGGATGGTGGGCCGCACCCCGGCGTCGATCATCGCGGTCCGCCCCCTGCGTGACGGCGTGATCAGCGACTTCGACGTCACCGAGCAGATGATCAAGTACTTCGTGAACAAGGTGCACGACCGCGTGGGCCTGATCCCGCGCCCCCGGATGCTCCTCGGCGTGCCGTCCGGCGTGACCGAGGTGGAGAAGCGGGCGGTGCGTGACGCCGCGCTCAACGCCGGTGCCCGCTGGGCCCGCCTCATCGAGGAGCCCATGGCGGCCGCGATCGGCGCCGGCCTGCCGGTCTCGGAGCCGTCGGGCTCGCTGATCGTCGACATCGGCGGCGGCACCACCGAGGTCGCGGTCCTGTCGCTCGGCGGCATCGTCGTCTCCCGCTCGATCCGTATCGGCGGCGACGAGATGGACACGGACATCGTGGCTTACGCCCGGCGCGAGTACAACCTGTTCCTGGGCGAGCGCACCGCCGAGGACATCAAGATCGCAATCGGATCGGCGTACCCCGGCGACTGGGACGCGCAGCGGGTCACCCTACGCGGGCGTGACCTGCTGACGGGCCTGCCGCGCTCTGTCGAGGTCGGGGCGGACCAGATCCGCGATGCCATCGAGGTCTCGGTGGCGCAGATCGTGGACACCATCAAGGACACGATCGAGGAGACGCCGCCCGAGCTGGTGGCCGACATCATGGACCAGGGAATCGTGCTCGCCGGCGGTGGCGCGCTCCTCGCCGGCCTGGATCGCCGGGTTGCCGAGGCGACGCAGATGCCGGTCCACATCGCCGACGACCCTTTGACATGCGTCGCACGCGGGACAGGAGTCGTGCTCCAGCAGCTGACCAACCCGTCGATGGAGCGCGTCCTCGTCGCCGACACCTACATCCGCCCTCCTCGCTGATCGCGCCCCGCCTGCCGTCGGGCTCATCCGCGCACCCGGAGCTCGCGCCATGACCACCGCCGCCACCAACCGCCGGGCCCGCCGCCGGGGAATCCTGTTCGCGGTGCTGATTGCCGTCACGCTGCTGCTGATGGCGTTCTCCGGCAACCCGTATGTGCAGGACCTGCAGCGCGGCCTGTCCTTCGCGCTGCGCCCGCTCCAGGGGGCGATCGCCTCCGTGGCCGACGGTGTCGCCGGTGTCGCCGCAGCCGTCACCGAGATCGACCGGCTGCAGGTGGAGAACGCGACCCTGACCGACGAGAACGAGCGGCTCAGGAACGAGAACTCGCGGCTTCAGCTGTTCAAGCAGCAGAACGACGAGCTGACCGGGCTGCTCCAGCTGCAGGGCGATTTTGACCACAAGACCCTCGCCGTCCGCGTGATCGGCCGCGAGACCCTCGAGACGCGCCGGCTGGTCACCGTGGACAAGGGCACCGACAACGGCATCGAGCTGGGTGACGTGGTCGTCGTGCAGGGCGGGGCCCTCGCCGGGAAGGTCACGGACGTGGGGCCGACCTTCGCGAAGGTGACCCTGATCAGCGACGCGACGTCCACGGTCGTGGGCAAGCTGCTCGAATCCGGCGCGACCGGCGACATCGTCGGCCAGGCCGGCGACGTCCTGATCATGCGCAACGTGGACTCGGCAGTGGAGATCGGCATCGACGAGGAGGTCTTCACCGCCGGCCTGGAGCTGGGCGGCGGGATCCGCTCGCCATACCCGCCAGGCCTCGTCGTGGGCTCCGTGGTCGACGTCGAGCGCGATGCGAACAGCGTGGTCCAGACCGCCTTCCTCGCGCCCGCCGCAGATCTGGACACCTTCGAGCTGGCGCTGGTGATCACCGACTACAGCGGCGGGCTGCCGCCGGTGGACGAGCAGCCGGTGCCGTGTGGCGAGGACGGGGTGGTCCCGGAAGGCGAGGTGCCCTGCTTCACGCCCGATCCGTCGCCCCGGGTCACGCCCAGGCCGTAGGCGGTTCGAGCGCGTCGGCCAGGTCCTCGTGGCGGCCGGCCCTCCGTGGCGCCCGGAGCGCGCGCTGCCGCCTGCTACGCTCTCGCCCATGAAGGGCCTGATCCTCGCCGGCGGCACGGCAACGCGGCTGTTCCCGCTCACGATCGTCACCAACAAGCACCTGTTGCCGATCTATGACCGGCCGATGATCTACTACCCCCTGGACACCCTGGCAGGCATGGGGATCCGCGAGGTGATGGTGGTCGTCGGCGGCAAGAGCGTGGGCGACATCGTGGAACTGCTGGGCGATGGCCGGCAGTTCGGTCTCGACCTCACCTACCGCTACCAGCGCGGTGCGCTGGGCATCGCGCACGGGATCGGCCTGGCACGGGACTTCATCGGTGAGGATGCGTTCTGCGTCGTCCTGGGCGACAACGTGCTGCGTGGTGAGCCCCTGGCCCCCACCGCCCGCGCCTTCGAGGATGGTCCGTGGGGCGCCGGGACGCTGCTCTACCGCGTGCCGGATCCCGGCCGTTTCGGAGTCGCCGAGCTGGATCCAGCCGGCAGAGTGGTCGGGTTCGAGGAAAAGCCCGAGCACCCCAAGAGCGACCTCATCCCCATCGGCGTCTACTTCCTGCGTCCCGGGGCGTTCGAGGTCATAGACGGCCTTGCCCCGTCCGGCCGCGGCGAGTTCGAGATCACCGACGTGCTCAACCGGTACATCCCGGGGAATGGCCTGTTCACCAAGGTCTACGACGGCCAGTGGATGGATGCCGGAACCGTGTCCAGCCTCCTGCGGGCCGCGGAGCTGGCCGAGGCCGAGGACCTGGCCGGTACGCTCCTTCCCCCCGTCGGCCGCCCGGGCGACCCGGTATGAGTGACCGCGTCGGCGTTGGCGCGCACCTGCTGGTCACGGGTGGCGCCGGGTTCATCGGTTCGGAGCTGGTGCGGGGGATCCTGGCCCGCCGCGACGGCACCCGGATCACCGTCCTGGACCTGCTCACCTACGCGGGCAACCGGGCCAACCTGGCCGCCGTCGAAGCGGACGAGGAGCAGGCGGCGCGGTTCGCCTTCGTGCACGGCGACATCGCCGATCCGGTGGTCGTGGCTCACCTGGTGGGCCAGGCCGACGCGATCCTCAACGTGGCCGCCGAGACCCACGTCGACCGCTCCATCCTGGACCCGGAGGCCTTCCTGCGCACGGGCGTGATCGGCGTTCACGTGCTGCTCGAGGCGGTCCGTCGCGAGACGGATCGGGCCAGCGCAGGGGAGCGGCCCGCCGCCCCGCGCTTCCTGCAGGTGAGCACGGACGAGGTGTATGGCGACATTCCGGCTGGCCGGAGCGTCGAGTCGGACTCCCTCGCGCCGCGCAGCCCGTACGCTGCCGCCAAGGCCGCGGGTGAGCTCCTCTCGCGGGCGTACCACGTGACCTACGGTCTGGATGTGGTGACCACGCGAGGCTCCAACACCTACGGCCCATTCCAGCATCCCGAGAAGCTGGTCCCGCTGTTCACGACGAATGCCCTCGCGGGCGAGGCCCTTCCCATGTACGGCGACGGGATGCAGGTGCGCGACTGGCTCCACGTGTCGGATCACGCGGCGGCCATCGAGTTCGTGCTGCGGCACGGCGAGCCCGGCGAGGTCTACAACGTGGCCGGCGGCACCGAGCTGCCCAACCGCGAGGTCATCGGGCGCCTGCTTGCCGCCGCAGGCCGTGACTGGTCGCTGGTGCGCACGGTGCCGGATCGGCCCGGCCACGACCGCCGCTACGCGATGGACGGCTCGAAGCTGGCTGCCCTGGGTTGGCGACCGCACATGTCGTTCGAGCAGGGCCTGCCGGCAACGGTCTCGTGGTACCGCGACCACTCGGGCTGGGTGGCCGCGGCACGCAGCGGTGACTGGGACACGTACTACGCCCGCCAGTACGGGAAGCGACTCGCGGCCGGCCGAGCGGTGAGCGAGGTCTAGGCGTTGCGCGTCGCCGTCACCGGTGCCCGGGGACGCCTGGGACGGGCCCTGATCGAGGCCCTGGAGGACGCGCCGTTCACGGGGGCGTTCGGACCCGTCGGCTGGTCGCGCCCGGACCTGGATCTCGACACGCTGACGGTCGATCACATCGTCCGCCTGATCGAGGTCGATCGGCCGGAGCTCGTGATCCACGCCGCCGCCTGGACGGACGTGGACGGCTGCGCGATGGACCCGGCTCTCGCCATGCGCCGCAACGGGCACGCGAGCGGACGGATCGCCAAGGCGTGCGCCGACCAGGGCGTGAGTCTCGCCCTGGTGTCCACCAACGAGGTGTTCGATGGCCGGAGGATCGATGGGCGGGGCTACGCCCCCCACGATCCCCCCAATCCGATCAGCGACTACGGCGTGAGCAAGCTGGAGGGGGAGGAGCTCGCCTACGACGCGATGTTCGAGGACGGCGGCTCGCCGTTCGCGATCATTCGCACATCGTGGCTGCATGGGCCACCCGGCGGCGACTTCCCGGCCAAGATCGCGGCCGCGGCGCTCCGGGCACGAGCGGCGGGCGAGCCCCTGCGCGTGGTGGGCGACGAGACCGGCTGCCCGACCTACGCCCCGGACGTTGCCGAGGCCATCGTCGAGCTGATCGCCGAGGACGAGCTGTGCCCCGCGGACGCTCCGCCCCGGATCCACCACCTGGTCAACAGCGGTCGCGCATCTCGGGCCGAGTGGGCCCGCGAGGTTCTCCGGGCGACCGGGATCGATGTCGAGCTGGTCGAGGTGTCCGGCAGCACCTGGCGCCGGGCCTCCACGCCGCCTGCGTGGGCGGTCCTGGAGCCGACGCCGCTGCCGTCCGGCCAGCCCATGCGTGACTGGCGGGAGGCCTTTGCCCACGCCGTGCCCGCGCTGATCCGCGCCCTGCCACAGGGCTGACCGAGCCGGTTCACCCCGGCACCACGAGGGGTCGACACCGGACGCCCCTGCTCCGCGCCTGACCCACCCGTACTCCACCTTGGACGGGTCAAAAGGGCCACGCCGTCCCTGACCATCCCGCGATTGAGCCTGCGCACGGGTGGGCGGAGTCTGGGAGGGCATTCATCCAGGCCCGGTTGTCCGCACGCGACCGTCGCCCGTTCCGGAGCCCATTCCCTTGCGCAAGCCCCTGATCGCCCTCGCGGCCGTGCTGATCGCCGGCCTCGGCACGTTCACCCCGGCCGCCCCGGCAGCCAGCGCTGCGTCCGGTGTCAAGGTGGCCATCATCGTTGGCGCGACCCACGGAACGACGCCCACGTATCGCTCGTACGCCGACCAGGTCTACAACGAGGCGATCAAGTACACGAGCTCGGTCGTGCGCGTGTACAGCCCCAACGCCACGGCCTCCAAGGTGAAGGCCGCGGTCTCGGGCGCTTCGATCATCGTCTACCTCGGCCACGGCAACGGCTGGCCGAGTCCATACACCTACGACCCGAACTACACGACCAAGGACGGCTTCGGGCTCAACTCGGATCTCAACGGCGACGGCAAGACCACGGACAACGAGAACAAGTACTACGGCGAGCCCTGGATCCGCGACCTCCGCCCGGCCCCCAACGCCGTCGTGCTCCTGTTCCACCTGTGCTACGCGTCGGGCAACCCGGAGTCCGGCCCCGAGTCGTCGCTGTCCAAGGCCAAGCAGCGGGTGGACAACTACGCCGCCGCCTTCCTGAAGGCCGGCGCTCGGGCCGTGGTCGCCAACGGTCACAGCCACGATCCGTACTACATCCGAGCCCTGTTCACCACTCGCGGGACGATTGACGAGTACTGGCGGAACGCGCCGGATGCCCACGACAACGTCGCGACGTATGCGTCCGTGAGGAACCCGGGCTACACGTTCCAGATGGACCCGGAGAAGGCCGGAAGCTACTACCGCTCCATCGCGGGCAAGATGTCGCTCAAGACCCAGGACGTCACGGGCGCCCCCTATTCGGACACATCCGTCGATCCGGCGACGATGGTGGTCCCGGGCAACGCCAGCCCGCGCACGGATGGTTCCCCGGTCTACGGATCCAGGGAAACGGCTGCCGCCGGCTCGGAGCCGGTGACCACGCTCGCAAGCTCCGCCAAGGTCCGCGTGGACGCGGTGGAGCCGGTGACCTCCGTGGTTGATGGCTCGCCCGTCTACCGGGTCCACACCGACAGTGTCGAGGGATGGATGACGGGCGGCTCCCTGGTGCCGCGCGACAGTGCGGCGCCGCGCGTCTGGGAGGTGGATGACGGCGCCGGCACCTTCTCGCCCAACAGCGACGGCGCGCAGGACACGTTCCCAGTCTCGATCCGCCTGTCCGAGCCGGCTGCCTGGACGCTCCAGGTCACTGACGATGACGGCAAGAAGGTGGGCTCGAAGACCGGCACCACCGACACCGCCGCGCTCACCTGGGCGCCGGCGACAGGCAGCGTGGCCGACGGCCGGTACCACTGGACCCTCGAGGCCGTCGACGGCTGGGGCAACGGCCCGCTCGAGGCGGACGGCAAGATCGTCGTCGATACCGCCCCGCCGGCCGTCTCCGTCGCCGACGCCGACGGCCCCACGCCCCAGTTCACCCCGAATGGCGACAAGACCAGCGACACGATCGGGTTTGCCGTGGGTGCCAGCGAGCCGGGCTCGGTGACCGCGACCGTGAAGAGCGCCGGCAACACGGCGGTCGACCATGTCACGGTCTCCGTCGGTGGATCCTCGACCAGGCTGACCTGGGACGGTCGCAACGATGGCGGCGGCTACGTGGCCGACGGCACCTACAAGGTGGCATTCGTGGCCACGGACCTGGCGGGCAACCGCAGCGAGGCGCAGACTCGCCCGGTCGCCGTGTTCGGTGCGCTGGGCTACGTCGCCACGTCGAAGCTGGCGTTCTACCCGCAGGACGGCGACTCCCTGGCCCGCACAACGTCGTTCTCGTACCGCCTGCGGTCCGCGGCTACCGTTGACTGGACCATCCAGGACGCGAGTGGCGCCTTGGTCCGGACGATCAGGACCGCTCAGGCGCTTGCCGCCGGTACTCATGCCTTCACCTGGAACGGGCGCAACGACGTCGGGGCCTTCGTCCCGCGCGGAACGTACCGGTCGGTGGTGACCGCGACCGACGGTACCCTCAGCGCAACGCAGCGTGTCGAGGTGGTCGCGGCCGCGTTCAAGGTCGTGGTCTCCGACACCACGCCCGGTCGGGGCCAGCGGCTGACCGTGACGGCGACCAGCGCCGAGCCTCTCGACGGGTCGCCCAAGCTGCGCATCTACCAGCCCGGGATCTCGGGCTGGACGGTGACCATGACCAAGATCGGCACGCGGGTCTACCGGGCCAGGGTCACGCTCAAGAAGAGCAGCACCGGAACGCTGCGAATCCGCGTGAAGGCGCCCGACCGCAACGGCGTCAAGCAGGCAACGTACCGCTACCTGATCCTGCACTGACGGGCGGCCGCCCGGCACTCGCGGGCGGCCGGTCAGGGTCGCCCATCGTCACGGTGCGCCAACCGCACCTGACCCCACCGGACCCGACACCATCCCACCGTACCGGGTCCCCCCGGGACCATGGAGGGGTGGGCGCGCGGCAACCCGTCCCGTACGTTGAGCGTCCTGCCGGTCCCTCACGAACTCCGCCGATCGGAGCACCCGGCAGGCCTCGTCGCTCTCCGCGGTCAGGCGGGCAGCGCGAGGACTGGCCATCGAGGAGCGCCGTGCCGCGATCCCGTTTCGAACTCCGCCACGTGTCAGCCTTCGGCGCGGCGACGCTGGTCGCAACGCTGGTCGCCGGCGTCCTGCCGCTGCCTGTCGCGGTGGCGGCAGACCCGCCGATCGCCGGTGCCGGCGCAGACGGCGGGCCTTCCATCGCCTACGAGGAGGCGATGGTCCACGCGGATGACGAGATCGCCTTCCGGCCCGGCGGACTCGTCGAGGTCGGCTTCTCGCCTCGCCCCAGTGACCGCTGGTCTATCGACGGCCAGGCCCCGGCCAGGCTGCCAGGTGGCCGTGCGACCGGCCGCCAGATGGCGGCCAGCCTCCAGGGCAGCCGCTGGACCGACGTGAGCCGTGGCGACCCTCGCCCCGGGCCAGGCCATGAGGGCGGCCCGGCAGGACCCTCACGCCGCCCCGTCTCTCCCGCGTCTCCGCCCGCGGTCGCCATCGACCCTGCCTCCGCCCCGGTGGACGCGCCCGCCGGCGGTCCCGTCCTGTCCGCCCACGGTGCCGCGTTCACGAGCACGCCAGAGCCGGTGCTCGACCTCGCTGCCGCGTCGGGCCTGCGGCGTCAAGTCTTCGGCTTCCTTCCCTACTGGGAGCTGTCGGGGGCATCGACCAAGCTCAACTACGACGTCCTCTCAACCATCGCGTACTTCTCCGTTGGCGCCACCGCGAAGGGCGACCTCAAGAAGCGCTCCGCCGACGGCAGCACCACCACCGGCTGGGCGGGCTGGACCAGCTCGAACTTGACTTCGGTGATCAACGCGGCACACCAGCGAGGGACGCGCGTGGTGCTCACGGTGTCCGCGTTCGCCTGGACATCCTCCCAGGCCGCCATCCAGCGGTCGATCCTGGGCAGCTCCGCCGCACGCCTCAATCTCGCGAAGCAGGTGGCCGCGGCCGTCCGGGATCGCGGTGCCGACGGCGTCAACCTGGACTTCGAGCCCCTTGCCTCCGGCTACGCAGACGAGTTCGTGCAGCTCTTGAAGGCCATGCGCGGCGAGCTGAACAAGATCAAGCGCGGCTACCAGCTGACCTACGACACGACCGGGTTCATCGGGAACTACCCGCTCGAGGCGTCCGTGGGGCCTGGGGCTGCCGATGCCATCTTCGTGATGGGCTACGACTACCGCACCTCCGGCTCGCGGACGGCAGGCTCCGTCGATCCCCTCTCGGGTCCCAAGTACGACCTCGCGGACACCGTGCGCGCCTATACCGCACGCGTCAGTCCGTCGCGGGTGATCCTCGGCCTCCCGTGGTACGGCCGGGCCTGGTCCACCAAGTCCGATGCCGCCCGGTCCGCCAGCCAGAGCGGCGCCAAGTATGGGTACAGCACGGCGGTGAACTACGAGAGCCTGACCGGCCTCGTGGGCAAGTACGGCCGACGGTGGGACGCGGTCGAGCAGAGCCCGTACGTCGCGTACCGGCGCGAGAACTGCACCAAGGCCCACGGCTGCGTCACGAGCTGGCGCCAGGTCTACTACGACGATGGCGAGTCCATGAAGCTGCGGCTGGCCATGGTCGACGACTACAACCTGCGCGGGGCCGGCATGTGGGCGCTGGGGTACGACGGCGGTCACCCCGAGCTCTACCGGGCCTTCTCGCAGTCGTTCCTGGCGGACAAGTCTGCCCCGCAGGCCGGGATCAGGCTGCTCACCTCCACGCAGGTGGACGAAGGCTTCGTCGTGTCCTGGGCGGCCGACGGCACGAGCGACGTGGCGAGCTACGACGTCCAGGTGTCCACCAACGGGAAGGCCTGGACCACCTGGCTCACCGCCACCACGGCCACCTCTGGCGTGTGGATGGGCCGGCACGGCACGGGCTACGCGTTCCGGGTGCGCGCCCGCGACGGCAAGGGCAGCACGGGGTCATGGAACGTCAGGAGCGTCTGGACCGGCACACCGGCGCTCAAGACCGGTGGCTTCGGCCGGGTCCGCAAGGATGGGCTCGCCTACCGTGCCGGACCGGACACGTCGGCGGCCAGGCTGGGCTCGCTGCCCGCCGGGACGATCGTGGCCGTGACGCGCGGGCCGGTCTCCGCCGATGGCTACACCTGGTTCGAGATCACGCAGCCGATCCGCGAGTGGAGCCCGGTGTCCTTCGTGGACCACGGGGTCTGGGTGGCCGTCCGGTCATCGACCGCTACCTATGTGGCCGCGTCACGCGCCCCCAACAGCACCCGGGTCAGCGCCGGCCTGACCGGCCTGGACTTCGGCACCGGGGCGTCGGCGCTGGGATCCTCGACCGCCGCTGTCGCGGCGCGCTCCTTCTCACCGAACGGAGACGGCTCACGGGACTCGGTCCGCCTGCGCTGGACCAACACCCGCGCCATGGCCAGCCTGACGCTCAAGGTCTACCGCGCGAACGGGTCCCTCGTCGGTTCGGTCCCCGTTCCCGCGCGGGCGGTGGGAGCCCGTGCCTGGGCCTGGAATGGCAGGGTTGGTGGATCCCGCGTTGCCGACGGACGCTACGTCCTGCAGCTGGTCGGCACCGCAGCGGGCAAGACCTACACCGCCCCGTCAAGGCGGCCGGCAGCCCAGGTGGCGGCGTATGCCGTCACCGTTGACACCGTGGCGCCCAAGGTGACGTCGGCATCAGCAACCTCATCGTTGGTGTCGCCCAACGGCGACGGGACGGCGGACCGGGTCCGGCTGGCCATGAAGGCGGGCGGCGCGACCCGCTGGACCATCCGGGTCGCCAACGCGGCCGGCTCGACCGTGCGATCGACCGCCGGTTCGGGTGCCATGGCCGCCCTCACATGGGCCGGCACCAGCGACGCCGGCAAGCGCGTCCCCGATGGCCGCTACACCGCCACGCTGTCGGCGTACGACAATGTGGGCAACCGGGCGTCCCGATCGTTCCCGGTCACCGTCGACAACACGGGGCCGCTGATCACCGCCAGCGCCTCCAGCCCCATCTTCTCGCCCAACGGCGATGGCACTGCCGATGCGACCCGCATCGCCTGGAGTGCCGACGAGCGGGCCTCCGGGACCGTCCGCATCTACAGGGGCACCAGCCGGATCCGGTCGTGGACGGTCAAGGCCCAGACCACCTGGTCCGCGACCTGGGATGGTCGAACGGGTGCCGGAGCCGCCGTCCCCGACGGCCGCTACACGCTCAAGGTCAGCGTTGAGGATGCCGCCGGCAACCTGCGCGTGGCTACCAGGCCGGTGGTCGTGGATCGCACCGCCCGCCGCCTGCGATGGTCGGGACCGTTCTATCCCCAGGACGGCGACGGGCTCCGCCCCGGCGCGACGCTCACCTGGAGTCTTGCCCGACCGGCGAAGACCACGCTTCGCCTCTATGACGCCGGAGGATCCCTCGTGCGCACCGTCTGGAGCGGCAGGTCCCAGGCTGCGGGCTCACGCTCCTGGACGTGGGACGGCCGCCTCAAGAACGGGGCCCGGGTGCCGCAGGGCCTATACGCCGCCCACCTGACGGTGACATCGTCGCTGGGAACGCAGACCCTGGCCAGGTCCGTCCGCGTCGCGGCCTTCGCGGTCACGCCGTCGGCCACGACCGTGGTCCCGGGCCGGACGCTCACCGTGCGCATCGCCACCGTTGAGGCCCTCTCGACGCGGCCCAGGGTCACGTTCAAGCAGCCGGGCCGGGCGGGCGTCATCGTGACCGCCACGCGCCTGAATGACGGTACCTACCGCGCCTCCTTCAGGGTCGCGGCGGGAGCTGCGGGCCCGGCCAGTGTCAGGGTCCGCGCGAAGGATGCCGGCGGACGCATCAACGCGACCACGATCGGGATCCGGATCGGCTCGCGTTGAGCCTTGCCGGACCCGGGTTGTGCCGGGCCTCGTACACTTGCCCCCAATGAGCGAGCACGACGTTCCGGCCGAGACCGCCGCCCATCCCCTCCAGGACCAGGAGCCCGGCGCGAAACCCTATCCTGCCGTTGGGACCGGGGTCTGGGTCGTTCTGCCCACGTACAACGAGCGGGAGAACCTGGAGGCGATCGCGTCGGCCATCCTGGACGCCCTCCCGGGCGCGATGCTGCTCGTGGTGGACGACGGCTCACCGGACGGCACGGGCGAGCTGGCCGAGACGCTGGCCGCCGCCGACTCGCGGATCCGCGTCCGCCATCGCCGCGCGAAGCAGGGTCTGGGCCGTGCCTACCTCGACGGGTTCGGTGTCGCCCTCGGCGGTGGCGCCTCGATCGTCATCCAGATGGACGCGGACTGGTCCCACGACCCGGCGGCGCTGCCCTCGCTCATCGCACCGGTCGTCGACGACCGCGCGGACCTCGTCATCGGGTCCCGCTACACCGCCGGCGGCGGTGTCGAGGACTGGGGGATCGTCCGCCGGGTCATCTCCCGGGGCGGCTCGACCTTCGCCAGGATCGTGCTGGGTCTCGCGCCGCACGACCTCACCGGAGGCTTCAAGGCGTGGCGGGCGACCACCCTCGAGGCAGTGCCGTTCGCGGGCATCCGCGCCGGCGGCTACGTGTTCCAGATCGAGATGACCTACCGCGCCTCGCGGTTCGGCGCCCGGGTGACGGAGGTTCCGATCACGTTCCGGGACCGCCGTCTCGGCCAGTCCAAGATGAGCCGCCGGATCATCGCCGAGGCCCTCCTCGTGGTGCTGACCCTGCGTTGGGACGAGCTGCGCGGCCGCGGGCCCGTGCGGCCCGGGAAATGACCGCTCGGACATCGTGACCGGCCCTGCGCGCAGCGGCTGGCGTCCCGGTCTGGAGGCCGGCCCACCGCCCGCTGCCCCCGGTGTCCGCGTCATCCTCGACGCCCGCCCGCTGCAGGACCCGGATCGCGCGCCGCTCACGGCGCTCTACCTCGAGGCGCTCCTCGGAGCTCTCGATGCCGAGCCGGTCGAGGGCGAGTCGTACTCGTTCCTGCTGGCCGTTGGCCGCGACGACCCTACCGGCCGCTGGACGCGCCTGGAGGTCGCGGGCCGCCGCCGCCTGCCGCCGACCCGCCTCCTGCGGTCCGGCTCGCTGTCCGTGGACCCGCTGCTGCTCCGGGGTGTCTCGGTTGGTACCGGATGGCGGGCGGAACGGACAGGCGCGAGTGGCGCCGTGTACCACGCCGCGTCCGGTGCGCTGCCCATCGGCTCGGGTATCCCGGTCGTCGCGGCCCTGCTGGATCTCGCCCCGTGGTCGATGCCCGACGAGTACCAGCGCGGGGCGGCGGCGCGCTTCGGCCAGCGGGTTCGCGCCCGGATCCTGAAGGACGCGTCGGCGGTGATCGTGCCCGGCCGCGCGGCCGCCACCGATGCCCGGCGCCTGCTGCGGATCCGGAAGGAACGGCTAAGGGTGATCCCGCTGGCCCCCCGATCCGCCTTCCGCCCGGAGGCCGCGTCGGCAGCCGACCAGGAGCGTTCCCGGCTGGGCCTCGGGAGCCGGTACGCCGTCTATGCCGGTCGCTACGACGCCCGTCAGGACCTTTCGACGCTGCTCGCCGCGCTGGCCCTCCTGGCCGGGGCGGCGCCTCCGCCCGACGTCCCGCCGGAACAGTGGCCCCCGCGGGTCTGCCTCGTGGGCGCAACCCCGGACGACCGGGCTGCCCTGTCCCGCGCCGCCGGTCGGGCCGGCGTCGCGGACCTGCTCGTGTACGCGCCGGGCCTCCCGGATGCGCGGCTGGCCGGTCTCGTTGCCGGGGCGCGGGTGATGCTCCAGCCGGTCCGCTCCGAGCTCGCGGGCCTGGCCGCGATGGAAGCACTGGCCGCAGGCGTCCCGGTGATCGCGAGCGCCGTCGGGACGCTCCCGGAGGTCGTGGGCGCGGCGGGGATCCTCGTGGAGCCGGGCGACGCCCCCAGGCTCGCGTCGGCGATCCGCGCCGTGTGGTCGGACGCAGAGCCGTACCCGACACTGCTGGCGGCCGTGCGGGAGCGCTTGCTGGCCAGGCGGGCGTGGGCGGATGTCGCCCGGGACACCCGCGCCGTCTGGGCGGAGGTCGCTCGACCCGCGCCCCTGCTCTAGGGGGTTGGCGAAGGCGTCGGCGACGGGGATGTCGCCGGGGTGGCCGGCTGCACCGGCACCTTTCCGTCCTTGATGCTGATCTTCGTCCCGCGAGGGACCACCTGGACGAACGTCTGGCCCATCGTGAGGATGACCGGCGAGCCGTCCGGACCGTAGAAGCGCGTGGGGGCCGTGAAGGACTTCTTCTTCCAGGTGCCCTTCACGGTCTTGCCGTTGCTCGAGATCCAGGCCGTCCCGCTGCCCGTGACCTGACCGTCCAGCCGGTGCTTCTTGTCGTTGAGCGGCACGAAGCGGACCGCCATGATCACCACGTTCTTGGGCGCGATCCGCGTCCTGGGCTTCGTCCCGACGTCGTATTCCTTGCCCTCGACAGAGACGCTGCGAGGATAGGTATTCGTCTTGCGGTTGTAGTTGTACGTGATGCGGTTGGCGAGGTAGGGGACGACGATCTTGCCCCCGACCGGTCGCTGCTCGAGCGGGACGTCGGGTGCGAACTTCCACTTCGGCGCCTGGTCCGTAACGGGCTTCGCGCCGACGACCCTGGTCAGCTGCCGCAGGCTCTTGGCGTCGCTGTACACGTTGTGTGGCGCGTAGCGGTAGGAGACCCGGTAGAGGTATTTGCTGTAGCGGAACTGGTCGGCGTTGTAGACGACCTTGCCCCGACCCTGGGACGAGTTGAGCACGGCGAGGGCCTGCGGGGAGCCGCCGGCGTGGGCGTAGACCGACCGCCACTCCGATGCCCAGGCGACGAAGTACAGCCGGGCGCTCCGGATCGGGCCGACCGAGGTGGGAAGGGTGCTCTGGAACCAGGCCTCGTAGCGCGGGATGCCACCCTCGGCCGGAGCCTGCCACACCACGTCCGCCTGCGAGAGCCCGGATTGCGGCCGGGCCGCGGACTGGTCGTCCACCATGACGGCCACGACGTGACGCGCCGTGACGGCCTCCTTGACCGGCAGGCCAGTGAGGGGCGCGGGGACCAGGGCGGGTGTCGGCTGGGGCGTGGGTGTCGGCTCCGGTGTGGGGGATGGCGAGACCAGCGGACTGCCGTCCGGTGTGGTGGAGACTGCCGGCGCCCCACTCCCGGTGGGGGCCTGGGTGGCCGAAGGTGACGAGACCACGCCCGTCGGTCCCGTGGGGCCCGGCTGGGCGTTGTCGCAGCCGGCGAGTCCCGCCACCACGCCGGCGCCCAGCACCAGGGTGGCGATCATGCTGATTGCGGTGCGGTTCATGCACGCTCCGGTTCTGCAGGGCGATGGATGCGGCCCGAGGGGCCCGGATCCGCGCGGAGCATAGCCGACATCGGCCTCGTTCGGGACTTCCGGCCATGGGCGCCCTCGCCCGATTACGGTAGGCTGCCCGGACCTGTCGCGCCGCACCCGAGGACCGCAATGACCGACGACACGCCCGCAACGCCGAAGCGCCGCCGCAAGGCAGCCCCGGCCCAGCCGCCGGCCCCGGTTGAGCTGCCGGCCCCGGTCGAGGCGCCCGACGCCGTCGTGGCGCCAGAACCCGGCGCGGTTTCGAGCCCCGTTACCGAGCCTGAACCCGTCGTGCCCTCGACGCCGGGCAGGGAGCGGGTCAGCGTTGGCAGCCTGACCATCGAGCGGGGCGGCATCGACGAGGCGAGCGCGGGAACCGTCGAGGTCCGGATGGGCGGCATCGGTGCGCTCGACGCCGAGGAGGTCTTCGTCCAGTGGGGCGGCATCGGCGCGGCCAAGGGCGACCGCATCGGGGTGGAGTTCGGCAGCATCGGGGCCGCGCTGGCGGACGAGATGCAGGTGACCCAGGGGGTGGTCGGCAGCGTCCTCGCCCGGGACGTGACGCTGGAGCAGGCCTTCGCCCGAACCGTGGTCGCGCAGCACGTGACCGTCACGCGGCCGTCGGCGGTGCTGGTGATGATCGCCCAGCACGTGTCCGGAGACGTCAAGCCGCTGCTCGACTGGCGCGGCGCGATCGTCGCGGGTGCGGTCTTCGGGCTGGTGACATCGCTGGTCAGGATCCTGCGCGGGAGAATGTAGGTCCCTCGGAGGGTCGAGCCCCGGCTGCCGGATCAGCGCCCGTCACGTCGGGCGCGCGGTCGGTTCAGCGCCGGCGTCCGCCCCTGCCACCCTTGCCCTTCGCGAAGATGCCGGCCGCAACCTGCTCGGCCCGTCGCTTCGCGGACCGTTCCTGGTGCTCCTTGACCACGTCCGTCGGGGTGCCCATCGCCACGATGTGACCCTTCTCGATCAGCATCGCTCGGGTGCAGTAGTCCGTTACCCAGTTCATGTCGTGGGTGACAAGCACGATGGCCTTGGCCTCCTGGACCAGCTCGCCGACCCGCTGCTTGGACTTCTCGCGGAACGCCGCATCGCCCGTTGACAGGACCTCGTCCAGGAGCAGGATGTCCGGCTCGACCGACGTCGCGATCGCAAAGCCGAGGCGGGCCCGCATGCCGGACGAGTAGGTCTTGATCGCGGCGTCGATGAACGGCCCGAGATCTGCGTAGGCCACGATGTCGGGCAGCCGTTCCTCGACCATCTTGTGATCGATGCCCATGAACGCCCCGGCCAGGCGGATGTTGTCGGTACCGCTCAGGTCCTGGTCGAAGCCCACGCCCAGGGTCAGCAGGCTCGAGATGTGGCCATCCACTGCGACCTCGCCCTCGGATGGCGTGATGATCCCGGCCAGTGCCTGCAGGAGGGTGCTCTTGCCGGCGCCGTTGGGCCCGATGATCCCGAGCGATTCGCCGTGCTTGACGGCGAAGGACACCTCGCGCAGCGCCCAGAAGTCCGTGTCGCCCTCGCGGTGGACGCGCCGTACGAAGGACTCACGGATGGTCCGCTTCTTGGTCAGGTGCAGGTTGTACTTGACCCCGAGGTTCTTCGTCCAGATCGCCGTCTTCGGATCCGCGGCCGACTGGGTGCTCACAGGACCTTCGCGAACGTGGGCTCGACCCGCTTGAACAGGATGATCGCGAGGGCGATCAGCACGAGCGACACGACCCCGACCACGGCCAGCCCCAGCCAGTGGGGGGGCTGGCCCTCGTAGATCACCGACCGGTAGGCACCCAGGATGTAGGTGAACGGGTTGATCGTGTACCAGACCTTGACCAGCTCGTTGTGGCCGACGATCCCCTCGACCTTGTCGAGCCCGTAGAGCGTCGGTGAGAGGAAGAACCAGAACCGGATCACGTGCCGCGAGAGGTTGCCGATGTCGCGATAGAAGACGTTGATCGCGGCCACGGCCACGGCCACGCCCGTCGAGAACAGGAACTGCACGACCGCGATGAAGGGGATCAGCAGGACCCAGGCGGACAGGCGTTCCGGGTAGAAGATCACGAGCATCGCCATCAGCGGGATCAGGCCGAAGGCAAAGTTCACGACGCCCGACACCGTGCTGGCCACGGGCAGCACGAGCTTGGGGAAGTAGATCTGCTTGACCAGCCGCTCCTGGCTGACCACCGAGCTGATGCCGTCCTTGACCGTGGAATCGAACCACTTCCAGGGCAGGATGGCGCTGAAGATGAACAGCGGGTAGTCGGGGTAGGTGTTGCGCTGCAGGATCACGCCGACCAGGACGTAGTAGACGAGCATCTGGAGCAGCGGATCCAGCACCCACCAGACGTTGCCCAACAGCGTGTCCGCGCCGCTCTTCTTGAGATCGGCACGCACGAGGTAGGCGATGAGGCGCCGTCGCGACAGCGTCTCCCTGATGCCGATGCGGATGAGCGCCATCGATCCCGGGCGTGTCGCGGACGACCGGAATGACGAGGGAACCTCGGATCTGGCAGTCACGGCCGGGAGGGTAGCACGGGGCCCGAGCACCGGCCTCGCGCGCGCATGCGGTACCATCCGCCCCGCGTCATCCGCCGTCTTCCGTCCCTCCACGTCTGCATCCCGGCGATGGCCGCTCCACCACGAGGACAACCCAACCGCCATGACGTCACGCTCCCGCCCTCCGAAGCAGTCCCGTACCTGGGATGACCGCGAGCGGCGCAACATGCTGCTCAACATCGGCTTCGGCCTCACCATCGTGGCGGCGCTCCTGCTGCTGCTCATCGCCGCCGGCGCGTCGTGGTTCGGTGATCGCCTGACCTCGGTCGGCACGGTCAACGGCCAGACGATCACCAGGGACGACTTGAACCGCCAGGTGGGCGTCAACACGTTCCGTGCCGACTACCAGCAGCGGCGCCTGCGCACGCTGCTTGCCGCGGGCCAGATCCGCAGCGCCGACGCCGAGAATTGGATCGCGGTCATCCAGCAGCGCCAGGCGCAGAACGAGGCGCTCTCCCTGGAGCAGCTGATCGATGGCACGGTGCAGGCCGACCTCGCCGCCAAGCAGGGCGTGATCGTGACGGATGCCGATGTCGATGCCCGGTTCACCGAGGAGGCGACCACGCCCGAGCTCCGCCACGCGTGGATGATCGAGGTCAAGCCGGAGCTGGCGGAGGGAGCCACCACGCCGACTGATGAGGCCGTGGCAGCGGCAAGGGCGACCGCAGCCCAGGCGCTCGCCGACCTGAAGTCCGGCCAGGACTGGGAGACGGTGGCCAAGGATGTCTCGACGGATGCATCCAAGGAGCAGGCCGGGGATATCTCGTTCATCGACGAGAATTCGGCGCTCGATCCAGCCTTCCTCGCGGCGCTCATGGCGGCGGCGAAGGACAGCCCCACCGATGTCGTCGAGGGCGCCGACGGCAGCTTCCGCGTCGGGCGGGTCACCGAGATCATCGCGCCGGTCGTGGATGCCACGCTGGCCGCGCAGGTCGGCGAGGACGGCGTGAGCATGGACGACTTCCGCGCCGCACTCCGCCGCGACGTGACCCGCAGCAAGCTGAGCGACGCGGTCCTGGCCCAGTACCTGGCACCCGGCCCGCAGCGCGAGACGTCGGAGATCCTGATCGAGGAGGGCGCCAGCGAGTCGGGCCCCGGTGCGATCCGTGTCCGGCACATCCTCTACTCGCCCAACGACGATCCCAACGGCGCCGCCCAGGTCGCCGCCGACGATCCCGCCTGGGCGACCGCAAAGGCGGCTGCGGACGACGCGTTCGCCAGGATCAAGGCGGACCCTGCCCTGTTCGACTCGATTGCCCGGGCCGAGAGCGATGAGGGATCCGCCGTGACCACCGGTGGCAAGCTCCCGTACTTCTCCACGGACGATGCGATCGATCCGGCCTTCGCCGCCGCCGTCTTCCAGCCGGGCCTGCAGCCCGGCCAGCTCCTCGACCCGGTGAAGTCGGTCTTCGGCTGGCACGTGATCCAGGTCATGCACGGGCCCACCGACGAGGAGTGGGCGGCCAGGCTCAAGGCGGACATCGATGCGGGGACCCTTCCCTTCGCCGATGCCGCGCGCGACAACTCGGACAAGGCCGAGGCGGCGAACGGCGGCCAGCTCGGCTGGATCGGCCAGGGCCAGCTCGACGAGACACGTGAGGCGGCGATCTTCGCGGCGCCGATCGGCAAGGTGAGTGATCCCCTCATCGTTCCCGGCGAGGGCCTGTACCTGTTCCTGGTGGCGGCCGAGGAGACCCGCGAGCCCGATGCCGCGCAGAAGGCGGCGCTCGAGACCTCCGCGTTCCCGCTGTGGTACTCGAAGGAGAAGGCCGCCGTCGAGATCACCCGCGACCCGATCGTCTCCGGCCAGGCAACGAGCTGACGCCGGCGGGGACGGGCGGGCCGATGCTGGACGCGCTCCTCGCCGAGGCCAGGGTCCGCTGGGGCCTTGACCCCGGCGCCGGGCTGGCAATCGTCGCGGTAGAGCGACTGACCGCCACGCCCGTGGAGCCGTCGCTCCCGCTCCTCATCGTGCCGGCGGCGCGCCTCCGGGCGTCGGCTCCCGCCCCGGACACCGTTGCGCCGCTCCCGGGCCGCCACGGGGCCCACGGTCGCGACCCGGTTGACGTCCTGCGGCGCCTCTACCCCGGCGATCACGCCGTGGGGCGGTTCGGCGAGCCTGAGGGAACGACGATCGGGGCACTCACCGAGGACGACCTCGCGGGTCCCCTGTACCTGGCACCCCTGGCGCCCGTCCTCAACGCGGCGTCGCCATGGGGCATGCCCTGGATCTCGGACCGGCTGCGCGCCCCGGATGGCTGTCCCTGGGACCGGGAGCAGACGCACCAGTCCCTGCGCAGCCACCTGCTCGAGGAGGCGTACGAGGTGTACGACGCCCTCGAGGACGGTGCCACGCCCGAGCTGGCAGGCGAGCTGGGCGACCTCCTGCTCCAGGTGGTGCTGCACGCACAGCTCGCGGCCGAGGCCGGCATTTTCGACATGACCGACGTGTGGGCCGCCATCGCCACCAAGATCGTCCGCCGCCACCCCCACGTGTTCGGCGAGTCCGAGGCCCGGACCGCGGCCGACGTCAACCGCCAGTGGGAGCGCATCAAGCAGGGCGAGCGCGCCGCTGCCGCCGGCGAGGCGGGCACGGACGCTCCCAAGAGCGCCCTGGATGGCATCAGCCGGTCCTTGCCCGCGCTGGCGGCCAGCCAGGAGATGCAGGAGCGCGCCGCGCACATCGGCTACGACTGGCCGTCCATCGAGGGCGTGCTTGACAAGGTGCACGAGGAGGCCGTGGAGCTGGCCGAGGCCGAGGACCAGGAACACCGCGCTGAAGAGCTGGGCGACCTGTTGTTCGTCCTCGTCAATGTCGGGCGCAAGACCGGCATCGAGGTCGAGGGTGCGTTGCGCTCGGCCAACGACAAGTTCCGCCGGCGGTTCCGGCACGTGGAGCTGGCGGCCGCCGATCGTGGCGTCGCCCTCCGTGACTGCTCCTTCGAGGAGCTGGATGCGCTGTGGGACGCCGCCAAGGCGTTCGAGCGCGGGGAGGCGACGGCATGAGCATCGGCAATCGCCCGCACGTCCGAGCGGACGGACGCGGGCCCAACGACATCCGGCCCATCGAGATCACGCTCGGGGTCCAGAAATGGGCCGAAGGCTCGTGCATGATCCGCTTCGGCGACACCCAGGTCCTTTGCGCGGCGACCATCGAGGACCGCGTCCCGCCGCACCTGCGCGGCAAGGGAACGGGATGGGTCACCGGCACCTACGAGATGCTGCCGCGGGCCACCGCGGAGCGATCCGAGCGCGAGGCGGCAAAGGGAAAGGTCGGCGGCCGCACCCACGAGATCCAGCGGCTGGTCGGCCGATCCCTGCGGGGCGTCGTGGACCTCTCGCGCCTCGGCGAGCGCACGATCACCGTTGACTGCGATGTCATCGTCGCCGACGGCGGAACGCGGACGGCGTCGATCACCGGCGGCTACGTCGCGCTCGCGGCGGCGCTGATCACCTACGGCATGGAGCGGCACCTCACGGGTCACGTCGCGGCCGTCAGCGTCGGCATCATCGACGGCATGCACTTCCTGGACCTGGACTACTCGGAGGACTCCCGGGCCGAGGTGGACTTCAACGTTGTGGGCACGGACGCCGGCGCCTACGTCGAGCTCCAGGGCACCGCCGAGGGCAAGCCCTTCGACCGGGCGTCCCTTGACGAGCTGCTCGATCTCGCCAACGTGGGTCTCGGCCGGCTGTTCGAGGCGCAGACCCAGGCGATCGCCACGGTCAGGCGCTAGTGGGGCACGCACCCCGGCGTCTCCTGGTCGCCACCCGGTCGCGGCACAAGCTGCGCGAGCTGCGGGAGCTCCTCGACCTCCCCGCAGACGTGGAGGTGCTCTCGCCGGACGACGTCGGCATTCCCGACGAGCCCGAGGAGACCGGCGAGACGTTCGAGACCAACGCGCGGATCAAGGCCCGCTTCTACGCCACCCGCTCCGGCATCCCGACCCTTGCCGACGACTCCGGCCTCGAGGTCGATGCGCTTGACGGCGGACCAGGCGTGCGCACCCGGCGGTATTCCGGTCCCGATGCCACCGACGCCTCCAACAACGAGCTCCTGCTCCGCGAGCTGTCCGGGCTGCCGGCGGACCGGAGGGGAGCCCGCTACGTGTGCGTCCTGGCCGTGGCCCTGCCGGGCGAGCAGGGTCCGCGCGGTGCGCTCCGGATCGTGACCCGCCGCGGCACCTGCCGGGGACGGATCGCCACCGGGCTTCGCGGCGACGGTGGCTTTGGCTACGACCCGCTGTTCGAGCCCGAGCTGGAGCCGCCTGGCGGGCGGACGCTGGGCCAGTGGTCGGCCGCGGAGAAGCACGCGATCTCGCATCGCTCGCGGGCCGCGGCCCGGATGACACCGGTGTTGGTCAGGCTGGGGTTCGGCTCCGACGCCTGATCGGTCGGCGGGCTATCCCAGGCGCGCCGGCTTGCCCAGGAAGGTCCCGTACGCATGGGCGGCTGAAGCCAGGCCCTCCCGGGCCGCGTCCGGAAGCGGGGCGAAGGGCGACAGGTCGATCACCACGTCGCGAGCCCTGGTGATCCGCCTCCAGGTGCCAACGATCTCTCCGTCGACGACAATCGTCGACAGGAACATCCCGTTGTTGCCGGGGACCACGGCCTGGGCATGCTCCGGTGCCAGGGCTGCGCTGCGGTCCGCGTAGCCGAGCAGGTACTCGTCGAATCCGGGCAGCAGGCAGACGTCCGGGTCGGGCGACGCTGCCGGCGCGGGCGATGGATCCGACTGCCCTGTAAGGACCTCCGGTGCGAGGTGATACGTGGTACCGGCGACCTCCAGGCGGGCGAGCTCGGGCGCGGCGGCGGCGAGCCCGCGGCGCACCTCGCGGAGCGGCAAGCCCGACCAGCGGGCCAGATCTCGGTCGGTGGCCGGCCCGTGGCTCCGGAAGAACCGGCAGGCGAGCTCGGCGAGGGCCTGGTCATGCTCCAGATGCCTTGGCCTGCGAACCCACTCCCCGAGGAGCGCGAAGGACTGCTGCCTGCCATCGACGGGTCCCAGGACGATCACCCCGGACTGGGCCAGGTACCCGAGGAAGTGGTAGCCGCGCTGGGCGTCAACGACGATGCCGGTCGCTGCGAGCGCGGACAGCAGGGCCTCCCGAGGGAGTGCGCGGTCGCCCTCCAGGGCCCCGACGGCGGCATCCCGCGCCCGGTTGAGATCGTCGGCGGTGATCTCCAGCTGCGCTCGCCGGGTGGCGCTGGCGGCGACCACGCGGCCTGCCATCAGCTCCAGCATCCAGCCGATGTCCTCGGCGGCAACCACGTGGAGGGTGCCCCGCATCGGCCACGACCGGACGATGTCGCCCGCGTTGAAGGCCGCGCCCACCTCGTCGTCGGTCACTCGTCCGCGCACGCCGATCGACCAGCGGGCGCCAGGAAGGTCCTGCCCCTGCATCGCCAGCATCGAGCGGACGACCTCGGGGGTGGTCGCACGCCCGCCCGCGGTGATGCCCTGGGCGGCCAGGCGCATCGTGGCCAGGCGACGGCGATCGGTCGCAAGAACGTTTGGAGGCACGCCCCAGTATCCGATGCGCGAGTCACGAATGCAGATGGGGCGTACCGGCCCTTGCGTCGGGTGGCTGGGCGTAGCAGCCTCCATCGGCTGCGGCCGCATGGGCCGGCACCTGGAGGGAGAGATGGCGGATCAGAAGGTTCCTCGGGATGGGTCCATCCTCGGCACAAGGCGCGCCCTGCTCACGGCCGCCGCAGGTTCGGCTGCCGCGCTCGTCGCGACGGCGGCGATGCCCCTGACCGCGGTCGCCGCGGACCCGGATGACGTCGTCAAGGGCACGGACAACGCCACGACGGCGACCACCTCGGTCACCAACTCCGGGCCTGGGAGCACGGCGCTCTCCGGGGCCGCCACCGGGTCGGGAGCCGGGTACGGGGTCCTCGGGACCAGTACCGGCGGTGGGGGTGTCGTCGGTTGGAGCGTCAGCCCGCCGGACGGCGGGTTCTCTGCCGAACTCACGGCCTACACGGGCGTCTTCGGCTCGGCCCCGGCGTATCCGAGTGCGGACGCCATGGCCGCCGGCGTCTGGGGTGACAGTCCCGACATCGGCGTCTTCGGCAGCGGTGGCAGCGGCGTCATCGGCTATGGGTACGTCGGCGTCGAGGGTGACGCAAACGACGGTGCAGGCAGCGTCGGCGTGTGGGCCTGGGCGCCGACCACGTCCCAACTGGCCCTGAAGGTCACCGGCAAGGTTCAGCTGAGCCGGTCCGGTCGCCAGAGCATGGCCAAGGGCAAGTCGAGCTACACCAAGTCGCTGGCCGGCGTCACCACGTCGAGCAAGGTCTTTGCGGTGCTGGCCACCAGCGAGTCCGGTCGCTGGGTCCGGGCCGTCGTCCCGGCCGCGGGGAAGTTCACGATCTACCTGAACACGAAGCTGACCTCGTCGGCCGTCGTGTCCTGGTTCGTGCTCGACTGAGGCTGCTGACATGGCCATTCCGAAGCATCACCGGATCGGCAGCGGCGTCACCGCTCGCCCGGCGCCGGCGATCCAGCTCCTCCAGCACGATGGAACGCGCCGCCTCCCCAAGGGTTCGGGCGACCGGGCGAAGCAGCACGGTGGGGGAGGGATCGCCCGCCGGCTTCCGTCGGGTTGGAGGACCTCGGGTCGGGTGAAGGACAGCTAGGCGGAACCGGGCCCGAGCGACGCCGCTGCCCGTGGCTCGCGTTTCAGCGGGTCGCGGCCTTGACGTCGTCGAAGTCCAGGCGGACGAGGATCCGGGGCAGGCCGGCCGAATGGGCGTCGGTCTGGACAACGCGCCGGAACCCGACCCGGTCGAACATGGACGCGATCCCCACGAAGCCGAAGCTCACGTCCACCCGCCGGTCACCGGGATCGATGGGGTAGGCCTCCACGCCCGGCGCGCCGGCAGCCCGTGCCGCCTCGACCACGCCCGCCAGCAGGGCGCTCGCGATGCCCTTGCGCCGGTAGCCCACGCGGATCCGAAAGCAGCCGATGCACCACACGGGCCGGTCGTCGATGGCCGGGATCGTGCGCGATCGAAGGAGGCGCGGCGTCTCCGTCCGGACGCCCACTCCGCACCATCCGGCGGGCTCGCCGTGCTCGTAGGCGATGAACCCGGGCGGGACGTCGAAGGCCAGCTGGAGGCGGAGGGCCTCCCGCGACGACTCGCCCCTGGGCAGGCCGAAGGCGGTCACCGGACCGCGCCACGCCTGGCACCAGCAGCCCCGCGCGCCGTCACCGCCCAGGAGCACCTCGACGTCCGGCCATCGCTCCGCGGTGGCGGGTAGGACCTGCAGCTCGCTCATGGCGCGGGAGCATAGCGCGCGCGGGAACCGGGCTGGCTGGGCTAGCGAAGATCCGCGAAGGGGTTCTCGACCACCACCGAACCGTAGGCCGCTCCGTCCGCGAGGTCCTCGCTCAGCAACCGTCGGCAGCCGGCGACCTCGGCCGCCCGAACGATCAGGGAATCCCAGATCGAGATCTGCCACTCGCGGCTCCCGGCGATCGCGGAGACCACCAGGGTGCTGTCGATCCCGACAACCGGCAGACCGGCCATCTGCCTGACCATGGCACCGGCGTCGTCGACCGGAACCGGCACCGCGAGCTTGCGGGTGACGACGGCGTAGAACTCGGTCAGCACCTGGGTCGAGATGACCAGATCCCGACCCCGAGCAGGTGCGGTGACCTCCAGCGCACGTTGTCGTTTGTCCGGGTCGGCGGTATCAACCGCGTAGACCCAGACGTTCGTATCAACGAAGACCGGTTCGATCATGGAGCTCGCTCCGCGTCCAGGTTCGACCGCTCGTGCCGCTGGTGGCCGAGCTCTGTTCGGCCAGTCGCGCAAATCCGGCAAGCGCCTCTGCCGTCTCGCCTGCGCCCGCGTACCGTTCCAGGTACGCCCGGAGCACGGCATTCACCGACGTCCCGTCCTCGAGGGCGCGCATGCGGGCCTGCTTGAGCAGTCGCTCATCGATCGTGATCGTCAGGTTGGCCATGGCATCGCACCTCCCGTGCTACACGGTTTCAGTGTAGCACGGCCGCTCAGGTTCCTAGACCACCGCGCCGATCTTCGTCGGTGAGTGAAGCCACGCTTGCCGCCTGCGGGCGGCCGCGCCGGCGCGGTCGCACGACCGGGCTGACGTCGGCCGCTACCGATTCCGTCGAGCAGCGTAGGCGAAGGCAGTGAAGTACGCGTCGAGGAACTCCGCGGTGGAGGCATAGAGGTTGTCGCCAGCCAGGTAGTCGCAGACCAGCTCGCGCGCTCGTGCGATCTCGTGCCGCCTCGGGCCCGCCCACCGCTCATCCTCGATCGTGAGATCGAGCAGTTCGAGCGCACGAGTTGTCGCACCCGAGAGCCGCTCCGGCTGCCCGAGCGCCTTCGCGCGGATTGCCCTCCCGACCTCCGATCCGGCGTTGCCCATCTGCTCGGCGAGCGACAGGCTCCGCCAGCGCCCGGCCGCCAGATCCCGATGCATCGTCACCGCTTCACCAGGCGCTCGACGATCGCCACGACCTTGACCCGTTCCTCGGCGTCCTCGACGTACTTGGAGTTGTTGCCCTGCCGCGGCCGCATGTTGATCATCGAATCGAACTCGATGAACTCCGCCGTTCCGACGGAGCCCGGGTGCAGGTTGATGCCCCACAGCGCCCACTGGCGCGAGCCGTTGTCGATCAGTAACGACTCTGCGTCCGCGTGCATCTCCATGTCGACAACCATGATGCCAAGGTCGACGTCGACCACGGCCTTCACGAGATTCCCGAACAGCTCCGCAGCCATACGCTCAAGTGCGACAACCGAGATCGGATCGTCGCTGAGCGTCTGCATCTTGCGGTCCCCGGTTTCTGGCTGGTCGGATGGCGTTGCCTCTTCCCCTGACATGGCCCGAGCGTACGACCTGGCTATCCCGGAATCAACCGGATAGGCAGGACCGAGGTTGTCCGCTCGCCCGTGGGGTCGCGTGGTGGCACGTGATCCGCGGTCAAGCGTGCCCGATGAGGCAGCAGCCATCGAGCGCCGCCAACGAGCCGCGGCCCGGGAAGCACATGCGCATGGGCTAGCATGTGCGCCGGGAGCGGTGGAGGCACGCGACGATGCACGTCGATGCCTCCGGCCGGGCCGAACGCACGAAGCCTGTGCGCTTCGTGAGCACGAGACATGTCGGGGCGTGGCGCAACGGTGGCGCACGTGCTTTGGGAGCACGAGGATGTGGGTTCGAATCCCACCGCCCCGACCATCACCAGCCTCTGCGCGCGGCGTACCCAACCTTCCGTGGCTGGACGCAGCGGCACGGTCGAGTGGGCACTGCCCGGGAACGCCCGTCGCCAACTTGACGAAGCCTTGACCCAGACAAGAGCCGGGCTGCATGGACCCGCCGCCGCCCACGCTCGATGATCGCGACACCGGCCCACGCCCGGGCTGCGGACCGGCTCTCGACCACCGGCCCGGGCTGGTTTCGTGAAAGGTCCCCGCATGCGTCCTTTCCGCCTCCGTCCCTCCCGAGCCAACGACCGGCCCGCCGCTCCTGGCGTGGTCCTGCTCGTCCTGGTCGTCGGCCTCGCAGGGGCGGTGGCGGGCTGCACCGGCAGCCACGAGGCCATCGCCGGTGGCGAGGCTGCTGCCCCGGCCGCGCTCCCCGCGGCAACGGTCGAGGCACCCGTCGAGGCACCCGTGCCCATCGGCGCTGTCACGATGCCGACCGCCGGTGAGGTCACCGCGACCTGGAAGTCCCGCCCCGACTACGTCAGGTCCCTGCCCGACAAGTGGCAGAGCGCCTATGCGTTCGCGTTGGCCCGCCCCGACGTCCTCCAGTGGATCCCCTGCTATTGCGGCTGCGACGGCCTGGGCCATGGCAGCAACCTCAACTGCTTCTTCCAGGCCCGCGATGGCAGGAACAGCTTCACCTTCGACGAGCACGGCTCCTATTGCGACATCTGCGTGGACACGGCGAATCTCGCGTCCGCGATGCTTCGCGACGGGAAGTCGATGGTCGAGATCCGGGCCGCGGTCGACTCGACCTACGGCGGCGGTGCAGCACCGGGCACGGATACCCCGCTCCCGCCCGCCTGAATTCGAGCGTGCCGCGGAGGCTCGGCCATGATGGACGGCTGGACGATGGGAACCGAGGCCTGGATCCTCATGGGCGCCTGGGCCAGCGTCATGATCCTTGGGATCTGGCTGCTGATCCGATCGCCTCGCCACGATGACCGCGAGGAGGCGCTGCGCGTTCTCCGTGGCCGGCTCGCCCGCGGCGAGATCGATGCCGAGGAGTTCGAGGCGACACGACAGCTGCTCGAATCCCGCTGATTCCCGAGGCCTGCTCCCGCTTCCTTGACCGAATCTTGACGGTGGCTTTGCCGCTCCTGCATTGGATTGCGGGCCCGCGTGAGGCACGCTTGCCACATCAGCCCGACGTGATCCAGGAGCCTGCGTCCCCATGGCGACTCGAGACACCAGCGCCCCGGTGAGCCCGCTGGCCACCACGGATGCCGACGAGCTGCACCGGATCGCCATCGCGCGCCGGGAACAACGGATGGGTCGGACCCCTCGACCCACGGGAGCAGGCCCGGACGCCCCCTCCGGGCCCGCTTCGACCGCAGCGTCCCACGTCATCTCCGTCACCGTCCCCGTGGCGGGGATGACCTGCCGGTCCTGCGAGGTCCGGATCCAGCGCACCATAGGCCGCCTCCCGAACGTGCAGCGCGCGACGGCGTCGGCTGTCAAGGGACGCGTTGTCATCGAGAGCTCCGCCCCCGTCCCGCCCGCCGCCATCGAGCGGGCGATCAACGCCGCCGGCTACGAGGTTGGCGGCACGCCCTGGCTGGAGCGTGACGCGCGGGTCTGGGCCACCGCGGGCGGCGGGATCCTGCTGGTGGCGCTGGCCGTCGCTGTCGCCCAGGCAACGGGCATCACCGACATCGCCTCGGGCGTCGGGGACCTGGGCAGTGGCGGCCTCATGGTTGCGCTCCTGCTGGGCCTGGCGGCCGGTGTCTCGACCTGCATGGTGTTGGTTGGCGGCCTGGTGCTGGCGCTCTCGGCGGCCTACGAGGCCGGCCGCGCCGGCTCGGTCTCCGAGGACCTGGGGCTCCTGACCCGGATGCGCCCCGCTGCGGCCTTCATGGCCGGCCGGATCATCGGCTACGGCCTGCTCGGCGCGTTGCTCGGTGCCCTCGGGGCGAGCGTCGCGATGCCGGCCCAGATGACGGCCGTGCTCATGATCGCCGTGGCGGTCATGATGACGATCCTCGGGGCGCGCCTCACCGGCCTGTCCCCGCGGGTGGCCACCTGGTCGCCCACGCTGCCGATGGGCCTCGGCCGCCGCCTCGGGCTGGGCGATGGCACCGTCAACAGCTACTCGGACACGAGGGCGGCCGGGCTCGGCGCACTCTCGTTCTTCCTTCCCTGCGGGTTCACCCAGGCCGTGCAGATCTACGCGCTCTCGACGGGGAACCCGCTCGTCGCGGGCACGATCATGGCCGTGTTCGCGATTGGGACCGCCCCGGGACTCCTGGCGCTCGCCGGTCTCCCGCTGATCGTACCCACCGGCGCGCGGCCGACGCTGCTGCGGCTCGTGGGCGTCGTGGTGATCGGGTTCGCCGCCCTGAACGGCGGGGCGGGCCTCCGGCTCGCCGGGATCAACCTGCCGGGTCTTGGCACCCCGGTCGCCGAGGCGGCGCCGCTCCCGGTCGCCGGGACGCAGCCCGGGGCCGCCGGGGCCGCCGGGGCCGCGACGACCGGCGGGGCCGCGACGACCGGCGGCGTCCAGGAGCTGCGCACCTACCAGGAGGTCGACGGCTACCGCCCAGGCAACGTGGCCATCTACGCGGGCATCCCCACCACGTGGACCATCGAGTCGGCCACGGCCCGCTCCTGCGCGGCGTTCCTCGTGGTGCCCGAGCTGGGCATCGAGATGCGACTCCGCGAGGGGGACAACGTGATCAACCTGCCGGCGCTCCGGGCCGGCATCCTCAACTACACCTGCTCGATGGGCATGTATGGCGGATCGATCACGATTGTGGATCGCCCGACCGGCAGCATCGACGGCCGGGGATGACCGCGCCAGCGAGGGCCCGCACGGCGCCCAGCTGACCGGGCCCCGCACGGCGCCCAGCTGACCGGGCCCCGCATCGAGATCGTGTCCTTCCCCGTGGAGGGGATGACCTGCGCCTCCTGCGTCAACCGGATCAGCCGCTTCCTCAATACCGGAAGATGGCCCAGAACCTGGTCTGGGCCACGGGCTGCAACCTGGTCTCGATCCCGGTGGCGATGGGCCTGCTCGCGCCGTGGGGTATCGAGCTCTCGATGGCCACCGGCGCCGCCGCCATGAGCTACTCGACGATCATCGTGGCCGTCAATGCGCAGCTCCTGCGACGCGTCCGGCTGCAGCCGGACGCCGCGGTTCCGGCGCCGGCCTGACGGGTGCTACCTGGTGTCCCCATTCGCCTGTCGATCGCGGCTTGCACGCCCGGCCGCCTGGCGGCCATCTTGTCGGCTGCCTTCGTCGACGCGTCCGCCCGGCGGCCATCTGGGCTGAGACGGTGCGGTCGGGAGGCTCGGTGGCCTGTGAATGCGGACGATCCGTCGGTTCTGGCCGCCGGACGGGCCGCCAGTCGGCCAGTGAGGGCGGCAGCCTGAGCCATGGTCCGGACCGTACCGACCAGGGCGGCCGAGCCGATGTCGCGCCCGACGCGGATCCGGTAGAGGGCGACCAGCTCATTGCCCGCGAAGCCGACGAACCCGCGACGATGACGATGGGGATGTTCGTGATGGTGACCGGGTTGAGGAGTCTGACGAGCGGCTCGTAGCCGGCCAGCACGGCCGAGGCAAGGATCATCAGCTGCACGAACATGCCGGCTAGATCCTCGGCCCTTCGATACCCGAAACGTGTAGCGCCGCGTGGCCGCGCGCGAGCCGGTGGCGAATGCGATCCAGAGCGGGATCCGTGTCTGAGCTTCCGACAAGTTGTAGACGGTATCGGCGAGGAGTGCCACCGAGCCCGAGATGAGCACGACCCCGAGCTGGAGGCACGGCCGTGACCCCGGGGCCCAACAGCGAGACCTTGACGGCGCGGATCCCGCGCGCGTCGCTCGTCAGCGCTTCGTCGACGGCGTCGGCGGGATCGGGGCTGTAGCCCCACGATGGACGCTAGGAGCCCTGCCAGTCGGCCGTGGCCGTGCCCAGGGTGCCCGTGCTCGTGCCGGGCCACGGTCGCAGTGTCGAGTGGGTCCGTGAGCGCTGCAAGGACATCCGGCCCATTCCGACCGGCAGATGGTCCGCAGGCAGCCGATGATGGAGGCTGGCCTGCCGCACTCTGCAGCGGGACCGCCAAGGAGGATCATCACCTGGCTGCCAGCGGTCGCCTGCCACTCCTTGGTCGTGACGCCCGGCTGCTGTTCGGGACGCGTGGGCTGCGGATGTTCGGCTACGGCCTGGTGTCCATCGTCCTCGTGCTGTACCTCGCGGCCATGGGGCTGCCGGACGCGACCATCGGGCTGCTGCTGGGCCTGACGCTCGCGGGGGATGCGGCCATCTCCCTGTGGCTCACCACCCACGCGGACCGCTTCGGGCGCCGTCGCGTCCTGCTCGTGGGCGCGATCCTGATGGCGGGTGCCGGCGTCGGGTTCGCCGCCACCGACGTCCTGCCGGTGCTTGTGCTGGCTGCCGTCATCGGAGTCATCAGCCCGAGCGGCAACGAGGTCGGACCGTTCCTTGCCGTCGAGCAGGCGTCGCTGGCGCAGACGATCCCGGATCGCGAGCGGACGCGCGTGTTCGCGTGGTTCAACCTGGTGGGCTCGTTCTCCACGGCCGCGGGAGCCCTGGCCGGTGGGACGCTGGCGGCGGCGTTCATCGCGTCCGGCCTGCGCCCCGTGGAGGCGTACCGCGACGTCATCCTGGCCTACGCGGTCCTGGGGCTGGTGCTCGCCGCCCTGTTCTCCCGGGTCTCGTCCGCGGTCGAGGTCCCGGATGCCCCCGACGTCTCGGTCGCCCGCCGCCTGGGGCTGCATCGATCCCAGCGCATCGTGGCCAAGCTGTCCGGGCTGTTCGCGCTGGACGCCTTCGGGGGCGCGTTCGTGGTCCAGGCCCTGGTCGCCTGGTGGTTCACCCTCCGCTTCGGGGCCAGCCCGGCCCTCATCGGCGCGATCCTGTTCGTCGCCAACCTGCTGGCCGGCTTCTCCGCCCTGGCAGCGGCCCGTATCGCGGCGCGAATCGGTCTCGTGCGCACGATGGTCTACACGCACCTGCCGTCGAACGTGATGCTGATCATGGTCCCGTTCATGCCGACGCTCGAGTCTGCCGTCCTGCTCCTGCTCGCCCGGTTTGCGATCAGCCAGATGGACGTGCCAACCCGCCAGTCGTACACGATGGCCGTGGTCGACCCCGACGAGCGCTCCGCCGCGGCGGGGATCACGGGCATCGCCCGCTCCATGGGGGCTGCGGCCGCGCCCCTGCTGTCCGCACCGCTGATGGGTGGCGCGGCGTTCATCGGCCTTCCGTTCGTCATCGGCGGCTCGATCAAGATCGTCTATGACCTCCTGTTGTACCGCAGCTTCAAGGCGGTGCCGGCACCCGAGGAGGTCCCGCCGGCAGGACGCTGAGGCGTCGGGCGGCTGGAGGTCAGCCCCGGTTCGGCTCCGGAACGATCGCATGCGTTGATGGCACACTGCTCGCATGGAGCCGCGCCCCGCTCGCATCCTGGTGGTCGATGATGAGCCGCCCATCGTCGAGCTGCTGACCGGCTACCTGGAGCGCGAGGGCTGGGCGGTGGAGAGCGCCGCCGACGGGATCGCGGGCCTCGAGGCCGTTCGTCGATCCGGCCCGGACGTCGTGATCCTCGACGTGATGCTGCCCGGTCTCGACGGCGTCGAGGTCTGCCGCCAGCTGCGCACCTTCTCCGATGCCTACGTCCTGATGCTCACCGCCCGGGGCGAGGAGATCGACCGGATCATGGGCCTCACGGTCGGGGCGGACGACTACCTCGTGAAGCCCTTCTCGCCGCGCGAGGTCGTCGCCCGGATCAAGGCGCTCCTGCGCCGGCCGCGGACGGGCCGGGGCGGGCCACCGGTGGTCACGGGCAAGGTGCCCGAGGGCCTCGAGATCGACGAGGGGCGCCGGCTGGTCCGAGTGGACGGATCCGCGCTGGAGCTGACCGCACTCGAATTCAACCTGCTCTCGCTGCTCGCGCGAGAGCCTGGGATCGTCGTCGGCCGGCCCGCGCTCCTCCAGGCGCTGTGGGGCGCCGAGTTCACGGGCGACGACCACCTCGTGGACGTGCACGTCGCCAACCTGCGCCGCAAGCTCGGCGACGACCCGGCCCGTCCGCGCTTCGTGGAGACGGTCCGTGGCGTGGGCTACCGGCTGTGCGAGGGCGACTGATGCCCAGCTCGCTCCGCGCCCGCCTCCTGATCGCCTTCCTGGTCGTCGCGGCCGCATCGGTGGGGACCGTCGCGATCGCCGTGACCCTCGTTGGTCCCGGGTACTTCTCGGACGCGATGGGCCATCTTCCCGGGGACCCGATGGGAGAGGCCATGGGCGAGTCCACCCTGGCCGCGTTCACGGACGCCATGCGCCAGGCGCTGGTCGCGGCGACGATCATCGGGGTGGTGACGGCGGCCATCGTCAGCCTCGCCGTCGCGGCGCGCATCGCCCGGCCGATCACCACGATGGCGCACGCCGCCCGGCGGGTGGCGGGGGGCCACTACGCGGAGCGCGTCGGTGCGGACGAGCCCGGCGAGCTGGGTGAGCTGGCGACATCGTTCAACGAGATGGCAGGGTCCCTGGAGGCCACCGAACGCCGCCGTCTCCAGCTCGTGGGCGACGTGGCGCACGAGCTGCGGACGCCGCTGACCACCCTGGACGGCTATCTCGAAGGGTTGGAGGACGGGGTGATCCAGCCCACGGCCCAGACCTGGCACCTGCTCCGCGCCGAGACCGCGCGCATGACGCGGATGGTCAACGACCTCTCGGAGCTGTGGCGGGCCGAGGCGAGGCAGCTGCCCCTGCGGATCGAGGCCGTGGACGCGGCCGAGGTCGCCCGCGAGGTGGGCGAGCGGTTCGCGCCACACGCCCGGGCCCGCGGACTGGACCTGGCGCTGCCGGCCGTCGCCGTCGCGGCGCTGGCGGATCGCGACCGGCTCGCCCAGATCATCTCCAACTACCTGTCCAATGCCCTCCGCCACGCCCCCGACGGGTCGCGGGTAACGGTCAACGCGGGCCTGGTAGACGGGCGGGCGCGATTGTCGGTGGCCGACGAGGGACCCGGGCTGGCGCCGGACCAGCTTGAGGCCGTGTTCGAGCGGTTCTATCGCGTGGACGCGGCGCGCAGCCGGAGGGCCGGCGGGGCCGGGATCGGGCTCGCGATCGTGCGGGCGCTGGCGGAGGCGATGGACGGCAGCGCATGGGCAGAGAGCCCAGGTGTCGGGCGGGGCGCGACGTTCCACGTGGAGCTCCCCGCAGCCTGACCAGGATCCATTCGGCGCGGAGCGGTCAGCGGCGGCCTCGCGCCGGACGCCGCTCGAGGTGCGGCCGTGGCCCTACCTGTCGGCGAAGCGCTCGATCGTGCCGCGGTAGCACGAGACCCACACGGTTCTGGACGCGGCGTCGTAGTCGAGCCCCACCGGGTGGACGCCGGCGGTCTTGAGGCGCTGGATCACCAGCATGTCCCGGGTGCGGACCTTGGCCACGGTCTGGCTGAGGTAGTTGACGACGTAGAGGCTGCGCCCGTCCGGCGCCAGCGCGATGGTCCGGGGCTGGCTTCCGGTGCTGATCCGGTCCACGACCCGCTTCTGGGCGATATCGATCTTGACCACGCCGCCGCCCTTGTTGAGCGATGCGTACAGGTACCTGCCCGCCTTGTCGATCGCCAGGTGGCGTGGCTCGCCCCGGAGCACCGGGATCAGCGTCCGCAGCTTGCCCGTGGCGAAGGTGTAGACCATCACCCTCTGCCCTGACTCGGCGCTGAGGTAGACCTTGGACGAATCGGGTGAGAAGGCGATGCCGCGCGGGTTTCCCCCAACCACGATCCGCCTGACCTCGCGCCCCTTCTTCAGATCCACCAGCGACACGTCGCGGTGCGTCCAGTTGCCGGCCAGGAGCCACCTGCCGTCCGGGCTGACGCCCACGGCCTTGGGCACGGGGCCCACCCGGAACACACGGGTCTTCCTGAACGTGCTGGTGCTGATCTCGTACACGAAGGATCGGTCGATCGTGTCATCGACCCAGCCGGTGTCCCAGCCGGGGTGCCGGAAGCCCGGGCCGTACATCGAGTACTGGCTGACGTAGACGTGCTTGCCATCGGGAGCCACCGCGGCCTCCACGGGTGCGCCGCGCACCGGCAGGGGCCACTTCGGGTAGCCGAACCTGGATAGCGTGACCCTGTCCGAGATGGTCTTCACCAGCTGGCCCTTGCGGTTGTACACGGTCATCGTGTGCCGGTACATCATGTTCTGGGCGAAGAACAGCCCGGTCTGGGTGGCGACCACCGACTTGGGCGAGATGCTGCCGCGGATCACCTTGAGCCGGACCAGCCGGAGCGAGTCCGAGGTTGGTGGCGCGGGCGTGGGCTTCGGTGTCGGCGTTGGTGTCGGCGCCGGAGTGGCCGTAGGCTCGCCGGTTGGGGTGGCGGTCGGAGCTGGCGTGACCGTCGGAGCTGGCGTGGCGGTTGGGGCGGGAGTGGCCGTGGGCGTGGCCGTCGCCGTCGCCGTGGGATCGGCCGTGGGTGTTGCCGTGGGATCGGGCGCGGGCGTCGGTTCCGCGGGCGTGGGCTCGTCAACCACTGGCGGGGGTGGCTCGGCAGCGTCGGCCCTGGACGCACCGCCCAGGCTCGCGAATGCGACGCCGGTGAAGGCGAGACAGCCGACGAGGAGCGCGATGGTCGCGGTGCGGGATGCTGAGCGGCGACTGGGCATTGCGGGTCCCCGGCTGGTGGGCCGCGCGAGCCTGAGGTCGGGCGCCCCGAGGCATGATCGCCTATCAGCTCCCTCAGCGCGAGTCTGCGGGCGCGGGCCGGTCGTGCCCGCCGAGCGTTCTTGGCAGCGCCGCGCCGCGCCGCTGAACGGCTCAACGGTCGGATGGAGGCCCAAATGCGCCGTTGCACGGCACGCATGCACGTTGCAGGAGCCCGAGCAGCCGACGCACGTGCCGCTGAACGGCTGAAGTCGGGCCTGACCCGACGGTTGAACCGGCGAGCGGCTCAAGGCGAAGCAGCTTGCCCGGACTACGCCGCGTCGGCCCAGATCCGCGAGTCGACCGCGTGCGCGAGCCCCCGCTGGCGCCACCGCGCCCGGTGGCGCTCGTGCCCGGGGCCCGGTCCCGGCCCCACGACCGCCGACTGGCGGTGCTACAGCGCCAGCTTTGCCACCAGGACGTCGCCACGGGACTCGAAGGCGAAGCCCTCCTCCTCCAGCAGGTCGCGCATGGCCGTGTTGATCGGGTTGAGCTCGGCGCACAGGTGCGCCACGCCCTCACCTCGCGCCACGGCCAGCGCTGCTGCGACGAGATGGGCTCCCACGCCCCGGCGCTGCCACGCATCGGCCACGGTCACGGTGAGCATCCGGTCGTCTGACGCATGGATCCGCGACACGCGGGACATGGCCGCGAACTCGGGCTCGGTATTCTCGTCGCCCTGGACCTCCGCGACCAGCGCGAACTGGCGGTCGTAGTCCACGAAGCAGATCCGGGTCAGCCGTTCGTGCGCGGTCCGCTCTGCCAGCGGGCGGTCCGTGCCGTACCGGGCGACGACCGTCTCGGTGGAGAGGCCGGCCTGGAACCTGGCCGCCGTGGGCTCGTCCTCGGGGCGGACGGGGCGGACGAGGAGCCGGGCGCCGTCCTCGGTGGTGACCTCGCGCTCGTACTCGTGCGGGTACGGGCGGATGGCGAGGCGCGGCAGGTCCGCGTCGCTGATCTCCGCAGGGTGCAGCACCACGCGGGCGTCGAGGGCGATGATCCGCTCCGGCGATGCAAGCAGCGGATTGATGTCGATCTCCGCGATCCGCGGCTGCTCGGCCACGAGCTCGCTGAACCGGACGAGGAGTGCGGCCAGGACGTCCTTGTCGATGGGCTTCCGACCACGCACGCCGGTCAGAGCATGGGCGATCAGCGTCTCGTCGATGAGGTGTCGAGCAAGGTTCATGTTGAGCGGCGGCAGGGCCAGCGCGCGATCCTTGAAGACCTCGACCAGCTGGCCGCCCATCCCGAACAGGAGGACCGGTCCGAACTGGGGATCGGGGCTGCTGCCCACGATGAGCTCGTAGCCGCTCCAGTTGATCATCGGCTGGATGGTCACGCCCTCGAAGTGCTCGGCGCCCACCTTCGCGGTCACCGCGTTGCGGATCGTCTCGAACGCCTCTCTCACCTCGTCGGCACCGCGCAGGTTGAGCACGACGCCGCCAACATCGGTCTTGTGGGTCACGGTCCGGGACAGGAGCTTGGCGACGACCGGGTAGCCGATGGCGTCCGCGGCCGCGACCGCCTCATCCGGCGTCTGGGCCAGCTCGGTGTCCGTGATGGGGATGCCGTAGGCCGCCAGGACCTTCTTGCTCTCGTACTCGGTGAGCAGCGAGCGGCCCTCGGCGCTGACGTCGGCGATGATCCGGTCGACCTCCTCGCGGAACTCGCCTCGCTCCGGTGCAATCGGCAGGCGCGGGGTCTCGTACAGCGACCGGAGGTTCGTGTCGTACCGCCAAAGGTGGTTGAACAGGATGCAGGCGGTATCGGGATAGGCGAACGTCGGGATGCCAGCCTCGCGCAGGATCGCGGCACCCTCGGCCACGTCCTGGCCGCCCATCCACGAGGCGAGGACGGGCTTGCCCTCGATCTGGGCGTGCTTGACGAGGGCCCGCGCCGTCGCGGTGGGGTCGGTCATCGCCTGCGGGGTGAGGATCACCAGCAGCCCGTCCGTCTCCGGGTCGGCAGCGGCGATCTCGAGCGCCTTCGCGTACCGGTCCGGCGGGGCGTCGCCGATGATGTCGATCGGGTTGTTGTGGCTCCACACGGACGGAAGGACGGCGTTGAGCGCCTCCATCGTCTCGTCGCTGATGGCGGACAGCTCGCCGCCACCGCCGATGAGGGCATCCGTCGCGATGACGCCCGGGCCGCCGGCGTTGGTCACGATCGACAGGCGCCGTCCCTTGGGGCGCGGCTGCTTGGCCAGGATCTCGCTGACCTCGAACAGCTCGCTGATGGAGTCCACGCGGAGGACACCGGCCCGGCGGAACGCCGCGTCGAGAACGTCGTCGGAACCCGTGAGCGAGCCCGTGTGCGATGCCGCCGCCTTGGCAGCCTCGGCGGTCCGACCCGGCTTGATGACGATGATCGGCTTCGTCATCGCCACCTCGCGGGCGGACGACAGGAAGCCCCTCGCGTCGCCGATGGTCTCCATGTAGATGACGATGCTGTCGGTGTTCGGGTCGTCGCCCAGGTAGTCGATGACGTCGCCCCAGCCGACGTCGAGCATCGAGCCCAGCGACACGATGGAGCTGAAGCCGACGTCTTCATGGGCGGCCCAGTCGAGGATCGCCGTGAGGAGCGCGCCCGACTGCGAGACGAAGCCCACGCGACCCGGCGCGGCGATGCCGGCCGCGAAGGTCGCGTTCAAGCGGCCGATCGGGTTCATCACGCCCAGGCAGTTGGGGCCCACGACGCGGATCCCGTGGCGGCGGGCCGCCTCCAGCACCAGGCGCTCGAGCTCCACGCCCTCGGCCCCGATCTCCTTGAAGCCGGCACTGATGATGATCACGCCCTTGATCCCGGCCTGGCCACATTCCTCGACCAAGCCGGGTGCGGACTTGGCGGGCGTGACGATGACCGCGAGGTCCACCGGCTCGCCGATGGCGCTGATCGACGGGTAGGCCTTCACGCCGAGGATCGCGGGCCGGGTCGGGTTGACCGGGTAGACGGTGCCGCCGAACGGCGACGACAGCAGGTTCCAGAGGATCGTCCGGCCGACCGAGCCCTCCTTCTCCGTGGCGCCCACCACCGCGATGGACCGCGGGTGGAAGATCGCATCGAGCGGTCGGCGCTGGAGCGAGGCGTCGGTGGCGGGGTCGTTCGCCTGGGTCATGGCGGTCATCAGGATCCTCGGATGGTTCACGGGCATGGTGGGACGCAGGGAGGCATACGTTCGCTCCCTAGGGTTGCCCCGTTTGCCGTCGAACGCAACGGGCCACGTGGCGCGCTGCATGGCCCAATCGCCCGGTCCGGGAGGGGCCATTAGCCCGAGGACGTGGGGCCACCCGGGTCGCGGCATCCTGCCGTCCAGTTCCGGGGACCATGGCGCGGTTGCGATTAGACTGGTGGACGCCGCACCGCCACATTCCGTCCACGAGAGTCCGCCACCCGATGAGCACCGCCGTAGCGCGTCTCCGCCGCATCCACCCCGGCTGGATCCTGGTCGTCCTCGACCTGTTCGGCCTCGCCATCGCCGGCTACCTGAGCGTCGTGGAGCTGGGTGGTGGCGTGCCCTACTGTGGCGAGCTGCACGGCTGCGAGACCGTGGCCCAGAGCAAGTACGCATGGATCGGCCCGTTCCCCGTGGCCGTCTATGGCGTGATCCTGTCCCTCATCCTGCTCACGCTGGCAGTCGCCTGGATCCGGACCGACAAGCCCGAGTTGCTCGACCTGCACTACGGGCTGTCGCTGATCGGCGTGATCTTCGAGGTCTACTTCCTGACGCTCCAGGTCTTCGTCATCCACGCCGTCTGCATCTGGTGCACCCTCTACGGCTTCTCGCTGATCGCGAGGTTCTTCGTGGCGATGGTGATCTGGGTCCGGCGCGGGAGACTGTCCGCTCGAATGCGGTAGCCGCCCACGGGCTTGCGTGGGTCGACTCGGTCGGGCTTGCGGGGGCCCGCCTGATGCACCTGTGGTTCAGCCAGCGGTGAACCGTGCGTGACAGCGGGCCGAAACCGGCGTTGCGAGCTGCGACCCACGCTCAGACATGGCGTTCCTGATGCGCTGACGCATCATGGAATCCTAGGGCGCGTCGGTCGGCGCGGCGCGGGCGCCGCTGAACCGCCTGTGGTTCAGCGGGCGCCGCTGAACCGCCTGTGGTTCAACCGGGACTCAACCGTGCGTGACCGCAGCCCGAAGGTGGCGTTACGAGGTGCGACCCACGCTCAGAGGGGGCCCTCCTGATGCACTGACGCATCAGAGGATCCTAGGGCGCGTCGGTCGGTGACGGCGTAGGATCGGGTGACGGCGTCGGCGCCTGGGTTGGGGACGGCGTCGGATCGGAGTGGCGTTGGCGTCGGCGCCTGGGTTGGGGACGGCGTGGGATCCGGAGTTGGCGTTGGCGTCGGCGCCTGGGTTGGGGACGGCGTGGGATCCGGAGTTGGCGTCGGCGACGGCGTCGGCGTCGGCTTGGGCGTCGGATTCGGCGACCCGCCCGTCCAGGTGCCCGTGGCGCCCTTGCGCCAGAGCCACTCGCGGGGAGCCAGGCCGGCGTCGTGGATCTGGCGTGCGAACGCTCGGCCCACGTAGCGGAAGTGCCAGGGCTCGTACTTGTAGCAGGTCTGCCCCGGGCTCTTGCCCTTCGGGTAGCTCATGACCCAGCCATAGCGCCAGCTGTTGCGGGCGAGCCACGAGCCGCTCCTCGTGCGACCCCAGTCCGCGTAGTACCAGGGGGCCGCTCCGCCGGGGGTCTTGAGATCGACCACGGTCCCCAGCTGGTGCTCCGAGTGTCCCGGCCGCGCCGAGGAGAGGAGCGCCGCCCGGTAGCCGGTCCTGGCCACCCAGCTCCAGAACGTGGAGACCTGCGTCCCGTAGCTCCGGTAGGCACTCTGGACGGCAAACCGCGCCCCCGCCGTCCTGGAGGCTCTGTACATCGCGGTGAAGTCGGCGAGCGCGATCCGCCGGATCCGGCCCCCGCCCGCTGCGCCGGATCGCGACACGCTCACGAGATCCGGCGGGGCATAGGACCGCGCAACCCGAAGTTGCGTGTCGAGGACGCTGCGATACCAGTCCGACGGCTTGCGATAGCGGGTCAGCGTGTCGCCGACCGTGCACGACGGCGCCGACCGGGCCTGTGCGGGCACCGGGGCTCCACCACCCGCGGCAGTGGCCAGCACGCACGCCAGCGCCAGGACGAGGAGGCGACGGGGCGATGCGGCAACGGCCATGTCGGAAACGGTACTGGCCCCCCGGTGCGGCTGCCTATAGGCCGATCCGCCCAGTAGCCTACCGGCCCGGTTTGGCATCGGCGCTCCGGGGCCCCGCCATGGTGCGCGGTGGCCCGGCGTTGACCCGGGCCCGGAGCGCCTTCGTGGACATGTCCGACCAGTCTGCCTCGACCCACCAGGTGGCCCCGGCTGTCTCGTGGGCACCAGCGATGGCGACGGCCAAGTCGCGGTCCGCGACCGGGGTCGTGCCGTCCACGACGATGTCGAAGGGCAGCTCGAGACCGGCGGCGGCTCGCGCAGCCCGCACCCAGTCCACGATCTCGGGCAGGACCTGGGGGCCGGTCGCCGGCTTGCCCTCTGGACCGGTTGCCTGCACCACGAGGCCATCCCAGCGGATCACGCGCTGCATGGAGCGCTCGTGGGGCCACGCGCCCACGACCCACACTGGTACGCGCGGCCGCTGCACCGGCGTGGGCAGGAAGGTCATGGGCTCGAACCGGTAGTGCTCACCCTCGAACGCGAACGGCTCACCAGAGGACAGGCCGTCCACGATCGCCAGCGTCTCGTCCAGGATCCGGGCCCTCGTCCTGGCCTCCACCGCCTCGCCCACATTGCCGAACGCCGCGTCATCGAGGGCGCCCAGGCCGACCGGGAACACCATGCGCCCATTCGAGAGGTGGTCAAGGGTCGAGAGCTCCCGCGCCAGCTTCCACGGCCGGCGGCGTGACGGCGCGAACACCATTGCGCCGAGGCGGACGCGTTCCGTCCGCATCGCCATCGCGGCAAGGACGATCCACGGATCCCACAGCTCCATGGCCCCGATCGCGATCGCGTCGAAGGTGAACACGCCGTCCCACCCTGCCGCCTCGGCCTCTGCGGCCAGGCCCGCGGCGATCGCGGGGTCACCAGACGTGATGACGATGCCGTACTGCATCGGCTCATGGTCGCGGTCCAGACAGGTCGCCGCAACCTTGCGTCGGGCCGATCGCCCCAAACAGGTATGCACGTGCGCGAAATCGCCGCGGCGGGTACCTTCGCGCCGGATGCCATGGCGATGACCAACCGACCTTCCGACCCTCCGCCGCTCGACCGCCGCGGCGCGGTCGCGGGCGGGCTGCTGGTGGCGTTCCTGGCCATCCTCGCGGTGGGGCTCGTTGCCCTCGTCCTGCTGGCCCGCGACGGCGGCCTCCCCGGCGGTGCCGCCCAGGCGACTCCCGATCCGACGGCGTTTGCCTACTCGGAGGCAATTCCCGCGCCGGCCCTTGAGCTCACGGACCAGGACGGTGAGCCGTTTGCGCTCGCATCCCTGCAGGGTCGGCCCGCGCTCGTCTTCTTCGGCTACACCCACTGCCCCGACGTGTGCCCCGTCACCGTCGGCGTGGTCAGCGAGGCCCTGGCCGATGTGGATGCCGGTCCGAAGGCCGTCTTCGTCTCCATCGACCCCGAGCGCGATGACGTGGCGGCGATGAAGTCCTACCTCCGCTACCTGCCGCCCGCGTTCGTCGGCCTCTCGGGCGCTCCCGCCGACGTGCGGACCAACGCGGACCGCTGGGGCGTGAAGTACGCGCGGATCGACCAGGAGTCCGCCGGCGGGTACGCCATGGCCCACACCGCGGACGTGTTCCTCGTGGACGCCCAGGGCCAGCTTCGGGCGCATTTCCCGTTCGGCACCGGGGCCGGACCGATCGCCGCCTCGCTCGCGGCGCTGCTGGCGGAGACGCCGGCTCCGCCCGACGCGTCGGGGACGCCCGTCACTCCCGCACCTGCCAGCATGACGGCGGGCCCCACGGGGACGCCAGTCACCCCCGCGCCGGCCACGCCGCCGCCCATCGCCTCGTCGGCACCAGTCGCGGGCACGCTAGCGGCCGAGGTGGTCTCGTCGAGCATCTGGTCCGGTGGGCAAACCCCGGTCATCCTGCGGGTCGCCGATGAGGCCGGCACCCTGCTTGACGGGTCGGTGCCGCTCGAGGTCCAGCTCCTCGCCGCCGACGGCACGCCGCAGGGCGGCCCGGTCCCGGCCGTCGGCGTGCGGCCGGAGGGCGCGACGACAACCTCGTTCGTGGCCACCCTGGACATTCCATCGGCCGGCGCCTGGGGCCTTGAGCTGGCCGCTGGCGACGCCCGTGGATCCACGACGATCCAGGCCCTGGATCCCGGCAACACCGCCGCGCTCGGCGCGCCCGCCCCCGACATCGCAACCCCCACCCTGGCCGACGTGGGCGGCGTGGTCCGGGCCGTCACGACGCAGCCCAACCCGGACCTGAGGATGTCGCAGACGTCCACCGCCGACGCGCGGGCTGCCGGCAAGCCGTACGTGCTCGTGGTTGATTCCGAGCGCTTCAAGGTGTCCGAGGCCTGCGGCCGCGCCCTGACGATGATCCGGTTCCTTGTGGACCGCTGGCGGGACGTGGCGTTCATCCACCTCGAGCCGTTCGAGTACCAGGTCATCACTGAGGAGCCGGTGCTGTCCGGCACGCTCGAGGACCCGCCGATGAACCGCTACTCGCGGGCGTGGGGCCTGGGCGAGGGCGTCTGGCCGGGCACGGAGATGCCGTGGATCTTCGTGGTTGACGGACAGGGGATCGTGCGCGCCAAGTACACGGGCATCGCGGGCAGCGCCGACATCGACGTGATCCTGAGCCTGGTCAGCGGCAACGGGGTGATCGGGAGCTGACGGCCCAGGACCGCAGGAGCATCCCGGGACCGCTCGAGAAGCCCTGAGTTGCGCCGCCGCCCTTGCGGGCGACGGCCGACGAGCGTCCTCTGCCTACTGGCCGGAGCTCATGCCCGGGATCTGCTCCCGGTTCCCGTACGCGCTGTAGGTGTAGTGGCCGAGGTCCAGCATGACGGCGATCCCGAGCCACAGCCAGTCCCATCCCGTGACGCCCACTCCGGGCGTCCAGAGGATGACGTACATCAGGGTGGTGAACGGTAGGAAGACCAAGCCCAGCAGCGGCAGGATGAACGTGTCGAAGGCCGCGTTGACCATGGCCGGCCGGGCGATCCAGAACACGAGGAAGGCGACGCGCGGGAACAGGCCCGCAAGGATCGCGAACAGGCACATGGGATGGGCTCCTCATCGTCCGATGACTGGCGCGGACGCACGGCTCACGATACCCGGCCCGACAAGGGCCGGACGGGCCGCCTGTCATACGGAACCGGGTCACCGCGGATCGTCCGCGATGGCGCCAGCCGGATCGACCGCTGGGCCCGGGTGCGCTACGGTGAGCGCATGATCCCCCGACGACCCGCCCGGCCCCTTGGGGTCGGCATCCAGCTCCCCGAGGTCGAACGCGAGGTCCGCTGGCCGGAGCTCCGCGCCATCGCCAGGACCGCCGAGCAGGCCGGCTTCGACTCCATCTGGCTGGGCGACCACCTCCTGTACCGCTTCGCCTCGGGCGAGACCCGGGGGCCGTGGGAGGCGTGGACGACGCTGGCCGGGCTCGCCGAGGCCACCGAGCACGTGGCCCTTGGGCCGCTCGTCGCCGCCACCGCGTTCCATCACCCGTTCATGCTCGCCAAGCAGGCAGCGACGGTTGATGAGATCTCTGGCGGGCGCCTGGTCCTGGGTCTCGGCGCCGGCTGGAACGACACGGAGTTCGCAGCGATCGACGCGCCGTTCGACCACCGCGTCGGCCGGTTCGAGGAGGCGTTCACGATCGTGCGCACGCTGCTCTCCGCCGGCTACATCGACTTCGAGGGCGAGTTCTTCACCGCCCGCGAGGCCGAGCTGCTGCCGCGACCGGCCCGCCAGGGCGGGCCGCCCATCCTGGTCGGCTCCAACGGCCCCCGCATGCTGGCGGCCACCCTCCCGTACGCGGCGGCCTGGAACTCCTGGTACGCAGACACCAGCAACCGGCCCGATCGCGTGGCACGCCTGCGCTCGATCGTGGATGCGGCGGCGGCGGGCGCCGGCCGGGACCCCGCTGCCATCGAGCGCACCGTGGCGGTCCTCGTCCGGATGCCGGGCGGTACGGGGCGGATCATGGGCGACGAGAACCCGCGGATGGCGGTCGCGCCGCTCGAGGGGCCGCCTGGGGCCATCGCGGACGGCCTCCGTGCGTACGCCCGCGAGGGCATCGGTCACGTGCAGCTGGTGGTGGATCCGATCACCCAGGCCTCGGTCGCCGCCCTGGCTCCCGCGCTGGAGTTGCTCGACCGAGGCTGACTTCGGGCGGCGTTCCGAGCCCTGCACAGGGGGTCCCCAGGCCAGGGTCCGCGTGCTAGCATCCCGCCCCGATCATCGCCACCCCCGGTCCCCCGACCGATCCCGAGGAGTCGCCGATGAGGCCCGCCACGTCCTGTCCGCCCACGGGCGACGCGGAGATGCGCCCAGACGAGGAGATGCGCCCAGCCGAGGGGACACGCCCAGGCGAGGGGACACGCCCGTGAGCGACCGCCCGCGTGGCACCCGCGGCCAGGAGGTGTCGGAGCTCGACAAGCGGATCATCGAGCACCTCCAGGAGGACGGCCGGCGTCCCTTCACCCAGATCGCGGCCGAGCTCGACGTGTCCGAGGCATCGGTCCGGGCCCGCACCAATCGGCTGATCGAGAAGGGCATCCTCCAGGTCGTCGGCGTCACCGACCCGCTCAAGCTCGGCTTCCAGCAGATGGCCATGATCGGGCTCAAGGTGGAGGCCGCGCGCCTGATCGAGGTGGCCGAGGAGATCGCGGCCTTCCCGGAGACCGACTACGTCGTCGTGACCGCGGGCGCCTACGACATCCTGGTGGAGTGCGTGGCCGAGGACAACGAGGCGCTCCTCGTGTTCCTCAGCGAGCGCCTGCGCAAGATCCAGGGCGTGCGGGAGACCGAGACCTTCGTCTACCTGCGGCTGATCAAGCAGAGCTACCAGTGGGGGACCCGATGACGGGTCCGGTCCGGCTGCCGGTGTAGCATCGCCCGCGTGATCCACGGGCGCCCCACTCCCGGTCCCTCCTCCCGCCTCGCCGATGCCCGCCGCGGACTTCAGGCGGCCAGGGGGGCCTGAGCCATCGCGACCATCGCCGCCGGCCGTCCCGCCGCGCGGCCCGTTCCGGTCCCGTGGGACGCTTCGGCAACGCCATCTGGGGCCTGCTGACCTCGGTGGACTTCGCGGTTCTCCAGATCATCGTGCTCGCGCTGTTCGCGCTCGTCGGCATGACGCTTCGCCAGCTGCCAGGGTTCGCCTTCCGTTCGCAGACCGACTACGCGAACGAGATGCAGGCGCTCCACGACCTCTACGACCCCACGCTGGGCGCCGGGGTCGTCGATGCGCTCGAACGGCTCCAGCTGTTCCACGTCTTCAGCTCGGTCTGGTTCAGTGTCGGGCTCGTGGTCCTGATCATCTCGATCGTCGCCTGCACGATTGACCGCACCCCCCGGCTGTGGCGTACGTCCGCGGATATCCGGGTCGTCCAGCCCGATGCGTACTACGACCCGAGGCTGCCCGACCGGGCCTTGATGGCGGGAGTGGACGCCGATGCCGCGGTTGTCGTGCTGCGCCGCCACCGGTTCGCGGTCAGGCGCGAGGACGCGGGTGGAACCACCTATCTCTACGGGGATCGGAACCGCTGGACGAAGATGGCGACACTGGTCTCGCATGCGGGCCTCGTCCTGTTCCTGGTTGCGGCTGCCATCACCTCCCGTTTCGGCTTCGAGCAGGGCCTGGTGGTGGCGGAAGGGGAGTCGCTCACGGTTCAGCCGATCGGCACGCCCGGCCTCCTGCTGGTCCGGAACCTGGGCTTCGAGGCTCCCGGGTTCGACACGGGCAGGCCCACTGATTTCACCACCCGTCTCGCGGTCTACCAGGGCGGGAAGCAGGTCGCAGAGAAGACCATCCGCGTCAACGACCCGCTCGAGGTCGATGGCTACACGTTCCACCAGAACGGGTTCGGTCCGGCGCCGGACGTGGCCATCCGTGACGCCGACGGCAAGCCGTTGTGGAGCGGCCCCATCCCGATGACGGACCAGGCCGCCGGCTTCCCGTTCGTGGAGTTCAACGTTCCTGGCCGGGATGTCGCGCTCCAGCTCCTCCTCCAGCGGGCTCCCGATGGTGCGGGCGTGCTGTTGATCCTCCCGTTCCAGGCCGTGGGCACCAACCCGGATGGGTCGCCCGTGGTCCAGGGCCTGGAGCCGCTGGCGCTGACAAGGGGCGAGACCGACACGGCGGCAGGCACCGACTTCTCGGTCGAGCTGCGCGGATTTGGGGAGTACACCCTCCTGATCGCGAAGCGGGACCCGGGCCAGGGTCTCGTGTGGTTCGCGTTCGGACTGCTGATCGTTGGCCTGCTGATCACCTTCTGGATGCCGCGCCGGCGGGTATGGGGCCGCCTGCGCGCCGACGGACAGATGGCACTCGTGGCCAAGGCAGACCGGTACGTGGACGTGGGGCGCGAGTTCGGGCGCCTCCTGGCCGACCTGGTCGCATCGCGACGTGACGGCACGCCTGGTTCCGCAATGGGCACGCCCGGTTCCGCAACGGGCGGCCCAGGTGCCGAAACGGGCGGTCCCGGTGCCGAGGCGGAAGATCCCGGTTCCGCCTGATGCCTCCAGGCCGGCCCCGAGGCTTGCGGCTCGGATTCACGCCTGGTGCGGATAGGTGCAGAATCGCCGCGTCTATCGACACCGCCAGCCCCATCCGCTAGGTTCGGCTTTTCCTGTTCCCGTAGAGCCTGCGGCCGGCCGGGGCCGCATCGTCGGCAGGAGTCACATGTCCGCTCGAACCGCCGCCATTGCCAGCATCGCCAACCACACCGTCGCCAGCACGGAGAACTACCTCGAGCACGCCGGCGAGGACATCTACGGCGAGTACGTCTTCCACGAGGCGGCCCAGCGCGAGTACCTGGCCAAGCCCATCTTCCGGCGCCTGCGGCGGACCATCGAGGGCCTCGAGCCGTTCGATCCGGTGATCGCGGACGCGGTGGCCCACGGCGTCAAGGAGTGGGCGATGGCGCACGGCGCCACCCACTACACGCACTGGTTCGTGCCCATGACGGGCTCCACGGCCGAGAAGCACGACTCGTTCCTCACCCCGACCGGCGACGGGAGCACCATCGCGGAGTTCTCGGGCAGGAACCTGACTCAGGGCGAGCCGGACGCGTCGTCGTTCCCGTCGGGCGGCATCCGGGCCACGTTCGAGGCCCGCGGCTACACCGCTTGGGACGTGACGTCGCCGATCTTCCTCCAGGTGGAGCCCAACGGCGTCACGCTCACGATCCCAACGGCATACGTCTCGTTCACCGGCGAGGCCCTGGACCACAAGATCCCGCTCCTGCGCTCCCAGGAGGCGCTCGGCACCCAGGCCCTGCGTGTCCTGCGCTGGTTCGGCAATACCTCGTCCAGCCGGGTGTTCACGAACATCGGCCCCGAGCAGGAGTACTTCCTCGTCGACCGGCGGCTCGCGGAGCAGCGCCCGGACCTCCTGATGACCGGCCGGACGCTGTTCGGCGCCCCCTCGCCCAAGGGCCAGGAGCTGGAGGACCAGTACTTCGGCCCCATCCGCGAGCGGATCCTCGCGTTCATGATGGACCTCGACCGCGAGCTGTGGCGCCTCGGCATCCCGTCCAAGACGCGCCACAACGAGGTGGCCCCGGGCCAGTTCGAGATGGCGCCGGTCTACGAGCCCACCTCCGTCGGCTCGGACCACAACATGATCGTGATGTCCACGATGCGACGCCTGGCGCCGCAGCACGGCCTCATGTTCCTCATCCACGAGAAGCCGTTCGCGGGCATCAACGGCTCGGGCAAGCACAACAACTGGTCGATGGCCACCGACGACGGGGAGAACCTCCTCGACCCGGGCAACGACCCGCATGCCAACGCGCAGTTCCTTGCGTTCCTGCTCGGTGTCATTCGCGGCGTCAACGTCCACGCTGATCTCCTCCGCGCAAGCATCGCGGACGCCGGCCAGGACCACCGCCTGGGCGCCAACGAGGCGCCGCCGGCAATCATGTCGATCTTCCTCGGCTCCCAGCTGGAGGACGTCATCGCGCAGCTGGAACAGGGTGCCGCGTCCAAGTCCAAGCGGGGCGGGTCGGTCAAGCTGGGCGTGACATCGTTGCCCGAGCTGCCCATGGACGCCACGGACCGCAACCGGACCTCGCCGTTCGCGTTCACCGGCAACAAGTTCGAGTTCCGCGCGGTGGGTTCCTCTGCCCCCATCTACTGGCCGCAGACCGTGCTCAACACCGCGGTGGCCGACTCGCTCAAGGAGCTCGCGGACGCCCTCGACGGGCTGGAGCCCGGGGACTTCGACGGGCTCGGCATCATCGTTTCCGGGATCGCCCGGGCGAACAAGCAGGTCCTGTTCGAGGGGAACGGCTACTCCGAGGCGTGGCATGCCGAGGCCGCGAAGCGTGGCCTGCCCAACAACCGGACCACCGTCGACGCACTCCCGAGTCTCAGCACGGCCAAGGCAAGGAAGCTGTTCGCCGACTTCGGGGTGCTCTCCGAGCGCGAGCTCGCATCCCGCGCGGACATCTACTGGGAGCGGTACGTCAAGGTCCAGAACATCGAGGCCAGTGCTGCGCTGGACATCGCCAGGACGATGATCCTGCCGGCTGCCGTGTCCTACCTAGGTCGGCTCACAGCCGCGGGGTCGTCCGCGGGAGTGCTGCACCTCACCGAGACGGTCGCCGGGTACACCGACGCCCTGATCGAGCGGATCCACGAGCTGGAGCGGGCCCAGCACCAGGCGCACGGGGCGTCGTCCGTTCCGGAGGAAGCCCGCGTCTTCGTGGACACGGTCATCCCGGCGCAGAACGCGCTGCGGGAGATCGCGGACACGCTCGAGACCATCGTCGCGGACGACCTCTGGCCGCTGCCCAAGTACCGCGAGCTGCTGTTCCAGTACTAGGTTCCGGGGGCCGCCGGCCGCGGGGCCGTCGGCCCCGCATCACATCCGCCCGGCGCGTCCGGGCAGGGGGGAGTTCGAGGTCCCGTCGGCATTGCCGGGGGGACCTCGGCGCGTCTGGGGCAGGGGCCCTGCGCCGGCACTCGCGCTGTGTCGGCGCTCCGTTCCGCGACTCGCCGCCCCCGCCCGGTCAAGTCCCACGCCTCGCCGCCCCCCACGCCTCGCGCCTCGCCGTCCGATCGGCTTCCGCGCAACCAGTCCGGCGGCGTCCGCGCAACCAGTCCGGCGGCGTCCGCGCAACCAGTCCGGCGGCGTCCGCGCAACCAGTCCGGCGGCGTCCGCGCAACCAGTCCGGCGGCGTCCGCGCAACCAGTCCGGCGGCGTCCGCGCAACCAGTCCGGCGGCGTCCGCGCAACCAGTCCGGCGGCGTCCGCCTCTTGAGTCCTCCCGCATCACCACTGGTGCTCTCCGCCGCCTAAATCGTGATCCGCCGTGCCTTCGGGCCGCTCCCGACGACACTTGCAGCGCTTCGCATCACCAACGGTGATCCCGCCGAGCCTATCGGAGCCCGCACCGGCCCGGTCGGCCGATCCTGGCGTTTGATAGCACACACCGTGATCTCGTCGGCCGCAAGTCCGGGGTGAGCCGCCCCGAAGACACTGCCTCCATGTCCGGACATCCCGCCTCCACGCGCGCGACGGGCCGTGTCATGGCGGGCCGGGCACGTGCGGCCTACGTGGCGACCCGGCTCGGCCAAGGTCTCAAGGACGCACGTATCGCCGCGGGCCTCCTCCAGCGTCAGGTTGCGAGACGCTCCGGAGTGTCGCAGCCGGAGATCGCCAAGCTCGAGGGCGGCCACGGGTTCGACACCGGCCTGGACACGTGGGCGACGTGCGCCGCAGCAGTTGGCCTCCAGCTCGCCGCGTTCTTCGAGGCCGCTCCCGGCGCGCAGCTTCCGCGCGACATCGAGCATCTCAAGCGCCAGAACCTCGTGATCGCGACCGCGGCTGCCGGCGGTTGGCGCGCGGAACCCGAAGCAGCCCTCTCCGGCGATGGCCCGCGTCCGCGCTCCATCGACGTCCTCCTGACGCGGGCGTCCCGGCAAGAGGCCGCCGTGATCGAGGTCTGGGACCTCGTGCTCGACGGCGGTCAAGTGATGCGCGGCCTGGAGGCCAAGGTGCTCGCGACCCGCCGTCGCCTCGGGCCCGGGTGGTCCGTCCACGGCCTGCTCGTCGTGCGTGGCACGCAGCGGAACCGGCGGCTCATCGGCGGGCTCGCCGCGCTGTTCGCAGCCCGGTACCCGGCGTCATCCCACGCTTGGCTGGCCGCCCTTCAAGGGGCCGGGACGCCGATCCCCGACGCCGCGGGCCTCGTATGGACGGACGTCCGCGGCGAGCGCCTTCTCGCTTCGCGCTTGCGCTCCGCGGCTTCATGATGGCGGCCCCTATTCGAAGGTCCGCCGGGCATGCGCTATCATTCGCGAGCCCCTCAGCGGGCATTTTCGGTCGGGGCGTGGCGCAGCTTGGTAGCGCGCATCGTTCGGGACGATGAGGTCGGAGGTTCAAATCCTCTCGCCCCGACCATTTCGACCTCATCAGGTCCAAAGGCCTCGGCGAGGCCGTGGTCCAGCGCTTCCTGCGTCGGTTCCAGTTTCGCCACGCTGACCCCGAGCACGCGGATGCGCTCGAAGAGCGTCGTCTGCGAGGGCCCGCCGATCGTCGGGGTCCGCATCGGCCCACCATGCCGGAAGGTTCTCGAGGTAGCGGCGGACCTCGTCGGGGGGCAGCGTCGGCCGCTCCGAACCGCCCGAAGCCTCGGCCTCCGCGGCGTCGAGCTCGCGCATCGTCTGCTCGAGGACATGGGGATCCCTGTCGCGCCGGTACGTCGCGAGCGCGCGTTCGCGCTCCTCCTCGATCCGGGCCAGGCGCAGCTGGTTGGGCTCCGTGCCAGCTCCACGGCATAGGCACCCGCAGCGGCCTCCACGTCGCGCGCGCCCAGGCGGACCCGCTCCAGGACGAACGGCACGATCGCCTCGTACTCGTCGCGCCCGTAGCTCTGGCCCGGGATCCGCGCGTGGCGTCCGCGGACCGCGCCGCCCGCAGGATGGGCGGCCATGAACGCCGCACACGCCTCGAGGTGGCGGTAGCGGTCCTTGTCGCCGACGAGCCGGCGGCCGCAGGCGGCGCACTCGAGCATCGGCAGGGCATAGGTCCGGCGCGTCTCGGGCCGGCCCGGGCGAGCGGCGGTTGCGGGCGGCCCGCAGGTCGGCCACCCGGCGCCAGGTCTCCTCGTCGACGACCGCGTCCCAGTTCGCCGCCGATCCGTCGCGCAGCCGGCCCCGGTACAGGGGCGAGGTGAGAATGCCCCGGAGGGTATGGAGCCCGAGCCCCAGGCGCCCCGCCACCTCGCGGTCGGTCAGCCCGGTGGCGGCCAGCGCGTAGGCGCGGACGGCCGTGGCGATGCGCTCGGGGTCGATCTCGACGACCTTGGCCTCGCCCGAGCGCCGGAAGCCGAATGGTGGGTGGCCGCCCGGGTCGCCGTGGGTGTCGCGCTTGGCGGCATAGCCTGCGCGGACGTTGCGGCTCTGCTCGCGCGAGTTGATCTCGGCGGCCTTGCACTTGTCGACGAAGCGCTCCCAATCGGCAGGGTTGGACGAGAGGATCCGGTCGTCGCAGATGTACACGACGACGCCCTGGCGGTGGAACCAGCGCCGGTACGAGAGCGCGAGCGCGAGGTCGCGCATGTAGCGCGCGGTGTAGCCGACGAGCAGCACGTCGAACGCGCCCGCCTCGGCGGCGGCGAGCATGGCCCGGAACTCGGGCGTCCGGGTGGCGGGCGGATCGTCCATCGAATCGGGGCCCGACCAGCCCGACCGCCCGACGGTCCAGGCGAGCCCGGTGTCGGCGAGCCCGAGCGCGGCGATCGCCGTGTCCTGCATCCGGCGCTGCGAGGGCGGTCCCCAGCGATCGAGCTGGCCGGGGGTGCTCTCGCGGATCCAGCGCGCCGCCCGCAGGCCGCGCAGCTCCGAGGCATCGCGCGCGAGGCGCAGGTCCGCGGCGTGGAGCGCGCTCATCGAGCCGGAGCACCGGCGCGCGACGGACGCGGCGACGGGTGCGAGTGCGGGACTGGGGTTCGGGGGTGTGGCATCGGTCGTGCGGTCATGCGGGTCGGTCGGCGGACGCGCATCGTACTCCGTCGCGGCCCAGCCTTCGCGCGCCGCTCGGCGATGTGGCGGAGCCCCTCGGCGAGGACGAAGACGAGCCGGCAGGGTCCGGGATCGTCGCCGTGCAGCGATCCCTCGAGCGTCCGGGTCTCGGGCGCCGACGCCGCGCCCGGCCGCCGACGCCGTGCCGCGTCAGGTCGCACCGTCATGCGAGCGCCTCGTCATGGAGCTCGAGTCCACCCTCGCCGAGGAGGTGGAGCCAGGCGTCGGTGCCGACGGGCGTCGGACAGCGCCTCGGCTTCGGGTCGGCCAGGAGGCCCCGCAGCACCGATCGCCTGGGCTCGGCCGTGAGCCCGCGGATCGGCGCGTCGTAGCCGTGGGCCCAGAGATCGGGCAGCAGGACGACCCAGGCCTTGCCCGAGAGCCCGGGACGCGCGATCCGGCGCCCGATGGCCGCGAGGCGCGCCGCCCGCTCGGACGAGCCCGTCACGAACAGGACGCACCAGGTCCTCGACCACAGCGCCTTCTCGTACCGCGCGAGCTTGTCCTCGATGACCGGCCCATTGCTCGGTCGCCTCGTCGATCTCGAGGCACAGGACCGCAGACCCGGTCGGTCCCGCGACGGCGAGGAGCCCATCGGGGTAGACGCCGCGGAGGGTGTCGTGGCACATCGACTCGGTCAGCCAGGCGGTCAGGACCGGACCCGGGTCAGGCTCGCCCGGCTGGGCCGCGAGCAGGCGCACACGGTCTCGACCCCGTTGAGGCTGTGGCGGATCTGGGTCCCTGCCCGCCCGCGGGTGAGCCGCTCGTAGTGGAGGCGACGACGGCCGCGGGGGCTGATCCGGAAGGCGAATGGCGCACCACCGCGGGTGACCGGCGGCAGGACGGCCCGTTCGAGGTAGCCCGCCCGGTAGAGGCGGGCGAGGCGCTCCTGGGCGCTCTGGCGGCGGTGGTAGACGAGGGTGGTCAGCTGGGTGGTCGTGGCGACATCGGCGCGGTAGAGGATGCGCAGGGCAGCGCGGTCTCGGTAGGTCAGCAGACCCGGGTCCACGATGGCCCGGGAGGGAGGCGCCGGCGCGGCAGCAAAGGCACCGATCATGGGTGTGTGGGGTCCCTGGCGGGACCGTCGCGATCGAGCACAGAACCCCGTGCAGGGACGGCGTGCCCGGAACGCGGGCCGCTGCCCCATCCATGCCGGGCGGGCGGCGTCGGAGTGACCCCTGTGGCTGGCATGGCTGGTGCGGATGGCGGTGATCATGGCGTGGGCGACCTCATAGAAGGACGGTGCGTACCTCGTTTTCGACCAGGCTGGCCGCGTTCAAAGGTCCTGCGATCGGGTTGACCCCGCGGGATCTCGCGCATGGGAGCTCCCGACGGGGTCGGCACCGGTCCGCCTGACCAGTCGCAGCGCAGGCGTCAGGCCGCTCGTCACGCGGGACCGTCTCCGGCCGCCGGGGCGTCACCCCTGGCGCGGTCGCGATGGGTGGCGCGACTCGAGAGGACGAGGTGCGCCACCGGGACGGGTACCCGCGGACGACCGACGCGACGTCAGCCGCCGAGCTCCAACCGTACGCCGCTGTCCGCCTCGGCTCAAGGGAGGGTTGTGTACTGGCGTGCGTCCTGCGAGCCGCCGCGCAGCGTCCATGATGGAGAGCAGAACGCCGCCCGCCACCACTCCTTCACAGAGCCTGACCGTCGCCGGCGGCATCAGCCACATGTCGGGCGGCGACACCTACTCCGAGACCGGCCAGTGGGCGCTGCGCCAGCGGAAGGGCACGGCGGCGAAGCGGGCGAACGGCTCCGCGAAGGGCAAGCCGGCGTCGCGTAGAGCATGGGCGCGAATGTCTCCACTCAGTCGGGCCGCGATGTGCCAGGCGTTGTTGGCGCACGTGATGCCCCGGCCGCATGCGCCCGGGGGAACTCGGCCCAGAAGGGCCCGGTCCGGCCTGGGCCCACGCCCTCCGACCGGAGCAGGGTTCGGACCGTGGTCGCGCCGACCTGCAGGCCGAGCTTCCCTAGCTCGCCCTGGATCCGTACGCAGCCCCAGCGCGGGTCCACGTTGGGCCACAGCGCCGTGGGGCGGGCCCGAGCCGGGCGGCCCGGAGCAGGGTCCGGATCGTCGTCGCGCTGGCTCGGAGGCCGAGCTTGCGCAGCTCGCCCCCCGATCCGGGACGCAGCCCCAGCGCGGGTTCTACACGTATCTCTTCTTCACCCAGGACCTCCCGGCAACCGACGCGAAGGGTGGAGATGTGGCGACTGTCACGGACATGTGGCCAGTGTCCGGCGGGGTCGTTTCAACGCCCGTCGGCGGCAACGTCACAGTCGAAGAGGTCGCGACCGAGGCGGCGTCGGTGAAGTAGTCACTGAACTGCGGTCGCGCTGGGAGGCCAGCTGGGCCAGCCTCGACAAGGAATGCAATGCCGCGGTCACCCGGTGGGGGTCAGAAACCCGCCTGATCATTTCCAGCCTCCCCTGGTGTCTGGATAGGGATCTCCCTACTTGTCGTCCTGCGGATGCTCGATCAGACTGCTGGCACGTCCACCCTGAGACTCCATCGAGCACTCGCCAGGTGGGCGCAAGACCGTAGGGGGCTCGCGATGTCCGTATCGCGGCAACATCGTGCAGCGGTGGGGTGGCGGCCGGCAGGGTCAGTACCAGGTAAGAGACGACCCGCCATGCTGCATTTCCGACGGGGGCCGCATGCCGTCCTTTGAAACACGAGTCGTCCTGCCACTGCTGTTGGTGGCAGCGTTCAGTTGGGCGGTGGCCGGCTGCTCTGCGACTCGCGTTGACCCAGCCAACCTGGCCTCAACCCTGCCGCGGGAGTACGGCGGCTTCGATCTCGCCGCCACCTTCATCGACGAGGCGGACCTCAGCGGCGTGCCTGCCGACGACATCTTGTCGGGCGTGGGCAAGGGCCGCACCGACGCCACCGTGGTCATCGGGTCCTATGGCCCGCTCGCGATAACAGCGCTCGTGGTGAGCGGGGTATCGCCGAGCGACGTCGCGCGTGCCGCGATCGATCGATGGTCACAGGCTTCCGTGACCCGGCGGGAGACGGCGCAGGTTTCAGGCCACGAGGCCAACCTGCTGACGGAGCGATCGGGGGCGACGGACATCGTGCTGGAGTGGGAGGGGGCGACGTATGTCGTAAGCGCACCAACACGTGATAGCGCCCTTCGGCTCGCCGCCACCCTGGTCGGCGGGCAGATGTCCGAAATCAAGCCCGTGAGGAGGGACCATGCGAACACGAACCGACGGTTCGCGACCCGTTCGGCTTGCGCCGGCGTTCTCGACAGTGGCGATCCTGATATGCGTCGCCCTCGCCGCACCTGGACCGGCGAGCACACTGGCGGCAGCCCAGCCATCCGAAAGTGACATCGCGCATGCGATGTCGTTCCGCGAGTCCGTGGGTCTGCCCTCCGATCGGGCAACCGTCGTCCGGCGGTACGCGTCGGCCGATGGGGACAGCACCGTTTATGGCGTCCCGTTGACGAGGCAGGAGCAGTCGGTCGTCGACACCAGAGTCCGCTACTCATACCAGTTCATGCAGCTGCTCGCCGAGATGGGGTCGGATCCAACCTATGGCGGCTCCTATCTGGACAAGGCGACCGGTCGCGTGTTGACCGCGCTCACGTCAGGCGATCCAATCGCATTCCAAACGGCGTATGCCAAGCTCGTGCCAACCGGCGGTGAACTCACGGTCGTCGGCACGAAGTGGAGCCTCGCCGCGATCGACGCGAGGATTGCAGACATTGGTTCCCGCCTCGCTGATGTCGGCGGACACTCGGTGCACTTCGATCCAGTAACCCAGCTGTTCGGTGTCGGCATCGCGGAGGGCACCGAGGCGACGATCCTGGCGGACCGCAGCGATTCGGCACGGTTGATGCTTGGATCGGACGTCGTCCTCGAGCCACTGCCCAAAGCGGAGCTGCTTGCTTGCACCATCGCCGATTGCGGGACGCGCGGAGGGCTCGAGATCCGTGGGCGCAACTCGCCAACGTCGGCGGTCTGGGCGCTGTGCACCAGTGGCTTCGTCGCACGCGACAAGGGCAACAATGCGATGCGGATGCTTACTGCGGGACACTGCATCGAGGACGCTGGCGGCGCGGCCGATGCCGACTCGCAATGGAGGAACGAGGCGCAGACGATCACGTGGGGCCGCAACATCGCGGAGCGCTTCTTCGACGGCACCACGAGTGACTCGGGGGTCTTTGCGCTCGGAAGCAACGTCCCGACCACGAAGAACAGCTACTTCATCTCCGCGACCAACCAGAAGCCGATCGTGCACGCTTCGACGGACGCCGAGCAGACTCTTGGCATGCTGGTCTGTCGCTCGGGCCGGGCGAGTGACTACGACTGCGGCACGATCGCCATCTGGCACCAGTGGCAGGAGCCGAAGCCAGGCTTCATCCTGAAGGACACGATCGTGGTCAACGTAACCAGCGCACACGGCGACAGCGGCGCTGGATTCATCGGCACGTACGACGAGTTTGGCAATCGGTTCGCGGCTGGCATCCTGTCCGGAGGCGACGGCGGCTGGACCTGGTACACCGGGGTGCAGGCCGCCCAAGCTCAGATGAACATCAAGGTGTGTACGAGTGCTGCCTGCTAGGGGCACGCCGAGGTAGGCCGAAGGGGCCAGACCGAGCCGTGAGCCCACGCCTCGTGACGAAGACGTCGCTCCCGCCTGACCTCGATCATGTCCGAGGGCTGCGGGCTGCTCGCTGGACGCGCGAGTCCACCGGCAAGGTCGATGTCGGTGAGGGCGTACGTGGGCGCACCGCCGAACCGGCGCAGGGTCTCGTCGAGACAGGCGATCACCGTCGGCAGTGTCCGGTCCCAGGTCGGGATGATCACCCGGTACCGGCTCCAGGCGAGCCAGGCGCACCACAGCAGGGTGTCGCGCCCGTCGATCACGGGGCCCTTGCCCCAGTCGAACTGGAACCACATGCCGGGCTCGGGGATCCAGGGCCGGAAGACGCGCCGGTGCCCCGCCGCATACGCGTGCTTGATGTCGGCCACCGCACGCCTCGTGGTCCGCTCGGAGCCGTCGAAGCCGAGCGCGAGCAGCTTCTCGTGGGCGATGTCGGCACGGACGCGGCCGTGGCTGCGCTCGACCCACTCCTCGAGCTTGGCGAGGTACGGGTCGAGGATCTGGTCACGGCGCACCGGGTCGGGGGCGACCTGGCCTCGCTCGCGCAGACGGACATACCGGGCGACCGTCATCGGCGAACAGCCCGTGAGGCGTGCCGCCTCGCGCAGGCTGCCCGTCAGGTCGAACGCCTCGAGGATCTCCACCACGTCTCCGGCATGCTTCACCACGTCCCTCCTCGGGCTCACCTGAGTTGGTCTCAGCAACCCCCAGCGTGAGCGGGGAGGGACGTTTGATGCTCACGGCGTCCTTGAGGGAGGGCCGTGGGCGGGCTGTCCAGAACTCGTGGCCGCGGGCGTTCAGTTCTCATGGCCGCCTGCGTCCAGCTTCGTGTCCGCCTGCGTCCAGATTCCCATGGCCGCTGTCACGTGCGCCCGCCACCAGATTCGTGAGGATCAATGGGCTTGCCCCGATTCGGCGGACAGTTCCGCTAAGCCGCTTTGGATTGGCTGTGCCGCCGCGCTTCATACTCGGCCGGCGTGAGGTTTCCGAGACTCGAGTGCAGCCGGTTCCGGTTGTAGAAGACCTCGATGAACTCGAAGATCGCCGCGCGAGCGACGGCCCGGGTCGGGAAGGTCCGACGATAGACGAGCTCCTCCTTGAGGGTGGCGAAGAAGCTCTCGGCCACGGCGTTGTCCCAGCACTGGCGGGGACGGGACAGCGACTGCTGCGCCTGGTGCGCCTCGAGGAGTGCCCGGAAGTCCCCGCTGGTGTACTGGCTGCCCCGGTCCGAGTGGAACACGAAGCCAGGCTCGGGGCGGCGAGCCATGATCGCGCCGGCCAGGGCGTCGACCACGAGGGATGCCCGCATGTGGTCGGCCAGCGAGAAGCCGACGACCCGCCGACTGGCCAGATCGATGCAGGTCGCGAGATACAGCCAGCCCTCGTGCGTGCGGATGTAGGTGATGTCGCCGACGTAGACGCGGTCGAGGGCAACCGAGTCCGGGGCGAACGCACGGCCAATGCGGTCGATCATGGCCGGGGTGGCTCCCGGATCAGCGATGGTGGTCCTGACCTTGCGGCGGCGACGGCATCCGGCGATGCCGCAGCGGACCATGAGCCGGGCGACTCGCTTCCGGCCGACGCCCGTCCCTTCACGGGCCAGGGCGGCGGTGATCCGCGGTGCGCCATACGTCCGGCGACTGGCCCGGTGGATCTCGACGATCTTGCCCTGCAGCGCAGGCGGACGAGCTCCTCGCGCTCGGCGGAGGTCAAGCCCTCGCGGCGGCCGGCGTCGATCTCGACCTGGGCGACCCAGCGGCGGACCGCCGTCTCGGACATGGGCCTTGTACTCGTCGGGGAACGACCGTCTCGGTCGCTTGGCGTGTTCCATGGCCACCATGATGAACATCCTTTCCCGGCCTGTTCGGCCGATGTCAGATGTCCGTCAAAGCGGGGCAATGCCACAATCCGCGTCGCGGCACAGGCGATGAGGGGCGCAGGGACATCCCTGCGGACGGGTACACCGGGAGCGCCAGATGGGGCGCCAGGTGGGGCGCCAGGTGGGGCGCCAGATGGGGCGCCGAGGCGCCCCTATGGGCGCCCCCTTCCCGTGCTCGGAACCGTGGGTGTCACGGGAGGGACCTCATGAGTGTGAGCACCGACGCAGCAGCGGCCTATTCGCGCATGGCGACCAAGGATCCCTGCACATGATCCCCGATGGGTACAAGGAGGCATTCGCACCGCCATTCGCATCGGCATTCGTTCGGACGACGTCCCGACGAATGCCTTGCCCGCACGAATTGCCGGGTTGCGCCGAGGGACAACACAGCCCCCCAGCCTCCGCACATCAGCGGCCACGCTACGGCTGGATCCGGGTCAGCTCAGTGAAGGCGCGACCCCAGACCCCGGCGTCACCCATCGGGCCATCCATGGCCAAGATCGTCATCAAGGAGACCGTCAGCCCAGGTCCGCCTCACCGAGGCAAACGGCCAGGTCGTCCACATCCGCCACGTACGTCGGGTGCGCGTCGGGTGGTGCGTTCCGGCGCAGATCCGACGAACGCCATCCGTGCCCGGATCGCCCCGCTCGGGTCCGGGACAACAGTGACGTAAGCGCGACAGCTCGATCAAGGCGGTCCTCAACAGGCTCGGCACCTGTGTGACCTGTGCCTCGATGCGAGGACGCGGCCAAGGGAGCCCACACGTGACCGCCAGGCACGCCCGGCAGGCATGCGCACCAGCATGCGCACCGGCATGCGCGGCGGCATGCATTCGGGTGACGACCCGACGCATGGGTTCCCCGCACGAATCGCGGGGTTGGGCCGAGGGACAACATTGACCCACAGCTTCCGCGCGGCAGGAGCCACGCTCCGGCTCGACCCAGGTCAGCTCCCCATCCGCGACAGGGCAGTGCTGCGCATCCTCAACCGCGCCCGACTTGCCAACGCCGAGCAGCTCGGCGTCCTCGTGTACCGCAACCGCCACTATGCGCAGATCCGCCTCCGGCGGCTGTGGGATCTCGGCAACCTCGAGCGCTCCGGCCTGCCACCGCGCGCGGGTATCGGCGGCTCGCCGTACGTGTACCGCCTCGCCCCGGCCGCGATCGCCCGCCTTGGCTACGCACCCAGGCCCCGGCGTGGACCCGGCTACGTCGCCCACACACTCGACGCGGTCGAGGCCGTCTGCGCGCTCGTCCGCTCCACCGACCCCGACACCAAGCCCACCGTGCTGCGCTGGCTGCCGAGTCGATCGTCGTCGACGTCCAGCCAGCGGGCCCAGCCGCGGCGTGCCCGAGATCGATGAGGGCAACCAGCACGTCGCGCCGATCCGCGACACGCTCCGCGCCTACCGCACCGTCCTCGGCGGGCATCCGTGCTGGCACGTCCTCTACGTCGTTCCGACGGCCGACCGCGCGGCATGGCTCCGGCGGGCCGCACGCGGTGCCGCCGAAGGGTCCGCGTGGTCACGACCCGCGATGAGCCGCGCGGGCGCGGCATTGATGCCCGCCTCGCCCCCGTGCCCATGCGGCAGCCGCGCCGCTCGTGCTGGGCAGCCTCGAGGCCGGGCCGTCACCGGTTGCCGGGCCGCCAGTCGGATCGCGGCGCCGGCTGGAGGTCTTGGGTTCGGGTGGCGCGGAGGCGATGACCTGAGGCGGTCGCCGGTCTAGCCAACAATCGATGCGGATGCGATGCGGGCGACGAAGGCGTCCACCCGGACCTTCGCATCGGACACCTCGAGCACTGGGAAGTCCATGCCGCGCGCCAGGTTCCGGTAGCCCTCGGTCCACAGCGGGTAGATTCGGACATCCGGCGGCCAGGCATGGCGATCGCGGAGCCGGAAGACCTCCTCGCACGCGAGCCGCACCGGCGGCAGGTCAGCGTCGGCCAGGACCTCCTCGAGCAGGAGTAGGTCGATGAGGTCGCGGAACCGGTCGTTGTCCCGGTCCTCGCGCACCTCGGTGCACGCGTGGAGCTTCTGCGCGACCTGGTAGGGCAGCGGGAACAGGGGAACGCGCGGCCCATCAGGCAGGCCGAACACCGAGAGTGCCGGTGCCGGTGCCGCGTACTCGATGCCCGCCGCAGCCTGGGACCCGCCCTCCGCCGGACTCACATCGAGGTCGACGGTCGCCCAGTCATAGTGCGCGAGGGCGATCCGGACCGGGATCCGGACGGCGCCGGTGGGCCCGATCGGCGAGGCGGCTCCGGCGGTGAGCCGGAAGATGCCGTGCTCGTGGACGGAGGCTGCCGCGAGGACGTCCTCGAGTCGCGACATGTCATCGCGGAACGCGGTGTCGAAGTCCTTTGATGCCCGGGCGCGCGCGCCAACCCGCAGCTCCATCGCCACCCCGCCCTTGAGCAGGAAGAGCGGGGCACCCTCCTCGTCGGCGAACCTCGCGAGGACAGCCGAGAGGACCATGAACGACAGCGCCCGCCGGAGCCGCGCGGCCGCGATGCCCTCCTCGTCGGCCTTCTGCGTGACCCAGCGCTCGAGCGCCACGCGGTTTGCGGGCGGCCGGTCCTTGGGAAAGCCGGGCACCGCTACTGGGCCTCGAGCGCGGCGAGCCTGGCCCTCGCTCTCGCGACCTCGATCCGCCGGAGGTCGGCGGGTCCCAGGAGCCCCCGTTCGCGGCCGTTTGCGACGGCCTGGTCGATGAACCGCTCGCCGATGTGGGCGGCGATGCCGTCGAGGATGGCGCGGGCCGGTGTCGCGATGCGCAGCCCCTCGTGCCACGTCACGTCGTGGGCCTCGAGGCGTCCGCGGTGGACGGCGAGCCAGTCCGGCAGCCGGCGCCGGAGCCGGGTTCCCGGCGGGACGGTCACGTGGACGAGGGCTGGGTTGATATCGCACAGGCCGTGGAGGTCGAGGGCGGTCTCGTGGGTAAGGGCCGCATCGTTGCGGACCCGCAGGAGCGCGTCCTGGTACTGCGCGAGCTGATCCCCCGCCAGCTGCGGGACGCGGTAGATGCCAAAGCCGACTCGTTCCAGGGTTCCGCGGTGGACCATCAGGCGCAGCGCGGCGTCATTGGCGCCGATCGCCTGCGCATCCTCGGGCGTGAGCAGCCCGTGCTGGTCGAGCGCACGCTCGAGGAGGAGGGGGAAGAGCGGTTCAGCCATACCAATACCGTATCACTTTGAAACGGCTTTGGCGAGTTGGTAGCGCCCGCACGCCACTAGCGTTTCTTGGCGCCACGGTATTGGCAACGAGCCCCTTGACCGTGCCTGGTACGCTCGCGAACGACGCCGCGGCGTCGCTTCGGTGCTCCGCACTTCGCGAGCGTACCAGTCCCGCCCATCGACACCGCGCACCCGCGGATCTGCCGGGTACCGGAGCCTCTATTCCTCTCGCCCCGACCATTTCGACCTCATCAGGTCCAAAGGCCTCCGCGAGGCCGTGGTCCAGCGCTTCCTGCGTCGGTTCTCGTGGCGGGATGGCGTATCCGGGCGGCGCCCCGGGGGTTCCTCCGTGGTCACCGGGCCGCATCTGCGTGAACCCCGAGCGGCAAAACGAGATCGTTCAGGTCCCCCCCGTGGCGAACCCGATGCGGGAGAGGGATCGACAGGATCACGAGACCATCCCGCACGAGGTCTTCCACATCATCGAGTTCGGGCGGGTTCCCCTGGGGAAGAGCCTCCTCGATGGAGCGTTCTGGCTCGAAGGGACCGCCCAATGGGCGGAACGCCAGTTCGAACTGCTGCGAGGATACGACGATCCGACCGGCGCCAATGAGTGGGCCTGGAACATGGATCGCTATCTCCGCCAGCCCAACGTGAGCCTCTCGGACTCCGACGGCTTTCGTGAGTACGCAGCAGGCTCGCTCGTCGCCTGGTTCCTGGAAGGTGCGTACCACAACCCGTCCCTCCCGCCCGGTGACGTCATCCAGGAGACGTATACCCGGTGGAAGGACAGCCTGCCCTTCTATTCGGCCAAGGACGCGATCATCGACACCGTGAGCGCGCACGGCACGGACATCGGAGCCATCTGGCTCGACTACGCCCAGCAAGCCTACGAGATGACCGTTGCTCCCGTGAATACATCCGCCTGGATGGCGAGCTTGGGTCAAGCTAGTGCCGGCGCTCCCGCGGGCGTGCCGGCCCCCGGCAATCCGACCGGCTCGGATGCCATGGGCAAGGCGAGACCTGCCCGATCCAACGTGACGCTCGCCCTCGGCGACTGGTGGTCCCCAGCCAAGTCCGAGGAACTCGGGCAGCTCGGCATGTCGTACACCGATCTCGTGCTATCGGGCGCCAGCGAGGGGACGGTCGAGGTCAGGGTGGACCTGCCCGAGGGCGTCGCCGCGCGCATCGTCGCCTACCACGCCGATGCAGCGAACGGTCCGACCTCGACCGTATGCGGATCAGCGGTCGACCTGGTCGAACCGGGGACGAGAGTCGCCTCCGTCGCGGTGACGCCGCAATGCTCGTATGCCACCCTCATGCTCGTGAGGACGTCGCCGCAGCCCGTGCAGCCCTTCTGGGAGCCCCGTCCGACCGCGGCCTGGAGCGCGAGGTTCTCGATCGGCGGCATCGTCGACACCTTCAGCAGGCCGGACCGCGAAGGCTGGGGCGTGAGCGACAGCGGTGACACGTGGACCGAGGGCGCTGGCCCCCAGGGCCACGCGGTGATCGCCAACGGAACCGGGCGCCTGGACTCCTACGGCGACAACGGCTACCTCCAGATCGGCCTTACCCGCGACCTGCCGCTGCCGCTCGACGCGACCCTGGACGTCTCCCGCGCCAATGGCGGGCCCGCCGGAATCACCCTCGACATGCCTGCGCAGCGAATTGTCGCGAGCTGGCAGCAGGAGGGCCCGGGGCACGCGTCGCTCCATCTCGCGATTGTGGAGTACGGCACCGGCGGAGGCCAGGTGGAGGCCGTCGGCCCGACCATGGACGTGGACATCGGGGCGCCCGAGCCACAGACGGTCCGCCTCCACGTCGACGCCGACAAGGCGGTCCTCACCATGGCTGGGGAGAAGGTGACCGCCGAGCGTCGAGATGCGACCGGCGGCTCGATCTCGCCGCTGGCGTTCCCGGACCGCTTCTCGCTGTGGGGCTACACGGGTGGCGGCGGGCCGCTCCTCGTCGTCGACAACCTGTACATCAACTGGGGGTACTGATGGGCCGGCAGACGTGGGCAGCGGCCGCCGCGACGCTCCTCCTCGCGGCCGGCCTCGGCGGCTGCGTAGCGCTCGAGGAGCCCGGCTGGGGCTTCAAGGTGGACAACGACACAGGGCTGGACATCGAGGTCGTGCACGTGGCGAATGACGGTCGCGAGGAGCCCACCAGACCCGAGACCCGCATCGGCCCGGGGGGGCACGTGGTATACCTGCCGGACGACCTGTGCGATAGCGGCACACTTGTGGCCCGCACGGCTGACGGGCACGTCGAGCTGGCGCGGCGAGCCTCCTCGGCGATGCAGCGGGTCATCTGCTACGACTGGCAGGTCGGGCCGCCACCCAGTCCGGCCACGCCCGCCGCCTCGCCAGCACCCTGACCGGGCACGACAAGCCCCCCTCGCTCCACGAGCTCGAGCTCGTCGAGATCCACGATCCTGGCTTCAGTAGGTTCGACACGGTCGCCTACGGCGGCCAGCCTCGGGGTGGACACAACCATTGAGGCGGTGCCCGCTGATGACCACCGTCAGGTGCTCGCGGCGCTGGTCCACCCTTCGCGGCCCGGTTGAGCAAACGGCGGGAGATCAGGCCGACGCTGGCTCAAGGCTCGGGACAAGAATCCATCCAGCCGCTCACAACACCGTCCCCGGGTGGATCAACTGCTCGGTGGCCAACCTGAACGTTGGTGCTCGAGGCGGAGCGGATCATCACGACCGACACCCGCTGGCCGTCGCTCGCCGTCAGGGTCGGGCTGCTCGGGGAAGGCGCATAGGGCGTGCTGGATGAGGTCGGCCCTGACACGGGGGTAACGCCTCTTCGCCGACCTAGCTGGACCTCACCCGGCGTTCAGGGTGCCGGACGCAACGATCGATATCGTCGTCGCGACTCCTCTCGCCCCGACCAATCGACCTCTTTGTCCTATCCCCTGCACGCCATTCCCGTTTTCGGCGTGCCGTCGACGTTTCAGCGCGCCGGATCCACGGCTGCTTGCCGCCGACAAGTTGCGCCATGACCTCGGCCTTGTCGCCGAGCAGGAGGGGGTTTCGTGCTCATCCCGAAGGGCGTCGCCCACCGCGAGGGCAACGCCGGCGCCGAGCCCAACGATGGCGTCATCGTCCGTGTCGGCGAGGGGCCGGTGACCGTCAATCTCGACGGCCCGGAGGCCCGCTGACCTCCCCCGGTCGCGGGGCCAGGATCCACACGAGTTGCGCGGTCGTCGTCGCCCTACCCTGGACCTCGCGTTCGGCAGATGGTGCTTCACGGTCGAGTGCGACAGGGCGAGCCGGTGGGCGGCCGCCTTCTGCGATGCGGCCTCGAGGAGCGCGGCGACGACGCTGACCTCGCGGTCCGTGGTGCACGCGGCGGGCCCGCGGCGCTGGCGGGTCATGCGCTGCGGAGCCAGTCGAACGGCTCCGGGCCCGAAGGCCACGTCCAGCCCCCGCGCCTTCGCATGGCCCGGCACCGCGGGTGTGGAGCCCGAGTGGGCCGTCGACGAGTGGAGTGGCGTCGCCTAACGCGGGAGGGGGTTCGGGCCCGTAGCGGTCACGAGGCGCTGCGGGACCCAGTCGTCGACGTGGCGGAACCCGTCGAAGACCCGGCCGGCATCGAGCTCGACGGATGCCTGCAGTGACAGTCGATAGAACTTCACATGCGTGAAGTCCTCGAGCAGGATGTACACGGGATCGGGTGTGCTGTTCGGCCCCTGGAACTGTTGTCCCGTGAGGACGGGCTTGTGGGCTTCGACGAACGCGTCGAAGGTGTCGCCGACGACGACGCCGAGGTGCTCGAGGCCCATCCTGTAGACCCGCTGGTGGACGGGCGGGATCAGCTCGATCATCGGGACCGTCTTGCCGTCGAGGATCTCGAGCGGCTCGGCGAGCAGGATCAAAGAGATCGGGCGGCCGTTCCAGACGTTCTCGGAGTTCGCGCTGGCGTGACGCTCCAGTAGCGTGCGGACATGGACGTACTGGTCCCACTCGGGCACGCGGAAGGCGAGGTGGCTCAGCTCGAACGGCGCGATGTCGATGCTGCGCGCCAGCAGACGATCGCGCTGCCGGGCCGCAAACGCCCGGTAGTCGCCGATGATGTCCGCGATCGGGTCAGTCATCGCCTCCTCCTCTCGCCGCGATCATACGACGCGGAATGCGGCGGCCGGCCAGGTGACCGCGCGAGGTCGGTGCCGGCAGAGCGTCAACGAACGAGTTGACGAGGGCGGCGGCTTCGCTCGATCGGGGAGCTGAACCCTTCACGAGATCCGAATTGCCGCTGCCAGCGTATTGACCTCATCGCCCCAACGGTCAAACGGCTGAGGAGACCTGCAACGATAATTCGAACAGACCGAACCAGCACCAGCCGGCGGGTTGCGTCACTGATCGCGGCCACGGTCTTCCTGTTCGCCGCGTGCAGCGGTGCCACCACCAGCACGGCGCCGGCCGCGGCACCCGCCGCCGGCAGCGCGGCAGCCACGTTGAGCGCCGGCTACCAGGTGAAGGTCGCCGATGACCCGCAACTCGGGGCCTACCTGACAGGCGAGGGCGGGAAGTCGCTGTATCTCCTCACGGCCGACTCCGCCGGCACCACGACCTGCACTGGAAGTTGCGCGACGGCCTGGCCGCCTTTCGAGCCTCGACGCGGGCGAGAACGTCACGGCCGGCGACGGCGTGACCGGCGCCCTTGCCAGCCTCACGCGCGCCGACGACGGCAAGCAGCAGGTCACCTACAACGGCATCCCGCTCTACTACTTCGCCACGGACACCAATGCCGGCGACGTCAATGGGCAGGGCGTAAAGGGCGTCTGGTTCCTCGTCGCGCCGGGTTCGACGACCCAGGGCGGGCCGATCACAGGAGGCGTCGGCCAGGGCGCCACGGTCGCGCCATCGGCGGCTCCCTCCGAGCCGGCTGGGAGCGGCTACAGCCGAGGAGGCCCTGCAGCCTCGCCGTCGGCGGCTACGGGCGGTGCGTCCGCCCAGATCGCGAACTTCGCGTTCGCGCCGGCCGACATCACCGTCACGGTCGGGGAGACGGTGATGTGGACGAACACCGATAGCGCGTCGCACACCGTCACCGCCGACGACGGGTCCTTCGACAGCGGCCAGATCGCGTCGGGGACCACGTTCGAGCAGGCGTTCACGAGGCCCGGGACCTACACCTACAGGTGCACGATCCACTCGTCGATGACCGGCACGGTCACCGTCACGCCATAGGTGGATCGTTGACTGCACGATCCGAGGCGCGAGAATACGGGCATGGCGTCCGCGTTCATCGGCCCCTGCAGACCGCTCACGCGATGACAGCGGACTTCTCCGCGCTCCACGACCCGGAACTCGTTGCGCTGATCGCCGCCGGCGACGAGGAAGCCCTCGGGGCCGCTTATGACCGACACGCCGACGCCGTCTACGGGTCGGTGTTGCGGTTCCTGCGCGACCGGGAGGCTGCCGAAGAGATCGTCCAGGATGTGTACGTTGCCGCGTGGCGACACGCTGGGCAGTTTGTCCCGACGTCGGGCAGCCTTCTCGGCTGGCTGCTCGGGATCGCCCGCAACAAGTCGATCGATCACGTTCGTGCAATCGCCCGGCGTCCGAGGCTCGTCGTCCTCGGCGGTCCGGACGAGGACCCGGGGGACGCCCTCGAGCGCGCCGTCGCGGCCGGCCGCGCGGCCGGCGGTATGGACGCGACCGCTTCCGAACCCGAGGAGGAGGCCGCGCGCGCCTGGGTGCGGGCAGTGGTCAGGACGGCGCTGTCGGCGATGCCCACGCTCGAACGCCAGGCGCTCCACCTCGCCTACGACGAGGGGCTGACCCAGGTCGAGATCGCCGAGCGCCTCGGATGGCCACTCGGCACGGTCAAGACGCGCACCCGGCGCGCGCTGGTGACGCTCCGCAATGCGCTCGACGGGGTGCCGGACCTTGGGGACGCCGGCGGCCCGACAGTGGTCAACGAACGGGCCGAGCTGCATGCACGGCGGTCATTGATTGGGGGGTCCGATGCAGCACGCTGAAGCCCACGAGCGGCTGGCCGACCTGGCGCTGGAGCCGCACCGCCTCGCCGGGCTGGAGGACGACGGTGCACCCGAGGTCCGGGCGCTGCGGGCTCACCTGGTGGAGTGCCAGCTGTGCGCGGCGGAGCTCGAGGGCTGGCGCCGGACGTGGACGCAGGTCGGGGTGGCACTCTCCGATCCAGGTGAGAGGGACGATCGAGAGGCGGACGAAGGGGGCGAGACGGCGGACACAGGCGAGGTCTTCCGCGTCCCGGCGTCGCTTCGCTCGAAGACTGTGGCAGCGATCGCTGCAGAGGGGCGGACCGGCACGGCACCCGGCAGCACGGACCCGGAGGGCCTCCATCGGAAGCGCGCCGACGACCGCCCCGCGACGGTCAGCACCGCTGCCGCGGATGAGCCGGCCCGCCGCGACGCGTGGCTGCGGCCGGTTCGCGCCGGCGCGCGGATCGTCGACGCTGGATGCCCTGGATGGCGGCGGCCGCCGCCCTGATGATCGCGCTCGGCGCGGGCTCACTCGCCTGGACGCGCACGCGTGACCTCGACCGCGCCCAGACCCAGAACGCGGGCCTCACGGCGACGATGGCCAGCCTCGACCGTGTCCTCGCAACCCCCGTCCACTGGACCACGACGCTGCGGACGGCGGACGGCACCGCCGGCGGTACCGTGGCCTGGACGGCCTCGGAGATCGCAGTGATCACGAGCGTGCTGCCGGCTCCGCCCAGCGGCCGCTCATATCGCTGCTGGGTGGAACGCGACGGCGTCCGCACCCCGATCGGCCCCATGTGGTTCAGCGGATCCACCGGGTATTGGGCAGGAGACATGGGCGGATGGGCCGATCTGTTGTCGCCGGGTGCTCGGTTCGGCGTCAGTGTCACCCCCGACGACGGTGGGCCAGGCACACTGGTCCTGGTCGGAGCGCTCTGACGCCGACCTCCACCACGCGCGAAGGGGCTACTCCGGAGCAAGGAGCCGAAGACGCCGAGCCAGGCTCGCTGGTGATCGCTGGTGGATCGCGAGGGGCCACGCCGTGGGCGGGACCCTCAGCGCTCGGGCGGGAGCGGGTATAGGGCCATCACCAGCGGCGCGCGCGCCACCACGCTGTGCTTCGTGTTGGCGGGCATTCGGAGCCACGTTCCCCGGGGTGGCGGCCCAGGCGTCGTCTCCGGCGGTGAGGTCACCCTCGCCAGACAGGACATGGATGATCGCCGGGCGGACGGAGGTGTGCTCGGAGAGCCGCTCGCCGGCAGCGAAGGCGAACATGACCAGTTCGACCCCAGCCCCTTCCGAGAGGGTCTGAGAGTGGATTCCGCGGGCGGGCACGGGTGCCTCGGCGGCCAGATTCGGGAAGAACGTGTGCGACGTCGTCATGCGTCCACCATACGCCCGCCTGCATCCGGCACCCGTCACGGTCACCCACGATCCACCCCGCTGGTCGCGAGCGCGGCAGCTGGCATGGCACGATGTGGGCATGACCACCTCATCGCCGTCGCCCGTCCGCCACGACCGGATCGAGCGCGCCCAGACCCTGATGCGCGAGCAGGGAGTCGGCGCCATCGTGATCCTCAACCACGACGACTACCGCTGGTTCTTCGGCTTCGACCGGACGCAGCCGCGGGCGATCATCCCCGCCGACGGCGCGCCCGCGGTCATCGCCTTCACCGCCGAAGAGGCCGAGATGCGCGAGGCCGTAGGCGACGGGGACGTGATGGTCTGGGGCTCCGTCGGTGGCCAGATCAACGACGTCGTGACCCGCATGCGGGCCATCAGGGCCGACGCCGGCCAGGCGGCCGGGGCGGGCTTCCGGGTGGCGATGCAGCAGTGGTTCGAGACGCCCGCGTTTCTCGTGGGCCTGTTCAAGAAGGTCAACCCCGGCGTCGAGGTGGTCTCCTTCGGACCCGATCATGGACCCGCTGCGGGCGGTCAAGGAGCCCGCCGAGCTCGCCAGCATGACTGCCGCCCAGCGGATCGCCGGTCTTGGCATGGACCGTGCCCGCACGATGCTCCGCGACGGTGCCACGGCGCACGAGGTAGCGACCGAGGCCACGTACGCGATGATGCGGGCAGGGGCCGAGCGGACGAGCACCCCCGTGTACGTCAACGTGGGTCGCGAAACGTGCAGACTCCACGGCGGGATCAGCCCCCAGCCGATGCGGACCGGCGACCTCGTCGTCATCGACCTGACGCCGATGGTGGACGGTTACTGCGCCAACCTCGCGCGGACTTTCGTGCTCGGCGAGCCGGACGAGCGGCAGCGCTCGCTGCTGGATGCCTACGCGGGGGTGATCGCCGTCGTCCGCGAGGCGATGCGCGCCGGGCGCGACCGTCGCGGACCTCGACAAGCTCGCCGGCGAGGTCCTGGGAGATCGCGGCCTGGGCGACTACCACGTCAACGGGATCGGCCACGGCATCGGGCTGCGGTTCGAGGAGACGCCGGCCTCGACGATCATCCCGCCCCACCGCAACATCCCCCTGCGCGATGGGATGACGGCGACGATCGGGCACACGATCCTCGCGATCCCGGGCTTCGGCGGCGTGCGTCACGAGGACGTCCACCGGGTGACGCCAGCCGGTGGCGAGCTCGTGACGCCCTACCCGATCGACCCCGTCGTAGCGGCCTGATCGGGCGCCGCGAGCCGCCCGGCCCGGATGAGCGATCCGGTCCTCGGTCCGCAGGAGCGACGGACGATTTGGACACTCCTGCTGTATGGCCCCGAGCACCATGAGCGGATAGCGTTGGCCCGTGGGGGTCAGAAACCCCGATTCGATCACGCGGCGGCCCCGTGGTACTCGTGGACGAGCCGGACCCTTCGCGGTCCGGCTCCCCTGTTCCGCCAAGCGCAGCAGCCTTGGTGGGTTCGTGGATGTCCTTGTCGTCGATTGCGATCGATCCGTGCACTCCCGCTTGCCGGGTGAGCATCATGATGCGATGATGCGGCCATGACGAAGGTGCGCACGACCCTGACGATCGACCCCGAGGTGCTCCGGGCGGTGAAGGTCCGGGCTGCTCGCCTAGGCAAGGGCGACAGCGACGTGATTGAGGAGGCTCTGCGCCGCGATCTGGGTCTCGACCTGCTCGACCGCCTCTGGGCGGCAAACGATCTCGGCGAGGCCGAGGCGCTCGCCCTCGCCGTCGAGGCCCAGCACCAGACTCGCGGCTGACCCGCTCCCCGGTGCGCGCCGTCCTCGACGCCAACGTCCTCATTTCCGCGGTGCTCTCGCCGCGCGGGACCCCGGCTCGCCTCCTGGTCACGTGGCAAGCCGGGGCCTTCGAGCTCGTGGTCTCGCCCCTGCTGCTGACGGAGCTTCGCCGCGCTCTCGCCTACCCCAAGCTCGCGAAGCTGGTGTCGTCGGCTGACGCCGACGCGTTCGTCGCATGGCTGGGCCGTGCGGCGCAGCTGGCCGCCGACCCGCCGGCTCCGCCCCCGGTCCGATCCGAGGATCCAGCTGACGACTACCTGATCGCCCTCGCTGCGGCGGAGCGGGCGGTCCTGGTCTCGGGTGACGGCCACCTCACCGTCCTCGCGGGACAAATCCCGGTGCGCACGCCAGCCGAGTTCCTGGCCGAGCTCGAGGGTGGCATCCCATCGGAGCCTGGATAGGATCGACGCACGAGGACGGGGACGTCACGGCCACGCCGCATCGCAGCCGCCACGTCACCGGGACAAAGAGGTCGGTACCGGAGGCTTGAGACCTCTCGCCCCGACCAACTCAGAAGACTCGACGAAGCCGGGCCAGCGCGGCCCGGCTTTCCTGTTGCCCGTCGGTCCTCGACAGAGAGGCCCTGCGCCTTCAACTCCGACAACACTTCATTTACTGGTTGACAATGAAGGGATAGCTGCACATGATCGACGTAAACCTTCACTCTCGCGACACGAGTGAAGGGTTGCGAGGCAGGGGCATGGCGCGATACGTAGAGCGGACTTGGGAGGGCGACCCCGGCGCGATGGGCGGGCGCCGCACCCGGGCGTCCTTCCGGTACCGCGCGTTCGTCCCCGACCCGATCGCCGGACTCACGCCCATCGTCCCGTTCGAGGTCGCCGATGCCGCGGCCGACGCGGAGACCGCGATCCGGGCCCTGAACAAGAGGGCGACCGTCGGCGGGCTCGAGGCAATCGGCCCCCTGCTCCTGAGGTCGGAGGCCGTGGCCTCGTCGCGCATCGAAGGCTACGACGTGTCGTCGCTCAACCTAGCCAGGGCCCTCATCGACCCGCGGGCCGCAAGGGGAAGCGCCCGGACGGTCGCGGCGAACGTCTCCGCGATGGAGGAGGCAATCGCGATCGCCGATCGGGAGAGCCCGGTCGGGTCCGACGACCTGCTCGCGATCCACGCGACGCTGATGGCGGGCGACGAGCGCGCGCGGCCCGGACGCCTGCGCGAGGAGCAGAACTGGATCGGCGGGCGGCTCGGCAACCCGTCGGACGCCGCCTTCGTGCCGCCGCCCGAGGACCTCGTCGCCCCGCTCCTCGAGGACCTCGTCGCGTTCATGGTCCGCGACGACCTGCCGGCCGTCGCCCAGGCGGCCATCGCGCACGCGCAGTTCGAGACGATCCACCCGTTCATCGACGGCAACGGTCGTGTCGGCCGTGCGCTCATCCACGTGATCCTGCGGCGAAGGGGCACGGCCACCAGGTTCGTGCCGCCGATCTCCATCGTCCTGGCCGCCCGCCCCACCGCCTACGTCGACGGCCTGACCGCCTTCCGCGAGGGGCAGGTCGCCGCCTGGGTCGCCTCCTTCTCGGGGGCGGCCGCGCGGGCGGCGACCGTGTCGATCGAGCTAGCAGACCAGATCGCCGCGCTGCAGGCCCTGTGGCGCGAGCGCGCCGGCCGCCCGAGGTCCGACTCGGCCGCCGCGCGCCTCATCACACTCCTGCCGGCACTCCCGGTCCTGTCGGCGCCGACCGCCCGCGGAGCCATCGGGGTGAGCCAGCAGCAGACGCTCGCCGCCCTCAAGGCTCTCGCACAGGCTGGCGTCCTGCGCCAGATCAGCACCGGGACCTACGACCGCCAGTACGCGGCGACCGAACTGTTCGATCTGCTGACGGCCTACGAGGCGAGGGTCGTCAGCGAGGCTCGATGAGGCGGGTTCCGCGGGGTCGCGCTCGTGCTCCACGTGCTCGACGGCGTCGGCTACGCCGAGATGGGAGATCTCGCTTCTCGTCGATTGCCGGCAGCGCCTCGGCACGTGCGATCAGCTCGGTCGCGCTCGTCCCGACCCGGCATGGCCCACCCGCGTCCCGGGCCGTGGTCACCGGCTGGGCTACGCCTATCGGCGTCCCGACGGCGTCCACGTGGTTCCCATCGGCACGCTCGGGCCCTGACCCTCAGCCGGCCCCCGGCGGTTCGCCGCTGATGATCGATATCGTCGTGGCAACTCCTCTCGCCCCGACCATTTGTTCTATTTCGCTCAGGAGCGGGCAACTCCGCGGATGCGTCGAGGTGCCCGTGTCGCACCGACGTACCTGAATGTCCCGTTTCCGGTCTCTTGCGCAAGGTCGGTCTGGTTCCCTGTCCGTGCTCGAGCCCGTCGCTCCGGTCTCTATAGTGGATTGGTGCCCGCGCCGCTCCTGGCCACCAAGATCTACCTCCCACCCCTCCGGCTACGAAGCGTCCCCCGTCCGCGACTCGTGGAGCGTCTGAACGACGGCCTCGCCGCCGGCAACAAGCTGACCCTGGTCTCCGCACCCGCCGGCTTTGGCAAGACCACGCTGGTCAGCGAATGGGTCGCGGGCTGCGGGCGACCGGTGGCGTGGCTGTCGCTCGACGAACGCGACAGCGACCCCAGCCGTTTCCTGACCTACCTGGTCGCGGCCCTGCAGACAGTGGCGCCAGGGATCGGGGACGGGGTATTGACCGTGCTCCAGTCGCCACAGGCCCCGCCACCGACCGAAGCGACCCTGACGGCCCTGCTCAACGACATCACCACCATCCCGAACGATGTCGTGATCGTGCTCGACGACTACCACGTGCTCGATGCCAGGCCGGTTGACGATGCGCTGGCCTTCCTGCTGGAGCACCTGCCGCCCCAGGTCCACCTGGTGCTCGCCACCCGGGAGGATCCCGCTCTGCCGCTGGCCCGACTGCGCGCCCGGGGCCAGTCGACCGAGCTGCGCGCCGCCGACCTCCGGTTCACCCCGTCCGAGGCCGCCGACTTCCTCAACCAGGTGATGGGCCTGGACCTTACGGCGGACGACATCGCCGCCCTGGACACTCGTACCGAGGGCTGGATCGCGGGCCTGCAGCTGGCCGCGATCTCGCTGCAGGGCCGTGAAGACGCTGCCGGCTTCATCGCTTCGTTCGCCGGCAGCCACCATTTCGTGCTGGACTATCTGGTCGAAGAAGTCCTCCAGCGGCAGCCTGACTCCGTGCAGGCCTTCCTGCTGCGGACGTCCATCCTCGATCGGCTGTGCGGTCCGCTCTGCGATGCCGTGCTGCTCGACGCCTCGGCTCCCGGTCAGGAGACCCTCGAGTATCTCGAGCGGGCAAACCTGTTCAGCATCCCCTTGGACAACGAGCGGCGCTGGTATCGCTACCACCACCTGTTCGCCGAGCTGCTGCGGCAGCGGCGCCAGCATGCGGTCGCGTGCGAGGACGTGGACGAGGACCACCTCCGTGCCAGCGAGTGGTATGAGGCCAACGGCCTCGAGATCGAGGCCTTCCAGCATGCTGCGGCTGGCCATGACGTGGAGCGGGCCGAGCGCCTCATCGAGGGCAACGGGATGCCCCTGCACTTTCGTGGCGCACTGGTCCCCATTCTTCACTGGCTGGAGTCGCTGCCAACCACGGCGTTGGATGCCAGGCCCTCGCTTTGGGTGACCTATGCCCAGGTGTTGCTCAGCTCGGGCCAGAACACGGGCATCGAGCCGAAGCTCCAGGCCGCCGAACGAGCGCTGCAGGACACTAGGACGGACGATCAGACCCGGGACCTGGTGGGACGCATCGCCTCCGTGCGGGCCCTTCTGGTGTGGAGCCCGCACCAGACTGAGACGATCATCGCCCAGTCGCGCCGCGCCCTGGAGTATCTGCACCCCGACAACCTCCCGTTCCGCACCGCCGCTGCCCTCAGTCTGGGCAACGCCTATGTGCTCCTGGGCGACCGCTCCGGGGCGCGGCAAGCCCTTACGGAAGCGACAGCGATCAGCGCAGCATCGGGGAACACGATCTACGAGATCCTGGGGTCGATCGGTCTGGGCTACATCCAGGAACTAGACAATCAGCTCGGCGTGGCGGCCGTGGCCTATCGGCACGCCGTGGAGCTGGCGGCCGGTCTGCCGATTCCCTTCGTCTGCGAAGCCCACCTGGGCCTGGCCCGTGTGCAGTACCAGTGGAACGACCTCGACGCTGCCCGGCAGCACGGGGAGCAGAGTTTCCAGCTGGCACAGCAGATTGCGGACACCGACCGACCCGTCGCGTGCGAGGTGCTGCTCGCCCGCCTGGCACTTGCCCGGGGAGATGCCGCCGGCGCGGCCGCCGTCCTGGCTGAGGCCGATCGGGCCACGCGGCAGCATGACTTCGTGCTCCAGGTCGCCGATGTCGCCACCGCGCAGGTCCTGGCGTTCCTTCGCCAGGGCGACGTGCCGGCGGCCGCGCACGTGGCCCAGGCGCACGAGCTCCCCCTCAGCCAAGCCCGGGTGCACCTGGCCCAGGGAGATCCCACCGGAGCGCTCGCGATGCTTGAGCTATATCGCCGGCGGATGGCGGAGACGGCCTGGGCGGATGAGGAGCTCAAGACCCTCGTGCTGCTGGCCGTGGCGCTCGATGCCCACGGCGAGAGGGCCAGGGCCGTGGAGCTGCTGGACGAAGCGCTGACGTTGGCCCAGCCGGGCGGCTTCATCCGCATCTTCGTCGACGAGGGTGCGCCGATGGCTCGCCTGCTCTACGAGGCGTGTTCTCGAGGAGTCCATCCAGACTACGTTCGGCAGCTGCTGGCGGCCTTTCCCGTCGATGGACCTGATGACGATGCCTCACTGATGACGCCGGCTGCCGGGATTCGTTTGGCGGAACCGCTCAGCGCGCGGGAGCTCGAGGTTCTCGACCTCATCGCCGCTGGGCTGACCAATCAGCAGATCGCAGCCAGGCTGTACGTCTCCCTGCACACGGTGAAGTCGCACGCCCGCAACATCTACGCCAAGCTCGGTGTGAGCAGCCGCACGCAGGCAATCGCCAAGGGAGGAGCCTTGGCCCTCCTGCCCGCGGGTCGTCGCCCAGGCGCCTGAGCCGGACACCTCGGCCGGGGGTCGACAGGCTGATCGTCCCCCGGATCGACCACGTCCGCCCTTCGGGACGCGCGCGAATCATCCCCGGAATCGCTCCTTGGAGGTATGACACTCATACCGTCGAGGGGACACGCTGCCTGTGCAGACCAGCGACAGGGGCTGACAAGGACCGGCCGGCCTGAGCCAGGTGTGAGCGAAACACACCAAGGAGAACAACCATGACATCGTCCAGGAGGACCGCAGCCATCGTTGGTCTGCTGTTCCTGACTGCCACCGTTTCGTTCATCGCGGCCGATACGCTCATCAAGGGGGTTCTGGATCGCCCAAACTACCTGATCGGTGCTTCCGGCGACGCCACCGCGCTGGCCGCCGGCGCGCTCCTCGCATTCGTCGACGGCCTCGCGGTCGTGGGTATCGCAGTCCTCATGTTCCCGTTCCTGAGACCCACCAGCGAGCCGCTGGCCCTTGGGTACGTCGGCCTGCGAGTCGCCGAGCTCGGCGTGGTGCTGCTCTACATGGTGGCTCCGCTCCTCGTGCTCGCGCTCGGTAACGGAGCGCGCGACGGCACGCTCGATGCGTCCACTTCCCAATCGCTGGGCTCTTTGCTCAAGGCACTCCGCGACGTGACCCTCGTGTTGCTCTATCTCTTCACGGGCGCGTCCGGGATCATCTTCGCCTTCCTGCTGTACCGATCGAAGCTGGTCCCGCGCCCGCTCGCCGTCCTTGGGCTCATCGGCTATCCGGTGCTGCTCGCGGGAGCCGCCCTGGCCATGTTCGGGGTGACCGACGTGCAACAGGGCGCCGGGATGCTCGCCATGCTCCCTGGCGGCCTGTTCGAGCTGTTCCTGCCGATCTGGCTCCTCGCCAAGGGGTTCAGCCACCCGGTCGTGCCGGGGGTGAAGTCCTCTGACCCGACCGATCGCGCGTCCATCGCGGCCCTGGGCCAGGCCACCGTCACCACGTAGTGCGCGGGGGCGGCGACCCTTGGGCCGCCGCCCCGGTCCCCGATTCCGTCCAGCGCTGAGACCGGGCGATCGTCGCCATAGGCAGCCGCCGAAGAGCTCCAGGGAGGCATGACACTCATGCCGCCCTGGGGACATGCTGCCCGTGCAGACAACCGGTCGGAGGCTGGCAATGATCAGCCGCAACGGGCACGGAGCGATGTCCCAAGAACTCGACCCACAACCTAACTCAAGCCGACCCATGGCCTATCAGATCCGGATCAAGGGCCAACTCAATTCACGATGGGCGGACTGGTTCGAGGGCCTGACGATCACGCTCGACGGCGGCGACACGCTGATCACCGGTACGGTGGTGGACCAGGCTGCGTTGCATGGGTTGCTCAAGAGAGTGCGTGACCTGGGAATGCCTTTGGTCTCGGTGAGCCCTGTTGAATCTGGCCCCCCGACGCTCCGGACAGGCCGGTCAGGTCAGCTGTCAAGTCGTACCGGAGACGCATGAGAGCGGTCGTGTGCACGGCCTATGGGCCACCGGACGTCCTCCAGCTCCGCGACGTGCCGAAGCCCGTCCCGAAAGAGGACGAGGTCCTCGTGCGGATCCGTGCCACGACGGTGAGTGCGGCCGACTGCGAGCTGCGCCGGTTCGACTTCGCCCCCTGGATCTGGGTGCCCGTCCGGCTGGCGTTCGGCGTCTTCAGGCCACGACGACGGGTGCTCGGGCAGGAGCTCGCCGGCGACGATCGAGGCGGTGGGAAGCACGGTCACGGCGTTCAAGACCGGCGACCGGGTCTTCGCGGCGACGGGCATCGGGCTGGGATCCTACGCGGAGTACATCTGCCTGCGCTTGCACCCGAAGACCGGGGCCATCGCGACGATGCCCGCGAACCTCGATCACGCGGAGGCTGCGGCCATCCCGTATGGAGGAGGCGAGGCCCTCTCGTTCCTGCGCAAGACGGGCGTCCGGAGCGGTCAGCGGGTCCTGGTCAACGGTGCGGGAGGGAGCTTCGGCACGTTCGCGGTCCAGCTCGCCAAGGACCTCGGGGCGCACGTGACCGCGGTGGACGCCGGACCGAAGCTGGAGATGCTGCGCTCGATCGGCGCGGATCGCGTCATCGACCACACCCGTGAGGACGTCACCGCCGGCCCCGAGACCTATGACGTCATCTTCGACGTCGTCCGCGGCACACCGTCCGCCCGCATGGTGCGGTTGCTGACCGAGCGCGGCTGGCTGCTGATGGCCAACCCGGGCTTCCTGCAGATCGTCCGCGCCAGGTGGGCGGCGAGGGGCAGCGGCAGGCGGGTCTCGTTCGCGGGTTCGGGCCCAACGAGCGAGGATCTGGCCTACCTGCGCGGCCTGGTCGAGGCGGGGCAGCTGCGCCCGGTCATCGACCGGAGCTTCCCGCTCGAGCAGATGGCCGAGGCGCACCGGTACGCCGAAACGGAACAGAAGCTGGGGAACATCGTCGTCATCGTCGCGTAGTTGCGGCCGCGATCGCGGCCTCCCTGCGGGGATCGAACAGCTCGCTGAACCTGACTGGCCGGCTGGCGAAGGTGAACCTCCCCGACCGGGTCCCGGTCCGCGATCGCGCCGTCGGTTCACCGCGCCACCCCCGTCAGCGCGATCTCCAGCGGCAGTCGGACCGGGACATTGAGGTCGGTCGTGGAGGTTTGTCTCCTCTCGCCCCGACCATACTCGAGACACGCTGAAGCCGGGCTCCTCTGGGGTCCGGCTTCTTCTCTGCCCGGCCCGTCCATCGGTCCCGCGCGCTTCCGACCCTACGCTGCGCCCCTCGTGACAGCAAGCGAGTTGTGTACGGACCTGGACCTGGACCTCGACCTCGTCGGGGCGCGCCAAGCCCCACGCCTTGACCCGGGAGCATCTAACAACTATTGTGATAACACAATGGTTGATGACGCCGCTCCCGTCCTCGAAGGCCGGCTGACCGTCGCCCAGGCCGCTCGTCGGCTTGGCGTCACGCAGGCCATGGTCAGGCATCTCATCGCAACTGGTGAACTGCCAGCGGAGCGCATCGGTAGCAGGACCTGGATCGTGTCGCGCGACGCGGTGGAGCGGCGAGCGGACCAGGCGCCGCAGGGCGGTCGCCGCTTCAGCCCGGCGAACGCATGGGCGATCCTGTATCTGCTGGCCGGCGAGCCGGTCGAGTGGATCGACCAGCCGACGCGCTGGAGGCTGCGGCGCTATCTCGCGTCCCGCCTGCCCTCGGCGGACCGCGCACGGTTCGCGAACCGCGGCCGGCCGACACGCTACCGCGCCCATCCGTCGCTGCTGGCGAGCGTGCGCAGCGACCCCGACCTGATGCTCACCGGCACCACGGGAGCGTCCGAGCGCCGGCTGGGTCTGGTCGGCGGCGCCGGCGAGGTCGACGCATACGTCGCCGAGGCCCGTCTCGATGCGGTTGTCCGGCGGCACCTCCTGCGGCCGTCGATGGATCCGAACGTCACCCTGCGCGCCGTTCCTCAGTTCACAGCGGAGTGGCCGCCCGACCGGCTCGCGCCATCGACAGCGATTGCGCTGGACCTGCTCGACAGCCCGGAACCCCGCGCGAAGCAGGTCGGTGAGGATGTCCTGAGGGGGATCGAGCGTGCCTACGCTGCGCATCGCGCCGGTTGACGACGCCGAGGCGGAGGTCTGGAGCCTCGCCCGCGAGGTGGCCGGTCTCCTCGAGGGCCTCCCCTGGATCCTCATCGGCGGCCTGATGGCAAGATCATCGAGGCCGAGCACGGCGTCACCACCGAGTGGACCACCGGAGATGTCGACGCGGTGCTGGACATCCGCTCGATGTCGACGGCGACCGAGGAGGCGTCCCGCCGGCTCATGGCCGCAGGCTTCGAGCCGGAGCGCGACGATTTCCTGGTCTTCCGCTTCATCCGCGGCCACGACATCGTCGACGTGCTCGCGCCCGACAACCTGGGCGAACGGGCCAGGCTGACCACCGTGCCGCCGGACTCGACCATGGAGGCGCTGGGCAGCCGCCAGGCGCTCACCCGCGGCCGCACCGTGACCGTCGACGCTGGCGATGGCCCGTTCGAGCTCCAGGTCCCGTCACTCGTTGGCGCGATCGTCATCAAGGCCCGGGTCGTGGGCAGTGTGCAGAACCGGAACACCCGCAGGAAGCACGAGCGGGATCTCGCCCGCCTGCTAGCGGTCATCGACGATCCAGTCGCGATGCTGGCCGAGCTGACCGACCGCGAGCGCGGGTACCTGCGCCAGCGGGCTGAGATGGTGGATGCGGCTCACCTGGCCTGGAGGCGCGTGCCCGGCGCCGAGAACGGGATCATCACCCTCTCGATCCTGATCAACGGCGGCTAGGTCGGGCAAGGCAATGTCCAGACGCGGCCACGCGCGATGGGGCGAGGCCTCGTGCGTGGGTCAGCGCGTCTCCTGCTGCGGGTCGAGGAGACGGCCCTCGGCCTTGCAGCGTCAAGCGACGCGCATCGGCAGCCGCCAGGCCGGGACAAAGAGGTCGGTGCCGGAGGTTTGAGACCTCTCGCCCCGACCAGACTGACCAATCGAGATTGATTGATCCCCAGCCCCGAAGGCCGCGTCCCATCCGTGGGCCTTCGCGTGGGCGGTCAGCACGAACGTGAAGTCGTTCATTCCCCCAGGACGTCGATCGGTTCGAACACGGCCCCGGCGATCAAGGCCGAATCGACAAGCAACTTCTGGGGCTCGGGTCCGGCCGGGATCCGGCGGATCGCCAGGCTCGGGGCTAGGGTCGAACCTCGACGAAGCCCGCGGCGCTGAAGTCGCCGTCGAAGGCCAAGGCCTCCGCGAGCCGTTCCCTGCGCATGACGACGAAGCTCGTGGCATCCACGAACGAGTAGACCCGCTCGTCGTGGCGCCGGAGCCAGGCCTGCGCCTCGCGCTCGATCCCCTCATCGACATGCACGACGGTGAGCCAGTCCGCGGACTCCACCGCGTCGAGGAACCCGACGGCCGGTGCGTGTCCGTCGCGACGGCGCAGGAAGGTCCAGGTCTCGCCGACCACGTGGTTCGTCGTCAGGAGCGCCTGGCCCGGCGCCCACAGGCGAACCGCATCTGCGTGGTTGGCATCACGCCGCAGCCGGAGCGCCACCCAGTAGGAGGTGTCGACGAACCTCACGAGCCGTAGACGATCTCGTCGACGGGTGCCGGCTCAGCATCGCTGCCGCCGATCCAGTCGCGGAACGGATCGACTGTGGGCTCCGGCTCGCCGATCGAGCGTCGGACGGCATCCCGGATGAGAGCCGCCTTGGACGTGTGCGTCCGACGCGCTCTCGAGGCCAGCGCGTCGTCCAGCTCCTCCTCGATGTAGATCTGCAGTCGCTTCATGCCGGGAGTATACATCGACAGACAGCGTATACATCATCGGCGAGGGTCGGGCTGGCGCTCCGGGCTCTACCGTCCGGACTGGTCTCGGGTCGCCACCCCGGTCGGGCAGCCGGCTTGCGCTCCGTCGGTTCCCCAGCCGCGTTCGTCGTGTCCGGTCGCTGCGTCGCTCGACATCCTCGGTGACCGGTGGAGCTGGTTGTGTTGCGGGATCTCCTCATCGACGGCAGGACGCACTTCGCCGACTGTGCCGCCGATGAGTCGATCGCGACCAACACCCTCGCCGAGCGCCTGCAACGTCTCCGAGATACCGGGATCATCGCTCGGGTCCGCGATCCCGACGACGGCCGGCGCTGGATCTACGTGCCCCGACGTCCTGCGATCGAGCTGATCCCCGTCCTCGTCGATCTGATGACCTGGGGCATCGCCCACACCGCCGTCGAGGTTCCGCCCGCCCAGGTCGCCGCAGCCGAACAGCGGGATGCGCTGATCGCCCAGATCACACCGGACAGTCAGAATCCCGCATGGTCGACTGACGAGGGTTGCCCCAACCTCACTCTCCTTCTCGGTTGCCCCGCCGTCACGCAACCGAGCTGGATGGCTCGTCCGTGCGCTTGATGAGCGCGTACAGCACCTAGGCGTGCGAGAGCACGAGCAGCGGGGCGATGAGCCCGAACGTGATCCACATGACGCCGATCCCTGGTTCGGGCGTTCCGGCGCGGACCACCGTGAACCCCACTGAGCCGCCGGGTCGTCGGCATCCACACGGCCGCCCGGATGGGCTGCCTCAACACGACGCCAGGGGATCGGGCGCAATGACGGTCAGGACCTTCGGCCGGATCTCGAAGACGACCGGGGTCGTGCCCAGGTCTGTAGAGTCGGCGCGGACTGGGAGAGGTCGAGCGCTCGTGACGCGTACCCACCTCGCGCGTTCCGTGAGGGTGCGTCGCTCATCGGGAAGGTGACCTGCGGCAACGCTGGTGAGGTCGCGTGCGAGCTCCCCCTTCGTGCTATGGAGGAACACCCGCACGTCGAACAGGCCGTCGTCGAGCAGAGCCCCGGGGGCGACTGGGACCCCGGGGCCCAGGAATGGCCCGTTGGCGATCGCGATCATGAGCGCCGTCGTCTCGATGGTGCGGTCGCCGTCGAGCTCGATCCGCACAACCGAGGGCAGGTAGCGCACTGCGCTCATCACCGACCGGGCGATCGCGCTGTAGTCACCTCGGTCTACTTTGGGCAGTTCGCGGGTCGCGGCAGCGTGCAGCCCGATCGAGGCGGCCTCATAGAAGAGGTGGTCGCCGACGTGCCCGACGTCGATCGTGCGCGCGTGGCCGTTGGCCAGGATGCCCGCCGCTGCCTCGAGGTCGCGCGGCACGCCCAGCATTCGGGGGATGTTCATGACGCTTCCCAGGGGCAGGATCCCCAGCGCCGTGCGAGATCCCAGCAGCTGCCGCGCCACGAGCCCGATCGTGCCGTCGCCTCCGGCCCCGACGACCACGTCGTAGCCGTGCTCGACGGCATCCGCGGCCGCCTCGGCAGCCTCCTGCTCCGACCCAGGCTCGACGAGCTCGTCGCCCAGGCCATGCCGAAGCAGCAGGTCGAGGAGCATCGGGCGAGACGCGTGGTTGGTCGGGATGCCGCCCTTGCGCCCGGAGGTCGAATTCCAGAGGACCCGGATCCGCCGGCCGGTGTTGCCGCTGGCCGGAGTGTTCACCGGATCACTCCGCGGGGCCGAACGCGGCGGTAGGCCACGACCAGGGCAGCGAGATAGCTCGAGCCCAACAGGTAGGAGGCCGCCACATCACTCGGCCGATGGTGTCCGAGGTAGATCCGACTCGGGCCTACGGCGGCGACGAGAGTCGTCAGAGCTCCGACCGCAGCGCGCCGGAGCAGGCGCGGCCCGACCAGGCGATGGGCCACGATCGCCATCCAGCCGTAGACGCCAACGTAGGTCAGCACATGCCCGCTCGGGAAGCTCGAACCGTCGAGCGGCGCGGCGATGACCCGGAGGTCCTTGCCGCCCACGGGGCGCGGGCGCCGCATGAACGACTTGATGATCGACGCCAGGGGGGCCGCACCCCAAGCGGCCAGCTGGAAGACCGCCTCGAGCCGGTACCGCAGGATCCACAGGACTGCCGCATACGCGGGTGGCAACACGCGGCTCTGCGGCGGAAACCCGAACCATGAGACGGCGCCCATGGCCCGTTCGATTGCCGGGTGGCGCATCGCCTGCACGCGGACCGTGATCGCGCGGTCGACCAGATCGACTTCGCGCGTGCGGATCACCGCAGCCAGCGCGGCGAACCCGGCAATCCCGGCGACCACGACCGCGCGCAGCGAGCGCGTGCGGGCCCCGCCGTCGGAGATCCAGGCGGCGTCGAGGAGGCCGCTCATTGCTTCCATCGAGCCGGCCCGCCGGGACGACGACGGACCTCGAGCAGCTCGAGGCCGAGCGCCTCGATCCGGCCGAGGACGCCATGCAGAGCGGACTGATCCGGCAGCGCGCCGCTCAGGACGGTCTCGCGGTCACGCGCGTGCGCCTGCAGTTCCGGAAAGGCGCTGAGCAATCTGTCGCTCAGCAGGCCCCGGATCCGGATTTCGTAGTGCGTTGCCTTGGAGTCGTGGTTCATGACACCGAGGCTCGGGGCACCCGGGATGAGGACGCATCCACCGGATCGTGCGAATCCTCCGTCGCCGATGGAGGTCTCCACCAAGGATCGACGTGGGGCAGGGGCCCCAATTCGGGTGAGTCTGCGCGAACCGGCGTGGCCGGCCGACCCGTCCGCGGGCGCGACGAGCGTCCCGGGAAATCAGTCCCATCGTGTGACGACCCCTCATCCACCTGCCGCGGAGTCTGCGAGGCACCAGCCACTATCCACAACGGAGGTCTTCGAAATGCTCAGTCTGGTGTCTCGCGATTGGTGGGTCTACGCGATCCGCGGGATCGCTGCAATCGTGTTCGGGATCCTGGCGCTCGTCTGGCCCGGCCCGACGCTCGCCGCGCTCGTTCTTCTTTTCGGCGCCTACGCGTTCGTCGACGGCGTCGCACTGCTCGTCGCCCTCGCACGCGGTGACGTCCTGGCCCGGCGCCACAAGTGGGTCACCGCGTTCATGGGCGCGTTCGGCATCGGCGTGTCGATCGCCACGCTCGTGTGGCCCGGCATGACCGCCCTGACGCTCCTGTACCTGGTGGCGATCTGGGCCCTCGTGATGGGCATGCTCCAGATCGCGGCCGCGATCGAATTCCGGCGCGAGATCGACGGCGAGATCTGGATGATCCTCGGCGGTCTCCTCACGATCGTGTTCGGCGTCCTGCTCGTGGTCTTCCCCGGCGCAGGACTTGTGACGCTCGTGTGGCTTGCCGGGTTCTGGGCCGAGCTGTACGGGATCTCGAGCCTGGGCCTGGCCTATCGGCTCCACGGCATCGACCGCGACCTGAACAAGAAGCCCCGCGCGCATAGCGTCTCCGGCGCGGCGTGACGGCAAGCCACTCGGCCGCCGATGGGCGTCCGAAGGAGTGGCCCAGCACCGCAATCACAAGCACGACGACCGGCGGTCACATCGTCGGTCGTCGTTCGTGTCCGCGTCCCGAGCGACTCGACCGGCATCTCGCGGCTGCTACAGGCCCTTCGCATCGTTCCCACGAATCGACCGATGCCCGTTCATCCCACCGCCGCCGACCCTTGTGCCCTACCCGCAGCTGAGGTCACCTCGATGTCCAAGGCGCATGGCAGCACCGATGCCCGCCAGATCGCCCTCGAGCCGCGCCGTGACGCGGCCGGCGGCCTCGCGCGCGATCGGCGCGGAGCCCGCACCCTCGAACCGAGGGCGCTACCGCATCCTCGGCGGCTCGCCCCGCATCATCCCGTGACGGACCGGCTCACTGCCGAGCGGGCCGCCGACTTGCAGCTCCGGCTCGCCGACCGCATCACGGCGTTCGCGGGTTCGATGCCGTTCGTGTACCTGCACGTGCTCGCATTCGCACTGTGGATGCTCGTGCTCGAGAAGAGCCCGTGGCCGACGCTCACGCTCGCTGTCTCCCTCGAGGCGATCTTCCTGTCCACCTTCGTGATGATCGGGCAGAACCGCCAGGCCGCGTTCCAGCAGGCGAAGGCGGACCACGAGTTCGCTGAGGAGGAGCAGGAGCTGAAGCTCAACACCCAGCTGACCCGCGAGATCCACGAGTTGACCAGCCAGGTCCTCGAACACGTCGTCGGGACCGATGCCGAGGTCGACAGCGGGAGTGCGCCTCCCGGCTGACGGCGTCACCGGTCTGAGCAGGTCGCCCGCTCTGCGTTCACCGGCACGCGTCTGCATCCGTGATGGTTTCGCTGGTGCCCGCCGCATGCGACGATATGCTCATGGCTGCCCCCGAGCGGACCTCCGTTCGCCGGCCCTCGGTCGTCGCAAGGCCGGCCCTCTTCGAGCGGCTGTGGGCCGGATACACCGCCGGGGGCGTCACGCTCGTCTCGGCGCCCGCCGGCGCCGGCAAGACGGTCCTCCTTCGATCGTGGATCGATGCGGTGGGCCTCGGCGCGCGGACCGCGTGGGTGTCGGTGGACCGCGACGAGCGCGACGCCCAGCGCTTCTGGCTCTCCGTCGTCGAGGCGCTGAGGAGTGCGGCGGGCAGCGGGGGCCCGATCGAGGACGTCGGCCCGGCGCCCGGCTTCGACGGCGACGCTGTCATGGACCGGATCGTCGCCGGGGCCCGCTCGCTCGACGAACCAGTCCTGCTCGTCATCGACGATCTGCATCACCTGCTCCAGCCCACGGCCCTCGCGCAGCTGGAGCTGCTGCTCGACCGCCGACCGGCGGGACTCCGGGTGATCCTCTCGACCCGTCACGATCCGCCGCTCGGGTTGCACCGGCTCCGTCTCGCCGGCGACCTCACCGAGCTGCGGGCGGCGGACCTGCGCTTCGAGCTCGACGAGACGAAGGTGCTGCTCTCTGCCGCCGGGATCGAGCTCTCCGATGCCTCGGTCGCCTCACTCAATGCCCGGACCGAGGGCTGGGTTGCCGGCCTCAGGCTCGCCGCTCTGTCGCTCGCCGGCGAGGCCGACGCGGAGCGGTTCGTCGCCGAGTTCTCCGGCAGCCAGCGCACGGTCGCCGACTACCTGTTCGCGGAGGTCCTCCAGCGTGAGCCCGAGCCGGTGCGTCGACTCCTGCTCCGGACGTCCATCCTGGAGCGGGTGAACGGCCCGATCGGTGACCGGCTCCTCGGGACGGTGGGGTCGGAGGCGATCCTGCTCGGGCTCGAGGATGCCGGCGCCTTCGTCTACTCGATCGACCCCGGTCGGACGTGGTTCCGGTACCACAGCCTGCTTGCAGACCTCCTGCGGCTCGAGCTTCGGCGCACCGAGGCCGCGGCCCTCCCGGAGCTGCACCACACGGCCGCCGAGTGGTACGCGGAGCACGGGTACGCGGTCGACGCCATCCGGCATGCGCAGGCTGCAGGGGACTGGCGCTATGCCGGCGACCTGGTCGGGCAGTTCGGTTTCAGCATCTCGCTCGACGGCTCGTTCGCGACGATGCGCGCGCTGCTCGAGGCCTTTCCCAAGGAGGCGTTCGCCAACCCAGAGCTCGCTGCGTTCCTCGCATACGGCGAGGTCATCCGTCCGTCGCTCGACACGGCGGCCTCGTACATTGCCTTCGCGGACAGCCACGCGTCGGAGGTGCCCAGCGAGCGCCGACCGGCCTTTGAGGCGATGCTGGCGACGGCGAGACTGACGCTCGCACGCTGGCGTGGGGACTATGCCGCCGCGGTTCGCGAGGTCCCGTCACTGCTGGAGGCATCGGAGGCCGAGACCATCGGCCAGATCGCTGCCGAGCGCGACGTGCGCGCGGTTGCCCTCCTGACGATCGGGATCATCGAGGTTTGGGCCGGCGCGGGCGACGACGGCGAGCGTCACCTCAGGGAGGGCGCGGACCTCGCTCGGCGGATCGGCCGCCCATTCCTGGAGCAGGGCTGCCTCGGTCACCTGGCCATCGCCGTTGCCCGCCACTCGATCACGTCCGGCCGCGACCTGGCGCTGCAGTCCCTCGCCATGCTCGAGCGGTACGGGTGGCTGTCCGAGCCGGTCGCTCCGATGGTGCTGAGCGCAATCGGCGCCTTCGACGCGCTCCAGGGCAGGTTCGACGAGGCGGAGGGATGGCTCGATCGGGCGGAGCACGCGCTTCGCCCGGACGCGGAGCCCGCGAAGGCGATCCTCGTGCGGTACAGCCGGGGCCTCCTGCGCCTCGGTCAGGGACGCCCGGGCGAGGCGCTCGCCTCGCTCGCCGAGGCGCAACGGCTCCAGTCGCAGCTCCTCGCCCCGGATCCGCTGGCGGTCGCGGCCCGCGCCCTCCAGGCACAGACGCTCGCGGGCCTGGGCGACGCCGTGGCTGCCCGGACCGTGCTCGGGACCGCATCCGGTCCCGAAGGCGAGTTCGCCGAGACCCGGATCGCCCTCGCCGCGATCCACCTCGCCGAACGGGATCCGCGCGGAGCCCTCGACGTGCTCGCTCCGGTCCTCGCCGGCGAAGCCCCGGTCATCGTCGACTACGCGCTCCCGACCGCCTTCATCGTCGCTGCCGTCGCCCGCGACCTGATCGGCGACTCGAGGGCGGCCGAGGACGACGTCGAGCGCGCGCTCGACCTGGCGGAACCCGACGCGCTCGTCCTGCCATTTCTGCTCACGCCGGCGCGCGAGCTGCTCGAGCAGCACCCGCGGCACCGCACGGCGCACGCCGCACTGCTGTCGAGCATCCTCGATGTCCTCGCGGGGTCGCCGGTGCGCGCTCGTCGCGGCGGGCCGACGGAGCTCGCCGAAGACCTCACCGAGAGCGAGATACGCGTCCTTCGCTATCTGCCCAGCAACCTGTCGGCCCCCGAGATCGCGGCCGAAGTCTTCCTGTCCACGAGCACGGTGAAGACGCACATGCGCCACATCTACGAGAAGCTCGGGGCGCACAAGCGGACGGAAGCGGTCGAGCGGGCGCGCGAGCTCGGACTGCTCGGTCCGTCCGCGCGGACACGCCGGTAGCGAGGCGGCGCAACCCGGCCAGGTGCCCAGGCACGCGAGAGCGAAATCGGTCGGATCGGACGACGCACCGTCATCCGGGCGGACGCGAGTCTCCATCCGAGCGTCGCGCAACCGTCGCGACTCGAGAGAAGGAGCCACAAGAAGTGGGCTACGAGATCCTGGTCTCAGTGTTCGACTCAGAGCGAACCGCATTCGAGGGGTTGACCGCCCTCAAGGACCTGCACCGGGACGGCGACATCACCCTGTACGCGTCGGCCGTGATCGCGAAGGACCCCTCGGGGACCGTCGCCGTCCGCCAGACGGCGGACCGTGGACCGGTCGGTACGCTGCTGGGCATCGTCACCGGCGGCCTCGTCGGGCTGCTCGGCGGCCCTGCGGGCGCCGCGGTGGGCGCGTATATCGGCGGCTTCGGCGGGATGATGTACGACCTGTTCAAGGCGGGCGTGAGCTTGGACTTCGTCGACGAGGTCTCGGCCTCGCTGACCCCGGGCAAGGCCGCAGTCATCGCCGACATCGACGAGAACCTGTGGGTGACGCCGATCGACACCCGCCTTGGGGCGTTGGGCGGGGTGACCTTCCGGCGTCAACCCGGTGATGTCGTCGACGCCGACCTGATCCGCGAGACCGACGCCGCGCGCATGGAGCTCGATCAGCTCAAGGCCGAGCTGCGGGAGTCCTCGGGCGAGGCGAAGGCCAATGTGGAGAAGGCGATCGACGCGCAGCGGCGCAAGCTGGAAGCCATGTTGGATCGCGTCGACACGAGGCTCGACCATCAGAAGGCCGAGTTCGAGGCGCGGCTCGCCACGCTGCGCGAGCAGCAGGCCAAGGCGCGTGACAGCAAGCGCCAGCGGATCGAGGCCCGCATGGCCGAGCTGAAGGCGTCGCACGAAGCGCGCAAGGCGAAGCTCGAGGAGGCCCGGCGACTCGCGAAGGAGTCGGTCGAGGCCACCCGAGAGGCGCTCGTGCGCTGACGACAGAACGACCTCATGGGGCCACCGGAGTGCGTCGTGCGTCCGGTGGCCCTTACCGTCCATCCACGGACGGAAGCGAGCCGCCGCCAGGCGCCACCGACACGAGCCGGAGGCAAGTTGCCGGGACGGGCAGGGCCGGGCAAATCAGCCGGATCGGCTGACGACCACTCCTCCAGGCGGATCGGACGCTTCGTCCACATTCAAGACTCATTCGAAGGAGAACATTCCAATGCTTGACCTGGTGACCCGCGACTGGTGGGTCTTCGCAGTCCGGGGGATCGCCGCGATCGTGTTCGGCATCCTCGCATTCATCTTGCCGGAGACGACACTCACGGTGCTCGTCTTCCTGTTCGGCGCCTATGTCCTCGTCGACGGCGTCTCGCTGCTCGTGGCGCTCGCTCGCGGCGAGGCCATCGCTCGGCGCCACGCCTGGGCCGTGGCGATCATGGGGGTCATCGGCATCGTCGCCGGGATCGCCACGTTCGCGTGGCCGGGCCTGACGGCCCTCTCGCTGCTGTACATCGTCGCCGTCTGGTCGATCGCGATGGGTGTGTTCCAGGTCCTCGCGGCTACCGCCCTGCGGCGTGAGCTCGATGGCGAGTTCTGGATGGCCCTCGGCGGGGTGGTCTCGATCGTGTTCGGCACGTTCCTGATCGTGTCCCCGGTCGAGGGATTGGTCTCGCTCGTCTGGCTCGTCGGGATCTGGTCGCTCATCTTCGGGGTCTCGAGCCTCGGCCTCGCCCACCGGCTCCACGGGATCAATGCGGCGGTGTCCAGGCCCGGCTTTCGCGCGACGGCGTAGTGACCCGCAGCAAGGCCACGGTCGTCCAGACGGGCTGCAGGCACCGAACGAACGTATGGACTGGACAAGAGCGGAGTGGGAGCGGCGACAGCGCCGCTCCCATTGCCGTCCACAGACCGAGCACCGCGCGAGGAGCGCATCACGATGACCAGCGATCAGCCCCAGCGACCAGCCAGTGACCCCGCCGGCGATCCCGCCGGGCCGGCCAAAGGGATGAGCTACCCGCGCATGACGATCCCCTCCCGGCCGGCGGTCGTGGCCATGAGCGCGGGCGTGCTTCTCGCCGGCCTCCTGCTTGCGGCGGCGCGCACACTCCCCATCTTCGTCGTTGGCCTCGCGCTCGCCTACCTGATCGACCCACTGGTGACCGCGCTCAGCGGGCGTGGCGTGCCGCGTTGGCTCGCGACCCTCGCGCTTGTCGTCATGATGATGCTGGCCCTGGTGGCGTTCGCCGTGGTCGCTACCAACGCAGTGGCATCGCAGGGCGCGGCGTTCGTGGCCACAGCGCCCGCGGCGCTCGAGGCGGTCCGCGCATGGCTGGCCGAGGCGCCGGTCAGCCCAGACATCCGGGAGCAGCTGATCGGCTACGTCTCCGGCCTCGGGGCATCGCTCGGGGCGGTGGATCTCCTTGCCGTCCTGTCCAGGATTGCGGCACCACTGTTCAGCGTGTTCGACGTCACGGTGGCGGTGATCGGTCTGCCGTTCTACGTGTTTCTCGTCGTCGTCGACCGACCCGGCTTCGCGACCGAGCTCGAACGGCGCCTGCCCGATCCGTGGCGGGCGGACATCAGCGCCGTCAGCGGGATCATCGGTCGGCAGTTCGGGATGTACCTTCGGTCGGAGGCCGTCCTGATGCTGCTCGTGGGGCTGCTGACCTGGGCTGGCCTGATGCTCCTTGCGCTGGTGGTGGACCCGAGGATCGCAGACTACGCGCTCTTCCTGGCGGTCATCGCTGCGTTCTCAGAGCTCATCCCGCTGTTCGGCCCGTGGATCGCCACGATTCCCGCGGTCATCTTCGGGCTCACGCTCGGACCTGCGCCGCTGATCGCGATCATCGCGCTCTACGGTCTGATCTCGTTCGTCGAGGGCAACGTCCTGGTCCCGGCGATCGAGGGACGATCATTCGCCCTGCGACCCGCTCTTGTGGGTCCCGTGCTCACCATCGGCCTGGCGCTCGGCGGAGCCTTCGGGGCCGTCTTGGCGATGCCTGTCGCATCGGCAGCGCGCGACGTCTACCTCTACCTGTTCCGACGAGCCGCGGGCGCACCCCCGTCCATGGCCCTCGAGGTCGAATCAGTCGGTTCGGACGACGTCCGCTCGTCCGGGCCGGCGTGACGCTCCTTCTCGATCACCGCCGGTCTGGCGGGACAGCTCAAGGAGCGCAGGAAAATCATCGACCCGCGCTCGTCGAGTTGTGCCGGCGCTACCGTGTTCGCAGCCTGGCCGTCTTCGGGTCCGCCGCACGCGACGACGTCGACCCCGACCGGAGCGACGTCGACCTGCTTGCACCCCGAGATCTGCGAGGGCGACGCGAACGACGGCTGCAACCATTACGGCGCCGCCTGGTTGACCGAGGACGGCTCGACGTGGCGCCGCCTTCCCAAGACGACGCCGCCCGCCGATCACGGTGGTACCTATCTGTGGCCAGCGGGTCCTGCGGGGGTGTTGGCTGGGTCAGCCTCCAAGCAGTCGGCCAACGGCTGGGACTGGACACCGTTTCCGAGGCCCTCAGGCGGCGACCTCGCTACGATCCTGGCCCTTCACGGATCGACGATCGTGGCAGCCGGGATGAGGGACGCCGATGACGGGCCGATGCTAGGGATCTGGGTCGGAGCCGTGACCCACGCTCGCTAGGGTCGGTCTCCGTCCGTGTGGGACGCAATCAGCGTTGAGCCGTGGCCCCATGTGGGCTACCCCACCCCGGTCCGCGTCGGTCGAAGCACCCTTGGTCGAGTTGCACGACCGACACAGCACGGCGGTGTTGCCGATGTCGAACTGCGCACCGCCAGCCGCGAGCGGGACGACGTGATCAACGGTCAGGTCGCTGGCTCGGTGGGCGGGTCGGCCGTGGCCCGGGCACCAGTTGCCGCGCTCGCCACGCCAGGCGCGGAGCACGCGGGCACTGAGTCGCTGCCAGGCCCGCGTGCTGTACAGGGCGTTGTGCCGGCTGCGGTTGGACTGCCGGGCGGGCTCGGTACAGCGACTACCCGCGCGGCTGGTGACGACACCACAGACCGTGCACAGCTTCACCCCCAAATCGTCGGCGGGCATGCTTGCAGGGTCTATTCGCCTGCGGTGCTACGCCTGCAAGGCCATCCAGGGGTTAATGCCTCTTGCCGACGGGTCAGCACCACCCGGTCGCGGCCGCGATCAGGGAAGGTGACGCCGCCGTTGCAGCTCGCGTGCGATCCCGAATGTGCCGAGACTCGCCACCAGCCCGATGAGGTAGCCGACGGGCCCGACCGATGCCGCGAACCCAGCGCCCACGCCAATCCCGATCGCCGTGACCGATCCCACGGACCACCGTCCGCTCATCCTGGAACCTCCTCCGCACCCAAGGATTCAAGGAGGCTCACGAGGCGGTCGAGCTGATGCTGCCAACCGGCGTCGTTCTGGCCCATGTCCTCGCGATCCGTGAAGCCGACGTGAGTCAGAAGCATTCGCGTCTGGCCGAGCTCGTCGCTCAGGTCGAAGGTGACCGTGGTCTCCGCCGGATCACCGACGAGCGCCCATGTGTGCACCAGCCGCCGTGGCGGATCGACCTCACGATACGTACCCCCGAGCGCGAACTCGGGCCCGCCCGGGAACCGGACGCGAAACTTGAGTGCGCCGCCAGGTCGGACGTCCATCTCGTCGACATACGTCTCGGACCCGCTCGGCCCCATCCACCGGGCGTAGAGCGCCGGATCGGTGAGCGCCTGAAACACAACGGCCGGCGAACCCGGGATGCGTCGATCGATGACCAGGCCCAGCTGGCCGACTTCGGGGTTCATGCGCGGTCCTCCGATGCGCCGGTCCTGGTAGATGGGGCCAACCCCGCGAGTTCCTCGGTCAGCAGCGCCAGGCGATCGACGCTCGCCTCCCAGAACGGGCGATAGAAGTCGAGCAGTTCACCCGCCGTTCGGAGCCCGTCGGGCCGAAGCCTGAGCCAGTGACGACGTCCCTCGACCCGGCGCTGGATCAGTCCGGAGCGCTCCAGGATCCGGACGTGCTTGCTCACGCTGGGCAGCGCCATGTTCAAGGGCGCCGCGACATCCCCGACTGTGGCTTCACCCTGGGCCAGCCTGGCCAGGATGGCGCGCCGGCTAGGGTCGGCGAGAGCGCCGAACACGTCGTCGAGCCTGGTGGAATCCCGCATGAATCCTGATGAGCCTCCTATTGGTTGCTTGTACGGCTAATAGTTATCCACTCGGGCAAGCTATGTCAAGTCTGGCCGTAGCCTGCAACCATTTGCCCGCTCCGGCCCCATCTCCCCCCAACCGCGGCGGCCGGTGGGACCCGTCCTTCGGCTCACTACGTCGCCCTGGAGCGTTTCCTCGGGCCGTACTGGGCCCACATGGCACGGACAAGGTCACGCACGGCATCGTCGTCGATGAGCTTCGGCCTGCTGATGTTGAGACAGCTGTTGCCCGACTTCATCCCCGGGAAGCGGTCCATCATCCCCGCGAGGAGGTACTTTCCATCCGCCTGAGCCATCGAGTACAAGGAGATGTAGGCCTTGCGGCTGGCCAGACCTATGGAGAACCAGTCGCCTGCCCGACCCCTGCTATTGGTGTAAGGGTAGAAGCCATACCCGATCATCGGGCCGGCATATTCCAGCGACCGGACGTCCATCTCAGGCTCGGTCGCCACGATCAGGTCGTGGAGGCGCTGCATCTGGGAGCATCGGGGGCTCCTCCAAACCTTCGATATGTCGCTGTGCTGCCTGCCGTCCGTGCAGCGCCATGTCTGCTCCTCCTTCAATCGCCAGATCGGGCTCCAAGTCGATCGAGGATTCGTTCGATCGCGTCCAAGAGCGCGGGTCCACGCCCGCACTTCTCCGGATGGTGGCGGAGATCAGCGCCGAGGCTGTCGATGCCGTCGGACCTCCCGAACGAACGCGAAGAGTCCGAGACTCGCGACCAGCCCCAAGAGGTAGCCAATGGGCCCGGTGGACGCCGCGAGTGCGGCTCCCAAGCCGACGCCGATCGCCGTCACCGATCCGATATTCCAACTTCCGCTCATCTTCATGGATCTCCTCTGCATCTCTGGACTCAAGAAGGGTCTTGAATCGGCCAGGCTAGTGCCGCCAGCATGGCCTGATGGACCCTCAGACGGTTGGCTGTATGGCTAATAGTTGCCCCTGCGGATAAGTCACATCAAGGCGTTTCGGCGGTGGCGACGACTGGTGTCTCGTGCGTCGAAGCAGATTCGGGCAGCGACTCGCGCTCGGGCATCGCCCGACCCCCGAGGATTCTGAGGGACACCAGCGCCATGACCGCGTAGGTCACGGCGGCAATCACGAAGACTGCCTGAAGCGACAGGAGCGACGCGATCACGCCGCCGGCCAATGCCCCGATCGGTTGGGAACCCCACGACAGCAGTCGATAGACGCTCATCACGCGGCCGCGCAGCTCGTCCGGGACCAGCCTCTGGCGAATCGTGATCACCGCCACGTTCCAGAAGGTGAGCATGACTCCGAATCCAAGACTGGCGATCACGACCACGGGAACGCTAGCCGACGCGCTCATCACCAGCGCTGCCACCGCACCGAGCCCGAGGCCGACGCGAATGGCGGCGCCTGGCCCAAGATGCCGGATGGTCGTAGGAGCGATCGTCGCGCCGACGAGGCCGCCGAGGCCGACCGCCGAGAGCAGCAGCCCGTAGGCCGTGCCGGACACCCCGAGCACGTCCCGTGCGTAGAGAACAAAGATGGCAACGACGCCGAACGTGGCGAGATTGATGAGTCCGCCCGCGATCGCGAGTGACCGGAGGAGACGATGACTGGCGAGCCAGTGCAGCCCCTCGGCGATCTCCGCCCATAGCGGAGCCCGGCGGCGCGGCGGCGCGACGGCTTCGGCCGTGGCTCGATATGACCCGCGCAGCGTGGCAACGATGACGACCGCGATCAGGAAGGTGGCCGCGTCGGCGACAAACGGCCAGCCAGCCCCGAGGCCGAACAGGAACGCACCGATGGCTGGCCCCAAGAAGATGTTGGTCAGCCAGGTACTCGTCTGGAGCTTGCCATTGGCACTCGCGAGCTGGTCCGGCGGGACGATCGTCGCGATCATTGCTTCCGAGGCCGGGTCGAAGAAGGTCTCGGCGCTGGCCAGCAGGAAGGCGAACAGGTACACGGCCAGGACGCCAAGCGGAGCACCGGCTCCGACGGCGACTCCGGCGAGTGCCAGGACGACGACCGCGCGGAAACCGTCGGCCACGAGCATCACCTGTCGTCGATCCCAGCGATCGACGAGCGCTCCCGAGGGCAGCGCCAGCAAGAGCCACGGCAACTGTCCCGCGGCCGTGGCACCGGCCACGAGCAGGGGATCGGGGGTCAGGGTCGATACCAGGAGCGGGATGGCGGCAAGGAGCATGCCGTCGCCGAGATTCGAGATCGCGCCGGCGGCCCAGAGGCGGCCGAATCCACCTCTGAGCCTGGAGCTGCCGGAGCTTTGCATGGCCCGAGTCGGCCGTTGCCTACCGGAGGTACGTCGAGCCGCCGTCCACCACCAGCGACGAGCCGGTGATGAAGGCCGCGTCAGGCGACGCGAGGAAGACCACCGCCCGCCCGAGTTCGGTCTCGGGATCGGCGAATCGCTTGAGCGGGACGGACGACAGCAGCATCTCCTCCATGCCGGGGTTCGCATCGAGAACAGCCGCGACGGCCGGCGTCCTCGCGAACGGAACGAGGGTCACGACCCGGATCCCATCGGGCGCCCATTCGACGGCCGCGGCCCGACTCAGGGTGTCGATCGCGGCCTTGACGGCTGCATAGCCTCCGAGCCCGTCGGGATTCGCTTCCGAAGCGGCGCCCGATGAGATGTTGATCACGACGCCCGCCCCGGCGAGATGCGGACGGGCCGCCCGCATGAGGTGGAGCGTGCCGACGGCGCCGGAGCGCCAGCCAGCCTCGAGCTGATCGAGGTCCATGTCCGCGATCGATCCGAACGAATACTCCTGGGCGCCATTGACGAGGATCGAGAGGCCGCCGAGATCGTCGACGACCTGCTTGACCATGGCGTCGACCGAGGACTCGTCGCTCACGTCCGCGGTGTATGCCGCAGCACGTCCGCCTCGGGCCTCGATCTCGCTGACGGTCGTCTCGAGCTTCGCCCGGGTTCGACCGACGACGGCGACGCTCGCGCCCTCCGCCGCGAGTGCGTGGGCGATCCCACGCCCGATTCCCTGGCCGGCGCCGGTCACCAGTGCCACCTTGCCATCGAATGTACCCATGTCTGTTTCTCTCCTGTCTGCTATGGTTAGCCGATAGGCTAAAGATTAGCCAGAAGGGAAACAGTATGTCAAGACCTGAAAACGCGGAGCCGGTTGCGGACTGGTCGCCTAACCCAGCCGCACTCGTCGCCGAGGGCGATCGACATGCGCTGCAGGGGGAGGGTCGAAGGGCGCATGCGATGACGATCCAACGAGCGGGGCCGCCACGAGGCACCTGGCTGCAGGCGTGATCTCGGCAGGTCTCATCCACGTCGCCGCCGCAGTCATCGCGATGTTCGCGGGAGCGGTCTTGTTCGGCTCGCGAAAGGGCACCAAGCGGCATCGACGGCTCGGCTACCTGTACCTCGGCGCGATGGTCAACTTGAATGTGGCCGCATGGACGGTGGACGGCTTCTACGCCGATGTCCCGGACCTGAGGCTCGTCTGCGACGGGCTACGGATCGCCGGCGATCACGTCGCATACCTGTGGACGTTCACCGGGACGCACGTGGCCACGGGGAACTCCCTGCGCGTCGTCGGGTGGGAGGAGTGGAACGTTGGGCCAGACCTGCTCGTGAGATCCTCGCTCGGATGGTTCGACGCGGACGACTACGCGCGACAGGTTGCCGGAGGTTGATGTCGGCGCGCCAGAGACGGTGAACCAGCACTGCCTCCGCCTCGGGCACGTGGACCTCCCTCGACGAGGAGCGGCAGCTCGAAGCGCTCGAGCGCGCCGCCCATGGCCAGGTTGCACCCGTGCCGATGGGTCGTCCGACCCGCCCTTGAGCTACTCATCGGCCCTTACGATTTCCATTGGCTGTACGGAAGCATCACCACGTGGGCGAAGGCCCTGACCAGGCCAAGACCCGCCTCATATTGTGTTCACACGATGTGGTCTGGAGGCCCCATGACGACACCTGACCACCACCGCCCCCAGCGCGCGGTGGTCGCCGGAAGCGGTATCGCCGTCGGCGCGGCGCTGGGCCTGCTGTTCGGAACCATGCTCTCGACCGACCTTGCGCTGATGGTCGTGGTTGGGGTCGTGGCGGGCCTCCTGGTCGGCGTCATCTGGGATCTGCAGCGTCGCGACTGACGATCGGTGGGCGTTCGGCCCGTCGAGCAGTCAGCCTCCTCACGGTCGGCGCTCCGGCATCGGGCTCGGGCAGCCGAGCCGCGAGCATCCACACGAGGCGCGCCGTCGTCGGCGCCGCCCCGACCTTGGATCGCGCGTTCGCTAGGTGGTGCTTCACGGTCGAGTGCGACAGGCCGAGCCGGTGGGCGGCCGCCTCCTCGGAACCGCGGGAACGCGGCCACGACCGCACGCTCACGATCGGTGGCGCGTCCGGGGAAGCAGTAGGGCCGTCGCGTCATGTGCTCCGCAACCAGGCGGAGGGCTCAGGCGGCTCGGCGACGAAGTTCATGTCGACGCATTGCACGACCATCACGCGGACGCGGCACTCACGGTCAGCTCCCTGACGCGCTGACGGAATCCCACCACCGGCGTGAAGACGAACGCTTGACCGCAACGCACCTGGGCCAGGAACCCGAGGTCAACGAGCCCGAGGAGATCGGCTCGGGCTGTGGAGTAGGCCACCCGATTGAGGCGCTGGTGAGTGTCGATCCGAAAGGCCATGCCTGGGTCCGACAACGCAGCCGACAGCACGCCCCGTTGGCGGTGATTGATCCGGCGATCTGCCGCTAGTGCAAGAGTCGTCGTCTCGGCGCTCGCCAGCGCGCGGCGGATCGCGGACTCGGTCGCGTCGAGTTCCATCCGGGTGAGATGGATCACGGTCGCGACATACATCGTGAAATCGAATTCGTCCCCAACCGGGATCAAGGCGTCGTGCAAGGCCATCGGCACGACGGGCGGCACGATCACGCCGTCCTGCCACGCTCGGTACACCCGCGCGATCGGAACCATCGCCACGACCGGGAGGCGGGACTTGAGGAACAACAGCCGAGTGAGCAGCACGCTCATCAGGCCGTTCCACGATGGCAATGGGCGGCCGGTCGTGAACGTGATCAGCAGGCCGAGTGCGTAGGCGATCGGGTGGTCTTCCGGATCGACCCCCTCTTCGTTGACGAATCGGGCGACGTATTCGAGGGTCGCGTCCGCGTCGAGCGAGGTGATCTCCCAACCGCCGATCCCGAGACCCGCAGGTGACGGCGCACGCTGCGGTGCGTCCACAGCGACCCGGGCGTGGATCGACCGGATCAGCTCGGGGGTGCATCGCTGGCCGGCAAGCTCCTCGAGCTCCCACATGACGCGGTGGGTATTGAGGAGGAGCTGCTCATCGGCGGTCCTCGGACGCCGTTCTCCGAGGAGGAGCTCGTTCGCCCGCTTGGGGCCGATGAACACGCCGTCCTCGCCGACAGCCGTCAAGGCCGCGTTCACGTGAGCCGCGACCACGAAATGGGTCGCGGCGTTCGATTGGAGGGTCTCGGCAAGCCACGAGTCGCGGCTGCAGCGCCGGTCGATGTCCGCGAGGTCGACTCGCATCGAGCGTGTGAGCGAGTACCAGCCGCGACGCCCGAGGGTGTCGATGGCGTACTCGGGAAGTTCGACGGCGGTGTGCCTTCTGAGCGCGGTCAGCAGGTCCCAGACCTGGCGCGAAGTCGTGCCTGGCGGCTGGGGCAGCAGGACGAACTCGTCCCAGGTCAGGGGATGGTGCTCGGCGCGCCGACGGATGCTGCCGAAGCGTGCGTCGGTCACCAGGGCGAAGGCTTCCCGATACCAAACGGACTCCACTCGGTCCTCCAGGGCGGCCAGCTGCGATTTATCGACTCTCGATACTAATGCCCCCGTCTGACCGGGCGCAGGAGTCGTAATAGGCGTGCCCGTCGACGAACAATGCTATCGATTTCCGAGAGATTCGACAATTGACTCGCCTGAGGTTCACCTTACGGGTGTCATGGATGGCTCCAGCCGACTCTTCGTGCCGACCCAGCGGAGACCGCCGTCGATTCGGCCCTCCAGCTCGCCGATGCGGGCCCGCGATGGAGATCGTTCGCGAATCGCGTCCCAAGGAGGCCTGATGCGCGTGGTCTGACGCAAGCCTGTGTGCAAGCTCAGCCGTCCCGCGGTCACTTGGCTAGTTCAGAGAGGACACCAACATGGAACACGACTACGACGCGATCATCGTCGGGGCCGGCCACAACGGTCTCACCGCCGCCGCGTACATGGCGAAGGCCGGCCTCAAGGTCGCCGTCTTCGAGAAGAACTCGTGGGTCGGGGGAATGTCGTCGACCTACGAGTTCATCCCGGGCTACAAGTTCGGGACGGGGGCGATGTACTTCGGCGCCATGCCCCCGCAGATCCGGGAGGATCTGGAGCTGTACGAGCACGGGCTCCAGGAAGAGGTCACCCTCCCGTGGGTCTTCTGCCCGCTGCCCGACGGCAAGTACTTCACCGAGTACTTCCCGGACACCGACAAGACGTGCGCGTTCCTCGAGGAGCACTTCACGAAGCAGGACGCTGTCGCGTATCGCAAGTGGGCCGAGCTCTGGGGCAGCCTCAACGAGGCCCTCGGGCCGGTCATGATGAACGTGCCGCCGTCGTTCGCCGACTTCCTCTCGATGTTCCAGGCGCCGCTCGAGCAGGCAGGCGCCCGCAAGGTGCTGTTCTACAGCCTCGCCGAGCTGCTCGACGAGTACGGGTTCGTTTCCGACGGCCCCAAGGGCTACCTGGCCCACATGGCCAACGACATCGGCTGGGGCGGACCGATGACACCGGGCACCGCGCTGGGCTGCGGCTTCCACTTCATCGCGCCCAAGCCCTACGAGGTGCCCATCGGCAGCATGGGCTCCCTGGTGAACGCGATCGCCCAGGTGGCGAAGGAGCGCGGCGCGGAGATCTTCACCGAGACCAAGGTCGAGCGGATCGTCATTCGTGACGGGGTTACGACCGGTGTCGTCGTCGGCGGCCGGGAAGTGACCGCGAGGGCGGTCATCAGCACGCTTGATCCGAAGACCACACTGCTTGGGCTGATCGGGCCGGAACACCTCGACGCCGAGACCATCGAGCTCCTTCCGACGGCCAAGTCGAGGAACTCGAGCGCCGAGGTCTTCTTCGCCCTCAAGGAGCTGCCCGACTACACGGCGGCGCCGGGCAAGGATCCGACCGCGTTCCCGCATCGAACCGCCCAGATCATCTGCCCGTCGCTCGAGTACGCGGAGAACTGCTTCGACGACTGGAAGTACGGCCGGATCTCGAAGCGGCTGTCCCTGGTCCAGATCAACGAGTCGGTCTTCGACCCTCGGATGGCGCCGGCCGGGAAGTTCACGGCCAAGATCCTCGTGACGGCCGTTCCCTACGAGCTTGCCGAAGGCAGCTGGGACGACCCGGCTGTCAAGCAGGAGCTCGCCACCAACGTCATCGACACGATCACGGAGTTCGCCCCCAACTTCCGCGATGCCATCCTCGACCAGTACGTCTTCACGCCGCTCGACTTCGAGCGGGTGTTCGGCAACTACAACTGGGCGCACGTGGACGTCCGCCCCGACCAGATGTTCGGCTACCGGCCGATGCCCGGCTGGTCGGGCTACCAGACGCCGATGCCGAACCTCTACTTCGGCGGGGCGTCGACCCACGGAGGGCCGGCGGTGTCGGGCGTCCCGGGTCACAACGTCGCCGAGATCGTCATCGAGTCCCTGGCGCCGGCCCTGGCCGGAGCCCGGTAGCCGACCCCTCCCGAGAGGAACCGCACATGCCTTCGGCATCCGTCACGTTTGATGTCAACAGCCCGCCCGAGACAGTGTTCGGGTTCTCGAACGACCTCCCGAGGCTCGGGTCCCTGATCCCGGACGTCACCCAGGTGGACGTCGTGGACGACACGACCGCGATCTGGACCCTCGTCGCCAAGATCGGGTTCGTGAAGCGCACCATCAAGATGCGCACCACGATCACCCAGATGGACGCGCCCAAGCACGCGTCGTTTCTGGGCACCAGCGACGAGATGGATCTCACGGGATCTGTCGACCTGACCCCGCTACCCGCCGGCGGCACCTCGGTCGCCTGCGCGCTCGACGCGCACGGCAAGGGACCCCTCGGGAAGATCATCGACGGCGTTCTCAGCGATCGGCTGGCCAAGGAAGCGGCCGGGCTCGCGGAGAACCTCCAGGAGCTGCTGGAGGCGGAGCCCCGCGAACCGGTCGCTGCTCGCTAGTCCGGAGGGAGGAGCCTGCCCTCCGGCACCACCACCGCGGCGGCCGGCGGTGCCGGCCGCCGCGGGGTGTGATCGTCGACATGATGGCGATCGCCTGCCACACTCGTTTGCTCACCCGGAGCGTCAGCTCCACCAGGGAACCAGAGGTGCCTGGACAGACGGACCACAGGCTGCTGGCAAGGCGAGGTTCCAGAAAGCGATGTCCGACCTCCTGCGTCTCGCTGCCTTCACCCTCGATCCCACCGGCGGCAACCCGGCCGGTGTCTGGATCGGCCCCAAGATGCCCGCCGCTGCCGAGATGCAGCGCATCGCTGCGGACGTGGGGTACTCGGAGACGGCCTTCCTCGCCCCCGACGGAACGGGCCGCGCCGCAGCCTTCCGGGTCCGCTACTTCAGCCCGGCGGCCGAAGTGCCGTTCTGCGGGCACGCCACGATCGCGAGCGGGGTCGCGCTGGCCGGGCAGACGGGGCCGGCCAGGTTCCTGCTCGCGACCAACGACGGCCTCGTCACGGTCGATACCGAGCGAGGAGCGGACGGGCGGCTGCGCGCGACCCTGACATCGGTCCCGCCCCGTGTTCGCGGTGCGGAGCCGGAGCTCGTCGAAGACGCCTTGGCGGCCCTCCGGTGGCGGCGCGACGAACTGGACGAGAGGCTTCCCCCGGCCGTTGCGTACGCGGGCGCGAGCCACCTGATCCTCGCGGCGGCCACATACGAACGGCTGCGCAGCCTCGAGTACGACTTCGAGCGGCTTCGCTCGATAATGCTCGACGCCGACCTCACGACCGTCCAGTTGACCTGGCGCGAGGCGGTCGACCGGTTCCGGGCCCGGAATCCGTTCCCCGTCGGGAACGTCGTCGAGGACCCGGCGACCGGTGCCGCGGCAGCGGCGCTCGGCGCGTATCTGCGCTGGCGGGGCGAGGTCCGGCCACCGGCTCGCCTCACGATCAGCCAGGGTGTCGAGATGGGCCGGCCCAGCCTCATCGAGGTCGAGATACCCGACGCGTCCGGGGGAATCCGCGTCAGCGGGACGGCGGTGTCGATCGCGTAACCGGTTGGTACAGGGCGACACCGTGGAGACCGACGGCCGGACGCCGCTCCCGTGTAGATGGGCTAGCGCGTTCCAGTGCCCTCGCAACCTCAAACGGCGCTTGGTTCGACGCCCTCGCGTCCGAGGACGCAGCCGACCTGTCACGGGCCGAGGCGGCTCGGTCCTGGGAGCTCTTCCGTACCGGTGTCATCCGCGAGATGAGCTGGCGGTCGGACCGACGCGACGCCGTGATCGTTCTCGAGGCGGCGGATGCGGCAGCCGCGGAAGCGGCCCTTGCCACGCTCCCACTCGTCGAGGCGGGCGCCATCTCGTTCGAACTGATCGGGCTCCGCCCCTACGACGGCTGGGCCCGCTTGTTCGCGGACCCGCCCCGGGGACCACGGAGCGCGGCGATTTGAGCATCCCGCTCGTGGCGGACAGCGATGAGTGCCCGGTGGTCGCTCCCGCTGCCGTCAGCTGGAGTGCGGCGATACGTCGCGAACCTGCTGTGACGGCGGAAACCCAGCACCGCGTACAGGCTTCCGGCACCCGAGGGATTCTCGGCGTCGAATGCCAGAGCGCCCTTGCGCATCCCCAGGTCCCTGAGATTGCGCATCCGCCGTGAAGGAAGACGGATCGTCGGGGCGTCGTTTGGCCCCGCTTTTTCGACATAGAGGTCCGGCGCACCCGGTGCCGCCATTCGAGGTTCCCCTGCTGCGCTCAAGCGGGCCCCCTCCGGCCCGGCTGCCGCGGCGAGCGTGCCATGCGGATCCCATGTCGGCGGGTGCCAAGTGGGCCCGGTTGGACCGTCCGTGCGGCTCCGACGTGTCGCTCCGGGCCAGTCCTCGGGAACCGTCCCCAGGGCGGGCCCGGCGACCGAGCCACCCCAATCGACGAGCGGGGCATCGGTCCACCGCCGTGGTCAGGCAACCGCCCACCGCGGGCTGTGTTGGGCCATTTGGCCTGCGGCACGCGGCCCGGACGGCGGCACCCTTTCCGACGGCCGGCTCTCAGCAGCGTCCTCCGGGACTGCGACGCTGGGCATGCCGCGCTCAGCCGTCGTCCTTGTGACGTTGCGTCCGTCCCGTGCCCGGCCCGCCCAGAGCCGAACGCTGGAGGACCGACGATCCGATGGCCGCCGAACCGAAGGAGGCGACCAACGCTGGCCGACTCGCGCGGATCTCCCGGGCCCAGGGGGTGCTCCTCGGTGCCGTCGTCGCGGCCGCCGGTGGCCTGCTGGCCGACTTGCTCGCGCCGCGCGGCGCCGCAACCACCACCCAGGTCCTTGCCACCATGGCACTCGCCCTCGTTGTGGGCGTAGCCGGTGGCTGCCTGGCACGAACGCGCTGGGTGCTCCTTCCGCAGTTGGCTGCCTGGATGATCGCGGTCGAGTTCGGACGCCGCGGGGTCACGGTGCCATCGCTCGACGTCCGCCTCGACACCATCTACGGGATCATCGCGCTCGTCATCACCCGCGGACTCGACGGGATCTTGCTCGTCCTGCCGTTGTCCGCCGGCGTCCTTGCGGGGCTGCCGCTCGGGCGGCGGCTCGCGGGCGCCCCAACCGTGTCGCGACGCCCGCCGGTCGGCTCGGTGCTGGTCGGTGGGCTGGCGCTCGCGCTCGCGGTCCTGGTCGCATGGCCGGCCTCCACCCCGCCCGTCCTCGGCAAGGACGGTGCGACCGCGGGCGGCGGGATCGCGGAGCTCGCGACGGTGCGCCTTGGCGGGGTCGACCAAACCGTGATGATCCGCGGGGCCAGCGCCGACAAGCCGGTGCTGCTCTACCTCTCGGGCGGGCCCGGCCAGTCCGACCTGCCGCTCGCGCGTGTGCTCAGCGCAGGCTGGACGGACGACGTCGTGTTCGTGGACCTGGACCAACGCGGCAACGGCAAGTCGTACGCCGCGATCGAACCGCTCGCCTCCATGACGCTCGACCAGGCCGTCTCCGACGTCATCGAACTGACCGACTACCTCCGCGAGCGGTTCGGTCAGGACAAGATCACCCTCATGGGCGAGTCCTGGGGATCGATCCTCGGCGTGCTCGCGGTGCAGCGGCGCCCCGACCTCTACCACGCCTGGATCGGCAGCGGCCAGATGGTCGACGTGCTCGAGACCGACCGACGCATCTACGCCGACCTGCTGGCATACGGAAACCGGGTCGGCGACGACGACCTGCTCGTCTCGCTGGCCGCGATCGGCGAGCCGCCCTACCGCGACATCCCGTGGGCGAATTCGAACCTGCTCGCCTGGTACGAGTACCTCTACAAGCCCTACACACCTTCGGAGGGCTACAGGACGCGCGGCCATGCGTCGGGACTGGACCCCTTCGGCGTGCTCGGCAGCGAGTACACGTTCATCGAGAAGCGGAACGTCCTGCGGGGCCTGATCGACACGTTCACCGTCATGTACCCGCAGCTCTACGACCTGGACTTCCGGACGTCGGCGACGCGCCTCGACGTCCCGGTCTACATCCTCGACGGCAAGGCCGAGCTCGAGGGCCGTCGGTCGGTGATGCTCGAGTGGTTTGAGCAGCTCAAGGCGCCGAGCAAGCAGCTCGTGTCCTTCGACGACGCCGCCCATTCGGTAGCGTTCGAGCAAGGTGACGAGGTGCTCCGCCTCCTGACCGAGACGGTGTTCCCGGCGGCCGACGCACGTTGAAACCTCCGAGCGTTCCGGTCGAGCGATTCGGGAGTCAGGTGTCCATGCCCGGACGACACGGGACAGCGTCTGAATTGGCCGGGAGCCGATCGCAGCGCCTCCGGGTGGCGGGGGTCGCCACGTGACCAATGGCGTCCCGCAATCGATCCGTCGGCCCGCGAGCGAATCCGGCGGGCCTCCGAGAATCCGGCTGTCGCTCGGAGCGTCCCAGAGGGAATGCAGGGGCCTGGCTGATGAGTTCGCTTGTGGGGGTGTTCATGCTCGTCATGGGCGCTGGGATCGCGGGGATCTGGACGATCGACATCGTCCGTAGCCCCGAGGTTGACCGCACCCGGGGCATCCTGCGGGCCCGTGACCGGTCGAACGGTTCGCTGCTCGTGCCGCACTGGATCGCGGAGTACGCGACGGCTCTGCTCCTGCTGGCCGGAGCGTTCGGGCTCCTTCTGGCGACCGCGCCGGGCGCGTGGAGCTGGCTCGTGCCAATCGGACTCGGCGCTCTCGCCTACACCTCGCTCAACAGCCTTGGCTGGGTCCTCGCCGATCGATCCCGCGCCGCCTACGGGATCCCGATGGCGATCGGTCTCATCGGTGCGATCGCGTCGATTGGCCTGCTGGTCGCCGGCACGCTGTTCGCATCGCCAGCGGCCTGACGGCGCCCGGCGGTGGGCTGGCGCGGACGATCGACGAGTCCTCTGCCAACACGACACGAAACGAGACACGGAGGCACATGCAGATGAACCCAGGCACGGCTGTCGACAACGGAGACCTTGGACGGGCGCCCTGGGCCCTGTCGGTGCTGCTGCTGGTGGCCACCGGGGTCGCCACGATCACTGCGCTCGCGATGCCCTGGCTCCTCAACGGGCCGGCGGTGATGGTTGGCTCGATGCGTGGCACCGCCCTCGTCGAGCTCGTGCTTGCGATGCCGATTCTGGTCCTGGCCATCGTGGCTGCCCGCCACGGGAGTCTGCTGGGCGTGGTGGGCTGGATCGGGTCCGTCGCCTTCCTGGCCTACCAGGGCTGGATGTTCCTGTTCGCGGTCCCGTTCAACGGCCTGTTCCTTGTCTACGTCGCGGGCTTTGCATTCGGCTTCTGGGGCCTGGTCGCCCTGCTGACCCGGGTGCCCTTCGGCGCGTACGCGACGTCGTTCAGCGTGGCACTGCCGTCACGGCTGCTCGGGGGCTGGATGATCGCCTCCTGCGTGGCGTTCTACGGGTTGTGGCTCAAGAACGTCGTGCCCGCCTCGTTCGACAGCGTGGCCCCGGGGTTCCTGGCCGGGTCGGGCATGGTCACCCCGACCAACTACGTGCTCGACATGGCGCTGTTCCTCCCATTCACCGTCATCGTCGCAGTCGGCCTCTGGCGCCGGACGCCGTGGGGCCTCGTCAACGGGGGCGCGATGCTCCTCGTGCTCACCCTGGAGTCCATCGCGATCGCCGTCGACCAGTGGTTCGGAGCGGCTGCCGATCCCGCCTCGCCTGTCGCGTCAGCGGCGATCACACCCGTGTTCCTGGCCGTCGCGGCGATCAGCGCCGTTGCGTGCGGGCTGTGGTTCCGTGGGACAGTCCGGGCGTCAACACGGCCGGCGACCGCGCTCGGCTGACCGGGATCGCGTCTCCGTGACGACGTTGCGCCGAGCCGGCCGTGGCCCATGTTCAACAGCCCTTCCATTCGCGGGCAGCCACGCGACAGGAGCGTCGGCTTGAGAGCCGCAGGCAAGGGGGTGTTGGGACTCAGGGCGGTTGCGGCCCTATCAGCGGAGCGGGCTCACCGTCGAGCAATGCGAGGACTGCCGCGGCATCTTCCTTGACGGCGGCGAGCTCGAGCGCCTGATTGACGCGGAGGGTGGCGGGTGGTCGGGTCGGATCGGTCCGCCCTGGCCCTGGATCGCCAATACCTCTGACGGCGAGCCGGTCTCGGCCGGTCGGTCGGCGCGGTGACCGTGATGCCTGGAGACCTCGTTCCGTGGGCGGCACTTGCCGGCGTGGTTGGCGGCATGCTGGCGCTCGATCTCCTCGTGCTGCACCGGGACGCGAAGCCTGTCCCATTCCGGGAGGCGGTAGTCTGGTCCGTCGTCTGGGTGACCATGGCGCTGGGGTTCGGGGCGTTTGTCGCAGTCACCCGGGGCTCGACGGCCGGCGGCGAGTATCTGACTGGGTACCTGATCGAGCTCTCGCTGTCGGTCGACAACGTCTTCGTCTTCTCCCTGCTGTTCGCGGCCTTCGCGGTTCCCGCCACCTATCAGCACCGGCTGCTGTTCTGGGGGATCCTCGGCGCGATCGTCTTCCGTGCCGTCTTCATCGCCGCGGGCACGGCGACGCTCGCCACGGCCCACTGGCTCATCTACCCCCTGGGCGCGTTCCTCGTGGTCACAGGCATCCGCCTTGCCCGATCCTCCGGCCACGCGGTCGAGCCTGAGAAGAACCCCGTGCTTCGGCTGTTCCGCAGGGTCGTCCCCATGACCGAGGACTACCGCGGCGGCGCCTTCATCGTCCTCGAGCGCGGGCGACGGCTCGCGACGCCGTTGCTCGCGGTGCTGGTCGCGGTCGAGACCACCGACATCATGTTCGCGCTCGACTCGATTCCTGCGGTGTTCGCGGTCACGACCGATCCGTTCATCGTCTTCGCCTCCAACCTGTTCGCGATCCTGGGCCTGCGCTCGCTCTACTTCCTGCTCGCGGGCCTCCTCGATCGGTTCCTCTACCTCAAGACCGGGCTCGCGGCCCTGCTGGTATTCGCCGGGGTCAAGATCCTGCTCGGCCTGGTGCATACCGAGATCCCGATCGCGATGTCCCTGGCGGTCATCGTCCTGATCCTGGCAACCGCGATCGGTGCATCGCTGGTCGCCACCCACCCGCGAGGGAAGGAGCTCGTCATGGCACTCGTCCGCATCGGCTCCGGCGTGGTCATGGGCCTCGCCGCAGTCGTGTTCTTCGCCGTCATCGCCGCCGTCAGCGACGGCGTACCGTGGGCGCTGCCGGTGGCAGTTGGAGCGTCGCTGGCCGGAGCGGTCGTGGCTGTGGTGTCTGGTGTCATCGCCCTCACGCCCCACGTGTCGGCCCGCCGATCGTGGACCGGGGTGCGTCTGGGCTTCGCGTCGCTTTGCGTCGCCGCGGGCCTCGGTGTCGCGGCAGCGATCGGTCTCGGCCCGGAGGGGGGCGTGCACTGGCTCGTCATCGACAGCGCGATCGGGCTCTCGGGTGTTGGAGCGGTGACGCTGGGCTTCGCGGTGCTGCGCCACCTGCATGCCCGCTCGAGCCTCTTCCGTGCGTGGGCGACGGTCGGCGCCGGGCTCGGCATCGCGATCGCACTGCTGATTGCGCTGGACTGACGGCGCCGGTTACGGTTGCGGCGGTGGGCGTAGCCTCGGCGCCACTCATTCCGGGTGCGCTGGCGCGACTACGTCAAACCCGGCCGCGGTTTGGACGCTCGCGCGTGGTCATGCAGCGACAGCCGACGCGGCTCGTCACGACACGCAGGCGTTCACGCAGAGCCGGACCCAGGCGGTCCGCCTTCTTGTTGCCCGCGCCGCGCACGGTTATACTCCCGGTATGAAGACAGCCGTCTCGGTGCCCGACGATCTGTTCGCCCAGGCGGACCGCCTCGCGAAGCGCTCCCGCCGCTCCCGCAGCGAGGTGTACAGCGCGGCATTGCGCGAGTATGTCGCCCGCCACGCGCCCGACGAGGTGACGGCCGGCCTGGACGCCGTACTGGCGGACCTCGGCGAGACCGCCCCCGACCCGTTCGGCGCCGCGGCCGCCCGCCGCACGCTCGGCGCCGCCGAGTGGTGATCGCCCAGGGCGAGGTCTGGTGGGCCGACCTTGCGGAGCCCGCCCGCTCCGAGCCTGGGTACCGGCGCCCCGTCGTCGTGGTGCAGGGCGATCCGTTCAACGCGAGCTCACTCCGTACCGTCGTCTGCGTCGCGCTCACGAGCAACCTCCGGTGGGCGGACGCCCCCGGCAACGTCCTGCTGGCGGCCCGGGCCACCGGGCTCCCGAAACCCTCGGTCGCCAACGTCACGCAACTCGTGACGCTCGACCGCGATGTTCTGACCGAGCGCGTCGGCCTCCTCTCGGCGTCGAGCCTTGGACTCGTGCTAGCCGGCATCGACACGCTGCTGGGTAGGAGCTGACGCCGGGGTGAGGATGGTTGCGACCGCCCTTCAGGCCACGCTCGTGGTCGCCATGACGCGGATCGGCAGCCGCCACGAGACCGGGACAAAGAGGTCGGTACCGGAGGGTTGAGACCGCTCGCCCCGACCAATGCACCCTAATGTCCTCTCAGGGGACCGCTGGTGCCGCTTCTTGCGTGCCTCGGTCGTGTCGGACCGGATGAGCCGCGAGCGCCTCCCGCCGATCAACTGCTGCATCACCGCGGCCTACTCCCCGGTCAGCTCCGCCTGCTCCGGCGCCAGCGTGAGGACCAGCGACCTGCCGATGAGCAGGTCGTCCGCGACCTTGGCCTCGACGATCACGGGCGCCTGAACGCGAATCAGGGTCTTCGACTCCCACGGGCCCGGGTGGCGCACCACATGACAAGTGCGCTTGACATGGCCGGTGTCTCGTGTCATCGTTCCCCGTGTCAAAGACACTTGACTTAATGACAAGAGGAGTTTACTGATGGATCGGAAGACGCGTTTGCTCGTCGGTTGGGTAGTCACCGTGGTGGCCGCACTGGGGATGGTCTTGGGGGCGGTCCCCACCGAGGTCGGCCTGGTGGCGGGGACGGCCGGGTTCTTGATGCTGGGGACGGCGTCCAGCGCCGGCCGGGCCGGCCGGGAAGAGAAGTCGTGAACGAGCGCGACCAGAAGGGCTCCTGGTCGTCGACCGAACTCGACCGGCGAAATCGCACATTGATCGTCATCTGGTCACTTCTGTGGGTCGGGGCCTTTCTTGTCGCCGACGCTGCCATCGATCGCGGATGGATCGAGGGTGACGTGGGAGTCGTTGTGGCGTCGATCGGCACGGCGCTTGTCGGTCTGGCCTGGATCGTGTCGTACATGCGCTTCCTGAGACACGCCGACGAGTTGATGCGCAAGATCCAACTCGACGCCATGGCCCTGGCACTTGGCGGGTGTTTCGTCGCCGGGTTCACTCTCATACTTCTGGGCGGCGCCGGACTGGTCCAGGCAGGGATTGTCTGGGTCCTGGTGGTGACTTCAGCCATCTACATGCTGTCGGTGCTCATCGGGATTCGACGGTTCGGGGGATGAAGAACCGGATTCGTGTGCTCCGGGCCGAACGGGATTGGACCCAGGCACAACTGGCAGATGCGGCGCAAGTCTCGAGGCAGACCATCAATGCGATCGAGACGGGCCGGTTCGATCCGAGCCTCCCCCTGGCGTTCGTCATTGCGCGAATCTTCGGCCTGGCCATCGAAGCAGTATTCGACCCGGATCCGTGATTCGCCACGGCTGATCGTCGAGAGCGACTTGCCCACGAGCGTCGCGATGTCGCATTCGGACGCTGATCCTTGGGGCCCACCTTCGACCGCGCATTCGCCAGGTGGTGCTTCACCGTCGAGTGCGACAGCCCGAGGCGGTGTGCTGCCGCCTTCTCCGAGCCGGTCGCAAGGACCGCTGCGACGACGTCAACCTCGCGGGCCGTGGCGCGTCCGGCGGAGCGCCGTTCTCTCACGCGAGCCGCCTCGCCGCGGCGAGCCACTCGTCCCGGCCCTCGATCGGGATGGTGTAGGTTGCAGCCGCGCGCCCAACACCTGTCGGGCGCGCCAAAGCAACCTTGATGGCAGCGCGAGCGCTGGGCCATGGGCATCGGCCGCCAGCGTAGACCTCACCGACATGATCCTCCTCCCCCAGACGACAATCCGGTCGTAGGTGGCGTCTCGGCCCACGCGACGGCTCGATCGGGGGTGATCGTCCATGTGGCAGACCATGACGCGTGGCGTTAGCCTCGTCCCCATGCGTCCCGATCGCGTGACAATCGCGGCGTTCATCGGCTTCGTCCTGATCGCCGGGGCTGTTTCCGTGGCGATCCGTCTGGGGAGTTTCGAGCTTCCCCCCTTCTGGGCCGCCACCCTGCGCTACGCGCTGGCCGTGACCATCTTCACCGCCCTGGCGTTCGCGCTGCACATCCCGTTCCCGCGCCGCGCGAACCTCGTCGGCGCCCTGCTGTTCAGTCTCACCTTCGTCGCGTCGACCGCACTGCTCTACGTGGGAGTGAGCGGCTCATCGGCGTCGATGGGCGCGATCGTGTTCGCCGTGACACCACTGGTGACGCTTGCCCTGGCGGCGGTGATCGGCCTCGAGCGCTTCACCGTCCGCGGGGTCGCCGGGGCTCTGGTGGCCGCCGCCGGGTTGGTTGTCGTCGTGAGCGACCAGCTTGGTGCGGCGGTCCCGCTACCGGCCCTCCTGGCAGTGGGTGGCGCCATGCTCTTCTCGGCAGTCACCTCCGTGGTGATCAAGCGCCTGCCACCGGGTCACCCAATCACGGCGAACGCGGTGGGGGGCGCCTTCGCCCTGCCGATCCTGGTCGCGCTCTCGGTCTTCGCCGGCGAGCCCTGGGTCCTCCCGGCTGAGCCCCAGACGTGGGCGGCCCTGGCGTTTCTGGTGGTGTTCGGGACCGTGCTGCTGTTCCCGCTCGCCCTCTTCATCATCGGGCGCTGGACGGCGTCGGGCTACTCCTACACGGGCCTCTTCAAGCCATTGGCAGGGGTTGCCCTGGCAGCGATCATCCTGAGCGAGCCGATCCGCCTCACCTTCATTCTCGGCGGAGCGCTAGTCCTCGTCGGTGTCTGGGTGGGCGCGTTCAGCACGCCGTCGGTCCCCTCGCCGGCGCCGGACGCGCTCCAGACCGAGCCACATCGTGCCCTCGTGCCGGTGGTTGCCGACGACGGCGGGTTGGACATGGCGGCGGGCCCCGAGCGCAGCACCCAAGTCTAGGGGGCGGCCCTACACGTCAGAGGCCGCGATCCAACTCGCGATCTGGACGCGCGAATCGAACCCGAGCTTGTTCAGGATGTTGCCGACGTGGGTGGTGACCGTCCGCTCGGAGATGAACAGGCGCGCCCCGATCTCCTTGTTGCCGAGGCCCTCGGCGATCAACCTCGCCACCTCCACCTCTCGCTTCGACAGCGGTCCGGTCTCGACGTTCCGGCTCGCGTCGACGGCGGCTTCGTCAGGTTCGCCGAGCGCCAAGCGCAGCGCATTCTCGCGACTCATCTGCGTGCCCGCGGTGTACTCGACCTCGAACTTCGCCGCGCCCATTGCCGTGATTGCCACCTGCCTCACGCGCGCCAGCTCTCGCGCGAAGGGACCCGATGTGCTGGCGCCTGCAGCTAATCCGAGGACCTCCGCTGCCCCGAGGAGCCGCGCGCCCAGGCGTGGCTGGCCGGATATCGCCGCCTGCCCGCCCAGTTGACACAGAAACGATGACTGCCCGAGTCGGTTGTCAGTTTCCCTCGCGACCCGCAGCCCTTCGATGAACCGCGACCTCGAGCCGGGAAGATCCCCGGCAGCTGTCGCGACGAGGCCGAGGTTCATGAGCATCCGCTCGAGGTAGTACAGGTCACCGATCTCGCGGCTCAACCGCGCGCCTTCCAGGGACGCGGCCCCGGCGGTGGCGAGGTCTCCCTCGGATAGCGCGTGGATGACTTGTGCCTGGAGCAGCCCCATCGATGCGGGGTAATGGTCAAGATCCGGCGTGATGATCGCGGCTTCGTCCAGGAGTCGACGCGCGGCTCCGCGATCTCCCGCCATGTTCTCCGCGGTCGAGGCAAGGGACAGCGATTCGGACAGCTGTGGGAGTTGCCCCGCGATGCGGGCCGTGGCGATCGCCCGGGCGAGCCACGGCCTGGCAGCCGCGGGATCGCCTTTCAGGATGCTGAGCCAGCCCCGGAAGTAGTACGCCCGCGCAGGAACGTCTGGGCATCCCTCGGCGGCTGCGAGCAGGTCGTCGAACCAGCGGATGCTCTCCGTTGTCCCGCGCGTGACCCAGTAGTACCCGACCGATGTCGCGAGCTCGAGACCACGCCGCCAGTCGGAGGCCCCCAGGCACTTGTGGAGGGCGGATCGGATGTTGTCGATCTCGAGGTCGAGCCACTGGAGCCACTCCGGCGTTCGGTTGGGCCCCGGCACGCGAGATCGCAGGGCGACCTCGATGTCGCGAAGCAGGACCGCCCGCCGATCGCGAGATTGCGTTCGGTAGTACTCGACGAAGACGTCGTCGAGCCACTCCACCTCGCCCGCGTCCTCGAGCTTGAGGCTCGCGTACTCGCGCATCGTCTCGTGCAAGCGATAGCAGGCGACGCCGAACGCGTCCTCTCGCGTGACCAGCGACTTGTCGACCAGCGCGGCCAGCAAGTCCAGAGGCTGAGCACCGGACCCCCGGTCGACCACGAGGACTGGCTCGACGTCATCGACCGTGAACCGGCCGGCGAAGACGCACAGGCGGCGCAGGAGTTCCTGCTCCGGCGCGGTCAGCAGGTCGTGACTCCAGTCGATGGTCGTCCGCAACGTCTGCTGCCGGGGCAGTGCGGCGCGGCCCCCTCCCGTCAGGAGGGCGAACCGGTCCGTCAGCCGATCGAGGATCTGCTCGACGGTGAGCACGCGCATCCTCACGGCAGCGAGCTCGATCGCGAGCGGAAGGCCGTCGAGTCGTCGACACAGGGCGACGACGGCTGATCGGTTCGACACACTCAGCTCGAACGACCCGGATGTCGATGCTGCCCGCTCCGTGAACAACATGACGGCTTCGTTCTGGAGGAGCCGGGAGATCGGTTGCTCGTCGCCCGCGGCCGGAAGCTCGAGCGGCGGTACCGGGACGACGCGCTCGCCCGGAAGCTGCAACGGCTCGCGGCTCGTCGCGATCACGCGGACGTCGGGGGCGGCACGAAGGATGTCCGCCACCAGGGCGGCCGACCCGTCGAGCAGGTGCTCGCAGTTGTCGATCACGAGCAGCAGCTCGCGGTCCCGCAGGTAGGTCGAGAGGATTTGCGGTGGCGCTGCGGCGGCCTGGTCCCGCAGGTCCAGCGCCGTCACGACTGCGCCCGACACGAGCTCGGCATCACGGATCTCAGCGAGGTCGACCCACCAGGCGCCGTCCGCGAAGCCCCGTCCGAGGTCCGTCGCGGCGCGGAGAGCGAGGCGCGTCTTGCCCACCCCGCCCGGACCGACAAGGCTGACGAGGCGGGCCCTCGCGAGCCCACTGCGCATCTCGGCCAGCTCTCGGCGGCGGCCGACGAAGCTGGTCGTTTCCGCGGGCAGGTTACCGATGCGATGTCTCGGCCGCGCCATTGCGCCCGCACGGTAGCACCGCACGCTTCGGGACTACGCATCCGATACGTAATCCCGTCGATACGTCCCGTCTGCCGCGCATCGGACGCTCCGCGCATGTTCAACAGCCGAGCCACATGGCAAGTCGAGGTCACCTTCGTCGCTGCCCCGCCAACCCGCCAGATCGAGCGGGCGTCCGGGGTCTCGGAGGTCGAGGTCGACGCACACACCGTCCGCTGCGTTGTCTCCGGCAGCTTCCAGCCGTTCCTCGAAGCGTTGCGAGGCCGCGAGGTGATCGGCCTGACGTCGATCCCCGCCAACGACACGACCGACCTGCAAGGCGAGGAGGTGGCCACCGGTAGCGATTGATCACGCACTCGTCAACCACGGCCCGACCGCCGTGATCGTCGGCACGATCAGCGGCATGTAATCCCACCAGCGATCCTCGAAAGGAGCGTCCCGAAATGACCTCGTTCCGTAAGGCCGCCCTCGTCGGCGGCATCCTCTACCTCGTCACCTTCATCGGTTCGATCCCGGCGGCGATCCTCGTCGGGCCGGCCATCAATGATCCGGCGTACGTCACCAGCGCCGGCCCCGACCAGCAGGTCACCCTCGGGGCCGTGCTCGAACTCGTGAATGTCTTCGGGCTCATCGGCTGCGGGATCGCCTTCTTCTCGGTCGTGCGACGCGTGCACGAGGGCCTGGCGATCGGCTACCTCGCGACCCGGCTGTTCGAGGGCGCGATCATCACCGTCGGCGTCCTCAGCCTCCTCGCCGTCGTCACCCTCCGACAGCAGGGCGCGGCCGACGGCAACGCCGAGTCCCTGGTCCCTGTCGCCAACGGGCTCGTGGCGATCCGTTCGTGGGCGATGGTGATCGGCCCGAACATGGCTGCCTTCAATGCGCTGATGCTCGGCACGGCGCTCTACCGGGCGAGGCTCGTGCCGCGGCCCCTCCCGGCGCTCGGGATCATCGGTGCGCCGATCCTCATCTCGTACACCGTCCTGACGATCCTCGGCGTGAACCTCGGGCCTGTGTTCCTCGTGGTCGCGGTGATGCCGTTCTTCATCTGGGAGCTCGTCCTCGGGCTGTGGCTGACGTTCAAGGGGTTCAACGAGTCCTCGCCGCTCGCGATCGCCGAGCGGAACCGCGTCGCCCCGGCCGGCGCGATTGCCCAGGCAGGTGCGGCATGACCGCCACGACTCCTGAGCAGGTCACACTGCCCCCGCGCCCCCTGATCCGGATCTTCTGGAAGCTCCACCGCGGGATCGTTCGGCTCACCGGCGGCCGATTCGGCCTCAAGCGCCCGAAGCACGGCGCGACCTTCGGGATGCTGCGTCTGCACACCGTGGGCCGGCGGTCCGGGCAGGCCCGGATGGCCATGATCGGGTACTACGAGGACGGCACGAACCTCGTAACCCTGGCGATGAACGGCTGGGGCGATGCCGACCCCGCCTGGTGGCTGAACCTCCAGGCGAACCCGGTGGCGACCGTCGACCTTCGAGGCGGCCGCCGCGAGGTCAGCGCCCGAGCTGCCGCGGGCTCCGAGCGGGATCGCCTCTGGGAGGCGTTCCGGGACTATCCCGGTTGGGGCTCCGACCTTGGAGCCCTGGCCGCACATCGACCTGGCGAGACCGCGATCGTCGTCCTCGAGCCGAAGGCTGGGCCGGTCGCATGACGCAGACCACGATCGTCCACGTGGACGGTGCCCAGAGCACCGTCCACGCGAAGGTCAAGGAGCGACGTCGCCTGCGGTGGCACCACCTCTGGCTCGTGCCCGGGCTCGCCCTCGCGATCTACGCGAACCAGCTCGGCACCATGAACGGCGTTGGGATCCTCGCGCTCATCGCGTTCGGCATCGCGCCGGACCTGCCGCGACTGCTCGGTGCACATGGCCGGCCGATCCACGGCCTGCTGCACCAGCCGGTGGTCCCGGCGATGGCGGTGGCGATCGGGGCGACCGGCGTCGTGCCGGTCGCCTGGCTCGTCGGTTCGCTCGTGTGGTTCAGCCATGTCGTGATCGGCCGGGCGGTCGGTGACGCACCCCGGCGGGAAGCCGCTCGGTCGGATGGCTGACGACCTCGTCGTCGCAGGGATCGTCATCGGCGTCGCGTCGTCGGCGCCGATGGATCTCTGGGCGCTCCACTCCCTCACCGACCGGTTTCCCCGGGAACCATCGAAAGGAAGCCGACCATGACCGCTCCGACCGTCGATCTCGTACCGACGAGCGTCGCAGCCGCGCCCTCCCGGCGTCGCACGGCCGCGCCGGCGTCGCTGCCCACGTACCGGGTGAACCTAATGCGGCTCGGCTACGGGCTGATGGCCTTCGGCATTGCCGCCACCAAGTGGCCCGTGCTCCCGGACGCCGCCTCGCTGCCGGTCTACGAAGGCGTCGTCGCGGCGCTGCTGACGGCCATGTCGCTACTTGCATTCCTGGGTCTCAGGTACCCGGTCAAGCTGTTGCCACTCCTGATCCTCGAATCCGCGTGGAAGCTCATCTGGCTTGCGGCCGTTGCCGTCCCTCACGTCGCGGCGGGCGACCTGAGCAACGAGATGGGGAGGATCCTGTTCAACGTCTCGCTGGTCGTCGTCATCCTCGCTGTCACGCCATGGGACTACGTCTGGAGGGCCTACGTCCGGGCCCCTGGCGATCCGTGGCGGCGGTCGACCTCGACGGAGACTCGGGCATGACTGACGGCGCCCCGTTCCTGGTCGCAGGCGCATTGATCGGTGTGGGAGCGGCCGCGCTCATGGATGTCTGGAGCCTTGTGCTCCGACGCGGGTTCGGCGTCCCGACGCTGGACTACGCGCTGCTCGGACGCTGGATCGGCCACTTCCCGCGCGGTCAGTTCGTCCACGACCGCATCGCGGCCGCGCAGCCGGTCGGCGGAGAGCGGCCCCTCGGCTGGCTGGCGCACTACGCGATCGGCGTCACATTCGCGATGGTGCTGCTCACGGTCTGGGGGCTGGAGTGGGTGCAATCGCCCACGCCGTGGCCGGCCCTGCTCGTCGGCGTGGGGACGATTGTGGCTCCCTGGTTCGTCATGCAGCCCGCGATGGGCGCGGGGATTGCGGGGTCGCGGACCCCCAGCCCTCGTGCCACTCGTCTCCGCAATCTCGGTACGCACGCCGTATATGGCGCGGGTCTCTACCTCTCCGCCGTTGCGCTGTCGATCCTGGTGCCCGGTGGATGGCCGGCGTGACGGTCACCGCCGGGCTCGAGGCTCGGCACTCGAAAGGGGATGACACGCCCGACGGTCAGTCGTTGACCACAACGCCCGACTCGCTTCCGCCCTCGTGGCAGCGGCTCCTGGACCTGTCCGGCGTCGCGTTTGCCCTGCTCCTCGTCTTCGGCTGGTTCCTGAGCGGTGGCGATGCGCCGGACTACACGGCGACGGACCAGGCCTGGACGGACTGGGCCGACGCCAACCGCCTGAGCAGCGGCATCGGCGCGTTCCTGTCCTGCTCGCAGGCTTCTCCTTCCTGCACTTCGCGGGAACGATTCGAAGCGTGCTGGGCAGGGCTGGAGCGAATGCCCCTGGCTCTGCGCAGCTGGCCCGCGTCGCGTTCGGGGGCGCCGTCGTCGGCGCCGCAGGCATCGCGACCGCGATCGTCATGGTGGGTGCCGCGACCAGCGAGGGGGCCAACGCGGATCCGGCCGTTAGTCGAGCCGTGATCACTGCGTCGGCCGGCCCGTACCTGGTCGCCGCGATGGGGTTCGCCGCGCTGCTCGGCAGCGCTGGACTTGCGACCCTGCGCAGCGCTGTCCTCCCGAGATGGACGGGGATCGTCGCGCTGATCGGTGCGGTGGCCTTCCTCGTCACCTTCCTGACGCTCAAAGTGGGCACGGGCAAGGACAGCGCGTTCGGTTACGGTTACCTGCCCGGCGTCACGGCGCTCGTGATCTGGTCTGTGGCCACGAGTGTCGCCAGTTACCGCGGCGTACCTTCGACGGCCCACTAGCGACACCTCGGGCTCGCCCGCCTGTCGTCAATCCGAGGAGTAGCCGTCGGCCCGGCGCTGGTCCGCCTCGTCACGCCGGCGCTGCAGCCGAGATGTGTGCAGTGCTGCGTGACGACCTGACCATCTGCAGCTTGGTGGCGCGTCTGTGCGGGTCGCACCCACCCGTTACGATCATTCGCCTGGGACCCATGACCATGGAGCATGGACGGGCGTGACGACGTACCTCATCCTGCTGCGGGGGATCAACGTCGGCGGCAAGAACAAGGTGCCGATGGCGCCGCTGCGCGAGCTCCTCGTGGAGCTCGGTTACTCGAACGTGTCGACATACATCGCGAGCGGCAATGTCATCCTGCAGTCCCGCCGCGCACCGGACGGGATCAAGCGGCAGATCGAAACCGCCTTGCCCAAGCGGTTCCACCTCGACAGCGAGCTGATCGCGGTGCGCGTGGTGACGCACGCCGAGCTTCGCTCCGTCGTCGACCGCAGGCCCCGCGGCTTCGGTGAGCAACCCGGGACATACCACAGTGACGCGATCTTCCTGATCGGGATCGACGCAGCGACGGCGATGTTGGTGTTCGATCCGCACCCGGAGGTGGATCGCGTGTGGCCCGGGGACGGCGTGATCTACTCGCAGCGCCTCAGCGCGCAACGCACGAAGAGCCGGCTCAACAAGGCCATCACGACCCCGCTCTACAAGTCGATGACCATCCGGAGCTGGCAGACGACGCTCGCACTGCTCGAACGCATGGACGAAGGAGGGAGTCCATGAGCCGGCTCTTCATGGACGTCATCTCCGCATGACCCGCATCGGGCCGGGATACGACTGGGGACGACAGTCACCGCGCTGGTCGGGCATCACCAGCAGGGTCGTGGAGATCGGTGGTACCCGCGTCCACTACCTGCGAGCCGGTGCCGAGGGCACGGGTCGGACCCACCTGCTCGTCCATCCGATGGGCACCGGCTCGTGGTCGTGGATGGACGTGATCGGCCCGCTCGCGACAAGGGGGTTGGTGATCGCACCCGACCTGCCGGGGTCGGGCCGGAGCCGGCCGCTCCACCGTGGCGGCGACGACATCGTCGCACCTGCCAAATTCCTGGACGACTTCACGACGGCGCTCGGGATCGAGCGCATGGCTGTCCACGGTCACTCGATGGGCGGCCTCGTCGGTGGCCTGTTCGCCGGGCGGGTCCCCGATCGCGTCGAACGCCTCGTGCTCACGTCCGCACCCCTTCCCGGCCTCCCCGAGCCACCGCAGTTCCCCCGCGCCTGGCGCGTCGGGCTCCGCGTGATGCGGCCTGCGGCTGATGTCCTTGTCGGTACCAATCTCCGCCTCAAGGCGGACGCGTGGCGTCGCAGGGTGGCCGATCGGGATCCTCGCCTCGGGACGGAGGTGACCCGGATGTCGCCCGAGCTGTTGTCGCTCGTGGCAGACGAGGTCGGGCGCCTCGTGCTCCCATGGCGCGTCGCGGGAGCCGTGGACGCTGCGTTCTCGGTCCTCCGTGCGCTGACCGTGGACGAGGCAAGGACTCGCGCGGGCCTCGACGCGATCCAGGCTCCCACGCTGCTGCTCTGGGGCTCCGACGACCGGGTGATTCCGCACCGGCTCATCGACGAGGTCCAGGCGGCGCATCCCAGCTGGAGCTCCCGCACGATCGACAGCATCGGGCACTTGCTGCCCTGGGAGTCTCCCGACCTGTACGTCGAGCTCGCGGGATAACCGCCCGCCGGGCACGTCCAGGCGCGATCCACCGGCTTCGGTCGGACGCGCCTATCGAAGCATCAGCGGCTGGCGGCGATCAGCAGCTCGGCGAGGCGCTGGGGCTGCTCGCGGAAGGGCCCGTGACCCGTGGCGATCTCGACGATGGCCGCGTCGAGTGCCGCGGCCATCGTCCGCTGGAGCCCCGGCGGTACCAGCATGTCGGTGGTGGTCAGGATGTAGGTGCGGCGGACGGAGGCGGGCAGATCGCCGTGCCACTTCTGGCGCAGTGCGGCGATGCCCTGCGGGCGCTGCGTCCGCTCGAGGTAGGCACGGACCGCATCTCGTTCGGCCGGATCGGCAGCCGCGACGTACTGGTCGATGTTCAGGGCACAGCGGCCGGGACCGGCGCTGACGACCAGCCCGCCGAAGGCGGCGATCCCCGCTTCCTCGTCGCCGCCGGCAAACGGATCGCCACCGACGAAGATGTCGAGCACCGAGGCTCCCGGCCGCGGGATCCAGGCCGCGACGTAGACCACCGGCAGCTCGGGGTGGTCGACAGCGATCCTCGCAGCCGTGAAGCCCCCGAACGAGTAGCCGACCAGCACGACGTCGGCCAGGTCATCTGGGAGCACGGCGCGCACGGCGTCCGCGTACTGCTCCAGCGTCGCCGCGGCATCCTCACACGGCAGGTCCACGACGGTCACCGCGTGGCCGGCCGACTCCAGCGGCTCAAGGAGCGGTTCCAGGGTGGCCGGCCTGTCCCAGGCTCCGGGAACGATGACGAACGTCGACAACCTGACACCCTCCTCAGACGACGTGCCCTGCGCTCCAACCCAATGCCGGCCCACAGGATAGCGACCGCGCGCTCGGGCGCCACTCGTCCGTCTGGGCCCTGTCCTCGGGTGTCGCAGGCGGATCGCTATCCGGGCGTCCCGTCGCGCTCTCCTGTTTGGGCGAGCTGCTGGAGTTGCCATTCAGCCACACCGGGCAGCCATTCCTTGCCGAACGTGGCGGATTGGCCGATGCGCGGGTCATCGGGAGCCTGGCCGTCACGCAAGGCATGCACGTACGCGCGATCCAGTTGGATCCGTGCACGCACCTGATCAGCCCCGCCGACGGACCCGTGGCCGGGGATGAGGACGTCGACGGCGTCCGCCACGGCCTCGAGCATCCGCAGCCCGACGAGGTAGTCCTCGATCGGATCCGCGGCGTCCAGATCTGGGAACGGGATAAGGATGTCGGAGAGCATGTCGCCCGCGACGAGGACACCACGCTCCTCGATCAGCAGCGCCGCGTGGCCCTGGGCATGCGCCGGGTGCTCGATGATCCGGACTTGCGGGCCCTCCCACGGAACCTGCGCCGTTCCGGCAGGCAGACCGGTGATGAAGCCGAACAGATCCAACGGGATCTCATCGGCGATCTCCGGCGGCAACCCCTCGGCGACGCGGGCCTTCCAGTCCGCGTCCGACAGCAGGTCGCGCATGAAGGCTGCGCAGCGGGCCGTCCCGTATCGGGGCGCTTCGCCCAGCTCGGCGAGCCACAGCACGTGATCCCAATCAGGATGCGTCGAGAAGCCTGCCGCGACGGGCTGGCCAAGCTCGCGAAGGTCGCTCGCGAGACAGGCCATCTCGACGCGCGTGGTACCGGGGTCGATGAGCAGCGCGCCGGGCCGGCCCTGCACGACGACGGTGTTGTTCTGGAGCAGCTCGCTCTGGTGCACCAGCACTCCCGCTGCGATCGGCGTCAGCATTGGGGCTCCTCCTGGTTGTGGATTCCGTCCGCTTGTCGAGACGGTAATACCTGGCGGACGGGATGCACCGGCCGGCGCGGCGACGCAGCGGAGCTTTGGTACGGTTGCCGCATGGAAGTCGGCCTGCGAAGCCCAACCCACGCCGAGTCCCAGGTGCCGGTGCTCATGGTGGTGCTCGTCGATGCCGGACGATGCGCGGGCCTGGAGGCCGTGCTCCAGCGCCGCTTCGGCAGCGACTACGAGGTCGTCGGAAGCACCTCGAGCACTAACGCGATGGCGCGCCTGTCGGAGCTCACCGCCGGTGGGCGTGAAACGGCGTTGGTCATTGCCGGCACCTCCATGACGGCGCGCAGCAGCGACTCGTCTCACTCAGCCTCGAATTGCAGGTTGCGCGACGTGCGCTGGGTGATGGTGGTGACCCGGCCGTCCGACGCAGCCTGGATCGGGCATCGGACGAGGCCCTGGCGGCGCTCGCGGAGCTACGCGACCTGGCACTCGGGATCCATCCCCTCATTCTCACCGAGGCCGGTTTGGGGCCGGCAGTTGAGTCCCTCGCCGATCGGACGTCGGTGGATGTGGCCGTCGACGTCGGGGCGGGGCGATATCCACCGGCAGTCGAAGGTGCCGCCTACTTCGTCGTCTCCGAGGCATTGACGAATGTCACGAAGTACTCGAATGCCACGAAGGCCCAAGTGCGGGTCAGAGGGCTCGACGATCACCTGAGCATCGAGGTCGAGGACGACGGGATCGGTGGCGCCGACCCTCGCGCCGGCAGCGGCCTGCGTGGTCTCGCCGACCGACTCGCCGCACTCGACGGCACGATCACCGTCGTGAGCCCGATCGGTGGCGGCACACGGATCTCCGCGCGGATCCCGACCAATCAACCTATGGCGGACCCCGTGCCAGCCCTGTAGGAGGCAGCCCGTTCGAATGGCACGATGGACCCATGAGCACGATCCTGATCATCGACGACGACCCGCGGTTCCGCGTGCAGGCACGTGAGCTCCTGGAAGGTGACGGGTTCGACGTGATCGGCCAGGCGGTCGACGGTGCCTCGGGCCTCGAGGCCGCCAGATCCCTCCGGCCGGACTTCGTCCTGCTCGACATCGGCCTGCCCGACGCTGAGGGCTTCGATGTTGCGCGGGCCCTGGCGCTCGATCGGCCGGCACCGCTCGTGGTGCTGACGTCGAGCCGCGATGCGCGGGCCTACGGGCGGCGTCTGACCAACGGCGACTGGTTGGGCTTCATCCCCAAGGAGAAGGTCTCCGGCGCCGCGATCCGTGCCCTGGTCGACCAGCGATGACGATTCGGCTTGTCCTCGCCGACAATTCGATGCTCGTCCGGGAGGGCGTCGCGCGCCTCCTCGTCGACGCAGGATTCGATGTCGTCGCGCAAGTCGACGACGCGGATGGTCTTCTGCGCGCAACTCGAGAACACCTGCCGGACGTGGTGATCGTCGACATCCGGATGCCACCGACGCACACCGATGAGGGTCTCCGGGCCGCCGAGGCGATCCGCGCGGAGCACGGGACGGCCATCGGGATCCTCGTCCTGTCGCAGCACGTCGAGCCCTCCTTCGCGATGCGCCTGGTGAGCGACGGCGCGGGCGGCGTCGGCTATCTCCTCAAGGACAGGGTCACGGATCTCGACGACTTCGCGGAGGCGATCCGACGGATCGCTCGAGGCGGCTCCGTGATCGATCCTGCGGTTGTCGCGGTGCTCGTCGGCCGACGCTCGCGCGTCCCGCTCGATGACTTGACGGCCGGGAGCGTGACGTCCTCGCGCTCATGGCGGAAGGCCGATCGAACCAGGCGATCGGCGATCGACTCGGCATGGCACGCAAGACGGTCGAAGCCCACATCGCGAACATCTTCTCCAAGCTCGAGCTGGAGCCCGCCGCCGACGATCACCGTCGCGTGCTCGCGGTCCTCGCTCACCTTCGAGGGCCTGGCTGAGCGACAGAGCGTCGGTCCGGGCATCCGCCCGGCCGCGCATCACGGTCACACGGTCACGACGATCTTGCCCGCGGCGCGCTTCTGCTCGAGAGATCGCGGCGCCTGGGGGACCTCGAGCAGCGGGAAGGTCTGGTCGATGACGGGCTTGATCCTGCCCGTCTCGATCAGCCTGCTCAGGAACGCCACGTCTGCCTGCTCGAACGGCTTCCACCACAGGAGCCCGATCGTCCGGTTCACGATGAGCCGCATCAAGGGACCCAGGAGCAGAGCCTCGATGATGCGCGCGGTGGGGCCTCCTGACGGACGCGTAGACGCCGCCAGGCGTCAGCGAGCGCCGCCACTGCGAGGATCGACCGGTCGCCCACGACATCGACGATCCAGTCGTAGCGCTGATCGCCCGGGGTGACGTCATCGCGCGTGTAGTCGACGACGCTGGTCGGCCCCGATCGATCGCACGAGGTCGATGCTCGACGTGCTGCACACGCCGGTCACCTCGGCACCGAAGGCCTTGGCGATCTGCACGGCGAAGGGCCCGACGCTTCCCGACGCGCCGTAGACCAGCACCCGATTTCCCGCTCTCGATCCGTCGCCTGCCGCAGGAGCCCTGCAGTGCGATGATGGCTGCCGGCGGCAGGGCCGCTGCTTCGTCGAAGGTCAGCGCAGGCGGCATGTAGCGGCCCATGCTCTCTCCGGAGCGACAGCGTACTCGGCGAAGGCGCCGAACGCCGAACTGGGTGAGATCGCCGAAGACCTCATCGCCTGATCGGAAGGCTGTGACGCCGCTGCCGACCGCCTCGACGTCGGCGCGCGACGTCAAGGCCGAGGACGGCGGATCCTGGGCTTGCGCAGGCCCGTGCCGACGCGGGTGAGGCACGGCCAGCCGTACGGCGTAGTCGAGATCGGCGCGGGTCACGGAAGACGCACGGATGCGGACCAGGACTTCGTTCGCACGATGACGTGGGCTTCTCGACGTCCCGGATCTCGAGTACGTCAGAGCCGCCCGGTCGAGGCAGATAGACCGCCGTCATCTGGCCCATCGCCAGGGCGGGCGCGACCGTGGGCGGGACCAGGTCGTCGTCGCTGCCCTGACGCGGACCAGGACCTCGCGGTCCGCGGGGGCGGGGCCTCCAGCTCCTGGAACTCGAGTCTGTCCGCCGATCCCGGCCGTGGCAGCACGACCGCCCGCATCCGCGTCACGCGACGTGCGCCATGGGCGGCGCGTCCGCGACGAGGCCGTCGCGCATACGGATGACGCGGTCGGTCGCGCGAGCGACACGCGGGTCGTGGGTGACGATGACGATCGTCTGACCGCGCTCGCGGTTGAAGCAGCGGAGGAGGGCATGACCTCGGCCGATGCGGCCGAGTCGAGGCTCCCGGTCGGCTCGTCGGCGAGCAGCAACGTCGGCTCGTTGACGAATGCGCGCGCGAGTGCGACCCGCTGCTGCTCGCCGCCCGAGAGCTCCATGGGCCGATGGTCCGCCCGCTCGGCGAGCCCGACCGAGGCGAGCGCCTCGGCGGCCGTACGGCGCGCGGTGCCGCGGCACCTGCCGGCGTACTCCGCGGCCAGGGCGACGTTCTCGAGCGCCGTCAGGGTCGGGACGAGGTTGAAGGACTGGAACACGAAGCCCATGCGACGTGCGCGGATGCGGGTGCGTTCCCGGTCGGACAGGCGGGTGACGTCGGCCCCGTCGAAGCAGGAGCTCCGGCGCCGGTCCGCGTCACGGTCGGGTGCGTGGAGCAGCCCGAGGATGTGCATCAGCGTGCTCTTGCCGGATCCGGACGGGCCCATGATGGCCACCATCTCGCCGGCCTCGATGTCGACGTCGACGCCCCGAAGGGCGTCGAGGCTGTTGCTCGCGGCTCAGGCGGTAGGTCTTGCGCAGGTCGCGACCTGCGAGCAGTGCGGTCATGGCGTCTCTCACTCGTAGCGCAGGGCGGCGACCGGGTCGAGCCGGGCGGCGTTCCAGGCGGGCACGATGCCGGCGACCATGCCGAGGATCGTGCTGAAGGCGACGGCGAACAGCGGCGGTGCCCGAGGGTCAGGTCGAACAGGATCGTCCCCGAGCTGCGGCCGGCCTCGTTGGCCACGAAGACGACGAACGTGCCGAGGGCGAGGCCGAGGACGCCGCCGATGACGCCGATGAGCGCCGGCCTCGGCGACGAGCTCACGGATGATCCGACGACGCGATCCGCCGATCGCGCGCTTGACGCCGATCTCGCGGGTGCGCTCGGTGACGCTCATGGCCATCGTGTTGATGACCGACAGGCCGCCGACGACGAGGCTGATGACCGCGACGCCGACGATGATCGCGTTGAAGATCAGGGTGGTCGAACCGACCTGCCGGTCGAAGTCGGCGCTGGTCATCGTCGAGACCTGCTCGAGCGCAGCCTCGATGCGGTCCGCCGAGCGATCGCGGCGTCAGCTCCGGCGTCGGCGTACACGACGATCTGCGAGGCCAGATTGGCGAGGTCGAGGGCCGACCCGAGCGCCGGCGGCAAGGTCACGAGGAACAGCTCCTGGGCGGCGGCCAGCGGCACCATGGCGGTCGAGTCCGGCGCGCTCAGGGTCGGCTGGAGGACGCCGACGACCTCGAACGACACGCCACGGAGCACGGTGCGCTCGCCGACGGCGGCATCCAGCTCGCGTGCGAGGTCGGAGCCCAGGACGGTGACGTGCGATCCCTCGTCGTCGAGCGGTCAGGAGGCGCCCGACCGCAGGCTGCAGGTCGAGACGCCCGAGGCCCCTGTCGGCGCCGGCCACGGCGCCGACGATGATCCTGGGCATGCCGAACGCGCCGGAGCCGGCGTCATCGAAGGGGAGCTGCACCTGGGGATCCACCGCCGCGACGCCCGGCATCGCGCGGATCCGGTCGGCGACCGCCAGGTCGATGGGCACGAGGCCGATGCCGATGCCGGTGCTCGAGCCGTCGCTCACGATGACCTTGCCGACGTAGTAGTCGCTGCCGTTCGCGACGAACGAGTTGATCTTGTTGGCCATGGAGCTGAACACGACGAGCGCCCAGATGCCGATGGTGATGCCGAGCACGGTCAGCGTCGTCCGCAGCCTCCGGCGGCCCAGCTCGCGCAGGAGCGTCACGCGACACCTCCCGCGGTCAGCGGTGCGGCCGCACCAACGGTGCCCGGCTGGTTCGTGGTGCCGGCAGCCGTCGCCGAGATGGTGATCACGACGGTGCCACGTGCACGGCCCGTACCCACGTGCCGGATCGCCGCCGCCGTCTCCGCGAGTGGGTAGGCGCGGTCGACGACCGGGGAGATCTTGCCCGCCTCGATCAGCTCCACGAGGGCCGCCAGGTCAGCGGCGTTCTGGAACTTCACCGATGGGCGGCCCTGGCCGCGGATGAACATCGAGGCGATCGTCGCGCGGATCAGCCGGCCCGTGCCGCCGCCCGTGTGCCCGCCACCGTTCGGCAGCAGCATGCCCGTCGGGGCAAGGGCGCGACGCATCTCGCCCAGGGAGTGGTTGGCAACGTTGTCGAGGATGAAGTCGTACCGCTCGGTGCCCTTGGTGAAGTCCTCCCTGGCGTAGTCGACCACATGGTCGGCGCCGATGGACCTCACCATGTCCGCGTTGCGGCTGCTGGTCACGCCGGTGACCTCGGCGCCGTACGCCTTGGCGACCTGGACGGCGTACGTGCCGACGCCACCCGATGCACCGTTGATGAGCACCTTCTGGCCGGCCTTGACCTTGCCCTGGTCGCGCAGGAGCTGGAGGGCGGTGGTGGCGGACACACCTACGGCCGCGGCCTGCTCGAAGGACAGGGTCGCCGGCTTCGTCGCCAGGTGCTCCTCCGGCGTCGAGGCGAACTCCGCGAAGGCGCCCGAGGTCCATCCGAAGACCTCGTCACCCGCCTTGAAGCGCGTGACGCCGCTGCCAACCGCCTCGACGGTGCCGGCGATGTCCGTGCCCGGGATCGGCTGCTTGGGACGGCGCAGGCCCGTTGCCATGCGCATGAGGAAGGGACGGCCCGTCATGATCAAGTGGTCGCCCACGTGGATCGACGCGGCGTGGACGCGGACGAGGACCTCGCCGTCGCCGGCCGGCGGGCGCTCCACGTCCTGGAGCTCGAGGATCTCGGGTCCACCGTACCGGCTCTGAATGACTGCCTTCATGGTTTCCTGTCTCCAGCAACCTCGGCCCCGGAGGGCCCGTCTCGCTCCGCGATGGCCGCGGATGCTGGATCGACCGTAGGTCCGTGGAGGCTCCCGTCCAACGGAGTCAGCGCGGCGGCCCGGGCGGTGTTTGCCCGGGGCGCGCGGACAGGGTCTGCACGGAGGCGGTTGGGTCGCGAACCTGTTCCCGCCGCGGCAGCGGTCGCCTCGCATCGGCGGAGCTCGTACTCCCGGCGCCAAGGTTGAGCCCGTTCCAGTCGAACGGGCCCACGGCGACGTCGCCGACGCCCGATCCGGGCGTTCGCCCGGGGCGCGACGCTTCCGCGATCTTGGGGTCAGCCCTGAGGCACGACTATCGCCTGCCCTGATGGTGATGGCCGCGGCGCGCGCGATGCTCCGAGCGTGATGGAGCCACCCCGGCCCATCCGGCACCTACGGCCCGGGAGGATCTTCGATGGATCGCTCGATCGACCTCTACCTCGTGAATGCGCGGCACCAGGAGATGCAGCGCCAGGCATCGCGCGAGCGGCTCGCGATCGCCCGCGGTCCTCAGAGCCAGCCCCGCTCCCGGGCGATCCGTGCGGCCGCGACGCGGTTCGTGGCACCCAGCTTGCCCATCGCCTCGGAGAGGTAGTTGCGCACGGTCCCTTCCGAGAGGTGGAGCTGATCCGCGATCTCCGCGTTGCCGAGGCCCTCGCCGGCAAGCCGGACGACCTGCCGCTCCCTGTCGGTGAGCGGATCGGGCTCGCTCCACGCATCGGCCGCGAGGTCGGGATCGATCGCCCGCCGCCCGGCATGGACGGCACGAACGGCGTCGACGAGCTTCTGCACCGGCGCGTCTTTCAGGAGGTACCCGGCCGCACCCGCGTCCAGCGCTCGCCGCAGGTACCCCGACCGCGCAAACGTCGTCACGATCAGGACCCGCGTCTCGAGGCCGCGACGTCGGATCTCGGCGGCGACCTCCAGCCCGGTCTGGCCCGGCATCTCGATGTCGGTCAGCAGCACGTCCGGCTGGAGCACCGTTACGAGCCGGAGCGCCTCGTCGCCATCGGCTGCCGAGCCGACCACCTCGATGTCCGGCTCGAGCGCCAGCAGCGTGCCGAGTGCGCCCAGGACGAGGATCTGGTCCTCGGCCAGGACGATGCGGATGCTCACGATGCCGGCACCCGGACCCGGACCCGCGTGCCCGCCGACCCGTCGACCACGACGTCGCCCCCGACGGCCGAGATCCGCTCCCGCATCCCGGCGAGGCCCGAGCCCTCGGTGCCCGTCGTGCCCCGACCGTCATCGGCCACCTCGATCACGACATCGGATCCCTCCGCAGACACGGCGATCGTCGCCCGCGCCGCGTGGGCGTGCCGGATGACGTTCGTGACCGCCTCGCGCAGGGCGAGGGCCAGGGCGGACTCGTGCTCGGGATCGAGCGCCGGCAGCGTCGCCCGCTCAACGGTCACGGCGACATCCGCAGCCGCGAGTGCGCGCTCCGCACCCTCGAGCTCCGCGTCGAGCCCGCGAGCCCGGTAGCCGCTCACCGCGGAGCGGACCTCGGCGAGTGCCTCGCGCCCGATGCGCTCGATGTCCTCGATCTCGGCGGCAACCCGGTCCGGGTCCGCGGCCAGCAGCCGCCCGGCGAGCTCCGACTTCACGATGATCACCGACAGCGTGTGACCCAGCAGATCATGCAGGTCGCGCGCGATCCGCTCGCGCTCGGCGAGGGCGGCCAGCCGCTCGATCTCCTCGTCGGCGAGCCGGAGGCGGCGGGTGGCACGCTCGCGTTCGGCCTCGAAGATGCCGACTGCCCCGATCACGATGGTGAACATGAAGGCCGGGCCGAGCACCGCGAGCCGGAATGGCATGGGGATCGGCGAGACGAGGAGCATCAGCCCGATGAGGCCGACCAGGCCCGCGATCACCGCGACGGCACGGCGCACTGGCTCCAGGTGCGCGGCCGCGGCCGCGGCGTAGATGACGAACACGCTCGCGCCCCCGTTCACGAACGAGCCGACGAACGCGAGCGCGGCAAGCGCACCGATGAGCAACAGCTGCCGGCGCTGGCTGTTGGGCCGGAACGTCGCGAGGTAGATCGGCAGGAAGGCCGCGACGAGCGCAGCGGTGAGGATCCAGTCGATCGGCTGGGTGGTCGGGTCCAGGACCGGCTGGAAGACGAGCGAGACGAGGTAGACCAGCCAGATGTAGCGGGTCCACCTCGTGCCGTCGGCCGGCTGCTCGCTCAATGCGTCCTCATCCGTAGGTCTTGCCCTCGTCGCGCCGGAATCCCCACGCGGCGACGGCCAGGAACGCGACCGTGAACCCCGCCAGGGCCGCCAGGTGGAGGGAACGGGCCGCCTGCCTCGGCTGCCCCGAACGTCCCGAGCGCGAGTTGGGCGAGATGATACGGCGGCAGGAGTGGGGCGGCTGTCTGGACGATCTCCGGGAGCTGCGAGATCGGGATCCACAGGCCGGAGGCGAAGGCCATCGGCAGCCAGACGAGGTTCAGGACCGCGGGCGCCGAGTTCGGGCCGACGAGGTAGCCGAAGGCCAGGCCCATGGCCGCGAACGGCAGCGCACCCGCGACGAGCACGAGGGCGAGGCTGACCCATCGGTCGATCGACATCTCCACGCCACCAACGGTCGCCCCGAGCGCGAACAGGCCAAGGACGATGAGGGCCGAGACCGAGGTGGCCATGAAGACCTTCGCGACGAAGTACGCCAGCGGCGGCATGGGCGCAACGCGCTTGAGGCGCATCCAGCCCTGACCACGCTCCATCGCCACCGACACGCCGAAGCCGAAGAGGGCAGCCCCGATCACGCCGAAGGCACCGTAGGTCGCGAGCATGTAGGTCGTGACCCCGACGCCGCCGGCCGTCTGGTCGGCGAACGTGAGCCCGAAGATCACGTAGAACATCAGCGGGAAGGCGAGCGTGCTGACGGCGAACATCGGCACGCGGGTGAGCTTGAGAACCTCGTGGAATGCCTCCGTCCGGTAGATCCGGATGAGGCTCGGCCCACGGCCCGGCTCGGGCCGGACGCGGGCATCGGTCAGGGCGGTCATGCGGCTGCCTCGCTCTCGGTGGTCGGACTGGTCGTCAGCGCCACGAACGCCTCCTCGAGGCTCGGCTCCACGACGGTGATGCTGGTCAGGGAGGGATCGGCGGCGAGGAGCGCGCGGAGCGCCGGCTCGGCAGCCCCGACGAGCAGCTCGATCCAGGTGCCATCGCGGGTGACGCGCTGGACGCCGGACCACCGTTCGGCCTCGGCGACCGACACCGAGCTCTCGGCGCGGATGCGTCGACCGGGGACGAGGGACTTGATCTCGGTCGGGGTTCCTTCCGCGATGACGCGGCCGCGGTCGAAGACCACGATCCGGTCGGCCAGCGCGTCGGCCTCCTCGAGGTAGTGCGTGGTGAGGACGACGCCGCGGCCCGATGCCGTCAGGCCCCGCAGGGTCGACCACAGCGATCGTCGGATCTCGACGTCGAGGCCCGTGGTCGGCTCGTCGAAGAAGACGAGCTCCGGATCGCCGGCGAGCGCGATCCCGAACAGGACGCGGCGCTGCTGGCCACCCGACAGGTCGCCGAAGCGCCGGTGCTCCAGCCCATCGAGGCCGGCGGCCTCAATGATCCGGGCCAGCGGGAGCGGCGCCGGGTAGTACGCCCGGAACTCGGCGAGGAGCTCACGGACCCGCAGGGTCTCGGGCACGCCCGATGCCTGCAGCATCGCGCCGATGCGCCGACGGGCGCCGAGGTCCCGCGGGTCTCGCCCGAAGAGCGTCGCCGTGCCGGCGGTGGGACGGGTGAGGCCGGTGAGCATGCCGATCGAGGTGGTCTTGCCGGCGCCGTTCGGTCCGAGGACCGCAAGCAGCTCGCCCGATCGAACGGTCAGGTCGACGTCGCGGACGGCATCCACCGCGGCCGCGCCGGTGCCGAATCGCTTCGACGCCCGGCGCAGCTCGGCAAGGACGGCCCGCTCATCGCGTGGAGGGGTGGTCGGGGTCGACCAGGTCGTGGTTTCCATGTCCCGACAATGCCGTTCGACGCTGGACGCCGGTAGTGTTCGCCATCAGGAGCGCGGCGTGACATTCATCACCCCTCCAGCGGCGGCGACGGCCGGTCGGGCACCCAGAGCCAGACGGCACCGTGCGACGAATGGGGGCAGACCCTGACCGGGGTCACGGGCGGGCTCCGATGGCGGGCGGGCAGGGCGGCTGCACGATGCCGGTGCATCGGGAACCCCGATGCGGAGCACGAGGTCATCCACGTCGACCTCGACCGGAGAACTCTCGGATGCCGAGCTCTTCTCCGTCTGTCCGCCTCGGCCTCGACACCGGCGGCTGAGGACGCGCATCCCACGTCCAACCGCACAGGAGACCAACCCATGCAGCGCATCTTCGGCATCGCGAGCGCGATGCTCTTCGCCTTCCTCCTCCTCGTTCCGGTGGCCGCGGCATCCGACCCGTGGCGCGACGTCGAGCACCTCATCGTGAGCAACGGTGGCGACGTCACCGTCCCGGCGGGCCAGCACGTGGACCTGCTCGTGGTCATCGACGGCACCGGCACCATCGCCGGGGACGTTGACGGCGTCATCGTCGTCAACGGCGGCACGACGTTCACCGGCGGCCAGGCGGCGTCGGTCGTCGCCGTCAACAGCGCCGTGACGCTCGATTCCGGCTCGTCCGTGTCGGGTGACATCCGGACCTTCGAGTCGACGCTCACCCAGGCCGACGGCGCGACAATCGGCGGCCAGGTCATCGACGGCACCGTGAGCGCTGACTGGACCGCGATTGCCGCGGCGACCGCCGCCATCGCGTTCCTCGCCCTCCTGGGCTTCGTGATCGTGGGACTCGCCGCCGGCCTTGCCACCGCCGCGATCGCGTCGACCCAGGTGCGGGCTGCCGGGGCGCTCATCAGCCGCGAGCCGGCGATGACCGTCGTTGCTGCCCTCATGGGCCTGTTCGGGATCACCCTCCTCAGCGTCCTGGCGATGATCACCGTCATCGGGATCCCGCTGGGTCTGACGGTCCTGATCGTGGTCCTGCCGGCGATTGCGTTCGCCGGCTGGCTGGTCATGGCCGTCTGGCTCGGCGACCGGATCCTCGAGCGGCTCACCCCGCAGGTGACGCGCGAGCGACCGTATCTCGCGGCGGTGATCGGCGTCCTCGTGCTCGGCGCGGTCTCGATCGTGCCGTTCGTCGGGGGGCTCGTGGGCTTCGTCGGCTTCGGCGCCGTGGTCCTCTCCCTGTGGCGGACGTTCCGGGGCCAGCCGTCCCCGGCCGCCGTCCCCGTCCAGTGGTCGACGCCCGTCGCCAGCTGACGACCTCGTCGCACACCCGCACAGCCACCTCGGCCCGGTCGGCTCCTGCCGGCCGGGCCGTCGTGTGCCTGCATGCCGTCCAGGTCGCCGGCTACCGTTCCGGATCCGGTGGGTCCAGCAGCGCTGCAGATCGGCCGCAGGAAACGCCTCGGCAGCAGCCGCCGCGATCCCGCCTGCCCCGTCGGCGGTGACCAGGACAACGGCGTCGGGGTCGAGCCCCCGGGCGACGAGGCTCGTGAGCAGACGGCCCCACTCGGCCGCCGACTCGGATGCCGCCTGGCGGTAGTCGAGCAGCTCCCGGCGCCCGGCCTCGTCGATCCCGTACACGGCGAGCACCACCCGCTTCCGGTCCCGGAGTCGCGTCCGTTGCCATGCCCGGTCGACTCCTCCATGCTTGACTCATGACAGCGAGAGTCAAGCATCGTCGCCGCGGCTATACCCGGGTCAGCGCGAAGCATCAGGTGACGCTCCCGGTGGAGGCCCTGCAGCGTGCCGGCATCCGAACTGGTGACACCCTGCGTGCCGAGGTCCGCGGCCCGGGTGAGGTCCTCCTGGTCCGGGACATCGATCCCGTGATCCAGTTCGCCGGCGCGCTGAGTGGTGTCTACACGCCTGGCGAGCTCGACAACCTGCGCGACGAGTGGGGCTGACCGTCCTCGACGCGGGCGGGCCGCGGCTGACCCGGACGATGCCCGCGCCGCATTGCTGCGCCTGGCCGACCGGCCGTGAGCGGCTCCGGCCGGTCACCTCGCCGGAGTCGCTCCGTCGCCAAGCCGCCGGTGGCCTGACCCCGCGGCCGAGCCGACAATTCGCGCGGGAGCCGGCATTGGAGTCGCCGTGCAACCGGGACAGTGAGGTCGGTCGTGGAGGGCGTCCGCCTTCCCGGGTGTCGACCGGATGCGGCTGGCAACGGGACCAAGAATGACGCCACATCCTCCGAGCCCCTGTGCTCGTACGATGCCGACGGCAACAGGCTCTCGGCTACGGCGTCAGGTGGAGACCGCCGGCCCGGACGTGTTCCCACCGGCCTCGGGCCCCGGCTTCGGCGCCTTGAGCCGCCAGATCGACCGGGTCAGCTCGGGCGCCGCCGCGAACATGATGGCGAAGGCGACGATGACGATGAGCAGCGCGAACGGGATGCCGGTCACGACGACCATGTTCTTGGCACCGGTGGTGATCGCGCCGTAGAACAGCGCCGTGACGACCACGCCGCCTGGCCGCCGGCCGGCGAGCAGGGCGAGGGCGATTGCGACATAGCCCATGTCGCTCGATGGCCCGCCCGGCAAGCCCGCGGCAGGCCCGAGGAGGAAGAGTGCGCTGCCCATGCCGACCAGCCCTCCGGACAGCGACATGGCCAGCATCGTGGTCCGGCCAAGCCGGATGCCGGCCGCGCGGGCGGCGGTGCGGTTCAAGCCGGTTGCCCGGAGCTCGACGCCGAGGGTGGTTCGGAACAGCAGCCACGACACGACCGCGGCCATCGTGAGCGCGACGATGAAGCCGTAGTCGACGCGGATCGTGGGCAGGTCGAGGAGTCGCGGCACGGCGGGGATCGCCGCCGGCGGCCCGGAGCGATCGATCATCCCGACGATGAGGAAGGCGAGGCTCGGCGCTACGCCGTTGAGCATCAGCGTGGTGATCACCTCGTGTGCCCCCGTCCGCGCCTTGAGCAAGCCGGGAATGAAGCCGTACGCACCGCCGGCGAGCGTCCCGCCGACTACCGCCACCACGAGGGCGACTGGCAGCGGCAGGTGCCCCGCCACGAGCGTCGCCGCGATCGAGGCGCCCAGGCTACCGATGAGGAACTGCCCATCCACTCCGAGGTTGAACAGGCCGGCGTGGAACGACACCACGAGGCCCAGTCCCGCGAAGATGAACGGCGTGGCGATGATCAGGGTCTCGGAGATGGGTCGAAGGGCTGCCGCGACGTCCTCGGCGTTACCGCTCCGGATCGCGGCAGCGATGCGGTCCGGGCTGCCGATCGCGCCGGCGAACATTGCCGGGTATCCCTCGAACACGCCACCGAGCGCACCGCCGATCGCCGCGAGCGGGTCGTTGCCGATCAGTCGCAGGTGCTCGAAGTCGGTCAGCACGATGACGATCGCACCCAGGAGGAACGCCGTGAGCACGGCGAGTGCCGGGTGAAGAGCGCGACGGAGCCCATCGCGGATTCGCTGCATGGTGCTCAGTGTCGCGCCACGCGGGGCGTGCGTCGAGATGCTCAGTGGCGGGAGCCGCTGCTTCGGTCCCGGGCGCCCCGGCGTGCGCCAAAGGGGCACCCGGTGCGAGCGATCAGCGCGAGAAGGTCAGGTGCGTGATGCCGCTCGGGGCGGCATCTGACGTCACGCTGTAGCCGTCCTCGAACCCACGGAGGTCGTCCCAGAGCCGGATGCCGCGGCCGAGCAGGATCGGGACGATGGCCACGTGGAGCCGATCGACGAGCCCTGCCTTGAGGAACTCGCGCACCACGGTCGGGCCGCCGCCGATCCGCACGTCCTTGCCGCCCGCGGCGTCAGTCGCGAAGTCGAGCGCCTCGCGTGGCGTCGCGGAGAGGAAGTGGAAGGTCGTGCCGCCCGCCATCTCCAGCACCGGGCGCGGGCGATGGGTGAGCACGAACACCGGGACACGGAAGGGCGGCTCGTCGCCCCACCAGCCTTGCCAGTCCGGATCGTCCGCTGCGGCGTGGAGCCCGAACATTCCGGCACCCATGATCTCCGCCCCGACCTCGGCGAAGTACGCCTGCGCGTACTCGTCGTCGACGCCGGTCGTTCCCTCACCGGACGTGTCGTGCAGCACGCGGGCCCGGAACGTCCGCGTCGCGATGTAGGCATCGACCAGGCGCGACCAGTCGGACCCGAACGGGTTCTCGGGCGTCTGGTCGGTGGTCGTCGCGAAGCCGTCCAGCGAGATGTTCAGGTCAACGCGCACGGCCATCAACGTTCCTCCAAGGTGACTGCAGGCGCACGCATCGGTTGCCCCTCGATCACGAGCCCCGGGCGGCGGCAGTCGGCGCCGCGAAGCCTGCTTGAGCCGTGCCATCCTAGAACGCGTGACCGATCCCCACGCCCCCGACGCGACACGTGTCGATCGCTGGCTGTGCGCGGTGCGCCTCGTGAAGACCCGCCCGCTCGCGACGCGGTTGTGCGATGGCGGCCACGTCGTCGTCAATGGTTCGCCGGCCAAGCCGTCGACGAAGGTTCGAGCGGGCGATCGGGTGGAGGCGCTCATCGCCGACCGCAAGCGCAACGTCGAGGTCCTGCGGCCGATCGAGTCGCGCGTCGGCGCCGTCGTTGCAGCGACCTGCTTCGTGGACCACAGCCCGCCCGTCGTGCCGGAGACCGGGCCGGCGATCAAGCCCATGCGCGGGGAGGGCAGGCCCAGCAAGCGCCTGCGGCGCGACCTGGAGCGACTGCGCCGTGCCGCCGAATAGGCTCAAGGGCCCGCGCCGGCCAGGCGCCGGACGCCCAGCGGGCCCTGCTCGTTGTCGGGTTGGCCGGCCCGGTGTTGCTCTCGCCCTTACCATCCCGGGATGGCGATCCAGGCAGCCGATCTCCTCGACGAGGAGCGCAGGGCCTGGCAGCCGTTCGAGGTCCTCGCGGATTTGACCGACGGACAGCTGACCGTCGCGGTCGCGGACGCGCACGGCTGGTCGGGCCGTCAGCTGATGGCGCACCTGCTGTCGGGGCATGAGATCGCCATCGCCGTCGCGACAGAGCTAGCGGTCAACCAGACGAGCCCGGCCAGGAAACGCGCTGACGCCGACTGGGATGCGCGTGGCGGTGACGCTGTGAACGCGGAGATCGACGCGACCTGGGCGGCGCTGTCCCCCGACGAGCTGCGGGACCGCTTCGCCAACCTGCCGACCCAGCTCCTCGGCCGTCTCGGGGTCCTGCCCGAGAGCCGCTGGTTGAAGCACGATGATCACCCGAGCTTCTTCCGCTCCGAGACGACGGCCCACTACGAGGACCATCTCGACGACCTGGCGGCGATCCTTGCTGCCGCCAGCCGCTGAGCCTGCTCGATCAGTACTCGCCCTTGATCACGAAGAACGAGCCGCGAATGGTCCCGGCCAGCTTCGACTTCTGGCGTGCGAACTTGAACCGCGAGGCGAGCTCGGCGGGGATGTCCATCCCGTCGGAGAGCTTGAACCCGACCGCCCGCTTCCTGGCGTCCGTCGATCGTGTACATCACGTTGATCGACAGGCCGCTCTCGTAGAACACGTACGCCATCCGGATGCCCTCGACCTGGAACTCCGTCGCCTCGAGCGGTCGGGACGCGATGACGAGGTCGCGCTCGTCCTTGAGGATGCGGTGGACCCAGTCGACGGTCTCCTTGGCGCCGTTCGCCGGCTCCACCGTGAAGACGTGGTCGTACTTGTTCTTGAAGTAGCGGGCCTCGTTCGCCCGCAGCCCGGCGAGCGCGGGCGCCACGGGCGACGACTCCAGGCCGATGGTCGAGACGTTGGCGAAATCGACGACGTAGGACATGGCACGTTCCTTCGGATTCAGGGAGACGCCCGACGTCTGGCATTGGTCGCGCATCCGACTGCAGGACTCGCGTCGGCGGACTGTCTAGACCGCGACGGAGGATGGCTGCGCGCCGTGATTGTCGCTTGTTGCCGGGGCAACTGCATCGTGCGTGCCGTGCGCTCGAAACTCCCGGCTCGGCGGACGCGAGGGCCGGCTCAGCGCTCCGCCCGTGAGCGACGGGTGGTCTGGTGCCGGGTCCCAGTGCCTGAGGCCCTCACCGCCGGTCGGGCCTGGACATTCCGTGGAGCCGGACACCGACGATGATGACCCAGGCCATGGTGAGGACTGAGCTGATGATGACTGCGTTGCCCAGGACGCTGACAAGCGGCGCGCCCGCCACCGAGATGATCCCCAGGGCACCCGCGGTCAGCCCGATGTAGGCGGCAGGCCGGCTGAAGCTCGCCCGGAGCATGACCAGGCCGATGATCAGCTCCCCCAGCGCCAGGACCACGATGCTGTAGACGCCCACGGTGGACCTCAGGACGGCGGTTGCGTACGTTGCCGCAGCAACGTTGGCCACCCGCCCGAGCGCCGTCGAGGCAGCGCTGTTGCCGCCGATCGTGATCAGCGCCGCGAAGTTGGCCTGGGTGACGGCCAGGTCCAGCACGACGAACAACATGACGAGCGCCGCGGCCAGCGCCATCGCGCCCCGATGGGCCTCGCGCAACGCGAGGTGCAGCGAGAGCGCCACGGGCACGAACAGCAGGTCGGTCAGCACGGCCAGCCCGACGATCGCCCACCACACGGAGGTCTTGCCCGCGACATACGTGAGCCATGCCTCGCCACTCAGGGGCGGAGCGCCAACCATCGCATACAGCGCCACGGTCACGACGTAGGCGATGCCGAGGGCAACCGCGGAGATGCCGCCCACCCGATATATCCACCGGTCCTGCGGGTCGCCCACGATGGGGTCTGCGCTCGCCCTGTCTGCGCTCATGCGGTTGTCTCCCTGCCTGACGCGGTCGCCTTGCTGGGGTGAGACGCTATCGGTGGGACGGGGCATCCGACATCCGGCCACCCGGCGAGTTCGGGGTGGGGATCGCCCCATGGCGCTTGATTGGCCGATCTTGAAGAAGTCGGTTCGCCAGGCCCCCATACATCGCGAGCACCCTGGCCAGGGGTGCAGCTGACTGACAGGAGACGGCAAGCGTGCAGCAGCGGTCCCTGGTGGAACGAGCGGCGGCAGGTGATGAGCGGGCCTTCGAGTCCCTGGTCCGCGGGTCAGCGAACCGGCTGTTCGCGATCGCCTACCGCATCCTCCGCGATCACCATCGCGCCGAGGATGCCCTGCAACAGACCCTGGCCACGATCTGGGACGAGCTGCCCCGGCTTCGCGACCCGGACCGGTTCGAGGCCTGGACCTACCGGCTGATCGCCCGGACCAGCATCGCCCATGCCAAGCGCGAACGTCGCGGGGGACCGGTGGTGGAGCTCCTGCCCGACGATGCGGTCGCCGGCACGACGGCCGCTCGGGCACCGGCCGAGATCGATGCGGTTGCCGACCGGGACCAGGTGGAGCGTGGGCTCAACCATCTCAAGGCGGATCAGCGGGCCATCCTCGTGCTCCAGCACTACGTGGGCCTGTCCCTGGGAGAAATCGCCGACGTGCTCGGGATCCCCGTCGGGACCGCGGGCTCTCGACTCCACTACGCGGCGCAGGCGCTCCGGGCGGCGCTCGACGCCGACGCACGCACGATCGAACCGGAGGATCGGACGGCATGAACGCACAGCACGACCTGGATCGCAGCCTCGAGGCCGCTCTCCACGACGGACCATCCCAGGCCCCGGAGCACTTGATCGGCGCCGCTCTTGCCCATGCCCACGCTCACCCCCGGCGCCGCGATCCGCTGGCGTTCGTCAGGAGGGATCCCATGGCAACCCCGTCAGCGAAGTCCGCGGTCGCGGCCCACCCGCTCCCTCTGCTCGCCCTCCTGGCGGTCGTCCTCGCGGCCGGCCTCGGTGCCGCTACCGCTGGCGGCTTCTTCAAGGATCGGCCGGCCGTGGCGCCGCCGGTCGCGACGCCATCGCCCACGCCGGGTCCGTCGGCGCCCGGCTCGCCGGCTCCATCGCCCGCCCCGTCGGCGCCCCCGTCGCCGGTGGTCATCCCGGTCGACCTGGTGGAGCACGTGGGCGCCGATGCCACGATCGACATCACCGATCTCTCAGGTCACCTCGTGAAGGCCGAATCGGGGGATCCGGGGTGGTCCGCCTCGGTGCCCGACGGCACGATTGAGGCGACGGGACTTGCGGGGAGCCCAGCCACGATCGTCCTGACCTGGGGAGGCGTCCCGTGTGACACGACGCACCTGCTCACGATCGACACCGACGGGTTGTCGATGACCATCGAGCGGCCTGCCTGCCAGGGCGACTCCCTTGCAGTCGATCACGTGCTCGTGCTTGCGTTCGACCATCCGGTCGACCCGACTCGCGTGACGGTCTCGATCCGGACCACCGGGGGCTAGGTCCAGTCCCCGGGTCGCCGGTTCCGGTCCGGGCCGGCAGTCCCAACCACAACGTCTACCATGATCATGGTATTGTCCGTGCCATGCGGACAACCATTGACAAGGCAGGACGGTTGGTCATCCCGCGCCCCATGCGCGACAGGATCGGGCTGGCCGCGGGCGGCGAGGTGGAGGTCGAGCTCGATGGCGCTGCGATCCGGATCGAGCCGGTTGGCGGCAGCGGGCTCCGCGAGAACGCGGGTCTCCTGGTCATTCCGGCCTCGGGGGCGCCGCTGACGACGGCGGCGGTACGAGACCTGCTCGACGGCGAACGGCATGGACGCTGAGCGCGGCGGGGTCCTGCTGCTCGACACGAGTGCGGCGATCGCCCTGGTCGTCGAAGACCACGAGGCGCACGCGGCGACCCTTCAGGCCGTGCGGGGCCACACCCTGGGTCTCGCGGGCCACGCCTGGTTCGAGACCTACTCGGTCCTGACACGGCTGCCCGGCGCCCTCCGCCGCTCGCCGGCCGACGTCGCCGCCCTGCTGGCCCATGACTTTCCGGCATCGGAGTTCCTGACCGGGAAGGCCGCCGCCGCGCTGGGCCCAGAGCTCGCCACCCTGGGCATCTCGGGCGGGGCCGTCTACGACGCACTGGTGGGTGCGGCCGCCCGTCACCATGGCCGAACACTCGTGTCCGGTGATGCGCGAGCGCGACCCGTCTATGAGGCGTTTGGCGCGCGGGTCCGCCTGACCGGCTGACAATCACATTTGGGCCATTGGCGTCCGCAATGCGGTGTGCGATCATCGCCCAGCAGCGGATGGGCCCTTGCCCGAAGCGCACTGTTATCGCCGGTCCGTCGATACAGTCCCCCCGCAATCCCGTCCACCACCGCTGTCGCTTTCGCCCCGCCTGGCCTCTCAGGGTCGCGGGGCCACGGGACTTGGCTGGAGGGATTCCGGGAATGGCAAAGCACGACGACCGCATGCTCGCTGTGTTCACAGTCGCCGACACCAGTACCGGCGAACACTTCCTGGAGCAGCTCGAGCGCATCGCGGAGCACGAGCGGTACGCGACCATCACCGATGCCGCGGTCGTGAGCAAGTCCGAGAAGGGCAAGCTCAAGGTCCACCAGACCAAGGACATGGGCGCCGCCAAGGGTGGCCTGGGCGGTGGGGCGATCGGCGTCGTCGCCGGTGCGATCCTGCTTGGACCCGCAGGCGCGGTGGTGGGCGGAGCCGTCGCCGGCACGCTCGCGGGGGTGTACGCCCGGCTCCGTGACATCGGGATCAATGACAAGCAGATGAAGCAGATCGCTGCCGAGATCGACGGCGGCAAGGCTGCGGTGTTCGTGCAGTACGTGGGCGACTGGTCGCAGGCGAGGGGCGCCATCGCCGACGCCGCGCGAATGAAGGGAGCCACGCTCTTCTTCAGCACCCTGCCCGAGGAACGGATCGCCCAGGTCCGGGAGTGGCTCGGGGAGAGTGTCGAGCAGTTGGGCGGCGAGGAGACCACGTCCGACTACGAGGTCGATGCACAGCCGGAAGCCGAGGAGGTGTCCGAGCCGGTCGTCGATCCCGCGGTCGCGGCCCTGGTGGCGGCGCCAGCCGCCGAGGCCGTTGCCGGCGACGACCTCACGAAGATCAAGGGACTTGGCCCGAAGACGTCTGCCGTGCTCCTGGCAGCCGGGATCGACACGTACGAGAAGCTCGCCGGCACGAGTGAACCCGACGTCCGCCGGGTCTTTGCCGATGCAAACGTGCCGGCGCCGGCCAACGTGGCCACGTTCGCGATGCAGGCCTCGTTCGCGGCTCGCGGTGACTGGCCGGGTCTCTACGCCTTCAACCAGAAGTTCAAGGCCGAGTCGGCGAAGGCCGAGGAGGAGGCGCAGCCAGTCGCCGCTCCGGACGACCTGACCCAGCTCGCCGGCATCGGGCCCAAGGTGGCCGCAGCCCTCGCGGAGACCGGGTACCGGACGTACGACGACCTCGCCAACGCCAGCGAGCCGCAGCTCCGCGACGCGATCAGGCACGGCGGCATGCCCGCGCCCGCGAGCCTGCCCACCTGGCCGATGCAGGCCGCGTATGCCGCGAAGGGCGACTGGCAGGGGCTCAACAAGTACAACCAGAAGTGGGCGCACGGGAAGCCTGCATCCACGACCACGGCGGCGGCAGCGCCGGAGCAGCACGACGATCTCACCCAGATCAGCGGCATCGGGCCGCGGATGTCCTCCCTCCTCGGTGCGGGCGGCATCACGAGCTATGCCCAGCTGGAGCGGACCTCCCCGGACGAGCTCCGGCAGATCGCGGCGGCCGGCGGAGTCCTGCCGTCGGCGAGCATGGCCAGCTGGCCCACCCAGGCGGCATACGCCGCACGGGGTGACTGGGAGGGCCTCGCAACCTACAACCGCAAGCACTAGACGTTCCCGCAGGCCGACATTCGCCCAATCCGGGGCCCCGCCGCTCGAGGCGGGGCCCCGGTCCGTGTCATGACGTGGAGGGACGTCGATGGACCTGACCCTGGACCTGAACCTGAACGAGATCCTCCGCTGGCTCGCCGTCCACGCACTCCAGCTGCTGCTCGGGGCGGCGATCCTGCTCGTGATCTACCGGATCGGCCTGTCGGCGATCCGCCGGATCATCCCGGCGGTGATCGGCGCCCAGGCGGAGCATCTCCCATCCGGCTCGTCCTCCGCCGATGAGGTGAGAAAACGGATCACGACCATCGAGGACCTCCTGCTCAGGCTGCTCCGGCTCGGGGTCCTCGCGGGCTTCGTGATCGTCGTGCTCGCGGCGTTCGACCTCTGGACCATCCTCGGTGCGATCGTGCTCATCCTGGTCGCCGTGACGTTCGCAACGAAAGACGTCGTGCTCGACTACGTGATGGGCTTCCTGATCCTCATCGAGGGTCCGTTCTTCAAGGGCGACTACATCGCGGTGGGCGGCCAGGCGGGGGTCGAGGGGACGGTCGAGGAGATCGGGCTGCGCCGGACGATGCTGCGCGGGCCCACGGGCTCGGCTCACGCGGTCTCGAATGGCTTCATCCGGCTGTCGTCCAACATGACGCGGATGTTCTCGATGGTCGTCGTGGACCTCCACGTGCTGCATGTCGCGGAGGTCGGCGCAGCGCTCGACCTGGCCGGTCGGGTGGCGGGGGAGCTGGGCGCCGACCCGGTGTGGGCGGACCGCCTGGCCGCCGACGAGCCCGCTGCGGTCTGGGTCACCGGGCTCGATATCGACGGGGCATCCATCAGGGTGCGGCGGCGCGTTCAGACCGGCCACCAGCTTGCCGTGTCGGGCGAGCTCCGTCGTCGCCTGGCAGTCGCGTTCGCCGACGCATCCATCGCGACCGGACGCTGGGACACGCCAATGCCGATTGCCGGTCTGCCGACCGATCCCGGGTAGCGCTCCCGGCGCCCAGCGAAGCCGGAGTGCGTCCATCAGGGCGCTGCCCGCGTCGCCCATGACGACGGCGGCGGCCACCGGGAGGGCCCGGGATCCTTTAGGGCCCCGGGCGGGTCCTGGTCCGCGGGCGCCGGGCCCAGCCGGTGAGGCGCATCATCCCGAATCGCTTGCCGGCCTCGGGCCGCTGGAGGCCGAACCGGCGACCGCTGAGCCGGACCATCGCGCGGTGCAGCAGCCAGACGATGCGGAGCGCAAGGCGGGGAACAGTCCGTGCGGGCTGCTCGTGGTCGGCGAGATCGCCGATCGTCTCGTTGGCCATCGTGGTGTCTCCTCGATCTGTCTCGTTCGGTTGGCGTTGCCGGGCCGACAGCGGGTGCGGAGTGGCCCCGGAGCCTGGCTCCGGGGCCACTCCCGTCAGGCGGCGAGCGCCCGCGCGATCCCGACGGTCCGGTTCTCCAGCGCCCGGACCGGGGCCGACTGGAAGCCCTTGAAGGTCAGGTACAGGCCGAGGAACGCCTCCCAGATGACCTCGGGGATGGTCGCGATGCCCTGGACCGCACCGCCCTGCGGAATGAAGCCCAGCAGCACGGCGACTCCGGAGGCGGCGAGCATGGTGCCGCCGACGAGGCCAACCAGCGCCATGCGCCGACCCACGAGGCCCGAGCGGTACATCAGGTAGCCCAGGATCATCCCGGTCCCGACGCCGTCGGCAAAGCCGGGGCCGAGCAGGAACGACCAGTCATGGATGGCGAGGAGCTGCGTCCCGATCAGGGTGAGTGTGCCGCCATCGGCGCCCGCGGCCACGCCGCGCATGGTCTCGATCGCGAGGATGCTGAGAAGGCCGACCAGGATGAACGTGCACTCGATGATCCGGGCGGCGACGTAGCCGAGCGAGAGAGCCTCGTTCTGCCGCCTGAGGAAGGGGAACAGGACAATCGCGCAGCCGATGTTGGTGATGATGAGCATCAGCTCGAGGAACGCCCCGAGGGGCACGCGGCCGTCGGGTCCGGCACCGGTGATGTAGGCGGGATCGGTCAGGGCGGGTCCGTAGGCGAAGACGGCGCCGATCGAGGTGATGAACGTGAGGATGAACAGCACGCCAACGGCGAGCGCGGACTTGCGAGCAAAGGTCATGGCTGACTCCTTGTGGTGGTGAGGGACGCTGGGAACCCAGCTGTTCAGTGGCCGGTGGGGCCGTGTCAGTGGCCGGTGGGGTCGGGCTCGACGCAGGTGACCGAGAGCAGGGGCAGGCCCGTGTCCCGCACCCTGGCGAGCAGGCCGTGCAGGGCGGCCTGGTCGGCTATGGGACCGCTGATGACCGTGGTGCCGTCGGTGTCGCGGCGGAGACTCAGCCCGTCGAACCAGGCGGCCCAGCGACCGTCGAGGTGCCCCTTGAGGCGGATCTCGCAGCGGCCTGCCTCGTAGCGCTCGGGGTCGATTCGTTCGCTCATCTGCTCCTTTCCGCCGGCGATGCGATCCGTTGCCGGCGTGATCACGAAGCTAGGAGCGGATGTGGTGAGCGGGGATCACCACATGTGATGATTTGTGGTGGTGATTCGCGACGCGGGCGCGAGCGGCCAACGGGCCGAGGTCAGCGGTCGCGGGCTCGCGACAGCAGGTCGAGCGCCACGGCCCGACTGACCGCCGCCCGGCGGTTGTTCACGCCGAGCTTCGCGTAGACGTTCTTCGTGTGCGTCCGCACCGTGTTCAGGGACACCACGAGCTCGCGGGCGATGTCAGGACCATCAAGGTCGGTCGCGAGCAGGCGGAGCACGTCGAGCTCGCGCTCGCTCAGCGGCTCGATCAGGCCCTGGTGGACCGACGGCCGATCCGCACCCCGGCCGAAGGCCGCCAGTAGCTCGCGAACGTAGGTGGGTGCGACGCGCCGCTTCGCGGCCGTCCCCATCATGCCCGCCATGGGCAGGCCCGCGTCCACGAACGTCCGGACGTAGCCTTCCGGCTCGGCCAGGGTCAGGGCGCGTTCCACGCGATCCTGAGCGGCGGCGATGTCACCGAGCATCTGGTGCGCGATCGCCTGCAGCAGCAGGATCTCGATGACGCTGCCCGACCGCCCACCTGCTTCTGCCGCCTCCAGGAGGCGCCCAAGGAGGCCCGTTGCCTCGAGCATGGATCCGTCTGCGCGCTCCTTTGCCGCCTGGGCGAGCAGCACTCTCACGAGCGCGACGTGCTCGAACTCACGCAGGTAGCTGAGCTCGTCCCGGGCGGACAGGCCGCGGTCGCGGACCCACTCTGCCGCCTCGCCCAGTCGCCCCTGCGCGATCCACAGGCGTGCCTTCCGCGCGGCGATCGGGCGGACGTTGGGGAAGTAGTCGCCCAGGTACACGCGGTCGGCCTCGTCGAGCAGGTCGAGGGCCGCGCTCAGATCTCCCTCTGCCTCCCGGATCCGGGCGGCCACGACGCGCGACCGGTACTGGTTCTGGGGAAGGCCGAGGTGCTCGCCCAGGTCGCTGCTCGTCTGCAGGTGCTGCCGTGCCGCGTCGAGATCATTCCGCTCGCACTGGATCTCGCTCATGCCCACCTGCATGTCGGCCGCGCCGCGCAGCACGGGCGTGCCCTGTTCGGTCAGGAGTCGCAACACACGTTCGTACGTAGCCGTGGCCTCGCGGAGCCGCCCCTGCGTGATCCGGATGTCGGCCATGGCGATGGCGCAGCCGCCCAGGTCTGCGACGTGCCCTGCCTTCTGGAGGCTCGTCATGCATTCGGCCCACGAACCGTGCGCGGCTGCGAGATCTCCGGTCGTCCAGTACGCGAGTGCCAGGAGTCCCGCCGCCGCTCCACGGGAGAGGTGGTCGTCGGGCCCGGCGAGGTCGAGGCCTGCGCGGGCATATCGGATCGTGCCGGACACGTCGCCGACCGCCACAGCCAACGCGGCGCGGTCAGTGGCGATCACACTCGGGAGTCGCCCGAATTCCTGGTCATCGACGATGATCCGCCCCGAGGTCTCCCGATCCGCTCGGCCACGCCCTGCAGGAGTCGTGTCCAGCCACCGCTCCGCGTCCTGCAGGCGCGCTTCGGCGCCATCGGGCTGGCCGTGAAGCAGCAGCGACCCGGCGTAATGAACGCTCAACACGGGCCTGACGGCGATGACCTCATCCGGCAGCGCCCTGAGCCACGCGAGCGCGACCAATTCCTGCCGGATGCTGCGCAGGGCGGGGATGCTTCGTTCGATCAGGCCCGCCGCACGAGGGTAGTCCGTGGCGGCGAGGGCGTGGCGGATGGCCCCGGAACGCTCGCCGCTCTGCTCGTACCAGTCGCTCGCCCGCAGGTGCAGCTCGAGGACGCGGTCGGGCTGTTCGTCGAGGAGGTGCGCCCGCAGCACGTCGGCGAACAGTTGGTGGTAGCGGTACCAGCGGCGGCGGTCGTCGAGGGGGACGAGAAACAGGTTTCCCCGGTCCAGGGCCTCCAGCATGGCCTTGCCGCCGTCCTGCCCGGTTACCGCATCGCACAGCGGCCCGGTCATCCTGTCCAGGATGCTGGTCTGCAGGAGGAAGGTCCGGACGTTCCCGGGCTGACGCTGCAGGACCTCTTCGACAAGGTAGTCGACGATGTAGCGGTCGTCCCCGGCAAAGCCCGCGATGAAGCCGGCGGCGTCGTCGCGGCCCTGCATCGAGAGCGCCGCCAGCTGGAGCGCCGCGATCCAGCCTTCGGTGCGCGCCTCCAGCGCGGCGACGTCGCCCGCGGTGAGGGCCAGCCCCATCGTCTCGTTGAGGTAGGCGGCGGCCTCGTCCGGCGTGAAGCGCAGATCGGAGGCCCGGATCTCGACGAGGTCGCCACGGGCCCGCAGGCGACCCAACGGCAGGGCCGGGTCGGCGCGGGTCGTGATCACCAGGTGGAGCTGTGGCGGAAGGTGCTCCAGCAGGAACACGACCCCGTCCTGGATGTCAGGGGTATCGACCTCGTGGTAGTCGTCGAGCACCAGGACGATGTCCTCCGGCATCGCGTTGAGCTCGTTGAGCAGCGTGGCCAGAATCGTCTGGATCGGCGGCGGCTGCGGCCCCCGCAGGAGCGAGAGCGCACCCGCGCCGACTCCCGGTACCACGGTCTGCAGTGCGGCAATCAGGTAGGGCCAGAACGAGGCAGCCTCGATGTCGCCCGGATCGAGTGAGAGCCACGCCGTGGGCCGTTCGTCGGCAGGAGGGGCTGCCAGCCACTCGGCCAGGAGCGTCGTCTTGCCGAAGCCGGCCGGGCCCGAGATGACCGTCAACTTCGATCCGACCCCACGGGTCAGGCGTTCGCTCAGTCTCGGACGAGCGACCAGACCGCGTCGCAGTTTGGGGATGTAGAGCTTGGTATCGAGCAGCGGGCTTGCCATGCCCCGCCAACGTAGCAGCCGCTCGGATGTAGCGACACAGCTCGGTCATTCGAAGGTGCACCACCTGCCGTGCGGTCCCCCTCTCGAGCGGCGATCCCTGGAACCGGGCCGCCCGCCAGGACTTGCCGCGTCAGGTCCTCGCCAACTCCCGGTCCGTGACCACGAGCCGGTCGCCGCCGTCGCGAGCCGCTGTTGCCATGCCCGAGACCGCCGCACGATCCGTGCGGATCGGACAGATTTCGCAGTCCTCCGACACGTGGCGCTACCCGGTTTGACGCGCTCAGGCGCCGGGCCGCACACTCCACCCGAAGGGGAGTAGTCCCTCTCCGGTCGATCGACATGCTGGCGCCTCGGCGCCCGGTCGCCGGGCCCACGCGGGCGGACGAGACCTTCGACCAGCACCCCAACCTCGGGTGCCGGGTCGAGGTCGCACCCGGCCCGATGCCCACAAGCCGGAGACGTCCGTGATCGAAGCCTTCTGGCTGAGCCTCGGCATCGTCCTGCTCGCCGAGCTGGGCGACAAGAGCCAGCTCATGGCCCTCGCGTTTGCCGCCCGCTACCCGGCCTGGATGGTCCTGGTTGCGGTGACGGTCGCGACGCTCGTCGTGCACGCCATGTCGGTCGCCCTGGGCGTCGCCTTCGCGCTCGCGCTGCCGACAAACGTGATCAACATCGCAGCCGGCCTCGCCTTCTTCGCGTTCGCCGCCTGGACCCTCCGAGGCGACACCCTGGGGGCGGACGAGGAGTCACGGGCCGCGCGCTCGACACGCTGGGCCATCGTCGCGATCGGGACGGCGTTCTTCCTCGCCGAGCTGGGCGACAAGACGATGCTCGCCACGATCACGCTCGCGACCAGCAACGAGCCCATCGGCGTGTGGCTGGGCTCCACGGTCGGGATGGTCGCCGCGGACGCTCTGGCCATCGGCGTCGGAGCGCTGCTGGGCTCGCGCATGCCGGAACGGGCGATCAAGGTCTTCGCTGCTGGGGCGTTCGTCGTGTTCGGAGCCGTCCTGGTGCTCCAGGGGCTCGGGATCCTTTAGGGCCCCGGGCGGGTCCTGGTCCGCGGGCGCCGGGAATCGAGAACCGGACGGTGGTCGAGACCAGCGTCCGGTTCCAGGGGGAGTTCAGATGCGGACGCGCCCGGCAGACCTCGCCGGTCCTCGCGTTGACGGCTCGAGCGACGATCCGGTCGCTGCCGCCGCGGTTCGGGATCCGGCGCTCGATGGAGAACGATCCGCTGGGTGCGACCGTCCGGCGCGTGCCGGCGAAGACGCGGTGGCGTTGTCGGAGATGGTCACGGTCCACAGGCGGCCATTGCGGTTCTGATCGACCTCGAATTCGACCTCGATGCGCCCGTCGTCGTGCTTGGCCTTGAGCTTCGAGGTGCTGTGGGCCGTGCACGTTCCGGTGGCGCGGATGACGGTCCCGCCACCCTTGGCGAGCGTGGCAGCCGGGGCGGCGAGGGTCCCGAGCAGGACGGCCGACGCGAGGCCGGTCGTGGCGAGGAGACGGAAGGCGGAGCTGGTGCTGAGGCGGGACATCGGTGGCTCCTTGGCTGCGTAGCGGACCGGACGGGCCGCGGGTGGTTCCCCGTGGCGCCGTGCCCTTCGTTCTGGTGCACAGCCTCGGCCGGCCGACGCGGTTCCGGAACGGGCTCGAGTCGCGAACGGAATCGGACCTTGGTCTGAGTCGGTCTCCGACCGTTGGCCCGTGGCACGAGGACGTCGCGCCCGGTTGAGCGCGCGGGCAGGCGAAGGAGACGGTCCCCGCGGGTGCTCAGCTGTCGGCGGGTCCGCCCTCGTCGGGGCGCATGCCGGCCTTGTACGCGAGCAGCGCCGCCTCGACGCGACTGCCGACCTGGAGCTTGCCCAGGATCGCGGTCATGTAGTGCTTCACCGTCTTCTCGGCGAGCCCGAGCCGGCCGCCGATCTCGGCGTTCGAGAGGCCGGCGCCGACGAGCTCGAGGACCTCGCGCTCCCGGCTGGTCAGCTCCTCGAGCGGATCGGTCGGAACGCGGCCTGGTCAGGCCCTTGATCATCACGTAGGCAAGCCCCGGGGCGACGTAGACCTCGCCGCGATGGACCGACTTGAGGATCGTCCGGAGCTCGCGCCCGGCGACGCCCTTCAGCACGTAGCCCTTGACGCCGGCGTCCATGGCCGCGCGCAGGTCGTCCTCGTTCTCCGAGCTCGTGAGGATGACCACCCGAGTCGCAGGGGAGGCCGAGGCGATCAGCCGTGCGGCTTCGATGCCGCCGCCCGGCATCCCGATGTCGAGCAGGGCGAGATCCGGCTCGTGGCGCCGGGCAGCATCGACCGCGCGATGACGCGTCACCGCCCGTTGCGACCACCTCCAGCTCCTCGTCTGCCGAGAGCGTCGCAACGAGACCGTCAAGGAGGAGCGGGTGATCGTCCATCACGGTGATCCGGATCCGCTCGGTCATGCCTCCTCCTCGCCCGTCGGTCCGACGAGCGGCAGCGTCGCCCTGACCAGTGTGCCGACTCCCGGGGCGGACTCGAGCTCGAACCGGCCGCCAAGCAGCTCCGCTCGTTCGCGCATGCCCGCGAGGCCGAGGTGTCCCTCGGCGGGCTTTCGGGCGGGGTCGAACCCGGGCCCTCGGTCGCTCACCTCGACGATCAGGTCGCCATCCACGCCCTCGCTCACCCTGCACCTCGACGGCGGCTCCCTGTCCGTGGCGCGCCGCGTTCGACAACGCCTCGGACAGGATCCGGTAGAGGGCGATCTTGGTCGCGAGCGGCGCGCTGGCCGGGATGCCGTCGAGCCGCACCACGACGGGCGTCTCCGCCAGGCGCTCGTGTTCGGCGACCGCGCGCTGCACGATGTCACCCGGGCTGGCCCGTTCAGCTCCGGTGTCCGAAGCCCGGCGGCGATGCCACGCATGTCCGTCAGCGCCGACTCCATCGCACCCCGCACCTCCTGGAGATCAGCCTCGCCGGTCAGGCCGGCCGCATCGAGTCGTCCCTCAACGACGTCGAGGCGGAGCATCGCGAGCGCGAGAGTCTGGCTCGGCCCGTCGTGGAGGTCGGAGCCGATCCGGCGGCGCTCCAGCTCGGTCAGGGCCGTGGTCCGCGCCGCCGCGTGACGGATCCGGTCGCTCAGGCGCGCGTTCTGGTCGAGCAGCGTCGAGAGCTCAGCCACCTGCCGCCGGAGCTCTCCCTCCTGGAGAAGGATCGTCTCGCTTCCCTGGCGAACCACGCGCACGAGCGCCAGGTAGGCGAGGAACGTGGCGCCTGCGACCAGCCCCCACGTGATCAGGCGGTCCCTGTTCACCTCGTCCTCGAGCTCGTCGGGGAGCTGGTAGAACTCGGCCACCGCGATGATCCGGGACGAGCCGATCGCGCGAACCGGCAGGTAGATCTCGATGAGGCGGTCCCAGCGCTCCCGCTCGTAGGCGTTCTCGGGATCGCTGAGGTCGCTGATGTCGCCGATGACCGCGCCCTGGGCAGCCTCACCCCGGTCGCCGCTCATGTCGAACTGGCGGCCGATGAGCTCAGGGACCGGGCTGTACAGGATCCGGCCATCGGTCGACCAGATCCGGAACGACACGACCTTCTGGGCGAGGGGCGAATCGCTGAGGAGGCTCTGGAGGGCCGCGATCTCGGACTGGCTCAGATCCGGGCTGGCCGCCAGTGACTGCACCTCGGGCGCGAGGAAGCTGTCGGCATAGAGGGCGGTCACCGAGGTCGTGCGGTTGATCGCGCTGCTCTCGATCAGCTGGCCCAGGGCGATGGCCACGACTCCTCCGCCGATGACGACGAACACCAGGCTCACCAGCAGGTAGCGGCGGGCGAGGGGCATGCCTGCCAGGCCGAGCGCAGGCAGATGCCAGGCCGGCAGTCGAGCACCCGGACGACGGGGCAGGCCGCGCGCCTGCCCCGTGAGATCCGCTATTCGCTGTCGGAGCACCCGGGCCTCCTCCGTCTTGAAGCGTGATTGTAGGAGCGCCGTGGCCGCCGGAGACCGGACCCCGGTCCCCGCCGCGATCGGACCAAGGTCCGAAGCCATTCGGAACCTGGGCCGGTGGTGCCAGCCGCTGTCTGGCGCCATCGTTCAGGCAATCGACCCGCTCGACCAGCCGAGCTGCCCGCACCGACGCACGAGGACCTGAGATGGACCGGCGAAACCTCACCACCACCGGCATCCTTGCTGCCGCCGCGCTGCTCATGGTCGGGGGCATGACCCTGGCGAGGGAGGCCGAGAACGGGGACGACCATCGGGCCCCTGCCGTCGCCCAGCCCACTGCGGTCACGGACGACGATGGCGGGCCGACCGCCAGACCCACGGCCTCGCCCGACGACCACGGCGGCAAGGGCCGCGGGAGCGATGACCCGGCTCAGCCCAATGCGGTCACGGACGACGATGGCGGGCCGACCGCGAAGCCCACCGCCTCGCCGACCGCCAGGCCCACGGCCTCGCCCGACGACCACGGCGGCAGGGGCGGCGGGAGCGATGACCCGGCCAAGCCCACCGCCTCGCCGACCGCCAGGCCCACGGCCTCGCCCGACGACCACGGCGGCAGGGGCGGCGGGAGCGATGACCCGGCCAAGCCCACCGCCTCGCCGACCGCCAGGCCCACGGCCTCGCCCGACGACCACGGCGGCGAGGGCGGCGGGAGCGATGACCCGACCGCGAAGCCCACGGCCTCGCCGACCGCGAAGCCCACCGCTTCGCCCGACGACCAAGGCGGCTGAGATCCACGCTGGCCGCGTCGAGGCGCCCACCCCCAGAGCGCCGGCCGACCGCAGGGAGGTCGGCAGGGCGCGGGTCAGGCAGCGTCGATCCGCGCACCGGCCCCGGGATCACCCAGGGACCCGAGGACCTTCACCGGCCTCCAGGGGGAGTCCGTCGGGCGTCCAGCTCGCTGACCGGCGGTGGAAGGCGCATCGCCGGTTGCGATCCCTCCGCCAGTGCGTCCCGGCTAGCTGTCGCCGGCAAGCAGCCACTCGTAGAAGGCCGGATCCGAGTACGTGGCGGTCCACACGTCATGGTCGTGGTGCTCGAGGACCGAGAACGTGACGTCCACGCCGGCGGCCCCCATCGCATCGACCGCCGCCTGTGCTGCCGAGACCGGCACGTTCAGGTCGTCCCGACCATGGACAACGAGGACGCGCTGTCCGGCGAGTTCCGCCCAGGGTTCACTGATCGGCCGGTAGCCCCAGGTCGTCGCCAACGGGAACGTGTCTGCCTCGAAACCGCACAGGACCGCGAGCGTCGAGATGTCACCCGGCCGGTGACGGGCGAGGTGGTAGGCCGCCTCGCCACCCATGCTGAGCCCCGTCACCGCCACCCGCGCGGGATCGACGCGGTATTCGGCCAGCGCGGCGTCGAGCACCCCGTCGAGGTAGGCACCGGGGAAGGACGGCTGGTCGGCGGCGAGCAGCGGCGCGACGATCACGGCATTGAGGGTGCGCCCGGCCGTGATCCATCGGAACGGGCTGTTCTGGGCGAGGACCAGGCCATTGTCGCCGCGGTCGCCCGACCCATGGAGGAACACGACGAGCGGCCAGGCGCGATCCGGCTCCTCCCGGTAGCCCGGCGGCAGATACACCAGGGACCCAGCACCGTAGCGCGTCAGCTCAGGATCCGCATGGGGTCGCCAGGTCACTCCGAGGCCGGCCAGCCTTGCCTCGGGGTCCCGGTCCACGAGCGCCTCGGCGGCATCACGTCGCAGGAGCACGGAGCCAAGCCTGCCTGCCGGGTCGGGGGACGTTGCCCCGCCCTCGAGCGCGTCCGTGCCCGTCGAGTGGCTGAGGCTCACGACGGCATACGCACCGTTGATCGTCTGCTCCCATTCGATCGCCGTCTCGGGCCCGGCGCCCTGGACGCGGAACCGGATGCGCTCGACGAGGGCCGGGAACTGCAGGTTGGTGGCGGCCCACAGGTATGCGGTGCCGCCGCTCCGGCTGATCGAGGTCACCGCGAGCACGTACTTCCAGTCACGCCGGATCGGCGGCGCAAGCCCGTACCCCTCCCACCGGCCAAGGAACGCGGCCGTCGATGCCGGGACGTCCGCGGGCGCGGGCTCGATGGGAAGCGCCCCGAAGATCAGGGCCCGCTCGGCGGTTGCGTCGGCCGGCCCATGAACCGCATCGAAGTCGGTCACATCGAATGGCTCGGCGACCGTGTCCTGGAGAGCGAGCAAGGCGGGATCCGGGGTGGCTCCCGGGGATCCCTCAGCGGGCACGCCGGTTGCCGGTGCCGGTGCGAGCCCATCCTCGGTGGCAGCGGTCAACGTGGCGATCGGCGCCCGGGATGCGCAGGCGCTCAGCACGGTGGCCAGGGCGATGGCCGCGACGAGGAGGCGATGCCACTGACAGGGGATCACGCGGCCGAGTGGACCGGATGTCGAGGACGTTCGCACGGGCTGATGGTCATGAATCGCCGGCTGCACACGAACCAGCGACCAACGCGGCTCCAGCCGCGGCTATCTCGTCGGTTTGGCCGCCGGTGCCGGGTCGTCGTCCGACGGGGCCTCGTCACCCATGCCCGGCTCGGCAGGAAGATCTTCGGCTGAACGGGCGGCCGGCGCCGTCAGCGACGCCGCTGCGACGCCTCCCGGCACGAGGCCGAACCCGATCGTGTCCATGAGGCCGAGGGGCTCCTGCAGGACCAGCGATGCGCCGACCAGGCCGACGACAGGGGTGGCGAGGAACCCGGTGGTCTCCGCGACCGAGCCCAACGAGCGCGTGATGGACTGGCTCGCCCAGTTGGGGAACGCGGTCGCGAGCAGCCCGCTGTAGAGGAGGATGAGCACGGTCACCGGCTGCCAGTCGATCCGGCGGCCCTGTTCGAGCAGGAACGCCGAGAGGCCCACGGGCACGAACGCGGTGAGCAGGATCCACGGCTGGAGATCGAGGCGGGTTCGATCGCCAGGTGTGGTGCCGGATGTGGAGGGTCACGACCGCCCACAGGATCGCCATCACCACCAGGCCAGGGTGCCGGCGACCTCGAGCGGGATGCCCATTCGATCACGGTCGGGTTGACCAGCACGAGGATGCCCGCGATCCCCAGGCCCGCCCCAGCAGCTCGGTCCGTCGCGGCAGCTTCCTGAAGACGAGCCACAGGAGGCGCACCACCAACAGCGGGGTCGAGAACGTCAGGACCGACGAGCGCCCCGCCGGAACGGCCTGCAGGGCGAAATTCATGATGACGATGCCGGCTGCGACCTGGAGCCTGCCGATCGAGGCGACGATGGGCAGATCACCCCGCGGCGGGAGCCTGAGCCGCCGCCGGGCCACGAGGTCGCGACGATGGTGGGCACGCCGCCGACCAGGCGCAGCACGCCGCAGGTAAGTGGCGGCATGCAGTCGAGCCCGACCTTGACGACAGACCAGCGGGCGCTTCACACGAGCGCCAGGAGGGCAAGCAGGATGCGCGCGACCAGCTTGGCATGAACGGTGGAGCGTCGGCGCACTGGTGGCCATGCCGGGAAACTATCGGTCGCACCCCCGGCGGCCTGGCCTTGGCGCACGCGCCGATCGCGTCCTGGGGTGCGCTAGCCGATCAGCGTCCTGTACACAAGAGGCCGACGGCGCGTGCCTCGGCATGGGGCTCCCGGTTGCTGCGCAGGTTGAAGGCGAGCACGATCCCGCGTGAGCCATCGGGCGAGATCAGCGCGGTCGACCGGGTGCCGTTGACGCTTCCGCTGTGGCCGTAGAAGGTGCCGCAGCCGGACGACGTCGTGCCCAGACCCAGGCCGTACGACTCCATGACCGGCGTCTCCATGGCCTCGACGAGGCCCTGGCCGAACAGCTCCCCGCGGACGATCGCCCGCAGGATCGCCAGCAGCTCGTCCGCCGTGGTGACGATCCCGCCGTTGCCGCCATTTCCGAATGCGACCAGGTCGTCGGTCACATCGGTGATCGTCCCATCGTCGCCCTCGTCGTACCCGCGCAGCTCGGGGGACGCGAGGTCGGGTGGGGCGATCGTCGTGTGCTCGAGCCCCAGTGGCTCGACGATCCGATCGCGGAGGAGATCGGGGATTGGCTGGCCGGTGGCCGCCTCGGCGACCATCGCCGCGAGCTGGTAGTTGATGTTGCTGTAGTGATACCCGGAGCCGGGATCGAAGTAGCGGTCGTGGGTCTCCGCGAGCGCGACGAGCAGCCGGTCGGGCGCGATCACCCGCTCGCCGGCCGCGTACCGCGCGACCACGTCATCGGCCTCCGCGCGCAGGGTGGGGTCGGTGAGGTTGGCCGCGTCGGCGACCGGGTCACCCTCATTGCCCTCGTCGAACACCCCGCTCGTGTGCGCGAGGATCTGGCGGACGGTGACCGGAGGATCCGGCCGGAGGACGCCAGGCACGAGGTCCGCGACGGTGGCGTCGAGGTCGAGCTCGCCGCGGTCGACGGCGGTCAGGACGAGGGCAGCCACGATCGGCTTGGTGATGCTGGCGATCCGGAAGCGGGCCTCAGGCGTCGCCGGGACCGATCCCTCGAGCGCGAGGGTTCCGGAGGCGGCCTCGGTCCGGAGATCGCCGTCGATCAGCACGCCGAGGGCGCCCGGCGCCTCCGCTGCCTCGCGCATCTCGTCCACGACCTGCTGCAGCCCGGACGTTGCGGTCGGGCTCGCGGGAGCCGGGGCCGCTTCGGACGGGGCCGCGTTGGACGGAGCCGCGGGAGGGGACGGCGACGTCGCAGCTGGCCTGCCCGGCGGCGTCGTTGGGCCGGGCGCGCAGCCTGCGAACGCGATGGTGAGCACGAGGATCGGGAGCCGACGGGTCGAGGCGCGCATGGGGGGAGGTTTCGTACCTGGTCCGGTCGGTGTCGAGGGCCGGATGGCGCCCGTGTGGAGTAACGTCGGCCACCATCCTGGGCCGGCCAGCTCGCGGCGTCGCCCGCGCCGGCGACAGGATCAGGCAGGAACCACCGGGTCGATGGGATAGGGGACCAGGACCTCGCCGCCTGTGGGTGTCACGCGGTAGACGTCCTCGTGGCGCACGCCACCAAACCCGGGGATCGCGAGGATCGTGTGCCCGATCGTCACGGTCATGCCTTCGCGCAGCGGCACGTTGCGGTGGGGCGGGATGATCGTCGACGCGGGCGTCTCCTCGAAGCGCAGGCCGATGCCGTGACCGATCCCCTTCACCTGGTAGCCCGCGAGGCCGTGTTCCTCGAGCACCACGCCGGCCCGTGCGTCGAGGTGGGCGACCGTCGCACCCGGGCGCATCGCATCGCGGACGGCCGGGATCAGCGCCGCGTACGCGTCGAGCAGGGAGCGTTGCCGCTGATCCGGCTCACCAAGCACGAAGGTGCGGGCAAGGTTCGAGCAGTAGCCGTCGACCATCGGCGTCAGGTCGACCACGACCAGGTCTCCGGTCCGCATGGGCCGTGGGCCGTGCCAGCCGTGGAGCATGCACGTCTCGCGGCCGATGTTGACGTAGATGGGCGTGCTGGTCCGGGAGGCTCCGGCCCGCATCATCGTGTAGGTGACCTCGGTGGCGATGTCGTGTGCCAGCGCGCCGTCACAGAGCATCTCGCGGGCGCGATCCATGCCCAGGCCGGCGACCCGCTGGGCCTCGGCCATCGTTGCGATCTCCGCCGGCTCCTTGGCGCCCCGCAACGGATCCATGATCGGGTCCGACGAGACCAGTTCGACACCGGGATTGACCTTCCGGAACATCTCGACAAGGAATGCCGGGGTCTCGAACCACAGCTGCATCGCCACCCTGAGGCGCGTTCCGGTCGCCGGCCCGGTGCCGTTCGCCGCGGCGATCTCGCGCAGCCTGGTCACGACGTCGTTGATCTGGCCTCCCACGGACCCCCAGACGAGGACGCCGCCCCCACCGGTGATGTCCCGGAGCTCCTGCTCCTCGGCCGTGAAGGCGACCAGGGCCGGCTCGCCCGTGGCCGGGATGATGGCCCGGGGCTGTGCCCGGTCAAAGCCGAAGAACCAGCGGTAGTCGTCGTGGTTCATGACCACGATTGCCGCGATGCCCTGCTCGCGCATCAGGACCTGGGAGCGCGCGATGCGATCGAATTGCACGGGGGACGTGTTGGTGGTCGTCGTCATGGGGCGATCGTGCCACGACAACGCAACCGCCGCCCGTGTCCGTTGCCAACCCGGGTTGTCGGCCACGTATGCTCGACGTGGATCAACGCAGGGCGGAGGAGCGGGCACCTGATGCCAACTCACGGCGGTGACACGGAGGACGACGACCGGCTGATCGACGCGGCGCTGCATGAGGCGCTCGCGGACCTTCCGGGCGAGGACATCCCGGGACCGGAGCGAGGCGCCGGGCCAGACGCGGTCGACTATCGCTGGCTCGGCATCGGCATGCGGCTCGGCCTGGAGCGGCCCGGACAGGCGCGCATCCTGCTCGCCATGATCGCGGCCCGTGGTGACGCTCCGGCGGTGCGCGGGGGCCAGGATGAAGGGTCCACCTCCCTGGGCGGCGCTCTCGCCACCGACGACCCGCAGGGGCCAGCCGCGATCCCGGTCGCATCCGCGCTCCTCGCACGGGCAGCAGCATTGCCGTCACCGGCGCTGACGAGCGCGGGGCCGGGGGTGGCATTCGGGTGGGTCACCAGGCTGGAGCCGGGCGAGATCCTCAAGCTCGGACACGCCGTCGCAGACATGCTTGCCACGGGCTCGCCGCCCGACGTCGGCCGGGGCTTTGGGATCGCATGGTCTGCGGGCGTGCGCGTGTCGCGCAAGGAGCTCGAAACGATGATGGACGAATTCACCGAGCTCGAGATCACGGTCGGCAGCATCCTCGCCGGACGGGACCTGCGGACGGGCGAGCCAGCCGCGAAACCGCAGGGCATCGCCGCCTGGCTTGGCGATTGGAGACCCCGGACACGCCCCGAGGAACCGCAGGCGGCGGGGGCGATCGAGCGGAGCGGCGAGGCGGGGCGTCGCGGCCTGGTAGCGCTCTGGAACGTCTGGATGGCGATGCGCTACCGAACGCTCATCCCGCGGCCGACGTTCGACCTGCTGGTCCATCCGTGGGTGACTGTCGTCGGTCCGCTGCCGGAGTGACCACGCGCTGGACGCGGCCCCCGCTCCCGCATGCATCGAAGGCGAGCCCGCGGCCGGGTTGGAGTCAGCCGAACAGCACCTGCTGGCCGTACCCGGGAGCGCCCTCGAGCTCGAGCATCCGCCGCTTGGTCGCGAGGCCACCGGGCGCCGAGAACCCCGTGAGCGCCCCGTTCGCCGCGACGACGCGGTGGCAGGGGACGATGATCGGGAACGGGTTGCGGGCGAGGGCAGCCCCAACGTCACGAGCTGCGTCCGGACGGCCGATGGTGCGGGCGACCTCGCCATAGGTCCGCGTCGTTCCGGGCGGGATCTCACGCGTCGCGGCGTAGACCGCCCGCCGCAGGTCATCGATCCCGCGCTCGTCCAGGGGGAGGGCTCGCAGGTCGGGTGAGCCGCCGGCCATCACCTCGACCATGCCGTCGATCGCTTGCCGCACGTACGGCGGCACCTCCAGGCCGTCCTCCGTTGCCGGTCCAGGCCTGCCTACCCCGGTGGGGAGCAGCACGCGGGTGATCCCCGCTGCACTCCAGCGCACGGCGCAGCGGCCAAGCTCGGTGTCGAAGGTGGCCAAGGCGGCCCGGGCGTCCATCACCCTATGAAACACCTTCGACCGGCAGCAGGTTGCACGATCCCCAATCGAGGCCGACGAACCCGGCCAGGATCTGGCTGGTTCGACCTTGGGCGCCGGACCGGACAGGACCGGCGGAGCGTCAGGACCGGACGATGAACCCGTCGATGGCGACCGTCTGGTGGCCCGGTGAGCTCAGCACCCTGATCGTCAGGGTGTGGCGCCCCGTGGCCCTGAACGTGCGCCTGAAGACCACGGCCCGCGGGACGAACGACGACCTCCACAGGCTCACGCTCGTCACCGCTCTCCCGTCGATCAGGACCACGGCGCGTCCGCGGGTGGAGCCAAGCGGCCCGATCCACGTCACCGACCTGCCGGTGAACGTGAAGCGGGCCGTCGCCCCCGGGTTCGCGGACCAGGCGACGCGGCCGCCCATGTAGGCGCCGTACGGAGCGCTGTCCCAGCCGCCGCGGTAGCGGATTGCCCCGCTGCGTTCGGAGATCGTCCGCGTGACGGGCTTGCGGGATGGGGCCGGCTTGGGCGCGACCTTGGGCTTGGGCGTTGGCGCCGGCGCGGCCTTGGGCGAAGGTGTGGCCCTGGGCGCCGGCGTCGCCGCAGGTTTGGCAACCGGCGCAACCGAGGGAGACGGCCTGGCTGCCGCCACGGTCGGTGCCGGCGTGGCGGAGGGCTCGACGTGAGGTGCGGCGTACCCCGTCGCCTGCGCGCCGGTCACGGCCAGCCCGGCCAGCCGCCCCATGCCCGGTTGAGAAGGCGCTCCGAGCCGGGTTCCGGTGCGCAGGATGCCGACCGGCAGGTACGCGGACAGCCACGCCGGGTCTCCCTCGACGCGCAGGTCCACGGCCAGCCAGTTGACCGACCGTCCGGTCGCCGCGGCGATCTCCGGCACGTCGAACGTGACCGAGGCGCCGGGCGCGAGGTCTTCCCGGAGCGGGACGCTGAGCAGCAGCACCGGGGCAGTCTTCGACGGCTCGATGGGTGTGGCGGTGACGGTGACGGTCGTGCGGACCTCCCGGACCTCGTCAGGGTTCGGGGCGGAGGCCGTCCAGCCCGGCACGGCCGGGATGCCCCACCGGCCAGTGTTCGTGATCCGGACAGTCGCGCCGGTGCCGGCCCCGTCCGGCTCGATGGTGACGCCGACCGCTCGCTTGCCCCAGATGCGGACCTCCGCCCTCGGGATCGAGATCCGGTCGGCGCGCGGGAGGGCGGTGCCCTTGACGTCGAGCATGGTGACCTGGAGCCGGTAACGGCCCGGCGTGCGCGGCGCCGTCGCGGCCAGGGTGATCGCCCGCGCCTTCGTGCTGGTGCGCCGTGCGGTGACGCTCACCGGCTTCCCGGCGGCCGCGCTCGCATCGATCACCTGCGCATCGAGGATGACCGGCACCCAGGTGGCCCGGAACCGGATGCCGGCGGGGATGGCGCCGCCCGACCATTGGAGCTGGATGGTCGCCCGCTCGTCGGGGTTGAGCCCGCCACGGACAACGGGGGCCGCGAAGCGGATCGATCGCCCCCGTAGCGAGGCAAGGCGGATCGATCGAGCGATCCGGCTCACGCCCTCGCCCCATTGGCCGGATGAGGACCAGTAGCGCTGCATGGCCCGCAGCGTGGGCTGCCCGCTCCACCAGCGGCCGCCGGGGGTCAGGTACGCCTCCTTGATGAACCTGGCGACCCCGTCGATGCCCGACGCGTAGCCGCGGAAGGCGCTCGCGTAGCGCCCCGGGTCGCGGTCGTACGCGTTGTAGCCGAACAGGTTGTGCTTGAACCGCGAGAGGCTGCTCCTGCCCCAGGCCGACTCGTGCATTGCCGCCGCCAGGAGGAAGCGGGCGTTGACGCCGTGCTTCCGCTCGGCGGCCATGAAGGCAGCTCCCAGCGGGGGGAGGCTCGTGTGGGAGCGCAGATACTCGTCGATCGCCCAGGCGGAGGTCCCGCTCCTGGAGAGCAGGTTCGTGTCCAGGGTGATCCGGGTGCGGACGGGATGGTGGCGGGTCCTGGGCCTGCCGGCATCCGCGACGGGGGCCGCAAGGCCGACAACGACGGCGGCGACGAGCAGGGTGGCGACCAGGGTGGGGAGGCGGCGGGCAGTCATCGCCCATCACCGTCGCCGGAGCGGGCCTCGTCTTCTACCGCCCGATCCTCCCAGACGGTGGCGTCGATGGGGCCATCCCCTGAGCCGCGAGGAGCCCGGGTGGGCGCCCCAGGTGCGGCAGGCTACGATGGAGCAGGCCCCAAGAGAGCGGGCCCCGGCGGGAGGCGGACGGATGACGGTGCAATCGGAGCGCTGCGCGGGTTGTGGCCGGGCGGCGCACGGCGATGCCGCATGCGCGACAGGTCCGCTGCCGGGGATCGAGATCATCGCGAGCGGCCCCTGCAACTGCCTGCCGGGAGCCCAGGGCGACTGGCAGGCATGCGCCACCTGCGGCCTGCCGCAGGCGCCCGGCAAGGCCTGGTGCGGGTTCTGCGGCAGCCGCTGGGTGTCGGTGCCGGCCGGCAAGAGCTAGGGCGCCCTACTCCGCCGGGCCGGACTCCGGCGCGGCGGCCGGCAGGAGCGGCAGGCCATCATCCGGCGTGGTGCCCATCAACCCGACCTGGTGGTAGACGCGGATCTTCTCGCGCGTGTCCGCAATGTCCAGGTTGCGCATCGTCAGCTGGCCGATGCGGTCCTGGGGCGTGAAGAACACATCCTCGCCCTTCTCCATCGTGAGTCGCTCGGGGTGGTAGGTCAGGTTTGGGCTCGTGGTGTCGAGGATCGAGTAGTCGTTGCCGCGCCGGAGCTCGAGGGTCACCTCGCCGGTGATCGGCCGGGCGACCCAGCGCTGCGCCGTCTCGCGCAGCATCAGCGCCTGCGGATCGAACCAGCGGCCCTGGTAGAGGAGCCTGCCCAGGCGCCGTCCGTTGCTGCGGTACTGGTCGATCGTGTCCTCGTTGTGGATGCCGGTGACCAGGCGCTCGTAGGCGATGTAGAGGAGGGCGATCCCTGGCGCCTCGTAGATGCCCCGGCTCTTGGCCTCGATGATCCGGTTCTCGATCTGGTCGGAGACGCCCAGGCCATGGCGGCCTCCGATGACGTTGGCCTCGCTGAACAGCGCGAGGGGCGTCTCGAAGGCCTGTCCGTTGAGTGCGACGGGTTCGCCCTCCTCGAAGCGGACGCTCACCGTCTCCGCCGGCACCTCCACGTCGACGCGCCACGAGGCGACGCCCATGATCGGGCTGACGATTGACAGGCCCCGGTCCAGGAACTCGAGATCCTTGGCCTCGTGGGTGGCGCCCAGGATGTTGGAGTCCGTGGAGTACGCCTTGTCGGCGCTCATCCGGTACTCCAGGCCCGCGCCGTCGAGGTAGGCGGACATCTCCGCCCGGCCGCCCAGCTCGTCGATGAACTGCTGGTCCAGCCACGGCTTGTAGATCTGAAGGCCGGGGTTGACGAGCAGGCCGTAGCGGTAGAACCGCTCGATGTCGTTGCCCTTGTAGGTGCTGCCATCGCCCCAGATGTGGACATCGTCTGCCTGCATCGCCGAGACGAGCATCGTCCCGGTGACCGCGCGGCCGAGCGGCGTGGTGTTGAAGTACAGCTGCCCGGCGGTCGAGATGTGGAAGGCGCCGGTCTGCAGGGCAGCGATGCCCTCGGCGACCAGTTGCGGTCGGCACTCGATCAGGCGGGCCTTCTCGGCACCGTAGGCCATCGCCTTGCGGGGGATCGACTCGTAGTCATCCTCGTCCGGCTGGCCGAGGTGGGCGGTGTAGGCGAAGGGCATCGCGCCGTGCTCGCGCATCCAGTGCAGGGCCGCGCTGGTGTCCAGCCCTCCTGAGAACGCGATGCCGACCCGCTCACCGACGGGGAGATGTTCGAGGATGTTCGACACGGGCCCGTCCTTCGGCGTGATTCGGGGCGGTGGGTTGTGGGCTGGTCGGGCAGGCGTCCCCGTCCAAGACCCTCCATCAGGCTATACCGCACCGGGTTCACCGTGTCGGGACGGCCGCGAGTCGCGGGCGAGGCCCCGGCACGGCACACTGGGCGGATCTGGCGGGAGACCCGCACCGCGTTGCCCCAGGAGATCGCTCGAGTGGATGCGTCAGCCAGGCTCGACGAGTGCCCCGCGACCGAAGACTGCCCCGGTTTTGACCGCGAGCGCCGTGCGTGCCTCCTCCGGCGCGAGGACTGCGACTTCGCGCCTCATGACGGCGAGGCGGCCCCGCCGCTCGAGACGTCCGGGGCCTCGGCCACCGCGTTGACCCTGGAGGCATGACCTTGGAGACCCGTCGCTTCGGGCGTCTCGGCCACCTGACGTCGGTGCTCGTGTACGGCGCGGCGGCCCTCGCCGACGTTCCTGACGACGTGGCGGACCGCTCGATCGAGCTCGCAATCGCGGCCGGCGTCAACAGCTTCGACACCGCCGCCGACTACGGGGACGCGGAACGACAGTTGGGTCGATGGATGTACAGGATCCGGGACCGCATCTTCCTGGCGACGAAGACCGGTGATCGGACGGCGGCGGGTGCCTACGCGAGCATCTGCCGGTCGCTCGAGCGCCTCAAGGTGAGCAACGTCGACCTGCTCCAGCTCCACGCGGTCGGCGATCTTGATGATCTCGACCTCGCAACAGGGCCGGGAGGCGCCATCGAGGGCGCCATCAAGGCGAGGAGCGAGGGCCTCGTCGGCGGTATCGGGATCACCGGTCACGGCAACAGGGCGCCGGCCACCCATCTCGAAGCCCTCCGCCGGTTCCCGTTCGACTCGGTGCTGACGCCCTACAACTACCGCCTGGCGCAGGACGAGTCCTATCAACGTGACTTCGACGCTCTCCTGGAGGAGGTCACGGCACAGGACGTCGGGGGATGTGCGGCTCCTTCCGCTGTTCATCCAGTCGGAGCGCGAGATTCGGTCCAGGTCCCTGGAAGATGCCGTGGCGCTTCTCTCGGAGGTGACCGAGTACGAGTCGCCGTTCGTGCCGGTTGCGGGTCGAGCGATCCCGGACTGGCTGCAGGGCAGCGGCCAGTAGGATCGCGCTGGCGACGCTCCCTTCCACTCGTGCTGCGATGAACCAGGTGGCGCGCTGAGCCCGAGCCCTCGGTCACCGGCGCTGATCCGACCACACCACGCATCGGGCCAGGACCCTACCCTTGCGGCTGGAGGTGCGAAATGGGCGACAAGACACCGAAGCGACCGCCGAAGCAGAAGAAGCCGAGGCCGCCGAAGTCCCCCGCGTAGGTCGCGAGGGAACGACCCCCGCGAGGAGCGGGCCGACGCCGCGAGGCCAGGGGGCGACGCGGGGTCTCGACGCGCCTCCCGTCGGCCGCGGACCGCGCGGCCGCGGCCGCTGCGGTGCTGGCGGTCCCGATTCCCGGTGGGGAGCCGACGGCTGGGACCGACCTCCAGTTGACGGGCATCGTCAGTGTCGCGCACCCCGGGGGGCGCTGCGCTGTCCGGTGGCAAGCAGCCGCACATCGGCCATCAGGCCCGTCCTGACCACGACGACATGGGTTACCGCGACCAGCACCACGGCCGCCGCGACGGCGGTGTGGATGTCCGACCACTCGTGCTTCGTCAGGGCGAGCAGGAGGAGCTGCTGGCCCGCGCGCCGGCCGTCTGTCGCCAGCCACGGCACGATCCCGCTGGCGATGACCACCGGGACGAGGGCGACCATCGTCACCACGGCGAGTGCGCGGACGTAGACGACGGCCTTCGGGCGCCGGGTCGCGGCTGCCCGGCTGCTGCGCCTCCCGGTCAGGACCAGCCGCCCGTAGGAGATGACACCGCGTCGCATCACGGTCACGTGCGTGATCGTCAGGGCGATCGCCAGGAACGACGCCACGACGTGGATGTCGGTCCAGGTGTGCCTGGTCAGCCCGAGGAGCGAGGGAAGCTCGTAGGCACGCCAGCCATCCACCGCCAGCCAGAGGGCGAGGCCGCCGAGCGCGGACACCGTCCAGGTGATGATCATCGCCAGCGCGACGAAGGATCGGACGTAGAAGACCGACTTCGCCCGGGGGGCCGTGGTCGGAGGGGCGGTGCTGAGCGGGATCGCGGTCATGGATGCTTGCTCCGAAGGGTGCGGTGAGCGACCTGGTTGGTGCTGTCAGCCGGACCGGCCCTGGCCGGCTGGCGCGCCGATGATCGACTCGAACTCGTCTGCCGAGAGGTAGGCCGGCGAGTAGGCGGCGCCCTGGCGACCCAGATTCCTCACGAAGGCGCGAAGGTGGTTCTCCGAGCCCCGTTCGAGGTCGCCGTAGACCAGCGCGATGTCCGGGGTGTCGGTCGCCCGCACGCGCAGGTCGCTGATGTCGAGATCCTCGATCAGGGCTCCCACCGTGAAGGCCTCCACGAGCGAAGCCTTCCCGCGGGTGACGAGATCCGCATACAGGGCCTGGAGGTCCGGGTTCGTGAACACCCCTGCCGGCTGGCCCGCGGCCGGGTCGGCGATCCCGTATCGATCGAGGAGGGTCTTGATGGCGTCCATGTGCGTCGTCTCGGCGGCGGTGATGTTGTCGAAGACGCGGCTGCCCCAGGTGTCACCGAGGGCGACGTACACGTCGTGCGCCAGCTTCTCCTCCTCTCGCATCCACGCGAGACCGTCGATCTCCTCGGCCGTCAGCGTGGCGAGCGGCAGTGTCTCGATCCGGAGGGAGACGCCCCCGACGTCGCCGGAGCCTCGCGCTTCGCCCCCGCCGTCGCCGCGCCCACCGGCGCCTCCGCCCCCGCCCCCGGTGCTGCTGCCTCCGCCCCCGGTGCTGCCGCCTCCGCCCGCGAGCCCCCGCCCACCGCCGGCCAGGTCCGCAGTGCCGTCATGGCTCACGGGCCCGGCAGAGCAGGCGCTCAGGGCAATGGTCGCAGCGAGAACGGTGATGAGCAGAGCGGCCGCGGGCATGCTGCCCCCGATGAGCGCGAATCGAGTCGTCGGCTTGGCAGACATGGGACGTGCATCCTTCGGCGTCGAACGGTGACCCGCTCCCTTGGCGGGTTTGACCTCGTCCGAGTTGACCACCTCCGGGTGGAGCGACGATGGACGCGCGGTGAAGCCCCGGTGGACGTTCCGGCCGACCGGTGACGGGGGCTGAGCACCGGAGTCTGCGTGTGAAGGGGGCGTCGCTCTGAGACGCCTGGTTCGGCCGCCGTTCTGACTAGGCGGCCCGGCGCGCCCCGGCGGGACCGGCGACCGGCGGCACCTCGATCACGAACTTGCGGTCGTGAAGCATCGTGCGCACCACGCGCGCGACCGGTGCCGGCAGGCGGGTCGGCCCCGCGAGCGACGCGCATTCGAGCCAGGCGGCATCGTCGCGGATCGCGATGGTGAGGTTGTTCCCGCAGGCACAGAAGGCGGGGGAACGGAGGGCCGCGTCGATCGCGACCAGGACGGTGTCATCGTGCATGGCACGTACCTCGACCCCTGGTCCGCGGACTGCCGGTGCCCGGCCGTCGGCGCGAGCGAGGTCAATCCCCAGGAGCAGACCGCCGTGGCCCAACTGTGCGCACCTGGCGCAGGATCCACGGCCCGGGCGACCGCCCACCAGGTCTGGGGACGAAGCCGACCGTGCCCCCATCATCGGCCAGGTGGCCCCGGCGAACCATGGTGGATGCGGTACCGGTTGGGTTGCGCTTGAGATAGCGAACTAGTCCAAGATCCCGTGTCGCGCCGGCCGCTGAGACCCCGCCGCCCTAGTCGCTGAGACGCCGCAGCCAATGCATCTGGGCGACCTGGTGGAAGGCCTCGCCCCCCTCGTGGTTGTTGAACGGGTACTCGCGGATCTCCCGCGGACCTCCGTACCGGTTGTAGGCGGCGAAGACCGTCGATGGGGGGCAGGTCTCGTCCATCAGGGCGACCGAGAAGAGCGCCGGGGCGTGTGCCCGCCGGCCGAGGTTCGCGACGTCGAAGTACGCCAGGGTCGCGGCTGCCTGGTCGACTCGGTCCCGGTGGATCCTGAGGTACCTGGCGATCTCGGCGTACGGATCGCTATCGGCCAGCGTGATCGCCCGCGGGAAGTCACTCAGGAACGGGACATCGGGCATCACGCCCAGCAGGCCGCTCACGAGCCCGGCCACGGCGATGCTGATGCCGCCACCCTGGCTCTGACCGGTCACCGCCACGCGCTCCGCGTCAACGCGGGAATGGCCGCGCACTGCCTCCACTGCTCGAACGGCGTCGGCGTAGACACGGCGGTAGTAGTAGCGCTCCGGGCTCGTGATCCCCCGCGTCATGAACCCGGGATGAGCCGGGTCCCCGGGATCGTCGGGGTCGGGTGTGGCCCCGACCGTCCATCCGGCGCCCTGCCCGCGCGTGTCCATGACGAAGTGGGCATAGCCGGCCGCAGCCCACAGCACCCGCTCGTGAGCCAGACCGCGTCCGCCGCCGTACCCCAGATACTCGACGACCGCCGCCAGTGGTCCTGTGCCATGGGCGGGGAGGTGAAGCCAGCCCCTGACCGGGGATCCGCCGTATCCGGTGAAGGTCACGTCATGGCTGGAGATCTCGGTCAGCCCGTTCTCGACGGGGGCGAAGGTGGCCGCGAGCGGGTGGGAGCGAGCCTCCGCCAGGGTGGTGGACCAGAATCCGTCGAGGTCGTCCGGCTCGACGAGTGCGGGTCTGTACTCGCGAAGGTCCGCGAGGGGTAGGTCGAACTGGGCCACGAACGGTCGCTCCGGCTAGGCGAGGCTCGCTCTCAGCATCCCCGAGGGCGGTCCCGGCCGATGATAGGTCCTCGCCCGGCGCGTCGCGGCGCCGCGTGCGACCCTGGAAGCGGCTACTGTCCGTCCATGGTGAGCCCCGGGTTGCGAGCCCTCGCGAACAGATCCGCCGACGTGCAACTGACGATCCGCGGGCGCGACGGTTCGCCGCTCGCCCGCCGCGAGGTTGTGGTGGAGCAGAAGACCCACGCCTTCCGGTTCGGTTGCACGGGGTTCGAGGCGGTCGAGCTGGCAGGCGACGGTCTGGATCCCGACGCCCGGGCGGCGTCCGAACGGATCCTGGAACTCTGGCTGGAGCTCTTCAACACCGCGACGCTTCCGTACTACTGGGCCCGCTTCGAGCCGGAGCGCGGCCGGCCCGACACGCGGCGCCTGCTGGCCGCGGCCCGGTGGTTCACGGATCGGGGCTGCACCGTCAAAGGGCACCCCCTGTGCTGGCACACCCTTGCGCCCGACTGGCTGCTCCCTTTCTCGGAGCGCGAGATCGAGGAGGCGCTGCGGGCACGGATCACCCGCGACGTGACCGACGCTGCCGGGACGATCGATACCTGGGATGCAATCAACGAAGCGGTGATCATGCCGGTCTTCGACCGGTATGAGAACGGCATCACCCGCCTGTGCCGCGCGCTGGGGCAGGTCGGGACGGTCAGGCTCGCCTTCGAGACCGCACGCCGGGCAAACCCGGGCGCCACGCTGGTGCTCAACGACTTCGACATGTCAGCCGACTTCGGGCGCCTCGTGGAAGACTGCCTCGACGGCGGTATCGTGATCGACGCCATCGGCCTCCAGTCGCATATGCACCAGGGGTACTGGGGCGTGGAGAGGACGCTCGAGGTCCTGGAGCGCTTTGCACGTTTCGGTCTGCCCTTGCACTTCACCGAGAGCACGCTCGTCTCAGGCCGCCTGATGCCGCCCGAGATCGTGGACCTCAACGACTACCAGGTGGCGGACTGGCCCTCGACACCGGAGGGCGAGGCGCGCCAGGCGGAGGAGGTCGTATCCCACTACACGACGCTCCTCTCCGAGCCCGCCGTCGCGGCTGTGACGTGGTGGGGACTCCCGGATGGTGGCTGGCTGAGCGCACCGTCCGGTCTGATCCACGCCGACGGAACGCCAAAGCCAGCCTTTGACGCCCTTCGCGCCCTGATCAAGGGAAGCTGGTGGGTCGCGCCAACCCGGCTCGTCACTGATGATGACGGGCGGCTGGACTTCAGTGGCTTTCTCGGGGACTACGAGTGCTCGGCGGACGGCGCGTCCGCGACGATCACCCTCGACCATCCGGGTTCCCGCGTCATCGAGGCTCGACTCGGGGCCTGACCGGGCGCGCCGGGCAGCGATCCGCGACCGGGGTCCTCAGCGGATGGGCGGTCCGGTGCTCTCGCGGAGCACCAGCTCCGTGGCCAGTTCGACTCTGGTCCGTGTCGGCTCCTCGCCATTCGCCAGCCCGAGGACCAGCCGTGCGGCGGTCACCGCCATCTCGGTCAGGGGCTGGCGAATCGTCGTCAACGGAGGTCCAACCCAGCCCGCCACCGGCAGGTCGTCGAAGCCGATGACGCTCAACTCATCCGGGATCCGCAGGTGTTGGGCACGCGCGGCCTGGTAGACCCCCAGGGCCATCAGGTCGTTGCCAGCGAAGATCGCCGTCGGCGGATCAGGGAGCCTGAGCATCGCGCGGCGCACGGTCGACCCCCGACTGGACATGGAAGTCACCGTAGGCGATGAGGTCCGGGTCGACTGGCAGCCCGGCAGCATCCATCGCAGCACGATAGCCGTCCAGCCGCGCCCGGCTGCACAGGATGTCGACGGGACCGGTGATGATGCCCACGCGGCGGTGTCCGAGGCTCAGCAGGTGGCGGGTGGCGGCGAGGCCCGCCGCCCCAGTTCGTTGCCCCCACCGATGGGGTGTCGTGGAGCGGCTCGCCGGTCGGATCGATCACGACGAACGGGATGCCGCTCGCCCTGAGCTGCGTATGCATCTGCTCGCTGAGGTCCGAGAACACGGCAATGACGCCGAGCGAGCGCCGGTCGATCACGCCCTCGATCCAGCCACGCCCGGGTGTGTGTCGTCCCTGGAGCTCCGTCGTGACCACCGCCAGGTGATGCTCGCGAGCGACACGGTCCACGCCCATGAGGATCTCGAGCGCCCATTCGCTCTCGAGCTCGTGGAAGATCAGCTCAATCAGGCCGGCCCGTTCGGATGATCGGCGGCGCCGCTCGTACCCGAGCTCGAGGATCGCCGCCTCGACGCGGCGGCGGGTGCCCGGCGAGACATCAAAGCGCCTGTTGACGACCTTGGAGACGGTTGGCACCGATACGCCGGCCAGGCCTGCGACCTCGGCCATCGTGGTCCTGGACGCCGGCTCGTACCCGGGTTCCTGCCTTCTCACCATCGCCAGATCATATCGCAACTTTCGACTTCGATTGGGCGAATCGTAGGTATGTTCAGGACTTGACGATTTGTACCTTCGCGAACTAGAGTCGGCCAAAGAGGCGAGCGAAAGTACTGCGAAAGTTTCGCTTCTGACGCACGAGCGATGCCGAACGATCGGTCGGAATCCGGGATCACAGGAGGAGAGAACGTGTCCACGCGTTGGCGAACAATCGGGTCCCTCGGGATCCTCGCCGTGCTCGTCGCCGCCTGCTCGGGCAGCGCGGCAACCTCGGCCCCGGCAACGGCCGCTCCGGCAACCGAGGCGCCTGCGACGGCCGCCCCGGCAACCGAGGCCCCTGCAACCGAGGCTCCGGCCCAGGTCGACGTCGAGTGGTGGCACATCACGACCGGCGAGCCCGGCAAGAGCGACTTCCAGGGCGATCGCGGACGCCTACATGGCGGCCAATCCCAACGTGAAGATCAACATCACCGTCCTCGAGAACGAGGCCTTCAAGACCAAGCTCGCCACCTCCCTCCAGTCGGGTGACGTGCCCGACCTGTTCCAGTCGTGGGGCGGCGGCACCATGGCCGCGCAGGCCGATGCGGGCATGCTCAAGGACATCACCGCCGACGTGTCGCTCGTGGGACGACACCGTCAACCCCGGCGCCATGAGCATCTACGCCTACAACGGCAAGCAGTACGGCGTGCCGTGGGACATGGGCATGATCGGGTTCTGGTACAACAAGGACCTGTTCGCCAAGGCCGGGATCACCGACGCCGCCCGCGACGTGGGACGACTTCCAGACCGCTGTCACCAAGCTCAAGGACTCCGGCGTTGCACCCCTCGCCATCGCCGGCAAGGACAAGTGGCCGTCGATGCACCTTTGGACCTACCTCGTGCTCCGCAACGGTGGCGGGCAGGCCCTGGCGGACATGATCCAGAGCGGCAACTGGAACACCGATGCCTGCCTGAAGGCCGGGGAGGCCGTCCTCGCGCTCAACGCCCTGAAGCCGTACCAGGCCGGCTACAAGGCCGCGGACTACAACGCCGAGGCCGCGGCCGTCGGCAACGGCAAGGCTGCCATGGAGCTGATGGGCCAGTGGGCGCCGTCGGTCCAGAACGACCAGAGCGTCGACAAGAAGGGCCTCGGCGACAAGCTCGGCTGGTTCGCGTTCCCGGTCGTCACGGGTGGCGCCGGCGCCGCGACCGACGGTGTCGGTGGCGGCAACGGCATCGCCGTCGGCAAGGATGCCCCGCCCGAGGCCATCGACTTCCTGAAGTTCTTCAACAGCGTCGAGAACCAGACCAAGCTCAACACCGACGGCATCGGCCTGTCGACGACGGTCGGCACCGAGACCGCCATCAGCGACCCCAACCTCCAGGCCGTGCTGGCCGGTCGCGGGGCGGCCCAGTTCATGCAGCTCTACCTCGACCAGGCGACGTCGCCGGCGATGGGTTCGGCGATCAACGACGCGACGGTCGGCGCTGTTCCTCGGCACGTCGACGCCCGAGGAGGTCTGCCAGGCCATCACGGACGCGGCGGCCGCGCAGTAGCCGACGCCGTTCCAGTCGCACCCGTCAGGACTTCGGATCGAGCGGGCCGGCCCCAGGCCGGCCCGCTCGATCTTCATGGGCGAAGGGAGGTAGGCGATGAGCTCAGCGATCGCCCGGCGCCCGTACCCGGCCGCGGCTGCCGGGCAAGGCTGGCTGACCATCACCCTGTTCCTGCTGCCCGCTCTGGCGCTGTACGTCGTTGTTCGTCCTGCTCCCGATCGTCCAGGCCGCCCACTACAGCCTGTACAAGTGGAACGGCCTCGAGCCCGCTGACGGACTTCATCGGGCTCGACAACTACGTCAAGGCATTCAACGACAAGGCGTTCACGACCGCGGTCTCGAACAACCTGTTGATCCTCGTCCTTTCGCTGGTCGATCCAGATCCCGTTCTCGCTCGCGCTCGCCGTGCTGCTCAACCGCCGCTTCCCCGGCCGGGCGGTGTTCCGGCTCCTCTTCTTCCTGCCCTACGTCCTGTCCGAGGCGATCACGGGCATCGTGTTCTCGCTGATGCTGCGGCCGGATGCCGCTGGTCGACACGGGCCTGACCACGCGTCGGTCTCGGCGGCCTGATCCAGGACTGGCTGGGCGACACGAACATCGTGATGATCACGCTGTTCGTCATCATCTCGTGGAAGTACTTCGGCTTCCACATGATCCTGCTGCTGGCGGGGTTGCAGGGCATCCCCACGAGATCGAGGAGGCGGCCCGGATCGACGGCGCTGATTCGCTCGGCGGTCTTCCGGCACGTCACCCTGCCGCTGCTCGGACCGACGCTGCGGGTGTCAGCGTCTTCCTGTCGATGATCGGGGCTCTCCAGCTGTTCGACATGGTCTGGGTCACGACCGGTGGAGGCCCGCTGCAACGCCACGAACACCATGGCCATCGCACATGTTCAAGACCGGCTTCGATCAAGACCGCAGATGGGGTACGGCAGCGCGCTCGCCGTGATCCTGTTCATGTTCGGGCTGGTCGTGGCGCTCCTGTACCAGCGCTTCGTGCTGCGCCGCGACACGACGGCGCCGTCACGGCGTACAACGGGTGACGCGATGACCGCCGCATCCGCCAGCGCGAGCGCCGCAGCGCCCGGCCGCGTTCCGGGCCGGCGGCGCTCCAGGCGTTCGTCGGCAGCGCATGCGGCGGGCTCGCCCGCGTACGTCATCCTGGCGATGGTTGCCTTCGCGATCCTCGTCCCGATCGCCTACGCCGTCCTCGGCGGCTTCAAGACCAACGGCCAGCTCGTCGCCAACCCCGGGACGCATCCTCCCGGACCCGTGGGTGTTCGAGAACTACGCGGACGTCCTGTCGGGCGACAACGCCGGCGACGTTCTGGCGGGAGACCGCCAACAGCCTCATCATCGCGATCGTCTCGGTCGGGCTGACGGTCGGCCTGGCCTCGCTGGCGGCCTTCGTGTTCGCCCGCATCATGTTCCCGGGCCGGGAGGCCATGTACCTCCTGTTCGTCTTCGGGCTGCTGTTCCCGTCGGCCGTGGCGATCCTGCCGCTGTACATCCTCGTCCGCGACATCGGCCTGTCCGGCAACCTCCTGGGCGTGGCCCTGCCCGCAGGCGGCCTTCGCGCTGCCGCTGACGATCGTCATCCTCCGGCCGTTCTTCCAGAGCATCCCGGCGGAGCTCGAGGATGCGGCACGGATCGACGGCTGCAGCTCGTTCGGGTTCTTCTGGCGTGTCCTGCTGCCGCTCGCGCGGCCGGCGCTGGCGACCGTCAGCGTGCTGGCGATCGTCACCACCTGGAACGCCTTCATGCTGCCGCTGATCCTGCTCAACGGCGCCGACCAGTGGACGCTGCCGCTCGGGCGTCATGAACTTCTCGACCGAGTACAGCTCCGACCAGGCGCGTGTCCTGGCGTTCACGGTGGTGGCGCTCATTCCTGCTGTGGTGTTCTACGCCTTCGCCGAGCGACAGCTCGTCGGTGGGCTGACTTCGGGGGCGGTGAAGGGCTGATGACGATGACACGGGCTCCCTACCAGGATGCAGGGCTGCCCGATCGAGGCACGCGTCGAGGACCTGCTGGCGCGGATGACGACCGGGGAGAAGGCCGCTCAGCTGGGCTCGATCTGGTCGTTCGAGGTCGTCAGGGATGGCGCGGCTCGATCCGGATCGCGCGCGCGCCCTGCTGGGTGCCGGGCATCGGCCAGGTCGACGCGGATCGCCGGCGCCACAAACCTGGACGCGCTCGGGGTTGCGGCCGCGGGCAACGACGTCCAGCGGTTCCTGGTCGAGGAGCACGAGGCTCGGGAATCCCGGCGATCGTCCACGAGGAGACCCTGCACGGGCTCCTCGCGCGGGATGCGCCGTCGTTCCAGCAGTCGATCGGCGCCGCAGCGGCCTTCGACGCCGAGCTCGTCGAGCAGATGGCAGCCACGATCCGGCGACGGATGCTGGCGACCGGCGCCCGGCATGCGCTGAGCCCGGTGCTGGACATCACCCGCGACCCGCGCTGGGGCCGCATCGAGGAGACCTACGGCGAGGACCCGTACCTGGCCGCCGAGCTGGGCTGCGCCTACGTCCGGGGTCTCCAGGGCTCCGATCTCGCCGAGCGGCGTCCTCGCCACCGGCAAGCACATGGTCGGGCACGGACTCGCCGAAGGCGGGCTCAACCAGGCACCGGTGCACGTCGGGCCGCGCGAGCTGCATGACGAGCAGTTGCTCCCGTTCGAGGCTGCGGTCCGGACCGCCGGCATCGCGAGCATGATGCCCGCCTACTGCGATGTGGACGGCGTGCCCTGTCACGCCTCGCGGGAGCTCCTGACCACGATCCTGCGCGAGCAGTGGGGGTTCGACGGGATCGTCGTTTCCGACTACACCGCGATCCAGATGCTCTCCACCCAGCACCGGCTGACCGATGACCTGGCCGTGGCAGCCGAGCCTCAGCCTCGCCGCCGGGCGTCGACAGCGAGCTGCCCGAAGACGGCCGCGTACGGGTGATCCGCTGTCGACGGCGCTGGCCGACGGGCGGATCGACGCGGACCTGGTCGATGCTTCGGTCCGGCGGATCCTGCACATGAAGTTCCGCCTGGGGCTGTTCGAGCGGCCCGTATGATCGAGCTGCCCGGTGCAGGCCGACATGTCCGCACTCGCGGCGGATGAGGCCCGGATCGCCCGAGCCCTCGCCGCGCCGCTCGGTGGTGCTGCGTCGAGAACGACGGCATTCTGCCGCTGCCGACGGGCGGGCGGCGGTCGCGGTCGATCGGACCGATTGCCGACAGCGCCCGTGACTTGCTCGGCGACTACAGCCACCTGCTCCACATCGAGACGCTCGCGCGAGATGCGGCACCAGGACAACTTCTTCGGTTTCCCGCTCGATGGCGAGGTCGAGGCGGTCGACGAGCTCAGCGGACGCCAGACGATCCTCGACGCCATCCGGACCCGACTCGTTGACTGTCAGGTCGAGCACGCGCGCGGTGCCGGCATCCGGGGCGGCAGCGACGCCGAGATCGAGGAGGCCGTGCGCATTGCCGTGGCCGCCGACGTGGCGATCCTGGTCCTCGGCGAGCGCTCCGGCCTCACTGACGACGCCACGACCGGCGAGTTCCGCGACCGCCGTGGCCTCGGCTTCATCGGGCGCCAGCAGGAGCTGCTGGAGCGGGTGGTCGCCACCGGAACCCCCGTCGTCCTCGTGGTCGTCAGTGGCCGCCCCCTCGCGATCAGCTGGGCTGCGGAGCACTGCGCTGCCGTCCTCCTGGCCTGGGTGCCCGGCGATGCCGGGCCAGAGGCGGTCGCCGACATCCTCGTGGGCGCGGAGAACCCGGGAGGCAAGCTGCCGATCTCCATCCCGCGCGACGTGGGGCAGGTACCGGTCTCGTATCGCCATCACCCGACCGGCGGCCGGTCCAACCCGAAGGGGTCGTACGTCGATGGCCCGACCACGCCCCTCTGGCCGTTTGGTTTCGGGCGTTCGTACACCTCATTCTCGGTGTCCAACCTGCGGCTCGACCGGTCCGAGATCCCCGACGCAGGGTGGCGAGCTGGTCATGACGGTCGACGTCGCGAACACCGGCGTGACCGACGCGGCGACGAGGTCGTCCAGCTGTACGCCCGCGACGTCGAGGCCGGCGTCGCCCGGCCCGTCCTCGAGCTGCTCGGGTTCCGTCGCGTTGGCCTCGACCCCGGCGAGCTGAGCAGCGTGACGTTCCACGTGTCCGTCGAGCAGTTCCGTCACACCGGCGCTGACTACCGGAGGGTGATCGAGCCGGGTGTCGTCGACCTGTTCGCAGGGAGCTCCTCGGCGGACCTGCCGGCGGCCGCCGTGCTGACCCTGGTGGGACCGACGGTCTACCTGGCGGACCGCACGCCACTATCTGACCGGGACCATGGTTGGCTGACGCCCGCGCGGCGATCGACCCGTCCGCGACCATCGGCGACGTCGATGCGCGGCTGTTCGGATCGTTCGTCGAGCACATGGGTCGGGCGGTCTACGGCGGGATCTTCGAGCCCGGCCATCCCACCGCGGACGCCGATGGCTGGCGCCGCGACGTGCTCGAGCTCGTGCGTGGTCTCGGCGTCTCGCTGATCCGCTACCCGGGCGGCAACTTCGTGTCGGGCTACGACTGGGAGGATGGGGTTGGCCCGCGGGCGCAGCGGCCCGTGCGGGAGGACCTTGCCTGGCGGTCGCTCGAGCCCAACCTCGTCGGGACGGACGACTTCATCTCGTGGGCCCGGCAGGCCGGAGCCGAGCCGATGCTGGTCGTCAACCTCGGCACACGGGGCCCCGAAGCCGCACGAAACCTCGTGGAATACGTCAATGGCCCGGCGGGAACCGCGTATGCCGACCGGCGCGTGGCCAACGGTCGCGGGGAGCCGTACCGCATCCGGACCTGGGGCCTGGGCAACGAGATGGATGGTCCCTGGCAGATCGGCCACAAGACGGCCGTCGAGTACGGCCGGATTGCCTCCGTCGCAGGTGCCGCCATGCGGCAGGTGGACCCGTCGATCGAGCTCGTGACCTGCGGCAGCTCCGGGTCGGGGATGCCCACGTTCGGCGCATGGGAGCACACGGTGCTCGACCTTGCGTGGGATGTCACCGATCACATATCCGTCCACGGGTACTACGACCCCGCGGCCTACCCCTCCGTGGAAGCCTTCCTGGCCTGTTCCCGCGAGTTCGATGCGATGCTCGGGACCGTTGCCCGGATCGCGGATTCCGTGGCCGGGCACAAGGGCAGCACGAAACGGATCGGCCTGAGCGTGGACGAGTGGAACGTGTGGCGCCTGGTCGACCACATGGCCCGCGAGGCGCTCGACGACCCGGAAGGTCGGCTCCGCAGCGCCCCGGCGCTGGCCGAGGACGAGCAGGATCTCGCGGACGCCCTCGTGGTGGGCTGCCTGCTCATCACGCTGCTGCGCCATGCCGACCGCGTCCGGATCGCGTGCCTCGCCCAGCTCGTCAACGTGATCGCCCCGGTCCGGACGCTCGACGGCGGCCCCGCCTGGCTGCAGACCACCGCCTACCCGTTCGCTGACGTGGCCCGGTTCGGGCGCGGAGTCGTGCTGGAGATAGCGCTTGATGGCCCGACGTATGCCATCGACGGGGGAGACGCCGCCCCGGCGATCGAGGCGGTCGCCGTCCACGACGCGGGTACCAGACACCTCACGGTCTTTGCCGTGAACCGCGCGCCGCGGTCCCTCGTGCTCGAGGCCGAGATCCTCGGGCTGGACTCGCTCGATGTGGAGGAGCACCGGGTCCTCGGCGGTGTCGATCTCCAGGCCTCGAACACGGCGACTCAGCCACGCCGGGTTGTCCCGTCTGCCGGGCGGGCGGCGGCCGTTGAGGGTCGACGACTCGTGGTCGAGCTGCCCCGACACTCGTGGAACGTGGTGCGGCTGGCGGCGTCCTGACCACGGTCCGTGCCTGGGGCCGCCGATGACATCGGCTGGCGACGACTCCCCGTACGATGACTGCGATGGCCCTCCCGATCGCCCGCCGCGCCACACGTGTCTCGCTCCCACTGGTTGGCGCGTTCGTCGTGGGCGCCATCGCGTACGGCGGCCTGTACACGTTCCCCGCCCTCTCGGTCGCCTTCGCGGAGGAGTTCGGGATCAGCCGGACGCTCGCGGTGACCCCGTGGACGATGTTCCTGGTGGTGACGGCTGTCGTCAGCCCGCTGCTGGGCCGTGCCTACGACGAGTGGGCGGACCGGGACCTGCTCACGGCATCGATGGTGATGCTGGCGGCCGGCTGGCTCGCGGTCTACCTGGCCCGGGACATCTCGCTCGTGATCCTCGCCTACGCGGTGTTCATGGCGATCGGTCTCCAGCTCTCGTTCATCGGGACCTCGACCGCGATCGCCCGCCGGTACGAGGGGATGTCGGGGCTCGCCCTGGGGATCGCCTATGCCGGGCCCGGCATCGGGGTTGCGATCGCACTGCCGCTCGCCGCCGGCCTGATCGCCACCGCGGGCTGGCGGTCGACGTCGCTCGTGTTCATCGCGTCATGCCTCGTTGGCGTGATGTTCGTGTGGCTCATGACCAGCGGCCCGGCGATCGTCGTGCCGGCGCGCCGGTCCGAACGGCGACGCACGAGGCCCCCGTCCGATGTGCAGGGCGCCGCACCACGTGACCCCTCCACCGATGCTGGCTCGCCGCTTGCCTCGCCCGGGAAGTCGCGCTCGACTGCCGGACCCTCGCTGGCCATCGGCGAACCCCTGAGCGCCGGCCAGCTCGACGTCCGCGAGACCGAGGCCATCCAGGCAGCACGCGCGTCCGGGCTCCACGAGGTGGCGGCGCCGGGTGCCGTGTCGGCCGCCCGCGAGATCCAGCCGGTCGGCAGCGGCGAGCACCGCCATGGCATCCAGCGGGTGGTGCGGACCCGGCGATTCTGGGTCCTGTTCGCAGGAGCGGCAGCCATCGGCGTCTTCGACGAGGGCGTTCTCCAGGCGTTCATCCCGAGCGCCGTCCAGAGCGGCCTCGGGGCCGGCTGGGCGGCCACCGCGCTGGGACTCCAGTCGCTCGCCTACGTGGGCGGCCAGATCGTGGGCGGCTGGCTGTCCGATCACGTCGATCGCCGGATCGTCGGGGTCACGGCTGCGGCAGCCGTCGGCGGCGGCGTGGTCGCGGCCCTGGGCATGGTCGGTGCGGCGCCGACCGTCGCAGTCGTCGGGATCATCGTCCATGGGATCGGGACCGGCGCAACCATCGCGGTCCGGTCTGCTGCCTTTGGAGACGTGTTCGGAGGGCCGAACTTCGGCACGATATTCGGGCTCCTCGCGGTCGCCTACCCGATCGGCGGGACGTTCGCGGTGTACCTGGGTGCCATCGCACTCGACTCGACCGGGTCCTACGCTCCGCTCATCCCGGTCATCCTCGCGGCGCTCGTGCTGTGGTCGGTCGCGCTCTGGATCGCCGGCCCGCGGCGGGGCCGGGCTATCCTGCCGCGATGACCGACAACGTCCCGCTCTCCATCGTCATCCTCGGGCGTGATTCCTGCGAGGACACCGTGCGGTCGCGCAACCTGCTCACGCGGCGCCGGATCGCATACACGTACCTCAGGGTTGACCAGGATGCAGACGCCGACGCGTGGATCCGGCGCCTGAACGACGGCGGGTGGCGCACCCCGACGATCCTGATCGGCGACCCCGAGCGGCCCGACATGATCCTGCGCGAGCCGTCGGACGAGGAGCTCCTGGCGGCCGTGGGCCTCGCCTGATCCCCGGCTGACCCATGCCACGGGGCTGTTACCCTCCGTCGATGCAGCAGCCGATCGGTCGAACCGACACCTTCCATGCCCTCCATCGCTCGGGCTGCTTTGTCATCCCGAACCCGTGGGACGCGGGCAGCGCCCGCCTGCTCGCCGGCCTGGGCTTCAAGGCGCTCGCAACCACCAGCTCCGGCTTCGCGTGGACGCTTGGCAAGTCCGACAATGGGGTGACCGTTGACGAGGCGCTGGAGCACCTTCGAGTGGTCGCCGCATCGGTCGACGTGCCGGTCAACGCCGACTTCGAGGGTGGCTTCGCGGTCGAGCCGGACGGTGTGGCGGCAAACGTGGGGCGCGCCGTCGAGACCGGCATCGCCGGCCTCTCGATCGAGGACTCGAGCGGCGACACCGCCGATCCCCTGTTCCAATTCGACCTGTCCGTCGCCCGGGTTCGGGCCGCCAGGAAGGCGATCGATGACCGCGGCGGCAGGGTGCTGCTCACGGGCCGGTCGGAAGGGTTCGTCGTCGGCCGGCCGGACCTGGACGAGACGATCCGCCGGCTGCGCGCGTACGCGGAGGCCGGCGCCGACTGCCTCTACGCACCACGCCTCGGGACGCTCGACGAGATCTCGGCCGTGGTGAAGGCGGTCGCGCCCAAGCCGGTCAACGTCCTGGTCGGGAGCGACTTCACGACCTTTGAGACCCTGGCGGGCATGGGCGTGCGCCGGATCAGCGTGGGCGGGGGACTGGCCCGGGTCGCGCTTGGCGCGTTCCTGCAGGCCGCGACCGAGATCGCCGAGCACGGAACCTTCGCGGGGCTCGCCCGGGGCATCCCGTTCGCCGAGATCGACGGGGCGTTCGCCGTCGACGCAGATCACGCCGGGAGATCAGGCCGGGCGTGATCCGAGGCGTTCCCGCCAGAGGTCCGCGAGCACCTCGAGGTCGGCCTGGATCGATACAGCGGTCGAGCCCGCCTCCACCGGGACGACCTCCAGCTCCTCGAGCTCGAGACCATCGATGCCGTGCGAGCGGGCGTCGGCGACCAGACCGGAATCGAAGCTGCCCAGCGTGCCGGTCGAGGTACAGAACTCGAAGCGGTTCCGTGCGGCGGCAAGGTTGACGGCCGTGGACACGACGGCCCGGCCGGTGGCCCGGTGGCGGATCACGTAGACCCCGGCCGCGGGTGGGTTCTCGAGCGTGGTGGCGCGGAGGCGGCGACGCCGATCGTGTTCGGTCATCGCGAGAGTATCGAGCCTGGACGGCCGATCGTCCTGACGCGCCCACCGAGCGCGACGCGGCCCTTGTGCAGGGCGGCGTGGACGTGGCATACAGCAAGCAGGAGGAGTGTTCGCGCATGAAGTTGGCAGGCAAGGTCGTCGTCGTCACCGGGGCCGGGAGCGGCATGGGCCGCGAGGTCGCCCTGGAGCTGCTCCGCCGGCAGGCGCGCGTCGCCGGGGTGGACATCAACGAGGCGACGCTGGCGGAGACGGTCTCGCTGGCATCGGGTACGCCGGACGCCATCGCGACCCACGTGGTGAACATCACCGACCGCGCGGCGGTCGAGGCGCTGCCGCAGGCGGTGGTCGATCGCTTCGGGGCCGTCGACGGGATCATCAACTGTGCGGGGATCATCCAGCCGTTCGTGCGCCTGAACGAGCTCGACTACGCCGCGATCCACCGCGTCTTCGACGTCAACTTCCACGGCACCCTGTACATGACCAAGACGTTCCTGCCCTGGCTGCTCAAGCGGCCCGAAGCCCACGTCGTCAATGTCTCCAGCATGGGCGGCTTCCTGCCGGTGCCGGGCCAGACGATCTACGGGGCGTCGAAGGCGGCCGTCAAACTGCTGACCGAGGGCCTCCACTCGGAGCTGGCTGGCACCGCCGTCAGGGTCACGGTCGTGTTTCCGGGGGCGGTGGCCACCAACATCACGGTCAACTCCGGCGTGGAGATCCCGACGATCACCGGTGGCAAGGAGCACAAGACCACCGCAGCCGACGCGGCCGCGCGGATCATCCTCAACGGCATGGAAAGGACCGGTTCCGGGTCATGGTCGGCGGCGACGCGAAGCTGATGGACCGCTTCTACCGCCTCGACCCGCGGCGCGCCACAGCGCTCATCGCCGGCCAGATGAAGGACCTCCTGGGCGGGTAGGCATTCGTCCCACGCCCGGACCCAGGCCGGGGTCCGGCGGCCTCCGGACCGGCCTCCGAGCGCCGGAATTCCGCGACAGGGTACGATTCCGATCCTGATCGGTCAGGCAACCCGCGGGTGGCTGGCCCCGGCGCCCCACCTAGCGAGGCTCCTCCACATGCCTGTCAATCCAGGTCGCCGCGGTCGCGCGCCGGGCGTCTTCGCCCTCGTCGCCGTCATCGCCTTTGTCGTCGGGGCCTGTGATGGAACGGTGCCGCTGCCCTCGATCGCGCTGCCGTCCGTGGAGCTGCCGTCGATCGAGCTGCCGTCGATCGAGATCCCGACGAAGCCGCCGAAGCCGACCGAGAAGCCAACGCGAGAGCCAACCGCCGAGCCCACCGAGAAGCCAACCGCCGAGCCCACCGAGAAGCCAACCGCCGAGCCCACCGAGAAGCCAACACCGGAGCCCACGGCCGAGCCCACACCGGAGCCCACCGCGGAGCCCACACCGGAGCCCACACCGGAGTCGACCGCCGCGCCCACGGCCGCGCCCACGGCCGAACCCACGGCCGTGCCCACCCCCAAGCCGACCCCTGAACCCACGCTCGAGCCCACTTCCGAGCCGACGCCAACCGCCGAGCCCACGCCCGTGGAGAGTGCGGCGCCCGGATCCGGCACGGATGACACGGGCAGCGATGGGCCCGGGCTCCTGCTGCTGATCATCCTCGCGGCGGTCGGCATCGGGCTCCTCGTCTACGCCTGGATGCGCTCGCGAGGTGGCACACCGCCGCCAGACGCGCCCACGTCGGCTGCCCCGCCGACGGACCAGCCCCCGCCCCCGCCACCGGCCGCCGGCCCCGCGGCACCACCACCCCCGCCGGCCGATCCCGCCGTCCCGGCCCCGCCAACCGCCTGACGGCCGCGGGCGTCGTCCGGTCCCTGACAGTCCTGGGCACCGCCGGCATGGGGCTGTCCGCCCCGGGCCGGCTTCAGCCCTCGAGTGCGAGCGCGACCGCGTCCGCCTGGGTGAGCGCACGCCCGGCCGCGAGGCCGGCCTCGAACGCATCCGGGCTCATCGCCTCCTGGAGGCGCTTGACCGCGGCCGCGTGCTCGGGCTCCTCGTCGAAGGCCATCCGGGCATTGGCGGCGTCCCGGAACGCGCCCGCGGCGCCGAGGAGTCGGACGGCCCGGTCGACGTTGCCTTGTTCGATATCGATGTAGGCGATGTTCTCCAACTGGTTTGCGATCGCGCCCCTGTGCCCGAGGTGGACCCAGCCGCCGATGGTCTCGCGGTAGAGCGCGAGAGCCTCGTTGAGGCGGCCGCCACGCCGCAGCGCGTGGGCCAGGTCGCTCCGGGAGGCGAGGACGAAGCGCTCGTCGCCGAGCTCCATGAACCGTGCGATCGCCTCGCCAAAGGCGGTGACCGCGTCGTCCGTCCGGCCCTCCCGCCCCAGCGACCGGCCCTGAGCCATTGACGCGGCCCCCATCGCGTACGGGCTCCCGGATCGATACGCGGCCGTCAGGCCACGCTGGAGCAGGGCGGCGCCGACCTCGGGATCGAAGTCCCCAAGGCTCGCGCCGGCGAAGCTCGCGGCCAGTCCGAGGAGCCACCATTCACCGGTCTGCTCGGCCAGGTCGAACACCGCCTGGAAGAGGGGCAATACGTCCTCACCCTCCTCGCCGGCCCGGCCCGAGAACACCGTCGCGAGCGTCAGTCCACCGAGGGCGTACAGGCGGGCCGTCTGGTCGCCGCTCGCTTCGGCCAGGGTCCGGGCTTCCTCGGCCCAGGGCAGGGCGGTCGTCGCCCGACCCGACATCGCCCACAGGCGCGCGCTCTCGCCCATCAGCTTCGCCGCCAGGGCCTGCTCGGCAGGATCGGCGTCCGCTCGACCCCCGACCCTCGCCCTCGCGATCTCGATGGCCGCGACGACCCGGGCGTCATTGTCCTGGGAGATGACCCGGACGGCCCAGTAGCCGAGCAGGTCGGTCGCCATCTGGACTGCGGTCCACGGCTCCGCTTCGAGGCCCCACTCCAGGGCGGCGCCCAGGTTGTCGAGCTCGACGTCCAGGCGGTCGAGCCAGTCGACCATCACCGGGCCTCGCACGGGGGTCTCGGCCGCGGCGGCGAGCGCAGCAAACGTGGCGAGGTGGCGGTCCGCGAGGGCGGCGGCCTCGTCCGCCGCGATCAGCTGCTCCCGGGCGTACTGTCGGATCGTCTCGAGCATCCGGTAGCGCGTGGCGGTGCCGCGGTCCACGATCACGAGCGAGCGGTCGACGAGCCGCGTCAGGCCGTCCACCAGGTCCAGCGGATCCAGCTCCTCGGGACCGTCGCCGAGGATGCGAGCGGCCATCGGAACGTCCCAGCCGCCCGTGAACACGGACAGCCGGCGGAGCAGTCGTCGGTCGTCCTCGGTCAGCAGGTCCCAGCTCCAGTCGATGAGCGCATGGAGCGTCTGCTGGCGCGGGACGGCGGTCCGCCGGCCGCCGGCCAGCAGACGGAACCGGTCCCCGAGGCGTTTCGCGATGTCGTCGGGCGACATGGCCGACACGCGTGCCGCGGCGAGCTCGATCGCGAGCGGAATGCCATCGAGACGCCTGCAGATCTCCGAGATCGCGGCAACGTTGTCGTTGCCCAGCGCGAACGTCGGGTCCACGGCGGACGCGCGTTCAGTGAACAGCCGGACTGCCTCCGTGGACGAGGCATCGGCAAGGTCGATCGGCGTATCGGCATAGCCGTCCGACCGCCCGGCGGCCGCAGCCGGACATGACAGCGACTGCAGCTGCAGGACGGCCTCACCCGGGATGGCGAGCGCCTCTCGGCTGGTGGCCAGGATGCGCAGGCCCGGCGCCCCCGCGAGCAGCCGGTCGGCCAGCCGGGCGGTGCCGTCGACGAGATGCTCGGCGTTGTCGAGCAGGAGCAGCAGATCCTTCTCGGCCACGAACGCGGTGATGGTCGCCGTCGCGGGGACACCCGGGATCTCGGGCGCGCCGAGCGCTCTGGCGACCTCGGAGGGGATCTGGGACGGATCACCGAGCGGCGCCAGCTCCGCGAGCCACACCCCGTCCGGATAGCGGTCCAGGAGCCGGCCGGCGGCCTCGAGCATGAGTCGCGTCTTGCCGGTCCCTCCGGTGCCGATGAGCGTGACGAGGCGATGGCGGTCGATCTGTGCGGCCACCTCGTCGAGCTCCCGCTCCCTGCCCACGAAGCTGGTCAGCTGGAGGGGCAGGTTGGACCTGCGCGTGCTCAGCGAGCGGAGCGGTGGGAATGTCCGCGGAAGGTCGTCGACCACCACCTGGAACACCTGCTCGGGCCGGTCGATGTCGCGCAGGCGGTGCGAGCCGAGATCGACGAGCTCGATCGACGGCGGGAGCCGGTCACGGGCGAGGACGGCGGCAACCGCAGAGCAGATGACCTGGCCGCCGTGGCCGATGGCGAGGATCCGCGCGACCCGGTTGAGCGCGGGCCCGAAGAAATCCCCGTCGCGGGCTTCGGCAACCCCGGTGTGGAGCGCCATCCGGACGCGGAGCGGGCCGGTCTCGCCCCAGGTCGCATCGCGCAGCGCCCGCTGACCGGCGAGCGCGGCGTCCACAGCAGCGCACGGGTCGCCAAAGACGGCGAGCATCCCGTCACCGGTCGTCTTGATCAGGGTGCCTCTCGCATCCTCGATGGCCGCCCGCAGGAGTCGGTCGTGCTGGGCGAGGGCCCCGGCCATCGCTCCGGCGCGCTCTTCCCACAGACGCGTGCTCCCCTCGATGTCCGTGAACAGGAAGGTCGAAAGGGTCCCTTCGTCGCCCAGCCGTGCGCCGAACACCCCGGGCGCGAACGTCTCAATCATCGTCCGGCCGCCCGGGGACCGTCAGCCACGGGCATGGCCTTGAGCGTGGGGACGCGCCGCATGGCGGGATCGTACTGCCGGTGGGTGGATCCCGCCGCCGCTACTTCGGGGCCTTCGGTGGCATCGCCGCGACGTTGGCGAGTGCCGAGGTCACCCAGCGCCTGCCGTCCGGCGTGCCGATGAGCGCCGCCGGCAGCGTGACATAACCGCCCATGGGTCGCTCGGGAGGACCGAACGGTCCGGCTCCCTCGATCGCGCGCAGCGCCTCGGCATCCGCTGGCGCAAGCTTGACCCCGATATCGGCGCCGAACAGGCCCATGAACATGTTGCCGTTCACGAACGCTCCGAGATTGCCGAACATCGGCTTGACCTCGACCCGCGGGTCGTCGGGCACGATCAATCGGAACCGGTCCTTGTCGGCCTCCGTGGGCTTGGGGATCTGCACGGGACGCCTCCTCGTTGCACCGCCCTGACCCGGGCACTCCTCACGACTGCCCTCCAGCGTAGATTCAACCTGCCCATGTCAACAACCCCGCCGGCCGACGTGACCCCTCCCTCAGAGCCCCTCGCCGCCCTCTCCCGCCGCAACGACCGCTTCCTGGTGGCCGGGGTGCTCGCCTACGCGACCCTCGTCGTGGTCCTGATGATCGTGGGCGGCGTTGCACTCACGCCCGACGTCCTCGCCGTGTCGTTCGGCATCGTCGCGCTGCTGCTCGGCCGCGGCCGGCTGTTCTTCCGGGACTGGATCCCGTTCATCGTCCTGCTCCTCGCGTACGAGCTGATGCGGGGTATCGCCGACGACGCGGGCCTGCCGCTCCATGCCGCGGACCTGCTCCTGGCGGAACGGCTCATGGCGTTCGGTTCGGTGCCGACCCAGGTCCTCCAGGACGCCCTGCGACCCGCGACCGGATCCGACCCGATCGCCATCGCGGCGACGGTGGTCTACATGCTCCACTTCGTCCTGCCGCTGGCGACGGCATTCGTCCTCTGGCTCTGGCGGCGGCCCCAGTTCTACGACTTCGTCGCGTCGCTGATCCTGCTGTCCGTGGCCGGCTTCATCACCTACCTGCTCCTGCCCGCGGCGCCCCCGTGGTACGTGGCCCGCGACGGCCTGCTCAACGGTCCCGACGGGCAGCCGCTGATCACCTACCTCAAGCCCGGCGCCTTCGAGGAGCTCGCGTCGGCTCTGGGGTTCGACGGCCGCTACCTATACTCGCTCGCCTTCGGCAGCGTGAACCCGAACCCGGTCGCGGCCTTCCCATCGCTCCACGTCGCCTACCCGGTCCTCACGTTCCTGGTGCTGCGGCGGGCCTTCGGGAGAATCGCGTGGCTTGCGCTCGGGTACGCCGGACTCGTCGCCTTCTCTGTCGTCTACACGGCCGACCACTGGGTGATCGACGTCATCGCCGGCGCGGCCTACGCCTACGTGGCGTACTACGCGGTCCTGCACCTGCCCGACAGGTTGCGTGTGCGGGCTGCGGTCGCGTCCGGTGGTGCCTGACCGGGACCCAGACCAGGCGCGACCCGATGCGCCTCGATCAGCGGGGTCAGCCGCCGGTGCGGGCTGCGGCCGGGAGGTCGCCCAACGCATCGCGCAGCTCCGCGTAGGCGGCCACGGCAAGGTCCTTCGCGTCTGGCGTCCGAAGCTGGACGCACACGTGGTCCGCGCCGGCGTCCATGTGCTCCCGCATGCGTCGGGCGATGGCGGCCGCGCCCCCCTGGGGTACGACCGCATCGAGGAGCCGGTCGCTGCCGCCTCCCGCGAGATCCTCGTCGGACCAGCCCAGGCGGCGGAGGTTGTTCGCATAGTTGGCCAGGCCCAGATATCGCCCCGCAAAACCCCGGGCCGTCTCACGCGCGCGCCCCGGATCCGCGTCGATCACCGCCGTCATCTCGACCGCCAGGACGGGACCGGGCCCCAGCCGCTCTCGCGCGAACCGCGTGTGCTCCACCGGGACGAAGTAGGGGTGCGCGCCGTCCGCTCGCTCGGCCGCGAGCTCCAGCATGCGCGGCCCGAGCGCCGCGAGGATGACGGGCGGCTCGTCCGCTGGCGGCGGGCCCGCATAGTCTGCGGCGTCCATAGCGTCCAGATAGGCCGTCATCGTCGCGAGCGGCGGGCCGTAGCTGCCGCCGCGTGCCGCCACCGACGGCGCGTGACTGACGCCGATCCCCAGCACGAACCGCCCAGGGTAGGCCTCGGCGAGCGTCCTGGCGCCGTGGATCATCGCCGCGGCATCCCGGGCATGGATGTTGGCGATGCCGGTCGCAACCAGGATCCGGGAGCTGCCCGCCAGGAGGACCGCCGCATGGGACAGCGCCTCCTTGCTACCCAGGCTCTCCGGGAACCACGCCGCCCCGTAGTCGAGGGCTTCGTAGCCGGCGACCGCGGCCTGTTCCTCGGCGGCGGGTCTCGTCTGGAGGGCGAAGCTCCAGATCCCCACGGGACCAAGAGCATCGCGCAGGGCGTCTCGTCGTGCTGTCATGCCCTCGATTCTAGCGCCACGCTCAGGGTCGGAGGCCCGACCGGGGCTCGTCAGACTGCCCGGATCCTCGCCAGCCAGGCCTTGGCCATGCCCATCTCGAGTCTCGTGTCGAGCGTCTCTGGCTCGGTCGCCTCGACCCGCCAGCCAGCCCGGAACGAGGACCGGATCTCGCTCCGCCGCACGCGTGCCGGCCCGATTCCGAACGGGTTCAGGTCGCTCCAGCAGACGAGGATGCAGATCCCGCCGGTTCGCACGGCGCCCCGGAGGCTCGCGGTGTACGGCCCGCGCTCCTCAGGCTGGAGGACGTGGAACAGCCCGACGTCAAGGATGGTGTCGAAGGTGCGGCCGAGGCCGGCGACCTGGAAGGCATCGAGGACCAGGAACTCGGCAGTGCGCCCGCGCTCCGCGGTCGTTGCACGTGCCCGCTCGATCGCCAGGGCAGCGATGTCGATCCCGGTGACCTGCAGCCCTCGACGTGCGAGCTCCAGCGCGTTCTCGCCGGTGCCGCACCCGACATCGAGGACAGTCCCGCCCGCAAGGCCGCGGTCCGCGAGACGGATCACGACGGGCTGCGGCCGGCCAATGTCCCAGCTGGGCCTCGCCTCGTAGGCCCGGTCGAAGACGGTCATGGCACCCAGGCCAGGTGGGTGCTCATGGCGTGATTGTGGAGAGCGCGGCCGGAGTACGCAATCCCGAGCCGCGCCTGCTGATGAGGGGCCGGCCGATGGACGCGCCGGTCACCCGTTCGCCACCTCGTCCAGCAGCTCACCGTCGGGCCCGCGCAGCTGGAGGACCACCGCCGCCATGCCCAGGACATGGGTCGAGCAGCTGAGGCACGGGTTGTAGGCACGAACGAGCGCGGAGACGCGGTTGAGGGCTCCCTCCTGGATCCGGTTCCCATCCACGAACCGCCTGGCCACCTGGAGGATGCCCTGGCCCATCGCGAGGTTGTTGTGGCCGGTCGCGACGATCAGGTTGGCCCAGGCCATGGCGCCGTGCTCATCCACCCTGTAGTGGTGGATGAGGGTGCCGCGCGGGGCTTCGATGATCCCGGTCCCCTCGAGCTCGTTGACCCCGGCGTGGGCGCGCACCTTGGTCCCCAGGATGGCCGGGTCGTCGAGCAGCTCGGCCATGCGCTCCAGGCCATAGAGGGCCTCGATCAGGCGTGCGTAGTGATAGTGGAAGCCGCTCTGGACGATGCGGCCGAGGCGTTCCCGGTACTCCGCGAGCTCGGCATCGGCCTCCGGTGTGCCGCAGCGGTCGGCGACGTTGAGGCGGGCCAGGGGACCGACCCGGTAGACGCCGTCGGGGTATCCCACCGGCTTGTAGTACGGCGCCTTGAGGTACGAATCCGAGAGGCTCGCCTCGCCGATCCATGTCGCGTAGTCGGCGGGCCGCACCTGGTCGGCCACGATGGCGCCATCCGGGCCCACGAACCGCAGATTCCCGTCGTAGAGCCGCAGCGACCCGTCCGGTCCCACGAGCCCGCAGTACATCGTGGGAATGTTCGAGAAGGACGCGATCTCCTCGGGGAAGCTGTCGAGCGTTCCCTTCCAGAGCTCCAGCGTCCGCCGGACGATCGCCTTGGCCGCGGGAAGCTCCGTGAGTGTCTTCTCTCGTGCATGCGGGTCGAGCGGGGCGTTGACGCCGCCCGGCACGGTCCACGACGGGTGCACCCGTTCCTTGCCCAGGCGCTCGATCACCTGCTGGCCGAACTTGCGCAGCGCGATCCCGTCGCGCAGGGCATCGGGGTGCTGCTCCAGCAGGCCCGCGACGTTGCGCCGCGCCGGGTCGAAGTCCATGCCCAGCAGCAGGTCCGGCGCCGAGAGGTGAAAGAACGACAGGGCGTGGGACTGCACGAACTGGGCGCAGTGGATGAGCTCTCGCAGCTTCGCGGCGGACGCCGGGATGCGCACGGCCATGATCTCGTCGCAGGCCTTGGAGGAGGCCAGCAGGTGGCTGACCGGGCAGATGCCGCAGATGCGGGCGGTGATGGACGGCATCTCGTAGTACGGCCGCCCCTCGATGAACTTCTCGAACCCGCGGACCTGGGTCACGTGGAACTGCGTGTCGGTCACCTGGCCTGCATCGTCGAGCCTTATCGTGATCTTGGCGTGACCCTCGATGCGCGACACGTGAGGGATCGTGACCGTGTTCATGGCTGGTCTCCTGGCCTCGGCCGGCTGCCCCGCCGGGGCGGCGCCGGGCTCGGGGGCCTCGGGGGTCTCGGGGGTGCGTCGCCCGCGCCCCGTCGTCTTCGGCGTCGTCTTCCGGGTCGCCATCCCGCGCCTACCCGAACCTGAGCTTGGAGCCGAGGTCGGGCTTGCGGCCCTCGAGCAGCTCGCTCAGCACCAGCAGGATCGCGTTGGGCTTGGGCGGGCAGCCCGGGACGTGGACGTCCACCGTGATCGTCGAGCGCAGCGGCTCGGCCTGCCTGAGCAGGCCGGGCACCCCGTCCGTCGGCACGCCGGGGGTCTCGTCGGCTCCCTCGACGTAGATCCGCTCGAGCAGCTTGCGGGTGGGGATGCCATTGCGCATCGACGGCACGTTGCCCGTCACGGCACAGTCACCCAGCGCCACCACCACCTTGCTGCGCGCCCGAACCGTCTGGATGAGCTTCAGGTCGTCCTGGTTGCTGACCGCGCCCTCGACGATGGCCACGTCGACGCCTTCCGGCCATTCCTGCGCATCGACCAGCGGGCCGAACACGATGTCGGCCTTGCGCAGCACGCCGACGATTGCCTCATCCATGTCGAGCAGGGACATGTGGCAGCCAGAGCAGCCGTCCAGCCAGCAGGTCCCGATCCTCGGCCTGTCCATCACGATCCCTCACGCATCGTCGTCAGCTGGCTGACCACGGTCCGTTGCTTGGTCATCTCCTCGACCCCCCAGCCCTTCTCGGCCATCGCACCCGTCGGGCAGGCCTGGACGCACTTGCCGCAGCTGGTGCATGTCGTCGCCTCGCCCCAGGGCCGCTGGAGCTCCGAGACGAGACGCGACCCGATGCCGCGTCCGGCAAGGTCCCACACGTGCGCGCCCTCGATCTCGGCACAGGTGCGAACGCAACGCGAGCACAGCACGCACCGGTTGTGATCGAGGACATAGCGCGGGTGCGTGGTGTCCACTGGGAGCCGCGGGCAGCTGTACGGGTAGCGGACGTGCGTGACCCCGTGGTCCTGCGCCAGCGTCTGCAGCTCGCAGTGGCCCGAGGAGACGCACACGGCGCACACGTGGTTGCGCTCCGCGAACAGCAGCTCGAGGGTGATCTTCCGGTAGTCCTGGATCTGGGCCGAGGTGGTCACGACTGCCTGGCCCTCCTGCACGGGCGTCGTGCAGGCAGGCAGCAGGCGCGCCACGCCGGAGACCTCGACCATGCACAGCCTGCAGGCGCCGACCGTGCTGAGACCCTCCATGTAGCAGAGGGCCGGGACGTACTTGTTGTTGGCTCGCGCGACCTCGAGGATCGTCTGGCCGGGGGTGGCCGCGATCACCTCGCCGTCGATGCGGACCTTCACCTTCTCAGTCAAGGCGATTCTCCCTAGCTCTCGACGCTTCGGACGTCGCAGCGCAGGCAGCGGGACGTCTCAGCCGCTGCTGCCGTCGTTGTGAGGCCGAGTGAGACCTCCGCGTACGAGCCCATCCGTTCGGCTGCGGGCACCTCGCCCGGGACATGGCGGCCAAGCTCGCTGAGCGTCTCAGGTGGCTCCATGTGGTAGCTGAACTCCGGGAACAGGCTCGGGAAGCGCTTCTGCCCCATCAGCTTCTTGTCGATGTTGCGGGCGGCCTTCTTGCCGTAGCCCATGGCGTTCGAGACATTGGACGCGCCGGTGATCAGGTCGCCACCGGCGTAGAAGCGCTCACGGCTGGTCTCGAGCGAGTAGCGGTCCACCTCGATGGTGCCCGCCTCCTTCAGGGTCAGGCCGGAGGCCCGGCAGAAGTCGGGATCGACCTTCTCGCCCACGGCGAGAACCACGGTGTCGCACTCGATGCGGATCACCTCGTCGGTGGGCACCGGCCGACGGCGGCCCGACGTGTCGAACTCGCCGGGCCGGGTCCTGACGGCCTCGAGCGCTCGCACCTGGCCGTTCCCGTCGCCGACGATGCGGTGCGGGGCGGCCAGATAGGCGACCTTCACACCCTCGTCCTCGGCTGCCTCGATCTCCTCGGGGATCGCCGGCATGTCCTTGCGCTCGCGGCGGTAGACGACCGTCACCTCGGCGCCCAGCCTGCGGGCCGTGCGCGCGGAGTCGATGGCGGCATTGCCGCCGCCGATCACCACGACCTGCCTGCCCACCGGGACCTCCTGGTCGCGTGAGACGGCTTCCAGGAACGGCAGGGCGGGGATCACTCCCGTGAGCTCCGTGCCGGGCAGGTAGACCCACGCCTCCTTCCAGGTCCCGATCGCGAGGAACACCGCGTCGTACTGGTGGGCCAGGTCGTTCAGGGTGATGTCGTCCCCAACGCTCACGTTGAACTCGAACCGGACGCCGATGCGCTCGATGAGCTCGATCTCCTTGTCGAGCACCGTCTTTGGCAGCCGGTACTCGGGGAGCGCGTAGCGGAGCATGCCGCCCGCGGCCGGCCGCGAGTCGTAGACCACCACGCTGTGGCCGAAGAGCGCCAGGTAGTAGGCGCAGGCCAGGCCGGTCGGCCCGGCGCCGACGATCGCGACCTCGCGGCCCGTCGGCTCCAGCCGCTGCTCGCGGATGCGCTCGACAACTGCCTCGAAGCGGTCGCCGAGCAGAACCTCGTCGGCGATCAGGCGGTGCACGTCGCGCATGTTCACGGGCTCGTCCATGGCGGCACGCCGGCATCGGTTGTCGCACGGGTGCTGGCAGACCCGACCGGTCGACGCCGGCAGCGGGTTGTCGAGGATCACCGAGAGGAATGCATCCTCCAGGCGCCCTTCCTTGTACAGCTGCAGGAAACGCGGGATGTTCATGTGCAGCGGGCAGGAGTTCTCGCATGGCGAGAGCGCCAGGTCCTCGCACACGCCGGCCCGGCAGCGCTTGGCCACGATGTGGTCCTCGAACTCGTGGCGGAAGTGGCGCAGGCTGGTCAGGACGGGGTTCGGCGCGCTCTGGCCGAGGCCGCACAGCGACGTGTCACGGACCATGCGGCAGAGCTCGTCGAGGGTCGCGAGATCGTCCAGCCCGGCCGTGCCGTCGGTGAAGCGGTTCAGCATGAGCAGTGCCTTGTCGAGGCCCACCCGGCAGGGCACGCACTTGCCGCAGCTTTCCGAGTGCGTGAACTCGATGAAGTAGCGGGCGACGTCGACCATGCAGTTGTCGGCGTCCATGACCACCATGCCGCCGGAGCCCATGATCGAACCGAGCTGCGCGAGCGTCTCGTAGTCGACCGGCGTGTCGAACATGTCCGCCGGGATGCAGCCGCCGGAGGGCCCACCGGTCTGCACGGCCTTGATCTCGCGGCCGTCGCTGTCGCCGCCACCGATGTCGTAGATGAACTTCGCGATCGGCGTGCCGAGCGGCATCTCGACGAGGCCGGTGCTGCGCACCTTGCCGACCAGGGAGAAGACCTTCGTGCCGGCGCTCTTGGCGCTGCCGGTCTCGGTGAACCAGGCAGGCCCGCGCGACACGATGGGGGCGATGTTGTACCAGGTCTCGACGTTGTTGATGTTGGTCGGCTTGCCGTAGAGGCCCTTCTGGGCCGGGAACGGAGGACGCGAGCGAGGCCGGCCGGAGTGGCCCTCGAGCGAGGCGATGAGCGCGGTCTCCTCACCGCACACGAAGGCGCCGGCGCCCTCGACCGTCTCGATCTCGAAGTCGAAGCCGCGTCCGAGCACGTTCTCGCCGAGGACGCCGTAGGCGCGCGCCTGCTCGATCGCGCGTTCGAGGCGCATGACCGCGAGCGGGTACTCGGCGCGCACGTAGATGATCCCCTTGGGCGCACCGGTGACGTACCCCGCGATCAGCATGCCCTCGAGCAGGGCATGGGGGTCGGACTCGATCTCGTTGCGGTTCATGTACGCGCCGGGGTCGCCCTCGTCCGCGTTGCAGATCAGGTACTTCTCGGGCCCGGGTGCCTTGTACAGGAACTCCCACTTGTTCCCGGTCAGGTAGCCTGCGCCGCCGCGCCCACGCAGCTTCGCAGCCTTGATCTGCTCGATCACGCCGGCGGGATTCTGGTCGATGAGGACCTTGTACAGGGCCTGGTACCCGCCGATCGCGATGTATTCCTCGATGTCGTCGGGGTTGATGAGCCCGCAGTTGCGCAGGACGATCTTGACCTGGCCGTCGAAGAAGGGGACTTCGTTCCACAACGGCACGTCCGGGTAGCCAGAGCCGTACTTGACGTGGCCGGTGAGATGGTCCCACTCCTCGACCTTGCACAGCACGATCTCGGCGGGCGGCGGTTCACCGTGGCCCAGGCCGTCGAGGATGGCGTCGACATGGTTCGGCTGGACGCGGTGCAGGATCAGCAGGGGGCGGCCGGGCACCCAGACGTTGACGAGCGGCTCCTCGGCGCAGAACCCGAAGCAGCCGACCGGCGCCAGTTGGACGGCAAGTCCCCGCGCATCGATCGCCGACGAGAAGGCGTTGTACACGCCCTCGGCGCCGTTGCCCGAGCCGCAGGTACCCATGCCCACGGCGATGCGGGGCTTGCCGGGCAGGAGCTTCGCGAGGCCCGCCTCGCGCACGCTCGCGAATGCGGCGATGTCCTGGATTCTCATCGCGCGCTCTCCCTGCGCAGCGCGTCGACCTCGCGCATCAGCGCCTGTTCCTTCACATGCCCGCGGATGGCGTGGTCGACCTCGACCACGGGGGCGAGCGCGCACTGCCCGAAGCAGGCCACCGTGCGGATCGTGAAGCGCCGGTCGGGGGTGGTGAGCGTCAGCTTGTCGGCGCCGTCGCGAGTCTCCTGCAGTCCGAGCTGGAGCTTCACCCGCTCGAGCAGCGCCCGCGAGCCACGAGTGTGGCAGGCGGTGCCGCGGCAGATGGCGACGGTGTGCGTGCCCTGCGGGTCGAGGTTGAACAGCGCGTAGAACGTCGCGACGCCGTAAACCTGTGACTGCGGGACGCCCGTCCGGGCGGCCACGTACTCCAGCGTCTCCATCGGCAGGTACTTGTGGCGGTGGCTCTCCTGCAGCTTCTCGAGGATGCCCAGCAATGCGCCGGGTCGTCCGGCCTGGTCGCCGATGATGCGGTCGATCAGGTCCTGATCCTCAATGCGCGGTAGCGCCGATACCAGTCCCGTGGCCATCGAGCCCTCCAAGGGAAGGCCGCACTCCGCGGGCCGGTGCAGTGACGGGGCCCCCATGAAGCACGGCGATGCTGTCAGCCTAGAATCCGGCCGTCCTCCGCATAAGGGCTATCAGGACGAGGAAGGTCCCGCCGGTGGCGCGCGCGGGGGGCCGGGCGGCCCGTGCACGAACCAGGGAACGGTGCATCCGGCGCCCGCGTTCGCGCCACCGTCGCCCGGTTGATCACCCCCGGCGCCCGGTTGATCACCAGCCGTGCTAGCAGGCGGGCGTCTCATCCTTCCACTGCGCAGGCAGCGGTCGACAGCGCTCCGCGAATCACCGTGCGTGCTGGGACCACGCACATCGCGACCTTCAGCCCGCAACTGACCGCGTCACGGACGGAACCTCGCGCCCAGATAGCACCACTGGTGATCCGCTGCCGGACAGGCAGACGGCGCGTGGGCCCCCGCCCCGTCGCACAGGTCGCCGGTGAGGACCTGCGCCCCGTCAGCCTCCGTCGGCCACGATCTCCACGATGCGGACCCGGCGGCCGTCCCTGGCGCTCCGGTCCGCGGCTTCCAGCACGCGCTGCACCGCCAGGCCATCGCTGAAATCCGGTGAGGCGGGCACCCCGCCCGCGATCGCGCTGACGAACCCCCTCGTCATGTGGTCCTGCTCCCGGAAGGTGTCCCGGTAGGTGTTGTGCACGGTGTCGCGCCGGGCATTGCCCCACACGTGGTCCGGGATCGGCAGCTCGCGCATCTCGTCCTCGCCCACCCGACAGCCCTCCACCCGCTGCGTGCGCACCCAGTCGGTCATCGCGTGCAGGGTGCCGCCGCTGCCGTGGAGATCCGCCTCGTGGCGCTGGCCGAACGGGCCCGGCTCGTAGGCAAGCGACGAGACATGGAGCGAGCCGGTCGCGCCGTTCTCGAACTCGAGCAGGATCATCGCGGAATCGTCAGCTGGCTCGAACGGAGCACCGTCCGGGCGGGGCGCGCGGGGAACGGTGTGTGTGAACACGGCCGTGACCGCGTCGATCTCGCCCAGGAACCAGCGGGCGAGATATGCCCAGTGCGACCCGAGGTCGCCCGAGACGCCGCCTCCGGCCTCACCGGTGTCGAAGCGCCAGGCGTACGCCCCCGACATCCCATAGCCGGTGTAGTAGCGCAGGTCAAGGTGGTGCGGCCGCCCGATGAACCCGCCGTCGACCAGCTCCTTGAGATACCGGTTGACCGGCATGAAGCGATAGGTGAACGGCACCATGGTGATGACCCCGGCCCGTTCGGCGGCCTCGGCCATCTCTCGGGCCTGTCTCGCCGAGAGCGCCAGCGGCTTCTCGCACAGCACGTGGAGGCCCTTCTCGAGCGCCGTCATCACCAATTCGTAGTGGTTGGCGTTGGGGGTGAGCACGAGCAGCGCGTCCAGGGTCTCTGCCCCGAGCAGCGCGTCGAGCGAGTCATAGGCGGACGGGATCGCCCACTTCGCGGCGACCTCGCGGGTATGCTCGGGACGGCTTCCCCCCACGATGCCTCGGACGTCGGCGAGCGGGTGCTTCGCGAGGGCCGGCAGGTACATCGCGTCGGCCCACCAGCTCGTCCCGACGACTCCGATGCGGACCTTCTCGCTCATGACGTTCCTCGCTCGCTTCGCCCGGCGCGCCGGGATGCTCGGCTCACCACCCCTGCCGGCTCACCGGCCGGGGTCCGGCAGGACGATGTCACGGATGCGGCCCTGCAGGTCGTGGTAGGCGGTGATGAACTGGCGCAGCGTCCGGACGGCGGCCCCGTAGCCCTCGAGCTCCTCCGGCGCCATCCCGTCCGGCTCGTAGGCTCGCCGGAAGTCGGGGATGGCATCGAGGAGCTCGGCGATGATCGCCTCGTCGACCGGCTCGTCGATCCTGGGGACGACCCCTATCCCGGATGCATCGATCAGCCGCTGCCACGCCGGCGGGATGGTCAGGACGATGTCGCCCCCGATCAGCTGCGACCAGGGGAGGTGGTTGCGGAACGCGCCGCCCAGGAGGCGGGTCCGGTATCCGCGCTCGCGGAAGATGGCGTACGCGCGCTTGAAGGCTGCCACCCCCGCCCAGGCCGTTGCGCCGGGCGTGACCAGGATGCCGTCCCGCGCGCACACGACCTGCATCCAGTCCTCGAGCCGGCCGACCATCAGGGTGCAGACCGGGTGTATGGCCGAGACGTCGTGGCCACCGGCTGCGCGGCGCGCCAGCCCACGCTCCACGGCCTCCGCCACCGCGATGGCGCCCGGCACCGTGAAGTTGACCGTCGCGTTGACATTGATGCCACGCGCGGTGACATCCTCGATTGCGACCAGGCCCGCGGTCGTCACCGGCAGCTTGACCTGCAGGTTGGGGGCGAGCCCGTCGAAGTGCACCGCCTGTTCCACCATCGCTGAGGCGTCACGGTAGAGCACGGGGCTCACCTGGATCGACAGGCGACCCTTCCGCCCCCCGGTCCACTCGAACACGGGCTCGAGGAGCGTCGCCCCCCGGACGGCGATCTCCTCGGCAACAAGCCACGCCAGGTCCGCCTCGCTTGCCGCCGGGTGAGCGGCGTACAGCTCGCGGGCACGGTCCGCCCAGGGCTCCGGCTCCTGGCGCAACACGTCCAGCACGAGGCTGGGATTGGAGGTGGCGCCGGTGGCGCCGTTGGCGATGGCGTACTCCAGCTCGCCGGCCGCGCAGGAGTCATTCCAGATCTCGGTCGGTGTGGTCGCGACCACCTGGAGGAGGGGGCCGGACGTGGCGTCGTGGGTGCTCATGGAGGGCCTACGCGTCACGCTCGGAGGCGGGCCGCTGGAACGGCGCCCCCGGGATCATGAGATACCGCTGGCGGCCCTTGTTGCGGTCGAACTCCTCCCGCGCGGCGTTGACCGCGGGCATCTCCGAGACCTGGGGGGTGGCCATCTCCCACCAGGAGTTGGCGTAGCCCTTGACTCGCTCATCCCAGTCCGTCTGGACCACGATGCAGACCGTCTCGGCCCCGTCCCGGGCGTCCTGGAGCGCCGCCTGCAGCTGGGGCAGGGTCGTGACCTCGAGTGCCCTCGCACCCATGCCCTGGCACATCTTCACGAAGTCGAGCTGCATCTCCGGGCCGTCGTACGCACCGGACGGCCCGCGGAGCCGGTAGTGGCAGCCGAAACCCTCCGCGCCAACCTGCTCCGACACGCGCCCGACACTGGAGAAGCCCTTGTTGTCGACGATGACGACGATCAACTTGAGCCCCTCCTGCACCGCCGTCGTGATCTCGGCGTTCATCATCTGGAAGGAGCCGTCGCCGACCATCACGTAGACCTCGCGGTCGGGCGCGGCCTGCTTGGCCCCGAGGCCGCCGGCGATCTCGTAGCCCATCGTCGAGTAGCCGTACTCGACCTGGTAGCTGGCGGCATCGCGTGAGCGCCACAGCTTGAGCAGGTCGCCCGGCAGGCTGCCGGCCGAGGTCACGACAACGTCGCGCGCGTCCGTGGATGCCTCGACGGCTCCGATGACCTCGCCCTGGGTGAGGATGTCGCCCACGCTGTGGGCGTACACGCGCTCAACCTCGGCGTCCCATTCCTTGTTGAGCGCTGCGACGCGCTGACGGTACTCGGGCGCGGTCGAGAAGTCCCCGACAGCTACGGCCAGCTCCTCAAGCGTGGCGCGGGCATCGCCTACGAGCGGCACCGCGGCGTGCTTGAAGGCATCGAACTCGGCGACGTTGATGTTGATGAAGCGGACGCCCGGGTCCTGGAACGCGGTCTTGGACGCGGTCGGGAAGTCGGTGAACCGGGTCCCGATGCCGATCACGAGGTCCGCGTCGGGCGCGATGACGTTGGCGGCGAGCGTCCCCGAGACGCCGGCCCCGCCGAGGCTCAGGGGGTGGTCGTAGGGGAGCGAGCCCTTGCCGGCGTGGGTCTCGGCGACGGGGATGCCCGTCTGCTCCGCGAAGGCACGCAGCGCGTCGGTGGCCTCGCTGTAGCGGACGCCGCCGCCGGCGACGATCATCGGGCGCCGGCTCTCACGGATCCAGCGCGCGGCGGCTTGCACCAGGGTGCGGTCGGGCCGGTTGCGCGGGATGGACCACACCCGCTTCGCGAACATCTCTTCCGGGAAGTCGAAGGCGTAGGTCTGGATGTCCTGCGGCAGGCTCAGAAAGACGGCGCCGGTGTCGGCGGGCGAGGTCAGCACGCGCATGACCTCGGGCAGCGCCGTGATCAGCTGCTCCGGGCGGTTGATGCGGTCCCAGTAGCGGACGACCGGACGGAAGGTGTCGCTGGCGCTCGTGTCCTGCGATCCCGGGTGCTCCAGCTGCTGCAGGACGGGCGATTGGACCCGCTCGGCAAAGGCGTCGCCGGCGAGCAGCAGTACCGGGACGTGATTGATCGTCGCCGAGGCCGCGCCGGTGACCATGTTGGTGGCGCCGGGCCCGATCGAGGTCAGGCACGCGAACGCGCCGAGGCGGTTCTTGAGCTTGGCGTACCCGACCGCGGTGTGGACCATCGCCTGCTCGTTGCGGCACAGGTAGTAGGGGAAGTCCGCCTCCGCCTGCTGGATCGCCTGCGCGACTCCGCCGATGTTGCCGTGTCCGAAGATGCCCCACAGGCCGCCGAAGAAGCGCTGCTCGACGCCATCGCGTTCGACGTGCTGGCTGGCCAGGTAGTTGATGAGCGCCTGTCCGGTGGTGAGGCGAACCGTTGTCACGTCCATGTCCTCCAGGGTTCGGGCGGCAGGTCTGTCGGGCGGCTACGCCGACCGTGCCGCTGCGAGGGCTGCCGAGAGCCGGCCGGCGATGTCGACCACCTGCGCCGCGGCATCGGCGATCCGGTCGGTTGTGAGGCGCACGCTCGGCGCATCGATCCCGATACAGCCGATTGCTGCCCCTCCCGGCCCGTAGACCGGTGCCGAGATGCACCGTGTGTAGGGATCGTTCTCCTCGTCGTCGTACGCGTACCCGAGGGTGCGGATCAGCTCCAGGTGCGCGCGCAGCGAGTCCGGGGTGGTGATCGTGCCCGGGGTCCGGACGGGCATCGCGACCGGCATGTCGGCCAGCCCATAGGCGAGCAGGCACTTGCCGGCCGAGGTGCAGTGGAGCGCAACATGCCGGCCGCGGACGGGCACCACGCGCAACGGATGGTCAGTCTCCACGTCGTCGATCACCAGCGCCCGATCACCATCCGCGACCGCGGCGTGGGCGCACTCGCCCGTGAGATCGACCAGCTGCTCGAGGAACGGACGGGCGGCACGCCGGAGCCGCTGCACGCCGAGGTTCATGCCGGGCTCGCGCCGCATTGCTGCGCCGAGCACGTAGCCGTGCGGTTCCGCGGGCGCGGCGTAGCCCTGTGCCACGAGCGTCTGGACGAGCCGCAGGGCGGTCGTCTTGTGGACGTCCAGCTCGGCCGCCAGGAACGTCAGCGGGACGCCACGGCCCCGGCGCATCGGGTCGGCGTCGGCTTCTGCCAGCGCGTCCAGGATGCGCAAGCCGCGTTCGAGTGACTGGATGGTTCCCATGACCGGAGCGTAATACGCAACCAATAGCATGTCAAGATGCGTAGTGCGCATCTGTTGGCGGCAGTGGATGCCCGAGCCTTCCCGACGCCCGGGCCGCCCCGTACCCGGCCGCCGTTCCCAAGTGGAGCGGATGGAGGTGCTGCGACGCGGCGACGGCAGAGGCTCCGGAGGGGTCGCGCGACCCGCGCTCGTCGCCCCCTGATCCACCATCGCATCAGCATGGCCAAGTCGAGCGTGGACCGCGCCACGAAACCCGCCGTTCGAGGCGCGGTCACGCACGATCGGCCGCCCCGTGATGCAGGGGCGCATCAACAGGGCCGGGAAGGGCCGGGAAGGGCCGGGAAGGGCCGGGCGGGTTGCCGGGCCGGGAGGGGCCGGGCGGGTTGCCGGACCGGCCGGGCCCACCGGAACCGCTAGGCGGTCACCTCGTCGAGCCGCACCGGCCGGTTCTCACGCCAGCTCCGGGTGCAGGCCACGGCAAGGCGGAGCGTCTCGTAGGCATCGTCGGGGCCCGGCCCAACCGGCCTGCCAGCGCCCAGGTCGTCGAAGAAGACCTCCAGCTCGCGCCGGTAGGCGACCTCGAAGCGGTCCATGAAGTCGCCGTAGAGGTCACTCTCCGTGGCGACATCGCGGAAGTGCACCGCCGGCGTCTTCTGGCCGCCGTCCACGACGATCTTGCCCACGGCGCCCGCGACCTCGGCCCGGATGTCGTAGCCCCACTTGGAGTGACGGGCGGTCTCGATGACGCCCAGGGCCCCGTTGCGGAACTTCATCATGATCACCGACGTGTCCCAGTCGTCCGCCTTGGCGAACCGGTCGTCGAACAGGACCGACGCCCAGGCATGGACCTCCTCCACCTCGCCCACCAGGAACCGCGCCACGTCCAGGTCGTGGACGGACATGTCGAGGAACGAGCCACCGCACGTCAGCAGGAACTCGAGGGGCGGCGGGTTGGTGTCGCGGGACAGTGCCCGGAACTGCTCGATGCGGCCAAGCTCGCCGGCGTCGATCAGCTCCTTGGCGCGCACATAGCCGGGATCGAAGCGGCGCATGAAGCCGACCTGGACGGGGAGCCCGGTCTCGCGCCACAAATCGACGATCCTCGCGGTGTCGGCCAGCTCCTGGGCAATCGGCTTCTCGGTCCAGACGGCCTTGCCCGCCCGCAGCGCGGCCTCGATGTAGGTGGCGTGGGTCGTCGTCGGCGTGTTGATGACGACGGCCTCGACGTCGGGATCGCCGATGGCGTCGAGGGGGTCGACCGTCGCGCGCCGGGCGCCGGCGAGGACGCGGCCCGCCTCGGCCGCATCGGGGTTCGGATCGGCGACCACGAGGACGTTGGCATTCGGGATCGCCCCCAGGTTGCGGACATGGACCCTGCCCATCCGGCCGGCGCCAAGCACCGCGACGCCGATACTGTTGGGATCCCTGAGGGTGAACGTGCTCATCGCCTTCTCCATGTCACGGGGTCACGGACCAACCGCCCGAGCGGCAGGCAGCGGCCGGACCGACGAACGGAAATCGATTACACGGCGAATCTTGCCTACCTGCGGCGGCACCGTCAAGGGCGGACCCGCACATGCCCGGGATCGACGGCGACCGCGATCATTGGCGTCGGCTGGTGCCCCGCGTGTCGTAGTCTGTGCCGGCGAAGGGGCTCGAGGTTTCGAGGAGCACTCAGGGTCGGAGGGTCTGATGGCAGCTGCGCCGTACCGCAGGGTCCACGTGGTGGTGAACCCGGCGTCCGGGAAGGACGAGCCCATCCTCAACACGTTGAACGACGTCTTCCGCCAGCACGATGTCGCCTGGGACATCAGCGTGACCCACAAGTACGGCGACGCCAAGGACCAGGCCCGAGCCGCCATCGAAGACGGCGTCGATCTTGTCGCCGGGTACGGTGGCGATGGCACGCAGCATGAGATCGCGAACGCTGTGGTCACGGCCGCCATGGCGACCGGTGCACAGGTCGTGATGGGCGTGCTCCCGGGCGGCACCGGCAACGGCTTCGGCCACGAGCTTGGCGTGCCCTCAAAGCTGCGTGACGCCGTCGTTGCCCTGTGCACGAGCACCAGGACCCGCGCCATCGACGTGGGCCGGCTGCGATCGGTGGGCCAGGCCACGGTCGACGACCGGTACTTCATCCAGCGGCTGTACGTGGGCGTCGAGCCCGAGGAGCAGACCAGTCGCGAGATGAAGGACAAGTACGGGGTCTTTGCCTACGCGGTCTCGATGGCCTCGCGGGCCGGCGAGGACCAGCACCACCGTTACCGGGCCACGGTGGACGACGAGGTCGGGGAGTTCGACGGCACCAAGGTCTACATCGTCAACTCGGGGATGATGGGCACCGGGCTCAAGATCACCCACACCTACTCCATCGACGACGGGCTGCTCGACTGCTTCGTCGTGGACAAGCACGACCTGGACACGATCAAGGCGGCGTCCACGCGGTTCCTCGGTCTCCAGACGGGCGGCGCGCTGCGTCATTTCCGGCAGGCGCGCTCGGTCTCCCTGGACGTGGAGCCGGACCAGCCGGTATGGACGGACGGCGAGTACATCGGACGGACCCCGATCACGGTCGACGTCCTGCCCAAGGCGCTGACGGTTGTCATCCCCTGAGCCGCCCCAGCCGCTGAGCCTGTTCCACCGCGGGTTCGACAAGCTGTACCCGGCGATCCGGTTCACCTATGAGCGCGTCCAGGGGCACGTCTGGTTCACCGAGGTCACGCCCCAGCTGTGGCTGGGCGGGGCACCGACCTACGAGCGGGACTTCGACGCCCTGCTGACGTTCGGGATCACCGCCGTGGTGGACATGCGCGCGGAGCGGGCATCCGAGCCGGCGTGGTTCGAGGAGCACGGCGTCGCGCTGCGGCAGTACCGGGTGCCCGACGTGACCGTGCCCGGTGCGGAGGTCCTTGACGATGCCGTGCCCTGGATCGCGGATCGGGTGGCCGAGGGACGCACGATCCTCATCCACTGCGCGAAGGGTCGCGGCCGCTCTGCGACGGTGCTGGCCGCCTACCTGATGCGGGCCGAGGGCATGACCTTCGACGAGGTGGATGCATTGCTGGTGTCGAAGCGCAAGCTCGTCAAGCTCGAGGACCGGCACCGCAAGGTCCTTGACTCCTGGATGGCATCGCAGCCCGTGGGCGCGGACGCGCCGGCCGCGGAGGCGCCCGCTGGGGACGCGCCCCGAGCCGAGACATGGAGCGCCACGTGACGTTCGAGGAGGCCCTCAATCTCGCCGTCCACGCGGTCGAGGCGCTCGGCGTGGCGATCCTGATCGGTGGGTCCGTGGTCGGGCTCGCCGGCTATGTCCGCGATGTCAGGAAGATGGATCGGACGCGCGCCTACACCCGGCTCCGCGCCAACATCGGACGGACGATCCTGCTCGGCCTCGAGGTCCTGATCGTGGCCGACATCGTGCTCACCGTCGCGATCGAGGCGACCATCGAGAGCGCCGTGACCCTCGGGATCATCGTCCTCGTCCGGACGTTCCTCAGCTTCTCGCTGGAGATCGAGCTGGACGGCGTCGTGCCGTGGCAGCGGAGGAGGCTGGAGATTGCCGAGGCCGCGGATTCGGGAACGGAACGCCCTACGCCGCGCGGCTGAGTGTGGGACTCAAGAGCTGGGGTCGCCGGACAGGCGGGCGCCGGCGCTCCGACCTCCCGTCCCGCCGGAGTGGACCGCTCAGCGGATGATGGGCCGGCCGCTGCGCGCCCAGGCGCCGGTCCCGCCACGCACCGAAACCGCGCCCTCGAAGCCCTCGTCCAGGAGGAAGTTGGTGGCGCCCTTGCTACGGCTCCCGGACGCGCAGATCACCGCGTAGGGCTTGTCGTGCTTGAGCCTGGCGACCTTGTCCGGCAGCTTCTTCACCGGGATGTTGACCGCGCCGGGCAGGTGCCCGCTCCTGAACTCCGAGTCCTCGCGGACGTCGAGCACGCGGACCGTCCCCTCCTTCAGGAGGGCGTCGAGCTCGACGATGTCGATCTGGGGTCCGCCAAAGCGGCGCAGGAACGAGAACACGGGTCTCTCCAGTCATGACATCGGGCGCATCGGTCTCGCGACGTCGCGCTGGGAAGGATAACGGGAGATGGCCGGACGGCCGGCCCGAGTCACCGCGATCAGCTCGGACTACAGCCCGACACCCTGCGCGAGCGCGACGGCCTCGGCGGCCAGACGCGTGATCTCCGCCCAGCGGTTGCCCCTGATGGCGTCCGCCGTCGCGATCCAGCTGCCACCGCACGCCGTGACGGCCGGCAGCTCGAGGTACTCCCGAAGATTGTCCGGAGCCACGCCGCCCGTCGGAACGAAGCGGACCGACCGGTAGGGTGCGGCCACGGCCTTGAGGTAGCGCGTCCCCCCGGCGGCCTCCGCCGGGAAGAACTTCAGGAGGGTCAGGCCGCGGGCCAGCGCCGCCTCGATCTCGGAGGGGGTGACCACGCCCGGAATGACGGCGACGCCGCGCGCGATGCAGCGGTCCACGACCGCTGCGGAGAACCCGGGCGCCACGATGAACTCGGCGCCCGCCGCGAGGGCGATGTCCACGGTGCCGGCGTCGAGGACGGTCCCGGCCCCCACGAGCACGTCAGGGTGCAACTCGCGAATCGCGGCGATCGACTCGGCCGCCGCGTTGGTCCTGAAGGTGATCTCGGCCAGCGGAAGGCCACCGGCCGCAAGTGCGGCGCCCAGGCCGGCGGCGTCCTGGGCGTCGTCGATGGTCACCACGGGCACCACCCGCAGCTCGCCCAACCGAGCCGCCAGCTGCTGGCTGTTCATCGTCCCGCTCCTACTGCGCCAGCACCCGGTCGAGGAACCGGTCGTCCACCCTGCCATCTGCGATCGCCCGCCGGTAGATGTCGATGGTCTGCCGCACCCCATCCTGGAGCGCGGTCAAGGGCTGCGCACCGAGAGCCGCGTCGATGGGCCCGCCGTCGAACGCCTCCGGGAAGGGGAGCGCCCGTTCCTCGAAGGTGATCCGGCCCCTTGCCGTGGGCTCCTGCGCCTCGACCGTCGCGATGACCTCGTCGACACCGATCCTGGGTCCACCGATGCTGAATACGGCGGCGCCGTCGAGACGCGTCCGGGACGCGGCGATGAAGGCATTCGCGACATCGTCGGCGAACTGGAACTGGTAGCTGCCGCTGAAGTTGACGTGGAACGGGCGATCCGCGGCGGCCGCGATCATCGCCACCGTGGGCTTGGAGGTGACGCCCTGGTCGCGCCCCGGACCGTAGACCGAGTGCGGCCGCAGCCCGATGCTCGCGATCCCCTGCGTCTCCCACCAGACCCGGGCGTCCTGCTCGTTGGCGACCTTGAACACGCCGTAGTGCGACGTGGGAAAGTGCTCCGCGTCCGGCCCCACGATGGCGTCGGCGTAGTGGGTCTTCGGACCGTAGACGGCCGCGCTGCTGGCAAATACCAGGCGTTCGATCCCGAGGCGGCGGACGAGCTCGAACATCGAGACCGTTCCCTGCACGTTGACGCGCGCACCCGCGACCGGGTCGGCCGCGCAGAACGGGAACTGGAGGGCCGCGAGGTGGACGATGCTGGTGACGCCCAGGCGCAGCGAGGCTTCCTCGAGTGTGTCGATATCGTTGATGTCGCCGTCGACGAACGTGATCCGGGCGATCTCGGCGTCGGTGAGCAGGAGCTGCAGCCGTTCCATCCGCCGGTGCGACACGAGGACGGCGACCGGGACGGACTCCCGGACCAGGTTGCGGACCACCCAGGAGCCGATGCACCCGGTGCCGCCCGTGATCAGGTACCGCTCGCTGGACACGGTCCCCTCCAGATTCATGGGTATCCGGGGCGCCGGCGGCGCTCAGCCGACCTTCGTGTAGGCGACGATGTCCATCGACGTGACCAGGGCGTTCAACGCCGGTTGCAGGCCCTGGTGGACGTCGGAGGTGCGCCAGGCGACGGCGGCATCGCCGTGCTCCCAGCGGAAGACCATCTGGTAGCGGTCGGTGTTCTCCATCTCGCGCAGGAGGTCGCAGGCGACGAAGCCGGGCACCTGCGTCACGGGTGGCCGGTAGTCCTCGGCGAAGAACCGCTCGAACTCCGCCGTCATCTCCGGGTGCACCGTGAAGGTGATGTGCCGCTCGATCATCGCCGGGCCTCCTCGTGGGGACGCGCTTCAGATTGGTCTGACCAGTTGACGACTTTATCAGATGGTCATAGCCTGTCGCCACGGGTGCGGAGCATCCAGCGAGGAGGTCGAGCGCGTGGGCGTGAGCGAGCCGGGAGCCAGTCGCGGTCCCGCCGTGGACGGTGCCGGCGGCTGGCCGGTGTTCGCGGTCCTCGACCGGAGCACGCTCCCGGAGGAGATCGCCAGCCGCCTCCTGGAGCTGATCAGGGCGCGGCGGCTCCGGCCCGGCGACAAGCTGCCGGCCGAGCGGGACCTGGCCGCCGCCATGCAGGTCAGCCGCCCAGTGCTCCGCGAAGCCCTCCGGGCGCTGGCGATCATGAAGGTCGTGGAGATCCGCCAGGGCTCGGGCACGTACATCACGGCCCTCGAGCCCCAGCAGCTGGTGTCGCACCTGGACTTCGTGTTCTCGAAGGACACGGTGGCCCTGGCCCAGGTGCTGGAGGCGCGTCGCGTGCTCGAGGTCGGCAACGCGCGCCTCGCCGCGGCCCGGATCGACGCGCCCCGCCTCGCCGTGCTGGACGGTCTTCTCGTCGAGCTGCGATCGGCGCGTCGGCGATGCGGACCGCTTCAGCAACCTCGACATCGCCTTCCACAACGCCGTCTGCGAGGCGGCCGGCAACTTCCTCCTGGCCCAGTTCATGAGCATCATCAACACCCTGGCCAAGGTGAGCCGGGAGCGGACGGGTGCGACGCGAGGCGCCCGTGAGCGAGCCCTTCGCGACCATGGCCCCATCCTCGAGGCATTGCGGGCGGGCGACCCGGATGCCGCGGCACGGGCGATGCAGGCGCACCTGGACCACGTGGAGCACGCCCTGGGGGGCGCCGTGGAGGGCGGCCGGCCTGCGCGGACCACGGCCACGAGCGAGGCCACGAGCACGTCCACGGAGCCGGCGACGTGAACGTGAGCGGGACGCATCACCTCGCGGCGCCGCGCACCGACGTGTTCCGGGCCATCTGCGACCCGGGCGTGCTCATGGAGATCCTTCCCGGTTGCGACGCGATCGAGCGGGTGAGCGCTACCGAGTACGAGGGCCGCTTGACCCTGCGCCTGCCCGGGGTTGTCGGCAGCTATCGCACGAGCGTCAGGCTGGTCGATGCGGTGGAGCCCGAGCGCTCGGGCCTGGAGGGCCGCCTCGAGGGGACCATGGGCTCCATTCGCGGCCGGGCGAATTTTGTCCTGGGCGAGGTGGCGGACGGAACCGTGCTCGAGTACGCCGGCAGCGGCGTGATCCAGGGCCCCCTGGCCGCGCTCGACTCCCGCTTCGCCGAGCGCTTTGCCGGAATCGCTGATCTCCCAGGGCCTGCGCGCCCTGGACCGTCGCCTTGCCCGGGACGGATCCCGGGAGGCCTGCCCGGCAGGGCCGCGTTCAACCACGGAGGTGCCCGAGTGACCGTCAGCAACTACTTCCTGCCGGGCTCGGTGCCCGAGGCGCTGGGGCTCCTCGAGGCGCACGGGTCGTCGCTGCTGGTCATCGCCGGCGGCACCGTGGCCATGCCCCTCATCAACGAGGGAATCTCCCAGCCGCCGAAGGTGATGGGGCTGCGCAGAACCGGGCTCGATCGGATCGAGGAGGCAGGGGGCGAGCTCCGGATCGGCGCGACGGCCACCCTGACGCAGCTGGCGGACCACGACGCCATCCCCATGCTCCGCGAGGCGGCGGGCCGGACCGCGAGCTGGTCGATCCGCAACATGGGTACCGTCGGCGGGAACCTGTTCACGCCACCCCCGGGCGGCGATGTCGCCGTCGCCCTCCTCGCGCTCGACGCCAGCGTGACGCTGACGGGCCCGCGGGTCGTGCGGATCCTGCCGCTGGTGGACTTCTACACGGGCTTCATGACCACCGACCTGCGCCCGGACGAGCTCGTCACGTCGATCTCGGTGCCCATCGAACCCGGCCTCGCAACGTTCGTGAAGTTCGGACGCAAGCACGCCAACACGCCTGCCGTCGTCACGCTGGCGGTGCACGTGATCCGGGACGGCGGGACCGTGACGCGTGCACGGATCGCGCTGGGCGCCGTCGGGCCGCACCCGATCCGTGCGGCCCGGGCGGAGGCTGCGATCGTCGGGACGCGACTGGAGCAGGGGGCCGTCGCCGCGGCCGCAGAGGCCGCGGTCGACGAGTGCGCGGCCTTCACCGACGGCGTGGCCAGCGAGTGGTACCGGAGGCGGATGGTCGCCGTGTTCGTCGAACGGGCGCTGGCGGACCTGGCCGGCCGGCCCGACGAAAGAGGTGAGTGACGTGGCACCGGTGATCGTCAGCTTCCGCCTGGCCGGGCGTGAGGTGGACGTGCTGGCCAGCCCGCTGACCACGCTGCAGTCGGTCCTGCGCAGCCAGCTTGGCTACACGGCAACCAAGGATGGCTGCCGGCAGGGCGGCTGTGGCAGTTGCACCGTCCTGGTGGACGGCGAGCCGATGGCGTCGTGCCTGCTGCCGGTGGAGGACGTGGCCGGTCGGGAGGTGATCACCGTCGAGGGGATCACGCCGAACGAGGGCCTGCACCCGATCCAGCAGGCCTTCCTCGACGCGAACGGCTACCAGTGCGGGTATTGCACGCCGGGCATGATCGTCATGGCCAAGGCGCTGATCGACCACAACCCGAGCCCGAGCCGCGACGAGATCATGGAAGCGCTGAGCGGCAACATCTGCCGCTGCACGGGCTACCTGCCGATCATCGACGCGATCCAGGCGGCAGCCCAGGGCATGGAAGCCCCGGAGGCACGGTCATGACGGATGCCCTGCACGTGGTCGGCAAGTCGGTGCCACGCAGCGACGGCGTCGGCTTCGTCACCGGGCGGAGCCTCTACAGCGCCGACCGATCGTTCCCGGGGATGCTCCACCTCAAGATGGTGCGCAGCCCGGTCCACCACGCACGGCTGAACGGCGTCGACCTGTCCGGGGCGGAGACGGTGCCGGGGTTCGTGCGTGCGCTCACGCACGAGGACGTCCCGCACAACCTGTACACGATCCTGGGCCTCATCGGGGTGGAGCCCGAGGAGGAGTTCGTCCTGGCGGTGGACCGCGTCCGCTACAAGGGCGAGCCCATCGTCGCGATCGTGGCCGAGACCGAGTCGGCGGCGCTCGAGGCGGTCTCCCGGGTCCGCCTCGATCTCGAGGAGCTGCCGGCCGTCTTCGACACCGAGGAGGCGCTGGCTCCCGGGGCCCCGGTCGTCACCCACTGGGGCAACAACACCTTCATGTTCGAGGGGCACAACTGCCGCCGCGTGCGCCTGGGCGACGTGGAGCAGGGGTTCGCCGCCGCCGACCACATCGTCGAGGCGGTGTACCGGTCGAGCCCCATCGAGCAGGCGCCGATCGAGACCACCGGCTGCATCGCGGTGCCCGAGGCCAACGGCCGGTACACCGTCTACACCAACACCCAGGCGCTCTACTTCAGCCTCGACAACACCTCGATCATCCTGAACGTGCCCGGCAACCGGCTGCGCTTCATCGGCGGCATGGTCGGTGGCGGGTTCGGGGGCAAGGTGGACGTCATCGTGGAGCCGCTGGCCACGCTCGCAGCCATGAAGACGAACCGCCCCGTCCGCTACGTCTACAGCCGCTCCGAGGAGATGCAGGTATCGTCCACGCGGAGCGCCTGGACCATCCGGATCAAGGACGGCGTGACCGCAGGACGGCCGGATCCTCGCGCGCCAGGTCACGAGCTACGCGGACTGCGGGGCGTACAGCCGGCAGACGCCATACGCGCTGACCAAGCACGCGGCGAACGCTGCCGGTCCGTACGCCATTCCCAACGTGTCCATCGATGCCTACTGCGTATACACCAACCGGACCCCCACCAGCGCGATGCGCGGCTTCGGGGTGACCATGGCCTCGTTCGCGATCGAGGTCCAGATGGACCGGATCGCCGAACGGGTCGCGGTGGACCCGTGGACCATCCGCTTCCGCAACGCCTATCGCAACGGGGACATCAAGCCGCACCGCAAGGTGGCCCAGGACGCGACCCTGATCGAGACCATGCAGGCGGCGGCGGCCCTCGTGGGCCACGACCTGCCGGAGGAGTTCAGGGCGCTGACGTCGGCGCCTCGATCCACGCCGGAAAGGGGGCGCTGACCATGGCCAGGCTGCGCGGCACGGGGATCGCCGCCGTCAACTACCCAACCGGAATGAACCTTGGCGGCGACCCGTCGCAGGCCCTCATCCACGCGACGACCAGCGGTTCGTTCAACGTGTCCCTCGCTGCCACGGACCTCGGCCAGGGGCTGCGGACCGTGATCGCGCAGATCGCGGCCGAGACGCTCGGGGTCGCCTACGACGAGATCGTGATCGACACCGCCGACACGGACACGGGCCCCCACGACATGGGCACGTTCGCCAGCCGGGCGACGCATCGAGTCGGCAATGCCGTCAAGGCCGCGGCCATCGAGGCCCGCCAGGCGATGCTCGAGGTCGCGGCCGAGGACCTGGAGGCGGCCGTGGCTGATCTCGAGACCGATGGTGAGGGCAACGTCTTCGTCAAGGGCTCACCGGACCGCTCGAGACGGATCGCCGACATCGCCTCCCGGGCCCAGTTCCAGTACGGCCGGACGATCGCGGGCCGCGGCGCGTTCATGAAGCCCAAGAGCGACGTCGACCCCGAGACCGGGGCGATGGACCCGGATTCGACCCAGGCGCACGCCTGCACGGTCGCCGAGGTGGAGGTCGACACCGAGACCGGCGAGGTCGCGGTCCTGTCAGCATCAGGAGCGCCTACGAGGTGGGCCGCCAGGTCAACCCGGCCCTGGTGCAGGGCCAGATCGTCGGTGGCGCCTGGATGGGCATGTCGCACGCGCTGTACGAGACGACCGAGCCCTACTACCCGCAGCACCGACCACAGCCCGAAGGACTTCGCCGGCTACCTGATGCCCGGACCCCGTGAGGTGCCGGAGATCGACTGCGTGGTCCTCGAGATGCCGTCGGCGAACGGTCCGTATGGAGTGAAGGGCGTCGGCGAGATGACGGCGAATTCGCCGATCCCGGCCATCGTCAACGCCATCTACGACGCGTGCGGGGTGCGCGTCGACAGCCTGCCGGTCACGCCCGAGGCCATCCTGAGGGGCCTCGAGGCCCGAGCACGAGGAGCGGCACAGTGAGCCAGATCACCACCTGGGACGAGTTCCCCACGGTCGAGTACGTCAAGGGCGTCCTGCGCCAGACCGTGTCCGGCGAGAAGGTCATGGTCACCCGGATCGTCTACCGGACGGCGTGATCATTCCGGAGCACAGCCACGAGGCGGAGCAGATCATGCTCGTCGAGTCCGGCCGCCTGTGGTCCAAGGTCGCCGACGAGGAGCGCGAGGTTGGGCCGGGCTCGATCCTGGTCATCCCGTCCAACTGGGTGCACGCCTTCCGCCAGCTGGGCGCCGAGGATGTCGTCTTCTACGAGGCCTTCGCACCGATCCGCCTGGAGTACCTCGTGGGCTTCAAGGGCCCGGATCCGTCCCTCGCGATGATGCACAAGCGGTTTGACGAGACCGACGAGTCGGACCGGAAGGTCTGACGGCGGATGGCGTCGCCGGCCGATCACCTCCCGCTCGCCATCCGGCCCGCCGGGTCCACGCGTTGGGACCTCGTCGCCCTCGGCGAGGTCATGTTGCGCCTGGACCCCGGCGAGGGCCGCATCTCGACGACGCGCACGTTCACGGCCTGGGAGGGCGGCGGCGAATACAACGTCTCCCGGGGACTCGTCCGCTGCTTCGGGTTGCGCGCTGCCGTGGTGACCGCGCTGGCCGACAACCCCGTGGGGCGCCTGATCGAGGATCTCGTCCGGCAAGGTGGCGTGGACCAGGCGCTGGTGCGCTGGATGACCTACGACGGGGTCGGCCGCTCCGTGCGCAATGGCCTCAACTTCACGGAGCGTGGTTTCGGCGTCCGCGCCGGCCTTGGCGTCTCGGATCGGGGCCACACCGCCGCGTCGCAGATGCGGCCGGGCAGCGTGGACTGGGATGCGGTGTTCGGGGCGGACCCGGCCAGCGGCGGGTCACGCTGGTTTCACACCGGCGGCATCTTCGCCGGCCTGTCCGATACGACCGCCGCCGTGGCCCGGGAGGCGATGGAGGCGGCACGCCGGCACGGCGTCATCGTCTCGTATGACCTCAACTACCGGCCCTCCTTGTGGGCGGGGATCGGCGGCCAGGCGCGAGCACGCGAGGTCAATGGCGACCTGGTCGGACTCGTCGACGTCCTGCTGGGCAACGAGGAGGACTTCACGGCCGCCCTCGGGTTCGAGGTGGAGGGGGTGGACCCCGACCTGTCCACCCTGGATCCCGCCAGCTTCGGTCGGATGATCGAGCGGGTGGCGGCGGCCTACCCCGGCCTGCGCGTGATCGCGACGACGCTGAGGGAGGCAAGGACCGCCAGCCGCAACGACTGGGGCGCGGTGTGCTGGGCCGACGGGCAGCTCCACGAGGCCCCGAGGCGCTCGGATCTCGAGATCCTTGACCGCGTCGGGGGCGGGGACTCGTTCGCCTCCGGGCTCATCTTCGCCTTCCTCGAGGGGCTGGGGCCCCAGGCGGCGGTAGAGTACGGCGCCGCGCACGGAGCCCTGGCCATGACCACGCCCGGCGACACGTCCATGGCCACCCGTGCCGAGGTGGAGCATGTGATGCGAGGTGGGGGTACGCGGATCGCCCGCTAGAGCTACCAGCAGGCCCCCGAGCGGGGCTCACGCTGCACCGGCTAGCGGTTGAACCGTCGGTTCGGCCGAGGATCCCCCCGCTCAGCGGCACGTCCGACGCCTCCAGGGCCGTAGTGGACCGGCAGACGTGCCGCCAGGCGGCGAGAACGGCACTGCAACCGACAGTTGAACCGCCCAGCGGCGCGCTCTTGGGGTGGCTGTTCCGGTCGTTCGCCGGGTTCCTGATCCATCACGGCATCAGGATCGAGGCAGGCAGGCGTGACTAGCAGGTCCGGACGCCAGCCTTGATGCGCGGTCCCGCACACTCGGCCACCGGGTGATGCAGTGGCGCATCAGCGCGACGGGCATCGTCGAGACGCGGGGCCCGCTCCTCCGGTTCGCTACGCCCGCGTGGTGACGACCGCTTCCTCGTCGCTCGGCACCGCGGGGACGGGCGCCGCGGGCGGCGGGACCAGCGACGTGGCCGCGATCCCGCCGAGCACGAGCGCGAACCCCGCGATGTCCATGGGGCCCAGCGACTCCTGCAGGAACACCGCACCGGCGATCAGCCCCACCACCGGGATCGCCAGGAAGCCCATCGCCGAGGTCAGCGGTCCGAGCGAGCGGGTGATGGACTGGCTCGCCCAGTTGGCGAACGCGGTCGCAAGCGGCCCGCTGTAGAGCAGGATCAGGATGGTGGGGATCCCCCAGACGATCTCCCGACCCGGCTCCAGGAGGAGGGCCGCGACCGCCACCGGGATGAGCGCAACCAGAAGCATCCACGGCTGCAGGTCGAGCGGCCTGGACGCCCACGCGTGGCGCCGGATGTGGATCGTGACGCCGGCCCACAGGATGGCGTTGAAGATCAGTGCGAGCGTGCCCAGCAGCTCGGCGGGCACGCCCCAGTCGATGACCGAGGGGTTGACCAGGACCAGGATGCCCCCGAGGCCAAGGACCAGCCCGATCGACTCGTTGCGGCGGGGGCGGATGCGGAAGAACAGCCACAGCAGGACCGCCACCCACAGCGGCATCGCGTACAGCAGCACCGAGGAGCGGCCCGCGGGCACGGCCTGGAGAGCCAGGTTCATGATGAGGACGCCGGCGCCGATCTGGGCGATCCCGACCGAGAGCACGATCGGCACGTCGGAGCGGGGCGGGAGCCGGATCCGGCGCTGGACGCCCAGGATGGCGATCATCGTGAGCAGGCCGGCGATCAGTCGCAACGCGGCGTACTGGAGCGGTGGCATGTAGTCCAGGCCACGCTTGACCACTGCCCAGTGCACGCCCCACACGATGGCGAGCAGGACCAGCAGGGTCAGCGCGGCTGGGCGGCTGTGCACCGCGGACGGCGTCACGCCACGTGTGCCGGCTGAAGGGGTCACGCTCACAGCGTAGCCCACGAGACCCGCCCGCCGGCCGGCCGGAGCCGTTGGTCAGACGGGTGGCTCGGGTGGCTCAGCCGGCCGGGTCATCGGGCTCGGCCAGGATCCCCGACCAGCCGCCACCCTCAGTGTCGATCAGGCGCTCGAGGCTCTCCGCGGTCGAGGAAGATCCCTCGGCAGTCCTCGCACAGCTCGACGACGATGCCGCTCCGGTCGTACGTCCGCATCGCGCCCCGGCACTTGGGGCATACCAGAGCTGCTGCCTCTGGAGCACGCTCAACGCCGGCCGCATGGCTGGCCGCCGGTCCGGTGGGACGGAGCTTCCCGGTCACGACGCGCCTCCCATCGGGACGCTCACGCTTGGCGATCGCCAAGCGATGCCCGCAACTCCGCGATCTCGGCCCGCAATCCCGCGAGCTCCTCGGCGATGGAGGCCGCCGCGGCCGGATCGGTCCCGGCCGCGGCGAGCTGCGGAACGGCGCCGGCCGCGGCGACTTCCGGTACGGCGCCGCCCGCGGCGTCAGTGGCCTCGCCCGACGCCGGCTCGTTCGACGAGGACGGCGATACGAGCATGCTCGCGAGGATGCTGGCCAGGGCGCCGATGATCCCGATGCCCGCGAACATCACGAACACGGCCGTCAGCCGCCCAAGCTGGGTCACGGGGTAGAAGTCGCCATAGCCCACGGTGGTGATCGTGACGATCCCCCACCAGATCGCGTCCCCGCCGGTCGTGATGTTGGCGTTGGGGTCACGACTCTCGAACTGGAGGACCAGCACGCTTGCAACGGACAGGACCATCCCCGCCAGCAGGATCGTGATGAACGTCGCGTACTGGCCACGGTTCTGGAGCACGTCGATCACGAGATCCTTGCCGGCCTGGCCGCGCAGCAGGCGGGTGATCCGGGCCAGCCGGCTGAGCCGCGCGAGGCGCAGCAGCGCCCCCAACTGGAAGACGCCGATGCTCGGGATCGAGCCCAACAAGTCCAGCCAGCCCCGCTGGCCGACGAAGTACGCCCGCCTCGGCTTCGCCCCGGTCAGGTTGTAGGCGAAGTCCGCCAGGAAGACCACGCAGATGAGGTTGTCGTAGAGATTGACCAGATCGCGCGTGTCCTGGTCGAGGGGCAGCAGGAGAACGACCATGATGGCCAAGGAGAAGATTGTCAGGACCAGGATGAAGATGTTGTACGAGTTGCCGTGCTCGCGCAGGATCGGCGCCTGGGCGGTCATACCTGACTCCTCCTCCTGCGTGGATCTCGCGGACTGGAGCCATCCTACCGACTGGGGACGCCCAGTACGAGCAATCTGGACGTCCGGTGGCCGGTCGCCGGCCGGTGGCCGGTCGCCGCAGCAGGGGGCCCGACCGCCAGGTTCGACCAGGACCGGGTCCGATCCGACCGTGCGTCGGGGTGCTCACGGATCCGCCCGACGATCGCGTCCTCGACCACTGAATTGGCGTCGCGTGGCCCGCCGGCGCAAGTCCTCGGCCTGGGCGGCATCGCGCACCAGTCTCGTGGCGAGCCGCACGAGACGCGGCAACTCGGCGACGAGCACGGACTCCGAGAAGAACTGGCGATGCGCCCCAGCTTCAGGAGCCCGCCGCCGATCGAGACGCCGCCGGCCAGGAGCGCGACCGCGGCCGTCAGGACCGCGTCGTCGACGGAGCCCTCCGGCGCCAGCAGCGAGATGGTGGCCGCCGACATGATCGCGATCGCCGACGAGACCGCGACGACGAGCCGGCGGAAGCTGCCCAGGACCGCGTACGCAAGGAGGCCGATGGGTGCGCCATGGAAGGCCGTCTCAGGTGGCATCCCGGCAAGCTGGGCGAGGCCATGCCCTCGGGCACCCGGATCGCGCAAACCGTGAGCCCGGCAATCAGGTCGAGCCGCAGCCAGACCCGCTGGTAGCCGGGCAGCCATGCGAGGATCGGCCACTGGCGCTTTCGACGGCGCGAAGGGGTGGGCGAGGTCACCGGCCCGGCATCCGGTTTGGGTTCGGGGGCCACGTGACGCTCGTGGACGGGCTCCCGCGCCCGTGGAGGTCGCCGTCGCAGGGGTCCCTCGGGTGGGCGCGGCCTCCGCTACGGCGCCGAGGTCGCCGCCTCGCGCTGCACCGGCACGTAGGTGATCTCGAGGTTGACGGGCGCGCCGAACGCGCCGGCCAGGGAGGCCGCGAGCGTACCGGCCGGTGCAGGCGCGTCCGTGCCCTGCAGCTCGATGGTGACGTCCGAGCCGTCGATCGACCAGGTGATGACCTTGAGGTCGCGCTCGCCGATCCACGCGCGTACCAGTGGCGCACCCTGCGTGGACCGGATGGTGCCCTGCACGACGCCGACGGAGTGCCAGATCAGGGGGATAGCGACGATCACCAGCGCGATCACCGCCAGGATGAACCCGTTGCGTAGCCGGTGGCGCTCGCGCAGCATCTCTCGGCTGGGCGTGACGCCGGCGAGGACGAACACGACGCACGCGATCACGACGATCGCGCAGAAGTTGGTCAGGAACAGGATCAGGGCCCCGGCTGCATCGTCGGGACGGCCGAGCTCCAGGCAGATCCCGACCGTCGCCAGGGGCGGCACGAGCGAGACGGCGATGGCCACGCCCGGCAGGGCATCGACGCCGGTCCGGCGAACGGCAACCCAGGCGCCAGCGGCGCCCGCCGCAAGAGCCACACCCAGGTCCAGGAGACCCGGTGAGGTGCGGGCCTCGAGCGCCGGGGTCAGCACCAGGGGATCGGGGAGGATGAGCGAGACCACGAACCCGATCGCGATCACCATCAGGCCGCCCAGGGCAACCTGGAGGAACGTGATCCCCTGCCACCGGGTCCGGCCCGTGACGAGGGCGGCTGCGAAGGCCATGATCGCTCCGCCGAGTGGCGCCACCAGCATTGCCCCGATGATCGAGGCCGTCGAGTCCTGATAGAGGCCGAAGGCAGCGATCAGCCCGGACAGGGCCAGGAGCGCAACGAACGTCTCCAGCGACTTCCGGAAGACTTCACCCTCGGGGAACAGGTCGTCCAGCTGGGCCGGACCCAGCGACTGGCGGGCGTCGGCGAGGATCAGGCTGGGGGTCGCCTCGTCGGTCTCGGATCCCTCGATCGGTACCGCGTCCACGTTCTTGCCACCTCTTGCGCGATGCCACGACAACGCGACAATTCGCCGGGACAATCTATCCGGTCGCCATCCTGCCCGCACGTCCCCCGCGCGGAACGCCCGGACGGGCCGGCAGCCCAGCGGGTCCCGATTCGTGGTGCCGCCGCGCCCGTCCGGAGGCGGCCGTGCGCCGGGATCTGCGGGACCAATGGCCCGCTCGGCCGCAAGCCGGGGCTTTCTATGCTCACGGTGCGGATCCCGTCGGGACCGCCGTTCGGTCCTGCGCGCTGTCGGGTCGAAGCCCATCGGCATCGACAACCCTCCGGCAGGCTGTCTGCAGCCGATCCGGCCCGGCGGAGCCGCTAAAACGCATCTCGCGGCCGGACCGGCGGGCGACCGTCGACCGGGCGCCACGCCAGTAGGTCTCAATGCACTGCATCGTCCTTGTCAAGCAGGTCCCGGACGTCAGCAACATCCCGGAGGATGCCTGGGATCGCGAGAAGGGCACGCTCCGGCGCGCCCTCCTCGAGAGCATCCTCAACCCCCTGGACCTCCACGCCCTCTCGTTCGCGCGCCGGATCACGGCTGCGGACCCGGCGTCGAAGACCGTGTACCTCACGATGGGCCCGCCCCAGGCCCGCGAGGTCCTGACCGAGTGCATCTCCCGAGCACCCGGCGACGCGGTCCTTCTCACCGACCGTTCGATGGGTGGCGCCGACACGGTCGCCACGGCCTACTCGCTGGCCCTGGCCATCCGTCGCATCGAGCAGGAGCTGTTCGACGGCAGCCGCGAGTACCTGATCGTGACCGGCATGCAGTCCGTGGATGGCGACACCGCGCAGGTGCCGCCGCAGATCGCCGAGGACCTGGGAATCGACCAGGTGGCGTATGCGCAGGACGTGCACACGGATCCCGAGCTCACCTTCCGGCGGATCGGTGCGGAGGGTACCGAGGACGTGGTCCCGGTGCGCTTCCCGGCCCTGGTGACCGTCACGGCCTGCACGGACACCCTGTACCGGAGCTTCCACAGCGCCCGGGCCGCGCGCAGCGCCACCATCCACACCTGGAGCGCCTCCGACGTGGGGGCCACGGCCGACAAGGTCGGCATCAAGGGATCCCGGACCACGGTGTACCGCATCTTCTCGCCGTCCGAGGACCGCGCCAAGACCTGCGAGATGGTCAGCGATCCCGCCGCGCTGATCAGCAGGATCCAGGCCAAATACCGCCTGGCGACCGGCGGACCGGAGGTGCACGAGGAGGGCGCCTACTCCCTCGACGGGAGGGAACCCACCTACCACGGCGGGTTCTGGGTCCTGGCCGAGCGCGATGGCGATGCCATCAAGACGGTCTCGCTCGAGCTCCTGGGCAAGTCCCGCGAGCTCGCGGCGTTCCTGGGCGAGCCCGTTGTCGCCGTGCTGCCGGTCGCCGACGCCGGGGAGCTGCCCGCCGAGCTTGTCGCCCATGGCGCCGACGTCGTCTACGTGATCGAGCACCCCAGCCTGGCCCAGTTCGCCCCGCTGCCCTACAAGGAGGCCGTGGCCGGCCTCGTTCGCGAGCACAAGCCGCAGGTGATGCTCTTCGGGGCGACGCCGATGGGGCGCGAGCTGGCGCCACGGATCGCCTACGCCTGTGACTCCGGGCTGACCGCCGACTGCACCAAGCTGGAGATCGGCGACTACGCCAAGGGCTCCCAGGACCTGGTCGGCATCCTCAAGCAGACCCGGCCCGCGCTGGGCGGCAACATCATGGCCACGATCATGACCAAGGACTCGCCGACGCAGATGGCCACGGTCCGCCCGGGCGTGTTCAAGGTTCCGCCGCGTGACGCCAAGCGGAGCGGCGAGGTCGTCCGTCTGGCCCCGGACCTGGGCGACGCCGCGGACGGCGCCCGCATCACGCCGGTCGAATCCTTTGCCTCCAAGGTCAGCATCCGGGACGCGAAGATCATCGTGGCCGGCGGTCACGGCATCCATTCCAAGACCGACTTCGAACGTCTCCTGCAGCCGCTCGCCGAGGGGCTCGAGCAGGTGCTGGGCGACGACGCCAAGGTCGCCGCGTCCCGCCACGCGGTCGAGGACGGCTACTCCACCCACGACTACCAGGTCGGCCAGACCGGCCAGACGGTCGCGCCCAAGCTGTACGTGGCGGTCGGGATCTCCGGCGCCGTCCAGCACGTGTCCGGGATGCAGATGTCGGACACGGTGGTGGCGATCAACAAGGACCCGCGGGCGCGGATCTTCAACTACGCGGACTTTGGCGTTGTCGGCGATCTCGAGACGGTCGTGCCGCAACTGGTTCGCGCGACGCAGGAGGCAGCCCGATGAACGGCATCGACGTCCTCGTCGTCGGCGCCGGCCCAGCCGGACTCGCCGCGGCGATCCAGGCCCGCCGGCAGGCTGCGGCGGCCGGTCGCGATCTGGCGGTCGCGGTGATCGACAAGGCGCCCGCAGCGGGCAACCACACGCTGTCCGGCGCCGCTTTCGAGCCCGCCTGCCTCGACGATCTGCTGCCCGGATGGAAGGAGATCCGTCACCCGTTCACCACCGGTCTCGTCCCGGTCGAGCGCGACGACATGTACTTCCTGCGGTCGAAGGCGGCGAACCGCATCCCTGCGAGGGTGGTCCCGCCGCGGATGCACCACGTCGGTGACTACATCATCTCGGTCTCGCGGCTGGCCCAATTCCTAGCCGAGCAGGCGGAGGCGGCCGGCGTCGAGGTCTACCACGGCTACACGGCACGGACGCTGATCGTCGAGGACGGCGTGGTCCGTGGTGTCCGGCTGGCCGACGTCGGGCTGGCCCAGGGCGGCACCCCCAAGGGCAACCACCTGCCTGCCGAGGAGGTCCGCGCGCCGATCACGATCCTCGCCGACGGCACCCACGGTGTCGTCTCGCAGGACTTCGCCGAGCACTTCGGCCGTGGCGACAACCCGCAGGTCTACTCCCTGGGCATGAAGGCCATCGTCCAGTTCCCGGAGGCCAGCCCATTCGGCGCCAACCGCGTCATGCACACGCTGGGCTACCCCAACCCGCCCAGCGTCTTCGGTGGCGGCTTCCTGTACGCCATGGGCGAGAAGACCATCGCAGTCGGCCTGATCCTGGGGCTGGACTGGAAGTACGGCGATCTCAACCCGCAGCGCGAGTTCGAGACGTTCCGCGCCCACCCGTTCATCAGCCGGCTGCTCGAGGGTGGCGTGACGGTGGCGACCGGGGCCAAGACGATCCCGGAGGGCGGGATCAACGCCATCGGCGCCCTGTCCGCCCCGGGTGCGATGGTCACCGGCGACGGCGCCGGCTTCGTCAACATGGAGAAGATCAAGGGCATCCACTACGCCATCCGCTCCGGGATGGCCGCGGCCGATACGGCGCTCGCGGCGCTGGGTGCGGACGGGGCCGTGGGCTCCCTCGACGGCTACCGCGACCGCCTCGAGGCGAGCGGCATGCTGGCCGAGTTCCGCCACGCCCGCAACTACCGCCAGGTGTTCAAGTACGGGCTGTTCGCGGGCACCCCGCTCTCCCTCGTGCAGTCGAAGATCCCGGCCAGGCTGGGCATCCACCGCGACGGCGAGGCGACCAAGAAGGGAGCCCGGCTGAACCGGCCGGACCCGGGCCGCATGGACGGCGCCACGTTCGTGGCGCTCACGGGCACGCTCCACCGCGAGGACGAGCCCTCGCACATCACCATCACGGACCCGGCGAAGTGCGTCAGCTGCGAGGCGGACTACGCGAACGCGTGCACCCACTTCTGCCCGGGACAGGTGTACCGCTGGAGCGGGTCGGAGGTCGTGCTCTCGCCCTCGAACTGCCTGCACTGCATGAGCTGCACGGTGAAGTGCCCGGCCGACGTCATCAAGTGGGTGCCGCCCGAGGGCGGCGAGGGGCCGCGCTACAAGCAGCTCTGAGTGGATCTGGCCCGCGCTGGACAGGCGCGAGCTTCACTCCGCATCAGACTGGCCGTCACCTGGCGTGATGTCACCGGCAAACAGGCGCAGGACATCCCCCAAGAGATAGGTCAGCATCACGGCAACCCACAGCCCGGAGAGGATGACCCTCACATCGGCCATGCGACGATCACCTTTCCCCGCGCGCGCCCCGTCTCGATGTGGCGGATGGCCGCTGCCGTCTCGGGCATCGGATACGTCGCCTCGATGACCGGCCGGAGGGCCCCCTCCTCGACCATGGACGTGAGGACCTCGAGATCCTCGCGATTCGGGATGGAGAAGGGCCGGCGCAGGCTGTGCTTCACGAAGGGGTTCAGCATGACCGGCCGGATCAGCCGGACCAGCAGCGCCACGCCGCTCGCACCCGTGCCGCTCATGAGGACGAGGGTGCCCTCGGGGGCCAGGACACGTCGAGTGTCCGCGAGGGAGTGGTTTTCCATGTTGTCGAGGATGACGTCGTAGCACGCGGTGCCCCGGGTGAAATCCTCCCGGGTGTAGTCGATGACGTGGCGCGCGCCAAGGGAGCGCACCAGGTCCACGTTGGTCGGGCCGCACACGCCAGTGACCTCGGCGTCAAACGCACGAGCGATCTGCACCGCGTACGTGCCCACGCCGCCTGATGCGCCGTTGATGAGGACCCGCTGACCGGCCTGCAGCCGGCCCGCATCGCGGAGGCCGTGGAGTGCCGCGGACGCCGAGGTCGGGATGGCCGCGGCCTGCTCGAAGCTCAGGCCGGCGGGCTTGTGGACGAGCGCGTCCTCCGCGGCCCGCGCGTACTCGGCGCAGGCCCCCGATGACGGCCAGGTGCAGATGCCGAAGACCTCGTCACCGGGCCCGAACCGGGTCACGGCGCTGCCCGTCGCCTCAACAGTCCCGGCAATGTCGAACCCCGGGATACCCAGCTTCGGCCCGCGCAGGCCGCTCGTGAAGCGGACCGGGAAGGGCGAGCCCCGGACCCCGAAGGCGTCTCCGATATGGAGCCCCGCGGCGTGCACGCGGACGAGCACCTGCCGGTCACCGATCGCGGGTCTGTCGATCTCCCGGCTGACGAGCACCTCCGGCCCGCCGTACCGTTGCTGGACGATTGCCCGCACCGATCTCTCCTTGTGCTGATCCCACGATCCCCGTTCAGCCGTCCGAGAACGGGAGCGTGGTCGCGATCACGACGCCGGCGCTACCGGAGTCCGCGGCCACGTCCAAGCCGTGCGGACGATCGCGGCGAGGAGCACGACTTCGACGGCGCTCCCGAGCAGGTAGTAGGCCCACGTCTCACCGGCGCACGACGCGACGATGCTGACCGCGTAGACCAGCGCGACGACGATGTTGACGATCCGGTTGACCCGTGGCCGAAGGACCAGCGACAGGACGACCATCAGCGTCGGGATGAGGATGTAGGCGTCGGTGAAGACCAGGAACACCTGGTCGACCGACAGTCCCGTGGCCGCCATCTTGCCGTCGAGCGCGGCGCGGAGGACGTCGGCTCGGAAGAGACCGAAGATGTCGCCGTAGGCGAACACGATCAGCATCGCGATCCACAGCGCGGACAGCACGATCTTCACGTCGACCTTGGTGTCCTGGTACTGCCCGGTCGTGGTCGTTGTGCGCACTACTCCACTCCGTTCCTGAGCGCGACTGACGAGACGCATGTGTCTGACCCACCCGGCTGGTCTGCCCCGAGCGTCGAGGGGCGGGGTTCGACAGGATTGACCGACACCAGAGACATACCCAGGTCACGCACTCTCTTGAGCAGCCCTTGCAGGGCGGCCTGGTCGACGATCGGGCCAGTGAGGAGCGTGTCGCCGCCGTCGAGCGTGATCGTCAGGCCCTCGAACCAGTCCGCCCATCGAGAATCGAGCTGGCCCGTGATCCGGATCTGGTAGGCCATCGGCTGGCTTGCGTCGACGTGCGCGTCGAGTTCCAGGGGCATCGGCTCGTGCCCGTCCCGGCCGGTCATGGCCGGCTCACGCCGCGGCATTGCCGACGTCGTCCGCTGCGGGCTCGTTGACCAGCTCCACGGCCCGGACGAGGCCGTCACGCATCCGGATGATCCGGTCGCAGGCTGCCCCGACCTCCGCGTCGTGGGTGACGAGCACGAACGTCTGGCCATGCTCGCGGTTGAGCTTCCGGATCAGGCCGAGGAGCTCCGCGGACTTGCGCGAGTCGAGGTTGCCGGTCGGCTCGTCGGCCAGGACGAGCGCAGGGTCGTTGACGAGCGCCCGGGCGATCGCGACGCGCTGCTGCTCGCCGCCGGACAGCTCGGACGGGCGGTGCGTCGCGCGCTCGGCCAGGCCGACCATGTCCAAGCGGGCGATCGCCCGCTCGCGTGCCTCACGCGGGCCGAGCCCCGCGTACTCGCCTGCGAGCATGACGTTCTCGACCGCGGTCAGCGTCGGGACGAGGTTGAACTGCTGGAACACGAAGCCCATCTCGCGAGCCCGGATCCGGGTCCGCTCACCGTCCGACATCCGCGTCGCATCGCGCCCGCCCAACGACAGCTCGGGGGCCGGGCCGTGGTTCTGGTCCGGGCTGTGGAGCAGCCCGAGCACGTGCATCAGGGTGCTCTTGCCGGAGCCGGACGGGCCCATGATTGCGACCAGCTCGCCGCTCTCGATCGAGACGTCGACCCCGCGCAGCGCCTGGACCTCGTTCCTGCGGCTGAGCTTGTAGGTCTTGCGCAGGTTGCGCCCTTCGAGAAGTGCCATGGTCCGTTGCTCCTATTCGTAGCGGAGGGCCGCGACCGGGTCGAGGCGCGCCGCGTTCCAGGCGGGGATGATCCCGGCGACGATGCCGAGGATGGTCGAGAACAGGACCGCGAAGATCGCGGTCTGGGGGGTGAGCAGGAAGAGGATCGTCCCCGAGCTCCGGCCGGCCTCGTTGGCGAGGTACACGACTACCGCCCCGAGGCCCAGTCCGATCAGGCCACCGAGCAGGCCGATCAACCCGGCCTCGCTCACGAGCTCACGGATGACCCGCGCCCGCGAGCCGCCGATCGCACGCTTGATCCCGATCTCCCGGGTCCGCTCGGCGACCGCCATGGCCATGGTGTTGATCACCGACAGGCCGCCGACGATCAGGCTGATCAGGGCCACGCCGACGATGATCGCGTTGAAGATCGCGACCGATGAGCCGACGACCTCGTCGAACTCGGCGCCGGTCATCGCCGACGCGTTCGGGATGTCGGCCTCGATCCGTGCGGCGAGGGCTTCGACGTCGATCCCCTCGTCGGGGTATACCGTGATGTCGGTCGCAAGCCGGTCTGCCTGAAGGTTCTGGCGGAGGACCGGTGGCAGGTCCTGGAGGAAGATCTCCTGGGCGGCCGCGAGCGGCACGATCGCGGTCATGTCCGGCGCGGTCAGGGTCGGCTCGAGGATCCCGACGACCTCGAACGTCATGTCGCGGATCTCGAGTGTGTCGCCGACGCTCATGCCCATCTTTCGGGCGAGGTCGGAGCCGAGAACGGCAACGAGGGCTCCGGCGTCGTCGGCGGTGAGCGCCCGGCCCTGCGCGTAGTGGAAGTTGAACGCCCGGTGACCCTGGTCGGCTCCGGGCAGGACCCCGACGATCATGTCGGGAATGCTCGGCCCGCCGGCCGACGCGGGATCGAGGAGGGTGCTGACGCCGGGCACCGCGGCCGCGACGCCATCGAGCGCGGCGATGTCGTCGGCCAGGACGATCGCCATGGGACCGTCTCCGGACAGCCCGCCGGACTTGTCGGTGACGACGATCTTGCCCGCGTAGTAGTCGCTGCCCATGGCGACGATCGAGCTGATCTTGTCGGCCATCGAGCCGAACACGACAAGGGCCCAGATGCCGATCGTGATGCCGCTGACGGTCAGGGCTGTTCGAAGCCGCCGTCGGGCGAGGTTGCGTAGCAGTCTCATGGGTGGTGCTCCTGAGCAGGGGCCGACGCGCCAGTTGGAGGCGCTTGTTCGGCGGGATGACCGTTCTTGGGGCTTACGGCACCGTGATCACCACGTTGCCTCGCTTGTGTCCACCGTCGACGTACCGGTGCGCATCGACGAGGTCGTCCAGGAGATAGGTTCGGTCGATCACCGGCCTGATCTCACCCTTCGTGGCGAGCTCCCCGAGCAGAACCAGGTCTTCCCGACGTAGCTTCGGCGTCCCGTCGTCGACCGACACGCAGGCGCCGCCGGGGGCCAGCACCTGACGACACCGCCGGAGCGCCGCGGCGCTCTTCCGCTTGCCCACGGTGTCGAGGACCAGGTCGTACCGCTCTTCCCTGGCGGTGAAGTCCTCGGCGGTGTAGTCGATCACCGTGGTCGCGCCGAGCGATGCCACGAGGTCCACGTTCGATGTGCTGCAGACACCCGTGACGCGTGCGCCGAGGTGCCGCGCCAGCTGCACGGCAGACGTCCCGACCGCGCCGGAGGCTCCGTAGACGAGCATGCGCTGTCCCGCCCGGACCCCAGCCTTGCGCAGGTACGCGAGCGCGAGGAGGCCACCGTAGGGAATGGCCGCGGCCTCCACATCGGTGAGGTTCGCTGGTCTGATCGCCAGGAGTCCGTCGTCAGGCCAGCACACGAACTGCGCATACGTTCCGAAGCGCTTTGGGTTGAAGCCGAAGACGGGCTGGCCCACTGCGAAGGACCCGGCGCGCGGCCCGACCGCATCCACCTCGCCCGAGAGCACCATGCCCAGCACCGGTTGCCTGGGCGCGGTCCAGCCGAGCGCGAGTCGCGCCATGAGCCGGTAGGCGGGACTCAGCTTGAGTCCCCGAACGTAGCAGTCGCTCGACGCCACGGCCGTCGCCAGGATCCGGATGCGGACCTCGTTTCCACGGGGAACCGGGGTCGCGCGCTCCTCGAGGCGCAGGACCTCCGGCGGACCGTACAGCGTGCAGACGGCGGCCTTCATGCCGCCGTCCCCTCGGCCTGCGGGGCCGCGGGCGGCCCCTCGAGCGGCATGTCCAACCGGGCGCTGTCGACCTTCACGCCCTTGACCAGGAGCCAGAGCGCGAGCCCGACTTCGGCGATGAAGCTCACGACGAGCCCGGGGTAGCGGATCGCGGGGTAGTCGGGCAGCAGCAGGGCCTGGAGGAACCAGATCATGACGGCGATCCCGTCAAGCACGAGGAGGACGCCCAGCCACCGGGGAAGGAGGCCGGACCTGTACACGAGATAGCCCAGCGGGAACAACCACGTGCCGAAGAACAGTTGGGCCGTCACCCAGCCCGCCTTGTAGACGCCGATGGACAGGTACGCCAGGCCCTCCAGCTGGGCGGCCGAGAACGCCTGCATGTGGCTGGCAGCGTCCGTCTGGAGCAGCGCGGAGACCAGCGACAGGAAGGCAGCGCCCTGGATGGCGACCCCGACCGCGTTGAGCGCGAGGAACAGCAGCGCGAGGTCCCTGTTGACCGGCCGCAGGATGACGTACAGGCCCCAGGCAACGACGAGGAAGAGGCACCCCGAGATCAACGCGATGACGAGACCCAGGCGGAAGGACGCGGGATCCGTCAGGATCGCCTCGGAGATCTGCGGCACCGTGCCCAGGCCGATGTTCCCCAGCACGCCGGAGAGCACGGACGCCAGGACGTACGCCAGGTAGACGCCGCCCGTGACCCTGGCGAGCTTGCCCAGCGGCAGCTGATCGCCCTGCGTGTTCATTCGATGTCTCCTGCTTGTGGATCTGGTTCAAGGGCACCGACCGAGAGCAGGGGCATTCCCAGATCACAGACTCTCCTGAGCAGCCCATGCAACGCGGCCTGGTCCGCCACGAGCCCGGTGATGAGCGTGTCGGCGCCGTCGAGCGTGATCGTCAGGTCCTCGAACCAGTCCGCCCACCCGGGACCGAGCTGGCCCGCGATGCGGATCTGATACGCCATCGGTCGGCTTGATTGGGTGCGTGGGTCGAGTTCCTGGGACATCGCTCCGTGCCCGCTGCGGCTGATCGGTGCGGACCCCTATCGGTGGTCTGCACGGGCAGCATGTCCTCGCGGTGGGATGAGCGTCATCGCTCCGAGGAGGTATTCGGGGGACTATTCGCCCCTGGGGATCCCCACCTCAAGCGTCGGTGCGGCGGTCCTCCGACAGATAGCCCAGGGCGCGTCCCCGCGCGACTGCCTGCGTGCGACTGCCGACGCCGAGCTTGGCGTAGATGCTGCGGGCGTGCGCCTTCACCGTGTGCAGCGACAGGTACAGCCTGGCTGCGATCTCCTCGTTGGACAGTCCCCTGGCGATGAGGGCGAGCACCTCGAGCTCGCGGCTGCTGAGGGGTTCGGCGAGACGGCCTCCGGCGATGCTCGTTGCGGGTGACGCGGCTCGTCCGGCGTCATCGGCGGGGAACGCCGCCAGCAAGCGGCGCACGTACTCCGGACGAACCCCTCGAGCCAACGCCTCGCGGAGCAGGCGAGCCATCGGCACACCTTCGTCGACGAAGGTGCGGATGAAGCCGCCCGGCTCGGCCAGCGCCAGCGCTTCAGCGAGCAGTTCCACGGCCCTGCTCCGCTCGCCCTGGGCATCGCGGGCGACGGCCAGCAGCACGAGGGCCTTGAGCTCCTCGTCCACCCAGGCCTTCTCCGCCACCTTCCGGCGATATGGCTCCAGCACCGCGAGCGCTGCTTTGGGATCTCCCTGCGCCAGGTGCACCCGGGCCCGGGTGAGGGGAAGGTCGTGCGCCTGGGCCAGGCGAGCGGCTGCAGCCATGTCGCCCTGCTGCAACAAGGTCAGCACCTGGGCAGCAGCGACGTCGGGCATGCGATGTACGTAGTTGTTCTGGCGCACAGACTGCTCGGTCTCCGCCAGCATGGCGGCCGCGCCGGCCACATCTCCACGGGCCAGCTTCAGGCGAGCCAGGAACACTTCACAGATCGCGGATCTGTCGACCGCGCCGACATACTGTCGCACCAGTGGAAGGCACCGCTGCCCGTACTGTTCGGCGACATCCAGGTCGTTCCATTCATAGAAGATGCGAGCTAGGCCAATGAACTCCTGATCGGCATTCGAAGTTGAATGATCACCAAGCAGTTGCAGGGAGCAGCGGTAGGTTTCGGCCGCCTGATGCAGCTGGTTCTCCGATTCCTGGACATTTCCCAAGCCGGTTGTAGCTGACACGGTGATGTGAATGTCCCCGAACGCTTGTCGGATATCCCTGGCCTCGGCATAGGCCTGCCGAGCCGCGGCACGGTCCCCCTGGAGCTGGTAGGCAAACCCCAGTGTCCGGAGAGCCCTACCGCGGAACGGGAGGTTGTCGGGGCGTAGATACTCCAGGGCGCGGTGTGCCTGGTTGATCATGGCTTGGGGCTGGTAGTTGGCGAGCGCCAACGTGGCTCTTGCGGCGGCAATCTGCCCAATCACGTCGCGGGTCGCGTCATCGAGATCGGCATGCTGCAACGCCTGTTCGGCCGCTTGCAGCTTCTCTTCCACACCGGTTGTCCGTCCCGCATTCAGCGCCACCGTGGCCGATCCCACCCACAACCAGGGCCTCGCATCCAATGCGGTTCTTGGCAGCGACTCCATCCAGTCGAACAGGGCTGTCACAGCGGCGCGGGAGTGCTGGGGGATTCGCCCACTCATGATCAGCCGCTCGGCCCGCACGACGTCATTGGCGACAGCCGCATGGTGGAAGGCTTCGATCTCGAGGGCATGGGCCTCGAACCACGCGCTGGCGCGGATGTGGTCCCCGTCCCGGTCCGCAGCCGACCCGGCAGCCTGCTGGGTCAGCCGCTGCCGCAGCAGCTCGGCGAAGAGATGGTGATAGCGGTACCAGCGGCGCTCGTTGTCCAGGGGGACGATGAACAGGTTGGCTCGCTCGAGATACTCGAGCGTTTCCCGTCCGGAGACCGAGCCGTCGGCGAGAACGGCATCACAGAGCGGGCCGCAGAGCCGATCGAGGATGGACGTGCGCAGCAGGAAGGTCTGGACGGGTTCGGGCTGCCGCTGGAGGACTTCCTCGACCAGGTAGTCGAGCACGAAGTGGTGGCTGCCCGCGAACGACCTGATGAAGTCTGCGACATCGTCGCGGCCCTGAAGGGAGATCGCGGCCAGCTGCAGGCCCGCGATCCAGCCTTCGGTACGAGTGTCCAGGGCGGCGATGTCGTCCGCCGTAAGGTCCAGGCCCATCACCTGGTTGAGGAAGTCGGCGGCCTCGGACGGGATGAAGCGAAGGTCGGCAGCGCGCACCTCGGTCAGCTGGCCCCGAGCGCGCAGTCGGGCCAGGGGCAGCGCGGGGTCCACACGGGTGGCGATGACGAGGTGGAGCTGGGGCGGCTGGTGCTCGACCAGGAAGGCGAGCGCATCGTCGACCGGCCTGGCGTCGAGGACGTGGTAGTCGTCGAGCACGAGCACGACATCGTTCGGCATCGTGGCGATGTCGTTGAGCAGATCCGTCAGCGTGGACTCGATCGGCGGCGGCTGCGGCGACTGCAGCAGGGCGAGCAATCCTTCGCCCATGCTGGGCACGACCGTCTGCAGCGCCGCGACCACGTAGGCCAGGAAGCGGCTGGGGTCGCTGTCGCCTCCATCGAGCGAGAGCCACGCCACCGGTCGCCCGCAGCCCGCGACCCACTCGCTGACCAGGGTCGTCTTGCCGAAGCCCGCAGGAGCGGAGACCAGCGTCAGCCTGTTGCCGGCAGCGAGACCCTCGTCCAGCCGCTCGACCAGTCGCGGTCGGAGGACCATCCTTCGCCGCGACGGAGGGATGTGCAGCTTGGTGGCCAGGATCGGCGCAGGCACCGGTCAACTATAGGGACGCAGGGTCGAGCACAAGCGGGCGCGAGCGCACTGCGCTGCCGCTCGTCTTCCGGCTGACCCGCTGGCCCGACTCGCTCACGTGGAACTGCCCGGCCCTCGCCGCGCGTCCGGATCACTCCCCGGCGAGCAGCTGCCGGATCACCTGCTCGGCGATGTCGTAGCTGCCCTCGCCAGCGGACGCGTGGCGGATCCGTCCCTCGCGATCCACGAAGTAGAAGGCGGGCCAGTAGCGGTTCTGGTACGCCTTCCAGGTGGCGAAGTCGGGATCGATGGGGACGGGGTACAGGACCTCCTCGCGGGCGACCGCCTCACGTACGTTTGCCACGTCCCGTTCGTAGGACAGCTCCGGGGTGTGGACGGCAAGCACGACGAGACCCGCGTCTGCGTAGCGGTCGTACCAGGTCTTGACGTACGGCTGGACGTGGACGCAGTTGATGCAGCCGAAAGTCCAGAAGTGCACGAGGACCACCTTGCCGCGCAGGGAGGCGACCGTCAGCGGGTCCGAGTTGATCCAGTCGGAGATCCCCGTCAGCTCGGGCGCCTGGCCCAGGTCCTCTAGCGCCACGCTCGCCGGCAGCGTCTCCGCGACGGCGGCGGGCAGGGGGCGGCCGTCGACGTTCACGAGGGGTTCCGGCGCCGGACGGTCCCCCGTCGCCGCGTCTGTCGGCCGCTGCTCGTCGCCTGCGCCCTGCCCCGCCTCCACGGCCGCGATCGCCCGGGTCCAGCCCTCGGGCAGGAGGTCACCCACCCGCGTCTGCAGCGGGATGTCGAGACCCGTGATCACCAGGATGCCACCGGCCATCGTCAGCAGCCCGAATGCCCGCACGAGCCCCGAGCGCCGTTCTGCCGAGCCGAGCCTGCGCACGGCCTGCCGCCCGCCGAGTGCGATTGCCGCGAGCGGGACGGAGACGCCGACCACGTACGCCAGGGCGACCAGCACGGCCTCCGGGGTGGGACCGGCCGACACGGCCGTGGCGATGACGCTGGCCATGATCGGCCCGACGCAGGGTGACCAGATCAGGCCGATGGCCGCGCCGAGCACGATCCCGCCCGCGAAGCCCCCGGTACCCGGGCGCATCGTTTCCCGGGATGCGGTCATGCGGCTTGCCCAGCGCTCCACGCGGCGGCCGAGGGCCGGGATGGCCAGCGTGGCCCCAAACGCCACGAGCAGCAGCGCGCTTGCCACCCGCAGCTGGCTGGTGGTGACGCCGGCCGCGGCAAGGGTCGAGGCGAGCAGGATGGTCGCCGCCATGAAGGTCGCCCCGAAGCCCAGGACCAGGCCGGCGACGCGCCGGGTGCCGCCTCCGCCATCCCCATCGCGCCCCGTTGCGGTGCCCACCAGCAGGGGGATGACGGGCAGCACGCACGGGCTCAGGACGGTGAGCAGTCCGGCGAGCATCGCGAACAACAGGGTGGGGACCATGCGCGGCAGCATCGCGTCCCCGCGTGACGCGACCATGACGCTTCCGGTCCCTTTCCCGTTCGCCCTGTCCGCGGGGCACCGGCATGACGGGCCGTCCGGCTCATCGCCGAGATCGTTGCCGCCGCTAGGATCGGCGTCATGAAGAAGGTCAGTTTCACCGTCAACGCCCGGCCCATCGAGGTCGTGGCCGACGAGCGGGAGACGATCCTGCTCGACGTCGTCCGGGAGGACCTGGGCCTGACCGGCACCAAGCAGTCGTGCGACCGCAAGGGGCAGTGCGGGACCTGCATGGTCCTGGTCAACGGCAAGGCGGTCCTGTCGTGCATCACGAAGGTCGCCCCGCTCGACGGCGCCGAGGTCACGACCATCGAGGGACTGGGCACCCCCGACCGCCCGAACCTCGTGCAGCAGGCATTCGTCCTGGCCGGCGCGGTCCAGTGCGGCTTCTGCATTCCGGGCATGATCGTGACTGCGGAGGAGCTGCTCGCGACGAACCCGGACCCCACGCGTGGCGAGGTCAAGCGCGCACTACGCCGTAACCTCTGCCGCTGCACGGGCTACGTCAAGATCATCGACGCCGTCCAGCTGGCCGGCCGGTTCCTGCGCGCTGAGGTCACGCCCGCGCAGCTCACGCCCCCCGAGGACGCGCCCGCGATCGGGACCTCGTTCCCGCGTCCGTCGGCCATGGCCAAGGCCACCGGCACGGCGCGGTTCGGAGCCGACATCAGGATGCCCGGCTCGCTCGAGATCGCGGTCGTCCGCAGCCCCTACGCGCACGCTCTGATCCGCGGCATCGACACCTCCGCGGCCGCGGCCCTGCCGGGCGTGGCCGGGGTGATGACGGCCGCCGACATCCGGGGCACCAACCGGCTCAAGTACCAGGTGGCGGACCGCCCAATCCTGTGCGACACGAAGGTGCGGACGCTGGGTGACGCGGTCGCGATCGTGGCCGCCGAGACGCAGGCGCAGGCGCTCGCCGCCGCCGAGGTGGTCGTCGTGGAGTACGAGCCGCTTCCCGTCCTCGACTCGCCGGCTGCCGCCCTGGCGGATGGCGCCCCGCAGGTCCACGAGGACAGCTCCAACCTGTGCTACAGCCAGCCGATCACCAAGGGTGATGCCGCGACGGCATTCGCAAGGTCCGCCGCCGAGGTCACGGCGACGTTCAAGACCCAGATCGTGCACCAGGCCCCGCTGGAACCGGAGGTCAGCCTGGCCTGGCTCGAGGGCGAGGGAGAGGACGCCGAGCTGGTCGTCCTAGGCCGGAGCATCAACATCCACCTCCACATGGCGACGCTCCAGGAGGCCCTCGGCTGGGAGGCCATCCGCTACGAGGAGCCCTTTTCGGGCGGCCAGTTCGGCATCAAGGTCGAGATCATCACCGAGGGCATTGCCGGCGCCGCGGCCCTCCACTTCGGGCGCCCCGTCCGCTACGTGCCCAGCCTGGCCGAGTCCATGCTCGCGAGCTCCAAGCGCCATCCAATGGAGGTCGAGACCCGGCTCGCCGCAGACGCCGAGGGCCGGCTGACCGCGATGGCCATGGACATCACCGTGGACAACGGCGCCTACATGTCGCTGGGCCGGGTCATCGTCAACCGGGCGCTGCACATGCTGACCAGCTCGTACCTGGTCCCGAACCTCGCGGTGACATCCCGGCTGGTCTACACCAACAACCCGTGGGGGAGCGCCGCTCGCGGGGCCGGGCCGCCCCAGACGCACTACGCTCTCGAGTGCGCCGTGGACCTGCTGGCTGAGAAGATGGGCATCGACCCGCTCGACTTCCGGCGCCGCAACTCGCTCAAGCCCGGCGAGGCCAAGGCGACCGGGCATGTCGTCACGGAATGGCCTTTCCCGGCCCTGTGCGACGCGATCGAGGGCCGCTACGAGGCCGCGCTTGCGGATGCCGCCCGCCAGCCAGTCGACGGCCCGACCCGGCGCGGCGTGGGCCTCGGCGCGGCATCGTTCGGGATCGCCATGCCTGGCGACAAGTCGATGGGCTTCGTGGAGCTCGACCCCGACGACGGCGTGACGGTCTACATCGCCGCCGGTGATCCCGGCGAGGGCAACGATTCGATGATCAGCCAGCTGGTGGCCTCAGTGCTGGACCTGCCGGTTGGGAAGGTCCGCCTCCGGACGCGCAGCACCGCCGACACGGCGTCGTCGGGACCGGTCTCGGGCAGCCGCGCCACGTATATGCTCGGCGGTGCGGCGGTGGATGCCGCGCGCCAGCTTCGGGAGGCGATGGACGAGGTGGGCGCCCGTACCCACGCCGCGCTGACGGCCGCGGGCAAGCCGGTCCGCTATGCGGGCAAGCGCACCACCCTGGAGACGGCGCCTCTCGATCCCGAGACCGGGCTTGGACCGTCGTTCGAGGTCCAGGTGTTCTCGGTCCAGATGGCCGAGGTGGAGGTCAACACCGAAACCGGCGACGTCAGGGTGGTCAAGCTCACGGCGGCCGCCGATCCGGGCGTCGTCATCCACCCCGCCAACGTCGAGGGCCAGCTGCACGGCGGCATGGACATGGGTGCCGGGTTCGCGCTCCGCGAGGAGTACGTCGCCGGCAGGTCGAAGGACTGGATCACCTTCAAGTTCCCGAACATCCGCTATGCCATGGACATGGAGACCATCCTGGTCGAGACGCCCCGGGAGCTGGGCACGCTCGGCTCCGTGGGGATCGGCGAGATGGCGATGGTGTCCACGGCGCCCGCCATCGTGAACGCGATCCGGGATGCCTGCGGCGCGATGGTCTACGAGCTGCCGGCGACACCGGAGCGAGTCCGGGCGGCCCTGGCCGCGGTGCCCGTTCCGGCCGCGGAGCCAGTTCCGGAGCCGGAGGTCGCGGCTCCAGCCCCGGAGCCCGCGGTTCCGGCCGGCTGAGCGATCGGGCAGCCGTGGCAGAGCCGGCCCGATCGCGCGTCCTGCGCACGGTCGCCGGTCGCGACGTCTGGTTCGACGACGAGGGGTTCTTCTGGGACGCCGACGACTGGTCGGAGGATGCCGCCGCGGAGCTCGCCCGGGAGAGCGGGATGGAGCGCCTCGATGACGTCCACTGGCACGTCCTGCGATTCATGCGCGCCTACTACACGGACAACGGCCGGGCGCCGATGAACCGCGACCTCAGGATGGGGACGAACCTGCCCCTGCTCCGGCTCGAGCACCTGTTTCCCGATGGCATCAAGATGGGGGCGCGGCGCCTGGCCGGCCTGCCCAACCCCAGGACGTGCCTGGACTGACGGATGCGACCCGTGACCGACCACCTCGTCTACCTCGACAACGCCGCGACCACGTTTCCCAAGGCGCCGGGCACGCTGGAGGCGATGGTCGCGACGTACCGGCGACTCGGGGCGTCGCCCGGTCGTGGCAATCACGACCTCGCCGCACAGGCTGGGGAGCTGGTCGATGACGCCCGCGCCCGGGTCGCCCGCTTCTTCAACGCTCCCGATCCCGAGCGCGTGATCTTCGGCGCCAACGCCACGGACGCGCTCAACACCGTCATCGGTGGGCTCGTGCGCCCGGGCGACCACGTCGTGACCACGCGTCTCGATCACAACTCGGTGCTGCGTCCGCTCCACCACCTGGCCGGCGCCGGCGAGATCACCTGGGATGCTGCCCCGTTCGACGGGCGCGGACGCGTTGATCCGGATGCCATCGCCGGTCTTCTCCGGCCTGAGACGCGCCTGGTCGTGATGACCCACGCCTCGAACGTGCTGGGCACGGTCCAGCCGGTGGCCGAGATCGCGCGGCTGTGCGCGGAGCGCGGCGTGCCGGTCGTCATCGATGCCGCCCAGTCGGCGGGTCAGGTCCCGGTCGACATGGCGGCGCTCGGGGTCGCCGGCGTTGCCTTCACCGGACACAAGTCGCTCTACGGGCCGACCGGCATCGGCGGGCTGGTCCTGCGGCCGGACCTCGATGTGCAGACCACGCGGTTCGGCGGCACGGGCATGGACTCCGCAAGCCTCGGGCACAGCCGAGCATATCCACTGCGGCTCGAGGCCGGCACGCTCAACCTGCTGGGGGTGATCGGCCTGATGGAGGGCCTCAGCTTCATCGAGGGCGAGGGCATTGAGACCCTGCATGCCCGCGAGGCGGCGTTGCTCGTACGGCTCCGGGATGGCCTGGCGGCGATCGACGGCGTGACGCTCTACTCGGCCGAAGACCTGGCCGGGCACGTGGCGGTCCTGGCCTGCAATGTGGCGGGCATCCACCCGCAGGACGTGGGCGCGATCCTGGATGGCGACTACGGCATCGCCGTGCGGGTCGGCGTCCACTGTGCGCCACTGGTTCACCAGGACCTCGGGACCATCGACCGGGGGGCCGTCCGGTTCAGCCTGGGTGCGTTCACCACGGCGGAGGAGGTCGACCGCGCGCTCGCTGCCATGCGGGAGATCGCGGGCCCGTAGCCGGGTGGCCTGGACGGGAGGGCTCGGGACGGGCCCGCGCCCAGGCTCTGCGCCCGGGTCCGGGGCCCGCGCCTGGCGCAACGTGGGTGACGGCTGCGCTGCATGCTCGTGACCGATGGCCCTCTGGGAGCGGGCAAGGCTCCGCGTACCGTGACGCCCCCGGATACACGTGCGGGCGCGGACGGGGGCGCCGAGGCTGGGGGTCACCAATGGCGAGGAGTTGGGCAGGTCGGTTCCGGGTGGCGCGGCTCGGAGTGCTGCTGCTCGCGGCGACCCTGGCGGGTTGCGTACCCGAGGCCCGCGTCCCGATCCAGCCCCGAATGGCCGGGGCTGCGGTCGAGATCGCGACGGACGTGGCGAGCGCCGAGCCCTCGGTCGTCCTCCCGACGCCGAACCCGACCGAGACTCCGGTGCTCGTCCCGCTGGTGCCAGTGACCGGGTTCTGGTCCACCGAGCGATCCATCTCCCGCAGCTCGCTGGCCGCCGTCGTCGCTGGTGCCGGCAGGAGCCCACGCACCGTCCTGGTCCCGGCGGCGGATCTCCCATGGCTCGCGACGAAGCTGGGGGTACGGCCGGGATCCAACGTCCACGCTGCCACCCCGGCCGGGATTCGGGCCGCCCTCGGACGTTCCCCGGGGGCGCTGGGGATCCTGCGAGCGGAGGACGTGATGCCCGGAGTCCGGGCACTCGCGGTGGGCGGGACGACCCTGTTCGGCGGATCGCGGCTCCGTGACCTGGCCCGCTGGCCCCTCCTCGTCGAGGAGCCTCCGGGGTCCGCGCCATCCACGTATCGCACCGCCTCAACCTGGACGATCGTTGCGGGCGGCGACGTGATGCTGGACCGGACCGTCTACCGGCGCACGGTCATCGACGGACTCGGCGCCGAGTACCCGTGGAACGGCGGCACCGCGGAGATCACGGGCAGCTACTGCTGCGGCTATCCGGGCTTCCGTCTGGTGCGGGGCGCCCGGGTCAGCAGGAACGGCGCCGTCCGCACGCTCCTGCGCGGCGCCGACGTGGCGCTGGTGAACCTCGAGGGTCCGGCACCGGACGACTTCCGCTACCACCGCTCCGGGTTCACCTTCTCGATGGATCCACGGCTGCTCAGGGGGCTCCGGTACGCGGGGATCGACGTGGTATCACTGGCCAACAACCACATCCGCAACTGGGGCGCGAGCGGGATCCGGGACACGGTCCGCAACCTCGACGAGCTGGGCATCCGGCACGCCGGCGCGGGCCGGAGCAGCGCCCAGGCGCGGCGGCCGGCCTGGTTGCGGGCGGCCGGCTTCCGGATCGCCGTCCTCGCGTACAACGGGATTGGCGGGGCGCCCCGCGCCACGACCACCTCGGCAGGAGCCGCCGGCCTCACGATGGTGGCCGTCCGCACGGATATTCGGGCGGCACGCGCGGCCGGAGCTGACGTCGTGATCGTCATGCCACACTGGGGCGTGGAGTATTCGGACCGGTTGAATGCCCAGCAGGCAAACCTGGCCCCGGCGATCCTGAAGGCGGGCGCGGACGCCGTCGTCGGAGGCCACTCCCACTGGGCTGGGCCCGTCCGGTTGTTCGGCAGCAAGCCCGTCGTCTATTCCATGGGAGACCTCGTGTTCGGCCTCGTGCACGATGCGAGGACCCAACAGGGCATCCTCGTGGAGCTGACGTTCAGCGGCACGCACGTCGCGCAAGTCACCCTCCACCCCACGCTCGAGGTGAACGTGCAACCGGGCATCCTCACGCCATCGGGCGGCGGCACCGCGCTCCTGGCGGCCATCCACAGGGCCTCCGCCCGCCTGGTCTCGCCGTGACCGGTTCCCGGGGCGGTGGCACCCCAGGGCCGGTCGGCAGGGCACCTCGGGTCGCGCGGATCAACGTGACGCCACTCAAGGGCACGCGCCTGGTGCATCCCGTGGCCGTCGATCTCACGCCGCTGGGCATCCCGGGCAACCGCCGGTTCCACCTCGTGGACCAGGACGGCGCGTTGTTCAGCTGCGGTGACTTCGGCCCGTTGATGCGCCTGGGCTCGACCTGGGATACGGACACAGGGACGTTCCGGATCGAGCTCCCCGATGGAGTTGCGGCGACCTCCAGCACGCGCGATCTGGGCGACACCCATGTCACCGACTTTTACGGCCGCCCGGTTCCCGGCCGTATCGTCGAGGGTCCCGCGGTTGAGGCGATCTGCGCCGTTGTCGGCCGCCCGCTCCGCCTGGTCTGTGCCGATGCGGAGGGTGACGGCCCGGATGAGCACCGCCTCTCGCTCGTCTCGCTGGCCTCCGTTGCCGACCTCGGGACGCGGAGCGGCAGGCCGGACCTCGACCCGCGGCGCTTCCGAATGAACTTCGAGCTGGACCGCTGTCTGCCCTATGAGGAGGACACCTGGGAGGGGCGGGCCGTCCGGATCGGGACTGCCGTGGTGCGGGTGCTTGGGCCCGTGCCGCGCTGCGTCGCGACCACCCGCGACCCGGACAGCGGGGACAAGGACTTCGACACGCTCAAGCGGATCTCGGACTACCGGCCGCTGATGCGCGAGCCCCGCGGCGTTCCGTTCGGGATGTACGCGGAGGTCGAGCGGCCGGGCCGCGTGGCGGTCGGGGACGAGGTTGAGCCGCTCGCTTGATGCCGCTGCCCAGGTCGCGGACGCTCGTCTAGCGGTACGTTCCCCAGGCCAGCACCGCGGCCACGGCAAGCCCGCAGGCGGCGACCAGCCCCCGCAGTACCGGTGCCGGTACGCGGCGGGCGATCGCCGGGCCGATCAGCCCACCCGCGAACAAGCCCGCCGCGAGCGGCACCACCGAGGCCCACTGGACCGGCCCCAGCAGGACGAACAGTAGGGCCGCGGCGCCGTTGGACACCGCCGCCAGCGTGTTCTTCGAGGCGTTCACGTCGTGATAGGGGCGCGGGATGATCGAGGTCAGCGCCACGAGCGCCAGGATGCCGCCCGCGGCGCCGAAGTAGCCCGTGTAGACGGCAGTTGCCATGTACACCGCGACGGTCAGCGGCCGCATCCCTGGTGTGCGGGCAACCCGGAGCGTGCGCAGCCGGGGCTGGACGAGGACGAGGATCGAGGCCCCGGCGATCAGCACCGGCGCCACCAGCTCGAACATGCGGCTGGGCAGAACCAGGAGCAGCGCTGCGCCCGTCAGCCCGCCGATCGCAGCGGCGATCGCGAGCCTGGCGAGGACCGGACCCAGCCCTACCAGCTCCCGGCGCGATCCCAGCCCCGCCCCGACCCCGGTGAACACGAGGGCAACCGTGTTGGTCACGTTTGCGGAGACCGGCGGCAGGCCCACGGCAAGCAGCGCCGGGTAGGAGATCAGCGAGGCCAGGCTGACCAGGACGCTGACGATCCCGGCGGCGACGCCCGCGACGAACAGGAAGACGATCGCCTCGGGAGACATGGGCCGATGGTAGCCCGGCCTGATGAGTGCTCAGGGCTGGATCAGGGCTGATCTGGTGTCGACCTCGCGGCTCGCCGTCCTACAATGCGCGTTGAGGCGTCCCACCTCCCATCCTCTCCTCTCCAGGACGAAAGGGCCCCTCCTTGACCGACTTCAACCCGGAGGCCGTCCAGGACGGCCTGGATCACTACCCAGTGGCGTTCCTGCAGCACCTGATCGACAACGGCGAGGGCTGGAAGCAGCAGGGCGAGTTGCCGCGCGCCATCGAGCGCGCTCTCGAGGACGGAACCTGCGTCCTGGGCCGGGCCGCGCACCACGACTACTTCAACAACGTCATTCCGGCCCGCGCCGAGGTGGAGCCCGGTGCCAAGGGCAGTCTGGAGTACGCGAACCGCCTGCGCGCGGAGCGGGGCGCCCCGTTGCTCGTCGAGACCGAGGACGGCACGGTGGTCGAGCGCGGCGCGGCTGGCGGGGGGTTCTGAGCCCGGGCGACGCCGTCCATGGCGGCGGCCGTCCACCCGCACCTGGCCGCCCTTGGTAGCCCGCGGATCACCAGTGGTGCTATCAGACGCCTATCGAGTCTCGACGCGAGGGCCTGAGTGGCGAAACCACGTCTCTGATCACGGACGGTGATGGGAGCCTCGTGATCCGCGACGGATTCGGCGGCTCCTGCGGTCCGAGCGGCGTGAGGGCGCCGGCATCACCGTGGATATAGCATCACTGGTGATGTGAGAGCGCCTGGGCCCCCGATGCGCCAGCATCTGGGCCCCGGCCCAGCGCCGCGGGCACGCCACGGCGCCGCAGGTGCACCACAGCGCCGCGGGCCCGCCACGCCACTCGGGTCCCGCCTGCCTCGCACCCGCAGCGTCCTCGCCGCGAGCGAGTCAGTCGCCGAGGCAGGTCCCCACGTTGCGCGCGGTGGCGACCAGCGAGTGATCCAGCGGCACGGTCTTGAGGCGTCCCCCGACGAGCTCGAGTGGCACCGTGCGCGTGCCCTCGCCCTCGGCTGCCACCATGACCCCGAACGTGCCCCCCGCCACCAGGTCCGCGCCCGCATTGCCGAGGCGGGCCGCCAGCACCCGGTCGATGGGCGACGGCGTGCCGCCACGCTGGACATAGCCCAGGATCGAGACCCTGGATTCGAGCCCGGTGAGCACCTCCAGCTGGCGCGCCAGGCGGAGGGAGTGGCCCGTGTGGTCGGCGTCGAAGGCGGCCAGCTCAGCGTCGGCCACCGCCCGTTCCGGTGTGCCCGCGTCGGTGGCCTTGCGCCGCGCGATCATGCCCAGGTAGCGGCGATTGGTCTCGACGTCCTGGGCGCCCTCAGCCACCGCGATGATGCTGAAGTTCGTGCCCGACTCCGTGCGCCGCCTGATGGCACCGACGACGCTCTCAATCCGATAGGGGATCTCAGGGATGAGGATCACGTCCGCCCCGCCCGCGATTCCCGCGGCCAGCGTCAGCCAGCCGGCGCGGTGGCCCATCACCTCGGCCAGGATGATCCGGTGGTGGCTGTGGGCGGTGCTGTGGAGGCGGTCGATGGCCTCGGTCGCGATGGCCAGGGAGGTGGCGAAGCCGATCGTGGCGTCGGTCTCGACAACGTCATTGTCGATGGTCTTGGGCAGCATCACGATGTTGAGCCCGGCCTTCACGAGGCGCAGGCAGTTCTTCGCCGTGCCGTTTCCGCCGATGGCCACCAGCCCGTCCAGGCGGTGTCGCCGATAGGTCCGGACGATCTGGTCGGTCATGTCCACGTTCGCCCCGTCCACCGTCATCCGGTGCGGCTTGTCGCGGCTGGTCCCGAGAATGGTCCCGCCCACGGTCAGGATGCCGGCAAGCGCACGGGCATCGAGGTCCATCGTGCGGTCCTCCGCGAGGCCGCGGAACCCGTCGCGAAAGCCGGTCACCCGCATTCCGTGATGGCCGATGGCCGCCTTGCCGAAGCCGCGGATTGCGGCATTGAGGCCCGGGCTGTCGCCGCCCGCCGTCAGGATGCCGACCCGCTTCACCCGTGCCATCGGCCGCTCCTTCGTGTCATCGGACGTTCCCCATCCCGCCGGCCGGCAGGCACTCGCCCGGCCCGATTATGGGGCGTTGGCAACCGCTCGTGATGCACATGACGGCGTGACCCGCGCTACGGTTGTGGGCGAGGGAGGCCGCCGCCGCCCCGCCACCGCAAACATCCCGGAGGCCCAAGGTGCCGTACCAGCCCGCGCCCGACCGCTATGACTCCATGGTCTATCGCACCTGCGGCGCCAGCGGCCTGCAGCTGCCGGTCCTGTCCCTCGGCCTGTGGCACAACTTCGGCGACACCACGCCGATGGAGACCCAGAAGGCCATCGTCAGGGCGGCCTTCGACGGCGGCATCACGCACATCGACCTGGCCAACAACTACGGACCGCCCTACGGGTCCGCTGAGATCAACTTCGGGCGGATCCTGCGCGACGACCTGACCGCCCACCGCGACGAGCTGATCATCTCCAGCAAGGCCGGTTGGGACATGTGGCCGGGCCCGTACGGCCAGGGCGGCGGCTCGCGCAAGTACGTGCTGGCGAGCCTCGACCAGAGCCTGCGTCGCGTCGGTGTGGAGTACTTCGACATCTTCTACTCCCACCGGTTCGACGCGGACACGCCCCTCGACGAGACGATGGCCGCCCTCGCCCACGCGGTCCACCAGGGCAAGGCCCTGTACGTCGGCATCTCGTCCTACTCGGCGGCCAAGACCCGCGAGGCCGCGTCCCTCCTCGCCGCCGAAGGGGTGCCGCTCCTGATCCACCAGCCCGCCTACAACCTGTTCAACCGCTGGGTGGAGCCGGATCTCCTCGACGCCCTGGAGGACGTGGGCGCCGGGATGATCGCGTTCACGGCCCTGGCCCAGGGCCTGCTCACGGACAAGTACCTGGACGGGATCCCGGCGAACGCCCGCGTGAACCGACCCGGCGGCGACTCGTTCCCCAGGGAGGCGCTGTCCGAGGGCAACCTCGCCCGCGTGCGCGCGCTCAACGCGATCGCCCGGGGTCGCGGCCAGACGCTGGCGCAGATGGCCTACGCCTGGGTGCTGCGCGATCCCCGCGTCACGACGACCCTGATCGGCGCGAGCTCGCCCGAACAGGTCCGGGAGAACCTCGCGGTGGCGGCAAGGCTGGACTTCACCCCTGACGAGCTGGCCGAGATCGACCGGCACGCCACCGAGGGCGGCGTAAACCTCTGGCTGAAGCCGAGCACTGACCAGCGCCCGTAGCTGCGGGTCGCCGGGTCGGGTGACGGCCTCCGTCCTGGTTTCCGTGGCGCTCTCATGCTTCGCAAAGAATCGGCCGCGAGCATGTCGTCCCCAGGCCATGCGTCCCGCACCGGAGCCCCGACCAATGTCGTCGACCAGGATCCCCGTCGCGGTGTTCGCGCTCGCGCTCGTCAGCGCCGCGTGTGGTGCAAGCCCGTCCACTGCCGCGAGCCCGTCCACAGCCGCGAGCTCGTCCACTGCCGCGCCGAGCCCGTCGAGCGCCGCGTCGAGCCCGTCGAGCGCCGCTCCGAGCGCCACGGCCAGCGCGTCCAACACGTCTCCCGCCGCGACGCTCGATTGCACGGCGCCCGCGACCGTCACAACCGCCCAAACCGAGGGCCCGTACTACCAGCCAGGCGCCCCTGCGAACGGCAACCTCGTCGTGGACGGCATGGCAGGCACGCGGCTGACGCTCACCGGGCACGTCGTGGACACGACCTGCACACCGGTTGCGAACGCCAGGGTGGAGACTTGGCAGGCCGATGCGTCCGGCGCCTATGACAACGCGGGCTACACCCTGCGCGGCTGGGTTGTCACCGACGCCGACGGCCGGTTCACCATCGAGACGGTCGTGCCCGGCGAGTACCCCGGCCGGACCGAGCATATCCATGTCAAGGTCACCCCAGCGGGGGCCGCAACGCTGACCACGCAGCTCTACTTCCCTGGGACGACCGCCAACGACGGCGATGGCATCTACAGCCCCGACCTGCTGCTGGCGATCACGCAGGACGGCGACGCGCTCGTGGGGACCTACACGTTCGTGGTCCCCGGCTGACGCCGGCCCGGGCGGACTACCCGGCGATCTCGTCCAGGGTGGCGTCGATCGCGCCCAGCCCCTCGCGAAGCTCGACGAGCGTCGGCCAGCCGTAGCCGAGACGGAAGTGGGAGCGAGGCTGTTCGAACCAGTGGCCGGGGCCCACGACCGTCCCGTGCACCTCGAACAGGAGCCGGAAGAAGGCATCCGGATCCACGGGGACGCCCGGACGGATGCGCGGGAAGCCTACGACCCCACCGCGTGGTGGCACCCATTCGAGCCGCTCGTGGTCGCGGAGCCAGTCGGCCGTCATGCCGAACGCCTCGTCGATGCGGGCACGGATCGCGGGCAGCCAGGCCGGCCGCCGCCGGAGGGCCGCCAGCGCGATCGTCTCGTCCACCAGCGAGCCGCTGATCAGGATCTGCTCCTTGGCGGCGAGGAACCGGTCCCGCAGCGCACCGTCCCGCGTCACCAGCCAGCCGATCCGGATCCCGGGCAGCCCGTACGTCTTGGACAGGCTGCTGACGGAGATGACCGACGGGCTCAGGGACGCGGCCACCGGCAGCGGCTCGCCGAACGTCATCTCGCGATAGGTCTCGTCCAGCAGGAGCCGGGCGCCACGTGCCTCGACGAGGTCGATGACCGCCCGCAGTGTCGCCTCGTCCAGCGTGGTGCCCGTCGGGTTGTGCGGGGTCGTGAGGCTGACCAGCTTCGTCCGTGGGGTCCACGCGGCGGCGATCCGTGCCGGGTCTACCGCCCAGCCGTCCTCGAACGCGAGATCCAGGTAGGTCACGTCGGCACCGATGGCCCTCGGCGTCTCCACGTTGGTCGCGTAGTTGGGCCGGGCCACGACCAGGTGGTCGCCGGGCTCCAGGAGCGAGGTATGGACGATGAACAGGGCCGCGACGGCCCCTGGGGTCACGATGACGTCGTCCGCGACGGCGCCCCGAGCGTCGGCGGCGATCGCCTCGCGCAGCGCAGGCAGCCCCAGGTGATCGCCGTACTGGAGGACCAGCCCGCCCAGGTCAACCCCGAGGTCGGCAAGCGATGCGTCGGAGACGGAGCTCTCGGCCAGGTTCCGCCGGATCCGCCCATAGCCCAACTGCTCGGGCGACTCCTCCTCGATCGGCATCCGCCGGTAGCGCACATGATCCTCCACGCTGCCTGGTGACCCATGGAGGGTATCCGGAGAGCGCCGGACCCGGTCGGGCCGTGGCACCATGCCGTCATCGATTCCCACCACTTCCGCGACGCGCTGCGGCACGGGCAGGCCATCGTCCTGGACGGCGGGCTCGCCACCCAGCTCGAGGCCCAGGGCAGTGACCTGTCGGACCGGCTGTGGTCGGCACGCCTGCTTGCGGAGGCACCGGACGCCATCGTGGCCGCGCATCTCGCCTTCTTCCGTGCCGGCGCCCAGGTCGCGACCACGGCCAGCTACCAGGCGACGTTCGAAGGGTTCGCCGCTCGCGGCATCGATCACGCCGCCGCCGCCGGGCTGCTCCGGCTGTCCGTCGGGCTCGCGGACCGCGCGCGGGCCGCGGCGCAGGACGAGGGGCTCGAGGGACCGTTGTTCGTGGCCGCATCGGTGGGACCGTATGGGGCGATGCTGGCCGATGGGTCCGAGTATCGCGGCCGGTACGGGCGCACGGTCACGGAGCTGCGCGACTTCCATCGCGAGAGGATGACCGTGCTCGCGGGGGCCGGTCCGGATGTCCTCGCGATCGAGACGATCCCCGAGATCGAGGAGGCCCTGGCCGCCGCTTCCGTACTGGGCGAGCTCCCGGGAACCGCTGCGTGGATCAGCTTCTCATGCGCGGACGGCGGACACCTGCGGAGCGGCGCGCCGATCGAGGAGGCGGTGAGCGCGGTCGCCGATGCACCGGGTGTCGTCGCGGCGGGCGTCAACTGCACGGCCCCGGAACACGTGGACGAGCTGATCGGGCGGATCCGCGCGGTCACCACGCTGCCGATCGTCGTCTACCCCAACAGTGGCGAGGGCTGGGATGCCGGTGCGCGACGCTGGACGGGGGGTGGAGCGGGGAGGGTCGATGGCGCCACGGCCGCACGCTGGCGCGCGGCGGGCGCCACGCTGATCGGCGGCTGCTGCCGGGTGAGCCCCTCGCAGGTGGGGTCAATGGCCGAGACACTCGCCGGAGCAGCCGACGGGTGACAATGAGACGCCACCCTGTTCCGATCCGGAGGACTGTCAGCTTGATCCGCGGCCTCGCAGCGCTCGTCACCGTTCTCGCCGTCGCCTCGTGTAGCGCCGTCGCGCCGCCCCCGGCCGCGGAGGTGACGCCGCTCCCCGGACCCACGGCCATGCCTGCCGGCACGTACACATCGACCAGCTTCCAGCCGGCCCTCACCTTCACGGTCCCGGATGGCTGGGTCCTGGCCGCGGACAGCGCCCTGTACCTCAGCCTGCGGCCGGTCGACTCGGATGTCATCGGTATCCACCTCTTCCGCGATCCATCGGCGGCATCCCAGGACCCGACCTGCCCGGCTGCGCCGGAACCCGGCGTGGGCAGGACCTCGTCGGAGCTGACCGCCTGGATCCGCTCTCTGCCGGGCCTCGTGAGCAGTACGCCCGCGATGGCCACCGTCGGCGGCCTGCCCGGGGTCTCCATCGACGCGGCGCTCCAGGCTGACTGGACCGCATCCTGCCCGTTCGCGAACGGCATTCCGTCCGTCCCGCTGTTCAACAGCCCGCAGATCGACCACTGGGTGGTCGTCGGCAACGAGCGCCTCCGGCTGTACCTGCTGGACGTGCCCGGGGGCGGGACGGTGGTGGTCGACCTGGACGCCTTCGACGGCAACCAGATCGCCGACCTGATCAACGTCGCACTGCCCATCGTCCAGACGTTCCAGTTCGCGGCGTCCTGATGCCGTCGCCGGGCGCGAGGATCCTGGCCCTGGTCCCGGGCTACGAGGAGGCCCCAAGGATCGGTGCGGTGGTGAAGGCCGCCGGGCGTCACCTGCCGGTCCTGGTCGTCGACGACGGATCGACGGACGACACGGCCGCCGTGGCCGAGGCGGCCGGGGCTCGGGTGATCCTCCAGATCCCCAACCAGGGCAAGGGCGCCGCGCTGCGAGCCGGCTTCCGCCTCGCCCTCGACGAGGGTTGGGATGCCGTGCTGACGCTCGACGCGGACGGCCAGCACGATCCAGACGAGATTCCCCGGTTCGTGGCGGCGTTCGCGCCCGGCGGGGCTTCCGGCCCGCGGTCGGAGCTGATCATCGGTCGCCGCGACTTCGCCCGGATGCCGGCGGTGCGGCGCCTTTCGAACACGATCGGGACCGCGGCATTCTCGTGGGCTGTGGGGCGGGACATCCCCGACAACCAGTCGGGCTACCGGCTGCTTGGCCGTCGCCTGATGGCGGCCACCCTCGACAGCACCGAGGCCGGGTTCGAGTTCGAGGTCGAGATGATCGCGGTGTGTCTGCGCAAGGGATGGACGCTCGGGTGGGTGCCCATCTCCACCATCTACGCCGGTGAGCCGAGCCACGTGCGGCCGGTGGCGCATCTGCGGCACTTCGTGCGGGCCACGCGTGCCGCGCGGCGCCTGATGCGCGAGGACCGGTAGGCCCCGCGTCCAGAACGGCGATCGAGTCGGATGCATAAGGCAACTTCACCGGTCGTCTACCCGTGCTGAAGCCGGACGCGTCATGCTTGGCACCGCCGACCATGTCTCGGCGCTTGCCCTGAACCCTCGAGACGAATGACCGACCAGATGCCCAACCCGTCCACGCCCGAAGCAGCCGCCGCACCGCCCGGTGCCGCACCGGCCCCCGCCGTGCCCGCTGCCACGCCGCCCGCCCAGCCGCCGCCGGCACCTCCGTCCGGGCGCCACCGGCGTCGTCTTCCCGGCGCCCTCGTCATCGTGCTTGCCCCGGTTCTCGCGGTCGCCATCTTCGCGGGCGGCGTCTTCGTGGATCGCGCAGGAGCGTTCGGTGAGCCAGGTGTGCCCATCCCGACCGCCGCCGCGGCGACTCCCGGGCCGGGTGAGGAGCTGGCCCTGGTCGACGAGGCCTGGCGGGTGATCCACGACAACTACGTCGATCCCAAGGGCCTCGATGATCAGGCGCTCGCGTATGCCGCAATCCGGGCGCTGGCGGACGCAGTGGGCGACGAGGGCCACACGTCATTCATGACCGCCGACGAGGCAAAGGCCAGCGACCAGTCCCTGTCCGGCTCGTTCGTCGGGATCGGCGTGCAGGTAAGCGAGGACGATGCGGGCAACATCAGCATCAGCGCGGTGATCCCCAAGACCCCGGCCGAGGAGGCAGGCCTCCAGCGCGGCGACCACATTCTCGCGGTCAACGGCACGACGACCGAGGGCGAGACGGTGGACGAGACGGTGGCCCGGGTCCGTGGCCCGGAGGGCGAGTCCGTGACCCTCACGATCGGACGCGCCGGGACGGCCGACTTCGACGTCACCATCACCCGGCGTGAGTTCGATCTGCCCCTCGTCAGCTGGGCGATGGTCCCGGGCACGGACACGGCCATGATCCGCCTCGAGCAGTTCTCGACCGGAGCGACCAAGTCGCTCCAGGACGCCATCTCGGCCGCCAAGGCGGAGGGTGCGACGGGGATCATCCTGGACCTGCGCTTCAACCCCGGGGGCTACGTCAGCGAGGCGGTCGGCGTCGCCAGCCAGTTCGTGGGTGACGGGATCGTCTACCAGGCATTCGAGCGCGGCGGCGAGGAGAAGAACGCGGACGTGCAACCCGATGGCCTCGCCACCGACCTGCCGATCGTGGTCCTGGCCAACGGCCAGACGGCCAGCTCGGCGGAGATCGTGACCGGCGCCATCCAGGATGCGAGGCGCGGCCAGGTCGTGGGTGAGAAGACGTTCGGGACCGGGACCGTCCTCGGTCGCTTCGATCTCGCAGACGGCTCGTCTCTGCGCATCGGCACCGAGCGCTGGCTCACCCGCAACGGCCGGCCCATCTGGCACGAGGGCCTGGACCCGGACGTGACGGTGAAGCTCCCCGATGACGTCCAGCCGCTCGTCCCTGACGCCCTACGCGTAATGACCGCCTCGGAGCTGGCCGCCAGCCCGGATGTCCAGGTCCTCAAGGCCGTCGAGCTGCTCCGGGGCAGCTGAGCGGGAATTGCAACGGCCGCCGGCGGTGCCGACGGCCGTATGCCGCTATCTCTCGGGTGCGGGCGTGAACCCGCGGGCGATCAGGCCTGGCCGGACCGCCCTGCCGTCACATGACGGCTCCAGTCGGAGGTCCGGCCGTCCGGCGATTCCGAGCTGCCCACCCAGCCGCACACGCAGGTCACCCGAAGGGCCGCGTGCCGGTACTCGGCGATGACGTGCTTGCGCGCGTCAGGCTCGGGGGCCGGGCGCCGCGACGGCAGCCCGTTCCCTGGTCGCCGGACGTCGGTCACTGATCAGGCTCGGCGCTGGGCGAAGCAGGCGCTGCAGTAGACGGGCTTGCCCGACGTGGGACGGAAGGGGACCTCGGTCTCCTGGCCACACGCAGAGCAGGTCGCTGCGAACATCTCGCGGGGACCGCGGGGAGCGCCGTAGCTGCCGCCGCCGGAGCTGTAGCTGCCGCCGGAGCTGTAGCCACCACCGGAGTCACCACGGGCTGCCTTGCGGTTGGCGCGGCAGGTGGGGCAGCGGCGGGGCTCGGTGAACCCGCGCTCGGCGTAGAAATCCTGCTCGCTGGCAGTGAAGGTGAACGACTGGTTGCAGTCGGCGCATGCAAGCGTCTTGTCGACGTTCATGGAAACGATCCACTCCTGTAGTGGCGACGGTGTCCGCGATCGGGCCTCGGCGGAAACCGGGAGGTTGTGGATCGAGTCGGCCGCGCTGGGCTGTTGGCGCCCGACGATGGGGCGTCGCCGGAGCATACGCGATTCCCGCAGGAACGCAAACCCTGCGTTCCGTCAGCGTTGCCTGCCTGCCCTGCCACCGGGCGTAGACTGGCCCGGCGGACGCCGGATCGGGGGCACTCGTGCGAGGCTCGCCGGGCGGCGGTCCGCTCCGCAGATGCGATACCGGAGGAGCACCACGCCGCATGGCTGATCCCACCGAACGGCTGGTCGCCGAGCTGATCGAGGCCGGCCGCAACGCCGCCGACCGTGGCCTGGTGCTCGCTTCGGCCGGCAATCTCTCCGCCCGGCTGCCGGGACGCGACGCGTTCCTGATCACCGCGTCGGGGACCTGGTTCCACCGGCTGACTCCAAGCGACTTCTCCCTCGTGTCGCTCACTGGATCCGTCATCGGCGGCAACCCGGTGCCGTCTACCGAGTGGAAGCTCCACCAGCGCACCTACGAGGTCCGTGCCGACGTCAACGCCGTGTTCCACCTGCACCCCCACGCGGCAGTCATCCTCGACGCGTGCGGCCACCAGGTCCGGCTGATCACCGCCGACCACGTGTACTACCTGGGAAAGGTGGCGCGGGTGCCATTCGCCCCCAATGGGTCGGACGAGCTCGCGGACACGGCCGCGGAGGCGTCCCGCGACTGCAACGCGATCGTGATGGCCCATCACGGGAGCTCCACGCTGGGCGACACGATCGAAATGGCGTATCGCCGGGCCCTCAACCTCGAGGATGCAGCCCAGGCGACGTTCAGGTGCCTGCAGATCGGCGATCGTGACGCGCGGTTCCCAGCCGAGTCCGTCGCCCTGGTCGGGCACGCGTAGCCCCGAGCCTCGCCGCTGGCCGGCGCCTCGCCAAGGACGCGGGCAACTGGGCTTGCCGTCGGCCACGGGCCGGGCGTGGCGCGGGTGCCCCGCCTAGGCGGCGGGAGTGGCGCCGGCGTCCCGCTAGGCGGCCGGAGCGGTCTTGCCGGCGATCCGCTCCAGGAGCGAGGTCCAGGAGCCCACGAACGACTCGGCCCCCTTGCGCTGGAGCTCGGCGGCCGCGGCGTCCACGTCGACGCCCGCCGCCGCAAACCGGGCTAGCTGGTCGCCGGCCGCCGCTGCATCAGCGGGCAGGGCCTCGACGGTGAGCTCCGACGCGCCGGTGGCCAGGAGCGTCTCCTCGGGCATGGTGTTGACCGTGTCGGGCGCGGCCAGTCCCGTGATGTACAGCGTGGCCGGTGCCGATGGATCCTTGGTGCCCGTGCTCGCGAACAGCAGGCGCTGGGGACGTGCGCCCGCGTCGAGCAGGCGCTGCCACCTCTCGGTCGCATGGAACGCGCGCGACTCGAGGTAGGACTGGCGGCCTATCGCGAGGCCAAGCTGCAGCTGCAGGCCGGCCGGCAGGTCCTTCGCGGTGAAGGGGTCCCAGCGGCTGATGAACAGGGATGCGACGGACGGGACGTAGGCCGGAAGCCCGGCCTCGACCCGCCGCTCGATGCCCCGCGTGTAGGCCTCCGCGCAGGCGAGATACTGGGCCGGCGAGAACAGCAGGGTCACGTTGACCGGCACGCCCGCGAAGATAGCCTCCTCGACGGCCGGCAGGCCCTCGGCCGTGCCCGGGATCTTGATCAGCAGGTTTGGGCGGTCGCCCTTGGCGGCGAGCCGGACGGCCTCGCGGGCGGTCGCGGCGGTGTCGTAGGCGAGCAGCGGCGAGACCTCGAGCGAGACGAAGCCGTCCACGCCGTCCGTCCGCTCGTACACCGGGCGGAACAGGTCGGCGGCCCGGCGGAGATCGTCCAGCGCCAGCTCGAAGAACGTCTCCTCGCCGGACAGGCCGGCCGCGGCCGCCGCCCCGATCTGCGCGTCGTACTCGCCGGTGCCGCCGATCGCGCGGTCGTAGATCGTGGGGTTGGAGGTCAGCCCGGTCACGTCCAGGTCGTCGATGTAGCGCTGGAGGGTGCCGCTCGAGAGCAGCGTCCGGGTGATGTTGTCCAGCCACAGGCTCTGCCCGAGGTCGCTGAGTGCGCGCGTCGTCTTCATGGAGGGCTCCGATCAGGGGTCGCGGAGCTGGTGTCTGGCCTCCGGCGTGCCCCGTGGGTCAGGGTACCGCAGCGGCGCCGGGCAGGGTCCCGGACGGCGCGGCACCGGGTCAGGCCCGGACGTCGTCCGCCAGGTTCTGCGCCAGCCAGCGTGCGGCCACGTCGCGTGGCAGCCCCGATCGCCGGGCATAGTCCTCCAGCTGGTCTGCGCCCATCCGCCCGATGCCGAAGTAGCGCGCCTCCGGGTGCCACAGGTACAGCCCGGAGACGGATGCGGCCGGCAGCATGGCCATCGACTCGGTGAGCTGCATCCCTGCCGCCGCCTCGGCGCCAAGGACCTGGAACAGGACGCGCTTGGCGAGGTGGTCCGGAGTGGCCGGATAGCCGGGCGCGGGCCGGATCCCCTGGTAGCGCTCGGCGATCAGGTCGTCGTTCGAGAGCGCCTCCTCCGCCGCGTAGCCCCACAGCTCGCGCCGCACGCGCTCGTGCATCCGCTCCGCGAACGCCTCCGCCAGGCGATCCGCGAGGGCCTTGGCCATGATCGACGAATAGTCGTCATGGGCGGCCTCGAAGTCGCGGACCAGGTCCTCGAGGCCGTGCCCGGTCGTGACCGCGAAGGCGCCGACGAAATCGGTGATGTCTGCAGGGCCCACGTAGTCGGCGACCGACAGGTTCGACCGGCCGCCGGCCTTGGCCATCTGCTGGCGCAGGGCGTGAATCCGGGCGAGCTCCACCGAGCGCGTCTCGTCGGACCACAGGACGATGTCGTCTTCAGGCGTGGCGTTGGCGGGCCAGAACCCCACGACGGCGCGCGCCTCCAGCAGCCCCTCGTCCACGATCCGCGCCAGCAGCCCGCGGGCGTCGGCGTACAGATCCCGGGCCGCGCCGCCAACCACCGGGTCGTCCAGGATCGCCGGGAAGGCGCCGCGCAGCTCCCAGGTCGTGAACAGCGGCCCCCAGTCGATGCGGTCAACCAGCTCCGCCAGCGGATAGCGCTCGAACGCGCGCACGCCGAGAAACGATGGCCGCGGCGGCGTCGACGACCAGTCCACCACGGGCCGGTTCGCGCGCGCCTCGGCGATCGACAGCCGTTGCTCCCGACCGGCCCGGCCCTCGCGCTCCCGGCGGACCGCCTCGTAGTCGTCGCGGACGGATGCGGCGAAGGCGGCCCGCGAACCCGGGTCCAACAGTTGCCCGGCGACGCCCACCGCGCGGGAGGCATCGACCACGTGCACCACGGCCTGCGAGTACGCGGGCGCGATCTTGACGGCCGTGTGGACGCGGGAGGTGGTGGCGCCGCCGATCAGCAGGGGGGTGGTCATCCCTTCCCGCTCCATGGTCGCGGCGATGTGGGCCATCTCGTCGAGCGACGGGGTGATCAGCCCGGACAGCCCGATGAGATCGGCGCCGACCTCACGTGCGGTATCCAGGATCCGCGACGCTGGGACCATGACCCCGAGGTCGATCACCTCGTAGTCGTTGCAGCCAAGCACGACACCGACGATGTTCTTGCCGATGTCGTGGACGTCACCCTTGACCGTTGCCATCACGATCGTGCCCGCCCGGCCACCGGTGCCCGCGCGCTCGGCCTCCAGGTAGGGGACCAGGACGGCAACGGCCTTCTTCATGACCCTGGCGCTCTTGACCACCTGGGGCAGGAACATCCGGCCGGCGCCAAACCGGTCGCCCACGATGTTCATCCCGGCCATGAGCGGCCCCTCGATCACGTCCAGGGGCCGCGTGGCGGCGAGCCGTGCCTCCTCCGTGTCCGCGGCGATCCACGCGTCGATCCCCTCGACCAGAGCATAGGTCAGGCGTTCGCCGACCGGCAAGTCCCGCCACGCGAGGTCGTCACCGGTCCGCTCGAGCGCGGCGCCACCCGCGTAGCGCGGAGCGATCTCGAGCAGCCGGTCGGTGGCATCGGGGCGCCGGTTGAGGACGACATCCTCGACACGCTCCAGCAGGTCCGGCTCGATGTCGTCGTACTGCGGGATGACGCCCGCGTTGACGATCGCCATGTCCAGCCCGGCGCGGATCGCGTGGTACAGGAAGACCGCGTGGATCGCCTCGCGGACCCGGTCGTTGCCGCGGAACGCGAACGAAACGTTGGACACGCCACCACTCACCCGGACCCCGGGCAGGGCCGCCTTGAGGCGCCGCGTGGCTTCGAAGAACGAGAGGGCGTAGTTCGCGTGCTCCTCGATCCCGGTGGCGATCGCGAAGATGTTGGGGTCCAGGATGATGTCGGCGGTCGTGAAGCCCGCCCGCTCCGTGAGGAGACGGTGGGCCCGCAACAGCACGTCGACCCGCCGCTCCACCGCGTCGGCCTGGCCCTGCTCGTCGAAGGCCATCACCACCGCCGCGGCGCCATAGCGCCGGCAGAGCCGCGCCTGGCGCAGGAACTCCTCCTCGCCCTCCTTGAGCGAAATCGAGTTGACGACGCCGCGACCCTGGAGCTGGCGCAGTCCGGCCTCGAGGACGGCCCAACGGGAGCTGTCGACCATGAACGGCACGGCGGCGATGTCGGGCTCGCTGGCCAGTCGGCGGAGGAAGCGGGTCATGGCCGCGACGCCGTCGAGCATCGCCTCGTCCATGTTCACGTCCAGCATGACGGCGCCGTTGGCCACCTGGTCCAGCGCGATCGCGACAGCCTCGTCCTCTCCGGCGTGGTCGCTGTCCAGGGCCGCGACCATCAGGCGCGCGAACTTGCGCGAGCCGGTGACGTTGGTCCGCTCGCCGATGTTCACGAACGCGCTGCCCGGCATCGGGATCGTCAGGGGCTCCAGGCCGGCCAGGCGGGTCCTGGTGTCCCGGTCCGGGATGCCGCGCGGCGCGACACCCGCGACGGCCGCCGCGATGGCTGCGGTGTGTTCCGGCGTGGAGCCGCAGCAGGAGCCGGCGACATTGAGCAGCCCGGCGCGGGCCCATTCGCCCAGCGCTGCCGCCATCTCGGCGGGACTCTCGTCGTAACCACCGAGCTCGTTGGGGAGGCCGGCGTTGGGGTAGGCGGAAAGGGCGACATCGGCGAGCCGCGAGAGCTCCTCGACGTGCTCGCGCAGCTGCTTCGGGCCCAGGGCGCAATTGAGCCCCACGAGCAGCGGGTCCGCGTGCCGGATGCTGCTCCAGAACGCCTCCAGCGTCTGCCCCGACAAGGTCCTGCCCGACGCGTCCACGATCGTGCCCGAGACGATCACCGGGAGGCGCGTTCCCAAGGCCTCGAAGACGCCGGTCACGGCGAAGATGGCGGCCTTGGCATTGAGGGTGTCGAAGATCGTCTCGATCAGCAGCAGGTCGGCACCACCGGTGACCTGGCCCTCGGCCGCCTCGCGATAGGCCTCGACCAGCTCCTCGAAGCTGACATTGCGGGCCGCCGGGTCATTGACGTCCGGGGAGATCGAGGCGGTGCGGTTGGTCGGCCCAAGGACCCCAGCGACATACCGCGGACGGCCGTCGCGCGCCTCGGCCTCGTCCGCGGCCTCACGGGCGAGGCGCGCGGCCACCTGGTTGATCTCCCGCGCGAGGTCGCCAAGGTCGTAGTCCGCCTGCGCGATCCGGGTGGCGGTGAAGGAGTTGGTGCTGATGATGTCGGCGCCCGCAGCCAGGTACGCGCGGTGGACGTCGCGGATCGCGTCCGGCTGGGTCAGGCACAGCAGGTCGTTGTCGCCGCGCACGTCCCGGCCGTGGTCCGCGAGGCGCTTGCCACGGAAATCGGCCTCGCTGAAGGCGTGACGCTGGAGCAGCGTGCCCATCGCTCCGTCCAGGACGAGGATCCGCTCGCCCAGCAGCCCGGGTAGGCGCGCGAGGCGCGTCTCCCGGCTGAGGCGGCGGTCAGGCTTGTGGGCGGTGGGCATCGGTGACGGCGAATGTACCCCCCGGATGGTCTGGGCGGGCCGGTGGACCATGTGACCCGCTCGCATGGTCCATTCGGGCCACGGCGGGATCTGGCCTCCCCCGGTAGCCTTGGGGCACCAACTGTGCGCGCCGCCGGTCCCCCGGCGGCCGAGCGTGTTGTCCGGCGGCGCCGGCCCCGCCCGCGTCGCCCGGTAGTGAGGACATCGTCTTGCGGTTCGTTCACCATGGCGCCCAGCGGGCGTCGACTCGATCCAGGCTCTCGGCAGTCGTCGCGGCCAGTCTGTTCGCATCCCTGTTCACCTTCGGTGCCGCGGCGGCCGCGCCGTCCGGCGTTGCTGCGGCCACGCCCACCTGGTACGGGGTGGAGACGTACTACCTGCGCCTCCTCAACTGCACCCGTACCGGCGGCCGGGTGCTGAAGGACGGCAGCTGCAAGGGGTACGGGTCCGGAACCTACTCGAAGTACCGGCCACCCCTCAAGTTGAGCGCCGGCGTCTCCAGCGTGGCGCGCAGCTGGGCGAAGAAGCTCGCCGTCAAGAACGCGTGCACCCACGGCGACCCGAGCGCGCGGCTCCGTCTCGCCGGCTACAAGGGGTATCGCTGGGGCGAGAACATCGGCTGCTACAGCGGTGCGGGCGCCTACAAGTCCGTGCTGGCGTCGCACCTTGCATTCCAGCGCGAGAAGGCCACGCACGGCGGCCACTGGAAGAACATCAAGAACGTCTCCTACAAGACTGTGGGCATCGGCGTCTGGAAGAGCCACGGACGCGTCCGCCTCGTGACGGACTTCTACGCTCCGTAGGGCTCGACCCCCACCCGCACCCCGCGCTGCATCGGCCACCGGGGCCCCCGAGCTGGCGGCCGTTCCATGGGCCGCGACGGAACCCCCGGCCCTGCCGCGCGGCCCTTGTGCGTGTTGCCCGCCGGGTGTGCGATCCCTGCCGTCTGACATCATGGGAGGCATCGCGGGCTCGCCGTGGCCCGCCGTTGTCCGCCCGTCGCGCGGCCGCCCAGCGCGGCGCTCCCGTCACAGAGGTGAACTGAGCATGCGGATCCTGGTGGTCGGCGCCGGTGGCGTCGGGACGGCGGCGGTCGCGATTGCGGCCCGACGATCCTTCTTCGAGCACATGGTGGTCGCGGACTACGACCCGGCACGCGTCGAGCACGCGCTGGCACAGGTTGCCGGGGATCCCCGGTTCAGCGACGCGCGGGTCGATGCCTCCCGCCAGGCCTCGGTCGTCGCGCTGATCCACGAACACGAGATCACGCACGTCCTCAACGCCGTGGATCCGCGCTTCGTCATGCCCATCTTCGACGCCTGCTACGAGGCCGGCGCGACCTATATGGACATGGCGATGTCGCTCTCGCAGCCACATCCCGAGCGGCCGCACGAGGAGAGCGGCGAGAAGCTCGGCGACCGGCAGTTCGCGAAGGCGGCGGAATGGGAGGCCGCCGGCCGCCTTGCGCTGGTCGGCCTGGGCGTCGAGCCCGGCCTCTCGGACATCTTCGCCCGGTACGCGCAGGACGAGCTGTTCAGCGAGATCGACGAGGCCGGCGTCCGCGACGGCGCCAATCTGACGGTGGACGGCTACGAGTTCGCGCCGTCCTTCTCGATCTGGACCACCATCGAGGAGTGCCTCAACCCACCGGTGATCTTCGAGGAGGGGCGGGGCTGGTTCACCACGCCACCGTTCTCCGAGCCCGAGATCTTCGAGTTCCCGGACGGCATCGGGTCGGTCGAATGCGTGAACGTGGAGCACGAGGAGGTGCTCCTCATCCCGCGCTGGGTCAAGGCGAAGCGGGTCACTTTCAAGTACGGCCTGGGCGACGAGTTCATCAACGTCCTCAAGGTCCTGCACACGCTCGGTCTCGACAGGACCGACCGGGTCGACGTGAAGGGCGTAGGGGTCTCGCCGCGCGACGTCGTGGCGGCCTGCCTGCCGGACCCGGCGGGCCTTGGCGACCGGATGCACGGCAAGACATGCGCCGGCACCTGGGTGACGGGCAAGGGCAAGGACGGCAACCCGCGGGCGGTCTACCTCTATCACGTCGTGGACAGCGACTGGTCCTGGAAGGAGTACGGCTCGCAGGCAGTCGTCTGGCAGACGGCGATCAACCCGATCGTGGGGCTGGAGCTGCTGGCCCGGGGCACGTGGTCCGGCGCAGGCGTGCTCGGGCCGGAGGCGTTCGAGCCGAAGCCGTTCCTGGAGCTGCTGGTCGAGTACGGGTCCCCGTGGGGGATGCGTGAGGAGAAGGTCCCGGGCTGAGCACAGCGGAGGGCGTCCGGCGGCCCTGTTCCGTACCGGGCTGGCCGGCGGCTCCGTGCTCTACCGGCGCCTCGGTGCTCTACCGGGCTGGCCGGCGGCTCCGTGCTCTACCGGCGGCTCCGTGCTCTACCGTCGGGCCGGACACCCGGCAGGCCGGACACCCGGCAGGCCGGACACCCGGCAGCCTCCTCTGATGCATCCCTGCATCACCAGGCAGCCGAGCCTGCGTGACCGCGGCCCGAAACTTGAGTTTGGCCCGCGGCCCACGCTTGCCGTCCCCGATCCTGATGCGGTGGTGGATCAAGGGCGTCGGCGCGGCGGCGGATGCCGCGCCGAGAGGTCGGCGTAGCCTGCCCGCCTACGTCAGGGTGATGGCCGCGGCGTCGGTCAGGCTGTCCCCGTCCAGCTTGCCGGTGATGGTCACCGGTCCGGGGACCGTGCCGCTGGTGTAGGTCGCCGTGTAGCTGCCGTCGTCGTGGTCGGTGACGCCCTCGATCGTGCCGTCACCGGTCGTGGCCAGCTCCACCACGCCGCCGCTCGCCACAAGGTCGTTCCCGAACTGGTCCTTGAGCTGGACCGTGATCGTGGATGTCGAGACCCCGCCGGCGACGATGGACGTCGGGCTGGCGGTGATCGTCGAGGCGGTCAGGGATGCCTCGGCTGGCGTGATCATGCCGGTGTTCGTCGTCCAGGTGATGTTGTAGCTCGCCGTGACGTTGGTGGCGCCGCGCAAGATGGTCCCGGTCGGCGTGAGCGTCTTGCCCGTGCCCGCCGCCGCCGAGTTGAAGCTCTGGGTGAAGCTGGGCGCGTCACCGGATGCCAGGCTGCCGGACGTGACCGTCGGGGTCCCGGCGGAGCTCGTAGTGCCATCGGCGATCTTGTTGTCGCTCTCTGCGGTCACCGTGATGTCGAGCTTGGCAACGCTGAATGTCCGGTCCACGTTGGGGGCCGCGGTGTAGCTGCCGTTTCCGGCCTGTGAGGCCCGGATGGTGCAGGAGCCCGAGGCCCCGATCGTGACCGTTCCCCCGGACGTGACCGTGCAGACCGGTGTGGTCAGCGACGAGAACGTCACCGTGAGCCCGCTGCTGGCGGTGGCCGACACGCCGAAGGGCGCGTCGCCATAGGTCGCACCCAAGAGCGGATCGAACGTGATCGTCTGCGCCGTGAGCGTGATCACGACGGCCTGCGTGGCCTGTGGCGCGGCGTTGTAGTTGGCAGAGCCCGCCTGGTCGCCATGGATGGTGCAGGTGCCCGGCGTGAGGAACGTCACCACCCCCGCGCTGATCGAGCAGACGGAGCTTGGCGCTCCCGCGATCGAGAAGGTCACCGCGTTGCCCGAGGCACCGCCCGTTGCCGTCGGCGTGTAGGTCGGTCCGCCCGCAACCGGCGGCACCGGCGCCGGCGAGGTGAAGGTGATCGCCTGGTCGGCCTTCTGGACCGTCAGCGTCCCGCTCGCGTAATTGAACGAGTAGTCATTGTCGACGCCGCCCGAGCAGGTGATGGTGTAGTTGGCGACGTTCGCGTGGGCGCCCGAGACCGCGCAGGTGGGCGCCGTGTCGATGCCGCCGGCCGAGTCCGTGTACGCGAAGGCCCCGTACGCGAACGTGAACGCCGGGTCTGGCTGGCCGTAGGTGATGGTCTTGTCGGCAGCCGTGACGCTGATGGGCAGCTTGGCCACCATGAAGCCCTGGCTCACGGGTGTGGCGGGCAACCAGGTGCCGTTCCCGGCCTGGGAGGCCTGGACGGTGCACGTGCCCGCGTGCAGGATGGTGACATTGGAGCCGGAGACCGAGCACACCGCCGGCGTTGTCGAGCCGAACGTCACGGCAAGACCGCTGCTGGCGGTGGCCGACACGCCGAACGGTGCGTCGCCATAGTCCTTGCCGCCCAGGCCACCGAACGAGATGGTCTGGGCCGTACGCGTGATCGCGAAGCTCTGCTGGACCTGGGTGGCGGGGTTGTAGTTGCCGTTGCCGGCCTGGTTGGCGTTGAGCACGCAGGTGCCCTCGGTCAGGAAGCTGACGGTGCCCGCCGCGATCGAACAGACGGAGGTCGACGTCGCGTTGACGGTGATGGCCACCGCCAGCAGGCTGGTCGCGCTTGCGGCAGGGATGTAGGTGCCGCCGACCGCCGCGCCGGTCGGCGCCGGCGAGGTGAAGGTGACCGTCTGGCTGGCCTTCTGCACCGTCAGCGTCCCGCTCGCGTAGGTGAACGAGTAGTCATTGTCGACGCCGCCCGAGCAGGTGATGGGGTACGTGGCGGCGTTCGCGTGGGTGCCCGACACGCCACACGTCGGCGGCGTGTCGATGCCGCCCGCCGTGTCGCTGTAGGCGAACGTCCCGTAGGCGAAGGTGAACGCCGGGTCCGGCTGGCCGTACGTGATGGTCTTGTCGGCCGCGGTGACGCTGATGGGCAGCTGGGCGATGGCGAACGTCCGGCTGACGGGCGTGGCGGGCGCAAAGGTCGTGCCGTTGCCGGCCTGCGCTGCCTGGATCGTGCAGTTGCCCGCGTGGACGATCGTGACCGTTCCCCCGGCCGTGACGGTACAGACCGTGGTGGTCGTCGACGAGAACGAGACGGTCAGCCCGCTGGTGGCGCTTGCCGTCACGACGAAGGGCGCGGCGCCGTAGGTCCTGCCCACCGGCTGGGTGAACGTGATTGTCTGGGTGGCGAGGCCTACCGTCACTGCCTGGGTGACCTGGGGGGCGGCGTTGTAGTTTGCGCTGCCGGCCTGATTTGCCTGGATGGTGCAGGTACCCGCCTCGGTGAAGGTCACGGTGCTGCCTGCGATCGTGCAGATCCCGGAGGACGCGGGCGCGATCGTGAAGGTCACCGGCAGGCCGGAGGCGCCGCCGGTTGCGGTGACGCCGTAGGTGCCGCCAACGGTGGCGCCCGTCGGCGCAGTGGAGGTGAAGGTGATCGCCTGGTTCGCCTGGGCGATGGCGTCGGCGACGGTACCCGCGGTGTTGTTGTAGTTGCCCGTGACGTCGGTGAACGTCCAAGGGTCGGTGGGGTACGTGCCGGCGTTGATGTGGGTGGTCCCCGTCAGCACCAGACCCGCCAGCGTCTCCGCCTGGACGCCCAGGCAGGTGCCGGCGGCCGTGTGCGGGCTGCCGTTGAAGGTGACGCTGTAGCCCGTGATCGTGCAGGCGGCGTTGGCCTTGGCGATCGTCGCGGTCGTCGTGTTGACAGAGCCGATCGAGTAGTTGCCGGCATCGGCCCCCGCCAGGGTGAACCCCGTGCCGGTGACGGTCTTGCCGGGGGCGGCCGCCGCGGTGCCGAAGGCCGCGGTCGCCCCGGCAAAGGTGCAGGTCACGGCGTCGCCGACACTGGCGCCTGCCGGGGTGCAGCCCGTGATGGTCGCCGTCGTGGTCCCATCGTAGGTCTTCGCGGCCGCCGTGAAGCTCACCGTGAGCGCCTTGGCTGCGATCGTCAGTTGCCCCGCGAGGTAGCCGAACTGGTAGTTGTTGTCCAGGCCGCCCGAGCAGGTGATGGCATACGGGCTGCCGGCGACCTCGGTGTGGGGACCGGCGATGCCGCAGGTGGGCGGCGTGTCGATGACCGTGGAGGTCTCGCCGTTGACGAACGCCCCGTAGGCGAAGGTGAACGCCGGGTCGGGATCGCCGTAGGTGATGGCCTTGTCGGCCGCGGTCACCGTGACCGTCGCCCTCGTGATCGATGCCGTCGTGGTCGGCTGCGTGAGCGTGTAGCTGGGCGCCTTGACGCCACCAAGGGTCAGGCCGCTCACCTGGACCGTCTTGCCGGCGCCGACGTTGGCATTCGGGGTGAAGGCGCCGGTGGCGGCGCCCTTGTTGAGCGTGATCACGTCCGCTCCCACCACGCCGACAAGCGCTGCGGAGGCGGTGTTGAGGGTGGCGGTCGTCGTTCCGTCGTAGGCCTTGTTGCCTGCGGTGATCCCGGTCACCGTCAGCGCCTTGGGCGCGACGCTGAACGAGCGTGTCACGTCGCCGGCCGGGGCGTAGGTCGGGTCACCGGCCTGGGAGGCTTGCACCTGGCAGGTGCCCGCCGCCACGATGGTTGCTGTGGTCCCCGCCACGGTGCACACGCTGCTGGTCAACGAGGTGAGCGTGACGGGCAGCCCGCTGTCGGCCGATGCGGTGAGTGCCACGGGCGGACCACCGTACGTGGCGTTGGAGAGCGTGTCGAACGTGATCGCCTGCGGAGTGACGCCCGTGGAGGCCACGGAGAGCGCCTGGAATGCCGTCGGGGCCGGGTTCCAGTTCCCGTTGCCGCCCTGGTCCGCATTGAGCTGGCAATTGCCGGAGCCCGGGAAGCTCACGACGTTGCCGGCGATCGTACAGACGCCCGCCGAGGCGGCATCCACGGTGATCGTGACCGGGAGGAGGCTGTCAGAGGCTGCCGCGGCCGTGTAGGTCGGGCCATCCTTTACCGAGAAGGCCGGCTTGGTGGTCGTGAAGCTGACCACCTGATCCGCCTTGTCGATCGCGGCGGTGGTCGTGGGCTGGATCAACGTGTACTTGGCCGCATCGGCGCCGGCGAGCGCGAGGCCGGCAACCTGGACCGTCTTGCCGGTGGCGGCGTTCGCATCCGCGAAGGTGCCCGTCACGCCGCTCGCGTTCAGGGTGACGAGGTCCGACCCGATGATCCCGGCGAAGGTCGCGCCCGTGGTGACGACGGTGGCGGCGGTCGTTCCGTCGTACGTCTTGTCCTCGGCGCTGACCCCCATCACCGTCAGCGTTCTCCGTGCGACGGCGAAGGTCTGGGTGGACGTACGCGCGTTCCAGGTCTGGTCCCCGGACTGCCCCGCCTTGACAGTGCACGTTCCGGCGCCGTGGAAGTTGACGGTACCGCCGGACAGCGAGCAGGTTGCCCACGACGAGGACGGGATGGACAGGGTCACCGGCAGGCCGCTGGAGGATGATGCCGCGACGTCGTAGCCGGTCCCCGCGTAGATCGCACCCGATGGCGCCGCGGACGTGAACGTCACGCCCTGGTCCTGCTTTCCGGACAGGGTGAGGATGGCATCGAGGTCGACGCGGGCCTTGGTGGCGGACTTGATCGTGATCCGGTGTGAGACGCCGGCTCCACTGGTGAGGCCGCGCACGTACTGCACGTTGCGCCACCTGGTCTTCGATGAGGCCTGCTTGATCGCGGTGGGGGTCACCCGAATGCCATCGACGTAGACCTTGAAGCTCCCGCGGCCCTTCGCCTTCGAGGCCACGATGGCGAACGCCCGGACGTTGGTCACCGTGATGGTGGCCGTGGCGCCCTTCTTGGTCGTGTAGCGCTCCTTCTTCCCGGAGTAGTGCTTGTTCGAGCTGGTCTTCCAGCCGGACGAGTACTTGAACCGGGAGCTCTTCTCCTGGTAGCGCGTCAGGCGGGAGGTCAGCGACGGCACGTACGCCCCGGTCTGCCCGTTGGTGTCGGCAGTGCGGACCTTCCAGGCGTAGGTCCGGTTGGTGGCCAGGTTGCGGAGGCTCGCCGTCGACGTGGTGGCGCCGCTGATGACGCCGGGGAAGGTGCTGCCGGCGTCGGTGCTCTGGATGATGCGGTAGCTCCTGAGCGAGGCGGAGCTCGGGACGACGCCGCACCAGCTGAGCGTCATGGGAATGGTGCTGCCCATGGTGGCGCCCTTCCGGAAGCCCAGCTGCGGGATGTCCGTGACCGGGCTCGAGGCCGGGCGGGCGATGGTGACCGCGACGGTCCCGGTGTCCGAGGTGATGCCGTCGGTCATCACGTAGCTGAACAGGTCGATGCCGGTGTTGCAGCCCGCCGGGTTGTAGGTGACGGTGGTCCCGTCCGTCGTGACGCTCCCCCGTGAGCCCTGCGTGACGGCGGTGATCGTCAGCGGACGCGTTGGCCCGGATCCGCCCGGGCCGTCGTTGGCCAGGACATCGATCACCGTGGGCACGACCGCCGCGATCCCTTCCCGGCCGTCGTTGTTGGCCTTGACGGGCGCTGCCGCGGCCGGCGCGACAATGGCCACGGGAGTGGTCACAACCGGGGAATCCGCGAACAAGCCCTCGACCGGCACCGGCGTCCCCGGGCTCGCGGCCGCTGCGGTCAGCGGGCCCGCCACGGCAAACGCGAGTACCGCGCTCAGCAGGCCGATCATGCGTGCGTGCGTCGTCATGCCTGAACACCCCTCCGGCGCCCCGACGCGCCGGTCCAGATCTCGCTCGATTGCCACGCGGATGGTCTCGCCCGGGTCTCCGTGAGACATCCGCTGTCCCCATGTCCGATCAGGGTACCGCCGGTCCCCAAATCGGGGTCCCGCGGTCTGCCCGATCGGCTACAGGTCAGCGATGCGTCGGGATGCCAGTCGCGGACCATAGCGGGGCGCCCTGGCACCACTGAGCTCCAGCAGGCGGATCACCCTGCCCCGCTGGCCGCGATACGGCTCCAGCAGATCCAGCATCCGCTCGTCCGTCCCACGGGCCTCGCCGGCGAGGGCCCAGGCGACCATGTTCGGGATGTGGAAGTCGCCGACGCTGACGGCATCCGGGTCGCCAAACGCTCGAGCACCCACCTCGGCGGCGGTCCACGGCCCGATGCCCGGGATGGCCCGCAGGGCGGCATAGGCTGCCGCACGTTCCCGGGGATCCGCGGCGGGCCCTGCGGCGGCGTGGCCGAGGCGCTCGAGTCGAACGGCGTCGCGGCACACGGTCCGCAAAAGCTCGGCCCGCCGTCGCTCCAGGCCAAGGGAATGGAACGCGTGGTACGGGAGCGCGGCCAGCACCTCCGGCGCGGGCTGGAGTCGCAGCCCGAACCCGCCCGGGGCGGCCTCCCCGTAGCGGGCGATCAGGCCGCGGTATGTCCGGCGCGCCTCGTCACCGGTCACCTTCTGCTCGAGGATCGCCGGGATGAGCGCCTCCAGCACCGCCCCCGTCCTCCCGAACCGCAGCCCGCGGGCCCGCCTCGCTGCCGCCGCCACGATCTCGTGGAGCGGGACCAGCGCCGCTGGGTCGTCGTCCACGCCCAGCAGCACGCCGAGGTGCTCCAGGACCCATCGGGTGCCGGGACCCCACGCCCGCGCCCGCACGCCCCCGGCACGCGCCTCGACCAGCAAGGTGACCGCACCCTCCGGGGTGCGCGTGGCCCGCCAGGCCGAGCCGGAGACCTCGAACCGGAGCGTCGGATCGCCGGCGCCCCGCTGGTGGATCCCAATGGTGAGCCGGAGATCCAGTGGCACATCGACCGCAAGCACGAGGTCGCCGTCCGGGGCCCTGGCGGATCGATCGTCGGTCACGCGCGCAGCCTATCGCCGTCGCGCCCCCGGGGCGACAGGTACGCCGTCCCCGGCGGCCCCCTTGACAGGGCCGGGTAGGCTGCGCAGGCATCGTGCGATCCAGGCTCATCGTCGCGTTCGCGGCCCTCATGGCCGCGTCCGCCCTGGTCGCCGTACCTGAACCTGCGGGCTCGAGTGCCCCGAGCTCCGCCCGGACGGTTGACGCGGCCGCCTTGACGGCCGTCTCGATCGCGCTGCCCGTCGGTTCGACGGCGACGGCGATTCCCCCATCTCCAGTCGCAACGGGCTCTGCCGACCGGCCGGGGCCCGCTTCGACCTTGGTGGAGCCTGCCCGGGGCCTCGCGCCACTCGTGCGACCCGCCGCCAGGCAGCGGATCCAGGAGGCCCGTGTCCACCGCAAGAACCCCTGGCGCTTCGATCCCGACATCAGCTGGTACGGCCCCGGGTTCTACGGGTCGGGGACGGCGTGCGGCCAGGAGTACTCGCGGACAATCCTCGGCGTGGCCCATCGCAGCCTGCCCTGCGGGACCCGGGTGACGTTCCGGAACCCTGCCAACGGCCGGCAGATCACCGTCCCGGTCATCGATCGCGGGCCGTACGTGCCGAGCCGCACCTGGGACCTGTCTCGGGCGCTGTGCGAGTACCTGGACCACTGCTACACCGGGTCCATCCAGTGGCGATGGGGGAGCACACGCGGCGGCTGATGGCCGTGCTTGACCGCGGCGGCTGACGGCTCGCCGGTCGATCCCCCCGCCACCCAGGCCCCTGGTCAGTGCGCCTCAGGCTCCTGCATCGGCAGGAAGCGTGTCAGCAGCGTGAACAGCAGCGCCCCGAACGCCAGCACCCCGATCACGACCAGCCACTCGACGACCGTCGGCACATACCAGTAGTACATCGCGAACGATGACGCCGGGTCGGCCTGGGCAACCCCGACCGGGAGCCCGGGCGGCAGCTTGAGGTTCGGGACCGAGAGCCCGTTGAGGACCAGGTTGAGGCGGTGGGAGAAGATGCCCACGATGGCGATGCCGGATGCGAGCGCGACCCAGCGTGGGTCGTTGCGCAGCGGCCGTATCGCCAGGATCACGAAGGGCACGATCAGCCCGCCCCCGACCTCGAACAGGAACAGCGGGAGGTACGGCCCCGAGAGCATGCGGGCGGCCGCCTCGCCCTCCGGAGCGCCTGGGTAGGTCGCGGTGAGGTACTCCGCCAGGAGCAGGAAGCCCTCGACCAGGATGAACACGCCCAGCAGGCCGCCCAGCAGGGCCACCAGGCTGTTGTCGAACGCCAGCCGGCGCAGGCGCCGGAGCGCCAGGGCAAGCAGGATCACCAGCCCCATGCCCGACACCAGGGCAGACGCGATGAACATCGGCGCCATGATCGAGCTGTACCAGAAGCCGCGCCCGATCTGGAGGCCGAAAATCCAGGCCGTGATCGAGTGGAGCATGATCGCGGCGGGGAGCGCGATCCAGGCCATGACCGTCTTCGCGCGCTCCTCGCGGGCCATCGTGCGTTCGGACGTCCCGCTGCCGAAGGCCAGCCAGGAGCCGCGACGTGCCAGGTCCGCCCGCGCGTACAGCCAGACGTAGAACGCCGACATCGCCATGTAGACCATCACGATCGCGATGTCCCAGACCATGGGCGAGGTCGGGTTGAAGTACAGCGGGATGTTGAGGATCCGCTCCGGGCGTCCCAGGTCCGGGAGGATGAAGATGGCCGCGAGGATGACGGCGACCGTCGCCTCGAGAACTGCCAGCCGTGTGATCGGCTTGAACGCCTTGACCCCGAACAGGCGGCCCGCCGACGCCACGATCAGCCCGCCGGCGGACAGGCCGACGAAGAACATGAAGAACAGGATGTACTGGCCCCACATCACGATGTTGCGCATGCCCGTGACGATCAGGCCGTTCTGGAACTGGTAGGCGAAGGCCGCGATTCCCGCGGCCATCAGGCCCACGAGCAAGGCGATCCAGGCCCAGTACAGTCGCTTGGGACGCTTGTCGGCGGTGGCGGCCGTGGCCGGCGGCGCCCCGCCCGCATCGTGCAGCTCGGCGGGGGTGATGGCGGCGCTCACAGCGGGGACCTCCGGCGCGGTGGCAGGTAGTAGACCGACGGATCTGTGCCCGACTCTTCGAGGAGGCGCTCGCCCTCGCGCTCGAGGATCAGCGTCGAGACGCGGCCGTTCGGGTCGTTGAGGTCGCCGAAGACCCGCGCCTGCGACGGACACGACCAGACGCACGAGGGCACCTGGTCCTCGGCCAGGCGGTGGACGCACATCGTGCACTTCTCCACGGTTCCCAGGTCGCGGGCCGAGACCATGCCGGTCTCGTACGACGTGGGCCGCTCCGCCTCGCCCCAGTTGAAGTTCCGGACGCCGTACGGGCACGCGATCATGCAGTAGCGGCAGCCGATGCACCGCTCGTTGTCCTGCATGACCAGGCCGTCGCTCCGGTGGTATGTGGCCTGGACGGGGCAGACCTTCACGCATGGCGCGTTGCCGCAGTGCTGGCAGGCGAGCGGCAGCCAGTGCATCTCCAGGCCCTGGCCGCGGATCACCTCGGGCTGGTCCATGGACTCGCCCTCGGTGAGGATCCGGTTCCACCACATCCCGAGCGGGATGTCGTTCTCGCCCTTGCAGATGACCGCGCACGACCAGCAGCCGATGCAGCGTTCCTGGTCCACCACCATGCCCCAGCGGGGATGGTCGGAGCGCGGCCCGATCTCGCCCCACGCGCGCGATGCCTCCGAGAGCGCCTCGACCGGGGAGACCTTGTCGTTGGACATCAGGCGTCACCCACCTTCTCGATGTCGCAGCGGCAGTCCTTCCAGCCGGTGGATGGGCACCACATGTTGCCGACGTAGTGGATCTCGTGGATGGGATTGACGGCCGACGAGGTGAGCTCGTTGACGCCCTTGCCGCTGGCGAACTGGCGTGGCCACCAGCCCTCGTAGAGCGTGATGGAGCCCGGTTGCTCGGACGGGGTCACGTGTGCCCACGCCACCACCTCGCCGCGCGTGTTCCAGACGCGGACCTGGTCGCCCGTCTCGATCTCGCGCGCGAACGCATCGACCGGGGAGATGAAGACCTCCGGCCTGCCGCCGTGGATCTCCTCGAGCCACGCGTTGTTGGCGTACGAGGAGTGGATCCGCCACTTGCTGTGCGGCGTGAGGAGCTGCATCGGCCACTTCTCCGGGTCATGGACGACGTCGTCGTGGGGTGGCCGGTAGGTGGGCACGGTCTCGCCGAGGTCGCGGAAGCCCTGCTCCTCCTTGTAGAACTCGATCCGCCGGGTGGGGATGAACGCTGCCGTTGCGTCCAGCGGGGCCGGCAGGGAGCGGGGCGGGAACGGCTCGAGATCCTGGATCTGGGCCAGGAACGGGATGTCCGGGTCGGGCACCTTGAGCCGGACGGGACCAGCCTTGAGCTGCTCGAGCGTGATCCCCTCGGTAGGGCTGCCCGCGATGTCACCGGCCGCGAGGATCTCCTCGATTGCCTGCTCCTCGTCGATGGCGAAGAACTCCGCGGCCTTGGCCGGGTCGATCCGCTTGACGATCTCGCGCCAGATCGAGACCTCGGAGCGCGACTCGCCGACGGGGGTGATGGCTGCCTGCTGGAGCTGCAGGAACGGGTGGAGCGGGGTGGCGGTGAGGTCGGTCTTCTCGTACCAGGTGGTGGCCGGCAGGACGATGTCGGCCCACTTCACCGTCTCGGTCATCTGGTGGTCCACCACGACCACGAGGTCAAGGCCCGCGAGCGTCTCGTGCAGCCGGTTCACGTCCATCGCCTGGACGAACATATTGGCAAAGGTGCAGAACAGGCCGTGCCATCCCTGCTCCGGGTACGGCACCGCCGGGTTCATGGTCGCCGTCCGACCCCGGACGAAGTAGATCGACGGCACCACGTGGGCCTTCGTCCCGCCCGGGCTCCACCAGGGCGAGGTGTCCACCCGGACCTTGTACTGGCCGACGTAGACCGAGAATCCGCCCCCGGACCGGCCGATGTTCCCGGTCAGGGTCGCCAGCAGCGCGAACGCGCGGCCGGTCAGGTCCCCGTGGAACCAGTGGTTGCTGCCGCCGCCCATCAGGATGGCCGCCGGCTGCGTGGTCGCGTAGGCCCGGGCGACCTTGACGATGGCCTCCGGCTCGAGACCGGTGATCTCGGCGGCCGCCTCCGGGGTCCAGCGATCCAGCTCTGCGCGGACAAGGGCGAAGCCGGGCGTCGCCGCGACGGTCGAGCCGTCGGCGAGCGGGACCGCCCAGGTGCCCTCGAGGGCTGGCGCGACGCCGGCCGCAAACCCGAGCCGCTCCGTGCCCACGATCACGGGCCCGGCGCTGGCCGTATCCCAGGCGACGAACCTGTCCGGCGAGCCGCCGGCCACGAGATCCGCCTCGCGGAGCCGCACGCCCGTGTCATCGCGGACGAGCAGCGGGGCGTCCGTGTAGGTGGTCATGAACGCCGCGTCCCAGGTCCCGTCCTCGACCACTTGCCGGCACAGGGCGAGGCCCAGGGCCGCGTCCGTCCCCGGCCGGATCCGCAGGTGCGCATCCGCCTTTGACGCGGTGGGTGAGAAGCTGGGGTCCACGACCACGAGGCGGGCACCCTTCTCGATGGCGTCGAAGATGAAGTGGACGTCCGGGATGCGCGTCTCGACCGGGTTGGACCCGATCAGCAGGAGGAACCGGCTGCTGGCCCAGTCCTTGGCCTCGTGCTCCGCGCACTGGACGCCGAACGTGATCGGCATCCCCATCGGCAGGTCGCCGTTGAAGTCGAAGCTGGTGCCGTGGGTCAGGCCGAGGAGCGCTGAGGCGCGGTAGTTGGCGCCCTTCTGGATGTACCCGGAGCCGGGTACCTGGCCGAAGACGTGGATGGAGTTCCAGCCATAGGTCTCGCCGATCTTCGTGAAGCCGTCCGCGATCCGGTCCAGGACCTCGTCCCACTTGGCCTCGCGGAACTCGCCCGAGCCGCGCTCGCCGGTGCGGACCAGCGGCGTCATGATCCGGTCCGCGCCGTAGATCTGGTTCTGGTACGAGAGGCCCTTCATGCAGCCGCGAGGGTTGTAGACCCCGTCCGGGTAGTCTGCGGCCTGCTGGATCTTGACGATGACGTCGTCGCGCACGAACGCCAGCTGGCCGCAGCTCCCCGTGCAGTTGGGGGAGCAGGTCGTGCGCACCACGCGATCCACGAACAGGCTCGCCGGGACCTCGTAGTCGCGCGCGGCACGAACGGGCGGCGGCTGGATGACCGGCAGGACGGCGCCTGCTCCGACAGCGGCGGCCGCCCCAGCGGCGCCCTTGAGGAAGGTGCGGCGATCCGTGCCCATCAGGAGAGCACCCTGGGGGCCAGCGGACAGTCAGGATCGAGCATCGTGTGCTCGGGTGAGCCGCACTGGGCACAGCGGGTCGCACTCGTCCCCGACGCAGCCGGCCGCGCGGCGCGGACGGCGCCGGCCGCGGCCTGACCCACGAATATCGCGCCACGCTGGACGACCAGCATCCCCGGCACGGCCAGGCCAGCGGCCAGGAGGTGGCGCCTGGTGAGTCGCATGTGCAGTCCCTTTCGCCCGTTGTGGCGCAGGGTGGGACGCTTCCCTGCCGCCAGGAACGACTGTCTTGGATCTGGCGACCGGCGGCAAAGGGCCGAACGGTCCTTCGAGCGCGGCCTCCCGGGTCAGGCGATGGCGGCATCCTCCGCGTTACGGTCCAGGCGGAACCGCCAGGCCAGCGGCCCCTGCTCCAGCCAGGTCCAGGTGAACCTGCCCGGATGCTCCACGGCGAGGCGCTCGGAGAGGTGGGCCGGATCGTGGTCGTTCGTGATCTCGGCGGCCTGCCCCGGCTGGAGCCCGTGGATCGTGCCGAACAGGAGCTCATGCCGCGGCTCCATGGGCATGCCACGCAGGTCGATCTGCTGGGTGTCGGTCATCAAGGGCTCCCTGGATCGTGGGCTGGAGGTCGATGTCACGCTGGCACTTGAAATGTACGGCCAATACCGTGCAAAATGCAAGCATGACCTTCGACCCTCGCGCTGCCCTCGCCGACCCGACGCGGCGTGCCCTGCTCGCGGCCCTTCGTGAGGCGGACGGGCCACTCGACGTGCGGTCGCTCGCCGGACTGGTTGGGATCCGTCCCAACTCCGCCCGCGAGCAGCTCAGCAGGCTCGCAACTGCCGGCCTCGTCCAGGTGACGACGGCGGCACCCACCGGGCGGGGTCGCCCCGGCCTCCGGTACCGCGCCACGTCCGCGGCGGTCGCCGATCCCTACCGCATGCTCGCCGGCGTCCTCGCGGACCATGTGGTCGAGGGTCGCGACGTCTCCGCGTTCACGACGGCAGCCGGCGAGCGCTGGGGCCGGGATGCGGTTGCCGCGATGCCGGCCGCGGCCCCAGGCGACCGGCCGGCCGATCCGGTCGGGGCGGTGGTCGGCCTCATGGCCGAGGCTGGGTTCGCGCCCGATGCCCCGTCACCCGGCGATCGCGAGGTCCGGCTGCGTGCCTGCCCGTTCGCGCCCATCGAGCCACGCCACCAGCCCGTGGTGTGCGGGATCCACCTGGGGTTCATCAGGGGGGCCCTCCGCGAGCTGGGTTCGACCTGGGACGCCGTGGCCATCGAGCCGTTCGTCCAGCCCGCGCTCTGTGTCGCCCGCCTGGGGAGGATGACCGGTGCCTGATCCCGTGATCGGCGTGGCCCGCCTGCTTGGGATCGACGACGACCCCGAACCCGTCCACGAGGCGCTGCGCACGGTGATCGACCCGGAGCTGGGCATCAACCTGGTCGATCTCGGCCTCGTCTATGACGTGGCGGTCGAGGACGGAGTCGCGTACGTCACGCTCACGACCACGACCCCGGCGTGCCCGATCGGCAGCTTCCTCGAGGACCAGGTCCGCTGGGCGGTGCTGCGACTGCCGGGCATCCTGGGCGTGGAGGTCGTGCTGGTCCATGAGCCCCCGTGGATGCCGGCCATGATGAGCGACGCCGCCCGTACGGTGCTCGGTTGGCCGGGTTGAGCGGGGACCGGACCGCCGCCGGCAACCCTGCCGTGGGCGCTCGCCCGGCGTCCCGACAGGCGGCCGGCCCGTCGCCACGACGCTTCGGCCTGCTGGCGCTCGCGGGCGTCTCGCTGCTCGCCGGGCTCCTCGGGGCGCTTGTCCTGCTCGGGGTCACGGGACCCACGCCCGCTGCGCCGCTCGCTGGTTCCCACGGCCTGCTGATGGCCATGGGTTTCCTGGGCACCGTGATCGCACTGGAGCGGGCGGTCGCGCTGGGGCGGGCGTGGGGCTATGTCGCGCCGCTGGCCGCCGGTGTCGCCGGCGTGGGCCTGGTCATCGGCGCGCCCGCGATCGTCGTCACGACGCTGATCTCCGTGGCCTCGATCGTCTACCTGGCGATGTACCTCGCGTTCCTGGGCATGGACCGGGGACTCCACACGTGGGTCCAGGCTGCCGGGGCACTGGCGTGGGTCCTGTCGGCTGCGCTGCTGCAGGCCGGTCGACCCGTCGCCGACGTCATCCCCGCCCTGGCGGCGCTGCTCATCCTCACGGTCTCGGGTGAGCGCCTCGAGCTGGCGCGGCTCGCCCGGCTCACGCCTGCGCGCCGTGCCACCTTCCTGGCCGCCGCCGGAGCGTTCGGGGCCGGCGTTCTGGTCGCGACATGGGCGCCGGACCTGGGCTACCGGCTGGGAGGTCTCGGCCTGCTGAGTCTGGCAGCCTGGCTCGCCCGGTATGACATCGCCCGCCGGACCGTCCGCCTGCCGGGCGTCACCCGGTACATCGCGCTGTGCCTGCTCGCCGGGTACGCCTGGCTGGTGGTTGGCGGCGCCGCGTGGCTGGCGTATGGCGGCTCGGCACCCGCCCTGGCCCGCGACGCGATGCTCCATGCCCTGTTCCTGGGCTTTGTGATCTCGATGGTCTACGGGCACGCGCCCGTGATCCTGCCCGCCGTCCTGCGCGTCCCGCTTCCCTACCGGCCCTGGTTCCACGGCCATCTCACGCTGCTGCACGTCGGCCTCGTGATCCGTGTGACGGGGGATGTCACCTCGACCCCCGAGGCCTGGCGGCTGGGCGGCGTGCTCACGGTCACGTCGATGCTGCTGTTCGTCGTGGCATCGGTGGCCGCGGTGGTCGGCGAGCTTCGCGCCCGGCGGCGCATCACGAGCCAGTCATCCCGCGCCGCGGCCGGTACCGCAGTCTGACCGCGGCAGCAGACCCGGGGCAGCCTGCCGGTTGCCTGCCGGCGCCGAGCCCTTGAGTGCCAGTTCCGGTCCGCGTGGGCCGCCCAGCGGCCCAACCAGCGGGCGGATCGCGGTCTGCGCCGCCGGGCGACACATCTGTCGGTGGAGGAGGCGCGGACAGCCCATGGACATGCCGCCGGGCGAGCGGAATCGGCGCGCGCCCGACGGTTGCGCCGATGGGAGGTGCGAGGACGCCGGCACCAGGGCTACGCACCAGCGCCATCGCGGCGAACCAGGCCATCGCGACTCGTGCCAGCTTCTATGCGAATCCACATCCAGGGCTCACGAGCGTGCGGGCCTTCGCGGCCGACGATGGTCCCGGACCTGCCGGTCTCCTCCCCGGCGGCCGATGACGGAGGGTCGAGTGATCACGGTGCAACGACGGTCGGGACGGTGAGCCGCCGCGACCGGGTGCAGCGCCGTGTGCGCGGCAACCCCAACGGCAGCTCGGACCGGGCAACCTTCCCGGCCGAGCACGAGCCTGTCGGTTCCTCCGGCACTCCCGGTCCCTCCCTCCGGGAGCAGGTCGAGCGCGCGAGCCCAGCGGCTCGCGCGCTCCTCCTCATCCGGGCGTTCTTCGGGATCACCTTCATCTACGCGGGCCTCGACAAGCTCGTCGATCCCGCATTCTTCAACGCAGCCGACCCCGGCTCCATCGCAAGCCAGCTGACGGCGTTCACTCACGTCTCCCCGCTCGCACCGCTGATCACGCTGGCCGAGCCGTTCGCAATCCCCCTGGGCTTCCTGATCGCCATCGCGGAGATCGCGATCGGGCTCGGGGCGCTCACCGGCCTGGCTTATCGTCTCGCCGCCGCAGGCGGCGCGATCCTGTCGCTCATGTTCTGGCTGACGGCCTCGTGGACCACGCACCCCTATTACTACGGCGCCGATCTTCCGTACGCCGCTGGCTGGCTCGCCCTGCTGATCGCGGGGCACGGCAATCTCCTGGTCCCCCGGATCGTGCGCGAGATGGGTGCGGAGCGGATGGACGACTGGGATCGCGCACGGGCCGGTCTCCGCGGCGGCACGCGCCCACGCGACATCGTGCCCGGGCCCTCGGCGGCCCGCCGCCTCGTGCTCCAGGCCGGCGTGCTGGGGGCCGCCGCGCTCGCCCTGGCCTCGCTCGCCGTGCCGCTGCAACTCTTCCGGGGCGACCGCTCGGGTGGCGACGGGATCGCGTCCGGCGACGGAGCCACGGCACGGGGCGCGGGCGCCACCACTGCCGGCGGGGACGCGGCCACGAGCCGGCCTGTCGATCCATCGCCGGAGGAGTCGCCGGAGGTCCCATCCGATGACCCCACGGCCTCGACCCAGTTCGCGCCGTCGGGGCTCATGGTGGCATCGCTCGCGTCGGTCGACTCCAAGGGTGCCGTCCGGATCCGCGTCCCGGCGAACGCTCCGTCCTCGCTGCCGGCCGGCGACCCGGGGATCATCGTCAAGCTGCCCGACGGCACGTACGCGGCCTACGACGCGCTGTGCACGCACGAGGGCTGCAAGGTGGGCTGGGACCCCCAGGACAGCATCCTGCTCTGTCCCTGCCACGGGGCGGCCTTCGATCCCGCCGACCACGGCGCAGTGCTGGGCGGCCCGACCAGCACACCGCTGTTCGAGCTCCCGATCGTCATCGACCACCAGGCCGGGACGATCACGCTGCAGGCCTGAACCGGTCAGTCCTTGCGCAGGTGCTCCACCAGCGTGTCCAGCGCCAGGACGTAGCCGCGCGGCCCCTGCCCAACGAGGCTCGCGATCGCGATGTCGTGCAGGAAGTTGACGCTGCGGAACGGCTCGCGCGTCGATGGATCGGACAGGTGGACCTCGACGAATGGCCGGGCCACGCCCAGCAGTGCGTCCCGGAGCGCAACGCTCGTGTGGGTCAGCCCGCCCGCGTTCACGATCGCGCCGTCGAAATCGCGCTCGTGCAGCCGGTCGATGAGCCGGCCCTCGTGGTTCGACTGGAAGAAGTCGACCTCGATCGCCAGCTCGCGCGCCCGCACCCGCAATCGCTCGTGGATCTCATCCAGGGTCTCGGAGCCGTAGATGGCGGGCTCGCGGGTCCCAACCAGGTTGAGGTTCGGCCCGTCAACCACAAGGATCCGCATCGTCGCCTCAGTCCAGCGGGGCGAAGGTGGCCGTGAAGTGCCGCAGCTGCGAGGGCTGCCTCACGATCCGGTAGCCGCGCAGGGACGATGCCCGCGCGACGACGTCGCGGGCGACCTCGATCACGTAGTCGACGTGGCTCTGGGTGTAGGTGCGGCGCGGGATGGCGAGGCGCACGAGATCCATGGGGCCCTCGGTCTCGGTCCCGTCCGGGTGCAGGCCGAACATCACGGTGCCGATCTCACACCCGCGGATGCCGCCGGCGCGATAGAGCTCGACGGCCAGCGCCTGACCCGGGTACTGGAGCGGCGGGATGTGGGGCAGCATCGCCCGCGCGTCGATGTAGACCGCGTGGCCGCCGAACGGCTGCACGCACGGGATGCCGGCCGAGACCAGGGCTTCGCCGAGGTAGGCGGTGGAGGTGATCCGGTAGCGCAGGTAGTCCTCGTCGACGACCTCGGTCAGGCCCTGGGCGATCGCCTCCAGATCGCGGCCGGCCAGGCCGCCATAGGTCGGGAAGCCCTCGGTCAGGATCAGCAGGTTGCGGCAGCTCTCGGCGAGGGCGTCGTCGTTCATCGCCAGCCAGCCGCCGATGTTGGCCATGCCGTCCTTCTTGGCGGACATCGTCATGCCATTCGCCAGCGAGCCGATCTCGCGCACGATGTCCACCACCGGGCGATGCTCCTGGCCGGACTCGCGGGTCTTGATGAACCAGGCGTTCTCGGCGAACCGGCAGCCGTCGAGGAAGAGCGGCTTGCCGAAACGGTCGCAGACGTCGCGGACGGCGTGCAGGTTGGCGAGGCTTACCGGCTGGCCACCGCCCGAGTTGTTGGTGATGGTGACGATCACCACCGGGACATCGTCGCCGCGCTCGACCAGCAGGCGCTCGAGCGCATCGACGTCCATGTTCCCCTTGAACGGGTGGATCAGCGATGGCTGGCGTCCCTCGGGGATCACGAGGTCGAGCGCCTCGGCGCCCGTGAACTCCACGTTGGCGCGGGTCGTGTCGAAGTGGGTGTTGTTGGGAATGACCTTGCCCGGCCCACCCACGGCCGTGTACAGGATCTTCTCCGCAGCACGCCCCTGGTGGGTGGGGATGACGTGCCGGAACGGGAACAGCGCCTGGACCGCCTCGAGGAAGGTGAACCAGCTGGGGCTGCCCGCGTAGCTCTCGTCGCCGCGCTGGATGGCTGCCCACTGGTCGCGGCTCATGGCGCCTGTCCCGGAGTCCGTGAGTAGGTCGATGAGCACGTCATCGGCATGCAGGTTGAACAGGTTCCAGCCGGCTGCCTCGAGCGCCTGGTCGCGCTCGGCCTGCGTGGTCAGCCGGATCGGCTCGACGGCGTGGATGCGGAAGGGCTCGATGATCGTCGTCCAACGGTCCATCGCCCGAGGATACGCCGCGGACGCGGACCCTGGGGGCATTGCCGCGGATCCATCCTCGTGAATCCGTCCCGTTCCGGATCATCCACGGCGGACCCGGAACCGCGTCCTTCGCGTGCCCCTGCGGTCGCCATGGGCACCCGGGCCACTCGCCCTGCGCACAACCGCGCTAGTGACCGCCGCCTCGTGGCGGCCAGGATCCTCGGTCGCGCGCCGGGTACCCCTCAGCCTGGCCTGCGGGCGGGCTGCGTCTCGCTGCACGGGCCCACGACCTGCAAGACTGTCAGCGTGCGACACATCGTCCTCGTGGGCCTGATGGGCAGCGGCAAGACCACCGTCGGCCGCCTGGTCGCGGCGCGCCTGGTCCTGCCGCTTCGCAATTCCGATGCCGATATCAGGGCCCGGGAGGGGAAGACCGTCCGGGAGATCCGCGAAGCCCGGGGGACGAGGGCGGTCCACGCCCTGGAGGCGGACCACCTCCTCAACGCGCTCGTCGGGCCGGGACCGGATGTCCTTTGTGCCGCGGCGTCCACGATCGACGACGCTGCATGCCGGGCCGCGCTCCGCGACCCATCGCTCCTCGTCGTCTGGCTGACCGCCACGCCTGCGACGGCCGCGGCACGCTTCGACGATCAGGAGCATCGCCCCCGCTACGGCAGCGAACCGGAGGCGTTCCTGGCACGGCAGGCGGCCGAGCGGGCGCCGCTCCTGCGTTCCGTGTGCACGCTGGAGCTGGCGACGGACGACATGACCGCCGGGGAGCTCGCACAGCGCGTCATCGAGCGTGCGGCTGACCGGCTCCGGGCGCCCTGACCCACCCGGTCCGCCTCGCCCGGGCCAGTCATGCGACACTCGGCCCGTCCGCCGTGGCGCCCCAAACGGGCCGGAGGCGTCGATCCCGCGCCGCATGACATCCGAGCCTGACGAAGGGAGCATCGTCCCGTGACCGATCCCGCGAGCGCCGCCGGCCTCGCCATCCAGGAGCAGGGTCGCGGCCGCTGGCTGGGCCTTGCCATGCTCAGCCTCGGCGTGGCGATGATCATCGTGGATGCGACGATCGTGAATGTCGCGGTCCCCTCGATCATCCGCGACCTCAAGATCGACTCCACGACCGCCGAGTGGATCAACACGGTCTACGCGCTCGTGTTCGCGGCGCTGCTGGTCACGCTTGGCCGCGTTGGCGACCTGCTCGGGCGGCGTGCCTTGTACCTCGCCGGCCTCATCGTCTTTGCGGGGGCCTCGGTGCTCGCCGGCGCGGCGCCCACGGGGGAGCTGCTGATCGCCGCCCGCGTCCTGCAGGGCGTGGGTGGGGCGATGATCCTGCCCTCGACGCAGTCGATCCTGAACACCAACTTCCGGGGTCGGGACCGGGCCATCGCGTTCGGGATCTGGGGAGCGACCATCGGCGGCATGGCAGCCATCGGGCCCCTGATCGGCGGCTGGCTCACCACGTACCTCACCTGGCGCTGGGCCTTCTTCATCAACATCCCGGTCGCCGCCATCGCCTTCTTCGGCACGCTGCGGTACATCAAGGAGTCCAAGGACGAGCACGCACGGGCCGGGCTCGATCCTGTCGGCTTCCTGCTCATCACCCTGGGCCTTGGCGCCTTCGTGTTCGGCCTGATCGAAGGGCGGACGTACGGCTGGTGGGCGCCGACCGCCCCCTTCACGGTGCTCGGCTGGACATGGCCGCTCGAGAACATCTCCGTCATCCCCGTCGCGATCGGGTTCGGCCTCCTGGCGCTCGTCCTGTTCTTCATCGTGGAGGGGCGTCGTTCGAGGGCGGGCAAGTTCTTCCTGTTCGACGTGGAGCTGTGGCGCTTCCCTGCATTCCGGTATGGCAACCTCGCCGGCAGCATCGTCGCGCTCGGCGAGTTCGGGCTCCTGTTCGCCCTGCCGCTGTTCCTGCAGGCCGTGCTGGGATACTCGGCGTTCGAGACGGGTCTCGTCTTCCTGGCGCTGGCCCTGGGAGCGTTCTTCGCAGCCCCCACCGCGGCCCGGGTCGCCCATCGATGGGGTCCCAGGCGCGCGGTGACCCTGGGCATGGCGCTCGAGGCGATCGGGATCGTCGCCACCACCCTGCTGATCTCAGTTGACGTTACGGGCCTCCAGCTCGCGCTGCCGCTGTTCGTGTACGGCGTCGGCGTCGGGTTCGCGACCGCCCAGCTGACCTCGATCGTCCTGTCGGACATCCCGGCGCAGCGCTCGGGACTGGCGTCTGGCGCCAACTCCACCGTCCGCCAGGTGGGGTCCGCGCTGGGCATCGCGATCCTGGGCACGGTCCTCTTCGTGTCGCTCGACAACGGCGTCCACGACAACCTGTCCTCGGTCCCCGGCCTGCCGCCCGTTGCCATCGAAGGGATCGCACAGGCGATGGATGGCTCGGCGGGACAGGCACTGGTGGGGTTCCGGTCCGATCCGCGGTACGCCCCCGTCCTGCCCGGTGTCGAGGCTGCCTTCGTGGACGCGACGCGCATGACGGGCTTCGTGGCGACCGGGTTCGTGCTGCTCGGGGTGGTGTTCAGCCTGCTGCTGCCGAAGTCGAAGCCGCACCAGGAGGCCGACCACGAGGTGGCGCCGCGGGTGCAACCCGAACCCACAGGCTGAACCGGTCCCGGGCGTCGGCGCGGTGACGGGCCGGCGCTGACCGCCCACTCGCCTTCCCGGAGCCCATGGCAGTACCCTGCGCGCCATGTGTCGCAGCATCCGCCAGCTCCGCCGCAGCCCGGACGCGGGCGAGGCCACCACAGGCGAGGCCCAGGCCGCCGCCCTCCAGTACGTGCGCAAGATCAGCGGGTTCCGGAAGCCGTCGGCGGTCAACGCTGAGGCGTTCCAGGCCGCCGTCGACGAGATCGCCGCCATCACCGAGCGACTGCTGACGGCGGTCGGCACGCCCGTGACGGACGGACCGGACCCCTTTGCGGATCCCGTGACCCGGCGTGCGATCATCGCTGCCCGCGGTCCAGCGGCGCCGCGCCGGGCATGATGCCGGGCGGCCGGTGACCACCGCGCACGAGCCGCCGGGCATGATGCCGGCCGGCCCTGCGTCGAGCGAGCCCACGCCCGTGGCCGGGCCCGCTCCCACCTGGTGGCGCCGGCCCGGTTTCGATGTGGCCGATGGGCGCCTCAGGCTCAACGGGGCAGATCTCGAGGCGCTGGTCCGGGAGCACGGCACCCCGCTGTTCGTCTACGACCTCGCTCGTCCCCGCGAGAACGTGCGCGCGTTCCAGGCAGCCCTCGCACGCACCGGCGTTCCGTACCTGACCCGCTTCGCCCTCAAGGCCAACCCGGACCCGCAGATCCTCGCCGTGCTGCGTGGCTTGGGCGCCCCCGGTGCGCCGGACAGCGTCGGCATCGATGCCTGTTCGCCGGGCGAGGTGATCCATGCGCTGGCGAATGGCTGGGAGCCGTTCGAGATCAGCCACACCGGCACCAACGTGTCCGAGCGCGACCTGGACGTCCTCCTGGCACAGCCAATCCGGATCAACCTCGACGGCGTGAGCCAGGTCGAGCGACTCGGGCGCCGCGCGCCCGGTCGGGCCATCGGCCTGCGGATCAACCCGGCTGCGGGCGCCGGCTACACGGAGCACCTCTCGTATGCCGGCGAGCGTCCCACGAAGTTCGGCGTGACGATCGACCGCCTGGACGACGCCATGGCCGCCGCCCGACGCCACGGACTGGTCGTGGACACGCTCCACTTCCACGCCGGCTCGGGCTGGCTCGGCGACCAGCTCGACGGGTTCGAGCGCGCCCTGGTCAACGCGACGCGGTTCCTCGACCACCTGGCGGGTGCCGGGTTCGAGGTCCGCGAGGTCAACGTGGGCGGCGGGCTGGGCACGGTGGCCCGTGACGGCGAGCAGCCGATCGACCTGGATGCCTACGCCCAGGTGGTCGCGCGCCACCTTTCGCCGTACGCGGTCGTCGCCGCCTTCGAGCCCGGCGATTTCGTGATGAAGGACGCCGGGTTGCTCCTGGGCGAGGTCGTGACGGTGGAGCGCCGTGGCGGGACCACGTTCGTGGGCCTGGACATCGGCTGGAACGTCAACTGCGCGTACTTCATCTACCGCTACGCCCAGGAGGTCCTCACGGTCCGGGATCCGCTGCGCGACCGCACCCGGCTGGTCACGATTGCCGGCCACATCAACGAGGCCGGCGACGTGTTCGCCGAGGACTACCCGTTCCCGGATGTGGCCGAGGGCGAGGTTGTGGCGGTTCTCAACGCCGGCGGCTACCTGCAGGCGATGTCCATGACCCACTGCCTGCGCCCCACGGGTACGGCCATCTACCTGGAGCGCGATCCAGTCCGATGACAGAACCGGGCCACCCCTCCATCGAGCGCCAGGCGACGCGCGCCCGCGTCCTCGCGTGGCGCGCCGGAACCGCGGAGACGCGCGAGGACCGGCTTGCCGGCGAGGAGCCGATGGCGATCCGGGCCTGCGGGCCGGGACAGGAGCCGCTTGACATCGCCGTGACGATGCGGACCCCCGGTCACGAGGCTGAGCTCGCGGCCGGGTTCCTGCTCACGGAGGGAATGATCGACGACCGCGCGGACATCGCCGGCGTCGATGTCGCGGACCCGGGCACGCATGCCCACCCCGACGACGAGGTAATCGTCCGGCTGACCCGCCCCCTGGACCCGGGCGGGATCGCGGCCCGCAACTTCGTCGCCACCGCGTCCTGTGGCATCTGCGGGAAGGCGTCGCTGGACCAGGTCCAGGTCCGCTGCGCGCCGATCCCGGACGGACCGGTCGTGACGCCAGCGATCCTGCTCGCCCTGCCGGCCCGCCTCCGCGAAGGTCAGGCGGTGTTCGGTGCGACGGGCGGCCTCCACGCGGCGGGCCTGTTCGATGCCACCGGGACGCTGATTGCGTTGCGCGAGGACGTCGGCAGGCACAACGCACTCGACAAGCTCGTCGGGAGCCGCCTGCTGGCCGGAGAGCTGCCGCTGCACGACCGGGTCCTGCTCGTCTCGGGCCGGGCCAGCTTCGAGCTGGTGCAGAAGGCCGCGGTCGCCGGCATCCCGATCCTCGCAGCCGTCTCGGCCCCGAGCGATCTCGCCGTGGATGCGGCCGAGCGCCTGGGTGTGACGCTGGTCGGTTTCCTCCGCGGCGACGGGTTCAACGTCTACGCCCGCCCCGACCGGGTGGCGGTCGGGCAGGCGTAGGTCTCCTCCGCGGATCGGGTATCAACCGTCGCGGCCGGCGGCCGACGGTCACCTATCCGCGATCCTGCGCCTCGAGATCGCGCTCCAGCTCACGGTCCAGCCGGCGCTTGGTGAGCCAAAGCCACGCGACGCCGAGCATGATGAGCCCCAGGACGATCACCATGGCCGCACGTCGGAAGTCGGTCTCGTCGATCTTCGCAGTGGCAAGTGCCTTTGCCTCCGCCGACTTGGCCACGGCATCGGTCGACAGCTCGGCAATGGTCGTGAGCTTGGTCGTGTGGACCGCTGCCTGGGCCTGGATGAGGCTCGTCTTGGCCCCGGCCAGCGCCACCTCGGCATCCGACGTGATCATGCCCAGCCCGGCGGCGTGCTGGATCTCCTCCTCCGCGTCGGCGTACGCGGCTTCCGCGTCCGTGACGGCCGTTTCGATCCCCTGGATCTGCGAGTAGATCTGGGAATCGGGGTGGTGGCAGGTGTCGCATCGCCGGTTGTCCGGATCCTGGAACTGGCTGAGCTCCAGGCGCAGCGTGTGGGTCTGCAGGTCATGGCAGGTGACGCAGGTGTAGTCGGGCGTCGTTTCGTGGAAGAAGAGCTCCGAACTGGGCTTCGAGACATCGTGGGTCCCATGGCATGTCCAGCACTTCGGGGCCACGGCCTGCAGCTCTGAGTGGCGGCTTTCCATGTACAGGTCCTGGGTGGCGGTGTGGCACTTGCCGCACACTTCGACCACGGTCGTCGACGTCGGCGGCTGAGCGTCATGGGAGCCGTGGCAGCCCGCGCAGGACGGTGCGCGCATGTCCTTGTTGTCCAGCAGCGCGTGACCGTGGACGCTCTTGGCGTAGATGTCGTACTGGTCCGTGGGGATCCCGTACGGCTCCATCCGCTGCGCGTCCGCGTGACAGCTCGCACACAGCTCGGGCACGTTGAGCGCGAACGTCATCGCCGTCGGGTCCGAGACCTTCTTGACGTCGTGGACCCCGTGACAGTCGGTACAGACGGCGACGCGTGGATCGTTGTCCTTGATCAGCTCCTGGCCGTGGACGCTCGACCAGTACTTGGCGTACTGGTCGGTGGGCAGCCCGGACGCCTTCATTGTGTCGACGTTCGCGTGGCAGCTGCCGCACAGCCCCACCGTCGCCTGGCGGTCGGGCGCTCCTGCGAAGCCGATCGCCGGGTCCATGGCCTTGGTGATCTGGTCCGAACCGGGATCCCCGCCGTGACAGTCGGCGCAGGTCACGTTGCCCTGGCCGTGGACGCTGTCCTTCCACTCGCCTGCGATCGCTGCCTGCTTGGCGTTGACCGCGTTGTGGCAGTCGTAGCAGCTGTTCTGGTCGCCGCCGTCCGGGTGGGTGATCTTCGCAGGCACCGGAGGAGCGGTGGCCGGCGGCACGGTCGCCGTCGGCGCGGGTGTTGCATACAGCCAATCGATGTCGTGCGGTCCGGGTGTCCGGCCTGCCGGCGCCGATGCCGTTGGGGAGGGGGACGGGGACTCCGCCACGGCCGCGGACGGGCTGGGGCTCTCCGCGGAGGCCGAGAACGTGACCGCGAACCATGCGAGCCCTGCGACCGCGAGGGTTGCCGCAAGGCGCAGGGCCCGGCGATGCGACTTGCCGCCCTGGGGCATCGTGTCGTCACGCATCTCAGCTGACGTAGCCCCAGACCGTGAACACGACCAGGCCGACGATGACGACCGTGGCGCCGCCGACAGCGAGCAGGCGCCGCCGCATCAGGACCTCAGGGTTCCGGTCCATGAACGGCCAGACCATGAGCACGGCGACCCCCACGATCGGGATCATGATCCCGACCACCTTGATGGGGATCACCTTGAGCAGCTGGTAGACGCCCAGGTAGTACCACTCGGGCTTCGTGTGCTCCGGCGTCTGCAGTGGGTTTGCCTGTGCTTCCAGGCCGGCCGGGAAGACCGAGGCGAGAACGACCAGGATCGCCAGCAGGACGTACCAGGCCATGAGCTCGTCGACGATGTAGTGCGGGAAGAACGGCCGCAGGGGCTCCTTCTCGATCTCGGGAGTCGCCCCGCGGGGCTCTGGTCGCTTGGGGTTCGCGAGTCCCAGCTGGTGCACGAGAAGCAGGTGGGCGGCGAGCAAGCCTGCCAGTGCAAGCGGCAGCACGAGGGTGTGGATCCCGAAGAACCGGCTCATCGTGTCCCCCGTGACGTCCGCGCCACCCCGCAGCAGCAGCAGCAGGGTGTCACCGACCAAGGGAACGCTCCCGGCGATCTCCGTGCCGACCACCGTTGCCCAGTAGGCAAGCTGGTCCCAGGGCAGGAGATACCCGGTAAAGCCGAAGGCGAGGGTCACCATCAGGAGCAGGCTCCCGAAGACCCAGGTGAGCTCCCGCGGATACTTGTAGGCGGCCTGCATGTAGACCCGGATCAGGTGCAGGACGACGAACAGGATCATCAGGTTGGCGGCCCAATGGTGGATGGACCGGATCAGCCAGCCAAAGCTCACGTCGCTGGTGATGAACTGGACGCTCTCGTAGGCCGCCTCCGGGGTGGGCTTGTAATAGAGCGCCAGCAAGGTCCCGGTAGCCACCTGAATGCCGAACAGGAAGAGCGCGATTCCGCCGAAGTAGTACGTCCTCGCCGTCATCGGGATCCGGACGTGCATGCTTGCCCTGATCAGCGGGGCAAGCCGTGTCCGCTGGTCGAGCCAGCTGGTTGTCTTGCCGCCGGCTGGGGTCCCGGGCGTCGCCGCCATCTCAGGCCTCGCTCAGGAAGATCTGTTCGCCTTCGACCGACACCGTGATTGGCGAAAGGGGCGCCGGTGGCGGGCCGGAGACGACCGCCCCGCTGGCCGGGTTGAAGCGGCCGTCGTGGCAGGGACACTGGATTGCGCCCACCATGTCGTTCCAGGCGACGACGCAGCCGAGGTGAGTGCAGATCGCGGAGTAGGCCTTCACGCCCTGGTCCGTGTTGACGACGATGGCGGGCTTGCTGCCCATCGCCACGACCTCTCCGGCGCCGGCGGGAATGTCCGCCGTCGTCCCGACCAGGATCTTTCCGCCGCCCCCGGAGGCACGGTTCTTGGATGGGACCAGGAACCCGACGACTGGCGTCAGGATCATCGCGGCGGTCGACACCAGCGCCAGGCCACCGAGCCAGCGGAGGAACTTGCGCCGGGAGGTCGTGGCTGGGTCCGGCGCTACATCAGCGACCCTGGCCGCGGGCTCGGGCTCCATCGAGACCTCCTGGGTCCCGCGGGCAGCCGCCACGTGCCCGCGTCTGTTGCAAGGATTGTGATGGCCGCTGCCGCAGTCGCAACCTATGGGTAGATACAGAAAGGGCACATGCCGCGGTGACAGGTGGCCTGTCCGGGCAGGGGCCTTCGGAGCTCGCGAGGGGCTACATGGCTCTGCCAATTGCTGCACGGCCGATGGGCCTCGGCGTCCACGCCCGCCGCGACCCGGTGGCGGTCGGGTGCGCCTGAGTCTCCTCGCGTCCCGGGCTGCCCACCAGGGCCCGCTGCCCCCACGTTGATCCGCCCCCACGTTGATCCGCCCCCACGTTGATCCGCCTATGACTCAGGAGCCGCCTATGACTCAGGAGCCGCCTATGACTCAGGAGCCGCCCTTCCACGCACGGCTCGCCAGCTGAACTTGAGTTTGGGGTCGCGACCCGTGCTCCGGCACCCCGATCCTGAACCACCCCCGCATCAGGGCTCGATAGCACGCGGCATCGGGTGGTTCTCAGGGCCCGGGGCACCCGCGACCCGGTCGCAGTCCCGAGCCACCGGACCCGGGGCACCCGCGACCCGGTCGCAGTCCCGAGCCACCGGACCCGGCGCACCCGCGACCCGGCGCACCCGCGACCCGGCCGCAGTCCCGAGCCACCGGACTCGGGGGGACACTGCTCCGAGCCACCGGACCCGGGGCACCCGCGCCAGGACGCCGCTTCCAGTCCCGTGCCGAACCCGGGAGCGCCCTCAGCCGCCCTCAGCCGCCCGGCGCCAGTGGTCCCGCGAGGCCGGCAAGTGGCCACGCGAGGCCGGACGGCTGGTCCGGCGCCGGCGATTCCTCTGCGGGCGTCACGTGCAGGTTCGGCGTGGTCACCGGAAGAACGGGTTCGGCATGGCACCGCGCGCACGACACTGGCTGGTGGCAGTAGGCACAGGACTGGATGCCGGCATCGCGGACGACCTGCGCGTGGTTCGTGGCCATCGCGTCGTGATCCACGTTGACGGCACCGGTGGAGTGACAGTTCACGCAGTAGTCGCGCGCGTGGCACTCACCGCAGGACTGCCCGCCGGGATCCCGGCTCGTGGCGACATCCTTGTGATTGAACACCCAGAGCGAGTCGTTGGTGTGCGTGCTGGGTGGCTCGCCCAGGGGCACGGTGGCGACGGCCGGCCCGATCTGCGGGAACGTGTGGCACGTGTTGCAGGTCGACGGGATGACCTCGTTGGTCACCTTGCCTGCCTCCACCTTGTAGTGGCCACCGTCGTGACAGCGGAAGCAGCCCGGCGAGTCAAGGTGGCCCAGGTGGTTGGGATACGTCGCGGCCGTCACGTTCATCTCGGGCGTCGCGCTGTGGCGGTAGAGCAGTTTGATCTCGTCGATGGCGGTGGCAATCTGGGCGCCCTTGGTGGCATGGACGTCGGGGTAGTTGAGGCGGTAGAAGTCGTCCAGCCCGTCGGCCGCGGCGTCCGCGGCCGCCTCGTCAGGAAAGCTCTCCCAGAGGATGCGCATGCCCTCGCGCTTGATATACGGGAGCGACGGGTCGATGACGCCGGTCGAGAGCTTGTAGTCCATCTGGGTCCGCGGGTTGGCGACGTCGTGGCCCACCCGGTTGTGGCAGTCATAACAGGACAGCTTGACATCCCGGTCGGCCGCCTTGAGCCGGTCGATGTCTGGCTGGACGTCGTCGCTGATGGTGATCTTGTCCTCCGCCAGGTACTCCACGACCGACCCGTCCTCGCGGGTGGATGTGACGTAGTCGATGACGGCCGAGTTGGTATCCGGCGAGAGGTAGTCGAAGTCGGAGAGGACGTGCCAGTGGACGCTTCGGTCGACCGCGAACGGATCGCCGCCACCGGGCCGGATCATCAGGCCCACGGATTCGCGGGTGTTCGCCTCATCCTCGGCAAACTGCCGCTGGGTTCGCACGGCCGCGAACGACCGATCCTCGAGTGAATGGCATTTCTGGCACGTATCAGCGCTGGTCGGCAGCGCCGCGTGGTCCGGCGGCTCGATCGGCGTGGGGTAGGTCCCAGTCACGATGCTGACCAGCTGGCGCGTGCCGGCCAGCTTCGCCTTGACCCAGCCGGTGATGCCGGGCTCGACGTGGCACTCGCCGCAGGCGACGTCGCGGTGAGAGCCTGCGTGGTAGGCCTCGAGCTCTGGGGCCATGGTGTGACACCGGCCGCAGAAGTCGGCCGTCTCGGTCCAGGTGACCGCCGACACGCCGGTGAAGACCGCCACGCTGCCGCCGCCGACGAGCACCAGGATCAGGGCGAGCACCCCGACTCGCGAGCGTGGCAGGCGCACGTGGCGCCCGCGCAGGTAGAACGGGTGGCGGTGACGGGGCGCCGCCGCGTCGGGGCCGGCTGTCTCAGGCGCCTCGACCTCGGCGGCCTCGTCAACGGGGCCGACCGCCGCGGCCTCGGGGTCAGCGCCAGCCGCCGGCGTCTCGTCGGCCGGCTGGGAGCTGGTTCCCTCGGGGTCGCTCACGGATCCCTCAGTTCATGATGGCCGCGACGGCGCGGTCCATGTCGTCCTTGGCCAGGGCGCCGATCCGCACCTCGCGGATGATCCCGTCGGCACCGATGAAGAAGTGGGTGGGAACCCCCATCGTCCGGTATGCCGCGGCGATGGCCTCATTCTCGTCAACGGTGATGGGGAACGTGAGTCCGGCCCGCTGCGCGTACCCGGCGATGTCGTCCGCGCTCTCGCTGATGAAGACCCCCAGGACGGCCAGGCCCTTGTCCTTGTTGGCCTGGTAGGTGGCCTCGATGTCGGGCGCCTCGGTCCGGCAGTCCGGGCACCACGAGGCACCGAAGGTCAGCCAGACCGGCTTGCCGGCATAGTCCGCCAGGGAGACCGGCGTGCCGTCCGAGGTCACGCCGCTGAAGCTGGGCGGTACGGAGCCCACCACTGGCGCCGCGGCAGCCGCGTCGGCCGGGAGGTCGACCTTGGTCACCCCGTCCGAGATACCGGCACCGCTGGCCGAGAAGGCGAGGATGCCGACCACCACCGCCACCACGGCGATCACGAGGATCGTCTGCAGCCTTCCGGCCGCACGCCCGGCGGAGCCCGCTGCGGTCATGAGGATCGCTCCATTCGTCCGGTTCGGGTCAACCCAGGCCGGAGTAGCTGTGGAGACCGCCGAAGATGAGGTTGCCGAAGTAGGTGAACAACGTCGCCGCGAAGCCGAGCACGAGGAGGCCTGCGGCGCGCCGGCCGCGCCAGCCGCGCATCACTCGGGCGTGGAGGTAGGCGCCGTAGATCAGCCAGGTGACCAGGGACGCGGTCTCCTTGGGGTCCCAGCTCCAGTAGGTTCCCCAGGCCGTGTCGGCCCAGACGGCCCCCAGGATGATCGTGAGGGTCAGGAACGGGAAGCCCACGACCACCGCGCGATAGCCGATCTCGTCCAGCACCTGCGGCTTGGGCAGGCCCCAGCGACCGCCCTCGGGCTGGACGAGGTAGAGCAGGGAGGCCGCGAACGCGATCGCAAAGGAGCCGTAGGCGACGATCGCCGTGGCGACGTGGACGGTGAGCAGGAGGTTGTTCTGGAGCGCTGGAACCAGCGGCTCGATGGTGGCGGGGATGGTAGCCGCGTAGAGCAGCATCCCCAGCGCCACCGGGAGGGCGACCAGGGCCAGCACACGCTGGTGGTACTTGCGCTCGAAATAGAGGTAGGCCACCAGGATCCCGAAGGCGAACGCCATCGAGAACTCGTACATGTTCGCGAACGGCCCATGACCAGTGACGATCGTGCGCAGGACCAGGCTCGTGAGAAGTGCGAGGGTGGCCAGCCACGTCAGCATCGTGGCGTAGCGGCCGATCGCGGCGGTGCGCGGGCCGGAGATCATGCCCACGGCACCCGTGGCCGGTCCGCCAGCGGTCTGCATGCGGGCTGCCCGGAGCCCGGACAGGGCATACATCACGTAGAACAGGGTGGCCAGCGCCGTGGCCAGGATCGACGCGACGAACGCGTACTCCGAAAGCTTGCCCATGGTGGGACCTCCCTCAGGCCTGCGCGGGCGCCTGGAGCGCCGTGCGGATGTCGTTGACAAGGTTCTCGAAATCGGTTCCCGCTGTGACGTCCTTCTGGGTCAGCGTGGCCAGGCCCAGCACCGCGCCGTCGTTGGGGCGGGCCACGATGCGGCCCCAGATCCGCTTGTGCGGGACGGTGAACCGGATCAGGAAGCCGAAGAACAACAGGATGGAACCCCCCCAGACCAGGAGGACGCCGGGGTCCCGGGCGACGTTGAGGCCGGTGAACTGGCTCTCTCGCTCGAAGGTGAAGGTGAGGCCGGCGAGCGTGGCGGGTGTGCCCTGGTCGAGGACGGTATCGCCCACCAGCGTGCCATCGCCGGAGGTGTAGAGCGCAACTGCAGCCTGGCCGGGCTTGACGGCGCTGTCGTCGCCGCCGAGCGTGCCGCTGACCCAGCCCACGTAGGAGGTCCCGGGGATGCTGAACGAGCCGATCGGCCGGTTCTCGTCGTTGGTGCGCCAGGCGAGGGGGACCCCCTCGGACTGGACGACGACGTTGCCTTCGGCGTCCGCGACGGTCATGGTGACCGCGGCGCCGAAGAAGGCCTGGTAGAAGGTCGTGCCGTTGTAGCGCAGCGGGTCGTTGACGCGGACCGTGTGGCGCTCGATCTCCTGGCCGTCCTTGTACAGCACGACCTGGCTCGCGTAGTCGATGGGGGCCCCGGTGGCAGGGTCGTACTTGTCGGTGAAGTCGAGGAGCTCGAGGGTCAGGCCCGCCTCGGCGGCGACCGGGAGGGTCTGGCCCTCTGCGATGGTGAACCCGGAGTCCCGATAGCCGAACATGCCGCCGATGATCGCGCCGGCGAGGATCAGCACGAGCGAGAGGTGTCCGACGAGGCCAGCGACCGGCGCCCAGCGGAAGCGATCCGCGTACAGGTGGACCGTACCGTCGTCGGCGGTCAGCGTCCGGTAGTGGCGGGCCCTGAGCACGCCCTCGACGACGGACTGCGTCTCGGCGGCGGAGCGCCTGACCACGATGGCCTCGTGCTGCGGCGCGTGCTCGAAGAACGCGGGCCCCACGTCGACGCGCGGCTTGGTGGTCGTGCGGACGATCCCCGGGATGCGGTGGATGGAGCACGCGATCAGGCTGATCGTCAGGGCCGCCACCAGGATCCGGAACAGGATCGAGTTGAACACCTCGAACAGCTGGAGCGTGTCGAAGACGTTGGTCCATCCGCCGTACCGGGGACGGACGCTGTCGAGCCACTCGGCCTTGGCCGCGGCATCGCCCAGGACGGCCGACGGCGCCTGGATCAGCAGCGAGCCGAACACGCCCAGGACGGCGATGGCGAGCATCAGGATCATCGCCACCCGCATCGACGTGAGGAAGTGCCACAGCCCTTCCAGTCCGCCGTCGACTCGGTCCATGGCCGAAGGATGGGCAGCCGCGCCCGGGGCGTTGGTGCCAGCCGGGGGGAGCGGCCGGCTGTTGACCTCGTGGGTCATGTCAGGCGACCTCCTCAGAGGCCGAGCGGCGAAGGAATGTTCGCCAGCCGGCCAAGCATGTTGGTGAGCATCAGCACGCCCAGGAGCACGAGCAGCCCGCCCGTGACCATGGAGACGGCGTGGTGGTGGCGACCGACCCAGGTCAGCCGCTGGGAGACCCACGAGGCGCCCAGCGCCACCGCGAGGAAGGGGATTGCGAGGCCGGCCGCGTACGCGACCAGCAGGACGGTGCCTTGTGCGACGCTCGAGGTCACGGTGGCGAGGCCCAGGATCCCGCCCAGGATCGGTCCGATGCACGGGCTCCAGCCCGCGGCGAAGAGCAGGCCGAACAGGAAGGAACGGGGGTAGCGCGGGGCGTCGGCGCCCACGCCGGCGGCGAGGGAGCCCATCGACCCCGTGCCACCCGCCATGACCAGACCGCCGCCGATGGTGGGCATCGAGCGGGTGTCCCGCCACAGCGCCCGGATGTTGATGACGCCGGCGACCTGGAGGCCCAGGAAGACCAGCAGCGCCCCGCCGAGCATGGTCATCACGCGGCGGTCGATGAAGGTGCCGAGCACGCCGATCGCCGCGTAGAACGCCACGAACACCAGCGAGAAGCCCGCGACGAAGGCGAGGCCGTGGAGGAAGGCCGGGCGGCGACCGGCTGTGCCCTCACCGGTCGCGCCCACCATGTAGGCGATGTAGGCCGGCACGAGCGGCAGGCAGCAGGGGGACGCGAACGACACGAGCCCGCCCATGAAGGCGATGCCGATGCCGAGGGCGCTGCCGAGCTCGATCATGGCTCAGGACCCCACTTTGAGGGTGCCGGTCATGTTGGGGTGGATCGAGCAGATGAAGGTGTAGGAGCCGGCGGCCAGGGCGGGGACCTTGTAGTCCACGGTTGTTGGCCCGGTCACGAGGTCGCCCTTGAACACTTCCGCGCCCGACGCGTCCTTGATGACGATGTCGTGCGGGAGGCCGGCGTCCTGGTTGTCGAAGTGGATCGTGAACGCGGTGTCGGCCGGAGCCGTCATCTGCGTGGTGCCAAAGGCGAGGTTGAGCGCGGTCTGGTTGAGCACGCCCGCCACCGGCGACGCCGCCGGAGCCACACCCGCAGGGGAGGCCGGTGCGGATGACGGTGCCGGGCTGGCATCGGTCGGGACGCCGGGCACCATCGATGCCTTGGCCAGCGAGTCCAGGTGCGATCGCACCGTCTGGGCCAGCTGCGAGCTCGGGTCGAGCTCGATGACCTTCTCCCACTCGGACTGGACGCCGGGCCAGTCGGGCTCCGCCTGGTTCAGGTACAGGAACCCGAGGTCATAGTGGACCTCGACATTGTCCGGCTCCAGCGTCGCGACCTTCTTCCATGTCGCCTCGGCATTGGCCAGGTCGTTGAGGTTGAAGTAGACGGCTCCGCGGGCGAGCAGGCCCTGGATGTCTTCGGGGTCGATGGCCAGGAGCTTGTCCAGCCATGTTGCGGAGGTGTCGTACTCCCCGCCGGCGTAGAACTCGTCGGCCAGGGCGAGAATCGTGACGACGTCCTTCGGGTCGGCCTGGTACTTGGCCATCAGGCCTGCAACCTTGGCCTCGTCGACCGCCGGCGGTGTGGCGGACGCCTGGGCGGTGGTCCCGCCGTCGCCCGCCGTCGCCCCTGCGGGCGTGCCGTTGACGGCGGCATTGACGCCGAAGGCAATGGCAACGACGGCCGCGATCCCGACCGCGCCGATCACGATCCGCTTCCAGACGTTTGGGCCGGTTGCGACCGGAGCCGCGGCCGCGGGCGCGACGTGCGCGGCACGGGCCGCTGGCGGCACCGCCGCAGGCTTGGCCCGCTTCGCGTCGGGCTTCATGTCGTCGTGTGCGCTGGCCGTGACCATGGCGTAGAGGGCCGCGAGGTCCTCCACGTCCGGCTCGCCCTGGATGTCGGCCTCGCCGAGGTCGTTGCCGGTGGCCGCGAGGACCGCCTCCTCGGAGGCCACGGGTGTGGCCTCCGAGTCGGGGCCCCGACGGGCCGGAGGTGTCGCCGGCCCGCCGGGTACGACCACGGGCGGACTCGCCGGGCTCCTGAGGGCCGAGCCCTCGAGTCCAGCCGGGTCGGTCAAGTGGATATAGGCCGCGTCGAGCGCAGCGACCTGGGCGCGAGCCCAGCCGCGGATCTCGGGCGGAGCGCTCGAGAGGTAGTCGCTCACAGCCTGGTGGAGCTCGTCGACGTCCTCGGGTGAGGCGCTTGCCGGGAGGCCGAGCTGGGCCAGCAGCTCCGTCTCGGCGGCCGCCTGCCCCGTCGGTCGGGGCGTCCGGGTGCTCATGCGAGCTCTCCCCGGGGACGCGCGCGACTCTCGTTGCGCGCAGGGGTGCGAACCATCTGGATCCCTCATCTTGGAGCCGCAGGGGTCGCGGCTTGACACCTGAGTGAATTGTCCGGGCGCGACCCCTGCCCGCCCATCCGTCGGGACGCACATTTCGGCCGGGACCGGGCAGGGCCAGAGGGGGGAGATACGCGACACCCCCTGTATCGGTGGATACAGGGGGCTCGTCCGGGTGGCGAGATGAGGCAGTCAGGTGTTCACGGCACCACGGTGTCGTCGTTCCCGTAGCCGTAGTTGTTGTGGGCCTTGCCGTGGCAGACGAGCGTGCACGACCCCAGGGTGGTCGGCGTCGCCGGGACGAACTTCAGGACGCCCGCCAGCTTCTGGACATTGGGCGCGAAGTTGACCAGGCCGGGCTGGGGCGCCTGGCCGTTGACGGCAAGTGCAGAACCATGGGTCCGGAAGTGGCATTCGGCGCAGGTGGCGTTGCCCGGGCCGGCGCCGGGGACGTCGATGTCGAGGCCGCCGAGCCCGTTGCCCGAGATGTTGTTCAGGTGATAGCCGTGCCAGTTGAAGATCGAGTCGCTGCGAGGGTCGGCGGAGTCGTCGACCATCGGGGCCTCGGCGTGGCAGACGTAGCACAGCGCGAAGTTCTGCGCCTGGTACAGCCCGCGGGCGTTGAGGGTCCGGTCCTTGTACGGGGCGATGAGGACCCCCCGGTTGGGCGACGCGTGGTTGTCGAGGCTCGCATCCGCCAGCGGCCGGGGAGTCTGGGCCGTCGCGGTGCTGTCCCCATGGCAGTTCTGGCAGCGGACGGTGTCCTGCGTCTCGAAGACCCAGAGCTTGTACGGGGACGTCCCCGCCAGGCTCTCAGCCATCGCGGTGGTCTGGTTCTTGCCCGCCGCCTCCACCGGGTGGTAGGAGACGTTGGCCGGGTTGAGCTCGATGCCCTTGTCCAGCGACCAGCGGCTCGGGTGGGCCGGATCCTGTGGGAGCAGCTCCGTGAAGCCCGAGTGACACTTGAAGCACAGTTGGTACTCGAAGTCGGACGTGGCCTGGAGCGTGTAGGTCGGAGCCTCGCCGGCGTCGCCGTTGACCACCGCGACACCCGACGCGCCGGCAATGGAACCCGACGCAGACCAGCCGCCGACGCTGTTGACCGGCCGCGCCGTGTCCGCGAGATGCGGCTGGTGGCAGTCGGCGCACGCGGTGTGCCGGTTGAGCGTGTTCTCGAACTCGTTGGCCTGGCCGGATACGTGGTTGGACGGCGTGGTGGCCGGGTGGGAGTAGTAGGACGAGGTCGCCGGATCGTTCGCCGGGACCTGCGAATTGGTCCACTCACTCTGGACGTCGCTCAGCGCGCCCGTGCCGTCGTGACAGGTGAAGCAGGTCCCAGACTGCGGACCGGGCTCCTGCAGGAGCATCAGCCCCTGGGCATCGTGGGCGGCGTGGCAGGAGGCACACGTGTCCGACGCCAGCCCAGAGATGACGTGCGGTGAGCCCTCGGTGGCAACGGCCGCGACCGGCGTGCGCAGGGCGTAGGTCGCCGTCATGGCAGTTCCCGTGCCGCTCGCGATGGGCAGGTCGGTCGAGCCGATCTTCGGGTCGAGCTTGTACAGCGGGACCGGATCCTTGACGGGCTTGCCCTTGCGCTGTCCTGGTGACAGGTCGATCCCGGGCTTGCTGCCCATCGCGAGCTCTGCCTTGACGCCGGGGAGCGGGTCGCTCCCATTCGCGAGCCGGAACCGGTAGCCCGCCCCCCAGTCCGCGGCCACCGTCGCCCGGATGGCGACCTCGACCTCGGTGAAGCTGTGGGCCGGCAGCTCGAGCTCCGTGAGCTTCAGTCCGGCGCTGGTCTCGCCCTGGACGGGAGTCGCCAGCGGATCGACCGCCTCGTCGAGACGGAGGTCCGTGACGCCGATCGTCGCCCGGCGCGGGTCGAAGATGCGGCCGTCGTCGGAAGCGCCGTAGAAGGCCGTGCCCGGATCCGGGTCGACCATCGGCAGCGACGTCCAGTCGCCGGGGCCGCTGGAGACCTGCAGGACCGGAACGAGGCTGGCGTCCGTGTCCGAGTCGTTGACCAGCTGGAACCGGACGCGATAGACGGTGAACCGCTGCGCGTCGGCGAGGGCGGTATCCACCAGACCGGGATCGCTCCCAGTACCGGAGTCGTTGACGGTGTCGATCCACGCATGCACGATCTGCGGCCCGGTGGGCTCCGCCGTTGGCGACGGCTCAACGGACGGCTCGGCCGAGGGCTCGACGGACGGCTCGGCGGAGGGTTCGGAGGACGGGTCCACCGACGGCTCGGCCGAAGGCTGACCGGAGGGTTCTGCGGGGGCTCAGCCGTGGGCTCGGGAGTCGGCTCAGGGGACGTCGGCTCAGGACTCGGCTCAGGCGTCGGCTTCGGCCGTGGGCTCCGGAGTCGGCTTCGCCGTCGGGTCGGGCGTCGGCTCAGGCGTCGCCGTAGGGTCGACCGAGGGGGCCGGCGTTGGATCCTGGGCGCGTGCGGTCGGGACGGCCGGGGTCAGCGCTCCCGCGGCCCCCGCGATCACGAGGAGCACGCCGAACAGGGGCCCGGCCCGACGGCTTGCGGGTCGCTGCTGGTGGTTCATGCTGGCAAGGTCTTCGTCATGGCGAGGTGTCGGACGTTCACCCGTGGAGGCCGTTGACCCGGCTGGATCTGCTGTGTGCTGGAGCGGGGCTGCGCGGAGGAGGCGTCATGCCGATCGCTTGACGACCCTTCGGCGGAGCGTACGCCGGCGGGAGGTTGCGGGTGGCCGGGACGATCGTCGCCGGCCACCGCGCGCTTGTCCGTGTTACGGGAGAATCGGGTTCGGCGTCGGGCCGACCTGCGTCGGCGGGATGATCGTCCCCGTGGGATCGTGACAAGCCTGGCAGGTGCCACGGTTGTCGATCTTGAGGAGGCGACTGTCGCCGACCGGGGCAACGGCCCCGCCCGGGTTCTCCATGTTGGCGGAGTAGGTGCCGGTCATCTGCGCGTTGGAGCCATGCGACACGTGACACGTGATGCAGTTCCTCGACGCATTGATGGAAGTGTGGCGATAGGTGAAGATCGCGTCGTCTTCCTTGACGTCCCACCCCTGGCTCAGATACCGGCTGTGGCACGTGGTGCACCAGGTCGAGATCTGAACTGCGAAGGTCGCGGACTGCCCGTTCGGCGCGTCGTTGGACGTGCCGCTCGTGCCGTTCCACGGGACCTTGCGCCGGAAGTAGTCGCCCGCCGTCGCCGGCAGGGCAAGGGCGTCAACCTGGCTCGCGAGGAGCGTGCCGGTGCCGCCATTGGTCTGGATGATGGTGTAGTTGCGGGTGTCGCCGGCGGGCGGAAGCGCCGCGTCGGTGACGAGAACGCCGGCCGCTGCCGGAACGAAGACGTCAGTGCCCGTCGCCGCCGGAGCCGGGATCGGATTCAGGATCCGGTACTGGCCGTTGCCGTGCGGGTTGTGGCACGTGCCGCACTCGAGGTCAACCTCGGGTCCGGCGTACGCCGTGAGGCTGTTGGGGCCGTTGCCCCAGGCAACGCCGTCAGCCGCCCCGACCACGCCTGCCGTGTTGGGCAGGTGGGCGGAGGTGACCGCCTGGGACCCGGCCGAGCGGACGGGGACCTTGGCGTTCTGGCTGATAGCGGTTGCGGTGCGGTAGTACGCGATGCGGACCGTATCGGCAGAGCCGATCCGGGCATTCACGAAGCCGCCGCCACGGAGATAGCCGAGGACGGCCCCTCCGCGAACGTCGGTGGTGCCCAGCTTGTACTGGACGCCCGACTCGACATCGGTTGTCGCGCCGAGGCCAGTCGCGCCGTGGCAGCTGAGGCACAGCGCGGTGCCCGACTCCTCGAGGAGCAGGTACTCGCCCTGTGCGCGGTGGGCTCGGTGGCAGCCGGCGCAACTGTCGGCATTCACGCCGTTGACGCCGCTGTTCACCGCAGCAACATGCGGGCCGCCGTCAGCGAAGACAGGGACCGCGGCAAGGAACAGCCAGAGACTTCCAGCTGCGATCAGCAGCATGAGTCTTTTCAAACTGTCCTCACCTCCTTTCTCTGTGTGCTACGTGGACTTGGACATGGGCCGCCTTGTCCTGGCGGCGACGCACGTGATCGGTTGCCACCTCCCTTGCTGACCTCAGATCAGTAGCTCCACAACTGCACCCGGTCGTTGCCCGAATCGGCGACATAGAGCCGCCCCCGGTCATCCACCGCGATGCCATTGGGATAGGAAAACGCTCCATTGGCGACACCTTGAGAGCCGAAGGAGCCCAGAAATTCGAGGCCGGTCGCACCTTCCTTGTACTGCCCGTACACGAAGACCCCCTGGCCGCTCGTGTCCACGACGTACACGCGTCCCTGCCCGTCGATGGCCACGCCGCGCGGGAGCCCCAGGTTCCCTGCGCCGGTCCCGCGGCCGACCGTGGCGACGATGGTCCCGTCCTGCCCGAAGACCAGGAGTCGCCCGTTGTTGCTGTCCGTCACATAGACGTAGCCGGCGTCATCGACGGCGACGCCGTTGGGGAAGCTGAGGGCTGCGTCCTCGCCGATGACGCGGATCTGCTGGCCCGTCGGATCGAACTCGCGGACCCGTTGCGGGGCCGGGCCGATATCGGTGACGAACAGATTGCCGGTGGCATCGAACGCCAGCCCCAGGGGCTGCCAGTTGGCGGCGTCGGCGGGTGGCGTGAACGCCCGGAGGTACGTCCCCTCCGCGTCGTAGATATAGATGGTGGCCGTGGGCCGGTCCGAGACGTAGACCTCGCCGCTGACCGGGCTGGTGGCGACGTAGACGGGCACGTGGTCCTCGCCGGTGGACAGCGGCGGCACGAGGGCCGCGACCGGGTTGCCCTGGGCGTCGAACAGCTTCGCCGTCTGCTCACCGGACGTCTCGCCGACGTAGATGCGCTCCCCGGTGCCGGTGACCGCCACGCTCATTGGCCGCGAGGCGCCGTAGATCGAGGTGACGTAGCCGGGCATCACCGCCTCGCCCGGGATCGTCGGGACGGGGACGGGCTGGCGGAACAGCAGGTACCAGATCGCCAGGCCCAGCAGGGCGACGAAGGCCGCCAGCAGCAGGAACAGGAGCAGCAGCTTGCGGCGCCGGTTTTCCGGGGGAACCTCGTCGGCATCAACGGGCGCGACGCCGTCGGGCGGCAGGGTGCCCGCCTCGGGAGCTGGTTGCTGGCCCGCCACCGGCTGGGCCGCGGAGGGGGACGCGGTCATCAGTTGCTTCCTTCAGGGCTGGCCGACGGCGCGATGTCGGGGTGCGCTTGCGTGCCGTCGGAGACGCGGCTCAAGCCGAGCTGCGCGGACTTGCTCTCGCTGTCGATCTCGAGGGCCTTGCGGTACCAGGTCGTGGCCGTCGCGTTGTCGCCCGTGCTCTCGGCGAGGAGGCCCAGGCCGATGCGGGCGTCGAGGGCGGCGTCGCCGTCTGCGATAGCCTCGAGGCGCTTGATGGCATCCTCGACGTCGCCCGTCTGCCCGGCGACCATCGCGTTGGCCCACTCGGCGAGGTCGGCGTCGCCGGTTGCCGCGTAGGCGGCGGCGAGCGTCTGGTAGGGGTCCGGCCAGCCGATGGGAACGAACAGGACTGCCTTGCGGAGGGGCTCGAGCGCCTTCTCCGGGGTGCCCGCCTGCACGTAGGCCGCGCCCAGCAAATTCATCGCGTCGGCATCCGTCCGCTTGATCGCGAGCGACTTGAGCAGGTTGTCGATCGCCTCCTCAGCCTTGTCCTGCTGCAGGGCGATGGCACCGAGCCCGTAGTACGACGTCTGGAGCATCGGGTCGACGTTGGCCATCTCGGTTGGCGCCGCGATCTCGACGACCTTCGCGTAGTCGGCCGCAGCCGCCGGCAGGTCACCCTTCATCTCGTACGCCCGGCCGCGGCTCACGTAGCCGGCCTCGTCCTGCTTCCCGGTCTTGATGATCTCGGTGTACTGGGCGATGGCCTCGTCGTGCCGGTTGGCCGCCAGGTAGAGATCGGCGAGCCTGCCTCGAGAGGCGATGTCGGTCGGATCGGTCCGGACGGCCTCCTCGAGGGCGGCGAGCTCCCGGTCGAGGATCGGGGCAGCCGGCGCGCGGAAACGATCGACGGCGTAGAACGCGACGAAGGCGATGAGGACGACCACGAAGAGCAGCGCGATCCGCCTGATCCAGCGGTTCAGCTGCGCTTCCGGCATGTTGGTCAGGGACGTGACCCGGGACATTCTTGGCACCTGCACTCCACGGCCGGCGGACTTGGACGGACCGACCTGTCGCAATGATCGCGTGCGCGAGGTTTCGTTCCCATCCGTCGAGGGATAGAACTGAGATACAGGGCGGCGCCTGGACGCACCGCCCGATCTCTATCCTGCGGCCCTGATGGGCCTGTCTGGATGGGCCAGAGGGCCCGGTCAAGCCGGGAGAGACTCCTTGGGCGTCCGGAAGTCGCCGGGCACGTCGATCTCGATCGTGTCGCCAACCACTCGCACTGGCCACCGCTCCAAGGGTCGAGGCGGCGGCCCGGACAACACCGCGCCGTCCAGCGCGAACTCGCCCTCGTGGCAGGCGCACTTGAAGCGGGCACCCCCGTCGGACCAGTTGTAGCGGCACAGACCGTGGGTGCAGCGCGGGTCGTAGGAGATCAGGTCCCCGCTGGCCTTCCTGACCAGCCACGTCGAGCCTGGCGTGCTCGACTCGCCCTGGACCAGCGTGAACGGCACCTCGGTGGGCAACCCGACCGTGAGCGTGTCCGGGTCCACGTCCAGTGTCACGGTCACCGGCGGTCCTGCGCAGCCGGCGAGCAGGGCACCGAGCCCACCCGACGCCGCGAGGGTCCCGACGCCCATGAGCACCAGCATCCGCCGGCGGGCGATGGGGGTCGCGTGCGGGTCGAACGCCGGTCCCGGTTCGGGCCGGCGGGGGGAGCTGCCCATCCGGGGAGGCTAACCCGGAACCGGGGTGACCTGCAGGGGGGAGTCCGTGTCGCTCCATCCGGACCCTGCCACGGCCTGGCGGATGGCGGCCATGAAGTCGTCCGGCCGCGAGGACAGCGCTTCGCGGCGCAACGTCCAGGCACTGGTCGTCGTGATGTCCACGTCCAGGACGAGCGAGCAGTGGGATCGACGGACCACCTCGGCGGCATCCACGGCGCCGCCCTCCTCGAGCACGATCACCGTCGGCTCCGTGGCGAGGGCGATGGCAACGGCGGCCTCCTCGGACACGTCGACGGCCTCGACGATCACGCCCGGCTCGTCCGCGAGCATGCGCCCGAGGCCCTCCCCCATGAGGGGATGGCTGTACAGCACGAGGACCCTCACGGGTTCAGGTGACAACGGTCTCCCACCACTTCGCGGGTCGCATGGCGCGACCCGTGACCTGATGCTAGACGCCGGGGAGCACGGGTCCAATCCGTCGCCCGGCACAACTTGACGGGGCTCTCCATGTATCCGACGGGGGAAGGGCGCGGGCCTGCGTCGGGGCGCGGGCGCGGGCGGCGGGCGCGGGCCTGCCTTGACCGCGCCCCGCCCGCTGCCCCGACCCGCGATCCACCGCTGCATCAGATTCGGGTGGCCGCCGCACGGGTCGGCACCCGAAACTCGAGGTACGAGGTGCGGTCGTGCACGCACGCCGCCCGTACGATCCACCAGCGGATCGCATGGGCGCGGGGAGGGCGATGGGCCTGCTGGCCGTCGCGCCAGCTACCGCCCTCGCGTAATCGGCGGGTAAGCGGCAGCGGCTACAACGTCGGCCATGGCGGCCACCACCATCCAACTGGGCAGGCCCGGCGCGACACTGGCGATCGGCCGCGCGGTGCGCGAGGCGCGCACGCTCGTCGGCTGGACCCAGCGCGAGCTCGCCGGCCGGGCAGGGACCTCGCAGGCCTCGGTGTCCCGTCTCGAGTCCGGCGTCGCGACCGTACTCGACCTCGCCACCGTCGAGAGCATCCTTGCGGCGTTCGGGATAAGGGCCGAGCTGTCGCTCCATGAGGGGCGCAACCTCCTCGACCGCGAGCGCCAGCGCGACGTGGTTCACGCGAGGGTCAACGGATATGTGGCTCGGCGTCTGGAGCGTGGAGGCTGGCTCACGGCAACGGAGGTTGGGGTCGGCGATGGTGCCCCGCGGGGATGGATCGACCTGCTCACGTTCCGACCGTCGGACCGCTCGCTCCTCTTGGAGGAGACCAAGACCGAAATCCCGGACATGGGCGGGCTGCAACGCGGCGTCGCCTTCTACGAGCGTGAGGCCCGAGAGGCGGCGCGCCGGCTCGGATGGCATCCAGCGCGCCAGGCCGTCCTCGTCGTCGTGCTCGACAGTGCCACGATCGCGAGGCGCCTGGCCGACAACCGGGACCTCGTGACGCGGGCGTTCCCGGCCAGGATCGGTGACGTCGCCGCGTGGCTCGACGACCCGCATCGTCCGCCGCCCCTGGGGTGGGCGCTGGGGACCTGCGACCCGGGGTCGCGCGCCCGGACCTGGCTCCGCCCGACCATGCTCGGTTCGCGGCGGCGCCCGCCCGTCTACGTGGACTATGCCGAAGCCGCGGCCCGCCTGACCCACCCCTGATCCTCCGCGGTTCCGTGCTGCCGGTCCCCGCACCGGCACCCGATCCACAGGCGGATCAGGATCGGGGTCGGGGTGCACGGGTCGGCACCCGAAACTCGAGTTACGAGGCGCGGCCCAGCACGCGTTCCCGCCGGGTGATGCAGCGGTGGATCACGGGGGAGACCGGTCGGGATCACCGGGACGATGGGCCTGCACCCGCCCGCACCGGGACGATGGGCCTGCACCCGCCCGCCGCGCAAACGCCTAGTCCCGGGGGGGCTCCTGCGTTGCGTATCCCAGGCGGACGGCGTAGGCGGCGGCCTGGACGCGGTTGGTCAGGTGGAGCTTCTCGAGGGCGTTGTGGACGTGGTTCTTGACGGTGCCCTCGGTGATCGTGAGCTCGTTCGCGATCTCCTTGTTGGACATCCCGCTGGCCACGAGCTGGAGGACCTCGGACTCGCGCCGGGTGAGGACCGTGTCCTCAGGCGACGGTGCCTGCGCCTGGCCACGGGCCGGGATTCCGCCGGTCCGCAGGGCCTCGAGGAGCTTGCTGGCGACGGCCGGGGCGATGGGGGCCTCGCCGCGCATGACGCCGCGCATGTCCTCGAACAGCTGCTCCGGCCGGACGTTCTTGAGGAGGTAGCCGTTGGCGCCCGCTTTGATCGACTCGAACAGGTCGTCATCGTCCTCGGACACGGTCAGCATCACGATCGGCGTGGTGAACCCCGCGGACCTGATCACGCTGACGCCCTCCGGCCCGGAGGCCATCGGCATGTTGACGTCCATGATGACCAGGTCCGGCCTGAGGGCACGCACCTTCTCGAGGGCGTCCCGGCCGTTCTCGGCCTCTCCCACGACGGTCATGTCGAACTGGGCCCCGATCAGCGTCGCGAGCGCCCTGCGGAACAGGGGCTGGTCATCGACGAGCAGCACCCGGAGTTTCGGCGGAAGGTGTCCCAACGGTGTCCTCAACGGCGAGCCGGACGATGATCGTCGTTCCCTGGTTCGCGGCAGTATGCACATCGAGCCTGCCGCCGATCACCTCCACGCGCTCGCGCATCGACGCGAGGCCGAAGCCACCCTCCATGGAGCTGGAGACGATCGAAGGATCGAAGCCTACGCCATCGTCCGCGATCGTGAGCGTGACACCGCGTTCCAGGCAGTCGATCTTGACCGACACCCGGCTCGCGCCGGCATGCTTGCGGGTGTTCGTCAGTGCCTCCTGCACGACCCGCAACAGCTGGACCTCGGAGCGCGGGCTGAGGGCACGCCGGGTGTCGCCATCGCAGGTGAGATTGGCCGCGATGCCGGTCTGTCGGCTGTACTTGCGCAGGTACTCGCGGAGCGAACCCTCCAGACCATCGTCCTCGCGGACCGTCTCACGCAGGCCCAGGATCGCCTCGCGGACGTCGCTGTAGGCCTCGTCCGCCGTCTCGGCCAGCGCCGACAGCTCGTCCGCGATACCCAGGCTGGCCTCGTCCTTGGCCCGTGCCTCGAGCGAGCGGAGCTGAAGGTGGATGACGCCCAGGACCTGGGCCAGGCTGTCGTGGAGCTCGCGGGCGATGCGGTCGCGCTCCGCGTGGATGGTCCACTGCTCCTCGGCCTCATGGAGGCGGGCGGTGCGAACGGCGATGGAGGCCATGTCCGCGAGGGCGCCCAGCAGGGTGCGGTCCGCCTGCGTGAACGGCGGGCCGGACCGGACCACGCACAGCTCGCCCAGGACGCCGTCCGGGCCGCGCATTGGGCGGGCGGCCCACGCCGAGGCCGGCGTGAGGTCGACCAGCGGACACAGCGGGTTGTGCGGGTGATCGCCGGCCGCGTTCTCGTGCGCGACCAGGCACACGCTGCCATCGTCGGCCATTGCGAGCCGCTCCCGGATCGCCCCAGACTTCGGGGCCGTGGTGCCACGGCGGTCGCTGAGACAGGCGACGGCCCGCTCTGCTCCCAGGAGGTCGCGAGCTCGCTGCGTGATGGAGTCGAGCATGTCGGGCAGGTCCGCGCGCCCTGTCAGCTGGAGGGCGACCGCGTACAGGGCTTCGCGCTCCTGCTCACGCCGGTGGAGATCCGCGACCGTCAGCCCAAGCTGGGCGGCACCCGCGATCTCGCCAGCGATGTCGGCCAGCGCCGCGTCCGAGATGTCCGGCTCGACCGGCGGGTGGAACACCAGGCGCACGCTGCCGATCCTGGTGGTGCCGCGAACGAGGGGCAGGTCGAGGACGCCGGTGTCGATCCCGGTCCTGCGCGTGTAGCGTGGAGCGGCCAGGACCGGATCCGGCTCCTCCTCGAGGATCGGGTTGAGCCACGTCAGGCCGGGTGCGAGCGCCGCCGGGCGGCGGTGGATGATGAGCTGGCCGTCGGTGCCCGCGACCGTGACGATCCCGGCGAGGGCATGGGTCTGCGTGACCACCTGGTCAAGCGACTGCTCCAGGAGGTCGTCCAGCGCGAGGCCGCCGCGGACCGCGGAGCTGACAGCGTGGGTGGCCGTGAGGTCCCGGTTCTGCGATACCAGGTGACGCTGGGCCCGGTCCAGGTAGACCGAGACGAGCATCGCGAAGAAGACGATGGCCGCACCCAGCACGAGTGCGGCCGCGACATGGGACTCGTCCGACGAGAACTGCCGGTCCAGCACGAAGAAGCGGACGATCTCGAAGCCCCAGACGAACACGATCGGCAGGACGATCGTCACCCACCGGAGGCGGTTGAGATCGCGCAGGCCACCGGGATCCCTGGTGGGAGTCACGCGGCCGTGGTCATAGAGCGGGACGCCTCGAGGTGCATGGCTCGAATGTGCCGAACGATACAGATGCGGCGTCAGGGCCGTGTGGCCCATCCGTGCCCGGGCCCTCCGGCCTCCACACGCGTGCCGGTGCCCGGACGCACCACAGGTCAGCCGCCGCGTCCGGCACTCAGGCGGGTGCGGGCGCCCCGGGGTGCCGGTGTCCCGTCAGGGCGTGGCCAGTTCCACGCGCAGCGTGGCGTCGAGGCGGCAGTGGTCGCCGGACAAGGAACAGTCCGCCGATGCCGCGACCGGAAGCAGCCAGTCGCCGGCGAGCACGTGGTCGATCCGGAGCAGGCCGAGGCCGAGCCCTTCTATCCGGCTCGGCCGCCACGTGAAGCCGGGACCGCTCCCGGCGGCCGCATGAGTGTCGGTCAGCCCGTCCGCGAAGACCGCCATGCCGGGCTCCGTGCCTGCGGCATTGAAGTCACCCATCACCAGTGCCGTTCCGGGGTCCTCCAGGGCGTCGACGGTCGCCCGGATGGTGGCGAGGTCCTCGTCGCGCCGGCGTGTGTCGAGACCGGTAGGCAGTCCGATCGTGCGCTGGATCCCCGGCGGATAGGGGTGCACGTTGAAGATCTCGGCCGTCCGGCCGTCTGGCAGGAGCAGGCCGGCCCGCATGATCAGTGGATGCGCCGATGACTCACGTACGAGAAGCGGCAGGCGGGAGAGAAGGCCCATGCCGTCGACCCCGGCCCCTGGCGCGAGGATGCGGTAGGGATAGCGCGCCCGGAGCCTCTGGTCGGCCTCGATCGCGGTTGCGGCGTCTGGCGTCAGCTCCTGGAGCGCCACGAGGTCCGCGTCGGACGCCGCGATCCCGTCCACGGTTACCGCGGCAGCCTTCGAGCCGAGCTCCAGGTTCCAGGTGAGCACGCGCAGATCCATGCGCGCGGCCTCGCCGGGGCCGGTTCGGACGCCGGTGGGCGCGGCCTCTCCTGAGCCGGTTTCGGTGCCAGTTCCCGTTCCGGTTCCGGTGCGCCCGACCGCCCGGGCCTCCTCCGCCTCCGGCGACCAGAGCTCGCCACCCAGGCGGACGATCGCGACCACGATGATGGCCAGCATGGCGAGCCTCGTCCACCGGGCGTTGGAATCGCCGCCCAGGGTGCCGAGGAGTGCCAGCAGCGCGGCGACCGCAGCGATTGCCAGGAGGTGGACCTCGACGACGCTCACCAGTGCCAGCGGGCCGGTCTGCGAGCGGACCACGAGCTGCGCCAGCACGACGATCGCCAGCAGCACGGCGAGGCCGGCGAGGATCGGGGTGAGGCGGCGCATCACGCTGACGAACGGCCGGCGAGCGTCCGATGTGACGCCCTGATGGTCCGGGTCACGCCTCGGGCCGGTCCCCTCGCCCGTCCCCGCTCCCGTCCTCGCGCACGCCCTTCGGGCGAACTTGGACGAAGTCGAAGCCGAAGCGGCCCTTCACGCACAGGTTGCCTTCGGTCACGCCGTTGTCCAGGGGCGAGAGGACCTTGACCACCCGGTTGTCCTGCACGTGCAGCGAGAGCGTGCAACCCACGCCGCAGTAGGGGCAGATCGTGTCGACGACGGTCTGTGCCGACTCGTCCCAGCTGCCGTCCAGGCGCATCTCGTACTCGGAGCGGAACATCAGCGCGCCCGTGGGGCAGACGTTGATGCAGTTGCCGCAGAAGACGCAGGCGGAGGTGTCGAGCGGGGTGTCGTACTCCGTGGAGACGCGGGCGTCGAACCCGCGGCCGGCGACGGAGATCGCGAACGTGTTCTGGGCATCGGTCCCGCACGCCTCGACGCACTTGTAGCAGAGGATGCAGCGCGAGTAGTCGCGGACGAACAGGGCGTTGTCCACCTTCACCGGCTGGGCGACCGTCTCCGCAGAGGCAGGGTCCGGATCGTGGTGGTGGCCGGCCTGGCTGCCGTCCCGCGCACCGGCCGGCGAGGGTGCGGCTGGAGGCCCGAACCGCGACGGATCGGCGCCATAGCGGGCCATGTACCGGGCAATGGACCCGTCGGGCAGGGTGGGTCCCGCGAGATCCACGTCCACCGACGAGCCCAGCAGCTCCAGGACCAGCTTGCGCGAGTGGCGCACCCGATCGTTGTCCGTCTCCACCGCCATGCCCGGCGACACGTTTGCGGCACACGACGGAACCAGCGTCCTGCCGCCCGTGTCCACGACGCACATCCGGCAGACGCCCTCGGGCTCCAGAGTCTCGCCGTAGCACAGGGTCGGGATGTCGATGCCCTGCGCCCGGCAGGCCTCCAGGATGGTCGAACCCTCGGGAACGGTGACGGCGAAGCCATCGATCGTGACCTCGACCGATGGGCGCTCGCGGGCCGGCGGGCGCGCCGGCACGACCGGGGAGCGGGCAGGGCTGCTGGTGAAGATGACCGGGTCCACACCGGTGTAGAGGTCGTCGGGCGTCTCGCTCACACGGGCACCTCCGCGAAGCGCAGGCCGGTTCGCACGGCCTCACCGGCCGTCTGGCCGAGGCCGCAGATGGATGCGTCCCGCAGCACCCGGCCAAGGTCCGCCAGCAGGGCCAGCTCATCGTCGGGCGTCCCGTTCGGCTGCCCGGCGGCCAGCCTCGCCAGCAGCTCCTCCTGGCGGATGGTCCCCACGCGGCACGGGACGCACTGGCCGCAGGATTCGTCGCGGAAGAACTGCGCGATCCGCCGCAGGATGTCCCCGATGTCGGTCGTCTCGTCGAACACGATGACGGCGCCGGCCCCAAGCGTCGCGCCCGCGTCCTTCGCCCGCTCGTAGCTGAGCTCCATCGACAGGGCCTCGGGCCCGACGAAGACGCCGGCGGCGCCGCCCAGGTTGATGGTCTTGATCGCTCCGCCGCCCGGGACGCCACCCGCCATCCCGATCAGCTCGCCCAGCGTGATGCCGAACTCGACCTCGTACACGCCGGGCCGCGCCACGTGACCGGAGATGCTGAACAGCTTGGGGCCCGAGGAGCGCTCCGTGCCCAGCGCGCGCCATGCCGATGCCCCCTCGCGGAGGATGAGCGGCACGTTGACCAGCGTCTCGACGCTATTGATGACCGTGGGCCTGCCGAACAGGCCGGCCTCCACGGGGAACGGGGGCTTCCTGCGTGGCTCCCCACGCCGGCCCTCGATCGACTCGAACAGGGCGGTCTCCTCACCGCAGATGTAGGCGCCGCCGCCGCGCCGGATCTCGATGTCGAACCCGAAGCCGGCACCCAGCACGTCGGTGCCCAGGAAGCCGCGCCCGCGCGCCGCGGCGATGGCGCCGGCCATGCGTGCCTCGCCCAGTGGGTACTCGCCCCGGATGTACAGGAAGCCGCGCTCGGCGCCGATGGCGAAGCCCGCGATCGTCATCGCCTCCACGAGGCCGAACGGATCCTCCTCGAGGATCGCGCGGTCCTTGAACGTGCCCGGCTCCGCCTCGTCAGCGTTGCAGACGAGGTAGCGCGTGGTGGAGGTGCTTGCCGCCACCGCGGCCCACTTCCGGCCGGTCGGGAAGGCCGCGCCGCCGCGTCCCAGTACGTCCGCGGCGTTCAGGGCCTGGAGCACGCCCTCGGGGCCCATTTCGACGGCGGCCGCGAGTGCGCGGTAGCCATCGTTGGCAAGGAAGTCCGCGAGGCTGGCGGGGTCCACTCGCCCGACCCGGGCCAGGAGCCGCAGGCCGGACTCGCCGGCCTGGGGTACGAACTCGCGCACCGCGGCGAGGCGCTCGGCGGTCGGCGCAGTCCGAACCCCGGTCTCGCTCCCGGAGCCGGCAGTTGCTTCCGGCGGATCGAAGCCATCGACTCCCGCGCCCGGCGCCAAGCGCCGCAGGATTCCGGCCGCGTCAACGGGCCCCGACGAGACGCGCGCCGGCGGGTCACCCGCGATGGTCAGGAGGGCTGCTGGCGCCCGCTCGCACAGGCCCAGGCACGGGCTGCGCAGCCACGTCGCGGTGCCGCCCGGGGCCGGCTCGCCGGCAAGGCCCAGGCTCCGTTCGAGGTCGGAGCACAGCTGCTCCGCACCGGCCAGCCGGCACGCCATGTCGTCGCAGACATGGACGATGCGGGCCGGCCTGGGGACCGTGGACAGCAGCGCATAGAAGGAGGCGACGCCGTACGCCTCGGCCGGCGGGATCGTCAGGCGGCGGCAGGCGTGATTGAGGGCCCCCTGGCTGATCCAGCCCACGCGGTCCTGGATGGCATGCAGCACGGGCAACAGGAGGTCCCGGTGCGAGCGAGCCGCATGGCCACCGTGCGCCGCGCGGCCGTCGATCTCGACATCACGCTCGCCGCCGTCCCAGCCCCCGCGCGCCGGCCCGATCAGCGGGTCCAGCACGGCATCCACCGCCGCTCGTTCCTCGGCGGTGGCGGCTGGCCCGACGACGTGGAGGTCCATGGGCGCCGAGTGTACGACGTCGTCCGGCGACCGGTCAGCCCTCGCGAGGCGGGCGGATGGCGCATCATCGAACCCGAACCCGAACCCGAACCCGAACCCGCCACGCGGAGGCCGGCATGTCGTTGCGACACCATGAGATCGCCGAAACCCACCACCGCATCCTCGACCCCTTCACGGACGCGAAGCTCCGGCTTCTTGGGGAGGTCGCCGAGGTCGGGCCCGCGACTCGAATCCTGGACCTGGCCTGCGGCAAGGGCGAGATGCTGTGCCGCTGGGCGGAGTGGTTCGGGAGCACGGGCGTCGGCGTCGACCTCAGCGACGTCTTCCTGGCGGCAGCGCGGGCCCGGGCGGTCGCACTGGACGTGCCGGAGCGTGTGTCGTTCGTCCAGGGGAAGGCCGAAGCGTATGTGGCCGAGGCCGGCAGCTTCGACATCGCGTCGTGCCTGGGCGCAACGTGGATCGGTGGCGGGATCGCCGGGACCATGGAGCTGCTCCGGCCGGCGATCCGCGACGGCGGCCTGCTGCTGGTGGGCGAGCCCTACGTGATCGACGAGCCGCCTGCCGCGGCGTTCGAGGCGTGGGGGTTCGGGCCCGAGGAGTACGCATCCCTGGCAGGTACCGCGGATCGCCTCGACGCGGCGGGCCTGGACCTGCTGGAGATGGTCCTCGCCGATGGCGACAGCTGGGACCGCTACGAGGCATCGCAGTGGCGGACCATCGCGGACTGGCTCGCGGCCAATCCGGACGATCCCGACCACGAGGCGATGCGGCAATTCCTGGTCGACAACCGCCGCACGTACCTCCAGTGGGGGCGCCGGTACCTCGGGTGGGGTGTCTTCGTCACGCGGCCCCGGTAGGCGCTCGCTTGCAGGGCGGGGGCTCTTCGGCACCGCGGGTGCCGAGCCGATTGCCGGGCACCCGCAACGGCTTGAAGGTCAGGCGCCCGGAGCCCGGTAGATCGTGCGCCGGCTGAGCGCCTCGTCGACCTCGGCGGCCTGCAGCAGGACGGTCGTGGTCACGCTCGAAGTGCCGGTCGCGCCGACGGTGGCCGCGATCGCCATGGCGGCGGCGTTGTCCGGGAGATCCGCGACGACGATGTAGTCGACATCACCGAACGCCCAGTACTGGCAGACGACCTTGCCGCCGACACTCTCGGCCAGCGCCTGGACGACCTTGTTGCGGGTTGCGGCGCCATCCTTGACGACGCCCTGGATTCCGGCCTGGGTGTAGGACGCACGGAACATGTAGTGGGGCATGGCGCCACCTCCGAGAGCCCGTCGGCTCGAGGGGTCCGAGGCCGTCCGGGATGGTCATCGTCCCACAACTCGGCTGGCCGTCAACTCGAGTCGGGCGGTCCCCGCGCCCTGAGACGGATTGTGCTACTTTGTGCTACATGAGCGAGAGCGATCGGCCCGCCCGCGTCGGCGTGAGGGAGCTGCGCCAGAACCTGTCCGTCTACCTGGACCGCGTCAAGGCCGGCGAGACGCTGGAGGTCACCGAGCACGGGCATCCCGTGGCGCGGCTTGGCCCGAATCCGCCGGTGCGGATGTCGATCCTGGACCAGATGATCGCCGACGGGCGCGCGACGCCGGCAAGGTCGGACCATCGGACGACTCCGCCCCCGCCGCGGATTCCCGGGCGACCACTGAGCGAGGTCCTCCAGGAGATGCGCGACGAGGACGATCGATGACGGAGTTGGCGTATCTCGACGCCTCCGCCCTGGTCAAGCTGATCGTCGAGGAGGCCGAATCGGTGGCCTTGAACCGCTGGTATGTCCAGGCGGAGCGGCTGGTCACCAGCCGCGTTGGCGTCGTCGAGACGATCCGGGCGTCCGCCCGACGCCCATGCGATCCGCTGCATCGGGACCGGATCATCTCCGATGTCGAGGTCCTCGAGCTCGATCCCTTGATCGCCGCTGTGGCTGCGACGCTGGCTCCGCCCGCGCTGCGGACGCTCGACGCAATCCACCTGGCCACCGCGCTGGCGCTCCTGCCGGATCTCGACGCGTTCGTGACGTACGACGACCGTCTCGCCGAGGCGGCGCGCGCAATCGGGCTGCCGGTGGTCCGGCCGGCCTGACGCAGGGCCGCGGCGCTCGTGGGCGGCAGCCTCGTCGCCCTGGGGATCGGTGCCCTCGCGGTCCGCCGCCGGCGTCCTGGCTGAGCTGCCTCGGATCCGCTGGCGCCCCAACCCGGCCGGGCCCGGTCCGGCCTCGCCCGGCCTCGCCCGGCCCGGCCAGTCTTCACTCAGAGTGAACAGCGAGTGCCCGCTGCGCGATTGGATCGGAGGTCCAGGCAGCGCCCGAGGCCGGAGCCCGGCGTCAGATTGCCGGATTCGCGGGTCGCGGAGCCGGAATAGGGCGAGTCCGTGGACCTGCGACCCGACACGGCCCGCGGGAACCGCCAACGGCCGAGCGGTGTTCACTGTGAGTGAAAGGCGGGGCATGCGGTGGTGAGCGTTTCACCCCGGCCGGCGCTCGGAGTGGCAGTTGGCGCTCGGCTACGCGATCGGCGCCGGCGCCCCAACACCCAGCTTCTCGATGCGGATCGCGGTCGCCTTGAACTCGGCTGTTCCGGATTTGGGGTCGGTGGCGTCGATCGTCAGCACGTTGACCGGGACGTCGTCCTGGAAGTGCATGGTCATGAACGCGAGGCCGGGCCGCAGGGACGGGTCGGCCCGCACCGGCGCCTCCACGGAGCCGCGCCGCGAGACCACGCGCACGACCTCGCCCTCCGCCAGCCCGAGCCGTTCGAGGTCCTCCGGGCACAGGTCCAGGGTCTCGCCGCGGCGACGTGGTGAGCGCATGCCACCGGACTGGACGCCGGTGTTGTAGGAGTCGAGGCGGCGGCCCGTGGTGAGGCGGACCGGGAAGTCATCGTCGAGCGGGTCAACCGGACCCTCGTGCACCACCGGCACGAACGGGGCGCGATTGCCGGGGACCGGGTCCGCCCACAGGCGGCTGTGCAGGAACGCCTCGCCGGGGTGGGTCTCGTCGTAGCAGGGCCACTGGAGCCCGTCCTCGGCCTCGAGGCGCGCATAGCTCATCCCGGCGAACGCCGCCGCCAGGGAACGCACCTCGTCCCAGATGGCCTCGGCGCCGGCCTCGCCCCAGTCGTGCCCCATGCGGCGGGCGATCTCGCAGATGATCCACAGGTCGTCGCGTGCCTCACCGGGTGGGTCGAGCGCCTTGCGCACGCGCTGCACCCGCCGCTCTGAGTTCGTGACCGTGCCATCCGTCTCTGCCCATGCCGCTGCGGCGGGCAGCACCACGTCCGCGAGCTCCGCGGTCTGGGTCAGGAAGATGTCCTGGACGACCATGAACTCGAGGCCCTCGAGCAGTCGCCGCGTCCGGTGCATGTCCGCCTCGGACTGGACCGGGTTCTCGCCGATGCAGTAGACCGCCGTCAGCACGCCCCGGTCCATCGCGTCGTACATCGCCGTCAGGTTCAGGCCGCGGCGGGACGGGATCGTCGTGCCCCAGGCCGTCTCGAAGCGGGCCCGCAGGGCATCGTTCTCGACGTGCTGGAAGCCGGGCAGCCGGTCGGGCAGGGCACCCATGTCGCCCCCGCCCTGGACGTTGTTCTGGCCGCGGAGCGGATTGAGCCCGCTGCCCCACCGGCCCACGTGGCCGCACAGCAGCGAGAGGTTGATCAGCGCGAGGACGTTGTCGACGGCGTTGTGGTGCTCGGTGATGCCCAGCGTCCAGCACAGGATGGCCGTGGGGGCGGTCGCATAGGCGTGGGCGGTCTCCCGGATGGCCGCCGCAGGGACGCCGGTGACCTGCTCGGCCCGCTCCAGCGTCCACGGCTCCACGGCGTCCCGGTATGCGTCGAAGCCGCTGGTGGCCCGCCCGATGAACTCGTCGTTGGCAAGCCCGGCCGCGATGATCTCGCGACCCATCGCGTTCGCCAGCGCGATGTCGGTGCCAACGTCCAGGCCCAGCCACAGGTCGGCCCACTGCGCTGACGACGTGCGGCGCGGATCCACGGCGTGCAGCCGGGCACCGTTGCGCACCCCCTTCAGGAGGTGGTGGAAGAAGATCGGATGCGTCTCCCGGGCGTTGCTGCCCCACAGGAGCACGAAATCGGTCTCTTCGACTTCACGATATGAGCTGGTACCGCCGCCAGCGCCGAACACGGTCGCCAGACCGGCGACAGAGGGGGCGTGTCAGGTGCGGTTGCAGCTGTCGATGTTGTTGCTGCCCAGGACGACGCGGGAGAGCTTCTGGGCCGCGAAGTTGACCTCATTGGTCGACTTGCTGCAGCTGAAGACCCCGAATGTCCTGGAGCCGTGCGCCTCACCGGCTGCCCGCAGTCCCGCGACCACGCGATCCAGGGCCTCGTCCCAGCTGGCTGGGCGGAGAGGTGCTCCGGACCGGCGATCGCCGTCGCGCACGAGCGGCGTCGTCAGGCGGACGTACTCCTTCGGCACAGGCGTACCTCGGTGCGGAGATGTCCGATCGGCCGAGTGTAGACGCTGGCGCAAGGCCGGGACGGGCGACCCATCTCGCCGGCATCGACGCGGGCGCCTACGAGCCGGGACCGCCCCGCGCACCGCGGCATTCCCCCGGCTCGACCCCGGTGGTAGCCTCCGCCCGCGTCCCGTCCGTCCCCGCGCCTGCCGTCACGCGCGGCCAGCCACCGGAGCGAGCAGCATGTCGACCGTCCTGCGGGTCCTGACCGACGAGGAGATCACCGGGATTCACGAGCAGTCGCTGGCGGCCCTCGCCCGGACGGGGATGCGCATCGACTCGGTCAAGGCCCGGCGGATCCTCGCTGGGGCCGGCGCCCAGGTGGACGAGGCGGACCGCCGCGTGCGGTTCCCACGGTCCGTGGTCGAGGCGGCACTTGCCTCGGCACCCAGGCAGTTCTCGCTCGGTGGCCGGCGGCCCGGGTTCGCGCTGCCCATGAACGCCGGCGAGTGCACGCTGATGCCGGACGGGGAGTCGACCACCTTCTACGACCCGGTCGACGGCGTGCGCCGGGCGCCGACCTGGGACGACTGGGCGAACGCAACGAAGCTCGTGGACACGATGGACGAGGTGGGCGCGTACTGGCGGATGGTCACCTCCGGCATCGAGAGCACGGGCGGCCCCGGCCCGTCGGTCGCGCACTGGCGGGAGACCTACGCGCTGTTCGGCAAGCATGTCCAGGACGAGATCGGCACCGAACAGGACGCCGCCTGGCTCCTGGAGCTCCTGGTGACGATCTTCGGGTCGAAGGAGGCGGTCCGACGGGACCACCCGTTCTCGGTGCTGTTCTGTCCGGTCTCGCCGCTGGCGATGGAGGCCGAGCACACGGACGCCTGGCTGGCGACGGCCGGCTGGGACATCCCGATCGCGATCATGCCGATGCCGATGATGGGCACGTCCGCGCCGACGGGCCTGCGGTCCACCATCGTGTCCGGCAACGCCGAGGTGCTCGGCGCGATCTGCCTGGTCCAGGCGATGTCACCCGGGACGCCCGTCATCTATGCCCCCGCCCTCGCCGCGATGGAGCCGCGGAGCGGTCGCTGGGGCGGGGGCGGACCGGAGCACGCGCTGCTGGGTGCCGCGACCACCGAGATGGGTCGCTTCTACGGCCTGCCGGTGGTGGCCTCGAACGGGGGCACGGACCACTACGTCACCGGCGTCCAGGCCGCCTACGAGCGGACGCTCAACTGGGCCCTGCCGGTGCTCACCTGGCCCGACATCATGATCGGCCCGGGATCCCTGGGCGGTGCATCGACGCTCTGCCTGGAGCAGATGGTGATCGACGTGGAGGTGTACCGGATGTGCCGGCGGCTGCACACGGGCATCGGCGCCGGTGGCGGCGAGACGGATGTGGTGGAGGCGCTGGACGACGTGGGTCCCCTCGGCGACTTCCTGGGCCGGACACAGACCCGTGACGCGGTCCGGGGCGGGGAATGGTTCCTGCCCCGGCTCGGGAACCACGCGACCTTCGACCGGTGGGAGTCGCAGGGCCGACCGGACGTCGTGGGGCAGGCACGGGAGGTCGCGATGGCCGCCATCGCGGGCCACGACCCGCTGCCCTTCCCGGACGACGTGGCCAGGGAGCTGATGCGCCTGGAGCAGGCGGCGCGCGCGGGCGATCCCGCGCCGAGACGGGGGTGACGGGAGCATGCGATACGAGTCGGCATTCCTGAGCCCCGACGAGCAGGCGCGGGTCCACGGGGAGTCGCTGCGGATCCTCTCGGACGTCGGGATCCGGGTCCACGGCGATGTCGCCCTGCCGCTGCTCGCCGAGGCGGGCGCGGAGGTCGACCCCGAGACGCGCCTGGTGAAGATCCCGCCGCGGCTGGTGGAGGACGCGCTCGCGAGAGCACCGCGAACGTGGGTGCTGGGGGCACGGAACGCGGCTCACGATTTCCCGATGCCGGCGCCCGCGACCCGCTTTGCGATGGACGGCACGGCCGCCTTCGCCCGGGACTTCACGACCGGCGAGCGACGCTACGGCACGAAGCGGGACATCGTGGACGCCATGCGGGTGTTCCATTCGTGCGACCTGTCGGTGATGGGCTGGCCCCCGGTCGCTGCGAACGACCGGCCGGTCGTTTCGCGCCCGCTCCACGAGTTCGCGGCGATGCTCACCAGCACCTCCAAGCACGGCCAGCACGAGCTCCACCGGCGCGGCCAGGCGCGCTATCTCGGGGCGATCATCTCGGCGCTGGCAGGCGGCGAGGATCGTGCGCGGGAGCGCCACGAGGCGTCGGTCGTGTACTGCCCGGTCGCGCCCCTTGTCCACGACGGCGAGATGCTGGACGCCTACCTGGACCTCGGGGAGTGGGACGTCCCGGTCTGCGTCCTGCCCATGCCCGTGCCCGGCACCACCGGGCCTGGGTCGGTGCTCGGGAACATCGCCCTCGCGAATGCCGAGGCACTCTCGTCAATCGTCATCTTCGAGGTGGCGAACCCCGGGCGGCCGCTGATCTACGGCAGCGCCGTCGGCTCGATGGACTTCCGGAGCGGCGCGTTCCTGGCGGGCACGCCCGAGATGGGAATCCAGTCCGCGGCGCTGACCACGATGGGCCGCTTTTACGGGCTGCCGACGATGGGCGCCGGCTGCGCCACGGATGCCCACGACGTTGGACCCGAGGCCTGCATCGAGAAGTTCATCACCATGCTGCCGTCGCTCTCCGCAGGTGCCGACATCGTGGTGGGGTACGGGGAGCTCGATGGCGACCAGACGCTGGTCCTGGAGCAGATCCTCGTGGACAACGAGCTCGCCCACCTCGCGCTGCGGTTGCATGAGGGCGTCGACGGGCGGGATGGCGCCGAGCTGTACGAGGACATCGCGGAGGTCGGGCCGGGCGGCAACTTCCTTGCCATGCAGGCCACCCGAAAGGCGGCCCGCAGCGGGGAGTTCTACGAGCCGGCGCTCATCAGCCGGGCCAGCTACGACGCGTGGCACGCCATGGGCAAGCCGACGATGTACGACCGCGCCCGCGAGCGGGTCCATGAGATCCTGGACGGGCCCATGGTCGACCCCGTGCCCGAGGGGACCCTCGCGGCCGTGGACGAGATCCTCGCGGCTGCCGACGCGGAGCTGCGCGAGGCGTAGGCGTGGGTGCTGGGTCCGGCCGGCCGGCGGTTGTGGCCGACCGCCGCCCTTGATGCACCTCTGCATCACCGGCTTCGCTTGTCTGCCCTGATGCACCTGTGCATCAGCAGACGGCGGGCCGTTCGGGGCCGCGCCGTGAAACTCGACGTTCGTTGGGCGACCGATGCTTGCGCAGCACGATGGTGATCCCCTGGTGGATCAACGAGCGCAGTGGGCGTCCCCTGGTGGATCAACGTGAGCAGCGGGCCCGGCCGTGCGCAGCGGGCCCGGCCGCGACCTCCCTATCGCAGCTCGATTCCCGGATTGCCGAACTCGACGACCCCCACGCGCCAGGCGGTGACGCCGGCAGCCGCGAGATCGTCGAGCACGCCCGTCACGTCCGGGGCCGGGACGGCGGCCAGCAGACCGCCCGACGTCTGGGGATCGTGCGCCAGGGCGACGAGCTCACCGGCCACACCTTCACCGACGGTGAGCGACGGCGCTGTGAAGCGCCGGTTGTGACCGGCACCGTCGGTTTCGGCCCCGTCGCGGGCCAGCTCGAGCGCGCCGTCGAGTGGCGGGAGGGACGACGCCTCGAACCCGAGGCGTGCCCCGGACGCCCGGGCCATCTCGAGCCCGTGGCCAAGCAGCCCGAACCCCGTCACGTCCGTCGCGCCGCGGATCGCGTGCTCCGCAAGCACCTCCGACGCGGCGCGATTGAGGGTCCGCATCTGCGCGATTGCTGCCTCGAGATCCCCGTCCGAGGTCCGCCCCGATCGCCGCCCGCTGACGAGCAGCCCCGTGCCCAGCCGCTTGGTCAGGATGAGGACGTCGCCCGGCCGGGCGCCGCCCTTGCGGAACAGGCGGTCCGGGTGGGCGGCGCCGATGACGGCCAGCCCGTACTTGGGTTCCGCGTCGCGGATCGTGTGGCCGCCGGCCAGCACGCCGCCCGCTTCGCGGACCTTGGCCGCGGCCGCCTCGAAGATCGCGGCCAGCGCGGCCTTCGGGAAGTCCTCCGGGAAGGCCGCGATCGACAGCGCGAACAGCACCCGGCCGCCCATGGCAAACACGTCCGAGAGGGCGTTGGCCGCGGCAATCTCGCCGTAGGTCGATGGATCGTCGACGAGTGGGGGAAAGAAGTCGAGGGTGCCGATGACGGCCAGGTCGGGCGAGACCCGGTAGACGGCGGCATCGTCGGGCGGATCGAGGCCGGCGATGAGGTCCGGGTCAGCCGCGACGGTCCCGCCCTGCGTCGCGCCGAGCCCGGCCAGCGCCTCCGCCAGCAGGTCCGCGCCGAGCTTCGCGGCACACCCCCCGCATTCGGTCATGTCGGTGAGGCGGATCGGGGCACTGTCGGGACGCAGGCTCATGGCCCGGATGATAGACGCGCTAACCTGCCTTGGGCGGCCGGGTCAGGTCGCCGGAACCGCGGGAGCGGAGGGGTCCCGGTGGGTCCCCCGGTCTTCAAAACCGGTGGCGCGGCGCCCGGCGCCGCGCGGTGGGTTCGACTCCCATGCGCTCCCGCCACCAGCCACGCGCGTGCAGCACGACGCCCAGCGCGACGAGCGCGCTCGACCAGATCGGGATGGTCCGCGCGATGGCGTCCGGAAGGAAGATGTCGGACACGCTGCCGCTCCTCGCCCCGTGACGCTCGGCGAGCGGGGTCAGGGGGCAGACACCGGCATTGGTGACGAACACGGCAGCCTCGGCCCCGACCAGGGCAGCGGCGACCGCCACGCTCCGATCCCGACGGCCGGCCATGCCGGTCACCACCAGCCACAGGATCGACACCAGCTCCACCAGGAACACGGCCGAGTGGACGGCCCGGATGGCGACGAGAGTGGGCCTTGACCGGGCGGCGCGGTCGGGCATGGGCGGCCTGGGCGCGCGCTCGGGCATGTGCGGCCTGGGCGCCGGCCCGAGCAGGGGGGACTGGTCTGGCCCCGGCATGAGCGGCTCGCTACGGTGCGGCTGCCGGCGGCTCGGTCGGCGATGCCGTCGGATCGGGCGGTGGCTGGCCCGGGGTCTCGGTCGGCGCAGCCGTTGGTGCCTCGGTCGGTGGCGCTGTCGGAGCCGCCGTTGCGGTGGGCTCCGGCGCGGCGGACGGCACCGGTTCCTCGGTGGGCGACGCCGTGCCGCTCGGGGCTGGCGTCGGCTCCTCGGTGGGCACCGGCGTTGGCTCTTCGGTCGGCACCGGCGTCTCGCCGGGATCCGGTGACGGCGTGTCGGCCGGATCGGACGGATCCTCCGACGGCGGCGGCGTCGCAAGCGGCGGTCGCTGGGTCACCTCGCGCGTGGTGAGGTCCAGATTGCCGACGATCGAACGGTAGAAGCCCGACGGGTTCGCGCCGCCCTTGTCCGGGTCCATCGCGTAGCGCGCGCCCAGCGTCCGTTTCGAGACGTACGGGCCCATGAGGTGACCGTGGTAGTTCGGCGCGGCGCGGAACATCTCCAGCATGCTCCTGTCGCTGGTGAACAGCTGGCGGACGAGGTTGCCGGCAGGCTTGGGGTGCCCGTCTGCGATGACCACGCCTGCTCCCGCGGCGATGAACCCTGCCCCGTAGCCATCCACGCGCTGCCTTGACTGCGACGTGCTCCCCTCCGACATCCGGGGCTCCGTGTTGCCGGACGCGTAGCAGAGCCGGTAGAGCAGGACCGCCGCGTTGGGCGCCAGCCTGATCCCGGCCCGGATGCGGTCCTCGCCATAGTTGACATGTCGCCACCCGTTCGCCCCGCTCGCGGGATCCAGGCCCATCCCGTTCTTGGTGTCCCCGTGGAAGCGGCCATAGACCGACGGGTAGCCGTTGCCGTGCCCGAAGTAGACGAGGATCGACGCACCTTGAGTTGCCGCCTTCACGCGCTTCCACGTCGCCTGCGGACTGCGCACGAGCACGACGTTCGAGGTGTGGTGGCGCGCCTCCTCGACGACGAGTGCGGCCTCGCGACGGTAGTCGGCGTTGTAGCGGCCGACGGGACCGACGACCACCACGACCTTGGGCCCGGCACCGGCCGAGGCATAGGGCACCAGGAGTCCCGCGCCGAGCAGGCACAGGAGGACGGCGGCGACGATCCGCGCGCGATTTCGATGTGGCTTGGGCAACGGGTGGGTTCCCCGGGCGGCGATGGGCACAGCCGGCACAGCGCGCCGACACTGCGGGACCGCTGGGGCGGTGCCGCTTGCTGGCCCCAACCGTCACCCCGTCCCGCGCGTTCGTCAACCCATCGTTCGATACCCCCACCGCTCGCTCCGGACTCCAACAGACCTACCCGGAGCGCACGAACCGCGCCGGCTCGAGCTCGGGCGCGACCTCCCTCGACACCCCGAGGATGACGTCAGCGAGCATCCGTGCCGACGCGGGTCCGGTGGAGATCCCCCACGGTCCGTGGCCGGCGCAGACGTACAGGTTTCGAAGGCCGGGCACCAGACCGACCAGCGGACGCCCGTCCCCGCTCTCGGGGCGGGCACATGCCCTCACGCCGCGGATCGGTGCGTCGGCGATCGCCGGGATGTAGGTGGCGGCGCGGACGAGGATCGGCTCCACCCAGGCAGCGGGATCGGGTTCACGAGCCAGGAACGTGGACCCGACCGACGACGCCGCCGGGGTTGGCACGATGCTGAACTCGACCTCGCCGGAGTCCGGCCCATCGGGCTCGGCCCGCTCACCCCCTGGAGCCGATGGCTGCCCGCCCACCGCGGAGGCGGCGTCGAGGACCGCCTCGATCCCCGCCTCCTCCAGCACGTGACGCGTGGGAAGCGGGAGCTCCACCTCCACCACCACGCCCCAGCGGGGCAGGATCGGCGGCCAGGCACCGGCCGGATCGACCAGCGCCGGGGTCCACGGGCCAGCGGCCGCGACGACCGTCGCGGCGGCGATCCGTTCGCCGTCCACCCGCACTCCGGTCACGGTGTCGCCGTCGGACTCGAGTGTCGCAGCCCGGCCCGTCAGCACGACTGCGCCGCGAGCCTCGGCGAGGGTGGCGTAGGCGTACGTGGAGGAGCTGGGCACGACTGGATAGCCGATCTCCACGCGGCACGCCCAGAGATCTGGGGCCACCAGCGGCTCCAGCTGTCGCAGCGTCTCGCCAGCCACCACCTCGGCGCCGAGCTCAGGGAAGGAGGCGTCGATCAGGGACGCCTGGTTCCGTGCCGCCGTCTCCGAGGCGGAGATGTAGAGCAACCCGGCCGGCCGGTCGCCCAGGTGGAACGCGTTGGACCCGGCGGCCAGCTCCCGGTACAGCTCGACGGTCTCCAGATAGAGCGCGACCAGGACCGGGTCGAACGGATGCTGGACGACTCCCGAGTTCGCGCCCGATGCGCCCGACGCGAGCCCGTCGCGTTCGACGAGCACCACCCTGGCGCCCGCGCCGGCAAGGAAGGCAGCGGCCGCGGTGCCGACGATCCCACCGCCGACGACGACGACATCGGCGGTGCGCGGGCTCACGGTCCGTCGGCCGCTGCAACGATCCGTTCCAGCTCCGCTGCCTGGCGGTCGTCCAGCGGCTCGGGGTGGTGGTCGCGAAGCAGCCGGTCCACGGTCTCCCGGGCCACGTCTCTCGGGTCGACTGGCGACCCGTCGGCGGCCCTCCGACCGGTGACGCTCGAGAAGCGCATCGCCCGCAGGCCGTCCCGGGTGTGCTGTTGGTACAGGAAGTGCCCACGCGGCCCGACATCCCGGATCACGTTGAGGGCGAGCGCCGCCGGGCTGGTGTCGAGACCCGCCAGGTTGACCCGCACCCGTTCGTGGAGGTCGGCATCGAGCACGATTTGCTCGTGGTGCAGAACCGTGCATGCATCGAGCAGGCCCATGCCGCTCCCGGTCTCGGCACCCAGCAGCCCGCACAGGGTGAGGTTGACGGCGGACTCCGCCGCGACCTGCCAGCCCGGCTCCGGCGCATCGGTGCCAAAGACTCCCGCCAGGGTGGGGACGCCCCAGTGGTGGGCGATCTCGACCCCGGCCGCGTAGGCTCCCTCGCCCGAGATGCTGGTCGACAGGTAGCCGCCGGTCCGCGGGTTCATGACGCCGGGCATCATCGAGTGGAAGACCGGGGCGCCCGGGTGGACGAGCTGGACGAGCACGAGGGCGGCGATGATCTCAGCGTCCCCTTGTGCGAGGTTGCCCGCGATCGACGCCGGTCCGGTCGTCCCGCAGTTGGCCATGGACATGATCCCGACCGGTATCCCGGCTGCAGCGAATACCAGCGCCGCCTCGAGCGCCTCCCCATCCTGGGCGAGTGGCGAGATCGCGCAGATGAGCGAGGACAGCGGAGGTCGCGCCCGGACGGACTCGTCCGAGCCGCCGATCACCCGCGCCATCTCCACCGCGGCGCGGGCCATCACCGGGTCCACGACCGTCTCGCTCTGGACGTGCTTGACGGTGTTCGAGCACGAGACCAGCAGCTCGTGGATCGGGGCCGTGTCCGGGTGATCGCCGGCCGAGACGATGGGCCAGTAGAACCCCAGCGCGGGGAGCGCATCGGCCACGCGGGCCATGTCGGCCACGTCGGCAAGCGTGGACGGCCGGATCTCGCCGGTCTCCCGGTCCACGACCCGGATCCCGCACCCGTCGGTCCCCACGTAGAGCGCAGAGCCGTCGAGGACCAGGTCGAACTCCGGCGTGCGGCCGCCCAGCGTGAAGGAGCGGGGCGCCTTCGCCATCGCCGCCAGGACCAGATCCGGCGCAAGCCGGACGATCCCGCTCGTGTGGTCGACCGTGGCGCCGTGCTCCTCGTACAGCCGGCGGACATGCTCGGACGGCACGTGGACGCCGATGGACTCGAGGATCTCGAGGGTCACCCTCCGGAGGTCGGCCAGCTGCCCGTCGTCGAGCAGACGCAGCCGGCGAGCCGACCGGATCGGGGCGAGCGGCGGTGTGACCGGGGCCATCGTCCCTAGCCCAGCGCCGCCCCGGCGGCCTCGAGGATCCGGGCCAGCTCGGCCTGTTCGGCGGCCCCCAGCGGCTCGGGGTGGTGGTTGGCACGGACCCAGGCTGCCCGCTCCCGGGCTACCTCGATCGGGTCCCTGTAGCGCCCGTTGACGAGGTCGTGCTCCAGGCCGCGCTTGAGCGCGTGCTTCATGTGGGTACGGGTGTGCTCCTCGGCCAGGTAGTGACCGCCTGGTCCCACCGAGGCGATGACGTCGAGGGCCAGCGTCTCGTCGCTGACATCAAGCGCCGCGAGGGAGTGGCGCGCGCGCTGGTAGAGCTCGTTGTCGAGGAAGACGCCCTCGGGGTACATGAGCGTGTACGTGCGCGACAGGCCCATCCCGGTGACCAGCTCGGGCCCGGCCAGTCCACCGAGCAGGGGATCGAGGGCGATGTCCGAGGCCGAGAGCCAGGTTCCCGCCGATGGCGAGTCCGTCCCGAAGCAAGCGCCCATGGACGGCACGCCCCAGTGATGGGCCATCTCGACCGGGGCATAACGGGCAACGCCGCTGTCGAGCGAGTAGCCGACATACGACCCGGTTCGCGGATCGGCGTGCGCCTTCATGATCGAGTGGAACACCGGTGCGCCCGGGTACGCGAGCTGGAGCAGGACGATGCCCGAGATGACCTCGGCGTCACCCACGATGAAGGCGCCGGCCGAGGTGGATGGCGCCGTGGTGCCGAGCGTGGGCATCGACAGGAACCCGACCGGGATCCCGGCCTCCGCCATGACCAGCGCGGACTCGAGACCGGCGTGATCCTGGGCCAGTGGGGCGATCGAGCAGATCAGGTTCGAGAAGACGGGCCGATCGCGAAGCGCCTCGCGGCCTCCCGCGACCACCGCCGCCATCTCCACCGCGAAGCTGGCGGCCTCGTCGCCCATGACCATGCCCTGGAAGTGCTTGACGGAGTTGTTGTATGCGGCGTCGATCTCGTGCAGCTGGGATGTCCGCCCGTGGTCCTGGGCGCTGACGGTCGCCCACACGAAGCCGATCGATGGCAGGTAGTCGGCCACGCGCGCCTGGCGGGCGAGGTCCTCCTTGCGCGACGGACGCTCCAGGCCGGTGTCGGGATCGATGACCGCGACGCCGCAGCCGTCGAGCGTGAAGTAGGACGTCCCCTCCTCCAGCACCAGGTCGAACTCCGGGTTGCGGGCCGCCATGCGGAAGGTGCGCGGTGCCTGGGCCATCGCGCGCAGCACCAGGTCCCGCGGGAACCTCACGACCTGCGTCGCGGCGTCCACCTGGCAGCCGTGCCCGCCCAGGATCTCAAGCGATCGCTCGTTGGGGAAGCGGACTCCCACCTCCTCGAGGACCTTGAGCGTCGCGTCCTGCATCCGGTCGAGCTGATCGTCATCGAGGAACCGGACCCGGCGGGTGGAGCGGATCGGTTCCAGCGGCGGCGTGGCGCTGAACGTCGTCGCCGCGCCCTCGGTCTCGGTCGTGCCGGTCATGGTTGCAGCGCCTCCTCTTCCCGGGCCGTGGCCAGCCGGCGTGTCCGCCGGGATGTGTACCAGGTGGCTCCCAGGACCACGATCGCGGTGCTGACGACCACGACCGTCGAGATCGCGTTGATCTCGGGCGTGATGCCGAACCGGATCCGGGAGTAGATGTACAGGGGCAGGGTCGACGAGCCGACGCCCGCGTTGAACGAGGTGATGATCAGGTCATCGAACGAGAGGGCGAACGAGATCAGCGCACCCGCGGCGACCGCGGGGGCCAGGAGCGGCAGGGTGACGTGGAGGAACGCGGTGACAGGCGTGGCCCCCAGGTCCCGCGCCGCCTCCTCCATCCGTGGATCCAGGGACACGGCCCGGGCCCGGACGATGATCGCCACGTAGGAGATGGAGAACGCGATGTGGGCGACGGCGATCTGGAGGATCGAGCCGTTGGCGTTGAACACGATGGAGAAGAACAGCAGCAGGCTGATCCCGATGACGACCTCGGGGGTCACCATGGGCAGGAGGATCAGCGTGTCGGCCGCGGCCGCCCCCGACCTTGAGCGAAGGCGCGCCAGGCCCAGGCCGAGCAGCGTGCCCAGGATCGTCGTGGTCACGACGGCGATCGCGGCGACCTGGAGCGTGACACTCAGGCCCTGCATCAGGTTCCGGTCGCCCAGCAGCTCCGGGTACCACCGGAGCGTGAAGCCTTCCCACGCGAAGACGTCCTTCGCATCGTTGAAGCTGAAGATGATCAGGATCGCGATCGGGGCGAACAGGAAGACATAGACGAGGAACGTGAACAGGGTCAGGCCCGGATTCCTTGCGCGCCCCATCAGCCGATCACCTCACGGCGCAGGACGCGCAGGAAGGCCAGCGTCCCGACGATGGTTCCCAGGATGAGCAGGAAGCTCAGGGCGGCCCCGAACGGCCAGTCCCGGCTGGTCATGAACAGCATCTGGATGACCTTGGCGACGGTGATCGTCTGGGCACCGCCGAGCAGGTCCGGCGTCACGAAGTCGCCGATCGAGGGGATGAAGGTGAGCAGGGCGGCGGCGATGATGCCGGGCATCGTCAGGGGCAGGGTCACCCGCAGGAAGGCGGCCCGTCCGTCGGCGTAGAGGTCGCGGGCGGCCGCCACGAGCTCGGGGTCGAGGCGGTCGATGGAGACGTACAGCGGCAGGATCGCGAACGGGAGGAACCCGTAGGTCATCCCGAGCACGACCGCGAAGTCGGTGTTGAGGATGGCGATCGGCTCGTCCAGGATCCCGAGGTTCACCAGGACGCCGTTCAGGACGCCGTCGTCACCGAGGATCATCATCCAGGCGTAGGTGCGGATCACCCAGCTGGTCCAGAAGGGGAGCATGACCAGGACCAGCAGGATCACCTTGCGGCGTCCACCGTAGCGGCTGATCCAGTAGGCGACCGGGTAAGCGACCGCGATCGCGAGGATCGTGGTCAGCGTGGCGTACTTGAGCGAGTTGAGGACGGTGGGCAGGAAGTCGGGCTCCAGGGCCCGCAGGTAGCCGCGCGCGCTGAGCGTGTCGAAGACCACGCCCCCGTACTGGTCGCGGGTCCCCAGGCTGACCACGAAGATGATCCCCAGCGGGATCGCGAAGAACAGGACCAGCCAGGCCATGCCCGGCACCAGGAAGACCGCGTCGCGCGCGCGGCCCTGCATCAACGAGCTCCTCGCCCCGGCACGCTGCCGTCGCTAGCTCGACCGCAGCTTGGTCCAGCGCTCCTGGTACTTCTGCAGGTCCGGACCCAGGTCGAGCAGCTCCTGGAGCTTGTCGATCGCCGCCTTGTTGGGGTTGAGCGTCGGGTCCTCGAGGATCGCCGGATCGATGTACTGCTTCGCGGCCTCGTTGGGGCCCATGTAGTAGATGTAATTCGTGTTGTTCGCGCTGATCTCGGCGTCGAGCATGTGGTTGATGAACAGGTGCGCCGCGACCGGGTGCGGGGCGTTCGCGAGGAGGACCATCGCGTCCGAGCCGCGAACACCGCCCTCGTCGGGGATCACGTAGACGACGTCCTTGCCGCGCTTCGTGGCGCTGACCTGGGCCACGTCGCCGCTCCAGGCGTGGGACAGCCAGACGTTGCCGCTCTTGAGGTCCGCGATGTCATCGGCCGTGTACTTGCGCAGGAGCGGCTTCTGCTGCTCGAGGAGGGCGAGCGCCTCGTCCAGCTCCCCGTCGCTGGTGGTGTTGATGCTGTAGCCGAGGCGGATGAGCGCCACCGCGAAGGCCTCGCGGTAGTCGTCCAGCATCGCCATCTTGCCCGCCCAGCGCCCGTCCCAGAGGCTGGCCCAGGAGGTCAGGTCCTCCTCGATCTTGGCGGCGTTGTAGCCGAAGCCCGTGGTCCACCACATGTATGGCACCGAGTGTGAGTTGCCGGGGTCGTAGCCCGGGTTCTGCCACTCCTGTGCCGAGATTGACCAGGTTGGGGATCAGCGAGAGGTCGAGCGGCTGGACCAGGTTGCGGGCCAGGAACCCCGGCACGTCCACGCCGGTGGCGAACGTCAGGTCGTAGCCGCTGTTCCCGGTCGAGATCTTGGTGGTCATCTCGTCGTAGTTGGTGAACACGTCGTAGGTGACCCGGATCCCGTACTTGTCCTCGAACGACCGGACCGTGTCCTCCCCGATGTACTCGTCGTAGTTGTAGACGTTGAGCTCGCCCTCCGGCTGGGGCGGTGGCGTCGGCTCCGCGGTTGGGGGCGGCGTGGCCCCGGGCGCGAGGCTGGGCGGCTCGGTCGCCGGCTGGCCAGGCGGCAGGGTCGGCGCCGCCGTGGCGGCAGGTGTCGAGGAGCAGGCGGCCAGCAGGGTGCCCGCCCCGGCGGCGCCCAGCGCGGCCATGCCGCCGAGCATGCGGCGGCGGCTCAGGGGCCGGCGGGACCAGGAGATCCGATCGAGGTCGTTCATGGTCGTTCCTCCTCCTGCGTCTGCGTGCCCGCGGCGCGCTCGATGACGAGCACGTCCGAGGGCTGCCAGTCGAGCCTGACCCGGTCACCCTGGGCAGGCCGCTCGGCGGATCGCGGCACGACGACGCTCAGTACGAGGCCGCCGTCGGTTCGGACCTGGTGGCTGACCGACGTGCCCAGGTAGGCGCTCTGGAGCACGTGGCCACGGAGCGCCGGTACGGATCCGGCGGGTTGCGTGGACTGGTCGTCTGGGCTGAGGGCGATGGCTTCCGGCCGGATGGCCAGGTCGACCAACGTGCCCGCGGCCATGCCCGCTGGAGGCCCGGCATCGCTCGCCACCGTCCAGCCGGACGACCACGCCGTCCGGTTCGACGACCTCGATGGTCCCGGCGAGCAGGTTGGTGGTGCCGATGAACCCGGCGACGAACCGCGTCCGTGGCGCGTCGTACAGCTCCTCGGGGGTCCCCAGCTGCTGCACCCGCCCGTGGTCCATGACCGCGATCCGGTCCGAGAGCGCGAGCGCCTCCTCCTGGTCGTGGGTCACGTAGATGAACGTGATCCCCACTTCGAGCTGGACCCGCTTGAGCTCCACCTGGAGCTGCCGCCGGAGCTTCAGGTCGAGCGCGCCGAGGGGCTCGTCGAGGAGGAGCACCGTTGGCTCGCAGACGAGCGCCCGGGCCAGCGCCACCCGCTGCTGCTGGCCGCCGGACAGCTGGTCGGGCTTGCGCTTGCCGAAGTCGGGCAGGCGGACCAGCTCGAGGGCGGCGCCAACGCGTCGCGTGATCTCGGCTTTGTCCGTGCCCCGGCGCCGCAGCCCGAACGCGACGTTCTCGGCCACCGACAGGTGCGGGAAACAGCGCGTAGCTCTGGAACACCATGTTGACCGGGCGGCGCTCCGGTGGGTCGTTGGTGATGTCACGCCCCCGGAGGAGGATCTGCCCGCCGGTCGGCAGCTCGAAGCCGCCGATCATCCGCAGGGTCGTGGTCTTGCCGCACCCTGACGGCCCCAGGAGCGAGAAGAACTCGCCGGCGCGGATCTCGAGGGACACGCCGTCGACGGCCTTCACCGTGCCGAACTGCTTGCGCACGTCGACCAGCCGGACGTCGGCCGCGCTCTCGCGGTCGGATTGCGCGCCTGGCGCTGCCATTGATGTCGCCACTGGCCGTCCTCGTGTCGCCGGGGATGCGCAGACCCCGAGGCCGCGCGCCACGAACGGAATGATGCAACTTCCCGGCGCCGGGGATACGACGGCGGGGACGGTCGCCGGGCCTGGCACCAGTGGATGGCCGTCCGAGTCTGTCTGGTCGAGGCACGGAGGGGCAAGTGCCGTCCCATCCGGTGCGCCGGTCGGTCCCGGCACGGTACGCTCCGGCCATGGACGTGGAACAGCACGCACCGGCCGCATCCGGGTCGGCGGACGGCCCCGAGACAGGCAACCATGCCGAGGAGACGGACTGGGCCGCCTACTACCGCCACACGCTGGGTCGCGAGCCCCGGCCCCTGTTCACGGGCGGCATGGATCACGTGACCGCAGCCGGCGTCGTGCCCGGCAGGGCCGTTGACGTGGGCTTCGGCGACGGGACCGAGACCCTCAGCCTGCTGGAGGCCGGATGGCAGGTCACGGCGATCGACGGGGCGCCTGCCGCGGCCGAGGTGCTCGAGCCGCGCGTCCCGGCGGATGCGCGCGAGCGCCTGGCGATCATGATCGGGCCGGCCGAGGACGTGGACCTGGCCCCGTTCGACCTCGTGTACTCCGCCTACGTGCTGTCCTACCTCGAGCCCGTGTCGTTCGCCCGCTTGTGGGCCCGGATCCGCGAGCGCCTCAATCCCGGCGGCTACGTGATCGTCAACATCTTCGGCGACCGCCACGCCTGGGCGGGTGAGCCCGGGACCACGTTCCTGCCGCGTTCGGGGGTCGAGGCGCTGCTCGACGGTCTCGAGACCCTGGCACTCGATGAGACCGAGGAGGATGGGGACTCGTTCATCGGGCCCACGCACTGGCACGTGTTCGACATCGTGGCGCGGCGGCCAGCGTGACCCCGGAGCCCCAGTCGTGAGCAGCATTCCCAGGCCGCACCCGCCCGCCATAGAGCGCGTGCTGGCGATCGTGCGCGGCGAGGTCGAGGCCACCGAGCCAGCAGCCATCACCGCGATCGCGCGCCACGTCGTGGACGAGGAGCGCCGCCGCCTCGACGCCGGGGCGGAGCCGCTCACGGACGCGGAGCTGGCCGAGGCCGTCATCGGGCGGCTCGAGGACCTCGACGACCCGGAGCTGACGATCCCGCCCCACGTCGTCAACGCGACCGGCGTCGTCCTGCACACCAACCTGGGCCGGGCTCCGTGGCCGCGCGCGGCCCGCCTCGCGGCCATTGCCGCCGCATCCGGCTACGGCTACCTGGAGCTGGACGAGGGCACCGGCAGGCGCGGGTCGCGATTCCGGGCCGCCGAGGAGCACCTCGTTGCGCTGACGGGCGCCGACGACGCGCTGGTCGTCACCAACAACGCGGCGGCCCTGCTGCTCGCGCTGGGCCTGGCGGGGCGACGCGGGTACGTCGCCGTCTCGCGCGGCGAGCTGGTGGAGATCGGCGGCGGCGTGCGGATCCCCGAGATCGTCGTGCGCGCCGGTCCGCGGATGATCGAGGTGGGAACCACCAACCGGACGCGTGCGCTGGACTTCGAGACCGTGCTGGCCGAGGGCAAGGCCTCGGCCGTCCTCCGGGTGCATCCGTCCAACTTCTCGATGAGCGGTTTCACCGAGACCCCGGACCTGGCCGAGGTCGCGTCCGTCGCCCACATGTACAAGGCACCTGTCATCGACGACCTGGGCTCCGGGGCACTCCTCGACACGGCACGGTTCGGGCTGGTCCACGAGCCAACCCCCGCCGAGCGGCTTGCGGCGGGCGCCGACGTCGTGGTGTTCAGCGGCGACAAGCTGGTCGGGGGTCCTCAGGCGGGGCTGATCGTCGGCAGGCGGGACCTCATCGCCCGGATGCGGCGGGATCCGCTGGCCCGGGCGGTCCGCCCGGACAAGGCAATCCTCGCCGGGGTGGCCGCCACGCTCGCCATCTACCTGGCAGGCCGGGCGGTGCTGGACATCCCGGTGTGGCAGACGATCGCCCGTGAGCCCGAGGAGCTGCGGGCGCGCGCCGAGTGGCTGGTGGGGATCCTGCCGTCGACCCGCGCCCGCAACGCGGCCCGCGTCGCGGAGCTCCAGTCTCCCGTCGGCGGCGGCTCGCTGCCCGGCCAGACGCTCCTCTCGTTCGGGGTGGCGATCGCCGTGGCCTCACCGACGCGGGCCGCCGCGCTCCTGCGGCGGGGCCCGGACCGGATCCTGGCGCGCGTGGAGGACGGGGAGGTCGTCTTCGACCTGCGGACCGTGCCCCGTGTCCACGACGGGACGATCGCGCGTCGGATCGGGGACATCGTCCCGCGCGGGGCGTGAGCCGGCCGACCCGATGACCGTCGTCGTCGGCACCGCCGGCCATGTCGACCACGGCAAGACCACGCTCCTGCGGGCGCTCACGGGCATCGATGCCGACCGCCTCCCCGAGGAGCGTCGGCGGGGCATGACGATCGATGTGGGCTATGCGCATCTCGCGCTGCCCGACGGATCCATGCTGGACTTCGTCGACGTTCCAGGGCACGACCGGCTGGTGGGCAACATGCTCGTGGGTGCGGGCGAGATCGACGCCGCGCTGCTGGTGGTCGCGGCTGACGACGGACCGAACGCCCAGACGATCGAGCACCTGGAGCTCGTCGATTCGCTCGGGATCGCGGATGGCGTGGTCGCCGTCACGAAGGCGGACCTGGTCGATGCCGGCCGACTGGCCGAGGTGGTCGCCCTCGCCGGCCGCCTGGTCGGCCGGACCCGGCTTGCCGGGGCGCCGGTGGTCGCGGTCAGCGCCGTCTCGGGGGTGGGGATCGACGCGCTCCGCAGCGCCCTGGCATCCGTGGCGGCGTCTGTCGCCGAGCAGGGTGCGGTCGCGGGTGTCGGTCCGCCGCGGCTCGCGATCGACCGGGTATTCGCGGCCAGGGGACGCGGAATCGTGGTCACGGGAAGCCTGCGCGGCGCCGGGGTGGCGCCGGGTGACGTGCTCCGGTTGCTCCCGGACGGTCTCGATGTCCGGGTTCGCGAGGTCCAGGAGCGAGGCGTGACCGTGGCCGTCGCTGGCGGTGGGCGGACGGCGCTGCTGGTCGGCGGGCTCGAGCACGGGGTCCTTCGGCGGGGCCAGGTCCTGACGATCGATCCGGCCGTCGTGGCCACGTCACGCGTGCTGGTGGCCATGCGACCGCCAGCGGGACTGGGGGGACGCACGGCGAGCGGAGTGTCGGCGCCGGGCGACCGGGACCGGCTCCGGCTCCACCTCGGGACCGCGCAGGTTGGTGCCCTCGTCGTCCGCGGCCCACGGGAGGCGATCGACCTGCCAGACGGATCGCAGCTCGCGATCCTGCGGCTGGACGCGCCCATTGCGGCGGCCGCGGGTGACCGCTTCGCGCTGCGGAGGCCCTCGCCGGGGGTCGCGGCCGGGGGCGGCACGATCCTCGATGCGATGCCGCCCCGGGGAGTCTCCAGGCGCAGGCTCACGACCGAGCGCGCCGCGGCGCTGGCTTCGTCGATCGGAGGCGCCGGCGCGCGCCTGGACCTGCATGGCGCGGTCCGCTCCGGCTCCCGCTGGGACCTGGCAGCGGACGTGGCGGCCGCGCTCGAGGCACGGGCCATGGCCGCGGTGTCGGACCACCACGCAGGCGAGCCCGGCTCCCCCGGCATCTCCGCGGCGATCCTGCGCCAGGGCCTGGCCACGCCGGTCCGGCGGCTGGTGACGATCGGCCGGTCCGGAGCCGACGAGGTCGCGCGCCGGGTCGTCGAGGACCTCGTTGACGGCGGCACCCTCGCCCGTGACGGCGAGTGGATCCGCGACCCGACGCGCACCGCCGGCCTGCCACCTGCGACGCTGGCGGCCATGGACCGCCTCGAGGCTGCCCTGTCCGTGGCCGCGCCACCGCAGCTCGCGGTCGCGGCACGTGCGGCAGCGTGCCCGCCCGACGGCGTGCGGGCACTCGAGGCATCGGGTCGCATCGTCCGTCTCGAGGATGACCTGGCCTGGGCGGCGGGCACCTATCGCGGGCTCTCCAGGCAGGCGCTGGCAATGGCGGCCGTCGCGCCACTCAGCCCCGCGGCCTTCCGCGATGCGACCGGCACCAGCCGCCGGTTCGTCCTGGTGATCCTGGAGGACCTGGACCGGCGGGCGCTGCTGCGGCGCACCGACGCCGGGCACGTCCTGGGTCCGAGGACCATCGCCCGGATGGAGGCGCGCGCGGCCGCCGCAGACGGGGCCGAGCCCGAGGGGTCGGCGTCGTGACGCCCCCGGTCATCGTCCTCGCCGGGGGTGCATCATCGCGCTTCGGGAGCAACAAGCTCGCGGCGTCGCTGGCCGGAAGTCCGGTGCTCGACCACGCGCTCGCGGTGGTGGCGGCCATCGCGGACCTCGCGGTGGTCGTGATCGGTCCCGACGACCCTGATCCCATGCTGCCCGCCAACCTCGCGGTCACGGTCACGCTCGCGCGGGACGCGGTGGCCCACCAGGGACCGCTGGCAGGGCTCGCCGCGGGGCTCGCCCGGCTGGCGGCGCTCGCGCCCGCGGGCGATGCGTCAGGGGACGAGGTCGTGCTCGTGGTCGCGGGTGACATGCCGACGCCCGTCGCCGAGGTTCTGCGACTGCTTGGCGTGACCCTGGCCGCGGAATCGTCGCTCGGGATCGCCTGCCTGGAGACCGATCCCGTGTCCCTGTTGCCCGCAGCGGTCCGTCCCGGGCTCGTGGGTCCGGCTGCCACGGCGCTCCTCGCCGACGACCGTCGCAGCCTGCGGGCCCTCCTTGCGGTGGTGCCGTCGGTCTCCGTGCCAGCCACGACGTGGCGCACGCTCGATCCGGCAGCCGACACGCTCCGCGACATCGACACGCCTGCCGACCTCGAGGGCGGCTGACGCGACCCTCAGCCGCCCAGACCTGCCGCCTCGTGGACGGCGACGCCCTCGATGAAGGTCGCGAGCACGTGGGTCTCGCCGATCGGTCCCTCGGCCGGGTCGAACAGGTCCCGGTCCAGGACGGCGATGTCGGCGAGGCGACCCACCTCCAGCACTCCGGCCTCGTCGAGGTGGCTGGCGTACGCGGAGCCGGCGGTCGCGGCGGTCAGGATGTCGACCAGCTCCAGCGCCTCGCCCGGGAGGAATGGTTCGCGGATCCCGCGCCCCTCGTCCGAGACGCGGTTCACGGCGACCTCCATCTGGAGGAACGGGTCCGGAGTCGAGACGCTCCAGTCGGAGCCCATGACGAGCGTCGCTCCATTCGCGCGCAGCGAGCGGAACGGGTACTGGCGAGCCGCAACGACCGGTCCCAGGAACGGCAGGGTCAGCTCCTCCATCTGCTCCTCGAGGACCGCCCAATAGGGCTGGGCGTTGGCCAGCGCGCCCAGCTTGCGGAACCGGGGCAGGTCGTCGGGGTGCACCACCTGGAGGTGGGCCAGGTGCGGTCGCGTGTCCGACCAGCCGTTGGCGATCCTGGCGGCCTCCACGGCATCGAGCGCCTGGCGGACGGCGCGGTCTCCCAGGGCGTGGAAATGCGGCTGGAAGCCGAGGGCATCCAGCCGGACGACGACCTCCTTGAGCACCTGCGGGTCGATGAAGTCGATGCCCCGGTTGCCGGTGGGATGGCCGTGGATGTCGAAGTAGGGCTCCGTCATGGACGCCGTCTGGTTCTCGATGATGCCGTCGACCATCAGCTTCACGCTCGTCGGCCGGAAACGGCCGGCCGGGCCACGCCCACGGCGCTCGACCAGCTCGTCGATCTGCTCCGGGCCCCGCTCGCGCTCCCACCACAGGCCTCCGACCACCCGTGCGGTCAGCTCGCCCAAATCGCCGAGCGCGCGGTAAGCGGCCTCCTCGACGGGGGTCACCCACGCGTCCTGCCAGTTGGTGATCCCCAACGAGTGGAGGTAGCGCTGGCTCTCCAGCGTCGCGCGACGCAGGTCGGCGGGGGTGGCCGGCGGGACGAGGCGCTCCACCAGCGTCATCGCGCCCTCGTGGAGCGTGCCCAGGGGCGTGCCGTCGGGGTCGCGGGCGATCCGCCCATCCTCCGGGTCCGGCGTGTCGGCTGTGATGCCGGCGACCTCGAGCGCCCTCGAGTTGACCCAGGCGTCGTGACCGTCGCGGTTGGGGAGGAAGACCGGGCGGTCCGGGCAGACGCGATCCAGGTCCTCACGGCGCGGCAGGCCGCCCGGGAAGTCGGAGAGGGTCCAGCCGCCACCCAGGATCCAGGGCTCCGAGGGGTTGGCGGCGGCGTAGTCCGCGACGGCAGCGAGGTAGCGATCCAGGCCGAGCACGTCGTGGAGCTCGCAGCGGATCCGGGCGAGGCCCGCCATCGGCGGATGGACGTGAGCGTCCCCGAAGCCCGGAGTGACGGTGCGGCCGCGCAGGTCGATCACGCGGGTGCTCGGGCCCACCATCGGGCGCACGTCCCGGTCGCCCCCGACGGCAACGATCCGGCCGTCGCGCACGGCGAGGGCCTCCGCCCAGGTCCGTGCGGCGTCCGCGGTGAAGATCCGTCCCCCGGTCAGGACGAGGTCGGCGTGTTGGTGGTTCAGCATGGCGCGCAGGATGACAGCCCGGCGGGGCAGCAGCGCGCCCGTGTCTCATGGCCTGCGCCCCGGGCATTGCGTGCCGCTACTCTCCGCACATGACCAGCGTGCATCTGCTCCATGCCGGCTACGCGGGCGACCGCGTGGGCTCGTCCATCGTCCTCGTCCAAGACGCGGACGCCCTCATCGTGGTTGACCCGGGGATGGTCGCAAGGCGATCGCTCATCCTGGAGCCCCTCGCCGGGCTGGGCGTCGCGCCGGAGGCCGTCACCCACGTCTTCCTCTCCCACCATCACCCGGACCACACGATCAACATCGCGCTCTTTCCCAACGCCGAGGTCGTGGACTTCTGGGCCCGCTACAAGGACGACCTCTGGCTGGATCACGACGGCGATGGCTATCACGTGTCCCCGAAGAGCCAGCTGTGGCTGACGCCCGGCCATACGGAGGAGGATGCGACGCTCGTCGTGGAGGCAGATGACGCTGTCTACGCGATGACGCACCTCTGGTGGCGCCAGGACCGGACACCCGAGATGGATCCGCTCGGTGCGGACCAGGCCTCGATCGAGAAGCACCGGGCCCGCGTGCTCGATGCGGCCGACATCGTGATCCCGGGTCATGGCGGCCCGTTCCGGGTCGCGCGCTAGTCCCGACGACGCCCCGGCGGCGATTTTCTCGACACAACCTCGACACGGCCTGCGCGGTCCCTGCACGCTCGGCTGCGAGGATCGCCTCATCGACATCGAGTCTCCCATGGCGGAGACCGGGTCGCTGATGAAGGCGCACTGTGGGGGACCGCCCGAGAAGTGGATCGCGTCCGCTTCTGCGATCCACGTGTTTCCGCGCGCCGACCTGTGGAGCGCCCGGCATTCCGTCGGCCGGTCGTTCAGGGCGCCGCCTGTGGCTGCACCTCGATGGAGGTCTCGGCCTCTGATCCGGCCCCAATCTCGAAGACCCTGGCGCCGATCCGCTCCCCATTGCTGGTGATCGTCGCCTCGTATCGACCCGGTGGCAGCCCGGCCACGTAGAAGTGGCCACGGCTATCGGGGTCTCCCGGGACAGGTGGGGGCGGAGGGTTCGGCGGATTGTCGAGTGAGCGAACCACCATGAGCGCGGAGGGGACCGAAGGTCCGGCAAGTGTCACTGCAACGGCCCCGAACCACGGATGGGGTGGGTCGCCCGCGACGTGATTGCCGGCGGTCACGATCTGGCACGGCCCGCTGGACGGCATCTTGAGCACGACATCGGTCTCCCTGCCTTCCACCAGCGTGACCGGGAGCGAGCACTGGCCGTCGGATCCAGTCAGCGTGTAGTCACCGGGCATCGCCGCGGCCTGCGCGATGATCCGCTCGCCCGGGTCGACGGCGAGCACATCCACCGCTTCGCCGCTCCCCCGCGCCACGATCCGCAAGGAGCTGCCCCGGCTCGCGACCACCGGATCGCCGGTCACGTAGATGACGGCGGCCGCCGGGGTTCCGCCGCTGATCACGGGCGATGCCGAGCCTCGGATCACTGCCTCGCCGACCGAGCATCCCGCGCCCAACGTGGCAATCGCCCCGAGGAAGGTCAGCGCACGGATGGCCGACCACGCTCTCGACCTCGACGCGACTCGTCGCCGACGTGCTACCCGGGCTGCCCAGATCCTGCTCATGACCCCTCCGCTGGCCACTGTTGGCAAGCCGCGGAGCGGCGTCAAGGACCGTCTGGACCGCGCGCGGTCGCCAGGATGTTGAGGCGGACGTAGTCGATCACGGGTTTCGGCAGGTTCGTCGCCACGGCGTCCACGAACGCGTCCCTCCGATCGGCCGGACGGCGGTCCAGGTGGGCGCCCAGCACCACCGTCCGCAGGTACTCGCGCAGCGGCCGGCCGGGAGCGATCGGCGTGGGCTCCGGATGGAGCCACGTCTCGATCTCGGTGAAGCCCGCCGCCTCCAGCCGTTCGCGTGTCTCGTCGGGTGTGGCGAACATCCACGGGCCCCGCCACGGGTCACCGGTCGCGGCGATGGCCGCCCGGACCCTGGCGATATTGCCCGCTCCACCGCACTGCGCCACGAGCCGGCCGCCGGGCCGCAGGACCGCCGCGAGGCTCCGGAACAGGGCATCGTGGTCCGGCACCCAGTGGAAGGTCGCGGTGGACAGCACCGCGTCGACCGATCCGGGCGCCATCGGGAGCGGCGCGCCAAGGTCGGCCACGACGTACTCCACTCGATCGCCGAAGGGGGCGAGGCGCTCGCGGGCCACATCCACCATCGAGGGGGATCCATCCACGGCGATGACCCGACCGCGGGGCAGGCGCTGCAGGAGCAGGTCGGTCACGCGACCGGACCCGCAGCCGGCGTCCATCACGGTCTCACCGCCGGCCAGCGGCAGACGGTCCAGGACGCTCGCGCCCCAGCGCGTCATGGGGTCCGCCACCCGGTCGTAGGTGGCGCCGTCCCAGTCGCGTGGCGCCGTGGGGTCAGCCAATGCCTGCCCCGGTTGCAGGGCCCGGCGCCCGGACGGGCCCGGGGCGAGCGCCCGCCCCGTCGCCCCCATCCTCGCCGGGCCCGGGACGAAGCCCGATCCAGTTCGCAACTGATCCCGCGAGCAGCAGGGCCGAACAGACCACGAGGGCCAGGCGCAGCGCGTCGACGGACGCGACCTGGGCGGCCCCGACCAGCTCCGGCGATGCCGATGCGCCCGGCGGGTTGAGCGGCTGAACGATCGCTCGCAGCGCGGGGTCCGACGCATCGAGCGCCGGCGCCGACGCCGCGAGCGTCGCATAGAAGGTCCCTGACACGATCACGAAGATCAGGGCGGACAGCAGCGGCTGGCCCACCCGGCTGATCGCGTTGTTGATGGCCGACGCGACGCCCGCGTTCGAGACCGGCACGGACCCCATCAGGGTGGTGGTCAGGGGTGCGACCACCAGCGTGATCCCCAGTCCGAAGAGCAGGGTGGACGGGAGGACGTCGATGACGGCCGAGCCCGGTGGCAGCAAGGTGGCCGGGTCGCCGAGCACCAGGAGCCAGGGCTGGGTCGTGGGCGGCACACGCGCCAGCCAGAGCAGGCCTGCCGCCATGATTGCCGGCCCGGCTACAAGGAACGGACGCGCCCCGAACCGGCTCGCCAGGACCCCGACCCGCGCCGAGAACAGCGCGAGCAGCAGCCCCGTCGGGAGGCCGATCACGCCCGCGGCCGTCGCGGAATACCCAACGGTGTTCTGGAGGAACAGGGCCTGGAACAGGAGGGTCGTGTACATGGCGCCGTAGATCAGCAGCGTCGAGAGGTTGATGGTCGCGAACCGCCGGCGCCGGAAGAGCCCCAGCGGGACCAGCGGGTTCGGCCGGCGGGCCATCAGGAACGGGAACGCGACCAGTGCCGCCACACCGATGGCCAGCGAGGCCCAGGCGAGCGGGTCCTGCCACTGGCGATCCTGGCCGCGGATCGCCCCGAACGCGATGCCGCCGACTGCCATGACGGCGACGCCGGCACCCAGCCAGTCGAACGTGCCGCTGGGGTTCTCTGCGCGACTCTCCGGCACGTGGCGGACCGTGGCCCACAGCGCGAGCGCAGCGAGGGGCACGTTGATGAGGAACGCGGCTCGCCAGCTCGCTGTGTCCACGAGGAAGCCGCCCAGGACGGGTCCGATGAGGAAGGTGGCCGACGTCGCCGACGCCCAGATGCCGAACGCGCGGGCCCGCTGGTCACTCTCGAACAACTCGGTGATGATCGCCAGCGATCCCGGCACGAGCAGGGCTCCGGCCGCCCCCTGGAGGAGGCGGAACACGACGAGCAGCTCGAGCGTGGGGGCGAGGCCGCACAGGATCGAGGTGATGCCGAAGCCCACCAGCCCGATCCCGAAGATGCGCCGTCGCCCGTAATAGTCGGCGAGGGCTCCCGCGAGGATCAGCAGCGCGGCGAGGATGGCGAGGTACCCGGAGACGGCGTACGTCTGGCCCTCGAGCACGGATACCAGGGACGCCGGGAGCTCCTTGCCGATCCTGGGCAAGGCGAGGTTCATCACCGTGCCGTCGAGGAAGACCATCGCCGAGCCGAGGATGGTCGCGAGCATGGTCCAGCGCTGGGACGATGTCACCGGATCTCCCTTGGGTGCCGGCGGAGTGTTGCAGGCCGGGCGATGCTCGTCCACCGGGCCGGACGGCCGCGCTCGTCCACCGGGCCGGATGACCGCGGCTCAGCGGCCCCCTTGACGAGCGTGCTCTAGACTGCGGCCGATGCCCGGACCCGTGGCGCTCGTCGGCGCCGGTGAGTTTCTCGCCCCCCTGGCCGCATTCGACCGCGGACTGCTGGAAGCCACGGGACGGTCACGCCCGAGGGTCGTCATCCTGCCCACAGCGTCTGCGCCAGACGGCGAGGCGATCCTCCGCACCTGGGCCGCGATGGGCGTCGATCACTTCACGGCACTGGGTGCCGAGGTGGAGCCCGTGCTGGTGCGGGACATCGCCGGCGGCCGCCACGCCGCCGCCCTGCAGGCGATCGGTGAGGCGGACCTCGTCTATCTCTCGGGCGGTCACCCGAGGCACTTGCTCCGCGTCCTGCGCGAGTCGCCCCTGGGTGGAGCTCTCCTCGCGGCTCACCAGCGAGGCACGACCGTCGCGGGCTGCTCTGCGGGGGCGATGGCGATCGCCGGGCGGACAATGGATTTCCGCTCGGTGCCCAAGCTCCGGATCCCCATGCCGATACCGATCCGGTGGTCGACGGGCCTGGCCCTCGCTCCCGGGATCGCCGTTCTGCCGCACTATGACGCGTGGCCCGAGCCCCTGTCGGCACTCGTGGCACTGCAGGCGCCGCGTGGAGGGGTCGTGCTGGGCATCGACGAGGACACCGCGGTCGTGGGCCGCAACGGCGCCTGGCAGGTGCATGGCGCCGGCCGGGTCACGGTCTGGCGCGGCCGTCACCGAGAGCGCTTCCGCGCGGGCGAGGCGTTCAGGACCTGAGCAAGGGCGCGCCTGGGGCCCTCCCTGCCCGAGGCGCCCGCCGGCCCGGCCGAGGCGCCCGCCGGCCCGGCCGAGGCGCCCGCCGGCCCTGCCCAGCGTCGACATGATCGGTAGGAACGAACGGGATGCGTCCGATCGGGAGCCAGACAGCATCTCTCGGGCAGTCCGCGGCCTCCGTCTGGCCGGTTGTTAGCCCTCCTTGGCTACGCCAACTGCCTTGGCGCGCTGCGCGGACACCGTGGTCGACCCGTAGCCCGCGGATTCCGCCGATCAGGAGTCGACCTTGTTCGTTCCATCCGACTTGCGACCCCCCGCGGACCGGGCCCGAACGCGCGGCGTGAGCGCGGCCGCGGCGCTCGCGGTGGTTCAGTCCGGTCGGACCTCGCGGAAGCAGTCGGAGCAGTAGACCGGCTTGTCCATCCGCGGCTTGAACGGCACCTGGGCCTGGTTGCCACACGACGAGCAGATCGCGACGAAGTACTCCCGGGGGTAGCGTTCGTCGGTTCGCGCGTAGCCACGGGGCGCACCGGCGGCATGGGAGTCGCCGCCGGCATCGCGGGATGTGCGCCGGTAGGCCCGGCACGAAGCGCAGCGCTTGGGGTCGGACGTGAACCCCTTCTGCACGTAGAACTCCTGGTCGGCCGCGGAATGGATGAACTCCACGCCGCAGTCCACGCAGGTCAACGTCCGGTCGGTGTAGGTCACGGTGTGCAACTCCTACCGGCACGCGCTCGGCTTGCGGCCGGTCCTTCCAGCCTACACGCGGACCCGATTTCGTGGCCCGCTGTGGTGTGTAGCCGCACTCCGGATGACCGGCACCCCACTAGACGACACCCCACCGGACCGCATCTTCTCCCCCGGGAGACGTCGACCGTGCCATGCAACCTGTCACAATGGCCCTCGAGACTCGGCGTGGCGAGACGGGAGCGATGGGGGCGCCCGGATCGCAACCGGGTCCCGGGAGTGACCGGCCCCGCCTGAGCGACGCGCGACCCTCGGGGGAACGCTGTCGGGGGGCGAGGAGCGGCTGCTCGCGGGACCCGGTCGGTCTGCCCGCCGGCGTGAACAGGGAGGCAGCCCACCGCATGCTCCGGATCCTGCATACCGCTGATGTTCACCTCGGGGCGCGCCACGCAGATCTCGGTGACGCGGCATCGGCCCAGCGCGAGCGCCAGTTCGCCGCCTTTGCGGCCAGCGTGGACCTCGCCATCGCGGACAAGGTCGACCTGTTCCTCGTGGCCGGCGACCTGTTCGATTCCAATGTCCAGCCCCGCCGCTCAGTGGAGCGGGTGGCCGCGGAGCTCGCACGCCTCGTCCAGGCCCGGATCCGCAGCGTGCTGATCCCGGGCACGCACGACGTCTACGACCGCTCCTCCGTCTACCGGGCCTACGATCTGGCGGCGCTGGCCGGGGCCACGCCCGGGGGCGACCTGCTCACCGTGCTGACACCGGACCGGGCGTGGGTGCACATCGCCGCATGCGACGTGGTCGTCCACGGGCCCGTGTTCGCAACCAAGCGCGCCCCGCACAGCCCGCTCCGCGATCTCGCGGACGTCCAGACCCCGGACGCGACCTGGCGCGTCGGCCTGGTCCACGCAGCCATCGCGATCCCCGGTCGGACGGATCACGACGATGTCGTGATCACCCAGGACGAGATCGCGGCCAGCGGCCTGGACTACCTCGCCCTCGGCCACTGGCACGGGGCGCAGGTTGCAAAGGCGCGCGGCGTGACCTACGCCTACGCCGGCGCCCCAGAGCCGGTTGCGCTCGACCAGGACAAGGCGGGCAAGGTCCTGCTCGTGACCCTCGAGCTGCGCGCAGACGACAAGGTCGTGGAGGTGGAGGAACGCGTGGTCGGACGGACCACCTTCGAGCGGGTGGAGATCGACGCGGCGACCCTCGATTCGCAGCCGGCCCTCGTCGCGCGGTTGCGCGCCTCGGCCGACAAGGACCGCGTGCTGGACGTGCGCCTGATCGGTGTGCGGCCGGACGAGCTGGATCTCGACCCGACCGAGGTCGAGGCCCAGCTCAAGGGCGATTTCCTCCGGGTCCGGGTGCGGGATACCAGCCAGCCACCGCTCACCGACGGCATCCTCCCGCCACCGGAGACGATCGCCGGGGCCTTCATCCGGACCGTCGAGGACCAGATCGCCGCCCTCGACGGAACTCCTGGCACCGACGGAAGTCCGGGCACCCCGGCAGCGGGCGACGCCGACGAGCTCCGGGATGTCCTGCGGCTCGGCCGACTCCTGCTGGCCGGGCGGGAGGTGACGCTGTGAGGATCTCGAGCATCACCGTCCGGAACCTCCGCCGCTATCGCGATGCCACGATCGAGCTGGCCCCCGGCCTCACCGTCGTGCGCGGTCCCAACGAGGCCGGCAAGTCCACCCTCCAGCGGGCCATCGAGCTCGCCCTGACGCGCAAGGTCACCAGTGCGGCGGCAGAGCTGGACGCGCTGGTCCCGTGGGATGGCGCCGCCGACGACCGGACAGCCATCTCGATGGCCTTCACCTGGGACGACGAGGACGGCGGCGCGCACGAGGGACAGCTGGAGAAGTCCTTCCTCGGGGCGAAGGGCCAGGTCCGGCTGGAGCTGGATGATGCCGTGACAACGGACCCTGCCCGCGCCGACGAGGAGCTCGCGGCAGTGTCCGGGGTGCCCACGGAGGGCTTCTTCCGCTCGACCGCTTCGGTGCGCCACCACGAGCTGGCCGGGCTCCAGCGCGATGAGGCCGCCCTGCGGGACCGCCTGCAGGCTTCGATCAGCGGCGCGGACCGGGGCACCAGCCGGGCGCGCAAACAGCTCGACCGCGCCTTGCAGGGCCTGCGGGCCGGCGGCGCCAAGAACCCCGGCCGGATCAAGGTGGCCGAGGATGCGGTCGCCGACGTGACCGCCCGCCTGTTCAAGGGCGAGTCGGACCTGGAGCGCCTGGGGCAGGACCGGGACACGCTGTCGCTGGCCCGTGAGCGCCGCGCGGAATCGGAGCGGGCCCTGGCGGAGCGCCGCGCGCTGCTGGAGAAGGCCCGCCAGGCCGAGCGCCTGATGACGGACCGGGACGCCGCCCGCGAGCGCTACGAGCGGTATCGGGACGCCGTTGTCGTGCGCGATGAGATCGTGGAGCTGGAGGCTTCGCACCCATCACCGACGCCGCTGGTCGTCCTGCGGCCGGCGGTCAACCGCCTGCGCGGGCTGGACTCGCGGATCGCGACCATGAACGCCCTACTTGAGGGAGAGGTCCAGGTCACGTTCGAGATGCCTCCGGCCGCCCGCTGGCAGCCGCTCTCGCGCATCGCCTCCGTGCTCGCCATCCTCGGCTTGGTGATCGCCGTCGGCGGCTTCGCGCTGGATACCGCCGGGATCCTGGAGCTCGGCCCGGTGCTGCCGGCGCTCGGTGGCGTGCTGGTGGTCGTGGGCATCGCGTTCGCCATCGCCGGGTGGTGGTTGCGACGCAGCGATCGCCTGGAGAAGCATCTGCGCGACGTCGACATCGACCGCCGGCTGCGCGGTCGGTCGGAGATCGAGCAGGAACTCATGGAGGCCGAGGCGGACCGCACGCGCGAGCTCGCGGACCTGGGCCTCGAGCAGACCGAGGCAGCCGAGGAGCGCCTCCGGGCTGAGGAGGCCCACGTTGCGGAGATCGACCAGCGCCGGGCCCGCCTGGGCGGCCTGATCGGCAACGAGCCCCTCCTCGACCGCCTGCCGGAACGACGTGACGCAGCCGCCCTCGAGATCGAGCAGAAGACGGCAGCGCTGGAGGCCCTCGGCCCGATCGCCAAGGAGCCGCGCGCCCGCGAGCGCCTCGAGGTGGAGGTCGTCGACGCGGAGGGCCAGGTGGAGCGTGCGAGGGACGAGGAGGCCGGGGCCCGCGCCCGCGTGGAGCAGAACCCCGTCGACGCGGAGGAGGTCGCCGCGCTTGCCGAGCGACTCGCTGGCTGGACGGAGGAGCTGGAGGCGATGCGCCGCCGCGACCGCGTGTATGCGCGGACGCTCGCCGAGATCAACGCGGCGGAGCAGGCGACGATGCAGCGTGCCACGCGCTACCTCGAGCGGCGGATGGTCAAGGACATCGCCCGCATCACGGACGGTCGCTACCGTCGCGTGCGCGTCGATGACACCAACCTGGGCATCGACGTGTTCTCGCCGGAGCGGGGTGACTGGGTGCCGGTCACGGAGCTGAGCCAGGGGACCCTCGACGTCGTGTACCTCGCGGCCCGGCTGGGACTCGTGCGACTCGTGACGGGTGATCGCCGGCCGCCGCTCATCCTGGACGATCCGTTCGTGACCCTGGACGACGATCGCGCGCCGCGAGCGCTCGAGCTCTTGCGCGAGATCGCCGCGGACTTCCAGGTGATCTACCTCACGACATCCGAGCGCTACGACTCCCTCGCGGACCGGGTGGTGACCCTCACCGGCCCGTCGGCGTCCGACGACCACGTGGAGGCCGAGGAGGCCGCGCCTGCCTGAGCTGGGCCCCGAGATGGCGGTGGTAGCGTTCGGGCTCGCCTCCGCGATCACCTGGGGCTCCGGGGACTTCGGTGGGGGCCTGATGAGCCGCCGCGTCCCGCTGTTCGGCGTCGTCGGGGTGACCCAGATCGTGGGGATGTTTGCGGCGCTCGCCATCGCGATCGTGCGCAATGAGCCGTTCCCGGCGCCGTCGGATATCGCCTGGGCCGCGGGCGCCGGGGTGTGCGGCGTGGTGGGCATCACCAGCCTCTATCGCGGCCTGGCCGAGGGCCGGATGGGCGTCGTGGCCCCGGTGACCGGCGTGCTGGGCGCAATGATCCCGGTCCTGTTCGGGTTCGCAATCGAGGGCACCCCACAGCCGGTGACCATCGTCGGGATCGTCGGGGCGCTGATTGCCGTCGTCCTCGTGACACGGGCGCCGGGACACGGCGTGGAAAGGCCATCGGGAATCCGCTTCGCACTCCTCGCGGGCCTGGCCATCGGCGGCTTCAACATCTGCATCGGCCAGTTCACGGGCTCCAGCACCTTCGGTCTGCTGGTCATCATCCGGCTGCTGCAGACGGTGCTGATCGGGTTCCTGATCGTGGCCTGGCGCCAGCCGTGGCGGGTTCCCCGCGCCGCGCTGCCCAAGCTCGTCGGGATCGGCCTGCTGGACATGAGCGGCAATGCGGCGTTCATCCTCGCGACGTCGGTCGGAGCGCTTGCGATCGCCGTAGTGCTGGCCTCGCTCTACCCGGTGGTGACGGTGCTGCTGGCGATCACGATCCTGCGCGAGCGCGTGACGCGCAGCCATGTCGCTGGGTTCGTCCTGACCGGCGTGTCCATCGTCCTGATCACCGCGGGCGCGGTCGCGGTCTGATGGGCGCCGTCCAGACCGCAGTGCCGCCGGTCGCACCGTGGTCCCTGGCCCGTGGCCGGGCGCGTAGGATGCCCGGGTGAGGATCTCCGCCAAGGTCGACTACGCCGTGCGTGCCCTGTGCGAGCTCGCCGCCCATCCCGGCGACGTGCCGCTCAAGGCCGAACAGATCGCATCGGCGCAGGAGATCCCGCTCTCGTTCCTCGAGAACATCCTCGTGGACCTGCGTCGCGCCGGCTTCGTCCGCTCGCTGCGCGGCCAGGTGGGCGGCTACCGGATGGCGAAGCCGGCGGCCGACATCACGATCGCCGACGTGATCCGCGCCGTTGAGGGCCCGCTGGCGGACGTTCGCGGGATGCGCCCCGAGTCGCTCGAGTTCACGGGTTCGGCAACGGCCCTGCGCGACGTGTGGCTGGCCACGCGCGTCGGCCTGCGGCGGGTCCTGGAGCGCGTATCGATCGCCGACGTGGTCGCGGGCGTGCTGCCCCCGGCGGTAGGCGAGCTGCTCGACGACCCGGAGGTCCTGATCCCGCACTAAGTGGTGCGACGCGACCGGGCCGGGCGCCGAGGCCCCGGTTCCGTCCGGATCAGCGTGTCGGACCGCCGATCGCTGGCCGGGCGTCAGCCCGTGACGAGGCCCCGCTTCTCGCGGATCCGCCGCTCCAGCGTCCCGAACACCAGGGAGTCCAGGACGATCCCGATCCCCAGGATCACCATCATCGTGGCGAGAAGGCCGGCCGCGTCCGACAGTTCCCGGTTCACCTGGAGCAGCTGCCCCAGCGACGCCTGGTAGGCGATCACGACGATCAGCTCGCCGGCCATCAGGCTGCGCCATGCAAACGCCCAGCCGTTCTTGAGGCCGGCCGTGAAGCTGGGCATGGCCGCCGGCAGGATCACGTGCCGGTAGGCGGCGAACCCGGTGGCACCCAGCACGCGTCCCGCCCGGGTGAGCACGGGCGGGATGTGGTCGATCCCGTGGATGAGGCCGTTCGCGATGGATGGCGCCGCGCCCAGGATCACGACGAAGGTGATTGCCTCCTCGCTCAGCCTGAACAGCAGGATGGCGAGCGGGAACCACGCGATGGACGGCATGGTCTGGAGGCCCGTGATCAGCGATCCGATGGCGGCTCGCATGACCTTGAACCGCGACACCAGCGCCCCGATGGCGACCCCGATCACGATGGCCAGCCCGAACCCCCAGATGCCCCGGCGCATCGTGATGAACACCGCCTGCCACAGCTCCACGGTGCGGACCTCGTCCCACAGGCGTCCGAGCACCTCGCCCGGGCCCGGCAGGACGTACTCCGGCCGCCAGCCCGACCACACCACGGCCTGCCACGCCAGCAGGACCATCGCGACGGCGAGCAGCTTGGGCCACGTACCTGCCCAGACCCGGCGAGCCCGGGACTCGCGGCGGACCAGCGGCGCCTCGAGGGCGTCGAGGCCGGCCACCTCGGCGCGCGAGCGGTTCGCGAACGTGTCCCGGCGGACCAGCCGGCGGACGTCAGCGGCCATGGCGGGCGACCTCCTCGCGCAGGCGGGCGGTGACGACGGCGGCCAGGGCGGCCACGTCCGGGTCCTCGATCCGCCGCGGGCGGGGGATGTCCACGGGGAACTCCTCGGCGACGCGCCCGGGGCGGCTGGTGAGGAGCACGATCCGGTCGCCCAGCCTGGCGGCCTCGCGGACGTTGTGGGTGACGAACAGGATCGTGCTGCCCGTGGCCTGCCAGATGCGCTCCAGCTCGTCGTGGAGAATGTCGCGGGTCATGGCGTCGAGGGCGCCGAACGGCTCGTCCATCAGCAGGACCTCGGCATCCCGGGCGAGCGCCCGGGCGAGGGCCGCCCGCTGGCGCATGCCACCGGACAGCTCGTGCGGCTGGCGGCCCGCGAACGCCGTGAGCTGGACCAGCTCCAGCAGCTCCGCGACCCGGTCCCGGCGCTCCCCCTTGGGCAGCTTGCGCAGCTTCAGCGGCAGCTCCACGTTGCGCTCCACGCTCAGCCACGGGAACAGCGCGGCCTCCTGGAACATGAACGAAGGCTCGCCCGCCCGGTACACGGACCCGCTCGTGGGCCTGTCCAGGCCGGCGACCAGGTTGAGCATGGTGGACTTGCCACAGCCCGACGCGCCCAGGATCGATACGAACTCGCCCTCGTGTACGGTGAGCGAGACGTCCTCGAGAGCAGTGATGCTGCCGGCGCCTGCCGGGAAGACCTTGCTGACGCCGTCGATCAGGACGGTGATCCGGCCGTCGGAGGCTTCGGGGTCGGTGGTCTCATCGACAACCCGTGGGCCGACGGAAGGCTCCCGCCGGAGGGCGGTCATGAGGCTCACAGCCCCGACACCTCGGGCTTGCCGAGCGCATCGAGGATCGCGTTGAGCGGCGCCAGGTCGTAGAGGCCGGCCAGGTCTCCGGGGTCCTTGAGCAAGCCGAGGGCCAGGGCGTCCTCGGCGGACGTGCCAAGCGACGAGGCGACAGGATCCACCGTGAAGGTCAGGTTGTCCCACGCCGCCTTGAGCAGGTCCTCGCCCAGCTTCTTGGTCGTGTACTTCTCGATCTCGGCGTTGACGATGGCCTGCGCCTCGGCCGGGTTGGCGTTGACGAAGTCGACGGCCTGGATCGTGGCCAGGAGGATCCTCCGCACGACCTCGGGGTGCTCGTCCAGGAACTTCGTGGCAACCATCAGCTGGGTCGTCACGTACGTTCCGTCCGGCCACAGGTCGCGCTCGTCCACGAGGACGGTCGCTCCGGCGTCCTGGATCAGGCGGGTTGCCCACGGCTCCGGGACCCACGCCCCGTCGATGGTCCCGGCGATGAAGGTCTCCAGCGTCTGGGCGTTCTCCTGCGGGACCACGGCGACGTCGCCGCCCCCGGCCGTGTCCGTGACCAGGCCCTGCTCCTTGAGCCACGCCCGAAGCGCGACGTCCTGCGTGTTGCCCAGCGACGGGGTCGCGATCTTCTTTCCCTTGAGGTCGGCGGCGGACTTGATGCCGGGCCGCACGACCAGGAACGCACCGCCCGACGTAGAGCCCGAGATGACCCGGACGGCCTCGCCCTTCGACTGGGAGTAGGCGTTGATGGCCGGGTTGGGGCCCACGAAGGTGATGTCGATGGCATCCGCGAACATGGCCTCCACGGCCTTGGTGCCGGAGTTGAACGGCGTCACCTCGATGCTCGCGTTGGGCAGGAGCTTCGAGAGCTGCCCGCCGTCCGCGAGTTCGACGAGACCGGGTGCATGGGTGATGTTGGGGAAGACCCCGAAGCGCACGGTGACCGCGTCGTCGAGCACCCCCGGAACGCCGGCCTCAACCACCGCGGGCGAAGAGGCAGATCCCCCGGCCGACGTGGTGCTGCCGCAGGCCGCGACCAGAAGTGCCATCCCTGTCAGCACGATCGCCACTTGCTTCGAGTGCCGGATCATGTGCTCTACCGCCTTCTCGACTTTCTGACCTTTACCGACCAATAAAGTGAGAATAGCAGGTGCAGGAGGACTGTCAAGACGGAAGTCACATGCCGGTGCAGGCACTCGGGGTGGCACCTTGCCCGGTACGCTTTCCCGGAGCCGCGACTGCCTCCTGCCGCGGCCGAGGAGCCCAAATGACCGATAGCGCCACCCCCGCCCACTCACTTGAGACCGTCTGGCTGGTCCAGGCGACCTATGCCCCGGACGCAGCAGAGACCAGGGTCCCGTTCCGCGCCCGCCATCTCGCCCGGCTGGCGACGCTCAAGGCGGTCGGGGTCGTCATCGAGGCTGGCGCCTGGACCGACATGTCGGGCTCCCTCGTGATGGTCCGGGCCGCCGATGAGACTGCCGCCATCAACCTCGTCAGCCAGGACGTCTACATGCAGGAGGGAGTATGGGTGGAGTTGCGCGCCAGGCCGTTCGTGCGCGTCAGGCTGGACGAGGCGGGGTAGGGCCCAGCCGCTCTGGGCGGCCCCAGCGGCGTCGCGGGCGCCTCAGCGGGTCCGGACGATCCGGACTCCACCCACCACCGCGGGATCCGATAGCCGGTAGACCGCCGCGAACCCCTCGCGTTCGAGGCGGCCAGCGGCCGTGGCAGCCGACAGCTGCAAGTGCTGGCGCCGGATGGCATCGGCCGGGACGGTGCGGCCCCGACGGCCGATATTCCGGGCGAGGACCACGTCTTCCGGCAGGTCGAGCACGATGGCGACCGCCGGCAGCCCCGCCGCCGCCGACGCCTTCAGCAGCGCTGCCCGGGCCGATGCCGTGACGCTGGTGGCATCCACGACGGTCAGCCTCCGCTCGGACAGCCGGGTCGTCAGCGCCCGGTGGAGGGCGGCGAAGGCGGGTCGGGTCGCCCGTTGATCGGCCGCGTCGCCGGAGACCATCTCTCGAAACGTGTCAGACGAGAGCACCTCGCCCGGATCGAAGTGGCGCGCCGCGAACGTGGATTTGCCGGCCCCGGCTGCGCCCACGAGCACCACGAGGCATGGATCCGGGATCTGGATCTCGTGCGGCGCTCCCATCATGTGCATGATGCACGGGAGTGGCCCCGGCGACGTCCGGCGCAGCCGCTCGTGCGAAGGAACGGTATGCCGAGCACCGCGATCGTCTGGTTCCGGCGCGACCTGCGGGTCCACGACCATCCCGCCCTGGCTGCCGCCGTCGAGGCGGCCGACCGGGTGGTGCCCGTGTTCGTCCTCGACGACGCCCTGCTCGGCGGTCGATGGCCGGCGCCGAACCGCCTGTGGTTCATGCGCGAGAGCGTGGTGGCACTGTCCCGGGAGCTCGCCGCGCGCGGCGCCGCCCTGGGAGTCCTGCGTGGGCGCCCGGCCGACGTCCTCCCGGCGCTGGCCCGGGAGACGGGGGCCGGCGACCTGTACCTGACCCGCGACGCCACGCCGTACGGCCGTCGCCGGGACCGGGAGGTCGCCACGCGGCTGGCGGAGGCCGGCGTGACCGTCCACGCCAAGCGCGGCCTGTACGTCCATGAGCCGGACGAGGTGCTCACGCGGGATGGGCGACCTCACGTCGTGTACGGACCATTCCGTCGAACCTGGGAGAGCCGGCCCCGCCGGAGCCCGCTGCCGGCGCCCGAGCGCGTGCCGGGACCAGCCGGTGCTCACCCCGACCCCGTCCCGGACCTCGGCCGGCCGACGGCGGACGCGAACCTGATCCCCGAGCCCGGCGAGCGAGCCGCTCGTGCACGGCTGGCGGCCTGGCTGGATGCCGGGGTGGGCGAGTACGGCGCCCGCCGCAACCGCATGGACGTCGACGGCACCTCGCGCCTGAGCCAGGACCTGCGCTGGGGCCTGTTGTCGCCCGTGGAGGTCGTGGACCGGGCGGAGGGCCCCGGCGAGGGGCGCCGCGTGTTCGTTTCCGAGATCGCCTGGCGTGAGTTCTATGCCCACGTCCTGTCGCACCACCCGCGCGTGGCGGCGGAGCCGTTCAGGGCCGCCCTCGCCGGGGTCCGGTGGCGCGACGACCCCGCCGGGTTCGAGGCGTGGAGCGAGGGCCGGACCGGCTACCCGGTGGTGGACGCGGCGATGCGCCAGCTGCGTGCTGCGGGCTTCGTCCACAATCGCGCCCGGATGATCGCGGCCTCGTTCCTGGCCAAGCACCTGCTCCTCGACTACCGGTTGGGCGAGGCCGAGTTCATGCGCCACCTGACCGACGGCGACCTCGCGTCCAACAACGGCGGCTGGCAGTGGACGGCGGGCACGGGCACGGATCCCCAGCCCTGGTTCCGCGTCTTCAACCCCACCTTGCAGGGCCGACGTTTCGATCCTGATGGCGAGTACGTCCGGCGCTGGGTGCCGGAGCTGCGGGACATCCCGGGCGGCGCGGTGCACGAGCCATGGAGGCTCGGCGCAGACGTGCTGGTGGCCGCCGGGGTTCAGCTCGGGAGGGACTACCCGGCGCCCATCGTGGATCACGCCGCGGCGCGGGACCGTGCGCTGGCGGTGTACGGTGCGGCGAGGGGAGCCGCGTCGGACGATTGAGCGCCGTCCCGGGTCCGTGCGGACAGCCGGCTGCCGTGGCCTCGGACTAGGGTTCGGGGGTGGGCGTCGGCTCCGGATCCGGTGTGGGCTCGGGCGTCGACTTGGGCGGCTTGGCGGTCGGCTTTGGTGTCGGCTTTGGTGTCGGCTTCGGCTTCGCGGTGGGTTTGGGCGTGGCCTTGACGACGCCGCAGGTGCTCGAGCTCGAGGCGGACCTGGTCGGCCCCGATCCAGCGGATGGCATCGTGTCGATGCCCACGGGCCGGACACCTGGCTCCGTGAACAGCTTCGCGGCCAGTGCCCGGATCTTCTTCAGGTTCGGGACCTGGATCGAGCCCCGCTGGTCGTAGGCGCCGCGCACCAGCGGGTGGTTGATCACGACGCGGAAGGTGTCCTTGCGGCCGACCTTGCTGGCCACGTCGATGTAGTCCGCGATCACGCCGGGCTTGATGTTCGTCTGGATGGTCTGGCCGATGCCCTTGAGGAACTTGCCGGGGTTCTCCAGCAGGCCGCCCTTGACGATCCGGTCCCGCAGCGCCGCGATGACCTCCTGCTGGCGACCGGCGCGGGTGAAGTCGCTCTCGCCCGATGCCTTGCGGACCCGGGCGTAAGCCAGGGCGTGCTCGCCGTCGAAGTGGTAGCGCCCGGGCGTGATGTTGAAGCCCTTGATGCCGTATTCCTTGTAGCGGTAGTCGCAGAACCCGTCGGTGACGTTGACGTTGACGCCGCCGACGCTGTCCACGAGATAGACGAACCCGCCCAGGTTCACCTGCGCCCAGTAGTCGATCTTGATCTTGAGCAGCTGCCCGAGCGCCGCGGCAAGGACGGACTGGCCGTCCTTCGAGCCCGGGAACTTGCCGGGGTGCCACCGGGCGTACGAGACCAGGCCGTTGATCTTGCCCCGGTACTTGCGGCCGTCGGGCAGCGGGACGTCCACCATGTCGCGCGGGATCGAGACCATTGAGACGGTCTTGCCCACCGGGTCCAGCGAGGCCACGATCATCGTGTCGGTGAGGGCCGTCGAGCGCCCGGCGCCGGAGTCCATGCCGATCAGCAGCACGTTCACGCGCGGGACCGTGGGCGTGGGCGAGACGGAGGGCGATGCCTCACCCGACGGGTCCGGTGACTCGTCGCTCGAGTCGACGGCAAAGTTCGGGTCATTGGATTCGAGCGGCGGAGCCGTTGCGTCCGGGACCCAGGCGCCGCCTTCGGCCACGGGTTCGAACACCTCGGTCGCGGCGTCTCGCGCATCGACGGTCAACCCCGCGACGTAGAGCTGCGGGCCCACGATGATCGCGATGGCGATCAGGCCGGCGACGAACGTGGCGGCCGTGGGCCGGATAGGCGTGATGACCCGCACAGCACCCAGAGCGGCCAGCCGCCACAGCAGGAGGAACGCCTCCAGCGCCAGCAAGCCGGCCAGCACGGCCGGATCGAACAGGCGCGCCGCCGACGACGTCGCCCCACCGGTGATGACGGCGACCGCTCCGACGGCCAGGAGCACCAGGAACGGAAGGGCAAGGGCAAGCGCCCATGCGCGGCGTCCGGCCACCAGGTGCCCAAGGCCCGGGAAGATGGCGTTGAGGATGAGGTAGCGCGGTGCGGCGGACCGCGGGTCGGGCTCGGGGGTCGTCGCTGACATCGGCGAGAGGATCGCCCGCGCGCGGGAATCGCGCAACCGTGGGGCTGGTGGGGCCATCCCGGTAGGCCTCACCGGGTCGCTGCGCGATCCCGTTGCACCACGGAGCGTCGCCCTGCGCTAGGATCGCGTCATGCGAACCGGGATCCCTCCAAGTGCCGAACCTGCTGCCTCGCCCCAGGCTGCGCGGGTCGCGACCCGATTCGGTTCAGGGCGCAACCGCCGCTGTCGCTGAGGCCGGCGAGCCGGACGTCATCACGTCCGGTGGAGTGCGCTGGCTGAACCTGGAGCGGCCGCGCGAAGCGGACCGCGACTGGCTGGAGCGGGAGTTCGGGTTCCATCCCCTGGCGATCGAGGACGTCGCGTCCCGCAACCAGCGCCCCAAGCTGGACGCCTACGACGACTACCTGTTCATCGTCCTCCACTTCCCCGTCTTCGACAAGACGCAGGACCGGCTGCTCACCGCGGAGCTGGACCTGTTCGTGGGCCCGGACTTCCTGATCACCCTCCCGGACCAGAACCTGCCGCCGCTCAACGCCATGTTCGAGCGCTACCGGATCCGTGCCGAGACGCGCGACGGGGTCTTCTCCAAGGGAACCGGGTACCTGCTGTACAAGATCGTCGACACCTGCGTCGACGCCTCGTTCCCGATGCTGCGCAAGATGGGCGCCAAGCTGGACCAGCTCGAGGACGACATCTTCGAGGGGCGGTCCGCCGAGATCGTCCGCGATCTGTCCAACGCCAAGCAGGAGATCATCAACTTCCGGCGCGTCGTGCGGCCGATGCGGGCCGTGCTCCGCGACCTGGAGCGCACCAAGCAGCGCTACCTGGCCGAGGATCTCGACATCTACTTCGACGACATCACCGACGCCGCCGAGCGGATCTGGGATGTCCTGGAGAACTACAAGGAGGTCGCGGAGGCCCTCGAGGACTCCAACGAGTCCGTGCTGTCGCACCGCCTGAACGACTCGATCCGCATCCTGACGGCGTTCAGCGTGGCGCTGCTGCCGCTGACCCTCATCGCGAGCATCGGCGGCATGAACGTGACGCTGCCGGGTGACGGGACCATCTCCGAGTTCTGGGCGATCATCCTCACGATGGCCGTGATCCTGGTCGGCGTGCTCCTGTTCTTCCGGAGGCGCGGCTACCTGTAGGTCGGGTGACGCTGGGCCCAGACCCCGACCCGGCCTCGTTCCCAGCAGCCGGTCAGGCCGGGAGGTGGCGCTCTCCCGAGCCGATGTACTTCACGGTCGGCCGGATCAGGCGGTTGTTCGCACCCTGCTCGATGGCATGGGCCGTCCAGCCGGCGTGGCGGGCGAGCGCGAACGTTGCCGGGAACAGGTCCGGGGTGAGGCCGACGCCCATCAGCACCGGCGCCGCGTAGTACTCGACATTGGTCATCAGCGGCCGGTCCGGGTACTTCTCGGCGAGCACCCGCAGCGCGACGTCCTCCACGGCGATGGCCAGCTCCAGCCAGTCCGGCCGGTGGTCCATGCCCTCTGCCACCTCACGCAGCGCCGCGGCGCGCGGGTCGTAGGCCCGGTACACGCGGTGCCCGAAGCCCATCAGGCGCTCCTTGCGGTCGATGGCATCGCGCACCCATGCCTCGGCCTTGTCCGGTGTCCCGACCTGGTGGATCTGCTCCACGACCTCGGACGGGGCGCCGCCGTGGAGCGGGCCCTTCATCGCGCCGATGGCCCCGCAGACGGCGGAGGCGATGTCGGAGCGCGTGGACGTGATGACCCGGGCGGTGAACGTCGAGGCGTTGAAGCCGTGCTCGGCACCGACGATGAAGTACGCATCGAGCGCACGTGCCGTCGCCGCGTCGGGGACCTCGCCGTTGACCTGGTACAGGAAGCCTGGGACGAGGTCCAGGTCCGGGTCCGGCGCAACCGGCTCCAGCCCCTGGCGGATGCGGGCGAAGGCGGCCAGCGCGGATGGCGAGAACGCGGTCAGCGCCTTGGCCTGCTCCGGCGTGGGCGGCCAGTCGGGGTCGGTGACCGCGCCCCAGACGGAGACGGCGGTGCGCAACGCGTCCATCGGCCGGGCGTCGGCGGGGAGTGCGCGCAGCGCTGTCATCACGGCATCAGGGACCGGCTGGCATGGGAGCTTCGCGGCGGGGTTCCAGTCGCCGGTCCAGAGCAGCTCCGTGATGGCCGCGTAGGACCCGCCCTTGACGAGCTCCCCGATGGGGTACCCCCGGTAGAGGAGGCGGCCGGCCTCCCCGTCGATGTACGAGAGGGTGGTCTCGCCGGCGACGATGCCTTCGAGGCCGGGGGAGTAGGGGCGGGTGTCGGCAGGCGCCGGAACGGGCTCAGTCATGGAGGGATGGTAGCCCGGCCGGTCGCGTTCGTGAGGGACCGGCCGGTTGACGGCGTGCTGGCTGCCTCGTCGGCCCGTGCGCTCGCGGTGCGCCGCCGAGCGGCTGGACGGCTCGCTAGAGCGGCATGCAGCTGTTGGGCCGGCGCAGCGGCGGACGCTGTGCAGGGTGGCATGGCGCTACGGAGCCGACGAAGGCGCCGCCCGGCGGACGGATCGAATCCCGCCACCCGACGGTTGAACCCCTGGGGTCCGGTCACCGGCCCGCCGCGACAGCCACCGGCCCGCCGCTGGGTCACCGGGCCGCCCGGCGGACGGATCGACCCGCCACCCGACGGTTGAACCCCTGCGGCGGCGGTCAGCCGGACCCCCGCCGCGGTCCACGGGAGCCCGACCGGCCGACGCCGCGGGGGCCACCGGCCCGCCCGCGACAGCCACCGGCCCCCCGCGACAGCCACCGGCCCCGGGCAGTGGCGGTTCGAGCTCGGCGTTCGCAAGCTCCGCCGCGGCCGCTTCGTCCAGGATCCAGGTCGCGGTCGCGAGGCGCGCGGCGCGCACCGGCAGCTCCCGCACGTCGTCGCCCTTCCATGCGCGGCCAAGCGCGCCCGCCTTCGATCCGCCGGCGGCGATCACCAGCACCTCGCGTGCCGCGCCGACAAGGCGCGGGTGCATCGTGATGCGCTCCACGTGCGGTCCGATGTGCGTCGGCGCCGGAATGGCCACGCACGCCGCCGGATCGTCCCACGCATCCGAGCCCGGGAACACCGAGAGGATGTGTCCGTCCGGACCGACCCCCACGATGACGAGGTCGAGGACCGGCGTACCCGCCGGCTTCTCCGGAACTTGGGCGGCCAGGGCTTCCGCGTAGCGGGCGGCGGCCCACGCCGGCCCCTCACCCCGGGCGAGCGCCTCCGTGACCGGGACGGGATGCAGGCGGTCGCGCGGGATCTCAAGACCGCCGTCGCCGAGGAGGATCTCCTCGAGTAGCCGCACGTTCGACATGGGGTCGTCGGGTGGCACGAACCGGTCGTCGCCCCACCAGGTATGGACACGCGACCAGTCCACGGCATTGCGAAGCGGAGGGACCCGGAGCGCGCCGTAGATGCCGGGTGCCGCGGACCCTCCGGTGGTAGCCCAGTGGGCCACGCCCCGGGACTCGACGGCCGTCGTCAGGACTCGAATGATCTCGCCCGCAGACGCGCCGGCAACCGCACCGGTCGGGAGCACCAGGAGTCGCGGACGGCCCTCGCCCGGCTCGCCCGGAACGGTGGCCCCCGCGACCTCCTGGGCCTCCGGGGCTCCGGCGGGGTCCCGTGCGTCGCCGGCCGTCACGAGCCCGCCCCTTCCACCAGGGCGGCGGCCATTCGGGCCGTCCCCACGGCCATGGGATCGCGCCCGCCCACCTCGAGCGCCTCGCCCAGGAGGTCGACATCATTCCGGCGCGGCGCCTTGAAGGTGCGATCCATCGCCTGGACTCCGTCGAGCCAGGTATGGACATGGACGTTCTCTGCCTCCGCCGTGACGTCGAGGCGCAGCTCCGAGCCCCGCCGCTCGGCCAGGATCTCGACCCGCAGCGTCGTTCCGGACGGCATCGGCGAGGCGATCGGCCGGACCACGACCGACACGTCCGACGAGCGATTCCGGAGCCGCCCCGCCAGTCCGCGGTGGAGCGGCGGCCTCTCGCCGGGTCGCGGCCGCACCGTCGCGGACCGTCCCCGAGGTTCCACGGGCGCCAGTGGCGCGGCGACGGACATGCCCAGCCGTGAGCCCAGCCATGCCACGTGGTACACCGGCTTGACGATGTTGGTCGTGCCAGGCGCCCCCGTGTCGTCGCCGGTCGCGTAGGTCACCGAGATCCGCTTGATGTGCTTCAGGTAGGGCCGGAAGTCCCGGAGGTCGAAGACCGTCGCGATCGCCTCCCGCCAGCGCGACTGCCGGACGAGCGCGAAGTCGCGGACGGACAGCCGGTCGAACCGGTCGTAGAGTCCCGCCAGCTGGCGCATCCGGGCCAGCCCGTCGCCGGACCACGTCGAGCCGTCGACCACCAGCCGGTCGGTGTCCTCGAGGAGCTCATCAGCCGGGTCGGAGCCCAGCGGCGGCTCGCCCGGCCACCACACAGTGACGGGCAGGTCGTGGACGAGCAGCGGCGCCACCAGCGCTGACAGGTGACGACCGGTCTCGCCGCCCGCGGTGAGGAAGACGAGCTCCGAGCATGTCTCGGGCGCGTCGGCCCGCGGGAGCACGCAGTGGGCCTGGATGCGGGCGTCGAGCCAGGGCGGTCCGTCTGGATCCGCGGACAGCACGATGAGCGTTCGCGACGGAAGCCGGCCCATGAGGCGCGAGATGACCTCCGCGGATCGTTCCCCAACCTCCGGCTGCCGGGCGATGACGACAAGGTTCATCACGGACGTTCGTGCCGCGATGTGGCGGCCGACGTGATCGCCTTCGACGTGGACCATCAGGTCCGGCTGCGCCCAGATCCGGCCCAGCTCCTGCTCGATGCCCTCGATGGAGTCCGCGCGGGACATCCAGCGCATCGTCGGCTCGCCCGGCTGCGGTGGTTCGACCAGCGCCACGCGCCCGCCCCCGGCGGGCCGGGTCCCGACGGCGATGATCTCGCCCGGCGCCCGGCCGTCGCCCCTGCCTGCGCCTTCGCCCGGCGCCCAGTCACCGTCCGCGCCCGCGCTGACACCGGTCCCCATCGTCAGATCCTCCGCCAGCGGCGGCCGTCGCGCGCGAGCAGGTCCTCGGCGGCCTCCGGACCCCAGTTGCCGGCCTCGTAGTTGGGGAAGTCTGGCGCGGGCTGCTCCGACCAGGCGTCCACGATCGGGTCCACGATGGACCATGCCTGCTCCACCTCGTCGGCGCGAGTGAACAGCGAGGCGTCGCCCAGCAGGACGTCCAGGATCAGCGTCTCGTAAGCGTCGGGGCTGTCCGTCTGGAACGCCGAGCCGTAGGTGAAGTCCATGGTCACGTTCCGGACGTCGATGCCGAGACCCGGGACCTTGGCGCCGAAGCGCAGCATGATCCCCTCGTCGGGCTGGATCCGCATCGCCAGCAGGTTGGCCTCGGGCTCCGCCGCGCTGTCCTTGAACAGCTGGTGGGGGACCTGCTTGAACTGGATCGCGATCTCCGTGGCGCGCTTGCACAGCCGCTTGCCCATCCGCAGGTAGAACGGGACGCCCGACCAGCGCCAGTCGTCGATGGTCAGCCGGGCAGCGACGTAGGTCTCGGTCTCCGATGCCGGATCCACCTCCGGCTCCTCGCGGTAGCCGGCGACCGGCTTGGCCGAGACCCAGCCGGGCCCGTACTGGCCACGGACGACGTCGCGCGCCACCTGCTCCGGGCTGAACTCCGGGATGGCGCGGATGACCTTGACCTTCTCGTCGCGCAGCGCGTCCGCCTCGAAGGTGGCCGGCGGCTCCATCGCCACCAGGCTCAGCAGCTGGAGGAGGTGGTTCTGGAGGAAGTCACGGCTGGCACCGGTCTCCTCGTAGAACGAGCCACGACCCTCCACCCCGATCGACTCGGCCACCGTGATCTGCACGTGGTCGATATGGCGGCGGTTCCAGATGGGCTCGAAGATCCCGTTGCCGAACCGGAAGACCAGCAGGTTCCGGACGGTCTCCTTGCCCAGGTAGTGGTCGATGCGGTAGACCTGCCGCTCCCGGAACACCTTGCCGACCTCACGGTTGAGGCGGATCGCGGAGCCCAGGTCGCGCCCGAACGGCTTCTCGATCACCACCCGCCGCCAGCCGCCGTCGACGCGCTCGTGGTCGAGGCCCACTCGGCCTAGCTGCGCCACCACTTCGGCGAAGGCCGATGGCTGTGTGGCCAGGTAGAAGACGCGGTTGCCGCGGGTGCCGCGCTCCACGTCCAGCCGGTCGAGGCGGTCCGAGAGCTCCTGGTACGTGGCCGGGTCCCCGAAGTCTCCGCGGTGGTAGACGATCCTCTCGGCCAGGTCGTCCCAGGTCTCGGGATCCACCGGCTGGACCCGCGAGAACCTGTCGAGCGACTCGCGCAGCTCCGCACGGAACGCCTCGTCCGTATACGGCCGGCGGCCCATCGCGACGATCGTGAACTCGTGGGGCAGCAGGTGCGTCCGCCACAGCTGGTACAGCGCCGGGATGACCTTGCGATGGGCGAGGTCGCCTGTTGCGCCGAACAGCACGAAGACGGCCGGATCCGGAACGCGCTCCAGGCGCAGGCCCTCGCGCAGGGGATTGTCATCGAGGCTGCCCGACGCCGAGCGGCGACGGCCCTCGGTGGCCAGGCGCAGCTCGCGCATCGTGCGCGGGGCGTCGGCCACGGGCTTACGCGGCGCCATGGGAAGCCTCCATCCGGGCCGCCTTGCGGGCCCACGTTCGCTCGATGTACGGGCTGGCAGCCGGCGTGACGCAGCCCGTCCCGCCGTGATCCACCACCACGGGCCCGATCCGCTCGGCCGCCGCCTCGGCCGCCGCGCGCAGGGCAGGGTTCCGGACGCCGATGGCGATCAGGGCCCCGTTCATGCTGTGCCGGGTCCGGTTCCCGGCCGCCGGCAGGCCGGCCTCGATCCGCTCGACGAGCCCGAGGAAGAAGCCGTCGCCGAGATCCGGGTCGTTGAGCGCCAGCTGCGCGTAGAGGTCCCAGCCGGCCTGCGACGTCCAGTCGCGATCGGAGGCGGCCCAGCGGTCCGCGCGCGCTCGCACTCCGGGCACCCGGGAGGCCAGCGAGCCCACGAAGACATCGACCAGCACGTAGACGTCGATTCCGGCCAGCCAGTCGTCGAGGAGGAGGTCTGTCGCCAGCGCGGGATCCGCGATCTTGCATGCCAGCAGCCGGCAGTCGTAGTTGTTGGTCGCCCACAGCGCGTCGGCGAGCGCCTGGTCCCGCTTCGCCTCCCGGGCCAGCTTGTCCAGCACCGCGAACGACACGCCGTACAGCGGGTCCCGTGCGCCGTGGCGGCGGTAGACCTTGCGGTTCTGCTCGGTGCCGGCCGCCTCCAGGCGCTCGACCGCCGTCGCGAAGTCCATGGCTAATCGGTCTTGACCGGATGCCCGCCAAACTCGTTGCGCAGCGCCGCCAGCACCTTGGCGCCGTAGGAATCGTCCTGGCGCGACCGGAAGCGGGTGAGCAGGGAGAGCGTGATGACCGGCGCCGGCACGTCCTTGTCGATCGCCTCCTGCACCGTCCAGCGGCCCTCGCCCGAGTCCGCGACCCAGCCCTTGAGACCGTCGAGATCCTGGCCGTTGGCCTGGAACGCCCGAACCATCAGCTCCAGGAGCCACGAGCGCACGACCGATCCGTGCATCCACATCTCGGAGATCGCGCCCAGGTCCAGCGGGTAGTCGCTGGCGTGCATGATCTCGAAGCCCTCCGCGTACGCCTGCATCAGCCCGTACTCCATGCCGTTGTGGACCATCTTCACGTAGTGCCCGGCACCCGGGCCGCCGACGTGGAGATAGCCGCCCTCGGGCGCGAGCGAGAGGAAGACCGGCTCGAGCGGCTTCACGAACCGGTCCTCGCCGCCCACCATCAGCGCATAGCCAACCTGGAGGCCCCAGATCCCGCCGCTGGTGCCCGCGTCCACGTAGCCGATGCCCTTCTCGGCCAGCATCGCCTGGCGCCGGATGTCGTCGTGGAAGTTGGTGTTGCCGCCGTCGATGATCGTGTCGCCGGGCTCCAGATGCTCCAGGAGCTCCTGGATCTGGGCTTCGGTGGCATCGCCGGCCGGGACCATGATCCAGACTGCGCGCGGCTTCTCCAGCCTGGCGACGAGTTCCGCGATCGAGAAGGCCGCCTCGGCGCCCTCCTTGGCGATCTCCTTCGTCCGCTCGGGCGTCCGGTTGTAGGCAACGATCTGATGCTCGTCGCGAAGCAGGCGGCGAACCATGTTCGCGCCCATCCGGCCGAGGCCGATGAAGCCGATGCGCATGGGGGAATCTCCAGTGGGCGGCCGGGCGGCTACGATGCCACACGTAGAGCATAGGCCCGCGACCCGTCAACCGCCCACCCGCGGCCGGGCCGGGGAAGGGGGCACATGGCACGCTGGCGCTCCGGAACGGTTCTCGCCTCTGCCATCCCCGTGACGCTCGTTGTCCTCGTCGGCCTGGTGGCGGGGTGCGCGCCGCTCGTGGGCGTGGCGTACCCGGAGTCGGCCGCGCCGCCGGCCGGAGAGGCGCCCGTCCCGCCTGAGTTCGAGGTGGTCCCAGGCGAAGGGCTGCCAGGCCGCCTCGGACGGCTCGACGCCGTCGCCGTGGGGGAGGCCGGGGTCGTCGCGGTTGGGGAGATTGAGACGGTCGATGCCCTTGCGGGCGAGGCGCTGATCATGTTCTCCGCAGATGGCCGCACGTGGGAGCGCGTGGGTCCCGGACCCGGGCTCAGCCTCACCGATGTCGCCGCCGGCCCGGACGGGTTCGTTGCCGTGGGCTCCCGCGGAGGCGATAGCGACCAGGACCTCGCCGCGATCCTCGTCTCGGCCGACGGACGGTCCTGGGACCTGCTGCCACCGGACGCCCACCCCGAGGCCGAGGCGTATCTCGAGTGGGTGGAGGCGGGACCCGGTGCCTATCGGGCGGGCGGGTCGCTAACGGGCGACCAGGGCGGTGCGGTCTCCTGGTGGTCCACCGACCTCCGAACCTGGCACGAGGATGGGGCCGCCGTCACCTGGGCGGTGCCCGCGGGCGACGGCTGGCTGGAGTCGCGCGACCGGATGGTGCGCGTGGCGGCCTTCGTCCCGGGTGGGTCGGAGGTGCCATGGTCTCCGGTGGAAGAGCCCCAGGGCGATCCGACGATTATCCAACTCGGCCCGGCGGCCGCGGCGGGATCGACCGCCCTGCTCGTCTCGGGTGCCGCCGGTGCGCCGTGCGGAGTGCTCGGTGGCGGCGGGTCCTGTGCGGCGGAGCAGGGATTCTGGGCCTCCACAGACGGCACGACGTGGCGGCTGCTCCCAGCTGGCTCTCCGGGCGCCCCGCCGCCGTACGTCGTGGCGCTGGGGACCGGCGGCGATGGCGAGCTCCTCGCCCTGGGGTACGGCACGCTGCGCATCAGCCTCGACGGCTGGCACTGGGCCATCGTCGCGGAACCCTCGGCCGGAGTTGCGTACAACGACGTCGCACCGTTCCGCGACGGGTACGTGGTTGTCGGGACGACGACGCCGGCCGCGGGCGACCCGGCACCGGTCTCGCACCTGCTGATCCCCGTGGAGAGGCCGTAGCCCCACGGACGGCTGGGAGCAGGCTGGCCCCTTCGTGGCCTCGGCCTGACCCGGGACGAGGAACGGATGCCCGACGAATCTGTCCCTGGGAGTGCCGTGAGCCCCGGGCTATGCGTCCTCGCGCGTGAGCGTCAGGTCCCGGTGGAGGCGCCAGGTGCCGTCCGTGCCGCGGTGCCAGGTCTCCGCGAAGGTTCCCCGGGAGTGCACCATCTCACTGGCGCCCGGCCCCGATCGCGGGGTGTAGCCCATCCGCCAGGTGCCCGCCGCGTGGGCAACGGACGGGTCCAGCCCGTCCACCTTGGTCCACGCGACGTCGATCTCGAACGTGACGCCGGCGAACCGCTCCCGGGCGTAGGCGGCCATCTCGCGCAGGCCGTCATGGCCCAGGGCGTCGGGGCCGTCACCGTCGATGATGGCGCCGCCGGGCTCGAACAGGCCGCACAGCGCATCGGCATCCGCGGTCGCCAGCGCGTGGGCATAGCGGACGTTGGCCGCCCGGATCGCGTCGCCCACGGGGTCGTCGGGTGGCTCCAGCTCCTCGGGCTCGATCCACTCGAGGTCGGGCGAGTCGGTCACCCGTCGGAGTCCATCGACTCCGCTTCGATCGCGAGCACCTTGTCCAGGCGCCGGCGATGCCGCGGCTCGCCGGAGAAGCGGGCGTCCAGGAACGCGAGCGAGCACTCGAGGGCCGGTTCGATCCCGATCACCCGCGACCCCATGGCCAGCACGTTCATGTCGTCGTGCTCCACGCCCTGGTGCGCGCTGTAGGTGTCGTGGCACAGGCCGGCCCGGATGCCGCGCATCTTGTTGGCCGCGACCGATGCACCCACGCCGGAGCCGCACACCAGGATCCCGCGGTCCGCGCGTCCGGCCTGGATGGCCAGGCCCACCGCGTGGGCGAAGTCCGGGTAGTCGTCGTGGGGGTCCGAGCCGTCGCCCCCGAGGTCGATCAGCTCGTGCCTGCCGGCGGTGAGCGCGGCCAACTTCGCGAGAAGCTCCTGCTTGAACGCGGCCCCGGCGTGGTCCGCGGCGACGGCGATCCGCATGGGCGTGGTCCTCAGTGGTCGCCGTGCGGCGAGTGGAGCGTCGGCTGGCGGCCGCGGAGCCCCTCACGCACGACCCGCCGCGCGACGTCCGCCACCCGGTCCACCGTGAAGCCGAACTCCTTGAGGATCGTGCCGGCCGGGGCGCTCGCACCGAAGTGGTCGATGCCGATGATGGCGCCCTCGTCGCCCGCGTACCGCTCCCAGCCCAGCGACACGCCCATCTCCACCGTCACGCGGTTGCGCACGGATGGCGGCAGGACGCCGTCGCGGTAGGCCTGGCTCTGGGCATCGAAGCGCTCCCAGCAGGGCAGGCTCACGACCCGGGTCGGGATGCCCTCCGCCTCGAGGATGTCGGCGGCTGCCATGCACAGCTGCAGCTCCGAGCCGGTGCCGATGAGGATCAGCCGCGCGTCACCGCCCGCGGCCTCGCGCAGGACATAGCCGCCCCGGCGGACACCCTTGCGGGCGAGCTCGTGCGTTCCCGGCAGGGTGGGAAGCTTCTGGCGGGTCAGCGCCAGGGCGACCGGACCGGGTGTCGCGCCATCGATCGCCGGCCGCTCCACCGCCAGCGCCCAGGCCGCCGTCGTCTCGTTCCCGTCGCCGGGCCGGACGAACCACAGGTTGGGGATCGCGCGCAGGGCGGCATAGTGCTCGACCGGCTGGTGGGTGGGGCCGTCCTCGCCCAGGCCCACGGAGTCGTGCGTCCAGACATAGGTCACGTGGAGGTTCGACAGGGCGGCGATCCGGACCGCGCCCCGCATGTAATCGCTGAAGGTCAGGAACGTCGCGGCGTAGGGGAGGAAGCCGCCGTGACAGGCGATGCCGTTGGCGATGCCGCCCATGGCATGCTCGCGAACCCCGAACCGCAGGTTCCGCCCCGCGTGATCGGCCTCGAAGTGGTCGTGCCCCAGGGCCTTGACGTCCGTCAGGTTGGACTCGGACAGGTCCGCGGAGCCGCCGAACAGCTCCGGCACGGGGCCGGCCAGGGCCTGGATCAAGTCGGCGCTGGCGTTGCGGGTGGCGACCTCGGAGCCCGGCTCCCAGGCGGGGAGGTTCGCGTCCCAGTCGTCGGCGAGCGTGCCGGCGACCCGGCGGCGGAGCTCGACGGCCTCTACAGGGAAGGCGGAGGCGTAGGCATCGAGCGCCTCGTCCCACGCAGCCACCGCGGCCTTGCCCTCGTCAACCGCCCGGAGGAACAGGGCGCCGGCCTCCTCGGGGACGTAGAAGGTCTTGTCCGGGTCCCAGCCGTAGGCCTCCTTGGTCAGGCGGACCTCGTCCGGCCCGAGCGGGGCGCCGTGGGCCTTCTGGCTGTCCTGCTTGTTGGGGCTGCCGAAGCCGATGTGGGTGTGGACCGCGATGATCGACGGCCGGTCGTCCGCCTTGGCGGCCTCGATGGCGGCACTGATGGCGGCGACGTCGTTGCCGTCCTCGATCCGCTGGGTGTGCCAGCCGTAGGCGTCGAAGCGTCCGAGCACATCCTCCGTGAAGGCCCAGGCCGTGGGGCCGTCCAGCTGGATCCGGTTGTCGTCGTAGAGGGCGATCAGCTTGCCCAGGCGCAGGTGGCCGGCCAGCGAGCACGCCTCGGCGGTGATGCCCTCCTGGAGGTCGCCGTCGGAGCAGATGACGTAGGTCCGGTGGTCAATGACCTCGTGGCCGGGCCTGTTGAACTCGGCGGCGAGCCGGCGCTCCGCGATCGCCATGCCCACGCCGTTGACCAGGCCCTGGCCCAGCGGGCCGGTGGTGGCCTCCACGCCCGGGGTCAGGCCGAACTCGGGATGACCCGGGGTGATCGAGCCCCACTGGCGGAACGACTTGAGGTCGTCGAGGCTCACGTCGTACCCGGTCAGGTGGAGCAGCGAGTAGAGCAGCATGCTGGCGTGGCCCGCGGACAGCACGAAGCGGTCGCGGTTGGGCCAGGCCGGGTCCGTTGGGGCGTGGCGGAGGTGCCTCGTCCACAGGGCATAGGCCATCGGCGCCATGCCCATGGGGGCGCCCGGGTGACCGGAGTTGGCCTGCTGCACGCCGTCGATGGACAGGGTGCGGATGGTGTCGACGGCAAGCCGCTCGAGCTGGTCCGTGGCGGGGGTCATTCGCTGTCTCCGGGTGCGCGGGGCGCCTGTGCGGGGCTGCCGGGCCAGGTTGGCGGGCGGGCAGCGCGGCGCGTTCGGCCGCGAGGGTTCATCGTACCGCGGGGTGCACGCGGCCCGGCGTCCCATGCCCCGGCGCCCCAGCGCCCGGCGGTGCGCGGCCCCGAGCCCGGCGGTGCGCGGCCCCGCGCCCGGCGGTGCGCGGCCCCGGCGCTGAATCCGGTTCGGGTCTCCTGCCTCACCCCGCCCGCCGAACCGCCAAGCGGCCAGACGGTCGGGTGCGGCCCGGTTTGCGCCGCTGGCGGGCATCTTGGTGGGGCAAGGGGCGTCCCGGGACCGATGAACGTGCCGCCGGGCGAGTGGATCAGCGCTTGGCCCGACGGTTGAACCGGTGGGCGGCGTTGCGTACGTGGGCCGGGCACGGAACGGCACCGGCGGCATCAGCGGCGGCATCAGCGGCGGCCTGCGGCGGCCTGCGGCGGCCTGCGGCGGCCTGCGGCGGCGTATCCTCGCCTCGATGCCTGACAGCCCGGCGCCCACCCGAACCCCCCATCCGCGGCGTCTGTCCGCGATCCCAGGCGCTCCCGCGATCGTCGTCCTGGGCGACCTGGTCGTCGACGTCGTGCTTGTCCCGGAACGGGATCTGCAGCGCGGCACAGACGTCACGGGCCGGGTGATGCTCCGCCAGGGCGGCTCAGCGGCATCGACCGCCCGGTGGCTCGGCAGGCTCGGTGCGCAAAGCTCACTGATCTGCGCAATCGGACGCGACGCCGCGGGGCGCGCGCTGGTGGCGGTGGCCGTGGCCGATGGCGTCACCGTCCACGCGGTCCGCGTTGCCGGTGCGAGGACTGGACGGATCGGCGTCCTGGTGGAGCCCGGCGGCGAGCGCTCCTTCGTGACGGAGCGCGGTGCGGCACTCCGTCTCAGGCCGGAGGATCTCCGCCCGGAATGGATCCGCGGCGCAAACGCCCTGCATCTGCCGGCCTACTCGCTCCTCGATCAGCCGTTGGGCGAGGCCGGCATGGCCGCCGCCCGATTTGCCGGCGCCGCCGGTGTGCCTGTCTCGGTCGACCTGTCGTCGGCCGCCCCGCTCCTGGCGCAAGGGCGCGGCGCGGCCCTGTCGCTGCTCCTCAACGCCGCACCGGATCTCCTGTTCGCGACGAAGGACGAGTCGCGCGCGCTGGTCGGCCCCAAGCGCTCCGATGACCTCCTGGAGCTGGCACCAGTCGTCGTGCTCAAGCGAGGCCGCAAGGGCGCCACCGTCCTCGCCCTTGACGGGCATCGCCGCCTGCGCTTCGACGTGCCTGCGACGTCCATCGAGGCCGCGGATACGACCGGCGCGGGCGATGCCTTCGACGCCGGCTTCCTGTTCGGCTGGCTGGAGGCTCGCCGCAAGGGTGCATCAACCGCGGTGGCCCTCCGTCGAGGTGCCGTCGTCGGCAACCGCACGGCGCTGCGCCATCTCACCAGCCAGCCCCAGGAGCTCGCTCTGGGCTGAGATGATCAGTTCGCCCGGCCCGGGTCCATCCCGGTGGCGCCGACATCAATCCCCGCGCCCGGTCGGCCACAGGCGGGCCGCGACCAGCGACGAAATCGCGATCCCGACCAGCAGGACGACCCATGCCGCCCCGGTGATGGCGAGCAGGGCGTCCGCGCGCGCCTCGGCCTCCCGCAGGGACCGACCGGCGAGGACCGTGCCGCCAGTCCACGCCGCCGTTGCCGACGCGATCCGGAGGCCGGGCCGCGGCTGCCAGGTCACGATGTTGGGCGATGCCTGGCGGGCGTGGCCCAGGACTCCCGGCGGCGGAATTGGATCGCGACCGTCCAGCTGGCCGTCCGCCGCGAGCACCTGTCCGGCCGTGTCGAACACGACCACGAACGGGGCGAGGCTGGTCGACACGTCGAGCGGCTCCTGCGCACCGGTTCCGAGGACACTTGCCGGGGCCGCCCCCGCATCGAGGGCGCGCGCGGCGTCCTCGGCAAGCTGGATCTGCGGATCGTTCGCACCTGCCCGCAAGATCTGCTGGCCCGAGAGGTAGACGAGCCCGCAGCCAAGCGTTGCGGCCACCGCGACCGGCAGGAAGATGGCGACGGCCCGCAGGCCAACCGTCCGGGTCATGGCATCCCCAGGTGTCAGGATCGGCGTGCATCCGAGCGCGCGATGGTTTGCGTGACGACCTCGCTCGCACCGGTGTGACGTGCGCTCCCGCGGCGCTCCGGCCCGGCTGCTCCCGAGGCCTCCTGGCCGTCAGGCGGGCGCCCCCAGGAAGCGGTCGAACCAGTCAAGCACCCGGGTCATCCGATCGATGCGGCGATCGATGCGGCCGGTGGCCTGGATCACGTGGAACTCCTCCGGATAGAGGATGTACTCCACCTCGCGGCCGAGCCAGCGCAGCGCGACGAAGAACTGCTCGTTATCGGCGGGAGGGCAACGCCGGTCGGCCTCCGACTGGAGCATGAGCAGCGGCGTCCGGACCTCGGCCACGTTGCGCAGCGGCGACTGGCGCCACAGCTGGGCCACGCCCTCCGGGGTGGTCGTGTCGCCCATGCGGGCCGCGCGGCAGTACTCGGGCCCGCTGTCGCTGTGGGCCCACGCCGAGACCTGGTTCGTGACGCCGTTCTCGGATACGGCAGCGCGGAAGCGGTCCGTCGTGCCCACGAGCCAGTTGACCATAAACCCGCCGTAGGACAGGCCGAGGGCACCAAGCCGGTCCGGATCGGCCAGCCCGATGGCCACAGCGTGGTCGAGTGCGGCGTGCACGTCCTCCGCGTCCGGGCCGCCCCACTCGCCCAGCTGGGGCGCGATCCAGTCGGCGCCGTAGGAGGCGGACCCGCGGATGTTGGGCAGGACCACCCGGTAGCCGCGGGCGCAGAGCAGGACCACCTCCAGCGATGGGGCCGGTGCCCAGGCGCCCAGCGGGCCGCCGTGGACGTCCACGATGGTCGGCAGCGGGCCGTCTCCGGCGCCGGCCGGCGACGCGATCCACGTCTCGACGGGTCCGCCTGGCCCGGGCGCCTCCACGCGGCGCATCTCCGGCCACGTCAGGCCGTTGATCCATGCCGAACCCATCGTCGTGATCGGCCGCAGCTTGCCTTCGTCCTGGACCAGGCAGAGCTCCGGTGGCCGGGCGCCGACGGTGGCCGTCACGGTCAGCCGGCCGCCGCCCGCCGCCAGGGTGTTGGCCATGACATCACCCTGCGCCAGGCGCACCGGGTCGCCGGCGGGCCGGCCGCTCGCCGGATCGATCGGGAACCGCCAAGGGTGTGCCCGACCCCGGTCCGTGACCAGCGCGACCACGGTGTCCGGACCCGTCCACACCGGCCCGGGCCGGCTGCTGGTCATCCAGCCCGTGAGATCGGTGTCCGCCCAGCTGCCCACGGGCCGATCCAGGTCCGGGGCCAGCGCCACGGCAGGCTTCGAGCCATCGGCGGGTCCCAGGTGGAGCGTGGGGGAGATGTCATCGAAGAAGTCAGCGTCGTCCACGCCGATCCCCGCGATCCAGCGGCCGTCCGGCGAGTAGGCCGGCAACCTGACCGGCCCGGCGAGGGTGAGCAGCTCGCGCGGATCGCCTCCGGCCAGCGACACCTCCCAGATCGACGTGCGGGGGTGACGGTCCGCGTCGGCCTGCAGGTCGGTGACGAAGGCGATGGCCTTGCCGTCCGGCCGCCAGGCGATCTCGGAGGCACCACCGGGAACCGCGGTCAGGCATCGGGCGCGACCGCCCTCCGTGGCCGGGATCACGTGCAGCTGTCCGCGGCGGTCGAGGTAGCCCTCCTCGTCCCAGCGCCAGTCCAGCGTCGTGACGCGGCGAGCCAGCGGCTCACCAGTCTTGGGCTTGGGCCCCACCATGAGCCGTTGCGGCCCTGCCTCCGCGACGAAGGCGATCGATCGGCCGTCAGGTGACCACGCGAGCTCTGTTGGCGACAGGTCACCGACGGGTACGGCCAGTGGTTCGCCGCCGTGGAGGTCGAGGATCCGGAGCGAGGTGGGGGCGTCGTCGTCACCGGGCATCGCTCGCGTGAATGCCACACGCCGGCCGTCTGGAGAGATCGCGGGCCGCATGTCCCGGCACGATCCGCGGGTCAGCCTGCGCGGCGCCGGCGGCCGCCGCCCAGGGGAGACCGGGACGTGCCACAGGCTGGAGACGTAGTGATCGCCTTCCACCGCGCGTCGCGAGACCACGGCGAACGATCCGTCAGGTGCGAGATCGTGCTCCTCGATGACCACCTGGTCGCGAAGGGTCTTGGGCGTGGGGAGCCGGGGAGCCCGGCGGCGTCGGTCGCTCATGCCTCCGAGACTAGACCGCCCCGGCGGCCCATGCACGGGCCGTATCACCCGGCGTACCCTCCCGTCCATGATCATCCCCGACCGCCTCGCCATTGCCACAGAGGTCGCCGACGCCCTGCGCGAAGGCCGCCCCGTCGTCGCGCTCGAATCGACGCTCATCAGCCACGGCCTGCCCTATCCGCAGAACGTGGAGGTCGCCACCGCCTCGGAGGCCGCCGTCCGATCGGCCGGCGCGGTCCCGGCCACCGTGGCTCTCAACGAGGGCCGGCTCCTGGTCGGGCTGTCCGCGGACGAGCTCCACGCCCTGGCCACGGCACCCGCGGGCAGCGTGCGCAAGGTCTCGCGGCCCAACCTCGGGCTGGCGATCGCCTCTGGCGAGTGGGGCGCGACGACCGTTGCGGCCACGATGATCGCGGCCGAGGCCGCGGGGATTGGCGTGTTCGCCACCGGTGGGATCGGTGGCGTCCACCGTGGCGCCCTGGACTCGGGGGCGGATGGCGCATCACCCTCCTTCGACATCTCGGCCGACCTCGATGAGCTTGCCCGGACGCCTGTCGCCGTGGTGTGTGCTGGCCCCAAGGCCATCCTGGACGTGCCGCTGACGCTCGAGTACCTCGAGACGCGCGGGGTCCCGGTGGTGTCGGTGGGCATCGACGAGGTTCCGGGCTTCTACTCGCGGCGCTCCGGGATCCCCGCACCCGGGCACGTGCCGGACGTCGCGGCGGCCGCGGCGGTGGTCCGCGCACACCGGGCCATGGGCCTCACGTCCGGCCTCGTGTTCTGCAACCCGGTGCCCGAGGCGGATGGACTGCCGCTGGAGATCGCGCGCGCCGCCATCGAGCAGGCGATCCGTGAGGCCGACGAGGCCGGGATCTCGGGCGCCGCCGTGACGCCCTGGCTACTCGCCCGGGTCGCGGCGATCACGAACGGGGCGTCGGTGAAGGCCAACATCTCGCTCATCACGAACAACGCGCGCGTGGCCGGTGAGCTGGCGGGCTATCTCGCGGAGGCGGGCGCGGACAGGTGACGGCCGGTCTTGGCGGCCGGCGAGTCGCGCACGGTGCCGGCGAGTAGCGCTGAGCCGACCCTGGGCGCCGGCGGGCCGCCCGCCTGGCCGCCCGCTGTGCGCCCTGATGCAGGCGAGTAGCGCTGAGCGCCCCGGATGCCGCCCGCTGTGCGCCCTGATGCAGGCGAGTAGCGCTGAGCGCCCCGGATGCCGCCCGCTGTGCGCCCTGATGCAGCACAGCATCACCACGGGCCGCCCGCTGTGCGCCCTGATGCAGCACAGCATCACCACGGGCCGCCCGCTGTGCGCCCTGATGCAGGCGAGTAGCGCTGAGCGCCCCGGATGCCGCCCGCTGTGCGCCCTGATGCAGCACAGCATCACCACGGGCCGCCCGCTGCACGGGTCGCACGACGAAACCCGAGGTTCGGCCCGTGGTCCCGCACGCACCCTGCCCGGGTGATGCATCGGCGCATCAGGCGGCGCACGGGACGGCGCCGGGCGGTCAGGCGGGCATCCAGAGGCCGAAGCAACGGGCCGTTTGGTTGCCACCAGGCGCCGTTCGGACCTCCCGCGACTCCCCGCCCGGCGGGCAAGATCGGCGGCGTGTCCACGCCGCCTCCGCGCCAGTCCTTCGCGGTCCTCCCCGTCCTCGCGGTCGCTGGCGCGGTCCTCGCGCTCCTGCTGGTGCTCGCGCCGGCGTACGGCTTCCATCGCGACGAGCTCTACTTCGTCGTGGCGGGTCGCCATCCCGCCTGGGGCTACGACGACCAGCCACCGCTGACGCCGCTCCTGTCGGCCGCGGCGGTCTGGCTCCTCGGGCTGGAGCCTTGGGCGCTTCGGGTCCTTCCCGCGATCTCGGTGGCGTTGATCGTGGTCCTGACCGGGCTCATCGCCCGCGAGCTCGGCGGCAGCCGCCGCACACAGCTGATCGCGGCCGTGATCGCGGCGGCCTCCGCGTACCTTGGCGCCGGGCACCTGGGAGTCACAGCCACCTACGACCTGCTCGCCTGGGCGGCCATCCTGTGGGTGGTCGCGCGGCTGCTGCGCGGCGCCGACCCGCGGCTGTGGCTGGTGGTCGGCCTGCTGTGCGGCGTGAGCCTCATGAACAAGCACCTCGTCCTGTTCCTCGGCTTCGGGATCGTGATCTCGCTGCTGATCCATCGCCGGGATCTCCTGCGATCGCCTTGGCCGTGGCTGGGCGGGGTGCTGGCGCTCGTCGTCTGGTCGCCGAACCTCGCGTGGCAGGTCGCCAACGGCCTGCCGCAACTCGAGATGGCGCGCCGGATCGGCGGAAACGGGGCCGACGAGCGCCCGATGGTCATCGTGGAGCTGCTGCTGCTCGTGGGACCGCTCCTGTTCCCGTTGAGCCTGATCGGCCTGTGGCGGCTCCTGCGCGACCCGGTCCTCGCGCCGTTCCGCCTCCTGGGGACCGTGTTCCTGGTCATCCTGGCTCTCGTGCTCGTCACCGGCGGCAAGAGCTACTACGTGGTTGGTGCGGTGCCGCCGCTCATGGCGGCGGGCGCAATCGCCGTGGATTCCTGGCTCGGCAGATCTGCACCACGGGCCCTGGTGTTCGGCGGGCTGGCCATCGCCTCAGCGGCGCTCATCGCGGTGCTCACGCTGCCGGTGCTGCCAGCCGCGACCCTGGCGGACACGCCGATCCCCGACCTGTATGCGGAGAACGCGGAGGAGGTGGGCTGGCCCGAGCTCGTCGCGACCGTCGAGGCTGTCGTCGCCGACCTCCCGCAGGACCAGCGCGCGCGAGCCGCCATCCTGACCGCCAACTACGGCGAGGCGGGTGCCCTTGAGCTGCTGGGGACGGACCTGCCGCCCGTGTACTCGGGACACAACAGCTACTGGTCCTGGGGGCCGCCACCGGATGCCCTCGACGTTGGCGTGCTCGTCGGCTGGTGGAGTCCGGAATACCGGGACGCGCTGTTCGGCTCCTGCCGCCAGGCTGCCACCATCGGCAACGCGGTCAACATGCCCAACCAGGAGAACGGCGCGGGCGTGTTCGTCTGCACGGGTCCGCGCGGCCCGTGGTCGGCCACCTGGCCCAAGGCGCGCCACCTCGACTGACCGCTCTGGGCATCGGAACGTTGCCGCCGATCAGTACACGGCGCCGCCGCAACCCGGCCCCAACCCGTGCGCCGCCGGTTGTGCACCCATCCCCTGATCCGCCACAGCATCAGCAAGCGGAGCCCGCCGCACAGGTCGCACCTCGAACGTCGATCTTCGCCCGCCGTCACTCACGCTCGTCGCCCGGGTGATGCGTACGCGCGTCAGGCCGGGCCGCGGTGTCTGGGGCCGGGCCGCCGTCACGCACGCTCGTCGCCCGGGTGATGCGTACGCGCATCAGGCCGGGCCGCGGTGTCAGGGGCCGGGCCGCGTGGTGAGGCATGAGGGGCCGGGCCGCGTGGTGAGGCATGAGGGGCCGGGCCGCGTGGTGAGGCATGAGGGGCCGGGCCGCCCCCGTGCACGTCCTCGGCCGGATCCCCACGCAGACCCCTGGCGGATCACGCGGATCCTCGGCCAGGCCGGCTCCCACACGTTCGATCGTCCTGACGCGCGTGTTAGACAGGCGTCTTCCATCGAGCAACGCGAAGTGGTACGCTCCGCAGCCCCGCCGACCCCTTCCGAGGGCATCCCATGTCCGCCTCGCAGCCCAGCTCGCCGCTGCCGCCCGCCATCTCCGTCACCGGCCTCCACCGCGTCTACGACGCGAAGCCGGCCCAGGTCGTCGCCCTCGCCGGCGTCGACCTCGAGGTCGCACCCGGCGAGTTCTTCGGGTTGCTGGGGCCAAACGGGGCCGGCAAGACCACGCTGATCAAGATCCTGACGACGCTGCTGCTCCCCACCAGCGGCAGCGCGAGCATCTTCGGCTTCGACGTTGCGACCGACACGAAGCGGATCCGCCGGATCATGAACATGGTCGCGGGCGGGGAGCAGTCGGGCTACGGGATCCTGACCGTCCGCGAGCAGCTCTGGATGTTCAGCCAGTTCTACGGCCTGTCGGGCAAGGAGGGCTGGCGGCGCGTCGACGAGCTGATCGAGGCCGTCGGCATGCAGGAACAGCGTCTCCAGCGGGTCAGCACGCTGTCCACCGGCCAGCGCCAGAAGATGAACATGGCCCGCGGCCTCCTCAACGACCCCTGGATCCTGTTCCTCGACGAGCCCACGCTGGGCCTGGACGTCGCGGCCGCCCGCGGGATCCGGGATCTTGTCCTGCAGTGGAAGGCCGCCGTCCCCGGACGCACCGTCCTGCTCACCACGCACTACATGGCCGAGGCGGACGAGCTGTGCGAGCGGATTGCGATCGTGGACCACGGCCGCATCCTGGCGATCGGCTCACCCGACGAGCTCAAGCGCCGCGTCCAGCGCGAGTCCATCTTCCGGCTCGAGGTCGACCGGCTTGACGACGATGCCCCGGCGCTGGCCCGCCTGCCGGGCGTGGTCTCGGCGGCCCTGGCCGCGAACGCGGACCCGGAGTCACAGCGGGTCGCCGTCAACCTGGTGCTCGAGGAGGATGGCGCCTTGGGCGGTGTCGTCACGGCCCTCGCCGGACTCGGCTCCCAGATCCTCGCGCTGCGCAAGTCCGAGCCCACCCTGGAGGACGTGTTCGTGGAGCTCGTTGGCCGGGGCTTTGCCGACGAGGAGGAGCCGGAGGGCGCTGTGCCGGACCAGGCCGAGTCACCGGAGCGCGAGCCGGACCAGCCGTGGGAGGTCGGCGAGTGACCGACCCGGCGGGGATCTTCGCGCACTCGCGCGGCGGCACGGACCCGCGCACCGCGTCCGACTGGACGCGCCGCCAGGTGGCGGCCAACAACCTGCGGGCCCTGGCAGGCCGCGCCTACCCGCGCGTCCGGGGCATGACCCGCGAGCCGTCGTGGCTGTTCTTCGAGATCCTGCTGCCGTTCCTCACGACATCGGCGTTCGTGCTCGTCTACCGCGCGCTCCAGGCGCCCGAGGCCTACATCGGCTTCGTGGTGCTGGGTGGGGCCCTGTCGGCATTCTGGCTCAACGTGGTGTGGATGATGGCCGGGCAGCTGTACTGGGAGAAGAGCCAGGGCAACCTGGAGCTCTACTTCGCGGCGCCGATGAATCTCATGGCCGTGCTCCTGGGCATGGCAGTCGGCGGCCTCGCGATGAGCTGCCTGCGCGCGACCGCGGTCCTCGTGATCTCGGTGATCGTGTTCGGGGTCACCTTCCAGGTCGACCAGTGGGGCCTGGTGATCGTCGTGTTCCTGCTCACGATGTCCGCGCTCTATGGCCTGGGCATGGCGCTCGCGAGCCTGTTCCTGTTGTGGGGCCGCGAGGCGTTCCACATGACCAACGTGCTGATCGAGCCCGTGTACTTCGTGTCCGGGCTCAACTTCCCCGTGGGGCGGCTGGGTGCCCTGGGCGCGATGGCGATCGCCACGATCCCCTTCGCCGTCGGCCTGGACGCGATGCGCCAGCTCGTGTTCGCCGGCCAGCCCTACATCACCGGCACGCCGTCGCCCGAGGTGGAGGCGCTGATCCTGGCCGTCATGACGGTCGTGTTCATGCTGCTTGCCCGGCGGATGATCCGCACGATCGAGCGCATGGCGCGGTCGCGCGGCAGCCTCTCGATCCGCTGGCAATGAGCGCCCTCGCTGCCGGCTCGACCGGTTTCGACCCCGCTCGCGCCGAGGGTGGCGGCCCGTCTGACGGCATGCGCAGCCTGCGAACTGCCGTCCTGCTGGGCTGGCGGGTGGAGTCCAACTGGACGGACCCCACGCTGTTCGTGATCTACACGGTCGCCAAGCCGATCTTCTCGCTCCTCCTGCTGGTGGTGATGATCGAGATCATCGGCGGCGCCGCGAGCGAGGCGGCCCGAACCTTCGTGGTCCTGGGCAGCGCGCTGTGGGCGATGCTCGTGGCGGGAATCGCAGGTCCGGCGTGGTCCGTGCTCGAGGACCGTGAGCGCTACCGAATGCTCAAGTACCTGTACGTGAGCCCGTCCACGTTCCTCGTCCTGCTCGTGGGCAGGGGTGGCGCCCGCCTGGCCGCCGGTGCGATGGGCACGGCGGTGGCCCTGGTGTTCGCGGTCATCGTGCTCGGGCTGCGGGTGGATCTCGGAGCCGTGAGCTGGCCCCTGCTGGTCGTGTCGCTCGTGATGGGCCTCGTCCCGATCCTGGCCCTGGGCGTGCTCCTGGCGGCAATCTGCCTCCAGACCCGCCAGGAGAGCTGGTCCTACCCGGACGCCTTCGCCGGGGCCCTGTTCCTGGTCAGCGGCGTCGTCTTCCCTCTGGCCGTCCTGCCCTACCCGGTGCAGGCCATCGGGCTGGCCAACCCGATCAGCTGGTGGGTTGCCGCCGTGCGGTTGGCGGTCACGCCGGACGGGCCGTCATCGATCGGCGGCGAGGGCTCGCTGTGGACCGCTGTCACCGGAACCGCAGCGCCGGACGCCGTGACCACCCTTGTCGCCTTGTTCGTGACCGGAACGCTCGTTACACTCGCTTCGATCGCGATCTTCCGATCGAGCGAGCGACGAGCCCGCGACCTGGGCCTGCTCGACCGGACCACCGGCTCGTAGCCAACCGAACCGGGGCAGCCCACGCAGGGGCTGGGGACGCCGCAGCGAGGAGCAGGCATGCGGATCTACGAGGGCAGTCCCCGCCAGGATTTCGAGGAAGTCTTCCGCTCGATCGGCGCGTTCATCGACGGCCACGGGATGCGCGACATCCTCTTGCTGGAGGTTCCCGACGGGTTCATTGTCCAGGGGCTCGTGGCGGCCGGTCAGGCGAGCGGCGGCTGGTCGGACACCATGGGCACCGTGTCGAAGGAGACACTGAGCTTTCTCGACGACGACATCGCGAAGTTCATGGAAGAGGCCGCGGGACGCCGGGCGAGCGGCGTCGAGGCCCTGGACCGGGGCGGCTCGTACGAGCGCGCACTGCGGGTGATCGGCCACTGGATGGACCAGCAGAAGCCCAAGGACGTGTTCCTGTTCGAGCAGGAGGGCGCCTACGTCGTCCGCCTCCAGATCGGCGGGCAGGCCGGTGGCCATCACACGCTTGCGGAGTTCACCCGAGAGGACGTGGAGGGCCTGGTCGGGCAGGGGCCAACCCTCAGGTCAAAGCCCGAAAAGGCCGACTGACCAGCCGGCTGGCCGGCTCCGCACACGCTCGTCCGTGACACGCCACCCGACAGAGGGCACAATCAGGGTCGACACATCGCAAGCGAAGGAGGCCCAAGCCCGATGAAGGCGCTGAAGACCGTTGCCGTCGCCCTCGGGGTCACCCTGGGCGCCATGATCGTGATCCCCCTTGTGGTCCTGGCCGGCCTGTTCGTCTGGCTCAAGCTCACCGAGGAGGATGACGAGGAGGCCCTGGAGCTCGAGCAGGAAGGCGCCTGATCGACGAGCCCCTGCCGGCGCGGCCAGATCCCGCCGGCTCCCCCGCCGCCACATCGACGCCCGCCGGACCGGCGGGCGTCACCGCGTCCGGAGCGCGATCGAGGCGTCCGGGGCCCGACCTCGGGTTGCCGCGCCCAGCGCCCCGCACCGGTCCGCCGCGTCCCGCGTCGACCGGCCGCGAACGACGGCTGGCGGAGCTGGGGGTCCTCGGCGCGGTCGCGATCTGGTCGGCCAACTTCGTCGTGGTCAAGGCCGCCATCGATGTCTTCGGTCCATTGACCTTCACATCTGTCCGCTACGTCATCGCGTCCGCCACGCTGTTCCTCCTCGTCCGCTGGCGCCTGGGTGCCGTCCGCCCGCCGGCGCGCACGGCGCTGACGTTGCTCGGCCTGGGCGTCCTCGGGTTCGGCGGCTACCAGGTCCTGTGGACGCTGGGACTGACGCAGATCACGGCGGGGGACTCGGCGCTGATCATCGCCGTCGCACCGGTGCTCACGGTCGTATTGGCAGGCCTCCTGGGCATGGACCGGTTCAGCGCGCCCAAGCTGGTGGGCGCGCTGATCGCATTCACGGGTGTCGCCGTCGTGGTCGCGGCGGGCCACGAGGTCTCGATGAGCGCCTCGCTCGGCGCCGTCCTGACCCTTGGTGCGGCCGTGCTGTGGGCCGTCTACACGATTGCTGGTACGCGGATGCTGCGCCGGATCGATCCGCTCCAGGCGACGGCGTGGGCGGTCCTCGGCGGGACGCTGTTCCTGCTCCCATTCGGAGTCGGCGAGGCGCTCACCTCGCCGCCGCCCGTGGTCTCGGCCGCCGCGGTGGTGGCCCTCGTGTATTCGGGCGCCCTCGCCGCGGGCACCGCGAACGTGCTCGTGTTCAACGCGATCCGCCTGGTGGGACCGTCGCGCGTCACGGTCAGCCAGTTCCTGGTGCCGGCGGGCGCAGTGCTGCTGGGAGCCATCTTCCTGTCGGAACCAGTGGGGTTGGCACAGGTGCTCGGCGGTGCGGTCATCGTGCTCGGGGTGTGGCTCACCCGCAGGCCGACGGTGATGCCCAGATCAGTCCGCCTCCGCCTCCGAGGGGCGTGAGAGCGCGCCGGCGGAGCGTCCCAGCGCGGGCCTCAGTCGCCGACGATCGTCACCCGCACCGTCCGCTCGCGCGCACGGACCTGGTCGAAGTCCGCGAAGTAGATCCGCCCGAACTCCCCGAGCATCATCGTCCCACCGATCACCGGCACGGTTGCCGACCGGCCCATGATCACGGAGCGCAGGTGGGCGTCGGTGTTGAGCGACCACGAGGGGAGCTCGTCCCGCCCGGCCGCCGCCACGATGTGCTTGGGCCCCGGATGGAGGTACTGGCCCTCGGTCCGGCAGGTCGGCACCAGCTGCGTGAGGACGCCCACGAGATCCTGCATCAGCAGCTCCTCGCCCCAGTAGTCGGTGTCGTCCGAGGCCTCCTGGATCAGCACGCTGCAGGTCGTGTGCTGCGAGGAGACCACGAGGATCCCGTCGGCGATGCCCGATGCAACCAGCGCCTCGCTCGACCTCGGGCGTGACGTCGTGGAAGGTCGGGCGCCGGTCCGACTGCAGCGTGAACGAGGCATGGCGAACGGTCATGGCTGGTCTCCTGGATGGGCGTGATCCCACGCCGCTCGCGGACGCTCCGGATCATCTCCTCGAGCATGGCCGCGGGATCTTGGGCGGTGAAGATGGCGCTGCTGGAGCCCGTGCCCTGGGCGCCGGCCGCGATCACGTCGTAGACATCGTCGGGGCCCGAGATGCCAGCACCGTGGAGGACGCGGATTGCCGGGTCGACGCTCCAGATCGCCCGGTTGGCAGCCGGGATCGCCTGCGAGCCCCTGCTCGTCGCGCAGGCCGCCTGCGATCATGCCCGGCGACTCCACGATGATCACGCGCGGGCCAAGCTCCGCGATGGCGATGGCGTCCCGCGTGTCGTCGGCGCAGACCATCGTCGCCAGGCCGACCTCGCGGGCGCGGAGCATGGTCCGGGCAAGCTCCTCGCGGGCCAGGCGTCGCTCCACGTGGTTGAGCTGCACGCCCACGGCGCCGGCCGCCTTGACGGCCTCCGGGCAGCACGGCTCCGGTGCCCCGCCCGGGCGGGAGCCAGTCCATGTGCTGCGCGAACACGTGGACGCCGTCCACTCTCGCGCGGCAAGCAGCCCGATGTCGGTGTACGGCGGGGTGACGATGATGTCCACCCCGTGGGTCCGCCCGAGCGCGGCGGCAGCCCGGGCGAGCGCCAGCAGATCCGCTCCGTACGTGTAGGCCTTCGGCCCGATCTCGAAGAACGGTGGCCTGATGTCAAGGCCCGTGGTCATGGGCGAACTCCGGCGCGGCACGCCGCACCGTCCGGCTGGCCGCCGCTGGCCGGCGACGGCCGTCACAGGGTGCCGGATCGTCAGACGACCACCGCCTCGATGCCGAGCATGCTCGGCGAGCACCAGGAGCTGGCGCGTCCAGCTGCCCTGGGCCGCGGCCATGTGGTGCGGGGCGCCGGCCTGGCACCACGCGTCGCACCAGTCGGCGATCTGCAGCTCGTGGTGCCGGAACAGCGTCTGCGGCGCCGAGATCGGCCGCGGCGGGAACGGCAGGAACTCGCCCTCCGAGATGACGAACCGCCACACGCCCTCGCCCATCGTGACCAGGGCGAGGTTCGTGACGGGCCCGGGCTCGTAGGCGAACTCGAAGCCGGCGCCGAAGCCATGGACGCCCGTGTAGTAGATCGAGTGCTTGACCTTGGTCTCGCCGGGCGTGCCCATGGCCGGGTTGCCGTGCCCGTCGTGGCTGAACATGACCGCGTTGTTGTCGAAGTCGATGACGTAGTTCTCGACGGTCGTCGACTGGCCGGCCAGCTCCTGCATGATCAGCTGGGCCACCGCGCAGTTGACGTCGCCCTCCGGCGAGGCGGCGATCCCGATCTCGCACAGCCGGCCCGTCCCGAACGACGGGATGATCCCGACGCGGGGATCGGTGAGCCAGACCTGGTCGAACGCCGTGAAGGCGTCGAACCTGTGCTCCCGCACGACGGACTCGATCGCGAGCGCCAGCCGGACCGATCGCTCGAACAGCGCCGGCTCCATCTCGACCGTGTGCTTGGCCTGCTCCGCCGCGACGGCCTCGTCGACGGCCGCCTGCGTCGATCTCCCCGAAGCGGACGGCGATCTTCTCGGGCTCCAGCGGCCAGACCACGGGCCCGACCTCCTGGCGCAGCGAGAGCCCGTCGAACATCAGGTCGGTCATGCCCTCGAAGGGGTGGCCGACCAGCCCGATGCGGGCGGTGCGAAGGCGGCGTCGGACGGCGGCGGCCTGTGATGATCTCGCTCGACCCGGCGCCGGCCGTCGGGGTCGTCCCAGTGGGAGGTGACCATCTCGAAGTCACGACCGGTCCGGAGGAGGACGGCCGTGAGCTCGGGCATGCCGGCCATGCCGGAGTTGAGCATGACGACGTCGAAGCCGTCGTCCTCGCCCAGGCGCCGGACCTTCTGCGTGTTCCACACGAGCACGGGCGCGGTGGTGTCGATGAAGCACGCGGGCGGGCACGATGCCCTTCGTGTAGGCCAGCTCGAAGGCGACGATGATGTCGACGTCCTCGGCGTTGAACAGGCGGGCCGCCGCGGCGGCCTGGTGCTCCTCCTCGACGAGCCCCGCGTGCACGACGTCGCCGTACGCGGCCAGGCCGTCGGCGATCTCCTGGGCCGCGGCCGTGGCCGCGGGACGCATGTGCGCGGTCTTGTTGTAGTCGTCCTCGAGCAGCGCCATGACCAGGACGCCGATCTTCGCTCGTACTGCCACCGGTGGGACCTCCTCGTGGTGAACCGATCGTGGGCTCTCGCCCGGATTGCCTGGCTTCAGCCTGCTCCGGACCGTCGGAAGACGGGTCGGAGGGCGTCGAACAGCTCGATGTAGCGTCCGTACGCCTCGTCGTAGACCGCGCGTGCCCCCGGATCCGGGTCGTAGCGTCGTCGCGTCGCGACCATCGCTCCGCCGGCCGTGCCGAGGTCCGGGTAGATGCCCGGCCGCGACACCCGCCAGCATCGCATCACCGCGGATCGCGGCGTCGTCGCCTTCGAGCGTCAGGACCGGGCGCCCACAGACGTCGGCCTTGACCTGGTTCCAGAGGTCGCTGCGGGCGCCGCCGCCGTGCGACCGGATCTCGGCCGCCGGTGCTCCCGCGCGCTCGAGCAGCTCGATGTTGCGGCGCAGCATGAACGCCACGGCCTCCAGGACCGCCCGCACGAAGTGGCCCTTCCCGTGGCGCAGCGTGAAGCCGTAGAAGGCGCCGCGCGCCTGCGGCTCGTATTCGGGGCTGAACGCGCCCATCAGGTGCGGCAGCATGAGGAGCCCTTCCGAACCCGGTGGGACGTCTGCCGCGAGCGCGGTCAGCAGGTCGTAGGCGTCCGGCCCGCCGCCTGCGGCCTGGGCGACCTCCTCGCCGCCGAACTGGTCGCGGAACCATGTCAGGGCCATGCCCCCGGTCGGGCAGACCGGGCAGTAGAGGTACGTCCCGGGCGCCGAGTGAATGTAGACCGGGGTCTGCCGGGTTTGGTCGGCCCCGTGGTGTGCCACCGATGCCTGCAGGGTGAGGGCCCCGCCGGTGCTTTCGGAGACCATTCCGGCCCGGACGTTGCCGACGCCCACCGCACCCGCCCCCTGGTCCATGCCTCCGGCGACCACCATGACCCTGGTGCTCAGGCCGAGGGCCGCAGCCGCGCCCCGGGTCAGCGTTCCCACGGCATCGCCTGGGCGGGCCAGCTCCGGCAGGCGGGAGGCGTCGATCCCCACGGCTTCGAGCATCTCGTCCCACCAGGCGCCCGAGCGGATGTCGAACAGGAGCGACGTGCACTGGACGCCCCCCTCGGTGACGAACCGGCCGGTCAGCCGGTGGAGCAGGAGGTCCTCGACGAGCAGGTACCGGCTCGCGCCGGCGTAGACGTCTGGTGCATGGCGCCGCCACCACAGGATCTTGCAGGCCGGCCAGGTCGGTACGACCGAAGGCACGCCGGTCACGTCGTAGACGCGCTGGTCCTGGAATGCCGCCCCGAGCTCCCGCGCTTCGGCCACGGCGCGGTTGTCCAGCCAGACGATCGCCGGCGCCAGCGGCCGGCCCGCGTCGTCGACGGGAACCACCGTCTCGCCCTGGCTGGACACGGCCAGGGCGACCACATCGTCACGCCGCGCCGCCGGCGCGGCCAGCACCCGGCGCACGGCGGCCACGCGACGCCCGCCAGTAGGTCTCGGCGTCGAGCTCCGCCCGATCCGGCGCGGGGTGGTCCAGCCGGTACTCCTCACCGGCGACGGCCAGGCGCGCGCCCGAGGCGTCGAACAGCCCGGCCTTGACCGAGGTCGTCCCGACGTCGAGCCCGATGACGAGTTCCATGGAGGCCGACGGGCCGGCTAGTCGAGGCCGTGCTTCGCCGCCGCTGCGGCGGGCTCGGCGCCGAGCTTCACGACTTCCTGGAGCGCTTCGAGGAACCGCTCGGGGCTCCGCGCCCCGATCACGTTGCGCCCGAAGACCACGCCGCGGGCACCGTCGCGGACGGCCATCGCCGCGAGCTCGAGCGCGTCGACCTCCCGTGGCAGCTTCTGCGCGCCGAGGGCGAGGATCGGGACGGGCGTCGAGTTGACGATTTCGGCGAAGCGGGCGCCGGTGTGGAATGTCTTGACCATGTCAGCGCCAAGCTCGGCGACGATCCGGCAGCCGATGGAGATCTGCTCGTGGCGCTCCTCGGGCGCGATGTCCTCGTGGCCCGCGGGATAGACCTCGCCCACGATCGGCACGCCCACCACGCGCTTCTCGGCGACGCAGCGGGCGACCTCGGCCACGTTCTCGGCGTCGACTGCCTCCGATCCGGTCTTGATCGACATGCCGACGAGGACGATGTCCGCACCCAGGCTCACGGCCTGTGCGGCCGAGATCATCGGCACGCTGCGGCTCTCCTTGTAGGCCCACTGGGTGGCGTACTGGGTTCCCCAGTTGAGGCGCAGCATCATGGCCGGCGCACCGCGTCGCTCGAAGACCGAGCTGACGTGGGGGACCATGCCCGGGCTGAGGAGGATCGCGTCGGCGCCGCGCAGCCGGTCGACGATGGGCGCCAGGTTCTCGAACCCGGGCCGCGGCCCGTTGTACAGCCCGTGGTCGATGGCGACGACCACGACGTTGCGCCCCTCGTCAAAGAGCCGTCGGATACGGATGGTCTCGCCCGTGCTCACAGTGCACCTCACGCGGGTCCGTGGCCCGGGATGTCCGGACACCGACGGAGTGATGTTCGTTTGATGCACATATAGTTGCGAATCGACTGTCGTCTGTCAATGGCGACGCCCGAATCGCGTTCCAGCTTGCCACAGCGTGCAGCCCGGGCCGTAGCACCATGGTGGCCGAGATGTTCGTTTGAATATTCGGATTGACTCTGGTTCTGATCGTGGAGTAGTGTGCCGACGTGAGCGTTCCCCGCCATGCGGGCCAAAGTACGCCCGGAAGGAGCAAACCAGTGCCGAATCGAAAGTTGACCCTGTTGGCAGCGTCGCTGCTCGCGGTGGGCGTTGTCGCGCAGGCCTGTGGTGGCGCGGGCGCGACGAGCGCCCCTGCCGCGACAAGCGCCCCCGCCGCATCGTCCGACACGTCGGCCCCCGCGGCTTTGGAGCCGGCCGAGCTGACCCTCTGGCACAACTACGGCACCGAGGCCAACGCCACCGCCACCGAGGCCCTCATCAAGGGGTTCGAGGCCAAGTACCCGGGCGTCACGGTCAAGGCCGTGTCGCAGCCGGCAGACCAGTACTTCGACCTGCTCCAGGCGGCGGCGATCTCGAAGACCGGGCCTGACCTGGCCACACAGTGGACCGGCCTGTTCGACCTCAAGTACAAGGACTACCTGCAGCCGCTCAATGATCTCGTCCCCATGGACGAGCTCAAGAAGATGAAGGGCATCGACTTCGCGTCGCTCAACTTCAACGCCGACGACGGCGTCCTGGTCGTCCCGCTGGACCTGCAGTTCTATAACGGCTTCTACAACCAGGAGCTGTTCGACAAGGCGGGCATCACGGCCTTCCCGACCACGTGGGACGAGCTGTTCACCGCCTGCGACAAGCTCAAGACAGCCGGGATCACCCCATTCACCTACGGCACCGGCGGCCAGGCGCTGGGCGGCGGCTTCTATCCCTGGTACGACATCAGCTACCTGATGATGTATCTCCAGCCCGACGAGTGGAAGGGCCTGTACACGGGCGATATCCCGTGGACCGACCCGGCCGTCCAGGCCCAGTTCGAGAAGTGGGGCTCCCTGTTCACCAAGGGCTGCACCAACTCGGACGTCCTGACCAACCAGGACTCCGTCGCCCAGTTCGAGGCCGGCGAGGCCGCGATGACGATGGAAGGGACCTGGCAGATCGCCGAGTTCCAGGAGAAGATGGGCGACAAGGTCCAGGTCTTCGTCCCGCCCTTCTCCGACACGCCGATCAAGGGCGTCGTCGAGTTCGGTGGTGACGGGTTCGGGATGACCACCTACTCCCAGCACCAGCCCCAGGCGGCCGCGTTCCTGGCCTTCATGGCCTCCGACGAGGGCCAGCAGATCATCGCCGACAACGGGATCATCCCGACCAAGGAGGGCTTCTCCAGCGATCAGCGGATGGCCAAGGACCTCCTCGCGCTGGCGGCGGACCAGGGCTTCACGCGCTACCCGATGATCGACAACGTGATCCAGCCCGAGGTCAGCGACGTGGGCACGAAGGTGCTCAACGCCGCCTTCGGTGGCGCCCAGTCCATGGCCGACGCGTTGAAGAGCATGGCGCAGACGCTCGACGGCCTGCCGGCCGACTCGAAGAACCAGCTCAAGTAGTACCGCCTCAAGGGTCGGAGACACCAGCGCGGTGCCTCCGACCCTTTCGTAATCCGGAGCTGCACGGGTGAGAGACGCCGCTGCCTTCGACGAGGCGCTGGTCGACGCCGAGCACATGGACCCCCGCTCTTCGGGCCGGCTCCGGCGCGCCGAGCGACGTGCCGGTCTGCTCTTCGTTCTGCCGGCCGTGGTCCTCTACGCGCTGCTCCTGGCCCTGCCGATCCTCCAGACCTTCTACTACAGCCTGACCCGCTGGAACGGCATCAACGCGACGTTCATCGGGCTCGACAACTACGAGCGGCTGTTCACGGACCCGACGTTCTGGCGGGTCGTCGCGAACAACCTGATCCTGCTCGCCGCCATCCCGTTCGCGATCCTCATCCCGCTCGGGGTGGCCTTCCTGCTCAACGAGCACGTGTTCGGCTGGCGCTTCTTCCGGTCCATCTACTTCCTGCCGACGGCGATCTCGTGGGTGGTGATCGGCATCGTTGCGGTTCGCCTGTTCGCGCAGCGGGGAATGCTCAACACCATCCTGACCTCGCTGGGGATCCCGATCCAGACGGACATGCTCGCGTCCGAACTGTCGGCGATGATCGCCGTGGCGATCACCTTCATCTGGTCCGTCTTCGGCACCAACACGATCATCTTCATCACCGGGATGGCCACCCTTGACCGCGACGTCTACGAGGCGGCCCGCGTCGATGGGGCGAGTGGGATGGCGACCTTCCGCCACATCACGATCCCGCTCCTGATGCGCTTCATCCAGTTCGCGTTCGTGCTGACGCTCATCACCGGCTTCACGGCCCTGTTCAGCCTGATCTTCGTGATGACGCAGGGCGGCCCCGGATTCGGCACGACGACGCTCGAGTTCTTCGTCTACCAGACGGCGTTCTCGCAGGGTGAGTTCGGCTATGCCGCCGCCGTCGGCGTCGTCCTGTTCGTGGTCGTGTTCGGGATCAGCATCATCCAGCTCCGGCTCCTCCGGGACCCCAGCACCTAGGAGACTTCGTGCCCCTGGCCCGTCGCCTGCGACGCACCGCCGTCCTCGCCGTCCTGCTGCTGGTCGGCGTCGTCATGCTGTTCCCGTTCGTCTACATGCTCCAGGTCTCGCTCCGGTCCCGTGACCAGTACCTCACCGGCGAGGGGTTCTCGCTCGACAGCTGGTTCGACCTGTTCAACCACCTGCCGGTCCTCCAGCAGATGGCCAACTCGACGATCGTGACCCTCTCGGCGGTCGCGCTGATCGTGGTGGTCAGCACGATGGCCGGCTTCGCCTTTGCCAAGCTTCGTTTCCCGCTGGCGCCGCTCCTGTTCATCGGGATCCTCGCCGGCATGATGATCCCAGTGCAGTCGATCATCATCCCGGAATTCGTGAACATCGCCAACGTGGGCCTGATCAACCAGTACCCGGGCCCGATCCTCGTCTATGCGACACTCGGGATCCCGTTCGCGACGTACCTGATGACCACCTATTTCCGCGGGGTGCCGGACGAGATCATCGAGGCGTCCCTGGTGGACGGTGCCTCCTACGCACAGGTCTTCAGGACGATCATGATGCCGCTCGCGATCCCGGCCCTCGTCACCGTCGCCGTTCTCCAGTTCATCCAGATCTGGGGCGACCTCCTGATCGGCCTGCTGTTCCTCCAGCAACCCGAGGTGCGGACGATCACGGTTGGCCTGGCCACGCTCCAGAGCTCGCGGATCATCCCCGTCCCCATGATCATGGCCGGCTCCATCGTGAGCCTCCTCCCCGCAGTGATCATCTACCTGTTCTTCCAGCGCCAGCTGATCACCGGCCTCACGATGGGAATGGGCAAGTGACCATGCCCGACACACGCACACCAACCGTGCCCGATCACGCCGCGGACGCCGCGGACGCCGCGGACGCCGCGGCGATGCCCGTTCTCCAGCGCCGCGAGCAGATCGCGGGTCTTGTCGAGCTGGTGTCGCGCGTGTCGGTGGCGGACCTGGCCGACCGGTTCGGGGTGACGGAGGTCTCGATCCGCCGTGACCTGACCGCGCTCGAGGAGCAGGGCAGGCTCCGCCGGGTCCATGGAGGCGCCGTGGTCGCGGCCCCGGAGCACGGCCGGGGTGCCTGGGCGCTCCGCGAGCGGACGGCCCGCGGCGAGAAGCAGCGGATCGGGAAGGCCGCCGCCTCGCTCGTCGGCCAGGGCGACGTCGTGGTGTTCGACTCGGGCTCGACGGTCGTCCAGGTGGCGGCCCAGATCGCACGTCCGTTGCGCCGCACCAACGCGCTGACGGTCGTCACCAACTCGCTGCCCATCATCGACGAGGTCGGGCGGTGGGAGAGTCCACACCTCATGTGCCTCGGCGGCCTGTACCTCCCCGAGCACCAGGCGCTGGTCGGCCCTCAGACCGTGGTCGACATGCAGGCGCTGTCCGCTGACATCGCATTCCTCGGCTGTGACGGCTTGACCGCCAGGACCGGGCTGACCACGCCCCATGTCCTGGCGGCCCAGGTCGGGGCCGTGATCGCGTCTCGCGCCCGCCGGGTCGTCGTCGTGGCGGATGCAAGCAAGATCGGGCGCGAGGGACTCACCCGGATCATCCCGCTGGCCGACGTGGACGTGCTGGTGACCGACGTCGGGGCGGACCCGGACGAGATCGAGCGCGCACGCGGTGAAGGGGTCGAGGTGATCCTGGCCTAGCCCGTCACGGGGGCGGGTGGGCGCCGGGATCACCGCAAGCTAGGGAGCGTTCAGAACGTGGAAGGCAGGCTCGCGGGTCGGGTTGCGGTCGTGACCGGCAGCGCGCGGGGGATCGGGATGGCGATCGCGCGCGCGTTCGCCAGCGAGGGGGCCGCGGTTTTCGGGATGGACGTCCTCGAGGGGGCCGGCCGCGTCGTCGCCGAGGAGGTCGTAGCGAGCGGCGGTGAGATGCGGTTCATCCGCGCCGACGTGTCCTCGGAGTCGGGCGTCGCGGAGGCCATCGATGCGGTCCTGGGCGTCCACGGGCGGATCGACATCCTGGTCAACAACGCCGCGATCCAGAAGGAGGCGCGCCTCCTCGACGTCACGGTCGAGGACTTCCACCGGGTCGTCAACGTCAACCTGCTGGGCTACTTCCTCACCTGCCGTGCCGTGCTGCCGGCGATGATCGCGCAGCGCTCCGGCGCGATCGTGAACATGTCCTCGCTCAACGCGCTCGTCGCCGATTCGCTCCTGCCCGTCTACGGGGCGACCAAGGCCGGGATCATCGCGCTGACCCAGAACATCGCCATCACCTACGGCCCGGACGGGATCCGCGCCAACGCGATCTGCCCGGGCGACGTGGACACGGAGCTCAACCAGGCGTTTTTCGAGGCGCACGACAACCCGGCGGAGTTCCGGCGGCGCCTCGAGCGTGAGTACCCGCTGCGCCGGATCGCCTCGCCCGAGGAGGTGGCCCGTGTCGCCCTGTTCCTTGCCTCGGACGACGCCTCGTTCATCAGCGGCTCCCACGTGACGGTGGACGGGGCGCTGATGGCCCGGATCTACGACCTGTGACCACGCGGACCGGCCGAGACGGTTCGGACCAGGAGTTGAAAGTGAACGACGACGGCCGCCACACGATGATCGACTTCATGCAGATGAAGACCTTCGCGGACGACCCGCTTGTCCTCGCCGAGGGCTCCGGGATACGGGTGACGGACGTCGAGGGGCGCTCATACATCGACGGACTGTCGGGGACGTTCTGCGCGTCACTCGGCCACGGCAACGACGCTCTCGCCGATGCCGGCGCCGCTCAGCTCCGGAAGCTGGCGATGGCGGCGCCGACGCTCTCGACGAACGTCCGGGCCCTGGAGGTCGTGGAGCGGCTCCTCAGGCTGCTGCCGGATCGCTACTCGGTGATCAAGCTGCTCTCCGGCGGCAGCGAGGCCACCGAATCCGCGATGAAGATCGCCCGCCAGTTCCACAAGCAGACCGGCAACGCCACCAGGTACAAGATCCTGTCGCACTACCGGTCCTACCACGGGGCAACCGGGCACGCCGTCGCCGCCAGCGGCTGGCCGGCCTGGCGTTCCCCGTACGAGCCGCTCGCGGGCGGCTTCATCCACCTCCACACCCCGGACCCCTTCCGGCTGCCCTTCGCCGTGGCGCCGGATCAGGTTGCCGCCGCATACCTCCGCCTCGTGGAGGAGACGATCGAGATGGAGGATCCGAAGACGATCGCGGCCCTCATCACGGAGCCGGTGCTGATGTCGGCCGGCGTGGTCGTCCCGCCGGAGGGCTACCTGCCGGGCCTGCGTGAGCTCTGCGACCGGTACGGGATCCTGCTGATCTTCGACGAGATCATCACCGCCTTCGGGCGGCTTGGTGCCATGTTCGCCTCGGAGCTGTTCGACACCTGGCCCGACATCATGTGCCTGGGCAAGGGGATCAGCGGTGGGTATGCACCGCTGTCGGCGGTGGTCCTCGACCGGCGCGTGGCCGACGCCTTCTGGGGCGAGCCGCGTGACCAGGTCCAGTTCCACAGCGGCCATACCTACGGCGCCAACCCGGTCGCGTGCGCCATCGGCGTGGCCGCGATCGACCAGATCGTGAGCCGGGACATTCCCGCCAACGCCGTGCGCCAGGGCGATCGACTCAAGGCGGGGCTCCGCGGGCTGCAGGTGCGCCACCCGTGGATCGGCGATGTGCGCGGCCTGGGCCTCCTGGTCGGCGTGGAGTTCGTCCAGGACCCGGCAACCCGGGAGCGGTTCCCCGCGGAGGCGGCCATCGGCACGCTGGTGCGCGACGCCGCCCGCCGGCGCGGGCTGCTCCTGCGCGCGAGCCACTGGATGCTGGTGCTGGCGCCACCGCTCACGATCAGCGCGGACGAGATCGACGAGATCGTGGGGCTCGTGGGCCTCGCCCTCGATGACGTCGTGGCCGCGGGCCTGGTGCCGGGCGTTGCGGGGGAAGTGCCGGGGGACCCGACGGCCGTCGCGGCGGCAGGTCGGGTCGCGCCGGGGTGGCCGGCCGCGCCCTACGCCGCCCGATGACGGCCCGCGTCTCCGGCGGCTGGGCCTACCGCGGGCTGGACGCCGTCGTCCTCGAGAACGCTGTCATCAAGGTGACGGTCCTGCCCGAGCTGGGGGGGCATGTCATGGAGCTCGTCGACAAGGCGCTCGACCGGAACCTGCTGTGGGCGAACCCGCGCACAACCCCGCGGCGGGCGCCGTACGGGGCCCACTTCGACGACTGGTGGTCGGGAGGCTGGGACGAGATCTTCCCGACCGGGGACCGGGCACTCCTCCACGACGAGCTGCTCCCGTACATGGGCGAGACGTGGTCCGTGCCATGCGACGTGCGGTGCGGAGCCGATGACGGCGCGGCATGGGTCGAGACGGTCGGGCACGCGACGATCGCGCCGGCGTGTGTCGAACGGACGCTGCGTCTCGATGGCGACGCGCCGGTCCTGCGGGCCCGCTACCGGATCACGAACCTCGACGTTCGACCGCTGCCGTTCCTGTGGGGCATCCACCCGTCCTTTGCCGTCACCGCCGGCCACCGGATCGACATTCCCGGGTCGTCGATGCTGGTCGGGGTCTCGTCCGATCCGCTGATGGGCGAGCTTGGCGCCACCTACCCGTGGCCGGAACAGCCGGTCGTCCGAGGTGGCGTTCGTGAGGCCATCCGCGACGTTCGGGCCGTGCTGCCGCCGGAGGCGGCCGTCTTCGGCGGTCACTGGGCGACGAACCTCGCCGATGGGTGGCTGGCGCTGACGGATACCTCATCCGGGCGCGGCGTCGCCATCGTCTTCCCGCGCGACGTCTTTCCGCACGCCTGGCTGTGGCAGGTGTACGGCGGCTGGCGCGGTCACCATCACCTGTGCCTGGAGCCCTGGACGGGGTACCCGATGCAGCTTGAGGAGGCGGCCGCGGCCGGTCGGGCTCGCGTGCTCGAGCCGGGCGAGTCGCTCGAAGCCGAGGTCGCGTTCGTGCTGTTTGATGGCCCCGAGGGTGTCCGCTCGGTAGAGGCCGAGGGAACTGGTTTCGCCGTTCGCTGAGGCGTCGTCGCCGCGACCGAAGGTCAGTCCCAGCGCTCCCAGCGCGCGAAGGCATCGAATAGGACCCAGCCACGCTTCAGGCTCGGGGAGCGGACGTCCGGGATCGGGCGCCCAACCGGCATGACGCCGATGGGCGAGAAAGCTTCCGGTATCCCGAGCGCCGCCCGCAGCGGCTCCACGTCTGCACCCGCGAAGCCGCAGCCCAGCCCCTCGTTGACGGCCGCCAGCATCACGTTCTGCATCGTGGCACCGACGTCGATCCACCAGAACGGGACCGGCCACTCGATCTCGGTGCCGTCGTCGAGGAGCTTGTCCGGCTCCCGGTAACGCCGGTGGTAGATCGCCTCGGAGACGCAGGGGATGAACTGGGCGGCGCACTCGCTGATCCAGGGGCCCATGCCATTCTCCACGTAGCCGGCCTCGCCCGCGATCGCGGCGATCTCCCGGCGGCGGGCTGGGTCCGTGACGACGACCAGCCGCTGGCCCTGGGAGAAGCCCGCCGACGGCGTGCGCTGCGCGAGTCGCGCGATGCGCTCGATGACCTCCCGGTCCACGCCGCCCTCCTCGAACCGGCGGACGGCGCGGCGCTTCATGACGACCTCGGCAAACTCCATGGGGACCTCCTTGCCGGCGATGGTCGCATGCGGGGACTGCATCGCGGTCACCGTTGGCTGGGTCACCGCCCGAGGCTGACGCCACGGGGCGGTCCGTCGAGCAGTTCGGCGCGGCTGACCTCGACGCGCATCCACGCGATCGCGGGACCCGGCCATGGCCGATCGGGTCCGGTGAGGGCGGCGATCACGTCGGACGTCCGCGCGGGATAGGCGGCGCTCAAGGTCGCTTCGTAGGTGCGCGCGAGTTCCCGAGTCGCCGCGGTCGAGCGGAGCACCAGCAGGCGAGACGTCAAGGTCGCCGGGTCGAGTCGCGCCCACAGGTCCGCCGACGGCAGCGAGATCTCCTTCTCGCGGTGCCAGCGGATATGCTGCTCCAGCCGCCGCAGCTCGCTCTGGAACTCCGCCCCGATGACCACGGGTTCGGCGGGATCCGCGATAACCAGGTCGATGACGCCCCGCGCGGGCCGGAGGACCGGGACCTCGGGCGTCCCGACCCAACGCCGGCGCAGGACCCGGAGCAGACCCTCGACCATCGGCGCCTGGGACCGATCGTGGATTCGTGGCCCGGTCGTGGGGAAGCCCTTGATCGAGAGGTCCGCACCGAGGACCGCCAGGACGGTGGCAAGCGTACGGACACTTGCCCCACGTTCGCCCCGCTCGATGCGGCGGAGAAACGTGCGGTCAATTCCCGCTGCGCTCGCCACCGCCGAAAGCGACAGCCCGGCGTCCTCCCGGAGCTGTCGTATCGAGTCCCCAACCGTGCGCCTGATCTCGACTGCCCGCCACCCTGCGTCCCGCTGCAGGCGAGTCTCACCCGTGCTGCTCCTCTGACCTCTCCCGTTCCGCGAGCGGCAAGCACAGCAGGCCGGGCTCACGTCCGGCCTATCCGGCCACGTCACGGGCGTGCGTCGGAGGTCGTCTGGGGCCCCGCAGGCCCGCTTTCGGCCGCGAGCGGGCCGCGGCCGCGGTGCGGACGCTCCCTGGGCAGCACTTCGGGCCTCACGGGCCCGGATTCCACCCCGAAGGGTCTGCCTGGGTCTCGGACTCCGCGCTTCGGGCACCAACGCGGGCCCCACAGGCCCGGCCGGACCAGGAATGGGCGTATTGGGCCGAGCGAGCACGCAGTCGGCCCCCGATTCGGGCCTACGAGGCCCGGTGGCGACCCCGGGCCGCCCACGTCCGGCTGCACTCGTGACGGCCCGCAGACGACGATCCCGCGAAACGAATCCCCTTGCGCCGACGCCATACCCTGCAGACCCGGTGCATCTCGCGCCGGGCCAGGGTGAGGGACCAGGGACCGTGGACCGGAGGGAGCTCGTCGAGCGCGCGGGGCGGGGCGATCACGACGCCTTCGCCGTGCTCGCCACGGCGTCGGCGACCCGCCTGGACGCGGCCGCGCGCCTGATCCTGCGCGACGGCGAGCTCGCGCGCGACGCCGTCCAGAACGCCCTCGTGCGCGCCTGGCGTGACCTGCCCGGGCTTCGTGACCCGGACAGGTTCGACGCCTGGCTCCACCGCCTCCTCGTCAACAGCTGCCTCGACGAGGCCCGCCGGCGACGGCGACGCCCCATCGAAGTCGAGATTCATCCGCTCGACGAACCATCGACCGGCGACGCTGCCCGCCACCTGGCCGACCGCGACCTGGTCGAGCGGGCGCTTGCCCGACTCGACCCGGAGCACCGTGCGCTCGTCGTCCTCCACTACTACCTCGGCTACCCGCTGCCCGAGGCCGCCTCCTCGCTTGGGATCTCGCTTCCCGCGGCGAAGTCGCGGCTCCATCGGGCGATGCAGGCGCTGCGCCGCGGGCTGACCGCGGACACGCCCGATCCCATGCCTCTCGCGGACCTGGATGGAGGCCGACCCGCATGACCGCCTTCGACCGGTTCGATCCCTTCGAGCAGCGGATCACCGCCGCGATCGATGAGATCGCCGCGCCCCGCCGGCCCGACTACCTCGACGACATCCTCCGGCAGACAGCGCGCACGTCGCAGCGGCCGCGCTGGACCTTCCCCGAAAGGTGGCTCCCCGTGGACACGTCCCTGTCACGGAGTCCGGCACGACGGACCCCATTGCGACCTCTCGTCCTGATCGCGATCGTGGCGCTGCTGGCGCTCGCGGCCACCGCGATCCTCGTCGCCGGCTCCCGGCCCAGCGTTCCGCTCCCGGTCGGCCCAGCCGGCAACGGCTCGCTCGTCTACGCCAGCAACGGTGACATCTACGTCCGCCCGACCATCGATGGAGCGGGCACGCCGATCGTCACCGGATCCGCAGTGCAAGTCGCGCCCTACCTGTCGCCAGACGGCCGGACGCTCGTCTACGCCCAGGCGGGGGATGGCGGCGACTACTTCTGGGCCGTGGGCGTGGATGGCTCGAACCCTCGGCAGATCCTGCCGGACCCGATCGGCGATGGCTGGTCCCAGTGGTCGTGGGCGACGGACAGCTCGCACCTCCTTGTCAGCGGCGTCTTCCCGGGTGGCGCGAGGCGCCTGTACGACGTGCAGGCGGATGGCACCGGGGCACGGGAGCTCACCTTCGACGGCCTGGTCCCATGGGAGGGCTACTGGAGCCCCACAGACCCGAACACGTTCCTTCTTCGGGCGCAGACGCAGACGGGCCTCCGGTCCCAGGGCCTCTACCTCGTCGACGCCGATGGCGGCAACCTGCGTCCCCTCAAGCTCCTCGGCCAATCCTCCTTCGGTGAGCAGCACACGCTGTCCGGAGCGGCCTGGTCCCCGGACGGCAAGGACGTCGCCTACAACGCCATCGTCGTGGACCCCGGGTCGCTCGTCACCCACTTCCGGGTGCACCTCGTGGACCCCGATGGCACCGGTGATCGGGCCGTCCCGGGACCCGAGGACCCCCTGGTCCAGGAGGCCTGGCCGGCCTACTCCCCGGACGGCAAGTGGATCGTCGTCCACCGCTGGACCTGGAAGGACGAGCCGAGTGCGAACGGTGGCGAGGGATGGCTGGCGGTCATGCCCGCCGACGGGTCCGAGCCTGCCCGTGACATCGGCCCCAGGATCTCCGGCGGGCAGGACACCGGATTGAGCAAGATCTGGTCGCCTGACGGCAGGCGCGTCCTGATGCAGGCCGCGAACACCCAGCAGGTGTTCTCGATCGACCCCGTCACCGGCGAGTACGAAGCCCTCTCGTGGACCACCGAGCTGCCCGACTGGCAGCGCGTCATTCCCTGAGATCCTGGTGAGCACTCGCGAACACCCGACTCACGATCGACACCGGACCTGGCAGATCCGGCAGTGCGACCGGACCCGAGGGGGATCGGGAGCGTCCGACGGCCCGTCCGACGCCCCGCCGACCACCCTCGGGTCAGACCCGGCCAGCGCCACCATGGAGCAATGTCGATGACCCGAGACGCCCGCGCCATCACGACCTTCGCGCTGCTCTGCCTGGCGGTCGCCATGGCTGCGTGCACCGGCAGCGCATCAACGAGCCCGATCGCGTCCGCACCACCAACCGTGTCCGCGTCCGTCCCCGCAACCGGGTCTGCACTCCCGCCGTCCGCCGCGCCATCGCCCTCGGCGCTGGGCGAAACGCTGAGCGGCACCTATCCGGTGGGCGGCAACGACGTCTTCATCGAGTGCCACGGCACCGGCTCCCCGACCGTCGTGATCGAGGCCGGCCTGAACCAGGACAGCACCCCCTGGAGCGGCGTCGTCCGCGACCTCGCCGCGACCAGTCGGACGTGCCGCTACGACCGCGCGGGCATTGGCCGAAGCCAGGTGCGCAACTCCGGTGCGGAGGTCTCCGTGGGCGATCGAGCGGTCGACCTCCACGATCTCCTCGCCACTGCCGGGGTCGAGGGACCGTACGTGCTCCTCGGGTTCTCGTACGGCGGGATGCTCATCCGCGCCTTTGCCGACCGATTCCCGGCCGAGACCGCCGGCCTGGTCTTCGTCGACGGGTCCCACGAGGAGCAGTTCGCGCCCGGCGGCTGGTGGCTCGAGCAGCAGCCCGAGTGGGCCGACGGCGCCACCACGGTGGACCTCGCGCGGAGCCGGGCGGAGCTGCTGACGGCGACGGACCTGGGTGACCGGCCCGTGATCGTCCTCACGAACGGCCTGATGACCGGAGAGGGCGAGCGTCGATGGTCGGTGCTCCAGGATGCGATTGCAGCGATGTCCACGAACGGCCTGCACATGGTCGCGACCGAGGCCGGGCACGACATCCGCGCCGATCGGCCGGAGCTCGTCACGGAATCGGCGCGGGCCGTGCTCGCCGCTGCCCGTGACGGGTCGGCGCTGCCAGCCTGCGGGCCGCGCTTCCAGGCCCTCGGCGCAGAATGCCTTGGCGGCACGCTGGCCGACCTGTTGGCCGAGTGGGATGGCGTGCGCAATGCGATCACTCCCGCCGCCGGCGATCTCCCGGCCGGCACCTACACCTTCACGGAGGACGGCACCGTGGTCACGCTTCTGATCGCCAACGGCCACCTCGACGTGAAGTTGCGGCAGCCCGACGGATTGCTGGAGGCGTTCACCGCGGACTATGCGGAAGCCGGCGGTGAGGTCGTGTTCCGGTGGCCCTTCGACTGGCGGATCCCCCGGACGCCCGGTGTCAACCGGGCCAGCTGGACGGCGGACCCGGACGGGACGCTCCACTTCGTCCAGCTCGACGATGCGGCAAGCGAGTCCTGGCTTGCGGTGCCGTGGGCACCCGTGGTCGGCGGGTAGACCCGGCCCGGGCGAAGATCGGGCCGGGCGAGGATCGCAGCCGCTGGCCTCCGCCACGTCATGTGGGCGAGACAGGCCCGACCTGAGACACTTCGCCGCCTCACGACATCTGTAGGGCATGGAGCAAGAGCTGGCGTCCCCAAAGGGCATCGCGTCGTACACAGTGGCGCAGGCCGCGGCGGGCGATGCCGTGGCCTTCGCCCGCATCGTCGCGGCCCACCACGACGACATGGCACGCGTCTGCTTCGTGATCTGTGGGGACCAGGACATGGCGCAGGACGCCGTCCAGGCCGCGTGGGCGATCGCCTGGCGCAGGCTCGGCTCACTCCGGGAAGCGGGAACGCTCCGCTCCTGGCTGGTGACGATCGCCGCCAACGAGGTGCGGCAGGTGATGCGTCGCCAGCGGCGCCACAACGTTGTCCAGATCGAGGTGGCCGACGTCGGCTCGGACACGCACAACCCGTCAATGCGGTCCGCCCAAGCTGATCTGGCGGTCGCGCTGCGCCGGCTCTCGGTGGAGGACCGGGAGCTGCTGGCCCTTCGCCACGTGTCCGGGTTCGATGCCACCGAGATCGGCAAGGCGCTCGGGATGTCCGCGTCGGGGGTCCGCTCGCGCCTGGCGCGGGCCGCCGCCCGCCTGCGATTGGAGCTCGGCGATGACTGACGAAACGCTCGACCCCCGGCTTGCGCGTGCCTTGCTCGCCTACTCGGACGGGGGGACCCGCCCGCTCGACGCCATGGCCGTCGCCCAGACGGCGATGGGTCCTGCGGATCGGTCCCGAACCTCGCGGACCGCGCTCGTGCGCCTTGTGCTGGTTGCCGCGGTCGTGCTCGCCACCATCGGAGCCGCGTTCGCCGTGGTCGGGAGCCGCCCGCGGACGACCGAGCCGGTTCCGAGCCCGGTCACCTCTGCACCAGGCGCCATCTCCACCACGAGTGCCATGTCGATGGACCGGCCGGGACACGCGGCCGTGGCGCTGCAGGATGGACGGGTGCTCGTTCTCGGTGGCGTCATCGGCGGTGTGGCGCTCGACACGGCCGAGCTCTGGGATCCCGCGACGGGCGAGTTCTCCCCGGCCGGCTACATGACAAGGTTCCAGGGCCGGCCAACCGCCGTCCGCCTCGCCGATGGCAGCGTGCTCGTCGTCGACGGGACTCGGCCGAGCTCTACGATCCCCGCTCCGGACGCTTCTCGGCGACGGGCTCGATGCTCCAGGGTGCCGGCGCGTCCTACGGCGATCCCCCGAGGTCAGCCACGCTCCTCGACGACGGCCGGGTGTTCCTGGCCCCGGGGGCTTGGGTTGAGCCCATCCTCGGCGCCGACATCTACGATCCAGTGGCGGGGACCTTCTCCCGGACCGCCGGGGTCCCCTGCGGGCTCGTGCGGACCGTGACGCGCCTGCAGGACGGGCGGGTGCTGATCACCTGCCTCGTCACCAGTGATGGGATTGCCGGCGATCCGAGTGCCGTCATCTACGATCCCGCGACGGACACCTATGCCGAGACCGGCGCGCCGACGACGCGGAACACCGAGGCCGCCGTGCTGCTGCCCGACGGACGGGTCCTCCTCGCGGGCGTCAGAGCCGAGCGCGCGCCAGGGCCGGCCGCCGCCACTCCGTCGCTCTCAACCGACGTCCTCGACATCTTCGACCCGTCGAGCGGCACGTTCGAGAGCGTCCCCATGGCGCCTGCCCTGATCAGCAACGCAGTGGGGCTCGCCGATGGCCGCGTGCTTCTAGCCGGCCCGGTCGCGGCATCGATCTTCGACCCGGAGTCCGAAACCATCACTCCGCTGCCGGGCTCGGCGGGCACGCATGCCGACTCGACAGTGACCCTCCTGCCGGACGGTCGAGTGCTCATCGTGGGTGACGACGGCGATCCGGGCACATCGACCCCGGCCCTCCTCCTGGATCCCCGCCCGCTTCCAAGCCCTTGACGGGCCAGCCACAATGGCCGCTCGAACCCGGCGTCCCCACGGTCGCAGACCAGGATCGGTGAAGCGATGCGTTCCGCCTCGATCATCGTTGCGGCGGTTGCTGCCGCGCTGCTGGCAGGTGGCTGTGCGGGCGGCGGAGCAACAGCCTCGCCATCGGCAGCGGCCGTCGGTTCGACCGCCACCCCCTCACCTGCAACGTCGACGCCGGCCGCCGCCCCGAGCAGCGATCCTTGGGCCGATGACCTGGTGAAGGTCGACGCCGAGGTCCGTGCATCGCATCCCAACCCCTTTGCGAACACCACCGAGTCGGTGTGGACGGCGAAGCTCGACGAGCTGCGGACGACCCTGCCGACAGCCGCGCCGGACGAGCGCATCGTCCAGTTCGCCAGCCTCGTCGGCCTGCTCGACACGCACTCCTGGCTGAAGGACGACTCATTCCACGCCTACGGGGTACTGCTCTATCCGTTCTCGGATGGCTGGTACGTCGTGAAGGCGAGCGACCCCACGCTCGTCGGATCCCGGGTCGTATCGATCGGTGGGCACCCGATCGCGGACGTCGAAGCCGCGATGCGCCCCCTCGTCCCTGCCGACAACGAGAGCGGCAAGCTGGACGGCATGCAGGAGCCGATGTCCACGGTCGAGTACCTCCATGGGCTAGGGCTCGTCGATGACCCGGCAAGGCCGGCGTTCGTCTTCGCGCGCCCCGACGGGGCCGAGATCACGGTCGACCTGGAGGCATCACCGGTCCAGGCGTGGTTTGACGAGCTGGGCATCATCGGCGGGCTGATGGGCAGTTCGCCCGAAGCGGTTGCCCAACGCTCCAAGCCGGTGTGGACGCGTCTCGACAAGCCGACGAAGACGTTCGTGATCGCCTACAACGACTTCGTTGAGGGCGGTGTTGCGCCCGCGCTCGCGGCCATGACGGCCGCCCTCGACGCCGGCACGGCAGAGCGCGTGCTCCTCGACATGCGCTACATCCGTGGCGGCAACGGGAGCCTGGCGGCGCCACTCGTCGAAGCGCTCAAGGCCGATCCGCGCATCAATCGTCCAGGTGGTCTGATCGTCATGATCGGCCGGGAGAACGTCTCTGCAGGCACGCTGCTCGCCAGCACTCTGGACGCCGAGACGAAGGCGACCCTCGTGGGCGAGATGACGCCGGCGCGGGCCGACAACTTCCTGTGCCGGTGCCTCGACATCTACCTCCCGAACTCCGGCCTCACGGTCGAGATCCCCACCGAGCAGCACGTGACCGGCGACACGCGCCTGGCCATCGAGCCGGACGTCCTTGTGGCGGTGTCCGGCGCCGACTTCTTCGCGGGCAGGGACCCCGCGCTGGAGGCTGCCCTCGCCCTTGAGCCCGGGCCGCTCCCGTAGGCCCGCCGTCCGAACAAGCCTCGGCTGGCTGACGCTCCTGTTCGCGATCTCGTGCGCGGACCGGCCGCCACCCTCCGAGGGTCGGCTCGCCGGACGGCCCACCTGTTGTGCTTCGCCCGAGCCACCGAGGTTCCGCGGTGAACGTTTGACACCTCGCTTTCACTCATAGGGTGTAACCGCGCTGCCCCCTGGCGCGGCGATCACGGGAGGGACGGGTGCGGGACATCGTCGAGCAGGCGATGCGCGGCGATCGCGAGGCATTCGCGTGGCTGGTCAACCAGACCGGTGACCGGATGTACGCGGTCGCGACACGGATCCTGCGCGACACGCACCTTGCCGAGGACGCCCTGCAGAGCGCCGTCCTGGTCCTGCGAGACGCCGTCCCGGAATTGCAGGCGACGAGCTGCTCGGGCAACCCCGAGACCGGAGTCGACCGCACACCGGTCGCGTTCCTGGACTGGCTGCGCACCGTGCCTGGCCTGAGTGTGGGCGCGACGGTCCCGATCTCGATCGACGGCCGAGACGGTGCATACGCAGACCTCGAGGTCGATGGCGCCACGCTCGTTCCCTGCAGCGGCGATGCGGTCGTGGAGTACATGATCGCGGGCGGCGAGCCGCAGGCGATCTTCTCGGGAGGGCGGCAGCGCCTCATCCTGCTCGACAACGGGAACGGCGGCGTGTTCGCGATCCAGCTCTCAGATTCGGCCGCGGCGGAGTTCCCCGGCTTTGTGGACGAAGCGATGCCGATCGTCGAGGGCATGCACTTCAAGTAGTCGTCCGAGTGCCTCCGATACCCAATCGCAACGCGGCACCGGGGCAGAATCGGCTATCCCCGGGTGCCGCGATTCGATAGCATGGGAAAAACCCCGGAGGACCTCGACCCATGGCGAAGTATGTCTTTGTGACCGGAGGCGTGACCTCCTCACTGGGCAAAGGCATCACCGCCGCCAGCGTCGGCCGCCTGCTCAAGGCCCGGGGCCTCAAGGTCTCCATCCTCAAGCTCGACCCGTACATCAACGTGGATCCTGGGACGATGTCGCCGTACCAGCACGGCGAGGTGTTCGTCACCGACGATGGCGCCGAGACGGACCTGGACCTCGGTCACTACGAGCGCTTCATCGACGAGAACCTGACCCAGGGCTCCAACGTCACGACCGGCCGCATCTACTCGGCGGTCATCGCCAAGGAGCGACGCGGGGACTACCTCGGCGGGACGGTCCAGGTCATCCCGCACATCACCAACGAGATCAAGGAGCGGATCGTCCGCGTCTCGCGCGACGGGGACCCTGACGTGGTCATCGTCGAGGTTGGCGGCACGGTGGGCGACATCGAGAGCCTGCCCTTCCTCGAGGCGATCCGCCAGATGCGCAAGGACCAGGGGCGCCACAACGTCCTCTACGTCCACGTCACGCTGCTGCCCGGCCTTTCCGCAACCGGCGAGCTCAAGACCAAGCCCACCCAGCACTCGGTCAAGGAGCTGCGGGGTATCGGCATCCAGCCCGACGTGATCGTCCTGCGCTCGGACAGCGACGTTCCGGACGAGATCCGCGAGAAGATCGCGCTGTTCACCGACGTGGACGTGGACGCGGTCATCCCGGCCCCCACCGCCTCCACGATCTACGAGGTCCCGCTCCAGTTCGAGGCGTTCGGCTTCGGCCGCCTGGTCGTGCGCGAGCTGGGCCTGGGCGATCCCGATGCCCTTCCCGACCTCGATGGCTGGCGGGCCCTGGTGCAGCGGATCAAGGCTCCCAAGCCAACACTCGAGATCGCGCTGGTCGGCAAGTACATCGAGCTGCCCGACGCCTACCTGTCCGTGACCGAGGCCCTGCGCCACGCCTCCTGGGCGAACGGCGTGGACGCCAAGGTCCGCTGGGTGGATAGCGAGGCGCTGACGGCGGAGAACGTCGGCGAGCGTCTCGCCGGTGTCGCGGGCGTGCTCGTGCCCGGCGGATTTGGCCACCGCGGCATCGAGGGCAAGGTCCTGGCCGCCCACTGGGCGCGCACCCACAGGCTCCCGTACCTGGGTCTGTGCCTCGGGCTCCAGTGCGCCGTGATCGAGTTCGCGCGCGAGGTCATCGACACCCAGGACGTGAACTCCACCGAGTTCGACATGTTCACCGAGAACCCGGTCATCGACTTCATGCCGGACCAGCGGGACCTCGAGGACAAGGGCGGCACGATGCGCCTGGGCCTCTACCCGGCCAAGCTGGCCGATGGCTCCAAGGCCCGCGCCGTCTACGGGGCCGAGGTCATCTACGAGCGGCACCGCCACCGCTTCGAGGTCAACAACCGCTACCGCCAGACGCTGGAGCAGGCCGGGATGCTGCTGTCGGGCACGTCGCCCGACGGCCGGCTCGTGGAGATCGTCGAGCTGCGCGACCACCCGTGGTTCGTCGCCAGCCAGTTCCACCCGGAGTTCAAGTCCCGCCCCGAGCGCCCCCACCCGCTGTTCCATGGCTTCGTGGCAACGGCGCTGGCACTACGCGATGGCGAGGAGCCGCGACTGACCGCCGTGGGCCCCGGGCCGGTGGCGGATGCGCAGGTCCATGCGGACGACCTCCCGACCGAGGCCGCGCCTGCGTCCTGAGCCCGCGCGGGTCAACCTGGGCGCGGCGCGACGCCTGGTTCGGCGCCATCCAGGGCCCAGAGTGCGACGCCCGATGCCACGAAACCACGTATCCAGTGCCCCGGCCGCGCCCAGGGGGTCCGCCGAGATATGAACGGGAGCGCAGGCGACCGTGGTCGTCGTGCGCCCCCGCGGTGGACGAGTCGCTACTCGACCGTGAAGCCCGCGCTCATTCCGAGTGCGTAATGGACCTCGGTCGTGCCGTCGGCCTCCTCCACGAGATTGCAGACGAGCACGTACTTGCCGGGCTCCAGGTCGAAGGTGACGCTCGAGGTGGTCCCGACAAGGACGTCCTCGATCTCGCCGATTGCCGTGACCCCGGCACCTTCCTCGTTCACCGAGCCATCGGCGTTCGTGGGCAGGTCGCGCTGACCGAGATCGGTCTTGAACACCACGAACTCGTGCGTGTCGTCGGGGCCGTTGTTCGTGACGTTGAACGTCACCGAGCCCGCCTTGGCCGTGGCCTGGGCCGGCACCACTGCCCACTCCTGGAGGGTGACGGCTGCGGCCGATCCTGAGCTGGGCGCACTGGCCGGTGCTGCCGTGGCGGCTGCTCCTCCGCAGGCGGCGAGCGCGATGCCCGCCACCGCCAGTCCCAGCATCTGGGGTAGCGCGCTTCGGCGCTTGGTCTGTTGCACCATGGGACGCTCCTCCTCCGGGCGGGACGCCGCTGGGCTGCGGGTCCGGCCGTAGCGGAAGGCTAGACGAGTGAGCGTACGAATGCCACCCCATTCTGCCGGGTGCCCTTGGGACGGCGAGTGGCGTGCGCCAACTGCGGGCCCACGCCTGTCTCCCGGCGACAGGACGCATGCCGTGCCCCTGGGCCTTCGAACGGCGGTGGCGCTGAACGCCAGAGGCCGTGAACGCGTACTCGACGTTGACGTCGTGCGCCACCGTCCGATATTCTCCGGACATCCCCACCGGCCGCGCGCCTCGGCAACCCGATTCCGCGCGACAGACGGCACGTGGCGCGACCCATCACTCCCCGCCGGATCGCTCCGGCGCCGGACCCCACCCCGAAGGTGTGCCCAACCCTATGCCGAATGGCCCCGACCAGCGCTCCAGCCGCAACCGGCGGCCGCGCCGTCGCCCCCAGTCCACCAATCGCCTGCCCGTCACCGAACAGGACGAGGTAGCCGAGCTCGAGGCCGCCCGCGAGCGCAACGACCTCGACATCCGCGACCTGCGCGAGATGTCGGTCAAGGAGCTGCGCGAGGTCGTCAAGGGCTTCGAGGTCGACGCTGCCGCCGATGATCATCGCGACGAGCTCGTCGACCTGATCCTCCAGGCCCAGACCGAGCGGGCCGGGCTGGACTATGCCTTCGGCATCCTCGACATCGTGGACGACGGCTACGGGTTCATGCGCCGGCACGGCCTGCTGCCCGGCAACGACGACGTGTACGTGTCGTCGAGCCAGGTGCGGCGCTTCGGTCTCCGGGTGGGCGATCGCGTCACCGGCGCCGTGCGCGCCCCGCACGAGGGTGAGAAGTTCTGGGGCCTGATCCGGGTCGATAGCGTCAACGGCGTCGATACTGATACCGCCCGCCGCCGCCCGCACTTCGGGGACCTGACGCCGATCCACCCGATCGAGCTGATCAACCTCGAGTCCGACGCGAAGAACCTGAGCCAGAGGCTGGTCAACCTGGTCAACCCGATCGGGAAAGGCCAGCGTGCGCTGATCGTGAGCCCGCCCAAGGCCGGCAAGACGATGCTGCTCAAGAGCATCGCCAACGGCATCAGCGCCAACTACCCGGACATCCTCCTGATGGTCGCCCTCATCGGCGAGCGGCCCGAGGAGGTCACGGACATGCGGCGCAGCGTCCACGGCGAGGTCATCAGCTCCACCTTCGACGAGCCTACCGAGAACCACACGCACGTGGCGGAGATGGCGCTCGAGATCGCGAAGCGCCAGGTCGAGACCGGCCGCGACGTGGTGATCCTGCTCGACTCCATCACCCGCCTCGCGCGCGCGTACAACCTGGCGCTCCCGCCCAGCGGCCGCACGCTGTCGGGTGGCATCGACCCGATCGCCCTCTATCCGCCCAAGCGCTTCTTCGGCGCCGCGCGCAAGATCGAGGAGGGCGGCTCCCTCACGATCATCGCGACCTGTCTGGTGGACACCGGCTCCCGCATGGACGACGTGATCTACGAGGAGTTCAAGGGAACCGGCAACTCGGAGCTCATCCTGGACCGCAAGCTCGCCGAGAAGCGCATCTTCCCGGCGATCGACGTCCAGCGCTCCGGCACCCGTCGCGAGGAGCTGCTCCTCGAGGAGGGCACGCTCAAGATGGTCTGGACGATGCGCCGGATGCTGTCCGCCGTCGGGACCAACGAGGGCATCGAGCTGCTGCTCAACCGGATCGCCAAGACCGAGAGCAACGCACAGTTCCTGGGGACGCTGACCAAGTCGCTGGACTGACGCCACCGCTCCGGCCGGGCCACGCCCAGGGTGTGGCCCATCCGCCGATACCTGGCCAGGCGCTCAAGCATTGCCGGGATTCGGGACCTTTGGCCCCCAATTTGTGGACCGGAGCCATCCCGGACAGTGGGCCACGGGTTTGGCGGCGCGACCGCCGGTCTGGTACGGTTCGCCGGTCGATCGGTCCGGCATGACGCTGGACGAGGTCTCGGGGGACCGGCAGACCGACAGAGCGAACCCCCGGAGGACCGGGTCGGCGCCCCCAGGCGCCCGTCCGAGGACCGGTCTTCGCGCAGGAGTACATATTGCAGAAGCCGACGGACGGTGTGCCGCGTCTCAATCCTGAGCGCGTCCGCCCCCGCCCCATCCGAGCATCCGTGATCGCCCGTGTCAATCGGCGAAGCGTCCGGATCGCCCGCACTGTCCAGGCGTGGTTGCAGGACCTCGCCGGACGGCCCGTCGGCTCCGCCGTCTCTTCGATGCGTGCTGGCCTGCGACCGTTCTATGCGGCCGAGCGGGCGCTCCCAGTCGCGGTCGCCGCGATCGTGGCCCTCGCGTCGCTCCTCGCCCTCATGCCCAACACCACGGGCGGCGCCGTCGGCGGCACCCAGGGTCGCGGCCAGGACCTGCGGCTGGCCATCAGCGGGGCCGCCGGCCGACAGACAGATGGGCTGAGCGATGTCTCGACCGCGTACGAGGCGGCCGGTGGCGGGGCAACCAGCTTCCAGCCCTTCGTGCTGCCCGACGACAGCGCAACGCAGCCCGGCGTCGTTGAAGCGAGCCAGGATCCGGGCAGCCTGCTCGATGACGGAACGCTGCTCACCGGCTACGCCCCCGACACGAGCGTTGCGGACGGCTCGGACCTGATCGAGCGGTACAAGGTCAAGTCGGGTGACAACCTGGTCGGCATCGCGCGCAAGTTCGGCGTCTCGATGATGACCCTGTGGTGGGCGAACAAGCTGAAGTCCAAGGACGACCTGCACATCGGCCAGGTCCTGCGGATCCCGCCGGTGTCCGGCCTGGTGGTCACGGTGAAGGACACGGACACGCTCGAGTCGCTCGCGTCCCAGCACGGCGTGAAGCCCGCCAAGATCCTCGAGCTCAACGGCCTTGACGACCCGACGCTCGTCGTCGGCCAGGTCCTGGTCCTGCCCGGTGCCAAGGGTGCGCCCATCCCGACGCCCAAGCCCACGCCGAAGCCCGTCGCAAAGCCCCGTGTGGCATCGAGCAGCGGTGGGTCACGCCCCAGCAGCAGGAGCTCCGGCGGCGGCCATGCGTCGTACACCGGCGGCCAGTTCCACTGGCCAGTCGTGGGCGGTGGCAACTACATCAGCCAGTATTTCCACGCCGGCCACAACGCCATCGACATCGCCGCCGACTATGGCGCGCCGGTCGTTGCGGCCGCCGGCGGCAGGGTCGTGTTCGCGGGCTGGAAGTCCAACGGCGGCGGCTGGCAGGTCTGGATCTCGCACGGCGGCGGGACCGTACACGACCTACAACCACATGTCGTCGCTGTCCGTCGGGACGGGGCAGTCCGTCGGCCGCGGCCAGCGGGTCGGGCGCATCGGGTCCAGCGGCTGGGCCACGGGACCGCATCTCCACTTCGAGGTCTGGGTGGGCGGCATGCCCTGGGCGGGTGGCAGCCCGACCAACCCGATGCGCTACTTCTAGCGCCGGACCCGACCGGACGGCCGTGATCCGGGGCCGTGCGACAATACGCCCGATGTTCCTCGACGATGTCCTGATCTCCGTGCGTGCCGGCGCGGGCGGTGACGGGGCGGCCACGATGCGGCGCGAGGCACATGTCCCGCGCGGCGGGCCGGACGGCGGCGACGGCGGCCGGGGCGGGTCCATCTACCTGCGTGTCGACGCCGGCCAGACCGCGCTCCACGACTTCCGGTTCAAGCACCGCTTCGCTGCGACCTCCGGCGGGCGGGGCGAGCGCTCGAAACGTCACGGCAAGGCGGGCGAGGACCTCTACCTCGCGGTCCCGCCCGGCACGGCGGTCATCGACACCAGCGAGGGCGGGCTCATCGCGGACCTCGTGGCGGTCGGCCAGGAGGTCATGGTCGCGAAGGGCGGTCGCGGCGGCCTGGGCAACGTGCATTTCGCCACGGCCACCCACCAGGCCCCCAAGCACGCGCAGCGCGGCGAGCCCGGTGAGGAGCGCGAGCTGCGGCTCGAGCTCCGGCTCATCGCCGACGTGGGCCTGGTGGGCCTTCCGAACGCCGGCAAGTCCACCCTGCTGGCGGCACTTACCGCCGCCCGGCCCAAGATCGCGGACTACCCGTTCACCACCCTCGAGCCCAACCTCGGCGTGATGGACCTGGGCCTCGAGGACGGCCGGCGGCCGACCATCGCAGACGTGCCGGGCCTGATCGAAGGCGCCTCGGACGGCGCGGGGCTGGGGCACGCCTTCCTGCGCCACGTCGAGCGGACACGGGTCCTGCTCCATCTCGTGGACGGCTCGTCGCGCGACCCGACCTGGGACCACGAGGTGATCCGCGAGGAGCTGCTCGCCCACGATCCGGCGCTGCTCGCGAAGCCGATGGTCACGGTTTTCAACAAGATGGACCTGATGCAGGCCCGGGAGGCATGGCCCGCCTTCGAGGCCGCCATGGCGGCGGGAGGCCTGGCGGTCCGGGCCATCTCCGCGACCGACGGCGAAGGGCTCGACGCGCTGCGGGACGCCATCGGGGACCTGTTGCCCGACGCGGCCAGCTTCGGCGAGCCGCCCGAGCCCGCCGGCGTGGTGGTCCACCGCCTCGAGGCAGCAGGAGACGGTTTCACCGTCGAGGTCGAGGATCGCGTGTTCCAGGTCAAGGGCAAGCGGATCGAGCGCCTGGCCGTGCAGACCAACTTCGAGAACGAGGAGTCGGCAGGGCGGTTCCAGCGGGAGCTGGTCCGGCTTGGGCGTGGATGGCGCCCTGCGCAAGGCTGGGGTCCGGCCGGGCGACACGGTCCGGATCGGCGTCACGGAGCTGGAATGGGAGCCGCCGGAGGAGGATCGGTGACAGACGGCCGCGGCGATCACGCGTCGCTGTCCAGCCTCGCGCCCCTGGCCGAGGTGACGCCTCCGGCACCGCTCGTGCCCGGGTCCACAGGCGTGCTCGGTGGCACCTTCGACCCGATCCACCACGGACATCTCGTGATCGCGGAGGAGGCTCGCGAGACGCTGGGCCTCGAGCGCGTGCTGTTCGTGCCGGCCGCTACTCCTCCGCACAAGCCCGGCCGCCCCGTCACGGACGCCGCCCGCCGGATGGCGATGGTGGAGCTGGCGATCGCGGACAACCCGTCATTCCGGGTGAGCGTCCTGGAGGTGGAGCGGGGCGGCGCGTCGTACACGGTCGACACGCTGGAGGCACTGCGAGATCAGGGGATCAGCGAACCCTGGTTCATCCTCTCCGCGGAGGCACTGGCCGGCCTGCCCACGTGGAGGGATCCGGAGCGGATCCTCGTCCTGTGCCGCCTGGCGGTCGTCCCGCGCGCCGGCTACGAGCCCCTCGGCCCGGCATGGGTCGCGGCCCGGTTCCCGGGTCTCGAGGACCGTGTCACCTTCCTTCCCGGGCCCCTCTTGCCCATCTCGGGTAGCGTGGTGCGCCGACGGGCCGCCGCGGGACGGTCGGTGCGCTACCTGGTGCCCGACCCGGTCGCCCGCTACATCGCCGACCAGCACCTCTATCTCGACCCCTCCCGGAGGATCCAGACCACGTGACCGACCCCGCTGCTCCCGCCCACCCGCGCCCGGACGGCCTCCCGGCCCGCGACACCGCGGCTCGCGCGTCCGACCTCGCGCCGCTCGACCTCGCCCGGCGCATCGTGGAGCTTGCGGAGGACAAGAAGGCGGCCGACATCGTGCTGCTCGATCTCGGTGATCTGACCACGCTCGCGGATGCGTTCGTGATCTGCTCCGGCGGGTCGGAACGCCAGATCAGCGCCATCGCGGACGGCATCGTCGAGGCGCTGCGTGACGAGCGGCGTCAAGCCGATCGGCCGCGAGGGCACGTCGCAGTCCCACTGGGTGCTCGTCGACTACGGAAGCGTGATCGTCCACGTCTTCACGCCGCCGGAGCGCGACTTCTACCAGCTCGAGCGCCACTGGTCCGAGGCGAAGGTGATCGTCCGCGTCCAGTAGGGGATCTCGCCGCGGCCGGACGAGTACCGGGTCGAGAGGTACCGCTGGGTCATGTCCGTGCGCCGGGGACCCTCCATAGCATCCGGAACAGGACGTCGGCGATCATGGCCGGCGCCACCGGAGAAGCGCCACCGATGTCGGGCCTGCGAGATCGCTGCCCCGGATGCAGCCGTCGCCTCATCATCACGCGCTTCGACGCCACGTTCCGGCTGTCGGACCGGACCGAGCGGCTGTGCTTCGGCATCCCCGGTGGGCTGTGCGAGGACTGCCACCAGCTGTATATCGACCCGGAGCTGATCGAGCTCCTGGACCTTGGCGATGGCCGGTGCGTGTTCGCGATCGAGAGCGACATCGTGATGCAGGAAGAGGCCTGGTCCTCCGCGGACTGACGTCCCGAGGGTCTACCTCGCGCGTCCGGCGCTTCCCGACGCCCGTGCGGCCCGATCCCGTGCGGCCGAAGTGCCATCCGAACCCGTCCTCCTGATTGCGACCCGGTCCTGCACCCAGAGCGTGAACGCCAGCCGGACCTGGCGCTCCGTGGACCCGGCATCAGCCGCACCCTTGATCCGTGCGTCGAGCTCGAGCACGCCCTCGAGCGCGTCCTCGAGCTCCGGGAGCGCCCAGTGGCGGGCCTGGTCCACCAGCTTCTGGGCCCGGAACGGATGCCCGCCGATCGCCTTGACGATGTCCGGCGGCCGGCTGCCGGCGGCGATGTGGTCCGCGGCGATCAGCAGCTCCCGGAGGCGGCGGTGGAGCTGGACGATGATGACCGGCAGCGGGGTGGTCTCCAGCAGCCGGTCCAGCAGCGGCGCAGCGATGTCCGCCCGGCGCTCCGCGAGCGCGTCGAGCATCGCCCACGTGGAGTCGGGGACGACCTCAGGGACGAGCGCGCGGACGTCCGCGATCGTGATCGGTGCCGCCTGGCGGTAGAGCGCCAGCTTCTCCAGCTCGGCGGCCGCCAGGGTGCCCTGCCGCTGGCGGTCCACGTCACCCTCGCTCACGAAGCCGCCGACGCGACGCGCAAGCTCATCCGCCGCGTCACGATCGAGCTCGAGGCCGCGTTCCGTGGCCAGGTTGCGCAGCCAGCCGGAGAGCTCGCCGGCCCTCGGCGCCGCGAAGGCCCTGGCCTCGCCACCGGCCCTGAGCACCGACGCCTCCAGCCCCTGGAGCATCGCGGCCCGCTTGGTCCCCGTGTCGCCCTGCTCCACGAACACGAGGGCGTTGCCCGGGGCGACCGTGCCGAGAGCCCGGTCCAGCGCCTCACGAGCGTCCTTGGACCGGACCAGCGCTCCCGGGTCCGTGACCACGGCAACGCATCCGCCGCCGAACATCGGGGCCGTCCCGACGCGCTCGGCGATCTGGGCCGCGTTCGTCTCGACGCCCGTCACGCGCCAGCGGTCCGGCGCGGCACCGGTCTCCTCCTCCAGGCGCCGGGCCACCTTCGCCACTGCCTTGTCCAGCGCGTACCCGTCGCCGCCACGGTAGTAGGCGATGACCGGTGCCGTCACGCGGAGGCCTCCCGGATGGCCCGTCTCGACCAGCGGAGTCGGCGCACCTCGGAGGGGTCGACGCCGGCGGCCGCGCAGACCTCCCACTCGAGCGCAATGGCTCGCGCCTCCGTGCGGGCAAACGTCTCCTCGTCCCACGCCGTTCCGCCAGTCCGCTTGACCCGCACGCCCGATCCCGGCGGATAGCGGCGGTGCCACGAGGCGAAGCGCTCGGCCATGGACTCGAGCTGCTGGCCGGCCCGCTTGTCGGCGTAGGCGACGACCTTGGCCTCGATCGGTGCAGCCGCCAGGCGGGCGGCATCCGTGTCGTCGGCGAGGCGCGTCACGGGATGGTCGCGCACCAGCACAGCCAGCTCGCCGTGGCCACGAGTCTCGAGCCAAGCGGCCGAGCCGTCACCGTGGCGGATCCCTTCCTGGCGGCCAGCCGACAGCTTGTCGACGTCGTGGAGCAGGGCCGCGGTCTCGACGGCCAGGACGTCCATGGGGTGTCCCGCCCGCGCGATCGCGTGCGCCAGCCAGGACGCCACGTCGGCGACGGCGCACGCGTGGCGGAGGGACCATTCTGGCGGGTCCAGCGAGAGCAGCAGGCTGGCGGCCTCGCGGCGCGCCGGGATGGTCATGGCATGAATCGTAGCCGGTGTCGGCGGCGCGGGCGATCCGGCGGCCCTCGAATGCCCGACGTCGGGCGCCTGACGTCGTGACACCCAACCCGTCGGGACGGAGGTCTACCTCGATGCTGCCCTCGAGGTCCGTCCGATGGACCTGGGCACCCGCCTCACGGAGTCGCTCGAGCGTGGATGGGGCGGGGTGCCCGTAGTCGTTGTCCGCGCCGACCGAGATGAGGGCGAGGGCCGGCTGGGTCGCCGCCAGCAGGGCCGCGCTCGTCGCCGTCGCGCTCCCATGATGGGCAACCTTGAGGACGTCGAGATGCGGCAGTCCGCCCGCCACCAGCGCGGGATCGACGTCGTCCTCCGCGTCGCCGGTCAGCAGGAACCGGCGCCCCTCGGCCTCGCCCAGGAGGATGATCGAGGTGTCGTTGATGCCGCGCCCCGTCGAGGCCGGCTGCGTGGGAACCCCGGGCGGCGGCCACAGCACCCGGAACGCGATCTCGTCGAGGGTCACGCCGGCACCGGCGGCCAGGGTCGAGCGGGGTGGACCGTGCGCCAGGGCATCGTCCCAAGCCGCCCAGCCCGACCCGGGACCGTGCATCCCGGGCTCGAAGACGCGGCCCACCCGGTATCGCTCCAGGACCCGCACGAGCCCCGCGACGTGGTCCTCGTGGGGGTGCGTGAGCACGACCAGGTCGATCCGGCGATCCCACGGCGGGATGCGCGCGTCGAGCTCCACGATCAGCCGGTCCGGGTCTGGCCCGCCGTCGACCAGCATCCGGCCGCCGCCGCGGCTCTCGACCAGGATGGCGTCGCCCTGGCCGACGTCGAGCATCACGAGCCTGGTGGCGCGGCCGGTGGCATCGCCGAGGGCCAGGGTCGAGACGGCAACGATCACGGCTGCCGCCCCGAGCACGAGCCGGTCCCGGCGCGACAGGCGCGGTGGTGCGGCCCGGCGTCCGGAGGCGCCAGGAGTGCCGTGTGCTCGTGGCCGGCTGGATCGTCGCCGCAACCGCTCCTTCGTCGCGCGCAGGAGACGCGGGGCGAGCAGCACGGCGGCCGCGGCACCGAGTGCGGCGACGCCTCCGGCCTCCGGAGGGATCGAGACGGCGGCGAAGGGCAGGCCCGCGGATGCCCGCACGACGGCCACCATCACGTGCAGGAGGAGCCACGCCGGGAGGCCCAGGAGCGTCGCGATGATGGCGGGCAACCCGAGCATCGCCGCCCCTCCGCCCGCCATGGCGAGCACGCCGGCACCCATGGCCGCGGGCACCAGGGGCACGACGGCGAGGTTGGTGACCGGAGCCACGAGCGAGAGCCGCCCGAAGGTCATCAGCACGTCTGGCAGCGTGGCGGCCTGGGCCGCGAGGGAGATCCCGAGCCCCTCGGCGAGCCACCCGGGCATGCGCCCACCGGCGAGGCCCCCGAACCAGCGGCCGAGCGGCGTGCCCCAGGCGAGCAACCCCGCCGTCGCGGCGACCGACAGGCGGAACCCGGCGTCGCCGATCATCGCCGGCTCCACGGCCGGCATGCCCACGGCGGCGAGCGCCAGCGCGGCCGGAGCCCGCGCCGCGCGCCCCGACTCACGGGCGCCGAGCACCACCCCCGCCATGACGGCCGCCCGCACCACGGACGGCGACGCGCCCGCGGCGACGACGTAGGCCGCGATCGTGCCGGCCACCGCCATGGCCACGACCCGCCGAGGCCGTCCGCGCATGACCGCGACCACGATCCCCGCCACGATCGCGATGTTCCAGCCCGAGATCGCGACCACGTGGCTGGTCCCCGCCGTGGCGAAGTCCGCCGCGAGCGCACGGTCCACGCGTTCGCGGAGGCCGATCAGGATCCCCGCCGCCAGCCCCGCCTCGGGCTCCGGGAGCGCGAGGCGCAGTGCGTCGCCGGCGGATTCCCGTGCCCGCTGGAGCGTGATCCCGTCGGAGGCTGTCACGATCCGGACCGAGGCCGCCCGCAGGCTGCCGGCGGCACCCGTCCGCCGCAGGTACTCGCCGTACGGGTCGTCGTCCGGCGGTGGCCGGAGGCGGCCGCCCACCTCGATCAGGTAGCCCGATCGGACTGCCGGGAACGCTGGGAGCGTGGCCGCGACCGGCACCGGCCCAGGATCCACCTCCAGGTTCAGGCGGACGGTCTGCTGGCCGTCCAGCGGCGATCCCACGGCCACCACCTCGGCAGTCCACGGACCGGATCCCGTCGGCAGGGGTGGGGGCGGCGGCGCCGCCGGGCCGAGGAGGACGCGCATCCCGATCAGGAGCGCTCCCCCTCCGGCGGCAATCGTCGCGACCGCGGATCCGGCCCGCGGCGGACGGACCGCGAGCCCAAAGAGCAGGGCGACCAGCCCGGCCACGATGGGCACGACCGCGGGCAGGCTGAACCACGCCCAGGCTGCAGCCGCAGCGGCCCCGGCCGCCACCCAGGCGCCGCGAGGCACCCGGGCCGGCGCGCCGCTCACGGAACGGCAGTGGCGAGCGGGCGCACCTTCTCGAGCGTGGCTGCACCCACGATCTTGCGGGCCAGCAGGTCGTCCACGCCGGCGAACGGCTGCTCCTCGCGGGCGGCGATGATCTTCGCGACCGTCACGGGCCCAACGCCCGGCAGCGTGTCCAGGGCCTCGGCCGTGGCGTGGTTCAGATCTACCGGACCGCCCGCAGCCGGGGCGCCACCCCCATCCGATGTGCCCCCGCCTGCGGTTGTCGCCGGCGCTTCACCGCGGATGGGCACGCGGACCTTCTGGCCGTCGGTCACGGAGGCCGCCAGGTTCAACTGGCGGTCGACGAGCGCCGCGTCCACGGTCGTGCCGTAGCCGCCGGCCGCCACGATCGCATCGCCGATGCGGGAACCTGCGGGGAGGCGGTACACCCCGGGTCGCAGTACCGCGCCGCCCACATCCACCACCAGATCGGGGGCGGGTGACGCCGGATCCGCGGACCGGGTCCCCCCTAGTCCAGCAGCTCCGGCGTCAAGGCCTGCCGCGCCGTCCACGCCGATGACCGGCTCGGGTCGTGCGGTGACCAGCAAGGCCGCTCCGGCCACGACGACGGCGACGAGCGCTGCGCCGATGGCCGGCCACGGCAGGCCGCGCGACGCGGGCCCGGGCTCGGGCGGTGCGGATTCGGTTGTCTCGAGGACGCGCCACGGCGCGCTGGAGGGCTCCACGGGTCGGACGTCTCCCCGGCGGGCCCGGCGGCGGGCAATGGGGTGACCGCCGCCCCGTAGGGGGCACGTCCTGCGGGGCGTCGGTCCGGGGCGAACGCTACGCGCGGCCGCTTATGTGCGACTTATGCGGTGCCCGGCCCAGCGGCATGCCCGGTCGGGACGGGCTAGGATCGGGTCAGGACAGGGGAGCATCCATGGCCGACGATCCGTTCCCGCGCGCACGCACCGCCGCAACGCTGCGGCGCATGCCCGCGTACCTGCGCCTGGCGTGGCGGCTCGGACGCGATCCGGTGCTCGGCCGCGTTCGTCGCGGGGCGGTTATCGCCGCTGCGGGCTATCTCGCCTCGCCCGTCGATCTCGTTCCGGGCGTGATCCCCGTCCTCGGCCAGCTGGACGACATCGCCTTCGCGCTTGCCGCCCTCAAGTTCGCCCTGGCGGGCCTGGACCCGGAGCGTCGCCGCGGCCATCTCGACGCGGTGGGCCTGGCCGACGGGGACCTGATGGAGGATCTCCGGACGATGCTCGTCGCGACCGCTTGGGTGGTCCGGGCTGGAGTGCGCACGACAGGCAAGGCCGCGCGGGGCGGTAGCAGGCTGGCCGTCACCGGGACGAGGGTGGCCGGTCGGGCGACGCGGAAGACCGCGTCCGCTGCGGCAATCGCGGCGTCGAAGGCGGCGCCCGCCGCCAGGGTCGCCGCGGCGAAGGCGGGACCGGCCGCCCGAGATGCCGCTACAAGGGGCGGGTCCGCTGCCCGGGGGGCGGCTGGCCACCGGCCGACGGTCAGGATCACGCTCAGGCGCCCGCCGTTACTTCGTCGTGGTCGCCGGACCGGTGGAGACGCCCTCGACGTCGAGTCCGATGTGATCGCCCTCCCGGCTCCGCGGGAGGGCGGGCCAGAGGAGCCTCAGGCCTAGGGCTCAGGCGGCGGGTCCTCCGGCGCCCCCCGCCTCAACGGTCCGCCCGGCCCGCCCTTCGATCCTGGTGGCCGCCGCGCAGGCGGACCCGGCCAGTGATCCCGCGCCCGCCCCAACTTGCCGCAGCGTGGCCGCCAGCGCACGGCGGGGCGCCGCGATGGCCCGCATCGGCGCGAGGTCGGGGTGGGCGAGCCGCTCGGTCGCCGCGCTCTCCTCGGCGCGGCGCCACGCTGAGCGCTTCTCGGCCTCCTGCTGGCGCTCCCGCGCGAGGTCGCGCGCCATCTCGGCGTAGATCTGCCACATCGTCGTGTCCTCCGTCAGCGGCTGGTGGAGCCGCGGGTATCGGTTCCGTCGAATGCATCCCGGCTCTCCGCACCCGCGGCGGCGGCGACCAGGGCGAAGATCGCGAGCACGATCAGGGTGGTGATGATGGCGTCCATCGGGTGTCTCCTCGCGTCCGATCACGTAACCGGACCAGTACATCTAACTAGTTACGAACTCTACCCGCTTGCGCGTAACCTGTCAACAGGTTTATGGTGGTTACGACGCCAAGATGCCGAACCAAGCCCCCTCCACCCCCAGCCCACGTCCACGCCGCCACTCTCGACGCCTGTCTCGAGTTCATCAACACGGTCGAGCTCACCGACGGCCGGCCCGAAGACCACCTGCCCACTGCCGATGATGCGGTCGCGTTCCTGGTGGACCGCGGCCTCGCACACGAGCAGGATCTCCAGCGGCAGGCAGACCGGGACGGCTCGCGCTGGCTGGCGCGGATCCAGGCGGCGCCGGCAGGCACTGCGCGACGTCTGGGACGCCCAGGTCGAGGGTCGCGCCGCCGCGGCCGAGGCGCTCGCCACGCTCAACGTGCTCCTCGATGGAGGTCCGCGGGTCGAGTTGCGGCCGGGGCCCATCGGGATCGAGGTCGCCCACCGGCACTCGGAGGACGACCCCACCGGCGAGGCACTGGCGCTGCTGGCGGCCCCGCTCGTCGAGGTGCTCGCCTCGGGCGCGACCGACCGCCTCAGGATCTGCGCCAACGACGGCTGCCGCTGGGTGTTCGAGGACACGTCGCGCGCGGGCCGCCGTCGCTGGTGCGACATGACCACCTGCGGGAACCGCGCGAAGGCGCGGCGCTTCCGCTCGAAGGCGCGGAGCGACCACGCGGAGGAGGCGCTGCCCCCCTCGGGGGAGGGTCGGTGAGCCTCTCCGCGGGTCGCATCGGTGGCCAACCGATTCCAGATCACCGGCGGTGCTATCGGCGGTCAGGATCGATGGCGGCGCGGTCGATCACTGGCCGGAGAACGGGATAATCGGCCTCGCAGCACGGCCGGTGATTTGCGGGTCGATTTCGACTCTGTGTGAGCCGCGGGAGGCGGCGATACCCGCCTGATAGCACTGCGGGTGATCCGAGGGGTGCTAGCGCCTCGGCCGGCGCCACGCCCGAGGCTACGGCCGGCGCCACGCCGAGGCTACGGCCGGCGCCACGCCCGAGGCTACGGCCGGCGCCAGGGGCCGCCGGCGCCACGCCCGAGGCTACGGCCGGCGCCGCCGCCGCCGGCGCCACGGCCGGTGCCAACCCTGGAGCTACACCTGGCCCTTCTCGAGCAGCGGCCTGACCTCGGTGGCGAACCGGGTCATCGACTCCTCGTCGTAGTCGGCCGGCGTGCCGGCGATCAGGTGCCGGTAGCCGATCTCCAGGTACGGGGCGATCTTCTCGGCCACGTCCTCGGGTGTTCCGACAGGCTGGTCCTCCCACGGAACGGCCACCCGGTTGCGATCGAACGCGGCCCGGTACAGGCGCTCTGCCTCCGCCCGGTCGTCGCGGATGAACACCGTGCCCACGCCCGTCGTGCGCTCGATCTCGGACGGGTCGCGACCCACGGTCTCGCAGTGCTGGAGCAGCACCTGCTCCTTGTGCCGGACGCCGGCCACGCCGCCGCCGACGTTGTTCATGTCGCCGTACTTCGCGACCAGCTTGAGCGTGACCTTCTCGCCGCCGCCGCCGATGCAGATCGGCAGGTGGGCCTGGACGGGCCCCGGCAGATTCCGGGTATCGCGGCTCACGTAGTGGGGACCGGCGGCCGTGGGCTCCGTGCCGTCGAGCATGCCGCGCATGATCGGCAGCGCCTCGCCCAGCCAGCGCAGCCGCTCCGGGAAGCCGGACCCGAAGTCGAGCCCGAAGTCCTCGTGCTCCTCCTCGAACCACGCCCCGCCGATGCCGAGGATGGCGCGGCCGTTGCTGATGTGGTCGAGCGTGGTCGCCATCTTGGCCGTGAGCGTGGGCGCCCGGAAGGTGTTGGCACCGACCATCAGGCCGATCCGGATCTGCTTCGTCGCCTGGGCCCAGGCCGCCAGCGTCAGCCAGCCCTCGAAGTTGGGCCCCGTCGAGTCACCGACGATCGGATAGACGTGGTCCCAGGTCCAGAGCGTGTCGTAGCCCAGCTCGTCAGCCCGAATGCCGGCCCGCAGCAGAGCGGGCCATTCGGTGTACTGGTTCCAGCAGAGTGCGCCGATCTTGACCTGGGCCATGGGGCAGTCTCCGTGACGGGCGGGTTGGGGCGCCTCCGTCAGGGTACCCGTGAACGCCTGGGCTGGGCCCGACGCGCCCGGTTCGCGACGAGCGCGTATCCTTCGGCCTGCTCCGGCTCTCGCCGGATAGTGGGCAGCGTTCCCGCTCGTTACCGGAGGACACCACCGCATGACCAGCAGCCAGCCAGCTCGCCCGTCCCACCGCCGCCGGTCCATCGCCGCGCTCGCGCTCGCCGTTGCGGCTGTCGCGATCATCGTGTCAGCGTGCTCGTCCTCGGGCGGCCTGACCGGCAAGACCTGGCAGCTCACCGCGATCACGGAGAAGGTGCCCGCGTTCCAGGGCGTCGTCCCGGCGGCCGACCAGCCGAACTACACGATCGCCTTCAACGACGACGGGACGGCGACCATCCAGGCCGACTGCAACAGCGTCACCGGCACCTACACCACGACCTCGGACGGGGCCATGACAATCACGCTCGGCGCGTCGACGATGATGGCCTGCCCGGAGGGCTCGATGGCGGACCAGTACATGGCCGGCCTGTCGGCGACCAAGAGCTACGCCGTTGACGGCGACCAGCTCACGCTGACCCTCGCCGACGAGGGCACGCTGGAGTTCGCAGCCGCGAAATAGCGTTCAACGGGGCCGCCTGGGAGCGGCCGATCACACCACTGGACGCGGCGTCACCGGGGGACCGGGCGCCGCGTCGGTGCGTCCGCTGCGTCCGCGCACCTGGCAGCCGGCCCGGGCGGGCGGCCGCGGCCCACGCCGCCCGCCAAGGGGACCGCTCGGCCGTCAGTCCTTGAGGACGATGTTGACGAGCCTGCCGCCGCCGGCGTGGATGATCCGCGCGGGCTTGCGGCCGCCCATCGCCGCAACGACCTTGTCGCGCTCCAGGACGATCTTCTCCAGCTTCCGCTCGGAGGTGTCGCTGGGGACGGTGACCTTGTCCCGCAGCCTGCCGTTGACCTGGATCGGCACCTCGCGGGTCGCCTCGGCGAGGGCTCGCTCGTCCAGCTCGGGCCAGCGCTGGACGTGGATGGACTTCCACACCTCGCCCCGGGTCTCGAGCCGCCGGGCCCACAGCTCCTCGGTGATGTGCGGCGCGGCCGGTGACAGCATCAGGAGCAGCAGATCGACCGCCTCGTCCCACTCCGGCTGGCCGGCAGCTGGGGTCCCCCGGTATCGGGACAGGAGGTTGCTCAGCTCCATGAGCTTCGCCACCATCGTGTTCCAGCGGAAGCCCTCGTAGTCATCGGTGACGTCGCGCAGGGTGCGGTGGGCCGCGGCGTGCATCCGGTGGCGCGCGACCTCCTCGGTCTCACCCTCCGGCAGGGTCACACCCGATGGATCGCCGGGCTCGCGGCCGTGCGGGTCGAGCGCGATCGCCCAGACGCGGTTGAGGAACTTGCCCACGCCGCCGATGCCGGTGGGGCTCCACGGGCCACCCTGGTCCCAGGGGCCCATGAACATCAGGAACAGCCGGACGGCGTCCGCCCCATAGCGTGCGACCAGCTCGTCGGGGTCCTGGACGTTGCCGCGGCTCTTGCTCATGCGCTCGCCATCGGCGCCCAGGATCTGGCCCTGGTTGAACAGGCGGCGGAATGGCTCCTCCTCGTGGACGAGGCCCAGATCCTGCATCGCCTTGGTGAAGAAGCGGCTGTACAGCAGGTGCATCACCGCGTGCTCGGCGCCCCCGGTGTACTGGTCCACCGGCGTCCAGTCCTTGACCTTGTCGCGGTCGACCGGCCCGTCGGACTTGTGCGGGGAGAGGTATCGGAACCAGTACCACGATGAGTCGATGAACGTGTCCATCGTGTCCGTCTCGCGCCGGGCCGCGGCGCCGCACTGCGGACAGGGGACGTTGAGGAACGCCTCGTCGCGGTTGAGCGGGTTGTCCCCGGAGCCGCGGTAGTCCACGGTCTCGGGCAGCAGGACGGGCAGGTCCTGCTCGGGGACCGGGACGGCCCCGCACTGCTCGCAGTGGATGACCGGGATCGGCGTGCCCCAGTAGCGCTGGCGGCTGATCAGCCAGTCGCGCAGGCGGTACGTGACGGCCTGGCGGCCCTTGCCCCGCTCCTCGAGCGAGGACACGATCTGGTGCCAGGCATCGACTGCCGGCCGCCCGGTGAACTCGCCGGAGTTGACCATCACGATCTGGTCGGTTGCCGTGCGCCCCCGGGTGAGGAGGTCCACCTCATCGAGGATGCCGCCCAGGAGCCCGTGGTGCTCCGGGGTGGCGGCGGCTGCGAAGTCGGCCGCCTTCTCAACGAACGCCTCGGTCAGTGGCGCATCGGGATCGGCACCCTTGGGCATGACGACCCGCACGATCGGCAGGCCGAACTTCTGGGCGAAGGCGAAGTCGCGCTCGTCGTGGGCGGGGACGGCCATGATCGCGCCCGTGCCGTAGGTGCCCAGCACGTAGTCCGCGATGAAGATTGGGATCCGCTCCCCGTTGACCGGGTTGATGGCGTCCGCGCCGATGGGGACGCCGGACTTGTCCCTGTCGGTGGACAGGCGGTCGATCTCCGTCTTGGCGGCGGACGCCGCGACGTAGGCGTCCACGTCGGTCTTGCGCTCGGGCGCCGTCAGCGCCGCAACCAGCGGGTGCTCGGGTGCCAGGACCATGAAGGTGGCGCCGAATAGCGTGTCCGGGCGCGTGGTGAAGACCCGCAGCTCCTCGCCGCCGGCGTGGTGGGGGGAGGGGGCCGTCTCGAACACGATCTCGGCGCCGGACGAGCGCCCGATCCAGTTCGTCTGCATGATCCGGACGGGATCCGGCCAGTCGATGCCGCCGAAGTCGAGCAGGTCGTCAGCGTAGTTGGTGATGCCCAGGTACCACTGGGGCAGCTCGCGCTTCTCGACTTGCGCGCCGCATCGCCAGCAGTGCCGGTCCGTGCCCTCGACCTGCTCGCGCGCCAGCGTGCCGTCGTTGGGGCACCAGTCCACAGCGGAGACCGAGCGGTAGGCCAGCCCCTTCTCCATGAACTTGAGGAACAGCCACTGGTTCCAGCGGTAGTACTCGGGGTCGCATGTGACGACCTCGCTGGTCCAGTCGAACGACGCGCCCATCGTGCGCAGCTGGCTGCGCATCTTCTCGATATTGGCCATCGTCCAGTCGCGCGGGTTGATGTTGTTCTTGATGGCGGCGTTCTCGGCCGGCAGCCCAAAGGCGTCGAAGCCCACCGGCAGGAACACGTTGTCGCCATGCATGCGGCGGTAGCGGGCGATCGCGTCCGTGGGCGTCTTCACGTACCAGTGGCCGATGTGCAGGGACCCCGAGGGATAGTCGTACATCGTGAGCAGGTAGTAGGGGCGCTTCGAGCGGTCGTCGAGGTCGGTCTCGTACAGGCGGAGGTCGGCCCAGCGCTGCTGCCATCTGGGCTCGATGGCCGCGGGCTCGTAGCGCTCCATGCGTGAGCGCCCCACGCTGGCGTCGCCCTGACCGGTGCTGTCGGTATCGCCTGTCGTCGTCACGGTCCCGTCCCTGCTCGGTATGAAGAACGAACCCCCCGCCGGTCCCGGCGAGGGGTCAGGGTGTCGGCGTCAGCGGGGTGTTGGTGGAGCTAAAGGGATTCGAACCCTTGACCTTCTGAATGCCATTCAGACGCTCTTCCAGCTGAGCTATAGCCCCACGCCGGAGCGGCAGTATAGCGCCAGCCGCAGTCAGCCGCCTCCGATTTCGGACTGGCCGTGCTGCAGCCACTCGGCCGTCCGGGGTGCCCAGCGCCCGTCCGGTTCAAGCAGGACCGCCAGACGGCGGAGGTCCGCCAGCGTGTCGACGTCCGGCCAGGACTCGACGTCGGCCACCTGCCAGCCGGCCGACGCGAGGCCGTTCCTTGCGGAATCGAACGCGGTGGTGCCGGCGGTGGCGCCATCGGTGAAGGCTCCCCTCAGCCTGGCCGCCAGGTTGCGCCGGACCCGGCGTCGGAATGGGGCCGGGGTTGTCCGCGGAAGCTGCCGCCAGCGGGCGCCGACCAGGTGGTAGCCGCCGTCCTCGGCAGGTCCCAGGACGGCACTTCGAGGGCCACGGGCGAGCACGGCCATCGCGGCCTCGATGCGGGCCGGCGGCAACCCGGGCGCGTCACCCGCGACGGCGATGGCACGATCCGCGCCGCGGTCGAACGCCGCGAGGAAGACATCGGCAAGCGCCGCTCCCAGCCCCGGGCCCGTCTGGATGACCGGCGTCCAGGCCGGACCGATGATCCGGGCGACCGAGTCCACATCAGCGACGGACGGGAGCATGGCCATCGGGTTCCAGCGAGCGGATCGCGCCGCCGCGAGCGCGCCATCGGCGGCATCGGCCATGCAGGCGGTCCAGAAGGCCGTCGTGGCCTCGTCGCCGATCTCGGCGGCCAGGCGCGTCTTGGCCCGGCCCGGCCCGGGAGCCTTGACCATGAGGGCGAGGAGGGGTCGCGCCGCCGTCTCCGACCAGGCACGCCCGACCATGGCCCGGCCGGCCGCCACGGACGCTCGCAATGAGCCGGAGACCTTGCTCGTGCCGCCCCGGCGTCGCCGGAAACGGACCGGCACCTCCCGGTACCGGATGGTGGGCTCGGCGAGCACCCGCGCGACCAGCTGGGTCGTCCAGCCGTAGCCCGCATCGTCGAGGTCGAGCCGGCCGAGGACGGGAGCGCGCAGGGCCTTGAACGGCGGCAGGTCGTGGACGATGCGCCCGGTCCGGATCGACATCACGGCGGCGACCAGGTCGTTGCCGAGCCGGGCATGCCAGGGCATCGCGCCGTCCTCGACCAGGCGACCCGGTCGCCTGCCGAACGCCACGTCCGCCGACCTCAGCGCCACGACCAGGGCCGGCAGGTCCGCAGGGTCGCAAGAACCGTCGCCGTCCAGGAACGCCACCCCGTCATGGGTGTGGCCGGACGTAGTGGGATCCAGGGCATGTTCGGCGCCGGTGAGGCAGGCGCGCCCGTAGCCGCGTCGCGGCTCGTCGATGAGGATGCCGCCTGCTTCCGCCGCAGCGCGCCGCGTCCCGTCGCGCGACCCACCGTCGACCACGAAGGCACAGCACGCCCCCGATGCGCGCATGCCGCGGACGACGGCCCCGATCGCGGTCTGCTCGTCGATGACCGGGATGACGGCGGCGATGGCCGGGCTCATGGTGTGGCCCCATCCGGCTCGGGTGCCCAGACGATGAACTCGCCATCGTCGACCAGCACCGCGCGATCCCCGGCCAGGAGCGAGGCGAGCATCTTGTCGTGGCGGTTCCGGGCCCGAAGCGTCGGCGACCATGGCGTGCGGTCCATGACGACATACGCATTCGCGGGAGGGACCGGGCCGGCCATCAGGCGCCGGATGTCGGTTCGCGCGGCGAGTGGCGCCACCAGCCCCTCGTCTGCCGCAAGGATCGCTTCGGCAGGCACGATGGCGGCCGCCAACTCCAGTCCATCCAGCCGGGCAGGCCGGGCGGCGAACGCTGGGTCGCTCATGTCGAACGGCGGGATTGAGCCCTGGACCCAGGCGCCGACCGCCGCCGGGATGATCAGCAGCAAGGCCAGCAGAGGAGCGAGCCGCCGGGTCTGGGAATCGGGGGCGCCGCGACCCGGCGCGTCCCGCGGTCGGCGACGCGGGCCCCGCCGCCACCTTCGCTCGGCGACCGCCAGTACCCGTCGCCCGCCGAACCCGGCGGCAACGATCAGCGGCACCACCAGGATCAGCCCGTACTGGAGCCGCAGGTTCGCCTGGAAGTCGTTGGCGGACAGGAGTGCGGCGGCCATCGGTGGCAGGGCCAGGAGCAGCCAGCGCGGACGGACCAGGGGCAGGCCGAGGAGGGCGACGACCATCCCGGCTGCGGCAAGCCACGGCGTGGCCCGGGCGATGTGGGCAACGACCGCGGCAGTCCGCTCGAACGGCGCCAGCAGGACGGCAAGCCCGCCGCCAAGCCAGGCGTAGTAGCGGTCGGTATCGGCCCCGGCGCCGTCGCGGATGGCCGGCATCACGAGGCCGAAGGCCGCGATCGCCCAGGCGGCGGCCACGAGCACGAGGAACCGGCCCTGGCGGCGGGTCGAGCCGCGGCCCCGGACCGCCACCGCCAGTCCGACCACGGCGACCGCGTAGCCAACGTCCTCGCGGGTCGCGAGCGCCAGCAGCGCGAGCGCCCACATCGCGCGATGGCGCTTCGTGAGCCCCGCCCATCCGGCGAGGAGCGCGAGCGCGATGCCCGCGGTCTCGGGATGGAAGTCGGCCCGGATGACGTCCTGTATCGTGCCCCACAGCGGGATCCCAATCGCCAGGACCGCGGCGAGCACCGGCCCGAACTCGGCCGGGACGGAGCAGCGCGCGGAGGAACAGGAAGGTGGCCGGGATCAGCGCCGCGACCGACACGGCGTGGGCCAGGTTGAGGACGCGCACGTCCGGCCCGACGAGGCGCTCGATCGCGGCCGGGACCACCAGGATCGGCGAGAAGTGGAGCCCGAGGAACGACCCCTCGTGGAAGCTCGAGACCCAGCGACCGCTGTCGGCGACGTTCCAGACGACCTGCTGGAAGAAGGCCAGGTCGTATGGCGGGGCCGCGAGACCCACGGTGCGGCTCACGAGGAGTGCGGCCACCCAGGCCGCTGTCGCGATCGTCGCCAGCCCAACGAGGCCGGCCGGGATCGCCCCGCGCCCGAGCCCAGGGTTCACCCGGCTCCCGATCAGCCGGCCGCCGGAGCGGCGTGTCCGCTCGGAACGGGTCAGGAGTGGCTTCCCCGACGCGCGATAGCCATCCGCGATCCCCCGCGCCGCGGTCTCGATGGCCTGGGCAGCGGACAGCCGCGGCTCCCAGCCAAGGGCCCGCAGCGCCGAGGTCTCGAACTCGACATAGGGCGTGTCACCCGCCCAGCCGCCGCCACCGGGGCCGCGGCCCGCGTACGTCAGCTCGACCGACGCGGGCGCGAGTCCCAGGGCCTCGATCACGATCGCGGCCACGCGCTGGACGGTGACGGTCCCCTCGGTCCCGACGTTCAGGATCGTCATCGGGGACCGCGCCGCCGCCGCAACTCCGCGCCGGATCCCGGCGACCAGGTCGTCCACGGCGATGTAGGGCTTCGCCTGGGTGCCGTCGCCCAGCATCTCGAGGCGGGTCGGGTCCCGCAGGAGCTTGACCACGAAGTCATGGACCACGCCATGGTTCGATCGCGGGCCGACCGTGTTGCCGAAGCGGAACGCGTGCGCCCGCCAGCCGTACAGGCTTGCGAAGCCCGAGATCAGCGCCTCGCCGGCAAGCTTCGCGGCCGCGTAGTGCGACTCCGGCAGCAGCGGGCCGTCGCCTTCCCCGGTCGGGATCCGGGCCGGGCGGCCGTAAACGACCCCGGAGGAGGCGAACCAGATCTCGTCAATCCCGACCGCGTGCATCGTCTCGCACACGAGTTCGGTGCCCACGACGCCGCTCGCGAAGTCCCGCTCGGGGTGGTCGAAGCCCCCGGCGATGTCTGTTCCCGATGCGAGGTGGACCACGCGACGGTGGCCGGCCATGGCGTCCCGGAGCGCGTCGCGGTCCGTGATGTCGCCGCGGACAAAGTCCAGGAGCGGGTCTCCGTCGAACCGGGTCGCCCAGTCCGGCTCCGCGGTCGAGAGGTTGTCGAAGACGGTGACGGGTGCCCCGTCACGCAGCAGCGATGCGACCACCTCGCCGCCGATGAACCCGGCGCCGCCGGTGACGAAGGTCCGGACCGGCTCCAGGCGGTCCGTCATCCGGGCCATCGGCGACGAGCGAGCGCCAGCCGGGCGTCAAGGCCGTGCCAGCGGCCGGCGCGGAAGACGGCGAGGCACAGGAGCGGCACCCATTCCACCGAGTACTCGTAGATCCACTTGTCGTTCCACAGCGTCGCGAACTGCAGGTGGAGCGCCATGCCCGCCGCGACCAGCGCCGCGATCGGGGTGACCAGGCCCAGGATCAGCAGGACGCCGACGATCGTCTCGACCAGTCCCACCGAGAAGCCGAAGAACCCGAAGTTGGGCAGCACGACGCCCTCGATGAAGGAGCGGTAGGGCTCGATCGGATGCGGCTGGGTGATCACCTCGTACTTGAGGATCGACTGGGCGCTGCGACCACCCTCGGCGTTGATGACGAACCCCAGCGGCGTGTCGGGCCACAGGTTCGGGACGGCCGGCAGGATCTTGGCCAGGCCGTTGTGCAGGAAGACCACGCCGAAGAAGATCCGCAGCGTGGCCATCGCGCGGCCGAACCACAGCCCGGTCGCGATGGCGGCGATCGCCTCGGATTGCGCGCTGCGTGCGCTGGTTTCCACGGATGCCCTCCCAGGAGCCTGAATTCAGTGAGCGTGTGGCTCCGACCTTAGCCCTGCCTCGTGACGCGCGGGTGACGATCCCGGGCGCCGACCCGGGCGCCGACCCGGGCGCCGACCCGGGTGGCCGCGCCGCCGCTCACCCGCAGACGAACCGGTCGAGCCTGGCCGGCCCCGATGCCAGGATCTCGTCCAGGCGCCGGCGGACCGCGACCAGCGCCTCGGCCATCGACGAATCCGCCGGCAGGTCGAGCCGCATGTCGGGATCGTTGGACAGCGGGTGCCAGAACCAGCCCAGCGCATCGCAGGTCAGCTCGGGTGCGACGTCCTGGGGCCGGATGGGCTCGCCCTCCGAAGCGGCTCCGCGCAGCGCGATCGGCCGGAAGATCCGGTCGTCGGGCCGGATGCCGAAGTCGTCCGCCAGGCGGTGGAGGTGCGGGATCTCGTCGAGCGCCTCCTCGGGCAACGATGCCGCGAGCCGGACGCGGGCCCCGGCATCGACCAGGGTCCGGATCCCGCGCAGGGCGCCGGCATGGGCACCGCGGCCACGGTGGGCGTCGTGGCGCTCCGGCGTCACGGAATCGAGGCTCACCTGGAAGGCGATCGGCCGGCCGGCATCGATCAGCGGCCGGATCCGGTCCCAGCGCGGTCCGCGGAGCAGCATCGCGTTGGTGAGCAGCGTCAGCGGCAGGCGATCGGTCACGTAGGCGATCAGGTCGGCGATGTCGGGCCGCAGCGTCGGCTCGCCGCCGGTCACGAACACTGCGTCCATGCCGGCCCCAACGGCCTCGTCCACCAGGGCGCGGATCCGAGCGTCCGACAGGCGTCGCGGGTCGGCCTTCGGACCGGCAACCACGCAGCAGTAGTCGCAGGCGAGGTTGCAGTCGTAGTTGGTGTACAGCCACAGGCGGGTGGGCATGAACGACTCGCCTTGCGACACCGCCACGACCGCCTCGGCCCCACCCTCGTGTGCGCCGTCCGCCGGCCAGTCCGTCCGCGCCGGCCCCTTGCGCAGGTAGTGGAGGGTCCACCCGGGCCGCTCGGGATCGGGGATCACCGACAGTAGCCCGTGACGGCTCACGGCCTCGAAGGTCTGGAGCTGCCCGGTGAGCCGGTCGCTGGGGCTGGCGATTCGCACGATCTGGCCGTCGCGGATGCCGAGCAGCGCCCGATGGAGCGGCAGCAGGAGCCCGGACTCCAGGTCGGCCTCCGGGTCCTCGACCATGGCATGGACGGGCAGCGCCCGGCCGCCGCCGTAGTTGGCCGGGTCGGCGGTCACGGTTCCTTCCGCTCGACGCGGCGGAAGGTCGAGTACTGGAACTGCTGGGGGATCCCCGCCGGCGTGTGGTGGAGATACCGGCGGCTGTCCACCAGCCGGAAGCCCTCGCCGAGCTCCGCCGCGAGCGCATCGGGCTCGTAGCGCTGGACCGGCATGCCGCTGCAGCGCTCGGGACCGTCGTCCGCGAAGGTCGCGATGATGGCCGTGCCCCCGTCGGGGATCGTTCGCCGGGCCAGGTCGGCGTAGCGCCGCCGGGCGTCTGGATCCAGGAGGAAGTGGAACGCCGCACGGTCGTGCCAGATGTCAAAGGCCCCCACGTCGTCGAGGACGGATGCATCGCCCACGATCCAGGCGATCCGCCCGGCGCGGTCGCCGAGCCGGTGGCGGGCCAGCGTCAGGGCCGCCTCGGAGATGTCGAGGACCGCGATCCGGTCGAGGTCGAGCTCGAGGAGGTGGTCCACCAGCCAGGACGCACCGCCGCCGATGTCGATGATGCTGCGCGCCCCACGCTCGATGGCGGCCGCCACCAGCTCCCGCGAGTTGAACGGATCCGGCTCGTACCAGCCGACACCGGTCATCTCGCGCGTGGCGTAGATCCAGTCCCACGCGCTCGCCGGGGCTGTGGCTTCCGAGGACACGGGTACTCCCTTGTTGAGACGGATCGGGGCTGAGGCTAAGGATATTGGGTGACGCCTCGATGACGACGGGGTGACCGCGCCTGGCCGGAGTGCCGCCGACGCCGCCTAGCCCGGGTCGGACGCGGGCTCCACCGGGAGGCCCGCCGCGGCCCACGCCTCGAACCCGCCGACGACGTCCGTGGCTCGATCGAAGCCGAGGTCGCGAAGGGTGGCCGCGGCCAGGCTCGAGCTGTAGCCATGGGCGCACAGCAGGACGATCCGGGCCGCTGGATCGGAGAGGCGCGGATCGTCGTGGCCCGACGCCGGATCGAGGCGCCAGTACAGGACCGACCACGGGACGTGGATCGAACCCGGGACCACGCCGGTCTCCCGTCGCAGCTCCGCGCACCGGGTGTCGACCAGGATGGCCCCGTCGTCGGCCATCGCCTTGTGGACATCCGCCGGCTCGAGCCGGTCAAGCCGCGCCCGCGCGTCGGCCAGGAGGTCGTTCACGGTCCGCCGTCGGTTCGGTGGGCCCCCGGCTTCGGTCGGCCGGTTGTCGCTCATCGGTGCCTCTCCTCCAGGTTGCCCGGCATTGTGACCGCTCCGGGGATCGGTGGCCCGTCGAGGCGCACGATCGGGCGCTTGAAGAGGCCGGGGCCACCGGGATCGTCCGGGCGCGCGTGAACACCATCGGGTATTCGTGCGGACTGGAGGCGGTACTCCGGCCCGCGGATGTGGGCCGCACGGCTCCTGCCCGGCGTTCTCCGGCGTGCGAGCCTCAAGCCGCTTCTCAGGGCGTCGGCAGTCAGGAGATTCGAGCGTGGATGCCATTGTCGGGCTAGCCGTGGTCGTGGGCCTCGCGGTCGTCGTGGCCTGGTTCGTGCTCTACCGGTGGAGCGGCGGCAGAGGGTCAGGCGACGTGGCCGCGGGAGCCGAGGAATGGGGCGACTTCCTCGTCCGGACCTACCGTGGGCACCAGCAGAGCGAGGCGATCGCGAGCTACGTGAAGGATGCGGAGACGCTCGCCCAGCGCGGCTATGCGCCAGCGGGCCAGAGCTGGGGCGACGGGCAGTGGGATGGTGGCACCTTCGTCATCGCGTTGATCCTCTCCTTGTTCGGGATCGGCCTCATCGTGCTCGCCTACATGGCGATCATCAGGCCTGACGGAACGCTGTGCGTCACCTACCGGCTCGGGGCCACATAGCCTCACGCCCATCCGACAGGCGGAGCAGCCGCTCGACGGTGCGCGCGCGCCCTTCCGGGATGGCGAGCACGACTTGGTGCCGCCCGCCGACGGCTCCTGACGTATCGGCCGCCAAGACTCGCACACTGTTGTATTTCCACAACAGCACGCCTATTGTATGAATACAACAGCCCACCGGGCTGATCACCCCCGCGGGGGAGGAGTGCGGCATGGAGGCCTGGTTCCTCACGGCGATCTGCGTCGTCAGCCTGGTCGCGTTCGTGCGGAGCTCGGACCTTGTGCGCCGGTTCCTGCCCCGGCGCGATGCCACGGCCGAACCCGGTCGCTTCGAGCGATTCTGGTCGGGCGTGGACGGTCGGCTCCTGGCCGTCGGCTGGCTGGTGTTGTTCGCGCTCGCCATTGGCGATGCCGGCATGATCTGGAGCGAGACATGGAAGCCCGTGTTCGATGCGTTCCTCGTGCTCCAGCAGGTCGCCGCCGCCGCGCTCGTCCCGGTGACCGCCGGGCTCTACGTCTACAAGCGGGCGATCCCGCAGATTGCCCGTGAGGAGGCGGACGAGCGCGAGCGCGCGATCCAGGGCGACGTGTATCGGCGGGCCCACGGGATCGCCATCGGCGGGCTGGCGATCGGGTGCGCCCTGCTCGTCTTCAACCCGGCGATCGGCATCGGTCTGGCGCTCCACGCGGAGAGCCGTGGCGTCGAGCTCATCGACGTGCTCCTGCCGACGTTCCTGCTGCTGTTCATGCTCCCGAGCGTCGCCTACGCCTGGATGAACCCGCAGCGCGACGACACCACGCCCGAGGCGCAGCGTGCGTCGCGCCTGACGGGTTGGCTCGACCGAGCCACGGCGAGGTGACCGGCCGCAAGCCTGCGACCGAGGCACCGCTCCCGAACCGGATCGCCGACCTCCGCGAGACAGCGGGCATGAGTCGTGTCGAGCTTGCCGAGCGGATCGGGGTCAATCCGCAGACCATCGGCTATCTCGAGCGGGGTGAGTACAACCCGAGTCTGGCGCTTGCCTTCCGCCTCGCCGAGCTCTTCGAGCTTCCGATCGAGCAGGTGTTCCTCCGGGACGGGGCACCCCACCGGACGTAGCCAGACTCGCCACCGACCGGCGTCCGACGGTGCCGGGAAGTCTAGGCCGAGCGCCCTGCGCGGGCCCGTTGGTGTCTCTATGGGGCGGTTGCAGGCGCAATGACCGTGGCCGGGCTCCGTTGACAGCCGGGCTCCGTTAGGTCGTCGTGTTCCGCCCGCCCCCCGCCTGGACCGACCGGCCCGAGCCATACATCAAGCGCGTCATCGGAGTCGGCGGCGACACCGTCGAGGTCCGCGACGGCCGGGTCTCCGTGAATGGCATGGTGCTCGACGAACGCTATCTGTTCCGCAACGACGCCGGCGTGATCGAGCCGACCGAGGCCGGTGACCAGGCCCGCTGGGTCGTGCCAGACGATGAGCTGTTCGTGATGGGTGACCATCGCCAGGTGTCGGCAGACAGTCGCTGTTCGGTTCGATCCCCGTCTCGTCCGTGATCGGGCGAGGGGTTGTCCGATACTGGCCACTCCCGGCGTTCGGGATCGCTGAGACTCCGTCCTATGCGAACGTCCCAGTCCCTTGACGCGCGCCGGGGCGCTTGAACCAGCGCACAGCGGCCCCTGTCGTCGAGGCGGATCCCATCGCGCCCTTTCGGGGCGGCATCGACAGGTCGTCCCAGGGTCTCCCGCGGATCGGCCACGTCCCACGTGACGTAAGGCACCCGTGTGCCACCAGCGCATTCTTTGAGGTACCGGGGGGAATCGCGGTGGGGCAGCCGCCGGATGGCGACACGACGACGCGCGCCGAGGATGTGGACATCAGGAGTTGCCGGTCGCAATGGCCCCGAATGACGGGACCGAGCCGGCATCCAAGGAGGATCAGATGTCCGCAGCCACCCGCACCGCACCCGCCAGCCCAGACATGCGCCGGGCCGGCGCCGCATTGGGTGCCCTCACCCTGGCGGCCGCACTCGTCATCGCCGCGGCGTTCAGCCAGGCGTCCTCGACGAAGTCCCAGGCCGCTCCCGCCGCCGGGTTGGCGGCGGGAGCTCACGACCACGGCTGGAGCACCGCGAGCTCATCCGACACCCTGGGCCGCCAGGAGCTCGTCGTCAGCGGCTCGAAGGCCGGTGGTCTCACCTACACGGGTATCCCGTACCCGGCGGCCGGCAGCGGCCAGGAGCTCGTCATCCGCGGCACCAACGGCGGCGGGCTCAAATTCACGGGCATCCCCAATCCGGCGGCCGGCAGCAGCCGTGCCGGTGGCGCGAACGGGACCCGCTTCGCCCAGTGACCAAGCGATCGGCGCCCGAGCGCCGGCGACGCGTCAACTCCAGCGACCACGTGCAGGCGCCGTCCCGGGTCGGGACGGCGCTTCGCCTTTCCCCCGCCGGCTCTGCCGGCGGTCGTGGGCGCGTCAGCCCGTGCCTGCTCGAAGTCGGTGCCCCGGCCGGCCGGAGGATCCGGGCCAAGGCGGGCACGCCATCGTGCGCCCCGATCACCCTCGCCCGGCAGGCGGCCAGCTCGCCCGCAGCCAGCCAGGCGCTGGTCTGGGCTGTCCAGGGCACCTGGACAGCCCCGGGTCCAGGGGCCGCTCTCAGGGTTCGACGATGACTCGCGCGTAGTACGGCACGCTGAACCGGTCACCATCCTTCGTGCCGGTGAGGTTCAAGCGCACGCTCCAATCGCCGGCGTCCGGCACATCGAAGGTGAACCCCTTGGCGGTCCGGCGGATTGCCAATGGCTGGCTTTCCGGGTTCCGGCCGCTGGGCAGCACATGGTCCTGCGCGGCAAGGGCACCGTTCACGCCATCGATCGTCCAGCCTTCGGTCAGCGACAGCGACACCGTCGATCCCGGCGCCGCGCGCAGCGCGCCGGCCACGGGCTGCCAGGAAGGCCCGCAGTCGTCGAAGAACCCGCCTCCCACCGCGGGTTGCCAGCCCAGGCCGCAGCCCGCATACGCCGACTGCTTGGACCCGGCACCCTTGCCCGCAGGCCCCTCGAGGGTCAGTTTCGGTGGGATCCAGGCGACGCCATCGGCGCGCTCCAGATCGCGTGCGATCACCTGGCCAGCCACCAGGGCCGAGCCCGTCGTCCAGGCGCGGATGTCGAGCCAGGTGTTGTCGGGCACGAACACCTCCGGGCCGAAGTCGGCGCAGGGATACACCGCACGCACCCCATCGATCTCGATCGTCACCTCACCATCGCCGGCGCACTGGCCGCTGACAAGGATGTCGTCGGTGCCTTCGGGCACGGCCACTCCCGTGTCAACCGGCCTGCTGGCGTCGCTCTCGAACCGCACCAGCGGTCTCTCGCCGGAGCCGGGCGAGGGCATCACGATTCCTGGCCCGGTGAAGCCTGAGGCATCCGGGGACGCGCCGTCTGCAAAGGGATCCGCGATCACGATGCGCCACCGCATCCCCTTGGCGGCGATGACCACGACCTGCGCCTCGGCTGGTGGCGTCGCCGCAAACGGGTCGATCTGGGATGTGGAGGGGCCCTGCGCGGAGCAGGCGATGTGGTGGGTCCCCACCTCGGCGCCGTCGGCGCGCAGCATGACGATCAGGTCGCCACCCAGGCAGGAGGTGGACAGCTTCACCGACGGCGTGACCAGGACCGAACCCAGGTCAGTCTCAACGGCCTCGGCCGCGTCGCCGGGCGTCTCGCCCTCACCCTGGAGGGTCGCCGAGTCGACCGGGCCGATCGCGGCGAGGAGGTCCTCATACGATGCCAGCGGGCGCTCTGACGGAGGTGATGACGGAGATCCACCGACCTCGATCGACTGGCTCGCCCGCCAGGCCCCGCCGACGATCACGAGAATGGCCAGCACCGCCGCCAGGCCCACGAGTGATGCCGGCAAGGCAAGACGCCTGCCCCCGCGCCGGCGCCTGGCCCGTTCGATGTCGTCCCAGCGGACGAGCAGCGGCAGCTGGCCGGCCTCGGCATGGAGGGCATCCCGTAGCCGTGCCTCCAGCCGCGGATCGAGCTCGTCAGCCATGGGAGGCCTCCCGCGTCTCGCCGGCATCGCCGTTCCCGCCCATCGCCCGGCGCATGTGCGCCAGCGCCTCGCGGAGCTGGGTCTTCACGGTGTTCTCGCTGATCCCAAGCGCCTCGGCCACGTCACGTACTGACAGGTCAGCGTAGTAGCGCAGTACCACGGCAGCACGCATGCGCGGCGCGAGCCGGTCCACGCAGGACAGCAGGGTGAGGCGCTCGTCCTCGTCGGTCGGGCGCCCGGACGGTCCGGTACCACGCGGAGCTGGACGACGCGGGACGATGATCGCCGCACGCCGAGTGCCCGGTTGGTCGCGATGCGCAGGAGCCACGCCCGCAGCTTCTCCGGTTCCCGGAGCTGGTCGCCGCGATCGAGCGCGGTCAGCAAGGTGTCCACCACCACGTCCTCCGCCGCCGCCCGATCCCGGAGGATCAGGTAGGCCACGCCCTGGATCTCGCGTCCGTACCGTGCCAGGAGGTCGTCGAGGACCTCGGGGCGGTGCTTGCGCAGGGCTTCCACGGTCATTGCGTGCTGTTCCCCAGCAGGATCGGCGGCATTGGGCGACCGCCTCACAGGGTAGATGCACGGGCGCGACGAATTGGGTGACCCGCGCCACCGCTACGATCCATCGCATGGCAACTGACGTCTCGACCGGCGCGTGAACCCGCGGACAGTGGCCCCAATCGTCGAGACGGATGCCGTCGCGCACCTGCCTGGCGGCGTGCGTCCGGTACACGCTGCGCCAGTCACCGAGGGCGACGCGCCTGCGCGTGACCATCCACCCGGCGCGCGGGGTCGTCGTCACCGTGCCCGAGGCCGCCCGTCGTGGCTGGCGGCGTCCGGAGTCCCAGGTCCACGCGTTCCTGACGGATCGCGAGCCGTGGATCCGCCGCCACCTCGCCCGCCAGGCCGCGACGAGAGACCGGCTCGAGGGACGCGCACCGCTCGACGCCGGCAGGGTCATCCCGTACCGGGGGGCGCCTCATGTCGTGCGCGTCGTCCTGGCCCCGCCCAGTACGCGGTCCAGCCGGATATCGCGCGTGGGCGGCGACGATGGCGACGAGCTGCTGGTGGAGCGCACGTTCCGCGACCGGCGTCCGACGGCCGTGATCCTGGAGGCCTGGCTGCGTGAACGGGCACGCGCCGACCTCGCCCTCGCGATCGAGCGCCATGCACCCGCATTGGCCGTGACGCCCGCGAGCATCACCATCCGCGACACCACCACGCGCTGGGGCAGCTGTTCCCGCAAGGGCGCGCTGTCCTTCTCATGGCGCCTCGTTCTGGCGCCGCCCGAAGCCCTGGAGGCCGTCGCCGCGCACGAGCTGTGCCATCTGCGGGTCTTCGGCCACAGCGAGCGGTTCTGGGCGCTCCTCGCGACGCGCGTCCCGGACCACGCGGAGTGGCGCCGCTGGCTTCGTCGCCACGCCCCGGAGTTCCACGGCGCCCTCGACTGAAATCGAGGGCCCCGGGAGGGAACCATTTCGGGCGGCTCGCGCGTCACAGGGGCGCACACAACGCAGCTGCCCACATTGATCCATTCGAGGTTCCATGGCCCCGCGCTTGTTCCTGATCATCGCCACCGCCGCGCTTGTCGCCGCAGGCTGTGGCAGCGCAACCGGCTCGCCTGTTCCGCCGGCGTCGTCCGCCCCGAGCGTGCCGGTTCCCACCCTGACGCCGGTCCCCGTGCCGTCCCTGCCGGCCGTCGAGGGCCCGAAGGCTTCGCCCGTGATGGGCGACGTGGATGGAGCCGCCAAGGGCCCGCAACTGACCATCGAGACCGTCGATGCGTCCACCATTCAGGCCACCATCCAGGACCCTGGGGCCAAGGCCTGGCGCCTGGTGGTCTCGGGCACGGGTGAGCAGGGCGGGGACCGCTGGGAGATCGTCGTGGAGACCGGCGACGTGGCCCCGGACATCACGGCCACCGAGGTCCGCGACGGCCAGGTCGTGGACGTGATGGACCTGTCGGGCTTCTACGACGGGACCGCGGTGGCGGGCGGCTGCCACTCCTCGTTGCCCGTGTGCCTGGACTCGGCCGGGTTCGTGCTCCCGCACGACGGCAACGGCCTGTTCTCGGCCCGGCTGGAGCTGCCCGAGGCGCAGGTGCCGCTCGTGATCCGCGGCGGAACCGCCGGGTGGGAGTCGGAGCCATTCATCCTGGGGCCGTGGCACGACACCGACCCGTTCCCGTGGGGCGAGGGCTGAGGGCCCGAACCCGTCGGCACCTCCCGGACACGACGACGCCCGTCGCAAGCGCGACGGGCGTTTCGATTGGCGTTGTTGGTGGGCCGGGGCGGAATCGAACCGCCAAAGTCGAAGACGAGGGTTTTACAGACCCTTGGGCTCACCACCTGCCCGACCGACCCACGATGGTGGAGATGAGGGGACTCGAACCCCTGGCCTCCGCGATGCGAACGCGGCGCTCTTCCAGCTGAGCTACATCCCCACGGAGCCACACCCGACGGATCGGGTTGACGGCCGGGAAGTGTAGCACGCGACACCCCTCCCTCCGGCTCGGCGGGTGGCTAGACTCGCGCGATGCCCACCGGTCTTGCGCTCGGCCTGTTCGCCTCGTTCGCGTGGGGAATTGTGGACGTGACCGCCGCCGTCTCCACCCGGCTGATCGGGAGCCTGCGGGTGCTGGTGGGGGCACAGCTGGTGAGCCTCGCCGCGCTCGCGCTGATCGCCTTCGCCCAACCGGAGCTCCTCGGCGCGGCACCCATCGAGGGCATCGTGGCTGGGTTCCCGCTCGGCATCCTGGCGGCCGCTGCCTATCTCGCCTACTTCACGGCGCTGCGGATCGGCCCGGTGAGCATCGTCAGCCCGGTGATCATGGCCTACGGCGGCGCAACGGTGATCCTGGCGGTGCTGGTGCGGGGCGAGACGCTGTCGACGCAGCAGGCTGCCGGAGCCATCCTGGCCACGGCGGGCGTGGTGCTGGCGGGCGTGACCTTCGAGGCAGGTGCGCTGCGGGGGATGCGGGTCGTGGGGCCGGGCGTGGTCGCGGCGGTGCTGACGCTGGTCGGGTTCGCGGTGCTGACGGTGGGCCTCGCGTCACCTATCCGGGATCACGGCTGGCTGCCGGTGGTGATCGGCTCGCGGATCGGGAACAACGTCGGTTCGCTGGCGCTGCTGGCCGTGGCCCTGGTGTCGGGTTCGAGGCGGTTCCAGCCGCTCCTGGAGCCGTCGGGCGGGTGGTCGCGCACCGCGCTGGCGCTGGTCGTGGCCTGCGGTGCATTCGATATCGCGGCCTTCGTGGCCTACGCGATCGGGCTGAGCATCGCGCCGGTGTGGCTGGTTGGGCTGTCGAGCTCGTTCGGGCCGGTCCTTGCGGTGGCCTACGCGGTGACACGGCTGGGCGAGCGTCCGCACCGGACGCAGTGGGCCGGTCTCGCGCTGATCGGCGCGGGCGTCGTGGTCCTTGCCGTGGCCTGGTAGCGGCGGACCCGGCGCAGCAGATGATGGGCCCGCGGCCACCATTTCGACCTTGACGGATAGAACAGACGTTCTATTATTGGACGTCCGATGGCTCGCACATCCGACGTCTCCGAGGCTCTCGCAACGCTCCAGGCTCGCTGGGGAGCGGCTGCTCCACGACGTGGCGGCGACATGGGGCTCGTGGTCGAGGGCGCGCTGGCCAGGGCGCCGATGCCGGAGCCGGACTCGGAGTCGGATCGGGCCCCGGATCCGCTTGCGCCAACGCCACTCATGCCGGCCATCCGGCACCGTCCGGGGGTACCGGTCCCGGACGCGGACGGACGGATCGTTTCCACGGGGTTCGCGGAGCTGGACGCCATCCTGGGCATGGGCGGGCTGCCGCGCTCGGCCACGGTCGCGCTGCGTGGGGACGCGTCGTCGGGCAGGACCACGGTCGCGCTGCGGGTGGCGGCGGAGGCGCAGGCCGGCGGGGCGATCGTCGCGTGGCTGGACCTGGCCCGCGCCTTCGACCCCGTGGAGGCCGTCGCGCGTGGCATCCGGCCGGAGTGGCTGGTGGTGCTGACGCCCGTGGACCTGGAGGAGGCGCTCGCCATGGCGGGAGCCCTGCTGGCCGCCCGGACCGTGGACCTGCTGGTGATGGACCTGCCGGACGGCCGTGCCCCGGCGCTCGCCGGGAAGCGGGTGGGGGACCGGCTGAACCGGCTTGCCGCGCTGGCGAGACGGGCCGGGACGCTGCTCGTCGTCCTGGAGCCCGCGTCCCTCGGGCGGGGCCTGGCGGCCGCCGTGGAGGCGGCGAGCGGCCTGCGCCTGGAGCTTCGCCGGTCGGGCTGGATCCGCCTGGGCCGGGACGTCGTCGGGCAGCGAAGCGCCGTGGAGGTGGCCCGCAACCGGTACGGCCCGCCCGGCCGCCGCACCGTCCTCGAGATCCTGTACGCGGAGGGCGGTCCACGGGATGCATGCCTGCTCCGCCCGGAGCTGCTGGCCGGGCTTGCCGCCCCGGTCGCGCCTCCGGGGACAAGGACTGCGGCTGGCCCGCCGGCAACCGCCGTGCCACCGGCACTCACCGATCTGAAAGGCCCCCCGGCATCGATCGATACCCATGCGCCTGCTGCACCTGCTCTGGCCACACCTGCCCCTGCTCCTGGCGAGGACACGGATGGAGGCACCGACCCCGGGGAGCCACGGCTCCTTGTCGGACGGCACCTCCGGCTCGTGGCCGCCCGGCCCGATCGTCCTCGGCGGCCAACCCTGGATGGACGGGACCGTGGTGGACGCGGATCCCCTCGCCCGGGCCCTCGGCGTGCGCCGGGGGATCCCGCTCGGGAGCGCCCACCGGCTCGCGCCCGAGGCGACCTTCCTGGACCTCGCGCCTGACGCGGACCGGGACGCGGTCGAAGCCGCCTGCGAGCGGCTTGCCACGTTCAGTCCCGGGATTGCCGGCACGAGCGACGTCACGGATCCCTCGTTCGGTCGGATCGCCGTCCACGTCGACGGCCTGACGCGCCTGTGGGGCGTGGAGGAGACGCTGGTCGCGCGGATGACGGCGGCGCTTGCCCCGGTCCTCCCGGGCCGGCCCCGTGCCGGCATCGCTGGGACAGCCTTCGCCGCCTCCGTGGCCGCCGCGCACGCGCAGGAGGGCGGCCCCCCGCTCCTGGTCCCGCCCGGCGACGACGACCGGTTCCTCGCACCCTACCCGGCGGGGCTGCTCACGCGGGACCCGGACGTGCGGGCGCGACTCGCCCGCTTCGGGCTCCGGTCGATCGGGGCCGTGGCGGAGCTCTCGCGCTCCGCGCTGGTGGCGCGCTTCGGCGAGGAGGGAGCGAGGATCCACGCGCATGCCCGCGGGGAGGAGACGGAGCGGTTCCAGCCGCGCAGGGCCCCGGAGCGGATGGTCCTCGGCCTCTCGCTGGAGCCGTCGGCAGAGGGCCTCGAGGCGGTCCGGTTCGTGCTCCGCCGGCTCGCGGCGGCATTGGCGGAGCAGCTCGCGACGCGCGGGCGCGCGGCGGGGCTGGCGCGACTCGTCGTCACCCACGACCTGGCCTTCGCGCGTCGCGGGACGCCGCCGGAGCTCCGCCTCGAGCAGCGGTTCCCGGAGCCAACGGCGGATGCCGAGGCCATCGAGCGCCTCCTCGTCGCCCGTCTCGAGCAGATCCCGCCGCCGGCCGCCGTGGCGCGTCTCGAGCTGGAGCTGGCGCTGGTGGAGCCTGCCCGGGGCCAGCAGCTCCCGCTGTTCACCCCGCAGGCGGCACGGGACGCACGTCTCGGCTGGCAGCTGGCGCGCCTGGCGATCGCGTTCGGGTCGGACCGGGTGCGGAGGGTGGAGCTGGCCGACACCGAGGCCCCGCTCGCCGAGGCCCGCTGGCGCTGGCATGCCGTTGCCGGGGCGGCGGTGGTGGGCGAGGAACGGCGATGACCCGTCTGCTGCACGAGCATCCGCTGGTCGACGCGGAGCTGGACCCGGGAGGACGCCTTGTGGCGATCCGCTGGAACGGCCGGCGGGAGCCCGTCGAGGTCTGCAACCGCTGGCGGGTGGAGGAGTCCTGGTGGCGGGAGCCGATCGCCCGGGACTACTTCAAGGTGGTCGGGGACGTCGTGGCTGGCACTCGTCTACCTGGACCGGACGGCCGGGACGTGGCACCTGGAGCGGCTCTACGATTGACCCGGCCCAGGATGGTCAGGCAGGAGTCGGAGCGTGGCGGCGACCGGTCGGACGACGGTCGGGAACGTCAGCGGAGCGCCGGCGACCCGAACGCGATCGAGACCACGAGCAGCACGAGGAACAGCCCCACGACCAGGGCGAGGGCGCCGAGGTCACGCGGTCGTGTCGTCTGCATTCGTTCCCATTCCCCCAAAGTTCGGACCGGTTCCCGGCCGGTCGCCGGCGTATGGACGCCGGGCCCCCGCCAGATGTTGCGGCAGCCAGACGCTCCCGCGCCGGATCAGGCCGGCATTCCCGCGAAGACCACCAACACCACGAGCACGGCCAGCAGAAGCACCAGCAGGCCGGCGCTCACGAACTCGCGCGTCTTGGGTTCCATGCGGTCGCGCCTCCTCTTGTCCGGTTCAGCCCTCGCCGCCGGCACAGCCGGCGCCGTAGAGCACGATGATCATCGTCGATTCGCCCGCCGGGCGGAAGGTCGTCTGGATCCGGCACTCCGGGAGGTCCGAGACCGTGTCAAGGACACGGCTCCCGTCCTCGAGCGCGGACGACAGGTTGTCGGTCGTGAAGCCCAGCTCCTCGAGCGTGTCGCGGTACCAGCGGGCGACCGCGCTCACGTCGTCGCCAGTCAGCCAGGCACCACTCGCCGGGCCGCCGGACGGCTCCACGGCACTGGCCCCCGGGTAGACCGGGAACCCCTCGGGGACGGCGTCCAGGATGGTGCCCCAGTCGGTTGCCGTCGTGGACGTTGCGGCCGGCTCCTCGGGTGGGACGTCCGACGGACCGCCCGGGACGATGGTCGGCGGCGGTGCCTGCGTCAGGACCGGGGTGGGCTCGATCACACCGGGCGTCGATGCCGGGCCGGCCACCGACGGCGCTGCCGTTGTGGATGGCCCGGGTCCTCCGCATGCGGCCAGGCCGGCGACCATGCCGGCCAGTGCCAGTGTCCACATGAGGAGGACAGGAGTGGAGGTCGGGCGGCAAGGCTCGATGCGCATCGGCCTCATGGTAGCGGCCACCCGGCGACGACACGCCCGGGCGAGCAAGGACCCTCGCCGCCCCAGCGGCGAGGGTCCTTTCGGCGGTCTCCGGGCTGCCCAAGCTCCGGGGACAGGTCGGCGGTCGCGATGGCGCGACCGCCGCCGGTGCGCTAGACGGCCGCCTCCGCGATTGCGGGAAGGAGGCCGAAGATTGCGATCGCGACCAGCGCGGCCGCCGCCAGCCGCAGGAGGAGCTCGCGGGCGACGCGGTGGTCGGGGCGGTGGCCCAGGTTCGTGATCACGCGCATCAGACGCGCGACCGGCTGGTTTGGTTGCGCTCCGGGACAGGCAATTTCCGGCGACGAGCAAGCTCCGGCGACGCGCAAGCTCCGGCTGCGCCTGGTTCGCAGCCTACAATTCCCCGGCCCGCCGCCGCCCAGCTCCGCACCGCCCCGCCGAGGACCTCGTTGACCCTGCGCCCGCTCCAGCCCACTGCCCCACCGTCCAAGTCGACGCTCGTCCTGCCGGGACGCTTTCGGGCCGCGGTGTTCGACATGGACGGGCTCCTCCTGGACACGGAGCCGCTGTGGCACGACGCCGAGCGCGAGCTGCTCGAGCGGCACGGCGACACGTTCTCGCCCGCCGACATGGAGGCGTCCCACGGCCGGGCGGTGTCCGAGACCGCGACGGCCTACTCGGGGCGGCTCGGGCTGCCCCCGGAGGTCATCGAGCGCGAGATCGTCGAGATCATGCTCGCCCACTACGCGGCCGGCGCCACACCGTGCGCCGGAGCGCGGGAGCTGGTCGATGCCCTCGATGGACGGCTGGCGCTCGCCGTCGCGTCCAACACCTCGGCGGGGCTGGTGCGCCGGGCGCTGGACACCTCGGGCCTGGCGATGCTGCAGGTGGTGGTCTCGGGGGCGGACATGGGCCGGCCCAAGCCCCTGCCGGACGTCTACCTGGCGGCCTGTCGGGCGCTGGGCGTGGCGCCTGGCGATGCGGTCGCCTTCGAGGATTTGCCGATGGGCGTCCGCTCTGCCGTCGATGCCGGCCTGTTCGTGGTCGGGGTTCCGGATCGCGACGACGTGGACCTCGCGACTGCCGGGGCACACGTCGTGCTGAGGTCGCTGGTGGAGGTCGTCGTCAGCGCCTGACGCCCGGAGGGACTGGTATCGATAGAACAGATGTTCTATCATTCCGATCCGCCCCCCGGAGACCGTCGCCGTGGCCCCTCCTCCCTACGCCGAGCTGCACTGCCACAGCCACTTCTCGTTCCTGGACGGGGCGTCCGCTCCCGACGATCTCGTTGCCCAAGCCGTGGAGCTGGGGCTGGCCGGTCTCGCCATCACGGACCACCAGGGCCTGTACGGGGCCGTCCGGTTCTCCGCCGCCGCGGAGGCCGCGGGGCTGCGCCCGGTGATCGGGATCGAGGTGGAGCTCGTCGATGCGGCGGTGCCGGACCCTGCCGGGATCGTGGTGCCGGCGAGGCGTGCATGGAAGCCGGGGCGTCGAGCGCCCGTCCAGCCCGAGGCACCCCGGGTGATCGACGGCCGTCCTGTCCGCCCTCGCCCCGAGCGCGCCCGGCTGCCGGGCCATCGGCAGGTGGTCAAGGAGGATCACCGGGGAGTCGGCGAGGCGCAGCGTGGCCCGCACCTGGTCCTGCTGGCGCGCGACGCGACGGGCTGGCGGAGCCTGTGCCGGCTGGTGTCGCGGGCGAACCTAGCCGGCACGAAGGCGGTCCCCGGGTTCAGCCAGGCTCTCCTGGCCGAGCACGCCGAGGGGCTGATCGCGCTGTCTGGCTGCCGCCACGGGGAGGTGGCGAGACGCCTTCGGGCGGGGGATCGCGAGGGGGCGCGGGCCGTGGCGGAGCGGTACGCGGTGCTGTACGGGCCGCGCGGCACGGGCGGTGGAAGGGGCACGAGCGGTGGAATGGGCGCGGCCGGGGGCGCGGCGGGGGGGCCGGCCGCCGCCGGCTTCGTCCTGGAGCTCACGCACCACCTGCTGCCCGACGACGACTGGCTCGCATCCGAGACCGCGCGCCTGGCCGAGGAGCTGGGGCTGCCGGTGGTGGTCACCAACGACGTCCACTACGCCCTCCCCGAGGGCCGCGAGCTGCAGGACGTCCTGACCGCGATCCGGCACGGACGGTCCCTGTCGGACCTGGCGGACCTGCGCCGGCCGGACGGGGAGTCGTATATCAAGGGTGCGCCGGAGCTCCTTGCCCTGCCACCCGGGGAGCCGGCCACCGAGGCCGCCGACCCGGTGCTGGCCCGGGCATGGCGGGCAGGGATCGCGGCATCGGTCGAGATCGCCGCGGCCTGCCGGGTCGAGCTGGCGTTCGAGCGCTACCGCTTCCCGGGCTTCGCCGTACCGAAGGGGCAGACGCCGTTCAGCCACCTGTCTGAGCTGTGCTGGGAGGGCGCCCGGCGCCGGTATCACCCGCTCACGCCGGCCGTGCTCCGGCAGCTGGCCCACGAGCTGGACGTCATCGAGCGGACCGGCCTCGCGGAGTTCTTCCTCATCTGCTGGGACCTGATGCAGTTCGCGAAGTCGCGTGGCATCCCGGCGCAGGGACGGGGGAGCGCGGCGGGTTCGATCGTGACCTACGTGCTGGGTATCGCGCGGGTGGACCCGATCCGTCACGAGCTGCTGTTCGAGCGGTTCATCAACGAGGGGCGGACGGCCTACCCGGACGTCGACATCGACTTCTCCTCCGAGCGGCGGGAGGAGGTGATCCAGTACGTCTACGAGAAGTACGGCCCCGAGCACACCGGGATGGTCTGCAACCTCGTCACGTACCGGGCCCGGTCGGCGGTCCGCGAGGTGGGGCGCGCGCTGGGGTTCCCGGGACCGCTGGTGGACCGGGTGGCGAAGGCGCTCGAGACGTACGACTCGGTGATGGTGCGGCGGGACCTGGAGGCCGAGGGCGGGTTTGGGGCGTTCTTCGCGCAGCCGGGCGAGGGCACGGGCGGGGGCACGGGCGGGGGACCCTCGGACGCCGTGCGGGGCTCGCGACGGGTCGTGGCCGAGCTGGAGGTGGCCCGCGCGGCCGCCCTGACCGGCGAGCGCGGGCTCACGGACTCGATGGGGCAGCTCAACCACGCGCGTGGCGGGCGGCTCGGGATGGACCTCGCGGCGGCCAGCGGGACCTGGGCGGGCGCTCCAGGCTCAGCACCTGCGATCCGGCCCGGTGGGCGGGCTGACGACGAGGGCGGTCCGGGTGACACCCCGGCCAGCGTCGCCTGGCTGCGGGCGGGCCGTGGGACCGGATCCAGCGTCGCCCGCATCGGGCCGGAGCCCGTGAAGGTCCCGGACCCGGCCCCGGACTCGGTCCCGGACCCGGCACGCCACGAGGGATCCGTCGCGGGCCTCTCGGACTGGGAGCGCTGGCTGGAGCTGTGCGCCCGCATCGACGGCTTCCCTCGCCACCTCTCGATCCACAGCGGCGGCATGCTGGTGACCGCAGCCCCCCTCATCGACATCGCCCCCATCGAGCGGGCGACCATGCCGGGGAGGGTCGTCGTCCAGTTCGACAAGCGCGACGTCGAGACGATGAAGCTGATCAAGCTCGACCTGCTCGGCCTCGGCATGCTCGCCGCCATCGACGAGACGGTCCAGCTCATCGAGCACGACTGCGCCGTCTGCCTGGACCTCGACCGCCTGCCGGAAGAGGTCCCCGAGGTCTTCGCCATGCTCCAGGCGGCGGACACCGTGGGCGTGTTCCAGGTCGAGAGCCGGGCGCAGATGCAGACCCTGCCCAAGTCGCGTCCGGCCAGCCTCGACGACCTGGTGGTGGAGGTGGCGATCATCCGGCCGGGCCCGATCCAGGGGAACGCTGTCCACCCGTACCTGCGTCGCAAACAGGGCCTGGAGCCGGTCACGTACCTCCATCCCAGCCTGGAGCCGATCCTCCACGACACCCTGGGCGTGATCCTCTATCAGGAGCAGGTGATGAAGATCGCGATCGACGTCGCGGGGTTCACGCCTGCGGGCTCCGACGGGTTCCGGCGGGCGATGGGGACGTATCGCTCCGCCGGCGAGATGGAGCGGCTCCACGTGGAGTTCGTCGAGGGTTGCCGACGCGTCCATGGGATCCCGCCCGACGACGCCGAGGAGCTGTTCCGCCGCTGTGCCGCATTCGCCTCGTTCGGGTTCGCGAAGAGTCACGCCGCGGCGTTCGCCCGGACCGCGTACGAGTCCAGCTTCCTCAAGCTGTTCTACCCGGCGCAGTTCACCGTCGGGCTGGTCAATGCGCAGCCGATGGGCTTCTACCCCGTCGAGGTGCTGGTCAACGACGCGAAGCGCCACGGGGTCGCGGTCCTCCCGGTGGACGTCAACCGGAGCTCGTATCGCACGACGACCGAGTGGGTCGGCCGCCCCGGCTGGGCGCTGGCGGGGCCCGCAGGCGATGACGGCTCGTCCGACCGGGATGCCGGCGAGGCACTGCCCGACGGGTGCGGGATCGACGCCCGCCCGACCCCGGTGCGCTCGAGCGCGTGCGTGATCCCCGGCGCGGCGGCGCGGGAACGCTGGGCCGCCGAGAGCATGACCGGCTGGGGGGTCCGCATCGGGCTGCACCTGGTCAAGGGGATCGGCGAGGAGCACCAGGCGCGCCTGGACGCGGAGCTGGCTCGCGGGCCCTACACGGACCTGGCCGACTTGGTCGAGCGGACGGGCCTCGCCGAGGACGTTGTGGAGCGCCTGATCCGGGCGGGTGCACTGGATTCGCTGGGACGTCCTCGCCGGGAGCTGCTGTGGCAGCTGCGCGAGGTGGCCGGGGCGGCGAAGGGACGCGTGGACGGGAAGAGGCGGGGCCCGAGAGGGATCACGCGAGCCGCGGGCCGGCCGGTGGACCTGCGCCTGCCCGCCACGGAGGCGCCGGCGCTCCCGGCGTTCACGGAGCCAGAGCGCTTGGGAGATGCCTACGCCGTGGTGGGGCTGGACGCCCGGCGCCAGGTCGTGGCGCTGTTCAGGGGTGCGCTGGACCGGATGGGCGCCGTGCCCAACGCGGCGCTGGCGGACCGGCGCCCGGGAAGGGTCCTTCTCGGCGGACTCGTGGTCACGCGGCAGCACCCGATGACGGCACGAGGCACCGTGTTCCTTGCGCTGGAGGACGAGACGGGCATGGTCAACGTCACGCTCTGGCCCAATACATGGCAGCGGCTTCGCTCCGTCGTCCGGCGCCACGCGCTGCTGCTGGTGGACGGGGACCTGCAACGGGAGGGCGAGGTCGTGAACGTCGTGGCGCGGGAGGTGCGACCGCTGGTCGAGGCCGCCTCGGAGGCAGGCGGGCCCTCCTCACCGGCAGGGGTCCGCCAGATGGGCCAGGCGGGGATGCGGCGCCTCGGCTAGGGCCCGAACCCCACATCTCCGGCCGCTTGATGCGGCACCGGTTCAGCCAGGGCCCGAACCGCGCATCCCTTGCCGCCTGATGCGGCACCGGTTCAGCTAGGGCCCGAACCGCGCATCTCCGGCCGCTTGATGCGGCACCGGCTCAGGAGCGCATCCCTTGCCGCCTGATGCGGCACCGGTTCAGCCAGGGCCCGAACCGCGCATCCCTTGCCGCCTGATGCGGCACCGGTTCAGCCAGGGCCCGAACCGCGCATCCCTTGCCGCCTGATGCGGCACCGGTTCAGGAGCGTATCCCTTGGACGCCTGATGCGGCACCGGTTCAGCCAGGGCCCGAACCGCGCATCCCTTGCCGCCTGATGCGGCACCGGTTCAGGAGCGTATCCCTTGCCGCCTGATGCGGCACCGGTTCAGGAGCGCCCGAACCGCGCATCCCTTGCCGCCTGATGCGGCACCGGCTCAGGAGCGCATCCCGCAAGCGTGGCTGGACCCGGGAAAGGGCACCTCGTGCCCGCGCTCACGCTCGCCGGTTGCCGTGCTGAGTCAGGCGCGCATCCGCGCATCAGCGGCCACGGCCACGTCCGCGGCATCAGCGGCAGCGGCCACGGCCACGTCCGCGGCCACGTCCGCGGCCACGTCCGCGGCCACGTCCGCGGCCACGGCCACGGTCGCGGGGTCCAGCCCGTCTCGTATGCGTGCCGGACCGCCCCGCGGACCGATCAGCGGACGCTCTTGGCCTTCGTCGTCTTGGACTTGCCCTGCTGGGCCTTGCCGCGCTGGCCACGGTTCGGGTTGGCGAGATCCAGGAACCGGCGATACCAGGCGGCCGCCGATGCGAACAGCATTGCGCCCACCGGCGACCAGGCCGCGTGACCAACCAGGACGGCGTCTGCCGAGCCATCGCCCGTCAGCAGGCGACCGGCAGGCGTCTGGAGCACAACGATGGCGAGGATCGTGACGAAGATCCCGTAGATGAATCCACCCAGCCAGCTCGCGCGCTTGGCCGCGAAACCGATCAAGAACGCTCCGATTGCCGGCGGCGGCTGCAGCGCCATCGTCCCCAGGAAGTACGGGATCGTGTTGGTCCCGACGACGGCCTCGAGCTGGGCGGTCGTCGCCGTGCCAACCGGGATCTCGGAGAGCCCGGGCGAGTAAGCGATGACGAACCACACGGCGGCAGCAAGGGTGACGCCCATCGCCGCAAGGAAGCCCCAGTTCGTGAGCACCTTGGGCAGGGCGCGGAGGTCGCCCGGGAGATCGAGCGGCGTGACCGCCCCCCTGAACGAGCTCATGATGCCCGGGCGCGGCGCAGGGGTGGACTGGCCCGCCTTGACACTCGGCTTGCGGACCGCGGTCGCCGTCCCGTCCGCGGTGTCGTCGCCGGGCTCGGTCTCGGCCAGCACGGCCTGCTCCGCCCGGTAGCGGCGACGGGCGTCGGTGCGATCAGTGCGCTTGGCGCGGGCCACGAGCTCCTCCTGTCGGAAACGGGGCCGCACGAGTTGGGCGCGGCCGCAGCATGGTACCGGCTTGCTGCCGGGATGGAGTTGAGCGGCGCGTAAGTGGCGCCGCGTAGCCTGTCGCTCGCTCTCCCGTCCCCGCCGTCGAACCCCGCCCCGGAGGTCCTCGATGGCGCGTGTCCGTCTCGCGGCGTTTGCCGCCTTCCTCGTCGTCCTGCTGTTTGGCGCGGCCGCGTGGCCCTCGGCGCCCCGGGTTCGCCTGGTTCCACTGGCGCCGGTGGCCGCCGTGGGATGGCCACCGTCGGGGGGCCTCGTGGTCGCCGAGGTCGTGACGGGTGGCGCATCCGCATCGGACGAGTTCGTCGAGCTCGCCAACATCGGGCCGGGCGTCGTCGACCTCGCCGGCCTCGAGGTCGCGTACGTCACCAGCTCCGGTGCGACCGTCACGCGCAAGGCCGCGTGGACGACCACGATCGTCGTGGATCCGGGTCGTCGCGTCCTGCTCGCGAACGGCGCCGGGCTCTATGCGGCCGTTGCCGATGCCACCTACTCGGGTGGGCTCGCGGCCACGGGCGGGGCGATCGTCCTGCGGCCCACCGGCGGGACCGCCATCGATGCCGTGGGCTGGGGTGACGCAGGCAATGCCTATGTCGAGGGAGCGCCAGCACCGGCCCCGGGTGCGGGTCAATCGATCGAGCGTGGTCATGCTGACACGAACGACAACGCGGCCGACTTCGTCATCAACGCTGCCCCGGCGGCTCAGGGGCTGTCCTGGGTCCCCACGCCGACGCCGACCACTGCTCCGACGCCCACGCCTGCCCCGACACCGACAGCGGTCCCCACGCCGACGCCCACGCCTGCCCCGACACCGACAGCGGTCCCCACGCCGACGCCGACCACTGCTCCGACGCCCACGCCTGCCCCGACACCGACAGCGGTCCCCACGCCGACGCCGACCACTGCTCCGACGCCCACGCCTGCCCCGACACCGACAGCGGTCCCCACGCCGACGCCCACGCCTGCCCCGACACCGACAGCGGTCCCCACGCCGACGCCCACGCCTGCCCCGACACCGACTCCAACCCCGTTGCTCCCCATCTCTGCGGCTCGTGCGCTGCCCGATGGGTCGCTCGCGCTCGTCGAGGGGATCCTCACCACGGCCCTTGGCACCATCGAGTCGGGGCACGTCGGCTTCGTGCAGGACGGAACCGGCGGTATCGCGGTCTACCTTGACTCGGCCCTCGGCGAGCCAGTCCCCGCCGGAACCCTGGTGCGCCTCGTCGGAACGCTCGACTCGCGGTACGCGCTGCGAACGATCCGCGTCTCATCGGCCGACGTGACCGTTGTCGGCCCCGACAGCCTGCCCACGCCCGTGGCAATTCCAACCCGTGATGCTGCAGAGCAGTACGAGGGGCTCCGGATCACGCTCCGGGGCACGGTGACAGAGGCGCCATCGGCGCTGAGCGACGGCCTGGGATTGATGATCGATGACGGTTCCGGGTCCGTCCGCGTGATCGTCGGTCCAGACGCGCTGGGCGATGTGACCCCGTCGACGGGCGCGGTAGTGACCGCAGTTGGTCCCCTCGGCCAGCGTGACAGCGGCGGGACGGGTCTCGCCGGCTACCGCCTGCACGCGACCCTGCCGGGAGAGCTCGCGGTCGATCCGCCGGCCCCAAGCCCGACGCCCAGCCCGACGGCGAGCGCATCGCCAGGCGCCAGCTCGAGCCCGACGCCCAGCCCGACGGCGAGCGCATCGCCAGGCCCCAGCTCGAGCCCGACGCCCAGCCCGACGGCGAGCGCATCGCCAGGCCCCAGCTCGAGCCCGACGCCCAGCCCGACGGCGAGCGCATCGCCGGCCCCGAGCCCCACGGCGTCGCCATCCGCCACCGACGGTCCTCCCGCCACTGCCTCTCCGAGCCCTGAGCCGTCGACGGCTCCGCTTGCGATCGGCGCTGCCCGCCGCGAGGCCGAGGGAGCGGTCGTTCTCACTCGAGGCGTCGTGATCGCCGAGGCCGGCCGCCTCGGCACGCCACCCCTGCTTGCGATCGGTGACGCGACGGGCGGGCTGCCGGTGAGGCTCACTGATGGTCAGGCGCCTCCGGCCCGCGGCACGCTCGTCGAGGTCCGCGGCAAGCTCGCAGCGCCGTACGGCCAGACCGAGCTTCGGCCGTCAACCGGCGGTCTGGTCGCACTCGGGACGGCGCCGGTTCCGGCGCCCGTCGCACTCGAAGCCCGCGCGGTCGGGGAGGCAACGGAGGGTCTGCTGGCCACGGTCAAGGGCACGATCTCGTCGGGCGCGACGAAGGCCACGAGCGGGGACCTGTCGTTCTCGATCACTGGCACCGACGGCGGCATCTTGCGGATCCATGCCGACGCCTCCGCGGGACTGGATCGGAGCATGCTCGGCAAGGGCGCCACGGTGACGCTGACCGGGATCGTGGGCCAGCGCGCCACACGGAAGGGAGCGCTCGATGGCTACCGCCTGTGGGTCCGCGACGGCGCCGACGTCGTGGCGAAGCCAGGACCGTCGTCCTCCCCCGGGCCGTCGGCGTCCCCAACGGCGTCCGCTGGGACGGTGCCGCTCCTCACCATCGCCGCAGCTCGTCTGAGGGATGGCAGGCGCGTGACGGTCGAGGGGACGGTGACGGTGGAACGCTCGCTCCTTGACTCGTCCGGCCGCCGGACCATCCTCGAGGACGGCACCGCGGCAGTCGAGCTGTACCTGGACAGGCCGGACGCTGCGATCAGGACCGGCGCCAGGGTCCGCGCCACCGGTGTGATCGGCCGTGCATGGGGCGCGCCGCGTCTGCGCGTCGATGCGATCCGCGTGCTCGGCAAGCGGGAACCTGTCGTGCACGACCTCAAGGTGGCCCCGACCGCGGCAACGGAGTGGCGCCTGATCCGCATGCGGGGGACGCTGGCCGAAGTCCACCGGTCCGGCGACCGCTGGACGGCTGAACTCGTGACCGGTAACGGCCGCGTGCCGCTGGTGGGCCTCTCGGGCAGTGCCGTGAAGGTGGATAAGGTGATCGAGGGCCGCACGGCGACGGTGACCGGGATCGTGAAGCGGGCCTACCCCACCGCCAAGGACCAGCGCTTCGGCATCGTGCCAAGGGTAGCGGCGGACCTGGCCCTCGGCCCGGCGACGGCGACAGCCTCCGGCGCGCCAGCCCACGGCGAAGGAGCGCCCGGTTCCCCCGTGCCGGGTGTCACCGGGTCCGCGTCATCCGACGCCCCCGCCCCCGCCGGTCCGGACATTCCGCTCTCCGATCTCGGCGGGCACCTCGGCACGACCGTGCGCGTTGGAGGTCTGGTCACGGCCGTCGAGGTGGGGTCAGTCCGGCTGGACGACGGTACGGCGACCGCCGCGATCATCCTCGAGGCTGACGCTGCGGACCTGCTCGCCCTGCTGCAGCCTGGCGACGCGCTCAACGCCACCGGCACCCCGGAGGCCCGTGACGGCGTCGTGCTCGTGGTCACGGACCCCGCCGGTGTCGTCCTCCTTGGCGACCTGGAGGGCGGTGGGGAGGAGCCATCGGGCGAACCGGGGCTCCTCCTCGCCACCACGACGGCCAACGAAGACGACCGCCCGGACGCGGGCCTGCTCGGGGCAGCCATGGTCGCCCGTCGCGGTTCCGACCCACTGCCCGCGATCGTGGCCGCGTTGGTCCTCGCCGTCCTCATCGCCGCCGGGGTGCTGGCCCAGCGTTCCGTGCGAACCCGTCGTGCGCTGCGCGCGCGGATCGAGGCCCGCGTGGCCGCAATCGCGGACCCCGTGCCGGGCCCATCTGGCGGGTCCTGACCGGCGGATCCTGGCCCCGAGGCGGGCGCAAGCGTGGTCCTGCACACGGCCGTGCAGGACCACGCACGCGGCCGGCGTTCGCGGAACGGCTTGACGCTCACGGAATCGCACCCCTATCCTCGGGCGAACCGCACGCCACCTGAGCGTGAGCCAAGCATGGGAGCGAGTACTTGCCGAACGAGGACGTACGCGTCGCGGTCCCCACCGGCGAGCGGCAGTACCACATCGGGCTCGGGCCCGGTGAGCTGGCCGACTACATCCTCCTCCCCGGCGACCAGGACAGGGTTGAACGAGTCGCGGACCGCTTCGACTCCGTCGAGCGGACCCACCGGCATCGCGAGTTCGCGAGCGCGACCGGTATCTACAAGGGGTTGCGCGTCTCGTGTGTGTCCACCGGCATCGGCACGGACAACGTCGAGATCGTCATCGCCGAGATCCTGGCCCTGGTCGAGCGTCCCACATTCATCCGTATCGGCTCCTGCGGCGCCCTCCAGCCCGGGATGGAGCTGGGCGACCTGGTCATCTCCACGGGCTCCGTCCGCCTGGAGACGACGACCAGCTGGTTCGTCCACGAGGGGTATCCGGCAGTCGCCCACTACGAGGCGGTCCTCGCCCTCGTGGAGGCCGCCGAGGGGCTCGGGCACCCGCACCACCTTGGGATCACGGCCACGGCGCCGGGCTTCTACGGTGCGCAGGGTCGAACGATCCCGCAACTGCCCATCCGCTACCCTGACCTCGCGGACGAGATGACACGCCAGGGCGTCCTGAACTTCGAGATGGAAGCCTCGGCCGTGCTCGTCCTCGCCGGGCTCGGTGGCTGTCGTGCGGGCGTCGTGTGCGCCGTGTACGCGAACCGCCGGACCGGAGCGTTCGTCGAGGGCGATATCAAGCACCGGGCGGAAGCCGCCGCGATCGATACGGGGCTGGAGAGCCTCCGGATCCTCGCGCAGCTCGACCGCCAGAAATCGATGGCCGGGGCGGCGCGATGGCGCCCGTCGCTCTGGACCCCGTCATGAGCGCCAGCACGACGTGTTTCCGCGGATACGAGGGGCGTCCCCTCGTGACGTGGCTTGCGTGAGGAGGAGCGAACCATGGCTCAGGCCTACTGCGTCAAGGACAAGGAAAAGGTCGAGGTCCAGAACCCCGAGCAGATCACGATGAAGAACGGCAAGCCCGCGCTCAAGGGCACGTGCCCGAAGTGCGGCGGCAAGGTGTTCCGCATCGGCGGCTGACCGCCAACATCGTTCGCGATGACCACGAGCCCCCTCCGGCCCGGCCGGCGGGGGCTCAATGGTGTTCCGGCAGGGTTCCTGTGGCCCGTGCCAACCGGGCCGGCCGTCGGCAGTGGCCAATTCGACCTTTGCTAAGATTCAGGGCGAACGCTCGAACCAGCCCCGAGGTCACGCCCTGTCCGCTCCCACGGTCCTCGCTCCCGGCCTCGGCTTGGATTCCCGTCGCACGGGAACGGACCCCAGCCATCACCGATCCCCCGACCGGCGCGACCGCGTGGCCGTGCTGCTCGTCTTCGGGGTCGCCGCCGCAGCCGCTCGCCCGGCGGCTGAGGCCGCGCTCCCGACGGCGCCCCGACCGGGCCTCGTTCGCGGGCAGGTCCGGGTCCGTCCCGTCGTTCGCCAGCCAGACCGTCGAGTGCGCCTGCCCGGATGCTCGACGACCCGCGTCCCCAACACCCAGGAGGTCTCCCAATGACCGTTCGCGTCGGCATCAATGGCTTCGGCCGCATCGGCCGCCAGTCCCTCAAGGCGCTGATCGAGCGCGCCCCCGATGTCGAGGTGGTCGCGGTCAACGACCTCGTCGACGTCAAGACCAACGCGCTGCTGTTCAAGCACGACTCGACCTACGGCGCCTACCCGGGCGAGGTCAGCCATACCGAGGACTCGATCATCATCGACGGCAAGGCCGTCAAGGTGCTCCAGGTCAAGGACCCGGCCACGCTGCCGTGGGGAAACCTCGGCGTCGACATCGTCCTCGAGTCGACCGGCCTGTTCACCGACGCCGAGAAGGCCGGCGCCCACATCACTGCCGGTGCGAAGAAGGTCATCATCAGCGCCCCCGCCAAGAAGGAGGACATCACGATCGTCCTCGGCGTGAACGAGGGCGCCTACGACCCGGCCAGCCACCACATCATCAGCAACGCCTCCTGCACCACGAACTGCCTGGCGCCCGCCGCGAAGGTCGTCCACGACCGCTGGGTGATCAAGCGCGGCCTCATGAACACGATCCACAGTTACACCAACGACCAGCGAATCCTGGACGTCGCCCACAAGGACCCGCGCCGCGCCCGTGCGGCCGGCCTGAACATCATCCCCACGACCACCGGCGCCGCCAAGGCCCTGGCCCTCGTGATCCCGGACCTCAAGGGCAAGTTCGACGGCTTCAGCCTGCGGGTTCCGACGCCCACCGTTTCGGTCGTGGACTTCACGGCCGAGCTCGAGAAGGACGTCACGCTCGAGGAGCTCAACCAGGCCTTCCGCGACGCCGCGGCCGGCCCGATGGCCGGGATCCTCGGTGCGTCCGACGACCCGCTCGTCTCGACTGACTTCCGCGGAGACAGCCGCTCGTCCATCGTCGACCTCCCGTCGAACATGGTCCTGGGCGGCAACTTCATCAAGGTCATCGCCTGGTACGACAACGAGTGGGGTTACAGCTGCCGCGTGGCGGACCTCGTCAAGTTCGTCGCCGACCGGCTGGCCTGACCCGGAGCCCACAGGGCTCACGGAGGAACAGAACATGGACAAGCTCACCGTCCAGGACCTGGACGCTGCGGGCAAGCGTGTCTTCGTGCGCGTTGACTTCAACGTCCCGCTGCAGGACGGCCGGGTCACCGACGATTCCCGCATCCGCGCGGCGATCCCCACCATCCGCCACCTGCAGGCACAGGGCGCCCGCGTGATCCTCGCCAGCCACCTCGGCCGGCCGGATGGCAAGGTCTCCGACAGCCTCAGGCTGCGTCCCGTGGGCGAGCGCCTTGGCCAGCTGCTGGGCAAGACCGTTCCCGTCACCGGCGACGCCCTGGGCGTCGGTACTGAGGACGCGATCCGCCGCCTGCGCAACGGCGAGGTGCTGCTGCTCGAGAACCTCCGCTTCCACGTGGAGGAGGAGAAGAACGACCCCGCGTTTGCCGAGACCCTGGCGTCGTACTGCGACGTCTTCGTCAACGACGCCTTCGGGACGGCGCACCGCGCGCACGCCTCGACGGTCGGGATCGCAAAGCTCCGGCCCGCATATGCCGGGTTCCTGATGGAGAAGGAGATCGCCAACCTCGGCATGCTGCTCGACAAGCCCGGGCATCCGTTCGCGGCGATCATCGGCGGGGCCAAGGTCAGCGACAAGATCAAGGTCCTCAAGAACCTCCTGGCCAAGGTCGACATCATGGTCATCGGTGGCGGGATGGCGAACACCTTCCTGCTCGCGCAGGGCAAGGCCATCGGCAAGAGCCTGGCCGAGCCGGACCGGGTGGAGGATGCGCGAGCGATCCTCGCCGCGGCGGAGGAGAAGGGCGTCAGGATCGTCCTGCCCGTCGACGTGATCGTGGCCAAGGAGGTCACGCGCGGCACGGAATACAAGACGCTGTCCGCGGACAAGGTCCCGGCCAGCTGGCACATCGTGGACCTGGGCAAGCAGACCCTCGACAACATCGAGGAGGCCCTGGCCGACGTGAAGACGGTGCTCTGGAACGGGCCGCTGGGCGTGTTCGAGATCCCGTCCTTCGCCCACGGCACCAAGGCCATCGCCCGGTTCCTGGCCGACCGCGCCGAGAAGGGCGCCAAGGTCGTGATCGGCGGCGGCGACTCCGTTGCGGCCATCACCCAGCAGGGGCTGGCCGACAAGATGACCCACATCAGCACCGGCGGCGGCGCCTCGCTCGAGTTCCTCGAGGGGCGAGAGCTGCCGGGAGTGACGGTCCTCCTGGACCGGGAGGCCACCAAGTGAGCGACACCACCATCGCCTGGGTCGACGCCAGGGAGATCCTCGACTCGCGGGGCAATCCGACGGTCGAAGTGGATGTGGTCACGGAGGACGGCTCGCTGGGCCGGGCCGCGGTTCCGTCCGGCGCATCGACCGGCCTGTACGAGGCGGTCGAGCTCCGTGACGGCGACAAGGCACGCTTCGGCGGCAAGGGCGTCCTGACCGCGGTCGGCAACGTGACCGAGCGCATCGGGCCCTCGCTGCTCGGCTTCGACGCCGGCGACCAGTCCGGCATCGACGACGTGCTGCTCGAGCTGGACGGCACGCCCAACAAGGGAGAGCTGGGTGCGAACGCGATTCTCGGCGTCTCGCTTGCCTGCGCGCACGCTGCGGCCTCCTCCCACGAGATGCCGCTCTACCGCTGGCTGGGCGGCGCCGGTGCCCGCATCCTGCCGGTCCCGATGTTCAACATCCTCAACGGCGGCAAGCACGCCCAGGACTCCACGGACTTCCAGGAGTTCATGGTCATGCCCGTCGGGCTGGCGTCCTTCCCGGATGCGCTCCGTGCGGGCGCCGAGGTCTTCGCCGCGCTGCGCACAATCCTCCACGACGAGGGCCATGCCACGGGCCAGGGCGACGAGGGCGGTTTTGCGCCATCCCTGCCGACCAACCAGGCCGCCATCGAGGTGATCCTCCGGGCAATCGAGAAGGCCGGCTACAAGCCGGGCGAGGAGATCGCGATCGCGCTCGACCCCGCCGCCAGCTCCTTCCTCGTGGAGGGCACGGGGGTCGAGGGCGTGACCGGGCTGTACCGCCTGGAGCGTGAGGGCCGGACGCTCGAGTCAGGCGAGATGGTCGACCTGTGGGCCGACTGGGCCGCCCGCTACCCGATCGTCTCCCTCGAGGACGGCCTGGCCGAAGAGGACTGGGCAGGCTGGAAGGAGCTGAACTCGCGACTGGGCGACTCGGTCCAGCTGGTGGGCGACGACATCCTTGTCACCAACCCGGCCTTCATCCGCCGCGGGATCACCGAGCAGGCGATGAACTCGGTCCTCATCAAGCTCAACCAGATCGGGACGCTGACCGAGACGATGGACGCCATCGACCTCGCCCGGCGTGCGGGCTGGTCGGCCGTCGTTTCCCATCGCTCCGGCGAGACCGAGGACACCACCATCGCCGACTTCGTGGTCGCGATGGGCACCGGCCAGATCAAGACCGGCGCACCCTCCCGTTCCGAGCGGGTCGCCAAGTACAACCGGCTGCTTCGGATCGCCGACGAGCTCGGCGATGACGCCCGGTACCTGGGTCGAGCAGCGCTCTCTGGCGCCGCCGGCCGCGGGATCTTCTGATCCTGGCCGGTCCGCGTCCCAGCTCACGGCGCGCGCTCTCCGGAGTCGCGCAGTGAGGCGCTTCGTGGACCCCGGCGCCGTGATGGCTGCCTGGGTCGGCCTCGGCATGGCCGTGACGATCGGGGTCTCGTTCCTGCTGGTGATCCCGATCGAGCCCGTCTACTGGTACCTCGCCCTGCCGGCGGGCCTGCTAATCGGCTACTACGCCAACGCGCGCTCCGAGCGGGCGGGCGGGCCGTGGAAGCGCATCCTGGCGAACGCCCTGTTCGCGGGCCTGGTCACGGGCGTCACCTACGCCGTCCTGCTGCTCGGCGTGAAGGCGCTGTTCTTCAATGTCGACGGCGGCTACCGGGACGCCTCGTCGGGCGGGCCGCTGACCTGCACGACCGGCGCCGACTGTGTCTACCAGCGGTACATCGCCGCGGGCCAGGGAGAAGCGTTCGAGGAGGCCGGCATCACCGACGTGGAGGCGTTCACCTCGTTCTACTGGGGCCAGCAGCTCTCGAACGCGGGCCTGACGTTCGTCCTCTCGACGGGCGGGGCGCTCCTCGGCGGCGTGATGTATGGCTTCACGAACCGGCGCAAGCCGGAACGACGCCGACGGGGATCGAGCCCACGGGCGTCCCCCAGGGCTGAGCCGGGTCCGGGCCTCGGCGTGGCCCGTCGCGACCCACCGGGCCCATCCCGGCCTGCCCGGATCCTGGCCCAGCACGCTGCCCTGCCGGAGAGCGGAATCCACCCGGCCCACCGCTCTCCCCGGGCCATGCCCGGATCACCCGCGATCCGACCCTGACCGGGTCGCTCCTTGCTACCTGATAGCACCACTGGTGATCGGAGGCGGCACCAACAGCCGGTGCCCGTGGAAGGTCACGCGCTGGCCTTTCCTCCCGCTGGGCCGAACCGGGCCAACCCGCTGGGGCACTACTCCGCGGGCTGGGACCCCACTCCCCAAGCCGGCGGGCGACGAATCCAGGGCCCTGATGACCGCTGCCATGTCTGCTGAATTGAAAACGCCCCGGCCGATGACCGGGGCGCTCGGGTGACCGATGGGAATGCGGGCTACGCGTCCTTCTTGGCCTTGGTCGTCTTCGGCGCAGCCTTCGCGGCCGCCGGCTTGGCGGTCGCGGCCATGGTCGTCGTCTTCGCGGCCGCCTTGGTTGCGGTCGCCTTCGGCGCAGCCTTGGTTGCGGTCTTGGCGGTCGAGGTCTTGGCGGTCGCGGTCTTGGCGGTCGCCTTGCTCGCAGTCTTCGCGGCGGCCTTCGGCGTGGCCCTGGTGGTCTTCGCGGCGGGTGCATCCGCGGCCGACGCGGCGGCCGGAGCGGACTCGGCTCGGGTGGTCTTGCTCAGCGCGGCGCGGGCCTTGCCGGCGGCGGTCTGGGCGCCCTTGGCCTTGACGGCCTTGCCGGCGGCGATGCGGGCTTTCGCGGCCTTCGCGGCGGCGGCCTTGCCGGTGGACTTGGTGACGTGGCCGGTGCCGGCAGCGGTCGCGCCGGCGGTGGCTGCGTTCACCTTGATCACGAGGCGGCTCTTGCGGCGGGCGGCCGCGTTGGGATGGATCGCGCCGGCCTTCGCGGCGCGGTCGAGGGCCGAGATGGCCGCGCTCAGCGAGGTCGCGATGTCCGCGCTCTCGGGCTGGGCGGTGGCGACCGTGACGGCCTTGGCAACGAGGGTCTTCGCCGCGGACCGACGGGGCTGCAGGATCGCGTGCCGGCGCTCAGCCTGGCGGACGCGCTTCAGCCCGGACGGGTTGCGAGCGCCCTGCCATTTCCGGGGCGTTCTAGCCAAGGTGGCTGATCTCCGTTCCGTGTGTGTGCGAGTGAATCACGACGCGCGCGAGCGAAGCCTGCCCGAGGCGCGACGGCGAATGGTAGCAGAGCCGCCCCGAATCGGGCCAGCCGTGATTTAGGGTTGGGACGGTGGCAGCGCCGATCGGCTAACCTCGGGTCCGAGTTGGCCGAAGGGGAGATCGCGGGCCCGATGAGCTGCACGGTGTGTGGAACGATCAGCCCGGCGGGACGCAAGTTCTGCGGGGAATGCGGAGCACGGCTTGCGGTCGCCTGCCCGGCGTGCGGCGCCACGCTCGAGGCCGGTCAGAAGTTCTGCGGGGAGTGCGGGGCCCCGGTTTCCGTGAGCGACCTGGGTCACACCGACGCCTCGACATCGGTGGTCCCGGCTTCGGGCCCGGTCGCGGAACGCCGTCTGGTGTCGGTGCTCTTCGCCGACCTTGTCGGGTTCACGCCCTTCAGCGAGGAGCGCGATGCGGAGGAAGTCCGCGAGACGCTCACCCGGTACTTCGACATCGCCCGCGACGCGATCGGGCAGCACGGCGGGACGGTCGAGAAGTTCATCGGCGATGCGGTGATGGCGGTGTGGGGCACACCCACGGCTCGCGAGGACGACGCGGAACGGGCCGTGCGGGCGGCACTGGAGCTGCTGGACGCCGTCCGCGCCCTCGGTCCGGGCATCGAGGCGCGCGCGGGCGTGCTCACCGGCGAAGCCGCGGTGACCCTGGGGGCGACGGATCAGGGCATGGTCGCGGGCGACCTGGTCAATACGGCGGCGCGACTCCAGGCCGCCGCGGCGCCCGGCACCGTCCTGGTGGGGGAGGCGACATATCGCGCTGCATCGGCCGCGATCGCGTTCGAGGAAGCCGGCGACCAGCTGATGAAGGGCAAGAGCGCCCCCGTCGCAGCGTGGCGCGCGCTCCGGGTGGTGGCCGAGCGTGGCGGCCGGGGAAGGGCGGACCTGCTGGAGGCGCCGTTCACCGGCCGGGACGAGGAGCTGCGCCTCCTCAAGTCACTGTTCCACGGCACGGCTCGCGAGGAGCGGGCCCGGCTGGTGTCCGTCACGGGTCCGGCGGGCATCGGCAAGAGCCGTCTTGCCTGGGAGTTCGAGAAGTACCTCGACGGCGTGGTCGAGCCCGTGTGGTGGCATCACGGCCGATCGCCGTCCTACGGCCAGGGCATGACGTTCTGGGCGCTCGGCGAGATGGTCCGGGCCCGGTGTGGTCTGGCGGAGATCGCGGACGAGCCCACGACCCGAGCCGCCGTGTCAGAGATGCTTGCCGGCCACGTGCCGGATCCATCCGAACGAGCCTGGATCGAGCCGGCGATCCTGGCGCTGTTGGGCGTCCAGGCGGCCCCGGTGGCCACGGACGAGCTGTTCGCCCGGTGGCGCCTGCTGTTCGAGCGGCTTGCCGCCACCGGCGCCGTCGTGATGGTGTTCGAGGACCTGCACTGGGCGGACGGCGCGACGCTCGACTTCATCGACCACCTGCTTGACTGGGCCAAGGGCATCCCGTTGCTGATCGTCACCCTGGCTCGCCCGGAGCTGCTGGACCACCGCCCGGACTGGGGCCTTGGACGCCGCAGCTTCGTCGCCGTCGCCCTCGATCCGCTGCCCGAGCCGGCGATGAGGGCGCTGCTCGCGGGTCTCGTCCCCGACCTGCCCGAGGACGCGATCCGGCAGGTCGTCGCGCGAGCGGAGGGGATGCCGCTGTACGCGGTCGAGACCGTGCGCATGCTCGTGTCCGACAGGCGGCTCGTGCAGGAGGGTGGCGTCTACGTCGTCGCCGGCGACATCTCCTCGCTTGCGGTGCCGGAGACGCTCACGGCCCTGATTGCCGCCCGCCTCGACGCACTCGCCCCATCCGACCGGTCGCTGGTCATGGACGCGGCCGTCCTGGGCCAGCAGTTCACCGTGGAGGGGCTGGCCGCCGTCTCGGGCTCCACGGTCACCAGCCTCGAGCCAAGGCTTCACGGCCTCGTGCGGCGCGAGCTGTTCACGCTCCAGGCCGATCCCAGGTCCCCGGAACGCGGACAGTACGGCTTCGTCCAGGGGCTGATCCGCGAGGTTGCCTACAACACGCTCGCCCGACGTGATCGGAAGGACCGCCACCTTGCCGCCGCCCGCTACTTCGAGAGCATCGGCTCGGACGAGCTGGCAGGTGCGCTGGCGGGGCACTACCTCGCCGCGCACGCAAACGCGGCAGAGGGCCCCGAGGCGAACGCGCTGGCGACCCAGGCCCGGCTCGCACTCCGCGGCGCGGCCGAACGTGCCGCAGCGCTGGGATCCTATGCGCAGGCGGCGGAGCTGCTCGGCCAGGCCCTCACCGTCGCCTCCGAACCTGCCGACCGGGGTGACCTCCTCGAGCGACGGGGACTGGCGCTGTCCGCGATGGGCCGGTATTCGGACGCCCTGGTGGCGCTCGACGAGGCCGGAGCGACGCAGCGCGCGCTTGGTGACCGGCCCGCCGCCGCCCGCGTCAGCCGAGCTCTCGGCGAGTGCACGATCAACTCCAAGCAGCTCGAGGACGCACAACGCATGCTCGAGGATGCGGCGATCGAGTTCGCCGATCTCGAGGGCGATCCCAGCCTGCTTGGCATCAAGTCCCAGCTGGTCCGCGCGCACGTGCTCCAGGACCACAACGCCGCCGCCATCGCCGTCGCCGACGAGGTCCTCGAGGCGGCCGAGCATGCCGCGCTGACGCCGATCATCGCGGACACCCTGATCTCGAAGGGCACGGCTCTCGCCAGTGTCGGCCGCACGCTCGAGGGGAGTGCCCTGATCGACCTGGGCGGCCGGCTGGCCGAGGAGAGCGGCCTGATCGTCGCCCGCTTCCGGGCCCTCAACAACATGTCCGTGGTCATCAACGACGTGGACCCCGCGGAAGCCCTCCGCGTGACCCGGGAGGGACTGGCGCTGGCGCGCAAGGTCGGCAACACGGGGTGGGAGCGGAACTTCGTCGGCAACCTCGGCTATGGGGCGTTCCGACTCGGCGAGTGGGACCTGGGCGAGCGCGAGCTTCTGGGCGCCCTCGAGGAGGGACTGGAGCCGGGGGACGCCCTGCTGATCCTCAACAACCTGATCTCGATCGTCGGCTGCCGCGGCGACGACACGAGCGAGCTGATGGCCCGGCTCGAGCAGGTCTGCGAAGGGTTCCCGCCGGCTGCGGTGGCCCCGGTGCTGTTCGAGAGTCGCGCGTTCACCGCCTTCGTGGACGGCCGGTACGGCGAGGCCGCCGACCTGTGGCGCGAATCCTCGACGGACACTGCCGCGGGCGCAGGCTCGCTGCTGATCGCGGCGATCGTCCACCTGTGGGCCGGGCGGCCGGACGACGCGCGCTCCGATCTCGCGGCACTCGACGCGCTCCACCTCCACCTCCCTGCGCTGCAGGCCGGACGCGACGCGATCATCGCGGGGTTCGCGGCGCTCGAGGGTCGGCGAGCCGAGGCGATCCGAGGCTTTGGCGACGCGCACGGGAGGCTCACGGAGCTGCAGCTGCCCGAAGAGGCAGGACGCGTCGCGATGACCGCAGGGCTCCTGCTCGGTGCGACCGATCCAGAGGTCGTGTCCATGCTGCGCAGCGCGAGGGCGTTCTACGTCCGTGTGCGCGCCGTGCCGCTGCAGGCCCAGGTCGACGGTCTCCTCGGCGATAAGGAATTGGGCGGCACTCGGCCGGCCGGAGAGCCAGCCGAGGGGCGCCTGCTCGTTGGACCGGTGGCAGAGGGTCTCGACGCCGGCCCTGGCTGAGCCTGGTCGGCCGATCGGTCAGCCCTGTCGCATGCGCCCCCTGCGGTAGCGCCGGATCAGGGCCGCCGTCGACGGGTCGTGGACAAGCTCCGGATCCGCCCCGTCATCCGCCAGCTCTGGGGCGATTCGCGTCGCGAGGGCCTTGCCCAGCTCCACGCCCCACTGGTCGAACGAATCGATCCCCCAGATCACGCCCTGGACGAACACCTTGTGCTCGTACAGCGCGACGAGCGAGCCAAGCATCCGTGGCGTCAGCCGGGCGGCGAGGAGCACGGACGTCGGCCGGTTGCCCTCGAACACGCGGGCGTCCACCTGGTGCGCGGGGACGCCGTCGGCGATGACCTCGGCGCGGGTCTTGCCGAACGCGAGGGCCTCGGCCTGGGCGAATAGGTTGGCGTTGAGCAGGTCGTGGTGGTCGCCGACCTCCGTGGTCGGGTTCACGAAGCCGATGAGGTCCGCCGGGACGATGCGCGTTCCCTGGTGGAGCAGCTGGTAGTAGGCATGCTGGCCGTTGGTTCCGGCCGTGCCCCACACGATCGGACCGCTGTCGCAGGTCAGCCGGGTACCGTCGAGGCGCACCGACTTCCCGTTCGATTCCATGTCCAGCTGCTGGAGATAGGCGGGGAAGCGCGACAGCTCCTGGCTGTAGGGCAGGACGGCGTGCGTCTCGAACCCGAACGCGTTTCCGTACCAGATGCCAAGCAGGGCCATGAGCACGGGCAGGTTCTGGCCCAGCGGCGCCTCGAGGAAGTGCTCGTCCATGTCCCGGAAGCCGGCGAGCATCTCGCGGAAGTCGTCCGGCCCGATGGCCAGCATCAGCGAGAGGCCGACGGCCGAGTCCATCGAGTACCGGCCGCCGACCCAGTCCCAGAAGCCGAACATGTTGACGTTGTCGATGCCGAACTCGGCCACCTTGGTGGCATTGGTGCTGACGGCCACGAAGTGCCGCGCGACCGCGGCCTGGTCGCCCAACCCGGCCAGGAGCCAGTCTCGCGCCGTGCGGGCGTTGGTCAGCGTCTCGAGCGTGGTGAAGGTCTTGCTGGCGACCACGAACAGTGTTTCGGCGGGGTCGAGGTCCAGCGTCGCGTCGCGGATGTCGGTGCCATCGATGTTGGACACGAACCGGAAGCGCATGGACCGGTCCGTGTAGTGGCGCAGCGCCTCGGTCGCCATCGCCGGCCCCAGGTCAGACCCGCCGATGCCGATGTTGACGATGTTGCGGATGGGCTTGCCGGTGAACCCCTTCCACTCGCCCCCGCGGACCCGCAGGGCGAACGCCGCCATCCGATCCAGCACCTCGTGAACGTCCGGGACGACATCGTGGCCATCGACGACGACGTGCCGGTCCGCCGGCGTGCGCAGGGCCGTATGGAGAACGGCCCGGTCCTCGGTCTCGTTGATGTGGGCGCCGGCATACATGTCGGCCCGGCGCTCCTCCACGCGCGCAGCCCTCGCCAGCGCGAGCAGGCCGGCGATGGTCTCGTCCGTGATCCGGTGCTTGCTGTAGTCGAGGAAGAGGTGCGCGCCCTCGGCAGTGAACCGGGTGGCACGGTCCGGGTCCTCCGCGAACAGGTCCCGCAGGTGGCGGTCGCGCATCGCGGCGTGGTGCGCGAGGAGGGCCGTCCATTCCGGGGTCTGGTCGAAGGGGGTCGTGGTCGTCGTCTCGTCCGCACTCATGGGGTCATCGTAGACCCCGCGGCGTGGCATCGCCCGAGCCCGGCATCGTGTTCCTGCCCGCGGGTCGCCCTACCTGCCCGGGACGGCGGCCCAGCCGTCGGTATCCATTGCGTGGAGCTCGCCCAGCCCGATGTCGAACCAGCAGCCGGCGAGCGACAGGGTCCCAGCCTGCTCGCGGGACCGGATCCAGGGGAAGGTGCGGAGGTTGACGATCGATTGCTCCACCGATCGCAGCTCCAGGTCGCGACGGCCCTGCGCCGGATCCCCGGTGCTCCCCGGGCCGCCCGGGTCCAGCTCCCCGACCAGGTCACGCAGGCCTCCGACCCAGTTGCCCAGAAAGTCCGTTGCGGTGAGTGGAGCCGCATCGTCGAAGGCGACGCCGACCCCTCCGCATCGGCCATGGCCCATCACCACGATCGAACCCACCCCGAGCTTGAGCACCGCGAACTCCAGCGCCGCGCTGGCCGCATGGCTCCGGGCGTCCGGGGCGTAGACCGGCACCAGCGCGGCCACGTTGCGGATCACGAACAGCTCGCCCGGGTTGGCGTCGAAGATCGTCTCCGGCCCCGACCGCGAATCCGAGCAGGCGATGACCATGGTGGACGGGCTCTGCCCCTCCTCGGCCATCTGCCGGTAGCGCTCGTGCTCGGTCGCGAAGCGCGTGCTGCGGAACCTCCGGAAGCCGGCAACGAGGTGGGCGGGCAGGGCTGGGTCGGGCACGAGGTGATGGTAGCGGTCCGATGCGGGTCCGACGCTCCGCCCACGGTTGACGGCTCCCCGACTACGATGGGGATGCTCCTGCTGCCGCTCGATGACGCAGGAACGGCGCAGGAGGTCTCACGCGACGATGCCCGCTGTCCCCGCGCCGATCATGGTCCGGCGCCTCCTGCTGGGCGTCGTCTGGCTGGGCATCGCGCTTGCGTTCCTCCGCCTGTTCCTGGGCTCCACGCGGCCGCACGCCGTGGACCTGCATCCGCTCCTCGCCGCGGCCTCGCTCGGCGCACTGGTCCTGGCCCTCGCGGTCGGCGCGTGGCCGCGTACGGCCCGCCCCTACGGCTTTGCCGGCCTGCTGATCGTGGCCGCTGCGGCCGTGCTGCTGCTGGCCGGGACGGCGCACGAGACGGGCCTTGTGCTGGGGGTGCTGGGTGCCCTGGCCGCTCTCGTCGCGCTTCGCCAGCCACCCCGCGGGTGACGCCCCCCACGACACACCCGCGCGGGGGGGTTGACTGACCGGCATCGCGGACTAGACTCCAGATCGGCCACGTGGAAGGATCATGTTCGAGCGTCCCGCGATCATGAAGCTCGTGAACGGCCACCCGGCGCTGCTGCTGGCAGTTGCGCTCGTCGTCGGGGCGTGTTCCGGCTCGGCGCCGGCCCCGGTGTCGGGCGAACCATCCCCGTCCGCGTCGCTCCCGCCCGCGTCGTCCCCGGCAACGGCCGTCACCACCCCTGGCGCCCCGGCCTCGTCGCCGCCCGCCGCGCCGGGTCCATCGGAATCCCCTGAACCTCCGGCGCCGTCGGCGACCGCGCTGGCCTGGCCGTCGGGAGTTCCCGTCCTCAACCCGGAGCGCTGCCCCGACGTCCTGCCGGCCGATGCCCATCAGACTGCCGACGGCGTGCAGATCGACGGGGACGCCGGCTTCATCGCCCACGTCGAGAAGGCGCTCGCGGTGCTCAAGGCCAAGGCCGCGGATGCCTACGCCGACGTGCGCACCGCGGTCGTGATGATCCGGCAGGTCGATGCCTTCTCGGGCATGTGCTACAACAACGGCGCCTACCGCGTCGGCGAGGAGACGGCGCACGCTCCCGGATACGCGGAGGCAGCCCAGGTCGTCTGGCTTGCGGGAACCATCGTCCACGACGCCTGCCACCGGGCGCGCTTCGTCGCCGGAGAGGCCCCGAGCGGCAAGGACGCCGAGCTGGCCTGCCTCAAGCTGCAGGCTGCGGCGCTGCGCAAGATCGAGAAGGGCACGGCCTTCGCCAAGTATGTGCAGGGCCTGATCGACGGCGCGGACGATCCCGCCAACCAGTACTGGACAAACGCGAACCGCCACTGGTAGCCGTCCCGGCAACGGTGGCGCAGACACGAACCGCTACACTCCCGCCTCGTGACCATCCCCCAGTCCCGCCTGCGCAACTTCTCGATCATCGCGCACATCGATCACGGCAAGTCCACGCTCGCCGACCGCCTGCTGGAGCTGACCCACACGATCGAGGGCCGGCAGATGATGAGCCAGGTCCTGGACTCCATGGACCTGGAGCGCGAGAAGGGGATCACGATCAAGGCCCGCGCCGTCCGGCTGGAGTACACCGCCGATGACGGCCTCGTCTACGGGCTCAACCTGATCGACACCCCCGGGCACGTTGACTTCGCCTACGAGGTCAGCCGCAGCCTGCAGGCCTGCGAGGGCGCGATCCTCGTGGTGGATGCCGCCCAGGGCATCGAGGCCCAGACGCTGGCCAACGTCCACCTCGCCCTGCGCGAGGGGCTGACGATCATCCCGGTCCTCAACAAGATCGACCTCCCGTCGGCCCAGCCGGATGTCGTGATGGAGGAGCTGGAGAACGTCCTCGCCATCCCCCGCGAGGAGGTCATCCTCGCCTCGGCCAAGGAGGGCACCGGCGTCCCGGAGATCCTGGAGGCGATCGTCGCCCGGATTCCGCCGCCCAGGGGCGATCCCGCGGCTCCCGTGCAGGGGCTCGTGTTCGACAGCCACTACGACCCCTACAAGGGCGTGGTCTGCTACGTGCGGCTCGCGGGCGGCACGCTCCACGACCACGACGTCATCCGCCTGATGGCCAGCGGCGCCGAGGCAGAGCTCCTGGAGCTGGGTGTGTTCCGCCCGCAGCTCGTGCCGGTGAACAGCCTGGTCGCGGGAGAGGTCGGTTACGTGGCCACCGGCCTCAAGAACGTCCGCGAGGCACAGGTGGGCGACACCGTGACCACCGTCGTGAAACCGGCCAGGGAACCGCTGCCCGGGTACCAGGAGGCCAAGAGCCTCGTGTTCGCGGGCCTCTATCCGCTCAGCGGACCGGACTACCCGCTACTCCGGGACGCGATGGAGAAGCTTCACCTCAACGATGCCTCGTTCACCTACGAGCCCGAGAGTTCCGTCGCCCTTGGCTTCGGGTTCCGGTGCGGCTTCCTTGGGCTGCTCCACATGGAGATCGTCCAGGAGCGGCTGGAGCGGGAGTTCAACCTCGACCTGATCGCGAGCGCGCCGTCCGTGGAGTACCGGGTCGAGCTGACGATGGGCCGGGGCGTGGTGGCCGTGGACAACCCGGCGAAGTTCCCGGACGTCGGCGAGATCGAGGCGATCGAGGAGCCCTGGGTGAAGCTGGGCATCGTGACCCCGGATCGCTACATCGGCTCGCTCATGGAGCTCACGACGGGCCGCCGCGGCAGCTTCGAGAACATGGAGTACCTGGACCCCCAGCGGGTCCACATGCACTTCGAGCTGCCGCTGGCCGAGCTGATCGTGGACTACTACGACCAGCTCAAGAGCCGCACGCAGGGCTACGCGTCAATGGACTACGAGGAGACGGGGTACCGCGCGGCCAACCTGGTCAAGCTCGACGTCCTCGTCAACGGGGAGCCGGTCGACGCCCTGAGCCTGATCGTCCATCGCGATCGAGCCCAGGTCACGGGGCGCCAGCTGGCGGCCAAGCTCAAGCAGCTGATCCCGCGCCAGATGTTCGAGGTGCCCGTCCAGGCGGCGGTCGGCAGCCACGTCGTCGCGCGCGAGACCATCCGGGCCATGCGCAAGAACGTCCTCGCGAAGTGTTACGGTGGCGATATCACCCGCAAGCGGAAGCTGCTCGAGAAACAGAAGGAAGGGAAGCAGCGGATGAAGCGCGTGGGATCCGTGGAGATCCCGCAGGAGGCGTTCCTCGCGATCCTGCGCATGGGCGAGGAATGATCGCCCATCGTGCCCCGGTGACGCGCGCCTGATGCCGGACCTGCCGATCCCGGACCTCCCGATCCCGGATGTCCTGGGGATGCTCAACGAGATCCCTGACACCCTCCGGATCCTGATGGTCCTGGGGCTGACCCTGCTGCTGTTCATCCTGCGGCTCGACGCGGAGCGGTTCAACGCCGCCGAGTACGACGACATCGACCGCTGGGGTCGCCCGCCATCCCTGACTCGGCGCCTCGCCTGGTACCTGCTGGGCATCGGCGGCATCCTGGCCGTGATGAAGATCCACCCCAACCCGGCGGTGGACCTGTACCTGAGCCTCGGCGACCGCCTGGGCACCGTCATCCTCGGCCTCGCCTACGGTGCGATCGGGGCCGCGGTCGCGGTGGGCATCGCGCTGATCCGCTACGGCTACGTGCGCTTCCCTCCCATCGCCTCGTACCCCGCCAAGTTCCTCAACGCGATCGCCACGGCGTTCGTGGACGAAGCGGTCTTCCGCGGCATCCTGTTCGGGTTCCTGATCGGAACCGGCATGGATCCCAACCTGGCCAACCTGATCCAGGCGCTGCTGTACGCGCTGGCGACACGCCTGGGGGCCCCGGGCCGGCCGTGGTACATGCTGTTGACGGCCCTCGTGATGGGCCTCGCCGGCGGCTGGCTGACCGCGATCACCGGCGGGATCGGGGCGGCGTTCCTGGGCCACTCGATCACCCGCATCGCGATCTTCCTGACCACCGGCCACGCCGCGATCCCCAAGAAGAAGGGGACCGAGGTCGAGGAGGTCGAGCGCCGGCGCCAGACCCCGGAGGGCTGGCAGATCCTGGGTCCGCGCGACGGCACGGAGCGCTGAGCACGCGGTCACCGGACAGCCTCCCGGCCGATGGTCTGCCCGGTCCCGGTCCCGGTCACGTGGCCCGCCCGCCCGTCGCGCTCTACGTCCACATCCCGTTCTGCATCTCGCTCTGCCCGTACTGCGACTTCGTGGTCTACGCGGGGGCGGCGGCGCGAGGACCCGCCGCGCGCGTCGACGCGTTCGTCCACGCCCTGCTCGCTGAGCTGGACCTCCGGGCCGATGCGGCCGACGCCGCGTTCGGGCCGGACCGCCCGCCCCTGCGTACCGTCTACCTGGGTGGCGGGACGCCGACGCTGCTGTCGGCCGCGTCGGTCGCGGCCATTCTGGACGCCGCCCGACGCCGCTTCGGGGTCGCGCCCGGCGCGGAGGTCACGATCGAGGCCAATCCCGGCCCGGACGAGCGTGGCGACCTTGCGGCGCTGGCCGCGGCTGGCGTCAACCGCCTGTCGCTGGGCGCCCAGGCGATGGACGCACCCTCGCTGCGGCGCCTGGGTCGCCGCCACCGGCCCGCGGACGTCGCGGATGCCGTGGCCCGGGCGCGGGCAGCCGGGATCGGGTCCGTGTCACTGGACCTGCTGTACGACACGCCGGGCCAGACGGTCGCGGCCTGGGCGGCGACGCTGGACGCGGCACTCGATCTGGGACCGGACCACATCTCGGCCTACGCCCTCACCCTGGACGACCCGGACGAGGAGGGGTTGACCGGCCCGCTGGGCGACCACCTGCCGACGACCGCCGGGGCCCGCCGGTGGCGGACGACGGCTGCCGGCGAGCAGGACGAGGACCGGGCGGCGGCGCAGTACCGCCTCGCGTCGGACCGGCTCGTCGCCGCCGGGTTCCGCGGCTACGAGATCTCCAACTGGGCCCGGCCCGGGCACGAGAGCCGGCACAACCTCGCCTACTGGCGGCGCGAGCCCTACGAGGCCGTGGGGCCGGGGGCCCACGCGTTCGATGGAGCGGTCCGGCGCTGGAACGCCGCGCGCATCGACGGCTACCTGGGGGCGCTCGCACCGGCCGACGGATCGGCGCCGGATCTGCCGCCCGGAGGCTCGGAGACCGTGGATGACGGTTCCGCCAGGACCGAGGCCGTGATCCTGGGCCTGCGCCTGGACGACGGCCTGGCGGTCGCGGACGCCGAGACGGGACCGCTGGGCCCGCACCTGGTCTGGGCGCTCGGCGCCGGCCTGCTGGAGGTCGTCGGGACGCCGGTCGGGGACCGGGTCCGCCTCACCACGGAGGGCCGGCTGCTCTCGAACGAGGTGTTCGCCCGGGTTCTCTGAACGCCCCGCCCGCCGATCCACAACAATGGTCGCGGCCGCAGCGCCCCATCGGCTCGTGAGCGGAGGTTCGGACAGGCATGGCAGGGACCGAGAATCGGCGGCTCGCCGGTGTCGCGGCGGCACCGGGCGTTGCGCGGGGACCATGGGTGCAGGTGCGACGGCAGTCCCTGCCCACGGGCGGCCGCGTTGCCCCTGACGCGGTGGGGGCCGAGCAGGCGCGACTGCGAGCCGCCGCCACCCGGGCCTCCGACGACCTCATGGACCTCTCCGAGCGCGTGGGTGCCGCCGGCCACGACGACGAGGCCGCGATCTTCATGGCCCATGGGGCGATGGCCATGGATCCGGCGTTGATCGACGCCGCCGCTGCGCGGATCAGCGACGAGCACGAGGACGGCGTGGCCGCGATCCTGGCCGCTGGTGCCGCCGTCGCCGCGATGCTCGCGGCGCTCGACGACGAGATCCTCTCGGCACGCGCCGCGGACGTGACCGACGTGGCCGACCGGATCGCACGGCTCCTGGCGGGGCTGGCCCCGGAGGGCGACCTGCTGCCATCGCCCGCGATCATCGTGGCCGAGGACCTCTCGCCGTCGCTCACGGCGACGCTGCCGCGCGAGCACATCCTGGGCATCGTCCTCGAGGGCGGGTCCCCGACAGCGCATGCGGCGATCCTCGCCCGCGCCTACGGGATCCCGGCCGTCGTCGGGACGCGCGGGATCCTGGACGCGCTCGGGGCGGCCGGCCATGACGCCGAGGTGGCGATGGACGGGAGCACCGGCGAGGTGCTGATCGCGCCCGACGGGGCCGCGGTGGCCGACCTCAATGCCCGTGCCGCGCGGTTTGCAGAGGCGCGCTCGGCTGACCTGGCCGAGGTCTCGCTGCCGTGCGTGACGCGGGACGGCGTCGAGGTCACGCTGCTCGCGAACATCGGCACACCCGGCGACGCGGCGCCGGCCCGTGCGCTGGGGGCGCGGGGCGTTGGGCTGTTCCGCACCGAGTTCCTGTTCCTGGAGCGCTCCACGCCGCCCGGTGAGGACGAGCAGGCGGCGGCGTACCGCCAGGCTGTCGAGGCGTTCGACGGCGACCCGGTCACGATCCGCCTGCTCGACATCGGCGGCGACAAGCCGATCCCGTACCTGCCGCTGCCGGCGGAGGACAACCCGTTCCTTGGGGTTCGGGCACTGCGCCTGGCCGCGGACCGGCCCGAGGTGTTCATCACGCAGCTGCGGGCCTGTTATCGCGCCGCGGCCGCGGGTCCGGTCAAGGTGATGGCGCCGATGGTTGCGGACGCCGGAGACGCCGCGTTGCTCCTCGAGCTCGCGGCCCGGGCCCGTGACGGCCTGCTGGCCGAGGGCATCACGATCGGCGACGTGGACCTGGGCGTGATGCTCGAGATCCCGTCCGCAGTGCTGTCGGCCGACGCCTGGTTCGGCGATGTCGCCTTCGCGAGTCTCGGGACCAACGACCTCACGCAGTACACGCTGGCGGTGGACCGTGGCAACCCGGCGCTGGAGCGCTACCGCGACGCGATGCACCCGGCCGTGCTCCGGCTGATCGCGATGGCAGCGGGGAGCGCGGAGCGGGCCCGGATCCCGCTCTCGGTCTGCGGCGAGATGGGCGGCGACCCGGCAGCGGCGCTGGCCCTCGTGGGCCTGGGGGTCCGGCAGCTCTCGATGGGGGCATCGTCGCTGCCGGCCGTCCGGCGCGCGATCCGCTCGGCAGATGCGACCGAGCTGCGGGCCCTGGCCCTCGCGGCCCTGGGGGACGCGTCGGCGGCGGCGGCGCGGGCGAGGTTCGAGGCCATCGTGAGCAAGGCGTGAGCCGGCCATGACCGCGACGGGGATCGCGACGGCGGTCTACGTCCTGGCGACGGCCGTCGTCGTCGCGTTCCAGGTGGCGCTGGCGCTTGGCGCGCCGTGGGGCGAGCTCGCAATGGGTGGCCGTTTCCCGGGCCGGTTCCCGCCGCGGATGCGTGTCGCAGCCGTCCTCCAGGCGACGGTCCTGGTGCTGCTGGCGCTCGTCGTCCTCGACGCGGCCGGCGTCATCTCGCTCGGCTGGACGGCCTCCCTCCCGTTGGCGGTGTGGTTCCCCGTCGTGTTCTCGGGGATCAGCGTCGCTGTCAACGCGATCTCGCCCAGTCCCCGGGAGCGCCGTCTGTGGGTGCCCGTCGGACTGGTGCTGCTCGTGAGCAGCATCATCGTCGCGCTGTCTGCCGGCTGAGTTCCGCGCTGCGGCCTGCGCTCCGCGCTTCGGCGCGTTGACACCCCCGCGGGGCGATTGCTAGACTGCCAGCAATCTTCGTTAGCACTCTCATGGTGCGAGTGCTAACCAATGCAGGAGAGCCCCATGGCGCGTCGCGTGCGTCGCTCCAGCGGCCCCCTTGACCTTCGCTCCCAGGCGATCCTCCGGGCCGTCATCGAGGAATACGTCACCAGCGCAACGCCCGTGGGCAGCCATGCCCTGGTGGAGCGCTACCGGCTGGGCGTGTCCAGCGCCACTGTTCGCGCCGTGCTGGCGGAGCTCGAGGCGGCCGGGCTGCTGATGCATCCGCACACGTCGGCGGGCCGCGTCCCCACCGAGCAGGGCTACCGCTACTTCGTCGAGTCGATCGTGGAATCCGTGCCGCTGCCACCCGTGGAGCAGCTGATGATCCGCCACCAGTTCGGACAGGTGGAGTACGCGAGCGAGCACTGGTTCCGGCTGGCCGCCACCACGCTGGCGTCCGTCACGCGGGCCGCCGGGCTGGCGACCCCGGCCAAGCCGAGCGCTGCCCACCTGCGCCGCCTGGATCTGGTGAGCATCAGTGACCGCCTCGCGAGCCTGATCCTGGTCCTGCGCGAGGGCGCCCTCAAGCAGGTGCTGATCACGTTGGATCGCCCGACGGAGCAGGACGAGCTGTCCGCCGTCGCGAACCTTCTCAACGTCCTGCTCGATGGCCTGACCGCCACCGAGGCGGCCGGCGTCCTGGCCGCGCTGGACACCGCGGATCCCACCGCCGATCTTCCCCGCCGGGTGGGCGAGCGCGTCGTCCGGGCCCTGGAGGAGTTCGACGGGGCCGCCATCGAGGAGCTGTTCAGCGACGGCCTGCTCAACGTCATGGCCGCTCCCGAGTTCGCCCAGAGCGAGAAGCTCCGGCGCGTGTTCGCGGCCCTCGAGAACCGCGCCTACCTGGCCCAGCTGATCGACGGCGTCGCCGGCTCCGGCCGGGTGTGCGTCTTCATCGGAAGCGAGAACCCGGCCGAGGAGATGGCCGACGTGTCCCTCGTGCTCGCCCCGTACGGGCGGCCCGGCCGCGCGGTCGGCGTCGTCGGCGTGCTGGGGCCCACCCGGATGGCCTACCCGCAGGCCATCGGCACCGTGCGCTTCGTGTCCGGGCTCCTCAACGAGCTGACGGATCACCTCTATGCCTGACCACGCCACCCCTGCGACCCGGAGATCCATGAACCGCAAGACCCGCGCCCAGGAGCGCATCGATGAGCTCGACGTCTCCCCGGCAGCCCTCACCGAGCAGCTCGACACCCTGCGAGCCGAGCGCGATGCCGCGACCGCCCAGTCGGAGGAGTACCTCGTCGCGCTCCAGCGCGAGCGCGCGGAGTTCACCAACTTCAAGCGCCGCACCGCCGAGGAGCGCCAGCGCGACCTCGGGCTCGCCGGGGTGGACCTGATCGCCAAGGTCCTCAATCTCGCCGACGACTTCGACCGGGCGATCGAGACGCGCCCCGCCGACATGGATGGCAACGCCTGGGCAGAGGGCATCGGCGCGATCGACCGCAAGCTGCGCCTGCTCCTCGAGAGCGAGGGCGTGACCCAGCTCGACGCCGCCCCGGGGACGCCCTTCGACCCTCGCCACCACGAGGCCGTCGTCAGCATCCCGGGGACCGGGCGTCCCGAGGGCGAGATCGTCGGCGAGGTCCGTCGCGGCTACCGCCTCCGCGACCGGGTCATCCGTCCCGCACTCGTGGCGGTCGCGGCGGCCGACGATGGCGCCGCTGCCGACGCGGACGCAGACGACGGTGGCGCCATCCCATCAAAGCCCGTGCACTGATCACGACGTCCGGGATCCACCCCAAACTCTGAGCCAGTTCCACCCAGGAGACACACCCGAATGGGCAAGATCATCGGTATCGACCTCGGGACGACGAACAGCGTCGTCGCGGTGATGGAGGGCGGAGAGCCCACCGTCATCCCGTCCGCGGAGGGCAACCGGACGGTTCCGTCCGTCGTCGGCTTCCCGAAGACGGGTGAGCGCGTCGTCGGACAGCTGGCCAAGCGCCAGGCCGTCACCAATCCCACCAACACCGTCTACTCGATCAAGCGCTTCATGGGCCGCCGCTGGGATGACCCCGAGGTGCAGCGTTCGAAGTCGTTCGTCCCGTATAACGTGGAGAAGGATCCCAAGTCGGACGGCATTCGCGTCGTCGCGGCCGACGGCCACTACACGCCGCCCGAGATCAGCGCGATGGTCCTCCAGAAGCTCAAGGCCGACGCGGAAGCCTATCTCGGCGAGAAGGTCACCGAGGCGGTGATCACCGTCCCCGCCTACTTCGACGATACGCAGCGCCAGGCGACCAAGGACGCCGGCCGCATCGCGGGCCTCGAGGTCAAGCGGATCATCAATGAGCCCACGGCCTCGGCCCTCGCCTACGGCCTGGACAAGAAGCACGACGAGAAGATCGCGGTCTACGACCTGGGCGGTGGCACCTTCGACATCTCCATCCTGGAGCTGGGCGAGGGCGTGTTCGAGGTCAAGGCCACCAACGGTGACACCCACCTGGGCGGCGACGACTTCGACCAGCGCGTCATCGACTGGCTGCTGGCCGAGTTCAAGAAGGACCAGGGCATGGACCTGGGCAAGGACCAGCAGGCCCTCCAGCGCCTCAAGGAGGCCGCCGAGAAGGCGAAGATCGAGCTGTCGTCGACGGCATCCACCGAGATCAACCTGCCCTACATCACCGCGGACGCCACGGGCCCCAAGCACCTGGTTGTCACGCTGACCCGGGCCAAGCTCGAGTCGCTGGTCGGCGACCTGATCGAGAAGACGAAGAATCCGGTCGTCGCGGCACTCAAGGACGCAGGCCTCAAGCCGTCCGAGATCGACGAGGTGATCCTCGTCGGCGGGATGACCCGGATGCCGGCCGTCCAGGAGGCGGTCAAGAGCCTGTTCGGCAAGGAGCCGCATCGCGGCGTCAACCCGGACGAGGTGGTGGCCATCGGCGCCGCGATCCAGGCCGGCGTGCTGGGTGGCGAGGTCAAGGATGTCCTGCTCCTCGACGTCACGCCGCTGTCGCTGGGCATCGAGACCCTGGGCGGCGTGATGACCCGACTGATCGACCGCAACACCACGATCCCCACGTCCAAGTCGCAGGTCTTCTCGACCGCATCGGACAACCAGAGCCAGGTCGAGATTCACGTGCTCCAGGGCGAGCGCGACTTCGCGAACGACAACAAGACGCTCGGGCGGTTCATCCTCGACGGGATCCCGCCCGCTCCGAGAGGCATCCCGCAGGTCGAGGTCACCTTCGACATCGATGCCAACGGGATCCTCGACGTCAAGGCCAAGGACCGCGCCACCTCCAAGGAGCAGCAGGTCCGGATCACGGCATCGTCCATGCTCTCCAAGGACGACGTCGACAAGATGGTCCGCGAGGCCGAGAGCCACGCCGACGAGGACAAGAAGCGGCGCGACGAGGTCGAGCTCCGAAACCAGGCCGAACAGCTGACCTACCAGGCCGAGCGCACCCTCAAGGACCTCGGCGACAAGGTGCCGTCCGAGGACAAGGCGACGATCGAGTCCCAGGTGTCCGCGCTGCGCGAGGCCCTCAAGGGCTCAGACACGGCGCTGATCCAGTCCGGCATGACGACGGTGATGGAGACCCTCAACCGCGTCTCCGCGGCCGCCTACCAGGCGGCTGCACCATCGGCCGAGGACGGCTCCGGCGACGGCGCGTCCCCGGACCCCGACGCGGGGGAGCCGGCGGGGGAGTCCAGCCCGGCCGGAGACGGCGACGAGACGGTGGAGGGCGAGTTCAAGGAGGTCTAGCCTCCGCTCCAGCGCTGCCAACACGGCCCGCCGGCCTCCGCCGGCGGGCCGCAGGCATGTCCCGCGCAGATGGCGGGCCGGCGTGCGCCGCCGGACTCCGGCGCATGAACTGCGCACAGCACGCCAAAGACGTGCTCGAGAAGGCGGGCAACCCGCTCCACGGCACGATCCCCGAACGGGTCGGCGCGGACCGCGTGATCTTCCCCGAGCGGGAGATGGGGCTGCGCGTCTCCCATGCGTTCAGCGTCCAGAACGTCATCGACTTCCTCGATGTCGCGCCCCGAATTCGGGATCTTGAAGGTGCCGCTGCCCCAGTCATTCGTGGGCCGGACGTTCCGGCTGCTCGGGCTCGACGACCGTCCGGAGGCTCTCGGGGAGCAGTCGAGATCTGCCCGATCGGGCAAGGCGTTCTGCCTTGCGGCGGGTTGGCCGCACGGGCAGCGCGTGCCTACCGTCGGCTCACGCGCCACCAGTCAGATCAGCAGGGACGGCGATGCCCGGTCGCACGCTACAGCGCGAGCACGAATCCGATGCGAGATCGTTGCGCGCGAGCGAGCCTGGTCGCCGTCCGGACGCGCCGATGGTGGAGCTGGCCCTCGACCTCCAGCGGCTTGTGGGAAACCGCTCCGTGGTGGACCTGGTCGCGCGCCACGGAGCCGATACCAGCAGGCAGGCGACCGCGGGCCTGCTGCGGTTTGGCGCTGCAACGGCGGTCCCCACGGGTGCCTCCGCGAGCGTGCAGCGTGAGCCGTGCACCGACTGTCCGGAGGCGGCCCCGACGGGGCCGTCGGGCGAGGACGACCTTCGCGAACCCCCGGCGTCCATATGATCCAGCCGCGCCGGCACGCTGCCACGGGTGACGAGCGTCGCGTCGCAGGATGGGCGGAGCGGCCCACCACCGGGAGCGGCAGGCGATGAGTGCCCCGGCGACCGTCGCAGCGCGCCCCCGCCAGGCCGCACGGCCCGAAGCGGCCCGTGCCCGCCGATCGCCGTCCGGCCCGGCCGAGGCGCCGGGAGCAGGAACCGGCGTCTCGCTCCTTGCGGCAGACTTCGCGGGGCAGCAGCCGGCCGGATCGTCGGTCGCGGACGAACCGGGGCCCTCGTTCCTTCCACCCGCGCCGCTGGTCATCGGCGAGGCCGGCGCTCCTTCCCGGGCCCGAGCCGGCGGCGGCGTCCGCTGGATCTCGCAGCCGGCCGCCAACGCCCGGAGCCCGCTGCTGGACCTGCAGCGACTCGCCGGCAACGCCGCCGTCGCGCAGGCGTTGGGCCGCGACGCCGCCGGCGCCGACCGCTCGCATGGCGGCTGCGACGCCGCCGGCGCCCGGGTGCAGCGCCTCGAGATCCCCGGGCTGGGCGATATCGACATCTCGGGCTACATCAGCCGCGCACTCTCGATCCTGGGCCCGGCAGAGCAGTCCCGAGACCAGGCACGGACGGACGCCCGCAAGCAGGCCGACGACGCAGCGCAGGCCACCGACACGCAGGTGGAGCACGGCAACCGGCAGCTCGAGACGGGCAAGACCGAGGCCGAGCAGGCGGGCGAATCCGGCTTTGCCGAGACGCAGGCCGGGACCGATGCCGCCGCGACCGCAGGCATGGATGATGCGGCGGCGAGCCAGGCGCACGGCGACCACGTCGCCGAGGAGATCCACGGGCTCGAGGGCTCGGTCGAAGGGCTGGTCGACCCGCTCGCGTCCGAGACCGGTTCGCCCGATGCTGACGCAGGCCATCGTGCGATCGAGCAGGCCACGGAGCATGCGGGCCAGTCGTCGGGGGGCGCAGGCCCCGCCGGTGAACCCGGTCCCGGCAAGGTTGTTCCGCCGGGCGCGGAGCCGGCGGTGTCCCACGGTCCCGGACCGCCGGGCCCCGCCGCGGCCCAGGGTGCCGGATCGTCGGCGCCGGAGACGGAGCACGCCCCCGCACAATCCGGCGTTGAGCATGGCGAGCCCGCCGGCGGGGGCAGCCCCCCGCACGGTGCGCCCGGGGCCGCACCGGCGGGCCAGTCGGCGGCCGAGTCGCCAGCCGCGGGCCAGGCGCCGGTCCCGGCCGTTCCCAGTGGCGGTGCCACGGCTCCGGCGGGCGCCCAGCCGCAGGCCAAGCCGGCCTCCCCGGCGGGCGGTGGGCCGGCGCCGCAGACCTCGGGCATCCCGGGCGCCCCGGGCGGCAAGGCGGCAGCGTCCGCCCCCACCTGCGCGCTGGTCGAGGCCGTCAAGACTGTCGACGGCTGGCGCGACAAGGTGAAATCGCTCGCGAGCGGGGTTGTCGCCGAAGTCGGCAAGACGCAGATCCCTGGGCTCGGCATGACGGTGGGCGAGCTGGGCGGCAAGGCGAAGCAGGCCGCGCAGTGGGTCAAGAAGGGTGTCGACGGGATCAAGAACAAGGCCGTCGCCTGGGCGAAGAAGAAGGCGGCCGGCATCAAGAAGACCATCACGGACAAGCTCGCCGGCGCGAAGCGCGAGATCGACGCCACGGTCGCCGGGATCAAGAGCGCCATCAAGGGCGCCAAGGAGGTCGTGGCCGACCTCTGGGATGCCGCCAAGAGCGGCGTCGCCACCGCGATCTCGGGGATCCGGGCCGGAGCCTCCCGTCTCGTCGGAGCGGCCGTCGGCCGCGTCAGGAAGTTCATCGGGGACCTGCCGGCACCGGTCCAGGGGCTGCTCGGCGCCGCCGGCAACCGGATCCGTGCCCTTATCGGCGAGGATCCACTGGGCGATGCGGCCGCGTACCTCAACAACCGGCTCAGTGCGGCCAAGGAGGGGCTCCGTCGGGCAAAGGACGGCGCCGTCAAGGTCGCGGAAGCCGTCGCAGACTCCGCCGTCAAGACCGCCGCTCGCAAGTTCCAGGATGCCAAGGCCACGGCAACTGCGGTCGTCGACGCGGCCAAGAAGGCCGCACCGTACGTGGCGGTGGCGGTGGCCCCGGGTGCCATCGCCGTCGGCGCAGCGGCCAGGGCTGCGGCTGCGAAATGGGGCAAGGACCTGAGCGCAGGCGCCTCGCGGGTCAGCAAGGCCATCAAGGGCGAGGCGTGCGAGGCCATCGGCGAGACCGTGGGCCCATGCCTCGACATGTACCTGCCCAAGCCCGACAACAACGAGAAGGGGTTTGCCAAGCTCAGCGGGCAGGCGGACGTCACCGTGCCGCTCCACGAGGTCGGCGTCCCGTGCAACGTCAAGGTCGGGCGCGGTGCCGCCGTGTCCGTGGAGCGGACCTCCTCCGGATATGGCGTGGCGATCGATGGCGATGCGTTCGTCTTCGCCAACCTCGCCGCCGGCAAGGAGGGGACCAAGACCGAGGTGAAGGTCGAGGCGCCCACCGGCGGCATGGCCACCGTCTGGGAGCACATCGGCGGTGCGGCGACGCCGGGCGCCGCCCCCGGGGGTGGGGCACCGGCGGCTCCCGCACCCGGCGCCGGACCCGCTCCGAGGGCGCCTGCACCGGCGAGCCCCACACCGGGCGGACCCGGCGGGCCGACACCCGGCAAGCCCGCGCCCGGCCAGGCGCCGGCGGCGCCGGGCGGCGGAGGCCCGGACGTGTCGGGGGAGATCGAGGGCGGCGTCAAGGGATCGGCCAACCTCAAGTTCGCCTTCCCGGCCAGCGGGGCAACGACATGCGAGAGCGCCGGCGGCGTCGCCTCGCTGCTCGGCGCGCTGGGGGTCGCGGCCTCGCTCCCGTCGCCGCTCGACACGCTGGCGCGTACCGGCGTGGTTGGCTCGTGGGAGGGCAACCTCGTCTCGAACACGGTGACCATGGCCGCCGCAGCCGGCGGCCAGGTCGAGGTCTCGGAAGAGGGCCTCGGCGCACTCAAGGCCCAGGGCCAGGCAGAGGCCTATGTCACGACCGGCGTCGAGCGGCCCGACCAGTCGAGCCCGGGCGGCACGCCGGCCCCGACGGCAGGCGCGGGCGCTGCCGGCGGTGCCGGGGACGACAAGAACCTGAATGGTCCCTATGCCAAGCCGGCCGGGTCATCGGATCCCAACGCCCTGCGCCCCGTGATCAGGGTCGGCGCGGCGGTCAAGGGCGAGGCGGCCGCCGAGCTGGTGGCCCCCAGGATCATGGTCGGCAAGGTCGGCGCATCGGCGGCGGGCAAGGTCGAGGCACTCCTGCTGTTCGACAAGCCGAGTGACCGGATCATCCTGCAATCGGTGACCGCGTCAGGTGAGCTGGGCGTGTCTGCCGGCGGCTTCAACCCGGCCGTCGTAGCTTCGCAGCTCGCTCCTCCGTTCGGGCCGGCCGCGGCCGCCGCCATCACGCGGCTCGGGCTCGCCCACAGCAACGGGTCGATCAAGGCATCGGTCACGGGCAAGGCCGACAACCTGCAGAAGTACATCGATACCGTCGGCAAGTACCTGGGCGGTGATCCGTCGACGCTTTCGGCGGCGGGGCTGTCCAGGGCCGTTCTCGGCGTCCACAGCCCGTCCGACTTCACGACCGCCGTGTCCGTGACGGCGACGCTCAGCGACAAGCTGGCCGTCGAGGGCAAGGCCGAGGAGATCGCCGGCGAGGGGGCGAAGCTGGGGGCGAGCGGCAAGGGCGCGCTCGAGATCGGCAAGGAGTACCAGCTCTACCCCTCCTGAAACTCGATACGTCGCAGGCGCACGTTGTGGACGGCCCCGGTGTAGCATGCTCGTGACCGACCGACCGGTCGGTCGGTCGTCTGCGAGGAACGATCAGCCATGCCCAAGCCGGACCCCAGCGAGCAGAGCCGGAGCCGCCGCGAGCGGATCCTGGATGCCGCGTTCCATGCGTTCGCCACGCGCGGCTACCGGGACACGGCCGTGGACGACATCGCTGGTGCCGCGGAGACCTCCAAGGGTGGCCTGTATTTCCATTTCCCGACCAAGGAGGCGATCTTCCGCGAGCTGATGCAGACCACCGCGGACAAGCTGGTGGGTCGCGTGGAGCGGGCGGTCGCGGTCGAGACCGAGCCGGTCGCGCGGGCCGAGGTGGCGATCAGGACGGTGCTGGCGACGTTCGCCGGCCACCGGACGATGGCGCGCCTGCTGTTCCTGGACACGGTGGGCGCGGGCCGGGTCTTCCAGGCGGAGACGAACGCCCTGCACGAGCGGTTCGCCAGGCTGATCCAGGGCTACCTCGATGAAGCCGTGGCCGCCGGCGCCGCCCCGCCCATGGACACGCGGCTCACGAGCATCGCGTGGTTCGGGGCGATCAACGAGGTGGTCGCGCGCTGGCTGCTTGCCGACGACCCGGGCGGGCTCGAGGAGGCCTACCCGGCGCTCCGCGCGGCGCTGCTGAGGAGCGCCGGTGTCCCGGCTGAACGGATTGGTGAGGTGCCGCTGCCCGCGCCGGGCTGGGACTTCCCGGAGGCGACCCGGTGACGGCCCCGCACCACACGGCGGGCAGGGGAACCTCGTCGCCGGAGGACGAGGGGGCGGGCCTCGCGGAGCGCCTGGGCGAGTTGCTCGCCGGGGCGACCGGAACCGCGACCATCATCTCCGCGACGGTCCCGGCGCCGGCGCTCGATCCCGTGTCACTGGTGGCCGCCGCGATCGAGGCCCACCTCGAGGTCGCGCTCTGGCTGCACCCCGCCGGGGGTACCGCGCTCGTGGGCATCGGTCGGGCATGGGCGATCGCGCCGTCCGGTCCGGGACGATTTAGCGAGGCCGAGGCGGCCTGGCGGGCAGTGCTCGGCGGGGCCCATCTCGATCCCGTGCCCGACGCCCATCGCGGGTCGGGCCCGGTGCTGCTTGGAGCCCTCGGCTTCACCGGGCGCCCGCCGGCGGATGACGACCCGTGGGGCTCGTTCGGGGCCAGCTCGCTGGTCCTCCCGGAGCTGTTGCTCGCGGTGACGCCCCAGGGGACCTCGCTCACGGGATCCCTGCCTGGGGATGTCCACGCGAGGGACGTCCGTGGCCTGGAGCGACGCTGGCATCACCTCGCCGACCGCGCCCGTGCCCTGGCGCCAAGCGCCAACGGCCTCGTCGCGATGCCGGTCTTCGCGCCCCTCACGATCGCCGGCGAGCAGCCGATCCGGGAGCACTGGCGGCGGCTCGTGGGCATGTTCTCCGGCGCCGTGGGCCGGGGGCGCCTGGACAAGGTGGTCCTGGCCCGGCGTGTGGACTTCCGCTCGCCGGTGGAGCTCGACGTCCCCAACGCCCTGCGCCGCCTTGCTGCCACGGCCCCCGAGAGCGCGACGTATGCGTTCGTCCGCGATGGCCGCACGTTCCTGGGCGCCACCCCGGAGCGGCTGGTCAGCACCGACGGTTGCACGTTCCGGACCGTCGCCGTGGCAGGAACGATCCGGCGAGGTGCGGACGCGGCGGAGGACGAGGCGCTGGGTCGGGCGCTGCTCGCGTCGGAGAAGGACCGCGAGGAGCACGCGGTCGTGGTCGAGTACATCCGCGACCTCCTTCGGCCCGTATCGGACAGCCTCACCGTGGCGCCCGAGGCGGGCGTGATGACGCTCCGCTTCGTCCAGCACCTCGTGACCGAGATCTCGGGCACGGTGCCGGACGCCCACGGGCTCCTGGCGCTGGGCGAGCGGCTCCACCCGACACCTGCAGTGGGGGGCGAGCCACGCGACCTGGCGCTGGCCCTGGTTGACGAGCACGAGGGGTTCGACCGCGGCTGGTACGCGGGCCCGGTGGGCTGGCTGGGGGCCGACGGCGACGGCGAGCTGTGGGTCGCGCTGCGCTGCGGCATCGTGGACCGCACCCGGGCGACGCTGTTCGCCGGCTGCGGGATCGTCGCCGATTCCGATCCCGACCAGGAGTGGGAGGAGTCGCGGATCAAGCTGCGTGCCGTGATCAGCGCCCTGGGCATCCCTGGCGACGAGCGATGACCGACGCCGTTGGCCTGCGCGCCTTCGTGACCGAGCTGGCGGCCGCGGGCGTGCGCGAGGCCGTCGTCTGCCCCGGGTCGCGCTCGACGCCGCTGGCGCTGGCATTGCGGGCATCGAGGACGATCCGGGTGCGGGTCCTGCTGGACGAGCGAGCCGCCGGGTTCTTCGCGCTGGGGATGGCGCGGACCACGCGACGGCCAGTCGTGCTCCTGGCGACCTCGGGGACCGCCGTCGTCGAGTTCGGGCCGGCGGTCGTGGAGGCGTCCCTGTCCCGGGTGCCCCTTGTGGTGCTCACCTCGGACCGTCCGGCGGAGCTCCGTGATCGCGGGGCGTCGCAGACGGTCGACCAGACCCACCTCTACGGCCGCGCGGCCAAGTGGTTCGCCGAGCTGCCCTTGCTCGACGGTGCACCCGCCACGCTGGCGCACTGGCGCTGGGTGGCGGGCAGGGCGGTGGCGACCGCGGCGGAGGGCCCGGCCGGCCCCGTCCAGGTCAACGTTCCGTTCCGAGAGCCGCTCCTGCCCGATGGGCCGCTCCTGCCCGATGGGCCGCTCCTGCCCGATGGGCCGCTCCTGCCCGATGGGCCGCTCCTGCCCGGTGGGCCGCTCGGCGGCGGCGACGCACCCGCGGGCGCTGGCAACCCAGCAGCCGCTGGCGACGGCGCGCCCGGCGCCTTTGCCGCCGTGGTGCGCGGCCGCCGAACCTTGGCCGAACCCGAGCTCGACGCGCTCGCGGCGCGGATCGCGAAGGCGCGACACGGCCTGATCATGGCGGGCCCGGACGACGACCCGGGCCTCCCGGCGGCCCTCGCCGAGATGGCCCTGATCACCGGCTTCCCGATCCTCGCGGATCCACTCTCGGGCCTGCGGACCGGACCACACGACCGATCGCACGTCGTTGCCCGGGGCGACCAGCTGGTGCGGCCGGGGCCGTGGCTGGATGCCCACCTGCCCGACCTGGTCGTGCGGACCGGTGCCATGCCCACCTCGAAGCCGATGCTGGAGCTGCTCGCCCGCGTCCGCCCGGAGCTGGTGATCCTCGACGGGGACGGGGGCTGGCGCGAGGCTGCGCTGGTGCCTGCGACGTATGTCCGCGCCGATGCCGCCGCGACCGCACGATCCCTGGCCGCCCACAGCGAGCTGCGGCTGGCGCGGCCGTCCGAGGCCTGGGCCGCCGGCTGGGTGGAGGCCGACCGCGCCGCGGACACCGCCATGAGCGTGTGGCTCGAGTCGCTGGTCGAGCCCTTCGAGGGCTCGCCGTGGCCGATCCTCGCCGATGCCCTCCCGGACGGGGGTGTCCTGTGGGCCTCGAGCTCGATGCCGGTCCGCGACATGGATGCCTGGCTCCCGTCCACGGACCGGACGATCACCGTCCGCGCGAACCGGGGTGCGAACGGCATCGACGGCGTGGTCTCGACCCTCCTCGGATCCGCGGCCGTGGCCGCCGGACCGGTCGCCGCGGTCGTCGGCGACGTCGCGTTCCTGCACGACCTCAACGCGCTCGTCGCCGCTCGCCTCCACGGCCTCTCGGCCACGATCGTCCTGGTCAACAACGATGGCGGCGGCATCTTTTCGTTCCTGCCTCAGGCACAACCCTCGGCCGCCGTGCCCGGGACCGGCCTCCCGGAGCACTACGAGGAGCTGTTCGGGACGCCACACGGGATCGATGTCGGCCCGATCGTCCACGCGCTGGGCGGCGAGCACCGCGTCGTGGGGGAGGCGGACCTGGATGCCGCGATCCGGGACTCGGTCGGACGGCCCGGCGTCCGGGTCCTGGAGCTGCGGACGGGGCGGGCCCGGAATGTCGAGCTGCACCGGGACGTGGCGGCGGCGGTGGCGGTGGCCCTCTCGGAATTGGTTCCGTGAGCGGCATGGTGATCGACGGCCTGCGCTGGGAGGTGCGCGTCCACGGCACCGGCCGGCCGCTGCTGCTGCTTCACGGGTTCACCGGCCGCGGGACGTCGTGGGGCGCCCATGCGCGCAGCCTCGCCAGGAGCTTCCGCGTGCTGACCGTGGACCTGCCCGGCCACGGCCGGAGCGGGACCGGCGCCCCAGATCAGATGACGGTGGAGCGGACGGCGGACGAGCTGGCCCAGATCCTGCGGCGGACGTCGGCGGCCCCGGCGAACGTCCTGGGCTACTCGCTCGGAGCGCGGATCGCGCTCCGGATGGCCGTTGCCCACCCCGGCGCCGTGGCCCGGCTCGTCCTCGAGAGCCCGAGTGCCGGGTTTGCGGACGATGCCGAGCGCGCGGCCCGTCGCGCCGACGACGAAAGACTGGCGACGAGCCTCGAACGCGACGGCGTCGAGGCCTTCGTGGACGCCTGGGAGCGGCAGCCCGTGTTCGCGAGCCAGGCCGCCCTCCCGCCTGCCCGTTTGAAGCGCCAGCGTGCGATCCGGCTCGCCAACCGGGCCGACGGACTGGCGGCCAGCCTGCGGGGCGCCGGCCAGGGCGCGATGGAGCCGCTCCACGACCACCTCGCCGTCATCGCGGCCCCGACGCTCGTGCTCGCCGGCGCCATCGACGTGCGCGGCCGCCCACGCGCGGAGGAGGTCGCCCGCGGCATCCCGGGAGCCCGCCTGGCGCTCCTCGACGGCGTCGGCCACACCCCACACCTCGAACAGCCCGGCATCTTCCGCCGCCTCGTCGTCGACTTCCTGCAGGAGGTTCCCGCCGCATGACAACCCCCGTGACGTGGACGCCCGCCGTCGACTACAAGGACATCCGGTACGAGCACTCGGGCACCGGGATCGCCAAGGTCACGATCAACCGCCCAGAGGTCAGGAATGCCTTCCGACCACACACCGTGCGCGAGCTGATCGATGCGTTCGCCCGGATCCGCGACGACGCCTCGGTTGGCTGCGTCCTGCTCACGGGCGAGGGGGACAAGGCCTTCTGCTCGGGCGGCGACCAGAAGTACAAGAGTCACGAGGGCGGCTACCTCGACACGGACGGGATCGCCCGCCTCAACGTGCTGGACCTCCAGCGCCAGATCCGCTCCCTGCCGATTCCGGTCATCGCCCTCGTCAATGGCTTCGCGATCGGCGGCGGCCACGTCCTCCACATCGTGTGCGACATGTCGATCGCCAGCGACAACGCGATCTTCGGCCAGGTGGGTCCGAAGGTCGGCAGCTTCGACGCGGGGTTCGGCGTGGGGCTGCTGGCGCGTCTCGTCGGCGACAAGAAGGCCAAGGAGATCTGGTTCCTGTGCCGCCAGTACACGGCCGCCGAAGCCCTGGCGATGAATCTCGTGAACAAGGTGGTCCCGCTCGCGGACCTCGAGGCCGAGGGCGTCGCCTGGGCCGAGGAGATCCTGGACATGAGCCCCACGGCGATCCGGTTCCTCAAGTCCGCATTTCTCGTCGCCACCGACGGGCTGGCCGGGCTCCAGGAGTTCGCCGGCAACGCGACCGGGCTCTACTACACGACCGACGAGGCCCACGAGGGTTCGAAGGCGTTCCTCGAGAAGCGCCCCGCCGACTACCGCTCCTACCCGCGGCGCCCGTGATGACCGCCGCGGAGCGCCCTTCGACGCTCTCGATCTGGATCCAGGCGGCTCGTCCCCACACACTGCCCGCGGCCGTCGCCGGTGTCGTGGTCGGCCTGGGTGCCGGGCTGGCCGTCGGGGCGCCGTTCAGGATCGATACCGCCCTGGGCTGCGTGCTGGTCGCGCTGCTGCTCCAGGTGGTGGCCAACTTCGCGAACGATCTCTCCGATCACCGGCGTGGCGCCGACACGCCTGATCGCCAGGGACCGGTGCGGGTGGCCGCCTCCGGCCTCGTGACCGAGCGCCAGCTGGAGGCGGCGATCGCCATCACGATCGGCCTCGCGGCCGTCGTGGGGCTGTGGCTGGTTGCCGTTGGCGGCATCGTCCTCCTGCTGCTGGGGGCGCTGGCCATCCTGGCCGCACTCGCCTACACCGGTGGGCCGTTCCCGTACGGGTACCGGGCGCTGGGCGAGGTCTTCGTGTTCGTCTTCTTCGGGCTCGTGGCCGTGGCCGGGACCGCGTACCTCCAGGCGCTGGAGTTCGACGCCCTGTTCGTGGTGGCCGCGGTCCCGCCGGGGGCCCTGATCACGGCGATCCTGGTCGTGAACAACCTGCGCGACATCCCCACCGACACCGCGGCAGGCAAGCGGACGCTCGCCGTGGTGTTGGGCAAGCGCGGGACTCAGGCAGAGTTCGGGGCCCTGCTCGGCGCGGCATACGTCGTGCCGCCGCTGCTGGTCCTGGCCTGGATCGCCGGCTGGTCACCCTCGGGGGCTGACGCTCCGCTGCTGCCGTTCGTGCTGCTGCCGATGCTGACCCTGCCGATGGCGAGCCCGCTGCTGGCACGGGTACGCGGGTTCGAGGAGCCACGTGAGCTGAACCAGGTCCTGAAGGGGACTGCCAGGCTGTCGCTGGCGTTCGCCCTGCTGTTCGCGCTCGGCCTTGCCTTCGCCGGGCTCCAGCTCGGGTCCGGCGCGTGACCGTCTCGGTGCGTCTCCACCGCGTGAGCGTGCCCTTCCGCATCCCGTTCGCCACCGCGGCCGGCCGATGGACCGCCCGGGAATCCTGGCTCCTCCGCCTCGAGGATCCCCGCGGGCGGATCGGGTGGGGCGAGGCCGTGCTGGAGGATGTCGCCCAAGCCCAGGTGCTCGAGGCGCTGCTGGCGGATCTGGTGACCACCGGACTGCCGCCGTCGACGGCCCTGCTGGACCGGTCGGGGGCGGCGGGTCGGGCGTTCCGTGCTGCGCTGGACGGGGCGCGGCAGGACATGCGGGCACGGAGCCCGAGGTCGCGCCCGGCCGCGCGGCCATCGGTGGGCGTGAACGCGACCATCTCGGCCCGGGACCCCGAGGCCGCCGTCGAGGCGGCGGAACGCGCCGTCGCCGCCGGGTACCGGACCATCAAGCTCAAGGCGGCCCGGAAGGACGGAACGGCCTCGCTGCTCGCGCGCCTGGGGGCCGTCCGGGGGGCGATCCCGGAGGGGATCGGGCTGCGGCTGGACGTGAACGGCACCTGGGATCTCCGGACAGGCGTCGAGCGGATCCGTGCGCTCGCGGGGGTCGGCCTGCAGTACGTCGAGCAGCCGCTGGCGCCGGCTGCCCTCCGCGATGCGGCCATGCTCCGGACCCGCGTCGGGACGCCGCTCGCCGCCGACGAGTCCGTGGCTTCGGTGCAGGCCGCGCGGGCGGTGCTCGAGGCCGGGGCCGCGGGCGTCCTGGTGGTGAAGCCCGGGCGGGTCGGCGGCCCCGCGGCGGTGGCGGAGATCGCGCGGCTCGCGGCCGACTACCGGGTACCCGTCGTGATCAGCACGCTGTTCGAGACCGGCGTCGGGCTCGCGGCGGCGCTTGCCTGCGCGGCAGCGCTCCCGGACGTGGACGGCTGGCCCGCGGCGGACCGGGACCACGGCCTCGCGACGGCAGACGTCCTGGTCGACGACCTGGTCGTGCGACCGTTCCTGGTCGACGGCGGCCGCATGCGGGCCCCCGGGGGACCGGGAAGCGGCCGCCTGGGCGTGACGGTGGACGACGACGCGGTCGCCCGATACCGGGCGGTCCGCCGGTGAGCTGGTTGGTGGAGCGGCTGCTGGCCGAACACGCCCGTGACCACGGCGACGAGCCTGCGATCATCGACGCCAACGGGTCGATCACCTGGGCCGAGCTCGACGGGCTCGCCTCGTCGGTGGCCGCATCGCTCGCCGGCGCCGGGGTAGGGGCGGGGGAGCGGGTCGCGCTCATCGCGCCGTCGAGCGGCAGGGACGTGGCCGCCCTGCTCGGAATCCTGAGGGCGGGGGCGGTCGCGACACCGGTCCCGTCCGGCCTGACCGCGCGCGAGACGGCGACCGCGCTTGAGATCCTGGCGCCGGCGCTCGTGCTCAGCGTGGCCGGCATCGCCGCCGCGGACACGACCTTGCCGGTGATCGCAGCGGACCGCGATCCCGAGGAACCGGCCGTGGTCGTCCTGACCTCGGGCACCACTGGCCTGCCCCGGGGCGTCGTGCTCTCGGCGAGGGCGATGGCGGCGAGCGCTGACGCCTGGCTCGCCGCGCTGCCCCGGGTGACCGGCTGGGCGCTGCCACTGGGCCTGGCGCACGTCGCCGGCCTTGGCGTTGTGTGGCGGGCGATCCGGCAGCGGGCGCCCGTCCGGATCCTGCCGCCGGACGACCCAGGTGCCCTGCTCGCCGCCCTCCATGACGCACCGCCCGTCAGCCACGTGTCCCTCGTGCCTGCCCAGCTCGCCCGCTTGCTGGACATCGCTGACGCCGCGCCGCCGCCGCTCACGCTCCGCGCCGCACTCGTCGGGGGTGGCCCGATTCCGCCCCAGCTGGTGACCCGGGCGCTCCGCGCAGGCTGGCGGGTGGTGCCCACCTACGGCATGTCCGAGACCGCGTCCGGTGCCACGGCACTCGCCACGGAGGACGCATGGGATCGGCCGGGCTCGTCGGGGTCCCCGCTCCCCGGCGTGCACCTCGCCCTCGCCGGGGAGGACCCCGACGGGGTGGGCGAGATCATCGTCGAGACGGCCGCGAGGTTCTCCGGCTACCTGGGCGACCCCGCACCACCGGCTGCTCCCGACGCCCCGATTCGGACCGGCGACCTTGGACGTCTCGACCCCGAGGGCGGCCTGTATGTCGTGGACCGGCGCACGGACCGAATCGTGCGCGGCGGCGAGAACGTCAGCCCAGCCGAGGTCGAGTCCGTGATGGAGGCGCACCCGGCGGTCGCCGAGTGCGCTGTTGTGGGGCGCCCGGACGTCACGTGGGGCCAGGTCCCGGTCGCCGCCATCGTCCTCCGCGCGGGCGTCCCGGATCCGGGCGACGCCGCCCTCACCGCGCACGCCCGCGCGTCCCTCGCAGGGTTCAAGGTTCCGGTCGCAACCATCCGCCTCGATGCCCTGCCGCGGACGCCGGGCGGCAAGCTGCGCCGCGAGGCCGTCCGTGCCCTGCTGGCCGGCGAGCCTGCCGGCGTGCTGGCCAGGCCCGGCGGCGACGCCATCGGCTGGCGTGTCACAGGTGGGGGCACGACGCATGTCCTCCTCCTCCACGGCACGCTCTCGACGGCCGGGCAGCTGGACCGCCTGGCGGCCGCCGTCGCCGGCCCCGGGGACGTGACGGTCCATGCTCTCGACCGGCGCGGCAGCGGCTCGAGCCGCCTCGCCCGGCCTCGACCGCTCGACATCGCCGTCCACGTCGCTGACTGCATCGCCTACCTCGACGCGCGTGGCCTCGACCGGGCCTTGCTCGTGGGGGTCAGCTTCGGCGGCGTGCTCGCCCTGGAGCTGGCCGCGCGGCACCCGGCCAGGGTCGGGTCCGTGGTCGCGTACGAGCCGCCGTACGGTGCGCTCGCGGACCCGGCGACCGTGGCCTGGTTCCGCGAGCTTGCGGAGGCCGTGACCCGAGCCCACAGCGACGCCGGTGCGTCCGCAGCGGCCGAGACGTTCCTGCGCGCCGTCGCAGGTGACGAGGCGTGGGACCGACTCACCCCGCGCTCCCGAGCCTTCCTCGAGCGGGAGGGCGACGGCGCCCTGGCGGACGCCGGCCTGACGGGCCTCGATCCCGACGGCCTCGCCCGCATCGACGCGCCCGTGGCGATCCTCACGGGTGGCGCCAGCGAGCCGTTCTACGCGCCCGTCGCCGACGCCCTCGCCGCGCGCATCCCGGGCGCGCAGCCGGGCTACCCTCGACGGGCTCACCCACACCGCGCCCATCGTCGGACCGGCCGTCGTGGCCGCCGCCGTCCGATCCTGCCTGGAGCTCCCCGCATGACCGCCCCGCCCGACCACACGCCGTCCGGCGCCTCGACCGGCGCCGGCAACGCGGCCGCGCCCCCGGAGGTCCAGGTCATGTTCGACCGGATCGCCCGCCGGTACGACCTCATGAACCTCCTGATATCGGCCTTCCAGGAGCCGCGCTGGCGGAGGCGCCTGGTGGCACATGCCGGCCTGCAGCCCGGTGGCGCGGCGCTCGATGTCGCGTCCGGGACCGGGAAGGTTGCGGCGGACCTCCACCGGCGCGTGCAGCCGTTCGGGCGGGTGCTCGGCGTGGACCTCTCGCCCGGGATGACCGCGGTCGCGCGCCGGCGCTATGCGGGCCGGGCGGGGCTCGAGTACGTGGTCGGGGATGCGCTCGCCCTGCCGACGGAGGACGGCGGCTTCGATGCCGCGACCATCGCCTTCGGGATGCGCAATCTGCCCGACTACCGGCAGGGCTTTGCCGAGATGGCGCGATCCGTGCGCCCCGGTGGCCGGGTGCTGTGCCTCGAGATCGCGCGGCCGCGGTCACGGCTGGCCCGGTTCATGCGCTGGTGGTTCGACCGCATCGTCCCGATCATCGGCAGGGCTGCCGGGCAGGGGGCGGCGTACGGCTACCTCGTCCGCAGCGTGCAGGCCTACCCGGCGCCGGAGCGGATCGCGGAGATCATGGGCGAGGCCGGCCTGGTGGCCGTGACCTGGCAGGGCCTGACGGGCGGGATCGTCACGCTTCACGAGGGGACCGTGCCCACGCGCTAGCGGGTCGGTATCCTGCGCCGCGTGCCCTCCCCGATCACGCCCGTCGTCGAGACCATCGCCCCCGCCCGGCTCGGCCGCAGCTTCCGCTGGCTCCTCGCCTCCTCCGTCATCACGAACGTCGGCGACGGTGTCGCGCTCGCCGCCGGTCCGCTGCTGGTGGCCTCGCAGACGCGGGACCCGCTCCTCGTCTCGATGGCGTTCCTTGCCCAGATCCTGCCCCAGCTGCTGTTCGGCGTGCCGGCCGGGGCCGTCGCCGACCGCCACGACCGCCGCCGGATCGTGGCCGGCGTGAACCTTGTGCGGGCGGCCGTGCTGGCGGTCCTCGCCGCCACCATCGCCAGCGGCACCGTGAGCATCGCGGTGGTCCTGGTGTCGCTGTTCGTCCTGGGGACCGCCGAGACCTTCGCGGACGTGGGCAGCAGCAGCCTGCTGCCCCGCCTCGTCCGTCGTGAGGACCTGGGCATCGCGAACGCGCGGCTCCAGGGCGCGTTCCTGCTCACCAACCAGCTGCTCATGCCCCCGGTCGGGGCGTTCCTGTTCGTCGTCGGGATGGCCCTGCCGTTCGCGGTGGACTCGGTGTGCTTCGCGCTCGGTGCCGTGCTCGTGTCGCGGATCGTCCTCCGGCCTCGCGACGAGACCGAGCCCGAACGCACCCCGTCCAGCCTGCGCAGGGACATGGCCGAGGGTCTGCGCTGGCTGATGGCGCATCCACCCATGCGGACCCTGGCCCTCACGATCTTCGCGTTCAACGTCACCTTCGGGGCAGCCTGGTCCGTGCTCGTCCTGTACGCACAGGAGCGCCTGGGGATGAGCGACGTGGGCTTCGGCCTGCTCACGACGGCCATGGCGGCGGGCGGGATCATCGGGACCGCGTCGTACGGACGCCTGGAACGCCGGTTCGCGCTGGGCGACATCATGCGGGTGGGGCTGCTGGTCGAGACCGGGACCCACCTCGTGCTGGCCCTGACCACCTCAGCGGTCGTTGCCCTGGCGACCTTCGTCGTGTTCGGCATTCACGCATTCGTGTGGGGTACCACGTCAACAGTGGTCCGGCAGCGCGCCGTCCCGGACGCGATGCTGGGACGGGTGACCGGCGTGTACACCGTCGCCGTGTTTGCCGGGATCGTGGTCGGGACGCCGATCGGCGGACTGCTCGCGCGCCAGTTCGGGATCACCGCCCCGTTCTGGTTCGGCTTCGTCGGGTCTGCGCTGCTGGTCGCCGTCCTGTGGCGCCGGTTCGCCCTCATCGCCCACGAGGCCGAGGTGACCCCACCGTCCGCTGTCTGATCGGGGCCCGGGTCCCGATCAGGCAGGGCAGGTCACGGCCGCCAACCGTACCGGACCCTACCGGACCTCCGCCCCATGGCGTCGGCGGCGCTCACGCAGCACGGTTGCGAACAGCGTCCGCCACCGCCTTGGGAGTCTCCGTCGTGCCGCGCATTACCAGTCGCGTGTTCACCGACCTGGCGATCTGGATGACCGGGTTCGGCCTGGTGATCGGCCTGGTCTTTCCGCCCTTCTGTCTTGCCCTGGGCCTGCCGGCCGAGTCGGTGATGACGCCGATGTTCTACGCAGCCACGCTGTCGGCCGGGCTGGCGGTGGGGGCGGTGAACTTCGCCCTCGCCAGGCTCGTGGTGGGCCGGCGGTTCCGGGCCCTCGCCTCGGCGATGTCAACCGTGGAGTCCCAGCTGGCGTCGGCGGTCTACACCCAGGACTGGAGCGGCTGCGATCCGCAGCAGTGCGCGATCCTGGTGGACTCGGACGACGAGGCCGGCGCCACCGCCCGGGCCTTCAACAGCCTGATCAAGACAATCGGACGGAGCCACGCCGTCGAGAGTGCACGACGCGACTTCAGCGGCGTTCTGTCGCGTGAGTTCGAACTCGAGGGCCTGGGCTCAGCCGCCCTCGAGGACCTCCTCCGCCACTCGGCCGCCGATGCGGGTGCGATCCTGGTCGTCCGGGAGGACGACGTGGTCCCGCTGGCCAGCCACGGGGTGCGGGAATCGGACGACCTCGCCGGGAACGATCACGTCCGGCGGGCCCTCCGCCGCGGCGAGATCGAGCGCATCACGATCGAGGCGCCGGAGCTGGTGGTGGACTCGCTCCTCGTGGGCGTAGCCGCGCGCGAGATCCTCGTCGCGCCGGTGATGTTCAAGAGCGTCCCCCTGGGCGTCATCGTCCTCGCCAGTGCCACCGCGTTCGAGCGGGACGGCGTCGAGCTGCTGGACCAGTTCCGGACCGACCTCGGACTCGCCTTCAACAACGCTCTGGCGCACGACCGGCTCGAGCGGCTCGCCGCGATCGACCCCCTCACCGACGCCTACAACCGCCGGTTCGGCATGGGCCGGCTCCGCGAGGAGTACGCACGGGCCGTCCGGGCCGAAGGTCCGCTGGGCATCCTCATGGTCGACCTCGACCACTTCAAGACGGTCAACGACACCTATGGCCACCTGGTCGGCGACCGCGTGCTGCGATCCGTTGCGGGTGCCTGCAGGCGTGTGATCCGCGAAGGCGACGTGCTCGTCCGGTATGGTGGCGAGGAGTTCCTGGTGCTGCTGCCGGGCGCCGGCCGCGACGACGTGGTCCAGGTGGGCGAACGCATCCGTCGCGCCGTCGCCGAGACCGTGGTGGACGATGGACAGAGCCGGATCGCGGTCACGGTGAGCATCGGTGCGGCCACCTATCGTGACAGCGCGGACTCGCCGGAGGCGCTGATCGCACTGGCCGACCGTGCGTTGTACGACGCAAAGGACGCGGGCCGGGACCAGCTGACCGTGGCCTGACCACCGGGCCTGCCCGGCCGCTCCGGGTAGCATCCCGGTGATGCCCGCCCCGGACGCGACCGACCCGATCCTCACCGACCCCACCGCCGCCGCCGGCGCGGCCGCTGACCTGCATGCCCTCGATGCAGCCATCACCGGTTGCGCCGCCTGCCCGCGGCTGGTCGCCTGGAGGGAGGAGGTCGCCCGGGTCAGGGTGGCCCGCTACCGGGACGAGACGTACTGGGGCCGCGCGGTGCCGGGCTTCGGCGATCCGGGTGCACGGATCCTGCTGGTTGGCCTGGCGCCAGGCGCGCACGGGGCCAACCGGACGGGTCGTGTGTTCACCGGCGATGCCTCCGGCGACTTCCTGTGGCGGGCCCTTCACGCCGTGGGTCTCGCGGACCGGCCAACGGGTCGCCGGGCCGGCGATGGGCTCACGCTCCACGGCGTGCGGGTTGTCGCGGCCGTCCGGTGCGTGCCCCCGGCCAACAGGCCCACGACGGAGGAGCAGGCCACCTGCCGTCCCTACCTCGCCCGGGAGCTGGCCCTGCTCCCGGACCTGTGCGTGATCGTCCCGCTGGGCAGCATCGGGTGGGACGCCACCCTCCGCTCCCTGCGCTTGCTGGGTCACGCGGTGCCGTCGCCAAAGCCCGCCTTCGGGCACGGGGCTGAGGCGCGTGTGGGCCCCTACGACCTGGTTGGCACCTACCATCCCAGCCAGCAGAACACGTTCACGGGCCGCCTAACCGCGCCGATGATGGAGGCAGTGTTCGCCCGGGCCGTGGAGCTCCTCGGCGCCTGACCCGTGTCCGACCCGTTCGCACCACCCGATACCGCCTCGCCCAACGACATGGGGGCTGGAAACCGGAGCAGCGCCGCATCGTGGAGCAGGTGGTCGGGACGATCGCGGGCTATGTCGCCCTCGCGTCTGGCTCGCAGGCACGCCGGGCAGTCGCTGGGGCCGACGCGACCAGGCCCTGAACCGTTCAGGTGCGTGACATCGCTGCCTCCCGGCGGCCAGGCGGCCAGCGACCGATGAGGTGCGTGCGGCGTGCCGCCAAGGGGTGGGCTGCTGGCCAACGACCGACGTGGTGCGTGATCGGCTGACTGGTCCTGGCCAAGGACGCGAGTCATCGGTACCCGGCACGGACGGGAAGTGGGTCGTGGGTGCGTGGGCGTGCTGCGTGGCGGTGCCGCGCTCACCGGGAGCCCGAGGCCCCCGCCCGGTGGCCGGCACGCAACGCATGAGGCACCGCATCGGTACCTGGCCGGGTTCCGCACGTCCACGCCATGGCCGGCGTGGCCGGAATCCAGCCCGGGGTCGTGTATGGCGGACTCCTTCGCGTTACCCACACCAGCGAGGGCGACAGGATCAAGCCTCCATTGAGGGCCGACACGCCCATTGCCGATAGACTCATCACCGCCCATGACTGCCGAACGCGATTTCTACGAGGTGCTGGGCGTCGACCGCACGGCCGGTGACGCCGACATCAAGCGCGCCTTCCGCAAGCTCGCCCAGCAGTGGCACCCCGATGTCAACGCCGATGACGCGGCGCACGAGCGGTTCAAGGAGATCAACGAGGCCTACCAGGTCCTGTCCGATCCGCAGCGCCGGCAGGCCTACGACATGTTCGGCCGGGCCGGTGTCAGCGGGGCAGGCGCCGGCGACGGCGGGTTCGCCGGCGGGGCGGCAGGCTTCGGCGGCTTCTCGGACATCTTCGACGCCTTCTTCGGGGGGTCGATGGCCGGCTCGGGCCGCCGTGCGCGACCCGCCCAGGGCTCGGACCTGCGCTACGACCTCCGGATCGCCTTCGACGAGGCTGTCCTCGGGGTGGAGAAGGAGATCGAGTTCCCGGTCCTCGGCCGCTGCGATACCTGCGGCGGGTCTGGCGCGAAGGAGGGTTCCGCGCCGGTCCAGTGCCCGCAGTGCAACGGCCGCGGCGAGGTGCGGTCCGTGCGCCAGACGATGCTCGGCCAGATGGTCAACGTCGCGGCCTGCCCGCGCTGCCGGGGTGAGGGCAAGATCGTCGAGAACGGGTGCATCACCTGCCAGGGGGAGGGCCGGACCGAGCGCCGCCGCAGCCTCCGGGTGACGATCCCTGCCGGCATCGACGAGGGCCACCAGATCCGCCTCACCAACGAGGGCGAGGTGGGGCCCAGGGGTGGCCCGCCGGGGAGTCTCTACGTCGCCGTCCACGTCGCCGCCCACCCCACGCTCACGCGCGAGGGCACCGAGCTGTACTACGAGGCCGATCTCTCCATCGCGCAGGCCGCCCTGGGGACGAAGATCATGGTGCCCACGGTCGAGGGCGAGGATGCCGAGGTGGACATCAAGCCCGGGACGCAGCCGGGCACGGAGATCCGCCTGCGAGGCCGTGGCGTGCCGAACCTCCGCCGCCACTCGGCCCGCGGTGACCTTCACGTGATCGCCAACGTCGTGGTGCCGACCAAGCTGACCAAGCGCCAGCGCGAGATTCTCGAGTCGTATGCGAAGGAGGCCGGGGAGCACGTCGTCGCCCCGTCCGGGTTGCGCGAGAAGCTGGGGCTCGGGTGACCGACGGTCCTCCGGGCACCCCGGCGGCGCGTGGCACAGGGCCCCTCGCGGACATCGACCTCTCGGCCGCGGCCGTCGTCCCGGGTGCGTGGCTGGAGCTGTCCGTCACCGCCGACCACGAGGCCGTCGAGGCCGTCAGCGAGATCCTGTCGCGCGCGGCACCCGGCGGGACCAGCGTGGAACCGGCGTTCGAGCTGGTGGAGGAGGGACTGGCCGCTCGGGTGGACCTGTCCCGGCCGGCCATGGTCCGTGCCCACCTCCCGATCCTCGATCCCGCTGCCGTGGCCGAGGCCGTCGCCCGGGCCGACCGCGAGCTCGGGCATCTCCAGGCCTTCGGACTGCGGCCCATCGGCGACCTGTCCGCACGGGTGGTGGTCGAGACCGACTGGGCAAACGCCTGGAAGGCGCACTTCCCAGTCCTGCGCATCGGCCGGAGGATCGTGATCCGGCCCACCTGGCGCCAGCATCGCCGCCGCCCCGACGACGTCGTCCTCGCGCTGGACCCGGGGATGGCCTTCGGGACCGGGCTCCACCCGACGACCCGGCTGTGCCTCGCTGCGCTGGAGTCGCTGGCGGACCGCGGCCTCCTGGATGGAGGGGCGGCCGATGGCGGGCCGGCGCGCGTGCTGGACGTCGGCTCGGGGTCCGGGATCCTGTCGATCGCCGCGGCCCGGCTCGGCGCCCGCGAGGTCCTGGCCGTGGACGTGGACCCGATCGCGGTCCAGGCGTCGGCAGCCAATGCCAGGCGCAACCGCCTGGCGCGCGTGATCCGGTCCTGTGAGGGCAGTGCGCCCAGCGGGGAGGGCCCGTTCGACGTCGTCCTCGCCAACCTCATCGCGTCCCTGCTGATCACCCTCGCGGACGGCCTGGTCGAGGACCTGCGACCGGGTGGCACCCTGGTCGCATCCGGGATCTTCGAGAATCGCGAGGATGCCGTCGCGGAGGCGTTCCGCGCCCGAGGCCTCGAGATCGCCGGTCGCCGCTCCGAGGGCGACTGGGTTGCCCTGGAGGTCCTCCGGCCGGCCTGAACCGGGCCCCTGGCCACGAGTGGGACCCCGTCGACGGAGCCGACCGCGTCCTTGCGCTACGATCCGCGCACCCGCGTGGACCCGATCCCCAGGCCCCGCGACAGCGAACTCCGGACCTGATGCCCGACCTGTCCTCGTTCTTCCCGATCATCCTGGCGACCCACATCACGCTCGCGATCGCGCTGTTCGTGCCGAGCCTGCTCCTGCCCTTCACCCTCCGGAACCGGCAGGTCGCGATCGGCTACGACGTGCCCGAGCCCGGCCGGCTCGTGCGCACGCTGCTGTGGATCCAGGCGCACGGCACGGTCGCCATCGGGATCGGGCTGGCCCTGACCGGCGTCGCGATGCTCGTCGTCCTCGGTCCGCGAATGCTGGAGCAGCCGTGGCTCCTGGTGAGCCTGGCCACCTACGCGGTCACGGCCGTCGTGGTGTTCGCCATCCAGCGTCCCTCGCTGCGCGGGCTGGTCCGGCGGGAGGGGATCGAGACGGACAGGGACCGCGACGCATGGCGCGACCGTGCGCGCCGGCAGCGGTACATCGCGTATGGCGTGACCACGGCGGTCGGCCTGATCGCCTTCCTGATGTCGACCAAGCCGGCGCTGTGGTGACTGCGGCCGCCGCGATGACCCCGGGCACCACGGCCGCCGGCGAGGCGAGCCTGGACCGGCCGCGCTCGGCCGCCATCGTCAACCTGGGCTGCAAGGTCAACCAGTCCGAGATGGAGGCCGCCGCGCGCCTTCTGCGCGAGGCCGGCATCCCCCTGGTGGACGCGGCCCGGGCCGCGGACCTCTACCTCGTCAACACCTGCACCGTCACCGCCACCGCCGACGAGAAGTCCCGCGCTGCCGTCCGCCGCGCCCGCCGGGCCAACCCGGATGCGCAGGTAGTCGTCACCGGGTGTTCGGTGCAGGTGGACCCGGGGACCTTCGCCATGGTCGATCCGGGAGCGAGGCTGGTGGCCAACGAGGACAAGGCAGCGTTCCTGGCCGAGCTCGAGGGGCTCCTGCGCATCGGCGGTCATCCGGACAACGGACCGCACGCGCCGCTGGACGCCGCCCTGCCCACCCTGTCCGGTGTCGAGGCCGTGACGGCGGCGGGGCTCGATGGCGTGGCCGACGATCGCGCGTCGGTCGAACGCACCCGGGCGTTCGTGAAGGTCCAGGACGGCTGCTCGTTCCACTGCACGTACTGCATCATCCCGCGGGCCCGCGGCTCCGAGCGATCCCTGGCCCCGGACGTGGTCCTCGCGGATGTGCACCGGGCGCTGGCGGCCGGGCACCGCGAGATCGTCCTCACGGGGATCAACATCGGCACCTACGATGGCGGCTGGTCGGAGCGTGGGGCCCGGGGCTCGCACGTCCGCAGCGCCCTCACCCTGCCCGGGCTGGTCCGGCGAATCCTGGACGAGACGCCCGTCGAGCGGATCCGCCTCAGCTCCATCGAGCCGCAGCACGTGGACGAGGACCTGCTCGCGGTCTGGACCGAGGCGGCTCCACGCACGCTGCCGCACCTGCACCTGCCGCTCCAGAGCGGCGACGACGGCGTCCTGAGGCGCATGGGCCGCCGCTACCTGACCGACGACTATGCGCGCCTCGTCGAGCGCGTGCGGGCCGCGATCCCGGGCGTTGCGGTCCACGCGGACGTCATCGCCGGGTTCCCCACCGAGGAAGATGCGGCGTTCGACCGCTCGATCGCCTTCATCCGGAGCTTGAATCCGGCCGGGCTCCACGTCTTCCGCTACTCGGCGCGTCCTGGGACCCCTGCCACGCGCATGGACGGCCAGGTCCCGGAGCGGCTGAAGAAGGCCCGGGCGGCGAAGCTCCTGGCGCTGGGCGCGGAGGCGCGCGCAGCGTTCGCCCGGGCGGGGCTGGGGACGGTGACGCGTGTGCTCCTCGAGACCCGTCTCGTGGACGGTCGCTGGACCGGTCACGCGGAGGATCACGTGCTCGTCACGGTTGTCCCAAGGATCGGGGACGCGGCAGACCTGGAGAATGCGATCGTGACCGTGCGCCGGTCGGTGGTGGATGGGCAGGTAGCCGACCGGGTTGTCGGCGAGATCCTCGAGGTCGCGCCTGCATCCCGGGTGCTGCGGGCGACCGTGCCTGTCCTGGCCGTAGCACACTCGAATGGAGGGGCTCATGCCCGCTGACTGCCTGTTCTGCCGGATCGTCGCCGGTGAGATCCCGGCAACCCGCCTGCACGAGGACGACGTGGTCATCGCGATCCGCGACGTCAACCCCCAGGCTCCGGTGCATGTGCTGCTGCTGCCGAAGGCCCACGTTGCCTCCGCGGCGGACCTTGGGGACGCCGACACGCCGCTCGTCGGCCGCCTGTTCTCCGTCGCGGCCGGGCTGGCGCGGAGCGAGGGTCTGGACGGCGGATGGCGGCTCGTCACCAACGTCGGCCCGGACGGCGGACAGTCGGTGGCCCATCTCCACGTCCACCTGCTCGGCGGCCGGGCCATGGGCTGGCCCCCCGGATGAGCGGACCGGCAGGCACGGCGGGCGCGGGACCCGACGAACACAGGCGCGGTGGACCGCCCGCATGGCTGGCCGTGCTCGCGATCGGGAGCCTCATGGTCGGCGTCTTGCTCATCGCGGTCCAGGCCCTGGGGCTGGGGATCAGCGGCCCCGCGGCGCCACCCACCCTGGCTCCGGCCGGCGAGGCGGCAGCGCGCACGCGGACCCAGGTCGTGACGGCGCTCGAGCGTGCCGCCTTCCAGGTCGGGGACCCCCAGAACGCGTACCGGCCGGGCGAGAGCCCGTCGCTCATCGGTGTCCCGAGGCAGCTGCTCCAGGTCGTCCTGCCGTCGGAGCCGGGGGGCGGCTACGTCGTGATCTACGAGCTCCCGTCGAACGCCGACGCCGACGCCGCGGGCCGCGAATTCGCCGGCTACCTGGCTTCGGGACCTGGCGCGATCCAGTACCCGCGTGACGCACGGTTCGTGCTGCAGCGGGTTGGCCAGACGCTGGTGTTCTTCCCGTGGTCGCCCGAGGCCTCACCGGACCCGCGGGTCGCGGCGCTGGCGATCGCCCTGGAGTCGGTGGGGACGGCGGTCCTGCCGTGAGCGAGGGTCTCGAACCCCGGGTCACGGCGGGCTCCAGCTACACTGCCCGGCCATGAGCCAGACCTTCCGCGCCACCATCCAGCAGACCGGCAAGACCGCGTGCGGCATCGAGGTGCCCGAGAGCGTCGTGATCGGCCTTGGCGGCAGCAAGCGCCCGGCCGTCGTGGTCACGCTGGATGGCTACACCTACCGGTCCACCGTCGCGCCCATGGGCGACGAGTGGTGGGTGGGCGTCAACTCGGACCATCGCACCGCGTCGGGCCTCAAGGCAGGCGACGAGGTCCAGGTGACCCTCGAGCTGGACACGGCGCCCCGCGAGCTCGAGGTTCCACCGGAGCTGGCGGAGGCTCTCGACGCAGATCCGGTCGCGAAGGCGTTCTTCGACAGGCTCTCCTACAGCAACCGGCGCGTGTTCACGCTCAGCGTCGAGGGGACGAACAACCCCGAGACCAAGGCGCGCCGCGTCGACAAGGCCATCGCCCTGATGCACGAGGGCCGGGTCCGCTAGACGGGTTCTGCGCAACGCGCCGCCGGCCGGATCTGGTCGCGCTGCCGGCCAGCTCTGGTCGCGCCGCTAGCCCTCCGGCCCTGGTCGCGCCGCCGGCCGGCTCAACCGTAGGGTGCGCAGCGGTTTGCGCCTCCGGCAGGCGCATGCGTTGGGTGGGGCAGGCCATTCGGCGGTCCGGCGTGCCGCCAGGCGGCGCAGACCGGCTCGCACCCGACGGTTCGACCGCTGGGCGGCGCACGCCACGCGACCGCTGGGCGCACGCCATTCGACCGCTCGGCGGCGCACGCCGCGACCGCTGGGCGGCGCACGCCACGCGACGCTGGGCGCACGCCACGCGGCGCAAACGGGCCCGCACCCGACGGTTCGACCGCTGGGCGGCGCAGGCGGGCGGCCGGCCCGACGACCAGGTCGCCGGCCCGCGTCTACGCCCCGGGACCATCCTCGTCCACGGGTAGCGGCGTGTCGACCGCCGCCCAGGCCCGCACCCGGTCCTTCTTCACCTTGAACGTGTGCGTCCGCGGAAAGTCGGCGTCCGGCCACAGGCGCCAGCCGGCGATGCGCTGGTTGGGCCCGAGCGCGCCGTTGGCCTGCTTCACGGCCGCGTCGATCGCCCTGCGGACGTCCGCCGGCGGGGCCCCCTCGATCGGTGCTGGGGCTTCGGCATCCCCCGGCATGCCGTGGGTCGCCGGCGCCAGCACCACGGCCTCGATCCGGCCAGGGCTGGTCTCGATCACCACCGAGTCCCGGATGCCCGCCACGCGCAGGGCGTTCTCGAGGTCCTCCGGGTACACGTTGAACCCGTTGGGCAGCACGATGATGTCCTTCTTGCGCCCGTGGAGGTGGAGCCGGCCCTTGTCGTCGAGCTGGCCCAGGTCTCCCGACTTGTACCAGCCGTCCTCCGTGAACGCCGCGGCCGTCGCCTCGGGGTTGTTCCAGTACGCCTTGAACACGTTGGGGCCGCTGAACTGGATCTCGCCGTCGTCCGCGATGCGCATCTCGACCGGCTTGGGCGGCCAGCCGACGCAGCCCAGCGGGTGATCGTCCATCGTGGTGCAGCAGCCCGCCGCGGTCTCGGTGGCGCCATACCCCTGGAGGACGATGACGCCCATGTCCTCCCACGCCTGCTGCAATGCGGGCGGCAGGAACGCACCTGCCGTCGCGAACAGGCGCAACCCGCCGCCCAGTTTCGCGTGCACGCTGCGGAACAGGACGCGCCGGGCGGCATATGGCAGGCGGCGGGCGATGGTCCGCAGGCGGTTGAACGTCGCCGTGCGCCCCTGCTTCTCCACCTCGCGCTCGACCGCGCTCCAGAACAGGTCCAGCAGCTGCGGGACCAGGAGCATCGTGGTGACCCGGTGCTCGCGCAGCGAGTCGAAGATCACCCGCGGGTTGCGGCTCCGCACGTACAGGATGTCGGCGCCCACGTCCATCCCGTAGAACAGGGACACGGCCTGCTCCAGGGAGTGGGAGAGGGGGAGCAGCGAGACGATCCGGTGCTCCATCGGGTTGATGATCCCGTGGAAGGAGGTCACGCCGGCGAGCACGGCCGAATGGCTGAGCATCACCCCCTTGGGATTGCCGGTCGTGCCCGACGTGAACACCAGCTGGAAGGTGTCGTCCGTGGCCGGTCGCTCCCAGCCGGCGACCTGTGCCTCCCAGTCGGGCGGGAAGGACTTGTCCGGGTCCGCGGAGAGATCCTCGATGAGGGTCGTCGGGAAGCGCTCCAGGCCGACCTCCCGGGGGTCGGGCGCGTCGCGGCCGGACCCCAGGAGCAGGTGGACGGAGCCGGATGCCGCGATGATGTTCGTGATCGCGTCGGCGCTCATCCGCGAGTCGAGCGGGGCGTAGATCAGGCGCGCGTACATGGCGCCGTAGTAAGCCGCCGGCAGCGCCGGGGTGGACGGCGACCAGGTCAGGACGCGGTCGCCCGGCTGCAGGCCAAGCGCCCGGAGCCGCCAGGCGGCGATCCGGCCACGGCGCAGCGTCTCGCGATAGCTCCAGTGGAACGTCGTGCCGTCATCGCGGCGGAGGCCCAGGGCGTAGCGGTCCCCAAACCGCGCGGCGCTGCCCTCGAGGAGATCGAGCAGGGTCTCCATGGTCCGCGGATCGTAGCCGCCCCGACTGCGCGAGGGAAGTGCCGCATGCCCAGGTCTCGAGGATGTGCACTGCGAGACGGCGGGTTGGCGCCGGAGGCTCCGGATCCCGGGTCCGGTCGGCCGGCTCCCCCTGTTCGAAACTCCCGCCAGGGCGTACCGTCTCAGCGCGACGACCCAGGTTCGTGCACGTGCGCGAGGGACGGGCGATGGACACAGCGATCGTGCTGGAGGTGGCGGCGCAGGCCCTGACTGCGCTGATGGCGCTCTGGCTCGGCCTGACCGTCGCCACCCGGTCCAGGCTGCCATCCGGCCGTGTCTTCACCTGGCTCGCGCTCCTGCTCGCGACCTGGAGCAGCAGCATCGTCGTCCAGCGGCTCACGACCTCGTCCGAGGTCTCGGCCGGGGGAAGAGCGGTCGAGGAGGTCACGGCGGCCCTTGGCCTCGCCGCGCTGGCCCACTTCGCGCTCGAGATCTCGAGCGGCAGCCGTCCCTCGAGGCGGCAACACGCCGTGGTGGGGATCGTCTACGTGGTGCTCACCGCCTTTGCGGCCGTCACCTTGCGCGGTGGCGACGGGCCGGTGGCCATCGACCCGCCGCACACGTCGCTCGGCTTCATCCCGGGAGCGGCCCTCGGATGGGCTTGGGTGGTTGCGCGCCTGGCCACGCTCGTGATCTGCCTGGGCTGGCTCCTGGGGGCCATGCGGGCACCGGACCCGGTGGCGCTCCGCCGCCGCCAGCTCCGGGCCGCGACCGTGGCCATCCTGCTGGCGGGGTTCGGCACGAGCCTCCGTTTCCTCCCCGTGGTCACCAACGCGGACGCATGGATCGGGACCTCGTTCATCATGCTGGCTATCGTCAGCGCCGCCTACGCGGTGTTTGCGGCCGGGATCTTCTTCGGCCCGGCGGTCGCGGCTCGCGCGTTCCGGGCCTCGGTCGTGAGCGCGGCCGCCGTGGCCGCGTTGGTCCTCCTGCTGCTCGCCGTCCAGGCGGTGAGCTCGACGATCCTGCGCCTGGACAGCCCCTACTTCGCCGTCCTGGGGCTGGTGGTCGTGGCCGCCCTGTACGGACCGGTGGGCTCGCGCGTCGGGGGCGGGATGCGGGGTAGCGGTGCCCGTGTCGCCCGCGACCGGCTGATGCGCGCCATCGGCGAGCCGGCCCTGACCGCCGGGTCGGCCGCCGCCGGAGTCAGTCCTGCCCTCGAGCATGTGACCCGCGCTCTCGACGTGACGGGTCTCTCGGTTGCCGTTACCGATGGGTTGGTGGTCGAGTCCGGAGGTCCTCCGCCGGCATCGGGCGCCATGACGCTCATCCCGCTGATGAACGGCAACGAGCGGCTCGGTGAGCTCCGGGTCGGGGGCACTGCATCGGGCGCCCCCCTCGATGCCCGGGACGTCCGCCTCCTCGAGCTGTCTGCGACGTACGTCGCCAGCGCCCTCCGGACGGGCCGGAGGGAGGACCAGCAGGTCGCGGAGCTGACGCGCCTGATCGAGGAGCGGACCGCGGTCGACGCCCATGCCGCTGCGCTGCACACGGCGCTGGCGGAGCGGGCCGGGGCGCCACCCGGGTTGCGCGTTCTCGCCCTCGGCCCGCTGCGCACGGAGCGGGCAGGAAAGCGCATCGAGCACTGGGGCGGCGACAAGGCGGGGAGCCGGCAGGCGCAAGGGCTGTTCGCCTTCCTGTACGACCGCGGCGAGCGCGGCGTCGCGAAGGACGAGGTCCTGGAGCTCATCTGGCCCGACGCCGACCTGGAGCGGGCGGACCTCGCCTTCCACCGTACGATGGGCGGCCTGCGGTCCACCCTCGAGCCGGGCCACAGGACCAGCGGCCGCTCCACGGTGCAGTTCACCAACGACCGCTACCGCCTGGGCGATTCGGTCGTCGCATGGTCCGACGTCGATGCCTTCCTGGCGTCCCTCGACGCTGCCGCGGTGGCGGCCGACGGGCCTGCGCGACTCCGCCTCCTCGAGGAGGCGCGACGGCTCTACCGGGGCGAGTACCTCGACGATTGTCCGTACTACGGCGACAGTGTCTTCGTCGAAGAGCGCCGGGCGTTGCTGCGGGACCGGTGCCTTGATCTCCTGGTAGCCCTCGGGGAGGCCTACGAGACAGGCGCAGACCGGATGTCGGCGGCGGCCGCATTCAGGGATGCCCTCAGCAGGGCGCCGGACGGGTGCCCGCCGGCCTCCGCCGGACTTGCACGGCTCGGCCTCTGATCACCGCAGGATTGCCGCAGTCCTGCCGCGGTCGTTCCGGGGTGGCCGACGTCCAGGGTGGCGAGGTCAACACCCGCACGAGGGCAATGGCGATGCCCGTCACCACTCCCACCACCCAGCCCGGCGATCCTGCCTGCGACATCGCCAGCGCGGTGTACGTGCAGTATTACGACGAGCTCTACCGGGCGGCGGTCCGTGCCTGTCGCGACTCTGCCACGGCAGAGGACATCGTCCAGGAGGCCGTGCTCCGGCTGATGCTCGAGATCGCGGCGAACGGCTCGCCCCGCAACGTTCGAGCATGGTTGCACCGGGTGGTCGCGAACCTTGCCGTCTCGCTCGGCCGGCGGACGAGCGTCAGCAGGAAGTACTCGGCCGTCCTGGTGAACCGCGATGAGCCGGTCACGCCCGAGGCGATGGTCCTTGAACTCGAGACTCGGTCGGCCCTTGCGGCAGCCCTGCGGACCCTGCCCGAGCGGGCCCGGACCGCGCTCCTCCTGGCGGCGAACGGGTATCGCGGTTCCGAGATCGCGGCAGCGATCGGTTGCTCCGACTGCGCCACGCGCACTCTGATGTGCCGGGCGCGGATGAAGCTTCGGGACCGCCTCGCTGCCTAGCGAGCACGGCTCCACGCCCGCCTGCGCCCGGCGCCGCCCATCCCGCGGACGTTTGACCCCTCCCGGGAGCGCGCGTACACTCCGGCGGCCTGCCGGCAGGCTTGGCGTGCCCAGCACGTCGAGCGCCGGGACGCCCCTGCGCCGTCGGGCATCGCGCGCGGGAGGCGGGTACGAGACTCCTGCCCGAGGAGGTGAACCGGATTTGGCCGAAGTCCGAGTGGGTGAGAACGAGACGTTCGAGAGCGCCCTCCGTCGCTTCAACAAGAAGATCCAGCAGAGCGGGATTCTCGCCGAGGCTCGTCGTCGCGAGCACTACGAGAAGCCGTCGGTGAAGCGGAAGCGCAAGGAAGCGAAGCGGAAGAAGAACGCGCGCGCGAGCCAGGGCTAGCGTCCTGGGTCCCGCGGCCGGCCGCCATTCCGGCAGGCCTGCGCCGCGGTCCCCAAGGCCACCCTGGAGCGTCGACCCGGGAACCCGTCCCGGATCCCACCATCGGCGCAGCTCGCGGGCACGGCACCCCGTCGGGGCACACCGACGACGCCGTGACGCCCGAGGAGCCATCCGGTGACCCTTCGCGAACGACTGCAAGAGGACACGACCGCTGCCATGCGGTCGGGTGATTCGCTGCGCCGCGACGTGCTGCGGATGGTCCTGAACGCCATCTACAACATCGAGAAGGCGAAGAAGATCACCCTCAGCGAGGACGAGATCCTAGGCGTGGTCACGCGCGAGGTGAAGACCCGCCGCGAGAGCATCGAGGCGTTCCGCAAGGGCGGCCGCGAGGACCTCGCTGCGAAGGAGGAGGCGGAGATCGGCATCCTCGCCGACTACCTCCCACGGCCCCTGACCGACGACGAGCTCCGCGCGCTCGTCACCGAGGGTGTCGCCGCGACCGGCGCATCGTCCGCCCGCGACCTGGGCAAGGTCATGGGCTGGCTGTCGCCCCGCATCCTTGGCCGCGCGGACGGCAAGGTCACATCCGGCCTCGTAGCGCAGGCCCTGGCCGGCGCCGACCTGGCCGCGCACGACACGGAGCACTGACCTCCCACCACGGAGGGCCACGGCCATGCTTGCTCGATCCGGCGAACACGCCAACGAGTTCACCCGACGCGATGCCGGCCGGCTGATCGCCGCGTCGATCCTGCTGGTCGCCGCCATGTCGGTGATCCTGGGCGTCGACTTCCTGCCGGCCCAGACGCGGCTCGAGCTGGGCAAGCCGGCCGCCGCCAACGTCGTGGCTCCCAGGGCCGCGCAGTATGTCAGCGACGTCGTGACCGAGGGCGCGCGCCAGGCGGCCCGCGATGCCGTCGAGCCGCAGTACGACTTCACCATCTCGGACGGCGCGTCCGTTGCCGCGCAGCAGCTGATGGAGCTGAATCTGAGCGTCGCACCCGTCGACGCTGCCTTCGCGGAAGGCGTGACGCCCGAGGATCGCGCCGCGATCCTCGCCGACACCATGGCGGGCGCGCTGGGCAAGGACGACCGCGAGACCCTGCTCGCCCTCGATCCGGAGCGCTGGTCCGCGGTCCGCTCCGAGGCGGCCCGGGTCCTGGACACCGTGGAGCGGTCCGAGCTTCGCGATTCGGAGGTGGCACCGATCCGGGACGCGATCGAGAGCCGGATCGCCGGCAACCTCACCGCCAAGGAGGCATCGCTGGCGGCCGCGCTGATCGAGCCGCTGATCGTCCCCAACTCCTCGTTCTCCGCGGAGCTCACCGAGCAGGCCCGGAGCCGTGCGGCCGAAGCGGTCCCGGAGGTGATGAAGGAGTGGGAGCGCGGCGAGACCGTCGTGCGGAGCGGCGACCGCGTGGACGCGGTGGCCGTCGAGGCGATCGACTACTTCGGCCTCAACGAGGGTGGTCTCGACGTTGCTCGGCTCGCCGGCTTCGTGGTGCTGTCGCTCCTGGTCATCGGGTTGCTCCTGACCTGGACCTGGCGGTTCCGGCGGGAGTTCTGGCACCGCAACAACGTCCTGCTGCTGCTCAGCCTCATGCTCCTGCTGGCAGTGTTCGCGCTCAAGCTGACGGCAGAGCGGGCCTGGCTGCCGTATGCCCTGCCGCTGGCTGCCGTCGGGATGCTCGTCACGGTCCTGCTCGACGCAGGCGTGGCGATGGTGATGACGGCCCTGATCGCGATCCTCGCGGCAGCCGTCAACGGCACGGGGCTGGAGCTCGCGGCCTACGTGCTGCTGGGCGGGATCGCCGGCATCGTGGGCGTGCGGCGTGGCGACCGGCTGGCCGTCTTCGTGCAGGCCGGTGTCGGCGTGTTCCTCGTCCAGGCGCTGGTGGTGGTGACGTTCGCCCTCCTGGGCGCCCAGGACATCCGTGGGATCGTGGAGCTCCTGGGGGCTGCTGCCGTCTCGGCGGCCGGGGCCTCGGTCGTCGCCGTGGGCAGCTTCGCGGTGATCGGGTCGCTGTTCGGGATCGTCACCGTGTTCCAGCTGCTGGAGCTGGCGAACCCGTCGCAACCGCTCCTGCGCAGGCTCCTGGTGGAGACGCCCGGCACCTACCACCACTCGCTCATGGTGGGCAATCTCGCCGAGCGCGCCGCCGAGTCGATCGGCGGCGACGCCCTGCTCACCCGCGTGGCGGCCTACTACCACGACGTCGGCAAGCTCTCGAACCCGGCCGCGTTCATCGAGAACCAGGCGGGCGGCGACAACATCCACGACGATCTCGATCCGGAGATGTCCGCCCAGCTCCTCAAGAGCCACGTGAGCGCGGGTATCGACATCGCGTACAAGGCGGGGCTGCCGAAGGCGCTGATCGCCTTCATCCCGCAGCACCACGGCACGGGCGTGATGAGCTACTTCTACGCACGGGCCAAGGAGCAGGCCGCAGCGCCGTTCGGGGGCCTCGAGACCGCCGAGGGACGGAAGGCGGCGGCGGCCGTGGACGTGCGCAAGTTCCGGCACGGCGGACCCAAGCCGCAGTCCCGCGAGGCGGCCATCATCATGCTGGCCGACTCCACCGAGGCGTCTGTGAGGTCCCTGTCGTCGCGGGACGAGGCGGCGATCCGGGCGATGGTGGCGCGGATCATCGAGGAGCGGATCGCCGACGACCAGTTCGACGAGTGCGACCTCACGCTGCGCGACATCGAGATGATCCGCGAGGCGTTCGTGAAGCAGCTGCTGGGCATGTACCACCAGCGCGTCGCGTACCCGCAGAACAAGGTCGTGGAGCTCGAGTCACGACGCGTCTCGGGCGGAGAGGGGTAGGCGCTCGGGGCGTGCTGGTGCGCGGAGCCGCGCTGGGGCGTCGCGTGCGTGCCACGCACGAATTCCCGGCCATCCTGGCGTGACCTTGATCGCGACGCACAGAACCTGCGCCCGGGGCGGACTTGGACAGCGCTTTCCGGTCGCCGATGTGCGTGCCACGCATGACGCCAGCCGCGTTGACCGGGGATCTTGCGTGCGACGCACGGGCGGCTGCGCGCAGCAGGGCGCCGCGGGTACGATCCCGACGTGGGAAGTCACTACCTCGGACCGTGGCGCGTGGACATCGAGTGGCGCGACGGCGTGCCGCGCCTCCTGCCGGCCACCGTCCTGGCCCGGGTCGCAGCCTGCGGCGCTCGAGGCGGCCGGCGCCCCCCGGCCCGCATCGCTGGGGTTGATCCTCTCGGATGACGCGGAGCTGGCGGAGCTCAACGAGGCCCACATGGGCAAGTCCGGGCCCACGGACGTCCTCTCGTTTCCGCTGCTGCCGCCCGCGGCGTTTCCGGGTCACGCGGCCAAGGCCGCCGACCGTGGCTGCGGCAGGTATTGACGAGCCGTTCCCGCTGCCTCCGGGCGCGCGACCCCACCTCGGCGACGTCGTCGTGTCCGTTGAGCGCGCGATCGACCAGGCCGGGGCCGGCCGCGGCGGCCAGACCGGCGACGTGGCCTGGAACGCCCAGAACGAGATGCGGCTGCTCGTGACGCACGGCGTGCTCCATGTCTGCGGCTGGGACCACGCGGAGCCGGCTGAAGAGGCCGCGATGCGAGCCCTGGAGCAGGAGCTGCTCGGCTCCTGACGCGACGAGGCCCACCGTGCGGCCGTGGCCGGGGCGCCGTCCGCACCGCTCCGTCCGGACACGCCACTCGCCGAGATTGCTGCCGGGGCGCGATACCATGGCACCAAGCCCCGTCGGACGCTGTCCCGGGGCCGTTCGCCGTGCCCGGGCGAGGCGCAGGCCCCCGTCCGGGTCCGGTCGCAGGAGGTGCAGCGCGCGTCGTGAAGCTCGTCGTCGGCCTGGGGAACCCGGGCAACCAGTACGCGGAGACGCGCCACAACATCGGCTGGATGGTGCTGGACCGGCTCGCCGATCGGCACGGGCGGTCCGGCCGCGGCCGCCAGCGCGACGCGTCCTCGACGATCGAGCTGCGGACGAAGGGCCTGGAGCTGGTCCTGGCCAAGCCCCAGACCTACATGAACGACTCCGGGATCGCGGTCCGCAAGCTCCTCGCGCGGGAGCGCGTGCCGCTGGTCGAGATGCTGGTGGTGGCCGACGACTTCGCGCTGCCCTTCGGCAAGCTGCGCTTCCGCGAGGCGGGCTCGCACGGGGGCCACAACGGGTTGCGCTCGATCATCGACGAGCTGGGCACCGAGAAGTTCAGCCGGCTGCGGGTCGGGATCGGTGAGCCGGGACGCGGCGCCGTCGACCACGTGCTGTCCAGGTTCGCAGCCGACGAGCAGACCCGCTTGCCAATCCTGCTCGATGCCGCCGCCGACGCCGTCGAGGCGTGGGCGCGGGAAGGGACGTCGAAGGCGGCGAACCGGTTCAACAGCTTCGAGCTGCAGGCGCCCGCGCCCGACGAGGCGGGCCCGAAGCCCGGTGAGGTGGGCGGTCCTCCCGACGAATCCGGCGTGCGGCGAACGAAGACCGGCTGGCGCCGGATCCTGGGCGGCGGGGGCGACGTCGACAGGGACGAGGACGGGCGGAGCGGCCGTTGAGCGACCGATACCGCGGGCGCACGACGCGCCAGCGCAACATCGCGGACCGGGTCGCCAGGGAGTGGGCCGAGCGGCGCGCTGCGGCCGAAGCCGCGGAGCAGCGGGTGGACCTCGACGCGGGCTCCGTCGAGGCGGAGGTGGAGCTGCTGGACCCCGGCGCCCGGCCGGATGCGGTGCCGGGTGCGCCGGGTGCGGCGGCCATTCATGCCCGTCGCACGACCCGGACAGCCAAGGCGGGCCAACGGGCTTCAGGCACCACCCGGGGCCCCGGCCGGAGGGTTCCGGACCTGTCGGTTCTGCCCCGGCTGCTGCACGAGACCGGCTCGTTTGCGACCCTGCGCGAGCGTCTGGGACCTGCGGCGGCGCCGGGGATGCACGGCCGCCACGTCGGCCTGACCACGGTCCCGCACGGCGCGAAGTCCTACCTGGCCGCCGCGCTGGCGCTCGTACGTGACGGCGAGCGGATCTGCTGGGTGGCGCGCGACGCGGAGATCGGCGACCGGGTGGCGGAGGAGCTGGCCGCGTGGCTTGGCGACCCGGACGCTGGTGGCGGTCCTGGAACCCCGGACGTCGCTCGCCTACGAGCGCTCGGAGCTGGTCCCCGACGAGACGGCTGCGCGGGTCGCGGCGCTAGCGGCATGGCGGGCGAGCAAGGCTCGGGTGCTGGTCGCCAGCGTCCAGGCGCTGCTCCAGGCGACGCTGGCCCCGGGTGACCTGCCGGCCCAGGTCCGGACGCTGGAACCCGGGACGCGGATCGGGCATGGACGCGCTGCTGGCCGAGCTGCTGGAGCGCGGGTACACGCCGGTCCTGGAGGTCGCCGGCCGGGGCGAGTTCGCCCGACGCGGGGGCATCGTGGACGTGTTCCCGCCGTCGGCCCCACTCCCGGTGCGGATCGAGTTCTTCGGCGACGAGATCGACTCGCTCCGTGCCTTCGACCCCACGGACCAGCGGAGCGTGGAGCAGGTCCGAGGCCTCGTCCTGCTGCCGGCGACGGAGTTCCTGCTGCCGCCCGGTGGCGCCGATGAGATCCGGACCCGCCTCGGGCGGCTCGCGAGCCGGCTGCCGGAGCGCCTGGCGCTGGACCTGGCGCGGTTCGCGGGCGATGCAACGGCCGAGCGGCCCGCGGCCGTCACGGCCGGGCGCGCCCTGGCGGCGGGAGACGCTGCCGAGGTCTGGTCGCGCCTCCTGGCCCCGTCGACCGGCCTCGACCACCTCGACCCGTCAACCCTGTTCGTGCTCGACGAGCCGGGCGATCTCGCCGACGCTGCCGACTTCCTGTGGCGCCAGGCCGAGGAGCGCCACGCCGAGCTGGTGGAGCAGGGCGACCTGCCACGGGACTGGCCTGCCGGCTACCTGCCGCCGCGTGACTGGAAGTCACGCCTCCACGGCGCCCGGACCCTCGAGCTCACCTGGCAGTCCGAGGCGCTCGACGCTGCCGGCATGGCCTTCGCCTCGAAGAGCCTGACGTCGGGCGACCTGTTCGGCTGGCGCGAGCCCGTCCTGCCGCCCGGGCGCACGGAGCGGCTGGTCGATGGCGTCGAGCACTGGCTTGGCGAGCTTGCCCGCGTCGTGCTGGTGAGCGACCAGGCGCCGCGCCTGGCAGAGCTGCTGGGTGAGGCGGGACACCCTGCGGGCATCGTCAGCCGGGTCGCCGAGGCGCCCCCGCCCGGTGCCATCGCCCTCGTGGAGCGCAGCCTCAATGGCGGCTTCGAGGGTGGGCCGGACGGCCTGGCGGTCGTCACGGACCGGGAGCTGTTCGGAACCGTGCGCGTCCGCCGGCCAAAAGCAATGCGCCGGGTGGTCCCGCGCGACATCCTGGAGCGGCTGACCGCCGGCGACATGGTCGTCCACATCGATCACGGCATCGCCCGCTACGAGCAGATGCTCCGTCGGGGCGCCCCCGGCGAGGAGCGGGACTACCTCGAGCTGTCGTTCGCGGCCGGGGACCGGATCTTCGTCCCGGTCGAGCAGATCAACCGGGTCTCTCGCTACAGCGGCGGCGAGAACCCCCAGCTGTCACGCTTGGCGGCACGGACTGGCTGCGCACCAAGCAGCGGGTCCGCAAGGCCGTCAACGACCTCGCGGAGGAGCTGCTCAACCTGTACGCCAAGCGGGAGGCCGCGGAGGGCTTCGCCTACGCGCCGGACACGCCGTGGCAGGGCGAGATGGAGGCCTCGTTCCCGTACGAGGAGACCCCGGACCAGCTGCGGGCCGCGGTCGAGGTCAAGGTGGACATGGAGGCCCGCAAGCCGATGGACCGCCTGGTCGTCGGCGATGTGGGCTACGGCAAGACCGAGGTCGCGCTGCGGGCCGCGTTCAAGGCCACCCAGGACGGCAAGCAGGTCGCCGTCCTCGTCCCTACTACCGTGCTAGCAGGCCAGCACTTCACCACGTTCATGCAGCGGTTCGCGGCCTTCCCGATCACGGTCAAGCTGCTGTCGCGGTTCGTGGGGGCCAAGGAGCAGGACGCCACGGTCGCCGGGCTGGCCAGCGGCGGCGTGGACATCGTGATCGGGACGCACCGGCTGCTATCGAAGGATGTCGCCTTCCGGGACCTGGGTCTGGTGGTCGTGGACGAGGAGCAGCGGTTCGGGGTCGCCGCCAAGGAGCGGCTCAAGCAGCTGCGGTCCGCCGTGGACGTGCTCACCCTGTCCGCCACCCCCATCCCGCGGACGCTCAACCTGGCCCTGGCCGGAATCCGCGACATGTCGGTCATCGAGACGCCCCCGGAGGACCGGCTGCCGATCCAGACGCGGGTCGCCGAGGCCTCGGCGGGGCTGGTCCGCGACGCCGTCCTGCGCGAGCTGGATCGCGGCGGCCAGGTGTTCTACGTCCACAACCGGGTTGAGACCATCGAGGCGCAGGCCGAGCAGCTGCGGCGGCTCCTGCCAGGCGCCCGGATCGTCGTGGGCCACGGGCAGATGGGCGAGGGTGCCCTCGAGAAGGTGATGCTCGCGTTCGCGGATGGCGCCGCGGACGTCCTCGTCTGCACCACCATCATCGAGTCAGGCCTGGACATCCCCAACGCGAACACCATCGTCATCGACCGCGCCGACACGCCTGGGCCTCGCGCAGCTCTACCAGCTGCGGGGCCGGGTGGGGCGATCGTCCCGGCGTGCCTACGCCTACCTCCTCTACCGCCGGCGCGAGCGCATGAGCGAGGAGGCCCGCAAGCGGCTCCAGGCCATCTTCAACGCGTCCGAGCTGGGGGCCGGCTTCCAGATCGCCCTGGCGGACCTCGAGATCCGCGGGGCGGGCAACATCCTGGGCGGTGAGCAGTCCGGGTTCATGGCGTCGGTTGGCTTCGACCTGTACTCGCGGCTGCTGGGCGAGGCCGTCGAGGAGGCCAAGGCGCGGCGCGAGGAGCGGGAGCCCGTGCGCGAGGTGCCCCAGGCGGTCGTGGACCTGCCGGTGGACGCGCACCTGCCGGACGGCTACGTGCCCGAGGTCGCGCAGAAGCTGGAGCTGTACCGCCGGCTCGCCCGGGCACGGTCGGTCGGCGACGTGGCCGCCTTCCGCCAGGAGGTCACGGACCGCTTCGGACCCATGCCGGCGCCCGTGCTGCGGCTGGTCGAAGTGGCGGAGATGCGCCTGTCGGCGGAGTCGGCCGGGGTCGCGAGCCTCGCGCGGGAGGAGGGCTGGCTGGTGGTGCGGTTCGGGGCCGGGCTGTCGCGCGCGACCGCGATGCAGCTGCTGTCGCCGTCGTTCGGCGCGCCCCTGCCAGGCGTGCGCGCGGGGGACATGACCTTCGCCTCGAACCAGGTCCGGATCCGGCTGCCGAAGGACCCGCTCAAGGGCTGGGTGCTGACGCAGGCCGTGGTGTCGCGGCTGGTCGCGGCAGCGGGCGTCGCGGCGGCGGGCGTGGTCCCGGACGGGGGATCGGGCCCGGACTGATCGGGGCAGCCGGCACTTGGCCTCGCGGTGGGGGAGCGTCACGCTTCGCGGCGAGCGTCGGATGCAGATCGCGATCGTCTTCGGGTTCACCTGCCAGATCGCCCTCGTGGCGTTCTTCGCGGCGCACCGCTGGCGCCCGTCGGCCGAGGGTGCGCTCGGCGGGCTCGTCTACGGCCTGGGCGCTGTCGCCTTCGTGTGCGCCGTTGCGCTCGCCATCACCGGCCAGCCATGGAACCTGGTGCTCGCGTTCGGGCTCTACGCCGCGTGGGCAGCGCTCGGCGCCTGGATCGACATCGTCCGGCCGATCCCGTGGCGTCAGCCGCCCCGACTGACGATCCTGCTGCCGTACGCGGGCCTGCTGATCGGCGCGCTGCTCGCGTTCTGGATCCCGCTGTGGTGGGTGGACCGGCGGCTGTGGATCGCCTTCGGCGTGCTGTACGCGATCCACACGATCCTCAACCTCGCGTCGCACCGCGGAGCGCCACGGGGGAGGTAACGTTCGTGGACGCGAGCTTGCCCTCCCCCGGAGACGGGGACATTCCTGCCCGCCGCCCGCGTCTATGCTGATGAAGCGCCAGGACGGCGGCTTACGCGGCAGGAGGACATCCGGAAATGGCTGGGACACCGAAGCCCGAGGAGACGCCGGCGCCGCGAGCGTGGACCCGGCGGATCCGCAGGACGTTGGACGGTGCCGGCACCGCGGCTCGGAGCGGGCTGGATCATCTGCCCGGCAGGAAGAAGCGACCCGCGATGTCGGAGGCGCAGGCACTCGCCGGCGCATCGAGCGTCGACGACACCCAGGGCAGCCCGACCGACCTCGCCGACGCGGACGTCGCCGTCCAGCGCGCCTGGAAGCATGCCCGCTGGGCGGTCGTGATCACCCTGATCACCGCCCAAGCGGTCATCGCGTTGGTCTTCTGGCGCATCAAGGCGCAGCGTGCGGGCCGCCGCGGCCGATCGGCACCCCCCGCGGTGTAGGCGCGCACGCGGCCCTTGTGTCTGCCGGCGGTCGCCGCCTGCCGGAGCGACGGTGTCGTCGTCTGCTCCCTGCGATGATGGCGTCATGACCACCAGCGCGATCAGCATCTGCATCGCGGGTGCAACCGGTTGGGCAGGCCGCGCGCTCGTGGATGCCGTGCTGGATGCCTCGGACCTCGTGCTGCGGTCGGCGGTCGCGCGCTCGGCTGCCGGCCAGGACCTGGGTCCCGCGCTCGGTCGCGAGCCCATGGGCGTGCCCGTCTACGCCACGGTTGCCGAGGCACTCGACGGCGTCGACGTCCTGATCGAGTACACGTCGCACGCCGCCGTGAGGGCCAACACGCTGGTGGCGATCGAGCGGGGCGTCGCGGTCGTGATCGGCGCCTCGGGGCCCACGGCTGAGGACTACGCGGAGATCGACGCGGTGGCACGGGCCCGCGGGGTTGGCGTGATCTCGTCGGGCAACTTCTCGGTGACGGCGGCGATGGCGCAGGCGGCCGCAGTCCTGGTGGCCCGCCACCTGCCGCACGCCGAGGTGATCGACTACGCGAGCGCCGCCAAGCCGGATGCGCCGAGCGGGACCTCCCGCGAGCTGGCGGAGCGGCTGGCGGCCGTTCGACCGGAGGTCCCGGGTCTCGCTGTGGACCAGGTCGACGGGATGCGCGAGGCGCGCGGGGCGACCGTCGCCGGTGTCCAGGTCCACTCGATCCGCCAGCCGGGATTCTCCGTCTCGACCGAGGTAGTGTTCGGGCTCCCCGACGAACGGCTCACGATCCGCCACGACGCCGGGATGTCGGCCGCACCCTACGTCTCGGGGACGCTCTTCGCGGTCCGCCTCGTGGGCGGCCGGGTGGGGCTGACGCGCGGTCTCGACACGCTGCTGCTCGAAGGCGGCTGAACGGCAGACCGGCTACCTCGAAAGGAGATCGACCGATGTCGGTGCACGATGAGGTCCGCGCCTTCAACGATGCCTTCGAGCGCGCCCTGGCGGACCAGGACGCCGATGCCCTGACCGCCCTGTATGCGGACGATGCGCGCCTGATGCTGGCCGGACAGCCGATGCTTCACGGTCAACCGGCAATCGGGGCGGTCATGCGGGCGTGGGTCGAGGAGGGTCCGGTCACCCTCCGCTTCGAAACCGAGGAGGTCATGGCGGACGGCGGGCTCGTGATCGACATCGGGCACATCGTCGCCGCGGGTGGCCGAACCAAGTACGTCGTCGTGCACCGGCGCCAGCCGGACGGCAGTCTCAGGATCGTGGTCGATGCGGCGTCCGGCGATGGCCCCGCGATGGCCTGAGGGCTCGACACCGGGTGGTAGGGTGCGCCGATGAATGGATCGCTGCTTGCCGACGCATTCGCACACCACGTGTGGGCGACGAACCGACTGATCGACACCTGCCTCGCGCTCGACCCCGAGCAGCTCGCGTCGGGGGTCCCGGGCACCTACGGCACCATCCTCGAGACGATGCGCCACCTGGTGGGCGCCGATGCCTCGTACCTGTCCGTCCTGGCGGATGGTGGGGCCCCCGAGATCGACGAGGAGCAGCTGGACCTTGCCGGGCTGCGCGAGGTGATGGACCGCCATGGGCCGGCCTGGGAAGCCGTGCTGGCGCAGGACCTCGATCCCGGCGTCGTCGTCATCAGGCACCGCGAGGACGGCTCGGAGAGCCACGCTCCGCTCACCATCCGGCTGGCGCAGGCGCTGCACCACGGGTCCGATCACCGCAGCCAGATCTGCACCGCCCTGACGGCGCTGGGGATCGAGCCGCCCGAAATCGATGCCTGGGATTTCGCGTGGGGCGAGGGACGCCTGGTCGAGGTGCCGCCGGCCGGCTGACGGACGGGACCAGCGTCGGCGGGTCAACTGACGGGCGCGGCCTCGTAGTCCGCGTACCGGACATCATCTCCGGTTGAGCGCTTGACCTCGTACATGAGGGCATCGGCGGCCGCCACGATCGCCTCCACGCTCTCGGGCATGGTCCTGCAGGTCACCACGCCGATGCTGGCGGTCAGCGGTCGGGTGCCGCCGGGCCCGGTCGCGCGAAGCGCCCCCAGGAGCCGGAGTCCCGCGGCCCTGGCAGCAAGGGCGTCTGTCTCGGGCAGGAGGACCCCGAATTCGTCGCCACCCAGGCGAGCCGCAGTATCGATCCTGCGCACGCTCACCCGGATCGCGTCGGCGACCCTCCTGAGCTGGCGGTCGCCAGCCGCGTGGCCCAGGGCGTCGTTGCACGCCTTGAATCCGTCGAGATCGAGATACACGAGCGTGAGCGGGTGCGCGTACCGCCGCGATCGCTCCAGCTCGGCCTCGACGATGTCGTGGAATTCACGCCGGTTCAAGAGGCCCGTGAGCGGGTCCGAGCGGGCGAGCTCGCGTTCGACGCCCAGGAGGCGGCGGAACTCGGCGATCAGGATCGCGACCACCATGAAGAAGCCAAAGCGGGTGATGGCGTTCCAGAAGGCCACCCCGGGCGCGGAGTACACCTCGCCGGCAACCTGATTCGCAACCAGCCAGACGACGGCGCACGTCGCGGCCATCAGTGCGCCGGCACGTCGTCCGGCAGCCCACGCGGCGAGGGCAACGGGAAGCAGGTAGAAGAACGAGAACGAGATCTCGAATCCGGTCTGGGCGTCGATGACGCCGAGCAGCAGGGCAAGGGCCAGGGCCCCCGTGACGACCACAGTCCTGGACTGCCGATCGAGCCACTCGATGAACGTCGAGATGCTGGTCTCCCGTTGGCGGCACGTCGGAGGTGGACCGATTGAGGCGCGCGTCGTTCAGGTATCCAGGCCAGTCTACGTTCGCAGGGCACGCGCAGGCGGCCCTGATCCGGCTACCCTCCACCTGGATCGCGGCCGCGTCCCAGGAGCCCTGATCGAGGAGACCGCCATGGCCAAGCCCACCACCGTCGATGCCTACATTGCCGCCGCGCCGGAGGATCGCCGCGCAGGGCTCGGTGACCTGCGCCGGACGGTAACGGCCGGGGCCCCCGATGCGGTCGAAGTCATCGCCTACGACATGCCCGCCTACCGGTTGAACGGCCGGTTCATGGTCTCGTTCGGTGCCTACAAGCGCCACTACAGCCTGTTTCCGGCGAGCCAGGTGATCATCGACACCCTCGGCGACGAGGTCGCTCCGTACGTCAAGGGGAAGGGCACCCTCCAGTTCCCCTCGGACCGCCCGCTGCCCCTGGACCTGATCGCGCGGATCGTGCGCATCCGGCGCGACGAGACCGCCGCGGCCGGCAAGGGCTGACGCCGACGCCTGTCCCTGGCCATTCCAGGGGCCGCTCCGCGGCCGCTCAGACCCTCCGGACGACGTCCCCGACTCTCACGGTGCCGGCGGTGATGATCCGCACGTACATCCCGCGCGTGCGGGCCGCGAGACCGGCCGGGGTGCTGATCCAGCGCAGGGCGTCGGCCCCGAACCGGGCACTGAACTGGAGGCAGCCGGTGTGCGGGAGATCGGTCGCCTCGAGCACGGCGGTCCCGACGGTCAGCCGGGTCCCGGCCGGCAGGTTCTCCCTCGACAGGTCCAGGTCAAGGTAGAGCTGGTCCCCGGCGAGCGGCCAGCGCGATCGATCGGGCTCGATGGCGGCCAGCACGCGGGTGCTCATCAGGGTGAGCTGGGCGGCGGGGTTGGCTGCGTGGTCGGGCATGGCACGGCTGCCGCGGACGAGCCAGCCGTCGCCCACGAGCCCGTGCTCCGGGTCCAGGACGGCCTCGCCCAGGACCAGGCGCTCGCCCGGCGCCGGTCGTGCCACCAGCAGCTCCAGCGGAGCGGCGTCACGGGGCGACGAGAAGACGCGTTCGAGGTGCCGGTCAAGGTCGCGGGCGGTGGTCTCGGAGGGCAAGGTGTTCTGGTCCATGAGCGCAGTGTCGCCCATCCAGGGGCGTGTCGCCATCCCGGAGCCGGGTGGCCCGGCCGGCCGTCGGGGACGTACGATCCGGACATGGACGATGCCGCCGCCGACCTGCCGCGCTGGGGGTTCGCATTCCCGGGTCCTCTGAGGGACGAGCTGACGGCCCTTGCCCTGGCCGGGACGAAGACGACGACCGCGGGCCTCGTGGCCGAGATGGAGCTCGACAACGAAGCCGTGCCCGCGGCCGGCGAACGCTCGGTCCTCCTCGATTCCGCGGACCGGCCGGTCGCGATCCTCGAGACCACGGCATGCCGGGTCGTGCGCCTGGCCGACGTCGACGACCGCCACGCCATCGACGAAGGGGAGGGCTACGCGAACGCGGCGGAGTTCCGCGTGGCGCACGAGCGCTTCTGGAACGGCTATCTCGACGACCTTCGGGCAGGCCTTGGCGACCCTGGGTTCGCGATCACCGACGACACGCTGATCGCGGCGGAGCGGTTCCGCGTCGTGGCCCGCCTGGACCTCCCGCCGGGCCCCGTGGCGATCCGGAAGGTGGGGCCCGCCGAGGTGCCCGCCCTGGCCGGCGTCCTCGCCCGCGCGTTCGCCCGGGACCCGATGGTGACCTGGCCCCTGGTCACCGATAGTGATCTGACCGCCCGGATCCGCGCGACGTTCGAGGCCGTGGACACGCCGTTCGCGGCAGAGGGCTGGGTGATCCAGGCGGCTGATGGCCTGGGGGTGATGACGCTGCTGCCACCCGGGAGCTCGGCCCGGGAGGAGGAGCTCGCGGCGGCCACGGCGCCATCCCTGGCTGCCCTGGCTCCGGACGGCGGCAAGCGATATGAACGGTTCTGGGCCTGGATCTGGTCGATGGTCCCCGGCGAGCCCCACTGGCTCCTGGACCAGCTCGCGGTGGAGCCTGTGGCGCAAGGCCGGGGGATCGGGGGCGCGCTGGTCCGTCACGCCATCGATCGCGCGACGGCGGACGGCCTGCCGCTGTTCCTCGAGACGGGCATGGCCGGCAACCTCGCGCTCTACCGCCGCTTCGGCTTCGAGGTGATGGCCGAGGGCGACGCACCCGGCGGCGGACCACACGTCTGGTTCCTTCGCCGGGATCCCGGGAGTCCCTTGTGACGGTCAAGCCGTTCAGGTTCCTCGCAGATCCCGGCGACGTCGCCGACGGCCCGGCGCTCCGGGAGGCGGCCAGGCGGGCCGAGTCCATCGGGTATGCGGTCCTCGTCTACGCGGACCACGTCGTCCTGCCGTTCGGGATGGTGCCGCTGCTCGCGGTGGCCGCCGCCGCCACGGACCGCCTGCGGGTCGCGCCGTTCGTGGCCAACAACGACCTCCGTCACCCGGCGCTGCTCGCCCAGGACCTGGCCACGCTGGACGTCCTGTCCGGCGGCCGGGTGGAGGTGGCGGTTGGCGCCGGCTGGAACCGGCCGGAGTACGACGCGCTGGGGCTGGCGTTCGATCCCGTCGGCGTCCGGGTCGCCCGTCTGGGGGAGGCCGTGACGGTGCTCAAGGGGTGCTTCGCAGAGGGCCCCTTCGAGTTTCGCGGCGACCACTACACGATCACGGGCCATGATGGCCTGCCCAAGCCGGTCCAGCGTCCACACCCGCCCTTGTTCATCGGTGGGGGTGGGCGCCGGGTGCTGACCCTGGCCGGGCGCGAGGCGGACATCGTGGGCCTGGCACCACGGACGCTGGCGGTGGCGAGCGGAGCCACCGTCCGGTCCGACCCCCGCTCGATCACCGTCGCCGCCACGGAGGAGAAGATCGACTGGGTGCGGGCCGCAGCGGGCGTCCGCTTCGCGCGCCTCGAGCTCAACGTCTATCCCACCGGCAGCGAGCCCCAGGTCACCGATCACCCACGCAAGGCGGCGGCGGACATCCTCGACGCCATACGGGCCCGCACCGGCGTCGACCTCCACGTGGACGACTACCTGCAGTCTCCCCACGTCTTCATCGGATCGATCGAGGGCCTGACGGCGAAGCTCCGGGAGCTGCGGGACCGTCTCGGCATCAGCAGCTTCATGCTCGGTGACATCGACACCCTGGCGCCCGTGGTGGAGCGGCTGGCCGGCACCTGAGCCGCGCCGCGGCGAGGTTGCCGGTGCCGCGCCGTGACCCCCGCCGCGGCGAAGCTGCGGGTCGCTGCATCCGGCCAGCACGGTGCCCCTCTCGCTCCACTATGGTTCGCGCATCGCCAACGCACGGAATTGGGGCTGGCTTGGAGATCTCCCTCGGCGAACCGCGCATCTATGGCCTCGAGCCGCGCATCTCCTTCGAGGACGCGCGCCGTCGCGCCGAGGAGAAGAAGGTTGGTGCCCTCGGATCGGGCCTTGGGGGCTTGCTGCAACGACCGAAGGCGGACGATGTGGTCCTCGCCGTGAGCCAGCGCCGTGTGGAGCCGTTCTGGCACGTCGCCTGCACGGCCCACTACGCCTACGATCGCATCCGCATGTACGCGGTTCCCGCCAGCGCCGGAGACGTCCGCTCGGTGACGGTGCTGGGTTCTGACCTTGCGGTTGTCGCGTCGGGCAAGGGACATGCCTCGTTCGCGCTGGAGGTCCTCGAGCACTGCCTAGAGGACGTCCGCGACGAGCTGTTCGTGGATGGCCTGACGGGCGAGCCGATGGGCAACGGGTCCTCGCTCATCGCCGGGGACCGCACCGAGGTGGCCGATCCGTCCATCCTCGCCGCCGACGAGACGCTGGTCGTGGCCCCCGAGCAGCGCGCCTCCGCGATCGTCCGCCAGCTCCTGGCGAAGGTCCTGCGACCGCTCCAGGCGGACACGGTGTTCGAGGAGTCGCTCGCGGTGGAGAACCTTGAGCTGTTCTACCGGCCCGTGTGGGCGTTCGAATTCCACCTGCCGGCGAAGGACAAGCGGGGCGTGGTGGAGGTCGACGCCCTGACGGGCGAGGCGCGGACCGCGACTGCCCTGCGGGTCAGCCAGCTGACGCGCCTGGTGAGCAGGGATGCGCTGTTCGACATCGGCGCCGACACGGTGGGGCTCATCGTTCCGGGCGGCAGCATCGCGGTGAAGCTGGCGCGGGTCGCGCTCGACCGGTCGTACTGACCGGCCGCCGTCCGCGCGAACGCGACGCGGAGCCTGCGCACCGGTGACCGGTGCGTTCGGGTGATTGGCGCCGCGCCCGGGCCCGGAACGGTTCCGCGCCCCGACACGCGACCTCGGGCAGAATGGCCCGCGTGTCCGTGACCGAGAGCGCCTCCCCCGCACCGGCGCGCACATCCGACCTGTTCGCCCCCGGGCTGCGCGGCCTGACGCTGGGCCTCGTCTCCACGATCACACTTGTCGCCCTGGAGTCGCTCGCGATCGGGACCGTGATGCCGATCGTCGCGGACGAGCTGGGCGACCTCGCGCTCTACGGCTGGGTCTACACGGCGTTCTTCCTGGGCAGCCTGATCGGGATCGTGATCTCGGGCGGCATCCTGGACCGGGTGCCGCTGCACCGGCCGTTCGCCGCCGGTCTCGGGCTGTTCGGGCTGGGCCTGCTGATCGGTGGCCTGGCCCCGTCGATGCCGGTGCTCATCGCCGCCCGGTTCCTCCAGGGGCTTGGTGCCGGCGCCGTGACCCCCACCGCGTACGTGGCGATCGGCCGCACCCTGCCGGAGCCGCTGCAGCCGCGGATGTTCGCGATGCTGTCGACCGCGTGGGTGGTCCCGGGGGTCCTGGGGCCGTCGCTGGCGGCGGTCGTCGGCGAGTTCGTCGGCTGGCGCTGGGTGTTCCTGGGCCTGATCCCGCTGCTGGTCGTGGCCGGCGGGGTCGCCATCACTGCGCTGCGTCACGTCCCGGCGGCCGCCCCCGATGCAGGGAGCGAGGGACCGCCGCGCGCCGGCAACCTGCGGCGCCTCGCCGTCGCGCTGGTCGCCGCGACCGGCGCGGGCATGCTGGTCGCCGCGCTGAGTGCCACCGGCCCCGTGATCCTGGTCGCCGGCGTGGTCCTGGGCGGTGCGCTCCTCCTGCCCGCCTTCCGCTGGCTCACGCCACCTGGGACGCTCCGCCTGGCCAGGGGCGTGCCGGCCGCGGTGCTCCTGCGGGGCCTGATGACGTTCGCCTTCTTTGCCGCCGACGCCTACATCGCGCTGCTGCTCCAGACCTGGAGGGGCACACCCGCCACGCTGACCGGCGTCGTGTTCACGGTGACCACCATCGCGTGGACGGTCGGCACCTGGCTGCAGGCGCGCCGGATCGACCGCTACGGTCCCGGCCGGTTCGTCGCCCTTGGCTTCGCGTGCATCGCCGTCGGCGGCCTGCTCACCCTCCCGGTGCTGCTGGCGTGGGTCCCGCCGGAGATCTCGATCCTCACCTGGGCGATCCCCGGGCTGGGCATGGGCTTCATGTACTCGGCCGTGACGCTCGTGGTCCTGCGCGGCGTCCAGGGGAGCGAGCAGGGCTCGGCATCGTCCTCGCTGCAGCTGAGCGACATCCTGGGTACCGCCCTGGGGGCCGGGGTCGCGGGCGCCATCACCGCGGCAGGCGTGCGCGGCGGGCCCGAGGGCCTTGGGGCGGCGCTCGCCGCGGTCTTCGCGGTCTCGATCGGGGCGGCGGTGCTGGGCGTGCTCGCGTCCGGCAGGGTCGGGTCCTTCGAGACGTCACGGAAGGCGGTTTCGGCTGCGGTAGACTAGCGCTCCGGCTTGCCCGCAGGCCCTCGGCGCCGCCCATCGCGCCAGTACCGGAGGTTTCCGAACCCCATGTCCGCCGAGACGCTTCGCGCGAAGATCCGCGAGATCCCTGACTTCCCGAAGCCCGGCATCCTGTTCTACGACATCACGACGCTGCTCAAGGACAAGGCGGCGTACAAGGAGGCCATCGACCTCATGCTCGAGCCCTATCGGGACGAGCGGGTGGACCTCGTCGTGGGCATGGAATCGCGCGGCTTCATCTTCTCGGCGCCCATGGCCTACCAGCTGGGTACCGGGCTGGTGCCGGTGCGCAAGCTGGGCAAGCTCCCGGCCGAGACCCTCACCGTGGAGTACGCGCTGGAGTACGGGTCCAACACTCTCGAGATCCATCGCGACGCCATTGCCCCCGGTCAGCGGGTGCTGATCGTGGACGACCTGCTGGCGACCGGCGGCACGGTCCGCGGCACGATCGAGCTGATCGAGCGCCTCAAGGGCGAGGTCGTGGGGCTCGCGTTCCTGGTGGAGCTCGAGTTCCTGAAAGGCCGCGACCGTCTCGAGGACCGCAAGGTCACGAGCGTCATCTCCTACTGATCCGGTGAGGCGCGGCCGCGCACGTCCCCGGTGCCCGGACCTCCATTGACCGATCCCGTCCAGCCCCCCGATCCCGACCGCCGACGCTTCTTCCGGCAGTTCGCCGGCGATGTCGTCACGTCCGTGGGCACCGTCCTTGGCGCGGCGCAGACGCTGCAGCAGACGTCGGCCGAGGCCGCCCGAGAGTTGCTGGGCAATGAGCCACTCGCTGCACCCCGCGGTGCCGGATCGGGCTCGGCGCCCGTGGAGGCTGATGCGTCCACCGCGGGCTGGCGGGCGCCCTTCCGCTGGGACGGGGATGTCTGCCGGGTGGTGGACCAGCGCCGCCTCCCGGACGTGCTCGTGGACCTCGAGCTCCGGAGCGCTGCGGACACCGTCAACGCGATCAACGACGGGGCGATCGTGGGCTCGGCCGTCCAGGCGCAGGTCGCCGCCCTGACGCTGGCGCTGCTGGCCCTGAAGGGCACGACGTCGCGTTCCTTCGCGCGGCGGGCGACGATCCGCGGTGCCGCCAACGCGCTCCGCCTCGCCCGTCCCGGCTCGGCCGCGATGGCCGCGGGACTGGACCGCATGCTGGCCCTGCTCGAGTCCCTCGGACCGGACGCGGAAGGGGAGCCGCTTGCGGCAGCCCTGACCGCCGAGGCGGAGCGCATCATCGCCGAGTCATCCGATGACCACGGGGCGCTCGTGGGGCACCTGCTGGGTGTGCTCCCGGGGCAACCGGACGAACCGCTCCACCTGCTGGTCGCCGGGAGCACCGGGGCGATGGGTGGCGGGCAGTTCGGGACGGCGCTGTCGGCGGTCCAGACCGCGCACCACGCCAAGCGCGCGGTCCACGCCCTCGTGCCCGAAGGCCGGCCGGGGTTCGAGGGGTCGCGGATCGCTGCCTGGGAGCTCCGGCAGGCGGGAGTGCCCCATGCCGTCGTCACCGACGCAGCGGCCCCCGGATGCATCGCCGCGGGGGAGGTGTCCGTCGTGCTCGTGGGGGCCGACCGGATCGCCGCGAACGGGGACGTCATCGCAACGGTCGGCGCCTACCCGCTTGCGCTCGCCGCCGCGGCCGCCGCGGTTCCCTTCATCGTCTGCGCCGCGACCACGGCCGTCGACCTGGCGGTGGACGAAGGGGCGACCGCAACCATCGAGCAGGGGAGACCCAATCTCGTGCTCCGCGCCGCTGGCACCCGCGTCGCCCCGGAGGGCTCGCAGGTCCGCAATCCGCTCCAGGACCTCGTCCCGGCCGCGCTCGTGGACGCGATCGTGACCGAGACCGGCGTGCTGCGGGCTCCGTTCGGTCCGGCGATCGTGGCCGCGGTTGCCGCCGCCGAGGCACGCCGTTCCACGGCACGGGGCTTCGCGGCCCTCCTGGCGAGACGCGTGGCCGCAGTCGATGACGGGCCCGCCGCCGGGTCTGACGCCGCCACGCCGGCCAAGCCCGCGCCGGTGGACGTCGCCGCGCTCCGCGACCCGGCCCGGACGACGGGTGCCTGAGCCATGGCCACCGTGGCGATCGGATCGCGCAGCGCCGTCCAGGCACGGAGCACCACGGACCGCGTCCGCCTGCGCGAGTTCCTGGAGCGGGACCGGCTGTTCGCGGCCTATGCGATCTGCGACCTGGGCGACCGCGAGTTCCCGCGCACACGCTGGGGCATCGCGACGAATGGCGACGAGATGGTCGCCGTCGCCCTCGAGTACAGCGGCCTCACACCCCAGCCGATGTTCGTGATGGGGGAGCCCGACGGGATCGCCGCGATCCTCCGGGACGTCGTCCGGCCCCGTGCCGCCTATGTCGCCGCGAGACGCGAGTCGCTGCCGGCTGTCGGCCAGCACTACCGGGTGGACCCCGGCCCCGAGATGGTCCGGATGTGGGTGGACCGCAGCACCTTCCAGCCGTACCCGTTCCGCGTCGAGCGGCTGCTGCCGGGGGACGCGGGGGATCTCAACCGGCTCTACCAGCTCGGCTTCGCCGCCTGGCTGTCATCGAACGCCATCGCCGAGGGCGTCTACTACGGCATCCGCATCAACGGCCGACTCGCCGCCGCCGCCGGGACCCATGTGATCGGCCGCGATGCGGGCCTCGCCGTCGTGGGCAACGTGCTGACCAGCGTCGAGCACCGCGGACGCGGGTACGCCAAGGCCGTGACCAGCGCCGTCACCGCGGAGCTGCTCCGGTCGTGCGACCAGGTCGCCCTCAACGTGCGCGCCGACAACCCGCCTGCGATCGCCGCCTACCGGCGGCTGGGCTATCAGGACCACTGCCTGTTCGAGGAGCGTCTCGCTCGACGCACCACGGCCGGGTGGCCCGACTTCGGGGCAGCCTTTCGACGGCTGTTCTCCGGCCATCGTTCACCACCGGCCGTACCGCCCGGTCCGGATCAGGCCCACCCCATGACCCCACCGCCCGACCCGGATCAGGCCCACCCCCTGACCCCACCGCCCGAACCGCCTGCCGTGACAGCGGACGGCGACCCAACCGAGGAGCCCGCATGACTGACGCTGCCCTGGTCCCCCACGACGTGACCGACCTGTCGCTCGCCGAGGACGGCGTCCGCCGGATCGAGTGGGCGGAGCGCGAGATGCCCGTCCTGCGCCTGATCCGGGAACGCTTCGAGCGCGAGCGCCCGCTCGCCGGCCTGCGCATCGGGGCGTGCCTGCACGTCACCACGGAGACAGCCAACCTCATGCGGACGCTCAAGGCGGGTGGCGCCGAGGTCCACCTGGCCGCGTCCAACCCGCTGTCCACGCAGGACACCACCGCCGCCGCGCTCGTCGCCGCCTACGGAATTGCCACCTACGCGCGGCGGGGGGAGGACAACGCCACCTACTACGCTCACCTGCGCACGGTCGCGGACACGCACCCGTTGATCACGATGGACGACGGCTGTGACCTGGTCACGCTGCTCCACAAGGAGCGCCGCGACCAGCTGACGGAGGTCCTCGCCGGAACGGAGGAGACGACGACCGGCGTGATCCGCCTGCGGGCGATGGCGGCCGACGGCGCGCTGAGCTTTCCGGTAGTGGCCGTCAACGAGGCGGAGACGAAGCACCTGTTCGACAACCGCTACGGGACCGGCCAGTCCACGATCGACGGAATCCTGCGGGCCACCAACATCCTGATCGCCGGCAGGAACGTGGTCGTGGCCGGCTACGGCTGGGTGGGCAAGGGCATCGCCATGCGGATGGCCGGGCATGGTGCCCACGTGACGGTGATCGAGGTGAACCCGGTCCGGGCCATCGAGGCGCTGATGGACGGGTACCAGGTGATGACCGCCGGCGAGGCGGCCGGCTGGGGCGACCTGTTCGTGACCGCGACGGGCAACGTCAACGTGTTCCGGCGCGAGCACTTCGCGTCGATGAAGGACGGCGCGATCATGGCCAACAGCGGCCACTTCGACGCCGAGCTGGACCTGGCGGCGCTGCGCGAGATGGCCGAGGGCAACGTCCGCGACGTCAGGCCCAGCGTCCAGGAGTTCGACCTGGGCGGCAAGCGGCTCAACCTCATCGCCGAGGGCCGCCTGGTGAACCTGGGTGCGGCCGAGGGACACCCGGCGGCGGTCATGGACATGAGCTTTGCCAACCAGGCGCTGGCCGCCGAGTACGTCGCCCGGCACCACGCGGAGCTCGAGGCCAGGGTCTACATCGTGCCCGAGGCGATCGACGCCGAGGTGGCCCGCCTCAAGCTGGCCGCCATGGGGATCACGCTGGATGCGATGACGCCCGAGCAGCTTGCCTACGTCTCGTCCTGGCAGCAGGGCACCTAGGCGGTGACCGACGGGGAGCAGGAGCAGGAGCACCACTCGGGCGGCGGCACGGCCGAGCCGGGCGTCGCGCCGTACGGCAGCTGGACCTCGCCGATCGACATCGAGCTCGTCGCCGGGACCGCTGTCGGCCTGGCCGAGCCCTGGCTGGACGGCGACGACGTCTACTGGCTCGAGACCCGATCCGCCCAGGGTGGCCGTCGGACGCTGCTGCGGCACGGCCTCGATGGCGCCACGCGGGAGCTGACGCCCGACCCGTTCGCGGTGCGCTCGCGTGTCCACGAGTACGGCGGGGGCTCCTACGCGGTCGACCGCGGTCGCATCGTCGCCTCGTCCGCCGCCGACAACCGCGTCTGGCTCCTGGACCGGGACGGCGCCGCCGAGCCGGTGGCCGTCACGCCGCCGGGTCCGTGGCGGTTCGCGGATCTGTGGTTCGACCCCCGCCTCCCAAGGCTCTACGCGGTCCGTGAGACCCACGACCTGTCGGACCCCGATCGCCCCGAGCTGGTGGTCAACGAGGTGGTGGCGCTGGCCCTGGACGGAACCGGTGCCGAGGGCCGCGTGCTCGTCGGCGGGGTGGACTTCGTTGCGGGGGCCCGGCCCTCGCCGGACGGCCGGACGCTGGCGTGGCTCGAGTGGGACCTGCCGGACATGCCCTGGGACTCGGTGCGGCTGCGCACGGCCGAGATCCGCGACGACGGAAGCCTCGGCGAGGCACGAACCCTTGCCGGCGGGCCCGGTGTCTCGATCGGCCAGGCGGCCTGGAGCCCGGCCGGGGTGCTGCACTTCGTGTCTGACGAAACGGCGTGGTGGAACCTGTACGCGTTCGACGGGCCGGACGGGCTCGCCGGTCCGGCCCGCAACCTCGCGCCGATGGACGCCGAGCTGGGCGACCCGGCCTGGGTCTTCGGGCGCTCCTCGTACGACTTCCTGCCCGATGGGGCGATCCTGGCCGTTGGCCGCGCCGACGGGCGGGACAACCTCCTGCGGATCGAGCCCGATGGGCAAGTCACCTCCGTGGACGCGCCGTTCACGGAGTTCGACGGACTCCGGACCGCGGGCGGGACCGCCGTGGTGGTCGCGTCCGGATCGCACGACGGGGCCGCCCTCGTCCGGTTGGACCCTGCCACGGGTGAGCCGACCGGCGTGCTCGCGCGGTCATTGACCGTGCCGCTCGACTCGCGGGTCCTGCCGGTGGCGGAGCCGATCACCTTCCCGACGTCAGACGGCGCGATGGCGCGGGCGCTGTACTTCGCGCCGTCGAACGGGGCCTGGCGCGGGCCCGGCGGCGAGCTGCCACCGCTGCTCGTGCTGGCGCACGGCGGCCCGACCAGCTCAGCCTCGTCAGCGCTGTCGCTGGACAGGGCGTTCTTCACGTCCCGGGGCATTGCCGTCGTGGACGTGGACTACCGCGGGTCGTCCGGCTACGGCCGCCCCTACCGCGACGCGCTCCGCGGAGCCTGGGGCATCGCCGATGTCGAGGACTGCGTGGCCGCGGCGAGGTTTCTCGTGGAGCGCGGATCCGTCGACGAGGCACGGCTCGTCATTCGCGGCGGCAGCGCGGGCGGCTACACGACGCTGGCGGCACTCACTTTCCGGCCCGAGGTCTTCGCGGCCGGCATCAGCCACTACGGCATCGCGGATCTCGAGCTCATCCACCTGGATGGTCACAAGTTCGAGTCCCGGTACGACGAGGGCCTGCTGGCACCGTGGACCCCGCTGGGCCGGGAGATCTTCCGGGCGCGCTCGCCGATCCACTTCCTCGACCGGGTTCGAGCGCCCCTGCTCATCTTCCAGGGCCTGGACGACCGGGTCGTGCCCCCGTCGCAGCTGGCCGCCATGGTGGCCGCCTTCACGCGGCAGGGGCTGCCGCACGTCGCCATGACCTTCGAGGGCGAGGGGCACGGCTTCCGCCGCGCCGACACCAGGCGGGCGGTGCTGCGTGCCGAGCTGGCCTTCCTCGGCCGCGTCCTGGGGTTCACACCGGCAGATGACGTGGGGGTGCTGGAGATCCCGGGACTCGACCCCGCACGTGGCTGACCGCCACCCGCCGGTCGCGGTGATACGCTCGCCCAACTTCCCGAACTGGCTCGAGAGCGGAGATCCATGAGCATCCTCGACGCGTCCCAGTACCTGTTCACGTCGGAGTCCGTGACCGAGGGTCATCCGGACAAGATGTGCGACCAGATCTCGGACGCCATCCTGGACAGCATCCTGGCGGTGGACCCTGCGGCGCGCGTGGCCTGCGAGACGGCCACAACCACCGGGCTCGTCCTGGTGTTCGGCGAGATCACCACCTCCACCTACGTCGAGTTCCAGAACGTCGTCCGGGACACCGTCTGCGACATCGGCTACACGAAGGCCGAGTACGGGTTCGACTACGAGACCTGCGGGACGATCGTCAGCGTCAAGGAGCAGAGCCACGACATCGCGCAGGGCGTGGATCGCGCGGAGCTTGGTGCGGGCGACCAGGGGATGATGTTCGGCTTCGCGTGCCGCGAGACGCCGGAGCTGATGCCGCTCCCGATCGCGCTGGCCCACCGCCTCGCGCGACGCCTGGCCGAGGTCCGCAAGTCCGGTGAGCTGCCATACCTGCGCCCGGATGGCAAGACCCAGGTCACCGTCGAGTATGAGCGCGGCGTGCCGAAGCAGGTGCGCACGGTGGTCGTCTCGTCGCAGCAGGACGAGGGCACCGAGGACCGGATCCGCGACGACATCATCGGTTCCGTGATCCTGCCCGTGATCCCCGAGGCGCTGCGCCCGGTCGACCCGGTCATGCATGTCAACCCGACGGGCCGGTTCGTGGTCGGCGGCCCGATGGGCGATGCGGGGCTGACCGGCCGCAAGATCATCGTGGACACCTACGGCGGGATGGCCCGCCACGGCGGGGGCGCCTTCAGCGGCAAGGATCCGACGAAGGTGGACCGCTCCGCGGCATACGCCGCACGGTGGGTGGCCAAGAACGTCGTCGCGGCGGGCCTCGCCGACCGGTTCGAGCTCGAGATCGCCTACGGGATCGGGATCGCGGAGCCCCTGTCGCTGTCCGTGGACTCGTTCGGGACCGGGCGCGTCGACGATGAGCGGATCCTGCAGCTGGTGCGCCACCACTTCGACCTGCGGCCCGCGCGGATCATCGAGGCCCTTGACCTGCTGCGCCCGATCTACCGCCAGACGGCCGCCTACGGCCACTTCGGGCGCGACGACCTGGACCTGCCGTGGGAGCGCACCGACAGGGCCGCCGCCCTGGCCGCGGATGCGGGCCTGCCGGAGCCGGTCGCAGGCTGACAGCTGCGCCGGCTTGCCGGCGCGCGCTTTCGGGCGGTCGCGCCCTTGGCCCGGGCTCCTAGCGCTCCGCGATCATGGCTGCCATGCCGCCGGCCTTCTGATCGCCGCTGCGGCGCGATGCCCTGGAGAGCGCCAGCTGGCCGATGGCCAGCATCGCCAGGGTCACGACCAGCATCATGGTGGCAACCGCGTTGGTCTCCGGCGTCACGCCGCGCTTGACCTGACCGAAGATGAAGATCGGCAGGGTAGAGGAGCCGGGCCCGGACACGAACGACGTGATCACGTAGTCGTCGAAGCTGAACGTGAACGACAGCAGGAACCCGGCGACGATCGCCGGCAGGAGCTGCGGGAAGGTGATCTGGCGGAATGTCCGCCAGGGCGTTGCGTAGAGGTCGAACGATGCCTCGACGAGCGTCCGGTCCATCCCGGTCAGGCGTGCCCGAACGAGCAGCAGCACGATGCTGATGTTGAACAGCATGTGGGCGGCCACGATGGTCGGGATCCCCAGCTGGAGCCGCATGCCGGTGACGTCGTTGATCCAGCCGAAGCCGGTTGCGAACAGCAGCAGCGTGGACAGCGCGATCACGATCTCCGGGACGATGATCGAGATGTAGGTGAGGGCGTCGAAGCCCAGGCGGACCCGCTTGGGCACCCGCTGCAGGCCCAGCGCCGCCATGGTGCCGAACGTCGTGGCCAGGATCGCGTTGGGGACGGCCACGGAAAAGCTGTTCTGCAATGCGCCGACGACCACCTGGTCGCCGAGTGCCTTGGCGTACCAGTCGAAGGAGAAGCCGGTCCAGATCGTGGCCAGGCGGTTCGCGTTGAAGCTGAATACCACCACGACCACGATCGGCAGGTACAGGAACGTGTAGACCAGCACGGTGTGGGCGCGCAGCCAGAACTCGACCACCCCGGCCCAGTGATCCACGCCACCCTTCGGGCGGGGCTTCCGGACGGCGGCCTGGCCGACCGGGACGGCGGGTGCGGTCAAAGGACGAACCTCACAGCACGCTCACGTCGCGGCCACCGCCGCCGCGGTTCATGAACCAGACGTAGAAGGTGACGGTGACCATCATGATCAGGATGAGGCCGACCGCCATCGCGGACCCGAACGGCCAGTTGCGCGTCTGGATGAACGCATCAACCAGGGCGTTGCCTGCCAGGAACGTGCGCCCGTAGCCCAGGATGGCCGGGATCACGTACTCGCCCATCATCGGGATGAACACGAGGATGCTGCCGGTGATCAGGCCGGGCAGGGCAATCGGCAGCGTGATCTGGCGGAATGTCGCCCAGCGCGCGGCCCCAAGGTCTTTGGACGCCTCGTTGAGCGTCCGGTCCATGCGCTCCAGGGTCACGTAGAGCGGGAACACCATGAGTGGCAGGTAGCCATAGACCAGCCCCAGCAGGACTGCCACGGGTGTGCCGAGGATGCGGAAGTCCGGATCCCCGACCAGCGTGCCCAGGAACCCACCGATGTTCTCCTTGCCCAGGATGATCAGCCAGGAGTAGGTGCGGATCAGGAAGCTGGTCCAGAACGGAATCACCATCAGCAGGATCAGGGCGCCCTTCCAGCGGCCTCCACGGCTGGCGATGAAGTAGGCCAGCGGCAGGCCCACGAGCAGGCAGCCGATCGTGCCGGCCACCGCCATCCAGAGCGACGTGACAAACGGCTCCAGGCGCTGTGGCTGCGTGATCAGCCGGACGTAGTTGTCGAGGGTGAATGCGGGCTGGTAGCCGCCGTTCGGGGCCCGCACCCCGAAGCTGAACACGATGACGATGGCGAGCGGGGCAACGAGCAGCACGAGATACCAGAGGCCCGCCGGGCCGACGAGGGCCGCGGTCAGGAGCCCGTTCAGGCCGCGACGCGGCCGGCCCGGATCCTGGGGAGTCCCGGTCGTGGCGACCGGCGGATTGATCATGGCCCGAACTGCTCGCGAATCATCGCCATCGATCGCGTCCTCAGCCGCCGATCTTGGACTTGAACTCCTGCCAGATGTCGATCCGCTGCTGGTTGCCGGAGGTGTCGAGCGCGCCCTCCAGGTTCTTCATGGCCGCCTCCGAGGGAAAGAACGCCTCGTCCGCGAGGATCTCCGGGTCGATGTACTTCTTGGCCTCATCGTTCGGTGAGCCGTAGCCGTTGTAGTTCGTCTCCTCGGCCTGGATCTCGGGCTCGTGGATGAAGTTGAGGAACGCGTAGGCGGCGTTGGGGTTCGGCGCCTCGTTGATCATGACCCAGGTGTCGAGCCAGAACAGCGAGCCGTCGGCAGGCACGACGTACTCGATGTCGGCGGTCGCCGGGTCTTCGCGGAGCGCCACGATCGGCCCCGTCCAGCCGAGGCACAGGGCGGCCTCCTCGCTCGCCAGCTTCACCTGGTACGTGTCCGAGTCGAGGGCGAGCACGTGGGGCGCGAGGTCGAGCAGGATCTTGCGCGCCTCGTCGAGGTCGGCCTTGTCCGTGGAGTTGAGCGACTTGCCCATCATCTTGAGCGGCATGACGAACACGTCGCCCATCGAGTCCACGAGCACGACCTTGCCCGAGTACTTGCCGACGGACAGGTCGTAGAACTCCTTCCACGTGGTGACCGGCTCCTTGACGAGCTTGCTCCGGTAGAGGATTCCCGTCGTGCCAAAGTCCTTCGGCAGCTGGTACTCGTCGTTGGGGTCCCAGGCGAGGCCCTTGAAGGCGGGGTCGATGTACTGCTGGTTGGGGATCCGGGACCAGTCGAGCTTCTGGATGTAGCCACCCTCGACCATGGCCGGCACGTATTCCGCGGTTGGGGCGGCGATGTCGTAGCCCGACGCGCCGGCCTGGAGCTTGGCCAGGAGCTCCTCGTTGTTGGCGAACGTGTCGTACTGGAACTTCTCGACCCCGAACTCGTCCTGGAACTTCTGCATGTTGTCGGGGCTGACGTACTCAGACCAGTTGTACATGTAGAGTTGCTTCTCGACGTCGCCGACCGGGGGAAACGCCGCGTCGCTTGCGCCCGGCGCTGCCGTTGCGCTGCTGCCTCCGCCGCACGCGGCAAGCGCGGCGCTGCCCCCGATCAGGCCGGCGGCCGCCAGGAAGCTCCGCCGCGGCACCCGCGTCTGGTTCGCGCGCCGCAGGATGTCGTCCAGGTTCTGCGCCATGTCTGCTCCTCCAGGTGTCGGGACGTGGGCCGGGGGGTCGTCAGGCGACGAGGATCAGGTTCGCCGAATCCTCCCAGCGGATGACGACCGGGTCGCCGGGGCCGATCCCCAGCGTCTCTGCGGCCCCGCTCGCGTTCTGGCGACGGGCGATGACCTCGCCCGCCTTGTCGGTGGTGATCCGGAACTCGGTCTGCTCGCCAAGGTACGTGCCCTGCCGGATGCGCCCCGCGATCGTGGTCCAGCCGTCCCCGGGCGCGGTCGCGTCGTGGCTCGCCGGCTCTACCCGCATCCGCTCCGGGCGCACGGCGACCACGACGTGCTGGCCGATGGTCGGCCGGGCCTCGCTGTCGGTGACGACGCCGGTCAGGTGGAGCCCGGACTCGCTCTGGACGACGCCCCTGCCCGTCGCGGGATCGTGCTCGAGGAGCTCTCCGTCGATGGGGTTGGAGACGCCGATGAAGTCGGCCACGAACCGGTTGACCGGCCGCTCGTAGAGCTCGGTCGGACCCCCCTGCTGCTGGATGCGGCCATGCTGCATGACGACGATGACGTCGCTCATGGTGAGCGCCTCCTCCTGGTCGTGGGTCACGTACACGAACGTGATCCCGACCTCGCGCTGGAGTGCCTTGAGCTCGAGCTGCATCTCCTTGCGCAGCTTGAGGTCGAGGGCCCCCAGGGGCTCGTCGAGGAGGAGGACGGTGGGATGGTTGACGAGGGCCCGCGCAAGCGCGACGCGCTGCTGCTGCCCGCCCGACAGCTCCCAGGTGCGGCGGCGCTCGTAGCCCTCGAGGCGGACCAGCTCCAACGCTTCACCTACCCGGCGGGCTTCCTCGGCCTTCGAGGTGCCCTTCGCCTGGCGCAGGCCGTAGCCCACGTTCCTGGCGACGTCCATGTGCGGGAACAGGGCGTAGTGCTGGAACACCGTGTTGACGTGCCGGTGGTAGGGCGGCACGCCCGCCACGGGCTCGCCCGCGAGGTAGATCTCGCCCGAGGTCGGCTGCTCGAAGCCCGCGATCATCCGCAGCGTGGTGGTCTTGCCGCAGCCCGATGGGCCGAGGAACGAGTAGAAGGACCCGCGGGCCACGGCCAGGCGCATGGCGTCCACCGCGACCACCTCGCCGAACCGCTTGGTGACGTCCATGATCTCGACGTCCGGGGCCGCATCGTGGTCGGCGTGGAGCCCATCGGGGTGGCGAAGGGTGTCCGGGTGGGCCGCTGGAACAACGGCGTCTGCCACGTGCTGGTGATCGGCAGGGGACGCGTTGGGATTCGCCGTATTCGTCAAACGGTCATCCTCAACTCGGGGGACTGCGGGCGCCCATCCGGCGGTTCCGGGATGGTACGGACCCTGAGCCCGTGCGTCAACGTGATGACGCGTGTGCACGGTGCGAAGTTCGTCGTTGGAGGTCTCTGGGCCTGCGAATCTCGCGTCCAATGACACGTTCTGGTCGATCCGACCGGCCCTGTCCGCCGCCGAGCCAGGGGTCGCCACGTAGAATGCCGGCATGTACGTCGTGATCATGGCCGGCGGGGGAGGCACGCGCCTGCGGCCACTCAGCACCGTGGCCCGCCCCAAGCCGTTCCTGCCCCTCCTGCCCACCGGGGAGACGCTGCTCCAGCGCACGGTCGCCCGGCTCCGTGGTCCGGAGCTGGACCTGGCCGCCGGCGACATCTCCGTGGTGGCCTCGGCGGCGTATGCCCCGCTGGTCCGGGAGCAGGTCCCCGGCGTCGCCGTGGTCGTTGAGCCGGAGGGCCGCAACACGGCCGCGGCGATCGCGCTGGCCGCGCTCGCGGTCGAGCGCGCGGACGACGAGGTCATGCTGGTGCTGCCGGCCGACCATCGCATCGACCCTGGCCGGGAAGGGCGCTTCCGCTCCGTGCTGCGCGTGGCGGCCGACTCCCTCGCGACCGGGGCCTTCGGCGTGGAGTCGCCGCTGGTCACGTTGGGCATCAGGCCGGCTCACCCGTCCACCCAGTACGGCTACCTGGTGCCGCGCGTGGGGGAGGGATCGGAGATCGACGGCCTGCTGGCCTACCCACTGGCGGCCTTCCGCGAGAAGCCGGGGCCGGCCGATGCCGAGATGCTGGTCGCCACTCCGGGTGTGGCATGGAACGCGGGCATGTTCCTGTGGCGCCGCCGCTCCATCCGGGCCGCCCTCAGGCGGTACGCGCCCGAGGTTGTCGACGGCGTGGCCGCGGGTCTTGCCTCGGATGATCTGGCCGCCGGGTACGCGCGCCTTCCCTCCCGCTCCGTCGACTATGCCGTGATGGAGCCCGCCGGAGCCGCGGGCGAGGTGGTCATGGCCGGACTCGACGTCGGGTGGAGCGACATCGGGACGTGGCCGGCGCTGCTCGAGGTGCTCGGGGCGCCGGAGATCGACGGGCGCGTGGTCGAGGCGGGCGAGGCGGTCGATGTCGTGGCCGGGGATCTTGTCGTCCTGCGCGAGGCGGCCGGCCTGGCGGTCCGCGAGGTCGGGACCGGTACGATCACCGCTGTTGATCCCATCGCCCACCTGAGGGGAGCCAGCGCCGCACGACCGACGGTCCAGGCGCTTCTCGACCGGTGTGCCACAGCGGAGGCTCGTTTGTGAGCAACATGGCGGAGGCGCCTGCACCCACCCGGATCGTGTTCGGCACCGACGGCTGGCGCGCCCGGGTCGCGGACGAGTACACCTTCGAGAACGTGCGCCGCTGCGCGGACGGCGTCGCCCGTTACGTGGTGGGCATGGGCGCCCAGGCCAAGGGCGTGATCATCGCCTACGACCGCCGGTTCGCCTCGGAGCACTTCGCCATGGCGGCTGCCGAGGTCCTCCTCGCGCAGGACATCCCGGTCGCGTTCGGCAAGACCGCGATGCCCACCCAGATGGCCTCCTTCGAGGTCGTCCAGCGCGGGGCGGCCGCAGGCGTCGTGATCACCGCCTCCCACAATCCGTGGACGGACAACGGCTTCAAGATCAAGGCGCCCACCGGCGCTGCGGCCGGAGCCGACATCCTGTCGGTCGTCGAAGCCGGCATCGCCGCCAACGCAGGCGGTGCCATCGAGCGGCGCCCGTTCGCCGATGCCGAGGCCGCCGGCATGGTCGAGTGGTTCGATCCGTTTGACGGATACGAGCAGTTCGTCCGGCGGACGCTGGACCTCGAAGTAATCAAGGCCGCGGACGTGTCCGTTCTGGTCGAGCCGCTCTACGGGTCCGGGTCCGGCTGGATCCCGCGGCTCCTCGCCGGTGGCCGGATCCGGGTCACCGAGATCCACAACGAGCGGAATCCGTACTTCGGCGGCGTCAACCCGGAGCCGATCCGGCCGCACGTGGACCAGGCGCTGGCGATGATCGCCGGCGGCGGCTACGACCTCGGCCTGCTGCTCGACGGCGACGCCGACCGGGCGGGCGCTGCCGACGAGCGCGGCACCTTCCTGCACCAGCTCGAGGTCACCGGGCTGCTCATGTACTACCTCGCCGAGCATCGCGGGATGCGCGACCCGGTGGTCGTGAGCGTGAACAACACGTCCACGGCGGCCCACCTCGGCGCCCACTACGGCATCGAGACCCACGAGGTTCCGGTGGGGTTCAAGTTCATCGGGCCCAGGATGATCGAGACCGGGGCGATGATGGGTGCCGAGGAATCCGGCGGCTACGGCTTCGGGATGCACCTGCCCGAGCGCGACGGGATCTACGCCGACCTCATGCTGCTGGACTTGTTCCTGCGGGAGAGGGCTCGCGGCAACCGGCCGGTCTCGCGCGCCGTGGAGCTGTTCCACGAGCTTGCCGGGCCGTCGTTCTACCGCCGCATCGACGTCCACTTCGACCGGCCGACGTACGAGGCCGTCAAGCTGCGGGTGCTGGGCGAGTTGCGCGACCAGCCGCCCGCGGACCTCGCGGGCGAGCCGATCGTCCGGACCCAGGTCCTGTCAACCAATGACGGCTTCAAGTGGTTCCTCGCCGATGGGTCCTGGCTCCTGGTCCGGGCGAGTGGCACGGAGCCGCTCGTCAGGGTCTACACCGAGGCCAGCTCCCCCGACCTCCGCGACGAGCTGGTCCTCCTCGGCGAGCGAGTGGTCAGGGGCGGCTGACAAGGCGTTCGGCCTCAAGCCCTGGGCCGTGCTGGGGCCGTGATCCCGACGTGGTTCAGATCGAGCCCCTTCACGAGGAGTCCGAGCGGTCATACTCCACGTTCGGGTGTCGGGTCGTGCGTGATGGTGGCCCTCGTGATGCCCTGCTGGATCAAGCACATCCGGGCGGCCCCGATCCATGTGCCGTTGGAGATGGATACCACCACGGCGTCCGAACCAGTCGTCGCACCCGCGGCAGCGCATGTCACTGGCCCGAATATGGGGGCTGCCCGGCGGACCCCTGGGGGTGTAGGCTTCAAGTCGGCGACCGCCATCACCGGCCCGCGGATCCGACCGGACGGCGGCCCTCGTGGACGCCCCTGGAGGGCGACTGGAGGTAGATCGGCGATGCACTCCTCTCTCATCGGCAAGGTCGAGAAGGCGAATCGCTACGCTCGTGAGCTGGACCGCATCTCGCTCGAGCGTGTCGCCCTGACGTTCCGCGGTGACAACGACACCCACCACGTCAGCCTCGATGCCGGCCAGTGGCACTGCACGTGTCACTACTTCGAGAGTTGGGGCTCCTGCGTGCACCTCCTCGCATTGCAGAAGATCTTCGGCGTCATGCTCCCCGAGGAGGCACAGGTCTCGATCTTCAACGCAGCGACGGCCGGCGCACTCGCCTGAGGTCCCGCCGTGAGCCCGCCGCCGGCGCTCTGCCGGCGGCGGTTCGATTCTCGCGGCAGTCTCAGGGTGTGCCCTGCAGCCGCCAGTACCAGGCGGCGCGTCCGCCGCCGGCGAACTGGACGTCCACCTGGAGGCTCCAGGCGCCCCGTCCGACGGGACGATCGATGACGATCGGGCCGGCTTCGCCCGACGATGAGCCCGCCGTGTCCCCGGGCCGCCCGTCCGCGACGGGTGCCCAGCGGGCCGTCCAGGCCCCGGGGGCGAGGCCCGGCTCAAACCCGACGGTGAACGGACCAGGCTCGCGCACCGCATCCCGCAGGGCCGGGACGATCCAGGGGGCATCGGAGCCGGTCCCGGACCAGGTGTAGCTGCCCAGTGCCCCGAGAACCGCGCTGCCCTCGGTCCCCGTGAGCGTCGCCGCCGGCGGCGCCGCGGGCAACGACTGGACGGGTGGCGCCGTGGCGGACGGATCGGCCGTGGGCTCCGCCACAGGCCCCGGCGTTTCCTGGACGGGTGATGTGGAGGAGGCCCCGGTGGTGGTGGCGGCCGTGGGCTCGACCGTCGCTGCCTGGGCCGGCGTCACCTGTGTGGAACCGGTGGCGCAGCCGGCCGTCGCGACGACGACCAGCACACCGCAACCGATGGTCAGCACCATGCGCCGGACGGTAGTGGGGCATGCGGCGCGGCGGTGCGAGCTCATGGCGACGTCCTCCCGAGGGGGCCTGGTGCTCACTCTGAGGTTCCCGTGGAGGACTGCGGGCACAGCCCCGAGCAGGCGGCGGTAACGCTCACCTTCACCGAGGGCGACGACGATGCCCTCAGGCCCTCACCCGACGGCTTGCGGAACAGCGCCCGGAGCTCGGTGGTCGCCCGCAAGGTGAGCGATGTGGAGTACGAGCCGGCCGAGGATCCCGGCGACATCGTGAGCACGTCGGACCAGCCCGTCGCCTTGCGCTGCTGGAGCACGACGAGGCGACCCGAGATGGCGTTGTTCGAGAGCCGACCCGTGCCATCGCTGCCCAGGCTGGCCGTGAACGTCACCATCGAACCAGAGAGGACCGACGTCTTCGAGGCCGCCAGCGACAGGTCCGTGGGAACGTCGAGGCAGGTGCTGTAGGGCGTGCTCGAGCTGGTCACGTCGTACTCCTGCTGGAGGGTGGCGACGTCACACCGGCCGTACACGTGGGCGTTGTAGAACGCCTTGGGCCTGGTCCGGGAGTAGGTCTGGACAACGGCATCGCCGTAGTCGCTGTCGTCGGGCTTGTTGACGTGGTGGTCGAGCCCGAGCACGTGGCCCAGCTCGTCCAGGGTGATGTTCTCAGCGTCGTAGCACCCGGTGGGGTTGCCGGCGACCTCGCACCAGCGGAGGACGCCCCAGTCGTACCGATGGCCGTTCTCGCGCAGCCAGACCCCGAACGAGTCCGGCGCGTCACGTCGGAAGCATGCAAGCCCGTTGACGCCGCAGGGGACGTCGACGCCGTAGTAGATGGCATTACCCGCCCCACCGGCATAGTCGAACACGGGAGCATTGCTGCGGCGCGAGGCATTCGAATCGTCTGCCGCGGCATTGATCGCCTGTTTCATCGCGGTGGGAGGCACGCCGCCTGCCCCCCACCGATAGTCGAGCTGCTGGTTCTGGGCGAACCGGCCACCCATGAATGGATCCGGGGTCGCCGCGATGGCTGGGATCGCCACTACGGCTCCGACGATGAGACCCATGACGGCGGCCCGGGACCTCCGGCTCGTTAGCGTCGCGTTCACGGTCGAACCTCCCCGATCGCCACGGTCACGCCGAGGTCCGGATCGAGTCCCACGATGGGGCCGCCGGGTCTGCCGTCCCGACCGATCGCCACGATGCCCGGCGGGGTCTCCATGCCGCTCGTCGCCGTCGAGCCGGTCCGCAGCGGCATGCCGTCCGTCGCGGCCGTGACCGTCTGACGCGCTGTCAGGGCGTCCACGACCGACACCCGACCATCCGGGGCCGCATAGACGACCTCGGTGCCGTCCGACCCGCCGAGGGCGGCCGAACCAGCGGCTTCGACCAGCGTCGTGCGCCGACCGTCCGAGAGGTCGATGGCCAGGAGCTCGCACGGCTGTCCCGGGCATGCTGCCCGGACGACCAGCCGCCCACCGGCGACACCGAGCGCAGGCCCGACGTCATCCACCATCGAAAGCTCGCCCAAGCGGCCAGACCCGGCATTGAGGACGCGTACCCGGCACGCCCGCTCCGCGCACGAGCTGACCGCCAGCCGGCCGTCCGGAGACAGGATCAGGTCCGTCACAAACGTCGGGCCCTGCGCCGGGTCCGGCGCGAGGCCGTCCAGGACGCGAGTGGCCGAGGGCCCGGAGCCGCCCTGGGCCACCAGCTTCCGCCGCCAGATGCCCAGGTCCGCCCTGGATGCCCGGTCGACGCGGTGCTCGAACGCGATCCGCCCGTCCGCGGCCAGGACCGAGCTCCGGATCACGTCCGCCTCATCGGCCATGGCCGTGGCACAGCCGCGCGCAGGATCGAGGAGGCGAAGGCGCGAGGCCCTGCCGTCGTCCTCGCCAACCAGCACGAGTCCGCCGACCGGCCCGGAAGCGAAGGATTCCGGCGCAAGCTCCAGTCGCCGCGCCGCAACTCCGGCCGCGCCGACGACCAGGCGCTGCGCGACCAGCGTGCCGGACTCGTCGAGCACCGGGTCCAGCCGGTACCAGGCTCCCGTCGACGCCCGCGCATCGCCGGGTCCGAGCACGTCGCACGGGGGCGGGTCCCACGGCGGATCCCCGATGGCGGCGACCACCGGCACGTCCGTCCCGACCGCGCCCGCCATCAGCATGATCACGAGGGGAGCGAACCGGATCCATCGCACCGACTCCATTGCAGGTACCTCCTCCGGCGGGATGTCTGGTGGGCGGGAGGAGGGCGAGATGGCCATGATCCGCATGACCGATTACCTGCCACTTACACCGTTACGGAGTGCTACCCTCCGCCCATCAACCGGGACCCGTGCGGTCCCTGCAGAACCGACGCGGTTTGGTCGCGAAGCCGGTGTGACTCCGGCACAGTCCCGCTACGGTGACCGCCCCAGGGGGCGGAAGTCCGGTCGCCGACCTGCCGTCGCCGCTCGAGCCTTCGAGAGAAAGGTCAGGCGTATTCGTGCGATCCACCGCCTGACCCCTGCTTCGTACCCCGAAGCCAGGGGTCTTCCATTTCCTCCCTCCCGAAACCGGAGTCCCCGTGGACGCACGCCCAGGCCTCAACCGCACCACCATCCGCCACCACCGCCTCCGCCTCGCGGTCCTGTCCGGACTGCTGCTCGCCGTCGCGCTTGGCGCCTGTGCCGCGACCCCTGCAGCGACCCCCGCTGCCGTGACGCCTGCCCAGGCGCCCGCCACGGAGGTTCCGTCGGCCGCGCCCGTCGTCACCGCCGCCCCGACCCAGGCGCCCCTGTTCCCGGTGGAGCTCGCCGACGACGAGGGCGGCTCCGCCCTGATCCAGGCGGAGCCGGTCAAGATCGTCTCCCTCACCCCCGCCGCCACCGAGACGCTGTTCGCGCTCGGTGTGGGCGACCGCCTCGTTGGCAAGGTCGAGGACTTCAGCGTCTATCCGCCCGAGGCCGCAGCGGTCCCGGACGTCGCGAAGTACGGGTCCGTGGACGTCGAGAAGATCGTGTCCCTGGGCACCGACCTCGTGATCGCCGGCGGCGACAACTTCAACCCGCCGGATGCGATCGCGAAGTTGCGCTCGCTGGGCGTCCCGGTGCTCGTGGTCTTCGCCCCGGATGTCTCGACTGCGCTGGACGACATCGGGCTCATCGGCCGGGCCGTCGGCCGTGAGGAGGAGGCGGCCGTGATCACCGAGGACATCTCGGCGGCGTTCGCGGACGTCGCCGCCGCCGTTGCGGATCAGCCCACTGCCCGCGTGTACTACGAGCTGGACGCGTCCAGCGGCTACTTCGGCCCGGCGCCCGACTACTTCGGCACGGAGATGATCCGCACCGCCGGGGGGGATCCGCTGACCAGCGGCACGGACGGCGTCTACCAGATCGACTCCGAGAAGATCCTCTCCTTCGATCCGGAGGTGATCCTCCTCGGTGACGCCGCGTACGGTGTCACGCCCGAGCAGGTGGCCGCGCGTCCCGGCTGGGACACGCTGAGCGCGGTCAAGGGTGGCGGCGTCCGCCCCATCGATGACGTGATCGTCACCCGCCCCGGCCCGCGCCTCGCCGAGGGGATCCGGGCCCTCGCGCAGGCGATCCACCAGGACCTCGTTCTGCCGGTGAGGACCCAATAGTCGATGTCAACCACCCCCGTACCCGCCGCAGCCGGGCGCCGCACGGCGCTCGTCGTGCCCACGCGTCTCGGACGCGCGGGCTGGCTGGCGGTGGCGGGGGTGATCTCCCTGTTCGTGGTGCTCGTCGGCGGGATCGTGCTGGGTTCGGCGGACCTGGCACCGACGACGACCATCGCGATCCTCCTCAGGCGCTTCCCGGGCCTGGACCTGGGGCTCACCTGGCCCGCGACGGCGGAGGCGATCGTAGTTGACCTGCGCCTGCCCCGGGTGCTCACGGCGATGGTCGTGGGGACCGGGCTGGCCGTGGCCGGTGCCACCTTCCAGGGCCTGCTGCGGAATCCCCTCGCCGATCCGTACGTGCTGGGCACGGCGTCCGGTGCGGCACTGGGTGCGGCCATCGCGGTCATCCTGCCGGTACGCGGCGTGTTCCTGGAATTCGGCCTGTTGCACGGGCTCGCCTTCGCTGGAGCGCTGATCTCGGTGACCGTGGTCTACCGGCTCTCCCGGACGAGCGCGCTGTCGCCGCTCACCTCGCTGCTGCTGACCGGCTATGCCGTGGGGTCGCTCCTCGCGGCCGGGCTGGCGATGGCGATGTACCTGTCCGGCACGGGTCTGCGCCAGATCTTCAGCTACCTGCTGGGCGGGTTCGACGGCTCGTCGTGGCTGCGATTCGCGGTGGCCGCGCCGCTGATCATCGGCGGCACGCTCGCCATCCTGTACCGGGCCCGCGTCCTCAACGGCTTCCTGCTGGGCGAGGAGGCAGCCGCCCACCTGGGCATCGACGTCCGCCGGGAACGGGTCATCCTGCTCGGGCTGGCGTCGCTCGTGACCGCGGCGGGCGTTGCTGTCGCGGGACTGATCGGGTTCGTCGGGCTCGTGATCCCCCACCTGGTGCGCCTGATGGTGGGTCCCAACGCCCGGCTCGTGCTGCCGATCTCGGCGCTGTTCGGGGCCAGCCTCCTGGCGGCGGCCGACGTGGTCGCCCGGATGCTCGGTGGGGTGCCTGTCGGTGTCGTCACGGCCGTCATCGGCGCCCCGTTCTTCCTGGCGCTGCTGCGGCGCGCCCGGTCGGGGTACGAGCTGTGACGGCGCCGGCCTTCCTCGTGGACGGTGTGACCGTGGAGGCTCGGGGCGGGCGATCCTGCGCGACGTCGGATTCACGCTGGACCATGGCGAGCGGGTGGCGCTCATCGGCCCCAACGGCGCGGGCAAGTCAACCCTGCTCCGGGTGCTAGCGGGCACGCTCCGGCCGGCAGCCGGCCGGGTCCTCCTCGACGGTGCGCCGATGGCGACCTTCGAGCGGGCGGAGATCGCACGGCGCCTGGCCGTCGTGCCGCAGCAGACCGCCTTCCCGTTCGCGATGCGCGTCGAGGACGTCGTGGGCCTGGGCCGTCTTCCGCACGAGGCCACGTTCCGCGGCGCCACCCCGGCCGACCGGGCGGCGGTGGCCGCGGCGATCGACCGCGTCGGGCTGGGCCACCTGATGGGGCGCGACGCTCGGGAACTGTCGCTTGGCGAGCGCCAGCTGGTGCTCCTCGCGCTGGCCGTGGCCCAGCAGGCGCCCGTCCTGCTCCTCGACGAGCCCACCGTGCATCTCGACCTGCGCCACCAGGTTGAGGCGATGGAGCTCCTGCGCGACCTCAACGAGCGCGACGGAACGGCGCTCATCGCCGTCCTCCACGACCTGGGCCTGGCCGCCCACTTCTTCCCCAGGCTCGTGGTCATCGAACATGGCCGGATCATCGCGGACGGACCGCCCGCGCAGGTCCTGACGGACGACGTGATCCGGGACGTGTTCGGGGTGGAGCCGGCCCTGGTCCGCCTGGCCGCCGGGGTGAGCGGGAGCTGACCGTGCCGCACGGTCGCGGCTCCCGCATTCCCGTGCAGGCAGGGTCCGTCGAGAGCGTTCCGTGCGCGCGGCCGGTACCCTGTGGCCGTGATCCGCACCCGTCTCCTGCTGTTCGTGGTCATCGCCGGCATCCTCGCGGCCTGCGGTACCGGCACCCCGTCGAGCGGGACCGCCTCGGCGCCGGTGACGGCGACCGGCCCGGCGTCGGAGGCGCCCGGCTCCCCCGGTGAGCCGAGCGCGTCACCCGTCGATTCGGAGCCGCCCGCCGGGACCGACCAGCCCAGCGAATCCGGGCCGCCGGCGGAGACGGAGCAGCCCGCCGGGTCCGAGCCGGCGCCGGCGTCGGTAGCCCCCACGGCGACCCCGTCGGACGGCGGAGGCCCTGCCGTTGCGGCCGAGTGCAGCGGCAACACCGGGAACCTGGAGTTCTTCGCGGGGTTCGCGCGGGCCGTGAGCTGGTCGAGCCTGTGCGCCGTCCTCCCGAAAGGCTGGTTCGTGTCCCAGGGCACCTACCGTCTGGCGAACGGGGGCAAGCTGCTCATCGGCTACAAGGGGCCGGCGGGCGCCACCATCGCGCTTTCCGAGGGCTCGTTCTGCGCCGACGCGAGCGGCTGCGTACCCTCCGGTGCCGAGATCGGGGCCGCGGCGCTGGGGCCGTTCACGGGGACGATGTCCCGCCTTGATGACGGCGGCTATGCGATCGTCGCGGCCCGCGGCGAGAACCCCAGCTGGCTGTTCGTGACCCACGGCCTGAACGAGACGGTCTCGCGGGCGCTCGGGGCGGCCCTGGCGGTCGTCCCCCGGTAGGCGCAACGACTGCTGGCCCGACCGCCGCCGGTTGGGCGATGATGGCGCCATGCGGATCGAGGATTTCGAGCTCGAGCGGTTCTTCGCACGCTACGAGTTCGCCGTGCGCCATCTCCTGTGTGCCTCTGACGTCGAGGGCTGGCCGATGACCGAGCTCCTTGCGCTGGCGGACGGCGAGACGTCCGAGCTGTGGCGCGAGCTGCGTCTGGGCTACACGGAGGCACCCGGGCACCCGCTGCTGCGACGCGAGATCGCGGGGCTCTACGACTCGATCACGGCGGACGACGTCCTCGTCTTCAGCGGTGCGGAGGAGGCGATCTTCGTCACGGCCAACGTCCTGCTCGGCCCGGGCGACCACGCGATCGTGGCCTGGCCGGCGTACCAGTCCCTCCACGAGGTCGCCAGGGCGACCGGCGCCGACGTGACCCTCCACGAGCTCCATGCCGAGGATGCCTGGGCCATCGATCTCGATCGACTCCGCGCCCAGGTGAGGCCGCGGACGAAGCTGATCGTGGTCAACGTCCCGCACAACCCGACGGGGTACGTCCCGGACGCCGCCACCTACCTCGCGATCTCGGACATCGCAGCCGATGCGGGCGCCACCCTCCTCTCGGACGAGGTGTACCGCTTCCTGGAGCACGACCGGACCGACCGCCTCCCGGCCGGCGCCGACGTGGGGCCGCACGTCGTCAGCGTCGGCGTCATGTCCAAGTCCTTTGCGCTGGCCGGCCTGCGGATCGGCTGGCTGGCGACCCGCGACGCACGACTGCTGGACAGGGCCGCCCGCTTCAAGGACTACACGACAATCTGCGCGTCGGCGCCGGCCGAGATCCTGTCGCTGATCGCCCTGCGCGCGAGGGATGTCGTGCTCGGGCGCTCCCGCTCGATCGTCGGTGCCAACCTGGTGCTCCTCGACGACTTCTTCCGGAGGCGCGCGGCACAGTTCTCCTGGGCCCGCCCGCGCGGCGGACCGGTCGGCTTCCCGGAGCTCCTGGGCACGGTGCCCGTAGACCGCTTCGCCCAGGACCTGCTCGAGGCGGAGGGGATCCTGATCGCGCCGGCCTCGATCTTCGGCCACGCCGGCAACCACTTCCGACTCGGCTTCGGGCGCGCCGACCTCCCCGAAGCACTGGCCGGTCTCGAGGCATTCGCCGACCGTGCCCTGCGTCGCGAGGGCTGATCCGTGGGCGAATGGGTCTATCTCATCCACCCGCCGCGCGACGATTTTGCCGCAACGATGACCGACGCCGAGAGCGAGGCCTGGGGCCGCCACTGGGAGCGGCTCAAGGTCCTGTTCGACGAGGGCAGGATCATCCTCATCGGCCCCACGCTTGGAAGCGTCAACACGGGGATCTGCGTGTTCGAGGCAGCCGACGAGCAGGATGCGCTCGACCTCATGAACGGCGACCCGGTCATCGCCGAGGGGTTCGCGCGAGGGGAGCTGCGAGCGATGCGTGTCTCGCTGCTCCGTGGCCGCGACGAGGAACGGGTCAGGTCCGGGCTGCAGACGCCGGGCGACCGGCGCGAGACGCCGGACCGCGAACCCCGAATTCTGGGCGGCTGACCGGTACGCCGGGTCGTCCGCCCACCGGTCGGCCCGACCGGCCCCCGACCCGGGGACTACCGGCCCTCGGTTGTGGCCCCTCCGGCCCTCCGGTCCCGGGCATCGCGGGGGCATCCTCCCGATGTGCCCATCACACGGAGTCTCAACATGCGATCTCGCGCGCCCCGCCGCGCCCACCCGCCCCGCGCACTCGCCCTGGTGGCGGTGCTCGTCCTCGTGCCGGTCCTTGCCGGGTGCGGGCCGTCGAGCCCGGCCGGCTCAGGGGCCAGCCCGGTCGTCGGCGAGGGCGACGTCCAGACCGACGCGCGCGAGCTGCCGGCATTCGACCGCGTGAGCGCGAACGCGGGCATGAAGGTGATCATCGGTGTCGGGGATGAGTCCACCGTCGCGGTCCAGGCCCAGCCCAACCTGCTGCCGCTGATCAAGACCGAGGTCGTGGACGGTCAGCTCATCGTGACCATCCCGTCGCCCGGCGTGACCGCCACGGAGCCGATGTCACTCTCTGTCAGGGCCCCCGAGCTGGCCTCGGTCGCACTCTCGGGCGGAGCGCAGGGCTTCCTCGAGCATACCGGCGGTCCGCTCAACCTCGACGTATCCGGCGGCGCCGTCATCACTGCGATCGGCACCACGCCCGTGCTGACGCTCTCGGCAGCGGCTGGCGGCAGGGCGATGCTGCAGGAGCTGACGGCCACCAACGCGAAGATCACGATGAATGACGGGTCGACGGCCGAGCTCACGGTCACGGGGACGCTCACCGGGACCGCCGACGGCGGAGCCTCGGTGGTCCTCACCACGAAGCCGGCGTCGGTGAGCGTGGTGACCACCTCCGGCGCGACCGTCCAGGGCGGCTGACCCCGGCGGCTGATCAGGTTCAGGGTCGCTTGACGGGCCCCCGGGCCCGGGACGCCGTCACGGGACCTTCGGCACGTCGGGCAGGCGTGCAAGCGCGTCAACGAACCGGCCCATCATGCGTGTCGCGGTGGCCAGGTCCTCGATCCTGATGTTCTCGTCCGGGGCGTGGAAGTTGGCATCGGCGCGACCCGCGCCCAGGGTCGTCGCCGGGACCCGGTAGCGGGCGCAGACCTGGTACATCGGCACGGTTCCGGGCATCGAGACACCGATGCTGGCGGGGAGGCCGACGACCTCCTCCGAGACCCGTGCGGCCGCCTGGACCACGGGATGCCCCGGCGGCGTCCACCAGGCGGCCTCGCCCTCGAGACGGATGATGTCGATGTCGCCGAAGCCGTGCCGCTCGAGGTGGCCGCGCAGAGCCTCCACCATCGCGTCGGGGTCCTGGTCGGGGACGATCCGGACGTCGAGTCGCGCGTGAGCCTCGGCGGGCGTGACCGTCTTTGCCGTCGACTCCGTGGAGCCGGACCACACGCCCTGCAGGTTGAGCGTCGTCTGGAAGGTCAGTGCCTCGAGGGCTGCGAACCCGGCGAGGCCGGCTACGAATTGCGACACCCCGAAGTCCTGGCGCAGGTCGTCGAGCATGCCGAGGTCCATCGCGCGCAGGGCGGCGACCTGGTCATCGGAGGGTGGCCGGCTGCCTGCGGTCAGGCCCTGGACTGCCGGCCGGCCGGCGGAGTCCCACATCGTCGCGAGTGCCTGGGCCATGCGCTGCGCGGCGTTGGGCAGGACCACGGACAGGCTGGAGTGGGCGTCGTGGGCGAGGGTCCGGCAGACCAGCTCCACAACCGTGATGCCCTTGCCGCCGCCCGCCACCACCGGGCGCCCGACGAGGTCCAGCTCCCCGCCCTCGATCAGCGCGGCATCGGCGTCGCGCAGGTGCGGACGCAGGTCCAGCAGGGCATCAAGCGCTCCGCTGCCCGTCTCCTCCTGGCCCTCGATGAGGTGCCGGACCCGGCAGGGGAGCGGTCCGATCGCGTCCCGGTACGCCTCGAGCGCCCAGATCCGCGGAAGGAGCTCGCCCTTGTTGTCGGTGGCGCCGCGGCCGTACACGCGGCCGTCCCGGATCTCGGGCTCGTATGGTGGCGTGGTCCACAGTTCGAGCGGCGCTGCGGGCTGCACGTCGTAGTGGACGACGTTGACCAGCGTCCGCGGGCCGTCGCCGGCCTCGCCCACCACCAGGGGCGGGACTCCGTCCAGCTCCAGCATCTCCACGGTTGCCCCTGCCCGGCGCAGGCGCCCGGCGATCCAGTCGGCCGCAGCGCGCAGGTGCGCGGCGTCGCCGCCCTCGGATGGGACGCGCAGGAACTCGACGAGCTCCTCCACCCACCCCGCGATGCGTTGCTCGACCAGGCGGTCGAAGGCCTCGAAGTCGGTGGCAGGGGAGTGGGCAGCCGGGGGAGGCTTCCCCTCGGGGCTCATGACCGCTTGCGGTCGAGATCCAGGAACGGCAGCTCCACAACGGTGGCCGTCACCCGTCCCCGGCGGCCCTCAACGGTCCATTCGACCTGGAGCCTGGCGCCCACGCGCTCGTGGCGCGCGGGCACGAACGCGAGCGCGAGCGCCTGCTTGAGGATCGGGCTCCAGCCGTGCGAGGTGGCCTTGCCGACCTGGCGTCCGTCGGCGAAGACGGGCACCGGCGTGCGATCCACGTAGGGCGAGAGGCCGGGCGGCAGGCCCTGGGCGGCGAACAGCGCCTCGATGTCGTACCAGTCCAGCTGGAGGCCCACCAGGCGGCGCTCCGGCCCCCCCGCGGCCACCTCGGCCTGGAGGGCGCGCCGCCCGACGTAGTCGCCCTTGTCGAACGAGACGAGCTTGCCCAGGCCGATCTCGAATGGGCTGTAGTTCTGCTCGGGGTTCATCGCGTGGCGCGCGGAGGTGTAGTCCACCTCGAGCATGATCATGCCAGCCTCCAGGCGGACCACGTCCAGCGCCAGCATCCCGGCCGGGCGGATCGCGTAGGCCTTGCCGGCCGTGAACAGGGCGTCCCAGACCTCGGGCGCCGACGCCGCGGGGATCCACAGCTCGTAGCCCAGGTCGCCGGTGTAGCCCGTCCTGCTGACGTCGATCTCGACTTCGCCGATCCGGCTCACGCGCCGGCGGAAGTAGCGCAGGTCGGAGAAGTCCTCGCCCGTCGCCGCCTCCAGGACCGCGCGGCTGTAAGGCCCCTGGAGGGCGAGCGCCGCCAGCGACTCGGTCACGTCCTCGATCTCGACGTCGAGACCAGCCGCGTTGAGCGTGAGCCAGCGGTACTGGGGGTCCGCGGCGGTCCAGCGGATCTCCTGGTCGCCCACACGGTGCACGGTGCCGTCGTCGATCACCTTGCCGTGCTCGTCGCACCAGGGTGTGTAGAGGACCTGGCCCACCTTCATCCTCGTCGCGTCCCGCGTGATCACGCGGTCGGTCAGGCGGAGCGCATCCGGGCCGCTGACGCGGTACTTGTACAGGGGGCTGACGTCGATCACGGCGGCGGCTTCCCGGATCGCGTTGTACTCGATGTCGTGGAAGTCCGCGTACACGGCCGAGGCGAAGTAGCCCGCCCACTCCCGCCACTGCATCTTCCGGTTCAAGGGCGCAGTCCGGGGATGGAACGCGGTGCCGACGCTCACGAGGCTCCTCCTGCTGGTGACCCGCTGAGTATGCATGAGATCTATGCAGGCTGGATGAGGGGCCGGGGTCCATTGGTCCGCCTGGCGCCCGACCCGGTCGGCCCCAGGACGACGGCCCGACGGGATCGCAGCGCTCAGCGGCGCGTGACGACCCCGCGGACGCCAAGCGTCGCGATCATGCCGCCCGTGATCGAGATCAGGATGCCCGTCGCGGCCGAGGCGCCGCCGTCGCGGCCCCCCAGCACGGCCAGCACGACCAGCGCGCCGATCCCGAGGGCGGTCGCCAGCGCCGCCCACGCCGCGACCCGGGCCCGCGGGTGACCGGGCCGGACCAGGATGAACAGGCCGAGCCCGATCGTGACCAGCGCGAGCACCAGCGCGCCGAGCCCGGCCGCCGATTCGATGCCGGCGGTCGTCGTGCCGTCGGTCGCGGTCAGCCAGGGCATGAAGGTCCCTACGGCCGCGATCGCGCCGCCGGCGATCACCAGCCCCATCCCCGAGCGCAGGCGGACACCCACAGGCACGGGCCGGGCGCCCTTCGCCGCAGGGCCCGGCACAGCGGCCGCCTGCGTCCTCGTCCGGCGGCGACCCTGCTTGTTGCTCACGGGATGGGACGGTACGCGAGGGACCGCGGGACACGCAAGGCGGATCCGTGTCGCCGACGTGGCAGCGCACGATCTGCCCCGGGTCTGCCACGATGGGCAGCGCGATGGCGAACCCGTTCGACGGCCACGAGCACCGCCGCCCCGACGTGGACACGGCCGAGGCCGCGCGCCTGCTGTCCCTGCACTTCGGGCGGGAGGGAGCCCTACGGGAGCTCGGCAGCCACCAGGACCGCAACTTCCGGGTGGACGCGCCCGACGGCCGGTACGTGCTCAAGGTCGCGCGTCAGGGACTGGGTCGCGGCGAGCTCGAGGCGGAGAACCAGGCGATGCTGCGGGCCGGCGCCGCTGGCCTTCCATTCGCCGTGCCCGCGCCGCAGCCGGCACAGGGACGGATCGCTGATCGCGGGGGCGGTGACGGCGGCCGGCGGGCAGCATTGCCTCCGGCTGGTCTCGTGGATCGAGGGCGAGCCGCTGGACCAGGTCGGCTACCTGGCCCCAGCCGTCCTGCGGGCCCACGGCGAGATGTCGGCCCGGATCGCCCTGGCCCTCGAGGGCTGGGACCACCCGGCCCTGGGCCGGGCGCTCCAGTGGGACCTGCGACACGCGGCCCTCGTCGTCGAGGCGCTGCTGCCGTTCGCGTCGACCCCGTCCCGGAGGGAGCTCGCGCAGGCATCCGTGGCGGCGGCGAACGCGGAGCTGGCGAGGCTGGGGCCCGACCTGCGCGTGCGCGTGGTCCACCAGGACGTCACGGATCTCAACACGGTCACCCGTCGTGACGGCGCGGGCCGGCCGATGCCCGTGGGCCTCATCGACTTCGGAGACATCTCGCGAACGTGGCTGGCTGCGGAGCTGGCGGTGACGATCGCCGCCGACGTCGCCCATGCCCTGGACCGGCCGCTCCAGCTCGCCCGCGAGGTGGCGCGGGGCTTCCTGCCGCTGCTTCCGCTGACCGCCGCGGAGCTGGGTGCGGTCTGGCCGATGGTCGTCGCGCGGTCGGCGGCCGTGGCCGATGAGCGGGGACCAGCAGGGGTCGCTGGAGCCGGACAACGTCTACGTCCACGCGACGCGGGACGAGGAGTGGGCGGCCCTGGAGGCGGTGGCAGCCGTGCCGTACGCGCTGGCGACCGAGGTGTTCCGCGAGGTGGCCGGTCTGGGTCCCGTCGAGCGGCCGATGGTCAAGCTGGCGACGGCGCCGGTCCTCCCGGGGGCTGTGACGCCGCTCGCGATCGACCTCTCGACGACCAGCGACGCACTGCCCGCGGCCGCGACCGGCGACCCGGCCGCCGCGGCGGCGCTCGTGGCGGCTGTCGACGGGGACGCGCTCGGACGATGGGGCGAGGGCCGGCTCGTGGACACCGTCCTCGACGCGCCCGGGGAGACGGCCACGGTCCACCTGGGCGTCGACCTGTTCGCCGCGGCGGGAACCGCGCGTCGCGGCCATGGTTGGCGGCCGTGTGCGGCACACCGTGGACGGGGTCGTCATCGCTGCCGGCGTGTTCGACCTCCGGCTGGCGGGCATGGAGCCGGCCGTGGGCGATGGGACCGACCTCGTCGCCGGAGACGCGTTGGGGACCATCTCGACCGCCGGTCCTGACGGCCTGCCTCCCCATGTCCACGTGCAGTGGGTCGCGGAGCCCGGCCTCGTCGCGCCACGGTCCTCTGTGCCGTCGCTCGCGGAGGCATGGCTCGTGCTGTGCCCGGACCCGTCCGGGCTCCTGGCCCTACCGCCGGGGCTTGCCGTCGCGCCGGCCCAGGACGCGGCACGCCTGCTCGAGCGCCGGGACCGGGTACTGGCGTCCGTCCAGGAACACTACTTCGACGTCCCGCCACGGTTTGAGCGCGGCTGGCGCCATCACCTCGTGGACACGAGGGGTCGTGCCTGCGTGGATGTCGTCAACAACGTCGCCGTCCTGGGCCACAGCCACCCGGCCGTGGAGACTGCGGTCCGACGCCAGCTCGCCCGGCTCAACACCAACTCGCGCTTCCTCTACGCCTCGATGGTGGACCTGGCCGAGGCACTGGCGGCGAGGTTCCCCGATCCGCTCGACGCCGTCTTCCTGGTCAACACGGGCAGCGAGGCGAACGAGCTGGCGCTGCGCCTGGCCCGCACCGCGACCGGCAACGAGGACGTGCTGGCCGTCCGCGGCGCGTATCACGGTTGGACGGGTGCGACGGACGCGATCACGACCTCGCACGCGGACAACCCCAACGCCATGGGCACCCGCCCGGCATGGGTCAGCCTGGTCGAAGCACCCAACACCTACCGTGGGCTCCACCGCGGCCCGGATGCCGGGACGCGGTACGCGGACGACGTCCGGGCGACGATCGCCCGCCTGGCCGCCGCGGGCCGCCGCCCTGCCACCTTCGTTGCCGAGCCCCTGTTCGGCAACGCGGGCGGCGTGGTCCTGCCGGACGGCTACCTGCGAGAGGCGTACGCGGCGGTGCGGGCCGCGGGCGGCGTGGCGATCGCGGACGAGGTGCAGACGGGCTACGGGCGGCTCGGCGTGCACCGCTGGGCGTTCGAGCAGCAGGGGGTGGTCCCGGACATCGTCAGCATCGCCAAGGCAGCCGGGAACGGAATGGCCCTTGGGGCCGTGATCACGACCCGGGCCATCGCGGATGCGTTCGCCGCCGAGGGCTCCTTCTTCTCGTCGGTCGGTGGCTCGCCGGTCGCCTGCGCGGCCGGGCTGGCCGTGCTCGAGACGATCGACCGCGAGGGGCTCCAGGACAACGCCCGCGACGTGGGCGCCTACCTGAAGGCCGGGCTGGAGGACCTGGGGTCGCGCCACCCGATCGTGGGTGCCGTCCATGGCATGGGCCTGTACCTGGGCGTGGAGCTCATTCGCGACCGCGAGACCCTGGAGCCCGCGACCCTGGAGGCGCTGGCCATCTGCGAGCGGATGCTGGAGCTCGGCGTGGTGATCCAGCCCACCGGCGACGGCAACAACGTGCTCAAGGTCAAGCCACCGCTGTGTCTGACCCGGGACAGCGCGGACGTGGTGGTCGCAGCGCTGGAGAAGACGCTCGCCGAGGGCTGGTGACCGGTCCAGGTTCCCCGGCCGCAGCCATGCCCGCCCCGCGGCCACTGTGAGCTCCGGCGGCTCTGCCCGTAGGCAAGGACCCCGACGCCCTGAGCCTCGCCCCCGAACGGCGTCGGCTAGACTGCATCAATTCGATGCAGCCTGAATAGCGATCCGCCACCGCGCGCCACAGCGGCCGCGCAGCCGGGTCGTTCCGGTCCCGACAGGAGGGTGGCGTGCCCCAGCGCTACGACGCGGTGATCATCGGCGGAGGGCACAACGGCCTGATCTCCGCCGCCTACCTGGCCCGGGCCGGGTTCAAGACGGTGGTCCTCGAGCGGCGCCACGTCCTGGGCGGGGCTGCTGTCACCGAGGAGATCGTCCCGGGCTTCCGGTTCTCCGTGGCCAGCTACGTCGTCAGCCTGCTGCGGCCCGAGATCATCCGCGACCTCGACCTGCCCAAATACGGGCTGGACATCCTCCCGCTCGATGGCACGTTCACCCCGCTCCGGCCGGGCGAGGGGCCGAAGGGCGGCGGTGGCGACTACCTGTGGCGCGTCAACGACCACGGGCGGACCGTGCGCGAGCTCCGCCGCTGGAGCAAGAGCGACGCCGAGGCGTACGAGGAATACGGCCAGCTCATGGTGGAGATGGCTCGCTTCATCAAGCCGATCCTGGGGATCGTGCCGGCCGACCCCACCGACAATGACCCGCGTCCCATGATGCCGCTGGCGAGCCTCGCCCGCCGCTTCGCGCAGCTGCCCGAGCGCCAGCAGGCCGTCTTCGTCCAGCTGATGACCATGTCCGCCAAGGACTTCCTCGACCAGTGGTTCGAGACCGATCCGCTCAAGGCCACGATGTCCGCGTCCGGGATCATCGGCACCTACCAGGGCATCCGCAGCCCGGGCACGGCCTACGTCCTGCTCCACCACTACATGGGAGAGATCGACGGCGCGTTCCGCGCCTGGGGGATCCCCAAGGGCGGCACCGGTGGCGTGTCCTACTCGATCGCCCGGGCCGCGCAGGCCCTGGGTGCCGAGATCCGCACCGAGGCGCCCGTCGCCCGGATCAACGTCCGCGACGGCCGGGCAACCGGGGTCACGCTCGAGTCCGGCGAGGAGATCGAGGCATCGACCGTCCTGGCCTCCACCGACGCCAAGGTGACCTTCCTGGACCTGCTGGAGCCGGGCACGCTGGATCCGGAGTTCGAGCAGGAGATCCGCCGGTTCAAATTCCGCGGCAGCTCCGGCAAGGTCAACCTGGCCGTGGACCGGCTGCCCGACTTCACCTGCCTCCCCGGTGAGGGTGAGCACCTCCGCGGGGCCATCTCGTTCAGCCCCTCGACCCGGGAGATGGAGCAGGCCTACGACGATGCGAAGTACGGCCACTGGAGCAATCGCCCATACGTGGACATGATCATCCCGACGCTCGTGGATCCCGGGATGGCGCCTCCCGGCAAGCACGTCATCAGCTGCTTCGTCCAGTACGCGCCCTACAAGCTGGCCCCGGAGCTGGGCACCTGGGACGACAACCGGGAGGCATTCGGCGACGCCGTCATCAACCGGATCGCCGAGTTCGCGCCCAATATCCGCGACATCATCATCGGCCGCCAGGTCCTCACCCCGCTCGACATCGAGCGCACGATGGGCCTCACGGAGGGCAACATCTTCCAGGGCGAGCTGACCCTGGAGCAGCTGTTCTTCAACCGCCCGGTCCCGGGCTACGCCCGCTTCAGGACCCCCGTTCAGGACCTGTGGCTTTCGGGCTCGTCAACGCACCCGGGCGGTGGCCTGATGGGCGCGAACGGCCGCCTGGCGGCGCTCGAGGTTCTCAAGTCCCGCGGCCGGAAGGTGGCCTGACGATGGCTGACACGACGCGCACCTATGACGCGATCGTCATCGGGGCAGGCCACAACGGCCTGACGGCGGCGGCCTACATGGCTCGGGCGGGCCTCCACGTCCTCGTGCTCGAGGCACGCGGGATCGTGGGCGGCGCCGCGGTCACCGAGGACCTTGGTGGCGTCCGCGTCCCGACGCTCGCCCACACCGTGGGACGGCTCCGGCCGTCGGTCGCCCGGGAGCTCGAGCTTGGCAGGTACGGCCTGGCGCTCGTGGCGCCCGAGGTCCGTGTGTTCGCCCCGCAGCCGGACGGCCGCGCCGTGACGCTGTACGCGGACCTGGCCAAGAGCGTCGAGGCGCTCCGGGCGTTCTCCGAGGACGATGCCACCTCCTTCGTGGAGTACGACCGGCGCGTCCGCTCCTTGTCCGCGTTCCTGGCGGACCTCGGTGACGAGGCACCGCCCGACATCAAGGGCCCCGGCTTTGGCGATGCGTTGCTGGGCCTGCGCCTGGGTCGTGCGTTCCGCGGCCTCGGCAGGTACGACGGGCGCACCATCCTGCGCGTGCTCGCGATGGCGGCCGCGGACTTCGTGGCCGAGTCGTTCGCCTCCGAGCCGATCCGGGCGACCGCCGCCTGGCGGGGGGTCCGCTACACCTCGATGGGCCCCTGGTCTGCCGGGTCCACGTCCGTGCTGCTCGCCGACGCCGCCGGCAACGACGGTGGGGCGGCGGGCGAGACGGTCTACGCGAAGGGTGGACCATCCGCCCTGTCCGAGGCCCTCGCCTCGTCCGCGCGAGCCGCCGGGGCGGAGATCCGGATGGGATCCAGGGTTGTCGCCGTGCTGACCCGTGATGGCGTGGTCACCGGCGTGGCGCTCGCCTCCGGCGAGGAGTTCGCGGCCCCGGCCGTGGTCTCCGGGCTGGACCCGAAGCAGCTGCTGACGTCGCTCGTGGATCCCGTGACCGTCGGGCCGTCGATGCGCTGGCGGGCCGGCAACATCCGGACGCCCGGGACGGTCGCCAAGGTCAACCTTGTCCTCGACGGGCTGCCCGAGCTCCCGGCCGCAGCCGGCGACGCGAGGAAGCTGCGCGGACGCATCCAGGTCGGCACGACCTCCATCGACGACATGGAGCGGGCGTTCGACGCCTCGAAGTACGGCCTGCTCCCTGCCTCCCCAGTGCTGGAGGCCACGATCCCGTCGCTCGTGGACCCATCGCTCGTCGCCGGGGCACCCGAGGGCACGCAGGTGATGAGCGTGCTGATGCAGTGGATGCCGCCCGGCCTGGACGCCGCGGCGTGGGCGTCGCGCCGTGACGAGGTTGGCGACCTGGCCGTGAGGACGCTCGAGACGGTGGCGCCGGGGCTCGGGTCGCGGGTCACGGCCCGCCAGGTGCTCACGCCCGCCGATCTCGAGACCGAATACGGGCTCACCGGTGGGCATCCGCTCCACGCGGAGCCGGCGCTGGATTCGTTCTTCCTGTGGCGGCCGCTGCTGGGCTGGGCCCGCTACCGGATGCCAGTGGACGGGTTGTACCTGGCCGGCTCTGGTGCGCACCCGGGCGGCGGCGTGACCGCCACGCCCGGTCGGAACGCCGCCCGCGAGGTGATCGCCGATCGGAGGAAGCGGCGGAGGTAGCCGCCCGGGCACCGACGTCCGCGCTCCCGCCATTCCGCCAGATGTCAGTCGGGTGGACCGTATCGCGGCCCGGTCGGGGTGGCCAGCGATCCAGGCGGTCACGCCCTGCTGGGTCGACGGTCGCGTTCCGCCAGGCGTCCGTGGGGCGGACGCAAGTCAGGACGCCGCTGACGACGGGCCGCGGGGTGGACGTCTGCCAGGAAGGGCGGCACGGGCACGCGATACGGACCGCCAGGTGTGCATCTGACGGGATCACGCCGCGCCCGCCGGGACACGGGCCGTGACACGGACATCTGGCGGGACCTCTCTGCGCCCGCGGGCGGCAAGCGCCGCGGCCGAGGGCGGACAGCGCCGCTGGCCGTACACAGGCACCGGCTGCCGCACGGCCGCCGCCTACCGTCGCTCGATCTGCGTCTCCTCCGCGATCCGCTCCTGCTCCACGGGGCTCGTCACCGGCACCTCGTCCTCGCCTGCCGCAGAGCCCTCCAGCGCCCAATCCCAGGACTGCAGCTGGCGGAGCAGCCGTCGGCCGGTGAGGTCGAGGTGGATGGGCGTGACCGAAACGCGCCGGTTGACCACCGCGTTGAAGTCCGTGCCCGGCACGCTGATCCCGGATGGCGGAGGCCCGCCGATCCAGTAGTACGGCAGCCCGCGCGGGTCGACCCGCCGGATCAGCTCGTCCTGGTAGACGCGCCGGCCGACGCGGGTGACCTCGAACCCCTCGCACGCTTCGACCGTGACCGCGGGCACGTTGACCGACAGCAGCTCGCCGCGCTTGAGGCCGTGCTCCAGGATGTTGCGGGCGGTGACCGCGGCCGCCTTGGCCGCGAGCGCGAAGTCGATGTGCTCCTCGTACTCCTGGCTGATCGCGAAGGCCGGGCAGTTGTTGATGACCGCCTCCATTGCAGCCGACACCGTGCCGGAGTAGGTGATGTCGTCGCCCAGGTTGGCGCCGTAGTTGATCCCCGAGGCGACGAGGTCGAAGCGCTCCTCGAAGAAGCCGAGGAATGCCAGCGATACGCAGTCGGTGGGGGAGCCGTCGATGGAGTACCCGGTCGAACCGTCGGCGAGCGCCCGCTCCCGCACCCGCAGCGGACGCATCAGCGTCTTCTGGTGCCCGACGGCGGACTGGTTCATGTCGGGGGCGACCACCGTCACGTCGCCGATCGGATCGAGCGCCAGCTTGAGGGCGAGGAGTCCCCGGGATTCGATCCCGTCGTCGTTGGTAACCAGGATCCGGGGCCGTGTCGTCCAGTCCCCGAGTGCTCGGCCCACGCGCTTGAGGGATCGGGGCTTGCCACGCGACCCTGCGACCGGCTCGCCGCGCTCCATGTCCAGGTCTCGTCGCTCGGCCCGTGCTCGCTCGCGGGTCATCTCCGGGGCCTGGGCCCGGAGTTCGGCGGCCGGCTCCTTGCCGGCGGTCGGCGGCTCGGCGCCCTCGGGCCCGTCGCTCACGCCCCGGCCTGGTCGGGTTCGGACGCGTTGGCCTGGTCGGGTTCGGACGCATCGGTCCAGTCAGTCTCCGGCGATGGCGCAAGTCGCCCGGCGACCACCTCCTCGACGTCCTCGTCGACCCCCGGCACGGGCTCCCGCGGCCTTCGTACCTCGCGACCTTCACGCGCTGCGAGCCGCTGCGTCGCCCGGTCCGCCACCGTGCCGTTCTCCCGGGATCGGGCGACCCAGTGGAAGAACAGGGCCGACAGGACGGCCGCGATCGGGATGCCGAAGATCGCCCCCGGGATGCCCGCGATCCTGGCGCCGACCAGGACCGACCCCAGCACGATGATCGGGTGGATCCCCACCGATCCGGACATGAGCCGCGGCTGGAGGACGTTCATCACCACGAACCAGGCGATGCCCATCAGGATCAGGACCGGGAGCACCGGGCCGTCGGGCATGATCAGGGCGACCAAAACGGGCGGCATCCAGGACACGAAGGGCCCGAAGAACGGGATCATCTGGAGCAGGCCGGCCGCCACCGTCGTGAGGGCGGCGTACTGCAGCCCGAAGATGATGTTGACGGCCGCCGTGAACAGGCCGAAGACCACGCCCAGGATCAGCTGGCCGCGCAGGAACCCGCCGAACGACTTCGACACGCTGGACTGGAGCACGCGGGCCTGGGGCACGAGCGAGGGCGGCACGAGCCGGTAGACGAAGGCGAGGATCCCATCGCGATCGAGCGCGATGTAGATCGACAGGATCACGGTGATCAGGATGTTGCCGAAGATGCCGATGCTGGCGACGGCGACCGACTGGAGCGGCCCCACGAGCTCCACCGCCCACTCCTGGAGGTTGGTCACGATGATCGGTGCCTGGCCGGCCAGGTCCACCGTGAGGCCCAGGGCCGTCAGCCGTGACTGGATATCCGCCAGGAGGTTCGTCAGCTGGGCCTCGAAGCTCGCCGACTCCCTGATGAACTCGCTGATCGACGAGGCAAGCGTGGCCGACGCCTGGATGAGGATGCCCAGCAGCACGCCGACGATCGCCAGGTAGACGATGATCACGGCGCCCGCCTGGGGGACCTTCGGGACGCGCGCCACCATCTTGATCAGCGGCAGCAGCGCGAACGAGAGCAGCCATGCCAGGAAGAACAGCAGCAGGACGTCGAAGAACGCGTAGAACGCCGTCGCGAAATCGTTGATCACGATGAAGCCCAGGGCGATGACGGCCAGGACCAGGACGGCGTCGACCAGGCGGCGCTGGCGTTCGGTGAAGGGCTCCGTCGGCATGCGTTGCAGTCTAGGCCCGCGGAGGGCCGCGCGGCAGGGGGTCTAGCGCAGACCCATCCTCTCCTTGACCTCGGCCAGGGTGGCCGCGGCCATGGGCCGCAGCCGGTCCGCGCCGGCCTCGAGGATCCCGTCCACCTCGGCCGGATTGGCCATCAGCTCCGCGTACCGGTCCCGGGCCGCCGAGTAGTGGGTCGTGATCCGCTCCACCAGCAGCTTCTTGGTGTCCACGCAGCCGGTCCGGGCGGTGCGCTCGCCGTCCCAGATCTCCTCGTAGTCGTCGCCGAAGAACCGGTGGAGCTGGCAGACGTTGCAGATCTCGGGCCGGCCGGGATCCGAGCGCAGTCCCCGCTTCGTGTCGGTGACCATGCCCATGACCTGGCGCCGGATCTCGTCCGGTCCGCCCAGGATGTCGATCGTGTTGCCGACCGACTTGGACATCTTCTTGACGCCGTCGGTCCCGAGGACGACGGGGGCGCTGGTGTAGACGGCCTGGGGTTCCGGGAAGGTCTCGCCGTAGCGGTGGTTGAACGCCCGCACGATCTCGCGGCTGAGCTCGAGGTGCGCGGCCTGGTCCTTGCCCACCGGCACCATCGATGCCTTGTAGATCACGATGTCGGCCGCCTGCAGGACCGGATAGGTGAGCAGGCCATGATTCACGTCGTCCGGCTGGTTGGCGATCTTGTCCTTGTACGTCGGCGTCCGCTCGAGCCAGCTCACGGGCGTGACGGTGGCCAGCAGCCACATCAGCTCGACGTGCTCGGGCCGGTGGCTCTGGACGAACAGGGTGCAGCGTTCCGGGTCCAGTCCAAGCGCCAGCAGGCCCGCGGCCATCTCGCGGGTGCGCCGCCGCAGGAGCTCGGCGTCGTGGGTGCTGGTCAGGGCGTGGTAGTCGACGATGCAGTAGATCGCCTCGTACTCGTACTGCAGCATCACGTAGTTGCGGACGGCACCCAGGTCGTTGCCCAGGTGGACCGTCCCGGACGGCTGGATGCCCGAGAAGATTCGAGGACGCGGGGCTGGGACAGCGGCGGGCGCAGGAGCGGGAACGAGCTCGACGGTCATCGCCGCGGAGTGTACGGGATGACCCGTGGGACGCGACGCGCCCTGGGGATCGGGTGGCCCCGGGTATCCCGGTGGCCCCACGTTCGATACCATCGCGCCCACATTCCTCCCCAAGCTGCGAGATCCCCACCGTGAGCGTTCAGCCCCTGCGCGTCGGCGTGATCGGCGCCGGAACCGTCGGTCGCGAGGTCGTGCGCGCCTTCCTCGACCGGTCGCCGCGCCTCCTTCCTGCCGATGGCGCGCCCCTCGTCCTGACTGCCGTCGCGGAGAAGTTCACCGACCGTGCGATCGCGTCCGGCATCCCCGAGTCGCTGCTCACGGACGCACCCGCGCACCTGGTCGCAAGCGACGAGGTGGACATCATCGTGGAGACGATGGGTGGCGCCGAGCCGGCCCGCACCCTGATCGCTGCCGCGCTCGCGTCGGGCAAGAGCGTGGTGACCGCGAACAAGCACGTCATCGCACACTACGGCCCCGAGCTGGAGCGGCTCGCCCGAGAGACCGGCGCCACCCTGCGCTTCGAGGCGGCCGTCGGCGGTGGGATCCCGGTGCTTGGCCCCATCGCCCTGGATCTCGCCCCCAACCGGATCACGCGGGTGCGCGGGATCGTCAACGGGACCACCAACTACATGCTCAGCGCGATGGCGCACGAGGGTCGCGACTATGCAGAGGTGCTCGCGGACGCCCAGGCCCGTGGCTACGCCGAGGCGGACCCAACCGCCGATGTCGAGGGCCTCGACGCCGTCAACAAGCTGGTGATCCTGGCAAGGCTCGCGTTCGGGCACTGGATCGACGCAGACGCCATCGGCAATCGACCGGGGATGACGACCGGGGCAGCGGGCCTGCCCGGCATCACGGGCGTGACGGCCGACGACACCGCCGCGCTTGCCGTCGAGGGGCGCACCCTGCGCCTGGTTGCCACCACCCGCGTGGCCGCGGACGGCGCGATCGAGGCATCGGTCGTGCCCACGGCCGTGCCCGCCGAGTCGCCGTTCGGACGCTGCGACGGCGTGCTCAACCGGATCGAGGTCGATGCCCTCCCGGTCGGCCGGGTCGCCTTCGAGGGCCCCGGCGCCGGAGGTCCCGCCGCGGCGTCCGCGGTGCTGGGCGACCTCGTCGCCGTCGCGCGCGACGTGGGCTCCACGTGGGCCGGCCTCGCCCCGGCTGTCGAGCTCTCGGGCCTGGCCGTCCGACCGGTCGCCGCAGAGTGCATGGCCGCCCCGTCGGGTGCCTGCTACCCGGTCGGAGACTGAGCTTCCGATGACCGCAACCCTGCCGCCCCGCCCGCGCCTCGTCGAGCGCTACCGCGAGTTCCTGCCGGTCACGGATGCCACGCCTGTCGTCTCCCTGGGCGAGGGCGCGACCCCGCTGGTGGCCGCCCGCCGCCTGGGGGCCGCCATCGGCGTGCCCAACCTCCACCTCAAGATCGAGGGCCAGAACCCGACCGGCTCGTTCAAGGACCGGGGCATGGTGATGGCCGTGGCCAAGGCGATCGAGGACGGGGCGCAGAGCGTGATCTGCGCCTCGACCGGCAACACGTCCGCGTCAGCCGCCGCCTACGCCGCCGCCGCCGGGCTGGAGTGCGTGGTCGTCCTGCCCGCGGGCAAGATCGCCCTGGGCAAGCTCCTCCAGGCGCTCGTGTTCGGGGCCCGGGTGGTCTCGGTCAGCGGCAACTTCGACGCGGCCCTCCGCGTGGTGCGCGCCCTGTCCGAGCAGGACGAGCACCCGATCACGCTCGTCAACTCCGTCAATCCGTTCCGGCTCGAAGGCCAGAAGACGGCGGCGTTCGAGGTCTGCGACGACCTCGGCCGGGCGCCGGACATCCTGGCGATCCCGGTGGGCAACGCCGGCAACATCAGCGCCTACTGGCGCGGCTTCCGCGAGTACCGCGATGCGGGGCGGGCGGACTCCGTGCCGCGCATGTGGGGCTTCCAGGCCGCCGGTGCTGCACCGCTGGTGGCGGGGCACCCGATCGACAACCCGGAGACCGTCGCGACTGCCATCCGCATCGGGAACCCGGCGTCCTGGGACCTGGCCGTTGCCGCGCGCGATGACTCGGGCGGCCGCATCTCGGCAGTGTCGGACGAGCAGATCCTGGATGCCTACCGCGAGCTGACCCGCCTGGAAGGGGTGTTCTGCGAGCCGTCGTCGGCGGCATCCGTGGCCGGGGTCGCCGCCGCTGCGGCCGCGGGCGAGGTGGACCCGGAGGGGCTCGTGGTCTGCGTCCTGACCGGGAACGGGCTCAAGGACCCCCACACCGCCGAGTCCGGCCTGGCCGTCAACGTGCTCGAGGCCGAGCCGAGCATTGCGGGCGTCAGCCGCGCGCTGGGCTGGTGATAGGGCCGTGACCAAGGGAACGCCGCCGCCGCTGCCGCCGCCGCCACCGGCCGACCTGGACGAGGCGGCGTGGGCGTCGCTGGCCGGGCGTCGCCTCGTCATCGACATCCCCGCATCGAGCGCCAACCTGGGTGCAGGCTACGACTGCCTGGGCCTCGCGCTCGACGTCTGCAACCGGGTGTCGGTAGAGGCCGTCGAGGGCGACGGGTCGATCGAGCTGGCGGTGACCGGCGAGGGCGCCGACGAGCTGCCCCCGGTGCGCACCAACCGGTTCGTCGCCGGTCTCGAGGCCGCGCTGGAGACGGCGATCGGGCCGCGGCCGCCATCGGTCGGCTGGCGGATCGCGATGCACAACCGGATTCCGCTGGCGCGCGGCATGGGCTCGTCCGCGGCGGCCACGGTCGGCGGGGTCGTTGCGGGCCACGTGCTGGCCGGGGAGGCGACTCACCCTCGCCCAGCGACTGCGGCTGGCGACGTCGATCGAGGGCCACCCGGACAACGCCGCCGCCGCCCTGCTGGGCGGGTTCGTCGTGTCGGCGCACCTCGGCGACCGCGTCGAGGCGGTGCGATTCGACGCCCCGGAGGGCCTGCGGGCGGTGCTGTTCATCCCGGACCGGCGGCTGTCCACCGCCGACATGCGCCGCGTTCTCCCGGCCGAGGTCCCGCTGCGCGATGCCGTCAGCAACATGAGCCGGATCGCGATCGGCGTCGCGGGGATCGCCTCTGGGCGGTTCGAGCTGCTGGGCGACCTCACCGTGGACCGGATCCATGAGCCGTACCGGTCCGTGGCCTATCCGCAGCTGCCTCGGCTGACCGGCGCCGCGCGCGCGGCCGGGGCGCTGGGGGCGTTCCTGTCGGGCGCCGGATCGACCGTGCTCGCGTTCGTCGCGCCGGGCGCAGACCCCGGTCCGGTTGAGGCCGCCCTTGCGGGCGCGGCCGCGGAGGTGGGACTCGACGGCCGGACCCTGATCGTGGCCCCGCGCAATGCCGGGCCGGAGGTCATCGAGGGCCGCTGATGGATGGGCTCGGCCGCTCCGTCGGCGAAGGCATCACCGGGCTCGTGCGGGGCGGGCTGGAGGCCATCGGGGCCGCCCTTGCCGGGACGATCAATGCGCTGGGTTCGGCGTTGCCGGCCGGTGCCCTCCCGGTGATCGCCATCGCCATCGTGCTGATCCTGCTCTGGCTCGTGTTCAAGCGCTGAGACGACGGCTAGGGCAGGCGCACGACCGGGGAGGCGATCCCGCCTGCGACGTTCCCGTCGGGCTGGGGCTCGTCGCGGACGAGGCGCACCGGCACCACGCCGGCCCAGGCCGGCCACGACTCGTCGCCCTCGTCGTCGTGGTTCACGTCGGCGCGGATCTTGGCCGAGGCTTCCGCGAGGTCCAGCCACAGCACGGACGTTGCCTTGCGATCCTTGGCCGTGATGGGCCGAAGCTCCGCCCAGCGGCCGGGGTAGAGGTGCTCGATGAGCCCTTCGAGCGCGGCGTCCAGCTCCGAGGCGTCGGTCACCTGGCGCGCCGTGCCGAACACCATCACGGACCGGTAGTTCACGGAGTGGTTGAAGCCTGACCGGGCGAGGACCAGGCCGTCCAGGTGGGTGACCGTGACGCACACCGGCTGCCCTACGGTCTCGCGAAGCATCCGGCTGGCCGATGAACCGTGCCAGTAGAGCCGGTCCCCCAGGCGCCATACGGAGGTAGGCGTGGCGTAAGGCTGCCCGTCCGCCACCCAGCCGACGTGCCCGACGATCGCCTCGTCCAGGATCGCGTCGATGGTCACGCGGTCATAGTGGCCCCGCTTCGGCAGCCGTCGGACGCGGGTCCGATCGGACGGCGGGCGCGCGTGGCCCGGAGCCGTTTCCGCGTCCGGCCATTCGGAGGAGAGGGGCGCCGGCTCCTGGCTCACCGCCGGTACACCACCCAGAGCGTGACGCCCGCAGGAGCGGGTGCGTAGCCGTAGGCGGGGTTCGGGGCGGCCTGGCCGGTGGGTACGGCGCCGATGGATGCGATGCGCCAGCCGTCTGGCGCACGCCGGGCAGCGTCCGCGGCGACCCAGTCCCAGAGCGGATCACCCATGGTGGTGTCGGCCGTGACCAGGAGCTGGTCGTCGCCGATAAGGCGTTCCTTCATCGAGCCCCCTTGCTGGCGGGTTTGATCGCTGACAGGGTACGCGTCGCGCGCCGGCGGTGCGCGGCGTCTCGCGACCGGGTTGCGGCTGGAAGGCCGGGCTCGAGGCCGGGGCCACCGATACCATCGCTGCCATGACCGACCCCGCGACCGCTCCTGATACGGCGGGCGCAGCACGGGTTCCCGACCACGCCCTGCGGGCCGGCCTCGTTGCAGGGGCCGCCTATGTGCTGGTCGGGTGGCGGGCGCTCCTGGTCCCGTCCCTCATCCGCTTCGTCGCGCCTGGATTTCGACCAGTCGGACGCGGGCATGGGCGCCTATTTCCTGGTCACCGCGCTCGCCTACGGCTTCGGGTCCCTGTTCGGAGGGCGGATCATCCGCACCCTCGGATCCCGCCTGGTCCTGACCGCGGCAGGCCTCGTGATGGCGAGCGGGCTCCTGGTCCAGGGATTCACGGGCGCCTGGGTCGTGTTCGCGCTGGCCGGTGTCCTGGTCAGCGTGGGGGCGTCGACCGCGGATGTCGGGATCAACGCGCTGGTCCTGGACCTGTTTCCGCGCGCCCGGGGCCGGGCTCTCAACCTCCTGCACGTCTCGTACGGGCTGGGTGCGCTGATGGCACCGCTGCTGCTCGCGGGGGCGGTGGGCGCGGGCGTGCCGTGGCAGCTGCTGATGACGGCCACCGGCATCGCGGTCCTGGTGGCTGCGGGCGGCCTTGCGCTCACGGTCCCGTCGCACCCGATCGCCCTCGATCCGCTGCTGGACGCGGTCCCCGGGGCGCCGGGGGCCCGGCGGCTCCCATGGTTCCTGCTGGTCCTTGCACTCGCCGCGACCTGCTACGTCGCCGCGGAGGCTGGCGTCTCCGACTGGCTGGTGCGCTACCTCGACGACCTGCCGCTGGCGGCCGCGAGCACGGCGCTCACGCTGTTCTGGGGCGGGATCGCCATGGGCCGCCTGGTGTTTGCCCGGATCGGGAACCGGGTGGAGCCCCAGGCGGCCGCCTCGGCCCTGGCGCTGGCCGGCTCGGTCCTGCTGGCGCTGGCCGTCCTGGCGCCCGTGTCCCCAGTCTCCCCGGTCCTGTTCGGGGCGGTCGGGCTCGCCTTCGGTCCGATCTTCCCGCTCATCGTCGCGGGGGCGGGCGGACGCATGCCGGGCCGCTCCGCGACCGTCAGCGGGACGTTGATCTTCGCCGCGGTCGTCGGCGCGGTGATCTACCCGCCGGCCATCGGGTTCATGTCGGCGACGGTGGGGATGCAGGTTGCCATGCTCGGCGCCTCGGCCCTCGCCCTCGCCTGCGCGGTCGCGGTATGGGCCGCGCGCCGCGTCAGAGCGTAGACCTAGCCCTGGCCGGCCTTGCCGCCGTCGACATCGTCGGCCCGGCGTTCGCCGCCCTGGGCGGGTGGCGTCCAGGCCCGATCGGCGTATCGGAGCTGGCGCTGGAGCAGGTCATCGGCCAGGCGCATCGCGTCCGCGCGAAGGAGCTCCCGGTCGCGCGCAACCTCGTCGTCATCGAGGGGCGCGGCACTCACTGGCGCGGCCGACCCGGACTTCTGGGCGGCCGGGTCCGGACCGCCATGGTCCGAGGAGCCGCCGAGAAGCCGCCGCAGGAAGGCCATCGTCAGGAGGCTTTCGCGCTGCCGGTGAAGTCCAGGACCTCGTCCCAGGCCAGCGCCGAGACTCCCGCGAAGGCCTCCGTCTTGCGATCGAAGAAGGAGTGCGGGGCGCCGGGGTAGGTGATCACGCGGTGCTCGATACCGGCTGCGGCCAGCGCAGTCTCGAACGTCGCGACCGCATCCGGGCGGATCCCGTCATCGTCTCCGCCGAAGATCGCGAGCACCGGGGCGTCGAACGTGGCAGCGACCTCGGCCGGCGCGGGCGTCCCATTCCGCGACGGTCCCGTCGGCCACCCGTAGAAGCCGATGACCCCGGCCAGGCCGAGCCCGAAGCCATTGCTCAGGAACGCCAGCCGGCCGCCCATGCAGAAGCCGATGGTGAACACGTTTGTCACCGCGGTCGTCGCGCGCAGGTGGGCCACCGATGCCGAGGTGTCCGCACGAAGCCCGTCATACGAGGTCTGCGGCACGTGCTCCTGCCAGTTGAAGTCCGGCCCACGATCTCCGATCCCGGCGCTGCGCCCGAAGTAGTCGAGCCCGATGGCCTCGACCCCGTGCTCGGCGAAACGCATGGCCAGCTCGCGGTAATAGACGTGGAGCCCGCGGACGTCGGGCAGGATGACGATTCCCGCCCCTGTCGGCTCCGCGGCCCGAACCTGGTACGCGGCGAACCGGTTGCCGTCGGCCGCCTCGATCACGAGCGCCTGCGCATCGAGCGAGCCGCCCTCGATGGGCGCGATGGGCGGTCGGGAGTCGTGGTCGAAGCACATCGGGCGGGTCTCCTGGGGCGGGCGTCCTGGGACGGGTGGCGCTTGTCGCGGCGCCGATTGTCGCGCGCCTGTCACGGCGCCGATTGTCGCGCGCCCGCAGGGATCCGTCTCGGGAGCGACGAGCGGACGGAGCCGGCCGTGATCTGACAGCGCTCGATGAGCCGCCGGCAACCCACCACCGCCCGGCGGGCAAGCCGCGGGTGAGTGGGCGTCTGCATCCTGCCGCCCATGGACTTCGCGAGGTTCGGGCGGTCGGTGCGCGCGCTGCGGGTGCGGCGGCGATGGCGGCAGGAGGACCTGGCCGCGGAGACCCGTGTCTCGCGGTCGGTTGTCGGCAGGGTTGAGCGCGGCGAGCGGGCAGGAGTGACGCTGGATGTCGTCGAGCGACTCGCGGAGGCGCTGGGCGCCACCGTCGACATCGCTGTCCGATGGCAGGGGGAGGGGATGGACCGGCTCCTTGACGAAGGGCACGCTCGCCTGGTCGACGCCGTGGTCCGGCGGCTGACGGCCCTGGGGTGGGAAGTCGGCGTGGAGGTCTCGTTCTCGCGCTACGGCGAGCGCGGCTCGATCGACGTCATGGCCTGGCATCCGGTCCGGCGGAAGCTGGTCGTGATCGAGGTGAAGTCGGTGACCCCCGACCTCCAGGCGATGCTGGGCGGCCTGGATCGCAAGGCTCGACTGGGGCCGTCGATCGCGCGGGAGCGGGGGTGGGTCGCCGAGAGCGCGTCCCGGATCCTGGTGATCTGGGACACGCGGACCAGCCGCCGCCGGATCGAGGCACATGGTCCGTCCGTACGAGCGTCCCTGCCGGCGGGCACCCGGGAGGTGACGGCCTGGCTGGCAGATCCATCAGGCCCGCCGATCGCCGGCGTCTGGTTCCTGGCAGATGCCCGTGGGGCGGACGCAACAGGGGTCCGGCCACGGCGGGTGCGGGTCGGTCGCGCACATGCCCAGGCCCCGGGAGCGAGCGGCGCTGTCAGGCGTTCACCCGGCGGACGCTAGACACGGGCGCGTTGACTACGGTCCTCCTGGCGGCCATCTGACGGCGGCCCTGCCCCAGGAGGCGGATTTGGGCTTCCTGGCGGCCATCTGACGGCCACCTGGCGGCGGAAGGCGCAGCCCGGCCCGATAGGGTCCGTGGCGCGGACATGTGACCGCACACGGGCGGCGCGTGCGGCGCACCTGTGTACGTGGGGCGGACATCTGTCCGCCGCACGGACGGGGGCGGCACGTGGCCGAGCCCGCGCGCGGTTGGCCGAGCCCGCGCGCGGGCCGGCCCGGCGCCTTGGCCGAGCCCGCGCGCGGTTGGCCGAGCCCGCGCCCGGAAGCGGCGGCTCACCGCGCCGGAAGCGGCGGCTCACCGCGCCGGAACCGCGGCCGGAACCGCACCCGGAAGGTCGGCCGGAACGGCGCCCGGGCAGCGCCCTTGAGGGCCCGCGCTCCAGGCTCCGCTAGAATGCGCGCCATGCCCAGCCCCCTCGTCGTCATGAAGTTCGGCGGCTCCTCTGTCGCGGACGCGGAACGCATGAAGCGCGTCGCGCGCCGCATCGCCCGCGAGCGTGCCAACGGATCCCAGCTGGTCGTCGTCGTGTCGGCGATGGGCGACACCACGGACGAACTGCTCGCCCTGGCTGCGGCCGTCAGCGACGAGCCCGATGCCCGTGAGCTCGACGTGCTGCTCTCGACTGGCGAGCATCAGAGCGCGACGCTGATGTCCATGGCCCTGCACTCGCTGGGCGTTCCCGCGATCAGCCTCACCGGCCCCCAGGCCGGGATCACGACGGACGGTCGCTACGGCAAGGCCAGGATCGCGGGGATCGACCCCCGCCGGGTCCGCGCGGAGCTCGCGGCCGGCAAGGTGGTGATCGTGGCCGGGTTCCAGGGGATGAGCGTCGCCCCGCTCGAGGGTCTCGCAGCCAGCCCTACCGCCAGCGACGTGCATGCGGCCGAGATGACGACCCTGGGTCGCGGAGGGTCGGACACCACCGCGGTCGCCCTGGCCGCCCAGCTCCAGGCCGATCGATGCCAGATCTTCACGGACGTCAAGGGCATCTACTCGGCGGATCCGCGGATTGCCGGGGATGCCCGACAGCTGCCCATCGTGGGCTACGAGGAGATGATGGAGCTGGCCCACCAGGGCGCCCAGGTCATGCAGGTCCGTGCCGTGGAGCTGGGCTGGGTCAACGACGTCGTCATCGAGGTGCTCAGCTCGTTCGAGGACGCGCCCGGCACGCAGATCAGGGAGGACCCGCTCGTGGAGCAGCGGAACAAGGTCCGGGGGATCGCCCACGACCGGAACGTCGCCAAGGTCACGCTCGTGGACGTGCCCGACAAGCCCGGTGTGGCCCGCAGCGTGTTCGGCCCGCTCGCGGACAACGGGATCAACGTCGACATGATCGTCCAGAACGTGGGTCACGGCGGTGCCACGGACCTCTCGTTCACGATCCCGCGGGTGGAGCTGGCCAAGGCCAAGCGGATCCTGGAGCCGCTCATCCGCGAGCTCGGGTTCCGGGACATGACCACTGACTCGGCGGTCGCCAAGGTGTCGATCGTCGGGGCCGGCATCCACAACGCGCCGGGCTACGCGGCCCGCATGTTCGGGACCCTCGCAGACCACGAGATCAACATCGAGATGATCTCCACCTCGGAGATCCGGATCACCACGATCATCGCCGAGGACCGGGTGGAGGAGGCCGTCCGCGCCCTCCACGCCGCCTTCGAGCTCGAGCAGCCCGAAGCCGCCGAGGCCGCCGGCGCCGGAGCGGGCTGACCGCGCGGTGACCGACGCCGCTCCCACCAGCGCGCTGTTCACCCGGGTCGAGCGCTTCGCGGCGGTCGGCAGCACCAACGACGTCGTCCGGTCGTGGCTGGCCGATGGCGTGCCGGAGGTCTGCGTCGCGGTGGCCGACGACCAGACCGGCGGCCGGGGCCGCCTGGGACGGACCTGGACGGCGCCCCCGGGAGCGGCCCTGCTGCTCTCGCTGGGCTTCCAGCCGTCCTGGCTGCCACCCGATCGCACGTGGCGCCTTGCCGCGACGGCCGCACTGGCGATGTGTGCCGCGGCGGAGGACGAGGCGGGGCTGCCGCTCGGTGCCATCCGCCTGAAGTGGCCGAACGACCTCGTGATCGAGACCGCGGGCCCGAGGGCTCTGCTGGTCGGTGAGCTCACGTTCGAGGAGGCGGCCGCACGCCTTGCCGCGCCCCTCGCGATGCGCAAGCTGGCAGGGATCCTGGGTGAGTCGGAGGGGCTGGGCACGGACGACCCGCGGGTCGTGGTGGGGATCGGGATCAATGCCGACTGGGTGGCGGCGGATTTCCCGTCCGATATCGCCCCGACGATGAGCAGCCTGCGTGAGGCGTCGGCCGGGCGGCCGATCGACCGGGACCGGCTGCTCCTCGCCTTCCTGGGGCATCTCGCGTCCCGGGTCGAGAGCCTGCGGGCGGGCTACTTCGACGCTGCCTCGTGGACCGAACGCCAGGCCACGACCGGCCGCCTGGTGACGCTGGAGGACGCCGTCGGCGCCGTTCCGGACCCCGTCGCCGCTGTCGGCGTGGACGCCAGCACGGGAGCGCTCCTCGTCGTGGATGACACCGCCCCCGACGGTGAGCGCGCGATCCATGCGGGTGACGTCGTGCGTGTCCGTCTCGCGCCGACGCCGGCGTAACGCCGATGGCACGACCGGTGTTTGGAAGGCGTGAGCGATCGACGGCCTCTGTCGTCGTGCTCGACCGCGACCGCTCCCTCGTCGAGGCGGCCCGCCGGGACCCTGCCCAGTTCGACGCGCTGTACCGGAAGTACCTCGCCCAGGTGTATGCCTACGCCCTCTACGAGCTCGCCGACCATCATGCCGCCGAGGACGCCACCGAGCGCACGTTCCTTCGCGCGCTCGCCGCGCTGCCCCGCTTCCGGGAGCTGGCACCCCCGGATGACGGTCCCGAGGCATCCACCTTCCGCGTCTGGCTGTTCCGGATTGCGCGCAACGTGGTGGCCAACGAACGGCGATCCAGTCGCCGCCGCCCGGCGGAGTCGCTGGAGCTTGCTCTCGGCGCTGGCCTCGCGATCCGCGACACGACGGATATCGAGGCACAGGCCGTGCTCCGCGACGAGGCCGCTGAGGCGCTCCGTGCGCTCCAGGCTCTGCCCGGTGACCGCCGCCGGGCCCTGGTCCTGCGGTTCGTGGACGAGATGAGCACCGCGGAGATCGCCGCGATCCTCGGCCGGTCCGAGGGTGCTGTCAGGGTCCTCATCCACCGTGCCCTGGGTTCAGTCGCCCGGGAGCTCGGCCACGACCGGAGGACTGGCTCGTGACCGATCCGCGCCAGGCGGAGCGCGAGGCCGTCCAGGTGGACGCGCTGGTCGCGGACCGCTACCTGGACGCCCTGCTGACGGGCGGCGACCGCCACGCCCTCGATGTGCCCGCAGACGCAACCCTGGATCCAGAGCTGCGCCTGGCCGCCAGGGTGCTCCGGCGCACGCTCGTGCGCGTCCATCCGTCATTCCGGTTCGAGGAGCGGCTGGCCGGCCGCCTATTCGAGCTCGCAGCTTCCGGCGAGGCTGCCTCCTCGCCAACCCTGTCACCTGCAGGTCCCACCGGCTCCGTTGTGCCGTTCCCGGCCCGGCCGCCGGCCGCCGGCCTGGACCGACTCGGTGCCGACCCGCTTCTGGAGGCCATCCTGCGAGGCCATCTCGATCCGGCCGACCCCGAGGCCGTGGAGCGCGCCGGAGCCTTGCCGGCCGGCCGTCGACCGCTTCTCGTGGGCGGTGCCATCACGTCTGCCGCCATCTCTATCGCCGGCGTCGCCTTCGTCGCCTGGCGCGCCTCCCGCCCCTCAGGCCGGTCCGGCATGGGCGCTATGGGTCGAGCCGCTCGCAGCGCCCGCGCGCGCCGGGCCGCAGCGCTGGCCGGTGTCGGCCTCGGAGGGCCTGTCTGATGCCTGTCAAGTTCCCGCAGTTCCGGTCGCGACGCGACGAGTTCCCCGAGAAGATGTGGACACGCTGTCCGGGCTGCGAGGAGCAGCTTTTCAACAAGCAGCTCGAGAAGGCGATGAACGTGTGCCCGTCCTGCGGGCACCACTTCCGCCTGCCGGCTCCCGTGCGGCTGGGCCAGCTGCTGGACGAGGGCACGTTCGAGGAGCACGACCCCGGCCTCATCTCCGAGGACCCACTCGGTTTCGTGGACCAGAAGCCGTACCCGGACCGCGTTGCCGCCGCCCAGCTTTCCACCGGGTTGCGCGACGCTGCTGTCTGGGGCTACGGGCGGATCGAGGGTCAGCGGATCGCGATCCTGGTGATGGACTTCGGCTTCATGGGCGGCTCCATGGGCGCGGTCGTGGGCGAGAAGGTCGCGCGGGCCGCCGAGAGCGCACTGGAACAGCGGGTGCCGCTGGTGATCGTCTCGGCCTCGGGCGGCGCCCGGATGCAGGAAGGGACGCTTGCCCTGATGCAGCTCGCGAAGACCATGGGCGCGCTGGAGCGCCTGCGCGCGGCGCGGGTGCCCTATGTTTCGGTGATGTCGGACCCGACGACGGGCGGGGTGTTCGCCTCGTACGCGGCGATGGGCGACGTCAACCTGGCCGAGCCCAACGCCCTCATCGGGTTCGCCGGCGCCCGCGTTGGGGCGGGAACCATCGGCCAGGAGCTGCCCCCGGGGTTCCAGCGCTCGGAGTTCCTCTATCGTCACGGGTTCGTGGACCGGATCGTCGCCCGCCCCGAGATGCGGCATGAGCTGGCCCAGATCCTGCGCTACCTGGCGCCCCAGCCCTCGGACGCGAACCGTGGTTGATCGCATCCTTGGACGTGGCCGGGACTCCGATGGCGCGCCCGCCGACGGTGAGAAGGGCTCGGATACCGGCCCCGGCGCGGCGCCGCCCGTGGACCGCAAGGCGGTGGTGTGGGGCAGGATCCAGCTTGCCCGCAACCTCCGTCGTCCGCGGACGCTCGAGCTGGTCGGATCGATGGCCGACGAGTTCGTGGAGCTGCACGGCGACCGGCTGTTCGGTGACGACGAGGCGATCGTTGCCGGGTTTGCCACCATCGGCGCCCACCGCGTGGTCGTGATCGGCCAGCAGAAGGGCACCGACACCGAGGAGAACGTCCGCCGCAACTTCGGCATGCCCCATCCCGAGGGCTACCGCAAGGCCATGCGGGTGATGGAGCTGGCCGAGCGATCCGGCCTGCCGGTCGTGACGTTCGTCGACGTGCCCGGCGCGCATCCTGGCCCCGAATCCGAGGAGCGGGGGATCGCCGAGGCGATCGCCAGGTCGGTGGGGCTCATGACCCGCCTCCGCACGCCCATCGTGGCCGTGATCACCGGCGAGGGTGGTTCCGGGGGGGCTCTCGCGATCGCCGTGGGTGATGTGATCCTCGCCCTGGAGAACGCTGTCTACTCGGTGATCACCCCGGAGGGCTGCGCCAGCATCCTGTGGCGCACGACCGACGAGGCCGCGACCGCCGCCCTGGCCATGAAGATGAGCGTCCAGGACCAGCTGGAGCTGGGCGTCGTGGACGAGGTCATCCCGGAGCCGCCCGGGGGTGCCCATACGGATCCGGCCGAGACAGGCCAGCGGCTCAAGGCGGTCATCATCAGGGAGCTGGACCGCCTGACGGCGATCCCCGTCGACCTGCTGGTCGAGCAGCGCTATCGACGGTACCGTGCACTCGGCGCGTTCGGCGAGATCACCGCCCAGCCGGCCGTTCCGCCGGTGCCGCCCAGGGCGGGGCTCGCGGACCGCCTTCGCGGCCTCCTCGAGGCCGGTCAGCGTGCCATGCCCGCGCCCCTCCCCGTCGGGCGCCGCCAGGAACCACCCGCCCGCGAGGACGTGTAGCCGATGCCCGAACCGCACCGCCCGAGCGACCGCAGCCCTGACGATCGCCGTACCGACCACGCTGGTCTTGCCCGCCTGTCAGAGACCCTCGTACCCTCGCTCGTCCAGAAGCTGAACAGCTCCGGACTCGGGGAGCTGGAGGTCCGGGAAGGGGACTGGACCATTCGCCTGCGCCGACCCGCGGGAACCGCGCCGGCGGCTCGTCGCGAGCGACCGCGACCCGGCACCCACGCCCCCGTTCGGGCGCCCGCAAACCCTCCCGCCGCCGGCATCGCCACGGACCCGCTGCGAACCATGGTCGCCTCGCCCGCGGTCGGTGTGTTCCGCGCCGTCAGCCCGGCTGGCAGCAGCGTGCGGGTCGGCGACCGGATCGGCGTGGTCGACCTCCTGGGCATCCCGCAGGACGTCGTCGCACCCGTTGACGGTCTCGTCCTGGAGATCCTGGTCCAGACGGGAGATGCCGTCGAGTACGGCGAGGAGGTGGCCGCGATCCAGGGGCCGGCCCGGGATCCGGTCGACGCGCCCGGCGAGCTCGCGGCCGGCGGGGAGGGCTGAGATGGTCTCCCGCGTCCTGATCGCCAACCGCGGCGAGATCGCCGTGCGGATTCTGCGGGCCTGTCGCACGCTCGGCCTTGAGGCCGTCGTGGCCTACTCCGAGCCCGACCGCAACTCGCTGGCGCCGATGCTTGCCGACGAGGCAATCTGCATCGGGCCCGCCGACGCGCGGCGGTCCTACCTGTCAGCGCCGGCGATCATCTCCGCCGCCCTCGTCACGGGCTGTGATGCGATCCACCCGGGCTACGGGTTCCTGTCCGAGGACGACGCGTTTGCGGACGCGGTCCGGGCCCACGGCCTCACCTTCATCGGCCCCTCCGCCAATGTCCTCGAGCACTTTGCCTCCAAGGAGGAGACTCGGCGGCTCCTCGCGGGCCACGGCCTGCCCACCATCCCCGGCTCGGGGCTGCTCGTCGACGAGCAGCAGGCGCTCGAGGAGGCCACGCGCATCGGCTACCCGGTCCTGCTCAAGCCGTCCGCCGGCGGCGGCGGCAAGGGCATGCGCATGGTCCGCTCGCCGCGCGAGCTGGCCGCGGTGCTCCCGATCTGCCGGAGCGAGGCCAAGGCCGCCTTCGGTGACGACGCCCTGTACCTCGAGCGCTGGCTGGAGGACAACCGCCATGTCGAGATCCAGGTCGCCGTGGACAAGTTCGGGCACGGTATCCACCTCTGGGAGCGCGACTGCTCAATCCAGCGGCGTCACCAGAAGATCCTCGAGGAGTCGCCGTCCCCGGCCATGACCCCGACGGGCCGGCGCGAGCTGGCCGAGCGGGCGATCAAGGCCGTCGTGGCGGCTGGCTACGAGAACCTCGGCACGCTGGAGTTCCTCGTGGACAGCGAGGGCAATGCCTACTTCATCGAGATCAACTGCCGGATCCAGGTGGAGCACCCGGTGACCGAGATGCTCACCGGCATCGACCTCGTGGCCCTGCAGATCCGGATCGCCTCCGGCGAGCCGCTTGGGATCAACCAGGCCGACGTTCCCCAGCTGGGTCACGCGATCGAGTTCCGGATCAACGCCGAGGATCCGGCCCACGACTTCCGCCCGGGAGCCGGCACCATCGAGCGGTTCAACCCGCCCGGGGGCCCGGGGGTCCGCTTCGACACCCACGCCTACGCCGGTTACGAGGTCCCTCCGTACTACGACTCCCTGCTGGGCAAGCTCGTGGTCTGGGGGCCGACCCGGGAGGCAGCGATCGCCCGAGGCCACGCCGCGTTGGGCGAGCTCGTCATCGAGGGTGTGGTCACCAACGCGGCCATCCACCGCGCGCTGCTGGCGTCCGAGCCGTTCCTTGCCGGCCGGTTCACCACCAATCTCCTCGACCGGGTCGGTAGCGCGGCCTTCCTCGCCGGCGCGGAGCGCTCGTCGTGACGGCCGTCCGCCAGGTACCGTCCCTCCCCGTGTGCAGCCCTGCACGCAAGCGCGCTCGTATGCCTGCCACCAGCCACCAACCTTCCCGCTGATCCCGCCTGGAGCTGCCCCGTGACCGACGCCACTCCCGCCTCCGAGACCATGCCCGACGCGACCCCCGCGCCGGCCGCCCCGTTCACCGTCAAGATGATCGAGGGCCTGATCCCTCACCGCTGGCCGTTCCTGCTGGTCGACAGGATCATCGAGTACGAGCCCGCCGAGAAGCGGATCGTGGGCATCAAGGCCGTGACCGCCACCGAGTGGTTCTTCCAGGGCCACTTCCCCGGCCTGCCGGTCATGCCTGGCGTCATCCAGGTGGAGGCGCTCGCCCAGACCATGGCCTGCTACGTCGCCTCCCAGCCGGGATTCGGAGACCGGATCGGCCTGTTCGCGGGCATCGACGAGGTCCGCTTCAAGCGCGTCGTGATGCCGGGCGACACCCTGCGGCTCGAGATCACCATGGAGAAGCTGGGGAGCCGGTTCGGCAAGGGCCGGGGCGTCGCCAGCGTTGACGGGGAGGTGGCCTGCGAGGGCCTGCTCTCGTTCGTCATCCCGCCCGCCGGGGTGCTGGGCTGATGCGGATCGCCGTCCTCTCGGACGTCCACGGCAACAGGGTCGCGCTCGAGGCCGTGCTGGTCGAGATCCGGCGCGAGCGTCCGGACGCGGTGCTCGTGACCGGTGACCTTGTCCTCAACGGCCCGGATCCCAACGGCTCCATCGATGCCCTCCGCGTGCTGGAGTCCGAGGGGGGCCTGATCGTTTCCGGGAACACCGACATCGCGGTGGGTGACTTCGACTACGGGTCGGCGTTCCCCCAGTACCAGGATGGCGTGCCCGACATCGTCCGGGTCGCGGCCGAGTGGGCGCACGACGAGCTGGGCGACGACCAGCTGGAGTGGCTGCGCCGCCTGCCGGCCGAGCGCCGTCTCCGCGCGGCGGACGACACCCTGGTCCTGGGCGTCCACGCCTCGCCCGGGTCGCAGACGCGCGGACTGGACCAGGCGCTCGACGCCAACGTCATCTTCGAGCGGGTGGCGGCGACCGACGCCCGGGTGATCTGCGTGGGTCACACGCACGTCCCCGAAGTTCGCGACCTGGGCTGGAAGCTCATCGTCAACGCCGGCTCGGCGGGCTACGTGTTCGACGGCGAGCCCACCGCGTCGTGGGCGATGCTGGCCATCGAAGACGGGATCGTGACAGCCGAGATCCGGCGTACCGAGTACGACGTCCTCGGGGTGGCGAACGCCATCTCCGAGCGCGGGCTGCCGGGCGACGTCTACCGCGCCGCCACGGTACGGACGGGGAAGCTCGTCCGATGAGCTGGAGCTGGCCGGAACGTCCGCGCCGCGTGGTGATCACCGGGATGGGCGCCGTGACGGCGCTCGGTCAGGACGTGCCCACGACGTGGGCGGCCCTGGTGGCGGGCCGGTCCGGCGTCGCGACGATCACCCATTTCGACCCGTCGCGCGTCGCGAGCCGCGTGGCGGCCGAGGTCAAGGAGTTCGACCCGTCAGGGGTCCTGGACCGCAAGGAGATCCGGCGCACGGATCGCTACATCCAGTTCGCCCTCGTCTGTGCGCGCCAGGCGCTGGTCCAGGCCGGTCTGCCCGCGCGTCTTGACGACGCGACGGCTGCCCGGACCGGAGTGATCATCGGTTCCGGCCTGGGAGGCGTGTCCACCCTGTTCGACAACGTGCTGCTGATGGGGGAGCGGGGCCCCGACCGGATCTCGCCGTTCTTCGTCCCGATGGGCATCGCGAATGTTGCTGCAGGCCAGGTCGCCATCGCGTGTGGCGCGCTCGGACCCAACTTCGCCACCGTCTCGGCCTGTGCCACGGGCGGGCACGCCCTGGGTGAGGCGTGGGAGACGATCCGCCGCGGCGACGCCGAGATCATGATTGCCGGCGGCGTGGAGGCGGGCATCCACGAGGCGACGGTCGGCGGCTTCGCGTCGATGAAGGCGCTGTCCACGCGCAACGACGATCCTGAGGGCGCATCCCGCCCGTTCGACACAGGCCGGGACGGGTTCGTGGTAGGCGAGGGCGGCGGGGCGCTCGTCCTCGAGGCCCTGGAGTCGGCGGAGGCGCGCGGAGCGGTCCCCCTGGCCGAGCTGGTGGGCTACGGGGCGACCGCGGATGCGTCGCACATCACGCTGCCGGCCCCCGGCGGGATCGGCGCGGTCAGGGCAGCCCGCAGGGCGCTGGAGAAGGCGACCCTGGACCCGGACGAGGTCGACCATGTGAACGCCCACGCCACGTCCACGCCGGAGGGCGACAAGGCCGAGCTCCAGGCGATCCGCACGATCTTCGGCGACCACGCCGCGCGGCTGGCGGTCACGGCCAACAAGTCGATGATCGGGCACACCCTGGGGGCCGCAGGGGCGATCGAGGCAATCGCCACGATCAGCGCACTGCGCGACGGGTGCGTCCCGCCGACGCTCAACCTGGTGGACCCGGATCCGTACGGTGTCGGGCTGGACCTCACGCCGGGCACCGCCACGCGGCGGCCGCTGCGGGTGGGGATGTCCAACTCGTTCGGGTTCGGCGGCCAGAACACGGCGCTCGTGTTCCGGAGGTGGGACGGATGAGCGCGGAGGGCATCGAGCCCCAGCAGCCCGCGGAGGACCAGCCGATGACCCAGCCTGGCCTGGCGGAGACGCCGGATCTTGCGGCACCCGTGGCGATGGGTCCGGGGGACCCGCCCCCGGCAGTCGACGATCCCGATGTGTCGCTGCTCGCGCTCGTGGACCGGTTCACGGCAATGCTCGAGAAGAGCGAGCTCGGCGAGCTGGAGGTCGCGGCGGGCGGCACCCGGATCATCCTGCGGGCCCCGTCGGCCATCGAGCGTCAGCTCGCTCCGGCCGCGGGCGAGCCCGCCCCGTCCCAGGATGGCGCGGCCCATGCCCCCGTTGCGGGGTCCCCGGTCGCGGTGCCGGCGGCCGCCTCGCCGGCGGTCAAGCCGTCGGTCAAGGCGCCGCTGACGGGCATCTTCTACAGCGCCCCGTCGCCCGGGGCCACGCCTTACGTCGCGCTCGGCGACCATGTGTCCGTTGGCCAGATCATTGGCCTCATCGAGGCGATGAAGCTGTTCAACGAGATCAAGAGCGATCTCGACGGCCGGGTGACGCGAGTCTGCGCTGACAGCGGCACCCTGGTAAAGGCGAAGCAGCCGCTGATCGACGTGGAGCCGACATGACAGGCGCGCCAGGCCGCTCCGTCCGCCTCACCGGATGGGGCCGTTACGCTCCCGCCCAGGTCCTGACGAACGCGGACCTGGAGCGCATGGTCGATACCTCCGACGAGTGGATCACCAGCCGCACCGGCATCCGCGAGCGACGGGTGGCGGCGGCCGACGAGACGACCGCATCGATGGCTGCCGTGGCCTCGCTGCGCGCCATCCACACCGCGGGTCTCGTGCCCGAGGACATCGACCTGATCATCCTCGCCACGCTCTCGCCGGACTACTGGATGCCGTCCACGGCTGCGCTGGTGAAGGAGGCGATCGGCAACACGCGGGCGCCGGCCTTCGACCTGGCCGCCGCCTGCTCCGGGTTCGTCTACGCCTACGCGACGGCCAGCGCCTACATCAGCGCCGGCCTGGCGACCAACGCCCTCGTCATCGGTGCCGAGCTTCTGACGCGGTTCCTGGACTACACCGATCGGGGCACCTGCATCCTGTTCGGCGATGGAGCCGGGGCCGTCGTGCTCTCGGCCGATGAGGAGGAGGGGACGCCGGTCGGTATCGAGCTGACCACCGAGCCCCAGGGCGCCTACATGATCTGGCTGCCGGCAGGGGGCTCCAAGAGCCCGCCGTCGGCCGAGACCGTGGCCCGCGGCGAGCACAAGATCCGCATGGAGGGCCGCGAGACATACCGCTTCGCGACACGGACCCTGGCCTCCACCGCGCTGGCCGCCGCGGCCAAGGCGGGCTGGACGCAGGACGACGTTGACCTGATCGTGCCGCACCAGGCGAACATCAGGATCATCGAGGCCGTGGCCAAGGGCCTGTCGCTCTCGATGGACAAGATCTACGTCAACCTGGATCGCTACGGAAACACCTCCGCGGCATCGGTGCCCATGGCCCTCGCGGAAGCCGTCAACGAGGGCCGCGTCAAGGTCGGCGACAAGATCGTGTTCGTCGCGTTCGGGGCAGGCTTCACGTCAGGGGCCGTGGCGATGGAGTGGACCGCCGATCCGGCGCGCGGGCGCGGTGCAGATGCCGCGGTCCGGGCGGAGGACGTGTCGGTCCGGCTCCCGGTGGACTGGGACTCGGTGGACCCCATCCCACCCGCGCTGCTCGATGTCCTCGCCCGCCCGCTGCCCGTCGACCTCGACCTGTCCGACGTCGTGCCCGGGGATCCCGAGCTTGCCAGTCACCCCATCCGTTAGCCCTGCCCCGGGCGGCATGCCCGGCTGAGCCCCTGAGGAGGGAACGCAGATGCTCGATCTCACCGGCAAGGTCGCCATCGTCACCGGCGGTTCGCGCGGCATCGGCCGTGCCATCGGACTCAAGCTGGCGGGACAGGGTGCCGACATCGCGTTCATGGACCGGGGCAGCCCAGAGGTTGCTGCCCAGACCCAGGCCGACATCGAGGCGCTCGGCCGGCGAGCCCTCTTCGTGGCCGGAGACGTGACCGACCCAGAGGCCTGCGCCGCGTTCGTGCAGGCGGCCATCGACGCCTACGGCAAGGTCGACATCCTGGTCAACAACGCCGGGATCACCCGCGACGATCTCGCGATGCGGATGGGTATCGACGAGTGGAAGATGGTCCTCGAGGTCAACCTGTTCGGCGCCTTCTACTGCACCAAGGCCGTCCTCCGGCCGATGCTGCGGGCCCGTGGCGGGCGGATCATCAACATGTCCAGCGTATCGGGCCAGGCGGGCCAGGCGGGCCAGGCGAACTACTCCTCGTCGAAGGCGGGGCTGATCGGGCTCACCAAGGCGGTCGCCCGGGAGGTCGCCTCCCGTGGGATCACGGTCAACGCCGTCGCCCCGGGGTTCATCGTCACCGAGCTGACGCAGGACCTTCCCGCCGAGCTCCAGGACCAGCTCAAGAAGGCCACACCGCTCGGCCACTTCGGGTCCGTGGACGACATCGCCAACGCCGTCGCCTTCCTGGCCTCGGACGAGGCGGGCTACATCACGGGGCAGGTGCTCGCCGTCGACGGCGGCCTGGTGATGATGTAGCGGTGCCGTTCACCGTCGAGGAGACATCGATCCCGGACGTCAGGATCGTCCACCCGGAGCGGTTCGCGGACGATCGTGGCTGGCTGGCCGAGATCGTGGCGCTGCCCGCGTTCGAGTCCCTGGGGCTGCCGAGCGCGTTCGTCCAGGTCAACCAGTCGCGCTCCACGCGGGGCGTGGTGCGCGGGCTCCACTTCCAGTGGGATCCGCCGCAGGGCAAGCTCATGCGGGTCGTTCGCGGCCGGGCCTTCATGGTCGCGGTGGACATCAGGCCCGGGTCGCCCACGCTCGGAAAGGCCGTGACCATCGAGGCATCCGACGCGGAGCCCGTCTTGTTCTGGGCGCCGGCCAGCTTCGCGCGCGGCTTCTGCGCACTGGCCGACGTTACCGAGATCGAGTACTTCTGCACGGCGACCTACGACGGCCGCCACGAGTCCGGGATCCGCTGGGACGACCCGGCCCTGGGAATCAGCTGGCCGGTTGAGGACCCGACGCTCTCGTCCCGGGACGCTGCCGCCGGGACGCTTGCGGACTGGCTCGCGAGGCCACAGGCGAACGCCTTCAGGTACCTGCCACCGGCCAGCTGAGCGCCGGGGGTCCCGCCGGTGCGGGTACCTTCGATTGGTGACCCTGTGCCTGTCCCAGTGGCAGCATTCGGTCCGTGCAGGCCCAAGTCGCCACAGCCGGCCGCCCCGTCGCCCGTCCGCGACCGCGTCCGCGCGCCTCGGTGGGTCGCCTGCACGCGCTCGTCCTTGCCGGCGGGCTTCTGATCCTGGGGTTGGGTGTCGCAGGATGGCTGCTCCACGGTGGACCGGCCAGCGTCGAGGACCTCGTCGTCGTCCTGGACCTGACCGTTGGCGGCACGCTCCTGATCACCGGCGCCCTCGTCGGGCGCGCGCGGGCCGTCGAGGCCCGCAGGACCGCCCAGCTCGGGGTGCTCCAGCAGGCCGCCCACAGGATGAGCGCAAGCCTCACCAACGAGGACGTCGGGCGTGCCGTCGTCGAGGAGACGGGGCGGGTCATCGACTACCACAACGCCCGCGTCTACCTGGTCGAACCTCCGGACGTCCTCGTGCCGGTTGCCTTCGAAGGGCGCGTCGGTGCGTACGAGCAGGTTGATTTCGACATCCTGCGGACCCGGCTTGGGGTGGGGTTCACCGGATGGGTCGGCGAGCACCGTGCGCCCCTCCGCGTGGACGACGCCCAGTCCGATCCGCGGGGGATGACCATCCCGGGCACCGACGACGTGGACGAGTCGATGCTGGTCGTGCCGATGCTGCACGACGGCGTCCTGGTGGGCGTCATCACCCTGTCCAAGCTTGGCCTGCGTCAATTCGACGACGACGACCTGCGGCTGCTCTCGATCCTGGCCGACCAGGCCGCCACCGCGTTCACGAGCGCTCGCCACCTGGCCGACTCGCGCCGCCTCGCGGCGGAGCTGCGCGGGCTGCTGGACATGAGCAGCGCACTCTCGCGATCGCTCGATCCCGTGGCCGTTGCAGACCTGATGGCCGAGCACTTCGCCAGGGCCGTCGGTGCGGAACAGGCCCAGATCAGCGACTGGGACGTTGCCGGCGACCGGGTGCGCACGCTCGGCTGCCACCCGGCCGCCCGCAGGGCGGAGCTCGACGACTTCTATGACCTTGCCGGCTATCCGCTGACCCGCCGCGTCCTCGAGGAGCGGGCGATCGTCGGCGTGGACGTGGACGACCCGGACGCGGATCCGGCGGAGGTTGACCTCCTGCGGCAGGACGGCTCGGGCGGCCTGATCATGCTGCCGCTGGTCGCCAAGGATGTCGGCATCGGCGTCGTGGAGCTGACCTTCCACGGGCCGCCCACCTCCGACGTGGGCCTCATCACGCTGGCGCGGACGATGGCTCACGAGGCCGCCATGGCGCTCGAGAACGCCCGGCTCTACGAGATCGCGCGGAACCTGGCCGACCACGACCAGCTGACCGCCTTCCACAACCACCGCTACCTTCACGAGCGACTGGCCGAGGAGGTCGTGCGCGCAGCGCGCACCCACCGGCCGTTGAGCGTCGTGATGCTCGACCTCGACGACTTCAAGCTGGTCAACGACTCCTTCGGGCACGTGTACGGCGACCGGGTCCTCGTCCATGTCGCCGGCCTCATCCGGTCGACGTTGCGCGGTTCGGACGTGGCAGCCCGCTATGGCGGCGACGAGTTTGCGGTCATCCTCCCGGAGACGGGTGCCGGAGATGCCAGGATCGCCGCCGACCGGGTCCTGGAGGCGCTCCGCGGTTCGCCGTTCGCCGCCGACGGTCGGCGGCCGATCCCGGTCGGTGCCTCGATCGGCATCGCCGCGTACCCGGAGGACGGGCGCTCGGCCATCGACCTGATCGCGACCGCCGACCTCCGCCTCTACGACGCCAAGCACGGTGGCGGCAACCGCATCCATGCCAGGGTCGACGCTGCCCCCCTCCCCGCGGCAGACGAGCCAGGCCCGAAGGTGGCCCGTCGCAGGCGTCTCGCCAGTGGGCCGGTGGGAGAGACTCCGGTACGGTCCGGGGAGCACTGACCCGGTACGGAAGTACTGGCACTCAGGACCCGACAGTACCGGCCCCGCACCTTGCCCGGCACGCCCGGTACCCCCATCCTTTGAACTCAGGGTGAGATACCGGCGAATCTCCAGCGGCGACGACGGGATACGCAGTGAGCTGCGGGCCCTGGTCCGACGCCCGCTCCTCCTGTCGCTCCTGGCCCTGGGCCTCCTCGAGCTCGTCCGGCTCCTGCTCGTCCCCAGCCTGTTCGACCTCGCCGCCATCGCGCTCGTCGGCCTGGTCGCGCTCGCCGCGCTGCGCGAGCGCGATGTCCTGGCCGGCACGGAGGGCAGCCGCCGCAGCGAGGCCGAGTCGTTCGCCCGGATCCTGCGCGGCCTCGCACGCTCGGTGTCGCCCGACGCCATCGTTGCCGCGATCATGGAGGAGCTGGGCACCGGGACGGGCGCCGACCACGTGGCCGTGGTGCGCCGTCGCCCGGAGACGCAGAACCTCGAGGCGATCCTGCTCCCGACGCGCGCCGGCGTGCCGGCGTCGCGGACCACCCTGGCCCTCCGTGAGCTCGAGGACCCCGCCCTCGACGGGGCGGTCCCCGCGCTTGCGTACGCCGTGTCACTGGGCCGCCGGCTGACTGCGGTCCCGATCGAGCCGGACCCGGATGGTGACCCACAGCTCGTCCCGCTCGGCCTCGGGCAGAGATCCGGCCCCGGTGTCGCCGTCGCTCCGACGACACCCCGGACGCGCCGCCTGGGTCATGCGGCACCCTCCCGCGCGGGCGCCGACCAGCGGATCGCCGACCGGATCGCCGCCCGGCTGCGCGACACCTACGGCCTGCGCAACCAGCTGGCAGCCCCGCTCCGCGTCGCCGGCCGCGTCGAGGGCGCGATCGTGCTCTCGCGGCGGCTCGACGCGGCGTGGCCGGCCAGCACGCACCGCTTCCTCGAGGCCGCCGCCGTGGAGGCGTCGGCGGCGCTGGCGCGGGTCTACTCGCTGCGTGACGCGGAGGTCCGCGCGACCTCCGATGCGCTGACGGGCCTCCCGAACCGGCGCTACTTCGACGAGTACCTGGGCCTGCTGGCCCGCCGCCGGCGTGCCGAGGATCGGGTCGGCGTCCTGATGATCGACATCGACCGGTTCAAGAAGCTCAATGACACCCACGGGCATGCGGTCGGTGACCATGTGCTGCGCGAGGTTGCCCAGGCGATCGCGGCCGCCGTGCGCGACGACGACGTGCCCGCCCGCTATGGCGGCGAGGAGTTCGCCGTCCTGCTCAGGAATCCTTCGCGAGAGATCGCCGCGGAGGTCGGGGAACGGGTGCGCCAGGCGGTTGCCGGCCTGGACCTGCGCCGGCTGGGGGTGTCGCGAGTCTCGGTCTCGGTCGGCGTGGCGGTTGCCGAGGAGCCCGAAGAGCCGCTCGAGACGGTGATCGCCGAGGCCGACCGGGCGCTCTACCGGGCGAAGCGGGCCGGACGCGATCGCGTGGTCGCCGCCTGACCCCTGGTCCGCTCCGGCCGGGCGGCCGCCTCGTACCATTGCCGCATGCCACGTCGCGACGCCCCGCCCGTAGAGCCCGAGGACGGGGCCGGTGAGCGCTCCGGGCTCGGTCCTGGCGCCCGGGGGCCGGGCAGCACGAATGACTCGCCGTCGCCGGCCAACGGCGACCTGGCACGGGTCTTCCACGAGATCGGGGACATCCTCGAGGTCAAGGGCGAGGTCCCGTTCAAGACGATCGCCTACCACCGGGCCGCGGATGCGATCGCCCGGGCCTCGTTCGACGTTGCGTCCACCTATGCCGGTGGTGACCGGCGGCCGATCCCGGGCGTGGGCCGCGCGATCGGCGACAAGATCGTCGAGATGGCGACCACCGGCCGGGTCTCGCTCCACGAGCGGCTGCGGGCGGAGATCCCGGCCAGCCTCGTGGACCTCCTGCGCATCCCCGGTGTCGGCCCCAGGACCGTACGCCTCGTGTGGCAGGAACGTGGCATCGACAGCCTGGATGGTCTTCGCCAGGCCGCCGAGTCCGGAAGCCTCCGCGGGCTCAAGGGCATCTCGGCGGGCACGGAGCAGCGGATCCTCGAGGGGATCGCGCAACTGGCGTCGCAGCCGCAGCGCCTCCTGCTCGACCGGGCGCAGTCGATCGCGGATGACCTGGTGACGCTGCTCGCCGACGCGCCGGGCGTGCGTCGAGTCGTCCAGGCCGGTTCGCTGCGCCGCCGGCGGGAGACCATCGGCGACCTGGATCTCCTGGTCGAGACGGAGCAGCCCGAGAAGGTTGTCGACCGGTTCACGACCATGGCCGCCGTCGAGCGGGTGCTCGGGGCCGGCGGCGCCAAGGCCTCGGTCGTCCTCCTGCGGGGGCCCCAGGTGGACCTGATGCTGATGCCTCCGGGCGAGGACGGGACGTACCTCGTCCACTTCACGGGCTCCGCCGCACACAACGTCCGGCTGCGGGGGATCGCGCGGGACCGGGGCTGGAGCCTGTCCGAGAAGGGTTTCCTGCGCCTCGATGCGGATGGCCGTCCACTCACAGGCACCGGGGCGGAGCTCCTGACCTTCCCGGACGAGGCGCAGGTCTATGGCTTCCTGGGCCTCCAGCCGATCCCGCCCGAGCTGCGGGAGGACCTGGGCGAGATCGAGGCATCGCGTGATGGGCGGCTGCCGGACCTGGTCGCGCTGGGTGACCTGCGCGGTGACCTCCACAGCCACTCCGAGTGGAGCGACGGCGCGCATGCCATCGAGGTCATGGCCGAGGCAGCCCGCCGTCGTGGCTACGCCTATCAGGTCCTCACCGACCATTCGCAGAGCCTTGGGATCGCGCACGGTCTCGACCGCACCCGGGTCGAGCTGCAGCGCGGGATCATCGCCGCGCTCAACGCCCGCTTCGCGGCCGAGGAGTCGGCCGGCGAGCTGCCCCCGGGCGCCGGGGTTGACGGGTTCCGTCTGCTCCACGGCTGCGAGCTCGAGGTTCGTGCCGACGGCAGCCTCGATTACGACGACGACCTCCTCGCCCGCTTCGACCTGGTGGTCGCCTCCGTGCATGTCGCCCGCCGCCAGTCGCGCGCGGAGCTCACCCGGAGAACGATCAACGCCATCCGGAGCCCGCACGTGGACGTGATCGCCCACCCGGCGGGACGGATGATCCAGGCCCGGGACGACCTCGACCTCGACTGGGAGGCGGTCTTCCGCGAGGCTTCCGCAACGGGCACCGCACTCGAGATCAACGGCTCGCCGCACCGCCTCGACCTCGCCCCCGAACGGGCGCGGCGCGCGATCGAGGCCGGCTGCATCGTCGCGATCGACTCCGACGCCCACCGGACCGACGAGCTGGACTACGTCCGATGGGGCGTGGACCAGGCGCGCCGGGCCTGGGCGGAGCCGCGCCACGTGCTGAACACGCGCTCGCGCCACGACCTCCTGGCGTGGGTGGCGGCAAAGCCCGACCGGACCGGGACCGAGGGACGTACCATCGCCCGCGATGACTGACAGCGACCCGGACGCCACGCTCGCACGTCGCGAGCTCGTGATCGTCGCCGTGCTCCTGGTGGCGATCGCCAGGCTCGTGGAACGGCCGGACGCCTTCCTGGTGGCTGCCATCGTGCCGATCGCCGTGCTGCTCGCCGGAGCTGCGGTCCTGCGCGGAGACGAGCTGCCGAGGCGGCCGTTCGAGTCCCTGCTGGTCCCGGCCGTGCTGACCGCCGGCGCGGCAGCCGCAATCCAGCTGGTCCCGGCCGGACTCGGCGTGGTGCCGGCGCTCGCACTGTTCGGCTTCGCGTTCAACCGCGTCCTTGGCCTGGAGCTCCGGTTGCTCGTGCAGGCGACGGGCCCGACCGATGCGGACCGGGCGCGGATCCTGGCGGCGGCTGTGCTCACCGCGTTCGTTGCGTTCACCGGGGTGGCCACGCTCGTGCCCGGCGGGTTGCCAGAGCCGGGAGCCCCCGGAACCGATCAGGCCCTCACCGAGGGCTGGCTGCTGGTGCTCGGATTCGCCGATGCGGCGGTCGCGCTCGTCCTCGGCTTCCGAGTGGCCTGCGTCCGGTACGGGAGCACTCGTGACGCGCTGCGCTCGGCGTTCACCTACGCGATCGTCATCGCCATTGCCGCCGGCGCTGTCCGCGCGATGGACGTGCCGCGCCTGGTCGGGCCGGCGGCGCTCACCCTGGTCTTCTACCTGTGGGACGCGCTCCACGCAACGGCCCCGGCCCGGCGCAGGGAGCCCCGCTTCCTGTGGGAGACGATCCTCCTGGCGCTGATGGCGGTGGTGGTGGTGGCCTGGAACCTGCGCCTTCGGGTGTGACCCGGCCGGTCCGCGTTTGACGCGGGCGGCGGGGAGTGCTAGAAACCAGTGCCCGCGTTCGTCGCTGGTTCGGCGTGTCATGCCTTCGGCACGCCCCGGCGCGCCGCGTCCCGATGGACCGAAAGGACGACCTCTACGTGACCTTCCCCGAGATCGACGCCGCCGCCCAGACGCCTGCCGGCCTTACCCGGCTCAAGCGGCAGTTGGTCGAGCAGGCCATCGCGCATGCGAATGCCGCCGAGTGGGCGGACGCAGCCGAGACCAACCGGCGCCTCATCGAGCTTGGTCCGGACTCCGAATCCGAGAACCGCCTCGCCAAGTCCCTGTGGGAGCTCGGCGAGCTGGGCGCCGCCCGCGAGCACTACCAGAAGGCGCTGGCCCTGGACCCAACCAACAGGATCGCCGAGCGCAACATCGACCGCCTCAAGATGCTGCTCGTGGAGGCCGGCGAGAAGACCGTCCCGGCGATGCAGGGCTCGAAGGCACCCGTTTCGATCTTCGTCGAGGAGACGGGCAAGACCGGCTTTGCCCACCTCACCAACCTTGCTCGTCCAGGCGAGCTCGCCCAGGTGAACCCGGGTGACGCGGTGGAGCTTGTTCCCGAGGGCAATCGCCTGATCGCGAACAGCAACGGCGTCAGGATCGGCGTCGTGGAGCCGCGTGTCGCCGCCCGCCTGCTCAAGCTCATCGCCGACGGCAACCGCTATCTCGCCGGCGTCACGTCACTCGGAGACCGCGACGTCCGCCTGATCATCCGCGAGATCTTCCAGGACCCGCGCAACTACGGCAAGGTCAGCTTCCCGACCGCGGCCAAGTCGACCGACCTGCGCCCGTACACCAAGGGCACGCTGGTCCGCGAGGACGAGGAGCTCGAGGACGATCTCGAGGACGACGTCGAGGACGAGGAGATCGAGAACCTCGACCGCGTCCTGCCGCCGGACGAGACCACGGACGAGGCGTTCGTCGAGGAGACTGACGAGCTCGACGAGCCGTAGTCCGGAGCCAGCACGGGGCGCCGGGCGGCACTACCCCCATCCCGGCGTCGTCTGCGACAATCCCGCGCATGGCTGGCCGCGCTCTGCTCCTCCGCGCCGAACCTGGCTTCAGCCTGCCGGCCTACGAGCGCTTCGCGCCGCCGCCCCCGCCCGCCCTGGTTGCCGCCCGACTCGAGGCCTCGTCGTCCCCCGGGGACATCGTCCTGGACCTGTTCGGTCGCGGGGGATGGGTGGCCCGCTCCGCGATCGACCGCCAGCGCAAGACCGTCAGCCTCGAGAGCACCGCCCTCGACCGGCTCCTGGCAGAGATCGTGTTGCGCCCCCCGGACCTGCGCCACCTCGACGCGGCTGTCCAGTCCCTCGCCGCCTCCGCCCGCCGCGAGTCCAGCCTCAAGGCATCGATCACGGACCGCTACGCGAGCCGGTGCGCGACCTGCGACCGCCAGGTGATCCTCGACGACGTGACCTGGGCCGTGGAGACCGCCGACGATGACGGGCGGCCTGCAGGACCCCGCCCCGTGCGCAAGCACTACCGCTGCCCCGTCTGCCGGGACCAGCTTGGCGGCGGCGAGAACCGGCAGGCACCCGTCGACGCGGCGGACATCGCCCGCGCGCTCGACCAGGATGGTGCCGAGATCCGCGCCGGTCTGCGTGACCGCTTCCCGGTCCTTGAGGGCGGCGAGTCCCTGGCGGATGAGCTCCTCGACCTCCACACCACCCGCCAGGTCGTGGCGCTCGCGGCGATCCTGGAGCGCGTCGAGGGCGACCTGCGGGCCGCGCCGATCGCCGCTGCCCTGCGGCTCGCCCTGCTCCACGCCGTGGCACCCGCCAGTCGCCTCGCCACGTCGACGGGCCGCGTTGCACCACTCCGGATCGGTGCCGGCCACGTCAAGCTTCCCGGAAACGCGCAGTGGCGGGAGCGGAACCCATGGCTGGCGTTCGAGGACGGCGTGCGCGTGGTGCGAGGGTTCATCCAGCGCCTCGAGAGCGGTGCTTGGGGGCCGGTACCGGCCCGCCTGGGGGACGACATGCGCAGCCTGGCTGAAGGGGCGGCCACCGCGGTCGTCAAGCAGGGGACGCCCGCCGCGCTCGATGCCCTGGCCTTCGAGGCCCGCCGCCAGGCCGGCGCCGGGGTCCGGCCCCGAGTCCGCCTCGCGATCGGCACACCGCCGCTCCGCCCTGTCGCGGAGCGTCTCGCTTGGTCCTACCACGGGACGGCATGGGCGCTGGGTCGGGAGGCCGCAGCGACGCTTCCGCTGGAGCCGTTGTTCGGACCGGCGGTGAGACCCACGTGGGGCTGGCAGGCGGCAACGATCACCAGGTCCCTGCGTGCGGTCGAGCCCGTGATGGGCCGCGATGCCCGTGTCGTGTTCCTCCTCGAGGGCGACGGCCCCGAGTCGCTTGTCGCCTGTGCGCTCGGCGGCGTGTCGGCCGGGTACCGGATGGCCGGCGCCAGGCTCCCGGAGGCCGGGCGCGAGACCGGCGGTGTCGTTGAGCTGGTCCCGCCGGGCTCGGGTGCAGTGCCCGGCGGTGCACGGACCCGTGCCAACGTGGCCCTGCCGCCCGTGCCGGGCGGCGCCGGTGATCCCGACCTGGTCAGGCCGGACCGCCTGTTCGCCCCCGCCGAACACCAGGCCGGGGCTCCGTTCTCGGCCGTGGACGCCGAGCGGGCCGTGGTGGACGCCGCGGTGGACGTTCTCAAGCTGCGCGGGGAGCCCGTCTCCTTCGAGGGCCTGCTGGGCGAGATCCTCGTGGGGCTCGACCGGACCGGGCATCTCCGTCGCCTGGTCCGTCCCCCGGCCGCTCCCGATCCCGGTCCCGGCGGGACGCCGGACGCGTCGGCGGGCGTCCGCTCCGATACCGCGCCGCCCTCCGAGGCCGAGGCCGGGCCCGCGCCGGCGCCCCAGGATCACGTGGACAGGCTCCTGGCCCTCGTCCGCTCTGCGCTTGCGGGCGCGGACGGCCGGCGGCTGCTGCGGATTGGCGACGATCGGTGGTGGCTGGGCGAGAAGGCGGATCGGGAGCTCGCGGCGGTGCCCCTGGCGGACCGCGTGGAGTGGGCCGTGTTCAGCCTCCTGTCCACGGCGGGCCCCCTGTCCGAGCCGGCGTTCCTCGACCGCGTGGCGGGCCTGTTCACCGGCCCCGACCTTCCCGACGAGTCCCTCGTCCGGGCCTGCCTGGAGAGCTATCGGAGCCTGGCCAGCACCGCGGAGCGCCTCGCCACCGGCGACGACCTGGCCCGCCGGAGCGAGGAGCACAGCCGGCTGATCGCGGTCCTGGTCGATCTCGGGCACCGGCTGGGGTTCCAGTGCTGGGTGGGGGAGCGGCAGCAGCCGCGGCGCGTTGATGGCTGGACGCTCGCTGATCGCCTGGGCGATCGCGAACTGCACGGCCCACCCAGCCTGGGCCGGATCGCGTCGCGGGATCTCGAGGACGTCGACGTCGTCTGGTACGTCCGGGGAAAGGCCGCCTTCGCGTGGGAGGTCGAGTGGACGGCGATGCTGTCCGACACCGTCCTCCGCCGCCACGCCCGGATCCCGCATGACGATCGCCTGGTGCGCTTTCTCGTGTTCCTTCCGGAGCGGACCGAGCTCGTACGCCACAAGCTCGAGCGCTCTCCGCTGCTTCGCGATGGCCTCGAGGCCGGCGGATGGCACCTGGTCAAGGCCGATCACCTGCGGGACTGGGCGGCTCGCGAGGAGGTCGAGCTCGACGACCTGGAGCCGCTCCTGGGCCTGGACCCTCCAGTTGAGCGAACCGGAGACCAGCTCGCCCTGTTTGGTGGATCTGGCGCCTGAGGCCGGCTCCCCCGGGGAGACGGGTTCCCGCCGTGCAGGGCGAGCCCCGCGGTCCTCTGCGCGGGGTACCCTCTAGCGACTGTCCCGCCCATCCGCCACGCGGCCGAGCGCCGCGTCACGCTCCTGTCTGAACCCGGGGTGCATCGTGACCGAACCCGCCTCTCCGATCGACAAGATCGCAGCCAGCTTCTGGGAGGACCACCTCCGCCTGTCGCCAATGACCGCGACCGTCTACGGCGACGACCGCTTCGACGACCGGCTCGACGACCTTGGGCCCGAGGGTCGTGCCGCGGCCCGCGCCCTGGCCGAGCGGGTCCGCCGGGAGGCGTCCGCGATCCCGGTGGACGGCCTGTCGGTCGAGGACGGCATCACGCGCGACATGCTCCTGGTGGTGGCCGACCTGGCGCTGGAGGGTGACGACCTAGCCGTCCACGAGATCCAGGCCGTGGACCAGATCAACGGGCCGCAGACGCTGCTGGCCCAGATCGTCCAATTCCAGCGGGCGGACACGCCCGAGCGTCTCGAGGCCTGGCTGGCGCGGATCCGCGCGTACGGCGGCCTGATCGATGCCAGTATCGAGATCCTCGCGGAGTCCCGGGCCTCCGGCCGCACCGCGGCGAGGATCGTGGCCGAGCGCACGATCCGCCAGCTCGAGGAGCTCCTGGCGATCCCGATCGACGAGGCGATCCTGCCCGCGATGTCCAAGGTGGCGAGCGAGGAGGACCGGGAGCGGGTGCGCGACGCCGTGCGAGACGTGGTCTACCCCGCGGACCGGCGGTACCTCGCGGCTCTCCGGGGCGACTACCTCGCCGCGACCCGCGAGCAGCCGGGCCTCGTGTCGGCCCCGGGTGGGGAGGCGCTCTACCGGTACGCGATCCGATCCTGGACCACGCTGAACCTCGAGCCCGGCGCCGTCCACCAGGTGGGTCTCGACGAGCTGGCCGCGATCGACATCGAGCGCCGCGAGATCGCGCGTGACGCCGGGTTCGGCGACGACGTCGCCGCCTACCGCCTCGCGCTCGCGACCGATCCGGCGAACCAGGCGGCGACGGTCGAGGAGCTGCTGGCGAGGGCCAACGAGGACATCCTGCGCGCGGCCGCGGTCGCACCTCGGGTCTTCGGCCGGCTGCCGGCCGCATCGTGCGAGGTCCGCGCGGTCGAGCCGTTCAAGGAGCGCGACGCGCCGTTCGCCTACTACTTCCCGCCGAGCCTCGATCGCTCGCGACCCGGCATCTATTACGTCAACACCTACGACCTGCCGAGCAGGACCTTCTCCAAGCTCGCCGCGACGACCTATCACGAGGCCATCCCGGGCCACCACTTCCAGATCAGCCTCGAGATGGAGCACCCGGGCCTCAACGTCTTCCGACGGCTGGGGTCCCGGATGGTGGGCGGCGCATACGCCGAGGGGTGGGGGCTGTATGTGGAGCGCCTGGCGGACGAGCTGGGCCTGTACCGGAGCCAGGCCGAGCGGTTCGGGATGCTTGACGGACAGGCGTGGCGAGCCTCGCGGCTGATCGTGGACTCGGGGATGCACGGCCTGGGCTGGTCACGGCAGCGATCGATCGACTGGCTGCTCCAGACGGGTCTGTCCGAGACGGACGCCGTGATCGAGACCGACCGCTACATCGTGTGGCCGGGCCAGGCGCTCTCGTACATGATCGGGATGCGCGAGATCCGGCGGCTCCGCCGGGAGCTGGAGGCGAGGGACGGGTCGGCGTTCGATCTCACGCGGTTCCACGATGAGCTGATCGCCCATGGGTCACTGCCGCTGGCCACGCTCGCGCGTGAGCTCCCGCGCTGGCTGAGTCCGGAGCCCTGACGATGAGGGCGCCGGCTGCCCGGGACGACGCCGGCATTCCGGGGCAGGGGCCCGCAGACGTCAGCTGTCGAACCCGATCCCGAGGGCATCCATCGCGCGCAGGAACAGGCCCGGCCGGCCCTGGTTCGCATCTGCATCGATGACGGCACGGCGCATCACCTCGACGGCGGGTGTCCGGAGCGGCTCTGGCGGGATGGGGAACGGCCGCGACCGGACGAAGCGCATGCGCAGCCGCGGCGAGCCCGGATCCAGGATCCGGTCCCGCAGGATCCCGGCGGCCCAGCGCGATGCCCCCACGCCCAGGCCGGTGTAGCCCAGCGCGTAGTGCACGCGCCCGCCCAGGGCCTCGCCGAAGGTGACGTGGAACCGGGTCGTGGTGTCGATGGCCCCGCCCCAGCGATGCGTGAACCGGATCCCGTCGAGCTGGGGGAACGTCGCCGCGAAGTTCCTCGCGAGGAGATCGAAGGTGGAGGGACGACGGTCGTACGCCGGGCGCACACGGTTGCCCGGGTGGTAGATCGCGTCGTAGCCGCCCCACAGCATCCTGTCGTCGGCTGACAACCGGAAGTAGTGGAACTGGTTGCCTGAATCGCCCAGCCCCTCCCGGCCGCGCCAGCCGATGGAATCCAGCTGCGCCGTCGTCATCGGTTCGGTCATCAGCGCGTAGTCGTAGACCGGGACGAACACCGGCACCAGCCGGCGCAGCCAGCCACTGTAGGCGGATGTCCCCACCACGACCTGTGACGCCTCCACCACCCCGCCACCGTCCACGTCGACCGCCACCCGGCCGGCAAGACGCCGCAGCGCCGTGACGCGGGACCCCTCGAACACGGTCCCGCCGCGCCGTTCCACTGCGCTGGCCAGGCCCCAGGCGAGCCGGGCCGGGTTGAGCATCACGGTCCGGTCGCCGCCGAACCGGATCCCCGCCAGGAACCGTGGCGAGTGGACCTCGGCCTGGATCTCGTCCCGCCCGAGCACCCTCACGGGATTGCCGTGGCGATCGGCCAGCTCGGCGAACTCGCGCAGCTCGTCCACCTGGTAGGGCTCGGTCGCCACGTCCAGGGTGCCCGTCTCCTCGAGCTCGCAGTCGATCCCTTCCTCCCGCACGAACGCGACCAGTCCCGCCAGGTTCTCCAACCCCTCGCGCTCCAGGGTGTCGATCTCGTCCGGGAAGTGCAGCAGCCCGTTGGCGAGCCCGTGCGTGAGGGATGCGGCGCAGAACCCGCCGTTGCGACCGCTCGCGCCGGCCCCCACGCGCTGCGCCTCGAGGACGGCAACGCGCAGCGACGGATCGGCCTCGAGCAGCTGGATCGCCGACCACAGCCCGGTGAAGCCGCCACCGATGATCGCAACGTCGACCCGCCGCCGCCCGACGGCCGGAGCCCGGACCGGCCCGGGGTCGCCGGAGAGATACCAGTAGCTGCCGCCGGCGTCCGGCTCGCTCATCATGGTCTCTCCAACTTACGCGGATCTGGAAGCATGGGCTCCCACGATACTTCGATATTCGCAGTCGTACGGCGCAGTTGGAGCGGATTCCGTATTGACGGGCTCGCGCGCCCTGTGGCACGATCGGCGGCACCTGTTGCACTGCCCGCAACGCTTGTCCCGGTCCATGCACCAGGGGCGTCGCGGACACCCACACGTCGGCCCGTCCGGGCGGCGGATGGCCGACCTGGCCGCGTGGGGTCGAAGCCTGGAGGCATCATGACGGTCGAGCCCACCGCCAGCCCTGTTCCCGCCCTGCGCCGCGATCGCCAGTCCGCCATGTACCGGCGGGCCCTGGAGACGCTGCCCGGCGGCGCGAACTCCAACTTCCGTGCCTGGGGCGAGGACACCGTCTACGTGGACCGCGGCAAGGGCGGCATGGTCTGGGACCAGGACGGCAACGAGTACATCGACCTGCGCCTCGGGTACGGGCCGGTCATCCTCGGTCACGGCGATGACCGGGTGGATGACTACGTCAACGAGCGGATGCGCAAGGGCGTCAGCTTCTCGCTGACCAGTGAGGACGAGGTCCGTGCGATGGAGCTCCTCAAGGAGCTCAACCCCTGGGTGAAGAAGGCCCGGATGACGGTCTCGGGGACCGAGGCCACGATGCACGCCATGAGGGTGGCGCGGGCCTACACCGGGCGCACGAAGATCGTGAAGTTCGAGGGCCAGTACCACGGCGTCCACGACTATGCGCTGATCAGCGTCGCGCCCAACAACATGGCGGACCTGGGTGACGAGGACAACCCCGTCGGCCTGGCATGGGGCCGGGGCATCCCGGCCGAGGTGGCGAGGACGATCGTCCCAGCGCGCTACAACAACATCGAGCGCCTGCGGGCCCTGTTCGAGCGCGAGGGTGACGACATCGCCGCGGTGATCGTCGAGCCGGTATTGGGCAACGCCCAGGGCATCATGCCCAAGGCGGGCTTCCACAAGGCCATGCGGGCCCTGACCGAGGAATTCGGCATCCTGCTGATCTTCGACGAGGTCAAGACCGGCTTCCGGTTTGCCAGGGGTGGCGCCGCGGAGTTCTTCGGGATCACCCCGGACCTCGCCACCTACGCCAAGGCGATGGGCAACGGGTACCCCGCTGCCGCATTCGGCGGTCGGGAAGAGGTCATGTCGGTCCTGCCCGACAAGGTGAGCCACGGCGGCACGTACGCCGGCAACCGCGTAGCCGCCTCGGCCGCGGTCAAGACCCTCGAGATCCTCCGGGATACCGACGCCCTCGCGACGATCCGGGCGACGGGCGAGCGGGTCCAGGCCGGAATCCGCCAGATCCTCGACAGCAAGGGCCTTGCCTATCAGATCACCGGCCACCCGTCGATGTTCGGGATCATGTTCACGGAGCACGTCGCCAGCGAATACCGCGACTGGGCGAACACGGATCACGAGCTCTACGATGCGATCGCGGTCGGCATGCACGCGCGGGGCGCGATGCCGGAACCGGACAGCCGCGAGCCGTGGTTCATGTGCGAGGCGCACGCGCAGGGCGACACCGTGGACCGCATGCTCACGATCTTCGGCGAGGCCCTGGACGTGGCGCTGGACCTGCGTGCCAAGGGGCAGCCGCTCCCGCACGAGACAGAGGCCGCCTACGGCGATGCGTCGCATGATCCGGCCCATTGAGCCGACGACGGGAGGCGATCGAATGACGCTCGATGGGAATGCCGTCCGGTCCGTGGACCGGGCCGCGGCCCTGCTCCTCGCGCTCGGTGAGTGTCACGGCGAGGCCGGCGTGACCGACCTCGCCCGCCGCCTGGGCCTGCACAAGTCGACGGCCTCCCGTCTCCTGGCGACCCTGGAGAAGCGCGGCCTGGTCGAGCAGGACGACGAGACCGGCAAGTACCGGCTGGGCTTGGTGGTCATCCGCCTGGCCGAGAAGGCGGAGCGCACGCTCGACCTGCGTGCCATCGCCATGCCGGAGCTGGACCGTCTCGCGCGCGCCACGCGCGAGACGACCGGACTGGGCGTGGCGGACGGGGACCTGTTCCTCACCGTTGCCCAGGCCGACGGCCCGAACCTGGTGGCCGTCGGCGACTGGACGGGGCGCGGCGTTCCGCTCCACTCAGTAGCGGCGGGCAAGGTGCTGCTGGCCGCGATGCCCGAGCGCGAGATCCTGCGGCTGGTCCGCCGCGGCCTCGACCGCTTCACGGAGCGGACCATCACCCAGCTGGAACCGCTGCTCGAGGAGCTGGCACGGGTCCGAAGGCGAGGGTACGCGACGGCGTTCGGCGAATACGACGCCGGCCTCAACGGCGTCGCCGCGCCCGTTCACGACGCCCGCGGCCAGGTCACCGCGGCCGTGGATGTGTGGGGCCCTGCGTTCCGGGTGACGCCCCGCCGCGTGCCGGAGCTTGTCCAGCAGGTGCGCGAGTCAGCGGCGGCGGTGTCCGTCCGCCTCGGCGGGACCGCGGCCTGAAGCCCGCCCGCACGCCACGCCGCGCCCCGGCGGGCTAGGCTAGGCAGCGATGGACATCTCGCCGGCCATGCAGGAGCGGCTGCTCGCGCTGCTGCAGGACACGATCCTGCCGATCCTGCTGATCCTCGTCATCGCGCTCATCGTGATCCGGCTCGCCCGGGGCGCCGTTCACGGCATCGTGAAGACGCTGCTCGATCGGGCTGCCCTCGATGGCACGGCCCAGGAGCTCTCGGCGCTCGAGGTCCAGAAGCGGATCGACACCCTCGACGGCCTTGGCGCGAACGTGATCCGCGTGTTCACCCTCGTGATCGCGTTCCTGATGATCCTGGGTGAGCTGGGGCTCAATATCGGGCCGGCGCTCGCCGGGCTCGGAGTGGTGGGCATTGCCGTGGGCTTCGGGACGCAGAGCATTGTCAAGGACTACTTCAACGGTGCCCTGATCCTGATCGAGAACCAGTTCGGCGTGGGCGACGTGGTCGCGATCGCCGGCGTGGACGGGACTGTCGAGGCCTTCGGCCTGCGGGTGACGACGCTGCGGGACTTCAACGGCGTGGTCCACACGGTTCCCAACGGGGAGATTCTCGTCGCGTCCAACAAGACCCGGGTATGGGCCCGGATCAATGAGAACGTCCAGGTTGCCTATGACACCGACATCGATCGAGCCATCGAGGTCGTCAACCGCGTGGGCCGGGAGATGTACGAGGATCCCGACTGGCGGCGCAGGGTCATGGAGCCCCCGACCGTCCTGCGCGTGCAGTCCTTCGATGAATTGGGCGTGACCCTCAAGATCACCGGGATGGTCCGCGCCTCCGAGCAGTGGGCCGCCGCCGGCGAGTTCCGCCGCCGGCTGCTCCTGGCCTTTGGCGAGGCGGGGATCGAGATCCCGTTCCCGCACCGCGTATTCATCTCGCGCGAAGAGGCGGCCGGTACGGCGACCGGAAGCCTCGAGCCCGAGGTGGCCGACCCCGAGAACGAGGACGACGGGGAATTCCGACTAGGCACCACGCCCGGCCCCACCCCTCGGGCGCGTAGAATGGCCCGACCCAGAAGCCTTGCCGGAGGGACCCGTGACTGTCGACCCCCAGGCCCACACCGGACCTGAGATCGAGAACCTCCTCGCCGAGAAGCGGACGTTCCCGCCCGACCCCGCCTTCGCCGCCCAGGCCAACGCCACGTCTGCGCTGTACGACGAGGCGGGTGCCGACTACGTCGGATTCTGGGACCGGCAGGCGAAGGAACGCCTCTCCTGGTTCACGCCCTATGACCAGACCCTGGAGTGGAACCTCCCGGACGCGAAGTGGTTCACGGGCGGCGAGCTCAACGTCGCCTACAACTGTGTCGACCGCCACGTCGAGCGCGGCCTCGGCGACAGGGTCGCGTACCACTGGATCGGGGAGCCTGGCGACACCCGCACGCTCACGTATGCGGACCTGATGCGCGAGAGCTCCAGGGCCGCGAACGCGCTCCTCGAGCTGGGCGTCCGCAAGGGGGACAGGGTCGCGATCTATATGCCCATGGTCCCGGAGCTGCCGATCGCCATGCTGGCCTGCGCCCGCATCGGCGCCCCTCATACGGTGGTCTTCGGCGGGTTCTCGGCGGAGGCCCTCTCGGGCCGCATCAACGACTGCGGCGCCAAGGTCCTGATCACCGCGGATGGTGGCTGGCGCCGGGGCAAGAAGGTGGGTCTCAAGCACCACGTGGACGCGGCCATCGCGGACGCCCCGACCATCGAGCACGTGATCGTGGTCGATCGCTTCGGCGACGGGGTGCACATGGTCCCGCGCCGCGACCACTGGTGGCACGAGATCGTGGATCGCCAGGACGAGGTGTGCCGCCCGGTCCCCGTGGACAGCGAGCACATGCTGTACCTGCTCTACACGTCGGGCACCACCGCCAGGCCCAAGGGGATCCTGCACACCACGGCCGGCTACCTCCTTGGAGCCGCCTTCACCCACTGGGCGGTGTTCGACATCAAGCCCGGCGACGTCTACTGGTGTGCGGCCGACATCGGCTGGGTGACGGGCCACTCCTACATCGTCTATGGCCCGCTCGCGAATGCCTCCACGGGTGTCCTCTACGAGGGCGCGCCGGACTCACCGACGTGGGATCGCTGGTGGGAGATCGTCGAGCAGTACAAGGTCAGCATCCTGTACTGCGCGCCGACGGCGATCCGGGCGTTCATGAAGCAGGGCGAGGAGATCCCACGCTCCCACGACCTGTCGTCGCTGCGGCTCCTGGGCTCAGTGGGCGAGCCCATCAACCCCGAGGCGTGGCGCTGGTATCGCGACGTGATCGGCGGCGACCGGACACCGGTCGTGGACACGTGGTGGCAGACCGAGACGGGCCAGATCCTGATCAGCCCGCTGCCGGGCGTCACGACCACCAAGCCGGGCTCGGCGACGTTCGGGCTGCCGGGGATCGACGTGGACGTGGTGGACGCCGAGGGCAGGTCGGTGCCCTTCGGCGGCGGCGGGTACCTGGTGCTCAAGCGCCCGTGGCCGGGCATGCTGCGCGGGATCTACGGGGACCCGGAGCGGTTCCGGAAGACCTACTGGAGCCGGTTCCCCGGCATGTACTTCGCGGGCGATGGGGCCAAGCGCGACGAGGAGGGCTACCTCTGGCTGCTGGGTCGCGTGGACGACGTCATGAACGTGGCCGGCCACCGGATCAGTACCGCGGAGGTGGAGTCGGCGATCGTCGACCATCGCTCGGTAGCGGAGGCCGCGGTCGTGGGAAAGACCGACGCCATCTCCGGCCAGGCGATCTTCGCCTTCGTCATCCTCAAGTCGGGGCAGGAGCCGTCCGACACGCTGGCAATCCAGCTGCGCGAGCATGTCGCGTACGTGATCGGCCCGATCGCCCGGCCCAAGCACCTGATGTTCGTCCCGGATCTGCCCAAGACTCGCTCGGGCAAGATCATGCGCAGACTCCTGCGGGACATCGCGGAGGGCCGGGCGCTGGGCGACGTGACGACGCTCGCGGATGCCGGTGTCGTGGATACCATCCGGTCGAATACCGGCAAGGCCGAAGAGGAGTGACCGGGTGCCTTTCGATTTCCTGAAGCGTCGCAAGCCGGCCGCCGAGCCACAGACTGCGACAGGGTCGCCGACGGCCGCTGTAACGGGCCTGCATACCGGGCCCGCGCGCGGTGTGGCGTTCACCGCGCTCACCGAGGAATGGCGGCTTCATGGCCGGATGCAGATCTCCGGACGTCTCTCGGACGCGCTCAACAAGCGCGAGGCTATCGAGATCTCCGACGTGACCTGGGGAGCGCCGACCTCCGATTCCCTGACTCCGGCACCGGGCCTGAAGAGCGTGGACCCCTACGACCTGATCCTGGTGACCGCGGGGGAGGACAGCCTGCCGCCACTCACCGACACCGAGCGCGCGGCGCTCAAGGTGCACAAGGTCGCCTACGACGTCGCCCTGGAGGTCCCGCCCTTCCGGGTGGTCGGGACGGTGTACCTGCACCCGGGCTCAGAGCCGGAGCGGCTCCTGGATCGCTCCTCGGACATGTTCGTTGCCGTGGCCGAGCCCTCCGCGCGCCTGGGTGACGCCGAGGTCAGCGACCCCGAGGTGGAGGTCATCCTGATCAACCGGTTCTACCTGCGCGGAGTCACCCAGGTGGACAAGCGGACCGGCCAGCCGCACCAGCGCCTGCCCGGCTCCCCGCTTGGCGGCACCAGCTGGCAGGACCGGACCTAGATCCGGTACCGGCTCCGGCGCCGCCGGTTCAGGCGCGGGCCGCCTGCTGCAGCCGCCCGAAGATGCCCATCCCTGCGGCCTTGGCGGGTTGGGCCGTCGTGCGGCCCAGCATGCGGTCGGCGAGGATGTCAAAATCGCGCGTGATCGCGTCCCTGGGCGCGAGCTCCACGAGGGTCCGGCCCTCGTTGCCCGCCTTCACGACGATCAGGCCCGCGGAGCGGATCTCCGCATAGCACGGAACCCCGATCGCCTTCTCGATGTCCTCGACCGGAACACCGGTGCCGGCCCGGTTGACGATGAGCGTCAGCCGATCACGCATCCCGAGCTCGTCGGCGACGTCGCGCAGCTTGACGACCGCCCGGATTGCCGGCAGGTCGGGCGTGACTGGGACGAGGATCCGGTCCGCCTTGTCGATCAGGGCCCGATTGAGCGGGCTGTAGGACGGGTGGAGATCGGCGATCACGAAGTCGACGGAGCGGCGGGCGACGCCGACCGCTGCTGCAACCCGATCCGGATCGAGCAGCTCCGTGTGGATCGGGCTCGCGGAGAGCGGCAGGATGCGGAGTCCGGTCGAATGGGCGGATGCGAGCTCGTGGAAATCCAGCGCGGGGCCGCCGTCCAGTTCGTCGCGCCAAGCGTCCACCACCGTGGGCACGGCGTCCATGCCCAGCGAGATGTTCACGTGACCGGTCACTGTGTCGCCGTCCAGGAGCAGGACGCGCTGGCCTTTCGAGACGAGCGTTGCGGCGAGGTTCGTCGCCAGCATCGTCTTGCCCACGCCGCCCTTCGGGTTGAAGACGGCAACAAGCTGGCCCGGTCGGCTCCACTCGGCCGGATCGAACGCGCCCTGGAGCACGGGCCCCGAGCCGTCGTCCACGGCCATGGAGCGAATGCACATCGCCTCGACGCGCCAGCGGATGGCTTCGGCGGAGTACGGCCTGGTCAGGTACTCGTCGTCCTCGTGGCCGGGCCCGTCGGTTTCCAGGCCATCCATGCTTGCGGGATCGACGACGAGCAGCGCCGGGATCGAGCGCCCGTTGTCGTGGAGCAGTGCCCACGCACGTGACGCCACCTCGGGCTCCACGTCGCCATCGATGATTCCCGCGGCGATATCCGTCCGGTTCGCCACGAGGGCGGCCAGGCCGGCGAGATCGCTGACGGGGACGGGCTCGAAGCCCCCGTTGTGGAGCTCGCTGGCGACGGGATCGCGCTCCGTCGGCGGGAGGAGGATGGCGATGGCCGGTCGCGTGAGGAAGGTGGCCATGGGCTCAGCCCTCCGACTCGGGATCGCGGGCGGTGACCTGGACGACGCCGTCCGCGGCCTTCGTCACGCGGGCCGCGAAGCCGGGCAGGGTCGGGAGAGCATCGCGGAAGGAGACATCCGGACGATGTGTGACGTTGAACATGAACTCGCCGCTCGGTCCTGACGCCACGGCCACGGCCTCCACGCCGTCGATTCGGCCGAGGTGGCGCTTGAAGCTCGCGATGCTGGCGACCGAGACCAGCCCGGAGACCACCACCTGGGTCGTCGCCGACCCGGAGTCACCGGCGGCATCGCCCTCGGGCAGGAGTGCGGCCAGACGGTCCGCGTAGGAGTCCTGGAACCCCATCGCGTCCAGCCGGGCGGCCATCGCGGCATCTGCTTCGGGATCAACCTCACCGATGGATTCGTCGAGGCCGGCCTCGATCTCCGCGGCAATCTCGGCTGCGGCGGCACCGTCGGCCTCGAGGGCGGGCGCGCTTGAGTCCCCGTCGTCCGCGCCACCGGTTCCAGCTGCGGCCGCCGGCACGGGTGCCTGCGCCTTGCTCGCGGTACTGCTGCCCCAGCCGGACTCGGCGTCGCCCCACGGGTTGGGGGACGGGGCCGTTGCCTGGGGTGCCGCCGTATCAGCTGCTCCAGCGATCGGGCCGCTGTCAGCTGCTGCGGGCTCCGACGACTCCGCCTCCGGCCCGGCGTCCGGCGCGAGCTCCGCGACGGGATTGTCCGACACGGATCCGTCCTCCGCCTGGGCGTCGTCATCGGCCTGCAGGGCAGCCTCTGCCTGCAACGCCGCCTCTGCCTGCAACGCCGCCTCTGCCTGCTGCGCCGCCACTTCCTGCAGCGCCGCCTCTGCCTGCAACGCCGCCTCTGCCTGCCGGGCAGCTTCGGCTGCTGCTTCTGCCGCTGCTTCGGCCTCGATCCTGCTCGCCACCGCCAGTGCGGCCGCCGGCAGGTCCAGCGGGAAGTCGTCGAAGTCGGCCCAGGCCTCGAGCTGCGGGGCATCCGGCATCGACTCGGCCATGGTCGCCAGCCGGGCCGGATCGTCCTCCTGGCCCAGGCGTTCGGAGTAGGCGGCCATCTCCGCGCGGAAGGCGCCGGCAGAACCCTCGGCGTCGCCGACACGCTGCTCGATGGCGGCAGCATGTGCCGCGAGCTCGCTATCGAGCGCGGCCTTGCGGGCGTCGATCTTCGCCTCGGTCTCCTGCTTGATCCGCAGGATCTCCAGGCGCGACCATTCCTTGATTGCCGCCACGTCCTCGTCCGAGCGGACGTGGAGGGCACCCTCGCCGTCCTTGGAGTGGTTGCGGATCGTCTCGACGACCTGCGCCAGGTCCGCGTCCACCTGCGCGAGAGCGTGCTCGCCGGCTGCCTCAGCCGTGGCCCTGATCGCGAGGGTCAGGTCAGCCATGAGCTTGGACGGCTTCCTCGGTGCCGGATCGGTCTGCAATGAGGTGGGGCGAAGATCGATCATGGCAGGCTCCTGGGCAGCGGTCGACGCCGCGACATCGGTGGGGTCGGGACGCTGCGCGTCGGACTCGGGGCTGCTGTTGACATCGCCGTCCACCTGGGCGGCCGGGTCGCCATTGGCAGGCTGGCCGCCCGCCTCGTCGGCGGATTCGAGCGCCTGCTCATCGGTTTCGCTTGCGCGATCCGAACTCCAGGGAAGCCGGAATCCGGAACGCGTATCGGTGGTCGCCATGGTCTGGTTCTCTTCCTCGTGATCGGCGGGCGGGGCCGGGGCTTGCGTGCACCATATGCGGCCGGGTGGGCTGTGGTGCAGTCGCTAGAGGTACCAGCGGGTGGTCCCGGTGGTACCGGGGCGCACCACTTTGCTGCGGCCCGCCGGCGGGCGGAACTGCGTTTCCGGCTCGCCGGACTACCATGCGCAGGTGGAGTCTCATCAGCGTCTCGCCCAGCACGGATCGACAGTCACAGGACCAGGTGACCCCGGGGCATTCGACGGCCGCCCCGGCGTGCCGGACCGCTTTGGCCGCGCCTTGCGGGATCTTCGGATCTCCGTCACGGATCGCTGCAACTTCCGCTGCCCGTACTGCATGCCGGCCGAGATCTTCGGACGCGACTTCGCGTTCCTGCCGCACGACCAGGTCCTGTCCTTCGAGGAGATCACCCGGCTGGCGGCGATCTTCGTCGGCCTCGGCACCGGCAAGCTGAGGATCACCGGGGGTGAGCCCCTCCTGCGACGGGACCTGCCGGTCCTGATCGGCCAGCTCGCGGGCCTGCAGACACCGGACGGCAACCCCGTGGACCTCACCCTGACCACCAACGGGTCGGCACTGCGACCATTGGCCGGCCCGCTGCGCGACGCGGGGCTGACGCGCATCACCGTGAGCCTGGACTCGCTTGACGACGCCGTTGCGGGCGCCCTCAACGGCGTGGACTTCCCGGTTGCCCGTGTCCTCGACGGGATCGTCGCGGCCCGAGCCGCGGGCCTTGCGCCGGTCAAGGTCAACACCGTCGTGCGACGGGGCCTGAACGAGTCGTCGATCCTGCCGCTTGCCCGGTGGGCGCGCGAGGAGGGGTTGATCGTTCGCTTCATCGAGTACATGGATGTCGGTACGGCCAATGGCTGGCGGCTGGACGACGTCGTGCCGGCGGAGGAGATCCTCGCAGTCCTGGATGCGGAGATGCCCCTCGAGCCGGTCACGGCGAACTACCGCGGCGAGGTCGCCGGGCGCTTCCGGTATCGCGACGGGTCGGGCGAGATCGGCGTCATCGCGTCCGTCACCCGGCCGTTCTGCGGGGATTGCACCCGTGCCAGGCTCTCGGCCGAGGGCCACCTCTACACGTGCCTCTTCGCCTCCGCCGGCACCGATCTCAAGACGCCGCTGCGCAGCGGCGATGTGGACGCGCAGCTTGCCGCCCGGATCGAGGCGGTCTGGGCGGTTCGCGCGGACCGCTATTCCGAGCTGCGCAGTGCGGCGACCGGGCGGCTCCCCAAGATCGAGATGTTCGCGCTCGGCGGTTGAGCAGACCGCCGGGAGACGCCGGCTCTTACCAGGGTCGCCGGTGACCAGAGGGACAGGCCGGGGCGGCGCCCGCCATCGATCCACATGCCGTCCACACCCGCGTGAACTTCGTGGACGAAACGGGACCCAGGCGGCGGCCCTTGGTGGACAACCTCGTTGGAGTGGGCGCCGGGCTGCCGTACCGTGGATCTCGCCCGAAGTGGCCGATGGAGGCCCGGAGCGGAGGCGATTGCCTCAAACCCGTTCCACCCGGCATGGCGGAGATCACCTCAACGTCAGGCCGGCGCCATGGACCGCGATCACCTCAAGGTCCGGCGCTCTCCGGTTGCCTCGGGCGCTTCGTTCGCCAGCGCAGGTGGCTCGTGAGGGCTGCCCGGCTGGACGCCCGGAAGGACGCGATCGGCATCCCGGTGTCGATACTCCTGCCGGGCGTCGGAGTTTAAGGGCGTGCCCGCTGGTGGCGCGGACCGCAGGCGCGCGCGACACCCGGGACCGGCCGGCCCACCGCGGCCTATCCTCCGCACATGACAGACGTCGACCGCACCCGCCCGATCCCCCCGTCCGAGCAACCGGCCCGTCTCGCAGCGCTGGCCGAGGCCGTGCGCGTGCGCACGGACCTCGTGCCGCGCGCGGGCATCGTCCTGGGCTCGGGCCTTGGCAGCCTTGCCGATGATCTCGAGGACCCGGTCTCGATTCCCTTTGGAGACTTGCCCGGATGGCCCGAGGCCACGGCACCCGGGCACGTTGGCCGCCTCGTCGTCGGCCGGATTGCCGGCGTGCCGGTCGTGGCGCTCCAGGGCAGGTTCCACCTGTACGAGGGCAACGATCCGGGCCTGGTGGTCCAGCCGGTGCTCCTCTTCCGGCAGCTTGGTGCGCGCCTGGTGATCCTGACCAATGCGGCCGGTGGCGCCAATCCCGCATACGGGCCCGGGACGCTCATGGTCATCGGAGATCACATCAACCTGACGGGCAGGACGCCGCTTCTCGGCCAGAACGCGGACGATCTGGGTCCACGGTTCGCCGACATGACGGATGTCTGGGCCCCCGTCCATCGCAGAGCCCTCCTGGCCGCGGGCGCTGCCGAGGGCATCGAGCTCGAGGAGGGCGTCTACGTCGGGTTGACCGGCCCCAGCTACGAGACCCCGGCCGAGGTCCGGATGCTGCACGCGATGGGCGCGGACGCCGTGGGCATGTCGACGGTCCTCGAGGCGGTCGCGGCTCGCTGGATCGGCCTCGAGGTCTGTGGCATCTCGCTGGTGACCAATGCCGGCGCCGGCTACAGCGGCCAGCCGCTCACGCACGAGGAGGTCCTCGAGGCGGGGGCGATGGCGGGGCCCCGACTCGCGCGGGTGTTGCGACGCTTCATCGCGGGGCTTGGCGAGGGTTGACGGCGGCTCCGGGCGCCGGTTCAGGGATGGACGGTGCTCAGCCGCCGCCTGCGGCGTTCCGTGCAGCCCGGTCCAGGACGGCTCCCAGGACGATGATCCCGAAGAAGATCGCGCAGAACAGCACGATCATGTGGTCGTAGCCGGACCACGCCGTGCCCGACAGTCCGGCCGCACCGGTGATGGCTGCGGCGATGATGAAGGCGACGACGCCAAGCTTCTTCACGCTCATGACTCCTCTGGACCGCGCCCCAACGGGCGCAGGGCGGCGATGGCTCTACGGGGTGATCGGGGGACAGTATCGGTCAGGTGACCGGCATGTCGCGTCCCGCGGCCCTCGCGGCCTGGCGCAAAACCCCCATCCCTGAGGCAAGGGTGCGGTGGGATCGCTGAGCCGCGCGGCCCCCGAGCATGCCGACACCCCGCCGCAGGGACGGGGTGTCGGGTGGGATGCGCCGGAACTGACGGGCGGTGGGTGACCGTCCGAGATCCGACGAAGCTACAGCTGGCTGCGGGCGCGGCTGCCTGCGAGGCGCATCACGCCAACGAACGAGACGATTCCGGCCGCGAGGAGTGCGAGTGCGAAGGCAGGGGAGCCGGGGGTCGTCCCGGTGGGGCCGACCGTGTCGGTCGCCGGGGCGGCAACGCCGTCGACGCCCACGACGGCGGTCAGCGTCTGGCCGTCCAGGGAGCCAATGGCGAACACGCTGTAGGACGTGGCGGCCGCGAGGGCGAGAGGACCGGGATCGAGCGGGCAGACCGTATTGTCGGCGGACGCGCAGACCTTCAGGTCGTAGCTGCCCGGTGCCAGTGTCAGGTAGTCGGTCTTGTCGGGGTAGGCAAGGTTCTCGACCACCTTCGCTGAGCCGTCCTGGGTGAGAACGTCGACCGCGGGGGTGTCGGCCGAGAGGTGGACGACACGCGCCTGGGCCTTGCCGGCCTTTGGTGCGGGGGTGTCGGTGATGATCTGGGCCTCGATCGAGGCAAGCACGTTCGTGGCGGCAATCGTGTAGTGGGTCCCGGCCTTGAGCGTGACGCCGTCGGCAACGATCGGGCAGACGGTGTCGTCTGCGGAGGCGCAGACCTTGAGGTCGTAGGTGCCCGCAGGCAACTTCACATAGGCCGACAGGTCGCCGAACTCGAGGCCGGCCAGGGGGTCACCAACCTTGTCGCCGTTCACATAGATGTCTACTGCGGGAGCATCGGGCGAGCCGTGGAGAACTCGCACCATCGCGTCGTCGGCCGCGGAGACTGGGCCGGCGATGGCAGCGAGAGCGAGGGCGGCGATGATCGCGCCCGAGCGAGCGAGCTTGTTCGACATGTCAGTCCTTCCAGGGGTGCTGGCGGCCCATCCTCGGCAGGGGAGCCTGTTCCGATTGGTACAGACTTTGTATAAGGTCTGCAGGGGTGACTCTACGCCATGGCCTCGAGTGATGTCAAGTAGTTGTACAAGGTTATTGGTGCATGATGCCCGAAGATTGTACAAACTCGAGCGATTGACACGCTCCAGAGGTCGACAAGAGTCCCCGCCCCCAGGGAGATGTCCCTGACCGCCCGCCCCGCTCCGGGGCGTGCCCGGAGGAGGCCTCGGCCTCCGTCCCCGATCAGCGGACCGGCAGGTCGCGTCCCGCCGCTTTCGCGGCCTGGCGCTGCTGGGCCCAGGCATCGAGGACGTTGTCCTTGTGCGGCCGGATCGGGCAGTGCTCGTCGCGGTTGTTGAACTCGTCGCAATAGCCCAGCGGGACGCACTTGGGCGCCAGGAACGAGCCCAGGAAGGGCGACACGTCGAAGATCTCGTGGCGGATCAGCTGGAACAGGCGCCGGATCTCCCACTGGGCCATCGTGCACAGGCGAAGCCCGGACATGTGGATGAGTGCGCGCAGGTTCGTCGTCATGACGAGGTTGGTCCGGGTCGCGTTCGGAAACACGAAGCGGGCATCCTCGCCGGGCACACCCGCCTCGACCAGCTCCGCATACAGGCCGAGCGCACCGTCGACCTGGTCCTGGTACCGGGAGCGGAGCTCAGGGTCCGCCTCTGCGATCGTCGCCGGCAGCATCGTTGCGGCGCCCTTGAACTTCACATAGCGCTGGCTCTGCTGGTCGAAGGCAACACCCGCGCGGTGGCGCACGAGCTGGTGGGACAGCGTCCGCGACACGCCCGAGAGGCCGAAGGTGAAGACGATGTGCTCGATGGTGGAGCCGTGGCCGGACTCGATCACGTTCGTGATCAGCCGCTGCATCGAGGCCGGCGCCACCTCGCCTGCGACGGCGCGCCGGAAGATCTCCTGGGGTTCGAGCTCCGAGTAGCACGTCCGGCAGGCCGTATACACGAGCGGCACGTAGAACCGGTCCACGATGTCCTTGTCGGGGAACAGGAGCGTCGCCTTCAGACCCAGCTCGTGGCGTCCGGGGTTGCGGGGGATCCCAGTCTTCGGGCGATCGGGAGCGGGGGCGTCTGCCATGGCGCGCAGTCTACCGGCCGGTGCGGGCAGGTGGTAACTCGGGATCGATGCGAGGTCCCGGACGGCTCCCGTCGCCCTCGCCGATCCGGTCCTGCATCAGGATGGCCGACAGCGAGCACGCACCGCACCCCGAACGTCGACTTGCGGGGTGCGGTCACGCATGACCCACCCGTGGGTGATCCACCCCTGCATCATGCGGGCGGTGGAGGGGTAGCGGCGCGGGACGACGGCGCCCGGCTACCGGATCAGGTCGCCAGCCGCGCCCGCAGGGCCTGCCGGTCCGCCTCCCGGAACCAGATCCAGTAGAGCGCAGTGGCGATCGAGTACAGGGCGATGATCGTGATGAAGTTGACCGTGTAGCCGGCCTCGAACCCCAGCGATGCCTGGAGCACCGCGTACCACGTGCCGCCGATGACCCAGCCCACCTGCCACAGCACGCTCATCGCGGCCGAGAGCGACGCCCGCTCGACGGGGGAGACCTGCTCCATTGCGAACGCGTTGAAGATCGGGTTGCCAGCGTTCATGAGCGAGTTGCGCACCGCCATCGCGAGGATGACGCTCCACAGGATCGGCGAGAACCCCAGGACGATGAGGAAGGGGATCGAGGCGCCCTGGACCAGGACCACCGACGTGATCTGGCCGAACCGGCGCGCCAGCCACGGCTGGGCCAGGATCGCCGCCACGGTGCCCAGCGATGTCAGCGCGAAGACCGCGTTGAGCTCGGTGAGGTCCAGGCCGAACTTGCGCTGGATGTACACGTTGAGGAACGGGATGATCTGACCCGCCCCGATCGAGATCAGCAGGCCGGGGAATAGCAGCTTCCCGAACCTGGCGCGATCCCGAATCGTGATGCCCAGGAGGGTCCGCGAGCGGCGTGGATCGGCGGGGAAGGCGGCCGGCTCGCCCAGGCTGCGCAGGCGGTCCCCCACGGTCCGCGACGGCCGGTCGTCCCTCAGTCGGGCGACCGTGACCAGGCCCAGCGCCGTCAGCAGGAGCATCAGGACGAGAATGATCCGGTAGATGCCGGGTCCGCCCTCGGCAAGCCCCAACGCACCCGCGACCCATGTCGCCACCACCGCGCCGAGGATGGCAGCAACGATGTTGGTCACGTTCTGGATGGCGAACTGGACGGCGAACAGCTCGTTGCGATGCGACGGGCTGCTGTGCTCGGTCATGTATGGCGCGATGACGACCTGGAACGCCTGGAAACCCATGGACCACAATGCGGCGCCCAGCACGACGACGACCAGCGCCTCGCTCAGCAGCAAGGCCACAAGGGCCACCAGCGCCGCGACGAGCCCGGCGAAGAACACCATGCGGCGCCCGACGCGGTCCGAGGCCGCGCTGGCCGGGAACGCGATCAGGCCGCCGGCCAGCGCCGCCACCGTGGACACCACCCCGATCGTCGCGGTCGTGTAGCCGAGCGAGACGAGGTACAGGTTGAAATCAATCCACCACAGGCTGACCGACGCCCCCACCACAAGGCTGGTGACGAGGATCAGGCGGGCGTCCCGGCTGAACTGGCCGTAGGCCCGGAATGCGACCGACCCGAGCCCCCTGCCGCCGCTCAATCGATCGTCCGTCCGTACGGGTGTGTGCCGGGCGGCCCCGGATCCGCGCGGATCGAGGATCCGGTACCGGGGTCGATGAGCGAGGCCGGCGCGTCACGGTGCATCGCCGGGCCCTCCCTCAGGTGTGCGTGACCGATCGAACAGGGCTGGCGGCCTCGGGTTTCGAGGGCGGGCATGGTGTCGCGGGCCAGCTCCAGTCATCGTACGCCCGCCCAGCGACTGCTGGATGCCGTGTCCATCACCCAGCGGCAAGCGCATCCGCCAGGGCGATCGCGTGGTCGAGCGCCTGCTCACGCGTTAGCGCCTGCCCCCGGCTGACGGCCGCAAGCAGGACGGGGTCCATCGTTCCCCGATCCGGGGAGGGCATCGACGCCGTCGGCCACAGACTGGCAAGGCGCAGGCCTGTCTCCGCGACCGCCCGGTCGGCGGCCGCGCCCGTGAGATACGCCTCCTCGGTGCGGCCGGCCAACAGCAGGATGCCGGACATGGCGGCCATGGTCAGCACGAGGCCCGAGACGTCCCGACTCTGCCGGAACTCGCGGAGACACACGGCGATGTCCTCGCAGGCCCCTCCGACGTTGCCATCGAGTGCCCGTGCGAACGACCGGGTGAATCGCGTCCACGACATCCAGAAGCGGTCTCCGCGGCGCTCGAAGATCTCGAGGGCCCGCGTCGTTGCGTCCTCTGCCGCCGCGCACTCCTCCCGGTAGGCGTAGTGCTCGCCGAGGCCCCATAGGGCCCTTGCCACGCCCTCCTCGTCGCCCAGGCGGGTCCAGATCGCCAGCGCCTCGTCAAGCAGCTCCCGGTCGTCCGCGGCAAGCAACATCGCCCAGTCGGTCACGTCGCCCGTCGGCCGCCGGGCGAACCAGTGGTTGTAGAGGGCATTGGCGATCTCGCGGTCATCACCGAGACGGCGGGCGTCGGTCGCGGCCAGCGCGTAGTAGTCGCCCGCGGCGGTCATGTCCCCCGCCCAGTAGGCGAGTCCCCCGGCCGCCTCGAGGGCCCGCAACCGGGGCTCCGATGCATCGGGGGGCCACCCGGGCATCGCCAGCACCCGAGCGACGCGCCGCCGTCCCTCCGCCAGGTGGCCGCGCATGTGCCAGAAGCGCCAGGCTGCGAAGGCCATCGCCGCGGCCGATACCCAGTCCCCGGACTCGACCAGGTGATCCAGGGCCGACCGGATGTTGTCGTGCTCCTCGTCGAACCGGTCGAGCCACCGGCCCGGGTCGGCATCCGGTTCGGCCGACTCCCGGAGCAGGTCGAGCATGGCGGCGGCGTGACGGTCACGCACCGGCCGTGTCTCGCCAAGATCGGCGAGGCGCCCGGCCGCGTACTCCCGGATCGTCTCGAGCATCGTGAACCGCACGTCTTCCTGGGCGTCCTCGACCATGCGGATCAGGCTCTGCTCCGCGAGCTGCTCCAGGATGGCGACGGTGTCGTCGCTGCCGCCACCCGTGGCCGGCTCCGCATCCGGATCGCCGGGCAGGACGCACACGCGGCCCACCAGCTCGAGTGGCCCGCCCCCTGCGAACACGGAGAGCCGCGCGAACAGGCGGCGCTCGTCGCCCCCGAGCAGATCGTGGCTCCAGTCGATGGCGCCACGCAGAGTCCGCTGACGGGCCGGCGCGTCCCGGCCGCCGGCGCCGAGCGCGCCCAGCCGGTCGTCCAGGCGGTGAGCCAGGGCCGCCGGCGGGAAGATCCGGATGCGCGCCGCCGCCAGCTCGATGGCGAGCGGGAGGCCATCCAGCCGGTGCACGATCTCGGCCACGTCGGCCGCGTTGTCCGCCGTGATCTCGAAATCGGGCCTGACGGCCGCTGCCCGCTCCGCGAACAGGCGGCCGGCCTCCGAGGCGGTCACCGCGTCCACGTCGCCCGACGCCGGCGGCAGGGACAGCGGCGGGACCGGGAACTCCTGCTCCCCGGCGATGCGCAGGGGTGCGCGGCTGGACACGATGACCGTGAGTCGTGGAGCCGTCCTCAGCAGGTCGGCGATCAAGGGGGCACCGTCGATGACCTGCTCGAAGTTGTCCAGGACGATGAGCGTCGTCCGGCCCTGGAGGTAGTCGCGCACGCGCTCCTCCGGGGGTCCGCTGGCGGACAGCAGCCCCAGCGAGCTCGCGATGGAGGAGCTGACCAGGGCGGCATCGGTGACGGACGCCAGCGGGACGAACCAGGCACCGTCGGCGTACCGATCCGCCACAGCAGTGGCGAGCTCCAGCGACAGGCGCGTCTTGCCCGTTCCGCCGGGTCCGGTCATCGTCAGCAGCCGCGTCCTCTGGAGCAGCGCCTCGGCGTCGGCCAGCTCGGCCCGGCCGATGAACGAGGTCACCTGTTCCGGCAGGTTCCCCGCAACGCTTCCTGCCGTCCGGAGCGGCGGGAAGGAGTCCCGGAGGCCCGGTGCCACGACCTGGTAGATCCGCTCGGGTCGGGACACGTCCTTGAGCGAATGCTCGCCGAGGTCACGCCAGGCGATGTCATCGCCGGGATCCCCAGCCAGGGCGCGTGCCGGGCTGGAGACCAGCACCTGGCCGCCGTGGCCCGCCGCCGCCACGCGTGCCGCGCGGTGGACCTCGTAGCCGAGGTAGTCCCCGTCGACCAGCCGGGCCTCACCGGAGTGAATCCCCATGCGGACCCGAACCGGTCCCGAGTCTGGCCAGGGATGCACGGCGAGCGCAGCCTGGGCGGTGACCGCCCCACGAACGGCCGCTGCCGCCGACGCAAAGGCGACGAAGTGTGCGTCACCCTCGGAGCCGAACGGGACCCCGCCCGCCTCCGCCGCGGCCTGGAGGACGAGCCGCCGCTCGACCGCCAGCAGCTCGCCATAGGCAGCGTCGCCCACGTGGGCGACCAGCTGCGTCGAACCTTCGATGTCGGTGAACAGGAACGTGACGACGCCGCGTGGGGAGCTCGGGTGTCACGGTCTCGGGCCTCCGTCAGCCGTGCGGGCGGATCATGTCCGGTGGTCGGCCGTGGCCTCGCGCAGCCGTGCGACCAGGACACGCAGCACGGCGAGGGCGACGCCGGGCTGCTCGCGCAGGACCCGCTCCGCAGTCCCAGGTGGCGAGCGCAAGGCAGGTCGTGGCCTGGTCCGCGACGACCTGGGCGTTGCGCGGACCACCGTCGAGCACCGAGAGCTCGCCGAAGAAGTCGCCCGGACCGAGGCGCGCCAGGAGCATCCCGTCGCGCACGACGCGCACGCCGCCCTCGGCGATGATGAACAGCCCGGTGCCGATCTCGCCCTGGCGGGCGATGACGCGCCCGGCCGGGAACTCGACCTCGACGACTGCATCGCCGACGACGCGTCAGGCCCGCGGCATCGAGGCCCCCGAACAGCGGGCAGGCGGCGATCAGCGCCTCTCGATGGGTCGCGGCGACGGGTCATCGGCTCCTCCGGGGCCGGTCGGGCCGCCATGGTGCGCCGCGGCCCGGCTCGTCAACGGCCCGGGATCGGTCGCGACCACGCCGCCGCGCGCGATTGTGCGGACCATTCGCGCCTGCCCCCGGTCGCGATGGCGGGGGAGACTGGAGGCAGCGCCGTGGCCACGCGCGAGGAGCTCGCCGACATCCTGCCGGGTTCGCGCTGTTCGGGGACCTGCGGACGCCCGCAGCTGCTCGGCGTTGCCGGATGTTCGAGGAGACGTTCTTCCGCCGAGGGCGAGCGGATCCTGCGCCAGGGCCTGACGGGCTCCGGCTTCTACGTGATCCTCGATGGCTCGGCGGAGGTCTGCATCGACGGCACCAGCAGCGAGCACGCTGCACCGGGGCGACTTCTTCGGCGAGGTCTCGATCCTGCTCGGCGAGCCGCCGACCGCCGACGTCGTCGCCACAGCACGCCCTGCGCTGCCTGGTCATCGCCGGCGGTCCGGCGGTCGCAGCCGTTCCTGCTCGCGCAATCCGCGGTCATGTTCCGGATGCTCCAGGCGCAGGCGCGGCGGCTGCGCAACGCCAACCGCTGGCGGAGCTAGGCGTGGCGCGGTCCGATCCCGACCCTTCCCGCCCGGGGACTACCCGGTCGTCGTCATCGGCTCCGGGCCCGGCGGCCTCCAGCTCTCGTACGGGCTCCGCCGACACGGAGTGCCACACGCGGTCCTGTCCGCCGACTCCGGTGCGGGCGGCATGTTCCGCCGCTGGCCGTTCTTCCAGCGGCTGCTTTCGTGGACCAAGCCTTACGCACCCGTTGAGCGGGGCAGCCGCGAGTACCAGCGCTACGACTGGAACAGTCTGCTGGCCGATGAGCCAGAGCTCCGCGCGCTCCAGGCGGACCACCTCGACGGCACGTCGTACTTCCCGTCCCGCCCGGCATGCAGGCCAACCTCGAGACGTTCGCCGACCGGGCCGGGATCGAGGTCCGCTACGACTGCCGGTGGGAGCGGACCCGTCGGGAGGATGGCCCGGACGGACCGACGTTCATCCTTGAGACGACCGACGGCGAGTACCGGTGCCGGACGCTCGTCCTGGCGGTTGGCGTCGCCGAGCCCTCGAGCCCGGCGACACCCGGCATCGAGCTCGCCCGGCACTATGCGGAGACGCGCGACGCCGCCTCGTACGCGGGCCGGCGGGTGTTCATCATCGGCAAGCAGAACTCGGGGTTCGAGCTCGCCTCGGGCCTCGCCCCGTGGGCCTCGGCGATCACCGTCTGCTCGCCGTCCCCGGCGAAGACCAGCATCCAGACCAAGTCGCTGGTGGGCGTCCGTGCCCGTTACGTCCAGCCGTTCGAGGACGGTTTCCTCGGCCTCGGGGTGAGCATCCTCGACGCGTCGATCACGAGCCTGACCGCCGTGGGCGGATGCCATCCGCGTGGACCTCCGGCGGACCGACAACGGGGACCCGATGTGCGTCGAGGCGGACGAGGTGATCGCCGCCACGGGGTTCACCTGCCCCCTGCTCGACCTGCCGGATCTCGGCGTCGCCACCTTTGGCGCCAGCCGGCTGCCGACCGTCACGCCATTCTGGGAGAGCACGACGGTGCCGGGGATCTTCTTCGCCGGCACCATCAGCCAGGCCGCGCCGGGCCTGCGCAAGCACGGGATCCCGGCCAACTCCGGTGCCGTCCACGGCCACCGCTACAACAGCATCGTGCTCGCGCGGCACATCGCCCAGACCCGCTTCGGCGTGACGGTCGAGGCGCCCGAAGTGGACCCGGCGGACCTGGTGCCGTACCTGCTGCGCGAGGCGACGTCGGCTCCCGAGCTGTGGCACCAGAAGGCCTACCTCGCCCGCGTCGTCTCCGCCTCGGCCGATCGAGGCCTCCGCGACGAGGGAATCCTGCCGCTCGCCCATGCCATGGATGGGATGACCGGGGACATGGTTGCCATGACGGTCGAGTCCGATGGCAAGGGGGGCCTCTACCCCGTGGCCTACCTGCGCCTCGGCGGAGCCCTGTCGGAGCATCCCCTGCCACCCGATCCGCTGCTGGACTTTGCGACGGAGGCCCATGCCGCGGCCCTCGCCGCGGCCCTCGGCGGCCTGCTCGAGCGGATCGCGGTGTCGGCGGATTGACAGGGCGACTGATAGCCAATCACGGCTATTCAGGCAGAGATAGCCATGTACGCCTAACTCATGATGGGGTAGGCTCCGGCGCGTGACAATCCTCATCCCGGCCTAGGCTCCGGCGCGTGACGACCCTCATCCCGGCCATCGTCCTGTTCGGGGACGTCGTGGACTCGCGCCGGGATTCCGGTGCGTCCGACTACCTGCGCTCCCTGCGCGACTTCCTCGACCGGCAGTACGCGGGCGAGCGCATGGCGCCCGCAGGCTTCACCCAGGGCGATGAGATCCAGCTGCTCCTCGCACCCGATGCCGACCCGTTTGCGGCGGTCGTGCGAGCGGCGCTCCTGCCCGGCGCCCGGAGCCTGCGCTGGTCCGTCGTGGCCGGGGATGTCCAGCCGGGGCAGGGTCCCGCCACCGAGCGCACCGGCCCCGCGTTCCTCGTGGCCCGCGACCTGCTGGAGCAGGCCAGGGCACATCGCGATGGCCTCGTCGCGGTCACCGGCGACCCGGCAGCCGACGCGCTGCTGGGCGACCTCGGCCCGCTCCTGCCCGCGCTGCTCGACGACCTCACGGCACGCCAGCGCGAGGTCGCGCACCTGCTGCTGATCGACGGCCTGCGCCGGGCGGATGCGGCTGAGCGGCTCGGCGTGAGCAGGGCGACGATCTCCGTGATCGCGAACCGCGCCCGGGTGCGGCACCTGGGTGGGCTGGCCAACGCGCTGGCCGGGATCTTCCGTGACGGCTGTGCGTCGGCGGCCGTCGCCGCCGACGACCCCGGCGACGATGCCAGCGGTGACGCATGAGCAATCCCGTGCTCGTGGTGGCCTGGCTCGTGCTGGCGCACCTGGTGGCGGACTTCGTGCTCCAGAACGACTGGATCGCGATCAACAAGGGGACCCCGGGCCGCAGGGGATGGTCGGCACTGTCCGCCCACGGCGTCCACGTGGCGCTGTGCCTGATCCCGGTGGTGCTGGCGTTCGGGCTCCCGGGTCTCGCCTACCTCGTCGTGGTTGCCCTGTCGCACGTGGCCGTGGACCGCTGGAAGGTCAAGGCAACCCGCCGCGCGGAGCAGGGCGCGCTCGAGACGGCCCGCCGCCGGATGGCCGGGACCGGCGAGGTGCCGCCATCGGGTCTTGGCGCCGCCTGGACGCCCTGGCCCGGGTTGCTGTTCCTCGCCGACCAGGTGCTGCACCTCACCATCGCCATCGTCGGCTGGCTGGTCCTGCTCGAGGGCGTCGCCCTCCTCCCGGGCTTTGTCGACGTGGTCAACGCGATCCTCAAGACATGGGATCGTCAGATGGTGAATGCCGTCGTGCTGACGGGGGTCGTGCTGGTCTCGCTGTTCATCGTCAACACGAGGGCTGCGTACTACTTCGTCCTCGCTCTCGTGTCGCCGCGCGAGATGCCGGAGCCCGTCAAGGCAGACGACGCTCCAGCCGCCGCTGCCGCCGGTGCGGCGTCGGCCGGCTACACGGTGCGCGTCGGGCCGCTCGTCGCGACGGTGGAACCGGGCGTTGTCGCCGCCGTGGTGCCGCCTGCGTCCGGCGGCCAGGCGGCCCCCGTGTCCGAGGACGCCGTGCCCGCGTTGCCGGCTCGTCCGCATTCATCCGTGCCCAGTGGCGCACCAGCCCGGATCGGGGCAACGATCGGGGCGCTGGAGCGCCTGCTCGTGGTCATCCTGGTCCTGTCGGGTGCCGTGGCGGCTGTGGGCTTCGTGATCGCAGCCAAGACCCTGGCCCGGTTCAAGCAGCTCGACGATCGGGGATTCGCGGAGTACTACCTGCTGGGCACGCTCGCCAGCGTCTCGGTCGCCCTCGGCAGCGCCCTTCTCGCCGCGGCCGTGCTGGCCACGCTGGGGTAGCGCCTCAGACGAGGTCCCGGCGGATGCGTTCGGCCCACTCGCGGGCGAAGAACGGCTGCCCGTCGAGGTGCACGTCGAGCGCAACTCGAACGTCGAACGCGGACTCGTCCGAGGTGATCGTCCCCTGGGCCCGGATGTCTGCCTCAGCCCCGAAGCCGCTCCAGCGGTAGACGACGTCGCTCACGAGGCTCGCGTGAGCCGGGTCCGGGTCGGACGCCGTGAGGACCAGCCGCTCGGAGCTGTACAGCTGGGACCCGTCCTCCTGGGTGCTGCCCCCGCCGTCGAAGATGGTGACTGCGACCGTGCCCCGCAGCACGTCCTCCTCGATCCGCCATTCCGGGGCGTCCTCCTCGTAGGTGCCCACCTCGCGCATGTTGACGGGCTCCGTGCGGAACGCCGGGACGGAGAGCGCGGCGGCGCCCCGGGCGAGCACCGGCAGGATGAGTCGGGATGGCGCCAGCCAGCTGCGGAAGACCATGAGCCGGCCCGGCAGGGGTGACGGCCACAAGACCGGCCAGTAGCTGCTCATGACGGTGAGGCGGATCCGATTCCCGACCCCAAAGCGGTAGCCGCTCGTCCGCAGCGGGATACGGACCTCTTCGGGACGGCCGTGGGGCATGGGCTCCGGGCCCGTGTCGGATCGGCGGTGGGTCAGGTTGAGGACGCCCGTCGACACCAAGGACGACACGCCCTCCGGGGTCACCTCGGACAGGCGCACCACGCACGTCGCGACGGGCATGGTCGCCCTGATCCACAGGACGGCCTCCGGTGATCCGATGATCGAGATGGGCTCGCCGAGGGGCTCCGTGGTGTACGTGAGGCTCCGCGCCTCGTCGGGCCGGAGGTCCCGGGCGAGCCCGTTCGGGGCGCCGCCGGCCCCCCACGAAAGGGCGCCACTGGTGCCCACGGTCGCCCGGTGCTCGACGACGTCGAAGCCTTCGGTTGCCCGATCCTCGTCAACGTTCCACCTCCGCCCGTGGAGCGTCCCCGGCCCGGAGCCTGGGTCTCCGCCGAGGATGAGGTCCATGGGTGCCGTCCCGGGTACCGGGAATCCTTCCGCCGCCCGCCAGCGCCCCGGCCACGCCGCCGGGAACGGCTCCGGATCCGCGTACTCGCGCTCGTACCAGACGAGCGCGGGCTCTGTCTCCCAGCCGTTGTCCACGCCCTTGAGATATCGGTCGAAGAAGCGGACCAGCTCGTGCAGCCAGTCCAGGTTCGGGCCCGGGTAGGCATCGTCCGGGTAGGAGTGCACCCAGTTGCCGACGAGCGTCCGCACGGAGACGGCGTTGAGGCAGCGCTCCTGCATCCGGAACGCGGCATCCACGTAGGCATCCGTCCAGCCGGCGATCGTGAAGACCGCGCACTCGAGTGCGTCATAGTCCGGCGCCAGCGATCCGCGCCGCCAGTAGGGGCCGTCGACCTGGTTGCGGATCCAGGCCATCAGCCAGGGCGGAGTCGCCTCGAGGCGCGCGAGCCACTCCTCCCGCCAGCCCTCGCCCCGGAAAGGGGGATGAGGCGGCATCGCGTTCATGCCCAGCTGGCTCACGGCGTACTGGCACTTCTCGCTGGCCGTGACGCAGCCGCCACGGATGTGGACGTCGTCGCGGTAGCGGTCGTCCGTCGCGTACATCGGCAGGATGGCCCGCAGGTGCGGCGGCCGGAGCTTCGCCACCTGGATTGCCGTGAACCCGCCGTAGCTGATGCCCCACATGCCCACGCAGCCGTTGCACCACGGCTGGGCGGCCAGCCACTCGACCGCGTCGTACCCGTCGAGGGTCTCCGCCGCGGTGTACTCGTCCAGGGCGATCCCGGGCGACGATCCAGTGCCGCGGACGTCGAGCCGGCACAGAGCGAATCCGCGTGCCGCCAGCCACTCGCCGCGTGCCGTGTCCGCGTTCCGGCGCCAGTTGTCCTTGCCGTAGGGGATCATCTCCAGGATCACCGGGAAGCGCTCCCCGGGCGAGTCGGGCTCGGGCCGCGGGAGCCACAGGTTCGCCGACAGCTCGAGGCCGTCCCGCACCGGGACGCGAACGTCCCAGCGGACCTCGGGCACGCGGAGCGTCCTGCCGTCCTCGCGAAGCCCTTGCCTGGCCGCTTCGTCGGCGTGGTCGGGTTCGTGGTCGTTCCGGAGCATCCCCGGAGTCTAGGGCGAGCCCGGCGTCACGGCTGGCCGAGTGCCGCCGAGAAGAACGAGACCAGGCGTCGCTCGTAGCCTGCGGGATCCACGTACACGCCCTCGGTGTGGCCCGCGTTGGGGACGATCCATGCATCCGGGGTCGTGGCGCCACCTTCGGCCGCGCGGTCCTGGAGCTCCAGCGCAAACCGTGCGGGCAGGACCGGGTCGGCGGCGCCGTGGACAAACGCGATGGATCTGCCGCGGTAGGCGTCAACCTGGTCGATGGGATTGAACCTGGTCAGGTCGTCGCCCGCCAGGACGCGGGCCCACACGATGGCTCCCGGAACGAGCACCCGCGAGAGACCCGTCTGGTCCTTGAGCTGGTCGGCGAGGAACAGACCGATCGCCTCGTCCATGCGGGTGGGCGAGGAATCCGCCCAGACCGCCGCCACCGCCGGATCCTGGCCACCTGCGACGATCGCGGTCACGCCCCCGAAGGAGAGGCCCGCGATTCCGATCCGCCCGGGCGCGACGCCCTGTGACCGGACCCAGTCCCAGCCGCCCAGGACGTCGAGATACTCCTCGCTGCCGCCGGCGAACCGCCCGTCCTCTCCCTCGGAGTCGCCGTGGTCCCGGAGATCCATGAGGAACACCGAGAACCCGTTGCGATGGAGCATTCCGGCGGGCAGCAGGACGTTGGCCTCGCGGCGGCAGGACTGGACGCCGTGGACGAGGATCACGGCGGGGGCATCCGCGGTGGGGCCGGGGATCCACCACCCGGCCAGCTCCCTGCCAGCCATCGCAGGGTCGCGGGACGCGAAGCGGACATCCTCCGGTGGCGGCATCTGGTTGGCCTTTGCGATTGCCTCGTCGAAGCCGTCGGGCATCGCCCAGGCGTCGGGCGTATTGGCCCGGTCCCGCGGCCAGCACTCGCCGGGCGCCGTGCTGATGCCGTCCCAGACGGCAAAGGACGCCATCCCGTAGGCCAGCGACCCGAGCACCGCCACGGCGGCCAGCCCGGCTCCCGCCCAGCGAAGCCTCGATCGGCGGGCTCCCTCCTCGCCCATGGTCTCCTCACTCATCGATCTGGCCGACGCGCACCGGAAGTGTCTGATCCCGCCGGGCGCCATCGCAACACCATCCGCCGCTACTGACGTCGCGCAGGGTAGGGTTGTTGCATGCCCGACCCCAGCACGCGCCCCATCCCCGTCGGGCCGTGGGTCCGCCGGTCACGGATGACCGCCTATTCGAACGCCTGGATCGAGGTCCACCACGACGAGGTGGACCGGCCCGACGGCAGCCCAGGCGTCTACGGTGTCGTCCACTTCCGCAATGTGGCCGTGGGCGTCGTACCGATCGCGGATGACGGCCGTATCCTGCTGGTGGGCCAGTTCCGCTACGCGCTGGACCGGTACAGCTGGGAGATCCCGGAGGGCGGCGCGGGTCCCGATGAGTCGCCCGAGGCGGGTGCCATCCGCGAGCTGGCGGAGGAGACGGGGTACCGCGCCGCAAGTCTCCGCGAGCTGCTCCGGTTCACCATCTCCAACTCGGTCACGGACGAGGGCGGGATCATCTACCTCGCCACCGGCCTGCGCTCGGGTGTGGCTGCGCCGGAACCGTCGGAGGACCTCGCCATGCGCTGGGCAACGCTGGACGACGTGCTGGCGGAGATCGAGGCCGGCGGGATCCACGACCTGATGACCATCGCCGGGGTGACACGCTACGCGCTCGAGGTTTCTGCGGGCCGCGGCCGCTGACCCGCGACCGGCAAGCCCTCGACAGGCGGGGGCCGCGACGGGTGGACCCGCGGGCGCCCGGACAGGGGGACGCCAAGCCCGTAGGATGCACGCGACCAGCGTCCCGCCCGAAGGTTGTCGTCGTGTCCAGCTCCGCGCCGGATCCCGCATCCACCGCCCTGCCAGCCAGCCTCCCCGGCCCGTTGCCGGACGACCCTGCGTCGCCCGACTCCATGGGTCGCGCCGCCTTCGAGCCCAGCCTGCCGCGGACCGCCTACGTCGACGAGTCGTTCCTGGATCTCGAGCGAGAGCACCTGTGGTGGGCCGAATGGGTCGCGGTGGGTCGCGAGGAGCAGCTCCGGGCCGCCGGCGACTTCCTGGCCGTTGACGTCGCCGGTGAGCGGATCGTCGTCGTTCGCGACCGGGTTGGAGAGTTGCGCGCCCACTATGACCTGTGCCGGCATCGCGGGGCGCGCCTGACCACGGTGGACCAGCGCCTCGACCCCGCTACTTGCGACGGCCCCGGTCCGTCGGGTGCCTTCCGGGGAGTGATCCGCTGCGTTTACCACTCGTGGTGCTACGAGTTCGACGGACGGGTTCGCAACGCCCCGTTCCTCGGCGAGGCGGACCACTTCGACCCCTCGGAGTTCGGGCTCCACCCGGTGGCCATCGACACCTGGGGCGGCTGGATCTTCGTGAACCTTGCTCCCGAGCGAGTGGCGGCAGGCCACGCCCTTGCCGTGGGGCTCGGCGCGGTCCCCGGCCGGCTCGCGCGCTATCCGCTGGCGGAGCTGCGCACGGCGAGGCGGATCGTCTACGACGTGAAGGCCAACTGGAAGGTCATCGTCGAGAACTACAACGAGTGCTACCACTGCGGCGGCGTGCACCCCGAGCTGTGCCGGATCGTGCCCGCGTTCAAGGATCGGGGCGGCGCCAGCCTGGACTGGGACGCGGGAGTGCCCCAGGCGGAGGGGACCTTCACCTTCACCCTGACGGGCACGACCGCGCGCTCGCCGTTCCCGGGCCTCGATGCCGATGAGCAGGTCCGGCACAAGGGCGAGCTCGTCTACCCGAACCTCATGATCAGCCTGTCGGCCGATCACGTGGCGGCGTTCACCCTCCTGCCGCGGGCCCCGGACCGCACCCTGGTCGTGGTCGACTTCCTGTTCCATCCCGACGAGATGTCCCGGCCGTCCTTCGATGCCTCGGATGCGGTGGACTTCTGGGATCTCGTGAACCACCAGGACTGGGCGGTATGCGAGAGCGTCCAGGACGGGATGACGTCGCGGCAGTTCCGGTTCGGCTGGTACGCGCCCATGGAGGACATGAGCCTGGACATCCGCCGCTACCTCGCGATGAGGCTGGGGGACGAGGCCGTGGCGGTGGACCTTGCCGCCGGACCCGGCGCGTGACCCCCGAATACGACGTCGTAGTCGTCGGCCTGGGCGGGCTGGGCTCGGCCGCGGCCTACTGGCTGTCGAGGCGCCCCGGGTTGCGGGTCCTGGGGCTCGAGCGGTTCGAGATCGGGCACCGGTACGGTGCCTCCGAAGACGTCAGCCGCATCATCCGACGCAGCTACCACCGCCCCGACTACGTCCGCCTGACGGCGCGCGCCTACGATGCCTGGGCGCACCTGGAGCGCGAGAGCGGCACGCAGGTCGTCCTCCGCACAGGTGGGCTGGACGTGGGCCCGCGCCGGCCGGAGCCGGGCGCCGACATCGACCTCGAGACGTACGCCGCTGCCATGACCGCCGAGGGCGTTCCCTTCCAGCGCCTGGACGCCGCGGAGATCATGCGCCGCTGGCCCGCCTGGCGACTCGGCGACCACCACGCCGGGCTGTTCCAGGAGGATGCGGGGATCGCGGACCCGTCGCGGGGGAATGAGGCCCACCGCCGCCTGGCGGTGGAGCAGGGCGCCGTGCTCCGCGAGCGGGCGCCCGTCGCGCGTCTCGAGGCGGACGGTGGCGAGACGATCGTCGAGCTCGAGTCGGGCGAGAGCGTGCGCGCCGGCCGGGTCATCCTGGCCCCGGACGCCTGGGCGAACGAGCTGCTGGCGCCGCTTGGCCTGGCGCTGCCACTGACGACCACGCAGGAGCAGGTCAGCTGGATCACGCCGCGCGGGGACCCCGCGCTGTTCTCCCCGCAGCGGTTCCCGGTCTGGATCTGGATGGATGACCCGTCCTTCTACGGGTTCCCGATCCACGGCCAGCCGGGTCCGAAGATCGGACAGGACGTCGGAGGCGGCCCGGTGACGCCGGCCACGAGGACCTTCAGCCGCGACGAGCACGCGTTCGCACGAACGGCAGCGTTCATCGAGACCCACCTCCCCGGCATGGTCGGGGAGCCCTTCCTGACGAAGACCTGCCTCTACACGCTGACCCCCGACCGCGACTTCGTGATCGATGCGCTGCCCGGATACCCGCAGGTGCATCTGCTGCTCGGCGCTGCGCACGCCTACAAGTTCGCGTCCGTCCTGGGGCGGATCGCCGCCGAGCTTGCGGTGGACGGCGTCACGCCATCGGCCGGCGAGCTGGCGGCGTTCCGGTTCGACCGGCCGGCGCTGCACGAACCGGGGGCGCCCCGCAGCTTCGTGATCTGAACCCGGCCGGCTTCCGGGAGGCGTGTTGGGAACCTGTTGCGGTGTGCGGGCCGTATCCAGTGGCAGTTGCGGTGGAGCGTGCCATGTGACAACCTCGAGCCGTCCGCCGCGAGCCGCGACGGTGCCTGACTGTCCTGCTCGGGGGCAGGCTGCCCGGGTGATCCAGGAGGAGGAGACCCCATGGTCCACGCGCGTCTGAAGTTGGCGCGGCGCGCCGCTGCGCCGCTGATAGCGCTCTCGATGCTGGTTCCGGCCGCCGCGCCGGTCGCCGCGGCAGATCCGGTCGTCCTGACCGTCGGCACGACCCAGGACCTGGACTCCACGAACCCGTTCAACACGTACCTGGTGGTCGGCTACGAGGCGTTCCAGCTGACCTACGACCTGCTGACCAACTTCGCCCAGGACACGTCGCCTGGCCCGGGCTTCGCGAATTCGTGGGAGCGTTCCCCAGACAAGGTGACCTATCACATCCGGGACGGAATGAAGTGGTCCGACGGCACGCCTGCGACCTCTCAGGACGTGTGCTTCTCATGGGGCCTGGCCATGGCCGCCATCGCCGACGACACGAACATCGGCGCCGGCTACCTCGACCCGAACCTCGTGGACAGCGGCGTGACCAGGATCGAATGTCCTGACGACAGCACGTTCGTGGCCTACACGACGGACCAGTCGGACCGCATCTTCCAGACCTACATCCCGATCATGCCCAAGCACGTCTTCGGCGACATCGACTACAAGCAGATGGCGGAGGAGAAGTTCGACGCGCCGCTGGTCGGTACGGGCCCCTACCAGCTCGTCGAGTGGAAGACCGGCGAGTACGCGCGGTTCGTCCGGAACCCCAACTACTGGGGCCAGCAGGGCTTCGAGGACGAGGTCGTCATCCAATTCTTCCCCGACAACACCGATGGCATGTTCCAGGCGCTCAAGAATGGCGAGCTGGACTACGCCCACAACGTGAACTCGGACCAGTTCAAGCAGCTCCAGGCCGATCCTGCGTACGCGACCGTCCCGGGCAGCGCGAACGGCTGGACGCAGCTGGCCTTCAACACCTATGGGACCGGCACCGGCAAGACGATCAAGAACGGTGGCCCGTCCACCAAGGCGCTCCTGGACCCGGCCTTCCGTGACGCGATCGGCTACGCGGTGGACCGGCAGGCGCTCGTGGATCGCGTCCTGGGCGGCTTTGGCGACGTCGGGACGACGGCCGTGCCGCCCGTGCTCGAGCAGTGGCACGTCACCCCGGACAACCTGCGCACCTTCGACATCGAGCTGGCCAAGTCGAAGCTGGATGCCGCGGGCTATAAGCTCGACGGCAGCGGCAACCGGCTCGACAAGGAGGGCCAGCCGATCAAGCTGCGCCTGTACGCGCCGGACTCGGACGGCAACTACGCCAAGGTCGCGGAATTCATCAAGGACTGGTACGGCCAGCTGGGAATCGTGGTGTCCACCCAGATCCTGACCAGCGCCGCGCTCGGCGAGCTGGTTCTGCCGCCGCCCGACGCCAAGGCCAAGTACGACATCGAGCTGTGGGGCTGGGCCGGCAACCCCGATCCCAACGCCCTGCTCCAGATCTTCACCTGTGACGCCATCGGCAGCACGTCGGACAGCCAGTACTGCAATCCCGAGTACGACAAGCTGTACGAGCTCCAGCTGACGCAGTCCGGCGACGAGCGCCATGCGACCCTCGCCCAGATGCAGAACCTGCTCTATGACGAGGCCCCCTACGACATCCTGTTCTACGACGCCAACCTCGCTGCCTACCGGACGGATCGATTTGCCGGATGGCAGAACATGCCCGACAGCGGCACCCCGCTGTTCACCTACGGCGACCTCGGCTACTCGCTGCTGACGGACGCCACGGCCGTCGCCAGCCCGGAGCCGACCGAGCCCGGCGCCACGGCCGCTCCGGTCGAGCCCGGCGCCACGGCCGCTCCGGCGACGCCCGCTCCCGATGATGGGAGCGCATCGGGCAGCGACTCGAACTCCACGCTCATCCTCGGGCTGGGCGCCCTGATCGTGATCGTGATCGTCGGTGGCCTGATCCTCAGCCGCCGCCGCAAGTCAACGCCTGACGACGACGACGAGTAACCACTCGTGGCCCAGGGCAAGCACCGGTGGGTAGGGGTCGCTCACGGCGGCCCCACCCCTACGCCCGGCTGACCGCGCGCCCGTGAACGCCCACTACCTGGCCAGGAAGCTGGCCCAAGCGCTCGTGACGATCGTCGCGATCATGATCCTCAACTTCCTGATGTTCCGGATGATGCCGGGCTCGCCCGACCGCGTCATCAAGAACCCGAACCTCACGCCCGAGACGATCGCGGCCACGCGCGCCCGCTGGGGCCTCGACAAGCCGCTCCTCCCCGACCAGCTGGTTGCCTACATGGGCGCGACGGCGACGGGCGACCTTGGCTATTCGATCTTCTACCGTGGGAAGCCGGTCACGGACGTGCTGGCGGCGAAGGTCGGACCAACGATCCTCCTGGTCGGCCTCGCCGAGGCGTTCGCGATCTTCGGCGGCCTCACCATCGGCGCCTATGCCGGCTGGCGCCGGGGCGGGAAGGTGGATTCGATCGGCACGGGCGCCAGCCTGATCCTGTACTCGATGCCGTACTTCGTGATCGGCATGCCCCTGATCATCGTCTTCGCCGCCGGGCTCGGCTGGTTCCCGACCTCGGGCATGACCACGCCCGGCATGTCGGACCAGCCATTGCTCAACCAGGCCTGGGACCTGGGCCGGCATCTGGTCCTGCCTCTGGCCGCGGTGAGCCTCGGCCTCCTCGGCGGCTACTCGATCCTCATGCGCTCGTCCATTATCGACACGCGCAACGAGGACTACGTCACGACGGCCCGTGCCAAGGGGCTGCAGGACGGCTATGTCCTGCGCCACCACGCGTTCCCCAATGCCCTGCTGCCGATGGTGACGCTCATCGCCATCAACCTGGGCTACGTGGTCGCTGGCGCGATCACCGCCGAGATCGTGTTCAACTGGCCCGGGCTCGGCACCCTGACGATCCAGGCGCTGAGCGCCCGCGACTACCCGGTGCTCCAGGGGATCTTCCTGCTGGTGGCCGTGTCGGTCGTCATCGCGAACCTGATCGCCGACATCGTCTACGGCTTCCTTGACCCGCGGGTCGGCGTATGACCTCCACCACGGCGCCGGTTCCCGCCGCCACGCCCATGTCCCGCCCCATGACGTCCGTGGACCGCGCACGCGACTTCGCCGGCAAGTTCCTGTCCCGGAACGACGGCCGGTTCGGCCTGGCGATCCTGCTCATGTTCGCCATCCTGGCGATGTTCCCCGAGCTGTTCGTGGGCGAGCTCCAGACGGTGACCACGGCCACCGGCCAGTCGCTCCAGGGCCCCGGCGGCGGCTACCCGTTCGGCACCGACGAGCTAGGCCGGGACCTGCTGAACATGACCGTCCACGGTGCGCGAATCTCGATGACCATCGGGCTCATGGCGACGCTGATCACCGTGTTCTTCGGTGCGGTCGTGGGCATCGTCGCGGGCTACGTCGGGGGCAAGACCGACCTCGTCCTGATGCGGATCTCGGACTTCTTCCTCGTGCTCCCGACCATCGTCCTTGCGATCATCCTGGCCCCCGTCATCCTCGACATCGTGGGCGCCGACGCCGAGCTGTTCGGCATCCGGGCGACGATGCTCGTCATCGTCATCGTCATCGGCATGACCAGCTGGGCCACGACGGCCCGGGTCATCCGCTCCCAGGTGCTCTCGATCAGGATGCGCATGTTCGTCGACCGCGCCCGGGTGGTCGGTTCGGGATCCGGTCGGATCATGCGCCGCCACGTGCTGCCCAACGTGGTCAACCTGATCGTCGCGCAGGCGGTCCTGACCTTCGCGGTCGCCGTGTTCACCGAGACGACGCTCGCGTTCATCGGCCTCGGCGATCCGTTCGCGCCGTCGTGGGGCCAGCTCCTCAACAACGCCCAGGGCGCCGGCGCCCCAGGTCTTGGGGCGTGGTGGTACATCGCGCCGCCCGCGATCTGCGTCGTCCTGGTGGTGCTCGCGTTCACGCTCGTCGGCAATGCGCTCGACGACATCCTCAACCCGAAATCGGGGGTCCGGCGATGACCGTGGATCCGGACATCCGGGGGCAGCGCAGGTGGCCGCTGCCCAAGCTCGCCGACCCGACCGCCCCGCTCCTGCGAGTCGAGGATCTTGCCGTCCGCTTCCGGATGCCCAACGGCAGCGTCAAGGCGGTCGACGGCGTCAGCTTCGGGCTCGACGACGGGGAGGCGCTCGGGATCGCCGGCGAATCCGGCTGCGGCAAGACGACGACCGCCCTGTCGCTCGTCCACCTGCTGCCGGCCAACGGCTACATCAAGCGGGGCAAGGTCGAGCTGTTCGGGATCGATCTCGTGCCCAAGACGGAGCGCCAGATCGCGCGCTACCGGTGGCGCGAGATCTCGATGGTCTTCCAGGGCGCGATGAACGCGCTCAACCCGGTCCGGCGGATCGGCGCCCAGATTGCCGAGCCGATCGAGATCCGCCTGGGCCAGCCCCGGGAATCTTCGCTCAAGCGGGCGGGCGAGCTGCTCGAGCTGGTCGGCATCCCCAAGCAGCGCGCCGACGCCTACCCCCACGAGCTGTCGGGCGGGATGCGGCAGCGCGCGATCATCGCGATGTCGCTCGCGTGCGATCCGGCGATCGTGATCGGTGACGAGCCCACGACGGCGCTCGACGTCATGGTCCAGGCCCAGATCCTGCAGCTGCTCGAGCAGCTGCGCCGCGATCTCGGCCTGTCCCTGATCCTGATCACGCACGACCTCTCGGTCATCGCCGAGACCTGTGATCGGGCGATGATCATGTACGCCGGGCGCGTCGCCGAGGAAGGGTCCGCCCGCAAGCTGTTCACGGCTCCGCGGCACCCCTACACCCAGAAGCTGCTGGCGGCGTTCCCCAACATCGAGACGGACCGGCGAACGCTGGACGTCATCCCGGGGATGCCACCCGACCTGCGTCACCCACCTCCCGGCTGCCGCTTCGCCCCGCGCTGCTCGTTTGTCATGCCGGTGTGCACGGAGGAGGTGCCGCCCGAGGTCCGCTTCGCCGACGGCGTCCGCGTCGCCTGCCACCTGTACCCGAACTCGGATGCCCCAATGGCGGGCTCCGGCGCCGCCGGATCGGCGGACGGCCAGGTGCCGGCGGGTGCGAGCGGCGCCGCAGCACCTGCCGCGGAGCCCGCAGCATGACGGCGGTGGATGGCATGCCCGTGTCCAACGGGGTGGCACCGGAGGCAGCCGCAGTCCAGCCGCTGCAGGAGCCTGCGCCGGCGCCCGGGGAGGAGCTGCTCCGGCTCGAGGGCCTCGAGGTCTTCTTCCCAATCCGGGGCGGCCTGCTCGACCAGGTCCGGCGCATCCCGCGCGGCTTCGTCCGAGCCGTGGACGGGATCGACCTGACCATCAAGCGTGGCGAGATCCTGGGTCTCGTGGGTGAGTCGGGTTCCGGCAAGACCACCACCGGGCGTGTCGTGGTCAAGCTGACCCGCCAGACGGGCGGAAGGGTGGTGTTCGACGGTGATGACGTCTCCACCCTCTGGGGGCCGAAGAACCTGCACGGCTATCGGCGCCGGGTCCAGCTGATCTTCCAGGACCCGTACGAGACGCTCAACCCAAAGCATTCGATCGGCGAGTTCGTGCGGGAGCCGCTCGAGGTCAACGGGATCGGCACCTCGCGCAAGGATCGCGACGATCGTGTCCTCGCCGCGCTCGAGGCCGCGGGCCTGCGTCCGGCCGCGGACTACGCAGCCCGGTATCCGCACGAGCTGTCGGGCGGCCAGCGGCAGCGGGTGGTGATCGCCGGCGCGCTGGTGATGAGCCCGGACCTGGTCGTCGCGGACGAGCCGGTGTCGATGCTGGACGTGTCCATCCGGACCGAGCTCCTGCGCCTGATGCTCGACCTGCGCCGGGAGCGGGGCCTGGCCTACCTGTTCATCACCCACGACCTGTCGGTCGCCTGGGTGCTTGCCGACCGGATCGCGGTCATGTACCTGGGCAAGATCCTGGAGATCGGCCCAGCCGAGCAGGTCATCAAGTCGCCACGCAACCCGTACACCCAGGCGCTCGTCTCCGTGAGCCCTTCCCCAGACCCGCCGGAGGCAGGATCGCGAGCCAACCGCACAATCCTGCAGGGCGAGACCCCCGACGCCGCCCACATCCCGCCCGGGTGCAGGTTCCATCCCCGGTGCCCGGTGGCGTTCGACCGCTGCAAGGTCGAGGAGCCGCCGTTGTTCGATGTGGGCGGCGGCCAGCAGGCTGCGTGCTGGCTGGTCGAGGGCTGACCCGGTCGAGCGGTCAGGCAGCCGGGGCGAGTGCCGGCCGGTCCCGTTCCCCGGCCAGCTCCAGGTGCACGGCGCATGCGGCGCAGTCAAGGGCGCCGGTCGCCTCGTCGATGCGGGCCGGCTGATCGCACAGCGGGCACTCGGTGAACAGCATGGGACCGGTCTCCCTGCGGCTTGGGATCATCTGCGGGATCGTCATGCCCGCATCCTCGGCCTCGTCCGTGCCAGCTAGGCTGTCACGCGACGCGACGGAATCCGCCGTGCGCCTGAGAATGGGTGCATGAACCCGATTGCGGTCGAGACTCAGGGCCTGCGCAAGGTGTACGGCTCGACCGTCGCACTCGAGGCGCTGGACCTCGAGGTCGGGGCCGGCGAGGTCTTCGGCCTCCTTGGGCCGAACGGCGCGGGCAAGACGACCGCCGTCAAGCTGCTGCTGGGGCTGACGCGGGCCACGGGCGGCTCGGGCACCGTGCTCGGTCGGTCGCTTGGTGATCGGCAGGCTCGCCGCCGCATCGGCTACCTCCCGGAGCTGTTCCGCTACCAGCCCTGGCTGACGGCCCGCGAGGTGCTGGATCTGCACGTCCGACTCGCCGGGCTCACGACCGCCAGCCGGCGGACAGACGTGGACCGCGTGCTCGGCCTGGTCGGGCTGGCCGATCGTGACAGGGAGCGAACGGGCGGGTTCTCCAAGGGCATGCAGCAGCGCCTCGGGCTGGCAACGGCGCTCCTGGGTGATCCGGCCCTGGTGATCCTGGACGAACCCACCTCCGCCCTCGACCCGGTGGGTCGCGAGGACGTGCGCGCGATCATCCGCCACGCCCGTGAGCGTGGCTCCGCGGTGCTCCTCAACTCACACCTCCTGGGTGAGGTGGAACGGCTGTGCGACAGGGTCGCCATCGTCAACCACGGAAGCGTCGTTGCCTCCGGATCGCTTGGGGACCTCCTCGGCGAGCAGACGGTCCGCCTGCGCGTCACCGGCCTGCCCGCCGGCGGGGCTGCCCTGGACGGCTACGGGCCCATCACGGTCGTGGACGGCTGGCTGGTCGTCCGTCCGGTCGACCCCGACCGGATCCCGGACATCGTGGCGGCCGTGGTGGCGGCCGGCGGTCGCGTGCACGCGGTGGATCCGACGCGCCGGTCGCTCGAGGACCTGTTCCTCGGCCTGGTCCGCGGACCTGCAATTCAGGACGGCGCAGCGATTCCGCCCGGCCCGGCATCGCCGGATGAAGTGCCGCCGGACGTGCTCGCGGAGCCTGGATCATGAGTCCGCGCGTCGTGATGGTGATCGCCGCGCTCACGCTCCGGGAGATCGCCCGGCGCCGGATCCTGTGGGTGCTCCTCGGCCTGTCGGTGGTGAGCGTCCTCCTGGTGGCCTGGGGCGTGGACCGCCTGGTCGTGACCGCCCGCGGGGAGGGCGTCGAGGAGCTGGAGATCCGGATCGGCGTGAGCCAGGTGCTGATCATGATCGCCTTCATGTTCAGCTTCGTCCTGGCGATGTCGGCGGCATTCCTCGCTGCGCCCGCGATCGCGTCGGACGTCGAGACGGGCACGGTCCACGCGATGCTGGCTCGTCCCATGCGCCGCTCGGAGCTCGTCGTCGGGCGCTGGCTGGGACTCGCGATCGTCGTCGCCGGGTATGCCGTCCTGTCCGGCCTCCTCGCCATCGGGGCGGTCGGGTTCGTGAGCGGCCACGTTCCGCCGGCCCCACTGGTGGCCGTCGCATTTCTTGCCTTCGAGGCGATCACGGTCATGACGCTGGCCCTGGCGATCGGCACCCGGCTGCCGGCGATCGCTGCGGGTGCGATCACGGTCGTCATGTTCGGCCTGGGCTGGTTCGCCGGTGTCCTGGGCAACGTCGCCGTCGCCTTCGATGCGGCGCCACTGGCCGGCGTGGGTGACGTGGTCCGCGTGCTGGTGCCCACAGACGGGCTGTGGCGTGGCGTGATCTACGGGCTCGAGCCACCCGTGGTGCTGCTGATGGCCGTCGGCCGGAACACGGAGGCGCTGCGCGCCAACCCGTTCTTCGCGGATGCGCCGCCGCCGGCGGCGTTTACGGCTTGGGCCATCGCCTGGGTCGTGCTGGTGCTGCTCGGCGGCATCGCCCTGTTCCGGCGTCGGGAGCTCTGAGGCGGCCGAGGTCCTGCACGCTGCCGGTGGCTGGCGTGGCAACCCGGGGGCACGCCGCGGCGGGCGTCAGGGGAGAGGGGTCGTGGTGAACAGGTTGCTGCGCAGGAGGGCGGAGCCCGACGGCCGATAGGCGTTGTACACGGACCGGAAGACGTCGGCCGAGACGGATTTCGTCCCCGACGAGCCGTACAGCACGACCTGGTACAACCGTCCCGAGACGCCTCGTCGCCGCAGGTCGAGCTGCTTCAGGTCGCCGACCCTCGTCCGGCTGTCCTTGCCGAGCATCGTCGAGAGCTGCGAGAGCGTGAGGCTGCTCGTCGACCACCGGTAGTAGGGCGCTGCGGCGTCATACGGCACCCCGTCGGGTGCGCGGTCGGTGATCCCCCGCAGGTACGCGACCCTGGTGCCTGGCGTGCCCGCCGAGCCAACGAACGCGTACTCGTTGTTCTCGGTCGCCCCGCCGCCGGTGGAATGGAAGAAGGCCTTGAGCACCTTGGTCCCGTAGCGCAGCACGACGCCTGGATCGGTGGCGATGATCGCGTTCGTGACCGCCCGTTCGCCCTTCGTGCCCCGATACACCTGGGAGCGCGTGTCGTCGAACATGTCGTAGTTCCCGGTGTCCGGGTTCAGCTCCTTCACCGCGTAGCTGCGGGCCGCGATCGCCTGCGCCCGCAGCGCTTCACCCGGCCACGAGGACGGCATCTCCACGGGGACGACCCCCCGGAGGTAGGTGTCCAGGCCCAGCGTGTTGACGACGCTCGTCGTGCTCGCACCGAGCAGGAGCGTCAGCGAGCCTCGGTAGGTGTCGTATCGCGAAGGCTTGGACTTGAGCTTGAATACGGTCGAAGCCGACAGAGGGCGCAGGACCGGCTTGCCGCTCAGGGTCACGGAGTACAGGACGGTGGACTTGTCGGTCGCGTAGACCTTCGCCAGCCAGATGGTCTTGCGGACGCCGTCCACGGTCCGGGTCGTTCGCCACGCCTTCAGCCACGAGCCGGCCGGGAAGGACCTGTCGGTGCCCGACAGGCCCCATCGGCCGTAGCGTCCGCGGATGGCAAGGGCCGTGGTTGACGATGGGGCGGCGAAGCCCGACAGCACAAGGACCCGGACGGCACGCGTGGGGCTGACCGTGGAGATGGTGGAGTCCTTGTAGTAGGCGGCCAGGATCTGCTCCGCGGTCTCGCCCGCGAGGGCCCGGCCCCGGGCGCCGTACTGGCTCATCCCCACACCGTGTCCATAGCCCTGGCCGTAGAACGCCACGGTCGCGTCGAGCGTGGTGACGGTGGCCGGGAACACTGGTGTCGGCCACGGGTTGGGCGTCGGGCTGGGCGAGGGCGTCGGGTCGGGGCTCGGCGTCGGGTCGGGGCTCGGCGTCGGGTCCGGCGATGGCGTCGGGTCGGGGCTCGGCGTCGGGTCCGGCGAGGGCGTCGGGTCCGGCGATGGCGTCGAATCAGCGGCCGGGACGGACGCGGGCGTCTCCAGGGGCCCGGACGACGGGCCCACCGAGGCATCCGGGGCCATCCCCGCGCCTGGATCGCCAGCGAAGGCCGGCATGACCGTGGCGGCGACGAGCGAGGCCGCGACGAGGCCGGCGGTCAGCCAGCGGGTGCGTCGTTCGCGTCCGGGTGACGGACGGTGGTGTCTGGCGATGCCCATGCTCCCGATTCTGGAGGTGTCGGCGCGCACCGGCCATGGGTCGACGGGACCATGCCGCCACCGGACCGGGGTACCAGCATGCCACGCCGGCGCGGTACCGTGGGCGCATGTTGCAGATCTACCTGGGCCATGGCGCGTCCGGCAGCGCCGCGACGATGGCACCCTGGATCGACGGGCTGTCGGCCCGCGGGTACGAGGCCCACGCGCTGACCCTGCCGCGACGCCGGGCGGAGGACGCCGTCGCAGCATTCGAGGCACAGGTGCCCGACGAGCCCGGCGTGGTCGTCGGCGGACACTCCTTCGGGGGGCGGGTTGCGTCTCTCTCCGCCGCCGGTATCGGGACTGCGGAAGGTGCCCCCTCCAGGCGCTATGCAGCGCTGGTCTGCCTCAGCTACCCGCTCCACCGTCCCGGATCGCCGGAGACGACCGCTGCCCGGACGGCGCACTGGCCACGGATCGGGATCCCGACCCTGCTGCTCTGCGGCACTTCCGACCCGTTTGCGCGGATCGACCTCCTGGAGGCATCGATGCCGATGCTTGCGCAGGGGCGCCTCGAGACATGGCCGAGGCTGGGTCATGGGCTGCTGCCGGTCCGGGAGGCTGCGCTGGACCGGATGGTCGCGTTCCTGGCGGACGTCGCGACCCGATCAGCGGAATAGGCCGCGCCGACGGCGACTCGGATCGGCCTGCGGGGATGCGGGGCGGCCCATGCCATCGAGCAGCGCGGTGATCTCCACGCGGAACGAAGCTCCCTCGGGGCGGTCGCGGAGCCAGGCGAGATAGCCGGGATCCACGCGCGCGACCTCACCCAGGGACCAGCCGATGTGGCGCCCGAACGGAAGCACCGAGCCACGCCGCGGTCCGGGCGGCGGACCGGCGGCTCCCTCGCCGAGCGGTCCGCGACGCCAGGCCACCGGTCCGGCGCCGGATTGCGGCGAGCCCCCCGGTGCTGGCTTTGTCGCCCCGGTAGGCCGTTCGCCGGGGGCACGCGAGGCGCCATCGGGGCCAGTCGTGCCCGGCCCTCCCGCGGCCGAGCCTGGCACGCGAAGGTGGCTCCGATCCCATTCGGCGCGCTTGGCAGGGTCGCGAAGGATCGAGCAGGCCGCGTTGATCTCTGCCATGCGGCGCTCGGCGTCGGGCGCCGTGGACACGTCCGGGTGGTAGCGGCGTGCCAACTCCCGGCATGCGATGGCGATGGCCTCGGCGCTCGCGTGGACGGGGACGCCGACCACGGCGTACGGATCGCGTTCGCTCAGGCTGGCTCTCCCCTGGTTGGCTGCCAAGCTTCGATCGGGATCATACGCGCCATCGGCACCCGGACGGTGACCCGTTGAGCGGCAGCTGATCGGCTTGGGCGAGAATGCTCCCCATGGACCAGCCGACACCCGCCGCCACGGCCCCCGACCGCGCGTCCGCACATCGTTGCCGCTGGGCCACTGGGCCCGACGCGACCTACCGCGCCTACCATGACCTCGAGTGGGGTGTCCCGGTGCGCGACGAGCGCCACCTGTTCGAGCTGCTCATCCTCGAAGGGGCGCAGGCCGGACTCTCGTGGTCCACGATCCTGCACAAGCGCGAGGGCTACCGGCGGGCGTTCTCGGACTTCGACCCTGCCGCCGTCGCCGCCTTCGAAGAGGCGGACATCACGCGGCTCCTTGGTGATCCCGGGATCGTCCGCAACCGGGCAAAGGTGGGGGCGGCCATCGGCAACGCGCGCGCCACGCTCGCCCTTCTCGAGAAGGGCAAGACCCTCGGCGACCTCCTGTGGTCGTTCGTGGACGGCGTGCAGGTGGTCAACCGGTTCGGGAGTCTGGAGGACGTGCCGTCCGAGTCCGAGGCGTCACGGGCGATGAGCCGCGACTTGCGCTCGCGTGGGTTCCGGTTTGTCGGGCCCACGATCTGCTACGCGCTGATGCAGTCGGCGGGCCTTGTCAACGACCACGAGATCGCATGCTTCCGCTGGATGGAGGTCCAGGGGCGACCGTAGCGGGCGACGGTCGTCAGGTCCGGGCGCGCCAGGCATCCCGAAGGCGGATCCGGCCACCCGTCTGGAGCACCGCACCGGCGTAGACCCGGCCGCCGACGATGAACAGCGCCCAGATGGAGAGGACCATCACGGCGATCGACAGTGCGATCTCCCACGGCTCGATGGCCCCGAGCGCCGTTCGGAGAGGGACAACCATCGGTGCTGCCGGCGGCAGGAAGGTCAAGACCCGAGCCAGGGTGCCGGACGGGTCCTGCGTCACCAGCACGATCGAGGCGATGTAGCTCGCGGTGGCCGTCATGGTGACCGGCATCGATGCGTTGGACGCCTCGTCCATGCGCGACGTCAGGGAGCCCAGACATCCCATGGCCGTGGAGTAGAACGCGAAGCCGAGGATGAACCAGACGAGCAGCATGGCCACGGCGTCGACCGTCGTGGCAGGCAGGCTGAGGCGGCCGCTGATCTGCGCCGCAACGACCCCGGCGATCACCAGGACGGTGAGCTGCGCGAGCGCCAGGATCCCGATGCCCAGGACCTTGCCGATCAGCAGGTTCCGTGGCCGGACGGTGGACAGGACGACCTCGACGACGCGGCTCTGCTTTTCCTCCACGACCCCGGTGAGAACCCAGGTCCCGTAGGTGAAGATGCCGATGAACATGAGGATGATCCCGGCGTTCGCGAAGATCAGGGCCGTGGTGTCCTCGGCCGTGGGCGGCTGCAGGGCCGTGACCGATGGAGGCATGAGCAACGGCGTCACGCCGGCGGCACGGAGGGCCACGACCGCGCTCGCGGTGATCGCCCGCACCTGGTCGTCCGCCTGCTCCAGCACGAGCAGCTCACCCGGAGCAGAGAGGTCCGCCGGAACTGCGAGCGCGGCGTCGATGGACCCGTCGGTCAGCGCTGCCTCGGCGGCCGCCCGGTCCGCAAGGTTCGAGATGTCGAGGTTGGCATCGTAGGCGTCCGCGGCGGAAGCCAGGGCGATCTTGAGCGCGGGTGGCGCCGGCTCGACGATCGCGAGCCGCGTCGCCTGGTCGCCCAGGATGAGGGACGGCAGCACGAAGCCGGCCACGAGGAGGAACACCGTGAACACCAGCGAGAGGATGTAGCTGCGACTCCGGCCGCGCTCCAGGATCTCGCGCATCGCGACCAGGCGGATTGCCCGCAATGACCTCACCGGGTGCCCTCCGCCGCGGATGGCTGGGGCGCCGTGACCGCGTCCATGAACAGCTCCGACAACCTTGGCGGCTCGTAGCTGAAACGGCGGATCTCACCCGCCGCCCTGGCCGCGGTCAGGAGCTCGTCGAGGTCGACCGCCTCGTCGACGAGCAGCTTCACCCGATCGCCGTCGTGCTCCAGGACGGTGTGGCGGTTCGTCCCGTCCAGCCAGGCCCCTCCGGACCCCACGACCTCGACCTCGAGGTGCCGGCGACCGGACGACGCCTTCAGATCTGCGATTCCCCCCGCCGCCACCACGCGGCCCTGGCTGATGATCACCACGTCCTCGCAGACCTCCTCCACGAGATCCAGCTGGTGGGAGCTGAACACGACGCCAACGCCGGCGGCCGCCCGCTCGCGCAGCACCTCCGACATGGTGGCGATCCCCAGTGGGTCGAGGCCGGAGAATGGCTCGTCGAGCACGAGGAGCTCCGGATCATGCACCAGTGCCGTGGCCAGCTGGACACGCTGCTGGTTGCCGTGGGAGAGATCCTCGAGCTTGGACTTCGCCCGGTCGGCGAGGCCGAAGCGCTCGAGCCAGGCGAGAGCGCGCGTCCGGGCGTCGTGCCCGGAGAGTCCGTGGTGCTGGCCGAAGTAGGCGAGCTGCTCCGCAACCCGCATCCTGGGGTAGAGGCCCCGCTGCTCCGGCATGTATCCGAAGCCGAGACGCGTATGCGCATCGATGGCCCGGCCGTCCCAGCGGACGTCGCCAGCGTCGGGCGTGACCAGACCGAAGACGCAGCGCATGGTCGTCGTCTTGCCGGCGCCGTTGGGACCCAGAAATCCGACGAGGCGGCCACGGGCGGCGGCGAACGTGGCGCTGTCCAGTGCCGTCACGGACCCGTAGCGCTTGGTAAGGCCCCGAACCTCCAGCATCGGTCCACTCTACTGCCATCGAGGCGAGGACAGGGTCGCTGCCCGGATTGGTCCCGCCGGCCGACCGGTTTGGGCCTCCCGCGCGGCCTCGTCGCCCGCGCGGATCGGCCGGGAGTGATTCGCCGTGCAGGCGTAGGATCGGAACAGCGCAGGGAGATGCAGCCATGACGATGTCCGACCAAGACCCCCAGGGCGCCGGGGACGCCGGCATGCCGGCCCCGCCGCAGCCGGCCCCGCCGCAGCCGCCCGCCGCCTACGCGTCGCCACCTGGACCGGGCGCGCCTCCAGGCATCGTGCCGCCCGCCCAGCCGGCCCGGTCCGCGCCGCCCGGTCTCGTGGCCGGGATCATCCTCGTCGTCATCGGCGCAGCCTTCCTCGTCGGCCGCGTCGTCGAGGTCTCACTGGGCAGCGTCACATGGCCCCTGTGGATCGTGGTCCCGGGTGTCGCCATGCTCGTCGGATCGTTCTTCATCCCGCCGCGCGGCGGCCTGGGGCTGGCGATCCCGGGAGCCATCGTCACGATGGTCGGCCTCGTGCTCTGGGTGCAGGCGACGTGGGGTCTCTACGCCTCCTGGGCATACGCCTGGGCACTGGTCGCCCCGACCGCGCCAGGGCTCGGAATGCTGCTCTACGGCCTCGTCCACCGCGATCGTGATCTCGTCGCCGAGGGATTGCGGGTGACCCTCGTCGGCCTCGGGCTGTTCGTGGGCTTCGCGCTCTTCTTCGAGGGCGCCATCGGCCTGTCGGGAAGTCCGATCGCGAACCTCGACGAGATCCTGCCGTACGCCCTTGTCGTCCTGGGTGTGGTGATGGTGGTGGCCAGCCTGTTCACGGGTGGCCGGCGGCGTGGCCCGCAGGCGCCCGCCTAGGAGATCTCGAGCACCCGGTACCGGATCTGGCCGCCGGGTGTCACGATCGTGACGGCGTCACCGACCTTGCGGCCCATCAGCGCCGCCCCGACCGGGGAGATGCTGGAGATCCGCCCCTCGCGGGAGTTCGCCTCGGCGGAGCTGACCACCTGGACCACGGACTCGTCGCCGTCCACCTCCACGCGGATCCGGGATCCCAGGCCCACGGCGGCTCCGCGCTCGGTGGGGGCGGCGATCACCGCGACCTTGAGCTTGGCCTCGAGGGTCCGGATCCGACCCTCCAGGAAGCCCTGCTCCTCGCGCGCCGCGTGGTACTCGGCGTTCTCCTTGAGGTCTCCGTGCTCGCGCGCCGTGGCGATGCGCTTGATGACGCCCGGCCGCTCGGCGAGCAGGACCGCGAGCTCCGCCTCGAGCCGCTCGAGGCCCTCCGGGGAGAGGTAGATGGGCTCGGTCACCTTGCGCGGCGAGCCCTGGGCGGCGTAGGCGGCGACCGACGCGATGCGGCCCGTCCCGCGGCCCGGCGCCGGGCGCCTGGCGCGCTTGGCCTCATCGCGAGCACCGTCGGCCTCCCCGGGCGGCAGGTCCACGATCCGTGTGACCGGCTTCGGTTCCGGGGCCTTGACCTCCGGGAGCAGCGGGTTCACGAGGCCGGTTGGCTTCCGGATGCCCGATGGGGTTCGCAGGACGGCCCAGGGCATCGCCATCCCGCCCCCGTGTGTCGCAGCCTTCTCCGCATCGGGCACGCCGGCCGCGAACGCGTCGAGCAGGGCGTCCTCGTACTCCTCCGGCGCGTCGGTTGCCGCCCACCAGACCCGCAGGTCCGGGAGGCCGCGCAGGAAATGCAGCCAGAAACCGGTCCAGGCCGGCTTCCGGTCGCCCGGCACGGTCTTGGCCATCGACGACAGGCGGCCCGATACGGAGCCCGTGGAGCTTCCGACGAAGACAACCTGCTGCGACGGCAGCCAGAACGACCGAAGCAGCTGCAGGAGATCCCTGGACACCGGCCGCGAGCCATCGAGGAGCAAGTCGGGGACGCGCTCGAGCCACTTCCCGATCAGGGCGAGGTCCAGCGGGGCCGACGCGAGCGGAGCGGGCAACTCCACCACGAAGATGCCGGGGCCGGAGTGGCGGACCGGGCGTCCCCAGGTCACTGGGCCGTCGGCCATGAGGCCGACTTCGCGGATCAGGTTGGAGGCGCTTCGGTCGTCGGGCATGGGCTCCGGCTCGTGACGGGGGATGGCAAGGGCGTCCGGAGGTGCTCCCGGGCTGACCAGCGTATCGTCTCACCTACATGCCGAACCCATCTTCCGAGCCGGATCCCCGATCCGCGGGCGGCGCCGTGACGCGCATTGCGGCGGCTGCGCGTACCCCAGCAGGGATCGGCGCCCTGGGGATTGCGGCGCTCGCGGTCGTTCTGGCGATTGGCGCGATCCTCGGCGGAGCCGGACAGCCCGCGGGGGACGTGGCGGCGGGCAGCCCGTCCCAGCCTGGGCAGATCGCCGTCGCCTCATTGCCACCGAGCCCGTCCGCACCCGCCGCGGTCGCGACCGAGGCTCCCAGCGCCACCCCGTCCGCCGCCACCGGCACGCCGTCCCCGGTCACGTCTCCGGCCGCGACCGTCGAGCCCCCGAGCCCGTCCACTGACCCGGACCCGTCATCGTCTGATGCCCCGGACGCGTCATTGGACCCGTCGTTGGACCCGTCCATCCCGCACCGGGCGCTCCAGGCGCGCCTCGAGAAGATCCGCGCGAAGCTGTCGATCCCGGGCGTCTCCGTCGCGATCCTGTGGGACGACGGCCGGCGCTGGCTGGGTGCCGCCGGGCGTCGGGACGTGGCCGCGGACAAGCCGATGACGACCGGCACGGCGTTCGCGCTGGCCTCCATCTCGAAGACGCTGACGGCCGGGGTCGTCCTGCAGCTGGTCGAGGAGGGGAAGCTCTCGCTGGGCGAGAAGGTGGCCCCGCTGCTGCCCGACTTCGGGCTCGACCCCCGGGTCACCGTCCGGATGCTCCTCGACCACACCAGCGGGCTGCCCGACTACTTCCTCAACGTGAAGATCGATCGCCCCCTGCGGCGGGATCCGAATGCCGCCTGGACTGCCCAGCAGACCTGGAAGTACGTGCCCACGTGGCGCACGAAGCCGGGGAAGCGCTGGACGTACTCCAACACCAACTACCTCCTGCTCGGTGAGCTGGTCACGAAGATCACCGGCCGGTCGCTCGCCACGGAGATCCGGGAGCGGATCCTGGACCCGCTCGGGCTCGAGACCGCGTGGTACCAGGACGCCGAGGCACCTCGGGTCGAGGGCACGGTCGCCTACCGGCTTGTGGCAACGGCGGGGGGCGGCGTGCGCTACGTGCCGGTGGCGCCCGTCGGCGACGTGATGCCCTTCAGGTCCGTCGTGACGGCCGCCGGCGGTGCCGGCTCGATCGCTGCGACGGCGCTTGATGCGGCGCGCTGGATGCAGGCCTGGGGTGGTGGCGGCGTCGTGTCCCCCGCGACGCACAGGGCGATGCTCGCGGACGTGGCGCGCACCGAGGCGGTCGGGGCGAAGATCCCGTACGGGCTCGGCATCCAGGCGCTCCCGATCGCTGGCCGTCGGGCCCTGGGCCATTCCGGGCGGTTCCTGGGATTCCGGAACGTCGTCCGCTATCTCCCGGGGGAAGGGGTCACCATCGCGGTCCTGACGAACCAGGGGGTGGAGGACCCGGCCCGGATCGCGGAAGCGCTGCTCAAGATCGTCCTCCCGCCGTTGCCCGCCCGCTCACCGGCCCCATCGACGGCGCCGTAGCGGGGGTTCCCGTGCCGGGTGCAGTTGCGTCCTGGGCGAGCCGTTCGGCCGTTGCCGGATCGTTGATCCCGCCGCGGCAAAGGGTCCCGGGCCGCGCGACCGTCAGCTGCGCCTCCGCCCGCCTGGTCGCCGCCCAGCGGTTCAACTGTCGGGTGCACCCATGATCCACCCTCTCCGCGGCACGCCTGTCGGCCCCGGGCCCTCATCACCCGACAGACGTGCCGGCCACCGACGCGAACCGGGATGTACGCGACCGTTGGGCCGGTCAGCGGCTCCACGCGATGCCCGGTCGGCGGCTCCACGGGTGAGCCGGCCGGGGGTCCTGGGCCAGGGCGAGCCTCAGGACCGGCGGCCACCCCGCGGGCCACCCGATGATCGCCCGCGCCCGCCACCCGACGACCCGCCGGCGCCGCGGGGTGCACGCAGCGGCTGGGCCTCCGCGTCGCGGCGGGGCACGAAGCCGTCGGCGACCTCCCACGGGATCGCGACCTGGAGCAGGCGCTGGACGCCGCGCAACAGGTCGGCCTCATCGATGGTCACCAGGCTGATCGCGTCGCCCGTGGCCCCCGCCCGGCCGGTGCGGCCAATGCGGTGGACGTAGTCCTCGGGGTTCCACGGCAGCTCGTAGTTCACGACGTGGGGCAGGTCCTCGATGTCCAGGCCTCGGGCGGCGACGTCCGTGGCCACCAGGACCCGGATCTCGCCCGCCTTGAATGCCTCCAGCGCCTTGGTCCGATCGGATTGAGCGCGGTCGGAGTGGATCGCGGTCGCCGCGACGCCGTGGCGGTCAAGCCACGAGGCCAGCCGCGACGCCGCCAGCTTGGTGCGGGTGAAGACCAGGACCTGGCGCCAGTCGCCCTCGATGATCAGGTGGGCGAGCAGCTCCTCCTTGCGATCGCGGTCGACCGGGTAGACGAGCTGGCGGACGGCCTCGGCAGCGGTCCCGTGGCGTGCGACCTCGATCGTCTCGGGGTTGCTGAGGATGGAGCCCGCGAGCCGCTTGATGTCATCCGAGAAGGTGGCCGAGAACAGCAGCGTCTGCTTGCGATTCGGGAGCAGGTCCAGGATCCGTCGGATGTCCGGCATGAAGCCCATGTCCAGCATCCGGTCGGCCTCGTCGAGCACCAGGATCTCCACCTGGGTCAGGTTCGCGGCACGCTGGCCCACGAGGTCAAGGAGGCGGCCGGGCGTGGCGACCAGGATCTCGATGCCTGCGAGCAGCTCCTTGATCTGGGGATCCAGTGGGACGCCGCCGTAGACCACGGAGGCTCGCAGCGGGACCTTCCGGCCGTAGGTCCTGATCGCCTCCGAGACCTGGACGGCCAGCTCTCGCGTCGGCGTGAGCACCAGGCAGCGGACCGGGTGGCGCGCCGGCGAGAACGACGTGTTCGCGTAGGGGCGAAGGCGGTCGAGGATGGGAAGCGTGAAGGCGGCCGTCTTGCCGGTGCCCGTCTGGGCGGCGGCAAGCACGTCGCGCCCCGCAAGCACCAGGGGGATGGCCCGCTCCTGGACGGGTGTCGGCTCCTCGTAGCCTTCCTCGATCACGGTGCGGAGGAGGTCTGCTGAGAGCCCCAGCTCTTCGAATCGCAAGGTGTGTCGTGTTCTCCGGTCCGGGCCGCTTGGGCGGCGGCCACCTGATGTCGTCGTCCGGCGCGGCGCCCTCGCGGGGAGGCTGGGCGGCGGCGACCGCCGGACGGGGCGGAGCATACGCGAAAATGGGGCATGGGCTCACGGGGAACGCGCGCCGTGGATGCGGCGAGGAGGGCTGCAATTCCGTATACGGTGCATGAATATGCACCCGATGCCCGCTCCTCGCTTCGCGAGGGCGGCCGCGGCTACGCGCTCGAGGCGGTCGAAGCGCTGGGAATCGACGCGGCGAGGGTCTTCAAGACCATCGTCATCCTCGTTGACGGGCGGCCGGCGCTTGCGGTGGTGCCGGCCAATTCCGACGTGGACCTCAAGGCGGCCGCGGAAGCGCTCGGAGGCCGGAAGGCGGTGATCGCGCCGCCCGACGAGGCCGAGCGGGCGACTGGATACGTCCTTGGCGGGATCTCGCCGCTCGGGACGCGGCGCCCGCTGCCGACGGTGGTGGACACATCGGCGAGCGCCTTCCTGGCGATCCACGTGTCGGCCGGCCGCCGTGGCCTGGAGATCGAGCTTGCGGCGAACGACCTCGTCGCAGCGGTGTCGGGATCGATCGCACGCGTGGCGCGCCAGCGCTGACACATGGCGTCCCGCGGGGGTGCCGGATGCCCCTCCGATGCCCCGGCATCTCGGGCCGGGTGGCACGGGGGTGCGTCCGGAGCCGGTCTGGCATACTCGGTGCCGACCCTGGGCCGACCCCAGGTCGCCCAACCGATTCAGACAGGCCGACAACCGAAGAGCCGTCCCGGCAGGCACCCTGTCGCTCCTGCGGGTGGTCCGTACCACCCGCGACCCGGTCCCAGGAGACCGATCATCGTCCCGCATCGGCGGATTCGCGGCGTGGTCGCTCCTCGTGTCGTCGCCGATGGCCACCAGCAAACCGTCACCACGGGATCCCGTGGTGTTCCGGCAGAGATGAGGCAAGACGATTGCACGAACACCGTGAAGGCACCCAGAGGGTGTCAGCCAGAAGGATCCGGTCACTCCTGACCGCCGTCCTCGCCGCACTCCTGCTCGCGACGACCGCGACCGTCGCGGCCCCGGATGCCCAGGCGGCGACCCACAAGGTCGTCATCGTGGTCGGTCCGGTGGGATCCGCCACCGCCAGCTACAAGAGAGGGGCCCGCAAGCTCGCCGATCAGGCTCGCAGCTACGGCGCCTCGGTCACCAAGATCTTCAGCCCCAAGGCCACCTGGTCGCGCGTTCGCGCGGCCACCCAGGGTGCAAACCTGCTGGTCTACCTGGGTCACGGCAACGGCTGGCCCAGCGCATACGCTCCGTTCGCGGTGACCTCCAAGGATGGGATGGGCCTCAACCGCAGCCACGACAACGGGAACCGCAACACCAAGTACTACGGCGAGTCGTACATGGCGAAGCTTGGCCTGGCCGCAAATGCTGTCGTGGTGCTCAACCGCCTGTGCTATGCCTCCGGCAACAACGAGTGGGGCGCCGGCAATCCCAAGAAGTCAACTGCGATCAAGCGCGTCGACAACTACGGGTACGGGTTCATGCAGGCCGGCGCGAAGGCGGTATTCGCCAGCGGCATCACGGACGTGGGCTACATCATCAAGCGCCTGTTCACCGCCCCTGCCGCCACGACGATCTCGCAACTGTTCTGGATGGACCCCACGCGCACGGGCAAGTACAAGTTCTCGTTCGCGTCGGTCCGAACGGATGGCGCCAGCGCGCTCATGGATCCCTATGCGCGAGGCCGCTACTACCGTTCCGTGATCGGCTTCCTCTCGACGACGATCGGGGACTGGCGCTCCGGCTGAGCGAGCCCCTCCGGCTGAGCGAGCCCCTCTGGCGCTCCGGCTGAGCGAGCCCCTCCGGCTGAGCGAGCCCCACCGGCTGAGCGAGCCCCACCGGCTGAGCGAGCCCCTCCGGCCGTCGCGGCCGGTGGTTGCGGGCGAGGAGACGGCGCCGCCACGAGTGGTCGGCGCCGTCCATGGTCCGGGCTTCAGGCTGGATCGGGCGCGCCGGCGGCCTGCGTCGCGCCGGCGGCCTGCGTCGCGCCGGCGGCCTGCGGCGCGCCGGCGGCCTGCGTCGCGCCGGCCCTGTCGGGGACCCGGCGGAACAGGGCCCACGCCACGACGGCCGCCGTCAGGGTCAATGCCGCGCCGAGGGCGAAGACGGAGCGCATCCCGACCGCGGTAGCCAGGATTCCCGCCACCGCCATGGAGGCGATCGAGGCCGTCTGGATGGCCGCATTGAGCGCGCCCGCCACGCGTCCCCGGGTCCCGTCTGACGTGGCCTGCTGCACGATCGTCATGGTCGTGGCCTGGACCGGCATGGTGAACGCACCGGCCCCGAACATCACGACCAGCAGCGCGAGCGGGCCTGGAACGAGCGCGAGCAGGCCGATGCACGCCGCCAGCCCGACGAGTCCGCCGACGAAGAGGCGGGGGACGCTGAGGCGCGCCGCACGCCCTGCCAGCAGGCCACCGGCAACGACCATGGCGACCGTCTGGGCGCCCTCGAGCGCTCCCACCCACGCCGGGCTGCCACCCAGCTCGTCCACCAGGAACGGGATGAACAGGACGTTGATCGCCCCGACCCCCAGCATCGTGACCGAGACCCCGCCCAGGGCCGCGAGCAGCGGTGCCGATCGGCTGATCAGCCGCAGGCCGTCGAGGACTGCCCCGCCCATGCCACGTGCCTTGAGGCCGGCCGCGGTCATCGCCTCCGGGCGACCCACCTCGCGGCTCACTCCCACGACGAGCGCGGCCGAGACCAGGAAAGTGACCGAGTCCACCACGAACACGGGCCACGCGATGGCAGCGACGCCCGCGATCACGCCCGTCACGCCGGCGCCGATCACGCCCGCGACCATGCGGGTCATCTGGCCCAGCGAGTTGGCGGCGAGGAGTCCCTCGCTGGGCACGACCCGCGGGACCATGGCCGTTCGCGCCGGCGCGAAGAACGTGCCGATCACGGCCTGGATGGTGGCGAGGACGAAGATGGCCGGCAGCGACCCGGCCATGGCCGCAGGCGCAATGGCCAGGACGACGGCAGCTCGAAGGGTGTCGGAGCCGATCATGATCCGGCGGCGGTCAGAGCGGTCCGCCCAAGCGCCGGCGAACAAGCCGATCGTGACCGGCGGCAGGGCGATGAGGATCGAGATGAGGGCGATCGCCGCCGGGGATCCCGTCAGCTCGAGGACCACGAGGAACAGGGCAAGGTAGGTCATGCCGTCCCCGACGTCCGAGATCGCCTGGGCGATGTACAGGCGGCGGTAGTCGGGCAGGCGCAGGAGATCGCGCACGCCGAACGAGCGCGCGACCGGGATGTCGTCCATGGTGCTACTCCGAGTCTGTGGTGTGGGAGGCGTCCGCCGGCGCCTGGGGCAGGGGATACACCGCGAGGACGACGCCCCAGGCCCGGGTTCCCGGCTCGTCCTGATGCTGGTCGCCGAACTCTTCCTGCAGCTCTCTGAGACGTCGGCGATACTCCGCCGCGCGTTCCGGCGTGAGCCGGGCGAGGCTGCGGGCGACGAGCAACCGCTCGTCCCCGGATCCGCCGGATGAACCGATGGCCCCGCTGCGCATCGCGGCCTCGATTTCGTCGCGTGCGGTGTCGAAGACCGCGACCAGGGTGTCGTGAAGGACCGCTCGTGGCTCGTCTCCGCTGCTCTCGAACAGGCGGCGGTCGAGCTGGAACGAATAGGCGGTGATCCTGTAGCGGGTCTCGATGATCCCCGAGACGACCCGCCGTTCCACCGGACGGATGATGTCGTGGGCAAGCAGCTGCTCCACGTGGTGGTAAAGCCGGGTCTGGGGCACCTGGAGCTCGGCCGCCAGCTCCTTGACGGACCACGGCGGATCCTGGCGCTGGACCATCGCCTCCATGAGGCGCATGCGCGTCGGGTCCGACAGCGCGCGCATGGTCTCCACGTCTCCGATGCGGCGGGTGGGCCCGGGGAGGAAGTCGGGATCCAGCGGGAGCTCGTCGGCCGGGGCCATAGCATTCACCATCCAGATAGCGTTCAATGGCCGTTGAACGATATGATGCACGATGAATGGCTGTTGTCAACCCCCCCCGACACGAAGAAGCGGGCGCCGGCCGGAGCCGGCGCCCGCTGTGCGGGTCCTGGGGCGGGTCAGACCCCGGCGAGCTCGCTCGGGGCAGACCAGGAGTGCAGGGTGGCGCGGTAGTTGGCACGCTCGAAGGCCGTCGGGTCCTCCACCGTCGCGGCCGACGCGGATCCACGAAGCTGGGCAACCGACTCGTACTCGCGCTCGGTCATCCACGCGAGGAGGTCGCGCTCCACCAGGGCAACATGCCCGGCACCCTGGCGCAGGATCGCGGAGGCCATCATGGCCACGTCGGCCCCCACGGCCAGCGCCTTGATAGCGTCGGTCGCCGAGTGGATCCCGGACGTCGCGGCCAGGCCGACACCGGTCCCCAGCTGGGGGCGCAGGATGGCGATCCAGCGGAGCGGCAGGCGCAGCTCCGAGGGATGGCTGAGCGCGACCTTGGTGACCACGTCGAACGTGTCCAGGTCGAGGTCCGGCTGGTAGAAGCGGTTGAACAGGACGAGGCCGTCGGCGCCCGCCCCCACGATCCGCCCCGCGACGTTCGCCAGCGCCGCGTAGTACGGGCTGAGCTTGACCGCGAACGGGATCGAGATGGCGGCTCGCACGTCGGCGACCAGGTCGATGTCGGCCTGCTCGCGCGCCGCTGCGTCCAGGGTCGGGTCGGCCGCCACGTGATACAGGTTGAGCTCCAGGGCATCGGCCCCGGCGTCCTGCATCAGCTTCGCGTAGCGGACCCAGCCGCCGTTGGTGTCGGCGTTGAGGCTGGCGATCACCGGGACGGAGACCGCCTTCTTCGTCTTCTCGAGGCGGGCGAGGTAGCGATCTCCGACGCCCTGGAACTCGTCGATGTTGGGGAAGTAGCCCAGCGCCTCGGCGAACTGCTCCGTGCCCTGGTCCAGGGCTCGGCTCAGCTCGATCTCGTCGTTGAGGATCTCCTCCTCGAACAGCGAGGGCAGCACGACCGCGCCGACGCCGGCGTCCTCGAGCTCCCTGGCGAAGGCCGGGTCGCCGGTCAGCGGTGTCGGGGAAGCGACGATCGGGGAGCGGAGCTCGAGCCCCAGGTACTTGGTGCGCAGGTCGGGCGTCACGCCTCGTCTCCCTTCTCGCCGGTGCCGTTCGAGGCCGTGGCGAGGGCGGCGCCTGCATCGGCTCCGTCCTCAGGTGTGTGCAGATGCGGGATGCTGCGGTGCATGCCCGCGAGCTGCTGGTAGTAGCGCCAGCGCTCGTCAGCGTCGGCCTGGGCCAGCTCGGCCAGCTCGGCGGCTCGCTCGGGGTCCGTGCGCTCGAGGATCGCGAACCGCGTCTCGGAGGACACGAAGTCCCGGATCGGCATGGAGGGCTTCGCGGAGTCCAGCTTGAACGGCTGGCCGTCCTCGACCTCGCTCGGCTGGAAGCGGTACAGCGGCCAGTAGCCGCTCTTGACGGCGTCCTTCTGGTGGGACATGGACTTGCTCATGTCGATGCCGTGCGCGATGCAGGTGGAGTACGCGATGACGAGGGACGGACCCTCCCAGGCCTCGGCCTCGAGCAGCGCCTTGATCGATTGGGCGTCGTTGGCACCCATCGAGATCTGGGCCACGAAGACGTTGCCGTAGGAGCGGGCAATGGCGCCCAGGTCCTTCTTGCCGGTCGGCTTGCCCGCGGCCGCGAACTTCGCGACGGCACCGCGCGGCGTGGCCTTGGACGCCTGGCCGCCCGTGTTGGAGTAGACCTCGGTGTCGAGGACGAGGATGTTGACGTTGCGGCCCGACGAGAGGACCTGGTCCAGCCCGCCGAAGCCGATGTCGTAGGCCCAGCCGTCCCCGCCGATGATCCAGACGCCCTGCTTCACGAGGTCCGTGGACAAGGCGCGGAGCTGGCGCGCGTCCTCGGCGTGCTCGCCGCTGACGCCATCGAGGATCTCGCGCAGGCGGGCGACGCGCTCGCGCTGGGCGGCGATCTCGGGCTCGGTCACCTGCGGGCTGTCCAGCAGCTCGCCGGCGAGGGTCTCGCCGATGACCGCCGTCAGCCGCCCGACGAGCTGCCGGGCAAACAGGGTCTGGGCGTCCATGCCGAGGCGCATGCCCAGGCCGAACTCCGCGTTGTCCTCGAACAGGCTGTTGGCCCACGCGGGTCCGCGGCCGTCGCCGTTGACGGTGTACGGGGTGGTCGGCAGGTTTGCTCCGTAGATGGAGGAGCATCCCGTTGCGTTGGCCACGACCATCCGGTCGCCGAACAGCTGGGTGACGAGGCGGAGGTACGGCGTCTCGCCGCAGCCGGCGCAGGCGCCGCTGAACTCGAACAGCGGCTCGAGCGATGCCGCGCCCTTCACCGTGTCGTGCGGGATCGCCGTCCGGTCGAGCGGCGGGATGGCCTGGAAGGCGTCCCAGCGCTCGCGTTCCACGTCGCGGTGGTCGAGGTAGGGGGCCATGTTGATGGCCTTGTGGCTGGTGTCCGTCTTGCTCTTGGCCGGGCAGACGTCAACGCAGACACCGCACCCGGTGCAGTCGTCGGGTGCGACCTGGATCGTGAGGCGGTGCCCCGGCAGGTCGCGCGACTTGAACTCCTTGGTGACGAACCCGGCCAGGACGGGCGTGTTCGCCTCCGGGAACACCTTCATCCGGATCGAGGCGTGCGGGCAGACCATGGCGCACTTGCCGCAGTCGATGCAGATGCTCTCGTCCCAGACCGGGATCTGCTGGGCGATGGCCCGCTTCTCGTACCTGGTGGTGCCCGTCGGGAAGGTGCCGTCCACGGGCAGCGCGCTGACCGGCAGCAGATCGCCCTCGCCGGCCATCAGCCGGGCCGTGACCTGCTTGACGAAATCGGGTGCCGTGTCCGGGACGAGCAGGCGCAGGGCGTGGCCGCTGCTGACCGTGCCCAGCGTGACCTTGCCCAGTCGGGCGATGGAGGCGTCGATGGCCGCGTAGTTGCGCTGGACGACGGCATCGCCACGCTTCCCGTAGGTCTTCTTGACGAACTCCTTGATCCTGGTGATCGCCTCCTCAGCCGGCAGCACGCCGGAGAGGTGGAAGAAGCAGGGCTGCATGATCGTGTTGATGCGGTTGCCCATGCCGGTCTCGGCGGCCACCGCCATGGCATCGATCACCCAGAGGTTGATCTGCTTGTCCACGAGCTGCTGCTGGACGCCGGTCGGGAGATGCTCCCAGACCTCGTCCGGCCCGTACGGCGAGTTGAGCAGGAATGTCGCGCCGTGCATGGCGCGATCCAGCATCGGGACGCTCTCCAGCAGGCCGAACTGGTGGCAGGCAACGAAGTCCGCGTTGTCCACCAGGTAGGTGGACCGGATGGGTTGCGGGCCGAAGCGCAGGTGCGACGACGTGACCGAGCCGGACTTCTTGGAGTCGTAGACGAAGTAGCCCTGGGCAAACAGGTCCGTACCCTCGCCGATGATCTTGACCGAGGACTTGTTGGCGCCTACGGTGCCGTCCGAGCCGAGGCCGAAGAACAGCGCCTGGACCTCGCCGGTCGGGCGGGGGTGCGTGAACGTCGACGATATCGGGAGCGAGAGGTTCGTCACGTCGTCGTAGATGCCGACGGTGAAGTGGCGCTTCGGCCTGGCCGCCAGCAGCTCGTCGAAGATCGGCTTGACCATCGACGGGGTGAACTCCTTGGAGGAGAGCCCGTAGCGGCCGCCGGTGACCTTCGGTGCCACGGTGAACGGCGGGTTCTCGCTGTCCTGCGCCTCCGCAAGGGCCGTGACGATCGCCTGGTAGAGCGGCTCGCCGACGGCTCCCGGCTCCTTGGTGCGATCCAGGGCAGCGATCTGCCTGACGGTCCGGGGCAGGGCTGCCATCAGCTGTGCCGCGGGGAAGGGCTGGAACAGGCGGACGACGATGACGCCCACCTTCTCGCCAGCGGCGACCATCGTCTCGACGGTCTCCTCGACGGCGCCGGTGCCGGATCCCATGACCACGACCACGCGGTCGGCGTCGGGAGCCCCCTTGTACTCGACGAGCGAGTACTGGCGTCCGGTCTGCGCGGCGAACTCGTCGAAGACCTCCTGCACGATCCCGGGTACCGCGTCGTGGTACGGGTTGCATGCCTCGCGGGCCTGGAAGAAGACGTCCGGGTTCTGCGCGGTCCCGCGCACGACTGGCGTCTCGGAGGTCAGGCCGCGCTGGCGGAAGGCCAGCACGTCGTCCTCGCGGATCAGCGCTCGCAGCTCGTCCGGCGCCAGGGTGGCGATCTTGTTGACCTCGTGGCTGGTCCGGAAGCCGTCGAAGAAGTGGAGGAACGGCACCCGGGTCCGCAGGGTGGCGGCGTGGGCCACGGCGGCGAAGTCGTGTGCCTCCTGGACGGAACCGGCGGCCAGCATCGCCCAGCCCGTCGCGCGGGCGTGCATGACGTCGCTGTGGTCGCCGAAGATCGAGAGCGCGTGGGTCGCCAGCGTGCGCGCCGCCACGTGGATGACGGCCGGCGTCAGCTCGCCCGCGATCTTGAACATGTTCGGGATCATCAGGAGCAGGCCCTGCGACGCGGTGAATGTCGTCGTCAGTGCGCCCTTCTGCAGGGACCCGTGCACGGCGCCGGCGGCGCCCGCCTCGGACTGCATCTCGACGACCGACGGGACGCTGCCCCACAGGTTCGGCTTGTGGGCGGCCGACCAGTCGTCGCAGTATTCGGCCATGGGCGAGGCCGGGGTGATCGGGTAGATGGAGATGACCTCGCTCATGGCGTAGGCGACGCGCGCGGCCGCCTCGTTGCCGTCGAGGCACTCCCAGTGCTGACTCATCAGTGTCTGCGTCCTTTCGGGTGACACATGCCACCCGGTGATGGTGGCGACGGGGACCGGGACCTGCAGGCCTGGGCTCTGCGCGGCCAACCCAAGTTTGCGCCAACGAGCCGGCGTCCGGGCGGGCGATCGGTCCCGCCAGAGCGGTTCGGGGGTCACGGATTGCGCGGGACCCGGGGGCCGCACGGCACCTCGCCGTGTGCCGAGCGGCCCTACGGGGCGCCCGGGGTCGCCGGCCCCGATGCTCTCGACGCCGGGCACGTGCGCACGCCACGGCGATGGGCGATTCACGGCACCATGACGCGATGCCGCACCGTCATGCCGCCGTCGACCATCCGTGGCGCGCCGTCCGCGCCGCTGCCCCGGCCGAGGCGGCGGGACCACCGCACGCGCGGCTGACGTTCCTCGGCCACGCGACCGTGCTGATCGAGGTGGACGACCTCCGGATCCTCACGGATCCCGTCCTGCGCAGCGGCATGGGGCCCATCCGACGCCAGGTGGAGGCGGTGCTCCCGGAGCTGTTCGCCGACCTGGACGCGGTGTTCATCAGCCATGGCCATCACGACCACCTCGACGCCGCCTCCCTGCGCCGGATCCCGGGCAAGCCCACCCTCATCGTCCCGCGCGGTTTCGGTGGCGTGGTGGGCAAGGTCGGGCTGGGGCCGGTGGAGGAGGTCGAGCCCGGAGATCGCCTGACGATCGACCGGGTCCAGTTCACCGTGACGGAGGCGTTGCACTCCGGCCGCCGCGAGCCGTTCGGGCCCGAGGGGCCCGCCATCGGGTGCGTGGTGGAGGGTTCACGCACCATCTACTTCCCTGGTGACACGGACCTGTTCCCCGGCATGGCCGACCTGGCCGGTCGCCTGGACGTCGCCATGCTGCCCGTCTGGGGGTGGGGCCCGAACATCGGTCCGGGACACATGGATCCCGAGCGGGCGGCCCACGCGGCTGCGATCCTGCGCCCCGCCCTTGCCATCCCGATCCACTGGGGGACCTTCTACCCGGCCGGGCTGCGTCGCTTCATGCCCGCGCCGTTCGAATCGCCGGGTGCCGCCTTCGCGGAGGCCGCCACCCGCCTCGCGCCGGACGTCCCGGTCCGGATCCTCGCCCCCGGCGAGGCCATCGACGTGCCGCGCCGCTAGGTCGGTCTGCCCTGGGTCAGCGTGACTTTGCCTACGGCCCGGTCGCCCTGGGGTCGGCCCAGCTCACGTGCCAGACCCGCCACAGCGCCGACGGATCCGACAGCGGGTCCCCGTGCACCAGAACCAGGTCGGCCGGGCCGCCTTCCCGCAGCGTTCCGGCCTCGGGCTCGCCCAGCAGCTCGCCACCGCGCCACGTCGCCGAAGCCAGCGCCTCCCACGGCTGCAGGCCCGCCTCCACGAGTTGCTCCACCTCCCAGGCGAGCTGGTTGGCCCGCGTCGAGCCGCCACCGAAATCGGTCCCCGTCGAGATCGCCACGCCCGCCCGGTGGGCGATGCGCACCGACTCCATCGCGCGCTCGCGGCGTTCCTCCACCTTCGTGCGACCCTCGTCGGAGGCGAAGCGGGGGAGGCCGGTCGTCCGGCCGAACGTGCGCCACGACGCCAGGACGCAGAGCGTGGACACGAGCCGGACACCGTTCGCGGCCATGATCTGCGCGGTCGTCGAGTCCAGCTCGAAGCCGTGCTCGAGCGCATCGACACCGGCTTCGGCGCCTGCCCGCGCCCCGGCCAGGTACCCGCTGTGCGCGGTGACGCGACAGGCACGGTCGTGGACCGCCGTCACCACGCGCCGCAGCTCGTCCCGCGTCCAGGGGCTGACCCCGGGGTCGGGCCCGTCCAGGTACAGCTTCACGATGTCCGCGCCGTCGTCCAGCTGCGTCATCGCCGCCCCGAGGAGCTCGTCCGCGTTCGCCGCCTGGACCGAGAGTGCAGGCATCAGGCCACCGGCCATGATCCACGTCCCGGCCGCCCGCACGTGCGGATACCCGGCGAGGTCCGCCCACCGGTCCCGGACCCGCAGCCCAACCGCTCGCGAGCGGCCGCCGTCGTCCGGATCACGGCGCGTCACCGAGCCCACGTCGCGCGCCCAGCGCACCCCGGCGCCGGTCAGCAGGCCGGCGTTGGCTTCGGCGACGTCGAGCAGCACCTCGGTGGGGTCCGTGGAGCGATCGATCCAGTGGGCTCCGCCGGGCATGGTCAGGTGGCTGTGTGCGTCCACCATGCCCGGAACGATCGCCGACCCGGAGGCATCGACGATCTCCGCGCCGTTGGGGTCGGGCAGCGGCCCCTCGTCGTCCGAGGGCCGGATCCACGAGATCCGTCCGTCTTCCACGAGGATCGAGACGCCGACCTGGAGGTGGTCGCTGTAGCCGTCGGCCAGCGCGCCATCGCGATACAGGCGGCTTGCCCCGCCGGGGCGATCGCCAGGCACGGCCGGACGGCTATCCGGGCTGGGTCGTGTCGGCGTCAGCCTGGGGCGCCTCGGGTGCGACCGCCGCCTCCTCCGTCTCGACCACGAGCACGTCTGCGTCAACCGGGGCGTCGGGCACGACGGGCTCGTCGGCCACGGGCGGGACAAGACCGCGTTCCTCCGCGACGCTGCGCGCACGCGTCGTCGCTTCCTTCACCGCGCCACCGACCTTCTCGGTGACGCCCTGCGTCAGGCTGCTGGCCCTGGTCGCCAGCCGCTCACGCCGCGCCTTGCCGCGCTTGGGATCGAGGAGCGCCACCGCCACCACGCCGGCGCCGATGCCGACGACCAGCCCGGCCGCGAGGTAGGTGGACCGCGCACGGACCCAGCCGCGGGCATAGGCGCGGTCATACCGGTCGCGATCCGTGTCCGGAAGGTCGCGCTCGAGGCGGACGACCAGCGCGCGCAGCGCGGCTGGCGAGCTCGCGCCTCGAATCCGTTGGGCAACCTCGTCGATGCGGTCATCCAGGTGCAGGTCACCGCCGGCCTTCACGAGATCGCGGCGGAGATCGCGTGCCATGTCGGTCGCCCGGTCCAGCTGGTCACGGGCCGAACCCGCCGCGTCATGGGCGGCGCCGGTCGCCCAGGCGACCGGATCGACATCGGTGGTGTCCGGCAGTCGACGCGCGAGCTCATCGGCGAACTGGGTGGCGTCGATGCGGATCCGGCGCGCACCACGCGCGCGATCGAGGATGGTCATGAGCCCCTCCGTCTGGCACTCCCGCATCGTGTCTCGAGCAGTGTTGCCTTCACCCGGCAGCGGTCTGTTGCAGGTGATGAGCGCCCTGAAGCGCTCCAAAAGGGTAGCGCAGGCCTGCGCAAGGAGGGCAGTGCTGACCGGCTCTCGCACGCGGCCGGAGGGGGTGCCGGGCCGGCGATGAGCCACGCGCCAGATGCATGGCGAGGCCTGGACGCCACGGCGGATTCTGGACGCTGGTTGCGCCTTATTAGCGTTGTCGTATTGACAGAACCGAAAGGACGCTTTATAAAAGTGAAAGTCGCCACTGCTAATGAGGTTCACCCGTGCCCCATGATGTCATCGCCACCTGTCCCGTCTGCGCGGGCGAGCTCGCCGTGACGCGGCTGCGCTGCGGAAGCTGCGGGACCACGATCGAGGGGGAGTTCGGGGTTGGCCGGTTCGCCAGCCTCAACCGCGAGCAGACGCAGGTGCTGGAGAGCTTCCTGCGCAGTCGCGGGAATCTTCGTGACATGGAGCGGGAGCTGGGGATCAGCTACCCGACGGTCCGGGCCCGGGTGGAGGCGCTCGTGCGCGCGCTCGGGTTCGGACCACGCGACGAGGCGGAGCCGCCCCCGGCGACGGGCGCCACGCCCGGTGCCGCGGCAACTGCCGATGCGATCCAGGCCGGGCGACGCGACATCCTGGAGCGCCTGGCTGCACACGACCTGAGCGCCGAGGAGGCTGCGGAGGCCATCCGCGCGCTGGGGAGGAGCGTCCGATGACACAGCTTGGCACCGACCGCGCGGCGACCCGCGACCTTCCGCTGGCCCCGGGAGGGTCGGTGGAGATCGTGCTGGCGGCGTGCAACCTCCGGATCCGCGGGACCGACGGGGACCGCGTCGTCGTCCGTTCGCGCGACGGCGCGCCGCTTGATGACGACATCGTGTTCGAGGCCGCACCCAATGCCGTCCGGATCCGCGACGGCGACGGAGGCCTCCGCCTGGGGCCGGTTCGCATCCGCACCCGGCGATCGCCAGACCTGGACATCGACCTGCCCCGTGCTGCCGCGGTGTCGCTGCGGACGATGAGCGGCGATGTTGAGGCCACCGGAATCGGCGGGGCCAGCCGGTGGGCGTCAGCGTCAGGCGATCTCCGGCTGGCCGTGTCGGCGGGACCGGTACGGCTCGAGTCGATGTCGGGCGACGCTGTGCTCGAGGCTTCAGCCGCGATCGCCCTGACGGCACGAACCGTGTCCGGGGACCTGGTGGCGACCGCGCCGCTCCTCGAGTCCCTGGACGCCAGCACGACGAGCGGGGACGTTCGAGTGGATGCGGACCTCGCCGCCGGCGCCAGCCACGCGATCAGCTCGGTCTCGGGCGACGTGGACGTGATCACGGCCAGCCCGGTCCGGCTGGAGGCCCAGACGATCGCCGGGGACGTGCGGGCCAGTGGGCTTCACGTGACCGAGGGTGGCCGGGGACGCAGGACGCTCGTCGTCGGCAGCGGTGCTGTCGTGCTGACTGTGCGCACGACCTCCGGCGACGTCCGGCTCCGGTCCCGGGGTGGACAAGGGGTCGTTGCGCCGCGGCGTCCGGTTCCGCCCGTGGCTCCTGGCCCGCCTGTCCCGCCCGTGGCGCCTCGACCGGCCGCGGCGCCGCGGCCGCTCGCCGACGAGGAAACGCAGGCCTGGAACGCCCCCGAACCGGCGGTCGACCGGCGCGAGGCGGAGCGGCTGAACGTGCTCCGCGCCCTCGAGCGTGGCGACCTGGACGTCGACACGGCGACCAGGCGCCTCGAGGCGCTCGAGGAGGCTGGCCCCACCGCCTTCCGGGGGTGGTGCTGATGGCCACCGATCCGCTGGAGCAGGTGCTCAACCTCGTCGCCGAGGGTCAGGTCAGCGCCGAGGAGGCCGCGTCAATCCTCGCGGCCCTTGACGCGCGGTCGGACGGCGCCACCGCTGCCGCCGCCGGGAAGACCGGGAACACCGGGGGGACCGGGACGTCACCGCGTGACAAGCCGCCCGGGGGGTTCGGCCCCAATCCGCCGCCGGACCTCGACTCGGGTGGCTCCGCGACAGCACTCCGCCTCGAGATCCGCGAGGGGGGCCGGCAGGTTGTGAACCTCCGCTTGCCAATGGCGGTCGGCCGCCTGGCGCTGGACCGTGTGCCGGGGTTGTCCGGGGACCAGGTGGACCGGGTCCGCGAGGCGCTGGGCAGCGGCATGCGCGGTCCGGTTCTCGAGGTCGACGACGGTGACAACACCGTGAGGATCATCCTGGAATGAGCGTGCTGGCCGGCGCCCGGGCACTGCCGATGTGGCGGGCCCTCGTCGTCCGCGACTTCCGGCTCCTGTGGGCCAGCGAGGCCATCTCGGTCATCGGCGACCAGTTCCACTACGTCGCCCTGGCTTGGCTGGTCATCGACCTCACCCAGTCGGGCCTTGCGCTGGGCACGGTCCTGATCGCAATCGGCGTCCCCCGGGCGCTCCTGCTCGTCCCGTTCGGCGTCCTCGCGGACCGGCGGTCACCGCGCAGCATGATGCTGGTCGCGCACCTTGCGCGAGGCGTGGTCGTCGGGGCGATCGCGGCACTGGTTATGGCGGATGCCGCCACCCTGCCGCTGCTGGCCGTGCTCGGCGCGCTGTTCGGGATCGCGGATGCCATGTACCTGCCGGCGCAGCAGGCGTTCCTGCCGCGGACGCTCGAGGCGGGGCGGTTGCCGTCCGCCAATGCGCTGCTCCAGGGGACGCTCCAGCTGGCGAGCATCGCGGGCCCACCGATTGCCGGGGCCGCGATCGCACTGGTCGGGACCGGTGCCGCGTTCGCCGTCGATTCCGCCTCGTTCTTCGCGGCAGCCCTCGTGGTGATGCTGATCTCCGCGACGGGCGGCGCACCCGCCCGGAAGGAGACCGCGACGGACGGCCAGGATGCCGCCTCCGGCTCGTCCTTCGTCGCCGCGATCCGCGAGGGCATCGCCTACGTGGTCTCCGACCCGCCGCTGCGCACGACGCTCGTGCTGTCACTGGTCCTCAACCTTGCGCTCAACGGGCCAGCGGCAGTGGGCATGCCGTGGCTGGCGGCGGTGCGGTTTGACGCCGGGCCGGGCGGCCTGGGCCTGATGGCGGCGGCGTGGGCCGCGGGGGCGCTTGCCGGGACGGTTGTCGCGGGCAACGTTCGAGCCCGGCGCCAGGGCCTGGTCCTCCTCGGGTCCGTTGCGGTCTCGGGCATCGCCATGATGTCGTTGGGCGTCGCCTCGGAGATCGCCGTGGTCGTGATCGCCCTCGCGGTGATGGGCGTGGCCATCGGCTACGTGAACATCGTCGCGATCTCATGGATGCAGGCGCGCGTGACGAGCGAGATGGTCGGCCGGGTCATGAGCCTGGCGATGCTGATGGGCTTCGGCATCACGCCGATCTCGCTGGGCCTGGCCGGCGCCCTGATCGACGTGGACGCGACGGCCCTGTTCGTCGGGGCCGGACTGCTGGTGCTGGTGGTTGCAGCCGCGGCGATGGTCATCCGGTATCCGGCGGCCTTCGACGCCCCGCCCTTGCGCCGGGATCAGGCGGTCGCGCCGGCCACCCAGTAGGCCTCGGAACGGATCGCATCGTGGGGCATGCCCCAGCGAGCCAGGACCGCGCCGGCAGCCTCGGTCATGCCCGGGTTGCCACACACATAGGCGAGCGTGGCTGCCGGATCCGCCCCCGCGGTAGCGAGGATCTCCGCCAGCAGCCCGTCGACCCGGCCGGCGCGGCCCGTCCACCCGCGGTTGGCCGCGTCGGACGGCCGCGAGACGGCCGGGACGTAGGTGATGCGGCGGGCATCGGCCAGCGCAATCAGGCGCTCCCGGTAGGCGAGATCCTCCGCCCGCGCCACGCCGTGCACGACGAGCGGTCGGGTGCTCCGTGACCCGTCAGCACGCGATGCCAGCCGCGCCTCCAGCATCGAGCGGAGCGGCGCGATCCCGGTCCCGGTGGCGATGAAGACCGGCCGCCGGTCGTCCTCGGCGTCCGCTGTGAACAGGCCCTTGGGCCGCCCGAGGCGTACCCGGTCGCCGGCGTGCAGCGACCACAGCCGCGGCGTCAGTGCCCCGCCCGCGACCAGGCGCACCAGGAACTCCAGGGCGTCTGTCTCGTCGATCCCCGAAGCGGTCGAGTAGGGGCGCTGGAGCGGCCGGCCGTCGACGTCCACGCCCATGGCCAGGTACTGGCCGGGCAGAAATGCCGGGACGCCGTCGTCCGGGCGGACCCGGAGACGAAGCACCGTCCGCGAGACGGCCCGCCGCTCGACGAGGGTCGCGTTTAGGCCGCTGGGCGCCACCCGGGCGGAGCGCAGGGCCGGCAGCGTGCGGCCGGTCGAAGCGGGCATCGTGCGGCCGGAGATGGCGCCGTCCATCGCTATGCTGCCCCCGCCAGCTCGTCGACCACCTGACGGGCCGCATCGGGATCGGCAAACCAGGCGGCGTCCACCCACGCCCATTCGCGCCACTCCCCGGGCAGCTTCTTCTCGGGCATGATCGCGCTGTTGGGACAGGCGGTCTCACAGGAGCCGCACTCGATGCACGCGTCCGGATCCACGTAGAGCTTGCGGTCGACGGCGAGGTCGCCGTAGATGCAGTCCACCGGGCATACCGCCACGCAGGACTGGTCGGTGTGGTCGACGCACGGGGCGGCGATGACGTAGGCCATAAGGATGCTCCAGCGCTGGCGGCCGGTATGAACGTTCGGCCGGATGTCCTTCCGAGCCCGGATCGGGCCGGAGGGTTTCAGCGTCGGGTCAGGGCGTGTGGTCAGCTTGTGAGCGGGTTGTGCGTTTGCCCATGGGCGCTACGGGCCGGGAGTATGACCGTGAACCGCGCCCCGCCGCCGGGCGGCGAGCCGGCGGCGACCGAGCCGTCGTGGGCCTCTGCGATCCTGCGCGCGATCGCGAGCCCCAGGCCCGTGCCCCCGGAGCCGTGACGCGTGGTGCCCGGCAGCCGGGTGAACGGCTCGAAGATCTGCTCCCGGGCAGCCTCCGGGATCCCCGGCCCCTGGTCCTCGACCTCGACGGCGATCGTGTCGGCCCGGACCCGGACCCGGACGCCGACCTCACCGCCGGCGGGCGAGTGATCGATGGCGTTGTCGATGAGGACCACCAGGAGCTGCACCAGGCGCCCTCGATCCGCCAGCGCCGGCGCCGGGCCGGGCGCATCGACGACGAGTCCCACGCGGCGCTCGGCCGCCAGCGCGGTCGCGCCGCGCACGGTGTCCCGGGCCACCTCCGCGACGTCGAGGGGCTCCCGGATGACGGCCAGGATGGTCTGGTCCCAGGCCGCCAGCTGGAGGAGATCGCCCACGAGGCCGCCCAGCCGGTCTGCTTCGGCGATGACGTCATCGAGGAGCTCGCGCCCGTTGTCGGCAACGAGGTCCTCCCGTTCCAGTACCTCGGCATTGGCCCGGATGAGCGCGGCGGGGGTGCGCAACTCGTGGGAGGCGTCGGCTACGAACCGGCGCTGGGATTCGAAGCCCTCGCGGATCGGGACCAGCGCGCGGCCCGTGACCGCGTAGGCGATCGCGGCCGCCGCGACGAGTCCCAGCGCACCCACCACGAGCACCGCGAGCACGAGGCTCTGGGACTGGCGGTCATGGAGCGTCATGTCGAAGCCACCCTGGACGAACCCCACCGGGCCGCCATCTCCGGCGATGGGCATCGTGAGCACGCGGACCTCGATGCCGCCCGTGTCGATCGTCCGGATGTCCCGGCCTTCCGCCCCGACCGCCAGGGCACCGGTGTCGGGGAGTCCGGGCAGCGTCTGGCCCGTACGGTTGAGCATGACCATGCCGTTGACGTCGAGCACCAGCAGGACCGTGTCCGCGACGGCCGGCGAGTGCTCCCCGCCCTCCTGCTGCTCCTCGCCGCCCGGGAGCTGGTCGCCGAGCGCCGTGACCTGGGCCCGCACGGCTGTTTCGAGCGCCCGGTCGAGGTCCGCATCGAGGGCCGAGGTCGCCACGACGACGGTCGCCGCCCCCACCCCGACGACCAGCAGGGTCAGCAGGGCAAGCGTCGTGACGAACAGGCGCCGTCGCGTCCGGCGGAGCAGGCGGTCGGTGTGGCTTGCGGCCACGACCTCAGACCCCGGCCTTGAGCGTGTAGCCCACGCCACGCACGGTCTTCAGGCGGTCCGCCCGATCGAGCTCGCCCAGCTTCCGGCGGAGATAGGACACGTAGAGGTCCACCACGTTGGAGTAGACATCCGGCTCCGCGCCCCAGACCTGGTCCAGGATCTGCTGCCTGGTCACGACCTGGCCCGCATGGCGGATGAAGAAGCCCAGCAGCGCGAACTCGCGCGCGGAGAGGTCCACCGTGCGGTCGCCCACCTGGGCGACATGGCGCAGGTCGTCCAGCACCAGGTCGCCGGCCGCGAGCCGGCCATCCGCGGCCGCCGCCGGGCGCCGGCCGAGCGCCCGGATGCGCGCCAGCAGCTCCGAGAAGGCGAAGGGCTTGGCGAGGTAGTCGTCCGCACCGGCGTCCAGGCCGGCGACCCGGTCGTCCACGCCGCCGAGCGCGGTGAGCATCAGGACGGGCGTGGCGATGCCCTTGGCGCGCAGCAGGCGCAGGACCGTGACGCCGTCGATATCCGGGAGGCCGCGGTCGAGGACCATCACGTCGCACGGGGCGGCCTCCGCGAAGGCGATGGCCGATACGCCGTCGTGGGCGACGTCCACCACGTGGCGCTCGGCCACGAGGACCCGCTTGATCAGGGCCGCCATCTTCGGTTCGTCTTCGACAACAAGGATCCGCATCGCCGCGCATTGTGCGGCCGCCCGGGTCTGGGGTCGAGGGCTGGATGCCCTCTCTGTGCAAACTCTCACGAAGGGCTCACGGCACGGTGGAGGCTTCGGCACGAGAGTGTGGCCACAAGCCATTCCGCTCCTGGGGACCCAATCATGATCCACCGACTCGCCATCTTCGCAGCGACGCTGGTCGCGGCCGCCGGACTGGCCGTTGGCCTCGTCGTCGCCGGCCTGGCCCCGGGCACTGCCCCCGCGGCAGCCGAGCCCGTGTCCGCCCCCGTGGCCACGACCGAGGTGCCACCGCCGGTCGTCCAGGTCGACACGGTCTACCTCACCCCGAAGGCCACGCCCAAGGATGTCATCGTCACCAGGGTCGTCACGGCGTCCCACCGGGGCGAGGATGGCGAGAACGAGCGCGAAGGGTCGGACGACTGATGACCGCCCCCCGCGCCCCCCGCGCAGCCGGCGGCCAGGCGCCACGGCCGCAGCACACGAGGCCCGATCCGAATCCCCTGCGCGTCGTGTTCGGTCTCGCCGGCCTGGCCTCGGCCACCGCACTGATGACGGCCATGCTGCCGTCCGTCACGCCGGCGCAGGTCGCGGTCTCCGTGGCCGCCGACACCACCACGGCCGTCGCGCCAGTGCCCTCGGTGGTCCATGTCACCAAGACCGTGGTCCTCAAGCCCGGGCAGACGGCGCCGCCGAACAGCTCGGTGGTGGTCCGGCCGCAGCCAACGCCGCGTGTCCACGTGAAGGTCGTCACCCGGCAGTCGGGCAAGCCGTGACGGCGCTCGCGGCTCCCGCCAGCATCGACGTCAATCGGCCCATGATGGGCGGCCTGGTCTCCGTGCAGGTCCTGGACGAGGCTGGCGACGAGGCCTGTCTCGAGCGGTCGGCGGTGCGCGTCCTCGATCGCATCGAGGCCTGGGCCGCACGACTGACGCGGTTCTCGTCCGACTCCGAGCTCATGCGCCTCAACGCCGCGCCCGGACGGCTCGTCCCGATCGGGCCCACGCTCACTGCGGTCCTCGACTGGGCGCGGATGGCCCAGGGACTGACGGATGGCCTCGTCGACGCGTCGCTGCTCGACGAGCGCCTGGCTGCACAGGCCGGGCTCGACCCGGCGATTCCCATCGCGGCCGGTCGTCGCTGGTCGCTCCGCCGTACGGCGCGCGGCGCCGCGGTCGAACGTGAGCCCGGCGTCCGTTTCGACCTCGATGGCGTCGCGAAGGGCTGGCTGGCTGACCGCGCGCTCGCGATCACTCCTGGCCGCTCGGCCCTGGTCGATGGCGATGGCGACGTGGCGCTCCGCGTGGCGCCCGGCGACACCTGGTCGGTCGGCATCGCGGATCCACGCAGCCCCGGCGCGTTGCTGGGCGCGCTGGACCTGGGCCCGGGCGGCGAGACAACGCGGGAGTGGGGGATCGCAACGTCCGGCACGACGGTCCACCGCTGGTCGCACGCAACTGGCGACACCCACCACCTGGTCGACCCACGCACCCGCCGACCGGCCGCGACAGACGTCCTCCAGGCCACGGTGCTCGCATCCTCGGCGCGCGTCGCGGAGGCCTTCGCCAAGATGGCGATCATCGCCGGCACGGAGCGGGCGTTCGCCCTCCTCGACCACCCAGGGGTGCTCGGGGTCCTGCTCCTCACCGAGCGCGGCGAGGTCCGGGCGACTCCAGGAATGGTGCGATGGCTGCAGTGAAGTTCCGCGGGCTGAACCCGCGCACGTCGATGGCTCGCTGGGGCCTCGCGGCCGTCGCGATCGGGATCGTCGTGGGCATCACGGCCCCCGTCGCGGCCCGCGGCCTGACGTCCGTACTCGAGTTGAACCCGCAGAGCCTGGTCTGGCTGTTCGAGCGGCTGTTCGCCTGGCTCGCCTACATCGCGATGGCCGGCTCGGTGGTCTATGGGCTGCTGCTGTCGACGATGCTGCTGGACGCGATCGCCCACCGGCCGATCAGCTTCACGCTGCACCAGGACCTGGCCGCGTTCGCGCTGTGCCTCGCCGGCGTCCACGGGATGCTGCTGGGGCTGGACAGCACGGTTCCCTTCACACTGGCCGAGATCCTGGTGCCAGGCCTGGCGCCCCACGCGCCCGTCGCCGTGGCCTTCGGCCAGGTGGCCCTCTACCTGATGGCGGCCGTGACGGCCAGCTTCTACCTGCGCAAGCGCATCGGGCAACGCGCCTGGCGCACGTTCCACTACGTGACCTTCCTGGCCTTCGCCGGTGCCACCGTCCACGGGATCGCCTCCGGCTCGGACGGCAACGCCCCCTGGGCCGAGACGATCTACCTGGTCTCCGCCGCACTGGTGCTGTTCCTGCTCACGTACCGGATCGCGATGTCGGTGGCGAACCGGGCGGACGACCATGACCGGGCACGGCAACGCAGTCCGTCGGTGCGAGGCTAGGCGAGCACCGGTGGGCCCGGCGTCCGATGCCAGCGGACGCCGACGCGCACCACGTCCATCGGTGCCGTGCCCGGCTCGCCAAGCAGACCCACCACCGGCTCGCCTCCGGTCCCGTCTCGCAGGGTGATCGCCTGGTCGCCTATGGCCGCGCGCCACCGTTCGGAGAAGGCGATCCCCAGCACAGTGCCGTACTCGCGGGCCACGACGGCTGCCGAGTCCGTCACGGGCAGCTCCAGCGACACCAGGCGCACCCGGCCACCGCCGGGGTGGCGGAAGGCCGCCCTGGCGGCCCTGGCCTCCTCGCCCCACTCGGCACCGGAGGGCTCGTGTTCGATGAGGAATGGCGGCCGATCCGGCCCGAGCTCCGGGAACGCCGTGACCCAGCGCACGACCTCCCCATCCGCGCGCAGCCGCGAGCCGGACACGGAGGCATCAATCGGCGACCCGCCAGCGCGGAGCACCGCTGCCTCGGCGGCGACATCGTCGGTCGACAACGCGTACGTGGCCAGCCCCTCGCCCCCGGCATCGAGCACCGCCAGGACCGCGTTGCCGAGCGCGAACGTTGGCGATGCCAGCACCAGGTCGCGGTCGAACACGCCGATGACCTCGATGTACGCGTCGCCGAGAAATGCCAGCCGGTTGTAGGTGCCCATCGCCTCGTGGCGGCCGCCGCCCGTGAACGTGAGGCCCACGTCCCGCTCCAGGGTCCGGGCGCTCGCCCCCACGTCCCGGACGGCGATGACCACGTGGTCGATCCCCAGCAGCACGGGCGTCAGGCGCCCGGGTACGCGGGTCCGCCGGTCCCGATCACGCCCGCGATCCTGGCCCGCCGGTCGAGCGCCAGCCGTCCGCCCTTCATCACCGCCACCGGCCGCTCCAGGGTGCGGATATCGTCCAGGGGATCGCCCTCCACCGCCACCAGGTCTGCGAACCGGCCCGGAAGCAGCGTTCCGACGCGGTCCGCCCACCCCAGGCACTCCGCCGCCACGGTCGTTGCCGAGCGGATCGCCGCCAGGGGTGCCATGCCGAAGCGCACGTAGGTGTCGAACTGGTGTGCCACCAGCTCGTGCGGGTAGACGCCGCTGTCGGTGGAGTACGTGATCCGCACGCCCGCGTCCACCGCCCAGCGGAAGGCCGCGATCCCGGTCTCCATCGTCTCGGCCAGCTTGCGCATCGTGTCGGCAGGCCAGTCCACCGCGTGGCCCTCGGCCAGCGCCCATTCGCCGTCGTACAGGTCGACACCCAGGTAGGTCCCGGTGTCAGCGAGCATGGTGATGGTGTCGCGGTCCAGCATCGAGCCGTGCTCCACCGAGCGGGCACCGGCCCGGATCGCGCGCCTCGCGCCCTCGGCACCGTGTGCGTGGACGGCGACGAACCGGTCGTAGTGAGCCGCCTCCTCGACGGCGGCCCGGATCTCCTCCTCGGACAGCTCGGGAGCACCCGGCACGCCGCCGCGCGTGAGGACCGCCCCGGTGCCGATGCACTTGATCACGTCGACGCCGCCGACCAGCAGCCGCCGGACCCGCTCCCGCACCTCGAGCGGGGACGTGACCACGCCGAACCGGAGCTCCTCGGGCAGCCGGATGTCGGGCGCCAGCCCCACCACGTCGCCGCCGCCCCAGGGCACCGTGATGAACGCGCCCGCGCACAGCATCCGCGGCCCTTCGAGCTCGCCGGCGTTGATCGTGTCGCGCAAGGCGCAGTCCACGAACGCCCGGAAGGGCCCGAGGTCGCGGACCGTCGTGAAGCCCGCCTGGAGCGTCACCCGCGCGTTGCGGACGCTGAGCAGCGCGTCCTGGGCGCCGGTCGTGGTCGTCGCCGGGACGCCCGCGCTCTGCACCTCGCCGACGAGGTGGCTGTGGGTGTCGATCAGGCCCGGCAGGACGGTCAGCCCACCCAGGTCGATCACGGGCATGCCGTCGGGCAGGCCGGCGTCCGGTCCAAGCACAGCCTCGATCCGGGCGTCGCGCACGAGGAGGACGCGGTCGGGCTGGGTCTGGCCGGTCTCCACGTCGAGCAGGCGGCCGACCCGGACCGCCATGGAGCCACGGGTGTCGGCGAACGGGGCAGGTGTGGTCATGGGATGGATCCTAGTCCGCCGTGAGCGCCCCGATGCCGGGTGGCGCGTACGATGCGTCGCATGAGCCTTCCCGTCCCGCCCGACCACCTCCCGTTCACCGGCAACGACGAGGCGGACCGCCTCCTGGCGCGACCGATCCGCTCGCGCTGCTCATCGGCTTCGCGCTCGACCAGCAGGTCACCGTCCAGAAGGCATTCGCCGGGCCGCTGGAATTGCGCAACCGGATCGGGTCCCTGGACGCCGCGACGATCGCGACGATGGATCCCGAGGCGCTCGATGCCGCATTCCGCACGCCGCCGGCCCTGCACCGCTTCCCCGGCAACATGGCCAAGCGGGTCCGCGACCTGTGCGCGCGCCATCGCGGACGGCTACGACGGCGATGCCTCGAGGATCTGGTCCGAGGCCGTCGATGCCCGCGACCTGCACCAGCGCCTGATGGCGCTGCCCGGGATCGGGGAGATGAAGGCCGGCACGATCGTCGCCCTGCTCGCCAAGCGGTTCGGCATCAAGCCGGCCGGCTGGGAGTCGGTCATCCCGGACCATCCCGACGCTGGGCGACGTGGACTCGCCCGAGGCGCTGGCCGAGTACCAGGCCGGCAAGCGGGCGCGCAAGGCGGAGCTCCGCGCCGAGGGCAAGGGCTGATGACCAACACCGAGACCCTGGCCGTCCTGGCCACGCTCGCAGGCGTGGCGATGGCGATCTCGCCGGCCCTCCAGATCCGGCGGATGCGGCGCACCCGCTCCAGCAACGACGTCTCGCTGCTCTACCTCTCGCTCCTGTGCGCCGGGTTCCTGGCCTGGTTCGCCTACGGGTGGGCGCTGGGCAACCCGGCGATGCTGATCTCGAACACCGCCTCGCTCGCGTTCATGCTGATCACGATCGTGCGTGGCGTTGCGCTTCCGTCGCGGCGGTGCGAAGCGGGCAGCGGCAGGCGCGGTGGCACTGGCTCCCCCGCCGCCCAACGAGGCAGGGCCGGAACCCGTGACTGAGCCCGCAGAGTAGCGGAGGCGCCTGGAAGGATGACAAGGAGCACGACCCGGATCACCATTCGGCGGCCGATCGAGGACGTGTTTGCAGTCCTCACCGACGTCGAGGTCACGGGGAGGTGGTTCCCTGGCAATGTCGAGGAACACTGGACCTCGCCGCCGCCCCACGGCGTCGGCTCGACGCGCCACGCGGTCGTGACCGTGCTCGGAAGGCGCACCGAGAACGACGCGGTAGCGACCGAGTACCAGCCTCCTGTCCGCGCGGCCATGCAGGGCACGTCGCCCAGCGCACCCTTCGCGGTGCAGCTCGATTTCGCGCCTGAAGGCGACGGGACGCGGGTGACGGTCACCTCCGAGATCACGCTCCGGGGTCCGGCGCGGCTGGCCGGCCCGATCGTGTCGATGATGTACGGCCTGGCGTGGGGTCGGGGGCTGGCGCGCCTCAAGCGGCTGATGGAGTCGGGAGAGCTGTAGGCGAGGCGATCGGGCCGGTGTCGCAGCCCGATCTCTTCCTCGCAGCGGCGCGGATCGCAGGCGCGATGCCTCAGCGAAGGACGAGCGTCCGGAACAGGTGATCCAGCGTGGCCGCGGGATCAGCGGTCAGCCCGGTGTGGACCGCCGACGGCTGGATGATCGTGGACGATGGCGACACCAGCCAGTGGAACCGCTCCGGGGCCGGGAGCGCGGCGATGGGACCGGCCTCCGGATCGCCGGCTGCGATTCCCTCGATGGCGGCGAGATGCGCCCTGACGATCTCGGGGTCGCAGTCGTGGACCATCGCCACCAGGAGCGCCTCGTCAAGCTCCACGCGGGCCCCCAGGAACCGGCGCGGACGGCACATGAGCACGATGCCCGCGTTGAACCCCTCGCCGCGCTCGACCCTCGGGACGACCTGGATGAGCGCGTACTCGAACGGGCTGCGCCCGCGGGTCTCAGGAGAGGCGGGCACGATCGGCCTCCTCCACGAATGCGCCCCGGGCCTCAAGGCGGGTCCCGAGGTAGTCGACGTAGGCACGGCGATGCGCCGCGGGGTCCGGGAGCCCGTCCTCGGGCTGGAGCCAGTCGTCGGGGATCGCGGCCGCCAGCGACTCCAGGACGTCCCGGTCCACGAGCGGCGCCAGGCGCCGGTCCGCGTCCGAGATCGATCCGGCGAACGGCAGCAGCACGTGGTCGCGGACCTGGGGGAACGGCCGTCGTGCGTGCTCCTCGGGATCCTTCCAGCTGTGGTGGATGTACAGCGCCGATCCATGGTCGATGAGATGCAGGCGACGGTGCCACACGATGAGGTTGGGGTTGCGCGCGGTGCGATCAACGTTTGTCGTGAACGCGTCCAGCCAGACGACGCCCGCGGCCAGATCCGGCTCTGGCGCCGGGCCGATCGCCGGTGCGAAGGCCAGCGCACCGGGCAGGAAGTCGAGACCGATGTTCGTCCCGGCAGACCGGTCGAGCAGCTCCTGGATCTCGCCGTCAGGCTCGGCCTTCGCGAGGGTGGCGTCGAGCTCGACCAGCACCTGGTCCGGGACCGGGAGGCCGATGTGGCGGGCCAGCTCGCCCGCGATCAGCTCAGCGACGAGCGCCTTGCGGCCGTGCCCGGCGCCGAGGAGCTTCACCACGTACAGGCCGTCGTCGTCCGCCTCCACCAGGGCGGGCACGGACCCGCCCTCGCGCAGGGGCGTCACATAGCGCGTTGCGATGACGGTTCGCAGCATCACGCGGAGTGTAGGCCTCCGGTCCCGGCCGGGCTCCTTCCGACCTGTCCACCGGTTGCGGCTGGTCCCCTGAAGGCATATAGTTGCACGCACAACTATCAAGCGATAGCCCGATGCCACCTCCAGGAGATCCGACTTGAACGCCAGCATTCGCACCGCCCTCGACCAGGGTGGGGTGATCGACCTGACCACGACGGGTCGCCGGTCCGGCCAACCCCGCCGCATCGAGATCGCGCTCCACAACATCGACGGCCGCCTGATCATCAGCGGCATGCCGGTCCAGGGTCGGACCCGGGCCTGGCTTCACAACGTCGAGGCTGACCCGGCGGTCACGCTCCATCTCAAGGGACCCGTCGCGACGGGAGACGTCACGGGGACGGCACGCGTGGTGACCGACCCGGCCCACCGGCGCCCGCTCCTCGAGGCCGTCGCCCGCAACTGGGGACGCAAGGACGTCGACGTGATGATGGAGCACAGTCCCCTGATCGAGGTGACGGTGGCCGGCTACCCGGGCTGATCCGGGGCTTGCGACGCGGCAGCCTCGCCGTCAGGCCGGTTCCGCCTCCATCAGGGCACGGAAGCGTTCCAGCGATGCCGGCAGCTCCGCGCTGACCCGCCGTTCCGCCTCCTTGGCGATGAACCCGAGGAACGGCGGGGTGCTGATCTCCAGCTCCAGCGACACCCGTGTCGCATCGGCGCCGACGGCATCCAGGATGGTGCGGACCCGGACGCCCAGCGGGCCGCCGCTGCCCGAGATCTCCAGCAGGTGGGGCGCCCGCAGGGTTTCGATCGTGCCCGTGATCTCCGCGCCCCCGGTCGCGGGGCCCATCCGCAGCAGGATCCGGCTCCCGACGGCGAGGCTCGGGTCGAGGAGCTCCGCGCCCACGACCTCCGGGAGCCAGCGGTGCATGTCGTGGACCCGCGTCGCGACCCTGAAGACACGATCGGCGGGATACGGGAGGTCGATGGAGGCGGTGACGCGGCCCATCGCACCATCCTACTGGCCCTCGTCGCGATTGCGCGTTCCGCGGCGCCGGTCGCGCCTTGCTCAGGTGGGCCCAGGCTCCGTCAGGAGCTCGACGAGGCGGTCCAGCTCCGCCTCGCTGATCCCGTGTCGGGCCAGCAGGCGGCGTGCCCCACCGTGGCGCTCATCGAGGTGCGCGAGCGCGCTCTCCATGAACTCCGGCGGGCTGTCGACAACCAGGCTCCGGCTCCGCCAGTCGTCCAGCTCGATGTGCGCCACCGGCGACGCGAAGTAGTGAGCGGAGACCGCGTAGTCCTCCACGATGATCGGCCGCGGCACGCCCACGAGGTCGAGCAGCAGGGCGATGGTCACGCCCGTCCGGTCCTTGCCGGCCGCGCACCCGATGACGGCCGGGAGGCCCTCCGCGGCCAGCATCGCCCGGACCACGTCCGCCAGCTGGGTGCCGCGGGCATCGAGCACGTGGCGGTACATCCCGGCCAGCCCGGCGTGTGGGGTGGGGTCGTCGGCGAGCAGCGGGATGCTCGTGTAGCGGACGCGGCCCGAGTGGCGGAACGCGTTGGGTGAGATCACCAGCTCCTCGGGCCAGCGGAGGTCGATCACCTGGCGCAGGCCGAGGGCTTCCAGCGCAGCGCGCGTGTCGTCCGGGATCCGGGTCAGCTCGTCGGACCGCAGCACGGTGCGCCAGCGGGTCTGGCGACCTCCGGCTGCCGGGTAGCCGCCGACATCGCGGACGTTGCGGGTGCCGTCGAGGACGAAGTGGCGTGCAGGCTGCGTGGTGGCCATCGAGCCCCAGCGTATCCCCGGTCGCCGATCCGGGTCGCCATCGCACCGGGTTCCGGCGTCAGTCATCCCGCCGGCCACGGCTGTCCGGCATGCGAGCGCGAACCTGACATCGCTCGTCGCCGTGATGGGGTCCGGTGCGGTCCGGTGAGCCGGTGGGTACCCCCGACGTTCGTCCGCCCGACCCGTGACTCTTGGACGGTTCCCCCGAAGCGGTCCACAGACGTACGGTCTGGCCATCGAACGGACCGCCAACATTCGGACCACACGGGGCGGCGCGTCGTTCCTCCGGCGGGATGCCGGGCGGCGGCGGAGCCCCGAATCTGTCCTCACCGGCGGTCCGTTCCGCTGTTCCGGGCCGAACACGGGATCTCCGGATCCAGGGCGGCCGGCAACCGTTCCCGCGGCGGTGGGTCAGCGCCGCGGGTAGCCTTCGAAGGCGCGCTTTGCCGCCGCTACCACCGATCGCACGCTCGCGCCCGCCGGGACGGCGGCCACCTGCTCGTGCACCCACGCGAGCGGTCCCCACAGGCTCGATCGAAGCTCGACCGCCTGGTGCACCCAGGTGCCGGATCCGCGGGCCTCGAACGTGATCACCCGCCGGCGCTCCAGGGCGGCACCAGGGCTGACGTGCACCTGGCGAGTCGGCCGCCGGTGCTCCACGATCTCCCACTGCGCCGTGCTGCTGAGGGCCAGCGTCCGGGTGCGCTCGCGGTAGACCGTGCCCACGCGTGCGGGACCCGAGACATACAGGATCTCGCGCACCCGCGGCACCCACCGCGGGGTACCGGAAATGTCGTCGTAGAGCTCCCAGACCTCATCGCGTGACGCGCCAACCAGCCCGTCCGCCTCGACTCGTCGCATCGAGACCAGTATCCCGCGCAATGCCACCCAGCGGAAAGCCCGCGCAGGGTGCAGCCGGGCGACAATGGCCTCATGACGAATTCCGACCACCTCGCGCCTGCCGGCGGGCGGCTCCGCGCCGAGATCCTCGAGCAGCCGGAGGTGGCCGCCCGCCTCCTCGTGACCGGTGACCCGATTGCCCAGGCCGTCGCGGCAGAAGTCCGCCGACGTGGCATCGCGCTGGTGGTCATCGCCGCGCGCGGCACCTCGGATCACGCCGCCGTCTACGCCCAATACGTCCTCGGGGCGCGCAACGGGATCCCGGTCGCGCTTGCCGCACCGTCCCTGGTCACGCTCTACGGCGCCTCGCCGCGCTACGGAAACGCGCTGGTGATCGGTCTCAGCCAGTCGGGCCGCAGCCCCGACGTGGTGGGTGTCGTGGCAGCTGCGCGGTCCCAGGGCGCCCTGACCCTGGCGATCACCAACGAACCCGCCTCGCCACTCGCCTCCGCTGCGGAGCACTGCCTGGACCTCGCGGCCGGGGAGGAGCGCTCCGTTGCGGCCACCAAGACCTACACAGCCGAGTTGCTCGCCGTGGCGCTGCTGTCGGCCGCACTTGACCTCGCAGGCTCTGGCGCTCGCGGCGACCTGGCGACAGTGCCAGATGCGTTGGGGCGTGCCCTGGGCTCGGAGCCGGAGGCGCGGCGCATCGCCGCCGACCAGGCAGGGCTCGACCGGGCCGTGGTCCTGGGACGCGGGTTCGGCTACGCCACGGCACGCGAGTGGAGCCTCAAGCTCAAGGAGGTCGCCCAGCTGTGGGCAGACCCGTACTCGGCCGCGGACTTCGCGCACGGGCCCGTCGCGCTGCTCGCGCCGGGATCGGCGGTGTTCGCCAGCATCGTCGCGGGTCCTGCCCGTGACGCGCTGCTGGACCCTGTGCGCGCGCTGGCCATCGAGGTCGGGGCCGACGTGATGGTGCTCTCCGACGATGCGGAGGCGCAGGCTGTGGGGCGCTGGGCTCTCCCGGTGCCGTCCGGCCTCGCGGAGTGGCTGAGCCCGATCGCCGCGATCGTCCCGGCGCAGCTCCACGCCATGCACCTCGCGGTGGCGAGGGGCCTGGATCCGGAGCGGCCGCGCGGTCTCCGGAAGGTGACCGAGACGCGCTAGCGGTCCTGGTCTGCGCCTCTGCGCCGCCACGCCCCGAACAGCACCAAGCCGCCGATCCCGATGAGGATTACCGGCCACAGCCGGTCCCAATCGAGGTCAGGCAGATCCAGGCCGAAGGTCTGCTGGAGCAGGTAGTAGCCCCCAACCAGGAGCAGGATCACCCCGACGAGGAGGGCTCCCGAGTCTCCGCGTCGCCGCCGTTCACGCATGACCACGTGTCCGCCTCCCGCCGGCTTCGGTCACCGCGGCAGCCCTGATCGGCACGCTGCCCGTGGCCCGTCCTTCCTGCCGGCAGCGGGGATTCTCGGGTCGCGAGGCGATCCCCGACAGGGCCGTCGTGCGGGCGGCAGCACGACGTTCGTCCCCTGATCGCACGAGCGTGATACCGCCAGCGTCGTGCCCCGCACCACGGCGATGCCGGACGCCCGCCCACGGGCGAGCCGGTCGACCCGCGAGCGTGCGCAGGCCCACCCGGAGCGGGACTCATCAACGGGACGGATTGCGGATCGGGGCTACCCTTTGCGGGTGAACAATGAGAACCCGGAGTCCGCCGAGGCTCCCGATCTACCCGCCCTCGCATCTGACGCGGACCCTGATGAGCCCGTGGACCACGCCACGACCCCAACCGACGCCGGTTCCCCCGATCCGGACACCTCCGGCTTCGCCTCCCTCGCCCTCGATCCGCGCCTCCTGAGCACGCTCGCCGCGCTCGGTTACGAGGAGCCGACGCCCGTCCAGATCGCCGCCATCCCGCCGCTGCTCGAGGGCCGGGACCTGCTGGCCGAGGCACCCACCGGCACGGGCAAGACGGCAGCCTTCGCCCTGCCCATCCTGCAGCACCTCGCTCGGCGCATGGACGAGGCCCGCGCCGCCGGCCTCCCGGTCGACGGCCGCGGCGTTCCCCGCGACGGTCGGGGCAGCCGGCCCTCCTCGCTTGTGCTCGCGCCCACGCGGGAGCTGGCGATGCAGGTTGCCGAGGCGATCCACCGGTACGGCAAGGACCTGGGGGTGCGCGTCGTCCCGGTCTACGGGGGCCAGCCGATCACGACGCAGCTCGCCCGGCTGGCCCGTGGCGTCGACGTTGTCGTGGCCACCCCCGGCCGGGCCGTGGATCACCTCGATCGCGGCACGCTCCGCTTCGACGAGGTGGAGACAGTCGTGCTCGACGAGGCCGACGAGATGCTCGACATGGGCTTCGCGGACGACCTCGACCGCATCCTCGGCGCGCTCAAGAAGGAACGACAGACGGCGCTGTTCTCGGCCACGATCGCCGGGCAGATCGCCCGCCTGGCCGGGCGCCATCTCGTCGACCCCGTCCGCGTCCGTGTCCACGAGACGCCCCAGGCGAAGGGCGAGGATGCGCGCGTCCGCCAGGTCGCCTATGTCGTCCGACGCTCCGACAAGCTCGCGGCGCTGGGCCGGATCCTGGACCTGGAGGACGGCGCAGCAACGCTCGTGTTCGCCCGGACCCGGGGAGAGGTCGACGACCTCGCCGAGGCGCTGTCGGGCCGGGGCAGGGACGCCGCCGCGCTCCACGGCGGTCTCTCGCAGGAGCAGCGGGACCGGATCATGGGCCGCTTCCGGGACGGTGCCCTGGACGTGCTCGTCGCCACCGACGTCGCCGCCCGGGGCCTGGATATCGGCCATATCAGCCATGTCGTGAACTACGACGTCCCATCCTCCACCGACGTCTACGTGCACCGGATCGGCCGGACGGGGCGTGCCGGACGCGAGGGCGTGGCGATCACGCTCGTCGAGCCGCGCGAGCACCGGCTGTTGCGCGATATCGAGCGCGCGGTCGGCCAGCCCCTGGAGATCGCCGGTCTGCCGACCATCTCGGACGTCCGCGAGCACCGCATGGATCTCCTGCGTGCCCAGCTCCGCGAGGCGCTGGTCGCAGGCGACTTCGACCGCTATCGCGCCGTGGTGGAACCGCTGTCCGGAGAGTTCGACCTCGTGGACATCGCGCTCGCCGCCATCAGCCAGGCCGACGCCGAGGCGCGTGGCGCGGAGGACACCGCGGAGCTCGCGCCGGCCTCGCTGCCGACGTTCGACCGCCCCGGGCAGCGGGGCTCGGGAAAGCGTCCCTTCAACCAGGACCGGGGGTACGGCCAGGACCGGGGGTACGGCCAGGACCGGCCGGGGCCACGCGGTCCGCACGATGCGCCTCCGTTCCGGCAGCCATACGCACAGCCGGACCGGGACCCGCGATTCCGCCCGGGCCCGGGCGTCGGGGCGCCGCCCCCGTTCGGCGCCGTGCAGGGTCAGGGCCAGCCTTCGCAGAGCCAGCAGCGGCCCGGACCCGGTCGCCCGTACCCACCCCGGCCAGGCCAGGGTGGCCCGGGCCAGGCCGGCGGGCCCCGCCGCGGCTTCCGCCTCTCCGGCTGGCACGACCCGGAGGGTCGGCCCGTCCTCCGGGCGCCGAACGTCGGCTCGGGTGGCGGAGGCATCACCCGGCTGTTCGTCGGAGCGGGACGGTCGGCGGGCATGCGCCCTGGTGATCTCGTGGGTGCCATCACGAACGAGGCGGGCCTGCGGGGTGGCGATATCGGGGCGATCCAGATCGCCGATGGGTTCTCCCTGGTCGACGTGCCGGAGGACGCCGCGGAGCACGTGATCCGCACGCTCCGCGCGGCTACGATCCGCGGCCAGAAGGTCATGGTCCGCCGGGAGCGCTACTAGGCTCCGCCGAACCCGTGTCCGGCTCCGCCGCATCCGATCGTCGGCGGGCCGCGGGCCGGCTTCCCGCCGGGCGAACCAACCGGCGCATCGTGCGCCAGCCTTCCCGCCCGGCGGCGCATTCGTTGCGCAGCTGGCCCAGGTCGCGCGACACCTGTGTCGCTGGGCGGTTTAACCGTTCCGTCGTGCGCCCGTTGCACCGCCAGACGGCGACCTGACCCGCGCCGACACCAGGCTGATCACCCGGCCATGTGTCAGGAGTCTTCCCCGCCCCGATCCCGCAGGAACCGCTCGATGTCCGCGATCAGGTCGTCGCCGGCCGGCTGGCGTGACTCGTCCGCCATCGACTCCAGCCGCTCCACGTAGGCACGGGTGGATTCATCGGCGGCCGTCGCCGCGTCAAGGCGGAGGCGCAGCTGGCGGCTCTCTTCGACGAGATCGCCGCGGGGCAGCGACAGGTCGAGATGCTGCTCGAGGATCTTCACGAGCTCCAGGGCCGCGAGGGCGTACGGCCCGGTCACGTAGTGGGGGATCTGGGCGAAGTAGCCGACGGCAGGCACGCCGGCCTCGGCCACGGCCATCTCGAGCATCGACAGCACGGCCGACGGCACCTTGAGCAGCCCGGTCGGGCCGGCGCTCACCCCGCCGCGCAGCAGGCCGGGCCGGGATGCCGTCCCGAGGATCGGCACGGACCGGGTGTGCGCGACGGCGGCGGGGATGGCTCCCAGGCTGACCCACTCGCGCACGTCCAGGCGGGCGAGGAGCTCGACCGTGTCACCCGCCAGGCGCCGCCAGCGATCGTCTGGCTCGGCTCCGGTGAAGATCAGGATGTCCCGGCCGCCGAAGCGGGACGCGCGAAGGGTGAGCTCCGGCCACTCCAGGGAGGCGAGCCGGCCGTCACGGATCTCGACCGTCGGCCGGCGGGCGCGGTAGTCGAACAGCTCGTCCGGGTCAAACCGGGCCACGACCGGCGCATCCGCGCCGAGAACCGCCATCACGGCGGTGGCGGCCGACCCGGCATCCACCCAGCCGTCGAACGCCGCGACCACGATCGGCTCGTGGAGGACGGGAGGCGGATCCGCGAGGCGGTACAACGGCATGATTGAAGTCTACGGGCACCTGCGACCGTGCGTCACCGACAGGGGCGGCGCGCCGTGCCCGGCGGGTGGCATCCTTGGAGGTGAGGACCGTTGGGCCGGTCCTACGGGCCGCTCGGCCGCGTCGGTGCGGGGTCGTCGCACCTTAGGGTGGAGCCCACCTGTAGCGGAGCGTTGCCATGGCAGATGCGTCAGGCCGGATCACGGTCGGCTTTCCCCGGATGCACAAGGAGCCCGGGGAGCGGCGAGACTTCCTGCCGCCCCTTGTCGGGCTCCTCGTGGGGCTCGGCGTCGACGTCTTCGTCGAGTCCGGGATCGGATCCGGCATGGGCTATGACGACACCGACTACACGTCGATCTCGCCGCACGTCCATGTGACCGACGAGGACACTGCGTACCAGCAGGACATCGTCGTGGCCCTGCGGGCACCCGAGGGTCACTACGAGCGGATGCGTCGCGGCGCGATCCTGATCTCGATGCTCCACTTCCCGACCCGGCCGGCCCGCGTGCAGACCCTGGCGGACCTTGGGATCGACGCCATCAGCCTCGACACCATCGTGGACGACGATGGCAGGCGGCTGATCGAGAACCTGCGCAGCGTCGCCTGGAACGGGATCGGCTCGGCCTTCCAGGCCCTGGAGCGGTACTGGCCGGCAATGACCGTCCGCGGCCGTCCTCCAGTACGCGTGACCATCATGGGGACGGGCACGGTCGGCAAGCACGCCGTGGACTTCGCGACCAAGTACGGCGACGACGCGCGCAACGAGGCGTTCATGCGCAGTGGGCTGGCCGGGGTGGAGGTCGCCACCGTGGGGCGCAACCTCACCCGCGACCCGGACTACCTGCGGGGCCGCCTGACCCTGACCGACATCCTGGTCGATGCGACCCAGCGGCGCGACGCCTCGGTTCCCCTGATCCCGAACAGCTGGATCGGCCTGATGCCGGCGCACTCCGTCATCTGCGACCTGGTCGTGGACCCGTATCTCCTGGACAACGACCCGGTGACCGTGCGCGGGATCGAGGGCATCCCGCAGGGTGACCTGGACCAGTGGGAGTTCTCGCCCGACGATCCGGCGTGGGACCGCCTGCCCCCCGCGGTCCCCACGGAGCAGCGACGGACCGCCGTTTCCTGCTACTCGTGGCCGGGCGTCCGACCCGAGCCATGCATGCACGTCTACGGCTCGCAGCTGGCGCCCATCCTGGAGACGCTGGTGCGGACAGGCGGGCTCGATGGTCTCCAGGCGGGCGGCAGCTACCACGAGCGGGCCATCTGGCGGGCCAGCCTGCGCGCCTGGCTGAAGGGCGAGGGAGCGTCGATCGGGGCCCCGCCCGCGATCGCGGAGGCCGGCCCCGTCGGCGGCTAGGCCCGCCAGTTGGACTGCGCCAACCGAGGTCCGTGCTCAGCCCTCGGGGCCGAGCCGCCGGAGGCGCTCGCCCGGCAGCACGCGGAACTGATCGGTCGCGGCGGGTCGTGATCCGCCCGCTCCCCGATGGGTCCCCGCACCAGAAGGTGCGTGCGGCCGGCCGTCGCGGCGATCTCCGCGATCCTGGTGCCCCCCGGGACGCGGCCGCTGGCCCCCGCCCGGCTGGTTCCGGTGCGGTGCGCCGGCCCACGCGCCACCGTTGCCGATGCCGGTTCCCGGTGCCTGTGCCGCCCGGCCGCCGTTCCGGCCGCCTCGTCCGGAGTTGCCCCTCGCGGCCGCCTGGCCCCGATGGCCTGCACGCTCGCCCGCAGTCGGGCGGCCGGGTGTGTGGATGTGAGCCGGCCCCTGGCCGCGTGCCGAGGTTGCCGCCGTCTCCTCGCGAGCCGCACCTGCGTGCCTGGCTGGCGTGCCGGGGCGCCCGTGGGTTGCTCCACCGCGCGCCTGGGGGGAACCTCCACGGCTCTGCGGTGCACGCTCTGCCCGCTCGAGCGCGAACTGGCGCCGCTCGGCCGGCGTGGATCGCAGCCGGATGACCTCGGGCCGGATGCTGCGATCGGGCTCGAAGCCGGCGATGACCTCGGACGGGATCACCCGCTTGAGCAGGCCCTGGATCGCGCGCAGCAGCGGCGTCTCGTCGACACACACCAGCGAGATCGCCTGGCCGTCGATGCCGGCGCGCCCGGTTCGGCCGATGCGGTGGACGTAGTCCTCGGGGACCATCGGCAGCTCGAAGTTGATGACGTGCGGCAGCTGCTCGATGTCCAGCCCGCGGGCGGCGATGTCCGTGGCGACCAGGATCGCGGCCCGACCCGCCTTGAAGTCGTCGAGCGCCTTCACGCGCTGCGACTGGCTGCGGTTGCCGTGGATCGCCGCCGCCTCGATGCCGTCCTTGCGCAGCTGCTCGGCGAGGCGGTTGGCGCCGTGCTTGGTCCGCGTGAACACGAGGGCCTGGCGGACACGCCCCAGGGCCACGAGCTCCCGCAGGAGGTCGCGCTTGCGCTCGCGATCGACCGGGATGACGAGCTGGTCGATGAGCTCCGTGGTGCTGTTGCGCGGCGTGACCTGGACGTGGGCGGGGTTGGTCAGCAGGCCGCCGGCGAGATCACGGATGTCGTCGGAGAAGGTGGCCGAGAACAGCAGGTTCTGGCGCTTGGCGGGCAGGAGGGCAAGGATCTTCCGGATGTCGCGGATGAAGCCCATGTCGAGCATCCGGTCGGCCTCGTCGAGCACGAGGACCTCGACGTGCGAGAGGTCGATCGTGCGTTGAGAGATGTGATCCAGGAGGCGGCCGGGAGTCGCGACCACGATCTCCGGGCCCGCCCGCAGCCTGGTCAGCTGCGGTCCGAAGCCCACGCCGCCGTAGACGGTGGCGGAGCGGACCGGGCGGTGGGCGCCGTAGGTGCGGACGGACTCCTCGACCTGGATGGCGAGCTCACGGGTGGGCACCACGACCAGCACGCGGACGTGGTGGCGGCCCGTGCCGTCGCGGCGGGTCTCGTGGAGGCGGTGGATGATCGGCAGCACGAACGCGGCCGTCTTGCCGGTGCCGGTCTGGGCACCGGCAAGAAGGTCCCGGCCCTCCAGCACGAGCGGGATCGCCGCCAGCTGGACGGGGGTGGGCGTCTCGTAGCCCTGGTCGGCTACGGCGCGGAGAAGCTCGGGCGACAGCCCGAGACCATCGAATGACACGGAAGGAACGCTCCTGACGGGCCCATGTCCCGCGTGGCGGGCTCCGGTCAGGGCGGGTGGTGGGTCGGGATCAGGCGGTCGAGTGAGGACCGGGACGCCGACCGGGGGCGCCCATCGAACACGAGGTTGAGGGCGCAACGATACCGGCACGAGCCGGTTGTGGCGAATCGAGCGCCTTGCCGGGAGGGCCGACGGGCGGGAAGGCCACCGGGCCGGAAGGCCACGGGCGGGCAGGGCACCAGGCGCGAGGCCGCCCGGCAAGGAGCGCGAGGCCGCCCGGCCCTTTACCGCGACGCGGCGAGCGGCGATGCTACGGCCAACAGGCGGCACATGGAGCCGCCACTGCCTTGGGGTACCCACGCATGCTCGGTCGTCTTGCCCGTGTCGTCGCCTTCCTCCTGTTCGGCTGGTTCCTGTTCGTCATGGGGGCGGTCGTCTACGCCAAGCTCAAGGGCCGGGCGGCCGTCGACCAGGATCCCGCGGCGGACGAGGTCGACCTCGTCGCCACGTTCGCGCCGCTCGAGTTCGCCAGCACGGCCTCGAGCTTCCGGGGTGGCAGCGTGACGACCTGGTTCGGCGGCGGGACCGTCGACCTGCGCGGGGCGACGCTTGATCCGGCCGGCGCGACCCTCCACGCGAACGCACTGTTCGGCGGCGGCAGCCTGATCGTCCCGGAGGACTGGCGCGTCGAGACGAGGCTGATCGGGATCGGCGGCGCCGGCGACAGCCGCCCGGACGGCAATCGCGCCGAGGGGGCGCCCACGCTGCGCCTCGAGGGCACCGCGATCTTCGGCGGCTGGGGCATCTCGAGCGAGCCACCCGGCGAGGAGCTCGCGACCGCCTGATCCGCCTGCGGCAACACCCGCAGCCGCCGGGGGCCTCGACGCGCTACCGTGCCCGGACCCAGGGAGGTAGGAGCGCGTCCCGATGATCCGTACGACACCCTTCCATGAGCGCACCTCGGCGCTCAACGAGACGGGCCTGTGGAGCCACTGGTCCGGCCGCCTGGCCGCGGAGAAGTACCAGCTCAGCGAGAAGTTCGAGTACGTCGCCGTGCGCAACGCCGCCGGCATCTTCGACACGTCACCGTTGTTCAAGTACCGGTTCACCGGTTCTGGTGCCGAGCGGTTCCTGGCCGGGGTTCTCGCCCGCGACCCCCGGACCCTCAGGCCGGGCGAGGCCCAGTACACGATCTGGTGTGACGACCGGGGATTCCTGGTGGAGGACGGCGTCCTGCTCCGCCACGCGGAGGACGAGTTTCTCCTGACCGCCGCGGAGCCCAATCTGGCTTACTTCGCGGACCTCGTCGGGCCGCGCGACGACGTCGTCATCGAGGATGTCTCCGACGAGTGGGCCGTCCTGTCCCTCCAGGGTCCGCGGGCACGGCTGCTCCTCGAGGGCCTGGACAAGGGCATCGGGAAGCTCGCCTACTTCGAGCACCGCAAGGCCCGCATCGACGGCCGCCGGGTCCACGTGTCGCGCACCGGCTACACGGGTGACCTGGGGTACGAGGTGTGGTGCCGTCCCGGGGATGCCCTCCCCGTCTGGGACGCGGTCTGGTCGGCCACGCGCGGGTACGGCGTGATGCCCTTCGGGTTGCAGGCGCTGTACATGACCCGGATCGAGGCGGGGCTCCTGCTCCTGGACGTGGACTTCGCGTCGAGCCGCTTCGCCTGGACGGACGCCGACCGGGCGACGCCGCACGAGATGGGCCTGGGCTGGATGCTGCGGGGCGTCGATGCGGCCGACCGCCGGTTCATCGGTCGTGATGCCATCCGCCGCGAGGTTGCCGGCAGGACATCGCGCTTCCGCACTACCGGGATCGTGGTGGACTACCGCGACTGGAACCGCCTCCACGAGGATGCAGGGCTCATCCCCCCGATGGACCACACGCCGGTGCAGGAGGAGATGTTCCTGTACGACGACGACGGGACGCAGGTGGGGTTCGCGACCAGCTTCATGTACTCGCCGGTCCTCCAGCGCCACATCGGTATCGCCCGCGTGCCCGCTGCCTCGGCGGCGCCGGGCTCGAGGGTCAACCTGGAGATCCCGATCAACCACCGCTACGTGCACGTCGCCGCGCAGACCGCGCGCCTTCCCCACTACAACCCGCAGCGGAAGACGGCCTGACCATGTCGAAGACCGATCGCACCGACCGAAGCCCTCGCACCGATCGCACCTGGGACGCCATCGTCGTGGGCGCTGGCCACAACGGGCTCGTCAACGCAGCCTACCTCGCGAAGGCCGGCCTGCGGACGCTCCTCCTCGAGCGCAGGCCGCTCGTCGGTGGCGCGGCCATCACCGAGGAGCTGCGTCCTGGCTTCTCCTTCACCACGTTCAGCTATGCGCTGTCCCTGCTCCGCCCGGACGTCGTCCAGGACCTGGACCTCGTCCGTCACGGGTTCATGCCCCTGCTGATGCCGTCCACCTTCGCGCCCATGGAGAACGGCGACTACCTGCTGCTGGGCCAGGACCACGGCGCCAACCAGCAGGAGATCGCCCGTCACTCCCGGCACGATGCCGACGCCTACGACCGCTTCGACACGGACCTGGGCAAGGTCCTCCAGGCGTTCAAGCCGCTGATGGACGCGCCACCGCCCAACCTGTTCAGCGATGACCCTGAGGAGCTGATCGCCCTGGCTGGGCTCGGTGCCCGGTTCAAGGCGCTGCCCAAGGACGTCCTGCACAACTCGGTCAGGCTGCTGACGGGTTCGGCCGCCGACTTCCTCGACGACTACTTCGAGTCCGACATCATCAAGGGGTACCTCGCCAGCTCCTCGATCATCGGTACCAAGGTGGGGCCGCGCTCGCAAGGGTCGGGCCTGGTGCTGCTCTACCACCTGCTCGGTGAGCACGACGGGGTGATGGGCGCCTGGTCGTTCCACAAGGGCGGCAACGGCGGGTTCACGCGGGTGCTCGCCCGGGCCGCCAGCTCGCTGGGGGCGGAGATCCGGCTCGAGTCCCCGGTCTCGACCGTGATCACGAAGGATGGCCGGGCGACCGGCGTTGCCCTCGAGGACGGCACCGAGTACCACGCGCCAGTGGTGGTGTCGGCGCTCGACCCGCGGCGCACGTTCATGGAGCTCGTGGATCCGCGGGAGCTCCCGTCGGACCTCGTGGACGCGATCCGGCGCTACCGCTTCCAGGGCACGTCGGCCAAGGTCAACTTCGCGCTGGACGGGCTGCCGGTGTACCCGGCGCTGTCCGACCGAGAGGACCACTACCGCGGCTTCACCAACGTGGCGCCTTCCCTGGACTACCTCGAGCGTGCTTACGACGAGGCCAAGTACGGCTGGTACAGCAGCCGGCCGTACCTCGACTGCGCCATCCAGAGCACGATCGACCCTGACATGGCGCCCCCCGGCAAGCACGTCATGTCGTGCTTTGTCCAGTGGGTGCCTTACCAGCTGCGCGAGAGCGACTGGGAGGCCGAGCGCAAGAACCTGGGCGACACCGTCCAGCGGACCCTCGAATCGTTCTTCCCCGGGTTCGGCGACCTGGTCCTGCAGCGCGAGGTGGTCACCCCGCTGGACATCGAGCAGGTGGCGGGTCTCAGCGAGGGGAACATCTTCCACGGCGAGCTGCTCGCCCCCCAGATGTTCAGCTTCCGGCCGGCGCCGGGCTGGGCGGACTACCGCACGCCGATCGCGGGCTACTACCAGTGCGGTTCCGGGACGCACCCGGGCGGTTGCGTGACCGGAGCGCCCGGCAAGTTCGCGGCCGAGCGGATCGTGAAGGACCGCGAGCGGCGGGCAACGGGGTCGAAGAAGGGCTCCTAGCGCGGGGCCTGGTGGCGTCGTGCCCGGTACCTCGCGAGCACCGCGCGGCGCCGCGCCGAGGGGCCTGCTGATGCGCGCCCGGTTCAGGTCGTGCGTGGCACTTGGCGCCTGATGCGTCGGGGGTTCAGGACGGCGCTCCCTCAGCGTGGCTCGGGCTCGAAACGGCACATCCAGGCCGTGGGTCACGCTCGCTGATGCCCCGCCCGAACCAGGCGCGACTCATGATCGTGAATGACCAGCGCCGCGATGCAGGACGTCGCCCTGTTCAGCCCTTGACTGGACGGTGGCTCCCAGCAAGGATCGGGTGGAGAACCTGCGTGGCCGAGCGGTGCTGGGGTAGCGACATGACCGAGACTCGAATGGACGAGGTGGCGGACCTGCTCGCGGAACTGCCGTATCTCGACCGTGGCGAACTCCTCGCGCTCGCTGGCGCTCAGAAGAGGAACCAGGCCGCTCGCTATGCCGCCTGGCGGGCAATCGAGAATGCGGCGGTGTCGCAGGACGGTGGTCGCGGCCTGGATCGCTTGCGCCACGAGGTCGCGGCATGGGCGACGAGACTCGGTGCGATCGTGGGTGACGAGGCCGGCAGCGGTCTCGCGGATCTCCTGCTTGCCGACGTTCGCAAGGCTGCAGCGCCGACGGTCCTCGACGCCGCTGCCGCCCTGATGTATGCGGACGACCTGTCCGAGGCTGACCGGGCGGTACTGCTCGACCCCTGGCTCTCGGTCATCGGCGGTTAGTCAGGCTCCACGCCCGGGCGCCCGAACGGGACGGGTCCGAGCGGCGGAGTTGATGCACAGCTCTTGGCGTGTCCGGCTCAGCCTCCGCGGACGACAGCTGTCGCCCGCGACCCAGTCGCGCGAACGCCTGCTCCTGGCGGTCGAGTAGCGGTCCGACAGCGCCACCGGGCATCCGGGCTCAACCCCCGGGGCCAGGTCTCTCCCGCGCCGCGCGGACCTCGGCGCGGACGGACAGGTAGTGATGCCACAGCAGTCGGGCGGCCACGGCCCGCCAGGGGCGCCAGGCCTCGGCGATCGCCAGCATCGCGTCAGGGTTCGGCCGGCCCGGCAGTCCACGCACTTCGACGATCGCCTGGGCCAGCGCGATGTCGTGGATCGGCCACGCGTCCGGGCGGAGCAGCACCATCAGCCGGTAGATGGTCGCGGTCCAGGGCCCGATCCCGGGCAGCGCCATAAGCCGGCGGTCGACCTCGGCGTCATCGGCTGCGGCGAGGGCCGGCAGGTCCAACTCGTCGTCCCGGACGGCGACGGCGAGGGCCCTCGCGTACCTGGCCTTCTGCCGGCTGAACCCGATGGCCAGGAGTTCGGCGTCGTCGAGCCTGAGGAGCGCCTCCGGGGTCAGCGGGTCGGTTGCGGCCACCAGGCGATCGAAGGCGGCCAGCGCCGACGCCAGCGACACCTGCTGCTCCAGGATCAGGTGGACGAGCGTTGGGAAGCCGGGCTCGCGTGCCCAGAGCGGCGGGGTGCCGAAGCGTTCGGCGATGGTGGCGAGGCCCGGGTCACGCGCCGCGAGGATCGCGACGACGGCGGGCAGGTCGGCATCGGTGAGGACGGGCAGGGCAGGCAAGGACACGGGCACATCATGGGGAACCCGCGACGTTCCCGTGTGGTTGCGCCGAGCCGCGTCAGGGTCAGGGCGTGAGCCCGAGCCGGCCCTCGAAGGCATTGATCTGGGCAGCGATGCCGTTCGTGGCCAGGTCCACGGCCAGCGCGTCCCCGGTCTTGCCCGCGTCGTGGAGCGCGAGCGACTCCCCGATGACAATGAGGATGTCCCGGAAGTTCGCGACGTTTGCCGCGTGTTCCGCCAGCATGTCGGGAGGCACGTCGAGCGCGGCGAGCTCGTCCGTGAAGATGGTTCCGAGGGCGAGGTACTCGCGCAGGGCCGCGATCGCGTCGGCCTTCTCGGCATCGGCGGCGGCAGGCTCATAGAGCGGGGCCAGGCGAGCCTTCACCGGGGTCGCCTTGACGCCGGCGGCCGAGCAGATCTGGTCACGGCTGGCCGTGTAACCGATGACGGTCACATCGGTTGACGCGCTGGGCTCGACGGCGGCCGGCGAGCAGCGCGACGGTGGCCCCGATGGGGACGAGCTTGTTCACGGGCAGGGTCCTCCATGGAAGGCGCAGGACCCCCGCTGTGGGATCGAGGGGATGGCACTCTCCACCGTTCGCATGACGTCCGGCGGGGCGTGGTCGGGATCGGCCTCGAGCCAGTCGGCGATACCGGGGTCGAAGCCGGGATCGGGTTGGCGGCTCATGACGGTCCATCCTGGGACGTCGCGAATCGTCCTTCGTCGTTCAGCGCGGCCCGCAGCTGACGGACCGCGATGTGGAGGCGGGACCGCGCGGTCCCTTCTGGAATGCCCAGGGTCACGGCGATCTCCGTGAGCGGGTACCCGAGGTGGTGGTGCAGCACGACGACCGCGCGCTGCTCCGGTGTCAGCTTGCGGAAGGCGTGCTCGAGGTCGTCCCGGGTTGCGATGCCGAGCGCCGGGCCGGATGTGGACAGGTGTCGGAGGAGATCAGGCGGACCTTCGCGGCCCAGCGGCGCTCACCGCGCGCCTCCGTTAGCAGGCGTTGACGACGTGCAGGCGCAACCAGGCGTCGAAGCGCGACGCGTCACGCAGCGTCGGCAGGTCCCGCCACGCCGCGAGCAGTGCCTGCTGGGCGGCGTCCTCGGCCCGGTGCGGATCGCCCAGGATCCGGTAGGCCAGGGCATAGCAGCGGTCGGCCGACTCGCGGGCGATGGAGGTGAAGGCCTCCCGGCCGCCGCGCATCGCGCGTTCCACGAGCTCCTGGCGCATCTGGCCCTCGATGGTGCGCGGTCCCCGTGGATCGCGTCACCCACTATGGCGCCGCGTGCAATGGATTCGTTCAGCGCCGGCCGGGAACTCCGGGCCGGGGCATCGCGTCATGACCAAGCCGTCCAGCCCGCTTGAAGGACATGCCCGTGCCGTCACCGTCGACCCTTCGTCGCGTCTCCATGACCGCCATCGCCATCAACCTCGTGGCTGCCGTGGTTGCCGGGTGCGGTCTGATGGCGGAGGTCGGGGCCCGCTCCTGGAACATGACCGCCACGAACCAGGCCGGCACGGAGCACACGATCACCATCACCGACCGGAGCGGCCGGGTGATCAACGTTGAATTCACCCCAGCCGATGCGGACCTGTTCGCGCCGGTGAGCGTGGCCCCTGGCACGGCGAACGCCCTCGACGTCGCGTGGACCGGTGGTGCCTGCGACGCGACGACGCAGGTCGATATCACCGCGATCGGTGCCGGGCTGGAGGTGGGCGTGCGGACTGAGGACAACGGCATGCCGTGCGACGCCATGGGCCTCCCCCAGGTCGTGCGGCTAACCTTCGCGGAGCCCATCGCTCCGGGCATGGTGAAGGTCACGCAGTAGCGGGTCCTACACTCGGGGCCATGTCCGCTCTCGATGACGCCCCCCTGGTCCAGTGCGAGACGCGCGCGGAGTGGCGCGCCTGGCTCGAGGCAAACCACGCGACGGCGACCGGTGCCTGGCTCGTCACCTGGCGGAAGGGGACCGGCCGCTCGATCCTCGACTACGAGGCGGCCGTCGAGGAGGCGCTCTGCTTCGGCTGGGTGGATGGCACCGCCGGCACGGTCGATGAGCAGCGGCGCAAGCTGTACTACGCCCCCCGCAGGCCCCGGAGCGGCTGGGCGAGCACCAACAAAGCACGGGTGGAGCGGCTGATCGCGGCCGGACTGATGGCGCCGGCCGGCCTGGCCGCCATCGAGCGTGCCAGGGCGAACGGCGCCTGGACCGTGCTCGACGATGTCGAGAACCTCGTGGTCCCCGATGACCTGGCGGCAGCCCTGAATGCGAACCCCCCGGCCGAGGTCCACTGGACGGCGTTCCCGCCCTCCGCTCGCAAGGCCATCCTGTGGTGGATCCGCCAGGCGCAGCGCCCCGCGACGCGCGCGGCCCGGATCGAGCAGGCCGCCACGCTGGCCGCGCTCAACGAGCGTGCCAACGAGCGGCGCACGAAGCCCTGACCGCCGACAGCGTGACCTTCGGCTCGTGTCGCCCGTGCGCTCCGAGCGGACGATGAGGGTCGGACGTCGAACGGGGGCCACGATGAACAGGCGACTGGCCGCTTGGGCGCTCGCTGCCGTCCTCGCCTCGTCGGGTTGTGCCGGCATCACGGGCGAGGTCAAGCCCGGCGACTCGATGGCCAAGTTGTGCATGTCCTCGAAGGCGCTCGCCGACGCGACCGGGCTGTCGCGCGCTTCGCTGGCAGCACGGGACGCCGGCGACGGGCTCGCTGCGGCAGACCTCGCAGCGAGGGCAGACTTCACCCGGCAGGACGCGGCGGCGTTGATGGCGTGGGCAGGCGATCTCGAAAGCCATCTCGACCCGCCTGGCAGCCCGGGGTTCGCAGACAGGACGCAGGAGATCGGCGAGGCCCAGCGGACGGTCGACCTCCTCGTCGGCGTGCTCGGCGTACCCGCCGCCCCGGTCACGATCGAAGCGCGACCCAGGCTGCTGGCCGCCGCCGAGGAGGCTGTCGGGGCAATCGGGCTGCCCCGGGACTGCACCATCATTGCGGTCCCGTCAGCGACTCCGTAGGCCGCCAGACAGGCCGGTCATAGCCCGCAGATGCGTCGCCGAGCGCCGGCGGGATCAACTGCCCGAGCGGGTCCCGCCGCCTCCGTTCGTGATCAGGGTGGCCGGCTCGTCGTGTCGCATGGCAGGGTCGTCGAAACCGCCCATCCTCGCGACAGCCAGCGCACAGCCACCCTGCTCATCGACTGTCAGCACGACGTCAGCGACCTGGCGGGGCCGAGTGGGGAGCATGACCGAACACGCACTGCCAAAACGCCGACCGTTGATAGCGGCCCTCGGACGTCGCGAAGTCGCCGCGCAGCACCTCGCCCGCCGCGAGCGTGTGCGAGAACCGGACCTCCGGGTCATCGGGCGAGGCCATCTCGACGGGGACCTGCAGAGCCGGCGCCGCGGGGTTGGAGGTGAGCCACACGGCAGCAGGCCCCGGCATCGTCTCGGATCCGAGGTCCGGCGTTGCCGGTGGCGTGAGCGGCGAGCAGCTGGCGAGCATGAACAGCAGGACGGCGATGGCTGCCCGTCGCGACCTCCCCTTCATCTCCGGACCGTGGCCCTGGTGGCGTGGCACGTCAAGATCGGTCCGGCCAGCAGCCACCGATCGCCGACTGGTCGGCTGCGTCAGCCTTCGGTCGCGCTCCGCGGAGCCGCGGGCCAGAGCAGGTAGCCACCCACCAGGAAGCACACCGCCCCGAGGAACGTGCCGGCGTTCACGATGGTGATGTTCACCATCTCGCCGGTGCTCGGCAGGATCAGCGCGGCGATCGCCGACAGCATGAAGAACACCGACCCGATCGCATTCACGAGGTTGATCCACCAGTCCGTGTCGTCCGCACGCACCGCCCACCGGAACCCGACCAGCGAGGCCCACGCGAGGGCGCTGGCGACGAGGAAGGCGATCGACCCGAAGATGTCGGGCGCCCAGACGAGTCGGTCCACCTGGGTGGTGTCGAGGCCCTGGACCAGGGCGCCGAACGTGCTGATGTTGAAGAAGATCGTGCCGGCGAGCTGCACGGTCGCCGCCCACCAGACCATGTCGTGTGGCTTCGCGCCGACGTACCGGAACGTCGCGGATCCCTGGTTCAGCACCTGCAGGTACTGGCTGTAGCCGGCGGCGGTGAAGAACACGGAGCCGGCGGCGAAGGTGGCCGCGTCCACCCTGGGATCGACGAGGTTGAAGTACGGTGGGAACGATCCGAGCGCGAACAGGAACGACCCGACCACGAACAGGGCGCCGATGCGCCAGCCCAGGTCGCGGGGCGTCCACCGGACCTGGCGCCGCCACGTCATCACGGCCGCGGCCGGACCGCTGGTCTGCGACAAGTCAGTGCGCGAAGTGCCCGGGCTCCGGCGGGTGGGCAGGCGGGTACTGGACCAGGTGATCGACGGCCTTGTGCAGCGCCGCGATCAGCCCTTCCGCCAGGTCCATGCTGAAGCCCTCGCGCACGACGATCCGCAGCACCGCGATGTCGGTGGCGTCGGCGGGCATCGTGTACGCGGGCACCTGCCAGCCGCCGATCCGCAACTGGTCGGAGACGTCGAACACGGTGAACGGCTGGTCACCCTTCAGCCGGAACGAGAGGACCGGGATCGCGCTGCCGTCGCTGATCACCTCGAAGCAGTCCATCCTGGCAATCTCGCCCGACAGGTACAGGGCGGCGTCCCGCAACGACTCCATGATCCGCGTGTAGCCCTCGCGGCCGAGGCGCAGGAAGTTGTAGTACTGGCCGACGATCTGGTTGCCGGGGCGCGAGAAGTTCAGGGTGAAGGTCGGCATGTCGCCGCCCAGGTAGTTCACGTGGAACACGAGATCCTCGGGCAGGTCCTCTGAGGATCGCCACACCACGAACCCGATGCCCGGGTAGGTCAGGCCGTACTTGTGTCCGGACACGTTGATCGACTTCACCTGCGGGAGGCGGAAGTCCCACTCCAGGTCGGGGTGCAGGAACGGCACGACGAAGCCACCGCTGGCGGCATCGACGTGGATGGGGATGTCGAGCCCGTTGGCCGCGTTGAAGGCGACCACCCTGTCGTGGATCTCCTTGATGGGCTCGAACTCGCCCGTGTAGGTGGTCCCCAGGATCGCGACGACGCCGATGGTGTGATCGTCGACGCGGGCCATGACGTCGTCGGGATCCACGACGTACCGGGTCTCCGTGATCGGCAGGTAGCGCGGTTCCACGTCGAAGTAGCGGCAGAACTTCTCCCACACGACCTGCACGTTGGAGCCCATCACCAGGTTGGGCCGATCCGTGGCCAGGCCGGCCGCTTCGCGCCGCTGGCGCCAGCGCCACTTCATCGCCAGGCCGGCCAGCATGACCGCCTCGCTGGAACCGATCGTCGACACGCCCACGGCATCGTCACGCAGCGGCGCATGGAACAGGTCGGCGACCATGTTGACGCAGCGCTGCTCGATCTCGGCCGTCTGCGGGTACTCGTCCTTGTCGATCATGTTCTTGTCGAACGTCTCGGCCATCAGCCTCTCGGCCTCGGGCTCCATCCAGGTGGTGACGAACGTCGCCAGGTTGAGACGGGAGCTGCCGTCGAGCATCAGCTCGTCGTGGATGAACCGGTAGACCGACGCCGCGGGCAGCTCGTGCTCGGGCAGCGTGTTCTTGGGCATCCGGGCGCGGTTCAGGCGGCCTGTATATGCCGGGGCGAGCTCATCGTCGTCATGTGCGTGTTCGTGGACCATCGGTGCTCCATGGCTGCGGCGGGGCCCGGTCTTGGCTGCACCAAGTGTGACCGATCGCCACAAACCTGCAGCGGCCCGGATCCGCCGGCCCCGTGCCCGATCCGCCGCTGTCGCGATCCCTAGCGCATCGTGAGCGCCATCACTGCCTTCTGCGCGTGCAGCCGGTTCTCGGCCTCGTCGTAGACGACCGAGTGCGGGCCGTCGATCACGGCGTCGGCCACCTCGACGTTCCGGTCCGCCGGGAGCGGGTGCATGTAGATGGCATCGGCCGCGGCCAGCGCCATCCGCCGCTCGTCGGTGATCCAGTCCGTGTAGCGGTTCGCGGTCGCGGCGCCGTCCTCCTCGGACGTGGCCGTCAGCAGCGCGCCCCAGCTCTTGGCATAGACGATATCGGCGCCGCGCATGCCGGCCGCGAAGTTGTCCATGAGCTCGAACGAGCCACCGCTCCGGCGGGCATTCTCGGCCGCCTGGTCCACCACGTCCTGCGGCAGGCGGAATTCCGGCGGGTGGACCAGCCGGACATGCATCCCGTAGCGCGTGGTGAGCAGCGAGAGGTCCACGGGGACGCTGATCGGCTTCTGGTAGCTGGCCGCGTACGCCCAGCTGATGTCGATCGTGCGCCCTCTCGGGTCGCCCTTCTTCTCCATGATCGTGAGCAGGTCGGCCAGCGACTGGTGCGGGTGGTACAGGTCGCACTGCATGTTGAGCACGGGCACCCGGCTTGCCGCCGCGACTTCCCGGATGTAGCCGTTGCCGATGCCCCAGTCCACGTTGCGGATGGCGATGCCGTCGTTGTAGCGGCCCAGGATCTCGCCGATCTCCGTCGCCGTGTCGCCGTGGGCGATCTGGGTGGTGCGGCTCTCGATGAACTGGGCGTGGCCGCCCAGTTGGGCCATGCCGGCCTCGAACGACGCCCGGGTCCGGGTTGAGGCGAAGAAGAACAGCATCGCGAGGACGCGGTCCCGCAGCAGGGGGTGCGGGATCCCCAGGGCCCGCTCCCGCTTGAGCTGGAGCGCCACCTCGAGGACGGTGTCGATCTCCTCCTGCGTCCACTCCTGGAGACTGATCAGGTCGCGGCCCCGAAGGTCCGTCTGCATGACGGTCCCCTCACTCGGCCGCGCCGAGGACGAGGGCGAGCAGCCCCATCTTGAGCGCGACGCCGTTGAACGCCTCCGACCCAGTACCGCTGGTGGCGGGTGCCGTCCACGTCCTGCAGCAACTCGTCCATCCGGGGCAGCGAGTGGAGGATGATCGACGACCGCCGGGCCTTGTCGCGCAGCAGCTCGCGGGTCACGCAGTACTCGGGTGGGGTGAGCCCGACCTGGTCGCCCCGCTCCACGCGCGACGAGGTGTAGTCCGCCTGGACGACAGGCTCCATGTAGATCACGTCGGCCTCGCCGATCACGTCGCGGACGTCGCCGGCCTCCTCGTAGTCGCACGTTGAGCGCGTCGATCTCCGCCTTGAACTCCGGCAGCAGGCTCATGTCCGGCGGCCCGACCACGATGGCCTTGGCGTCGAACTGGGACAGCGCGTACAGGATCGAGTGCATCGTCCGCATCCGCATGTCGCCGACGAGCAGGTAGGTCAACCCGTCGAGGGTGCCCTTCTCGTGCAGGATCGTGTACAGGTCGGTGAGGACCTGGGTCGGGTGCTCGCCCCAGCCGTCGCCGCAGTTGATGACCGGGACGGACGCCCACTTCGCCGCCTCGTGCGGCGCGCCCTGCTGGAAGTGGCGGATCGCGATGACGTCCGCGTAGTACTCCAGCATGTGGAACGTGTCCTTGATCGACTCCTGGTAGAAGTCGCCGGCCCGCGTCATCTTGGAGTCCGAGAACCCGAGGACGTGCCCGCCCAGCCGGTGCATCGCGGCCTCGTGCGACAGCCGCGTCCGGGTTGAGGGCTGGTAGAACGCGGTCAGCAGCGTCTTGGCCTTGAGCAGGTCCGTGTTGCGCCGGTCCCGGGCGAAGGGTCGCAGGTCGTCGGCGACCTGGAAGACCCGGAAGAACTCGTCGCGGCTGAAGTCCTTGAGCGAGAGGATGTCGCGACCGAGGAAGCTTCTCATGGCGTGCTCCGTTGCGATGACGTTGCCTTGCTGGAGGACGCTGCATCTGGTGGGGCGAGATGGCGGACCCCGCTCAGCACCACGGCGACCGACTCATCAGGGCGGATGAGCCCGTCGCGGGCGAGGGCGAGCAGGCCGGCGACCCCCGCGGTGCCGGTCTCGTCGGCGTCGATGCCGGTGGCCTCGCGGGCCAGCGCGTTGGCCTCGAGCAGGTCGGCCTCGCCCACGACCACCGCCCGTCCACCGGTGACGAGCATCGCCCGGACCACGGCGAGCCAGTCGTAGGTCTCGTCGTCCAGGATGCCGTGGGCGATGCTCGCGGGCTCGGTCTCCCACGGCCACATGTAGCGCGAGCGATGCGTCGCCACGGTCCGCAGGCCGTCACGGGCACGACCCGGGTCGACCACGGTCCCGGCGACCACCCCGACGTCCGCCAGGACGCGCTCGTACGCCCGGGCGAGGGGCCAGGCGCCCCGGGTCTGGACCGTGTCGAGACGCGGCACCCGGTCCAGCGCTCCGATCGCGACGGCGTCGTCGAAGCCGAGCGCGATGCCCGATGCCAGGGCCCCGCCCCCGACCTGGACGACGATCCGGTCGAGGTTCCCGCCGGCGGCGCGCAACTCGTCCACGATCTCCCAGGCCAGCGTCGCGCCGCCCTCGATGGCGAGGCCGTTGTCCGGGCCCTGGCAGGTGAACGGGATCGCACCCGCGGCGATGGCCTCCTGCAGGCGGAGATACGACGGGTCGCCCGCCTCGCTCGACCGGCGTGGGCATGGGACTACGAGCGCTCCAAGGCTCCGCAGCCGGTCGACCACCGCGGCGTCCGCGGTGGCCGGGACGAACACGCGCAGCTCGCGCTCTGCCGCTCGGGCGACCACCGCGGCCGCCAGGGCGGCATTGCCGCAGCTCGCGATGGCCAGCGGCTGTCCGGGGTCGCCCCCGGCGACGGCCTCGGCAACCCTGAGCTCCAGCAGGATCCCGAACAGGTGGCGGGCCTTGTGCGACCCGGCCACGTTGCCCGGTCTCGTCCTTGACCCAGGCCGAACCCCCGGGCACCCAGGCCAGCGGCATACCCGATCCCCGGCGCCCGCGCGAGTGGCGTGACGCGGAACCCGCGCCCATCCACCCTCGCGACGGCGTCGTCGAGCTCGCGCACAAGGCCCACATAGCGGCTGTCGCCCCACCCGGCGGCGCGGGCCACGTGGTAGGCGTGGAACAGGGCGCGGTAGCGCACGAACGGGTTGGGGTCCGGGTCGGAGGGTGGATCCAGGCGGTTGAGGTCGATGCCGCGCGCCATCACGTGGTCGATGTCGTCGCCCGGCCGGCGACTCGGGCAGCGCGGCGTGAACGGGTGATGCGCGGGTCCCAGCGCGCCGCAGCCGGCGCAGGCAAGGCCGGTCTCGACCGCAGGTGGCGGTGAGACGTCCCGCCGTCGGGGTGCCGGAGCGCTCACGTTGCCACTCCCTCGATCAGGCGGGCCTCACACCCACCAGCTCGTTGAACTCGTCGATCAGCTCGTCCCAGCGGTACACGATGTCCCGCGTCGTCGCCCAGAAGTCCGGGTGGCGCCGAGCCTCGAACTCCTCGATCGAGACCCCCTGCTGCTCCACCCAGGTGTAGTAGCCGAGGTTGAAGATCCGCTCGCGGTCTGCCAGCGTTGCCTCCAGGACGTGGTCCTCGGCGGTGGCCAGCAGGAAGGCGCCGAACGTCTCGCCGGCTGCGACCTCGTCGAAGCCGGCCGGAAAGTCGCGGGCGGCGATCCGCTCCAGCTCGGTCGCGTACATCTCGGCGCCATCCGTGGCGACGGTCAGAATCACGTCGTCCGGTCCCAGGCGCTGGTGCTGCGCCACCTTGATCGCCGCCAGCACGTTGCAGATCGAGGACACGCCGAGTGACCCGAGCGCGCTCACGATCTCGGCCGGCACGCCGCGACGTCGCACGAGGTACTCGCGCCCGACGGCCGTGTTGAACAGCACCAGCAGCGCGTCGGTCGCCCGATCCGATACGGCCACCACGAGGTCGGTCGCCATGACGTTGTGGATGAGCGGGATGTGCTTGTCGCCGATCCCCTGGATGTTGTGCTCGCCGAAGCCGTTGGCCAGCATCGTCGGGCACTCCAGCGCCTCGACGGCCACCGTGCGCGACCCGAGGCGCTCCTTGAGGTAGTCGCCCGCCCCGATGGTCCCTGCCGACCCGGTGGCCGAGACGAAGGCCGCCGCGCGGGCACCAGGCCTGCGGGACTGCACGTCCGTGAACACATGCTCCAGCGCCTGGCCCGTCAGCGCGTAGTGGGCGACGTGGTTCCCGAACTCGCTGAACTGGTTGAAGATCACCGTGTCCGGCTCGCGATCGAGCTCCGCGCAGCGGTCGTAGATCTCCTTGACGTTGCTCTCCGTGCCGGGAGTGCGGATGATGTCCGACGGCTCGGCCACCCATCGCTCCAGCCACTCGAAGCGTTCCCGGCTCATGCCCTCGGGCAGGACCGCGACGCCCCGGCAGCCCATGATCCGCGAGATCGCGGCGCCCCCCCGGCAGTAGTTGCCGGTGGAGGGCCAGACGGCCCGCTGCGTGGCCGGATCGAACTGGCCGGTCACGATCCGCGGCGCGAGACAGCCGTAGGCGGCAATCACCTTGTGCGACCGGATCATCGGGAATCGGTCGCCCAGGGCGATGACGATGGGCGACGCCACGCCGGTCAGCTCGCTCGTCAGGACCAGGTGGTTGGGGACGTGGGTCCGCGCGGCCCGCGTCCCGTCGTTGAACCAGTGGACCCGGTACAGGTTGAGCGGGTCGGGTGCGTCCGGGTCCACGCCTGCGAGCCGCTCGACCACGCCGGCGGGGACCAGGTCCGGATCGGCCAGCTGGGCGAAGGTGGGCAGCACGACGCCCAGCGAGCGACAGCGATCGGCGGCGCGCTCGCGCACGCCAGGGTCGACGACGTCCCGTTCGAGTCCCAGACGGCGCATCACCACCTCCTGCGCGGACGACGCCGGATCGGCAACCCAATGGCGGGGCTGCCGCTCGACGGGCCCGGGCCTCGCCACACGCTGAGTCGGGACACTTGGCACGCGCGTGGCCACCCGAGCCGTCCCTACGATTCGACATCGAAGCGCTCCCGGATAGGGCCAGACGGTCCAGCGGGGACCGGCCGCGAGGGGTCCCATGGACTTCACGCTCAACGGCCGGGCGATCGCCATAGCGGCGGCGCCCGGGGCATCGCTGCTCGACGTCCTGCGGGACAGCTGTGGCCTGCGGTCCTTGAAGGACGGCTGCGCCCCGGAAGGTTCGTGCGGGGCGTGCACCGTGATCCTGGACGGCCACGCCGTCGTCTCCTGCGCCCAGGCCGCCGAGCGTGCCCAGGGCCGGTGCGTGGAGACGCTGGAGGGGCTCCCGGCCGACGTCCGCGACCAGTGGGCCGATGCGTTCGTGGCGACCGGGGCGTCGCAGTGCGGGTTCTGCTCGCCGGGCGTCGTGATGAAGGCGGAGGCCCTCCTGCGGCGCAACCCGGAGCCATCGCGCGAGGCGATCGCACACGTCCTGGCCGGGAACCTGTGCCGCTGCACGGGGTACGTGTCGATCGTGGACGGCATCGAGCTTGCCGCCCGGACCCGGCGCGACGGCGCGCTGCTCGCCCGCGACCCTGAGCACCCGGGCGGGCCGGCGGCGGATCGCTACGACGGCCGGGCGCTGGCGCTGGGGGAGAAGCCGTTCGTGGCTGACCTCGTGGCACCGGGCATGCTCCACGGCGCGCTCCGCTTCGCCGGGGTGCCCCGGGCGGTTGTGCACCGGATCGACACCACTCGGGCCGCCGCGCTGCCAGGCGTGGTCGCGGTCGTCACCGCGGCCGACGTCCCCGGCCGGCGGGAGCAGGGGCTGATCGTCGCCGACTGGCCGCTGCTGGTGGCCGAAGGCGAGACGACGCGCTATGTCGGTGACATCCTGGCGGCCGTGGCCGCCGAGACGCGGGCGATCGCCGTCGAGGCCGCGGCGCTGGTGCGGGTGGAGCTGGAGGTGCTGCCTCCCGTCACGGATCCGTTCGCGGCCCTCGGGACGGACGCGCCCGCAATCCACGACGGCGGCAACCTGGTCTCGTGCTCAGGGGTCAACCGTGGCGACGTGGACGCTGCCCTCGCGTCGGCCGCCCACGTGGCAAGCGCGACCTACCGCACGCAGTCGATCGAGCACGCGTTCCTCGAGCCGGAAGCGAGCCTCGCGGTGCCCCGGGGTTCCGTGGGGCCAGATGGCAGCAGCGTGACCGGGCCGCGGGTCCACGTGTACTCCGAGGGCCAGGGCGCTTGGGAGGACCGCCGGCAGGTCGCGTCCTTCCTCGCGCTGGAACCGGCCGATGTCCTGGTGACCCAGGTCTCCACCGGCGGAGCGTTCGGCGGCAAGGAGGACCTGAGCGTCCAGGGGCAGGCGGCGCTGCTCGCGCTCCGGACGGGCCGCCCGGTGATGTTGCGGCTGAGCCGGCGCGAGAGCCTGAGCTTCCATGTCAAGCGCCACCCGATGTGGCTGGACTACACGGCGGGCTGTGACGAGGAGGGCCGGCTGGTGGCGGTCCGGGCCCGCATCGTCGGGGACAACGGGGCCTACGCCAGCGTCGGGGGGAAGGTGCTGGAGCGAGCCGCGGGCCACGCCTGCGGTCCGTACCGGGTCCCGAACGTGGACGTCGAGGCCCGGGCGGTCTACACCAACAACCCGCCGTCGGGTGCCATGAGGGGCTTCGGGGCGAACCAGGCCGCGTTCGCGCTCGAGGGCGTGATCGACATGCTGGCTGAGCAGATGGGCATCGACGGCTGGGAGATCCGCTGGCGCAATGCTCTGGACGTGGGCGACCGCTTCGGGACCGGCCAGCGGTTGGGCCCCGGCGTCGGGATCCGGGCGACGCTGCTCGCGGTGCGCGATGCCTACCGGTCTGCGCGATATGCGGGGATCGCCTGTGGGGCCAAGAACGTCGGGATCGGCAACGGCCTGGTCGAGCGCGGGCACGCCGTCCTAAGACCCGAGGCCGATGGGTCGCTGACCCTGTTCCACTCGTGGACCGAGATGGGCCAGGGGTGCCACACCGCGTTCCGCCGGCTCGCGGCCGAGGAGCTGGGGATCGCGCCGGAGCGCATCCGGGTCGTGGTGGACACGAGTCACGAGCTCGACACCGGGGAGACCACGGCCTCGCGGGCCACGATGCTGGGCGGCCGGGCCGTGATCGAGGCCTGCGCGGCGCTGGCCGCAGCGCGCGGGGATGGAGGCGACGGGCCACTCGAGGATCTTGCCGGGCGGGAGTTCCCCGGTGAGTACGTGGTCGACTGGACCACGCCCCTGGGGGCCGACACCGACGAGCCTGTTACGCACTTCGCCTACGGCTGGACGACCCAGGTGGTGATCCTCGACGACGGCGGCCGGATCGAGCGGGTGATCGCGGCCCAGGACGTCGGGCACGCGCTCAACCCGGCGCTGCTCCGGGGACAGGTCGAGGGCGGCGTGCACATGGGCCTGGGCATGGCGTTGACCGAGGAGTTCCGGGTGGCGGATGGCATTCCGGTCACGGACACCCTCAAGTCGCTTGGGATCATCCCCGCCGCCACGATGCCACCGGTTGAGGCCATCCTGGTGGAGGTACCCCAGCCGGAGGGCCCGCATGGTGCCAAGGGGATGGGCGAGGCGGTCCTGGTCCCGACGGCGGCGGCCGTGGCCGGTGCGCTCCACGCGTTCGACGGGATCCGCCGGACCGCGCTGCCGATGCGCGACTCGGCTGCGGCCCGGGCGCTCCTGCCGCGACTCGAGCGGGAACCCGTTGGCGGAGGGGCCAGGACATGAGCATGGTCGTTGGCGGCGGGACGGTGGTGACGTCGCTGGACCCGGTACGAGTGGTGGCAGCCGACGTCGTTGTCGAGGGCGGGCGCGTCAGACGTGTGGATCCGGTGACGGCCGCGTCCAATGACGACGAGCCGGGCGCCAACCGGATCGACGCCCGGGGCTGTGTCGTGATCCCGGGCAACGTGTGCGCCCATACCCACCTCTATTCGGCGCTCGCCCGGGGGATGCCCTACCACCTGGACCCACCCCGGGACTTCATCGAGATCCTGCGGCGCGTCTGGTGGCGCCTCGACCGCGCCCTGGACGAGCCGTCCATCCGTGCCTCGGCCCTCGTTGGCGGCATGGAGGCACTGCTGGCCGGGACGACCACCCTGGTCGACCACCACGCCTCCCCAAATGCGATCGACGGCTCCCTCGATGTCATCGCCGAGTCGCTGGCCGCCACCGGGATCCGGGGCGTGCTGGCCTACGAGGTCTCGGATCGGGACGGCGCCGAGCGCGCCGCCGCCGGGGTGCGCGAGAACCGCCGCTTCGCCGGTCATGCCGCCGGGGGTGCGCTCCCCCTCGCCCGCTCGATGGTCGGGGCGCACGCCTCCTTCACCCTGTCGGACGCGACCCTGGCTGCCTGCGTCGAGGCCGCCGGCCACACGGGTACGGGCCTCCACGTGCACGTTGCCGAGGACGCCGCGGACGAAGCCGACTGCCGGGCCCGCTTCGGGCTCTCCGTCGTCGAGCGGCTGGCCGGCGCGGGGGCGCTTGACGAGCGGGCGCTGCTCGCCCACGGGGTCCACCTCGACGGGCGTGAGGCGGAGCTCATGGCCGAGGCCGCTGCCACGCTCGTCCACAACGCCAGGTCGAACATGAACAACGCCGTCGGGCGAGCCCCGCTGGCGCGGATCGGGCCCCGCGTCGCCCTCGGAACGGACGGCATCGGCGCCGACATGTTCGAGGAGGTCCGGGTCGCGTACCTCCGGACGCGCGACGACGGGCTGGCGGTCGAGCCAGGATGGGTTCTCGCCCGCCTGGCAGAGTCGGCGCGGGTCGCCGGCCGTGCCTTCGGGGAGCCGCTGCTCGGCCGGATCGAAGAGGGTGCGCCCGCGGACATCGTCGTCCTCGATCACGCGACCCCCACGCCGCTGGATGCGGACACGCTCGCCGCGCACTGGGTGTTCGGGTTCTCGGCGCGGAACGTGCGCGACGTCATCGTTGCCGGTGACGCCGCGGTCCGGGACCGCCGCCTCCGGTTCGTGGGCGAGGACTGGCTCCTCGACGCCGCACGAGTCCAGGCATCGCGATTGTGGGGCCGGCTGGCGACGATCGGGGAGCACCCCTTCGACCCCCGAACGGAACCCTTCCGGTGACCCGGCGCGCGACGGGGGTCGATGGGTCCGAGGCGGCCCCCCTGATCAGCCCCTCCGTCGAGGTCTGTGGCATCCGTTTCCCCAACCCGGTCCTCACGGCGGCCGGCCCGCCCGTCCGGGACGGAGCCGCCATCTGTGCCTGTGCCGACGGCGGAGCCGGCGGCCTCGTCAGCAAGACCATCTCGCGATCCGCGGCCATGGTGCCCACGCCGAACATGGCCGAGATCCCGCACGGGTTCCTCAACGCCGAGCTGTGGTCCGAGCTGCCGCCTGAGCAGTGGCTGCACCGGGAGCTGCCGCTCGCGAGGACGGCGAAGCTGCCCCTGATCGTGAGCCTCGGCTACTCGGCAGCGGACATCGCGTGGCTGGCGCCGCGCGTCCGCCCCTTCGCCGACGCCCTGGAGCTCTCCACCCACTACATCGGCGAGGACCCCGGTCCCATGGTCGAGGCGATCCGGGCCGCCAAGGACGCGGTGGACGTGCCGGTGCTGGTCAAGCTCAGCCCGCTGGGGCGCGAGATGGCGAGGGCGGCAGAGCACGCTGCCCGGGCCGGGGCGGACGGGATCGTGGCCATCAACTCCTTCGGCCCCTGCCTGGCCATCGACATCGAGACCGGCCGGCCGCGCATGGGTGGCGGGGACGGCTCCGGCTGGCTGTCCGGTCCCGCGCTCAAGCCGCTCGCGGTCCGCTCGGTGTTCGACGTCGCGCGTGCGGTGGACCTGCCCGTGATCGGGTGTGGCGGGATCAGTCGGGGAATCGACGTCATCGAGATGGCGATGGCCGGCGCCTCTGCCGTACAGGTGTGCACGGCGGCGATCCTGCGCGGCCGCAACGTGTTCGGGAAGATCGCCCGGGAGACCGCCGCCTGGCTCACGGCCCACGGGTACGCCAGCCTGGACGAGGTCCGCGGAATGGCGCACCGGGAGCCGGCTGCGGCGCAGGCACCCGGTCCGCCGGTCGTGGACCTGGACCTGTGCACCGGATGCACGCTGTGCGAGGGTTCGTGCGTCTACGACGCCATCCACATGGTCGATGGCAAGGCCGAGCTGGACCAGGAGCGCTGCGAACGCTGCGGCCTGTGCCTCACCCGGTGCCGGCCGGGCGCGATCCTGTGGGCATCGACCCTCGGGTCGGCCGGCTGAACATTGGCGGTATGGTCGTCATCATGCGCCGACGTCCACGTGCCGGTGCCATGAGGTGGCGACATGACCCTGCTCGGCGACTTCAACCCCGATGACCGGCGCCTGCTGCTGCAGGGCCTGGAGGCGGCTGCCGTCCTGATGTCGACGGCGAGCCCCGGGCGCAAGGAGGAGACCGCGAGCGAGGGGTTCGCCATGGCCTCCTACGTGCTGGGGAGTGCCCGGGAGAACATCACCCATCCGCTCCTCGCGTCGATCATCGGGGCGCTCGAGGACCACGCGGCTGCGGGCGGAGCCTTTCCCGACTACACCAGGGTGGTGACGGCGCCCGATGCGCGGGACAGGGCCACGGAGACCCTGCGAGCGGCGGTTGCAGCCGTCGATGCCGGAGCCACGCCCGATGAGGCGATGGCCTACCGGGCCTGGCTGCTGGGGATTGCGACGACCGTGGCGCAGGCCGGCATGGAGGACCAGGGGTTCCTGGGCCGCGGGGGCGTCCTCGTCAACGACGCGGAGCGCGCGGCACTGGGCGAGCTGGCAGACATGCTGGGTCTGGCGCCGCCCGTCATCTGACAGGCGCAGGCCGTCGCCCGGCGAACCAGTGTGCGAGCCGGGAGTGCTAGGACCGCGTCCGCCGGAACGGGGAGCGGGCGGGCGTCCCGTCTTCCGTGTGCCGGAGGTAGATGAACCAGTAGACCCCGGCCACGATCACCGCCCCGCCGATGACGTTGCCGATGGTGACCGGCACCAGGTTGGCGATGGTCGATCCCACCGTGATGTCCGCGTAGGTCGCCGGGTCGAGGCCCGTCTGGATCCAGAAGGAGGCCGGCGCCGTGAGCCGGATCAGGATCGCCACCGGCAGGAAGAACATGTTGGCGATCGAGTGCTCGAAGCCCGCGGCGACGAAGGCGGCGATCGGGGGCACGATCACGAGCACCTTGTCGGTGGTGGTGCGCGCGGAGTAGGTCAGCCAGACCGCGAGGCAGACGAGACCGTTGCACAGGATCCCGGCCGCCAGCAGCTCCAGGAACGTCTTGGACACCTTGCCCTGCGCCGTCGCCAGCGCGGCGGCACCGACCGCGCCGTTGCCGCCCAGGTACCAGCCCGCGGCCATCACCAGGCCGACCGTCACCAGCGCGCCCACGAGGTTCCCCCCGAACACGAGCGTCCAGTTGCGCAGCACGGCAAGGGTCGCCACGCGGTGGCTTGCCCAGGCGATGACGAGCAGGATGTTGCCCGTGAACAGCTCGGCCCCGGCGATCACGACCAGGATCAGCCCCAGCGAGAAGGCGACGCCGCCGATCAGCCGGGTGATCCCGAAGGGCACGGCCGAGGTTCCCGCGGTGACGGTCAGCGCGAAGATCGCGCCAAGCGCGATGAAGGCGCCGGCAAGAATGGCCAGCATGAACAGCGAGGCCGTGTCGATCGTCGCCTTGCGGGCACCCACATCCTCGGCCTTGCGGGCCATCTCCTGCGGTGCCAGGGCATCGATCGTGCTCCGCTGGGATGGCTCGGTCTCCGGGTGCATCAGACTTCGCTCCGTGCTGGGACAGGGTTGGCGGGTCGGCCGGTGTCGCCGGCAGGGGGCCAGACCATTGTCCGGGACGCCGGACCCGTCTGGTGCCGCCTCCGGGCACTCCTGCCCGGTCCGCCACCAGGCCCAGGTCAGCCGGCCGCGGCGTCCAGCATGATGCGGCGCAGGATCCGCCCCGCGACCGCTCGGCGGTAGTCGGCCGTCGAGCGGATGTCGTCGATCGGCGTGATCTCGGCCCGAACCGTGGCGGCGGCCTCGTCCGCGATCTCGAGACCCGGGAGCCGCCCCTCGAGCACCGCCTCCGTGCGGCGTGCGCGGATCGGCGTGGGCGCGACCGATCCGAGGGCGACCCGGACGTCGTGCCAGGGCTCGGGACCCGCTCCCGGACCGGTGTCACGGACCCCGGTTGCCAGCTCAGAGCCCTCCCGCCACGCGACGGCGATCACGACCTTGCCGATCGCAAGCGCGCGCCGCGTGCCCACCTTGCGATAGGTGACGCGGCGGCCCGGCTGGAGGGGGATCCGCAGGGCCACCAGCAGCTCGCCGGGCGCGAGGGCGGTCTTGCGGTAGGCCGTCCAGAAGGCATCGGCCCGGATTGTCCTGGTACCGAGCGGCCCCCGCCACCTCGAGGGCTGCATCCGTCGCGAGCAGGACGGGCAGGAGGTCGCCGGCCGGAGAGGCGGTGACGCAGTTGCCGCCGATCGTGCCGCGGTTCCGGATCTGGACGGCTCCGAAGCTTGCGGCCACCTCACCGAGCACGGGCAGCGCGTGCCGCGCGACCGGGGACTGGAGCAGCTCCGCCCAGGTGGTCATCGCGCCGAGCACGAGCTCGTCCCGGACCACCTCGATGCCCACGCAGCTCGTCGAGCTCCCAGAGGTCCAGCAGCGGCCGCTCCGGCGACGCCGATCCCATGGCGAGCTCCACCATGACGTCCGTGCCGCCGGCAAATGGGCGCAGGTCCGGATCGGCGGCGAGGCGCGCGAGGGCGTCCGGCAGGGAGGATGGCCGGACGAGGCGTGGGCCGGATGGCGTGTGCCCGCGGGTCTGCACGACCGCCGGCGGTGCGACGTCCGTCGACGGTGCATCACCCAGCGCCCTGGTGTACGGCGGCCGCTCGCTCGATCCCGCCGCCTCGATGGCCTCGACCACCTTGGTGTAGCCCGTGCAGCGGCAGAGGTTGCCCGCGATCGCCTCCCGGATGTCGGCATCGCCGGCGGGTCGCCCGGATGCCAGGTGGGCATGGGCGGCCATCAGCAGGCCCGGAGTGCACATCCCGCATTGCGTGCCGCCGCGCTCGAGGAACGACTCCTGGAGCGCCGAGAGCCGGCCGTCGGTCGCCAGCCCCTCGACCGTCAGGATGGCGTGTCCGTCCACGTGGCCCACGGGCACCAGGCAGCTGTCGACGATGGCGCCGTCAAGCACCACGGAGCAGGCGCCACATTCACCCTCGCCGCAGCCCTCCTTGGCGCCCGTGAGGCCGAGCTCGACGCGGAGGACGTCGAGCAGGCGCCGACCGCCCGGCTTGCGCGGGACATCGACCGGGTGGCCGTTGACCAGGAATCGGATCGTCTCGGCGGTCGTGGCCGGCGACTGGATCATCGGGCCGCATCCTCCCCGAGGGCGAGCAGCCCGGCCAGGACCTTCTCGGGCGTCGCCGGCAGGTCCGTGATCCACACCCCCGTCGCGTCGTGGATCGCCGCGATGACGGCCGGCGCCGGAACGTCCATCGGCAGCTCGCCCAGGCCCTTCGCCCCGTGCGGGACGCCCCCGAACGGCTGCCCCACGAAGACCGTCTCGATCCGCGGCGCGTCCATGGCGGTCGGGATCAGGCAGGTCGAGAGCCGGTCGTTGCGGTACCGGCCGCCCTCGATCAGCACCTCCTCCAGCATCGCGTAGCCAACCGCCTGGAGCGTGCCGCCCTCGACCTGGCCCTCGGCGAGGACCCGGTTGACGATGCGGCCGGCGTCGGCTGCCTGGACCACCGACCGGACCCGCACCTCGCCGGTGTCGAGGTCCACGTCCACCGCCGCCACCGCGCACGCCCAGCTGTACGCGGGATAGGCGTCGCCGAGGTACGCCTCGTCGTCCCACTCGATCCCGGGGAAGCCGTGGAAGCGTTCCGTGGCGCGCAGCGGGCCATGCTCCCGACCGAAGGAGCCATACGACGCTGCGAATGCCAGGCCGGTCGCAGCCTCCACGTCGGCGCGCAGGTGCGATGCCGCCGTCGCGAGCAGGCCGCCGACCACCATCGTCGTGCGTGACGCAACCGTGGGCCCGCTGTCGGGGACCAGCGAGGTGTCCTGCGGTGCCATGTCCACTTCGGCCGGGTCCACGCCGAGCGCCTCGGCCACCAGCTGCGCGAGCACGGTGCGTGACCCCTGGCCCATCTCCGTGGTCCCGGCGAGCGCCCGGATCCGGCCGGCCCCGTCGATCTCGACCGAGGCGACGCTGCCGAGCCTCGCCTCGCCGGCGCCCGTGAACCCGGCGCCGTGCCAGCCCAGCGCGATCCCGATCCCGGAGGCGGATCGGTCACCGGGGACCGTCTCCGTAGCGGGTTCCCGCCGGGACCATGCCGCCCGGCGCTCGTCGTGGTTCCCTCGGATCCGGTCGAAGCCGGTAGCCTGCGCCGCGGCATCGAGTGCCTCCAGCGCACCCACGCTCTCGCGCAGGACCTGGCCTGTCGCCGTGGCATCGCCCTCGCGATAGGCATTCCGCCGTCGGATCTCGAGTGGCGAGATCCCCAGAGCATCGGCGATCCGGTCCAGGTGTGTCTCCACGGCGAAGGCCGCCTGCGGAGCCCCGAACCCCCGGAACGCGCCGCTGGGCGGTGTGTTGGTCATCGCGGCCCGGGCGCGGATCCGCGTGTTCGGACAGGCATACGGACCCGCTGCGTGGATGCCCCCGCGCGAGAGGACCACCGGCGACACGGTGGCGTATGCGCCGGCATCCAGCACGAAGTCGATGTCCTGGGCCACGAGCCGCCCGTCCCTGGTCACGCCCGTCCGGTGGCGGACGATCGATGGGTGCCGCTTCGTGGTCGCGGCGAGGTCCTCGTGCCGGTCGTAGACCATGCGGACCGGGCGCCCGGACTTGCGGGCGAGCAGGGCGGCGTGGATGGCCAGGATGGATGGGTACTCCTCCTTGCCGCCGAAGCCGCCGCCCGTCTCCTCCTGCACGATCACGGCCTGGTCACGATCCAGGCCGAGCGCCCGCATCACCGCCTTGTGCACGTAGTACGGACACTGCATCGAGCCGTGGATGGTCACGCCCCCGTCGTCGCGCGGGATGGCGATCATCGCCTGCGGTTCCAGGTAGAGCTGCTCCTGGTAGCCGGTCCGGTAGGTGCCTTCCAGGACCAGGTCGGCGCCGGCAAACCCGGCCTCCAGGTCGCCCTTCGCGATCTCGAAGGTCTTGCAGAAGACGCCGGCAACGAGCGGGTCAAGGACCGCGGCCAGGGGCTCGGTCCGGAGATGGACCGCGTCGCGGGCAGCCTTCGCGAGCGCCGGGTCCGGGGCCGCGACCAGCGCCACCGGCTCCGCGACGTGCCGGATCTCGTCCGCCACGAGCGCGGGCTGATCGTCGACGAGCAGGACAACCACGTTGTCGCCGGGGATGTCCGCCGCCGTGACGACCACGACGCCAGACCAGTCGAACGCGGGGTCGAGGTCGATGCCCAGGAGCCTTGCGTGCGGTTCGGTGGCCCGGACGGTCGCGCCGTACCAGGCCCCGGGAACCTCCAGGTCGTCCGTGAACCGGGCGGCACCGGTCAGCTTCGCCGGTCCCTCCCGCCGGAGGGGCGCGCGCTCAGCCGCACCGGTAGCCCCTGGCGCTGCGGGAGTCGCTGTTGCAATGCCCACGCCGCCGAGGATCGACCCGGACGCTTCGTCGCGCATCTGCCGGATGGCCCCGCCCGAACCGCCGAGGGGGCCTTGGTGGACCGCGGGCTCGGACCTAGCCGGCCGGCGTGTCACCGGGTCCCGCCACGTCGGGCGGCACGATGACGTCCACACGGTAGCTCACGGCGACCGGGATCCGCGTCATGGCCAGCAGCTGCAGCTGCAGCCAGCTCACCACCGGGTTGCGCGGATCCACGACGAGGCTGGCCCGCCGGTCGATGAACTGGTGGCCCTCGGAGTCGGCCGACTGGAGGGCGATGCTGCACGTGATCAGGGCGACGCTCGCGGCGTCGGCGCGGTAGGGGATGCTGTCGGGCAGGAAGAAGGCGGTGTCGATCCGGGCGGCGCCGCCGCGGGTGATGGCGCCGAAGCCCGTCAGCTGGGGGCGGGATCCGAACCAGACCGTCCCGCTGTACTCCGTGCGGCGTCGCTGGGCCCCGGTGGCCACGTCCGTGACGAGCGTGTCGATCCGGGGCTGGGGCTCGATCGAGGTGGGCTGCTCCATGCGTGGACTCTACGGCCCCAGTGCAAGCCCCACCGGAATTCGAAACCGCCCGCGTCGGCGACGACGCGGGCGGGAGGACTCGCCGTGGCGAGCGACCTAGGCAGCAAACTCCCGGAGCTTGCGGCTCCGCGAGGGGTGGCGCAGCTTGCGCAGCGCCTGGACCTCGATCTGGCGGATGCGCTCGCGGGTCAGGCCGAACTCGCGGCCGACCTCCTCGAGCGTGCGGGCGTGACCGTCGTCGAGGCCGAAGCGGAGGCGCAGGACGCGCTGCTCGCGCCCGTCGAGGCTGGCGAGCACGTGCTCGATCTGCTCGCGGCGCATGCGGTCCGCGACCACGTCCAGCGGGGACACCGCGTCCTCGTCCGGGATCAGCTCGCCCAGCTCCGCATCGCCCTCGTCGCCCACCGGCGACTGCAGGGACACGGGCTCCCGGCCGAGCTTGCGGATCTCCTCGACACGCTGCGGCGTCATCGCGGGCGTCTCGTCGGGGAGGGCCGCGGCGATCTCGGTGTTGGTGGGCTCGCGGCCAAGCTGCGTTGACAGCTCGCGCACGACGCGCGCCACGCGACCCATCGTCTCGACCATGTGGACCGGGATCCGGATCGTCCGGCTCTGGTCGGCGAGGCCGCGCTGGATCGCCTGGCGGATCCACCAGGTGGCGTAGGTGCTGAACTTGAAGCCGCGCTCGTACTCGAACTTGTCGACGGCGCGGATCAGCCCGGCGTTGCCCTCCTGGACCAGGTCCAGGAGGCCCATCCCGGCCTGGTTGATGTACTTGCGCGCGATCGAGACGACGAGGCGCAGGTTGGCCGACGTCAGGTGGTCCCGCGAGGTCTTCGCGAGCGCCTTGAGCGTCGGGCCCAGCTCGTCGAGCGTCTCGGCGTCGTTGCCGGCATCCAGGTAGCGCTGGATCGCCGGGTAGGCGATCTCGGTGCGAGCCCACGTGCGCAGATCCTTGAGGGCCTCGCTGGCACGGATCTCGGCATTCGGCCGGCCCAGCTCTCCCTCGATCCAGTTGAGGAGATCGAGAAAGGTGTCGGCGTCCAGGCGCTCGTTGTAGACCGAGCGCAGGTCGCCGGCGTGGATCAGGCGCTCCTTGAGGCCATCCGTCTCCACCTTCTTGAGGGCCTCGGCGAGGCCGAGCGGGGGGGCGGTGACGAGCAGGTCCAGCGCGTCGTCCGACCGGATCGCCGTCTCGACGATGCGGTGCGAGGCCGCCTCGAACGGCAGCACGTAGCGCTTGTCCTTGGCACGGGCGGTGGGCTCGGTGCGATGGAGCGTCCACTCGTGGATGGCGAGGATGGCCTTCCAGGGCTCGGTCTCGCCCTGGCCGCCCAGCTCCATGCCCTTGGCCAGGATGACCTCCTCCTCGGCCGTGAGGAGCGGCACGCGGCCGATCTCCCGCAGGTAGAGGCGGACGGAGTCGTCCGTGTCGAGGACCTCGGCCTGGACGGGCTCGGGCTCGGCCTCGGCGTCATCCTTCGCGGGAGCCGCGACCGGCGGCTTGACGGTCTCCTTGGCGGCCGGCTCCTCGATCGGCTCGGCGACGAGCGCATCGGCCTCGAGGGCGGCGGCGACGGGATCGAGCTCGATGGCAGCCGCGGCGAGCTCGGCCTCCTTGTCGGAGACGGGGGTAGACGGATCGATGGAAATCACGTTGCTCCAGCTGAACGGCGCCGCACCCGACCGTGCGGTCCGTGGACTTGCGAACCAGTTCCCCACCCGCAGGAGGGGCGAGCACCGGGTCCACGCCACCCGACACACGTAGTGGCGTGTCAAATGACACGCCATTGGACCAGAAGTCTAGGCCATTGCACGCCGCTTGACAACCCCCCAAACCAATACCGGTGGGGGGTATCCGAAGTTCACGGCGAGCGGCGGGAATCGAGCGGCGATCCCGCGGCTCGGGGAGAGCCTCCACGGGATCGCCGCTCGTGCGTACGGCACGAATGCCGCAGGAAGCGTTGGGCCCTGCCCGTGGCCACGCGTCCGCGCCGTGCCACCTGGGGGGGAAGGCGGCCCGACGCGGCGTAGCATCGCCGCCGGGTCGTGAGCCGGTGAGGGGCCAACCGTCCCGTTCGGGCGGGCCATCGGCACCCCAGCCGTCATTGAGGGTCAGGGACGTGGGCAGGCGGCGTTGGCGCTTGACCACGGGCGACGTCGGCTGGACCATGGGAGGACACCAGCCGAGACGCCGCCACCCCAACCAGAGGGCCAACCCGCATGCAGAGCACCATCGTCACGAAGGCCGAGAAGGCACATCGCTACGCCCCCGAGCTCGACCGGTTGCGGATCGTCGGGCTCACGGGGACCTTCGAGGCCGGCGGTGGGACCCACGTCATCGGGCTGGACGAGACCGGCTGGACGTGCGATTGCGACTTCTTCGCTGCGACCAGGGTGTGCCCGCATGTCGAGGCCGCGTCGCGGATGCTGGATGCGCACCTCGTGGACGGCGCCAAGCCGCGCGTCGTGGACCTGCTCGCCGGCTCCTGACCACCTGCGCCGGCGCCGCGGGCACCGCCCGCGAGTCAGGCCAGCGCGAGGTCCGAGAAGGCGGCCATCGACGGCGTCATGATGTCGGGCCGTGCCTGCGCCGGCGGCGTTGCACCGCCGCCCGCGCGTCCGTGCCTGCGATCGATCCAGGCCGTGGTCATGCCCAGCTCCTTGGCGGGCACGTGGTCGTGGAACAGGCTCTGCGCCACGTGGAGGATCCGCGCCCGGGGCACGCCGATCCTTTCGAACGCGACCTCGAAGTTGCGGTGGCTGGGCTTGTAGCTGCCAACCTGCTGGGCGGTGATCACGTGGTCGAACCTGACCCCGAGGCGCCGGCTCGATGCCGCGAACAGGTCGTCGTCGCAGTTGGTGATCACGGCCAGCGCGAAGCGCCGATGCAGGCGCTCCAGGGCGTCCACGGAATCGGGGAAGGCGGGCCAGTCCACGACCGATCCGCCGAAGGCCGCCAGCTCCCCGGCTGTCGCTGGCACTCCGAGCTCGCGACATACCGGGTCGGCGGCATGCGCCAGCACCTCGCGGTAGGGCGCGTAGGCACCCGCCTCAATCGCGGCCTCCGCTCCGGCATACCGCTCCAGGAGCTCGTCGTCGCCCGGCCGGATGGAATGCGGGTCCAGGATGGCGCGCAGGCCCGCGAGGATCCCGGCCTCCCAGTCGATGAGCGTGCCGTAGCAGTCGAACGTGAGCACATCGAAGCGGCCGAAGTCGATGGCGGTCATCAGCGGAGGCTAGCACCACGGCCCAACGCGGCCTCGCTGATGGGTCAGCGGAGAGGCACGAGGAGGCGCCCGCCCTGGGGGGAAGGTAGGGCGCCTCCTCGTGCACCCCCGAGACGCCTCCAGCCTAGCGGAGTGACTCTACGAAGATTTACCCATATTTTACGGTCGTGACGGCACGTCGCAGGGGCCCTCGGGTCAGCCAGCGGGCGCGAGCTGGATCCAGATCGTCTTGGTCTCGGTGTACTGGTCATGGGCGTGGACGCTCTTGTCGTGGCCGCCGAAGCCGGAGAGCTTGAAGCCACCAAAGGGCGTGGTCATGTCGCCCTCGGAGTAGGCGTTCACGCCTACCACGCCGGCGCGCAGGTCCCGAGCGACCCGATGGGCGATGTTGATGTCCCCCGTGTACAGCGAGGCCGCCAGCCCGTACGGCGTGTCGTTGGCCAGGGCGACGGCCTCGGCCTCCGTGTCGAACTCGATCACGGACAGCACGGGTCCGAAGATCTCCTCGCGGGCGATGGTCATGTCGTTGCGCACATTGTCGAACACCGTGGGCGGGATGAAGAAGCCGCCGGTCTCCTCGAGGATCCGCCCGCCCCCGGTCACCACCCTCGCGCCCTCGCGCCTGCCTGCCTCGATGTAGCCCAGGACGGTCTCCATGTGGCCGCGGTTGATCATGGCCCCGATCCGTGTCGCCGGGTCGAGCGGGTCGCCGACCGGCCAGTCGCGCAACTCGGCCTTGACCGCCTCCAGCAGCGCGTCCTTGAGGGAGCGGTGGACGATCAGGCGGGAGCCCGCGCTGCAGTTCTCGCCCATGTTCCAGAAGATGGCGATCGCGACGTTCTCGGCGACGGCGGCCAGATCGGTGACATCCGGAAACACGACCTGGGGACTCTTGCCGCCAAGCTCCAGCAGGACCCGCTTGAGGTTGGTGTCCGCCGAGTAGTGGAGGAAGCGGCGTCCCACCTCGGTCGACCCGGTGAAGGCGAGGCAGTCCACGTCCGGGTGGCGGCCCAGCGCCTCGCCCACCACGTCGCCGGGGCCTGTCACCACGTTGAGCACGCCGTCGGGGAGGCCGGCCTCCGCGCCCAGCTCCGCGATCCGCAGCAGGCTGAGCGACGTCGTCGATGCGGGCTTGATCACGACCGTGTTGCCGGTTGCGAGCGCCGGGCCCAGCTTCCAGGCAGCCATCTGGGCTGGGTAGTTCCACGGGATGACCGCCGCGACGACGCCGCAGGGCTCCCGTGTGATCGTGGCGACCGTGCCCTCCGGGGACGGAGCGACCTGCCCGTACAGCTTGTCCGCGGCCTCTGCGTGCCAGCGGATGCAGCCCGCCGTCTCCGGGACGTCGAGACCAACGGTGTCGCTGATCGGCTTGCCGGCGTCGAGGGTCTCGATCAGGCCGATCTGCCGGCCGTCGGCCTCGATGAGGTCGGCCCAATGGACCAGGATCCGTTTACGGTCGCCGGGGCTGAGGCGGGACCAGCGTCCGTCGTCGGCCGCCGCGCGGGCAGCCGCCACGGCCGCGTCCACGTCCTCCGGCCCACCCCTCGCCACCTCGGCCAGCGGCCGCCCTGTGGCCGGGTTGACCGTCTCGAAGCGGGCGCCACCGGCGGCGTCGCGGAAGCGGCCACCGATGAACAGCTGGGTGCGTGGCTGCAGGTCCGCGATCGCGGCCCTGCTCTCGGCGATGGAGGGGATCTGGGGCTCGGTCATCGGGATCTCCGGTCTGGCACGGCGAGCGATGCGGCAAGGGTAGGGGACGCCGGTGGGGCCGAGGTCACGGTTGGGCAGGGCGCGACGGGATCCCGTGGACTCCGCTACCGTTCGCGCCCATGATGGCCGCACCAGATCCCGACCGCGCAGCGCTCGAGGCCGCTCTCGTCGGCCGCGGTGCGTACGAGCTGTTCCCGTGCGACCCGGCCCTCGCGGACACCGCGGCCTTCTGCGCCGCGTACGGGTTCGCGCCGGAGGACTCGGCCAACACGATCATCGTGGTCGGCAAGGGGCCCGAGCCCGTGTACGCGGCCTGCGTCGTCCTCGCGACCCACCGCCTCGCGGTGAACCAGGCCGTGAAGGGCCGGTTCGGGCGCAAGTCGTCGTTCGCCACGCCGGAGGAGACGCGCGCCATCACCGGCCACGAGATCGGCGGCGTCACCGTGTTCGGGCTGCCTGCCGGGCTGCCAGTCTGGATCGACGCCGCGGTGATGGAGCGGGCTCGCATCGTGCTGGGTGGCGGCAGCCGGAGCTGGAAGGTGATCGCGCCGGCGTCGATCCTGCTGACCCTGCCTGGCGCCGAGGTCGTCCAGGGCCTGGCAAACCCGGCGCCTCCACGCGACGGCTGACACGCCTACCATGCGTCCATGACCAACCAGCAGCGCCTGCTCGTCGTCGCCGCCTTCGTCCTCGCCGTCGTGGGCGGGGCGTGGCTCGCGTTCTCGGTCCTGGGCGGGGGAGGCGCCAGCGATGCCACGGCCAGTCCCAGCGCGGATGCCGTTGCCAGCGAGGGTGCCGGACCCCCGTCCGCCTCGCCGTCCGCGAGCGTTGCGCCCTCCGACGCCCCGCAATCCGCGCCGCCCAGCGACGCACCCGGCTCGCCATCGCTGGAGCCGACCGCCACGCCCAAGCCGACCCCGGCGCCCGGCCTGCCGGCCACGGTGGCCGTGACCCAGCTCAAGCTCGACGCCAAGGAGGACCCGGCCGGCAAGAACCGCCGAATCGGGTTCCAGAGCCAGGGGTCGGGCGACATCACCGTGGACCTGGCGGTGGTGTCGCCACAGGGCAACGCCACGATGTGCCTCCGCGTGGGCGACAAGCAGCTGGGCTGCAAGACGACAGCGGCGGGCAGGCTCACGGCGAAGACGACCACGAAGCACGCCGACTTCGTGCTCACGCTGCGGGGCGAGGGCATCGACACGCCGGTGGTCGACGTGACGATCAAGTTCCCGGCCACCACGCCGGTCGTCACGATCGCCAACGCCCGCTTCGACGGCACCGACTACCCGGAGACCAACGGCATCCAGATTCTCGTGACGCCACGAGCCGATGGTGACGTCACGCTCGACGCCGACTGGGGCGGTCACCCCTTCCTGTACGAGATCGACCTCCTCGAGCAGGGCGGCCCGGGTACACACGTCCTGGCCGACCAGGGCCCCGCGACGCGAGTGTCCGAGACGCTGCCGGTGACAGCACCCAACCCGTGGAAGCTCGTCCTGCAGAACATCGAGGGCGGGTTCGGGCCCACGGAGCTGGACGCGATCGTCGCCTGGCCCTGAGCCCGGGCGGTTCCCGCGGCCTCCTGCCGGTCGCCTGGCGCCCGCGCGACGATCGGACCCCGGACGATCGTGCTGCCCGGCCGGGACCGCCGGACCATGGTCCCCGCGGTGCCCCGACGCGACAGTGAGGGCATTCCCGCGGTTCTCCAGTGTCCCGGCAGGTCGCCGGCGATGCGACCGCCGCCCCGACACCCGGAATGCCCATCACTCGACGTGCCCGAGCCCTTGCCGCTGCCTGCCTCGTCCTCGTGACGCTGGCCGGCGCCGCCCCGCAACCCGCGTCGGCGCTGGAGCCCCCGCGCCCGCTGCCCGGCTATCGCCCCGGCTTCGTGACCGAGACGGACTCGCGGCCGATGATCGACTGCCTGTGGGCGTCGGCCTCGATGATGCTGGACAAGTGGACCAACGGCGACGTGCGCGTGGGCCACGAGCGGTTGCGCCGGCTCTCCGGTGACCGGCGCGGCGGATCGTCGCTCGAGGACCTCCAGGTCGTGTTCCGCAGGCTGGGCTTCCGGGTGGCCCTCGACCGCAACGGGCACGGGACCCTGACCTGGGGCGCCCTGCTCGCCCGCCTGCGCAAGGGCGCAGGCGCCGTGGTGCTCGGAGACGACCACGATCTGCCGCGCTGGTACGGCCGCTGGGACTACGCCTTCTGGAAGAAGAAGGGCAAGAAGGACAACCACGCGGTCTACATCGAGCGCTACGACCGCAGGCACGGTCGCGTGTGGCTGATGGATCCGCTGGCGCACGGCGCCTGGCGCGGCGAGTGGATCAGCATCTGGGCGCTGCGCAAGTTCGCCTGGTCCGCCGGGGGCCGTGTGGCGGCCGTTGTCACACCGACGGCCAAGGCCGCCCCGTTCTCCCATGTCTCGGTGGGCGTGCCCGAGATGCGCCTGTCGAAGGAGGCCGTCACGGCACGCTGGCGGCTGAGCGCGCCCAGGCGCTGGTCGTATCCGGGGACGGACGTCCACGCGAGGTTCAGCGTTGCGGCTTCGCCCATCGAGGCAGCAGCCGCGTCAGCCGGGCTCTCACCTGGGGCGAGCGCGGATTCCGCACCCGCGCGCCCGAGCGCACGGATGGACGGGCGGACCCTGCGCGCGACGGCCGCACTGCCCACGAGGCCCGGCGCCTACCTGGCCGGCATGACGCTCACGGAGCGCCGCTTCGGCAAGGTCGTGGCGCGAAGCACTCCGCTCGCGGTGTTCGTGCCGGGTGCGCGACGCGCCACGATCCGGATCACCGCCCGGGACCTCACACTGACCGCGGGCGACCGCCTCAAGGTCCCGCTGTCCGTCGCGAACACCGGCATCGAGCCCTGGGCGGATGCCGTCCGGCTGGCTGCTGACGAGCCCGCTCCGCGGATCCGCGACACGAGGCTGACGGCGACCTGGATTCCCCTGGACGTGCCGGCTTCCGAGTTGGCCCGCGGCGGTGACGAGGAGCGGGGCCCGACCGCCCCGATCGACCTCCAGCGCATCGAGCTGGCGCCGGGTCGTCTCGCCCGGGTGCGCGCGAGCCTGTCCGTGCCGCAGCAGGCTGGCCGCTGGGCGCTGGTGGTCGACGTCACGGACGACGTCACCGGATCGTTCGCCGCTCTCGGCAGCGCCCCGGCGGTCGCCGTGTTCGCGGTCGTCGAGCCGCGCGGCATCAAGGCGGCCGAGTAGCGGCTGTCGATTCCCGGCCGGCGCGTTCGTCGTCATGACGAGCGGGTGGCAGACGCCGCCCCGGAAGGAGGGCCCGATGGCCAACTACCTGTTCGTGTATCACGGTGGCTCCGGCATGGCTGACGAGGCGGAGCAGGCGAGCGTCATGGCCGCCTGGGGCGCCTGGTTCGGCCGGCTCGGCGACGGCGTCGTGGACCAGGGCAACCCCACGGGCGCCACCAAGGTCGTCTCGCCCGACGGATCGGTCGCAGACGGCGGGCCGGCATCGCCGTCCGGCTACTCCGTCATTCGCGCCGGATCCCTGGACGAGGCCGTCGCGGCAGCGAAGGACTGCCCCGTCCTCGCGGCCGGCGGGATGGTGGAGGTCGCCGAGACCATCGACGTCATGTAGGAGAGCGCGGCAGCCCCAATGGCGGCACCAGCCAGGTACGTCTACGGGCACCCTGCAAGCGGTTCAACGCGGTACAGCGGCGCCGGCGCCGTACCGACGGGACCGCCCCAGGACACGACCGGCCTCGCGACCTCGGTGAGGGTGTACGCCTCGCGCGTCGGCACGAGGCCATCCTCGCCCAGGTGCAGGATGAACACCGGCCGGGTGCAGACCAGCGACGCGATCCGCGCCTCGCGCGTCCCCCAGCCCTCGTAGACGACGTTGCTGTCGTCCACCACCAGCACGTCGGGCCGCTGCCCCTGGACGAGCGTCGCGTGCCACAGCGGGGCCGACGCGGCCCAGTAGGAGAGGATCGCCGAACCGGCCGGCAGGGCCGCGAAGACGTCCTCGACGTACGCTTCCGCGCTCCGGTCGGCGCTGCGGTCCTCGGCGGCCAGGTTCGACGCCACCAGGACCAGCGCGATCGCGCCACCCACCGCCACCGCCGCTCCGGCCGACACGGCATGCAGCCGAGCCGGCAGTGCCCGGCCAAGGACGCGGCGGACCGCCTCGAGGGCGACGCCGGCCAGGATCCCGTTGACCAGCCACGGCACGAGCAGGTAGTGCTCGAGCCGCAGGTAGTTCGCCCACACGTAGACACCGGTCATGACGATCGCCGTCAGGGTCGCCGCGAACGCGGGCCGGCGCCGCCACAGGACGACTGCACCTGCGACGCCCAGGACCGGCAGCGCCACCGTCCCCGCGGCCACCAGCACCGACCCCAGCGCAGGCAGCGACTCCAGGAAGGCGCGTGCTCCGCCATCGGTCAGCAGGCCCTGGTACTGGCCGCGGAACTGCTCGCCCGTGACCAGGAATCGGAACGCGTCCCACGTGACCGGGTTGTTGTAGACGAGCGGTGGCGCGAAGGAGGCCGCGATCGGGATGTACAGGTAGACCGAGACGCCGGCGAGCAACGCGAGGACCGGCGCCAGGAGCCAGCGCGGGTGCGACCCCAGGGTGTCCCGGCCGGACCACAGGACGTACAGGACCAGGTAGGGAGCCACGAACAGCGTGAGGGCATGGTTTCCGAGCGACAGCCCGATGAGCAGTCCGCCCAGCGCCAGGTCCCGAAGCCGCCGCCCGTCGGCCCAGGCCACCGCGCGATCAAGGAGCAGGGCCATGAACAGCAGGTGGAGCGGGTTGACCTCGGCCACGGTGGCGGAGGACCAGACCGTGGCGACTGCGGCCGTGGCCAGGGACGCGACAGCGGCGATGGCCGGCCGCACGCCAAGGCGCTGCTGCAGCAACGTCGCGACGGCCAGCGCCAGGGCCACGCACACGGCCGACAACAGGTTCGCCCGGAAGGCCACATCGCCGACCGGCAGCTGCTCGAACAGCCAGGCCGTGAGCAGGTAGGTCGGGTAGCCTGTGGGGTGGGCGATGCCCAGAACGTGGGGCACCGTCTGCATCTCGCCCCAGTCGTCGAACGCCATCCCGGGCAGGAGCGTCCGCAGGTACAGGAACAGCGCGACGCCGAACACGAGGGCGGGCGCCCCATAGCGGGTGAGGGGGGATGGCCGGAGCTCGGGGGTCATGCTCCGTCCACGGTAGCGGCTAAGAGCGGTTGTCCGGCGTTTCCGCGGGCGCGCCGGGCGATGGGACTCGTAGCTCGGGCAGCCGGCCAGCCTCCGAGAGGGCACGACGGAGCAGGAATTCCGCCTGGCCGTTCATGGATCGGAGATCGTCCGCGGCCCACCGCTGGAGGGCCGCGAACGTCACCGGATCGAGCCGGAGCAGGAACGGCTTGCGTGCGGCCATCGTGGTCTCCCGTCCGCGTCCTGCCCCGTGGCGGGGGCTACTGGTAGAGCGTCCCAGCGTTGACGACGGGCTGCGTCTCGTGTTCCGAGCAGAGCACGACGAGCAGGTTGCTCACCATCTGGGCCTTGCGCTCCTCGTCAAGCTCCACGACATTCTTGGCCGACAGTTGCGCCAGGGCCATCTCCACCATCCCCACGGCGCCCTCGACGATCAGGGTGCGGGCGGCGATGACGGCCTTTGCCTGCTGGCGGCGGAGCATCGCATTGGCGATCTCTGCCGCGTAGGCGAGGTGGCTGATCCGGGCCTCGATGACCTGGACACCGGCCCTTTCGAGGCGGTCCTGGATCTCCTGGCGCAGCTGGTCGGCGACCTCGGCCTGGTTGGCACGCAGCGCGACCTGATCGTCGCGATGCGTGTCGTACGGGTGGGACGTGGCGAGGTTCCGGAGGGCTGCCTCGGCCTGGACGCTGACGAAGTTCTCGAAGTCGTCGACCTCGAACAGGGCCTCCGCCGTGTCCGTGACCTTCCACACCACCACGGCGGCGATCTCGATCGGGTTGCCGTCGTAGTCGTTGACCTTGAGCTTGGACGTCTCGAAGTTGCGGACGCGGACCGAGATCCTGCGGCGCTGCGTGAACGGGTTGACCCAGTGCAGGCCCTGGCTGTGCACCGTCCCGCGGTAGTGGCCGAAGAGCACGAGGGCCCGTGCCTGGTTGGGATTGACGGGCGTGAGGCCGCCGAACCCGATGCAGGTCGCGACGAAGGCGAGCGTCAGGATGACGATCGGCACCACCTCGGCCAGGCTGGCGGAGTCACCTGCGGGCTCCAGGACGCTGGCGATGTACCAGATGATCCCGAGGAGGAGGGCAACGGCAATGACGATCAGGCCGAGCAGCATCGGGATGCCCGGCAGTGTCCGGGCGGGTCGTTCCTTGTTCATCGTGTGACTCGCTTCTCCTGGTCGCGCAACACTCGGCGCGCGATCAGAATGATATCACATTGATACAAGATACTCCGGTGACCCCGGGCGACCCCTCAGCCGGTCTTGCGCAGGAACGCGGCGCCCATCAGGTCCGGGCCCAGGTGCGGGCCGGTCGAGGCGCCGATGAGCCCCGTGGTGACCCAGGCTCGGTCCACGCCACCTGGGATCGCAGCCAGGAGCTCGGCGCGGAACGCCTCGATCTCCTCGGGCGGGCTGGTGGGGGTGTGGAGGACGGCCAGCCGCTCCACCGGTGCCCCGGCGATCCTGGCGATCACGTGGGCGCGGGCCTTGGCGCGGCTGCGCTCCTTGTCGGCCATCACGACCAGGCCGTCGGTGACGGTGATGATGGGCTTGACGGAGAGCATCGAGCCTACGACCGCGCGGGCCGCGGACAGCCGGCCACCCTTGCGCAGGTATTCGAGCGTGTCGACGGCCACGAACAGGTCCACATCCGGCAGCCGGCGCACGATCTCGGCGGCAATGTCGGCGGCGGATCCGCCGTCGCGCGCCATGTCGGCGGCCATCAGGGCGGGGATCCCGGTTGACATCGACGTCGAGCCCGTGTCGATCACGTGGATCTCACGGTCCGGCATCTGCTCGGCCGCCAGTTTCGCGCTCTGGAAGGTGGCGGACAGCTTGTGGCCGATCGTGGGGCACACGATCGCGTCGGCGCCGGCGGCGAAGGCAGCCTCGAACGCGGCCCCGAAGTCGCCCGGCGAGGGTGCGGAGGTCGTGGGTATCTCGGTCCCGGGTGCGAGCATCTTCTGCCAGAACTGCTCGGTCGTGAGGTCGGCGCCGGCCCGGAACTCGTCGGCTCCGAAGCGGACGTACAGCGGGACGACGGTGATCCCGGCGGCGCCGGCCTGGTCGGGCGAGAGGTCGGCCGTGGAATCGGTCAGAACGGCGACGCTGGCCAAGGGAGCCTCCAGTGACGTTGGACGCCGAGCAGTGACGTTGGACGCCGAGCATACGACGCCTCAGCGCCGGTTTCGAGCCGGGCTCAGTACGTGCACCGCCAGCACACGTCGTCGCTGTGGACGATGGTGAAGATGCTGTCTCCGGCGTCGTTGGTCGCGCGGATCAGGACCGCGGCATACGGTCCCGGGCCGATCTCGTCGGCCGTCCACGTGATGTCGATGCTCCGCGACGCGCCTGGCGCCTGGGCCAGGACCTTGAGCGTCTTCTTGGGGATCTTCATGCCCCTGGCAACGCACGGCTTGCCATCGAACTGCCTGGATTCTCGCAGGCACTGCGTCACGCCGTAGACCAGGAACGCCGTGGCGACGCCCTCGGGGGCCGTCCACGTGATCCGGTACGTCTCCTTGGGTCCACCTCCCTTCATCGGCTGGCTGCCGATCCTCTCGAAGGTGGGGTTGCCCGGTTTCGGGGGGACGCCGGTGGCCGGAGCCGGCGTGGGAGAGGGCGGTGATGACGGCACGCTGTCGCCTGGAGAGGCGGGAGTCTCGGTTGTGGCAGCGGCAGGCGTCTCTGTGGCGGGCGCGACGGCAGCCTGGGACGAGGTCGCCTGTGAGACGGGCTTGGCGGAGCATGCCGCGAGCAGGGTCGCGAGGATGACCACGGCGGTCCAGCGCTGGATCGGCGTGCTTCCCGGGCTCGGCATCGGTGTTCCCTCCGTGGGCATCCCGGGCGGGACGACCCCGGGCGCCGTCATGGTAGACGCGGGGAGCTGCGGCGTCGCGCCCGTTGGAGGTCGGATCCGATCGGGCCGGTTCGGGGTTCGTTGTCGGGTGCGTTGTCGGGTGCGCTTGACCCAGGGCGCACAATCGACGTCACCACCGGGTCGCGGACCTGTCGATCGCTACGCGGTGGTCGCGCCCAGGAGCAGTTTCATGCAAGCATCCCCGTTCCCGGCCTCGGTCCTGCGTGCGCCGGCGCCCGATGCCACGTGCACCTGCGAGCACTGGGTCCACTGCAATTGCGACTGCCATGGCCGCAATTGCGATCCCACCGAGAGCACCTGCGACGTCGCCTACCTCGCCGACGACGGCGGGCTCACGCCGTGGGGCTGCCCGAGCTGCACACCCGGGGATCGTTCGCCCCACCTGCTGGGCTGCGAACTGATCGGATGGAACGTCCCGATGCCGCGGAGGATCAGCCTGGCCTGACCGGCAGCGATGCTCGTGACACGCGCGCGAGAATGGACCCGACAGGTCCCCAAGGAGGCTCGATGACGACCGAGCTGACCATCTGCCTGGTCGACCAGCCGGGGTCGCTGGCGACGGCCTGTGACACCCTGGGCCGGGCCGGCGTCAACATCGACGGTGCCTGCGGGCTGGTCCGCGACGGGCGCGGCGAGCTCCATGTCCTCGTCTCGGACGGGACACAGGCCCAGCGCGCCTTGATCGATGCCGGCTTCGAGATCTGCGCCGTGCGCCAGGTCGCCGTCGTTCCGGTGCCCAACGAGCCGGGTGCCGCCGCGTCGCTCCTGCGTCAGGTCGCCGAGGCAGGCGTGAACGTGGACCTGCTGTACGCGACCGTCGATGGACGCCTGGTGCTTGCGGGCGAGGATCCGGCAACGCTTCGGGAGGCCCTCGGGGCGGAGTAGGGGCGCGCGGTCCCTTTGGCCCACAGGTCCTGACACAGCGCGCGCGACGTGTGATCCCGGCGTGACTCCTGGACCCGGCCGACGGACCGGGCGGCCCTTGGGACGCCCCACCGGGCGAGGGCACGCTGTCACGGCGGGGCGCCGGCCGGCGGCGACCGTCCCGTGGAGGTGCTCGTGACCCGTACCATCCGGAGCCTGGGGCCCCTGGCGCTCGCGGCGCTGGCCGTGGGCGCCCTGACCCTGTGGCTCCTGGGCCAGGACCCGGTGCTTGGCGGCTGGCTTCTCGCGGCCATCCTGTTCGGTCACGGCTGGGTCCACATGATGTTCCTGTTCCCGCGACCCGCGGCGAAGCCAGGCGGCGAAGCGACCGGCCCCGACTGGCCGTTCGACCTCCGCGACTCCTGGCTGATCCAGCGCGCAGGGCTGGCGGTCGGCACGGTCACGGGCGCCGGCCGCGTCCTGGTCGTGGCCACCTTCGCGCTGTCCACGCTGGCCGCCCTGGCAACCATCGGCATCCTGGTCCCGGTTGACTGGTGGACGCCGTTGGTCGTGTGCGCGTCGATGGCGTCAGCTGCACTCCTCGTCGTCACCTTCACGCCCATGCTGCTGCTGGGCCTGGGGATCGATATCGCCCTGGTATGGCTCGCGATCGCGGGCCCCTGGAGCCCGTCATGAGCGGTGAGGGGGCCCGGTTCGCCTCACCCCCGACCATCGGGGCGACCTCGCTGCGCGCCGGGGGCGCCCTCCTGTTCCTCGCCGGCGCCATCATCCTGATGGGGATCATGAGCGCCGAGGCGCTCTACCCGTTGCCCTACACGACCGGCGGCAACGAGATCAGCGACCTCGGCGGGACCGAGCCACCCGGAGGCCTGGTGTTCCAGCCGTCCGCGACGATCTTCGACTGGTCGATGATCGCGGTCGGGATCATCGTCATCGTCGCGGCCCTGCTCATCCACCGCGGCCTGGGACGCCGGGCCGTCACGATTCCCCTGGCGGTGCTCGGGGTCGGGGCGCTGGGGGTCGGCATCTTTCCTGGCAACACGGGCACGCCGCACGCGCTGTTCGCGATGACGACCTTCGTCGCCGGCGGGATCGCGGGCCTCACTGGCGGGCTGGTCACTGCGGGACCTTTCCGCTGGCTGTCGATGCTGTGTGGCGCCGTCGCCCTGCTCGTGCTCGTGGGCTACATGCTCATGGGCGACGCCATGCCGCTCGCCGCGCTTGGCATCGGCGGCGTGGAGCGCTGGATCGTGTACCCGATCATCATCTGGATCATCGGGTTCGGTGGCTACCTGGCGGGTCGCGGAGCGTCGTAGGCGGCGGGCTCAGCCGCGATCCGGCTCGGCCGCGATGATCCGTGCGCTGCCTGCCTTGGGGCGGATCTCGCTCTCGTGGCCGTCGTCCCAGCGCACCCGGAGGTTCACGCCGAGCGGCGAGTCCATGACCTCGAGGATCTCCCCGATGCGGTCCTTCTGGCCCACGCGCTCCGACTCGATCACGACCCTGTCACCGGTCCTGGCCTGCATCGTCGATACCTCCATGCGGCGGTTGGATCAAGCATGGCACCCGCGCAACAGGGGGCGAAAGGTCCATCTGGACGATACTGGTGCCGGCGCCCGCGTTGGCGCCCTCGCCGCGCGCTGTCGGCCAGCGAAGGGAGACCATGTCCGTTCGGGAGATCGCCCCGTGAGCTTCGACCTGTTTGTCCTGCCCGTGGACAGGGCGATCACGGCCGAGGAGGCGTCCGCCGAGGTTGATCGGCTCGCCCGGTCGTCGGGTATCTCGTTCGGTCATGACAAGCGTCTCGACCCGTTCATCGAGGCGATGGAGCGACGCTATCGCGGGCTGCGCGGCCGCGGTCCGATGGAGCCCGCCTTCGAGTTCGACGTTCACCGCTCGCACGTCTCGATCGGGATCCCGTGGAGCCGGGTGGAGGAGATCACCACCGCCGTCGGCGAGGCCGCGTGGCGGGCAGGGCTCGCCGTCTACGACCCCCAGCGCGAGGCGGTCGGGCTGCCGGCACCCTACGCGGATGGCCCCCTGACCTCGGACGGCGTCGAGTCGCATGTCCAGGCCGCGGAGGAGGCGCTGTCGGCGATCGAGGGGGCCGCGCTAGCGGCAACGGGCGGTGGTGAGGCCGACGTGACCGGTGCCGTGTCAGGCCGACTGGCCGACATGGGGTTCCGCCAGTACAGCCCCCTCGGCTTCGAGATCACGCCGGACATTCAGGAGGAGGTCCAGGCGGACCTGCTCCGGATGCCCACCAGCCTTCAGACCCCAGCGCTCAAGGCCGAGCTCATCGAGGATCTCGGGTCACCGTCGTCGGGGCCGCGGCACCAGGCGCTCGTCCAGCTGGCGGGCTGGGACCCGGACCCCGATGTCGCGAGCGTGCTGCGGCCGATCCTCGCCTCGGACGACGTCTTCGCGGCCAGCCAGGCGGCGATGGGACTCGGCCGGCAGGGCGACATCACGGACCTGCCGGCCGTCCTGGACCTGGTGCGCCGTCTCTCACCCGCCGACGGTGCCTCCGCGGAGACGATGGTGCTGCCCCTCCGGGCAGCCCTTCAGCTGGCCGCGCTCGCGGGGCCGGACATCGTGGAGGGCGTCAGGTCCCGGGCCCGGACCTGGCGGGGCGACCGGCCGGTCCGCCGCCAGTCATGGGAGAGCTCGCTGGACCAGGAGCTGGACGACCTGCTGGAACCCGGGTAGCCAGGCGGTGGCCAAACCCGGTTGCGCGGCGCGACGCGGCACGCGGCGCCAGGTCAGTCAGCGGATAGCGTAGAAGCCGTCGACCTCGACGCCCGGATGACCGGCGGATCCGGAGGCCCGAACCACGATCGTGCGCGACCGTGACGCCGCCCACGTCCGGGACCACACCACCTGCGGCGCGGTCCAGGTCCTGGCGTAGAGGCTCACGGTCGCCACCCTGACGCCGTCGACCCGGACGGTCGCGCTGCCCAGCGTGGGGCCGCGACGGGCGACCCACGCGACGCCGCGACCGGAGGTCTGGAGGGAGGCCGTCGCCCCTGCGGCCGTCGTGCGCCGCAGGCTCCCGCCCCAGGCCGAGGCGACACTCCGGGTGGACCACCGCCCGCGGTAGGAGACGCCCGGCGACGACTGCTGGATGGCGGAGACGGCTGCGGCACCCGGCTGTGCCACCCAGGGACCCACGCTGCCGCCGCGGTCCACGGCACGCACCCGGTACCGGTAGCTGTGGCCGGATGCGACCGCGCGGAGCGTGGAGGTCGTCGGTGCGAGCTTGTCGACAGGCCGCCACGCGCCACCGTCCACGCGCTCCTCGATGCGGTACCCCGCCACGACGGTCCCCGGCGCGGGCGCGGCGAACACGATCCGAAGCGGGAGGCTCCGCCTCGCCACCGGCGCATCCGATGGCATGCGGGTCGCCGGAACCCCGACACCCGCGTAGTGGCGGTCGACGACGACCGATGCCCGTGCGATCTCGGACCAGTTGCCGGCCTGGTCGCGCCACCGCACATGGACTGTCCTCGGCCCGTCGCCGGGCACGAGATCCCAGAAGAACGACTCGAAGTAGGCGGTCCGCTCGGTCCACGCCTTGCCGTCGTTGGAGACGGCGATCGTGTCCACGCCGCTGCCCACGCCGTCGTCCGACGGGGCCCCGACGACGACCCGGCTCGAAAGCACCACCGGCTCGCTGGTGGCCACGACCACGTGGCCGGTGGGCGGGTCGATGTCCGACAGCGCCCACGGGCTCACGATCGTCGTCGTGACGATGCGGGTCCCCGAGTAGGAAGCCTCGACCGAGTACTCTCCGGCGGGCCAGTGGTCGGTGTCCACGGTCAGCTCACCCGTGCCGTTCCTCCCGAGCGGGATCCCGAGCGGCCAGACGAGTCCGGTGCCGGCCGGACCCGTGAGGTAGAGCCCCACACCCCGATCATCGACCTCGGGGGCCGGCGTGACGGTCGCCCTGAAGGTGACCTCCTCGCCGACCTCGGCGCCCTGGGTCATCTCCAGGCGGAGGGTCGACGGGTCCTGGCGGACGGTGAGGCGCACGGGATCGCTGAAGCTGGGCGCGAGCTGCATCGCTCCCGGGAAGTAGGCAGTGACGTCGTGCTCGCCCATTCCGAACGTGTGGCCACCCGGGAGCTGCGTGAACTCGGCATGCCCCGATGCGTCGAGGAACAGTTGCGGCGCGCCCGAGACATAGACCTGCGTGCCGGCGGGCGGCAGCGGCGTGACGTCGATCGCGACCGTGAACGGCTCGTCCGGGTAGACGACCGCTGGCGTGATCATGACGCTCGTCGTGGTGGGGATCGTGGTGGCAACCTGCTCGACGGGCTCGCTGCACACCTCCTGGTAGGTCTCGTTGCCGCCATAGCACGCGCGGATCGGGGCCGGCCCGGACGTCGTGAGGGATCCGGTCTTGTCGGCGGTGCCGTCGGGGCCGATCTCGACCGGCGGCCAGAACTGGTAGCCCAGGTTGAAGAATTTGACCGTGCCGTTGCCCGGGTTGGGGGTCACGGTCGCGTGCATGGCAAACGGGTCGCCGCGCAGGACGGGGTTGGGATCGGTCGTGAGGGTGACGGTGACGGGCGTGCGCGGATCCACGACCGTGAACGGCACGGGGTCGGTGAGTGACTGGCCATAGACCGCGTCTCCGGCGTAACCCGCGCGGATCGTGTGCGGGCCGCTGCTGAACCCCTCCTGGTGGACGTACACGGCGGTGCCGGTCTCGTCGACCGGCGCGAAGGCGATCGTGTAGCCATCGAGCCGGAACTCGGCCTGCGTCATCCCGGGGTGCACCGGGGTGACGGTCGCCGTCAGCGTGACCGGCTTCCAGATCCCCGGGGTGGTCGGGGACATCGAGATCGTGGTCGTGGTGGGAACGGGCTCGACGGCATTCACCATCGGGCCGGTGCCGGCGGCCACGAGCCCGGCGAGGGCGACGCAGGCCTGCAGGCTCACGGACAGCAACCGCACCAGAGCAACCCCCATCGGCGCCACGGCCATGCGGCCGGCAGCGCCGATCATCAGGATCCGCGGTGTGCCGCGCACGGGCCGGTCAGCCCGTCGGGCGCTGACCTACAGCCCCGAGACCAGGGCCCTTCCCCTGGACGGGCGGCGGAGCGCCCGAATTGCGGCCGCCGCGCCCGCGAGCTGGGCCAGCTCGTCGTCAGTTCCCAGATCCAGCCGACAGTAGGTGAACCGGCCCGGGAGCACTCGCTCCATCATGGCGCCCAGCCACTTCGTGAGGTCCGTGCGGTGACCCGTGCGCTTGCGCGCGCCGGGCGAGATCGCGTGGAGGAGCACGAGACGGCGACCGCTCCGCTCGAGCCACGGCCAGTACTGGAGCACGTTCTCCGCCGGGTGCGTGTGCTTCTCCTCGACCTGGAGCGCCACCCACGCCTCGTCGCCGACCTCGGCAAGGCCGCCGGCTACGCCCCCCAGCCCGACGATCCCGTTGCCCTCGAACTTGACCTCGAGCAGATTGCCCAGCCGCTTCGCCACCTGGGCCTCCGAGAGCCCGTCCCATCCCCGCTTCGCCAAGTCCGTCCTCGTGTTCATGGCCAAATCGCGGTTCGACTCTATCCCGTCTGCCCGAGAGCCGCGTTGGCTGGGTTCGGCGCAGGCGACGGCGACCCCCGCGCCACTTGAGGCCCCAGGTCTGACGACCAGGGGCCCCTGCCTCAGGATCAGGTGAACCTCAGCTGCAGCCGGACGTGGACCCGCAGTTGAGGCACTTGTAGCAGGACCCGTTGCGGATCATGATCGAGCCGCATTCGGCGCAGGACGGCGCGTCCGCCTGGGCGGCGAAGGCGACCTTCGTGCCGCCGCCGAGCGAGCCGGTGACCGAGTCCAGGGTCCGCTTGCCGTTCCCGTTGCCGTTCGTGGATGCGGCACCGTTGGCCGCGCCGTTGCTGGCGACGGTCACGAGCTCGCGCTTGTCCACGGACGGGCTGGACGACTGGGCTGCCGGCGCGGCAGCCACCGCCGTGGAGGCCCTGGCGGCGTCATCCGGGACCACCGGGTCCGGGACCGGATCCGGGTTCGAGGCAACGATCGGGGCGGACGGTGTCGCGATCGCCTCGGACTGGGCGGTGATGCCCTCGTCCGCGCGCGGCCGGAGGGCGGACGACCCGAACGCGGTCGGGGCCTCGGCGACCACCGCCGAGCGGTCGATCAGTCCCAGGGCGCCCTTCTCCTCGCCGGGCAGGAAGCGGCTCCCCAACCAGCGGAAGATGTAGTCCACGAGAGACTTGGCGATCGGGATCTCCGGGTTGCCGGTGAAGCCGCTGGGCTCGAACCGCACGTGGGCGAACTTGTTCACCACGTCCCGGAGCGGGACTCCGTACTGGAGCGCCAGGCTGACCGAGGTCGCCAGGGTGTCCATCAGGCCGCTGATCGTGGAGCCTTCCTTGGCCATCTTGAGGAAGATCTCGCCCGGCTGGCCATCCGGGTAGAGGCCCACGGTGATGTAGCCCTCGTGCCCCGAGATCTCGAACTTGTGGGTGACCGCGGTCCGCTCCGACGGGAGGCGGCGACGGTGGGGTCGGGTGGCCTCCACCTGGGCGGTCGCGAGCTGCGCGCGCAGCTGCTCGATGGTCTCGCGATCCTCGGCGGAGCCCTCGTCCTTCTTCTTGCCGGTGGACAGCGGCTGGCTGCGCTTGGAGCCGTCGCGGTAGATGGCGATGGCCTTGAGGCCCTGCTTCCAGCCCTCGAGGTAGACCGTCTCGATCTCCTCGGCGGTGGCGTTCTCGGGCATGTTGACGGTCTTGCTGATCGCACCCGAAAGGAACGGCTGGACCGCGCCCATCATCCGGATGTGGCCCATGTAGTGGATGGACCGCTCGCCGTTGACCGGCTTGAACGCGCAGTCGAAGACCGACAGGTGCTCGTTCTTGAGCCCGGGCGCGCCCTCGATGGTCTCGCGCTCATTGACGTAGGCGATGACCTCCTCGACCTGGGCCGGGGTGTAGCCCAGCTTGCGCAGCGCTGCCGGCACGGTCTGGTTGACGATCTTGAGGTAGCCCTCGCCCACGAGCTTCTTGTACTTGATGAGCGCGATATCGGGCTCGATGCCGGTCGTGTCGCAATCCATCATGAACGCGATGGTCCCGGTGGGCGCGAGCACGGTGACCTGCGCGTTGCGGTACCCGTGGGCGGTGCCGAGCTCCAGGACCTCGTCGTACAGGCCGCGGGCGCTGGCCAGCATCTCCTGTGGGACGCCCACCTCGGGCAGGGCGTAGGCCGCATCCCGGTGCTTCGCGATCACGCGCAGGAACGAGCTGCGGTTGAGGTCGTAGTCCACGAAGGCGCCGCCGTGGTCGCGGGCGATGACGGAGCTCTGGCGGTAGGCCTCGCCGTGCATCAGCGCGGTGATCGCCCCGGCGTAGTTGCGACCCTCCTCGGAGTCGTACGCGAAGCCCCGGTTCATGAGCAGGGCGCCGAGGTTCGCGTAGCCCAGGCCCAGCGGCCGGTAGCGGTGGCTGTTCTCCTCGATCTTCGGCGTGGGGTAGCTGGCGTTGTCGACCAGGATCTCCTGTGCCGTGATCGTCACCTTGGCGGCGAACCGGAAGGCTTCGACGTCGAACTCGCCGTCCGCCTGGACGAACTTCATCAGGTTGAGGGAGGCCAGGTTGCACGCCGTGTCGTTGAGGAACATGTACTCCGAGCACGGGTTGGAGGCGTAGATCCGGTCCGTGTTCAGGCTCGTGTGCCAGTCGTTGATGGTGGTGTCGTACTGGATGCCCGGGTCGCCGCACAGGTGGGCCGCGTCGGCCATCTTGCGGAAGATGTCGCGGGCCTTGTAGGTGCCGGCGGGCTGGCCGTCACTGACCTCGTGCGTCTGCCACTCGGCGTCGCGCTCGACGGCCTTCATGAAGTCGTCGGTCACGCGGACGCTGTGGTTGGCGTTCTGGAAGAAAACGCTCCCGTAGGCCTCTCCGGTGAAGGACGGGTCGTACCCCTGCTCGATCAGGGCCCAGGCCTTCTTCTCCTCGTGTGCCTTGCTGTCGATGAACTCGATGACGTCCGGGTGGCCCACGTCGAGGATGACCATCTTGGCCGCGCGACGGGTCTTGCCGCCCGACTTGATCACGCCCGCGAACGCGTCGTAGCCGCGCATGAAGCTGACCGGCCCGCTGGCGATGCCGCCGCCGGACATCTTGGCCTTGGACGAGCGGATGGGGGACAGGTTCACGCCGGCGCCGGAGCCGTACTTGAACAGCATGGCCTCGGTCTTGGCGAGATCCATGATGCTGCTCATGTTGTCCTGGACCGAGTTGATGAAGCACGCGGAGCACTGCGGCTTCGTCTCGATGCCGACGTTGAACCAGACCGGCGAGTTGAAGGCCATCTTCTGGTGGACCAGCAGGTGGGTCAGCTCGGCCTGGAACGCGGCCAGGTCCTCGTCCGTGGCGAAGTAGCGCTGGGTCTCGGCCCACGCGGCGATCGTGTTGACGACCCGGTCGATCAGCTGCCGGACGCTGTGCTCGCGCTCCGGGGTGCCCACGTGGCCGCGGAAATACTTGCTGACGACGACGTTGGTCGCGAGCTGGCTCCAGAAGGCCGGAACCTCCACGTCCTTCTGCTCGAAGACGGTCTTGCCGCTCTCGCTGGAGATGCCGGCCGTCCGGTACTCCCAGGTGATCTCGTCGTAGGGATGGACACCGGGGCGGGTCCAGCGGCGCTCGAACGTGAGGCCTCGCGTCCCCTCACCGGTGAAGCTGGCGCCGTAGACGCCGCCGAGACCCTTGCGGGCCGCCGCGCCCGTCCTGGCCCCACTCTTGCCCGAGCGGGCCTTGGGCGTGACCTTTGCATCCATCACCGGGACAACCTCGCGAACCTGGGCCATTGCTGTTCAACTCCTCCGCTCCCGCGGGCGCGGGACCTCGCCTGGTCACCGCCGGACCGGATGGGGGTCCCGTTCGCACAGGCCGCTCCCCGGGTGCCAGGCGGGAACTGGTCTGCGGACGGACAGGACTCCGTCCGGCTGGTGGTCCCGCGGTCACGAGGATGGGGTGACGTAGCTGCGGGGCCGTCCGTCGGGTCGTCTCGCCGTCCGGTTCCTCGGGACATGTGCAAGGGTGTGTGGGCTAGGTTTCTGCCGTGCTCCGAGGAGATCGTCCGGTGGCGGGGCGACCCTCCAACTTTACGTCGCGCAGGAGGGGTGGTCAAGCCCCAAACCACAAGATGTAGTGGTTCGAGCATGGATCGCATCGCAACATGTGGTTGTCAGCCCGACACGTGCTACGGCGCACCAGGGGGCGCGGCGCGTCCACGCCTGGGGCCCGCTCGTCCACGCCCGTGGGCATCTCGTCCACACCCGCGGGCGGAGCTGTCCACGCCGATCCCGGCGGTTGTCCACGCCCCGTGTCGGCGGCCGTCAGAACGCGTGTGCTAAAGCGGGCCCGCCCCGGGCGTCTCGTCCGGGGGCGCCGCGCGCTTGGCCGTCCCGGCGCCCGACGGCGCCGACCCTGGCTTGGCCAGTCACCGATGCGGTGCGTGGTACCTGTGCTGCCGGTCGGCGATCCGGCCAGCCACCGGTGGAGTGCGTCATCGGCCATCGCGAGGCGTGCCGAACTGTCCATCGACCGATGGGTCGCGTCGTGGGCCAGGTGAATGTGGCCGACGACGCACCGCGGCGTTGCGGGGCCAGGTGTCCGGTGTCCAACTGCGACGGGTGCGAGGTGTTGGAACTGCGTCAGGGACCGGATGAGCCGGCGCGCACCCGGCGGACCGGGGCGAGTCCCCGGGTCCCACGGGCACCATCGGTGCGTGGCCAGTAGGAGAGCGCCGCGATCGTTCCGGTCGGGCTCGCGAGCCACGCGTTCATGGACCGGGCGTCGGCCGGCAGCGCCATCCGGAGCAACGTTCGGTGGGCATCGACACGCCTCCGGTTCGTCCGACCCTCGACGAGGATCACCCAGACGGCCGTCGCGGCCGGACTCCAGCCGCGATCGGCGGCGATCCTCGGCGCGAGACGGCGCTTGCGGTCGAGCGTGCCGAGGAGCTCCTGGACATCCACGAGCTCGGTCTTGAGCTCGATGACCAGCAGCGTCCGGGTCGGGGCGTGCCAGGCGAGCACATCGATCGCGCCCCGCTCGCCGTAGATCGAGAACGTCACCTCCGGCACCGCGGTCCAGCCGGGCAGGCTGGCGAACCGCGTGGCGACGGCCTCGTGAAGGGCCGAGTGGCGGGCGCCGAGGAGTCGGTCGAGCTCACCGCCGTTCCAGCGAGCCGAGAGGTCCACCACGATCCCGGCGGCCTGCCCGATCGCACGGATCCGGTCCACCGTCATGCCGCCCAGCAGGCCGCGCTCAAGCCTTGACACCGAGTCCTGCGAGACACCCGCTGCAGCGGCGAGGTCGTCCTGGCGCCAGCCTTTGCGCAGGCGGACCGCCCGGACCGAACGCCCCAGCCGCATGTCGTCCATGCACCCGATGCTGGCAGGAGCCGCTTACGCGCGACTCACGGGCCCGGCGATCATGTTGTCGCCAGCCCGACTTCAGGTGTCCCAGGCCGTCACGACCGGCGCCGGACGGTCGTCCGATGTCGAAAGCACGGGAGCACCGACCTGAGTCTCAGTCGCTCGATCGGGATCGTCGCCGGCATGGGCCTGTTGGCCGTCACCACCTTGGCCGCGTGCGGCGGCGCGATCCCACCGGCCACGCCCACGACCCCGTCGCCGTCGGCGGCGCTCTCGATCGAGCCGGTCTCGCAGACGCCCGGGACCACGCCCGGGACCACGCCCGGGACCACGCCCGGGACCACGCCTGCGCCAACGCCCGTCGTCGATCCCAGCCCGCCGAGTCCCGTCCCAGCGGAATCTCCCTTCGCCGGCTCCTCGTTCCCGGGCGGGCCGGGCTGTCCGGACGTCGTCACCGAGATCACCGACGTTACGGCCGTGGCGGCGGCAGATCGCCCGGGCTGCTTCGGCTCGATCGACCTCACCTTCGTCGCGTACGCCCCTTCCATCGACATGGACGTCGCCGATTGCCCGGCAAGCGCCGGGCTCAAGATCGGTGCCTGCACCGCCGATCCGGTGTGGCTGACCGGTGCCTATGTCGTTCTCGCGGGCGACACCTCGGCTGACCCGATGGCGCGCGACGCGCTCGTGGTCGCCCTCGATCCCGCCGGCACCGCGCGACGAGTGGCCGATCCCGGATGGGTCCATGTCACGGGCCATTTCGACGATCCTGCCGCCGCCACTTGCAGGATCGCGGTCAACGCGAACGGCACGGCCGCCGAGCCGCCGAAGACCACCGTCAGGCGCTGCCGCGAGACCCTCGTGGCGACGGCGATCGAGCCGGCGGGCGCCCCGTAGCGTCCACCGGTGGCCGACCGGTGACCTCGTGCCTCGGAGATCGTGGTGCCGTGACGACCCCTCCGCGGGCCGACCCCGACGCCGACCTCCGCACGCCGGCGGCGAGGCCCAGTGCTGCGGCGATCAGGAGCACCGGAGATGGCATCGGTGCCGAGTTGCCCGACACCCCTGGCTGTTCCGTGTCGGTTTGCGGCATGCCGAGGACCGCGTACCACTCTGCCAGCGTCTGCGGCGTGGTCTCCGGGTCGGGGTAGTCGTGAGGGAACGCCCCGTCGTTGTCGATGCGGGCCCGGGAGTCCAGGTGGTAGAAGGCGTCCACCGCGAAGGTCTGCGCGTTCGCGTTGCGGACGACGAGCCAAGTTCCCGGGAGGCGGGTCTTGCCGTCCCACGAGCCACGCATGTCGAAACCTGGGCAATCGGGCGACTGGCCCGAGGGAGCGCGGATGGTGATCATCGCCGGCGACCAGCCGCGGATGTTGTCCACCCGACGGAAGGTGAAGGCCCCGCGATAGACGCACTCGTCACCAGTCCAGTCGGCCATCGGCTGCTTGTGCGGTGCCCGTGTCCACCAGCTCGCGGAGCGGTCGAGCCGGTAGAGCGCCACCGGCGATGACCCGAGCCAGTCGTGGAAGGATTCCATGCAGCGCGAGGCCGTGCACGCGAGCGCCGGGGACGGTCCCGCGAGCCACCCGAGCGCCGCCGCCGCGACCACCAGCGCCGCCACGCACCCGCGCAGTCTCGTCGCCATGACACCGCCTCCAGTCGCGGACCGACAACGATCATTGACGCCGGGCCGCATACAGGTGTGGCTCGGGGCGCATCCGCGCTGGCGGGATCGGTGCGCCTCCGGCGTCGACGTGGGGTCCGCAAGAGCCGCCGCACCTGCGATCATCGGGGCATGGGTTCGAGGTCGCCGATCCTGGTCGGCGTCGATGCCGGTGCCTCCAAGTCCGTGGCGATCGCGGTGACGCCCGACGGTGAGCGGATCGGCCGTGCCGAGGGACCCGGGGCCAACCCCAAGCGCCACGGCGGTGACGTTGCGGCAGACCGTATTGCGGCGGTGGCCCACGCGGCCACCCGGAACCGGACCCCATCGCTACTGCTGGTCGCGGGTGCCGGCGTCGACCGTCCCGAGCATGCCCGGGCGCTCGAGACGGCCCTCTCGGCTCGCGCAGACCGCACTCGGATCATCGTCGTGAACGACACGCTGGCGGTGCTGCGGACCGGCACGCCGGACGGGGTGGGTCTCGCGGTGCCGGTGTCGACGGGCGGCAATGTCATCGGGAGGGGCCCCGACGGCCGGGTCACCGACCGTGGTCACGGGATCTTCGGCGGCGGCTACGTGCTGGGCGCCCTGGCCGCTCGTGCGGCGAGGCGTGGCGAAGGGGACGCGGAGCTCCGCCAGACGATCGAGGCGGCGACCCTGGAATGGTCAGGTCGCCGGCCGGGCCCGGACGCCGCGCACCTTGCCGCGGCCGTGGTGGGTGCCGCGGCGCGGGGTGACCGGCTGACGTCGCGCATGGTGGGCCGCTGGTGCCGGCGGGTCACGTCCGCCGTCCGGGAGGAGGTGGACCGGCTCGGCCTGGGTCCTGAGCCCACCGCGATCGTCTACGGCGGGCTGCTGGACACGTGCCCCTGGCTGGGCGAGCGGATCAGGGAGGCGGTGCTCGCCGGGGTGCCCGGCGCGCGCCTCGTGACCCTGGACGCGGAGCCCGCTGAAGGTGCCGCCCGGCTTGCGCAGGACGAATGGAGCGGTGCTCCACTCATCTGGGAGTTCACGCCCCGCCGTTGAAGAGCTACTCGACCGGGGCCCCCGCCGCCGCTCGGCGCTCGAGATCCTTCTCCCAGGTTGGTCGTGCGCCTATCGCCTCGCGGAGCGCGGCGTCCGCATCGGCCAGCTCCGCCAGCCTCTCGTCCAGGCCCGGCGCGTCAGGGTCCTCCAGCAGGGTCTCCCGCAGGAGTCCCAGATAGGTGGAGGTCCGCGGGCTCTCGAGCGCCGAGAGCGCCTCCAGCTGCTCCTGGACCTCGGGGTTGCGCTTCGCCAGGGAGGGCCCGCCCTGCTCCCTGACGAGCAGCTGGAGCTCGCGACCCGCGCGCAACGCGCGCCACTCGATCCGGGCGCCTCCGGTCGCCTTGACCACCTGATCGGGCCGGTAGATGGCCATGAGCGCGAAGATGAGCGCGATGATCCCGATGTCCATCGGCAGGAAGTTCGGGGCGATCGCCAGCAGCAGGGCGGCGACAGCCAGCGCCATGACGGCAGCCGCCAGGTTGCCTCCGCCGTGCCGTCTGGCCCGCTGCTGGAGCTGGACCCAGAGAAGGACGGACAGCGCGATCAGGCCGATGCCGAGCACGATCCACAGGATTGCCAGCGCCGGATTGGAATTGATGTCGGACAGCATCCGCCAAGGATCGGTCAGAACGGCCGAGGCTGCAACGCTCCTGCGTCCGCGGACACGGGCCCAAGGGTTCGCGCGTTGACGGACCCGGCGCACGGGCCGGGGCGCGCACAGGCCGGACTCCCTCGCTGAGCCGGGCACCCTCTTTGGGCCGGGCTCCCTCGTCGCTGCGGCGCCGACCCTGGGCCGGGCTCCCTCGCTGAGCCGGGCTCCCTCGCTGGGCCGGGCTCCCTCCTCGCTGGGGCGCCCGGCCCTTGACCGGGACGTTGATGGCTACCGGCTGGCCCGCTCGGCGGCGCGGAACTCGACCAGCGAGCCGCCCTCCGTCGTCATGCCGGCGACCCAGTCGGCTCGCTCAGCGGCCCGGTACTCGATGAGTGCCTGGGCCTCGCCGGCCGTCGTGATGCCGGGGGTGAAGGTGAACCGCACCGTCGAGGCGGCAACCGCGATCAGGGCAACGGCGATGACCGCGAGCACCATCGCGAGCAGGAAGTTGCGGTACAGGTGGGAGCCAGCCATGCCGGCGTGGTGGACTGGGGAGTGCAGCGCCATGGCGGCACCTCCGGCTGCGCGCGGGCCTGTCTCGCCAGTGGCTCAGGATCATCCCGGCGGCAGTGGCACGAACGATCCATCGCGGCCTCCCGCGTCTCCGCCGATCATGGTGCGGTCGCGCCGCGTCGAGCGGAAGGGCCGATGGTCGGAGTCGGAGTGGACGGTCCCGGGGTGGCGCCCGATCCGCCGGACCGGTGCCCGACCCTCCGGACCGTTGCCCGACCCGCCGGACCGGTGCCCGACCCGCAGGACCAGGCACCGACCCGCAGCGTCGGGCGCCCGATGGTCGGAGATCTTGCGCGCGGTCGACCCCTGGACTGCTAGAGCCCGGAGTAGGCGTGCAGCCCGCTGAACCACAGGCTCCCTGAGTACGTGACCAGCACCATCAGGAACCCGATCACCAGGAGCAGCGCAGCCGGCCGCCCCGCCCAGCGTCGCTGATTGCGTGCGTGCAGGTAGACGGCGTAGGTCAGCCACGTCACCAGGGCCGCCGTCTCCTTGGGGTCCCAGCCCCAGTAACGGGACCACGCGATCGAAGCCCACCACGAGCCCAGGACGATCATCGTGGCGAAGATCGGGAAGCCGATGATCACCGCCCGGTAGGCCACCTCGTCAAGGGTCCTGTGCGAGGGCAGCCAGGCGAACCGGTCGCCCGTGCCCTGGGCGAGGTAGGCAACACCGGCCGCGAACGACGTCGCGAAGATCCCGTACGCGATGACCGCCATGCCGACGTGGATGGTCAGCAGCGGCGCGTTCTGGAGGGCGGGCACCAGCGGCTCGATCTCCGACGGCAGCGAGGAGGCGTAGAGCAGCATCGCCAGCGCCACGCCGACCGGGATGAACCCGATCTGGCGGATCGGGTAGCGGCGCGCGAGCCACAGATAGCCGCCCAGGATCGAGGTCGCGAACGCGACGCTGAACTCGTACAGGTTCCCGTACGGACCACGTCCTACCGCGATCCCGCGCACGACCAGCGACGCAAGGAGCAGCGCGAAGGCGAGGGCCGTGGCCGTGGTCGCGGCACGCGACAGCGGGCTGGGAGACGCCGCCAGCCCGATCGGGGTGGAGGCGCTCGACGCGCGAGCCGTCACGAACGACCCGGTGACGCCACCGGCGGCCAGGGCCGGGAAGCGGGCCGGCGCGAGCACCGCCACCCGGCGGCCATTGGCCAGCAGCACCGCGTGGCCGACGTGTGCGGCAAACCCGATGGCGGTGGCGATCACGCCGAGCACGAAGAGGAGCGAGGAGGCCTGTGCCATGTCGTTTCCCGGGACGCTGGGGGCCCGACGGGTGGTTCCCGCGGACTCGAGGGATCGCCGGCGGTCGTCCGCCGGGTCGTCAGGCTCTCAGGCGGCGGCAGCCCCGCCGGATGGCGGGCCGGCCGGACGGAGAGAGCGCGTGGTGGGCTTGAGGGTGAACGTCAGGCCGCAGTTGCCGCAGACGTCCTCGGCAGCGGGGCGGACGAGGGAGCATTTCGGACAGGCCACGACGAGCGCGTCGCCGGCGGGGGACCGGGTCAGGCCCGGCTCGTAGATCATGCCCTCGCGGAGGCTGTACGGCTCACCGACCGGGAACACGGGGTTGCCGTCCTCGTCGAGCGGGGCGGCCCGCCTCGGGTCCGCGAACGCGACCTTCGGCCGAGGCTTGCGGATGAAGTACACGACCCAGAACAGCACCAGGATCGTGACGAACGGGCCGACCACCGCGAGCACCAGGAACACCGGCAGCATCGCAATGAGTCCGCCCCAGTCCGGGGTCACGAAGGCGCCCGAGAACGCGAGCAGGTCCGTCCAGAGCTGGTTGAGCGTGTCGACGATCACGGCCGCATGCTAACAGGACGGGCGCTGCGGGTGCGGGTGGGGGCCGGACTCAGCCGGTCATGCGTGGATGGCGCTTGTGGCGGGCGACCTTGCGGGCGGGACCGGTCTTGGAGGTGGCGCCACGGCCGGGCTTCCAGGCCTGCCGGTTCTCGTCACCGGCCTGCCCGTCCATCACTCCACGGGAGGGCGACCGTCCGGCGCCGATCGACGCGCCGCGGGTGCCGCGCGTGCCCGGCACGGGCGCGGGAACGTCCAGCTTGCCGATGAGCCACTGGAGCGGAGCGGTTCGTGCGCCCTTGGCCGCCAGGAGGTCGCGCAGCCCACGATCGTTGGTCACCACCAGCACCCGGTCGGTCGATCCCGCGCCCGCACCATGCATGCTGGCCTCGGAGACAAGGTCCAGGATGGTGTCATCGGCGCTCCTTCTGCCCGAGTAGCGCACCGTCATCTTCTGGGCAAGGCGCCCGTAGACCCCGTGGCCCATGCCGTCGAACACCAGGTCGATCGCGACCGTCGGCGGCACGGCTCCCCGGATCCGCCCGACGATCGCCGAGGCCGGGGCGGGCCCACCTGCACCGGCGCCCAGCTTGTAGAGCATGTTGGTGCCGTCGATGATGAGGCGGTCGGTGCCGTCGAACGGGGAGGTGCGCTCGGCCGGGGGCATGGGGAGACGGTAGCATCGTCACGTGCTCCTCCTTGTCGACCTCGATGGCGTGGTCTATCGCGCCTCGGAAGCAGTGCCCGGCGTGGGCACCGTGCTCTCCGCCCGTGCCGCTCTCGGCGACGACGTCGTGTATGTCACCAACAACGCGATGCACTACCACGCCGACTACCTGCCCAGGCTTGCCGGGCACGGCGCGCCGGTCGGTCCGGATCGCGTCGTCACGAGCGCTCGCGCGAGCGCCATGTACGTGCGGGACACGATGCCCGATGTCCGGCGCGTCCTCGCCGTGGGCGCGAGCGGCCTGGAGCGTGAGCTGCGCGAGGCCGGGTTCGACGTGGTCACGGCCGCGCACGCGGCGACGCGCATGGGCCAGGAGGGGATCGACGGCTGGAGCGCCGCCGAGCACCCCGACGTCGTGATCGTGGGGCTGGACCCGCAGCTGACGTACCTCCGGATCGCCGCCGCCGCCGACTGCATCCGGGCTGGCGCGATCCTCGTGGCGACCAACCGGGATCCCGTCTATCCCACGGAGCGCGGGTTCCGGCCCGGAGCCGGTTCCGTGGTTGCCGCCATCGAGGCCGCCGCCCGGACGACCGCGCAGTTCACCATCGGGAAGCCCGGGCCCTACCTCCTCGAGGCCGCGGCCCGCCTGGTCGGAGGTGACGCCTCGCGGGCCGTCATGATCGGTGACGCGCCGACCGACGTGGCCGCCGGGCGGGCGGTCGGTGCCCGGACCGTCCTGATCCTGACCGGCGTCACCACGCGGGAGATGGCTGATGCTCTGCCGGAGGATGAGCGGCCCACGCGCATCGCGGCCGACGCCACGGAGCTCGGTGTCGTCCTCGCGGAGCTGGCCGCGGAGTAGGGGCCGCGCGCGGCGGGCGGACCTGCCTCAGCCGTCCCCGCCGCCGCGGACCCGGCGCAGCCGGCCCACGACCAGCGGGTAGACCAGCGCGGCGATCACCAGCGCGATGCCCGTCATGGCCAGCGCGACGGCCGGCTCGCGCTGCGTGATGAGGGCGAACCCCAAGGCGAGCACCGGCAGCCGCCCGACCACGAGCAGTGCCGCCGCCCGGTCGGAGATGCGGCCGCTCCGCCAGCGACCCTCCTCGAACGGCCGGGTCGCGACCAGCGCGAACACCAGCAGAGCCAGCAGGATCGTCTGGGGCGTCACCAGGGGCGTCCGCCGGCCACCGGGGTCACCGGTGGATCAGCTCCGGGACGCCGGCACCCCAGGCCAGGAAGGTCTCGCGCAGGTCCTCCTTGGTGGGCTCGCCGCAGAACGCCGCCTCGATCGCAGCGGTATTGACGGCCCACAGCTCGGGCAGGGTGACGCCGAGCTCCTCGACTGCCCGTGCGTACTCCTCGGACAGGGTGATGTCGGAGACGGTGAGGTCGTCCGTGTTGAGCGTCACCCTGACGCCCGCGTGGAGCAGGCGGCGGAAGGGGTGATCGGCCATCGTGGGGACGATCCGCGCCTGGTAGTTCGAGGTCAGGCAGAGGTCGAGCCAGACCTCCTTCTCGATGAGCTCGGCCACGAGCTCAGGATCCTCGATGGCCAGGGGCCCGTGCGCGATCCGCTCGGGTTCGATGGACAGGGCCCGCCTCACCTGCGCCGCGCCGCCCCATTCGCCGGCGTGCAGCGTGACGTGGAGCCCCAGGTCGCGGGCCATGTCGATGGCCCCGCGGTGGCGCTCGGGATCGGGAAAGCGGGCCTCCGGGCCCGCGAGATCCACGGCGACCAGCCCGTCGGGGACCCCTTCCTGTGCCAGATCGAGCACGAAGTCGAGGTTGGCCTCCGGAGCATGCGAGCGCATGAGCGTCGCGATCAGGCGCACCTGCACGTCATGACGCCTCGCCGCGTCGAACGCACCGCGCCAGACGGCCTCGACGACCTGGCGTCCGGTGAGGCCGCGCCGGGTATGGAGCAGCGGCGCCCAGCGGATCTCCATGTAGCGGACGTGCTCGCAGGCCTTGTCGACCACGAGGTCGTCGGCCACCCGTTCCAGGGCCTCCGCGTCCTGCATGAGCCCGATCGGCAGGTCGAACGCCTTGAGCAGCTCCGCCTGGTCCGTCACCTGGTCCGGACCGACCAGGACGCCGCGCATGCCGGCGAAGGTGGTGGGTGCCTCCACGCGCCGGGTGCGGGCGATGTCGAGCGCGGTATCGATGCGCAGGGAGCCGTCCAGGTGGAGGTGGAGCTCTGCCTTGGGCATGGCCCTGGTGAGGGCGCGCAGGGTCCGGGGGTCAAGCTGGCTCATGGACCGATGGTAGCGGGTGGCGGTCCGCTCACCGGGGGCAGCTTCTCCCGCACCCGTCCGGACGACCTGGCGTTGCGAACCGTGGGATGATCAGGGCGAGATTCCCGACCACGATCGGAGCCCTGATGTCCATGATCCTCGTCACCGGGGCCACCGGCTTCGTCGGCAGCCACATGGTCCCCGCCCTGCTCGACGCCGGCCACGGCGTGCGCGCGCTCGTCCGCGACGATCAGGGAGCTGCCGAGGTGACCGGGCGGCTGAACCCTGCGCAGCGCGAATCCCTCGAGACCTGCCACGGCGATGTCACCCGCCCCGACACGCTGCCCGCAGCCGTCGATGGCGTGGACGCGGTACTCCACCTGGTCGCGGTGCCCCGTGACTGGGACGGAGGCGCCACCCTGCGCCTGGTCAACACGGAGGGCACGCGCAACATGCTGAGGGCAGCCTCGGACGCTGGCGTGCGGCGCTTCGTCCACCTCGGCGCCATGGGGGTGTTGGACGACCCGGACCTCCACTACGCGAGCTCGAAGGCCCGCGCGATGGCCGCCGTCAGGGACAGCGGTCTCGATTGGACGATCCTGTCGCCGTCACTGCTGTTCGGGCCTCGCGACGGGTTCTTCAACATCCTCGCGGGCCTCGTGCGCATGGCGCCCGGCATCGTCCCGATCACCGGCAAGGGAGCGGCCAGGTTCCAGCCGCTGGCCATCGCGGATCTGGGCCGCGTCGTCGTGCACGTCGTGGGCGACGGGGCGACGATCGGGAAGGAATACCCGCTGGGCGGACCGCGCATCTGGACGTACCGCGAGATCATGGAGGAGGTCCTGCGCGGGATGGGCAAGAAGCGGCTTCTCGTCCCGATGCCCGTCGCCGTCATTCGCGCGGTCGCCACCGTGTCGGAGAAGGTCCGCCTGCCGTTCCCGGTCGCCACGGACCAGCTCCGCCAGCTCCGGCTCGACAACGTCGGGCCTCTGGACGGCATCCCCGCGGCCTTCGGCTTCGAGCCCCGGTCGATGGAAGGCAGCCTGACGTACCTGGGCCGCAAGGTCCGGGACCAGGAGCCGGGACCCACCTGACGGGGACAGCCCTCGAGCGCGATCGCCCGCCGACCCGCTACCCTCCGCCTCGTGACCCCGATCCGATTCCTTCGTACGCTGGCGAGCGCCATCGCCTGGGTCGTGGTTGCCCTGGTGATCGCGTTCGGTGCAGCCGGCATCGTGGCGACCATGACGCAGATGCCCGGCACGCCGGGTCGCGCCGAGCTGACGTGGGCCGGCGACACCGCCGTGGAGCCCGCGCTGGATGCGGCGACCGTGGACCTGGAGGCTCTGTCGGCGGAGGTCGACGAGCTTGGTTCGACGGCTCGCAGGGCACTGACCCAGGTGATCGCCGGGGATCTGTCCGAGCTCCAGGTCACCATCGCTGCCGGCACCGCCCGGCTGGCCGGAGTCCAGGAGCGCACCAACGAGCTCGAGGTCTCTCTGGCTGCTGTGCCTCACGCGGGTGATGACTGGCCCCTGTACCTCGCGCCGGAGCTGCGCAACCGCTACGTGGAGCTTGCCACCACATCCGGGCTCACGACCGGCCTCGAGGACGACTGGGCATCGCTGAGCGGGCGGGCACTCACGGCCGCGCGCGTGTCGACCCTGCTCGCGCGGCACGACGAGGAGACGGCGGCCGCGGCGCGGCTGGGGTCCGCCGGGCGCTACAAGCAGGCGCTGGCCGGGCTGGGAAAGTCGGACGCGACGATCGCCCAGTCTCGCAGCCTTCGCGACCGCCTGGCGGGCAGCACGGACGTCTCCACGCTGACGACCTGGATCGACCGCAATGCCGGCTACGACGAGGCGCTGGCGGGGCTGTACCAGGCGCTGCTCGATTCCCGCGGCCGCGTCACGGACGCCGTGCGCCGTGCCTACGACGATGAGCAAGCGGCCCGCTCGGCGCTCCCGGGCGATACCCGCGGCTTGGTCGTGATCATGTCCGACGTTGCCCAGGGCGGGCTCAACCAGGCTGTGATCGCGATCGAGGAAGCCCGAGGATCGCTTGCCCAGGCCCTGGAGGTGCAGCAGCAGCTGCGCGACGGCAGCGGGACCGTGCCCCCGGGCTGATCGCCCGCCGCCCAGCAGCCCGCCGCCTGTCACCGGCGGGCGGCTGCCGGGCTTCGGTACACTCGGGGGCAACGCTCCATTGAGCAACCCTGCGGCGCTGGGGTGTGCGCCGCGATCACCCGGAGGTCTCTACGTGCAGATCCGCGTGACTACGGACCAGCCCTGGGAGGTTGCCGCCGATCTCCTGGTCGTTCCCGTCGTGGGCGAGCCCGATCTCACGGGCACTCTCGACATCCTCGACCGTCGAACGGGCGGCGAGCTCCGTGCCCTGGCCTCGTTCGGAGAGTTGCGTGAGCGGCGATATGGGACCGCGCTCGCGGCCCCGGGCGAGCTTCCCGTCGCGCGCGTACTGGTCGTGGCGGCGGGTGACGCCGACGCATTCGACCGCGAGACGGCACGCCGGGTCGGGTCGCGGGCGATCCGCCGCCTCATCGGCCGGCGGGTGAGCACGATGGCCGTCTGGCTGTCCCCACTCGCCGACCACCTCGAGGGTGGCGCGGAGCTGGTTGCGGAGCTGATCGCCCGCGGCGTCGTCGAGGGTGGCTTCGAGCCCAAGACGATCTACCGCGCCGACAGCGATGCGGCCCCGCCGGAGCTGGACGAGCTGGTGCTCGTCGCGCCGGGTGCTGATGCGGCCGCCCTCGCCGGCGCCGCGGAGCGCGGCCGGATCATGGGAGAGGGCGCCAACATCGCGCGGCGCCTCTCCAACCGGTCCGCCAATGACATCACCCCGCAGGTCCTCGCCGACGAGGCGCGCGCCATCGCAGAGGCGCATGGCCTGTGGATCGACGTCATCGACGAGAAGCGTGCGGCGGAAATGGGCATGGGCCTGTTCGTCGCCGTGGGGCAGGGCAGCGACAACCCGCCCCGGATGATCGTGCTCCGGTCGGGCGACGAAGGCGAGAAGGATGCGCTCGGCCGCCACCTCGCAATGGTGGGCAAGGGCGTGTGCTTCGACTCCGGCGGCATCAGCATCAAGCCTGCCGACCGGATGGAAGAGATGAAGATGGACAAGATCGGTGCCTGCACCGTGATCGCCGCCATCGCCACCGCGTCGCGCCTCGCACCGGGCCTGCCGCTGATGGCCATCGCGCCGGCCGTCGAGAACATGCCGGGCGGCCACGCCTCGCGTCCCGGCGACATCGTGCAGGCGCTCAACGGCAAGTGGGTGGACATCATCAACACCGACGCCGAGGGCCGCCTGATCCTTGGCGATGCCATGACCTACGCGGAGCAGCTCGGTGCGACCCACATCGTGGACGTCGCCACGCTGACCGGCGCCGTCGGGCGGGCGTTCGGCAACCTCGTCACTGGGGCGTTCGCGACCCCGGACCCGTGGTGGGACGAGCTGTCGGCGGCTGCCGGGCGCGCCGGCGAGCGCTACTGGCGGATCCCGTTGATCGAGGACTACATGTCCGAGATGGAGAGCTGGTACGGCGACTTCCAGAACACCGGCACCAACGACGGGTCGCTGGTCAAGAGCGGCTTGTTCCTGGAGCAGTTCCGGACCGTGCCGTGGGCGCATCTCGACATCGGTGGCACGGGCTACTTCCGCAAGACATACCCGTTCGCCCCGAGGGGCGCCACGGGTGTGACCCATGCGACGCTCGTGGAGCTCGCGCTGGCGGGAGCCGCCGGGGGCTGATCCGGCGCGCGCCGCCGGACCCCCGCCCCGTAGACTCCGTCCGTGCTGACGCCGCTGGTCATCCTGCTCGCCCTCCTCGGGGCCGTCTGGGGCTTCGTCGCGGACCGCATCGCGGCGCGCTGGCCCGCACACGATGACGGTTCCGTAAGGCCGCTCGACTGGCGCACGCCCGTGGTCGTCGCGGTCGGGGCGCTGTCCCTCGGCCTGCTGGCCGTCCGCTTCTCCGAGCCGCTTGAGATCGTGGTGTTCGGGGCGTACCTGGTGGCGCTCGTGCTGCTCCTGGCCACCGACCTGGACCAGCGCCTGCTGCCCGATGTGATCACCCTGCCCGCCATCCCGCTCGCGCTCGTGTTCGGCCTCAGCGGCTCCAACCCGCTCGTGCCACCGGGCGTCCTGCCGATCGCCATCGCGGTGTCGATCATCATCCCGCTGCTCCTGTGGCTGGTGTCCATCCCATTCGGGGCGGGGGCGATCGGCCAGGGAGACCTCAAGCTGCTGGTCTCGGTGGGCCTGATGGCCGGCCCGCTGCGCATGATCTACGGCGCTGTATACGGGGCGCTCCTGGCCGGCGTCGTGCTCCTGGTGCTCATCGTGCTGCGCAGGATCACGCTCAAGTCCTATGTGCCCTACGGACCGTTCCTGATCATCGGGGCGATCTGGGCGGTACTGGTCATCCAGTAGGAGTCGTCGCCGGGCCCGGCTGTCGTCGCCGGGCCTGGTTGCGAGCCCTTGGTACACTCGCGTCGAACGCCGGTTCAGGTCGTCTCGGGAGTGCCCTCCGGGGCGGCGCCAGTCCGGCGGGTGAAGAAGACGTCGAGATGCCGGCCGCCGTCCCGCGACCTGCCCCGGCGGAGCACCCGCCCGAGATGAGGACGCCCGCTCGTTGTCCCGCCCTTCCGCCGCGCAGCACTTTCCCAGGTCCCGCCGTGGCCACCGGAGCCGGTTCCTTGTCGCGCTCCTCGCCGTTCCCTTCGTCCTGGGCGTGATTGCCGCACCCGCCGTCGCCCCGGGGCCCGTCCAGGGCGACGAGCTGACGGATGCGCGCGCACAGCAGCAGGACCTGGCTCGCAAGATCAAGGCCCAGAAGGCGATGGTCGCGAACATCGCCAGCTCGCAGGACGCGCTCGAGGGCCGGATCGCCGAAACGCGGACCGAGCTGGCCGGCATCAGCCACGACCTGAGCGCCACGCGCAGGCGTGTCAACGCGCTCGAGGCGAGCGTCGCCGAGGTTCAGGCGTCGTACGACCTCCTCGTCACCGACATCGCCGACCTGGGCATGCAGCTCAAGCGGATCGAGCTCCAGGAGACGCTCAAGAAGGACGACCTCCTGGAGCGCAAGGCGGAGCTGGCGGACCGGATCCGCAACGCGTACGAGGCGGAGCGGACATCCATGCTGGAGACATTCCTGTCGGGCGCCTCGTTCACGGACCTGCTCGCCGAGATGAGCACGGAGCTCGATGCCGCCGACCAGGATCGTGCGCTTGCGCAGCGGATCGCCCGCGACCGGGAGACCCTCCTGGCCCTGCATGGGACGGTCGAGGAGACACGCAGCCAGACCGATGTCCTGCGCCAGCAGGCGGGAGTCCAGAAGCAGCGGCTGGACCGGCGGGTTGCGGAGCTCCGCAAGCAGCAGGTGAAGCTCAAGGCGTTGGAGAAGGCCGCCAAGGCCGCCCTGGACGCGGAGCGGGCGAGCTACGCGCGGATGGCGGCCAACAAGGCCAAGCTCCAGCGGACGCTCGCGGCGACGGCGGCAGCCCGCAAGCGGCTGCAGCACAAGATCGACAGGCTCGTGGCGGCCCAGTACCGGCACGGCAACATCCCGTCGCGGTACAACGGGACGCTGATCTGGCCGATGTCGGGCAGCGTCACCCAGGACTACGGGTGCACGGGCTTCTCCTGGGAGCCGCCCAACGGCAGCTGCGCGCACTGGCACAACGGGATCGACATCGTGGCCGCCTACGGGACATCGGTGCGGGCGTCGGGCGGCGGCCGCGTGGTGTATTGCGGCTGGAACTACGCCGATGGGGCCGACCCGGCCTGGATCGTGATCATCGCCCATTCCGCCGGGCTCTCGACGTGGTACGCCCACCTGACGCCCGGTTGTCCGGCCCGCACCGGCGCCGTCGTCGCCAAGGGGCAGGTGATCGGCCATGAGGGCAATACGGGCCACTCCACCGGGGCCCACCTCCACTGGATGGTCGAGTTCAACGGGTCGTTCGCCAACCCGCGCCTGTTCACCTAGCACTGGCGCCGCGTTCACCTGCCACAACGGTGCCGCGTTCACCCTGCCGCAACTGTTCCGCAACGCGGCGGTGCTAGGATCGCGGGTGACCACACCGTACGCCCGGAGGAGCGACGCTTGTCGAAGCCGGTCCTCGCGGTCATCCTCGCCGGCGGCGAAGGTGAGCGCCTGTCGATCCTGTCGTCCGTCCGGGCGAAGCCCGCGGTGCCGTTCGGTGGCAAGTACCGCATCATCGACTTCACCCTGTCGAACTGCGTCAACTCGGGCATCGACAACGTGGTCGTCCTGACCCAGTACAACCCCCGGTCGCTCAACGACCACATCGGCCTGGGCCGGGCATGGGACCTCGACCGCACCCGGGGCGGTGTTCGCATGCTCCAGCCGTACATCAAGCGGGGGCGGGTCGCCGAGTGGTACGGCGGCACGGCGGACGCGGTGCTGCAGAACTTCAACGTTGTGGAGCGTGGCGGCGACGCGGTGCTGGTGCTGGCGGGCGACCACATCTACAAGATGGACTACCAGCCATTCCTGGCCGCGCACCGCCGCAAGCGCGCGGACGTGACCATCGCGGTGCGGCGCGTGCCGCTGGCCGAGGCGACGAGGATGGGCGTCCTCGCCCTCGACGAGCAGGATCGGGTCACGGAATGGCAGGAGAAGCCCAAGCAGCCCAAGAGCGACCTCGCCTCCATGGGCGTGTACGTGTTCTCCAAGCGGGCCCTGCAGCGCTGGCTGTCGGAGGACCTGCGCGACTTCGGCCGGGATGTCATCCCGGCGATGCTCGAGGGTGGCGCGCGCGTCTATGGCCACCGCTTCGAGGGCTACTGGCAGGACGTGGGAACCATCCAGTCGTTCTGGGAGGCCAACATGGCCCTCCTCGAGGACAGTCCCGAGCTGGACCTGTACGACCGTGACTGGCTCATCCACACCCGGTCCGAGGAGCGAGCACCGGCGAAGATCGGCGCGACCGCCCAGGTGCACCGGAGCATGATCTCGCATGGCTGCGTGATCAACGGAACCGTTGTCAACAGCGTCCTCTCGCCGGGCGTCCGCGTGGACGTGGGGGCTGTCGTGCGCGACTCGATCGTCATGTTCGATACGGTGATCCGGGCCGGTGCCGTGGTGGACCGCGCCATCCTGGACAAGGAGATCGTGGTTGGTCAGGGCGCCATCGTGGGCGACGGGCCCGACTTCGACACCCCGAACAAGCAGGAGCCGGGTCGCCTGAACACGGGCATCACGGTCGTTGGCAAGCAGTCGATCGTGCCGCGCGGCGCGCGCCTCGGACGCAACGTCAAGGTCGGAGAGCGTGTGAAGTCGACGGACTATGCGTCGCGCACGATCCGCTCGGGCGGGACCGTGGAGCCCAAGCCGCGCGCCAGGCGCACCACAACGGCGTCGCCCGCCGCGGATCCACCCGCCCGCGTGAGCGCCTCAACCGACTAGACACACCCGTCGGTTCGGCCCTCGGTCGGGTCGTTGCCGGAGCCCTGACCTGGGCTTGAATGGAGGGCCCAGACGGGACCTCGGGTAGACTGCCCGCCATGTCCATCGCCCCCCGGGCGTCGGCGTGTGCCCCGGCCGACGTCGAGGCCTGGCTCGCCGAGCTCGGCCTGGCGCCCTCTGCGCGCGCCGATCGCGAGACCATCACATCGTGGGACCTCGTCCTCGATGGGCGCCGCCGCGCCCGTCTCAGGGTCACGGTGATCCTGGACCCGTCGCTCGCGGTCATCTGCTGGACTCACTACGCGCCGCCGATCAACGACGGCTTCCGCCGCTCATACCGGAAGCTGCTGCGCTGGAACGACGAGCTTCCCTTCGTCAAGTTCTCGATCGGCGAGGACGAGCGGCCGCTGCTCGTCGCCGAGATCCCGGTCCATGCGGCGGGGGTGGATGCCCTCGGCCTCGCGCTCGCGCGGTCCCTCGCGATCGCCGACCGCTATCACGCCGACACGGTGGAGTGGCTCAAGGCCGGCGGCTGGTCGCTGGAGCCGCCCGCCGCGACCTCAACCGACGGCCCGGGACAGCAGCTGCTCGTGCGCTATGCCATCGAGCTCGCCGAGCTCCTTGAGCCCGGCGAGGGACCGGCATGAGGCTCGCCCGCTCGGCGCTCGGCCGGGTCCACCGCGCGCGGCCGGCAGGCATCGCGATCGCCCTGCTCCTGGCCGTCGTCGCCCCCGGCGCCGGGATGGCCGCGCCTGCGGCGGTGCTCGGTGCCTCCCCGGCCCTGACCCTGGTCACCCAGGCCACCTACGACGTGCATCCCGCCAGCCGGCGGGCCACCGTGAGGGTCGCCATCACCGCTCGCAACCACAAGCAGGAGACGCGGACCCGCAGGTTCTTCTTCGACCACGCGTTCCTGGCCGTCCAGCCGGGTGCCACGTCTCCGAGGATCACGGGCCCCAAGGGCGCCCGCGTTCGGGTCGCCAAGAGGACTCGGGATTCGACGCTGCTCCGGATCGACTTCGGTTCCAGGCTCTATAGCGGCAAGTCCGCGAACCTGGACCTGGCCTTCGACCTTCCGGGCCACGCCAATGCAGCCAATCCCCAGGTCCGCGTCGGGACGAGCCTGATCACGCTGCCCGTCTGGGCCTTCGCATCCGACGGCGCACGCGGCAGCACCGTCACCGTGCGCCTCCCGCCCGGCTGGGATCCTGCGGTGGAGTCCGGATCCTTCGGCCGGCGCAGCACGGCAGCCGACGGCAGCACGGTCCTGGCGACCGGAGCCCTGGCCGACCCCCTGTCGTTCTTTGCCTTCGTCTCGGCCCAGCGTCCCGCGGCCTACGGCGAGCAGCCCCTCACGCTCGATGTCGGCGGACGCCCGGTGGAGCTGCTTGTCCAGGCTTGGGAGGACGACCCGGGCTGGGCGAAGCGGACCGGCGACCTGTTCGCCCGTGCCCTGCCGATACTGCGCGAGCAGATTGGCCTCGACTGGCCTCACGAGGTCCCGATGGCGGTCCGCGAGGCGGTGAGCCGGGACACCAACGGCTATGCCGCGATGTTCGATCCCGCGGCGAACCGTATCGAGGTGGCGTACTGGGCGGATCCGCTGGTCGCGATCCACGAGGCTGCGCACGGATGGTTCAATGACTCGCTCCTGGCCGACCGTTGGGCGAACGAGGGCTTTGCCTCCTACTACGCACATCGTGCGGCCAAGGCCCTGAAGGTCCAGGCAAAGAGCCCGGCGCTGACCGCCCGCGTCGCTGCCGCTGCGATCCCGCTCAACGATTGGGCGCCCGGACCGGCCGACGGGGGCGCCTCCACCGGCGACGGCACGGATGCGTTCGGCTATGCCGCCTCGCTGGCGTTCGCAACCGCCGCCGCGGACCGGGTGGGCGACGACGTCCTCGCGCGTGTCTGGGCCGCTGCGGCCGCTGGCCGTGGGGCCTACCAGCCGCCGTCCGCGCTGACCGACTCCGCCTCGGCATCCACTTCGAGCGCGGCCGGGGTCGCGGCAGCAGAGGGTGTCGAGGGTGCCCCCGACTGGCGCGGGCTGCTGGACCTGTTCGAGGACGAGTCCGGTACGAGCCTGTCCGACCTGTGGCGGACCTGGGTGGTGCGGCCGGAGGAGGCAGCGCTGCTGGATGCCCGGACGGAGGCCCGTGCGTCGTATGGACGGACACTCGCGCTGGCCGGCGACTGGGCCCTGCCGCGAGCGATCCGCGATGCCTTGCGGGCGTGGCAGTTCGACACGGCGGAGCAGCTGATGGCCGACGCGCGAACCGTGCTCGCGCAGCGCAAGGCCCTGGCGTCCCTGGCCGAACGCAGCGGACTCGAGCTGCCCGAAACGATGCAGGGCATGTTCGAGGAAGGGTCACTGGCCGCAGCGAGCGCTCGGGCCGAGGCGGAGCGGAACGCCATCCTCGCGATCGACGAGGCGATGGCGTCGAGATCCGCGGACGACGACATCCTGAGCCGGATCGGAAGCCTGGGCGAAGACCCCGAGAGGGACCTGGCTCAAGCGGCAGCGGCCCTCGCAGCGGGTGACACCGATGGGACGCTCGCCGCGGCCGACCACGCCTATCGCGCCTGGGCCGAAGCGTGGCAGGAGGGTCGTCGCCGGGCGCTGCTGGCCCTCGCCGTCCTCGCCACCGTCATCGTGCTGGGCTCTGCCGTCGCGCGCGGCATCGCCAGGAGCCGGCGGGCGGCTTCGGCCGGCGGCTGAACCTCGTGCGCAAGGCGTCGATCGCGGCACTCCTCGCCCTGCTGCTCAGCGTGGCCGGCGCGCTGCTTCCCGCGGCGTTCCCAGGCGTCCCGCTGCCGGCACCCATCGGTCCCGCGATCCTGCTCGCGGCCGACGGCCTCGACATCGCGACCTCCTCCCGCTACGTGCTTCAGCCGGCTCAGGGCCGGGTCCGGGTCGTCGTCGACATCACGGCCGTGAACCGGAAGCCCAATGCCGTGAGCCGCGGCGCCGTCAACCGCTATTACTACGATGCGGTGAATCTCGCGGTCCAGCCCGAGGCCGTGCGCTTCCGTGCCACGCAGGACGGCGTGACCGTGGACCTGGAGAGCGCCGGCCACAAGGGGTTCCGGCAGGTCAGCATCGGGTTCCGAGAGCGGATCTACTTCGGGGAGACCGCGGTGGTCCGGTTGTCCTTCGACCTGCCGGGGGGCGAACCGCGATCCGGCAGCGACGTCCGGGTCGGATCGGCCTTCGCGACCTTCGTGGCCTGGACGTTCGGCGACCGCGGGGCAATCCGGGTCGAGATACCGAGCAGCTTCCGCGTGGACCTCTCCGGGGAGCCGATGCAGGCGCGCCCCGGCAGTGATGGCCGGCAGGTATTCGAGGCCCGGGCCGGCGACGCGGCGGCCTGGTATGCCTGGGTCAACGCCACCAACGACGCCGCCCTGACGGATGACCGCGTCCCGCTTGACGGCGGCGAGGAGGTGCTCGTCAGGGCATGGCCGGAGGACGGTCCCTGGCTGGACCGCGTCCGGTCCGTGCTGCGCCACGGCGTTCCCGGCCTCGTGGACCGCATCGGTCTGGCCTGGCCCGTGGACGGCCCGCTCACGGTCTCGGAGGTGCACACGCCGCTGCTCGAGGGCTATGCAGGGTTCTACGACGCGGCCAACGCGCGGATCACCATCAGCGAGGATCTCGACGACCTGACCATCGTGCACGAGGCGTCGCACGCGTGGTTCAACAAGGGCCTGTTCACGGAGCGATGGATCACCGAGGGGCTGGCCGACGAGTATGCGGCTCGAGTCCTCGACGGGCTGGGCCGGGACTTCACGGGCCCGGACCAGGTCAGTCGCAATGCGGCAGCCGCCTTCGCGCTCGAGGACTGGCCTCCGCCCGCGCCGATCGGCGACCCGATGAGCGACGCTCGCGAGCAGTACGGGTACGACGCCTCGTGGCAGGTGATGCGCCGGATCGTGAAGCTGGTCGGGGAGCCCGGAATGCGCGACGTCTTCGCCGCGGCCGCCGCCGGGACCACCGCCTACCGTGGCGAGACACCGGCGGAGCGAACGAGGCTCCCGAACGACTGGCGCCGTCTGGTGGACCTGGCCGAGGAGCTTGGCGGCGGGGTGGGGGTCGCCGACCTGGTCGAGACCTGGGCGCTGGACGCGAGTGCCGCGGGGCCGCTGCGGACCAGGGCCGCCGCGCGCGAGGCGTACGCGGGACTTGTCGCGGCCGGTGCCAGCTGGGCGGCCCCCGTGGTGGTCAGGACGGCGCTCGATGCCTGGCAGTTCGCCGAGGCGGTCGATGCGATCGGCCAGGCCGACGGCGTGCTCGAGACGCGGGACCGGATCGAAGCGCTGGCCGTCGACGAGGGCCTGGACCCGGCTCCAGGAATGGAGGCCGGTTACGAGGCGGCGCGGAGCGTCGCCGAGCTCGCCGCCGTCGAGCGCGGGGCGGAGGCCACGCTGGACTCGCTCGGAGAGCTTGCCGCCGCCGCCGACGTCGTGGGAGCCCCGCGTGACTGGCTCACCGACCTTGGCCTGGATGGAGCCGACCCGGATGCCACGCTGGCGTCGGCGCGGACCGCGTGGGAGGGCGGCGATCTCGAAGCCTCCGCGTCCTTCGCATCGGCCGCGGTCTCTGCACTGGCGTCGGCGCCCGGCGTCGGCCAGGCCAGGGTCGCGACCGCTGGGGCCGGGGCGGCCATCCTTGCGGTCTTGCTCCTCGCCGTCCTGCTCGTGGGGCGCAGACGGCGGGCTGCCGCGCCACGCCCGGCGACGAGCGGGCCGTACGCTACACTCCCGCCGGACGGACCCCCTGCGGATCCCCCCGGCGGGCAGTCGTCCGAGGACGAAGGAGCGGACCGAACGTGACCACCCACGTCGCCCCGGTCTCCCGGCACGCCTGATGGGCCTCGAGCGCGTCCGCCCGTCCCACGAGATCCTGTCGGGTGCCACGGCCGACGTCTACTTCGCGCGCGCAAGCAGCATCCTGGACCGCGAGGGCCTGGACCCTGTGGTCCTCATGGAGGTCTTCTGCCGCGAGGATGCGGTGCTGTGCGGGATGGGCGAGGCCACCAACCTGATTGGCCACGTGCTGGCCGACGAGCCCGGGGCCGTGGTGGAGGCGCTCTCGGACGGCGACCTGGTGACCCCCAAGGAGGTTGTCCTGCGGATCCGCGCCCGCTACCGGGCGTTTGCCCTGTACGAGACCGCGATGCTGGGCATGCTGTCCCAGTCCACCGGCTGGGCGACCGCCGCCCGCGCCTGCGTGGAGGCGGCCGCTCCGCAGCCGGTCATCAGCTTCGGGGCCCGGCACGTCCACCCGGACATCACGGATGTCCTGGATTACGCGGCCATCGTCGGTGGCTGCGTCGGGGCGTCCACGCCCGCCGGCGCGCGCCTGGCCGGTCTGAACCCCACGGGCACGATGCCCCATTCGCTGGTGCTGATCTTCGGGGACACCGTCCGCGCCGCCGAGGCATTCGATCGAGACATGCCCCCGGACGTGCCGCGGATCGTGCTCGTGGACACCTTCAAGGACGAGGCCGAGGAGGCGCTCCGTGTGGCCCACGCGCTGGGGGACCGGCTGTACGGAATCCGTCTCGACACGCCGTCCGAGCGCGGCCGTGTGACCGCATCCCTCGTGACGGAGGTCCGCGCCCGCCTGGACCAGGCCGGCTTCTCCCACGTGACCATCACGGTATCGGGCGGCCTGACCCCAGATCGGATCCGGTACTTCAAGGACCTGGGGGCCCCGGTGGACTCGTACGCGGTCGGCTCCCACATCTCCGGGGCCACGCCGATCGACTTCACCGGCGACATCAAGGAGATCGACGGCGGCCCGATCGCCAAACGCGGCCGGATCCCGGGTCGCACCGAGAGCCCGCGCCTTCGGCCGATCGACCTGGCGGCCTGGCGGGAGGCCTAGGCAAGTTCCCGCGCCGGACATGGCCGCGGAGGCCCTGGCGAGACCGGTCAGGTTGCGCCGGCCACGCGTGGCGCGATGTTGCCCCCACCCCGAGCGAGCGAGCCGTCCGTGGCGGCGAGCACCATCGAGACGACGATCAGCAGCATGCCCATCACGAGCGCGGCGGAGAGCCCGAGCACCGCCACGATCGGGGCGCCGCCGACGCTGCCCAGGGTCATCGCGCCGGCGAGGCTGCCCGAGAACAGGGCGAATGCCGAGCCGCGATCGGCGTCGCTCGACCGCCGCGAGAGTTCCACCGTGATCGGCGTGAGGACGATGCCTCCGCCGGCGCCACCGAGCAGGCCGGACACGACGAGCAGCGGCGTGGTGAGCGGCAGCAGCAGCATCCCGACGCCGACGAAGGTCATCGCCGACCCGAGGAGGATCAGGCTTCGCGAGGACACCCGATCAACCATCCAGCCGGTGGGGATCCGAATCAGGAAGATCGCGATCCCGTCGGCCGCGAAGTAGAGCCCGATGTCCGCCCCGGCGCCCTCCGCCCGGATCGGGAGATAGGCGGTCACGGCACCCCAGTGGGCGACGAACGTGATCACGATCAGCAGCGGCACCGTCCACGCGCGCCGGTAGGTGATCCCGAAACGGCGGCTGGCGGCCTCCATCGTCGGCGGCACCCCCGCCGGGGCCCGCAGCGGGAGCCGCTGGCCCAGCAGGACGCCGACCGTCACCGCGGCCAGCACGGCCAGGGCCACGCCGTCGAGCGACGTGGTGTCCAGGATCGCGAGCGAGACCACCGGTGCCACAACCAGCGTCAGGTTCTGGGCCGCCCCGACGATCGCGAGACCGTTGCTCAGCCTGGCCGCGGTGACCAGGCGCGGCACGAGCGAAAGTGCCGCGGGCACGGCCATCGCGATCCCCGCCCCCTGGAGGACCCTGACCACCACGAACGGAGCCAGGCTGCCCGAGGTCTCCACGCCGGGCAGCAGCAGGACGCCCGACGCAAGGAGGTAGCAGATGCCGCCCAGGGTCAGCAGCAGCCCGCCGCCGAAACGGTCCACGTAGCGTCCCCCGAAGATCGCCATGGGGATCTGGACGACGGCCGACACGCCCATGATCAGTCCCACGGCGGCATCCGGAACGCCGGCGCGCGAGAGCGACAGGGGCAGGGTCGCCGTGTAGGCGTGGAAACCCATCTGCACCAGGAACAGCGCGACGGACAGGCGGAAGACGGTCAACGGGGCTCCGGGACTGGGCACGAAGGGGGCCGGGGGCGAATGGGCAGGCTGCCATCGTAGCGGCGAGCTCCGGCCATCCGTGCGAGGATCGGGACGTGTCCGACGAGCCCGTTCCGCCCCGCGAGCCCGTTCCGCCCGCGAGCCCGCGGCCCCGGCCGAGCCCGTTCCGCCCCGCGAGCCCGTTCCGCCCCGCGAGCCCGCGGCCCCGGCGAGCCCGTTCCGCCCCGCGAGCCCGTTCCGCCCCGCGAGCCCGCGGCCCCGGCCGAGCCGGAGTCCGCCTACGAGCTGCTCCTGCGTGGTCGCGCCCTGATGCGCGGTCGCCACTACGCACAGGCCGCCGTGGTCTTCGAGCGGGCGTCGCGGCTCGAGCCCGGCAAGGGCTCCATCCTGGAGGCCCTGGGCCGGGCGTGCTTCAACTCCGGCCAGCATGAACGATCACGTGCCACGTTCGAGGCGCTGCTCGAGGTGGACCCGTCTTCCCACTATGCCCATTACGCGCTGGGGCAGAGCCTGAAGCGGCTTGGTCAGACGGACGGGGCGCGGACCCATGTGCGCCTGGCCGTGGCACTCGCGCCCTCGACCGAGCTGTACCGGGCGGCCCTTGCCCGACTCCCGGCGGCCGTCGCCGCCCCGGTGATCGAGGGCCGCACCAGGATCGACCGGTCCTAGCCCGGCCGCGTGTCCGTGGCCTCAGAGCTCCCCGGCATCATGAAGGCGGCTCAGCCACAGGATCCCCAGCATCGTCTTGGCGTCGCAGATTTCGCCGCTGACCACCATCGCGAGGGCGTCGTCGACGGACACGTGGACCAGCTCCAGGCGCTCGTCCTCGTCGGGGGTCAGCCGTCCATCCCCGTCGGCGCCCACGATCCCGGTCGCCAGGTACAGGTGCATCAGCTCCGAGGCGAAGCCGGGCGCGGTCCAGAAGGACGCGAGCCTGCGCCAGGTCGTGGCGCGATGGCCGGTCTCCTCCTCGAGCTCGCGGCGCGCGGCGAGATCCGGATCCTCGATGACGCCGTCGAGGGTGTCCAGGGTGCCGGCCGGGATCTCGAGCATCGCGCAGCCGGCCGGGAGCCGCCACTGGCGGACCAGCAGCAGCCGCCCGTCGTCGTCAACGGCGAGGACCGAGATCGCGCCCGGGTGACCGACGACGTCGCGCGTCCCGCCGGTGCCGTCCGCCCGCTCCATCGTGTCGACCCGGAACTCCAGGTACCGGCCACGGTGGATCAGCCGGCTCGCCACGACGTGCTCTTCGAGCGGATCGTCACCGAAGGGCTGTGACACGGGACTGGTCGCAGGATCGGTCATCGTGACCTCGGGACACGTCGAAGGGGCATGGGCTGACATCGATCGGCCGGCCCGCCAGGACGACGGGCCGGCCGGGGTGGTGCGCTGGCAGGGTGCCGGTGGTCAGGCCGCTCCGGCCACGACGTCGCGGGCGAGCGAGGCACCCGACTCCGGATGGAACAGGTGGAGCTTCTCGATCGGGAGCTTCATCGAGACCGTGTTGCCGGGCCGGACCCCGAACGAGGAGTCCACGATGGCCACGAATTCGGTGCCCTCGACCGAGACGTGGAGCAGCTCCTCGTTGCCCATGAACTCGACGACGTCGGCGGAACCCTCGATCGTGGCCACGTCACCAGCGACGTCACCAAGCTCGAGGTGCTCGGGCCGGAAGCCGACGACGACGCGCTCGCCCACATCGGCCAGGGCGTCGCGGAACTGCGGCGGCAGCGGAATGTGGATGCCGCCCTGGTGCAGCTCGCTGACACCTGATCCCGCTGGCACCTCGACGAAGTTCATCGACGGGCTGCCGATGAAGCCGGCAACGAACTTGTTCAGGGGCCGGTCGTACAGCTCCTGCGGCGTGCCCACCTGCTGGAGCAGGCCCGTGCTCATGACCGCGATCCGCTCGCCCATGGTCATGGCCTCGACCTGGTCGTGGGTGACGTAGACCATCGTGGTCCCGAGGCGCTGGTGGAGGCGCGTGATCTCGGCCCGGGTCTGGACGCGCAGCTTGGCGTCGAGGTTGGACAGCGGCTCGTCCATCAGGAACACGGCCGGCTCGCGGACGATGGCCCGCCCGAGTGCGACGCGCTGCCGCTGGCCGCCGGACAGCTCCTTGGGCTTGCGCTCAAGGAGCTGCTCGAGCTGGAGGATCCCGGCCGCGTCGTTGATGCGCGACTCGATCTCCGCCTTGGGCAGCTTGCGCAGCTTGAGCCCGAAGGCCAGGTTGTCGCGGACCGTCATGTGCGGATAGAGCGCATAGCTCTGGAACACCATGGCGATGTCGCGGTCCTTGGGGGCCACGTCGTTGACGATCTTGTCGCCGATGCTCAGCGCGCCCTCGGTGATCTCCTCGAGGCCGGCGATCATCCGCAGGCTGGTCGTCTTGCCGCAACCGGAAGGTCCGACGAGCACCATGAACTCGCCGTCCAGGATCTCCAGGTTGAGGTCGGACACGGCGACGACGTCGCCGTACTTCTTGTACACGTGATCGAACGTCACGGTCGCCATGAAGAACCTCCGTCCCGGCCTGAGGTCATCGCGGGCCCATGCATCCGGCCGTCGACGAGCGACGGACTCGGACGGGCCCCGTACGAGGTGCTGGCTCGGGTCATGCGCATCCTACAGGGCCGGGGTCGGCGGGCGCACCCCCCAGTGGCGCGCCGTGCCATCCGTGACCGGGCGCGGTACCGTCCCGGCACGACGGGAACCTGGCACTACGGGCTCATCGCGCGCTGGTGGGCCGAGGTCAATCAGCCCGACGAGGCGGAGCTCGCCTGCCTGCGGGCGGCCATCGCGCGTTTCGGCGAGCCGACACTGGATCTCGGGTGCGGCACCGGCCGGCTGCTGGTGCCGCTGCTCGCGGAGGGTCTCGACGTCGACGGGACAGACATCTCGCCCGACATGCTGGGGTACGTGCGCGACGCCGCCGAGGTGGCCGGGATCGACGTGGAGGGACGCCTCGCGGCGCAGCCATTCGACGGCCTTGACCGGCCCCGGCGGACCGGACGGTCTTCTCCGTCGGCTCCGTTGCGATCGGTGGCGATCCCGGGCGGGACGCGGCCGCGCTGCGCCGGATCCACGACCACCTGCTTCCCGGGGGAGCGGTGCTGCTGAGCTACGAGGTGATCTCGGAGGCGGACCATGCCCGCATGGCGAACCCCGCCCGGACGTACCCGTCTCGCTGGCCAGCGGATGGCACCCGCGCCACCCTCATGGACGGCGACGAGCTGGAGTTGCTCACCCGTACGTCCGGCTACGACCCGGACCTGCGCTGCCAGGTGCTCGAGATCCGTGCCCGCCTCTGGCGAGGCGACCGCCTGGTCCGGGAGGAGGCGGGCAACCTCCGTTGCGCTTACTACGTGCCCGACCGGCTGCGCGAGATGCTCGTGGACGCCGGGTTCGTCGACGTGGTGGTCGGGGGACCGTACACGGGTCGCCCGCCCGAACCGTCCGACGACACCGTCGTCGTGGTGGCGCGACGGGTCACGTGACCGAGGCGACCCGCCCAGCCACAGCCCCTTCGCCCGCCCGCGGAACCTTCGCCCGAACCTCGGAACCTTCCCCCCGCCCGGCCGCGGAACCTTCGCCCGAACCGCGGAACCTTCCCCCCGCCCGGCCGCGGAACCTTCGCCCGAACCGCGGAACCTTCCCCCCGCCCGGCCGCGGAACCTTCGCCCGAACCGCGGAACCTTCCCCCCGCCCGGCCGCGGAACCTTCGCCCGAACCGCGGAACCTTCCCCCCCCGGCCGCGGAACCTTCGCCCGTGCACCGGACGCACACGTCCGAGGTTGCCGTGTCGACGATATGCCTGCCACGCACGCCACGAGCAGACGATACGCCCACTTAGGCCTCCGCCCCGTCATGCGCGTGCTTCCCACGCATGCCCACGGCATCCGGGGCCACGAAGGATGCGTCGCACGCAAGGCGCTGGTCGGGAAGCCGTGGTCGGGAAGCCGTGGTCGGGAAGCCGTGGTCGGGAAGCCGTGGTCGGGAAGCCGTGGTCGGGATGCCGTGGTCGGGACGCAAGTGGTGGCCGGGACGCAAGTGGTGGCCGGGACGCACGCGGTGCCCGGGACCCCGGACGGCGATGCCATCGCCGGCGCAGTAGAGTGATTGGAGACCCACCCCGCCCCACCCGAGGTCCCCATGAGCCAGCACGCGCGCGCCGGCCAGCCAGCCCTCCCGTCCGAGCTTGTCGACGTGCCCGCCCTCCTGCGCGCGTATGACGACATCCGTCCTGATCCGTCCGATCCAGCGCAGCGCGTGGCCTTCGGGACCTCCGGCCACCGCGGATCGGCGTTCCGGGCCGCGTTCAACGAGGCTCACATCCTGGCGACGACGGAGGCCATCTGCCGCTACCGGGCCGCGCAGGGCTATACGGGTCCACTGTTCATCGGCCGCGACACGCATGCACTGAGCGAGCCCGCCTGGCGTACCGCCCTCGAAGTGCTGGTCGCGAACGACGTGGACGTTTGCGTGGACAGCGGGGACGGCTACACCCCGACGCCCGCCGTGTCGCACGCGATCATCGTCGCCAACCGGGGCCGGACGACCGGCCTCGCGGACGGCATCGTCGTCACGCCGTCGCACAACCCGCCCGACGACGGTGGCTTCAAGTACAACCCGCCCAACGGCGGCCCGGCCGACACCGACGTGACCCGGGCGATCCAGGACGAGGCGAACCGGATCCTGGAGAGCTCCGGCAGCGACGGGCTCGAAGGCGTCCGCCGCATCCGGTTCGAGCGGGCGCGCGCGCAGGCGACGGCGTACGACTTCCGGGGCGTCTACGTGGCGGATCTCGAGAACGTCATCGACATGGCGGCCATCGCGGCGTCAGGGTTGCGCCTCGGGGTTGACCCGCTGGGCGGCGCGGCGGTCGCCTACTGGGGGCTGATCGGGGAGCGGTACGCCCTCGACCTCACCGTCACCAACGAGGTCGTCGACCCCGCGTTCGGGTTCATGACCCTTGACTGGGACGGGAGGATCCGAATGGACCCCTCGTCGCCGTTCGCGATGGCGCGCCTGGTGGAGCTGCGCGACCGGTTCGACCTCGCGCTCGGCAACGACGCCGATGCGGACCGCCACGGCATCGTGGTTCCTGGTGCCGGCCTGATGAACCCGAACCATGTCATCGCGGCGGCCATCTCCTACCTGTTCGGCGGTGGGCGCTCGTGGCGCGCCGATGTCGCCGTGGGCAAGACGCTTGTCTCCTCCTCGATCATCGACCGGGTCGTCGCGTCACTGGGCCGCCGGCTGCTGGAGGTTCCCGTCGGCTTCAAGTGGTTCGTGGACGGCCTCGTGGACGGGTCCGTGGGCTTCGGCGGGGAGGAGAGCGCCGGCGCCTCGTTCCTGCGCCGCGACGGTACCGTGTGGACGACGGACAAGGACGGCCTGATCGCCTGCCTGCTGGCCGCGGAGCTGACCGCGAAGACCGCCAGGAACCCCTCCGAGGCCTATGCCGGGCTCACGGCGCGCTTCGGGGCGCCGGCGTACAAACGCATCGACGCCCCGGCGACCCCGGAGGTCAAGGCGGCGCTGGGTCGCCTGTCGCCGGAGGCGGTCACGGCCACGACCCTCGCCGGCGACCCCATCACCGCGAAGCTGACCCGGGCGCCCGGCAACGAGGCGCCCATCGGCGGGCTCAAGGTCGTCACCGCCGAGGGCTGGTTCGCCGCCCGTCCGTCGGGCACGGAGAACGTGACAAAGCTCTATGCCGAGAGCTTCCGGGGCGAGGACCACCTCGCCAGGATCCTCGACGAGGCGCGCGCCATCGTCGACGCGGCCGTTTGAGGCGGGCTCGCGCCCCGGGTGCCGGCTCGACAGGCCCGGGTGCCCCTATCGGGTGGGGCGGACCGGGACCAGTGGGAGGCTGCCGCTCCGGCGGTCAGCAGGCGACGATGGCGGCACGGTCCTCCATCCTGCCGGCGGACCACTCCCGGAGTCCGTCCTTGACCGCCCAGGCCTTTCCCGCGTCCACGTGCCTCCAGTGCGGGGCTGTCTCCAGCCGCGTCGCCGCGCGGATCTGCCGTCGCTGCGGCCTCCCGTTCGGGGAGGCACCGTCCGCCTCCGCCCGGCTGGCCGAGTGCCCCGTCTGCTACCTCGAGACCGACGCCGACGGCCGACTCCCGTCGCGTGCCCATCCCGCTCGCCGGCTGGATATCAACGCACATGTCGAGGAGCATGGCCGCTTCCCGGTAGGTGACGACGACTGGCTGGAGACACTACGCATCCACGACCGGATCCGGATCGGCTCCTGGACCGCCCCGTATGACCTCGTCCGACGCTACCTGGTGACCGGTGTCGTCGATGCGGGACGCAACCGGCTGGCGCTCCACAACGCGATCGTCACCGCCATGACCCAGGTCCAGCGCTGGGGCCGCGACCCCAGTGTTGCCGGCGACCAGGAGGTGTGGCGGAACGCGCGCGAGGCCGTGCAGGAACTGATGGACCGGTACCACCGCTCCGGGCGTGTCGGCGCGACAGGGTAGGATCGACACGCTGGCGGCCGCCTGCGGGAGGTTCCTGTGCCGGCGCCATCCCGATGCCGTCCCACGTCTGGAGCCTCTACGTGTCGATCTCGATCTTCCGCTCACGCGTTCTCGTCCTGCTCGCGGTCCTTGCGCTCGCCCTCGGTGCGTGCGGGGGGTCCGCGGCGACCGCCGCTCCGGCAGCTTCTGCCGGAGCTCCCGGTGCCGGCGCGCCGGCCGCGCTGCCGGCCGAGATCGACGTCGCCACCGCGGCGTCGAAGGAGCAGTCGGGCGCGTTCATGCTCGACGTCCGCGAGCCGGACGAGTGGGCCGCCGGTCACATCGACGGCGCGACCCTCATCCCGCTCGGCGAGCTGGCGGCGCGCGTCGCGGAGATCCCCTCAGACAAGGAGGTCGTGGTGGTCTGCCGGTCGGGCAACCGGTCCGCGCAAGGGCGCGACATCCTGCTCGGCGCCGGGCTCCCCAGCGTCACCAGCATGGCCGGTGGCATGAACGAGTGGGCCGCGGCCGGCAACAAGGTCGTCACCGGCCAGTAGCCGGTCTGCAGGTCGGGTCCGCAGTAGCGAGCCCGAGGCCAACCCCGATCCGCGAGAGTCAGCTCTCCGCCGCTCCGGTCTCCTGGATCGTCGCCGGGGCACCGTGTACCGCTGGGATCGTGCCCAGGCGTCCGCCCTGGTAGTCCTCGAAGGCCTGGATGACCTCCTCGCGCGTGTTCATCACGAACGGGCCTGCCCACGCCACCGGCTCCCGGATGGGCCGGCCGCCCAGGACCAGGACGTCGAGGTTGGGTGACCGGCTCTCCTGGACCTGGTCGGCGGCGAAGGTCAGCGTGTTGCCCGGACCGAAGACCGCGAGCTGGCCCAGGCGGGCGGGTCGCCCCTCGGCACCGACCGTGCCCGATCCCGCCAGGACGTAGGCGAGGGCGTTGTAGTCGGAGCGCCACGGCAGTTGGACGGACGCCCCCGGAGCGAGGGTCAGGTGGACGAGGGTCATGGGCGTGTAGGTAGAGCCGGGACCCGCGTGGCCTGCAACCTCGCCGGCGATCACCCGGATCAGCGTGCCGCCGTCGTGCGATGACAGCAGCGCCACCTCCGACGCGCGGATGTCCTGGTAGCGCGGCGCCGCGAGCTTCTGGACGCGCGGCAGGTTCACCCACAGCTGGAAGCCATGGAACAGCCCGCCCTGGGCCACCAGCCACTCCGGTGGCTTCTCGATGTGCAGGATCCCGGCGCCGGCCGTCATCCATTGCGTGTCGCCGTTGGTGATGACGCCGCCGCCACCATTGCTGTCGGCATGCTCGAAGACCCCGTCGAGCATGTAGGTCACCGTCTCGAACCCGCGATGCGGATGCCACGGCGTGCCCTTGGCCTCACCGGGGGCGTACTCCACCTCGCCCATCTGGTCGAGGTGGATGAACGGGTCCAGGTCCTCGAGCAGCGCACCGGCAAACGCGCGACGCACCGGGAACCCTTCACCCTCATAGCCACGCGGCGCGTCCGTCAGCGCCCGGACCGGTCGCTGGCGGACGGCGGCCGGGTCGGGGAGGGCGACCCGGGGAAGGACGGTGATGTCGTCGACGGTGACGGCGGGCATGGCGGACGCTTCCTTCGGCTGGGTGATTGCGTGTGCAACTATCCCACCTGGCGACGTCCGTGTCAACGCGCGCAGCTGACGCCCGCTGGGCTCCCGCTCACGGACCGATGATCAGATCTGGCGGCCCGACGAGGCGGAGGCCGTGTGCCCTGTCGGTCACGCGGAGCTTCCACATCCCGCTCTCCACGTACCACGGGCGGGACGCACCGGCAGGACACGCGCGTTCGGACTCCGAAATGACGAAGCGGAGCGTGGCCGCTGCCGTCCCGTCGGCCCCGGCCGTCGTGTCCGTGGCCGTCGTGGCCGTTCCCTCGGCGGCCTGGGCGTATTCCGGCCGACAGAGATGCACCGCCGGATCCGTCGTATCCGAGCCGAACTCGCAGGGGCTGGGCTGGACCCCGCAGCCGAGTGTCAGGAAGTCATAGGCCCCGGACCCGACCAGGGAGACGGACTCGCCCGGGGCCAGCCCCTTGATGGCGATCGCTAGCGTGACGGCTGGCGCTGCGCCCGGACCCCCTCCGAACGGTGGCGGCTCCTCGACGAGCCTCCCGGTCATGGAGATCCCCGATTGGCTCACCGTCGGCCAGCCCTTGACGAACGGTGCGGAGGTCGTCGCGCTCGGAGCGACGCCTGCGGGGATGCGAGGACTGGGCGAGGCTGACGACGTTGCTGTCGTCGTCACAGTCCGCTCCGGGATGGTCGGGGAGGGACTGGCGGGCGGGGGTAGCAAGACCTTGGCTGGGGGTGCGTCGGATGGCATGACGGCCGACGACGGGGCGGTCGTCCCCGAGGACGCACAGGCCGCCAGCAGGATCCCCGCGAGCATCAGGATGCCGCGACGCATGGTGCGCACCTCCGTTTGGGGGTCGCTGGCATTGTGACGGCTCGCCTGCGGGCGGTGTTGCAGGCGGGCTCGTCACCCTGTCGCGCGAGTTGTGAGCTTGACGGCCGTGTCGCCATCGGTCGTAACGTCGTCACGCGGCCGATCGGTCGCCCCGTACCCTGTGTGCACACCGCCCCCAGACCCGATCCGGAGTCCGCAGATCACACTTCTCGCCGATCCCGCTCCCATTGCGGATCCCGGTCCCGCGGCCGACGCCGTGCCGGACCTGCTTGCGCGCCTGCGCGCCCAGTCGCGCGGGCTCGTGGCGTCCGATGCCCGAACCCGGGCCCTGTATGCATCCGACGCGTCCAACTACCGGGTGCTGCCGGCTGCCCTCGCGGCGCCCCGGGACCGCGACGACCTGGCGCTGGTGGTGGCGCTCGCCGCGGAGGCCGGCGTCCCGCTGACGATGCGTGGCGCCGGGACCAGCATCGCCGGCAATGCGATCGGGCCGGGGCTGGTGGTGGATCTGTCGCGACACCTGGCGGGGATCCTGTCCGTGGATCCCGAGGCCAAGACCGCCACCGTGCTGCCCGGTACGGTCCTCGACGACGTCAATCGCGCAGCCGCCGTCCACGGGCTGCGGGTCGGGCCCGATCCGTCCACGCACAGCCGGTGCACGGTCGGCGGGATGATCGGCAACAACGCCTGCGGGTCGCGATCCGTCCGGTGGGGAACGACGGCAGCCAACACCCTCGGCCTGGAGGTCATAACCGTCGCCGGGTCGCGCCACGCCGTCGGTGCACTGGGCGAGGCAGCCGGCACCGCACCGCGCCCGGACGCGGACCTCGAAGGGCAGATCGGCGCGCTGCTGGCCGGCCACGGCGACGTGATCCGCCGCGAGCTCATCCCCTGGCCGCGCCGCGTCTCCGGCTATTCGCTGGACTGGCTGCTCCCGGAGCGCGGTGGTGACCTGGCGCGGGCGCTGGCGGGCACCGAGGGCACCTGCGCGATCGTGTCCGCCGCCACGATCCGGCTCGTCCGGCCGCCCGCATCCCGCGGCCTCCTGGTCCTCGCCTTCGCCGACGACATCGCCGCCGCGTCCATCGTGACCGGTCTGCTCCCCGAGCAGCCGTTCACGGTCGAGAGCCTGACCGCGGACCTGCTGGCGGGCTGGCGGGATCCGGGGCTGCTGCCACCCGGTGGTGCCTGGCTGCTGGTCGAGGCGGGTGGTGAGACACCCCTCGAGATGCGAGATCACGCCGCGCGCCTGGCGGCCGCGGCCGGCACGCGCGTCGGAGCTGCGGATGCGGCCCTGCTAGAGGATGCGCAGGCCCAGGCCGTCCTGTGGCACGTTCGCGAGGACGGTGCCGGCCGGGCGGCAAGACTGCCGGACGGCTCCCCGGCCTGGCCCGGCTTCGAGGACGGTGCCGTCCCGCCTGAACGGCTCGCGGCATACCTCGGGGAGCTGCGGGCACTCCTCCGGGACCAGGGGCTGGCCGGGATCACCTACGGCCATTTCGGGGAAGGGTGCATCCACCTGCGCATCGGATTCGGACTGGACCGCCCGGGCGGCGAGGATCGGCTGGCCATGTTCATGGCCGCTGCCGCGGACCTCGTGGTGTCCCACGGCGGGACGCTGTCCGGCGAGCACGGCGACGGCCGGGCCCGCGGCGCGCTGCTCGACCGCCAGTTCTCGCCCGGGCTGCTGGCGGCGTTCCGTGCCTGGAAGTCGGCCTGGGACCCGGCCGGCCTGCTCAACCCGGGGATCCTGGTGGACCCCCTCCCGCTCACCCAGGACCTGCGACGACCGAGATCCACGCTGATCGACCTGGGGCCCGCCCTCGCGCATGAGGCCGACGGCGGCGACCTCCGTCAGGCGGTCGAACGCTGTATCGGGGTGGGGAAGTGCATCTCGCGCCAGGGCGGTGCCGCCATGTGCCCCAGCTATCGTGCGACGGGCGAGGAGCTGCACTCCACGCGCGGCCGGGCACGGCTGCTGCAGGAGATGGCCGCCGGGTCGCTGGCCACCGATGGCTGGGGCTCCGAGGACGTTCGCGAGGCCCTGGACCTGTGCCTCTCCTGCCGCGCTTGTGCCACCGAATGCCCCACCGGCGTGGACATGGCCGCGTACAAGTCGGAGTTCCTGGACCATCACTACCGGGGCCGGATCCGGCCGCGCGCCCACTACGCTCTTGGCCGCCTGCCCCAGTGGCTGCGGCTCGTGCGCAGGATCCCGGGAGGTACGCGCGTGGCCAACGCGGTCATGGGGTTCGCGCCGACGCGGCGGGCGTTCGGGCTGGTCGCGGGCATCGCTGGGGAGCGCAGGATCCCTCCGGTCGCGAGGACATCGTTCGTGGCTGGCGCCCGCGCGTCAGCTCCCGGCGCCGGCGCAACCTCGTCCCGCGCCCGGGTGGTCGTGTGGCCGGACACGTTCACCAACCACCTCGCACCCGAGGTGGGCCACGCGGCCCTGCGCGTCCTGGCCGCGGCCGGTTTCGAGGCGATCGTGCCGCGCTCGACGGTCTGCTGCGGCCTGACCTGGATCACCACCGGCCAGCTGGACCGTGCCAGGGCCGAGGTCCGGCGGACGCTGGCCGCCCCGGAGCTGGCCGGCGACGAGCCGATCCTTGTGCTGGAGCCCTCCTGCGCCACGACGCTCCGCCACGACCTCCGGGAGCTGCTGCCCCACGACCCGGCTGCCGCGTCGGTGGCGCGCCGCGTCACCACCCTCGCGGAACTCCTGGACGCCGCCGGGTGGGTGCCCCCGGCGGGCGACGCGATCGATGTCCTCGTCCAGCCCCACTGCCACCAGCAGGCGGTGCTGGGGACCGCCTCCGACCGCCGGCTGATGGATGCCGCCGGCATCTCGGCAACCATGCTCGATGGCTGCTGCGGACTGGCCGGCAACTTCGGCGCCGAGGCCGGGCATGAGCAGATCTCGCGTGACGTCGCGGAGCTGGTTCTCATGCCTGCGCTCCGGGCGACCCCCGCGGACACCGAGGTGCTGGCGGACGGTTTCTCCTGCCGGACCCAGGTCGCCTTCCTGGACGGCCGCCGCGCGCGCCACCTCGCCGAGGTCCTGGCAGAGCGCCTTGACCCTCGGGCCTGACCGCGGCGCGAGGTGGTAGCCTCGCCCGTCATGGCCGCTCCCTCAGTCCGTCCGATCACCATCCCCGACGGCTTCACCGTGTGGGCTGCCAGCGACTGGCACGGTCAGCTGGGTGCCGTCGACCGGCTCCTGGGATCTGCCGGCGTCACCAACGGCGCCGACCGCTGGACGGCGCCCGCCGGGACCGCGCTCGTGGTGACCGGCGACATCGTGGACCGGGGCCCGGACTCGGTGGGGCTGGTCCGTCGCCTGGCGTCGTTGCGGGCGCAGGCTCCCCGGGAAGGCAGTCTCGTGGCGCTGCTCGAGGGCAATCACGAGATGCAGGTCCTGGGAGGCCTGGGTGGCGATCCGGACATCTTCCGGGCGCTGATGGCGTTCGGTGGAGGGGCGACCCTGCTGTCCGCCGGGATGCGGCCCGAGGAGTGGGAAGGCCGACAACCGGCCGAGATCGCGGCCCGGTTCAACGAGCTGGCCCCCGATCTCCTGCCGACGTTGTGGTCCTACGCGCCGTATGCGCGCTGGGGTGACGTGCTGTTCGTCCACGGCGGGCCCGTGCCCCACCAGGAACTCGAGCGGTTCGAGCGCAGCGCCGACCGGCTCTGGATCCGCGACGCGTTCTTCGGCTCACCCGACCCGTTTCCGGACGCCGACGCATGGACGACCTACCGGGATGCCGGGATCGGCCGGGTTGTCTTCGGCCACACACCGGTTGAGCGACCCGCGCTCAGTCACGGCGGAAATGCGCTCAACCTGGACACCTGGCGCGGCCAGCAGGTCACCCTCGCCAGGCTGGACCCAGGACGCGACCTCGGAGACGCCGTCTTCCTCTCAGAGCCGGCGGAACCGCGCGCCATCGCCGACGCACCGATCACGGCCGAGGAGATCCGCCGGCTCGATGCGACCCTGCCCTCCATCGTCGATACCTGGGTGCCGGCGAACGCTCCGTCAACGCCGGGCAGCCGAGCCTAGGCAACGTGCTGCATCCGGCCGGTGCCCGTCGTGCCCCCCGTCGGGCCCGTCGGCCGTCAGCCCGCGACGGGCAGCCGCTTGAACGCCTCGACCTGGCCTCGGATCGCACGTTCAGTCGGCAGCCGCTCGATGCTCGAGGCCCCGAAGAAGCCGTGCACGCCGGGCATCCGCAGGAGCGCCTCTCCGACCTGCTCCGGCTCGTCGAGCGGGCCGCCGTGGCACAGCACGATGATGTCCTCGCGGACGCTCCGCCCGGCCTCGGCGATCGCCAGCACCCGCTCGATCACCTGGTCCAGCGTCAGCGCCGCTCCGGCACCGATGGAGCCTGCAGTCGTGAGGCCCACGTGGGCCACCAGCTGGTCCGCGCCTGCCTCGGCCATCGCGACGGCCTGCTCGGGATCGAACACGTACGGCGAGCAGAACAGGTCGAGCCCGGATGCGACGCGGATCGCCTCGACCTCCAGGTCGTAGCTCATGCCCGTGGCCTCGAGGTTCTTCCTGAACTCGCCATCGATGAGGCCCACTGTCGGGAAGTTCTGGACCCCGTCAAAGCCCATGGTCTTGAGCTGCCGGAGGAACACGGGCATGAGGCGGAACGGGTCGGTCCCGTTGATCCCGGCAAGCACCGGCGTGTCCTTCACGACGGGCAGGACCTCGGCGGCCATCTCGACGACGATCCCGTTGGCGTCGCCGTACGGCATCATCCCGGCGAGCGAGCCGCGACCTGCCATCCGGTAGCGCCCGGAGTTGTAGATGATCATCAGGTCGGCGCCGCCGGCCTCGGCCATCTTGGCCGAGATGCCGGTCCCCGCACCGCAGCCGACGATGGGGACGCCCGCATCGACCTGGGCACGAAGGCGGCGTGTGATCTGTGCGCGGGACAGGAACGGCATCGTGGTGGGCTCCTTCGGGTTGACCGGCGTCAGCGTGCCGCCAGCATGGCGAGGAGGCGCTCGGACATCGCGTCCGCGAACGCCGGGTCGTTGATGTGCAGGTCGAGCTCGACGAGCTCCACCCGGACCGGATCGGCCGTAGCGCGGATGGCGTCGAACAGCGCGGCATCGGCCTCGGGCGACCAGAACGGCATTCCCTCGGCATCGATCATGCTCACGCCCCGCAGCGGCAGGAACAGCGCGGTGGGACCGGTGGAGGCGTTGAGCGTCGACGCGATGATCCGTCCGACCTGCGCGTTCTCCTCGGGCGTGGTCCGCATCAGGGTGACCTGGGGGTTGTGCTTGTAGAGGTTCCGCTCCCTGAACCGCGGCGGCACGGTCTCGATCGCGCCAAAGTTGGCCATGTCGAGGGCGCCCACAGACACGACCTGGGGGATGCCGGCCCGCGCGGCGGCCCCGAGACGGTCCGGACCCGCGGACAGGACGCCGCCCACGACCTCGTCACACCACTCCGTGGTCGTGACGTCCGCCACCCCGACGAGAAAGCCGTCAGCGATCAGGGCCTCCATCGCCCGTCCGCCACTACCGGTCGCATGGAACACCAGCACCTCGTACCCCGCGTGCTCGACGGCCTCCCGGATCCGGGTGACGCACGGGGTCGTCACCCCGAACATGGTCGCGCCAAGCAGCGGTCGCTCCGCGGCGGGCGGGATCTCCTGCTCCACCATCCCGCAGATGGCACCCGCGGCATTGGCAAGGATTCGCCGTGACAGCCGGTTGAGCCCGGCCACGTCCACCACCGAGTACATCATCGTGATGTCCTTGACGTCGACGTAGGCGGATACGTCACCCGATGCCATGGTCGAGACCATGACCTTGGGCAGCCCGATGGGCAGGGCCTTCATGGCGGCGGTCCCGATCGCCGTCCCGCCCGAGCCCCCGAGGCCGATCACACCGTCGAAGCGGCCCTCAGCCAGCAGCTCCAGGGCCACGCTGCGGATGCCGTTGCACATCACCTCGAGCGCGGTCGCGCGGTCGCGGGTCGTGCGCAAGGCCTCGATGGAGCTGTCGCCCGCCGCGGCGACGCGGTCCGCAGCGACGTCGGGAACCAGGCCTGGCGGGTCCACGCCGGCGTCGAGCAGGAGCACGTCATGGCCCCGCGCCACGATCAGGTCGCGGATGTAGGCGAACTCCTCGGCCTTGGTGTCGAACGTCCCGACGACGAGGATCGTCCGGGGCATCAGCGCCTCCTTCGCGTTGGATTGCCGGTCGGCGCAGGCGCGCCGGTGGGACAGGGCTCCTTCACGCTAGACTTCGCACCGTCCAACGCCCAAGGGACCTCGATGACCGAGAACGGCTCCATCTCACGCAGCGTGCTCGCGGACCAGGTCAAGGACCGTCTGCTGCAGGACATTCTCTCCGGCCGGTACCCGCCCGATTCGCGGATCGTGGAGACGCGCGTCGCGCGCGAGTTCGGGACGAGCCAGGCCCCCGTTCGCGAGGCGCTCCGTGGCCTCGAGGCCCTCGGGGTTGTCGAGATCCTCCCATTCCGAGGGGCCCGCGTGCGGCGTCCGACCATCGCCGAGCTGCTCGAGGCCTATGCGGTCCGCGCCGAGCTCGAGTGCCTCGGGGTGCGACTGAGCGTCCCTGCGATGACCGATGCGGAGCTCGCGGAGCTCGAGGAGCTCCACGAGGCCATGCAGCAGGCGGCCCGTTCCGGCGACCGTCACGAGGTCGCCGTCCGGGACGCCGCGTTCCACGCGCGGCTGCTGCGCATGGCCGGCAACGCCACGCTGGAGCGCGTCTGGGGGTCCCTGGAACCCTTCTCGCGCACGTACATCACCCTCGTGTCGCCAGGGGCCGACGCCCAGTGGACGGCGGACCTCCATCCGGCGATCCTGCGGGCCCTCCAGGCGAGGGATCCGGGCAAGGTCGAGGTGGCGCTCCGGCGTCACTTCAAGGATGCCTCCGAGCATCTGGCCCGCGGGTGGCCGGAGGAAGCCGTCGCCCGCTGACGACCGTCACCGGCCGTCTTGCTCAAGCGTTCCGCAGGATGTCCTGCACCTGGTCCGCAACGCGCTCCGCGGATAGTCCGTAGATCTCGAGCAAGGCATCGTTGGGACCGGACTGGACGAAGACGTCGCGAAGCCCGATCCGATGGACCCTCGTCGGCCGGTGCTCGGAGAGCGCCTCGGTCACGGCCCCGCCGAGCCCGCCGATCACCGTGCCCTCCTCGACCGTGATCACGCGCCCCGTGTGGTCCGCGGCGGCGACGATCGCCTCCACGTCGAGCGGCTTGAGCGTCGCCACGTGGAGCACGTGGGCCTCGATGCCGTGCGTCGCCAGGAGGTCCGCCGCCTGCAGCGTCCGGGCCGTCTGGGCACCGGTCGAGATCAGCGTCACGTCGCCGCCTGTACGGACGACCTCAGCCTTGCCCAACGCGAACGCATGGTCCTCGCCAAAGACGCGCGGCGTCGCGTCCCTCCCCAGGCGGATGTAGCACGGACCCTCGTACGCGGCCGCCCAGCGGAGCGCCTCGGCGGCTTCGGTGTCGTCGCACGGGGACACCGTCACCATGCCCGGCATCGCGCGCATGATGGCGTAGTCGTCCACGATGATGTGGCTCATGCCCGTCTGGCCGGTGAACAGGCCGCCGTAGCTGGGCGTGATCTTCACGTTGGCGCCGGTCTGGGCGATCAGGACCCGGACCTGGTCCAGGGGCCGCACGACGGCGAACGAGACGAAGGTGCTGATGAAGGGCACCAGGCCCATCGTGGCCATTCCCGCGGCCACGCCGAGCATGTTCTGCTCGGCGATTCCCATCTGGAGATAGCGATCCGGGTGGGCCTTCTCGACGATATCGGCACGCGTCGACGACCCGACGTCCCCGTCCAGGACGTAGATGCGCGGGTCGGCGTCCGCGAGGGAGGCAACCGTCTCGCCGAAGACTTCGCGCTGTGGGCGGCCCAGTACCTGAGTCATCGGGCTGCTCCTTCCGTCGCCGGCTCCGGTTCGCCCAGGTCGCGCATCGCGATGGCGTACTCCTCGGGCTTGATCGGGCGGGTGTGCCAGTAGTAGTGGCCCTCCATGTAGGAGACACCCTTGCCCTTCACGGTGTCGGCGATGATCGCCACGGGTCGCCCGTCGCCCTCGCGAGCCTGGGCAAGGACGTGGAGGATGGCGGCCATGTCGTGTCCGTCGACCTCGAGGACACGCCAGCCGAAGGCCGCCCACTTGGCGGCCATCTCGCCCGGCACCTGTGGTGGGATCCGGCCGTCCGGACCCTCGCCCGGCCATCCGTATTGCTGCAGCTTGTTGTGGTCGATGATCGCGACGAGGTTGTCGAGGGCGTAGTGCGGAGCCGCGTTCGCGGCCTCCCAGACCTCGCCCTCCTGGCATTCGCCGTCGCCAAGCATCACGAAGGCGCGCACGTCCCTGCCGGTCAGCCGGGCGCCGAGCGCCATGCCCATGGCGGCCGAGATCCCCATGCCCAGCGAGCCAGTGGACATGTCAAGCCCGGGCAGCCGGGTCATGTCGGGGTGGCCCTGGAGCCTCGAGTGTGCCCCGTCGAACGTCAGCAGCTCCTCGACCGGCAGGTAGCCGCGCAACGCAAGGGCGGCGTACAGGCCGATGGACGAATGGCCCTTGGACAGGACGAAGCGGTCACGGTCCGGCCAGGCCGGCTCCTCGGGCGGATTCGCAGCTCGTGGAAGTAGAGCGCCGCCAGGAAGTCCGCCGCGGACAGCGGTCCACCCAGGTGGCCGGCGCGGGCGTGGTAGACGGCGCGGATGACCTCGATCCGGATCTTCCGGGCAGCCTCCTGCAGCCGCTGCACCTCCGCCGCGTCGATCGGCGTGGTGGCGACGATTCCGCTCATGCCGGATCCTTCTGCTCGTACGAGCCCGAGACGACGGGCGGCGTGAAGATGCAGATCAGCTCGAGCACATCCGGGCCGTCCGACTCGGTTGCATGGATGGTGCCGGGCGACACGTGCACCACGACGCCCGGCCAGACCTCGGCGACGCCATCTGGCGTGACGATGCGACCACGGCCGGCCGCACAGTAGATCGTCTCCTCCTCGGCGGGATGGACGTGGCCCTCGGGCCTGGAGCCGGCAGGGAACAGCGAGACGCCCAGGGAGATCAGGCTCGAGACGCCGTCCTTGGGTCCGAAGTAGGAGTGCCAGTTCCGTCCCGGCAGGGGAACGATCTCCGCGTCCTCGCGGGTGATCCGCTTGATCATCGTGCGCACCTCTGGCGTGCGGGCGTCCGGCACCGGGGTCGGCATCGGCGCGGCTACAATCGATTATCGATAATACGACCGGGGCCCCCCTGGGTCAAGGAGGATCCGCCGGCCTGGGCGTCGGCCGGGTCCCGGCTGGACGTGAGAACTAGGGGAGCCCTCCGCCGGTGGCGGAGGGCTCCGCTTCGACCAGCGCCCGACGGGCGCTAGGCGACTACCACTGGCACTCGTTGGGCGGGTTCTCCGGGTCGCACGTGGCCCTGGTCACGACCTGGTCGAGGATCTCGAGGCCCTTCTCGGCGTCGAGGAGGACGGGCTCGCCCGTCATTCCGTCAGCCTTGAACGGGATGTAGGCGGGGGTGACGGCGTTGACGCCACCATCCGTGTACAGGCCCGGGCCGGTGACACCCTCGTAGTCGACGTCCTTGCCTTCGCGGATCAGCTTGAGGCAGTCGGCGTACGTGTAGCACACCTCGCCGCCATCGCCGACCGCGAACATCGCCGGTGCCCAGTCACTGGCCTTGTACGAACCGGCGGCCTCGACGGCCAACGCCGTCTGGACCATGAGGTCGTAGGTGGAGAATGCGTACTGGCCCGTGGCGTCGTAGGCCTTGTCGGGCTGGGCGTCCCACAGGGGCTGGAAGAATTCCCACGCCGGGGTCGACTGGTCGGGCGCGAACGAGGGGAAGCCGATTCCCTTCTGCGAGGCGATCGGGTCCGTGCCCAGAGTTCCGATGAACTCCGCCTCGGCCCACCCGGTCTCGCCGATCCAGTTGAGCGACAATCCGGCTTCGGCCGCGCCCTTGATGATCGCGGCGGACTCCGTGGACCCCGCCTGGACGATGACCGCGTCGGGCTTGAGATCGGCGATCTTCTGGGCCTCGGCGCGGTACGAGGGCTGCGTGGGCTGGACGTCGAGGCGAGCGAGCACCTCGAGGCCAAGGATGCCGGCCGCCTCCTCGGCCGCGTCGGCCGCCAGCTGGAAGCCTTCGACCTGGGTGGCGAAGATCACGATCTTCTTGAGGCCCTGCTCTGATGCGTACAGGCTCCCGTAGGTGCCCAAAGCCTCGTCCAGACCCTGGGCCCGGAAGATCGGCTCCTCGGCCTTGCCGCCGAGGTTGCCCGGGATGGCGCCGCCGTGGACCGACGGCCCGAGCGGGGAGTCGTTCTCCTGCCAGAACTCCATCATGTAGTCGCGGTAGGTCCGGTACTGATGGGCGATGCTGACCAGAATCTCGGCCTTGTGCTGCTCGAGGCAGATCTTGGCCGCCTGGCCCTCATGGTCATCGCCGATGTCCTCGGAGACCAGCTCCCAGGCCCGCCCGAGCGGCGGGTCGAGGTTGATGACCTCCTCGATCGGGAAGCGCACGTCGTTGGTGAGTGCCTTCCCATACGCGGCGAACGCGCCGGTGTAATAGGCGAGCTCGCAGACCGTCACCGGTCCCGCCGCGGGCGGCGCAGCGGTGACGTCGGTCGTCGCTGCGGGCGGCGCATCGGTTGCTGCCGGTGCCGCGGTTGAGGCACTGCTGCCGCATGCGGCGACGAGCAGGGCGAACACCATGATGAGGACCATGGCGCGACCCGACTTGATCCTGTCGACCATTCCGTTCTACTCCTCCTGTGTTGGGACGCCCTGAGGGATGGGTCTCAGATCCGGTAGCCCTCCTTGAGTTGTTGCGTGGTCATCTGGCTGGCGTCCACAACGGCGGATGCCGTGCCGAGGCTCAGGACCATCACCCTGTCCGCGACCTGGAGCGCCTTGGTGGCGTTCTGCTCGGCGAGGACGATGGCGACGCCCCGTGTCTCGTGGATCTCCCGGATCTTGTCGAAGAACATGTCCACGTAGAGCGGGGATAGGCCTGCCGTGGGCTCATCGAGGAGCAGCACCTTGGGGTCCTGCATCAGGGCTCGCCCGCAGGCCACCATGCGTGACTCGCCGCCGCTGAGCGTTCCCGCCTTCTGCGTCCGGAGGGCCTGCAGGTTCGGGAACAGCGCGAACACCTCGGCCATCCGTTCGTCGCGCGGGCGCGTGCCGATCATCCCCCCGACGATGAGGTTCTCGAGGACGGTGAGGTCCGCGAAGACGCCCTTCTCCTGGGGCACGAACCCGATCCCGCGGCCGGCGGTCTCGTACGGACGCATGGCGGACACGTCCTCGCCCTGGAACCGGATCGCCCCCCCCATGAGGGGGATCAGGCGGGCCAGTGTCGAGAGCAGCGTGGTCTTGCCTGCTCCATTCGCGCCCAGCACGGCAAAGATCTCGCTGCCAACCGCGAAGTCCAGCCCCTTGAGGACGGTGACCCCGTGGTAGCCGCTGCGCAGGCCCTCAGCCTGGAGCGTGACGGATCCGGCTGACTCAGACATGGCCCTCGCCCAGGTACTTCTCGACGACCGTGCGGTGCTCGCGGATCGATTGGGGATCGCCCCGCAGGACGACGCTTCCCTCGGCCATGAACAGGACCTCGTCGCACAGGTTCCAGATCAGGTTGAGGTCATGTTCCACGATGACCACCGAGGTGCCGGAGGCGGCGAGGTCGCGGACGGCCGTCATGACCTTCTCCGTGAGATCGTCGGGAAGGCCGGCCGTGGGCTCATCGAGCAGCAGGAACCTGGGCTTGAGGAGCAGGCAGCGGACGATGTCCAGAAGCTTCTTCTCGCCGGCCGACAGGGCGAATGCGGTCGGGTCGTCGAACCCGAAGTAGTCCAGGTGGTGCCGGATCTCTTCCTCGTGCCGCTTGAAGACCGCCTGTTCGCTGAAGATCCGGAAGGGCTGCTCGTACCTCGTTTCGGCCACGGCCAGCAGGAGGGAGTCCCAGATGGTGAGCTTGTCGAAGTCCATGATCACCTGGTTGGACTTCACGACGCCGTGGTGCGCGTGCCGGTGCGCCGGCATGCTCGACAGAACGACCTCCTGGCCTCCAGGCGGAAGGAGGGTGATCCGCCCGTCGTCGAGCGGAATGGAGTGCATGATCATGCGCATCAGCGTCGTCTTGCCGGCACCGTTGGGACCGATCAGGCCCCCGATCGGCTGCTCGCCCAGGATGACGTCGTCCACGTTCACGACCACCCGGCCGGCGAAACTCTTTACGGCCCCCTGGATCCGGATTCGGGGACGGGTCACGGCCACGGCCTCGACGACGTCAGCGACCATGGATCTTCTCCATCAGCCGGTCGCGTCGCATATCACCGAGCAGGCCCAGCGGCCGGAACATCAGGACGAGGATCAGCGCCAGGCCGAACACCGCCTCGCGCAGCACCGGGATCGACTGCGTGTACCACTCCCGGGGGAAGGGCACGTAGGACTGGATCACGATGTCGAACAGCCCGACCGTGAGCACCACCCCGACGACCGCTCCCCAGACTCGCGCCGTGCCGCCCAGGATCAGGCCCGCCATGGCCGCCAGGGTGATGCCGATCCCAAGGCTGCCGACGTCCAGGTAGCGCACCATGACCCCGTTCATCGCACCGAGCAGGCCCATCCCCGCCGACGTGATGGCAAACAGTCCGAGCTTGGTGCGGAACGTCGACTTCCCGAGGCTGCGGGTCAGCGACTCGTTGCCACCCACGGCGATCAGGAGACGCCCGTACGGTGAGCGATGGATCCGCCAGACGAAGAACAGGATCGCGGCGACCACGACGGTCGTCATCACCAGCCACAGGAACTCGTCGTTCTTGACGGGGCCGGCGTCGATGGGAAAACGGAGCCCCCCCATGCCGCGCGCGCCACCTGTGAGGTCGTCCTGGGTGGTCGCCAGGATCTGGACGGCGGTGGCGAATCCAAGCGTTCCCACGAGCACGCCGTCCGTGTCCAGGTCCGCGACGAGCCAGCCCACGAGAAGCCCAGCCAGCCCGGCGACCAGGGTGGCGGCGGCAGCGCACACGAGGAACTGCCAGGGGTCGCCAAACGGCCAGTCGACCTGGACGTAGAGCACGCCGAAGACGTACATCCCGAGGCCCCAGAACCCGACGATGCCGAAGTTGGCGATCCGGGTGAGCCCGAGCTGGAGGTGGAGCAGCAGCGCGAGGCCGGTCACCATCACGACCTGGAACAGGCCCGTGATCAGGAAGGCGTCGAGCCAGTCGAGGTTCATCTCCCTACACCTTCGCATTCTCGGTGAGCCGCCTGCCGCGGACCTTCAGGAGGACGACGAAGGCGACGATCAGCACCAGCTGCGCATACAGGACCTGGTCGAACTGGAGGGCCATAGCGACGAGTGCCACCCCGGTGCCCACGCCGACGAGGATGACGCCGCCGAGCCCCCAGCTCCCTCCCACGAGAGCCACCATCAGGATGAGCAGGAACTGCCGCGAGCCGAGGAGTGGCGAGACGGCCGACCCCACGCCGTAGAAGGCGCCTGCCAGCCCGCCGGCAGCGCCGGCGATGAACCAGATCATCATGGTGACGGCCAGTGGCCGGATCCCGCTGACCCGCGCCAGGTCCTCGTCGCTCGCCAGCGCCCGGACCTTGAGGCCGTAGCTGGTGCGCTGGATGAACAGGTAGACCGCCAGGGAGAGCAGGGCGACGCTGGCGAGGGCGAGCAGGCGGAACGACGTGGCACCGACGCCGAGGACCATGATCGTGTCCGGTGGCGGGACGTCGAAGAACCGCTGCGGGAAGCCGAACACGAACTGCAGGCCGTGCCGGAGAAGGATCGACAGACCGAAGGAGATGATGATCATCTCCAGGCCGCCCACGTTGCGTCGCCTCGCCGGCCGGAAGATCGCCAGGTACGTGGCGACGCTGAGGGCGCCCGCCATGAGCCCGGTTGGGATCAGGACGGCGTAGAAGTCGAGGCCGTACGTGGTGTTGATCCACATCGCGAAGTAGGCGCCGAGCGTGATGGTCTCCGCGTAGGCCACGTTGATGAGCCCGGTGAGGCGGTACAGCAGGGCGAAGCCGATCGCGGCAAGAACGAGGGGAGCGTTCTCGGTGAGCCCGATGACGAGCGACTGGAGGACGAACTCCATCAGGCATCACCTGCGGACAGCGACCGCTGGCGGTCGCCTCGTCGGGCGGGGCCGAAGTGCCGGGGTCCGTTGGACTGCAAGGATGTCCCTCTGGTGACCGCCCGTCTCCGGATGGAGGCAGTGCGGACCGCTGCTCTGGATGGCCAACCGAGCACACGGGCAGCAACGCCCGAAGGCTGCGCGATGATCGATTATCGAGGATAGTAGACGGATCGCGCCCGGGATTGCAAGCCATCATTTGCGATCGAGCCGGGCGAGGACAGGGCCGGAGGGCACCATGCAGGGACACCCGGGCGCGGCTGGCCACCGGCTGGCCGGAGGCCTGCCCAGGGTCATGGCGGCCGCGGCGGCCATGGGGACGCTAGGCCCGCTCGCCGCGCTCGCCTACGCTTCGGGCGTCGAGCCGGCGACCTTCAGCGCCCTGCGGGCGGGGATCGGCGCGGCGATCCTTGGTGCGCTCCTCGTCGTGCGCCTGCAGCCGTCGGTGCGCCTCGCGCTGCTGCCCGCGAGGCAGCGGATGATGCTCGCCCTGGCGGTGGTCGTGAACGGGACCATGAACCTCTTCCTGTTCTCTGCCTTCGGGGCGATGGCCGTGGGCCTGGTCATGGCAGTGTTCTACTGCTACCCGGTGCTGGTGGCGCTGCTGTCCGCCGCCCTCGGCCGGGAGCCGTTGACCCGGACCCGCGTCCTGGCGCTCGCCATCGCCTGTGCCGGCCTGGCGCTCGTGCTGGGCAGCCAGCTCGGGCCCGAAGCCCACGCGACCGCGGCGGGCATTGCCCTCGCCGGCATCGCCGCCGCCTGCCACGCCGTCTACCTGGTGACGATCCGTGGCGGCTTCGACGCTGTCCCGGCCGTCCAGGCGACCTCGCTCGTCCTCGCCGGGGGCCTGGTGATCTCGGGCACGGCCGCCATCCTGCTCGAGGGGAGGGGGGTGGCCGGGGAGTGGATGGCGTCGCCAACCGCGTGGGTCGTGATCCTGTGCGCCGGCACCCTTGGGGCGCTACCCAAGGTCTGGATCATGGGTGGCGTGCGGCTCATCGGCAGCACCCGGGCGGCCGTCGCCCTGCTCACCGAACCCGTTGTCGCGGTTGCCATCGCGGCCCTGCTCCTCGACCAGCGGCTCACGGCGGCAGAGCTGGCGGGCGGAGGGGCGATCCTCGTCGCGGTCGTCCTCGCGCAACGTCCGGCAATGCGCAGATCGGCCTTGACTGGAGGGGCGGGCGAAGCCTAGTGTTACAACAATCGATTATCGATCCATCTTGCGCACGGCCTTGGGGCAGCGTCCGGCCCGCATGGCGAACAGGGCACGTTGGTGCCTAACGGATCACGGGCGCGGCCATCGCCGGGCCCCAGCCAGCGTCACGTCTCCGGTGTCCCGAGTGGCCCCGGACAGCGCACAAGGAGGAAGCCGCGGTGCCCCTGAAGGAAGACGTTCTCGGCCAGTACCTGGGGGATGACGAGTTTCCCATCGAGTGGACGTCCGAGACCGAGAAGCTGCTGTTCTGGGTCTTCGACGACCTGCACTGTCCGAAGCCCCTCAGCCCGATGTACGAGGATATCGGCGGCTGGTGGCTGTCCTGCGATCACATGTTCCGCCGCTTCGGAACCCCGTTCGCGTCGGACTGGATCTACAAGAACATCAACGGCTACCTGTACACGACTGCGATCCCGGCCGAGGCCGGCATCGATGTCGCGACCCAGGAATACAACTACCAGACGCACCCGATCGTCCCCGAGGACAACGAGTACGCCGCCAAGATCGGTGCCTACCTCGGGTTGGTCCTGCCGGTCTACGGCAACAACTTCACCTTCTGGTGGAAGAGCCGCTTCGTTCCCGAGATGCAGCGCAATTTCGACTACATCGAGTCCATGCTCGATCGCAAGGCGGAGCTGACGCTGGCCGACCTGGCCGTCCTCCTCGAGGACGCCGTCGACATGCACGACCGCCACTGGAAGATCCACTGGATGTTGAACTTCGCGCAGCTGAGCGCGACGCTCAACCTCCGGGCGGTCATGGAGAAGACCCACGGCAAGATCGACGAGGTCCTGCTGGGCCGCCTCCAGAACTCGGCCAATGACCGGAACTGGGACAAGATCCGTGCCCTGTGGGAGATGAAGGAGGAGGTCAAGACCGACGCGGTGCTCAAGGCCGCGTTCGACCATGCGACCGCCCCCGAGATCGTCCCCGCGCTCCAGGCCAGCGACCGCGGCCGCCGCTTCATCGACGAGCGGGTTGTCCCGTACCAGAAGGAGTTCGGCTGGCACGCCGTCTGGAGCCATGAGTTCATCTACCCCTCGTTCCGCGAGGACATGAACCCGGTCATCCAGCTGGTGCGCGACCAGTACACCTCGGACTACGACTATCCGACCAAGGTCGCGGCCCTCAAGGCCGACATCGAGGCCGCGGCGAAGCAGATCCTCGCGGGACTCGAGGGCGAGGCGCTCGAGGAGATGCGCGCCGCCAACGAGATCAACCTCAAGATGGCGCCGCTCACGCCGGACCACCACTTCTACATCGACCAGGGCGCCAACGCGCACGTCCGGCTCGTACTCATCGCCATCGGCGAGAAGCTGGTCGAGATGGGCATGCTGGACCGGTCCGACGACGTGATCCTCCTCCGCTACAACACGCTGCGCGAGTTCATGGGAGCTCCGGACCCGGAGTCCGCGCGGGCCCTGGCCGCCGCCGCTCGCGCCAAGCGCGCCGCTGCCGAGCTGATCCGCCCCAAGGACTGGGTTGGCACGGCCACGGCGACGCAGCTGGCCTTCCCGTACCTCAACCTCTGGGGCTTCCCGGACAAGTTCAACCGGCCGCGCGAGATGCATGGCGACAAGATCGTCGGCATCGGCGGCTCTCCGGGCGTCGTCGAGGGCACGGCCCGCGTGGTCATGTCCACCGACGAGTTCGACAGCCTGGTCCAGGGAGAGATCCTGGTCTGCGAGATGACCAACCCGGCCTGGCAGGTCCTGTACGGGAAGATCATCGCGGTCGTGACCAACGCGGGTGACCTCGTCGCCCATCCGGCCGTACTGGCACGCGAGTACGAGATCCCGGCCGTCGTTGGCACCTCGGTCGGCACGTACCGGATCAAGACGGGCGATCGGATCCGCGTCGACGGCAACGCCGGCGTGGTCGAGATCCTCTAGGCCGGAACGAGAGCCGAGGCCAGGGAGTGGGGAGGACCGGCATGCCTGCTGAGACCGTCATCTCGCGTGCCGTCCTGAGCGACACCGTCAAGGACCGCCTCCTGGAGGCGATCCTTGACGGCCGCTATCCGCCCGGGTCCCGGATCGTCGAGACCCGGGCCGCACGTGAGTTCGGAACCAGCCAGGCTCCCGTGCGGGAGGCGCTCCGCGACCTCGAGGCGCTCGGGGTCGTGGAGATCGCCGCCTTCCGCGGCGCGCGCGTACGACGACCGTCCCGGGAGGAGCTGCTCGAGGCCTACGTCGTCCGCGCCGAGCTCGAGGCCCTCGGTGTCCGGCTGGCCCTCACCAGGCTGACCGAGGACGACTTCGCGGCCCTCGGGGCCTACCTGGACGAGATGCACCGGGCCGCCGCCGCGGGCGAGACCGTGGCGGAGGTGTCAGCGGACGCTGCCTTCCACGGCTATATCGTGGACCGCTCGGGCAATGCCACGCTCAAGCGGGTGTGGAGCATGCTCGAGCCATACTCGCGAACCTACATCACCATCGCCGTGCCCGGCTCGGACCGGCAGCGGATCGCCGGGCTCCATGCACCGCTGCTGGATGCTCTCCGCTCCCGCGATGCCGGTCAGGCCGACGCGGCCATCCGCACCCACTTCGCAGACGCCAGGACCATGCTCGCCGGTCTCTGGTCGGACGACTCCGGCCCTGCGGCCGGACCGTCTCCCGAACTCGCGCCGGCCCCGGCACGAGCCACCGAAAGGACACGATGAACGCACAGCTGCAACTGACAGAGGAGTTCTCGGCGGGGGCCGCCCGCCTCCGCGTGGACGTGTATGGCGGTGCCCCGCGCGAGCACGTGCTCGACGACCTGACCTTCCTCAACTACCGCCTCGCTGACGTCCGCATCTCCCCCGAAGTCACGCTGGCCGATGCCGACATCGTCTGGAACCAGGATGGCGAGAAGAAGGTCTCGTACGACGGAAGCGTGGTCACCTTCACCGGCGACTGGCCGGCGGGTCCCATCCAGAAGGTGATCGTGGCCGTCCTGGCCCTGCGGATGGAGGCCGTCGGGCTGCACCCGTCCCACAGCGCCGCCGTCCACTATCGGGGCAAGACCCTGCTGTTCCTGGGTGGCGAGTCCAACCACGGCAAGAGCATGGGCCTCATCGAGGCGGGCGTTCGTGGCGCCCTCCAGGTCGCGTCCGAGACCACGGTCGTCGACGAGGACGGGCGCGCGGCCATGGGCTCCGTGGACACCTTCCTCGTCAAGCGCACCGAGGGCACAGAGCGGTCCGACAAGGCCGCGCCGAACAAGGGCGTGGAGAAGTTCTGGGGTGAGATGCCCAGCTGGGGCATGTACCAGGGCACTCCGAACATCGACATGGTCATCGTCCCGGCGATCGACGGCAATTTCGACCCGGCGACCAATGAACTCATCCCTTTCGAGCGCCAGTTCCAGTTCCTGCACTCCCTGCAGAACTACTTCCTGACCAACGAGCTGCTGGCCCCCGGCCACGTCATGCCGATGGTCGACAACGACACCCTTCGCGCCAGGCGAGCCGACTTCGTCAACCGCTTCTGCGAGCGACCCTTCTTCTTCATCCGCGCCGCGACCCCCCAGGTCCTGCTGGATGAGGTCGACAGGCTCCTCTAGGGCAAGGCTGGGCCGGTCGTCATGCAACCCTTCGCCTACCTCCGGCCCACCTCCCTGGCCGAGGCGGTCTCGCTCCTCGATATCCACGGCCCGGACGCTCGCGTCCTCGCCGGCGGCACGGATCTGATCGTCCGGCTTCGCGACGGCTCGGCCGCGCCGTCCGTCATCATCGACATCAAGCGGATCGCCGGGCTGCGTCCCGGCATCCGCGAGACGGACGGCCGGGTGGTCATTGGCGCCACCACCGTGATGACGGACGTGGCCGCGGATCCCCTCGTCCGGCGGCACTTCCCGGCACTGGCCGAGGCCGCGGCGGTCGTCGGATCGGTCCAGATCCGGAACCGCGCGACCCTCGCCGGAAACATCTGCAACGCCTCACCGGCGGCGGACACGGCCCCCGCGCTCCTGGTCCATGGTGCGTCCGTGGTGGCCGAGGGCACCGGCGGGACCCGCCGTATCCGCGTCGATGACCTGTTCGTGAAATCCGGCGTGACGACGCTCGTCCGCGGCGAGCTGGTGACGGCGATCGACCTGCCAATTCCGGAGCGGCGCATCGCCAGCGTCCACGTCCGGCGCACCCGCCGCCGGGGTCATGACCTGGCGTCCGTCACGCTCACCTGCGGCGTGGACGCGACCGGGATCACCAGGATCGCCTACGGGAGCGTCGGCCCGCGCGCCGTGCTCGAGATCGATGACAGTGGTGTCCTGGCAGACCCGGCCGCCACCGACGCGGCAAAGGCGCCGATCCTCGAGGCGATGCTCGCCGCCGCCAGCCCATCCCCGCGCTCCATGCGGGCCGGCCCGGAGTACCGCCTGGCGATGCTCCGCGTGCTCGGTCACCGGGCGCTGGCCGAGGCGATCCGCCGCCTGGCGGCAGGGGAGTGAACCACATGACCGAGCTCATTCCCATCGTGCTCAGCGTCAACGGGAAGCCGCGGACCCTCGAGGTGGCCGGCCACCACTCCCTGCTGGACGTCATCCGCGACGACCTCGGCCTGACCGGCGCCAAGGAATGCTGCCTCGTGGGCGAGTGCGGTGCGTGCACCATCATGATCGACGGGCGAACGGTCGACTCCTGCCTGGTGCTTGCCGTGGAGGCGGACGGAGCCGAGCTGGTGACGGTCGAGGGGCTCGCCACCGATGGCGAGCTGGCTCCCATCCAGCAGGCTTTCCTGGACAAGGGCGGGGTCCAGTGCGGGTTCTGCATCCCGGGCCAGCTGATGTCCGCGCATGTGCTCCTGGCGGAGCACGAACACCCGACCCTCGACGAGATCCAGGAGGGGATGGCCGGCAACCTCTGCCGCTGCGGCTGCTACCAGCAGATCACGGACGCGATCGTCGCGGTCGCCGAGGGCGAGCGATGAGCGGCGACCGGATCGGCGGCTCGCCCGCACGCGTCGGTGGGGTTGCCCGCGTCACGGGCGACCAGCTCTATCTCGCGGACCTGCCCTCGGCGGGTGTGCTGCACGCGAAGCTCGTGACCCTCGACTGCGCGCGGGCCCGCATCCTCTCCGTGGACGCCTCCGAGGCGCTCGCGCTGCCGGGCGTCCACCTGGTGATGGCTGCCCAGGACCTGCCGCAGCCGGTGCCGCGCTTCGGCCCCCAGTTCGAGGACCGCCCGGTGCTGGCGGTGGGCGAGACCAAGTACCACGGCGAGCCCGTCGCCATCGTCGTGGCCGACTCGCGCGAGCTGGCGGAGCGGGCGGCGGCTCTTGTCGTTGTCGAGCACGAGATCCTTCCCGCCGTGACCACGGTCGCGGCGGCGCTCGCGGCCGACGCGCCGCTCGTTCAGGACTCCGCCATCCGCAGGCAGGGCGACCCGCTCGCGGAGACCAACGTCCTCAATGAGCACCGCGTTGGGTGGGGCGACGTGGACGGAGCGGCCGCGGAGGACGGCCTCGTCATCATCGAGCATCGCTACAGCTTCCCGATGGTGACCCACTTCGCCATCGAGCCGCACGCGTTCCAGGCCGCGCCCGACGGCGATGGGCTGGCGGTCTGGAGCACCATCCAGCATCCGAACTGGCTCCAGAAGCTGGTGGCCGGCGTGGTGGGCATGCCGCTGGCCAGGGTTCGTGTCTACGCGCCGGATCCCGGGGGCGGCTTCGGCGGCAAGCAGCACGCGAAGCTGGAGCCCGCGGTGGTGTTCGCCGCGCTGGCGCTGGGCCGTCCGGTCCGGCTGGTCCTCACCCTGGAGGAGACCTTCCAGGCCGTCCGACGCGCCGCCTGCGAGTCCCGTGTCCGCACCGGGTTCCGGCCCGACGGCCGGATCGCCTTCCAGGACATCGAGGCCGACTACCTGATCGGCGCCTATGCCGACATCGCAGACCGCGTGGTGGGCAAGGGCAGCTACCCGGGCGCCGGGCCGTACACGATCCCCGCGGTCCGGATCCTTGCCCGCAGCGTCCTGTCGCACACCACGCCGAGCACGGCCTTCCGTGGCTTTGGCAATCCTCAGATCAACTGGGCCGTGGAGTCCAACCTGGATGAGGGTGCCCGCGCCCTGGGCATGGACCGCCTGGAGATCCGGCTCCACAACCTTGCCCGCAAGGGTGACGCCTTCATCCCCTTCGACACGCCCGCGGACGGAGACTGGGAGCAGGCCGTGCGCCTGGCGGCGGACCGGATCGGGTGGGGGACACCGCTCCCGCAGGGCCGGGGCCGGGGTATTGCCCTGGGCATCAAGTCCGGGCCCACCACCGGCCTCAGCTACTCGATGGTCAGGCTGCTCGCGGATGGCAGCGTCATCGTGTTTGCCGGCACGTCGGACATGGGCCAGGGTGCGCGCACGGTGTTCGCGCAGATCGCGGCGCAGGAGCTGGGAGCCCCGCTGGACTGGGTGTCCGTGGTCATGGGCGACACCGCGGTGGTTCCCTACGACCAGCAGACGTCCGCGAGCCGGTCGACGGTCCTGATGGGCAACTCCGTGCTCATGGCCTGCCGCTCGATCCAGGGCCAGCTGCGCGCGATGGCGGCCCGGGTGCACGGTGTCGACGAGTCGCTCGTGAGCGTTGACCGCGGCGTGGTCCGCGTGGGCGAGCGCGAGCTCACGGTGCTGGAGGTGCTCAGGCCCGGCCTTGGCAAGCTGGGTGGCGAGCTGACGGGCCTCGGCGAGGTGCGCAAGAACGCGGAGCCCTCGCACCCGCTGGGTGGAGCGCCCGCGTTCTTCGAGTTCAACTGCACGGCGGTCGAGGCGGACGTGGACCGCGAGACGGGCGACGTCACGGTGGTCAAGCACGTCACCGTGTCCGACGTGGGCAAGGCGCTCAACCCGCTCCAGGTGCGGATGCAGGACGAGGGAGCGGCGATCCAGGGCCTGGGCCACACGCTCATGGAGCACTACATCTTCGATGACGAGGGCCGGGTCCGGAACCTGGGTGCCATCGACTACCGGATCCCGACCAGCATGGACCTGCCCCTTTGGCTCCATAGCGAGATGGTCGAGAACGAGGACGGGCCGGGGCCCTACGGCTCGAAGGGCATGAGCGAGGGTGCGCTGCTGTGCGTCGCCCCCGCCGTTGGCGCCGCCGTCCGCGATGCAACCGGCGTCCCCATCCGAGACCTGCCGCTCACGCCAGAGCGCGTGTGGCGGGCCATCCACGAGAACGCCGCCCCGCAGGGCGGAGGGGAGACAGGAACATGAGGTTCGGCCAGGAGGTCGGTCCCGTCGGGGAGATGCCGGCCGAGCAGGTCGTCCGGGCAGCGCAGCTGGTGCGCGAGGGCCGCATGGTGTCGCTGGCGGCAACCCGGTTCCCCGGGATGCCCCTGTTCCCGGGTCACCCGCCGTTCCAGGTCCTCAACTACCGCACCCCGCGCGGGATCCGCGTCACCGGCGCCCAGCCGTGGGGGCCGGTCAACGACGCGGGCCTCGGCTACATGGCCGAGTACGTCATGGCGACCAGCCATTCCGGCGCGCACATGGACGCCCTGGCGCACATGACGGTCGATGACGACATGCACTGGTATGGCGGTGGCAATGCCGACGAGCACCTGACGGACTTCGGACCGGTGCACGGCGACGCGTCCAAGATGCCGCCCTTCTTCACCCGGGGCGTGCTGATCGATGCGCCGGCCTTCCGTGGCGTGGACTGCCTGCCCAAGGGCTCGCCGATCGACGCTGCAGAGATGGACGCGATCTGTGCGGCACAGGGCGTCGAGGTCGGTCCCTGGGACGTCGTGGTGATCCGGACCGGCTACATGGGCCTGTGGCCCGATGCCGAGCGGATGGCCGAGCACAAGACGGCCGGCCCGGATGTCTCCGCGGCACGCTGGATGCTGGACCGCGGCGTGATCGCGGCCGGCTCCGACACCGAGACGTTCGAGGTTCAGCCCGCCCCCGATCCCGGCCCCGAGGGCAATCCCCAGCCCGTGCACACCGCCCTGCTGATCGAGAAGGGCGTCTACATCATGGAGAGCCTGGACCTTGAAGAGCTGGCCCGCCAGCGCATCTACGAGTTCCTGTTCGTGGCCCTCCCGGTCAAGATCCGCGGCGCGACCGGCTCCATGGTCGACCCCATCGCCGTCATCTAGCACGCACGTCCCCAGAAGCCAAGGAGTCAACCCGATGTCCGCCGTGCCCGCCACGATGGAGGCCCTCGTCGTCCTCGAGCCCTCGGTGCTCGAGATCCAGGAGGTCCCGGTCCCGGTCCCGGGACCCAACGAGATCCTCGCCCGGGTGCGCGCGGTCTCGATCTGCGGCACCGATGCCCACCTGATCCGGGGCGACTACCCCGGGTTCTGGCCGCCGGCGTTCCCGTTCATCCCCGGGCACGAGTGGGCTGGCGAGATCGCGGCCCTCGGCCCCGGGGCCGAGCGCTTCGGCTGGCAGATCGGCGACCGCGTGGCGGGCACCAGCCACGACGCCTGCGGCGTCTGCCAGAAGTGCGTCGAGGGCCGCTACAACCTGTGCGAGAACTACGGCAAGGGCGGCCTCCACAAGCAGTACGGCCACAGTGTCCAGGGAGTCGACGCCACCTATGCGGTCCACGGCGTCAAGTGCGTGTTCCCGCTGCCCGACGGCCTGTCATTCGCCCAGGGCGCGGTCATCGACCCGGCGTCGATCGCCCTCCATGTCGCCAACCGCGGCAACATCACCCCGGGCGACACGGTGGCCATCATGGGCGCCGGGGCAATCGGGCTGCTGTCAGGCGATGCCTCGCACGTCCGCGGCGCCGGGCGGGTCATCCTGCTGGAGAACAATCCCGGCCGGATCGCGAAGGCCCGTGAGCTGGGCTTCGAGACCATCGATTCCGGTGATGGCGACCCGGTCGCCGTCGTCCGTGGCCTGACGGATGGCCTCGGCGTGGACGTGGTGCTGGAGTGTGCCGGCGTCCCGGCTACGGTCGCGATGGCCCTGGGCATGCTGCGCCGCGGCGGTCGGTGCGCGGCGGTCGGGATCCCCACGGTGGGCGTGGAGATCGCGATGCAGCGCCTGGTCCTCGACGAGCTGGAGCTGGTCGGCTGCCGGGCCTCGGCGGGCGAGATGCGGCGAGTCATGCCGCTGGTGGAGCAGGGCCGGATCCGCGTGAACGACATCATCACCCACCACTTCCCCCTGGCCGACTACCAGGGCGCCCTGGACACGTTCAACGACCCCGCCAGCGGGGCCATCAAGATCATCGTCGAGCCCTAGCGCCGCCGCGCGGCGCCCCGGAGCGAAGAGGAAGCCCGTCACGTGCCCCACGTCTACGCCTACGACCATCACCACGACCTGCCGATCCCTGACCTCGCGTTGGTCATCGGTGGCAAGGCCGCGAATATCGCCACAATGGCCACGACGCTGGGGCTGCCGGTGCCACCGGCGTTCACGATCGGGACGGCCGCGTGCAACGAGTATCTCGCCGGCGGCTGGCCGGACGGTCTGGACGACGAGATCCGTGCGCACCTGGCGAGCATGGAGCGACTCGTGGGACGGAGGTTCGGGGACCCTGCCGACCCGCTGCTGGTCAGCGTCCGCTCCGGAGCACCCCGGTCCATGCCCGGGATGATGGACACCATCCTCAACCTGGGCCTCAACGGGGCCACGGAGGCAGGCCTGGCGTCGGTATCCGGAGACCCGGCCTTCGCGGCCGACTGCCACACTCGGTTCCGCAAGATCTACCGCGACGTCGTGGGCGTAGCGGACGTCCCCGAGGATCCGTGGACGCAGCTGCGGGGAGCCATCGAGGCGGTCTTCCGCTCCTGGAACAGCCCCCGTGCGCGTGCGTACCGTGAGCATGAGGGCATCAGCGACGACCTGGGCACCGGCGTCACGGTCCAGACGATGGTGTTCGGCAACCGGGGATTGGACTCGGGTACCGGCGTCCTGTTCACCCGCAACCCGGCCACGGGCGAGAACGCGTTCTACGGCGACGTCATGTTCAACGCCCAGGGCGAGGACGTGGTCGCCGGCACTCACAAGACGGAGCCCGTCTCGTGTCTCGAGACCCGGATGCCGGGCATCGCCGCCGAGCTGCGGGGCTATGCCGGGATGCTCGAGCGCCAGTACCGCGACTGCTGCGACATCGAGTTCACCATCGAGCAGGGCCGCCTCTGGATGCTCCAGGTCCGGGTGGGCAAGCGCACCCCGCAGGCCGCGTTGCGGATGGCCATCGACATGGCCGAGGATCCCGCGTTCCCGCTGGCCAGGGCCGAGGCCGTGAACCGGGTTGCCGCCATCCTGTCCAGGCCGCCGACGACGGTCACCGAGCGCTCCGATGCGGGGCCCGCGCTCGCCACGGGTCTGCCTGCCTCGCCGGGTGTCGCCTGCGGCGAGATCCAGCTCACCCCGGAGGACGCGGTAGCCGCCGCCGATGCCGGGCGCCCGGTCATCCTGGTCCGTGCCGAGACCTCGCCGGACGACGTCCACGGCATGACCAGGGCCGTGGGCATCCTGACCAGCACCGGCGGGTTTGCCAGCCACGCAGCGGTCGTTGCCCGGGGGTGGGGGATCCCGGCCGTCGTGGGCGCCTCGGCCGTCGTGCTGGGCGAGGGCATCGCCACGATCGGCGGGACACCGCTGCGCGCCGGCGACACCATCACGATCGACGGCGCCACGGGCGACATCTTTGGGGGTGCCGCGGCGGGGGTCAGCGAGGTCGTGCCGGAGGCTGCGATCCTGCTCGAGTGGGCCGAGGAGCTCGGCATCCAGATCGTGGTGTCGGGCGAGAAGGGCGAGGTGGCCATGAACGAGATCACACCCCCACCGGGCAACGGAATCCCGGCGGTGGCAGGCACGGCCACGACCGACGACGCGATCCGCGTTCTGGTGGTCAAGGGCTATGCCGGTCCTGATGGCATCGCAACCGCGCTCCGGTGCTCCGAGGAGGGCGCTGCAGCGACCCTGGACCGTCTGGTTGCCGACGGCATCGCGGAGATGGCCGCCGGTTCCTTCCGTCTCACGCCCGACGGCAAGGCGATCGGCGCCGAGCGGATCGCGGAGGACACGGCGGCCTGGGGCACGGACAACGCCCTCGCGGCCCTGGATGCGTTCCTGGTGCTGGACCATCGGATGAAGGACACCGTCACGGCCTGGCAGATGCGTGAGGTGGACGGGGCCCAGGCGTTCAACGACCACTCGGACGCGGCCTACGATGCGGGGGTGCTGGCACGTTTGGGCGCCCTCCACGCGGACGCCTCGGCCTGGCTCGCGCCGCTCGTCCTCGGGCTGCCGCGGCTGGCCACCTACGGCGAGCGCCTCGATCTGGCAGCCGCCAGGGCGAGGGCCGGGGACGGCAAGTACGTGGCCTCACCGCGCGTGGACAGCTATCACGGCGTCTGGTTCGAGCTGCACGAGGACCTGATCCTGCTGGCCGGGCGCAACCGCGCCGACGAGGTCGCGGCGGGCCGGGCATGACGCTCGAGGGCCGGCGGATCGTCGTCACGGGAGCGTCAAGCGGCCTGGGTGCCCACACGGTCCGCCTGCTCGCGCGGCGCGGGGCGCAGGTCATTGCAGCCGCCCGCCGGCTCGAACGCCTGGAGTCGCTCGCGGCGGAGCTCGGCGACGCCCCAGGGCGCGTGGTTCCGGTGCGGGCGGACGTGACGTCGAAGGAGGACGTCGACGCGCTGGTGGCGGTGGCCGTCGAAGCGCTCGGTGGTATCGATGTCCTCGTCAACAACGCCGGCAGCGAGGTCCCGGGCCCCATCGACAAGCTCTCCCTCGAGGAGTTCGAGGGGATGTTCCGGGCGAACGCGGTGAGCGTGTTCCTGTGCGTTCGCGCGGCCCTTCCCGCGCTGCGCGAGAGTCGGGGCATGGTCGTCAACCTGGGTTCGACCGTCGTCGGCCGTCCGCCGCGGGGACGCTTCGGCTACGTCGCGATCAAGGGCGCCGTCGAGGCGATGACCCGGGGCCTGGCGGTCGACCTCGGGCGGGACGGGATTCGCGTGAACTGCATCCGGCCCGGCATCATCCCGTCCGAGCTGCGCGGGCTGAGCGAGGAGCAGGAGCGCGCCCGCTTCGAGTTGGGGCTCCACCTCGGCCGGCAGGCCCTGTCGACGATTGGGGAAGGCCGCGACGTGGCCGAGGCGATCGCCTGGCTGTGCGACGCCGAGGGCGGGCGCTGGGTGACCGGCGCCGTGATCGATGTCGACGGCGGGCTCACGCTCGGTGTGGCGGACACCCTGTCCTGAGTCGTGGCGCCCCGAATGCTATGGGTTGACCAGGATCTTGATCGCGCCGCTCGCGCGGTTGTTGAAGGTGGCCAGCGCCTCGGCGTAGTCGGAGAGCGCGAATCGGTGGGTGATCATCTCGCGGACCCGCATGTTGCCCTGTTCCACGTGCGGGATCACCCGCCGCATCTCGCCGGCGGATGCGCGTGAGCCCACGAGTTCCAGCTCGTCGAGCACGAGCCGCTGCATGGCGATCTCCACGCCCACCGTCGGGATCCCGACGGCCGCGCATCGCCCGCCGCGGCGGAGCATCTCCAGTGCGGCCTCCACCATCTGGGGCACGCCGGCACACTCGAGGACCACGTCCACGCCGAAGCCGCCGGTGATCGTGCGCACGGCCCCGACGGGGTCACCCGCGGCGGTGTTGACGGTCTCGAAGCCCATGGCGGCGGCCTTGGCCAGGCGGTGGCCGCGGCCCACGACGATGACCCGCCCCGCCCCCCGGATCCGGGCCGCATCGCCGCCCAGCAGGCCGATCGCGCCGGCGCCGGTGATGGCCACCGTGTCGCCCGGGGTGATGTTGCCGCGGTTGGCGACATGGAGGGCGATCGACGCCGGGTCGATCAGGGCCCCGTCCTCAAAGGTGAGGCTGTCGGGGAGCGCGAAGATCGTCTTCACGCCCTGGACCACGTAGGTCGCATCGGCGCCCTGGACGCTGTGGCCGTACTGGCGGTGCAGCCCCTCGCGCCCATAGTTCTCGCACAGGTTGTAGCGGCCCTCGACGCACTCGCGACACACGCCGCAGGCGTCGTGGCTGGTGCCCGCCACGCGGTCGCCGATCTGCCAGCCGAAGCGCTCGGCCCCGGGACCGAGGGCCGCGATCTCGCCAGCCCACTCGTGCCCGGGGATGAACGGGAACGCCGGCGGCCAGAACCCGGGGTAGTCGCCCCGGATCAGGTGGGCATCGGTGCCGCAGATCGAGACCGCGCGCACCCGGGCGAGGATCTCGTTGGGTCCCGGGACCGGGACCGGGACCTCCTGGATCTCGAGCACCGAGGGCTCGAGGACGACGAGGGCCTCCATCGTGGCGGGCACGGCGGACATCGGGTTGACTCCTTGGCTTCTGGGGACGTGCGGGAGGGCCGACCCGGGGAGGTGAGCTGGCCTGGGCGATCAGCGCGGGGGCGCGTCCTTGGCCGGGTAGGCCGTGGTCGTTGGCGCCGTGAACTTGTCGTACAGGGCGCCGGCGTTGCGCTCCTGGATGTACTGCATCATGTATTCCTGCCCGATATCGACCGGGTACCGCTCGGCGAACGTGACGCGGGCCATCGTCTCCTCGCGGGTCCAGCCCTTGGAGACTGCGACCGCGACGGCGGCCTTCCACTCGAGCATGAACGAGCGCTGCGTGGCCAGGTAGGCCTTGTCCTGGACGGGGCCATGGCCCGGCACGACGATGTCGACGTCGAGGGCGCGGATCCGGTCGAGCGCCAGGATCCACTGGTCTACGTCGGAGGTCATCAGCCAGGTGGTGCACTCGGAGAAGACCGTGTCGCCGGTGAAGACGGCACGCTCCTCGGGCACGTACACGGCCACCTGGCCCGGCGTGTGGCCGGGGGTGTGGAGCAGGTGGAACGTCCGGTCGCCAACCTTGAGGGTCACGTCGCCGGAGAAGACGATGTCCGCCGTGCCCATGTTCGCGTAGTAGGTCTCGCGATCGGGGACCAGCGCGGCGCCGTCCGGGTCGTCCGTGGGCAGGGCCTCGAGGGCGTAGGCGAACGGGTCGAGCTCCGGGTACACGGTCATGAACCGCTCATGGACGCCCTGGTGGTGGATGATCGGAGCGGCGCCCTTGAACCAGTAGTTGCCGAAGATGTGGTCGACGTGGTGCTCGGTGTTGATGACGTACTGGATCGTCCCGTGCTCCTCGACCATCTTGCGCATCTCGACCGCCCTGGTCGGCAGCTGCGGCGTGTCGATGACGACGGGCCCCTTGGACGTGAGGACGAAGGACGGGTTGCAGCCGCGCACCTTCGTCTCGGCGAAGATGCGGTCGGTGACCTGCTGCATGGTGTGGAGCTCCCCTCTGTGGGCTACTGGGTGGCGGTCAGGCCGCCGTCGACGCCCAGGACCTGGCCGGTGACGAAGGACGCGGCGCTGGAGCACAGGAACACCACCGGGCCGGTCATGTCCGATGTGTCGCCCACGCGTCCGAGCGGGATGCGGTTGACGACCCCGGCCTTGAAGGCGGGGTCGTCGAGCAGCATGGCAACCTGGGGCGTGTCCACGAAGGTGGGGCGGATGGCATTGACCCGGATCCCGTGCTTGGCCCACTCGGTCGCCCACTGGCGGGTCAGGGAGCTGATCGCTCCCTTGGCGGCCACGTACGCGGAGTAGCCGGCGTTGATGCCCAGGTCTGCGCGCACAGAGCTGATGTTGACGACGGCGCCGCCGTTGCCGGCCTTGATCATCGCCTTGACGGCGGCCTGGGTGGCGACGAGCGTGCTGCGGACGTTTAGCTCCATGATCCAGTCCCAGTCGCTCCGCGGGTAGTCCTGGGCGTCGTGCAGCACCTTGCCAGCGCCGCCGCCGACGCAGTTCACGATGATGTCCAGCCTGCCGAACCGCTCCACTGTGGCCGCGACGATGCGCTCGCAGTCGGCCTCGCTGGTGACGTCGGCCGCCAGGGCCAGGACCTCGGTCCCGCCCGCGCGGATGGTCTCCGCCGATGCGTCGGCGCGGTCCTGGGTCACATCGACGACGGTGACCTTCGCGCCCGCTCCCGCCAGCGCTCCGGCGATGGCCGATCCGATGGCGCCGCCACCGCCCGGGACCAGCGCCACCTTGCCCTCGAGGCTGAAGGTGTCGAGATAGCTCATCTATGCTCCTTCCCCGGGGCTCGCCGGGCAGCGCCCTTGTCAGATCATCGATTATCGAGCATACGGGAGAACGGGTCCTTGGTCAACGCGAGCGACGAAACCGTCCGCGCCGGGTTCCAGGTCCTCGGACCCACCACCGACCGGGGGCCCATCGTAGGTCACGTGCCACATTCGGCCGTCGCGATCCCTCGAGAGGCGCGGGACGGGCTGCTCCTCGATGAGGCCGCGCTCGATGCCGAGCTCGTGGCGGTCACGGACTGGGACACCGACCGCCTGTACGCCTGGATCCGCGACCTCGGCGGCAGCCTGTTCGTCAACCGGGTGTCACGGCTGGTCGTGGACCCGGAGCGCTTCGCCGATGACGCCCTGGAGCCGATGGCCCGCGTGGGCCGGGGGGCCGTGTACACCCGTACGGTTCGCGGGTTGCCGCTTCGCGCCCCGGACCCCGCCGGCCGGGCTTGGCTTCTCGACCGCTGGTTCGCCCCCTACCACGCCGCCCTCTCGACGCTGGTCGGGGAGGCGCTGGACGCGTTCGACCGCTGCCTGGTGATCGATGGCCACTCGTTCTCGAGCGTGCCCCTGCCCTCGGAGCCCGACCAGGATCCGGACCGCCCCGATGTCTGCCTGGGCACGGATCCGTTCCACACGCCGCGCGGCCTCGCGGCCCCGCTGTGTGCCGCGCTCGAGGCGCAGGGGTTCCGGGTCGCCATCGATCGGCCGTTCACGGGTGCGCTCGTGCCGATGCGCTGGTACCGCCGGGACCCCCGGGTGGCTGCCGTCATGCTGGAGGTGCGGCGGGGGATCTACTGCGACGAGGCGACCGGCAAGCCGCTGCCGGCGTTCGAGGACGTCGTCGCCAGGCTGCGGCGGGCGGTGGCGGTCACGCTCGAAGGCGGCGGCTGGACGATCGCGGCGGTGGGGTAGCCCAGACGGGAGCCGGGGGCGCGTATCCTCTTGTCGAGCCTTCGCCGCCCGAGGACCACCTGTTGGCCGAGCCCGAAACCCAGGTCTCCGTCCTCATCCCCTGCTGGAACGCCGTCGGCACGATCACGCGGGCGCTCGATTCGGTGCTGGTGGAGAAGGACTTCCGCGTCGCCTGCATCGTGGTGGACGACGGTTCGACCGACGGGACGGCCGACGTCGTCCAGGCGATCGCCGACCGCGATCCGCGCGTGGTCCTTGCCCGCGCGCCGGCGAACGCCGGAGTGTCCGCGGCCCGGAACCTCGGCCTCCCGCTGCTCCAGGGCGACTGGATGACCTTCCTGGACAGCGATGACCGGCTGATGCCCGGCGGGCTTGCCGCGCTGGTCTCGAAGGCGCGAACGACCGATGCCCTGGCGATCATCGGCCAGCGGATCTGGTCGGACGGCGAGACGACCTGGATCACGAAGCTGTACGACCAGCCCGATATCCGCGTGCCCGGGCGGAAGTCGCTGGTCCGGAACCCCGGGCTGCTGTTCTACGCCTCGGGGACGGGGAAGCTGTTCCATCGCTCGATCATCGAGGGCCTGACCTTCGAGGGACGGGTGCTGGGCGACCAGCCGTGGACCCTCCGTGCCCTCCTCCGTGCCGGTGACCGGATCGAGGTGATCGACGATCTCGTGTACGAGTGGACGCGGCCCGCGCCCGGCCAGACGGTCTCGACGATCACGCTGGCCAAGCGGGGGTCGGCAGCCCTTGCGGCCGATGCCGTGCTGGTGGCGATCGGTGCGCTGCGGGACGTTGGCGCCGAAGCGGACAGGGTGCTCGCGGACGAGGCATCGAGGCAGATGATCCGGGCGGCGTACTTCGATCGGCTGGTCCGGGCCGACTTCTCGGGTCCGGTGGAGCGGGCGCTCGAGACCCGCGACCCTGGCACCGACAAGCTGTTCGAGGCGCTGGCGGCCTTCATTGTGGCGGCTCCGGCCGGGATTGCTGAGGCGTCCCGTCCGCTCGTCGATCGCGTGCTGTGGCCGCCCGTGGTGGGCTGGGGCCGCATGCCCCGATCGGCCAGGCGCGCGTACTGGACGATGGCGAGGCCGCTCCTCAGGCCCGGGGCGGAGCTCACGCAGCGGCTTCACCACTCGCGCTCCGCCGCGCTTGCGGCCGGGATGGCTCGCCGGTACCCGGTGCCCGGCGGCATGGCGGCCGCTGACCTGGTGCTGACCCTCGGATACCGGCGTCGAGCACGGTCGACCAGGCGAGGTTGACGTCGGGCCGCCCGATGACATGGCACCGGGCGCGACCGGCCCGGTTGCCAGCTGGCGGCGGGCCCCGGGGCGTCAGCCGGCGGCGGCGAGGCCGTCGATCACGCGCTGGCGACGCGCATCATCCAGGCTCGACGACGACGGCAGGCTGAACGCGACCTCGAAGATCGCCTCGGCCACGGCGCCACCGATCCTCGGGGCGTCGTGCCACAGCCGGGTCAGGTGGAGCGGCGTCCAGATCGGACGGGCGTCCACGCCGGCCGTCGACAGCGCCGCCAGCACCCTGTCGCGCGCTCCGGGGCCACGCTCCGGGGCGACGGCACACGTGTACAACCAGAAGGAAGGATCTGCCCACGGCGCCCGTGGAGCCGGACGCATGGCAGGCATCCCTGCGATCGCCGTGTCGTAGGCGGCCGCGTTGGCCCGTCGGGCGTCCAGAAGGTCGTCGAGCTCCTCCAGCTGGGCGAGTCCGAGCGCTGCCGCGACGTTGGTGAGGCGGTAGTTGTAGCCGACCTCGTCGTGGTCATAGGCCGCACCGGGCAGCCGGGCCTGCGTCGAGAGGTGGCGGGCGCGGCGGGCGAGCGCCTCGTCGTCGGTGACCAGCATCCCGCCGCCACCGGTGGTGATCAGCTTGTTGCCGTTGAAGGAGAAGCAGCCGACCGCGCCGATCGTCCCGACCTGGCGGCCGGCATACGGGCCCGCGGCGTACGACGCGCCAAGCGCCTCGGACGCGTCCTCGAACACCGGGACGCCGTACCGGGCGGCAGCCTCGATCACCGGGGCCATGTCGGCGGGATGGCCGAGCAGGTGCACGACCTCGATCGCGGCCGGCTGCGGCCGCCCCTCGCGGGCGCGCCGGTCCAGCTCGCCGGTAGCGAGCATGGGATCCATGTTGTACGTGACCGCCTCCGCGTCCACGAACAGCGGGGTTGCGCCCACGTATTGGACCGGGTTGGCGGAGGCCACGAAGGTGAGCGTGGGAACCATCACCTCAGAGCCGGGCCCGACGTCCAGCACGCGCAGCGCCAGGTGGATCGCGGCCGTCCCCGAGGCGCAGGCGACGGCATACCGAGCCCCGACGGCGGTGGCGAACGCCTCCTCGAACCGGGCCACGAACGGCCCGACCGAGGACACGAAGTTCGTCTCGAGGCACTCTAAGAGGTAGCTCCGGGCGTTGCCGCCGATGCGCGGCTCCGCGAGCGGGATCCGCGGCTCAGAGCTGGGCATGCGCGGCGTCGGCGGGCGAGGCTGGCTGGTTCCGCATCCAGTCGATGGTGGCGGCGATCCCGTCCTCGAGCCTGGTCGAGGCCTCCCAGCCCAGCACCTCGCGGGCCACGGACGGGTCCGAGAGGAGGGCAAGGACCTCGCTGCCGTCGGGCCGAAGACGCGCCGCGTCCTGTACCGCGATGGCGTCGCTCCCGATGAGCCGGCGCGCGATCTCGAACAGCTCGCCGATGGACTCGGACCGGCCGGTTCCCAGCTGGATCGTCCGTCCCTCGAGGCCGTCGGTCGTAGCCGCACGGATGAACCCGTCGACGGTGTCGCCTACGTAGGTGAGATCCCGGCGCGTGTCGAGGCGCCCCAGCCGGATCTCCTGCTGGCCCGCAAGCAGCTGCCGGATCATCGTCGGCAGGACGGCACGGTCGGACTGGCGTGGTCCATACGTGTTGAACGGCCGCAGGACCACGACCGGCAGCTCGTAGCTGCGATGGAAGGAGAGGGCCAGCTGGTCGGCGGCGACCTTGGTCGCGGCGTACGGCGATTGGGCGTTGAGCGGGTGCGTCTCGCGGATCGGCAGCTCGTCCGGCGTGCCATAGACCTCCGACGTGGAGGTCGTGATCACCCGGCGGACATTGGCGCGCCGGGCTCCCTCGAGGACGTTAAGCGTGCCGTGGACGTTGGTGTCGATGAAGGACTCCACCGCCACGTAGGAGTAGGGGATCGCGATCAGGGCGGCGAGGTGCAGCACGACCTCCACGCCCTCAATCGCCCGCTCCACGAACGCGGCGTCGCGGATGTCGCCCAGGCGGATGTCCATGGCGGCCCGGGTCGCCATGGGTGTCTCGTCCAGCCAGCCGGCCGAGCCGCGCGAGTTGTACACGCAGAACGCACGGACGTCGGCTCCCTCGCCGACGAGACGCTCCACCAGGTGGCTCCCGATGAAGCCGTCGGCCCCAGTGACCAGGACCCGGACGCCGTGCAAGCTCATCAGCCACCCTCCCGTGCACGGGCCAGCTGGTCCCGGTGCCCGACATCCACCCAGTCGTCCTCGACCTCGTAGGCGCCCACGGGCTCGCCGCGCGCCAGAATCCGGCCGACGAGCTCCGGCATCGTGATCGCCTCCCCGCTGTTGACGAGGTTCACGACACGGGGAGCGAGGGCGTAGATGCCCGTGTTGACCTCCCGGCTGATCGCCGGCTTCTCCTCCAGGCCCGTGATCCGGTCACCGTTCCGCTCGACGCAGCCGAACGGGACCGTGTGGACGTACCGCCTGGTGCCGACGGTGGCGGCGAAGCCGCCCGCCTCGTGAACGTTGATCAGGCCACCCACGTCGACCGATGTCACCAGGTCCCCGTTGAGCACGACCAGCGTCCGATCCGGGACCTCCGGCAGCAGCCCCAGCGCACCCGCCGTCCCAAGGGGCTGGTCCTCGCGGAGGTACTCGATCCGGACGCCGAGTGCCCGCCCGTCGCCGAAGTGGTCCTCGATCACGTGGGCGAGATAGTTCACCGAGAGGAAGATCCGGTGGATCCCGTTGCCGGCGAGGTGGAGCACGATCCGCTCCAGGATCGGCCGCCCGGCGACCCGCAGCATGGGCTTGGGGATCGTATCCGTCAGCGGCCGCAGCCGGAGGCCGCGACCGCCCGCCATCACGACCGCCCAGTTCTCGCGGGAGACGGGTTCGAGGAACGCGTGGAGCAGGTGCAGCGCCACGGGACGACCGTCGCCGTCGACCACCGGCACGGCGTCGATGTGGCGGGCGACCATCTGGTCCAGCACGTCCGCGCGTGCCTGGTTGCGGCCCATCGCCACGAAGTCGGTGTTGAGAACGGGGTGCAGCGGCGAGGCGAGGTCGATGCCACCGAGCAGCGCCCGGCGGAGATCGCCATCGGTCGCGACGCCCACCAGCCGGCCCGCCTCGTCCACCGCGAGCGCGATGCCGGCAGCTCCCCGGTCGACCGCCACCAGGGCATCGCGGACGCTGCCGGAGGCAGGGACGATGCAGTCGACGAGGTTCTCAGCCATCTGCCGGCCCTGCGACCGTGTCGCCGATCCTCGCCGGAACCCCAGTGACCAGCGCGCCCGGCGGGACGTCCGCGACCACCGCCGACCCCATGCCCACCGTTGCCCCGGCGCCCACCGACACGTGATCGCGGACGGAGGCGTTGAGGCCGACGAACGCGTCATCGCCGACGCTCGCGCCGCCGCCGACGGCCGCGCCGGGCCCGATGTGGGCATGCTCCCCGACGTGGACGTCGTGCTCCACCACGGCCCCCGAGTTGATGATGGCGTGCGCGCCGATGACGGCCCCAGTGTTGACCACCGCCCCGGCCAGCACGACGGCGCCACTCCCGAGCGTGGCGCTCGGCGAGACCCAGGCAGCCGGGTGGACGATGCTGGCCCAGCTTGCCGCCTGCCCCAGACGCTCCACGGCCCGCCGTCGGACGCCCGCCGGACCGCCGAAACCCAGGACCAGCGCGGGACGCTCCGCCGGGTCCATCGCGGCCAGCCGGACGGCCTCCTCCTCGTCGGTGCCGAGCCATGGCAGACCGGGGTCAGCGATCGCGCCCGGTGCCGCTGCGGGCCCGACCCACCCGGCGACGTGCCAGCCGGCCCCCGTCGCCGCCTCGGCGACGACCGCCGCATGCTCGCCCGCGCCCGCGATCACCAGGCGGCGGCTCAAGGCTCGATCCTCAGGGCGGGCTTGCGTGGCGGGTGCGGTGGTTGCCATGCGGCGATGATACGGGCCACCCGCTCGCCGGCCCGTCCGTCCGTGAGTCGCGGGTCCAGCCGCGGCAGGGCGGAACGGAACGCCGGGTCCAGGACGCGCCGGAGCGCCGACGCGACGGCATCGCCATCGGCGGGCGCATCGACCACGCCGGCCTCCCTGCGGCGACCCGCCTGGCGGTCGCCGACGTTGACGACCGGGAGCCGCACGGCCGGTGCCTCGATCAGCCCGCTCGAGCTGTTGCCCAGCATGGCATCGGCCTCGCGGAGCAGGCCCCAGTAGGCGCGCTCGCCCAGGGCCGCCACGGCAATCCTCCGGGGTCCGGCCGCAACCGCGCGACTCATCATGTCGGCGACGCCGCCCCCGCCCGGGTCGGTGTTCGGCAGCGTCACCACGTAGCTCGCCGGCACCAGGTCCATCGCGGCGGCAACGGCCCGCGCCGCCGCGGCCGGGTCGCTGCCGAGCGTCTCGGGGTGGATGGTGACCACCACGACCGGCGGTTCGAGCGCCATTCCGATCAGGGCCTCCAGGTCGAGCCGGCCCGGGAGGTCTGCCCGGCCGAAGTTGTCGAGGCCCGGGGAACCCACGACGTGAACGCTGGCGGGGTCCTCGCCCATCGCGATCACCCGACGGGCGTGATCCTCATGGCTCACGAGGTGCAGATGGGCCAGCTTCGTGATGGCATGCCGGAGGGCGTCATCGAACGCCCCCAGCGTCTGCTCGCCGCCATGGAGGTGGACGATCGGCACGGCCGTCAGGGTGGCGGCGAGGGCGGCCGCGGCGGTCTCCAGCCGGTCGCCGACCAGGAGGAGCGCATCGGGTCGAGCGGCGTGCAGCCAGCCGCCGACGGCGGCCAGCGCGTCCGCGGCCTGGAGCTCGGCCGCCGGGTCCGGGGAATCGTCCGCCGGGAGCCAGGCGAGCTCGGCATCGGGCTCGAAGCCGTCGGCACGGAGACCGTCGACGGTACGGCCGTGGGTGCGCGACAGGTGCATACCACCCGCAGCGAGCAGGAGCTGGAGGGTCGATTCCGAGCGGATCGCGACACACGGCGAGCGCAGGATCCCCCAGTCCTGGCGGCCGGTCGTTAGGACGGCGATGATTCGTTGCGCCCCGGTGTCATGCGCGGCCGCGGTCACGAGCCGTCCTCGACATCGCCAGCGTCCACGGCCGTCCCCGCGATGACGGCACGCGTGGTCCGCCGCCCGACCAGCTCGTCCAGCCGCCCCGGGGCCATCCCGGTGCCTGGGCGGAGGATCGCCAGGTCGCCAGGCGCCACGACCCGGCCGGCGTCCATGGAGACCGCCCAGTGGAGGCTGCGCCGGGCGACTCGTGCCACGTCGAGCTCCGCCGCCACGGGCGTCTTCACGCCGGTCCCCATGGCTGCCTCGATGGCCCGGATCCCGGCAACCATCGCCCCGAACTCGCCGGGCTCCAGCGAGGCCTGGTGGTCGGGCCCGGGGAACGCGCGGTCCAGCGTCAGGTGCTTCTCGACCAGCGACGCGCCGGCGGCGACCGCGGCGAGTGCCAGCTCGGTGCCCAGGGTGTGGTCGGACCAGCCCACCGGGACGCCAAAGGCCCGGCGCATCGTCTCCATCGCGCGCAGGTTGGCGTCTCCGGGAGCGGCCGGGTAGCTCGACACGCAGTGGAACAGGGCGACTGGTACGTCGCCCGCGGCCCGGACGGCGTCGACGGCCGCCGCGACCTCCACCATGTCGGCCATGCCCGTGGAGATCAGCAGCGGACGGCCCCGGCGGGCCAGCCTCGAGATGAACGGGAGGTTGGTCAGCTCGCCCGAGCCGATCTTGAACGCTGGGACACCGAGTCCGTCCAGCAGCTCCGCCGATCCGTCGTCGAACGGCGTGGACATGAAGATCAGGCCGCAGGCCCGGGCGCGGCCCTGGAGCTCCGCCCAGGCGGTGGCGGGCAGGGCGAGCCGGGCCAGCATTTCGCGCTGGTCGGCAGCCTCGACGCCGGCGCGTCGCTGGTAGTCGGCTGTCGGAGCGCCGGCCGCGGCGAGTGCCGCGGGGTCGAACGTCTGGAACTTGACGGCATCGGCTCCGGCATCTGCCGCGGCGTCAACCAGGCGCCTGGCGAGCGCGACGTCGCCGTTGTGATTGACGCCGGCCTCCGCGATCACGAAGACGGGCCCGGAGCCGATCGACCGATCACCCAGGCGCAGGGGTCGGACTGGCGTTGCGGCGAGCACGGCCTCGGCGACGAGCAGGTGCAGCTCCTCGTCCACGTCGATCGCACGGGCCGCGGACACGACGTAGCCCTGCGTGCGTCCCGGCTCGACGAACCGGCCGGTGCGCCGGAGATCGGCGATGGCGATCACGTAGAAGGCCCCGGCCAGCAGGCGGTCGTCACCCACCACGGCCGCGGCGGGTGCCATGTCTCCTTCCGGGCCGATCCCGTGGTGCCACGTGCCGGGATGCGTCTCGACGACGGACGTTACCGACGCGCCGGCCGCCTCGCGATGACGCTTGACCGCCGCGAGGACATCGGCGGGATCGGTGAGCGGCGACGTCGGCTGGAGGAGGACCACCGTCTCGAACGGGCCAGCCGTGGCTTCGAGCGCATCAAGGGCGTGGACGGCGACCGAGACGGACGTCGCGTCATCGGTCGCGAGGTCGTCGGGCCGGCGCAGGACCTCCGCGCCCCAGGCCGCGGCCGCGGCCGCGATCGCGTCGTCGTCGGTGCTGCACACGACCCGGTGCGGGCCGCCCGGGAGGACCGCCGCCGCCGCGAGACCCGTGCGGACCGCTCGCCCGACGAGCGGGATGCCGGCGACCGTGCGCAGATTCTTGCCGGGCACCCGGCGGCTCCCGCCCCGCGCCGGGACCAGGAACAGCACCGCGCCCGTCATGCCAGCCACGCCAGGAGGTCGTCGGCGATCCGGGCGGCGGCATCGCCAGGCTCGAAGTGGGCGCGCAGGAACGCCTCCCGCCGGACTGGGTCCATGACCTCGCCCCGCGGCACCTCGAGGGCGGCGGCGAGATCAGCGGTCGTCTCCACGGGAATGGCGACCCCCGCGTCCACGTAGCCCAGCAGGTCGGACGCGAGGAGGCCCGTCGCGAGGAGGTTGGGGGTGCCGGTGACGACGGCCTCGGTGAGGACCGTCGAATGGATCCCGAGATGCGCGTCGGCGACCTCGAGGAGCCCGTAGAGGTCCACGTCTCGCACCACCGTGATCGGTGGTGGTTCGAATCCACCGGCACGGGCCACGCCCTCCACGATCGCCCGATACGGCCCCTCGTCCCGCTCGCTCGGATGCAGCTTGACCACCAGGTGGACCCGCTCGAGAGGCTGGGCGAAGAGGCCCGCGAGGGCGATGGGGTAGTGAAATCGCCGGTAGAGCGGGCCCCAGGTCCCGGACAGCACGACCAGCCGGTGGTCGTCCGCGACACCCAGCTCCTTCCGAAGGGCGCCACCGTGAGATCTGCCATCGGGGACGTGGACCAGTCGGGGCGAGCCACCGACCACGACCTCCCCCGGCTCGTAGACGCTCGTGCCGACGAGGAGGTCGCGCTCCCATGACCCGAAGACGTAGGTCCGTCCGGGCAGGCGCAAGGTGTTGGGCCGGGTCCGGTGCATGTAGCCGTTGTGCCAGCGGTAGATGACGCCGTGCTGGACCGCCGCGACCGGCACTCCCTCCGCCTTCGCGGCCGCCAGCCAGTCCTGGCGATGGTACTCGTCGGCCAGCAGGACTCCGGCCGGGTGCAGACGGCGGAGCAGGCTCCGGATCCGTGCCGTGTCACGGATGCTGCGGGCGTGCCCCGACATGATCCGCGCCGCGACACGGGCGGCCAGCGCCGGCCCCAGGTCGACGCCTGCCACAACCACGGGCGCATGCAAGGCGGCAACGCGTTGCGCCATCTCGACGGCATCCGCCCTGGCCCGTGATTCATCACCGTCGGGCTGGACCAGGGTGAGGACATCGGAGGGCAGATACCGGTCGCCTCGCGACCCGGTCATGCGCTCCCGGGTGCCGTCGTCGGCAAGCGTGCTGCGGATGTCGACCTCGAATGGGTCGAGAGCGGAGTCATGGAGGCGTTCGGTGACGGGCTCCAGGTAGGCATTCATGTACCGCGGACCGGTGGGCGTTTCGATCCGCTGGCGCGCGTGCGCCTGGACCACCAGCAGTCGCCGAGTCGGGTCTGCTGCCAGCGAGGCTGCCCGGGACGTGACCAGGCGTTGATCTCGCTCGCGCATGGAGGGCCGGAAGCGGCGCCGCATCCGGCCGATCAGCCCTCGCCGCCGGCCCCTGTGACGAGACCCCGCGGCGGCCGACGATGATCCTCTTCCTGCCTGCCTCCCGGCGGCCGGCCCCGAGTGCAACGCATCCGCGCTGTTGGCCGTAGCCCCTCCGCGCTCGACGGCGAGGCCGTCCCGCTCGGCGATCCTCCGAACGGCTGCCGCGAGGTCGGGGTCGCAACCGTCGTCGAGCTCCAGGACGCTGGTGCCAGGGTGGTCGGCGAGGAGGAGATCCACCACGGCGAGCCAGAGGGTCTGGTCGAGCATCCACATCCAGTTGCCCAGGCGAGCGCCGTACCAGAACGACACGCCCTCGTGGACCATCAGGTCCGGGACCCCGGTTGCCTCAGCCCAGTCGTCGAGGCTCTGCGCGGCCTCCTCGATGAGATCGCGCTCGCGCATGATCCGCTCGACCGCGTCCCGCAGCAGCACGATGCCGGCCGCCATTCCCCCGCGGGGAGTCCAAGTCGTGTCGAGCACCACGACCGTGGTTGCCGACTCTTCGCGTCGCACCTTGTCCGCGCTCGACGCGTCAGACAGGAACTGCAGTCTCGGCGCCGAGGCAGGCGGTCCGCCCGATGTCGCCGCGGCCGCCGGTTCGAGCGGCGGCGCCACCAGCGGGACAGGAGGCCCATACCCCAGGTCCTCGTACACGCCGAACAGGGTTGCCAACTGGCCCTCCCAGTTGTACCGCTCGTGGGCCACGCCCAACACGTGAGCCCGACCCGAAGCCCGCTCGCTCGCGGATCGTCCCAGCACCGACTGGATCGCCGCGGCGATCGACGTCGGGCTGGTTGGATCACAGACGACGCCGACCTCGGACTCCCGGACCACACGCGCCATGCCGGGCATGTCCGACGCGACCACCGGGACGCCGGCGGCGATCGCCTCCCACAGCTTCTGGGGCGTCGTGAACTCGTGGTTCTTCGATGTCGGCTGGATCGGCATGACCATGACGTCCGCGGAGGCTGTCCAGGCCAGCAGCTCCGACGGCGTTACAGCCGGCAGCAGGTACACCTTGCCCGAGTACGGAGGGCGGGCAGCGAGGTCCCTGAGCCTTGCCTCGCGCTCCCCGAAACCGAGAAGCGCGAGGACGGCTCCGGGAACCAGCAGGATGCCATCCATCGCCTGCTCGATGCCGCGATCCGTCGTCAGCTTGCCCTGGTAGAGGCAGACCATGGTGCCGGCAGGCACGCCAGTGGCCGCGCGGATGTGATCCGGGGCGGGCACCGGCGGCGTCCAGCGCTCCGGGGTGTTCATGACGACCGCTGGCCGCAGGACGCCGAGCTGCTCGCTGATCATCTCCGAGTAGGCGTCGTTCACCGTGAGCACGCGGTCGGCATCACGGGCCCAGCGCCGCTCAAGGTTGGCGAGGATCGGGCGCAACGGCCACTCGAGACGCGCGAAATCGCGGGAGTGCATGTAGACGTCCCGGCTGTCGTAGATCGAGCGGCCACCGTGCAGTCGCCGCAGGCGCTTGAGGGCGGGTAGCGAGCCGGCCCACATGCCATGCCAGATGTCGGCAGGCTCAACCACCGACTCGAGCGCCACGGCCCAGCCCAGCGGTCGCAGCGGGAACATCAGGACAATCGCCCGCCAGCGCTTGAGCCGCCTCGCGACCCGCCTGGTCGTTCGTCGAAGTGCCCTGAAGGCGAACCGGAGGGGCGCGAGCAGCGGGCCCCCCTTGCCTCCATGCCCCTCACCCTGCCCGGCTGCGACGCGATCCACTGGCAACGCATTGAGCCCAGGTTTCGCGGCCGTGTCCAGGACATCCGGCTGGGGCGCGGCCATCGCCATCGATCCCGCCACGGCCCGCTGGCGGACCCCACGGCGGAGGCCCGGGATCGCGAGCCGCCAATCGAATGGAGCGCGGACGAGCCGATACCCATCGTGCTGTTCCACCGGTGGCTGCCCCGGATGCAGACGAGCGTAGATGGTGACGTCGTACCCGGCCGCCACTGCCGAGCGGGCCACCCGGAACGAGCGAGCGTCGTACTCACCAGACGAGTGGGAAAGGATCGCGAGGCGCGGACGGGTTGCCTCCGCCTCGACAGGTGGTGCCATACCGGGACACGATGCCATATGTCCGGGACGACCGGGGTATCCTCGCCGCCATGCCCGTCCTGCACAGCCGACTCGGAGACTGGGACCTCGAGCACGTCCACGCTTGGTCGGAGCGTGCGCTCGTGATGCAGGCCCCGCAGTCGGTCATCGTCCATCCCGAGACGCGCGTGGCCACCATCGGCAGCTGCTTCGCGGCCGAGCTGGCCGAGATGATGGACACGGTGGGCATCCGCGGCGCAATGCACCCGGGCGGCCTGTTCTATTCCACGACCACGATCCGCCAGGAGCTCGAACGCCTGGTCGGCGGGTGGCAGGAGCGCGGGGGCGAACCCTGCTGGGCGATCGACAAGGGCCTGATCGACCCGTTCCGCGACTACGACACCGCGTACCCCGACGAGGACGCGCTGGTGGCCGCCCGGGTCACCGCGGACACCGCCGCCGACGAGGTCTTCCGCGGTGCCGGGGTCGTGGTGGTGACCCTCGGCCTGATCGAGACCTGGCGCTCGCCCGTCACCGACAACACCTTCCGCCAGATCCCGCACCCGGCGGCCTTCCCGACCCTCGGGGCCGTGTTCCACCGGCTGACGGTGGCGGAGATGCTCGAGGACCTCGAGCGGATCCGGACCGTCGTCCGCGACCGGCTCGGGGCGGAGCTGGTGGTGACGACGTCGCCCGTGCCCCTGCACACGACGTTCACCGCGCTCGACGTCCGCATCGCCAACACGGAATCCAAGAGCAGGATCCGTGCAGCCGTCTCGGAGTTCCTCGACCGGCACCCGGATGTCCACTACTTCCACTCGTACGAGATGGTGGTCACGGCCGAGCGCCAGGGCGACTACTTCAAGGACGACGGTCGCCACGTGCGACGAAACGCGGTGCGCTACATCGTCTCGGAGTTCCTTCGGCTGTTCGCGGATCCTTCGCTGCACCTGGCAGACGTCGACAGCAGCTGGCTGACCGCCATCGAGAAGACCGCACCGACACCGACGAAGGGCGCCGGCCCCAAGTCTGCCGTCCCCAGGCCCAAGGCACCAGCCTGGCGCCGCGCCGCCCGCAGGCTGAAGCGCGCGCTGCCGGAGGGCTAGGCGGACGATCCCGCGAGGTCCCAGCGGGCGCCGAGATCCGAGAGACAGCTCCGCCCCACCCGCGGACGACGCCGCGGACGGCGCCGCCCCGTCCGATGCGCCACAGCATCAGAATCGTCTCCCCCGGGCGTGGACCGCAGCTCGAACCCGGTGCGGCTTCAACGGGTCGATGCAACAGTGCCTCCGGTGGCCTCGGGCTGATGCAGGGGCGGATCCCTGGACCGCCATGATGCGGAGTGGGCGCGCCTCGTTCCTGCGTCGGCGTCTGCATGGCTCGACGGATCACCGGCCCCGATCAGATCCCCGATCAACCCCCGATCAGCTCCCCGATCAGATCCCCGATCAACCCCCGATCAGCTCCCCGATCAGATCCCCGATCAACCCCCGATCAGCTCCCCGATCAGCCTGCCGACCACCCCGCGCCGAGGCGCAGGACCTGGCGGTCCCGAACCGCGCGGCCGCGCGAGCTGTTCACCGTGTCCACGATGAGATCTGCCTGCTCGTACAGATGGTCCCACTCCACCGCCCGGTGGGGGGTGACGACGGCGATCACATCGGCCCAGTGGAGCAGCGCGTCGAGGCTTACGCCATCGTGGATCGTGTCCGTGTCGTCGCGGAACTGCGGGATGAGCGGGTCGTGATAGCGGAGCTCGGCACCGCGCGCCACGATGCCCGGCAGGATCGCGCCGGCCGGCGAGTTGCGGGCGTCCTGCACGTCCGGCTTGAAGGCCACCCCGATCACGCCCACGCGCGCACCGTTGAGCGCCTTGCCACGGTCGTTGAGCGCCTCCGCGATCAGGTCGACCACGTGGCGGGGCATGCCGAAGTTGATGTCGCCGGCGAGTTCGATGAAGCGTTCGGTGAAGTCGAACTGGCGGGCGCGCCAGGCGAGGTAGTACGGGTCCACCGGGATGCAGTGGCCCCCAACGCCGGGCCCGGGCGTGAAACGCATGAAGCCGAACGGCTTGGTCGCCGCCGCGTCGATGATCTCCCAGACATCGAGGCCCATCTGCTCGCACAGGAGCGCGAGCTGGTTGACGAACGCGATGTTGACGTTGCGGAAGGTGTTCTCGAGCAGCTTGGCCATCTCGGCGGCGTCCGGCGACGACATTTCCACGACGTGATCGTTGACGTTGGCCAGCAGGGCGGCGGCCCGCCTGGTGGCGGCGGCCGTGGTGCCGCCCACGAGACGCGGGACACCGCGGCCCGAGCTGCCTGGATCGCCCGGGTTCACGCGCTCGGGCGCGAAGGCGAGGTCGAAGTCCACCCCGGCCTTGAGGCCGGACTCCTCGATGACCTCCCGGAACGGCCCCGCCGTGGTGCCCGGGAACGTCGTGGACTGGAGCACCACCAGGTGTCCAGCCCGGATGCCGTCCCTGACCAGGCCGGCCGCCGCGAGTACCGGGCCCAGGTCCGGGTCCTTGGTCGACGTGATGGGCGTGGGCACGCACACGAACAGGGCATCGATGTCGGCTGGGCGTGCGTCCGCGGGTGCCACCACGCGCAGGCCCGCGTCGAGCGCGGCGGACAGCCGCTGGTCGGAGATGTCGTCGATGGGGGACCGGCGGGCGTTCAGGTCCGTGACGCGCGCCGGCGAGGCATCGATGCCCTCGACCGCAAGGCCGGCCTCGGCGAACCCGATGGCAAGCGGGAGGCCCACGTACCCGAGTCCGATGATGGCGACGCGCCGATCCTGGGTCATGCGACCTCCGAGCGGGAGTTGGGGTGGCCTACGGGGCTCGAACCCGTAACCTTCGGAGCCACAATCCGATGCTCTGCCATTGAGCTAAGGCCACCATGCTGCCCGGGCCGGCGCGCTCGTGGCGTGCACCGACCTTCGGGGCGAGGGGGAGTGTACCCGACGTCGGACCGGTGCCGGGTACACCCTCGATAGAAGGATCAAGGCACCCGGATCCTGGGGCCGAGCTACCGCGCCCGCCCCTTGATCTCGCTGGCCTGGGGAAAGTGCAACGCGCTGAACGCCGTCTCGAGCGCCCCCTGGACTTCGGCTGACTGCCTCCCGTACGTCACCTTCGACACGACCACGATCGCGATGAACGCCGCCGGCACGCTGACGATCGCGGGCTGGTCGAACGTCCACAGGCCGGCCAGCTTGCCGACCACGACCACAGCGGCGATCGTCCCGCCGGTCATCAGTCCCGCGAGGGCTCCAGGCTCGGTCATCTTCCGCCACCAGATCCCGGCCGTCAGGAGGGGGAAGAAGGTGCTGGCAGCGACGGCGAACGCAAGCCCCACCATCCACGCGATGTTCACGCCGCGGAAGCCCAGCCCGACGATGATCGCCAGGATCCCGAAGCCGATCACGGCGCCTTTGGCCACCAGGATCTTCTGGCGGTCGGTCGCGTCGGGACGCAGGATCTCGCCGTAGAAGTCATGCGCAAAGGCCGAGCTGAGCGCGATGAGCAGCCCCGCGACGGTCGACAGCAGGGCGGCGATGGCCCCGGCGGCGACCAGCGCGGTCGCCCAGGTGCCGGCCTCGGCGCTGGTCACGAGCATCATCGAGTTGGCGTTCGGTGCGCCACCCTCCACGACGACCGCGGCCGGCCCCAGCACCATCCGGGCATAGGTGCCCCAGACGGGCGTGGTGATGTAGAAGACGCCGATGAAGATGAGCACCCACACCGTGGACCAGCGCGCCTTGCGCGCGTCCGGGTTGGTGTAGAACCGGGCGAGGATGTGGGGCAGGCCGGCGGTGCCGCACACGAGCGCGATCAGCAGCGAGATGCTGCCCAGGAGATCCCAGTTGTTGAACGCGTGGACCCACTGGTTGCCGCTCTCGATGGTCGCACCCGGGGCGAAGGCCTGCCCGCCAGTGATCGTGAGGCCCTGCGTGTCGCCCAGCGCGTGCATCAGCAGCTCGCTGTAGCTGTACTGCGGCAGCAGCACCAGCAGCGGGACGATCATCGCCACGAGCATGATCCAGAACTGGAGCATCTGGGTCATCGTCACCCCGGTCATCCCGCCGAAGGCGACGTACAGGATGATCACGCTGCCCAGGAGGATCACGCTCCAGGTCCAGGGGATGCCGGTGATGCTCTCCATGAGCGTCCCCACGCCGACCATCTGGGCGATGATGTACAGCGAGGAGATCACCACCGTCCACAGGATCCCCGCGCGGCGCAGTCGCATCGAGGCGAAGCGTCCGTGACAGAAGTCGGGGATCGTGTACTTGCCGAACCTGCGCAGCGGGCTGGCGATGAACAGCAGCAGCAGGACGTATCCGGCGGCGAAGCCGGTGGCGTACCAGACGCCATCGAAGCCGGTGGCCCAGATGAAGGCCGCGACGCCCAGGAACGACGCCGCGCTGAGGTAGTTGCTCGAGATCGCCGACGCGTTCGTGAACACGCCCACGGCACGCCCGGCCACCCAGTAGTCGCTCAGGGTCGACGCCCGCCGCGCCGAGTACAGGCCGATCGAGACCGTCGCCACGAGGACCGCGATCGCGGCCAGGAGCGGCAGCTGGTCACTCACCGGTATCGCTCCCTGACTCCCGGAGCTCGCTTTCCCAGCGGTTCGACAGGATCGTGTAGACGATGGCGATGGTCCAGAACTCCAGGTGGAGCACGATCCCGACGTACAGCCACACGAACGGCAGCCCGAGCACGGGCGTGAGCATGGTGTCCGGGGCGAGGTAGTTCAGCAGCGGGATCACGAACACGCTGACCAGGAACACGGCGGCCAGGCCGATGCTCAGGCGCAGCTGGCGGCGTTGCATCTCGACAAAGGTCACGTGCGTCCTCCGGGCGTGGCGGAACAGGTTCCGGGCGAGGACGCAGTGGCGCGAGGACGCTCGTGGGTGTCCGGCCGGGCTGGTCAGCGTGCGCGACCGAGCCCAGACGGGCGTGCCTGATCGACAGTGTGCCAGAACGGCCGCGGGCTCGGGGCGGCTCCTGGCGCCCCTCCCTGCCCTCGGTCTGCCGGGGACGCCGCCCGGACCGGGACTACCGCTCGGCGAGCGGCCGGTACTTGCGCTCCGGCGCACCCACGTACAGCTGGCGCGGCCGGCCGATCCGCGAGTCGGGATCATGGAGCATCTCGCGCCACTGGGCGATCCAGCCCGGCAGCCGGCCGATGGCGAACAGCACCGTGAACATGTTGACGGGGAAGCCGAGCGCCCGGTAGATCAACCCGCTGTAGAAGTCCACGTTGGGGTACAGCTTCTTGGACACGAAGTACGGGTCGTTGAGGGCGACGTGCTCGAGCTCCAGCGCGATGTCGAGGAGCGGATCCCGGGTGCCGAGCTTGGCCAGCACGCGGTCGGCGGCCTCCTTGATGATCTGGGCGCGTGGGTCGTAGTTCTTGTAGACCCGGTGGCCGAAGCCCATCAGCCGGAACGGGTCGTCGTGGTCCTTCGCCCGGTCGATGTACGGGGCGACGTCCCCGCCGTTGTCCGCGATCCCCTGGAGCATCTCGAGGACTTCCTGGTTCGCGCCGCCGTGGAGCGGGCCCCACAGGGCGGCGATCCCGGCCGAGATCGAGGCGTACAGATTGGCCATGCTGGAGCCGGCCATCCGGACGGTCGAGGTGGAGCAGTTCTGTTCGTGATCGGCGTGCAGGATGAGCAGTACCCGCAGGGCCCGGGAGGCGTCGCCGTCGACCACGTACGGCTCGGTGGGCAGGGAGAACATCATCCGCAGGAAGTTCTTCTCGTAGTCGAGGCTGTTGTCCGGGTAGACGAATGGCTGGCCGATCGACTTCTTGTGGGCGAAGGCCGCGATGGTTGGCATCTTCGCGATCAGGCGGGCCGTGGTCATCTCGACGCCCTCGGCGTCGTGGGGATCCGATGAGTCCTGGTAGAAGGTCGACAGCGCCGCGACCGCCGAGGTGAGGATGCCCATCGGGTGGGCGTTCATCGGGAATCCGTCGAAGAACCGCTTGAACTCCTCGTGCAGCAGCGTGTGGCGCGTGATCAGCGACGTCCAGTCGGCCAGCTGGCGGTAGGTGGGGAGCTCGCCGTAGATCAGCAGGTAGGCGGTCTCGAGGAAGGTGGAGCGGTCCGCGAGCTGCTCGATCGGGTACCCCCGGTAGCGCAGGACACCGGCATCGCCGTCGAGGTAGGTGATCGCGCTGCGGCACGACGCGGTGTTGGCGTAGCCGTAGTCGAGGGCGGTCATCTTGCCGTCCTTGAGCAGCGAGCCGATGTTGATGGTCGACTGCCCGGCGACCGCCTTCTCGATCGGCATGACCAGGGTCTGGTCGCCGATCCGCAGCTCGGCAGTCTCGCCGGGTGCCGCCGTGCTGGCAGGGCCGCTGGTCGCCTTGTCGGCGCCCGTGGTCGCCTTTTCGGCGCCCGTGGTCGCCTTGTCGGCTGTCGTCATCGATCTGCTCCTTCGGTCTCACGGGCCCGTCCCCGGGCCGGCACGCGGGTGATCCGCTCCGTGGCCTGCAACGATGGCCCTGTGTGCGGGCCCGGGGGAGGGCCGGTGGGCTCACCAGAATGGGGGCCCTCCGGCCGTACCTGTCGATTTGGCGCGCGCGGGCGGGTGGTCCGGTGGAGTCCGGTTGGCGTCGGGGCCGGGAAGGGCGGGTACTGGTACCAGGGTTGGGTCCGGTCGGGACCATTGCGCGACGGACCGCACGCCGCGGAGGGTCGAGGATGACCGCGAGGCCGGTTCCCCGACTGGCGTCCATCGCACGAGATCCACAGCCCCATGATTCCGATCCGCGCCCAGCTCCGGTCGCACCTCCCGGCCCGCCTCGCCTCACCGTCGATCCGGCGCGCGACGATCGCGCTGGCCCTGACCTTCGGCGTGACCTCGACCGGACTCCTCACGGCGCAAACCGCGCTGGGCTGGGACGTGAATGCCTTCAGCTCCGGGTCCGAATCCCAGCTGATCTCGCTCCAGAACCAGGCGCGGGCCTCGGGTGGTCTCCGGACCCTCAAGGCGGATTCAGCATTGCGGACGGTCGCCCGCTGGCGGAGCAAGGACATGGTCCAGCGGGACTACTTCTCGCACACGATCCCCGGCTCTGGTGCCGACCACAACGTGTTCTGGTACCTGCAGTACAAGTACGACTACTGCTTCAAGGTCGCGGGCGAGAACATCGGCCAGGCGACCTGGCCCGGGGCGTCGGAGGCGGAGGTCACCAAGTACATCTTCGGGCTGTTCATGGACTCCTCCGGGCACCGCGCCAACATCATGGGCAAGGCCTGGGACGTGGTGGCGGTCGGGGCCTATCGCACGACCGGTGACCACTACGTGTGGACTGTGCTGTTCGCGGACAAGTGCGGCACGGCGCCCAAGGCAACGCCCAAGCCCACCCCCAAGCCCACCCCCAAGGCGACGCCCAAGCCCAGGCCCAAGCCGGATCCGACACCCAGGCCGACCGCCAGGCCCAAGCCGGATCCGACCGCGAAGCCCACGCCCCGGCCGACCAGGGAGCCCAGGTCGACGCCGAGGCCCACGCCGACGCCTTCGCCGACGCCCACCCCGACCGCTGTGCCCACCCAGTCGCCGACGCCCCCGCCTCGCCCGACGTTCCGCGCGCCCGAGGTGATCCCGTCACCGGCGCCCGTCGCCTGGCCCGCCTGGGGCGGTGGCTCGCCGACGAGCGGCCTGCGCGTCGTTGACCCCCCTGCCGACCACGGCCTCGTGGATTCGATCCTCTCGACGATCTCGGCGCGCTACTTCGGCGGCTGACGGGGCCCACGGGTCCACGGACCGTCGCGTGGCGTCGCGTCGCACGCCAGGGTCCCCCCCGCCACCGGGACCATCGACCCTGTGACTGCACCGAACCGCACCGCTACGGTACGAACCGGCCCATCTCCCGCCTTGGAGCCCGCACGCGCATGATGCAGTCCCCATCGATCCAGCAGGACATCGCGTCGCAACGCCGCGCCGGCGAGTCCCCGATCCTGGAAGCGCGCGAGCTCACGCGGCAGTACCAGATGCCGGGTGAGGTCCTCGTGGCCGTCCGCGGCGTTACGCTTGAGGTCATGCCCGGCGAGTTCGTCGCGCTGATGGGCCCGTCCGGGTCCGGCAAGAGCACCCTGCTCCAGCTGCTCGGCGGACTGGACCGGCCGACGTCGGGCGAGGTCCTGCTCGAGGGAGAATCGATCGGCAGCCTCTCGGACGATGACGCCACCCGCCTCCGGCGCGAGCGCACGGGGTTCGTGTTCCAGTCGTTCAACCTCATTCCGCTGCTGGACGTCGTGGAGAACGTCGGCCTGCCGTTCGCGATCGCCGGCCAGGACCCGCGCTCCGGTGACGCGGCGACACGCGTCCGGGATGCGATTGCCCAGGTGGACCTCACCGGCAAGGAGCGCCACAAGCCCGAGCAGCTGTCCGCGGGCGAGCAGCAGCGCGTGGCAGTCGCACGTGCGATCGTCACCCGCCCCGCGATCCTGTTCGCCGACGAGCCGACCGGCAACCTGGACTTCCGGACCGGCAAGGACATCCTGGATGCCCTGTGGCGGACCTGCGTCGAGCGTCGGCAGACGATCGTGCTCGTGACCCACGACGCGAAGGCGGCGGCGTACGCGGACAGGGTCATGGTCATCGGCGACGGGATGATCCAGGACGAGATCGTGCTCGGACGCCGCGACGATCACGCCGCGGCACCCCTCATCGGCCGCCTCGCCCCCCTGGGGCTCTAGTCCGTCCGATGTTCGGACTCGTCCCGTACGCCTGGCGCAGCCTGGTCGAACGGCGCGCTCGTACCATCCTCACCGTCTTCGGGATTGCGATCGGCGTGGCCGTGCTCACCTCGGCCCTCGCCGTGAGTGCGGGCCTGGACAGCTCGATCGACCGGGCCGTGGCATCCCTGTCGGGCCGGGCGGACCTGCGGGTGAGCGCTTTCACCGAGACGGGGCTGTCCGATGTGACGCTGACGGCGCTCGACGCCGTGCCCGGCGTGGTCCTGACGGCCCCGGCCATCGAGCGGCGGTCGTTCATCGTCTCGACGCCGGGCCGGCCGTCGGTTGCGGAGCCGGTCACGGTCCTGGGCGTCGACCCGTCGCGGGAGCCCCGGGTCCGCGACCTCATCCTCGCGCGGGGCGATCCGCTCGAAGGCCTGGACGGCGATGCGGGCCTGGTCACGGAGCAACTCGCCGCCGCGGAGGATCTGGAGGTCGGGTCCCGGCTCACCATCCTGGGCGCCGGCGCACCGGTGAGCGTGCGAGTCGACGGCATCCTCGCAGGCGACGGCCCGGACCTTGGATCGTCAGGCCGCACGGTGGTCCTGCCGCTGATGGTCGCGCAGCGCCTCGCGCTTGCCGACGGCGAGGAGCCGCCACCCGCCGACACCCTGCACGGGATCACCCGGGTGGACGTGGTCCTGGGGCCGGGTGTCGATCCTGCGGCGACGATCGGAGCCATCGGCGAGGTGCTGGTCGCCGAGCCCTACGTGCTCTCGATGCCTGGTGACATCGCGGCGTCGATGCGGGCCTCGACGGCAGATCTCCGGGCGACGATGGCCCTCCTCGCGTCGATCGCGCTGTTTGCCGCCGCCTTCCTCGTCCTCAACACCCTCGCGATGACGGTCGTCGAGCGTGTCCGCGAGCTGGCCCTCCTGCGGGCCGCCGGGGCGAGCCGGCAGCAGGTTGTGCGCATCGTGGAGGTCCAGGGGCTCCTGCTGGGTGGCGCCGGCTCGCTGCTGGGCGTCGCGCTGGGCGCAGTTCTGGCGCTCGGCGTGGCGGGCTGGCTGCACGCCGGCGGCGAGGTCGTCATCGACGCTCCCGAGCTGTCGGTGCCGGTCATGCTCGCGGCCCTTGCGACCGGGACCCTGCTAACGCTGGTGGCATCACTGGAGCCCGCCAGGCGGGCCGCCTCCGTCAGCCCCGTGACGGCGCTGCGGGCACGCTCCGACGCGGCCCTCGCCGTCCGGGCGCGCGTGAGCTGGCTGATCGCCGTGGTGGCGATCGTCGGCGCGATGGCGATCCTCCTGCTCCCGGTGGGCGAAGGCTCCCCGCTCGGGTCGGGCCGGGCCGTCGCCGTGTACGTCGTCCTGGTGGTCGGCGTCCTGGTCACGCCGGTCCTGCTGGCGCCCCTCGGGCGCCTGGCCGGGCTGCCGTTCGCCCTCGTGCTCCGACTCGAGGAGCGCCTGGCCCGCGCAGCCATCGCCCGGGATCCGGGACGGACGACCATCACGGTTGGAACCCTGGTGGTCGGGCTCGCCATGGTCGTCGCCCTGGCCGCCGTGGGTGCCAACGCCCGCGTTGCCGCCACGGCCTGGCTCTCGGACGTGGTCCCAGGTGACGTGATCCTCACGGCGATCGCCCCCGCGCCCGTCGGCCCCGGCGGCGTCGACGAGCAGCTTGCGGGCCTTGACGGCGTGGCGCGCGTCGCCCCGATCGCGTCGTTCGATCTTGCCTGGCAGGGAACCCGCCTGGAGGCGACGGCGATCCGCGGATCGGACCTTGCGGCCGACGGCCGCCTGGCGTTCACGGCCGGTGACCGGGCCGGCGCCCTGGCGGCGCTCGATGCCGGCGGGTCGGTGATCCTGCCCCGGGAGCGGGCGCTCGACATGGGCGTGGGCATTGGAGACACGGTCAGGGTCGCCACCATCGACGGACCACTGGATCTCGAGGTCGCCGGGATCGTGGAACGTTCCTTCCCGGGCCGCTCGGGAGAGACGGCACTGGTGGGCTGGGGCGATGCAGAATCCCGGTTGGGAATCACGGGGGCGGACGCGCTGGCCGTTCGCTACGCGCCGGGCCAGATGGACGAGGCGTCCTCGGACGTGGCGGCCGTCGCCACGGAGTCCGCGCTCACGGTCACCGCGATCGCCGGCGTGGAGGGGGCGGTCGGCGATGCGCTGGACCGCGTGTTCGGCCTGCTCGACCTGCTCGCGCTGGCTGCCGTGGTGATCGCCGCGCTCGGCATCGTGAACGCCATGTCCATGGACACGTGGGAGCGGGCGCGTGAGCTGGGCATGCTGCGCGCCGCCGGGATGACCCGCCGCCAGGTCTGGCGGAGCGTGGTCGTGGAGGCCGGCATCCTTGGCCTGATCGGCTCCATGGTCGGATGCCTGACGGGGGTGGCGATCGGCGTCCTCCTCGTGGCGACTGCGGGCGGGCGCATCGACGGTGGGATCCAGCTGCCGTGGCCGTCCATCGCCCTGGCGCTCGTCGGTGGTGCGGCGCTCGCGATGATCGCCGCCGCCCAGCCGGCCCGGATCGCCGGCAGGCGATCCATCGTCAGCGCGGTCCGCGGCGAGTAGGGCTCCGACGGGCCGTCCGACGCTGGTGCGCTCCACGGGCACCCGGTAGACTCCCCGCAACGCAGGCCCACCCGGCGCCGGCTACCGAGGGCGACGATGACCTACGCGATCCCGAGACTCACCCGGGTGCCCGCCACCGAGAAGGGCCTCACGATCGCGGACTTCCTCGTCCCGGTTCGGGTCGGCGAGCGCACCTCGCCCCGGCTGCGCAACATCGGCCTGGTGCTGGGCGGCACGCTGCTGATCTTTCTGACCGCCCAGGTCTCCTGGGTGATCCCCGGCAACCCCGTCCCGTACACGCTGCAGACGTTCGGCGTCCTCGTCGTCGGTGGAGGCCTCGGCCTGCGCCGCGGCGGCCTGGCCGCGCTGACCTACGTAGCGCTGGGCGTCGTCGGTCTCCCGTTCTTCGCCCAGGGGTCCGGGGGAATCGACGTCATCCTGGGCGCCACCGGGGGATATCTCGTCGGCTTCGTGGCCGCCGGGGCGGTGGTTGGACGGCTCGCCGAGCTGGGCTGGGATCGGAGGCTGGGCGGGGCGCTCGGCGCAACGCTGCTGGGGACGCTCGTCATCTACGCGATCGGCGTGCCGTGGCTCGCGATCACCACCGGCATGTCGGCCGGCGAGGCGATCGCGGTTGGCCTGCTGCCGTTCGTGATCGTGGACACCGTCAAGCTCATCGCGGCAGCGCTGGTCTTCCCGGCTGCCTGGTGGGTGGTCGGGCGCCGACCGAGCGATCGCTAGGCCCTACCCGGCCGCGACCCTGGCCCATCGACGGCCCCGCCAAGCGCAGCGGCAAGCGCCAGCGTCCCGACCAGCTTCGGCAGTGGGACGAACGGCGCCGGCTCGTCGCCAGCGGCCCCGAGCTCGAGGGCGAACCACTCGACACCGTGCCACCGGCCCTGCTTCCAGCCGATCGCCTCGAACCTGCCGACCCGATCGAAGCCGAGCGCCTCGTGGAGTGCCACCGATCCGTCGTTGGGCGGAGTGATCCCGGCCACGACGAGGTGCGTGCCCTGGAGCCGGAGGATCGCCAGGACGGCGTTCATGGCGATCCGGCCGAGGCCCCGGTGGACATGCTTGCGGTCGACATAGACGGTTGTCTCCACGGTCCAGTCGTAGGCGGCCCTGTCGCGGTGGCGCGCGCCGTAGGCATACGCGCGGACGCCGCCGTCCAGCTCCACCACCACCCACGGCGTGCGCGCGATCGTCCGCTCGATCCGGGCTCCCATCTCGTCCCCATCCGGGGCCACCAGCTCAAACGAGATCGAGGTCGCGGTCACGTACGGGGCATAGATGGCGGCGCAGGCGGCGCCGTCCGCCGGGGTGGCGAGCCGCACATGGGGTCCTGCGGGGAACGCGGGCACGTCGACGCTCAGTAGAGGCTGGGGAACCGCGCCCGCCAGCCCGCGGCGAGGTTGTGCGGTGTCGCGGCGTCCAGCGCATCGAGCAGGGTCCGGGTGTGGACCAGCTCCCAGCGATGATCCGCGAGATAGCGGCGGAGCGCCGTGAAGAAGGTCTTCGTCCCCATCTTCTGCCGGGCGGCGTCCAGCTTGTTGCCGCCCTGGATGTAGATCTGCTCGTAGTAGCACGACCCCGGATAGCGGTAGATCGTCCGGTCCAGCGTGCCTTTCGAGCACCGGGACGCCCGCCGGGTGCCGGTGAGATAGCGCGCGACCATGTCGGTGATGGCCTCGTCGGCGAAGGGTTCGCGAGCCTGGTCATTGCCCACGAGACCGTAGAACCACTGGTGGGCCGTCTCGTGCATGAGCAGGTAGCGCAGGTTGGCGGTCGCCACGCCGGACGGGATCCAGACGACGCCCGGACCCTCCATGCCCAGGCCACCGGACGATTGGACGATCCTCAGCACCGGCCAGGGATACTGGCCGAGCCTTGCCTCGAGCTTCGTCACGGCGTTGACGGCCGCCGAGAGCAGGGCGCTCGACGGGGCGCCGGGCCGCGTGATCACGCGGACGTCGGTGTCGCCCACCCGTTGCGACCGCGTCCGGTAGTCCGCGGCCGCGTTGACCACCAGGTCGCGGACGTTCGTCGCGGTCCAGGTCGACGTCAGGCCGTCCGCGGAGAGTGACGTCCGCCGGCCGTTGACCACGACCTTGACCCGCCGGTCCGTTCGGAACCGGAGCGTGACCCTCGGGCTGACCGGCGTCACGAACGGATCGCCGAAGTTCGGCCGGTTGAACGCCGTGCGGCGGCTGATCCAGGGCACCCAGCGGTACATGCTCGTGACCCCACCGGACCGGGTGAACAGCCAGGTGGAGCCACTGCTCGTCGAGCGCAGCGTCGCGGTGAACGGCACCACGACGACGGCGGAGGCGCCCGCCGGCAGGTTGCCCCCCAGCGGCACGTCCAGGGTCTGGCCATGCCGGGTCACGGTCACCCGGCGTCCGTCCACGGTCACCGCGCCCAGGCGGAGCCCGCCCAGCGGTCCCATGACGGTGTTGAGGCGGACGCGGTCGACGGGTCCTCCCGAGCGGTTCTCGGCCGTGATCGCGACCCGGCCGTGCAGCGTGCGGGATGAGACCGCGAGACGGGCGTCCACGTCGTAGGTGGCCAGCATCCGGATGGAACCGCGACCTACGCTGCCGGGCACGATCGAGCTGCGCGTGATTGAAGAGCGCGTGGTCGCAGCCTGTGCTGGCGGGGGAGTCCGGCCGGGACCGTCAAACGGGCCTGCGGCCCGCGCCGTGCTCGGGAGGATCTGGGGCACGAGGGCGAACGCGAGGAGCGCCAGGAGCATCCGGGCGGCGAGGCGGCGGACGGGCAGGACGGGCATGACCAGAATCGTACCCCGGCTGAGGTGGATACTTCGCGGATGCCAGGGTCCGGCGCGTTCGATGTCACCGCTGCCAGCCTCCCCGCTCGAGGGGACGGACCGGGACTCCTGCGCGCCATCGGCACCCGTCGGCCAGACGTCCGGCTGCTGACGGATGTGATCGACCGGGAGTCGTATCGTCGAGACGAGACGGCCTACCTGGCTGCCGGCCTTCCCCTCGCCGTCGCCCTGCCGACCTCCACGGACCAGGTGGCCGACCTGGTCCGGCTGTGCGGTCAGTTCGACGTCCCGATCGTCCCGCGGGGCGCGGGCACGGGCCTCTCGGGAGCCGCCGCGGGCATCGAGGGGGCGCTCACGATCGCCTTCGGACGGATGAACCGGATCCTCGAGGTCGATGCCCCCAACCTGACCGTCACGACCCAGCCCGGCGTGGTGAACGCGGAGCTCAAGGCGGCCGTCGCGGCACGTGGCCTGTTCTACGCCCCGGACCCGGCGTCCTATGAGACGTGCACCATCGGCGGCAACCTGGGCACGAACGCGGGTGGCCTGTGCTGCGTGAAGTACGGCGTCACACGGGATGCCGTGCTCGGCCTGGAGGTCGTGATGGCCGATGCGACCGTCCTGCGCCTGGGTGGCAAGAACGTGAAGGACGTCGCGGGCTACGGGCTGATCCCGCTCCTGGTCGGCAGCCAGGGGACGCTCGGACTCATCACGGAGGCGACGCTCCGACTGCTCCCGGCGCCGCCACCCCGGTCCACGCTGCTCGCGTTCTTTCCCTCCCTCGAGACAGCGGGAGACGCAGTCGCCGGGCTGGCCGTGGCCGGTCTGCGCCCGGTGACCCTGGAGCTGATGGACCGCACCACGATCCGGGCAGTGGACGACGTCCATCGCCTCGGCCTGGATCGAGATGCGGCGGCGATGCTGCTCGTGGAGTCGGACCTGCCAGGAGAGGCGGGCCTCGTCGAGACCGGCTCCGCCATCCCCGTCTGCGAGCGGGCCGGCGCGACGAACGTGATCCAGGCAACCGATCCCGCAGAGGCCCAGTGGCTGCGTGAGGGCCGGCGCCTGGCCTTCCGGGCGCTCGAGGAGCTGGGTGTCGCCCGGATGGAGGACGTGGGCGTGCCGCGCAGCCGGGTGCCAGAGCTGTTGCGTGCGATCGAGGCGATCGCCGCCAGGCACGAGCTGGTGGTCGGGACGTTCGGACACGCCGGGGACGGCAACCTGCATCCGACATTCGTGCTCGACCGGGCCGAGGGTGACGCCGCGATCGCGCGCCTGGAGGCTGCGCGGGCGGAGCTCTACGAGGCCGCCCTCGCGCTGGGAGGCACGGTGACCGGTGAGCATGGCATCGGCGAGGCCCGCCGCGACTGGCTCGTGCGCCAGCGCGGCGAGGAAGCCGTCGCCGTGATGAGGTCCATCAAGCACGCGCTGGACCCGCGGGGCCTTCTCAACCCGGGGCGCATGCTGGCCTGACCGGGCCACACGAGGCGGGCGGCCTGCCTCGAGCCGGATGGCCCGGGCCAAGGCGCACGGGTCCCGACGGGTGCCGGCCCGCGTATCGGGGACCAAGGGCCCTCCCGGTCGTCACTCCCGAGAACGACGATCCGCGCACAGCAAGGGGGTACCAATGGGCGACCAGCGCGTGCTCGTCGCGTTCGCGAACCAGGCGGGCTCAACCGCGGGGATCGCCGGCGTGATCGCGGCCGTCCTCGTGCGCTCCGGTCTCGACGTCGACTGCCGGGTCGCGCGCGAGGTCACGGATGTCACCCCGTACCGGGCCGTCATCCTCGGCAGCGGCGTGTTCGTGACCAGGCGCCGCTCGGACGGCGGCGGTTTCCTGGCCCGGCACGGTGCGGCCCTGGCCACGCGCCCGGTCTGGCTGTTCTGTGCTGGACCCATCGGCAGGGGCCGGTGCGTCACGGGCACGACCGCGGACGAGGCTGACGACTGCAGCGTGGTCGCCGTTGCGCGGGATGTCGGGGCCCGCGGTGCGGCCGTCTTTGGGCCGATCGGCGTGACAGCCCAGCTGGATGCCATGGACCGCCTCGGGCCTGTCAACCTGCAGCGGGTGCGGGCCTGGGCAGCGGAAATCGCCGCCGACCTGGGGTCTGTCAACCCGGATCCGGCGTCGGGCGGGCGAAGCCGACTGGACCCCGACCATCGGATTGCGACCGCGACGTAGCCCTCGGGCGGGTTCCCGGATCGGCGTGACAGCCTAGATGGCACGGCCACGGCGCAGGATCCAGGTCATGGAAGCCAGAATCCTCTCGCTGTCGAACCCCCAGGCCACTCCGATGCGGTCACTGCCCGCTCCGGCCTCCGTCCGCGTGGACGGGGATCGCATCCTGGTGGAACGGCTGGTCCTCGCGGACGGCGCCCTCGCCGCCGCCCTCGCCGGGCGCGACGAGGCGGACCGCCCGGCTATCGTCGAGCGCGCACTGCGGATCGGGCTCCTGGCCCTCCATGATGCGGCAACCTCCATGGATACGGATGTGGTCAGACGCGAGTTTGACAAGCTGGTCGAGCAGACGGCCGCGGTCAACGCGCAGGCCGCCCGTGCGGTCGAGGACGTCCTGCGCGCCAACTTCGCGGACGGGGACGGCCGTCTGCCCCGGACGCTGGAGAGGTTCCTCGGGGACCGCGGGGCGCTCCAGAAGTTCGTGAACGAGCTGTTCGACGAGACCAAGCGCGACTCCGCCATCGGACGCATCGGCGGGCTGCTGGGCAAGTACTTCGACGGCGACAGCTCGCGGCTGGCGTTGCTCCTGGACCCGACGCGTCTTGGCTCGCCGCTCCACCAGTTCCGCCAGGAGATCTCCGAGGGGTTCAAGGGGATCCACGAGCGGCTGGCATCCATCGAGGCGGCCAGCCGGGCTCGTGCCGACGAGCGTGCTCGCGGCACGGCCAAGGGCGGCGACTTCGAGGACCTGCTCGGGGGCATGCTCGGGCACCTGGCACGCGGCGCCGGGGACCTCCTCGACCGGACCGGAATGGACACGGGCGCCCTGGTCGGCTCGAAGAAGGGCGACTTCGTGCTCACCCTGGATGGGCGCATCACGCGGGGCGCCGACGTCCGGATCGTCGTCGAGGCGAAGGACCGGGTGATGTCGCCGCGCGCCATGCGCGAGGAGCTGCGCGAGGCCCGCGAGAATCGTGGCGCGTCGGTTGCCGTCGCCGCCTGGAGCGCGAAGCACGCGCCGGCCGGCGTCGCGCCGTTCACCGTGGTCGGGGAGGACGTGCACGTGGTTGTCGACCCCGAGGCACCCGATGACGCCTACCTGGAGGCGGCGATCCGCCTTGCGCGACTGCTCGCCCTCGCCAAGCTCGGCGAGCGTGACGTCGAGGTTGACGCCAGGGCGATCGGGAGGGCGTTGTCCGGCGTGAAGGAGCAGCTCGAGGCCATCCGGGCACTCAAGACGCAGCTGACGTCGGTCAGCAATGTGACGAAGTCCGTGGCGGAAGGCCTGGACTCCATGCGGGCGGGCATCCTGGCCCGGGTCGCCGAAGCCGAGGCGGAGCTCAAGGTGGCCGCCGCGGCCGCCTGACCCTGCGCTGGCACCTTCAGGACCACTGGGCCATACTCGGTCCATGCCCCAGGGGCGACACTGGGAGTCCGCCGGAGCGGGAGCACGTTCACCGGCGTGGACCCAGCGCAAGTACACGGAGGTTTCATGCGACGCGCCATGCCCGTGGCCATCGCGCTGCTGATCGCCGCTTCGGCGATTGCCTCCGCTCCGAGCCCGGCAGCTGCGGTCACGGCCGGCGTGCCCTCCGGTCCCGGGACGGAAGACGCGACCCGGATGCGGGCCCCCCTGTCCGCGGCGGGCCGCTTCATCGTCCTGCTGCGGCCCGGAAAGAGCCTGGGCGCCGCGACAGGCCGCGCCGCGAGGCTGGGCGTCACGATGGACCGCACGTTCAGCCATGCCGTCCGCGGGTATGCCGCCCGGCTCGATCCGGACCAGGTTGCCAGCCTCCGAGAGGACCCCGAAGTCGAGGCCGTGGTGCCCGACGAGGTCATCTCCATCGCCGGCCAATCGGTGCCCACGGGCGTCCGACGCATCAATGGCCGCGAGAGCCTGGTCGCGGGCATCGACGGCAAGGACGGCCCAGACGGATCGTCCGAACGGGTGGACGCGGACGTCGCGATCGTGGACACGGGCATCGACAAGAACCACGCCGACCTCAACGTCGCCGGCGGGATCAACTGCTCCACCAGCAACCCCAACGCATGGGGAGATGGCAACGGCCACGGGACTCACGTCGCTGGCACCGTCGGCGCCATCGACGACGGGATCGGCGTCGTGGGCACGGCCCCGGGGGTGCGGCTGTGGGCCGTCCGGATCCTGGACTCAGCTGGCAACGGCCTCGTGTCGTGGTACGTCTGCGGGCTGGACTGGATCACCGCCCAGCGCGATCCGGCCGACCCCACCCGCCCCCTGTTCGAGGCGGTCAACATGTCTGTTGCCAAGACCGGTACGGACGATCACAACTGCGGCCTGACAAACAAGGACCTGATCCACCAGGCGATCTGCCGCCTGACGGCGTCTGGGGTGACGGTGGTCGCGGCGGCGGGCAACAACGGGTTCAATGCGGCAAAGCTCAAGCCGGCGAGCTACAACGAGGTGATCACCGTGTCCGCCCTCGCGGATACGGACGGCAAGCCCGGCGGTCTCGGCGGTCCCCTCTGCTACTCGTGGGGCTCCTACGACCAGGACGACACCTTTGCCAACTTCTCCAACTACGGCGGGGACGTAGACCTGATCGCTCCCGGCAAGTGCATCTGGTCCACGCTGCCCGGAGGCCGGTATGGCTACATCTCCGGCACATCCATGGCGGCGCCTCACGTGACGGGCGCCGTGGCGCTGTACAAGGCGTCGCGTCCGCTGGCGACGCCGGCCCAGGTGCGCGTCGCGCTCCGGGCTGCCGGCAACCTGGACTGGAAGACCTCCACGGATCCCGACTCGGTTCACGAGCCACTGCTGGACGTCTCGCACATCGTGGCGCTGGGGGACTTCACGGTGGACGCCACACCGGGGACCTCGCACGGTGCGCTGGTCGGCGGTGCCGGTGGCTCCCTCCAGCTGCCAGTGGCGCTCGTGCGCGCCGAGGATGTCCCGGGCGAGATCGGCCTCAGCGTCGCCGTCAGGGCTCCGCTTTCCGCAACGCTGGCGGATTCGGCACTCGGCGGCCTCAGCGGGATCGCGACCTCGATGACCGTGAACGTGCCGCCGGCCACCCCCGATGGCACCTACAGCATCACCGTGACGGCGACCGACGGGACACGCCGCCGCTCGTCGTCGTTCCCGCTCATCGTTGACGGCGTGGCGCCCACGGCGTCTGCGCCGAGGCTGGCGCTCCAGGCAGGCTCGCTCCTGCGTTCGTCAGCAGTCGGGGCGACCGGCACCTGGGCCGCAGCCTCCGACCCGGGCGGCTCGATTGCCTCCTACCAGGTGCGCTGGCGGGTGGATGGCACGCTGGGCAGCGCGACATCACTCTCGTCCTCAGCGCGCAAGGCGACGCGGACGGTCGCGATCGGCCATACCTACTCGCTGCGCATCCGCGCCCGTGATCGCGTCGGCAACTGGAGCGCCTGGGTCGAGACCGCCCGCTTCGCCCCGGCGCGCTCGCAGGACAGGAGTCCGACCCTGATCCGGTCCGCCGGCTGGGCTCGCTACCGCGCATCCTCGATGTCCGGCGGGAGCAGCTTGTACTCGCGCACCAAGGGTGCGATGGTGAGGCGTCCGTTCACGGGCCGGGCGATCGCGCTCGTCACCTCCAAGAGCCCGAAGCGCGGCAAGGCGAAGATCTACATCGACGGGTCGTACGTGACGACGGTCGACCTCCGCCGTTCATCGACGAAGCACCGGGTACTGGTCTTCGCCCGTGCCTGGGCCAGTCCGGGCAAGCACACCCTGGGCATCAAGGTCGTTGGCACTCCTGGCCGGCGGCGCGTGGACGTGGACGCCTTCATCATCGTCCCGTAGGTTCGTCGCGCTCCAGCGGCGCCCGGGGAGGCCGGTTGCCGCGAGTGGTAGAGTCACCGTCCCGGCAGGACCGGGCGGACCCGGGACCCGTCCCGACCCGGACCGAACACAACGACGGAGCACGCCCGTGGCACGCTCGATGTGGAAGGGGGCCATCCAGTTTGGCCTCGTCACCATCCCCGTGAAGCTCTACACGGCAACCGAATCCGACTACACGATCCGCTTCAACATGCTCCACGAGACGGACCTGACGCGGATCCAGATGAAGGTCTGGTGCCCCGAGGACGAGAAGGTCATCACCAGGGGCGAGACCGTGAAGGGCTACGAGTACGCCCCCGAACAGTACGTCGTGATCACCGACGAGGATCTGGACAAGGTCCCGCTCAAGACCGTCCGCTCGATCGAGATCGAACAGTTCGCCCCCCGCGACGACGCCACCCAGCAGCATGCCCGGTTCACGCGGCAGGCCTACTACATCGAGCCGGACAAGATCGGACGCAAGGCCTTCTACCTGCTGCGGTCGGTGCTCGAGGCCAGGGGTCTCACCGCGATCTGCAAGGTCGTGATCCGTGATCGCGAGGCGCTCGCGTCGCTCGACCCGTTCGAGGACACGATGCTGCTCACGACGCTGCACTGGCCCGACGAGATCCGCTCCGCCAAGGACCTGGACCTGCCCGTCGAGGAGTTCGAGTTCAAGCCGGCCGAGGTGAAGATGGCCGAGCAGCTCGTCGATGCCATGACCGAGGCGTTCGACCCTTCCAAGTACCGCGACGAATACCGCGACGCGCTCCTGTCGGTCATCCAGGCCAAGGTCGAGGGCGTGGAGATCGCCGAGCCCGAACCGGTGGCCGAGACCTCGAACCTCGTCGACCTGATGAAGCTGCTCCAGGCGAGCGTGAAGGCCGCGACCGATCAGAAGGCGAAGGACGGCGAGGCGCCCGTGTCCGTGGCGGAGGTCAAGGAGCAGCGCGCGTCGAAGTCGTCGAAGTCCAAGGCAGCCGCACCCGAGGTCGTCGAGGGCGTTGCCGACGCGAAGGCCGCAGAGGCTCGCCCGGCCCGGCGCCGCAAGAGCGCCTAGCCAGCCAGCCCGCCAGGGGAACGCGTCCCGTCTCCGTGTCGCTCGCCGATCTCCACCTGCTTGGACCCGGCTCCGAGTGGTTCCGGGCCATGGCCCAACTGGTCGTCATCACGATCACGCTGGTCGCGATCTACCGCCAGGTGAAGGCGCAGGGTGCGGCCAACGCGTTTGCACGGATCTCGATGCTCGAAGAGCGCTGGACGAGCCGCGAGCTGACCGTGGCCCGAATGCGTGCCGCCATCCGGTTGCGGAACGAACCCGTCGACGTGATCGACATGTCGATCATGCGCATCGCGAACTATCTAGAGAACCTCGCGATCCTGGAACGGGACGGCCATCTGACCATCGGTGAGATTGACGATACCTGGAGCACCTCGGTCCAGATCTGGTGGGCGTTCCTGGCGCCCGTGATCGAGAAGCAGCGGGCCGCCGACGGCAACCCGAGGATGTACGCGGGCCTGCAGCGGATCGCCGGCCGGCTGCACGAGCTCGACATCGCGCACACGGGCACGGACTCGATCTGACTCGGGTCAACATCCCCGAATGGCTGGATGAGCAGATCCGCCGTTCCAGGGACGCCCTCGAACTGATGAACCAGGTCGAGAGCCGCGCGATCCCCGAAGCCCCGAGACCGGCGCCGACCGCGCCCGAGGCCTGACGGCTAGGGCCGGAGGCGCAGCTGGCCCGTCCGCCGCAGCCACGCGACGCTCACGCCCATGAGCACGACCCCGATTGCGCCGAAGATCGCCTGCAGGAAGGAGAACTCCGGCATCACCACCAGCTGCACCCCGATCCAGATGACCAGGCCGGTGCCCAGGATCCCGGTCAGCCACGGGGCCACCCAGTGGCGCATCACGGACAGGGCTGCCAGCAGCAGCATGCCGGCGCCGTTCACCAGCAGCAGGTACAGCCCGGGCAGGAGGTAGCTCCCGAACGGGGTCGCCTCGATCCAGCCGTCCGGGAATCCCACGGAAGCCCCGCTCGTGTCCGTCAGCAGCTGGATACCGACCGGGATGGCGCCCAGGGCGGTGAACAGCTCGAGCACTACGGCGAGCCAGACGAAGGCCGGCCGCTCGATCGAGCCTGTGGACGGTTGGAGCTGCGCATGCACGGTTGAGGGTTCCTCGAGGTGCCGCCCATCCGGGCCGGCCAGTGCGAGCATCGGCGAGCGCCGGGGTGCCGCCACGGGCCATGGGTCACCACGACGCCGCCCTCCAGCCCGCGTTCCGACGGCCCACCGGCATACTCCGCGCATGCCGCTCGAGGAATACCGCCGCAAGCGCGACTTCGCCAGGACGCCAGAGCCTGCGCCCGGCGAGGTCGTGGCGGCCGTCTCGGGGCGTCGGCGGTTCGTCGTCCAGCGCCACCGGGCCTCGCGTCTCCACTACGACGTGCGTCTCGAGATCGACGGCGTCCTGGTTTCGTGGGCGGTGCCCAAGGGTCCGACGCTGGACGCGGACGCCCGCCGGATGGCGGTGCACGTCGAGGACCACCCGGTCGAGTACTTCGATTTCGAGGGCGTCATCCCGGCCCGGCAGTACGGCGCCGGGGACGTCATCGTCTGGGACTGGGGCACCTGGGAGCCCGAGGACCAGACTCCGGATCCGGCCGAGGCCATCACCAACGGCGAGTTGAAGTTCCGCGCGACCGGCGAGAAGCTCCGCGGCCGGTTCACGATCGTTCGGACGAGCCGGCGGCCCGGCTCCGCGCCGCGCGTGGCGTTCGAGGACGACGAGGGCGAGCAGTGGCTCCTGATCCACAAGCGTGACGAGCACGCGGTGCCCGGCTGGGACGCCGAGGACCATCCCAGCAGCGTGAAGTCCGGTCGCTCCAACGACGAGGTCAAGGCGAACGTCCCGGCCCTGTGGGTGTCGGAGGCTCCGGCGGCGAGCGCGGCGATCGACCTCGCGGGTGCCCGCGAGGCGCCGATGCCACGCTACCTCGAGCCGATGAAGGCGACCCTTGCCACGCGGGCGTTCCGGGACGAGGAATGGCTGTTCGAGGTGAAGTGGGACGGCTACCGGGTTGAGGCGGTCGTGCGTGACGGGCAGGTCGCGCTGTTCACCCGCAACGGCCACGATGCGGAGGCCTACTTCCCGCGCCTGCTGACGCCGCCGACGTGGATCGACGCCAGGGAGGCCATCGTGGACGGCGAGGTCGTGGCCCTCGATGACGCAGGCCGGCCGGACTTCGGCCTGCTCCAGGAGCGCATCGGGGCGGGTGACGGCGACCGGTCGGTCCCTCTGGTGTTCCAGGCCTTCGACCTGCTCTACCTGGACGGACGCTCGCTCCTCGAGGTCCCGCTCGAGCAGCGCAAACGGCTCCTGGAGCTGGTCGTCCGACCGACGTCGAGGGTGCAGGTGGCTCCCGCGATCGAGACCGAGGGGGTCGCGTTCTTCGAGGCCGCCAGGGACCAGGCGCTCGAGGGAATCGTCGCCAAGCACCGCCGGTCGCGGTACGAGCCCGGGAAGCGTGTCTCGACCTGGTTGAAGATCAAGGCCCGACCCGAGCAGGAGCTGGTGGTGGGCGGCTGGACGCCGGGGATGGGGACAGCGAAGGAGCTCGGCGCCGTGGTCGTCGGCGTGTACGACGGAGATCGCCTGCAGTTCGCCGGCAAGGTGGGTTCCGGGTTCAATGGCCGCGCGCGGACGGACCTGCGGACGAGGCTCGAGGCGCTCGAGATGGACGGTCCGCCCTTCAATCCCGCGCCTTCCCCGGGCTACCGCGGTCGTTGGGGCGGCGACCTGGCCGGCGTGCGCTGGGTCCGGCCCGAGCTGGTCATCCGTGCCGAGATCGGCGGGTGGACGCGGGACGGGCACGTTCGCCAGTCGTCGTTCAAGGGGGTGGAGCTGGGCCGTGATCCCAGGGAGGTTGGCCGGGAGCGCGCCACGGATCCGGCGCGTGCTGTCCGCGCGTCGGTGGACCCGCCTGCTGCTGTCCGCCCGGCGGCCGCTGTCCGGCCGCCGGCCGCGTCCGGCCAATCGCCGACGGTCGCGCTCCCACCGGCGGGGGTACCGCCCGACCCCTCGTGGATCGTCGCGGAGGCCGAGCTCCATGCTCTGGCGCTCCTCAAGGGGGCAGGCACATGGCACGTCGCCGGCCAGGACCTCAGGTTGACGAACCTCGACAAGGTCCTGTTCCCGCCCCGGCCCGGCACCGACGACGAGCCCGTCACCAAGCGCGACCTGGTGGCCTACTTCGCGCGGATCGCCCCTGCCATGCTCCCGCACCTCGCCGATCGTCCGCTCAACCTGCAGCGGTTCCCGAACGGCGTTGGCGCGCCGGGCTTCTGGCAGAAGGACATCCCATCGTCCGCACCGCGCTGGCTCACGATCTGGCACGAGCAGGGCTTCCGGGAGCGCGAGGACCGCCGTCCCAACGATCACCTGGTCGCGGATCGGGCGGCCACGCTGTGCTGGCTCGGCAACCAGGCCGCGTTCGAGATCCATGCCTGGACATCCGCCGTCCACGATCCGTGGACACCGACCTTCGCCCTGATCGACATCGACCCCGGGACCGCGACGACCTGGGAGGAGACCCTGGTCCTCGCCCGGCTCTATCGCACCGCGCTCGACCACCTCGGGGTGCGCGCGTATCCCAAGCTGACCGGCAGTCGAGGCATCCAGGCCTGGATTCCGATCGAGCGCGGCCGCTATGCCTACGCCCAGACGAGCGCCTGGATCGAGTCGCTGTCGCGCGCGATCGGGGCGACCGTCCCGGATCTCGTGTCGTGGGAGTGGGCGAAGGCCGACCGCGGCGGACGGGCACGCCTGGACTACACCCAGAACGCCGCGATCAAGACGTTGGTGGCCCCGTACGCCGTGCGGCCCCGGCCTGGCGCACCGGTCTCGGCGCCCATCGGGTGGGAGGAGCTCGACGACCCGGACCTGGCCCCAGACCGCTGGACCATCCGAAGCCTCCCTGGTCGGGTCGCGGAGATCGGTGACCTCTGGGACGGATTGCAGGCCGACGCCCAGCTGCTGCCACCCCTCTGACGACGATGGCGCCGCCCGCGACCCTAGCGCCAGGCGCGGACGCTGCCTGCGGGCGGGTACGGCTGGCGGAAGAACCCGAGCAGCGGCTCGCCCGTCGACTGGGTGAGGGAGATGCGATCGCGCCAGGGGTCCGTGGTCTCGCCATCGATCGCGGCCCGCAGTTCGACGTCGTCACGACCGGGGTGGTTCGGGTCATAGACGCGGATCCTGATCCGGCCGTCTGCGGCTTCCCAGGCCCAGGCGAGCACCTGGTGGTTCTGTGTCAGGGTCCAGGGGGAGGGCCCCGCCGACCGGATGAGCCCAACGACCGACGGCCGGCCGCCATCGATCTCTGCCCGGATTCGCGGCCACTCGCGCAGGACCGCGTCCACCCGCGGGGGCTCGCGGCCCAGGCAGCGGGCGAGCGCCGTCGGGGGATCGGGACGCAGGGCCTGCAGGTCCAGGTAGCGGAGCGGGACTCGGAGCCAGTCAAGCGACTCCACCTGGCGCCGCACCAGCGCGCGAAACCTGGGCGAACCGTTCGTGGGTGGTCCGGCCATGTCCGTCGGCGCGACGAGCCCGGCCTCGTAGATGTCACGCGCGGTGAGCGCCATGCCGCCACACAGGCCCGCGGATGCATCCCCGAAGCCGAGGACACGGGGGTCGAGGGGGCCCAGGCGCAGGGTGGGTCCGGGCGGGAAGGCATTGCGGAACGGCAAACCATGGACCGACGGCAGGAACCCCGGGACGGTGTTGGCGGCCATGGACGCCTGTCCCTCAGGTCACGCCGCGCGTTGGCGGGCGTCGCGGCATCGGCCGGGTTGGGCCGCGTGCCGCAAGGCGCCCTCAGCCGCCGGCTGCGGGAAGGCTCGGGATCACCAGCGGGCTGGGCGACGGAGCCACACCTACCGTGACCCGGATCAGGGCGGGGGAGCTGCCGAACGACGAGAGCGGTCCGCTCCCCGGGACGACCACGTCCACGAGCAGCAGGTAGCTTCCCTCATCAGCCGGTGCCGCGAGCGCGAGGACCGCGTCCACGGTCCCGCCTGGCGCGGCCACGACAGGGTCGAGCCGCACCCTCACCGGGTCAGGCACTGCCTGCCCGTCGACCGAGAGCCATGTCGCGATCAGCTCGGGCGCCAGGGTCGCGGTCCGGTTGGCTGCCACGGGCTCCGCCGCCACCCGGGACGGCGGCAGCGTCACGACCTGGTCCCAGCGGACTGCGCCGGCATTGAGCACCCGGACCGCGATGTCCCGGCTCTCGCCACCCGCCAGGTCGAGCGCCGGCGGGGTGCCGTACGCGACCGCCATGCTGCCGCCGACCCGCACGAGCATCGGCGTCAGGAGCGCCTGGGTGGCCGCATCGTAGGCGACGCCGGCGGGGGTGTGGAGGGTGGCAACGATCCGGTACAGGCCGGGCTCGGTCGGGTAGCGCACCTTGAGGGATAGGCCCCTGGCGCCCCGGGTCGCGCGCACCGGCTCCACCACGCTGCCGACCGCCTCGGGCACCACGAGGTCGACCGACGGGGCGACGAGCACGGGCGTTGGCTCGGGCGTGGGCGTTGGCGATGGTGTGGCAGCCGCAGTCGGTGGTGCCGGCTTGGGCGGCGACACCTCCCACGCGGGCACCCCCGCCGCGACGGGAGATGCCGTGGGGGCTACGGGCAGGGGCGACGGCGATGGTGCCGGGGTGGTCGTCGGCGCAGGCGTGGCCGCGGGTGCCGCGGACGGCTCGGGCGAGGGCGATGCCGGACTATCGAGGAGGATCGGGTCCCAGCGGATCGAGACCTGGGCCCCGGCCGGGATGCGCGTCGAGCGTCCGGCGGTGAGGGGGAGCGTCAGGCTGGTTCGAGCCCCGGCGATCGGCAGCGACCGGAATGCAGGCTCCCCGAACCGGATTCCGGCGGAGGCCAGTGTCGGTTCCAGCGCCGGCGTCACCGAGCCCGAGGTGCCCGTCCTGCCGGCCACGCCCGAGGCGCCCGCGCGGACCTCTGCCGCCGTCACGCCGCGGGACACGAGGGACCGGACAAAGCCGCTGGCGGCGTGGTCGGGATCGAGATGGAGGTTGTAGCCGGGGGTGCGGGTACTGGGAGCAGTGATCGGATGCCGGTTGTTCACCGTCGGAGCGCCGGACCAGATCGCCTCGATGCTGCCCCGGCCCCGGAGCAGGGAGCGCACGTAGTACGCGGGCCCCAGGTAGGCCTCCGCCACCACGGCCCGCGCCCCCGCCCGCAGGAAGCCAGCGGCGAAGTTGTCCACGCGCTGGATGGCCTGTTCGCTCGTCCCCTCGGGCAGGCCCGGCTCGGTGTTGCCCGACGCGTAGCACAGGTGGCTGAGGACCACGATCGCGTTCGGGGCGAGATGCAGCTTGCCCACGGACGCCTCGCCGAAGTACTGGTGCGTGCTGTCGTCGCCGCCGGGTGCCGGGTTCAGCCCGAAGCCGTTCTGCGTGGGCGGGTACAGCGCATCACGGTAGCGGCTGGGCCACCCGTTGCCATGGCCCAGGTAGACGACGATCGAAGCGCCGGTCACCGCCTGCTTGACGGCCGGCCAGGTCGCGTTGGGCGAGTAGACCTTGACGACCTCGGCGCCGGTGCCGCGGGCGGCTGCCGCCGCCTCGTCCGCGAGGGCGCGGTAGGCGTCCGTCATCGATCCGGCCGGTCCGACGATCAGCGCGACCTTCGGCACGCGCGCCACCGCATCGACGGGTGCCGGAGCACCCGTCGCGCCAACGAGCGCAAGGACGAGCGCAACGAATGTCGCGCGAAGCCAGCGGTCCAGCGATCCTTCTCCTTGCCGGCGGGCAAACGTGATCGGCGAGGTGATCCACGTAGCCTACGACGCCCGGCAAGCGCGTGCCAGTGATCTTGTGCCGTCGGCACACGGGTCCTGTGGCACAACGGACGGTTCGCGGCGCGCGGACGCACCGGCGTCACGCGTACCATCGGGCCATGGCGCCTCCGGAACCGCACCCGCGTCGCGCGAACCGCCTCGGCGGCGAGACGAGCCCCTACCTGCTCCAGCACGCGCACAACCCCGTTGACTGGTACCCATGGGGCCGGGAGGCGCTCGACCGCGCCATCGAGCTCGACCGGCCGGTCTTCCTCTCAGTCGGGTATGCGGCCTGCCACTGGTGCCACGTCATGGAGCGCGAAACGTTCGAGGACGAGGCCACGGCCGCCCAGCTCAACGCCGGGTTCATCGCGATCAAGGTCGATCGCGAGGAGCGTCCGGATCTCGACGCCCTCTACATGGGCGCCGTCCAGGCGCTCACCGGGCAGGGCGGCTGGCCTATGAGCGTGTTCCTCACGCCCGAGGGCCGGCCGTTCTACGGTGGCACCTACTTCCCCCCGGAGCCGCGCCATGGGCTGCCGTCGTTCCGGCAGGTCCTGGCGGGCGTGAGCCGGGCATGGACGGAGCAGCGGTCCGAGCTGGAGGAGGCCGGTGGACGCCTGGTGCGGGCGCTGGCCGAGCAGCAGCGGGCCGCATCGCCGGCGTCGGGCCTGCCGCCCGCCGAGACCCTCACCGAGGCCGCCGCCGCGATCGCGGACGGGTTCGACCCCGTGACGGGTGGCTGGGGCAGGGCACCCAAGTTCCCGCAGGCCATGACGATCGAGGCACTCCTCCGTCGCCACGTGGCCTCGGGGGCCGCAACTCCGCTCGAGATCGCCCTCCGCAGTCTTGAGGCCATGGCGGCGGGCGGCATCCACGACCAGCTGGGCGGCGGGTTCCACCGCTACTCGACGGACGCCCAGTGGCTCGTCCCGCACTTCGAGCAGATGCTCTATGACAATGCACAGCTGGCGCGCGTGTACGTGCACGCCTGGGCCCTGACGGGCGACCCGTCACTCCTGCCCGTCGCGACCGGCGTGCTCGACTACCTGCTGCGCGAGCTGCGCACGGCCGACGGTGCCTTTGCCGCCAGCCAGGACGCCGACACGAACGGCGAGGAGGGGGCCACGTTCGTGTGGTCCGCCGCCGAGATCCGCGGCGTCCTGGGCGCCGACGCCGGCCTGGTCGCCGGGGCCTACGGAGCGACGGATGGCGGCAATTGGGAGGGCCACACCATCCTGTCGCGCGTCAGCGGTGACGTGGACCTGGGCCAGCGCTTCGGCCTGTCACCGGACGACGTCGGCCGCCGGCTGGCTGCGGCCCGTGATCGGCTCCTTGCGCACCGCGCTTCACGCCCCCAGCCAGCCCGGGACGACAAGGTGCTGGCAGGATGGAACGGCCTGGCCATCGCCGCGCTGGCAGAGACATCGCGCGCGCTTTCCGGATCGGACGTGCCCGGCACGGACGGGCAGGCGGCCCGCTACCGCGAGGCGGCGGTGATGGCGGCCGACGCAGTGGTTCGAGGACTCATCGACGAGGGTGGACGCCTCCACCGGTCATGGAAGGACGGTCGCGCCACCGCAGACGGTGTTCTCGAGGACCACGCGAACCTGGCAGACGGGCTGATCTCGCTGTACGAGGCGACGCAGGACGAGCGCTGGTTCTTGCAGGCCGTGTCGCTCGTGGACACGATCCTGGCCAGGTTTGGCGATCCCGAGGGCGGGTTCTTCGATACGCCCGACGACGGCGAGCCCCTGATCGTGCGCCCGAAGGGCCTCCAGGACAACGCGACGCCGTCCGGGGGCTCTATGACGGCGACCGTCCTGCTGCGGCTCGCGGCCCTCACCGGGGACCAGCGCTACACGATCGCGGCCGAGCTGTCGCTCGCGAGCGTCGCCCCCTACCTCGCCCGCTATCCGACCGCGTTCGCGCAGTGGCTTTGCGCCCTCGAGCTGGCCCACGCGGGCATCACCGAGGTGGCGATCATCGGCGACCCCGCCGCCGAGGATGCACGAAGCCTGTTGAGAGTCGTGGACCGCGGCTATCACCCCTTCCGGGTGCTGGCAGCGGCGTCGGCGCCCAAATCTTCACGCGTCCCGCTGCTGGCCCACAGGTTCGCCCTCCACGGTCGAGCGACCGCGTTCGTGTGCCGCGAGTTCGCGTGCCGCCAGCCGGTCCACGAGCCGGAGGCGCTCGACGCGCTCCTGGTCGAGACATGACCACGGATGTCACGGTCCGGCTCGCCCGGGACGATGAGCTCGACACTGCGGGCGCGCTGGTCGCCGACGCCTACCGGACCCAGCCGGGCATGGACGACGCCGGCGGGTACCTGGACGAGGTGCGCGATGCTCGCGGTCGAGCCGGCGAGGTGGACGTCCTGGTCGCTGTGGGCCCGGGCGGCGAGTTGGCGGGGTGCGTGAGCTTCGTCCGCGATCACACCAGCCGGTTCGCGGAAGTCGAGCTGCCCGGCGAGGCCGGGTTCCGGATGCTTGGCGTTGCGGCGGATGCGCGCGGGCAGGGGATCGGGCGGGCTCTCGTCGAGGCCTGCGTCGAACGGGCGCGCGGAGCGGGCCGGCGCGGCCTCGCGCTGTCCACGGCGCCGTCGTGGACGACGGCGCAGCGCCTGTATGAGCGGATCGGCTTCCGGAGGGTCCCGGAGCGGGACTTCGAGCCCGTGCCGGGCGTCACCCTGTGGGCCTACGTCCTCGACCTGTGATCGCGGTGGCAGGCGCTGCGCCGGGGCGTCGCGTGCCACCGCACCGTGGCTCGCGCCGGCGATTGGCCGAGCCCGCGGCGTGCTAGGTGGACGTGGTCTCGTCGTCCCCGGCCGCCGTATCGTCCTTGATCCCGTCGATCTCCTTCTTCGCCTCCTTGACGCCCTGGCCAAAGGCCTTGCCCAGCAGGGGCAGGGTCTTGGGGCCGCGCCACATGATGACGACGATGAGGACGATCACCAGGACCAGCAGGATGTCCATGCCGGGGATGGTAGCAGCGTGCACCGGCGCGGTATCGTCGGCTGGTGAAGGCATCGGCTGGCCCACTCCTGGTTTTCGGCCTGCGCTCGCCGACGTACGACTTCGGTCCGGGCCACCCACTGACCCCCCTGCGGTTCGGACCCGGTATCGACCTGCTGCGGCACCTGGGAGTCGAGCCCGGTCTTGCTCCCGCACCCGCGTCGGATGAGGCGCTGCTGCGGCTGCACCTGCCCGCGTACCTGGCAGCCGTCCGGCGGTTCTCGGCTGATCCGACACAGCCTGCATCGATGGGGATCGGGAGTTCGGACAACCCCGCCTTTGCAGGCATGCACGAGGCCGCCGCGTCGGTGGCCGGAGGCTCGCTCGCGGCCATGGAGGCCATTCTGCGTGGCGACGTCGAGCATGCGCAGCATCCGGGAGGCGGCCTCCACCACGCGATGCCGGGCCGGGCCGGGGGGTTCTGCGTGTACAACGACCCGGCCTTGGCCGTGGTCCGTGCTCGGGCCGACGGGCTGCGCGTCCTGTACGTGGACCTGGACGTGCACCACGGCGACGGGGTCCAGGCGATGGGCTACGCCGATCCGGGGGTGCTCACCCTCTCGTTCCACGAGCACGGGAGGCACCTGTTCCCAGGGACCGGGTTCGTGGACGAGGTGGGGGAGGGGTCGGCCGCGGGATCATCGGTGAACATGCCGTTCGAGCCGTACGCGGGCGACGGGGCATGGCTGGCGGCCGTGCGCTCGCTGCTCCCCTCGCTGGCGGCGGTGTTCGGGCCAGACGTGGTGGTTTCGCAGCACGGCGCCGACACCCACGCATGGGATCCACTGGCTCACCTCCGGGTCACGACGACGGCGATGGCCGAGGCGGCCCGGGTGGTGGACGCCGTTGCCCATCGCTGGGCCGGGGGGCGCTGGCTGGCGACGGGCGGCGGTGGGTACGACGCGTATCGCGTGGTGCCTCGGGCCTGGGCTCTGACCTGGCTGGCCGGCGCCCACCGGGAGGCGCCCGACGAGACCCCGGCGCCGTGGCGGGACCGCTGGGCGGCCGACGCGGCCTCGTTCGGGACGCCCGGGATGCCCGCGACCATGCTCGACCAGCCCGACGCCGGACGGCCGGTCGACGGGGCCCAGCGGGCTGCCGATGCGCGGTCCCTCGAGACGCTGGCGCGGGTGCGCCGCACGCTCATCCCGAGGCTCGTCCTCGAGGCCGAGGACCGCGGCTGGTGGCGTCCGGCGCTGGCGTGGGCCGGGCACGAGATCCTGGCCGGGGTCGGCGGGCGTGGGGATGCGACGGCCTTTGCGACAGGGGACCCGCGGCCCGATCCGTCCCTGGCGCCGTCGGTTCGCCTGCTGGGCCCGGCCGACCTCGACCGCCTGTCGCCCCTGCCGCGGGTCGTCTCGCCATTTGCCACCGGGGACGTCGCGGCGCTCCTCCGGGCCGGGCTGGCCGATGGCGCACGGGTCGTGGGCGCGGTCGCCGGCACGAGCATCGTGGGCCTGGCGGTCGCTGCCTCGTCGAGGACCTCGGTCACCTCCGAATCGCTGCTCGCGGTGGGTGTCGCGCCGGCCTACCGGCGGGCCGGGCTGGGCCGGGCACTGCTGCGGGAGCTGGTCGACGGCCGTCCCCCGGGCGTGACGGTGGAGGCGCTGATCGGCGTGGCGGAGCGCGACGTGGTGGAGCCCGATCCGGTCGAGCTCCGGGTGGACGTCGGGCGGCGCCTGCTCGCGAGCGTCGGGTTCAAGCTGCGGCCTGTTCCGGTGGACCTGGCGAGCGACGACCCACGGGCCATCGCGGGGCACCTGCCGGCGCGTTCCCGCTAGCAATCCCCCGTTCCGCGCCGGCCCGGGGGTGCCGACCGGTCCGGGGCCATCGGGCGCCCGGACGGGCCATTGGGCCCGGTGCCGTCATCGCCCCGCAGGAGGTGCGGCACGCGTCGGGCCGACCGCCCACGGTCCACGATAGGCGCAGACAGGTCGGCCGCGCGGCCTCCCCTCCCCCTCCACCGCGCGACAGATCGGAAACAGGACCGGCGGGCCCACCCTGGCTCGCCGGTTCCGATTCGGCAGCCGGGGAGGACGGTACGCGGCGAGTCCACAACGCCCTGTCTAGAACATCTGTACCAAAGCGGATCGTCGGCCTATACTCGCGGTCCCGTGGTCGCGCGCATCCTCGATCCGCTTGCACCCTTCGAGCCCGCCGTCCGGGCCTGGTTCGAGGCGACGTTCGAGGCGCCGACGCCCGCCCAGGCCGAGGGCTGGGCCGCCATCAGCGCGGGCCACAGCACGCTGATCCACGCGCCAACCGGGAGCGGCAAGACCCTCGCCGCGTTCCTGTGGTGCCTGGACCGCCTGGCACGTGATGCCCGGCCGGCGCCCACCCGGAACGAACCGGGCAGCGTCCGGGTGCTGTACATCAGCCCCCTCAAGGCTCTCGCCTACGACGTGGAACGCAACCTCCGGGCGCCGCTCGCCGGGATCGGGCTCGCTGCCCAGCGGCTGGGCCAGGAGCCGCCCCGGATCTCGATCGCGTCGCGCACCGGCGACACGCCGGCCGCCGAGCGCCGGGACCTGGTCCGTCACCCGCCCGACATCCTGATCACGACGCCCGAGAGCCTGTACCTCCTGCTCACCAGCCAGGCGCGCGAGATCCTGCGGGGCGTCGAGACCGTCATCGTGGACGAGGTCCACGCGGTCGCCGGCTCCAAGCGCGGCGCCCACCTTGCGCTCAGCCTCGAGCGGCTGGAGCGGCTGCGGACGGGCTCCGCCCCCGACGGCGGATCCGGCGAGGCGCCCCGTCCCCTCCAGCGCATCGGCCTGTCGGCGACCCAGCGGCCGCTGGAGACCATCGCGCGGTTCCTCGGCGGCGCCGGCGCGGGTCGCGAGGTGTCGATCGTGGACGCCGGCGCCCGCAAGCCCCTCGAGCTCCAGGTGGTGGTCCCCGTCGAGGACATGGCCCGCCTGGGCGAGGTCCTGCCCCTGGACGAGCAGCCGGGCGGACCCGTCGTGGGCGGCGAGCAGCGGTCCAGCATCTGGCCCGCGATCCACCCCCGCATCCTGCAGCTGATCCGCGAGCACCGGTCCACGATCGTGTTCACCAACAGCCGCCGCCTCGCGGAGCGCCTCGCCCAGCGCCTCAATGAGCTCGCCGGCGAGGAGCTGGTCCGCGCCCATCACGGCAGCATCGCCCGTGAGCAGCGCCTGGAGATCGAGGAGGAGCTCAAGGCCGGGCGTCTGCCCGCGCTGGTGGCGACCAGCAGCCTGGAGCTGGGCATCGACATGGGCGCCGTGGACCTCGTGATCCAGGTCGAGAGTCCCACGTCGGTCGCGCGCGGTCTCCAGCGCATCGGCCGTGCCGGCCACCAGGTGGGCGAGCCAAGCAAGGGCGTCATCTTCCCCAAGTACCGCGGCGACCTGCTCGAGACCGCCGTGGTCGTGCGCGGCATGCGCGATGGCCGGGTCGAGCCGACGGTGATGCCGCGCAACCCGCTCGACGTGCTCGCCCAACAGCTGGTCGCGATGACCATCGGCGAGCGCTTCACCGTGGACGAGCTGCTCGCCGTCGTCCGGCGCGCCGCGCCCTTCGAGACCCTGGCCCGCGAGGCCCTCGAGGGAGTTCTCGGCATGCTGGCCGGCGCCTACCCGTCCGACGAGTTCGCGGAGCTCAAGCCACGGATCACCTGGGACCGCCTGACGGACACGGTCGAGGGGCGGAGCGACGCGCGGGTCGTGGCCGTCACCAGCGGCGGCACCATCCCGGACCGGGGGCTGTACCCGGTCTTCCTCGAGGGCGAGGCTGGGACGCCGGGCCGGCGGGTTGGCGAGCTCGACGAGGAGATGGTCTACGAGCTTCGCGCAGGGATGCACGGCGACGTCGTCGTCCTGGGTGCCAGCTCCTGGAGGGTGGCCGACATCACGCCCAACCGGGTCACCGTCACCCCGGCGCCCGGCATCCCCGGCAAGCTCCCGTTCTGGCACGGCGATGCCGTCGGACGGCCGGTGGAGCTCGGCAGATCGATCGGGGAGTTCGTCCGCGGGATCGAGGCCGACCTGGCCAAGGGGGTGAAGGGGAGGGCGAAGGCTGCCGGGCGCCTCGCACGCGACCACGACCTGGACTCGCTGGCAGCCGAGAACCTCATCGCCTACCTCGAGGATGAGCGCGTGGCGACCGGAGTGCTGCCCACGGATCGGCGGATCGTGGTCGAGCGCTTCCGGGACGAGCTCGGCGACTGGCGCCTCGTGATCCTGACCCCGTTCGGCGGCCGGGTGCACGCACCGTGGACCCTCGCCATCGAGGCAAGGCTCCACGAGCGCCTGGGCCTCGACGTCCAGACCATCTACTCCGACGACGGGATCGCGATCCGGCTCCCGGAGGGCGACGCCACGCTCGACGGTGTCGAGGAGCTGTTGTTCCCGGACCCGGACGAGGTGGAGGACCTCGTCGTCGGGCGCGTCGGGCAGTCGAGCCTGTTCGCGAGCCGGTTCCGCGAGAACGCCGGCCGCGCCCTCCTGCTGCCGCGACGACGCCCAGGGACCCGGACCCCGCTCTGGCAGCAGCGCCAGCGGGCGGCGGACCTGCTGGCCGTGGCCAGCCGGTACGGGAGCTTCCCGATCCTCGTGGAGACCTACCGCGAATGCCTGGCGGACGTGTTCGACCTGCCAGCGCTGCGCGACATCCTGGGCGGCGTGCAGCGGCGGGAGCTGACCGTCCATTCGGTCGAGACGGCGCGCGCATCGGCCTTCGCGAGCTCGCTGCTGTTCGACTACGTCGCCGCCTACATGTACGAGGGCGACTCGCCGCTTGCCGAGCGCAGGGCCCAGGCGCTGACGCTGGACCGCGACCTGTTGCGGGAGCTCATGGGGCAGGAGGAGCTGCGCGAGCTGCTGGACGCCGATGCCCTCGCGGACCTGGAGCTCAGCCTCCAGGCGCTGGCGGAGGATCGGCAGGCGAAGACGATCGACCAGGTCCACGACCTGCTCCGGCGGCTCGGGGATCTCACCCTTGACGAGGCGGGTGCGAGGACGGCCGGCGGGCGGGTCGAGGCGTCGATCCACCTCGCGGAGCTCGCGTCGTCGAGGCGCGCGGTCCGTGCCCGGATCGCGGGCGAGGAGCGCTGGATCGCCATGGAGGACGTGGCGCGGTACCGCGACGGCGTTGGCGTCAGCGCCCCGCCCGGCGTGCCGCAGGCGTTCCTCGGTCCCGTGGCCGGGGCGCTCGACGGGCTGCTCGCCCGGCACGCCCGGACGAACGGCCCGTTTCTTGGTGTCGAGCCGGCCCGGCGCTGGGGCCTGCCGGCCGGCGTCGTGGAGGATGCCCTCCACCGGCTCGTCGCGGCGGGGTCTCTGCTCTCGGGCGAGTTCCGTCCCGGTGGCGCGGAGCGCGAGTACTGCGATCCCGAGGTCCTTCGCCTGCTGCGCCGGCGTTCGCTCGCCCGGCTGCGGCGCGAGGTGGAGCCGGTCGATCCGGTGACGCTGGCGCGGTTCCTGCCCGCCTGGCAGGGCGTGGCCGCGTCGCCGTCCGCCTCCGGCGCCGCCGCCTCACCGCTCCGCGGTCCGCTCGCCCTGGAGCGGCTGGCCGAGGTCGTGGACCAGCTCGCAGGCCTGCCGATCCCGGCGTCCGTCCTGGAGCGCGATGTGCTCCCGGCACGGATCGCCGGCTACCAGCCCCGGCTCCTCGACGAGCTGGGAGCGATGGGGGAGGTCGCCTGGGTTGGTCGCGGGAGCCTGGGCCGCGACGACGGCCGGGTCGTGCTGCTGCGGCCCGGCCGGGAGCTGCTGCGGCCCTCCGGACTGCCCGACGGCGTCGAACGACCCGCCGCCGAGCTCCACGAGCGGATCCGCGCCCATCTGCGCCGCCGCGGCGCCTGCTTCTATCGCGAGCTGTTCGGGGCGTCCGGGGCCAGGTCGGATCGGGAGGCGCTGGATGCCCTCTGGGACCTGGTCTGGGCCGGCGAGGTGACGAACGACACGTTCGCGCCGCTCCGGGCCCTGCGCTGGAAGCGCCCAGCGAAGGATCACCGGCCCCGGCCGGGACGCCTGACCGCCCTGGGCCCCCCGGAGGCCGCCGGCCGCTGGTCGCTGGTGGACGACGAGGCTGCGGGGGAGGACGCCGCCCCGACGCGCACCGGGCGGGTTCAAGCCCAGGCGACAGCCCTGCTGGAGCGTCACGGCGTCCTCACCCGCGAGGCCGTCGCCGGTGAGCCCGTGGCCGGCGGGTTCAGCGCGGTCTACCCGGTGTTGCGGGCGCTGGAGGAGGCGGGCCGGATCCGGCGCGGCTACTTCGTGGACGGCCTCGGGGCCGCCCAGTTCGCGCTGCCCGGAGCCGTGGACCGGCTCCGCGCCATGAGGGACCTGCCGGGTGAGGCGGCCGACGAGCACGGGCGTGTCGCCCACCTCCTGGCCGCGGCAGATCCGGCGAACCCCTACGGCGCGGCGATCCCTTGGCCGCGGCGTGACGAGGGCGACCGGCGGCCGTTCCAGCGCGTCGCCGGGGCGTACGTCGCGCTCGTCGACGGGGCCGCGGCACTCTATGTGGATCGGGGCGGCACGTCTCTGCAGGTCCTTCCTGCCGGAGAGGATGCGGAGGTGCGGGCGCTGGCCCTCCGGTCGCTGGCGGACCTCGTCGTGGACGGTCGGGTGCGCGAGCTGGTCATCGGGAAGGTCGACGGTGAGCCGGTCGCCGGATCCCGGTTCGGCGCCGCGCTCCTCGAGGCCGGGTTCGTGGCCGGGTACCGGGGCTACGCCTTGCGAGCGACGACGCCGGTGGACCGGGCCTACCCGAGGCCGTCGACCGTCCGCAGGATGCGGTAGGACGCGGTTCGATGCCCGAGGGCGACACCCTCGCCCGGACTGCGGCCGGGCTGCGCCCCTATCTGGTCGGCCGGCTGGTGACGGCCGCGTCGGCTCGCATGCCGGGGCCTCGCGCTGCCCTCCTCGTCGGGTCGACGGTGACGGCCGTAGAGGCGTCCGGCAAGAACCTCCTGCTCGGGTTCGACAACGGCTTCGAGATCCGCACGCACCTGGGCATGCACGGGTCCTGGCACCGCTACCGTCCCGGGGAGCGCTGGCGGCGGCCGCCGGCACGGGCGCGGCTGGTGATCGAGGTAGCGGAATCCGTCGCCGTCTGCTTCGACGCTCCCACCGTGGAGCTGCTCGAGCAGCGGGCGGAGGCGGTGCATCCGGTCCTCGCCAGGCTGGGGCCAGACCTGCTCGGGGAATCGTTCGACGCCGCCGAGGCGATGCGCCGGCTCGGCGACCCGTTGATCATTGATCGCGCGATCGCCGAGGTCCTGCTCGACCAGCGGCTCGTTTCGGGCATTGGCAACGAGGTCAAGAACGAGGTCCTGTGGGAGGCCCGGCGCTCCCCGTGGGCCGCGGCGGGTGCCCTGGACGGCGATGAGCTGCGCGATCTCGTCGACCGATCGCGGGCGATGCTCCGCTTTGGCGCCGCCACAGGCCGCCGCCCGCGGCGTGTGTACCGGAGGGCAGGCCGCCCCTGCCCGCGCTGCGGCACCGTCATCCGGGTCGAGCACCAGGGCCACGAACTGCCCCGGCTGACCTTCTGGTGTCCGGCGTGCCAGCCCGAAGACGGGAGTCGCCCATGAACGAGGCCATCGACGTCCGGTGCGCGCCGGCCGGCGACGGCTGGACGTGCCGCGTGACGGTGGACGGGGCAGCATCGTCCACGACCCACGAGGTCTCGGTCTCGGGCGCCGACGTGGCGCGCCTCGATCCGGGAGCAGCGGAGCCTGACGACCTGGTGCGCCGGTCCTTCGAGTTCCTGCTCGCCCGCGAGTCCAAGGAGTCGATCCTGGCCCGCTTCGAGCTCCCGCTCATCGGCCGCTACTTCCCCGAGTACGAGCGCGAGATCGCTCGCTGACCTCACCGCTGTGGCCCGCCCGAACGCGGCCTATCGCTCAGCCCGACGGCGCCTATGATCCGCCTGATGTGCGAGCAGTTCGTCGCCCGGGCCGCAGAGCCGTTCCGGCTGGACGCGCTGTGGCCCTTCGCGGAGCGCCTCGAGCAGTTCGGCATCGCGGGCTTCGGCTGGGGTGCCACATGGGTGTCACCGGGCGGCCGTCTCGAGACCCATCGCCACGCCGGAGCCTTCCGGGACGATCCGGCCCGCGACCCATTGGGCGCCATCGAGACGACGAGCATCCTGGTCCACCTCCGGCGGCCGTCACGTCTCTCGACCCTCGGGGTCCCCGACACCCAGCCCTTCGAGGATCCAGCGGGCCGCTTCGCCTTCGCGCACAACGGTGACCTGCGTCACTTCCGGCGGGCCAGGGCGCGGTACCGCGCCGAGGGCCGGATCCACGGTCGGGCGGACAGCGAGGTCGCCCAGCGCTGGCTGGAGGACGCCTGGACGGAGGATCGAGCGCCCGGTGACCTCCTCGCGGCGCTGCATGCGACCTTCGGCGGCGCGGCCAACCTCGCCGTGCTCGCCCGCGACGGCACGCCACATGTCTACGCCGGGAACCCCGAGAACCCGATCTTCACCTTCCGCATGGGGGCCATCGGGCTGGCTTCGACGGCGCTCTACTCGGCGGACCGCTCGCTGTTCCACTATGCGGCCAGGGGCGCAACACAACGGGCGCTGGCGCGTCCGAGGAGCAGACTCGCGCTCGACGCTGACGGGCGACCGATCGCAGACGACGATCGCGTGCCGGCCCGTACGGGCGGAGCGGCCTGACCGGCCCAGAACCAGGCAAGCCCGGCACGGGATCGGGCTTGAGGAGGACGACGTGACCGCAGCTGCGACCCTCGTCGGAGAGGAAGCGGACGCCGGCGCACGACCGACCGCGCTGCTGCCGATGGCGCAGCTGCTGCGCATCTCGGCGTACTGGCTGGGCCTGACGGCCATCGACGCCGCGGTCGGCCTGTTCGTGACCAACCGCGTCGAGTTCGACAACCTGGTGGCCAGGGACGACGTCGGCAGGTCCCTGTTCATGATCACGATCTTCGGCGCGATCGTCGGGATCCTCATCCAGCCCACGGTCGGGTACATCAGCGACTACACGGTCTCGCGCTGGGGCCGCCGCAAGCCATACATCGTCTTCGGCTCGCTGCTCGACGTCGTGTTCCTGATGGGGATCGCCATGGGCAACACGGTGCTCATGCTGGCGGTCTTCGTGCTCCTCCTTGCCGTGAGCACGAACATCGCGCGCGGGCCATTCCAGGGCTATGTCCCGGACCTCGTCGCGGAGCCCCAGGTTGGCATGGCCAGTGGGATGGTCGGCCTCATGCAGGTGGTCGGGAACGTGACCGGGTTCCTGCTGGTGTCGCTGTCGGTCGCGTTCGGGGTCATGGAGCTCTCGCTCGTGGCCGTCGCACTCATCGAGCTAGTGACAATGGCCAGCGTCGTCCTGCGGGTCGGCAAGGGCATGCCGCCCAAGCCTCGCAATGGCAAGTCCTGGGCCCGGATCGCCCGCGAGGCATGGGCGACCGACATCCTCCGGGAGCGGTCGTACGTCTGGCTGCTGTTCTCGAGGCTGCTGTTCCTGGTCGCCGGCTCGCTCCTGGTCAACTTCGTGGTGATCTACCTCGGCCGGGCGTTCGCGATGTCGAAGGAGGAGGCGAACGCGATGTACGTCGCCATCCTGATCGTCGTCGTGCTGGCCAACGTGGTGGCGATCCTCCCCGCCTCGCGGCTGTCGGATCGCGTCGGCCGCAAGCCGCTGATCTTCGCGGCCTGCGCCGGCGGCGCGGTCGGCGCCGCGATCATCGCCGTGACCCCGTCGATTCCCGTCGCCTTGCTGGGGGCCGCGCTGTTCGGGGCTGCGAACGGAAGCTTCCTGGCCGTCGACTGGGCGCTGATGACCGACATCATCCCGCGGGCATCGGCCGGCCGCTACATGGGCATGAGCAACGTGGCCACCGGCTCAGCCGGGCCGCTTTCGATCGCCCTGGGCGGGATCGTGCTCGACCTCGTGACCTCGGCGGGCAATGAGCCGCTCAGCCCGAGGGTCGTGTTCGTCATCTCTGTCGCGTTCTTCGCGTCGGCCGCCGTGACCCTCCGGCCGGTGGTCGAGCCTCGGCGTTGCGCAGGACTGGCCCCGGCCGCCTGACGGGACGTCAGTCGGCGTCGGCCGGCGTCGAACCGGTGATGCCGCCCCCAGGGTTGTGCCCGAGACCCAGGTACCGACGGCCTCCGGCCCACAGCGATGCACGCGCTTGGCGCAGCGTCGCGCCCGGCTCGGTCCGGAGCGCACGCCACCAGCGGCGGGTCCGGCCGGCCAGGACGCGTGACGCCGCGATCCATGCCGAGGGGCGCAGGAACGCGAATGGGTCGTTGAGACGCCACCACCACGGTACCGCCGACCAGATGAAGACCAGGTAGTCCGCCCGGAACGGCCGCTCACCGAAGCCGAACAGGGCCTGGAGCTGGACGATCGTGAGCGGCAGCATCGCCAGCGAGGCCAGGCCCGAGAGGGCGAGGAACACGAGTCCCCAGCGGCGGGCCCTGGGGGGAAGGGCCAGCCACAGGGGGGCCGGGATCCACTTCATCCAGGTCGCGAGGCCCCAGATGAGGCCGCCCAGGCGGGGACCCGTGAACTGGGCGCCGAAGAGCGCCAGGGCGAGGAAGAGGTTGATGTTCCCCGTGTCGAGGTTGGCGGCCGTGGGGAAACCCAGCAGGAACACCAGGATCGCGGTCGGCAGCGGTCGCCGGGCATACGCCCAGCGAATGGACCACAGCAGGAGCAGGATCGTGCCACCGCGCCAGACGAACCACGCGACATCCCAGGGCAGGAGCGCCCAGGGGGCGAACAGGGGCAGCATCCAGGGTGCGTATACGTAGGGGAGGAACGGGCCGGTGGGGTGGTACGGGTTGCCGCCCTCGAGCCACAGCCGCACGGCCGCCCAGTACGCCTGGGCGTCGGCGCCCGCCGTCCCGCCGCGGGCGGTCATCCCGGCGAGGGTCAGGGCGAAGGTGACCACGAGGAGCGCCATGGCGGCGATCCGCCGGGGCTCTCCGAGGCGCGTGGCCTCCCTGCGTAGCGCGCGCCGGATGACGCCGGCCCTTCTGGCCGGGCGCCGCGTGATCGTGGCCCGGACGCTCATCAGGATGCATTCTCGCCTGCCGGTGGTCGACGCGCGCAGCGGGGCGCTGATGGCGGATCGCGCGCGGCACGCTGCTAGACTCCCGTGACCATGCCGCAGGGGACCGTGATCGTTATCGGCGGGGCGGAGGACAAGGTCCGGGACCGGGTCATCCTCGGCCGCTTCATCGCGCTCGCCGGGGGCCCCGAGGCGCGGATCGCCGTGATCGCGACCGCCAGCTCCTTCGGCCTCGAGGCCGGCGAGCGCTACCGTGCCGTCTTCACCGAGCTCGGTGCCGCGGACGTCGTGCCGCTCAATGCCACGACCCGGATGCAGGCCAATGACGAGCATGCCGCACGCTCCATCGGGGAGGCCAGCGGCATCTTCATGACCGGCGGCAACCAGCTCCGGCTGTCGTCGATGATCGCCGGCACGCGTATGGCGGACGCGATCTCGGCGCGGTTCGCGGACGGGGCCGTGGTCGCCGGGACGTCGGCCGGCGCCAGCGCCGTGTCATCGCACATGATCGCGTTCGGAGCGTCGGGTGCGACTCCCAAGCACCGGATGGCGCAGATCGCCGCGGGCCTGGGCCTGCTGCCGGGCGTGATCGTGGACCAGCACTTCCAGCAGCGGAACCGGCTCGGCCGGCTGCTGAGCCTCATCGCCCAGAACCCGGCCCTGCTGGGCCTCGGGGTGGACGAGGACACGGCGGGTGTCGTGGGCCCGGACCAGGTCATGGAGGTCATCGGCCGCGGTTCCATCACCGTCGTGGACGGCGCCGCATCCGAGACCGACGCCTGGGAGATCCGCGGTCACCGCCCGCTGATGATCAGCGGCGTGGTGCTCCACAGCCTGCCCGCGGGCTACCGCTTCGACCTCCGGCGGCGGACGCGCGTGGTGGCCCCGAACCTGCAGGTGCTCCCGGACGAGCTCGCCTCGAGCTGAGCCAGGATTCCGTGCTGGGAGCGAGGCGCGTGAAGGTCCGCGTGGTGCTCGCCGTGACCGTGGTGCTCGCTGCGTCGTCGTGTACGTCGCGGGAGGTCGCCTTGCCTGCCCACGCCTTGCCTGCGGCTGTAGCGGGCGATGCCACCGGGGGCCGGGTGCTGCTTGCCGGCCGATGTGTCTACCTGGAATCGGACGACGGCAGCGCGCGTGCCAACCTCCTGTGGCCCCCGGGTTACGCGGCCACGGGCCCGCCGCTCACCATCCGGGACCCCGGCGGCACAACGGTCATCGAGGAAGGCGATGAGGTCGTCCTTGGGGTGGCCCAGGTCGCGGGCACGGCCGTACCCGGGTGTCCGAGCCGCCCCGTCTGGGCAATCGGCGAGATCGCGCAGGTCAACGGGGTGACCCCGCGCGGTACGCCGACCGCCCCGGATCGCCCTGCGAAGCCGCCTCGCTGACGCTCCTCGAATCGTCGCCGGGCGGCGCAACCGGCGCAGCGCGGGACAAACCTCCCGCCCGGCGGAGCGGTCGTCCCGCGAGAGGGCGTCGGGTGTCACGAACCGTCCGCCCGGCGGGAGAAACGTCGCACCGTGCGCCCGTTGCCTCGCCGGGCGGGAGGCCGTGCCACGGACCGTCGCGAGCACCTGACCGCAGCATGGGCCGCCGTCTGGTGCCAGCGCGTACACTCCGCTTCCCACGCACGCGAGGAGGGACCAGGTGGCGCAGGCGGATCCGGCATCCCCGAAGCGGTCGAGGAAGACCAAGGCCCAGGTGGCGGACGCGGCTCCAGCGGCTGACGCGCCCGCGGCCGAGGCGCCCGCCGACGGCAAGCGCCCGGAGCCCACGCTGCGGATCCTGGAGACGCGCGTCCTGCGGGGCGCCAACTACTGGGCCAAGGAGCCGGTGATCCGCCAGGTCGTTGATCTCGGCGTGCTGGAGGAGTTCCCGAGCAACACGATCCCGGGCTTCGTGGACGCACTGGTGGAGATGCTGCCATCCCTGGAGGACCACGCCTGCTCGCTCGGCCGGCGCGGCGGGTTCATCACGAGGCTCCGTGACGGGACCTGGGCCGGCCACGTGGCGGAGCACCTCGCCCTGGAGCTGCAGAACCTTGCCGGGACGCCGGTCCGGCACGGCAAGACGCGGGGCACCGGGGACTACGGCCGCTATAACGTCATCTTCGAGTACCGCGAGGAGCAGGTCGGGATCGAGGCCGGGAAGATGGCCGTCGGCCTGGTCAACCACCTGGTTGCGCCTGAGGACCCGGATCACACGTTCGACCTCGGCGCCGAGCTCGAGAGCCTGATCCACGCCGCCGAGCGGCTCGCGTTCGGTCCGTCCACGCAGGCGCTCCTCGACGAGGCCGCCGTGCGCGACATCCCGTTCATGCGCCTCGATCGCTACAGCCTGGTCCAGCTCGGCCAGGGCGTCCATCAGCAGCGCATCCGGGCCACGATGACCAGCCGGACGAGCGGGATCGCGGTCGACATCGCGTCGGACAAGAAGCTCACGAACCGCCTGCTCGACTCCGCCGGGCTCCCGGTTCCGCGCTCGGAGGTGGTCACCACCGAGGACGAGGCGGTGGCCGTCGCACGCAGGATGGGTTACCCGTGCGTGCTCAAGCCGCTCGACGGTAACCACGGTCGCGGCGTGGCGCTCGATCTCGCCGACGAGGCCGCCGTCAGGGCCGCATTCCCGGAGGCCTACCGGCAGAGCCGATCGCGCGATGTCCTGGTGGAGAGCTACATCACCGGTCGTGACTACCGTGTCCTGGTCATCGGCGGCAAGCTGGCGGCCGTGGCCGAGCGCGTCCCGGCCAGCGTGACCGGCGATGGCGTGCAGACCATCCGCGCGCTGGTGGAGGCCACCAACCAGGACCCGCGTCGCGGCATCGGCCACGAGAAGGTCCTGACCCGGATCAAGCTCGACGACAACGCCGAAGAGGTGCTCGAGGGCCAGGGCTTCGCGCCCGACGACATTCCGCCTGCCGGGACGTTCGTCAAGCTCGCGCTGACCGGCAACATGAGCACGGGCGGCACCTCGATCGACAGGACGATGGATGCCCACCCGGACAATGTGGAGATCGCCGAGACGGCGGCCCGCGTGGTCGGCCTCGACATCGCCGGCATCGACTTCATCTGCCCCGACATCGAGGAGCCGGTCCGGGAGACCGGCGGCGGGATCGTCGAGGTCAACGCCGCGCCCGGCTTCCGGATGCACACCCACCCCACCGAGGGCGAGGCGCAGTACGTGGCGCGGCCCGTGATCGACCTGCTGTTCCCGCCCGGCGCCCCGGCCAGGATCCCGATCCTCGCCGTCACCGGCACCAACGGCAAGACCACCACGGTGCGGATGATCGCCCACGTCCTCAAGCTGATGGGCCGGCGGGTGGGGATGACCTCCACGGACGGCATCGTGATCGACGGGCGGCTGATCAAGAAGGGCGACATGAGCGGTCCGCGGTCCGCCCAGATGGTCCTCCAGAACCCGACCGTGGACACCGCGGTGTTCGAGGTTGCGCGGGGCGGCATCCTGCGCGAGGGCCTGGGCTACGACCGCAACGACGTGGCGGTCGTGACCAACGTCACCGGTGATCACCTCGGGCTCGGCGGCATCGACACCCTGGGCCAGCTCGCGGGGGTCAAGGGCGTCGTCGTCGACGCCGTCCCGCGCTCGGGGACCGCCGTGCTCAACGCGGACGACGGCCTCGTCTACCGGATGGGCCGCCACTGCGACGGACGCGTGGTCCTGTTCTCGATGGCCAAGCACAAGGGCGAGGACGGCTACGACCGCGTCGATGGGCATACCAACCGCGGCAACGCGGCGTTCTGCCTCGAGGACACGGCCCAGGGCGAGCTGATCGTGCTCAAGCACGGTCCTCGCAAGATGCCGGTCCTGTACACGCACCTGGTGCCGGCCACCTTCGGCGGCCGGGCGCGGATGAACGTCGCCAACGCGCTGGCCGCCGCGGCCGCCGCCTGGTCCATGGGCGCACATCTCCACGACATCCGCCAGGGCCTGCGGACCTTCACCACGTCCTTCTTCCAGGCGCCCGGCCGCCTCAACCTGGTCGAGGTGGCGGGGACACGCGTCGTCATCGACTACTGCCACAACGTGGACGGGATGCGCCAGCTGGCCGACTTCGTCAACCGGATGATGGTCGACCCCCAGGCGCGGCCCGGCTCGCATGGCGCGCAGGCGGCCCAGCCCCGGTCAGGACGCGCGATAGGGGTCATCGGGATCCCGGGCGATCGTCGGGACGAGGACCAGCGGGCCTACGGGGCCCTGGCCGCCACCGCCTTCGACGAGATCGTCATCCGCGAGGACCGCAACCTGCGCGGGCGCGAGCCCGGCGAGAGCGCGGCCAACGTGGTGGCCGGGGTCCGCGCGGCCCGTGTCGAGCACCCGGACAGGACGGTCAAGGTGGAGAAGGTCCTCGACGAGAAGCAGGCCGTGCGGGCTGCGCTGCGCCGTGCGTCCCCGGGCGACCTCGTGGTGGTCTGCGCCGACGATGCGGTGGACGTCTACCGCCAGGCAATGGCGCTCGCCGGACGCGCGCAGGGTGCCACGGCATTCGCGGACCCGGGGGAGCTGGAGGCGCCCGAGGGATGACCGGCCCGCGCGCCCGATGAGCGAGGGCTACGCCGCCGGACCACGTGGCGCCGAGCTGTCGGACCGGCTGGCAGCGGTCGACTTCAGCGGTGTCCTCCTGGCCGTCGGCCGGGACGGCGTCCTGGCTGAGATCGCACAAGGAGTCGCGGACCGGGCCACCGGGCGGAGGATCACGCCGGCCTCAAGGTTGGGGACGGCATCGTCGGCCAAGCTGTTCACGGCGGTCACCCTGGTGCGGCTCTTCGAACGGGGGCTGGCGGCGCCCGAGACCCCCCTCGGGCAGGTGCTTGACGCGAGCCTCCGGCCACGAGACATCGACTCCCGCGTAACGCTCGAGCACCTCCTCACCCACACGTCCGGGATCGCGGACTACTGCGACGAGTACGGCGATGAGCCGTATGAGGCGGTCTGGCTCCGGGCCAACCCGGCCGCAACCCGGTCGCCGCGGGACCTCCTGCCGCTGTTCGCCGACCTGCCGGCGCTCGCTGAGCCGGGCTCGGACGTGCGCTACTGCAACGCCGGCTTCGTGCTGGCGGGCCTGGCCATCGAGGCGCTGGCGGGGTGCTCGTTCTACGAGGCGGTCGCCGACGCCGTGCTGGGCCCCGCGGGCATGGACTCGACCGGCTACCCGTCGCTCGACGACATCATCCCGGACGTCGCGCTCGGCTACCTGGCACCCGCCGACGACGATCCGGGCGGTGAGTGGCGGAGCAACCTGTACGCCATCCCCGCCCGAGGCCAGCCGGACGGCGGCGCGTTCACGACCGCCGGGGACCTGGTGCGGTTCCTGGACGCATTCCACGACGGACGCCTGGTCGGACCAGGATGGCGGGACGAGATGCTCCGGCCACGCGTCCACGACCGGCGCGAGGCGGTCTCGTACGGGCTGGGCTGGCAGATCGGTGGCGAGGGCCCTCGGCGGTGGGTCGGGCATCCCGGCGGGGATCCCGGCTACGTGGCCCAGGTACGCCTGTACCCGGAGACGGGAATCCGCCTCGTCGTCCTTGCCAACCGCTCGAACCGTGCCGGACTCGCCGTCGAGCTCGCCGAGGAACTGCTGGCCCCATAAGCGCCCGGGCGTGGGACTCCCGTGTCTACTCCGGGCCGGATGCCAGGTCCGCGAACCGCTGCGCCGTGTCGCGCAGCTCCGTGGACACGTCCACCACCCGTGCTCCGAGCCGTTCGAGCAGGGCGAAGACCTCCTCGCGCTCCGCGTGACAGAAGAGCACCACCACGCGTGCGTCGCCGGCAGCCACGCGTGCGTCGCCCGTCCCGCGGCCGCCCGCCGCAACCGCCCCGGAGCCTGCCAGCTCCGCCTCCAGGGCCTCGGCTTCGCCCGGATACACGGGCACGATCGCCGGATCCACGCCGCCCTGGGCGAGGCCCTCGCGGAGCAGGCTCACGAGCTCCGCCCGCCCGCGGCCCCGAAGGTAGGCGGGCGTCTCCTTGATCACCACCCGCTGGGCCCGGGTCGCCGCGATCCGCCCGATGCCCCGCAGGGTGTCGTCTGGCCGGTCGCCGGCCGTGCCGATGATCGCCGTCACCGGGATCGGGTTGCGGGCCATGTTGCGTCCGATCGCGGCAGCGACATCGAGGATCGCCTCGGTGCCCGCCTCGTTGTGGGCGAAATCCACGATGACAGTCCGATGACCCAGGCGGAACAGGTTGAGGCGGCCCGGCGACAGGCTCGCTGAGGGCTGGAAGTGGCGCAGGCCGTCGGCCACTTGCTCTCGCGTCGCGCCAATCGCCCTTGCGCCGCCCGCCGCCGCGAGAGCGTTCGCCACGTTGTGCCGCGCCAGTCCCCCGAGTGCAACCGGCAGGTCCGCGACGTCCAGGAGCACGTGATCTGCCGTGCCGTCCCACTCCAGGAGCTGGTCCGCACGGAGGACCCAGGCACGACCACCAGCCCGACGATGACGCGCCAGGAGCGGTGTCGCGTCCGGATCCATCGAGAAGTAGGCGACCCTGGCGCGGACCCGCCGGGCCATCGCCGCCACGAGCGGATCGTCCGCGTTGAGCACGACCGTTCCGTCGGGCCTGGTCACCCTGCACACCACCGCCTTCACCTCTGCCAGCTCGGGCAGGGTGTGGATGCCGCCCAGGTCAAGGTGGTCCGAGGACACGTTGGTGAAGACGCTGACGTCATTCGATTCGTAGCCCATGCCCCGGAGCACGAGGCCACCACGCGCCGTTTCCAGCACGGCCACGTCGACGTCTGTCCTGCCGAGGACCGCGGTCGCGCCGCCCGGTCCCGTCCAGTCGCCGGCCTCCACCATCCGCTCGTCGATGAGGATTCCGTCGCTGGTGGTCGAACCCACCCGGTGGCCGGCTCGCAGCAGGATGTGGGTGACCAGGCGCGTCACGGTGGACTTGCCATTCGTGCCGGTAACGGAGAGCACGGGGATCCGCCGCTCCGCGTCGCGGATCCAGGCCGGCGCGATCGTGCCGGCCGCAGCAATCCGCGACATCCAGAGAGCAACCAGGCGTGCCTGGGTGCCGGTGAGCCGCACCCGGCGTCCCGACGACACGGAGCGGCCGGCAAGGTCTGCGGCGGCCTCTGCGATCGTGCGCGCCCGACCGGCGCCCTCCCACGGCCACGTGACGACCCATCGACCCGCGTCGCTCGACCGGTGGACCTGCACGGGCCCGCCCTGCTCGCCATGCTCCAGGCGCAGCCGGCGCGTCCAGGCGACGAGATCGGCGATGGCGTCCGGCCACGCGCGTGCGGGCACCGTCTTCGCCAGGTGGACGAGCGCCGCGTCGGTCGGCGTCCGCGACCCATGCCAGGCCTGCGTCCGGCCCACGGCGACCTCGACCTTGACCACGGGCAGCAGCCGGTAGACGTTGGGCCCTTCGAGCAGCCGGATCTCTATGAGTCGCACGGTGGCGAAACTCTACGCGAGGCGGGGGGTGCACGGGGCGCCCGGCGGCGCGCACTCCGCCGTGGCGGTGGCGGCCCTGGTCGTAGACTCATCACATGGCACTCGACCCGACCGTCCTCCTCACCCGCGACGAGCTCGTCGCGCTCCGGGCTAGCGTCGAACGTGCGTACCCGGCGTACCTGGCCGATCTCGAGCGCCTGGTCAACACGGACTGCGGCAGCTATACGAGGCAGGGCGTGGACGCGATTGCCCGCTGGACCGCCGGTCGGCTGCGGACGCTCGGGTTCAGCGTGGTCTGCCACGAGAACGACCAGGATCTGGGGGTCACGGTGATCGGGGAGCTGCGTGGCACGAACCCCACCGGCCCCGCGCTCCTGTGCCTCGGGCACATGGACACCGTCTTCGATCCGGGGACCGCCGAGGAGCGCCCGTTCGCCATCCAGGGCGGGATAGCCACGGGCCCCGGTGTCACCGACATGAAGAGTGGGCTGCTCGCCGGGCTGTATGCGATCGCGGCCCTGCGCGACGCCCTGGGCGGGATACCGCTGGCGCGGCTGGTGTTCGTGGCCAATCCGGATGAGGAGATCGGGTCGCCCGCGTCCACGCCGCACATCCGCCGCCTGGCCGCGGAGGCCGACGCCTGCCTGTCGCTCGAGTGCGCCCGCGAGAACGGCGACATCGTCTCGTCGCGCAAGGGCACGCTGGACCTGACCATCACGGTCAACGGGCACGCGGCGCACGCGGGTGTCGAACCCGAGAAGGGGCGCAGTGCGATCCTGGAGGCGGCGCGGATAACGACGGACCTGCATGGGCTCAACGGGCGCTGGCAGGGGGTGACCGTGAACGTCGGCGTCATCGAGGGCGGAACCCGGCCGAACGTGGTCGCGGACCGCTGCTCGCTCGAGGTGGACGTGCGTGCCGTGACCCGCGCCGGCCTCGAGGAGGTGGAGGCCGCGATCCGGGTGATTCTGGTGCCCCGTGCCGTTCCGGGCGTGACCGTCGACGTCGTCGAGGGCGCCCGCCACTGGCCGATGGAGAAGCTGCCCGCCTCCGGGCGCCTGGTCGATCATGCCGTGGGCCTGGCGGCACAGCTCGGGTTCGACCTGCGGGATGCCGCGACCGGCGGAGCGTCGGACGCGAACACGACGGCGGCCATGGGCGTGCCGACGCTGGACGGCCTGGGTCCGATCGGCGGGCTGGATCACTCGCCCGGCGAGTACCTCGAGATTGCCTCGATCGTGCCCCGCACGACGTTGCTCGCGGCGCTCATCGCGACGATCGGACGCGACCCGGAGGTCGGGCGCTGGCGCGCGCAGCGGTTGGCCAAGGCCGGCGCGGCCCTGTGAGCGGCGCGACCCTGTGAGCCGGCGCCACGTGACGAGCGGCGGTCCGTGGGAGGCGTCGTCCGGCTACTCGCGTGCCGTCGCGGTGGGGGACGCATGCTTCGTGGCGGGCACGACCGACGCAGGCGCGGATGGGGAGTCGCTCCACCCGGGTGATGCGGCCGGCCAGGCTCGCGCGGCGTTCACGATCATTGGGGCTGCCCTCGCGGAGGCCGGCTTCGGTCTGCAGGACGTGGTTCGCACCCGGATGTTCCTCGTGGACGCGGCGGACGCCGACGCGGTCGCGGCCGTCCACGGCGAGGTCTTCGGGAACGTCCGGCCCGCGGCAACGCTCGTGGTGGTCGCCCGCCTGATGCGGCCGAGCCTGCTGGTCGAGGTGGAGGCGGAGGCACGCCGCTCCTGACGCGCACCGCCCTAGCTCATGCCGACCGCCCGGAGGACGGCGACCAGTCCCACGCCCGCGACCAGGCCGAGGAGCAGGTTGCGTCGCCACGCCACGATCCCCACGCACACCACGAGGCCAAGGAGGTCGACACCGGGGACGATCGACCGGGTGCCGGCGTCGTCGGTCCGCACGAGGATCTCGGTCGCGGCGATGGCCGCCAGGATTGCGGGACCGACGAGGCGCAGGTACAGCAGGGCTCTGGGCGGCAGCCGCTCGATACCCGGGGCCAGCAGCGGCACTGCTCGCGACGGATAGGTCACCGCGGCCATGAGCAGCGCCAGCAGGACCAGCTGGGTGCTCACCGGGCACCCTCGCCCGGCGCCACCGGCAGCTGGTCCACCTCCGCCAATGCCTCGTCAAGATCGAGAGGCAGACCGGTCAGATCCGAGTCGGGGGCCACGTGCGCTCCGCCGTCCGGAACCGCCATCGCGACCAGGGGACCCAGCAGCCCGCCCGCGACGATGCCCACGCTGGGTCCGGCGGCGATCGACAGGGCCACACCGAGGGCGGCCCCCGCACCGGCGGCCACGACCTCGCGGCGACCGGTGATCAACCCGACGGCCAGCCCCGCCATCGCGGCCGGGAACACCAGGTCGAGACCGAACGCCGACGGGTCGACGATCGCACCACCCAGCAGCACTCCGGCGAGCGTGGCCAGGTTCCACGGGATGAACACGCCCAGGACGGCCCCGATCCAGTAGCCGCGCACGTCCACGCGCCCCACGCGGTGGAAGTGGGTGGCGGCCAGCGCGAAGGCCTCGTCCGTCAGGACGTGGGCCATGGCGGCACGCTGGGCAAACGGGACCCCGCGCATCCGGGGCGCCAGTGCCGCGCTGTAGAGGAGGTGCCTGGCGTTGAGGAAGAACGTCAGCACCAGGATCGGCAGCCAGGGCAGGCCCGCGCTCACGTAGCCCACGGCGGCGAACTGCGCCGCACCGGCGAACGCGAAGACGCTCATGGCGCTCGCCTCGATGGGGGAGTAGCCGGCGTTGCGGGCTGCGAGCCCGAACACGAACCCGAAGCCGATGGCGGACACGGCGATGCCCGCGGTGTCGAGCATGAGCCGCCGGCGCGCAGCAGACAGGTCGGGCGGTGCCATCGGCATGGTCAGGCCTGCGCCCGGACGGCGAGGACCGGCGGGCACCTAGCGGAGGAACGTCTTCGCGCAGGTCCCGTCGCACACGGTGTAGACGGCGTGCTTCTCGGCAGCGTAGCCGGCGGCGTGGAGGAGGCCCGTGCAGCCCGTGGTGGGGCACTTCCAGACCCACCAGCGATCGTTGTGGTCGAGCGCCGATGCCTCTGCCTGGAGCTTGTCGGCGAGCCCGTCGCGCCCCTCGACGAGCGCCGCGATGGAGGCTGCTCGCTCCGCCTCGGTCTCGCTGGTGTACGGGTAGTTCTGGCCGACGTTCGAGGTCACGGATGCCCTCCGCTGTTCCACTGGTGCCGCAGCAGGTCGAGGTCCATCGGGGCTGCCACCGGCTGGCGGAGGATATCACCCGGGCAGGTCGCATCCCGGTTCCGGGGGCCGGAACTGCGACGTCAGTGGACCGCCGGCAGACCAGCGCTGCGGGGGTCGGTCATGGCTGCCAGGGAGCCGCCCGCCGCCGGCCCGCCGTCGACCAGCTCGATCGCGTGCTCATGCCCAAGGCTGCCGTCGTAGCGGGCGCGCCCGACATGGTGACCGCGCGCCCGGAGCGCCTCGGCGACGCCTTCGGCGAGCTCACCGTCAACCTGCACCCGGACCGGCGGGGCGAGCCAGCCATCCGGCTCCACGGTCACCCTCGGCGCGGCCACGGCAGTGGCCAGGTCAGCTCCGCCGTCCACCAGGGCGGACACCAGCTGGACGTGGATCTGCGGCTGGATGTCCCCGCCCATCGACCCACCGACGATCCACGGGCGGCGCTCCCCGGCGCGGAACAGCATTCCGGGCAGGAGGGTGTGCGCGGTCCGCTTGCGTGGCTCGAGGACGTTGGGATGGGCGGGGTCCAGGGAGAACGAGGCTCCGCGGTTCTGGAAGTGGATGCCGGTCCCGGGATCCACCACGCCCGAGCCGAAACCGGCGGCGTTGGACTGGATCAGGCTGACGGCATTGCCCTCGCCGTCCACCACCCCCAGCCAGATGGTGCCGCCCACCAGGGTTCGAGCCGGGGGTGGGGCCGGATCGGCGCGCGCTGGATCGATCTTCGCCGCCAGGTCCGCCGCGTGCGCCCCGGACAGCAGCCGCGCGACGGGTACCTCGCGGAAGGCCGGATCCGCCAGCAATGCGTCACGATCCGCAAAGGCGAGCTTGGCGGCCTCCAGCTGCAGGTGGATCCAATGTGCGTCGGACCACCCACGCCCGCCGAACCTGGCGCCGTCGGGCGGCTCGAAGCGCTCCAGGATGTTGAGGATCTCGAGCGCGAGCACGCCGCTGCTGTTGGGGGGATGGGTCGTGACGCGGACGCCGCGGTACGTCGTCGAGATCGGTGCCTCCCAGGTGCTCCGGTGCTCGCGCAGATCGGCGACGCGGTGGAGACCGCCCGCCCGCGCGAGCCCGGACGCGGTCCGCTCGCCCAGGTCACCGTCGTAGAAGGCGTCGAAGCCGCCGTCCGCCAGGGCCCGCAGGGTCGATGCCAGGGCCGGCAGCCGGACCAGCTCGCCGGTCCGCCATGGGCGACCTTCGGGACGCCACACCCGCCGGAAGCCGTCCGCCCAGGGTTCGGTGCCCAGGCTCCCGTTCGTGGCCTCGATCGCGTCGATCAGACCGCTCCATGCTGCAAAGCCGCCGGCAGCCTGCTCGATCGCCGGTGCCAGGACGACGTCCCGCGAGAGTCGGCCCCAGCGGCGATGGGCGTCGGCCCAGGACCGTACGGCACCCGGCACGGTGATGCCGAGGGGCCCCCGCAACGGGATGCGGTCCAGGCCGAGGGCTTGCACTGCGACCGCGCTTGCGGCCGCCGGCGAACGGCCGGAGCCGTTGAGGGCCACCTGCTCGCCGGCGGTTTCGTCCCACACCAGCCAGAAGGCGTCACCGCCCACGCCGCAGCCGTTGGGCATCACGACGCCCAGCACGGCGTTGGTGGCGACGGCAGCGTCGACGGCATGCCCGCCGGCCGCAAGGACCGCGAGGCCCGCCGAGGTCGCGAGGTGGTGCGGGGCCACGACCGCGCCCCGGGCGCCACGGGCCAGCCGGGCCGGGACGAGCGCGGGATCAGCCATGGGCCGCGCCCTCCGCGGCGCCCACCCGGTGCTCGTAGCGGCGCAGACGGTTGATCGGCACAACGGCGAATGCGAGCAAGAGGAAGGACGCGACGAAGATGCCGTCGAGCCCCGCCGCCTGCGCCGCGATCCCCCCGATGATGCTGCCCACGATCTGTCCCAGGCCAAGGAACACCGAGTAGAGACCCATGATCGCCCCGCGGTCGTCCGGATAGGCCTCCGTCATATCCGCGAGCAGGCCGATGGCGGCGGGTGTTGCACCCGCCAGGACGAACAGGCCGCCGCCTGCGACGACGATCAGGCCGACGAGCACTGCCACGTGTGTACCGGAGGCGTGATTGATCGCGGTAGCCGCGACCAGCATCACGGCACCGCCGACGATGCCGTACAGGATGATCGATGTCCGGCGCAGCGTGCGGAACTTGCCGCCCCAGTAGAACAATCCGGCGAAGAACAGCAGGCCGCCGAACGCCAGGCCGGCGCTCACCTGGAGCGGGTCGAACCCGCCCATCAGCTGCTGGCCCGAGAATCGCGGGTCCGGCTCCCGGACCAGCTGGAACAGTGTCTGGCTGGTGTAGAGGCCCAGCGTCGCGTTGACGGCGATCCAGGTCGGCGCCAGGAGCCAGACGTGGGAACCCCGGAGGATCCTCGCATAGCGCCGCAGACCCTCACTCGCATTGTGACCGCGGGCAACTGGCGCGGGCTCCGCGTGGGGCGGGACCCCCCAGCGGTAGATGGCGAATGACACGCCGTAGACCAGTGCATTGACGAGGAACGCCATCGCACCCATGGCACTGAACAGCGGTCCTGCCACCACGAAGCCCACCAGGAGGCCCGCCAGGGTCGCCGCCTCGAAGCGGGCGACGGCCTTGCCTCGCATCAGCTCGCTGGATGCCGTGGCGAAGGCGATGAACCCGAGGATCGAGGGCACGGAGGCCGCGGTGGATGCGCCCTCCAGCAGGCGGGTCAACCCGATCACGGGCAAGGAGACCGTGAATGCCGTGATGATCACGGCCACGGCCCCGAATGCCGGACCCAGGAGCATGATCCGCCGGTGGCCTACGCGATCCGAGAGGACGCCGAAGACGGGTGACAGGATGAGCTCGCTGGCATAGAACAGGGCGGCGAGGACCCCCACCTCCCACGCCTCCACCGGCTCGCCGCCGTGGGCCGGGAACGCGGCGTAGTAGTAGATCAGCATGGCGCCCGTCACCCCGGTCGCCATGCGCAGCGTGAACGTGCCGAAGATCACCGCGAGGACGGGACGCGCGAGGTCCATGTCGCCCAGCGTATCGGGTCGAAGCCTTCTATGATCGGCGGTCCGGGGGACCCCGCCCGAGGCGGCCATCGCCTTCGTCCGAGGAGGAGCCAGGACCGTGTCCCGCGTTGCGATCGTCACCGACTCCGCCAGCGATCTGCCGCCCGATGTGGCCGCACGCGCCGGCATCATCGTCGTGCCGCTCGTGGTGACCTTCGGTGACGAGTCGTTCCGGCCCAACGTCACCATGACCACCGACGAGTTCTGGGCGCGGATGACGGCCCCCGACTCGCCGTTCCCGACCACGGCCGCCGCGTCACCGGGCGACTTCGCCGTGGCCTACCAGGCGGCGTTCGATGCGGGGGCCGATTCGGTCGTCTGCGTGACCGTGTCCGGGGACCTCTCGGGTACGCTCAAGTCGGCCCAGATCGGCGCCGGTGGCATGCCTGGCCGCGAGATCCACGTGATCGACTCGCGGTCCGCGTCCATGGGCCACGGGATGCTCGCCCAGATCGGCGCCGAGCTCGCGGGCGAGGGCATGTCGGGTTCCGAGATCGCCGGGCTCCTCGAGGAGCGCAAGGCCCGCCTGGACCTCTACGTGGCACTGGACACCCTCGAGTATCTCAAGCGCGGCGGAAGGATCAGCGGCACCCGCGCTGCCGTCGGGTCGATGCTCTCGATCAAGCCGATCATCACGGTCATCGACGGCGTGGTCGAGAACGCGGACCGGGTGCGGACGCGCGCCAAGGCGCGTGAGCGGGTCCTGATGCTGCTGACCCGCAGGCCCCTCGAGCGAGCGACCGTCCTGCACACCACGAATGCCGACGCGGAGGAGTTCCGCGACCGGTTCCAGGAGCGGTCCGGACTGGACGCCTCAAAGATCCAGGTGATGACCGTCGGGGCCTCGGTGGGACCTCACCTCGGGCCGGGCTGCGTGGGGGCGGTGGTGATCCACGCGGGCTGACACCCATGGATCGCCGCACAACGCCTGTTGCAGCGCCATGCGGCAGCGCCCGTACCCCTGCCACTCGACAGGGACGGGAGGGTGACGGATTGGTTGCGGCCGAGTGACGGTCGGCCCATGGTGGCCCGGCTGTCGCGGCTATACTCGAGCCCCAGAGGCGACGTGTGACGCCGGGACGGCCATGCCACGGTCGACGGCCCACACGCCCCCGTGGGGTCGTCCGGAAGACGGCCCAAGCTCAGGGACGGTGTCCACCGTTCCGCCACGAGGATCGTCCGTTCCAATGACCACGGAAAACGCAACGGCGTCGATCAACGCCTGGCAGGTCGCGCAGCACCAGTTCGACCTCGCCGCCGAGATGCTCAATCTCGATCCCGGCCTGCGCAAGGTCCTGCGCGAGCCGCGCCGCGAGCTCACGGTCCACTTTCCGGTGCACATGGACGACGGCAGCGTCGAGGTGTTCACCGGCTACCGCGTCCAGCACAACCTGACCCGGGGCCCCGCCAAGGGCGGCATCCGGTACCACCAGGACGTCACGCTCGACGAGGTCAAGGCCCTCGCGATGTGGATGACCTGGAAGTGCGCGGTCGTGGGCATCCCCTACGGTGGCGGCAAGGGTGGCGTCAGCGTCGACCCCAAGAAGCTGTCCCAGAAGGAGCTCGAGGGCCTCAGCCGCCGGTTCTTCACCGAGATCTCGGTCCTCATCGGACCCGAGCGCGACATCCCGGCCCCGGACGTCAACACCACGCCCCAGATCATGGCCTGGTTCATGGACACGTACTCCATGCACGCGGGCTACACGGTCCCCGGCGTCGTCACCGGCAAGCCGATCAGCCTCGGCGGGTCCGAGGGCCGCAACGAGGCGACCGCCCGCGGCTGCGTGTTCACGATCGTCGATGCGGCAGTCCACCTGGGCATGGACCTCAGGACGTCCACCACGGCCGTCCAGGGGTTCGGCAACGCAGGCGCCATCGCTGCGCGGCTGATGGCCGACGAGGGGTCGACGATCATCGCCGTCTCCGACACCGGGGGCGCAATCCACAACGCCGCGGGCCTGGACGTCGACCGGGTGCTGAGCTGGAAGAAGGAGCACGGCACCGTCGTCGGCTTCCCGGGCAGCACCACGATCACCAACGGCGAGCTCCTCGAGCTCGAGTGCGACATCCTCATCCCGGCCGCCTACGAGAACCAGATCACCGCCCAGAATGCCGACCGGGTGAAGGCAAGGATCGTCGCCGAGGCCGCCAACGGCCCCACGACGCCCGAGGCCGACAGGATCCTGGCGGGCAAGGGCGTGTTCATGATCCCGGACATCCTCGCCAACGCCGGCGGTGTCACCGTCAGCTACTTCGAGTGGGTCCAGGACCTCAACCGCGATCACTGGAGCGAGGCCGTCGTCAACGCCAAGCTCAAGGAGATCATGGACCGCTCCTTCGGCGAGGTCCTCGACATGGCCAAGCTGACCGAGGTGGATATGCGGACCGCCGCCTACCTCGTCGCCGTCAAGCGCGTCGCGGACGCCACCGCCCTGCGCGGCCTCTATCCGTAACTCCACCGCGGCCGGTGACGGCCGCAGACTGGCAGCACTCGTCCGGCCCGGGCTCGCCCGGGCCGGGACGGATTCCGGGGCTTGCCGAGGGCGGCGGCGAGGGCTCTTGCCACTTGACCGGGGGCCCTCTGTGAGTGATCGTGCCCGCGGAGGGCACTGCCGCTGGTCGAAGTCCGTGCCTGCGCAAGACATCTGCGAGACGTCGTCATGCTGACCGTTGGGATCAGGGGAGCACATCCGGTCGTCGCCCTCGTGCTGGCGACGCTGGGTCTCGGGGCCCTATCGATGGCGAGGCCCTCCGCGGCGTTGGGGGACTGCTCGCAACTCGACCCCTGGCCGTCGTTCCGGCAGGCGGCCCCCAGCGCGAAGACGATTTTGATCGGCACGGTCACGTGGACGCCAGGCGGCAAGATCAACAACCGCTTCACGCTGCGCGTCGACGAGGTCCTCCGCGGGACGGCGCCGGATGAGCTCGAGGTCGCCGCGCTCCACTCCGGAATGCCGGAGATGATCTGCCCCGGAGACTCTTCACTCACGGTACGCAGGGTGGGCGAACGGCTGGCGCTCGCCTATGGTGCCCATCTTCCGGGGCAGCGTCGAACGATCACGGCGGTCGCGTTCGTCAAGCCCTCGCGCCCCCATCGCTTCTTCCTGCCCAGGATGGAACGGTTGAGCGCGGCGGAGGTCCGGGCCATCGCGGCGGCGCCGCCCCCGACCGACACGTCGCCGTCCGTGACCAGCCCTGAGCAGTCACCCAGCCGCCGGATCGGCATCGGGCTCCCATGGACTGCCGTAGTCGCGGCCCTTCTCGTCACGCTCCGCAGATTCCGTGTGCGAGGCCAGTCGGCATCTCCCGATCCGTACTGGATGCCCGATCCCGGGACGACGAGGAGGAACCATGCTCCAGCGCATCGATGGCTTTGACGACAACGTGGTCGCGGTGCGGGCAGTCGGAACGGTCACGGCGGACGACTACCAGTCCGTCCTCGAGCCCGCCCTGGAGGCCGCCGCCGCAGGTGGTCGCAAGATCCGGGTCCTGTTCGAGCTGGGCGAGGAGTTCACGGGCTACGACGCGGGGGCGATGGTCGAGGACACGAAGGCGGGGCTGGGGAGCCGTGGGTCCTTCGAGCGGATCGCGGTCGTGTCGGATGTCGGCTGGGTCCGTCACGCGTTCGGGATGTTCGGCGGCCTGATGCACGGCGAAGTCCGGGTGTTCGCCAACGCCGACGAGGCCGAGGCCCGCGCCTGGATCGCGGACTGACCTCCCGGGCGCTGCCCCCCTGTTACCATCCGGCCATGCTTGACCACGAGGAGAAGTTCCTCTTCAAGGAGGAGATCCTCCACCTTGCCGACGCTGTCAACGACCCTGGCAGCCTGGACAACGTCGAGGACCTGTTGACCGACGTCATCACCAGCCCGCGCTTCGATTCCGAGGTGTTCACCCTGGAGCGCAGCCTGCAGGTGATGCTGGGAGCCCGGGCGGGCACCACGCTGGTGGGCCTGGTGACCGTCGCACCCGAGGTGTTCGAGGAGGTCGCGGAGGTCCGGATCCCGCCGGAGGTCTACGACCGTCTGGTCGCGTGGCGTGCCCGATTCGGCCTGGCCATTGACAACGCGCTCAACTTCCTCAACAACCCGGACGGCATCCAGGGCCACAACTTCAGCACCCAGGTCGCGCACGTCGAGGAGCGCCGGGTCCTGCAGGGCCGGCTGACCATGGTCCGCTACAACAACGAGCCGCAGTTCTTCGTCGCCGACGCGGCCGTCTTCCTGGGACTCGTGACCGACATCATGGAGCGCCTCGGGCCCTACCTCGAGCCGGACAGCGTGGACGAGGAGTCGCTGACACGGCTGCGGGAGGCTCTCGCCCTGATCGAGCGCAAGACGGCCTCGCGCGGCTGAGCGCGGCCCCGCCGTGCGCCAGCTGTTCCTTGCGGCGACGGGCCAGAACCGCGGCAAGACCACCACCTCGCTGGGGCTCATCGACGGCTTCCGAAGGCGTGGCCACCGCACCGGGTTCACCAAGCCCGTGGGCCAGCGCGCCGTCGTCGTCGACGGCCGGCCAACCGACGAGGACGCCCTCCTGATGCGGACGGTGTTCGACCTGCCCGAGCCGATCTCGGCCATGAGCCCGGTCCACCTCCCGCGCGGGTTCACCAAGGCCTACATCCGCGGCGACGTGGTCGAGGACCTGGGGGCCCGGATCCTCGCCGCGCACCGGGTCTTTGCGGACCACGACATCCTGCTCATCGAGGGCACCGGCCACGCGGGGGTCGGGGCCGTCGTAGGGCTGTCGAACGCCCGGGTCGCGTCCATGCTCAGGGCCCCGGTGGTCATCGTGTCCGAGGGTGGCGTCGGCCGGCCGATCGACGAGATCGTCCTCAACGCCTCGCACTTCGAGGCACACGGCGTGCCGGTCGCGGGCGCCATCGTCAACAAGGTCCGCGTCGGCGAGCAGCCGGGGATCGAGCGGACGCTGGAGCGCGGCCTCGCGCTGCACGGGATCCCGCTCCTGGGCGTGCTGCCCTACCGGCCCATCCTGTCCAACCCCACGCTGGGCATGGTCCTCGCCGGCGTTCACGGTCGCGTGATCTGCGAGGGGCCGGACCTGGACCGCGTGATCGATGGGGTCGCGATCGGGGCCATGGAACCGCATCACATGCTGGCCAGGGTCGGGCCTGGGACCCTGGTCATCGTCCCCGGCGACCGCGAGGACGTCATTCTCACCCTGGCCGCCGCGCACAGTGCCGACGCCCCGCCGCTGCCGGCCGCCCGCGAGCATCTCGAGACGCTCGTGGATGCGACGCCCGGCGCGATCGGCGCCGGCCCGGAGAGCAAGGCCCTCGGCATCGTGCTGACGGGCGGCTACGAGCTGCGCCCGGAGGTCCTCGCCGCCGTCCGTCACGCCGGCATGTTCGCGGCCATCGTGGACGACGACACCTACCCGGTGGCGTCCGAGGTCCACGACCTCCTCGTCAAGACCCACGCGGCGGATGTCGGCAAGGTCGAGCTGATCAAGGATCTCGTCTGGGAGCACCTCGAGATGGACCGCTTCCTGGAGGCCGCGACCGAAGCGCGGTTCGACTGACGGACACCAAGCTCGCCGCCGATGCCCGACCGCTGTCGATCGTGCCCTCGTGGGTGGTGTACGGCTTCCAGTTCGTCGCCATCGGGGCATGGACGGCGTACGCGGTCGTGTACTTCGAGGCGATGGGCATCGATATCGCCGTCATCGGCGTGCTGGCGGCGGTCCCCGCTGCCGTGGCGATCGTCGCCTCTCCGGTCTGGGGTCTCGTGGCGGACCGGCTGGGCGACATGCGCGGCCCATACCTGGTGGCTGCGATCTGGGCCGCGCTGGCCGGTGTCGGACTGGCCATGGCGCCCGGGATGCCCTGGCTGGCGGTGGCGGTCCTGATGCTCTCCGTGGGCTCCGCCGGGCTGATCCCGCTCCTCGACGCCCGGACGATCCAGCGTCTGTGGCCGCAGCGCGAGCGCTTCGGTCAGGCGCGCGTGGCGGGGTCCTTCGCGTTCATGGCCGGGACGATCGGGACCGGCATCCTGATCGCCAGCAGCGACCTGCAGATGCTGTTCGTCGTGTACGCGGTGGCGATGGCCGGCGCCGGGGTCGCGGCAGTGGCGCTGCTCGGCCGGCCGCGCGGGGCCCCGAAGGTGGGCAGCGTGGGACCGGGCGCCGCGACGGGCCTCCTGCGCCTGCCCGGTCTCGCGCTGTTCTTCGTCGGGTCGTGCGTCATGTGGACGGCCGCCGTGGGCTCCATGACGTTGTTCTCGCTGCGCATCGTGGAGCTGGGCGGAGACACACAGCTGGTGGGCATCGGCTGGGCGACATCCGCGCTGTTCGAGGTGCCGATGATGATCCTGTTCGCGCGGTTCGCGGCCCGGATCGGGGTGGAGCGGCTGATCGTGATCGGTGCGCTGCTGTTCGTCATCCGGGCGATGTGCTGGACGGTGGCGGACAGCCCGCTCGTGCTGATTGCCTTCACCTCGCTGGGCGGCAGCGGGTACGCGCTTGCGATGGTGGGGACCGCCAGCTACGTGGCGGCGCGGGTGCCCGGCCGTCTCCAGGCGACGGCGCAGGCGCTGTTCGGCAGCACCGCGTTCGCCGTTGGAACCATCGCCGGGGCGCTGATGGCGGGGCAGGTGGCCGCGATCGGCGGGCTGTGGGCCGTGTACCCGGTCGGCGGAGTGATCGCGGCGGCCGGGGCAGTGATGGTCTGGGCGGCGATCGGCCGTCGGCGCGCGCTGTCGACCGCAGTCACGGTCGGGGAGTAGGGCGCCGCCAACCCGATGCCCGCGGGTCGCCTCGGGCTCGAGGGACCGCCTTCCCGTCAGGGAGCCCGCTCGTTGTCGATCAGGCGGACGTCGTCGATCCGGACCGCCAGCGAGAGCAGCGCCCGCCCCTCGACCAGCTCCAGCTCCGCGAGCGTGTCCGGGTCGGCGACGGACACGTAGTCGGGGGTCGCCGCGGGCTCTGTTGCCAGCACCGCCAGCATTGCGTCGCGTACGGCGATGCCGGTCGCCCGGCCCGCCCGCACCGCGTCCGCCCCTGCGAGCAAGGCCCGGTGCAGCACGGGCGCCGCGGCGCGTCCCGCCGGGGTGAGGCGGGCGTTGCGCGAGGACATTGCCAGCCCGTCCGGTTCACGCACCGTCTCGCACGGTACGACCTCGGTCGGCAGGGCCAGGTCGAGGGCCATTCGCCGGATGACCTGTACCTGCTGGTAGTCCTTGAGGCCGAGATACGCCCGATCCGCGCCGACCAGCGAGAACAGGATGGCGACCACCGTCGCCACGCCCTCGAAATGGCCGGGACGGGCGGCGCCCTCAAGCGGACGCGCGATCGCGCCCACGCTGACCAGCGTGTCGAAGCCGGGCACGTAGACCTCGTCGACGTCCGGGACGAACACCAGGTCCACACCGGCCGCATCGCACACGGCCAGGTCGCGTGCCTCGTTGCGCGGGTAGCGGGCGAAGTCCCCGGCCTCGGCGAACTGCCGCGGATTGACGAAGATGGAGACCACCACGGTGGCGCTCTCGGCCCGTGCCCGCTCCACGAGGGAGGCGTGTCCGGCGTGCAGCCAGCCCATCGTGGGCACGAAGCCGACCGGCCGGGAGGCGGCGGCGAGCGCGGCGCGGAGTGTGGCGCGGGTGCGGACGACCTGCATCGGCTGCGGGTTCGGGCCGGCTCGCGCGCCTAGAGGTCGCGGTCGAGCGGGATGCCGGCCAGGTCCATTCCCTCGCCGCGGCCCTCCGCCCGGTCGGCGGCGGAGCGACCGAGAACCTCGTCCAGGACGGCAGGATCCATCAGGACGGTCTCGGCGGCGGCGGGGAACTCCCCGGACTCCACGTCGGCCCGGTAGTGTCGGATCGCGTCTAGGATCGACGTCCGGAGGTCGGCGTACTTGCGGGCGTGCTTCGGCGTCCAGTCACCCCAGCCCAGCGTGTCCGTGATCACCTGGATCTGGCCGGAGCAGCCCGCGCCGGCCCCGATTCCGATGGTCGGGATGTGGAGCCGCTCCGTGATCGCCTCGGCCAGCTGGCCCGGCACGAGCTCCAGCACGATGGCGAAGGCGCCGGCCTCCTGGACCGCCAGGGCGTCGGCGAGCAGCGACCGGGCCTGCTCCTTGTTCTTGCCCTGGACCCGGACCCGGCCGATGGCGTTGATGGCCTGCGGCGTGAGCCCGATATGGCCCATGACCGGGATCCCGGCCCGCACGAGCGCCTCGATGGTCCGGGCGCTGCGCACGCCGCCCTCGACCTTGACCGCCTGTGCGCCACCCTCGCGCAGGAAGCGGCCCGCATTGGCAACGGCGTCCTCGGCCGTTGAATAGGACAGGAAGGGCATGTCCGCGACGACGATCGCCCGCTTCGTGCCCCGCACCACGGCCTTGGTGTGGTGGAGCATCTCGTCCATGCTGACGCGGACCGTCGTGTCGTAGCCCAGCATCACCTGGGCCAGCGAGTCGCCGACCAGGATCAGCGGAATGCCTGCCTCGTCCACGATCGCCGCCGTGGGAAAGTCGTACGCGGTGATCGTCGCGATCCGGGCACCGTCTGCGTGGAGCTTCGCGATATCGACCACGGACAGGCGGCGGACGGTCTCGGGTTGGGCGCTCATCGGGTGGTCTCCATGGTCGGCTCAGTGTGCGCCGGGGTGTCGCGTTCGTCCAACGCGGCGGCCACGCGATCGAGCAGCTGATCGGCCACCTCGCGCTTGGAGAGCAGCGGCAGGTCCTCGTGCGACCCGTCCGCGGCCAGGATCGAGACGCGGTTGGTGTCGGTGCCAAAGCCGGAGCCGGGCTCCGTGACGTCGTTGGCGACCAGGAGGTCTGCACCCTTGCGGCGCAGCTTGCCGGCTGCGCGCTCGAACGATCCCGTCTCGGCCGCAAACCCAACGATCACCGGGCGCGGTACCAGGTCCCTGACCCGGGTCGCGACCTCGGCGAGGATGTCCTCGGTCGGCTCCAGCTCGAGGGTCGTGCCCTCGCCGCGAGCGAGCTTGGTGTCGGCGGCGTGACGCGGGCGGAAATCCGCGACCGCGGCTGCCATGACCAGCGCGTCGGCGGGATGGTCGACGACGGCATTGATGACGGCACGGCGCATGTCAGCCGTCGACTCCGCGCGGATCACCGTGGCGCCCGCGGGCGCCGAGACCTCCATGCGGCCGGCGATGAGCGTCACGCCCGCGCCCCGGGCGAGCGCCGCCTCCGCGATCGCCCGGCCCATCCTGCCGGTGCTGCGGTTGCCGATGAACCTGACCGGATCGATGGCCTCCGCCGTCCCGCCGGCGGTGACCACCACGTGGCGGCCCTCGAGGTCGCGGCGCTGGGCCGGTACCAGCGGCGGGCGGTTCTCCCGGCCCGGTTCGCGAACCGGCCGGCCTGCCACCGCCTGCACGACCGCATCCACGATCAGCGCCAGATCCGCGAGCCGCCCGATGCCGGACTGGCCGGACGCGAGCGACCCGATCTCGGGCGGCACGATCCGGTAGCCGAAGTCCCGCTCCAGACGTTCCACGTTGTCGCGCGTCGCCCGGTGCATCCACATGTCGCCGTCCATGGCCGGCGCGACCACCACTGTGGCGCTTGTCGCGAGGCAGGCCGCCGTCACCGTGTCGCTGGCGATCCCGTTGGCCATGGCGCCCAGCCAGCGGGCCGTGGCGGGTGCGACCACGATCGCGTCCGCGCTGTCCGCAACCACGATGTGGCCGATCCGCTGGTCCGGCAGGAGGCCCAGGACGTCCGTCTCGACGGGGTGGCGGGACAGGGCACCGAACGTCAGCGGCCCCACGAACTGCGCGGCGGCCGGCGTCAGCATCACCACCACATCGGCGCCCTCGGCCGCGAGCAGCCGCAGGAGCTCAACCGCCTTGTACGCGGCGATCGACCCGCACACGCCCAGACCGATGAGCCGGCCCTCCAGGCGCCCGCTCACCGGGTGCCTTCCAGTGGCTCGCCCCCGGCGACCTCCGCGTGGAGGATTGCGAGACCCTTGAGCGTGAGGTCCGGGTCGATGACATCCACACCGTCCACGTCCCGGGCCCAGGGAGCGGCGGACAGGCCGCCGGTCAGGATCCCCGTCACGTCGTCCGGGCTCCCCCCGGTCTGCTCGGCAAGCTCGCGGCGCAGGCGCGCAAGCAGGCCCGATGCCAGCGCCTGGTAGCCGAACACGGTGCCCGACTGCATGGCGCTCACGGTGTCGCGGCCGATCGCGCGGTCAGGGCTGCGCAGCTCGATCCGCGGCAGCTTGGCCGTCCGCGCGGCGAGGGCGTCGAGGCCCAGCTCCAGCCCCGGCGCGATCGCTCCGCCAACGTAGGCGCCGTCGGGGCCGATGCAGTCCAGCGTCGTGGCCGTGCCGAAGTCCACCACGATTGCCGGAACGCCGTACAGGCGTTGTGCGGCCAGCGCGTTCACGATGCGGTCCGGGCCAACCTCGCCCGGGCGGTCCACGCGGATCGCGATGGGGACCGTGCCCGCGGTCGCCACGAGGATCGGCAGCCCCCGACGACCGGTCACGGACTCCATCATGGCCGTCTGGGCCGGCACGACCGAGGCGAGCGCCACCCCGGAGATCGAACCCAGGCTCCGCCCGTCGAGCCCGAGCAGCCCGCCGAGCAGGAGCTCCATCTCATCGCCAGTGGCGGCCCGACCGGTGCCTGCCCGCCGCGTCGCGATGATGCGCCCCGCATCGACGAGGCCGATGGTGAGGTTCGTGTTCCCGATGTCGACGACGAGCAGCATGTGGGGATGATACGGGTGTCGTGCGCGCCCGAGGTCGGCCGGCGCCAACCTGGGCCCTGGCGCCGGACGTCGCGGGGCCTGGATCATGCGAACTTCACCGTCCCGCAACCGGCCTCGTCCGCTACGATCCGGGCATTGTCGTGACGCCCCGCGTGGGCGGCGCGGCGAGCCGCTCCCCAGCCCTTTCGAGCACGAGGTTGGAGCCCATCGTGGCGAACGAACCGCCCGCGAAGTTCTTCGTCAACCAGGGACTCGTGACCGGCCGGACCGATGTCCAGCATCTCCTGCGGCCGATCCTCAAGCAGACCGTGGCGTACCGGTTCTACCGGGGACGCGACATGATCGCGAGCGGGACCGGCTGGGTGGAGCGCATCGTGGCCGACGAGCCCGGGATGTCGACGTATTTCACGCCGATCGCGATCACCATCAACGTGGACTCGTTCGAACACCTCGAGTTTGAGACCCGTCCCGATCAGCTGCTCGTCTACACCCTGGTCCAGGGCGACGAGCGGGTGGTCATCGAGTTCGTGCCCGGTTCGGGCGGCGACGGTGAGGGACCGTCGGCCCCACGCCAGCTCGAGTTCGACATGGACGGATTCGTGCAGATGGAGCTCCTCGGGCTGGAGGCCCCCGAGGAGTAGGGGCCCGCCGGACCCGATCGGAGGGGGACCCGACGCCCGAGGCTAGCGCCCTCGTTCCCCGCGCACGTATGGGATGCCGAGTGCGGCGGGGGCCCCGATCCGTTTGCGCATCGCATCGCGCGATCCGAGCACCAGCGCGACCAGCACGAGCGCGTATGGGAGCATCTCGAGAAAGAACGTGTTCGCGTGGTACTCGAAGAACGGGTTCGGCAGCCCGAGGATCGTCGGCGGCAGCTGCATCGACAGGGTGAGCTGGACGACCGCGCCGAAGAGGTAGGCACCGGCCGCCGCCCGGAACGGGGACCACTGGGCAAAGATGACGAGCCCCACCGCGATCCACCCGCGACCGTTCACCGTGAGGGCGCCGAACCACCCCGGCTGGATCGCGAGCGTGATCGTCGCCCCGGCCAGGCCGGACAGCATTCCCCCCACGAAGACGTACCGGTACCGGGTCGCATACACGCTCACGCCCAGCGCGTCTGCGGCCGCGGGCTCCTCGCCCACCGCCCGCAGGTGGAGGCCCGGGCGCGTCCGGTTGATCCAGTACCAGGTCGCCGGCACCAGCAGGTAGCCGGCATACACGAGGATGCTCTGCTCGGTGAAGGCGATCGGCCCCAGCACGGGAACGTCCGAGAGCAGTGGGACCGAGAAGCGGGGCAGAAGCGAGATCGCCCCAGCCTTGCTGAGCCCCTCCCCGAGCACGCGCGCCAGCCCGGTGCCGAGAAACGTCAGGGCCAGCCCGGATACGACCTGGTCCGCGCGGAAGGTGATCGTGACGATCGCATGCAGCATGCTGAGGAGCCCGCCCGCAAGCATGGCGCCCGCCACGCCCAGCCATGGATTGCCGGTCGAGACGGCGGTGGCGTACCCGACCACCGCGCCAATCAGCATCATCCCCTCGACGCCGAGGTTGATCACCCCGGATCGCTCGGCGAGGATCTCGCCGACGGCAGCGAACAGCAGGATCGTGCCCACTGCGATCCCGGCCGCCATGATCAGCTGGAGGTCCACGCTAGTCCCCCGGGCCGATGGCGGTGGAGGCGACCGGAGGACGGCGGACGAGACCGACGCGGAAGCGCAGGAAGACCTCGCTCGCGATCAGGCAGAACAGGATGATCCCCTGGATCATCGCCGGCACACCGGACGGCTGGATCTCGCGGCCGGCCAGGATCAGGGCCCCGAACAGGATGGCGACCGGCACGACCCGCAGCGGGTGGAACTTGGCGAGGTAGGCGACGATGATCGCCGTGTACCCGTAGCCGGGTGAGAAGTTGTCCTGGAGGCGGTGCACGACCCCCGCGACCTCGGTCATGCCGGCGATGCCCGCGAGACCGCCGGATACCGCGAACACGAGCAGGATGTTGCGGGCGATCCGGATGCCGGCGTAGCGCGCCGCGCGCGGGTTGTCGCCGATGAGCCGGATCTCGTACCCCCACGAACTCCGCTCGACGATGACCCACACGACCACCGCAGCGAGGACCGCGATCAGGAAACCCGCGTGGACGGTCAGGCCGCGGACAGCAGGGACCGCGTCGGCGAGGTCGCTGAGACGAGGGAGCCAGGCCTCGACCGGGAACTGCGCACTCATCTGGAAGCCGCCCTCGGTCCATGGACCGAACACCCAGTACTGGATCCAGGCGAACGCGATGCTGTTGAGCATCAGGGTGGCGATGATCTCGTTCACACCGAACTTCGCCTTGAGCACGCCGGGGATCAGGCCCCACATCGCACCGCCGAGGAATCCGGCGACCAGCATCAGGACGAGCACGACGGGCGCTGGCGTGCCGGTGGGCACGAGCGGGGCAAGCACGACCGCACTCGCCGCCCATGCCCCGAGCAGCAACTGCCCCTCGGCGCCGATGTTCCAGAGCCGCATCCTGAAGGCAAGGGCACAAGCGAGGCCGGTCAGGATCAACGGGGTGGACTTGACGAGGGTGTCCGAGATGGCCCCTGCGCTCCCCAGCGACGCCCCGACGATGTGCCCGTAGACGCGGATCGGGTCGGCGCCCACGATGGTCAGGATCAGGGCCGAGATGACGAGCGCGACGGCGAGCGCACCAATCGTCAGGGCCGGCGACAGCCAGCGCGGGACCTCGAGCCGCGGCTCGAGGCTGAGCGCGAACGGCAGGCTCATCGCACGTCAGTCGCCGCGGCCGCGGCGTGCGCTGGTTCACCGGCGTCACCACCGGTCATCAGCAGCCCGATCCGGGTCACGTCGGCATCGGTGGCATCCATGATCCCGGCGACCCGCCCCTCGTACATCACGGCCACGCGATCCGAGAGCGCAAGGACCTCGTCCAGGTCCTCGGAGATGAGGAGGATGGCAGCACCGGCGGTCCGACGCTCCATGAGCAGCCGGTGGGCCGACTCCACCGCGCCAACGTCGAGCCCGCGCGTCGGCTGCACGGCGATCATCAGGCGCGGCTCGGACTCGATCTCACGGGCGAGGATCAGGCGCTGGATGTTGCCGCCCGAGAGCAGGCGGGCCTGGGTATCGATCGAGGGGGCAGAGATCTCGTAGCTGTCCTTGAGCTCGGTCGCCGCGGCCCTGGCGGCCCCCATGTCGATCGACCAGCCGCGGCTGATCGGCTTCGTCCGGTAGCGCTTCATGATCAGGTTGTCCACGAGGGACAGGTTGGGCGCAGTGCCGACGCCCGTCCGATCCTCGGGCACGTGGGCCACGCCCCGCTGGATCGCCTTGCGGACCGGACGGTTGGCGATGTCCTCGCCACCGACCATCACCCGGCCGCGGCACGCACGGAGACCGCTGATCACCTCCGCCAGCTCGCTCTGGCCATTGCCGGCGACGGCCGCGATCCCGACGATCTCACCCGAGCGCACCTGGAGATTGATGCCGCGCAGTGCCCCGACGCCCTTGTCGCCGTCGGCCTCGAGGTCCTCGAGGGACAGTACGACGTCTCCGGGTGGCAGCCACGTACGCTCGAGACTCTCCAGGACCTCCCGTCCGACCATCAGCTGGGCCAGCTGGGGCTTGGTCATGCCTGCCGCCGGGAGCCCCCTGGCCGTCACCTTGCCCCGCCGCATGACCGTGACCCGATCCGCGATGGACACGACCTCACCCAGCTTGTGGCTGATGAACACGATGCTGCGCCCGGCCCCGGTCATCGATCGCAGCGTCCGGAACAGATCGTCGATCTCCTGCGGTGCCAGCACGGCCGTCGGCTCGTCCATGATCAGGACCCTGGCGCCGCGGTACAGCACCTTGAGGATCTCGACCCGCTGGCGCTCGCCGACGGACAGCTGCCAGACCTTCGCGCGCGGGTCGATCCGCAGGCCGTGCTCCTCCGCGAGGCGGGCGATCTCCGCATCCTGCGTGTCCAGCCGGAGCCGGAAGTGGGGCTGGTCGAGGCCGATGAGGACGTTCTCGGTGACGGTCATCGACGCGACCAGCGTGAAGTGCTGGTGGACCATGCCCAGGCCGGCAGCGATCGCGTCCCGCGGGGAGCGGAAGGCCACTGGCCGCCCGCCGATGAGGATCTCCCCGGCATCGGGCTGGTACATCCCGTCGAGGATGTTCATCAGCGTGCTCTTCCCGGCGCCGTTCTCACCGAGGAGGGCGTGGACCTCGCCCGGGGCGAGCTTGAAGTCGACGCCGTCGTTTGCGACGACGCCCGGGAACCGCTTGACGATGCCGCGGAGCTCGACGGCCGGCACCCCTTGGGCGTCGGCCGTCGCTGCCGGACTGCTCACGCGCTGCTCGTCATGGCCGGAGGGCGCCTCACGCACGCGTTCGCCGCCCTCCGATCGGGGTCGATGGGCCTAGTTGCCCAGCGGCGGCAGCTCGGCCGTGATGCCGTCGTTCCACCAGTACATGCAGGTCGTGCACTCGGCACCGGGGGCGCCGGGCGGGAACTGGTCGAGATCGGACTGCTGGAGCTGCTCTCCTGCCGGCAGGAGCTCCTTCCCGGTGTTGTCGACGATCGGGCCGTTGAACACGGTGTCGAACCGGGCGGTTCCGCTCGTGAGCATCGTCGCGAGCGTGTCCTTGACGAGCTTGAGGTCGGCCTCGGGCAGGTCGGCGACACCCTTGCGGAGCGTCTCGCCGTCCATGAAGCCGAGCAGGCCCATGGCCTTCGAGTTGGCGTCGAAGTACTCGTAGCCGGCCGTGTAGGTCTTGGCCTTGACCTGCTCCGCGATGCGGACGTACTCGGGGCCCCAGATCCAGTACGGCGCCGTGAGGCAGGCATCGACCTTGCAGGAGGCCGGGTGGTCGTAGGTGACGCCCCACTTGCCCTTCTCCTGGGCGACGTCCGCGTTGGCTCCGGTGTCGGCGCCCGTGAACACGACCTGCGCGCCGGCGTCGAACAGCGCGGTGGCGCCGGCCTTCTCCTTGATCGGGTCGTGCCAGGTGTTGATGAACACCACGTCCATCGTGCACTCGGGACAGGTCATCTTCACGCCGCGCATGATGGCGTTCCCAAGCCGCAGTTCCTCTGGGATCGGGAAGGTCGCCATGTACCCGATCTTCGGGTTGCCATCAGCCTTCGCGCGCGAGCCGGCGAGCATGCCGGCGAGATACTTGAAGTCCTCCATCGCGCCGAAGAAGTTGCCGAAGTTCTTGCCGTTGCTCTTGTACCCGGTCAGGTGGAGGAACGTCTGGTCGGGGAACTCGTTTGCGACGGCCTCCATCGGGTCCATGTATCCGAAGGACGTGCCGATGATGAAGTCGAAGCCCTTGCGGGCGAGCGACCGGAAGGTCTGCTCGGAGTCGGCGCCTTCGGGCACGTTCTCGATGTAGGCGACATGGGTGTCCGCCATGTTCTCGCAGACATACAGCAGACCCTCGTAATGGGCCTGGCTCCAGCCGCCGTCGTCATGGGGTCCGATCAGGACCATCGCGACGTTGAACTTGCCCTCCTCGACCTCGGGGATCTGCGTACCCGAGGCAGCACCGGCGGTGCAGCCCGTGTCCGATGCCGCCGGGCCCGACGCCTCGGGGCTGGAGGCCGATTGTCCGCAGGCTCCGAGTACCAGCGAAGCGGCCGCTAGCAACGTCAGAATCCGCCCTGTCCGACCGACCATCGATCCTTCTCCTCCTTGGCGGGACGCGGCTTGGGAAGTGCCTACCCCGGGCCGCGCGAAAAGCATCGCCGCCGGTCGTCGTGGCAGGCCGCAATCATAGGGTGCATCGACGGCCGCGAAGTGCCGCCCACGTCGCCCTCGGGATGCCATCGGGTTGCGGTCCGGCCGTGCGGTCCCCACCCGGCTGGACCTCGCTCGGGCTACCATCGGGACGATGTTCCACCGGACTGAGCTGGCCCAGGGGCCGCGCGTCATCTCCGCCCGCCTGCCGGGATCCCGCTCCGTCGCGATGGCCGCGTACGTGCTGGCCGGCTCGCGCCTGGAGTCGCCGTCGGAGGCCGGCGTCGCGCACTTCATGGAGCACCTCACCTTCAAGGGCACGCTCGCGTACCCGTCGAGCCGCGCCATCAGCGAGGCGATCGAGGGCGTCGGCGGGTCCGCGAACGCGGCCACCGATCGCGAATCCACCGTCTACTGGGCGCGCGTGCCACGGCGCGAGGCTGCCCGCGCCATGGACGTTCTCGGCGAGCTGATCGTGCGGCCGCGCCTCGACGAGGCCGACATCGACCAGGAGCGGACGGTGATCGTGGAGGAGATCCGGTCGTATCTCGACGATCCGTCGGAGTACTGCCAGATGCTGGCCCAGACCGCGCTCTTCGGCGACGGCCCGATGGGGCGTGAGATCTGCGGCGACGAGGACGGCATCCGCGCCCTGCCCGCGTCGGCCATCCGCGACTTCTGGGCAACCATGTACCGGCCGGCGAACACCGTCGTGGCCGTGGCGGGGGACCTCGATCACGAAGAGGCGGTGGCCCTTGCCGCCGCGGCATTCGGGTCCGGGAACGGATCGATTCCGTCGGCCGCGCCCGCGCCGCCGCTGCCCGCCGGGCCGCGCGTGCTCACCGGCAAGCGGGACACTTCGCAAGCACAGCTGGTGATCGCGATGCCCGGCCTGCGCCGCGACCACGCGGCGGCCTGGGACCTCGCGGTGCTCAATGCCGTGCTCGGCGACGGAATGTCGAGCCGCCTGTTCCTGGGCGTGCGGGAGGAGAAGGGCCTGGCCTACGACGTCTCGTCCGGGGTGGTGGAGTACGCGGACGCCGGCGCCCTGGAGATCTCGGCCGGTGTCGACCCGGCGCAGCTGCCGGCGGCCATCGAGGCGATCCTGGCGGAGTTGACCCGCCTGGTCGCGGAACCCGTGCCCGCCGACGAGCTGGCGAAGGCAAAGGCGTACCTCTCGGGTGGCCTGGAGCTCAGAATGGACGACACGCGTCACCTGGCGTCGTGGGTTGGAGGGCAGGAGGCCCTCCATGACCGGGTCCTGACACTGGACGAGGCCCTTGCCTCCGTTGAGGCGGTGCGCCCGGAGGCCGTCCGCGACCTTGCCGATCGGCTGTTCCGTGAGGAGGCGCTGAGGATGGCCGTCGTCGCCCCGGCTCGGCACCTGCGCGGCCTGGAGCGGCACCTGCGGCTGCTCCGATGATTGGACCCGCCGACGAGCCTGTTGCCGAGGATCCGGCAATGGACGATGGCCTCGGGCTCCTCGACGATGGGGTCTCCGACGAGTCGCCCCACGCCGTGGACTCCAGCGAGTCCGCAGCGGCCGAGCCCGCAACCGGAGCGGCCCATGCCGGCACCGCCGACGATGACGCCGACCTCGTCACCGAAGCCCGTGCGACGGCGCTCTACCTGGCGCGCATCCACCTCCGGATGGGTTCGCTGGCCCTGGCGCGCGCCGAGCTGGAGTCGTTCGCCGGTAGCGGGACCCTTGACGAGGTGGCACTCCTCGACCTGGCGGAGGCGCGCTGGCGAACCGGCGATCTCGCGGGGGCGGGCGAGGCGGCCGATGCGGCAATCGGACGTGGCGTCGATGACCCGCTGGCGTTCGTGATCGCTGCCGAGGCTGTCGCGGCGCTGGGACGTCCTGCGCGGGCACGAGGTCTCGCCAGCCGTGCCGTGTCGGGTCTCGATGGATCGCTCGACGCCCTGTTCGCCGGCATGCCCCGGAGCACGATCTGGCCGCCCGACCCGGATCCTGTCCCGGTCCCGTCAGGTGCGACCGCCGTCCTCGTCTCGAAGAAGCGCGCGGCCCACGGTCGTGACGAGCCACAATCCGGTCCTGCATCGGCCGCAGCGGCCGAGGCCTTTGCCGGCGGCCGGGCGGCACTCGCGCGGGGGGACGTGGGCACCGCCGCGCTGCGCCTCGGCGTCGCGATCCGCCTCGAGCCCGCATTCGCCGAGGGTGTGCTGGACGCTCTCGGGGAGCGGTCGTCAGAGCCTGCGCTCGCGCTTGTCGCCGGCGACGCACTCCGGCTCCTGGGCCGGGAGCACGAGGCGCTCGCTGCCTTCGACGTGGCGCGCGGCCGCCTCGCCGACCCCGGGAGGTCGGGTCGCACGACGCGGGATCCGGAGGTCGATCCTGAGGCGGGAACGGGGGCCGGGCGGTCGTGATCACCACCGGGTGATCGTCTCCCACGGTGGCCCGCGTGCGCGGCTCGCCGCGTATCGCGGGCGGCTCGCGCTACCCTGTGGACCCACCCGAGCCACCCTGCGATCCTGGTACGGCCGGGATCGCCCACGAGACAGAGGCCTGCAGCCCCATGCCGGATCCCCAGCGAACCCTGCTCCTCGTAAAGCCGGACGGCGTCCAGCGCCAGCTCGTCGGCCGCGTCATCACGCGGTTCGAGGAACGCGGCCTCAAGATCGTCGGCCTCAAGCTGGTCCACGTCGACCGCGCCCTGGCCGAGGAGCACTACGCGGTCCACAGCACGAAGCCCTTCTTCCGCGGCCTCGTTGACTTCATCACCTCGGGCCCCCTCGTCGCCGCGGCACTCGAGGGCCCGAACGCCATCGGCATCGTGCGCGCCATGAACGGGGCGACCCGACCGCACGAGGCCGCGCCGGGCTCGATCCGCGGCGACTTCGCCGTCGAGACTGCGCAGAACCTGGTGCACGCCTCCGACAGCCCCGAGAGCGCGGCAGCCGAGCTCGCCCTGTGGTTCCATCCCGAGGAGCTCCTCGACTACGATCGTGAGATCGATCGCTGGGTGCTCGCTCCCGCCGAGTAGGTCGCGGTTATCGGGCCGGCTGGGCGGCCGCCCGGCGCCCGCGCCGCCCGGTCCCAGCTTCCCGGGGCGGTCTGGGTCGTCGCGACGCCGAGGCTCGACGGCCACCCGCTGACGGGCACGCCGCCGGCCGAGCGGAGCTCATGCCTTGCCGGATCACCCAGCTGCTCGCTGGAGCCGTGCGAATTCCGCCCGGCAGGTCCGCCCTGTCGACCTCGACCCGGGACAGCGGAGGCGCGACAGGAGGGGCACCCGAAGAGCGGCAGGATCACGGCCGCGACCGTGCCGCGCCTCAGGACAGGCCGCGAGCCTCCCGCGGCACGAGACAGCTAGTCGCTTGCCGGGCCGGTGACGATCGGCGCAGGCTCGGCCGCGGTCGCCGCGATGTCCAGGGCTCCCCAACTGGTGAGGGCGGCGAGGATCGCCAGCGCGAGAACGGCGCCCGACAGCAGCTCAGTCCGCTCGCGGTGCAGCGCCGTCAATACCCCATTGGCCGCCGTTGCAAGCGCCGGCCGTGCGGCGCGAGGCTCGTTCCCGGGTCTGTCGTCGACCGCCGGCGTCGGTGACCGATCGCCCTCCTCATGCTCGACGGGCAGCGATTCTGCTGCTTGCCGCCGCCGCAGGAAGCGCTCTCGCGCCGCCCGTTCGATCCGGCTGGTCGGCATGCCCAGGCCGAGGCGGAGCAACCGCAGGTAGGTCGGCAGGGTCAGGAGCCCGGCGATGACCAGGAGCACATCCCACGGCCCGTCGGCCACGAGCCCGGTCAGCGTGCCGCGAGCCTCGAACGCGATCCAGCCTGGCAGGCCGTAGGTCGCGAAGGCGGTCAGCGCGAGGGCGACCGCAAGCAAGGGCGCTCGGCGACCCCACCCGCGCATGTCGGGGAGGCTGCGGGTCTCGAACCGGTCCTCAGCCACGGCCGCCCACGCCGCGAGCGCGGTCTTGGACACCGCGAGCACCACGATCCACGCCCGTCCGGCACCCCACGCGGCCGGGTCGAGGGCCGCGATCGCCAGGAGGATCAGGCCCAAATCGGCAATCACCAGGTAGCCGGTTGCGTGCCGCAGGTCATCGTGGAAGAACGCCGCGAGTGCTGTACCCGCGAGCGTCGCGAACGCCAGCGCAACGAGCAGCGCCCGCTCGCCGTCGAGCGGAAGCGCCAATGGCGTGATGAACCAGTCGAGGGCCGAGAGGGTGACCACGGTCAGTGGAACCGGGATCCAGGCGAGGAGGAGGGGCAGGGTCTCTGGCGGCACGAGGTCGGTGAGGCGCGAGACGCGGACGTGGAAGGGCAGCATGCCCCAGCGAGCGGCCACGGCCAGGGCCACCGCGACCGTGACCAGGCCCATCCCGGGCCCGGCGACCGAGGCATACGCGGCCGTGGAGTCCTCACCGCCGCCGGCACCGGCGGCAAGCAGCACCAGGCGGGCGGCGACGGGTACGACCACGAGAGCCACCAGCACGACGATGCCCGTGGCCAGCGCCACGCGCAGCTCGCGGGCCGCGGCCGCCACCGCGGCCGGCCCGTCCTCGGCAAGCAGGACCAGCAGCACGGCGAGGCCCGTGGCCGCCGCAGCGGCCGCACCGACCGCCAGGTTGGCCGACGCCATGGCCACGGTCCCGCCCGTGAGCGCGGCCAGCGTGGCCGGCAGCAGCGTCCGGAGCCTTGAAACGCCACCCAGAAGCCAAGCCACGAGCACCAGGATCAAGCTCTCGATCCCCCACAGGCCGACGACCAGGCGCAGATAGCCGGTCGTGACCAGGCGGGCGTCGAACAGGCCCCGGATGGGTTCCCCGGTGCCGGTCAGCCTCGCTGGCCGCAGGAGGAGCGCGTCCGCCGTTACGGCAAGCAGCGCACCGATCCCGACGAGGGTCGCGATCTGGGCGATGCGTCCCTCGCGTCGCATTCCCCATGCGGCGAAGGCGGCCCCGAGGCCGCCGATGACGAGGAGCAGCAGGAGGCGCATGAGGGTCAGGACGCCTCGCGCCGGTGGGCATCATCCGCCGGCCGATGGCGGATGGCCGCGTCCGGCCGGAGCGAGTCCCGGATCACGAGGTCGCCGCCTCGCTGGATGGACCCCGCGATCACGGCTGCGACGGCGGCACCCGCCAGCGCCGTCATCACGGCCATCGCCAACTCCACGACACTGTCCAGGCGCCCTATCAGAGCGTTTGCGACCAGCCCCGCCGCCGCCAGGAGGAGCAGCAGACCGACACCGAGGCGCAGGGTGTCCCTGGCGAGCGCGACCTGGGGAACCGCGATCGCGGTCAGGGCGAGAGCGGCACCCACCGCCGCCCGCGCGACGGGCGTCCCCGCGACCAGTGCCGCCCCGGCGCCTCCGCTCCCTGGCCCGTCGGGCGAACCGGTTCCGAGGGTCACGCCGAGTGACGTCGCCGCCAGCCAACCGGCAGCGAAGGCCACGACCGCGATGGCCGCCGTCCCGGCCCAGCCAGTGCTGGCGGCCGGGATCGAGGGCGGGGCATGTCGCAGCGCCACCCATACGAGGTAGGTGCCGAGAGTGGTCCCCGCGAGGCGCGCCAGCAGGCCCTGCGAGCCCGGCAGCGGCTCGACGACGTAGGTGGCGCCAACCATCGCAACGACCAGGCCCAGGACCGCCAGGCGCGGGGTCGCGGCCGCGATGGCCACCACCGCCCCGATGACGACGAGGACTGCGATGACGACGAGGGCGGGCGTCACGGCACGAAGCCCGCCGTCAGGGCGCCGCGGGGACGGCGGGATAGACCGGCGTCTGGAGGATCCCGATGGTGCTGATCGGCCAGTAGCGCAGGAATGCGCGACCGATCACGTCCGTGACGTTGATCGGTCCGAACACCCGTGAGTCCGCCGACTTCTGCCGATGGTCACCCATCACGAACAGCTGGCCGGCAGGCACGACCCAACGCGTCTGGTCCGGCGAGGCCTCCGTTGGCTCCTGCACGCCCGCAGCGTTGGCGTACGTGTAGCCCTCTTCGAGGTTCACGCCGTTGACGTAGACGTCACCGTCGTCGCGAACCTCGACCGTGTCGCCCGGCTCCCCGATCACGCGCTTGATGAACGGCGTGGGGTCCGATGTCCACGTCTCGGGCGGGTTGAACACCACGACGTCACCGCGGTTGTAGTCGTCCCAGTGCGGCGTGAGCTTGTCGACCAGCACGTACTGGCCCGGCTCCAGCGTCCGCTCCATCGATTGCTGCTGCACCTGGTAGGGCTGGGCGATGAAGTTCTGGATGACGAAGAAGATGACGAGGGTCAGGACGAGCGTCTCGACGACCTCGAACAGACACCCGAAGCTGGATCTGCGGTCCACGAGCGGGGAGTATAGGGTGCGACGGCCCTCGGACCGCGGACCGCCGTGTCTCCGGCCTGCCGCGATCCGTCTCGATGACCGTCGGCGGGTAGGGCCGACCGGCCCGCGGCGGGGAGTCCTGGGGGCGAATGCATAGGCCAAGCGGTCCCGTGGAAGCGATGCGCTCAGGCCCGGAAGTCGTTTGACCCGCTCGGAGGCGCACGCATACACTCAGGCGGCTGCCGCGGCGTTCCCCTGCGTTCCGAACCCCCGGAGGCGACGTGCCCACGTCGACGCGCGGGTGCCAGCACCCTAGCCCGGACTCCGCCGGGCGTGCCGCTCGACGAGACAACTGAGGATCACCGGTTTCCCGAACCCCTGGGTAGGAGGCTCTGCACACACTAATGGGCGAATCCACGCTCTACTGGATCATTCCGATCGCGGGCATCGTCGCGATCCTGTTCGCGGCCTACCTGGCGCGCGACGTTCTTGCCCGGGACACCGGCACCCAGGCGATGGTCGATGTCGCCGACACGATCCGCGAGGGCGCAGACGCCTTCGTCAAGCGCCAGTACACGACGATCGGCGTGCTCGCCCTCGTGGCGTCCGTGATCATCGGGGCCGTGATCGCCCTCGTGGAGGGTCCCGAGGTCGCCGACGTTCCGGGTCTTGCGGGCTTGCCGATCGGCGTCCTCACGGGCATTGCCTTCCTCGTCGGAGCGGCCTGCTCGATGGCGTCGGGCATCATCGGCATGACGATCAGCGTCCGGTCCAACGTCCGCACGGCCGCGGCGGCACGACGCAGCCTCGTCGAGGCCGTCCAGGTCGCGATGCGCGGCGGCGCCGTCTCGGGCTTCCTGGTGGTCTCCCTGTCGCTGCTTGGCGTGTGGGGCATCTTCACGCTGTACCAGGTCCTGCTGGGGAGCGAGATCGCGGTCCAGGACGCACCGTTCGTGATCGTCGGCTTCGGGTTCGGGGCCAGCTTCGTCGCCCTGTTCGCCCAGCTGGGCGGCGGCATCTACACCAAGGCGGCCGACGTCGGATCCGACCTCGTCGGCAAGGTCGAGAAGGGCATCCCCGAGGACGATCCCCGCAACGCGGGCGTCATCGCGGACCTGGTTGGCGACAACGTCGGCGACTGCGCCGGCCGCGGTGCCGACCTGTTCGAGTCGACTGCCGCCGAGAACATCGGCGCGATGATCCTGGGCGTCGCGGTGTTCAACATCGCGACCGAGCTCGGCTGGCCGAACCCGTCAGCCTGGATCTTCTTCCCGCTCGTCGTGCGCGCCTTCGGGCTCCTGGCCACCATCGTCGCGATGTTCTTCATCCGCGGCAAGGAGACCGAGGACCCGATGAACATCCTCAACCGCGGCTACTGGGTCACGACGATCCTGTCCGTGGCGGGGCTCGCGTTCGTCACCAACCAGATGATGCAGACCACCGGCGGCGACGCGAACGGGCTCCCCGTCTGGGTCTGGTTCTTCTTCGCCGGCATCGTCGGCCTCGTGACCAGCGTCGCGTTCGTCTACATCACGCAGTTCTACACGGCCGGCGGCTTCCGTCCGGTCCGTGAGATCGCCGAGGCCAGCCGGACCGGGCCCGCGACCAACATCATCAGCGGCACCGCGGTGGGGTACGAGACCACGGCCGTGACCGCGATCACGATCGGCATCGCACTGATTGCCAGCCACTGGCTCGGCTCGCAGGCAAATCTCCTCAACGCCGAGGGCGTGAACGTCGGCGGCATCTTCGGCACCGCGGTCGCGACGATGGGCATGCTCATGACCACGGCCTACATCCTGGCCATGGACACCTTCGGCCCGATCACCGACAACGCCGGTGGCATCGCCGAGTTCAGCCGTGCCGAGGCCGGCGCCCGCGAGATCACCGACCGCCTGGATGCCGTCGGCAATACGACCAAGGCGCTCACCAAGGGCTACGCCATCGCCTCGGCCTCGCTCGCGGCATTCCTCCTGTTCTCCGCCTACATCGACAAGATCAACAAGATCCTGGGCAACCAGATCAAGGCCGGCGTCCCCGACGTGCAGCTGCTCAACGCGGTCAACCTCGCCGACGTCAACGTGTTCGTGGCGGCGTTCATGGGCGCGATGCTCGTGTACTTCTTCAGCAGCCTCGCCATCCGCGCGGTCGGCACCACGGCCCAGTCGATCATCGTCGAGGTCCGCCGCCAGTTCCGGGAGATGCCCGGGATCATGGACTACACCCAGCGCCCGGACTATGCCCGCGTCGTGGACATCACGACCCGCGCGGCCCTGCGCGAGATGGTCGCGCCCGGCATGCTCGCGGTCCTGACACCGATCGCCGTCGGCCTCCTGCTCGGCTACCAGGCCGTGGCCGGGTTCCTGATGGTCGGCACCATCGCGGGCGTGCTGCTTGCCACCGTGCTCAACAACGGCGGTGGCGCGTGGGACAACGCGAAGAAGTACATCGAGTCGGGCAACCTCAAGGACGACGAGGGCAACGTGCTCGGCAAGGGCTCCGACGCCCATGCCGCGGCGGTCGTCGGCGACACCGTCGGCGATCCGTTCAAGGACACCGCCGGCCCGTCGCTCCACGTCCTCGTGAAGCTGATCGCGACGATCACCCTCGTCCTCGCCCCGCTCTTCATCCGCTAGACGGAGCAAAGACTCGGGCGGCCGGCACCAACCCCGGCCGCCCGGACTGATCCATGGACCAGATCCTCCAGGCCCTGATCATGGGCATCGTGCAGGGGCTCACCGAGTTCCTGCCGATCAGCTCGTCCGGGCACCACCTGGTCCTGCCCTACCTGCTCGGCTGGGACAAGTCGTTCATTGAGTCGCTGGCCTTCTCGGTGGTCCTCCACGGCGGCACGCTGGCCGCCCTCCTCGTCTACTTCAGGGATGACTGGCGGCGCCTGATCCCGGCCGGTCTGGCCGCCCTGCGTGACCGCTCGATCCGGGATGATCCGGACAGGCGCCTCGCCCTCCTGCTGGCCTTGTCCACGGCACCGGCGGCCGTGATCGCGTTCTTCCTCAACGACGTGATCGAGCAGTCGACCCGCCAGCCCGGCCTCGTGGCGCTGATGCTGGTGGCCGGTGGCGTGGTCCTGTGGCTCGCCGATCACCTTGGTCCGCGGACGCACACGATCGATGGGCTGCGATCTCGCGGTGCGCTGGGAATCGGCTTCGCCCAGGCGCTCGCCCTGCTGCCCGGCGTGAGCCGCTCGGGCATCTCGATCTCGGCGGCGCTGTTCGCCGGACTGGACCGCGCCGACGCGGCCCGCTACAGCTTCCTGATGGCGACGCCGATCACCGCGATGGCGGTCGCCTACGAGACGCTCAAGATCCTGCGCGGCGACGTCGGCGGCGCTGAGCCCATGGCCCTGGTGGTTGGCGTGACGGCGTCATTCCTCGCCGGCATCCTGGCGATCAGCGTGCTGCTGCGCTACGTCCGCACACGGTCGTACAACATCTTCGTCGCGTACCGGTTTGCCCTGGCAGCCCTGGTCCTCGTGACGTTCCTCGCTCGCTAGGCGCCGGCAGGAGATCTGGCCTTGGAGGTCATGAAGCAGCTCCGCCAGCGGGCAATCCGGGACCTGGTGGAGCAGCGACCCATCCGGACCCAGCAGGAGCTTGCCGCCGCCCTGCGTGAGCGCGGGTTCCGCACTACCCAGGCGACGATCAGCCGCGACGTCGCGGAGCTGGGCCTGGTCAAGGCGGTTCGCAACGGCACGCAGGCCTATGCCATCCCACCCCGGCTGCGCGAGGCCGACACCAGCGGCGAGGACCGGATCCGGCGGCTCCTTCTGGACATGCCCGTCGAGATCCGGGAGGCCGGCACCATCCTGGTGCTCAAGACCCTGCCGGGCTCAGCCCACCCCCTGGCCGCCGCCCTGGACCGGGCTCGCTGGCCGGAGGTGGCAGGCTCGATCGCGGGCGACGACACCGTCTTCGTGGCATTCGCCGATCGGGGCGCCCTGGCCCGCGTGAAGCGGCGGCTCCAGGGTCTGGTCGAGTAGCGAGGCTCCCCTTCTCGATGTGGCGGCGGCCGAGGCGCGAGAATGGCGCGGGCGCGGCCCCGGCCCACAAGGTGCCGACCCGCCCAAGGTGCCGACCCGCCCAAGGTGCCGACCCGCCCAAGGTGCCGACCCGCCCAAGGTCCCGAGCCCAGCCAGTGGGGCCGGCCCTCCGGTCCCGAGTCGGCTGGGACTCAGACGCGGGTGGCCCGAGCGTGGTTCGGGCATCGGGGCCCGGGTTCGCAGCGCGAGTCCCGCGCACGGCTCGCCGGCCTGAGTCTGGGCCGACTCAGGCGGATCCGCATGGGGCCCGCGAGGCCAGCCTGAGTCTGGGCCGACTCAGGCGGATCCGCATGGGGCCCGCGAGGCCAGCCGGAGTCTGGGCCGACTCAGGCGGATCCCCATGGGGCCCGGGGGACTGCACTCACCCTGCACGAGCGGAACGCCCGCTCGACATCGCCCGGATCCAGCTCCCCCTGTCCGGGCACGCGGGCGTTCGCCGCCCCGGCCGCACCCCCGAGTCGAAGGGCATCGCCCGCCGGCAGGCCGCGGGCCAGCCCAACGATGAAGCCGGCGAGGAACGCATCACCGCTCCCAACCGAATAGGGTCCCCGCTGCGAGGCCGGGAGGCTCCCGAGTGTCCAGGCTCCCTCCGGCGCGACGAGCACCGCCCCATGGACACCGCGGGTCACGATGGCGATTCCGGCTCCCCGGCTCAGGAGCTCCCGGGCCGCCGCGAGGGCGCGATCCCGGGTACGGGCGCTCGTGCCGGTCACCGTCTCAGCCTCGGCCGCGTTCACCTTGACCAGCCACGGCCGGGCATCGAGCGCGGCAAGGAGTGGAGGCCCGGCGATGTCGATCGCCGTTCGTGCGCCGAGCCCGGTCGCGATGGTGCCCAGGCGCCCGTAGGCATCGACCGGCGCCCCCGGTGGCAGGCTGCCTGCGAGGACCACGACGGCGCCGGCACCATCGCTCCCCAGCGCCTCCCGGAGGGCGTCCTCCACCCGTGGCCAGTCCCCGTCGGCCAGCTCCACGCCCGCCTCGTAGAGCTCGGTCAGCGCGCCCGTCGCCAGGTCGAGGACCGACAGGCAGCTCCGCGTCTCGCTGGCGACCTCGACGGCGTGCAGAGGGATGGACCGATTGGCCAGGGCCGCCCGATACCACGCCCCGGCGTGCCCACCGAGCACCGCCACGACCTCGCCGTCAAGACCGAGGCATCGCGCCGCACGTACCGCATTGACTGCCTTGCCGCCCGGGACCACCGACCGCACCGTCGGGCGATGGATCGTCCCGGGGACCAGCCGCTCGACGGAGGCCGTCTTGTCCATGGCGGCATTGAGCGAGACCCCGATGATCCGGTTGATGGCGGCCCTGGATCCCGGGCTCACGGGCCACCCCGCCGATCGAGCGCCGCCTCGACTTCGTGGCGGGCCGGCTGACCCCCGGTGCCGCCGATGGCGCGCGTGGAGAGGGATCCGCAGGCAACGGCGAAGCGCAGGGCATCGGCAAGGACCCTGCCGTCCAGCCAGGCCGCGAGGAACCCCGCATCGAACGAGTCGCCGGCGCCGGTGGTATCGAAGGGGGTCACCGGAAGCGCAGGCACGCACACCAGGCCACGGCCGGGTCCCACGCCGATCGCCCCGTCAGGGCCGAGCTTGACCGCCACGGTCCGCTGCGCATCGTTGGCAACGCCCGCGCTCCCGGCACCCGCGAGCGACCACGCCGCAGCCTCCACGTCCGCGACACCCGTCAGCCGGGTCGCCTCGGCGGCATTGGGCAGCAGGATGTCGACTTCCGCGGCGGCCGCGCCAAACCCGCCGTCCCAGGCGCCGGAGGGATCCCAGTTGGGATCAAGGCTGGTCGTCAGCCCCGCCGCGCGTGCGGCCCGGAACAGGTCCGGCACCTCGGCCGCGAGCGACGGCTGGAGGAAGAAGCTGCCGACGTGGAGATGTCGGGCCCGTTCCAGGAGGGCAGGTGGCACGTCGGATGCCCGTACATCAGCGATGGTCCCCATCGCGGTCAGGATCGCGCGATCGACGCCGTTGCCCAGGATGACCGAGGCGCCCGTCGGCCGGCCGGCGTCGACACGACACGCGGAGACGTTCACGCCGCGGTCGGCCAGCGCCTCGAGCATGTACCGGCCGAGCGCGTCGTCGCCCACGACGCCGACCATCGCCACCCGGAGACCCAGCCTCGCGGCCCCGCAGGCGGTGATGGCCGATGAGCTCCCCACCGACAGGCGGATGGCGTCCACGATCCGCTCCGCCTGTCCGAACACCGGCCTCGGGTCCGGGTCGGACACCACCACGTCCGGGTTGATCTCACCGACCACCAGCAGGTCGATGTCGCGCACGCGGGGGGTGCCCGGCGCAGGCACGCTCAGTACCGCTCGTACCAGCCGGGGCCGGGCGGCTCGGGCTGCCTCGCCGCGATCCAGCGTGGCCGCCACGGGGTCGCCACGTCGTCCACGAGCGCGACGAGGCGTGCCAGGCGCCGGCGCCCCGTCGTGTCCAGGAACGTTCCGCGCGCCACGGGAGTGAGCGCGGCGGCCTCGGCCCAGACGGACCTCCCGACGAGCACGCCGCTCGCACCGGCCCGGCAGGCGACGTGGACCTGGCGCTCGAACGTCTCGTCATCGACGCCGCCCGACAGCAGCACCCACGGGACGGGCGTCGCCTGGTCGAGCTCTGCACAGGCGTCTCGCCAGGCACCCTCGTCGGTGACCGACGCGTCGTACGGAAACTCGGCCTTGAGGATGTCGGCGCCGAGCGGGGTGAGCCGGCGAGCGGTCTCGACCACGACCCTGCGACGCCCGTCCCCCGTGAGGCGGTTCCCATCGAGACCGAAGGAGAGCGGCTCCACGAACAGGGCGAGGTCGGCTGCGCGACAGGCCTGGGCGACATCGGCGACCAGTCGTTCCTGGTCCGCGGCGTTCGGGGCGTCGGGGTTGTAGTAGACAAGGAGCTTCGCGGCGGATGCGCCCAGCCGCTTGATCTGCTCGATCCCCCAGCCGGACAGGACGCGGCTGACACGGGCGGTGGCGGGGCCTTCGTAGCCGGTGGCCTCGACCGCAACGATCAGGCCCGCCCGTCCGGGCAGCGACCCATCGGCGATGGCGGGCGCGACCCCGATCTCCGGGTCGAGCAGGATTCCGGTTCCGGTGGTCCCGAGCGCGCTCACGACCGCCCGCTTGAAGTCCACCATCTCGGCCACGGTCACGGACTCCGGATCCGCTGGTCGAAGCTCCTTGCGCAGGTTCTGGCGATGGTCGAGTGCGAGCACCGTGAACGTGCCGGCAGGCGAGCTGCAGGCATCGAGGCCGCGGAGCGTTCCCAGCAGGTAGGCCATCGGACACATCGTAGGCGGTGGATAACTGTGCTGCAAGTTGTGCGCACGGTGGAGGTCCGTGGTGCGCATAGTGCGCACGACGGTTGACAAGATGCGCATCAAGTGCGCACCATTCATGCATGCGAGAGACGGAGCGTCGCGCGCGCCTGGTGGATCATCTCCGCGCGGACGGGCGGGCAAGCGTCGCCCAGCTGGCCGCCGACCTCGACGTCACGCCGTCGACGATCCGCCGGGACCTCCAGCGACTCGCGCGCGATGGGCGCCTCGTCCGGACCTACGGGGGGGCCGCCCTGTCCGAAGGGCTGTCGCACGTCAACCGGGCGGATCCGCACCAGGACGCGAAGCGGGCAATCGCGCGCGCGGCGGCCGGTCTGGTCACGGACCGGGCGACGATCGTCATCGGCAGCGGGACCACCGCCCTGCTGTTCGCTCGGGAGATCGCCGACCGGCGCCTGACCGTGATCACCAACGCCCTGGATGTGGCCAACGTCCTGCTGGACCGCGAGGGCATCGAGCTGATCGTCCTTGGCGGGGTCGTGCGGCCGCGCATGCACTCGATGCTCGGCCACCTCGCCGAGCTGGCCGCCCAGGAGCTGCGGGCAGACACCCTGTTCATGGGGATCGGGGCGATCAGCGTGGAGCAGGGGCTCATGAACGACTCCGTCCCGGAGATCCTGATCGACCGGGCATTGCAGCGCATGGTTCGCTCGGTCGTGGTGCTTGCCGACTCCTCCAAGTTCGAGCAGGTTGCGCCCGGGTTCGTCACAGGGCTGGAGGCGGTGGACGTGCTGGTGACCGATGACGCCGTCTGGAGCGAGACGCTGGCCGTCGTGCGCGAGCGCGTGGGGCAGGTGATCGTCGCAACGATCGAACCCGATGCCGGCCCAGGGCCGACCGCCGCCGGCGCTGCCGGTGGCGGCGCCGGCTACCGGACTGGGGGCAACCGATGATCGAGGGCATCGTCCCGACGGAGATTCGCCAGGGCCCGGCCGCGATCCGCGCGACGGTCGCAACCTCGGGCGATGCCGCCCGGGGGATCGCGAACGAATGGCGTGACATCGGCATCCGCCGGGTGCATGTCATCGGCAACGGCACGAGCTTCCACTCCTGCCTGGCGTCAGCGGCGCTCTACCGCCACCACGCGACGCCGGACGATCCCATCGTGATCCCCATGACCTCGGCCGAGTTCCTGACCTACCCGGTGGCCCTCGGGGCCGGGGACGCCATCGTGGGCATCTCGTCGTCCGGCGAGTTCAAGGACGTGGTGGCGGTGGCCGAGGAGGTCCGTGGCCGGGTCCGGATGGCGGGCATCGTCCACGTCCCCGGATCCACTCTCACCAGGGTCGCCCCGGACATCGTGCTCTCGGCCGGCGGTCCGTCGACCGTGCCGGTCATGACCAAGACCTTCTCGTCCACCCTGGTCGCCACCGAGCTGCTCCTGCTGGAGCTCCTCGGCGCCGATCGCGCGGCGGGGCCGATCGCCGCGATCCTCGACGCCGCTGACGCCGCGGAGGCCGCCATCGCCGCCGCCGAGTCCCTCGTCGGGCCGCTGGCGGAGTCGCTCCGTGACGCCAGTCACCTGTTCGTGACCGGTGGCGGCCTCGGCTACCCGGCGGCCCTCGAGGCCGCACTCAAGCTCAAGGAGATGGCGCTCGTCCATGCCGAGGGCGCCGAGGTCTGGGAGATGACCTCGGGGGCCGCCACGATGCTCGGGCCGGATACGGTCGTCATCGCCCTTGCGCCCGAAGGACCCGCTCGTCCAGCCATCGCGGACCTCCTCGCCCATGCCGCGGAGTGGGGGAGCCTGACGATCGAGGTTGGGCCGACACGACTCGTCCCGTCATCGGTGCTGCTGCCACTGCCGGCCGAGGCGGCCGAGGACCATGCCCCGTTGAGCGCCGTGCCGCCCGTCGCCCTGCTGGCGTTCGCCCTCGCCAGGGTGCGCGGCGCCAACCCGGACAACCCGGGCTGGATCGAGCGGTACCACAGCCAGGGCCTCAGGCACATCCTGGGGGCCGGCACGGAGGTGACCTCATGACCCGCATCGTTCTCGTCGGCGCGGGGAGCGTCGAGTTCACGCGCAACCTGCTGGGCGACATCCTGTCCTTCCCAGCGCTGCGCGACGCGCAGCTCGTGCTTCACGACATCGACGCAGACCGGCTGCGTACGGCGGAGCGCATGGCCGCCTGGACGGCGGACGCCCTCGGGGCCACGCCGACGATCACCGGCCACCTCGACCGGCGTGATGCCCTGGAGGATGCCGACTACGTGATCAACACGATCCAGGTCGGGGGGTCCAGGGCAACCCAGGTCGACTTCGACGTCCCGGCGCGCCATGGGCTGCGCTACACGATCAACGACACGATCAACGTCGGGGGCGTGTTCCGCGGGCTGCGCACGATCCCCGTGGTCCTCGGCATCGCCGCCGACATGGCCGACGTCTGCCCCGACGCCCTGTTCCTCAACTACACCAACCCGATGGGCATGCTCGTCCGGGCCGTCGACGAGGCGCTGGGCGTGCCGACGGTCGGCCTCTGCCACTCGGTCTACTGGACGGTGGACCGGCTCGCCGGGTATCTCGGGGTGCCGGTTGCCGAGGTGGATGCGCTGTCGGGCGGGGTGAACCACCTCGCGTGGATCCTGCGGCTGGAGCACCGCGGCCGCAACCTGTACCCGGAGCTCGAGGAATTCGTCGCCGCGGGTCGCGTGCCCGAGGACGACCTGGTGCGAGCCGATCTCTACCGCCGCTTTGGCTGGTACCCCACGGAATCCTCGGAGCACCACGCGGAGTACAACCCGTGGTTCATCCCCAAGGGGCAGGTCGAGCCCTTCCACGTGCCGATCGGCGAGTACCTCTCGAGGGTCGCCCACAACCTCGACGAGTACGAGGCGACCAAGCGCGGACTCGACGCCGGTGAGGGATTCGAGATCGAACGGAGCGGCGAGTACGCCTCGGTGATCATCAACTCGATGGCGACCGGCGATCCGTCCCGCATCGTCGCCAACGTCATGAACTTCGGACCGGGTGGGCCAGCGACGGGTGCGGCCCTGATCCCGAACCTCGCCGCGGACGCGTGCGTCGAGGTGCCCGCCCTGGTGGATGGCATGGGCGTCCACGCCACGGCGATCGCCGCGCTGCCGCCGCAGCTCGCGGCGTACACCCGGCCCGCCGTCGATTGCCAGGAGCTCACCGTCCGCGCCGCGCTCGACGAGGACCGCGATCTCGTCTATCACGCCGTGCTCACCGATCCCATCGTCCAGGCCAGCCTCACGCTCGACCAGGCCTGGCAGCTCACCGACGAGCTCATCGATGCCGAAGGGGAATGGCTCCCCCGCTGGCTCGGCGGCTCGGCACCGGACTGGCTCGAATGAGCCGCAGGAGGAGGACCACGATGCTCGCGAAGAGTGGATTCGGGCGGTGGCGCGGCGTCGCCGTCGCCGCGGCCGGGCTGGCCCTGGTGGCCGGCGCCTGTGGTGGAACCACGACGACGCCGGCGCCCGCGACACCCGCAGCCGCGACCTCAGCACCCGCGACGTCCGGCGAGCCCGATGGCGATACCGGCTACTCGGGACCGCCCGTGAAGATCGAGTACGCGATCTGGGGCGACCCGGCCGAGATCAATAGCCAGAAGGCCGTCGTCGAGGGGTTCACCGCGGCCAACCCCAACATCACCGTCGACGTGACGGTGTCCGACTGGGACGCCTATTGGGACAAGCTGCAGACCGGCCTCGCCGGCGGCGCCGCCCCCGACGTGTTCGCGATGGACGGCCCCCTCGGTCCCGACTACCAGGGTCGCGACGTGCTGCTCGACCTGACCCCGTACATCGAGGGTGAGGGCTACGACCTCGGCCAGCTCGATGACAACGCCGTCAAGGACTTCACCACCAAGGACGGGAAGGTGTTCGGCCTGCCCCGCGACCTCAACGTGATCGCCCTGTTCTACAACAAGGACATGTTCGATGCGGCCGGCATCGCCTACCCGGACGACACGTGGACGTGGGACAAGCTGGTCGAGGTCGGGAAGCAGCTGACCAAGGACACCAACGGCGACGGCACGGTCGACCAGTGGGGCCTGTACACGGAGACCACCGACATGGAGAACGCCTGGTCGGAATTCGTGTGGCAGGCGGGAGGCGACATCATCACCGCGGACGGGACGAAGTCGGCGCTCGACCAGCCCGAATCCGCCGCCGGAATCCAGTTCCTGCAGGACCTCATCTGGAAGGAAAAGGTGATCCCCGACCCGGCGCTGTTCGCCGAGACGGGCGATGCCTTCGAGCAGGGCGTGGCGGCGATGGAGATCAACGGCTCATGGCTCGTGCCGACCCACGAGGCGGCCGGCATCAACCTCGGGATCGCACCCCTCCCAGCCGGCCCGGCCGGCAAGGCCACCTCGGTCAACCCCACGGGGGCGGTCGTGTACTCCGGGACCAAGGCTCCCGAAGCGTCCTGGCTGCTGGCCAAGTACCTCGCGAGCCCGGAGGCCCAGACCAAGATCATGGCCCTCAAGGCCTCGGTGCCGGTCAACAAGGAGATCCTGGCCACCACCTACCCGGCGTCCTTCGACGGGGCGCAGGTGTTCGCGGACTCGCTCGCGTTCGCTCATCTCAAACCGGCATTCGCCGGCTACAACGAGTTCAACACGATCCTCCAGACCGAGCTCGACGCTAACGTGTTCAACGCCCCCAACAAGACCGCCGCCGAGGCGCTCGCATCGGTGAACGACGAGTTGAACGGCATCCTGGCAGCCGGCCAGCCGTAGGCCCGGCGGTCCGGTCAACCCATCGTGCTTGAGGGGCAGCCATGAGCGACCCGACGGAGCGCCGGTCGTTCGGGTCGGGCTGGATCGGCATGCGCTTCTCGCGGGACCGCGGCGGGGCCCCGTCGCGCCGCGGTCCGAGGGGGCGCGACGAACGCTGGGCGTTCCTGTTCGTCGCGCCCATGGTCGTGGGCCTGGTGTTCCTCTCGGCCGGGCCGATCCTCGCCACGCTCGGGATCAGCTTCACGAACTGGGACCTCCTGCGGCCGCCCGACTTCGCCGGCCTGGACAACTACCTGAAGCTGGTCGACGACAAGCGGTTCCTGATGGCGCTGCGCAACACGACCTTCTACACCGTGGTCTCCGTGCCACTGGGGATGGTCCTGTCCCTGGCCATTGCCCTGGCGCTGAACCAGGCGATCAGGGGGATCTCGTGGATCCGGACGATGTACTTCCTGCCGCTGGTCACGTCGGCCATCGCGGTCGGTCTCGTCTGGGCCTGGATCTACAGCCCGTCCACCGGCCTTCTCAACCAGGTCCTGGTCGCGCTGGGCGTCCCGCCCCAGAAGTGGATCACCGACCCCTTCTGGGCCATGCCTTCGATCATCGCGATGTCGATCTGGCAGGGCCTGCCGGCGAACACGATCATCTTCCTGGCCGGCCTGCAGGCGATCCCCGGTGACTACTACGACGCCGCCAGCGTCGATGGCGCCGGCCGGCCCGCCCGGTTCCGGCACGTCACGCTGCCCCTGCTCACGCCGAGCCTGTTCTTCACCGGGATCCTGAGCCTGATCGGCTCGTTCCAGGTGTTCGACCAGGTCTTCGTGCTGTCCCGTCCCGGCAAGCCCACAGACGCGACGATCACGATGGTCTACTTCATCTACGAGAACGGGTTCAAGAACTTCAAGATGGGCTACGCGAGCGCCGCCTCGTGGGTCCTGTTCCTCATCGTCGCGGCCCTGATGTACGTCTACTTCCGGTCGCAGCGGCGCTGGGTCCACTACCAGTGAGGCGGTTTCGGTGAGCGCCGTGTCAGTCCCTGCGTCGGCCCGCCGCCCGTACCGGCGGAGCCGGTCCCGCTTCATCGCGGGCCGAGTGGCCGCCTATGCGACCCTCATCGCCGGCGGCCTGCTGATGATGATCCCGTTCTTCTGGATGCTCCTCACGTCGCTCAAGACGCGCGCCGAGGTCTTCGCCGCGCCGCCGCTCTCGCTCCCCAGCGGGCCGCACTGGGACAACTACGAGCGGATGTGGAACGCCTTTGGCGACGTCACGTTCGGGACGTTCTTCCTCAACTCGCTCAAGATCGCGGGTCTCAACACCATCGGCGAGCTGTTCGCCTGCTCGCTGGCGGCGTTCGCGTTTGCCGTGCTCCCATTCCGCGGCCGGGGTTTCCTGTTCGGCGTCCTGATGGCCACCCTGATCATCCCCTTCCAGGTGGTGCTGGTGCCGAACTTCATCCTGTGGAGGACGCTGCCGAACCCGTTCAGCGACTCGGGCAACTTCATCGGCACCCAGGAGCCCCTGTGGCTGGGCGCCTTCTTCGGCGGCGCCTTCGGGATCTTCCTCCTGCGCCAGTTCTTCCTCGCCATTCCCAGCGAGCTGGCCGATGCGGCCCGGGTCGACGGCGCGAACGCGTGGCAGATCTACCGCCACATCTACATCCCACTCGCACGTCCCGTGCTGGCCACCCTGGCGATCTTCATCTTCATGTGGTCGTGGAACGACCTGCTGCTCCCGCTCATCTATCTCCGCAACCTCGACCAGTACACGACGACCGTGGGGCTGGCGTTCTTCCAGGGCCAGTACGTGGGCAAGTGGCCGGAGATGATGGCCGGGGCGATGGTGAGCCTGGTGCCGATGGTGACCCTGTTCATCATTGCGCAGAAGTACTTCGTCCGCGGCATCGCGCTCACCGGCCTCAAGGGCTGAGGTGGCGGTGGATCGCCTGGCCCTCGACGACTACCGGCCCCGGCAGGCCCTGCGCGTCGCGGAGAACCGCGTGCCGCTGCCCCGGTTCCCGGTCATCGACGCCCACAACCATCTCGGCGTGCCCTTCGGGGGTGACTGGTCCACCCGGGCCGCCGGCGAGCTCGCCGCGGTCCTGGACGGCTCGGGCGTCGAGAGCATCGTCGACCTCGACGGCGGTTGGGGCGAAGCGCTGCGGTGCGAGATCGAGCGGTGGCAGGCGGCACTGCCGGGCCGGGTCGCCATATTCGCGGGCCTGGACTACGGCGGCTGGGCGGCCGATCCGGGCTTCGGGGAGACCGAGGCCGCCCGGCTGAAGGATGGCGTGGCGGCCGGTGCGCGGGGCCTCAAGGTCTGGAAGATGCTGGGTCTGCGGGCGCGGGACCCGGGGGGCCGGCTCGTCGCCGTGGACGATCCGCGGCTGGATGCGCTGTGGGCGACGGCCGGTGAGCTGGGCGTCCCGGTGACGATCCACGTCGCGGACCCGGTCGCCTTCTTCGAGCCTCTTGACGCGGGGAACGAGCGATGGGAGGAGCTCCGCGCGCATCCCGACTGGCACTTCTGGCCGACGCGGCCCGCGGGCCGCCCGGAGCTGGATGGGTTCCCGCCGTTCGACGAGCTCATCGACGGGCTCGAGGCGGTCGTGACCCGCCACCCGCGCACGACCTTCATCGGTGCCCACGTCGGGTGTGCCGCCGAGGATCTAGAGCGGGTCTCGCGGATCCTGGAGCGTGCCCAGAACTTCCATGTGGACCTCGCCGCGCGGATCAGCGAGCTGGGTCGCCAGCCATACGGTGCACGGGCCTTCATCACCCGCTGGGCGGATCGCGTCCTGTTCGGCACGGATATGGCGCCCGATCCGGCCTGGTGGTCCGTCTACTACCGGTTCCTCGAGACGGCGGACGAGTCCTTCGCCTACGACAGCGACGAGTCAGGGCCACCCAGCCAGGGGCGCTGGCGCATCCACGGTCTCGAGCTTGCCGACGACGTGCTGCGGCGGGTGTACCACGACAACGCGGCGGCGCTGATCCGCTTCTGACGCCGCGCCGCTTCTGACGCCGGGGCTGTAGATCCGGGCGTCGGTCCACGGCCCAGTTCTGAGTCGGCTGGGACTCAGCGGAACGTGTCCCGAGCGTGGTTCGAGCATCGGGGCGCGACTTTGCAGCGCGAGTCGTGCGGCAGCATCGCCCGTCCGAGTCCTGGGCGACTCAGGCGAATGGCCACGAGTCCAGCCTGAGTCCCGCCCTGGCCCGCCCGAGACTCGGGCGACGCGGGCGAATCGCAAAGCGCACGGCCGCACCTCATGACCGTCAACGCACCACCGGGCAACAACCCCCCGCCTTTGACGGTTCGGGGTTCCCCCGATACCATTCCGCCCGATCAGTGAACCTCGGCGGCGCCAGGAAACGCCCCGGGGTCCTTTTGTTCAAATCGACCGAGCGGCCGCATCTGTCGATGCCGGACCGCACCCCGGGGGCTCGCCCGCGTGAACAGCAAGACCACCTATATCAGCAAGGACGGCCTCGAGAAGCTCCGCGCGGAGCTCGACGAGATGGTGAGCGTCCGGCGTCCCGAGATCGCCCAGCGGATCCACGACGCCAAGGAGCATGGGGATCTCTCGGAGAACGCCGAGTACGAGGACGCCAAGAACGAGCAGGCATTCGTCGAGGGCCGCATCCAGACCCTCGAGTCGATGATCAAGAGTGCGTCGCTGATCGACGAGCACACCTCGACGGACCACGTGCAGATCGGGTCCACCGTCAAGGTCGACGGCGACGACGGGGTCGAGACCTTCTCCATCGTCGGATCGGCCGAGGCAAAGCCTGCCGACGGTCGCATCTCCAACGAATCGCCAGTCGGCCGTGCCCTGCTGGGCCGCAAGAAGGGCGACAAGGTCGTCGTCTCGGTTCCCGCCGGCGACTTCTCCTACAAGATTCTCGAGATCAGCTAGACGAACCACGGCCCGCGGCCGGCACCAGGCGGCGCGACGGGACCAACCCGGCAGCGCGCCTGCCGGAGAGAGGGGCTGCACCGTGGACTGGGCGGACGAGCTGGCGGCAAGCGTCGAGGGGCCGCAGGTCGTCAACGACTCCAAGACCCCGTCCGGGACCGTCCATGTTGGCAGCCTGCGCGGACCCGTGATCCTCGACGTGATCACGCGGGCGTTGCGCGCCCGGGGCCTCGAGGCCACGCTGCTCTACGGCGTCGATGACATGGACTCCATGGACGCCCAGGCGCTGCTCACGCCCGATGCGGTGGACCGCTACATGGGCGTACCCCTGGCCCACATCCCCGACCAGGCCGGCGACTGCCACGCGTCCTACGCCCGCCACCATGCCCAGACGTTCGTAGACACGTTTGCCGGCCTCGGCATCGTGCCCGACCGCTACTACTGGATGAGCGACATCTACCCCACCGGGCAGATGGACCCGTTCATCCGGATGGCGCTGGACCGGGCCGCGGTGGTTCGCGCCATCTACCGCCGGGTCGCAAACGTCCAGCACCCCGATCACTGGCTGCCCCTGGGCGCCGTGTGCCCCGACTGCGGACGGGTGGGGACCACCATCGCCTCGGACTGGGACGGGGAGACCGTGGCCGTTGCCTGCCGGCCCGACCTGGTCACGTGGGCCACGGGCTGCGGCTGGAGCGGCCGGATCGCTCCGTTCGGTGGCACCGCCAAGCTGCCCTGGAACCTGGAGTGGGCGGCCCAGTGGAGCCTGTTCGGGGTGACCATCGAGCCCAACGGCAAGGACCTCGCGACGGCGGGCGGCAGCCGGGACCGCTCGGACGCAGTTGCCCGCGAGGTGTTCGACCGGGAGCCCCCGCTCAACTTCCCGTACGAGTTCCTCAACATCGGCGGCCGCAAGATGTCGACCTCCAAGGGCAGGGGAGCGGCCGCCCACCGGTTCACCGAGGTGGTGCCCCCGGAGCAGACCCGCTTCCTGTTCGTGCGTCACCGGCCGGAGTCGGTGATCGAGTTCGATCCCGAAGGCACCGATGCCGTCCCGCGGCTGTTCGACGAGTTCGATCGCCTGGCGGCCGCGACGGCCGGCCACGAGGTCAAGGGTGAGCTGCCGCCCGGCCACGAATCCATCTTCCGGTACTCGCTCCTGGATCCCCGGGCAGACGTGGCCGCAGCCGCGGACGCCTTCCGGCCGGCGTTCGCGCACCTCGCACTCCTGGCACAGATCCCCGGCGTGGACGTCCACGCGCGGGTGGCCGCCGAGAAGGGCTCGCCCCTGGCGGCGGGCGAGGCCGCCGATCTCGAGACCCGGCTTGCCGCCGTCGACCGCTGGCTGGAGGCCTACGCGCCGGAGCGGTCCCGGATCGAGATCCGGCGTGATGGCCTGCCCGTGGAGGCAGCCGCGCTTGATCCAGGGCAACGCGGGTTCCTGGCTGGCCTGGCGATGGCCGCCGGGGCGGTTGCCCCGGCGTCCGGCGAGCAGTGGCAGACGACGATCTTCACCATCGCCGGCGTGGTCGGCCTGGACGCCAGGGCCGCGTTCAACGCTCTCTATCTCGCTTTCCTGGGCCGGGCCAACGGTCCGCGAGCCGGCTGGCTGCTGGCCAGCCTGGACCCCGACTTCGTCATCCGCCGGCTGACCGAGGCGGGTGCCGCCGGGGACACCGTGGAGGCGACCGCATGAGCGTCGGCGTGCAGCGGCTGCGGGACGAGCCAGAGCGGATCCGCCAGGGTGCCATCGACAAACGCGAGGACCCGGGGCTCGTGGACCGGGCGATCGAAGCCGATGCCCGCCGAAGGCGGCTCCAGGCGGAGTCCGACGGGCTCAAGGCGGACCGCAACACCGCCAGCAAGCGGATCGGCGAGGCCATTCGCGGTGGTGCCCGCCCGGACGGTCCGGAGGTCGCGGATCTCCGGGAGGCATCGACGCGGGCCGGAATGCGGATCGACGAGATCGACGCCGAGCTTGCCGCGGCCGAGGAGGAGCTCTCGGACCTGCTCCTGCGGATCCCGAACCCCGCGGACCCCGAGGTCCCCGTGGGTGGCGAGGAAGCCAACGTCACGGTTCGCACCTGGGGCGAGCCTGCCAGCCGCGACTCGGCCGGTCCCGACGGCAGGGCATGGGAGCGCCGCCCGCACTGGGAGGTCGGCGAGGCGCTGGACATCATCGACAACCCGCGCGGCGCCAAGATCGCGGGATCCGGTTTCCCGGTCTACAAGGGCGCCGGGTCGCGTCTCCAGCGCAGCCTGATCAGCTGGTTCCTTGACGTCCACACCACCGAGCACGGCTTCACCGAGGTGTGGCCGCCGGCCGTCGTCAACACGGCATCGGCTCGCGGAACCGGCCAGATCCCGGACAAGGAAGACCAGATGTACGTCGCCACCCGCGACGAGCTGTACCTGGTCCCCACCGCCGAGGTCCCGGTAACGAACCTCCACCGCGACGAGATCCTCGAAGCGTCCGACCTTCCGATCCGCTACGCGGCGTACTCGCCGTGCTTCCGGCGCGAGGCGGGGGCCGCTGGCAAGGACACGCGTGGCATCCTGCGGGTCCACCAGTTCGACAAGGTGGAGATGGTCCTGTTCGAGAAGCCGGACGACAGCCCCGAGGCGCTCGAGTGGATGACCGCCCGCGCCGAGGTCCTCCTCCAGCGCCTGGGCCTGCCGTACCGGGTGCTGCTGATGAGCACCGGTGAGATGGGCTTCGTCCAGCGCAAGAAGTACGACCTCGAGGTCTGGGCCCCGGGCGTGGAGCGCTGGCTGGAGGTCAGCTCGTGCTCCAACTTCGGCGACTACCAGGCTCGCCGCATGGCGATCCGCTATCGACCCGAGCCGGGCGCGAAGCCCGAGCTCGTGCACACGCTCAATGGCTCCGGGCTCGCGCTGCCCCGAATCGTGGCCGCGATCCTCGAGGCCTGCCAGCAGGCGGACGGGACGGTTGTCGTCCCGGACGTCCTGCGCTCGTACATGGGCACGGATAGGATTGGCGCACCGGCCACGGCCTGAGGGGCTATGCCGCCGGCGAGCAGTCCCAGGAGGATCTCCGCGATGGCACAGCCCTACCAGCCCGCATCCGCGCCGGACGGCCCGGCACCGGGGGTCAGATTTGCCAGCTCCTTCAAGCGCCTCATCGCCTACTGGATCGACGGCATGGTCGCGGGCGTCGCCGCGGTTGCCATCATGTTCGTGTTCGGGTCGATCGGAGGGGTCGCCGGCGAGGACGACATGAACATCATCGCCGGGGTGAGCATCGTGATCGCCATCCTCGGCGTGTTCATCGTCACCTTCCTGTACTTCCCGTACTTCTGGTCCCACGGCGGGCAGACGCCGGGCGCGAAGCTGCTGGGGATCAAGGTGGTGCGGGACGAGGACGGCGGCCCGATCGGCTGGGGTTCGGCAATCCTGCGCCTGATCGGGTACTACATCAGCATCATGGTGTTCTACCTGGGCTTCATCTGGATCCTGTTCGACAAGCGCAAGCGCGGCTGGCATGACCTCATGGCGGGCACCTGCGTGGTCGCCGTCTAGGGCTGCGGTCCGCTGTCCCGTGGCTGGTTGACCCGCCACGGGACCGGACCGGGGCGCCTCGGCCGCTGCTATGCTCGCCCGCGGCGAGGTGGCCGAGCGGTCTAAGGCAGCGCTCTTGAAAAGCGCCGGGCGCAAGCCCCGTGGGTTCGAATCCCACCCTCGCCGCCACCGGTCATCTGGACCTTGACGCTGGCGCGTTCGCTGCGATCATCGGGACGGGCCCCGATGGGCCCACGCCACTGCCGTGGGGGATCGCCCGATGAACATCGTTGCCGTCGTGCTGGCCGGAGGCGCGGGCGAGCGCCTCTCGGTCCTCTCCGATCACCGCGCGAAGCCGGCCGTCCCGTTTGGTGGCAAGTACCGGATCATCGACTTCGTGCTGTCCAACTGCGTCAACTCCGGGATCGACCGGGTCCTGGTGCTGACCATGTACAGCCCCCGCTCGCTGATCGACCACATCGGCCTCGGCCGTCCCTGGGATCTCGACCGGACGTTCGGCGGGGGCATCCGTGTGCTGCAGCCCTATCTCTCCCGGACCGACAAGATCGGCTGGTATGCGGGCACTGCCGACGCGGTCCGCCGGAATGCGACGCAGATCGCGGAGGAGAAGCCGGACCTCCTGCTGGTCCTGGCGGGTGACCACGTCTACAAGATGGACTACCGGCCGTTCATCAAGACCCACATCGAGAAGCAGGCCGACCTGACGGTCGCCGTCCTCGAGGTTCCGCCGGACGAGGCGACCCGGATGGGGATCTGCCTGACCGATGCCGGCGACCGGATCGTCGAGTGGGAGGAGAAGCCGGCCGAGCCGCGCGGCAACCTCGCCTCGATGGGTGTCTACGTCTTCTCGCCCGAGGCGCTGCGCAAGTGGGTGACGCCGAGCCGGCACGACTTCGGCAGGGACGTCGTCCCCGCGATGATCAAGGCTGGTCGCCGGGTGTTCGCCCACCGGTTCGAGGGCTACTGGCGCGACGTCGGGACGGTCGAGGCATTCTGGGCGGCGAACCTCGATCTGGTGGGCCTCGTGCCGCCACTCGACTTGTTCGACCGCAGCTGGCTGATCCACACGCGGTCCGAGGAGCGATCGCCCGCCAAGAGCGGACCCCACGCCGTGTTCCGCCACTCCCTCGCCAGTCACGGCTGCATCATCAACGGGACGGTCGTGAACAGCCTTCTCTCGCCCGGCGTCAGGGTCTATGACGGCGCGGTCGTCCGGGACTCCGTGATCATGCTGGATGCCGAGATCGGTGCCGGAGCGATCGTCGACGGCTCGATCATCGACAAGCACGTCAGGATCGGTGAGGGCGCGGTCGTGGGGTTGGGGGAGGACCGCTGGATCGTCAATGCGGAGGAGCCGGACCGGCTCACGACCGGCATCACCGTGATTGGCAAGCGCGCCATCGTGCCTCCGGGCGTTCGTCTCGGCAGAAACGTCCGGGTCGACACGGACGTGACCCCGGATGACTTCAGGTCGGTCGATATCCCCTCGGGCGGGACGGTGCATCACCTGGAGACCCCGCCGGCAGGCAGGAAGACGCCACGCCGGGGCACCCGTGCCGGGCGGACGCCCCGCGCGTCCGGCTGACCTTGCGACGGGCGCCCGTCAGGTTGCCCATCGATCCGCCTATCCTCCGCTTGACGCTTCCGCTGACGCCACCCTAGACTCCCGCCACAACTGAACACGGGCCTTGATCGGGACGAGTACCCGGCGGGCGCCATCACAGAGACCCGGCGGCTGGTGCGAGCCGGGATGGCGGCGGCGGCGAATGGACCCGGGAGCCCCCGGACCGAACACGGGGCGACGGACGCGGACGCGAAAGCGGAACCGGACGGAGCGGACGACAAGTAGGCTCCGGCGCAGAGCGCCAGCGATACAGGGCAGCGCCGATCGATCGGCCGGGTGAGTCCCGGCAGCAGGCGATCCGTCGGTCAGAGTGCGGCACACCGCCGAACGTGGGTGGCACCGCGGAAGGAGCAACGACCTTTCGTCCCGGAAGAGACGAATCTGGTCGTTTCTGATTCTCGGGTGCCGACGGCCTCCGAGCCGTCAAGCCGCCGAAGGGAACCACCGCCATGACCGACCCGCTCAGCCTTGCCGAAGCCAGGCGCCTCGCCGGCACCGCCGACACGATCCTGCTGCGCGCCACGCGCACCGCGGATCTCGAGACGCCCATCGGCGCGTTCCTGCGCCTGGACGACGGCGTCACGCCGGCCTACCTCCTCGAGTCCGTCGAGGGTGGCGAGCGGCTGGGGCGTTACAGCTTCCTGGGGATCGGCCCGCGCCGGATCCTCGAGGTGCGGGACGGCCTCGCGCGGACCACCACGCGCCCGGTCGGGGTGGTGGCGTACGAGCCCGGCCTGCCGGTCACCACGGAGGCGACCCCCGATCCGCTCGCGGCGCTGCGCGCGTTCGTCCCGCGCCGCCGGGTCATCCCGGTCGAAGGCATGCCGCGCTTCACGGGCGGGGCGGTGGGCGCGCTGGCGTACGACGCCATCTCCACCTTCGAGCCCTCCGTGCCGCTGCCGGATGCCGATCCGGTCGGGGTGCCGATGGCCACGTTCATCGAGACCGATCTGGTGATCGTGTTCGACCACCTGACGCACCAGCTGTCCGCGATCGCCTCGCTCCACACCGAGGCACCGGACCTCGAGGGCCGCTACCGGATCGCGGAGCGCGCGATCTTCGAGGCGCTCGAGCGCACGGCGCGCCCGTCCGCCGCCGAGATGACCGCCGCCTTCACCCGCCCCAGCGACGCGGCCGAGACCCCGGACCTGGGCCGGGTCGAGACGAGCCTCGGTCGCGACGAGTACATCCGCGCGGTGGAGCGGGCCAAGGACGCGATTGCCGCGGGCGAGGCCATCCAGGTCGTGCTCGCCCGCCGCCAGTCATTCGACCTCCCGGCGATGGCCAACGGGACGCCGCTTGACGGCATCGGCCTCTACCGCGCCCTGCGCCGCGTGAACCCCTCGCCCTACCTGTTCTTCACCAGGGCCCCCGGGTTCGAGGTCGTTGGCGCGAGCCCGGAGCTCCTGGTCCAGGTCGTGGGCGACCGCATGGCCACGCATCCCATCGCCGGGACCCGGCCGCGCGGCACCACCCCGGCCGACGACGAGCGCCTTGCCGACGAGCTGCGGCGCGATCCCAAGGAACGTGCGGAGCACGTGATGCTCGTGGACCTCGGGCGCAACGACCTCGGACGCGTCGCCCGGCCGGGCACCGTCACCACCAGCCAGTACATGGAGGTCGAGCGCTACAGCCATGTCCTCCACCTGGTCAGTCACGTGGAGGCGAAGCTGAGGCCAGACCTGGACTCGCTGGACGCCCTCCGCTCGGTGTTCCCGGCCGGCACGCTCAGCGGTGCGCCGAAGATCCGGGCGATGCAGCTGATCGCCGCCGCCGAGGGCGAGCGGCGCGGCCTGTATGGTGGAGCCGTGGGCTATCTCGGCTACGACGGGAGCATGGACACGGCGATCACGATCCGCAGCGCCGTGCTCAAGGACGGCATGGCCCACGTCCACACGGGTGCCGGGATCGTGGCCCGGAGCGTGCCCGAGAGCGAGTTCGAGGAGACCGAGCACAAGGCCGCCGCGCTCCGGCGCGCGATCGAGCTCGCCGCCGCTCCTGCCTCACCGGCCGCGCGGCCCACGGGCGGGGAGGCGGCCCGGTGATCCTCATGATCGACAACTACGACTCGTTCACGTTCAACCTGGTCCAGGCCCTCCAGGCCGCCGGGGCGGACGTGCACGTCGTCCGCAACGACCAGATCACGGCCGACGAGGTGGAGGCGATGGCGGCGGACCCGGCGCTGGAGCTGCGCGGCATCGTGATCTCGCCGGGACCCGGCAATCCCGGGACCGCCGGCGTGTCCGTGGACACGATCAGGATCGCGGCCGGCCGCGGGATCCCGCTGCTGGGCGTGTGCCTGGGCATGCAGTCGATGGGGGCCGCCTGGGGGGCTTCGATCGTCAGGGCGCCCACCCTCGTCCACGGCGAGGCGTCGGAGGTCGAGCACGACGGGCGAGGTCTCCTGGCCGGCATGCCAGCGGACTTCCCCGCGGCGCGCTACCACTCCCTGTGCGTGGACCCGGCCACGCTCCCCAAGGATCTCTACGTGACCGCCACCAGCCCTGAGGACGGCGTGGTCATGGGCCTGCGCCACAGGACCCTGCCCATCGAGGGCGTCCAGTTCCACCCGGAGTCCGTGCTGACGCCCGACGGTCCGCACCTGCTGGCCAATTTCCTGCGCCTTGCGGGCGAGGGAGAGGCCTCGCGGCTCGACGCGGTGACGGGCTCGTTCGCAACACGGGGCATGGCCGAGGCGGCCCCGGCGACGGGAGCCGCGGTCGCCCCGGCGGCCGGAGCCATCCGATGAGCGAGCTGGTCCGGGCGGCGGTCGCGGCGATCGTCGAGGGCCGCACGCTCACGCTCGACGACGCGCGCCTGGCGATGGGCGCGGTCATGGATGGCGAGGCCACGCCGTCCCAGCTGGCGGCGCTGCTCATGGGCCTGCGGATGCGCGGCGAGACCGTCGAGGAGCTCGCCGGCTTCGCGACCGCGATGCGCGAGCGCGTTGTTCACGTGGACGCTCCCGTTGGGACGATGGATATCGTGGGCACCGGCGGCGACGGCTCGGGGACCTTCAACATCTCCACCACCGCCGCCCTGATCGTGGCCTCGACCGGCGTTCCGGTGGCCAAGCACGGCAACCGGGCGATCACGTCGAAGTCGGGATCCGCGGACGTCCTCGACGCCCTGGGCATCCGCATCGACCACGACGCCGACTCGGCCGGGCGGGCGATCCGCGAGCTGGGCTTCGCGTTCCTGTTCGCGCCGGCCTTCCACCCCGCGATGCGCCACGCGGGCCCCACCCGCCGCGAGATCGGCGTGCGGACCGCGTTCAACCTCCTGGGACCCCTTACCAACCCGGCTGGTGCCACCCGCGGCCTGATCGGGGTGGGCGATGAGGCTGCCGCCCCGCGGCTGGCCGAGGTGCTGCGCATGCTGGGCACGGAGCGCTCCCTCGTGGTCCACGGCGCTGGCGTCGACGAGCTTCCGCTCGACGGGTCGGGCGTCGTCTACGACGTGACCCCGGACCGGATCGAGCGCCGCACCGTGGACCCCGAAGCGCTGGGCCTGCGCAGGGCGAAGACCTCGGCCCTGGGCGGTTCCGACCCGGCTGCCAACGCCTCGCTGGTCGAGGGCGTGCTGCGCGGTGAGCCCGGGGCGAGGCGGGACGTGGTCCTGCTCAATGCGGGTGCCGCGCTGGTCGCGGCGGGCACGGTGGAATCGATCGAGGAGGGCATCGACCGTGCCTCCCTGACCGTGGATGCCGGCCTCACCGTTGAGCTGCTGATGGCCCTGAGGGCGGAGCGCCGGGTAGCCGGCGCGGCCCCAACGACCCAGCGCTCCCCTAGCGAGCAGGGTGGCCCAGCGGGGAACAAGGCATGAGTGCGGGCGTCGTCGCGGAGATCGCCGCCCGGCGGCTCGCCGAGATCGTCCCCGAGCTGGACGCCCTCGGCCGTGACGGCCTGCGGCGAGCGGTGGCCGCCGCGCCGGCTCCGCGTCCAGTCGCGGTGGCGCTCGCCGCTCCCGGCACCCACCTGATCGCCGAGGTCAAGCGCCGCTCGCCGTCCGCGGGTGCCATCTCCGGCACGGACGACGCGGTCGCGCGTGCCCGCGCGTACGTGGCCGGAGGGGCTGCCGCGATCTCCGTCCTGTGCGAGCCCCACTGGTTCGGCGGATCGGTGGACGACCTGCGCGCCGTGCGCGCTGCCGTCCCGGTCCCCGTGCTGGCCAAGGAGTTCGTCGTCGATCCCCGGCAGCTGGACCTGCTTCGGAGTGCAGGGGCGGACCTCGTGCTCCTGCTGGCGGTCCTCCACCCGGCAAGACGCCTCGCCCGTCTGGTGGCGGTCGCTCGGGACCTGGGCCTCGAGCCGCTGGTGGAGGCCCACGACGCCAGGGAGCTCGACGCGGCCATCATGTCCGGCGCACGGCTGATCGGGATCAACAACCGCGACCTGCGGACCCTGGAGGTGGATCCCGAGCGGGCGGTGCGACTCCGGGACACCATCCCCGGGGACCGGCTGGCGGTCGCCGAGTCGGGCGTCCGGGACGCCGCCACGATCGCCCGCTGGCGCGCGACCGGGTTCGACGCGGCCCTCGTCGGAGAGGCGTTGATGCGGGCGGCGGATCCCGCGGCCGCTGCGCGGGCATTCGTCGCCGCGGGCTGCGACCCGGCGGACCTGGCCGGGCTCGCGCGGGCCCCCGGCGTGAAGGTCTGTGGCGTCACGGACGCGGCGGGGATCCTCGCCGCGACCCGGGCCGGCGCGGATGCGATCGGCCTCAACTTCGCCCCCGGGACGCCACGCGAGCTCTCGATCGACGAAGGGGTTGAGCTCGCCCGCCTGGCGCGCGCCTCGGCTGCTGCCGGCGCCGCACCGCCGAAGATCGTCGTGGTCACCGCGGATCTGCCCAAGGCCGAGCTCGCCCGAGTGATCGCGGCCGTCGACCCGGACGAGGTCCAGCTCAGCGGCGACGAGCCGCCGTCGGCTATCGGTGGGGTGGGCCGGCCCGTGTGGAAGGCACTGCGCGTGAGAGCGGACGCCAGCCCTGATGACGTGATCGCGCGCGCCCGAGCCTACCTGGACGCCGGCGCGGGAGGGATCCTGCTCGATGCGGCCGGTGGCACGCACCCGGGCGGGACCGGCATCCGCGTCGACGTCGCGCTCGCGGCGGCCGTCGCCCGTGAGGTCCCGATCACCCTTGCGGGAGGCCTGGATCCCGCGACGGTTGGCGAGGCCGTCCTGGCCGTCCCCGCAGTCGGCGTGGACGCCGCGTCCGGGACGGAGGGACCCCGCGAGGAGGGCGTCCGACCCCGGAAGGACCCGGTCAAGGTGGCCCTGTTCGTCAAGCGCGCGCGAGACGCCCGCCGCCACCGGCCGAACGTCGCCTTCGGGCCCACCCCGGTCCATCCCGGCCTGCTCCAGGCCGACGGCGCGGGCCGGTGGGGGATGGAGCGTGACTTCGGAGGTCGCTACGTGCCGGAGACGCTGGTCGGCGCGCTTGAACAGCTCGAGTCCGCCTACGACGCCGTCCGCCACGACCCCCGGTTCTGGGCGGAGCTGGACGACCTGCTGGCTCGCTTCGCCGGCCGTCCCACCGCGCTGTACCGGGCGGACCGGCTTGCGGGGGCGGTCACCACCGAGGCTCGGCGCCAGGCACTGGCCGCCGGCCGCCGGGACCCGCACATCCCCACGTTCCGGCTGTACCTCAAGCGCGAGGACCTGGCACACACCGGCGCCCACAAGATCAACAACGCCCTCGGCCAGGCGCTGCTCACCCGGCGCCTGGGCAAGACACGGGTCATCGCCGAGACCGGTGCCGGCCAGCACGGGGTCGCGACCGCCACCGCCTGCGCCCTGCTCGGCCTCCCGTGCGTGGTGTTCATGGGCGAGGAGGACATCCGGCGCCAGGCTCCCAACGTGCTCCGGATGCGGGCGCTGGGCGCAGAGGTCCGGTCCGTCACGTCGGGGACGGCGACCCTCAAGGATGCGGTCAACGAGGCGATGCGCGACTGGGTCACCAACGTGGAGACCACCCACTACGTGCTGGGTTCGGCGATGGGCCCGCACCCCTATCCCACCATCGTCCGCGACCTGCAGCGCCGGATCGGAGACGAGGCCGCGGCCCAGCTGTGGGACGTCGAGGGGCGCCTGCCCGGGCTCGCGCTCGCCTGCGTGGGCGGCGGGTCCAACGCCATCGGGCTGCTCGCCCGGTTCATCGGTGAGCCCTCCGTCCGCCTCGCGGTCGCCGAGGCGGCGGGCGACGGGATGGAGACGGGGCGTCACGCCGCCGCCATCGCGGGTGGCACGCCGGGCATCCTCCACGGTGCCCGCTCGCTCATGCTCCAGGACCACGATGGCCAGGTGACCGAGGCGCACAGCGCGTCCGCGGGCCTCGACTACCCGGGCGTCGGTCCGCAGCTCGCCGCTCTCGCCGAGGCCGGACGCATGGAGGTGGGCACCGCCACCGACCGCGAGGCGATCGCGGCCATGAAGACGGTCACCCGGACCGAGGGCATCCTGCCCGCCCTGGAGACGTCGCACGCCGTTGCGGCATTGCCCAAGCTCCTGGCGGGGCTCCAGGGATCCGGCGTGCCGTACGCCGACGATGCCGTGATCGTGGTCGGGTTCTCGGGTCGCGGCGACAAGGACTTGGCCGCCCTCGAACGGTTCGACCACGTCCTGCCGTGGGAGGGGATCGGGTGAGCACGGTCGCCACGCCGATGAGCACCAACGACACGGCCGGCGCACGCCGGATCGCCGGGGCCTTCGCAGCCGCCCAGGCCGGTGGTCGAGCGGCCCTGATCCCGTACGTGGTCGCCGGCTATCCGGACGCCCACGGGTCGTTCGAGGCCGCCTGCGCCGCCATCGACGCCGGCGCAGACCTGCTCGAGGTTGGCCTGCCGTACTCGGACCCGCTCGCGGACGGGGCGACCCTCCAGCGTGCGTCCCAGGGCGCCATAGCCGCAGGTGCCACGTTCGACCGTTCGCTGGCGCTCGTCGCCCGCATCGCCGCTGCCCGGCCCGCGGTCCCGGTCGTGGCGATGGGGTATGCGAACCAGCTGATCGGCGGCGGCGACGGTCGCGACCGCGCCCGGGCACTGGCCCGGGCCGGCGTGGCGGGCGTGATCGTCGCCGACCTCACGCCGGACGAGGGCGCGCCCTTCGAGGCCGTGGCGGTGGAGGCGGGGATCGCGGTGGTCTATCTCGTTGCGCCGACGTCGTCACCAGATCGCCGTGCGGCCGTCGCGGCCCGGAGTGGTGGGTTCCTCTACTGCGTCTCGCTGGTGGGTGTGACCGGCGCCCGCACGTCGCTCCCGCCGAGCGTTGCCCGGCTCGTGCGCGAGGTCGGGGCCGTCTCGCCGGTGCCGGTCGCCGTGGGGTTCGGGGTGTCGAAGCCCACCCACGTGCGAGCGCTGGCGAGGGCCGGCGCGGACGGCGTCATCGTGGCCTCGGCGCTGGTCGATGCGCTGGGGCAGGACGGTCGGGACGTGCCTGCGCTGGCCGCGCTCGTGTCGAAGCTGCGGGCCGCGACCGGTCGCTGACCGCGCACCACCTACCGCGGTGGGGGCGGCGGCTCCGGACCTGATGGATCGTAGGGCGCCACCGCCTCCGCGAACCGGGGAACATGTCGAAGGCGCTGGCTCTCGTACAGCACCGCCAGAACGATCGCCGTGAACGCCTGGAGCGTGAATCCGGCCGCGGCTCCCAGCACGCCTGCCGCCGCCGGCGCGCCGGCGAGCAGGAAGTCCACCACCCAGGTGAAGGTTGAGACGAACAGGCCCAGGCCGGCCATCGCGAGACCCCAGCCGAACACCCGGAGCACACCGCCGCGCGTCGTCGTCCACGTGGCGCGGAGCGCGTCCGTGATGCCGAAGCCGTCGAAGATCGCCAGGGTCCAGAACTGGAGCCGGATCCCCAGGTAGACGAGCAGGGGGAGCAGCAGGAGCAGCACGATCAATCCCGCCGCGCCCAGCGTCAGCGCCGTGAGCAGGAGCATGACCAGGCCCGCGGCAACGATCATGTCGGCGGCGAACGCGCGCAGGCCGGAGGCCAGCACCCAGCGGAGGCCGATCTCTCTCCCGCGCAGTCCCGCGATCGCGTTGGCAACCAGGATCCACTCCGCCACGATCGTCACCAGGCCGACGGCCAGCGGCCCGGCCAGCAGCCGCGGGAGGCCGCTGGCATCGATACTGGGGCCGTCCGGTCCCGTGACCAGCAGCGATTCGAGCGTGGCCTGGTTGAGCGCCGCCCCACCGAACACCCAGCCCGCCAGGCCATTGACGAGGGCGACGGCGGCGACCGGCAGGATCCAGCGCTCCGCCGAGGACCGCCAGTAGCGCGCAGCGACGCGCAGGCCCTCACCGATCGTGACGAAGACGGGGGACCGGGCGAAGGAGATGGAGGGCATCGCGGCCAAGGGTAGTGCCTCGCCCGTCCTTCGGGTCAGTCACCCGCCATCCCTCGTCCACCGCCGTCCGCCATACTTGCCGCATGCCCGAGCCCATCCTCCGACTCCTGGTCGAGTCCACGCCGAAGAAGGTGTTCGTGTCTGCCCTCGACTGGCCCGGGCTCTCGAGGGCCGGTCGGGACGAGCCCGCGGCGGTCGAGGCGCTCCTGGTGGCGGCGAAGCGGTACGTCGAGGTGGCGGGGGCGGCCGGTCAGGCATTCGGCGGGGCCACCCTGCAGCTCGAGGTCGTCGAGCGTCTCGATGGCGACGCCGCGACGGCGTTCGGCGTCCCCTCCCGGGTCGCGGAGGCTGACCGGATGCCGGTGGATGCAACGGAGGGCGCCCGGCTGGCCGCCCTGGTCGAGGCCTCCTGGGCCGCGTTCGACAGGATCGCCGCCGCGGCACCCGAGGAGCTTCGCAAGGGCCCGCGCGGGGGCGGCCGCAACCGCACGAAGGTGGTGGAGCACGTCCACGGGGGCGATGACAGCTACGCGAGCGTCATCGGCATCCCGGCCGCGGACCGCCGTTCGGGGACAGGCCTCCGAGAACGCGTCCTCGCGATCCTGCGCGAGCCATCGGATGGATCTCCCATCGCGGGCAAGCGGTGGCCGCCCCGCTACGCCGCCCGGCGGATCGCGTGGCACGCGCTGGACCACGCCTGGGAGATCGAGGACCGCACGGAACCGGCCTGACGCAACCCTGGCCACAAGGACCGCGGGACAGGAGATCCATCCCTGTGGGCGACGGGCGTGGGTTGCCCGGGCGGGGGGCCGAGGGTCCCGGTCGGCGCACGGAGGACGGGTCGCCTTCGGGCCCTTCGGCCGATCATGCGGCTAGGTGTCCCAGACATACTCCTGGTGCCGGTTCATGCCAGGGAGGAGTCGTTCGCTCGTGGATCCGCTGATGCTCTCGCGGTGGCAGTTCGGGATCACCACCGTCTACCACTTCCTGTTCGTCCCCCTCACGATCGGCCTGGCGTTCTCGGTGGCCGGGTTCCAGACGGCGTGGTACCGGACCCGCAAGGAGTCGTACCTGCGGCTGACCCGGTTCTTCGGCGAGCTGTTCCTGATCAACTTCGCCCTGGGTCTCGTGACCGGCATCGTCCAGGAGTTCCAGTTCGGCATGAACTGGAGCAGCTACAGCCGCTTCGTGGGCGACATCTTCGGCGCTCCGCTGGCGATCGAGGGGCTGCTCGCATTCTTCCTCGAGTCGACGTTCCTGGGGCTCTGGATCTTCGGCTGGGGCAGGCTCTCCCCGAGGGTCCACCTCGCCACGATCTGGGTGGCCGCCATCGGCACGGTCCTGTCCGCGTACTTCATCCTCGCCGCCAACTCCTGGATGCAGCACCCGGTGGGCTACGAGTACAACCCCGTCACCGGTCGCGCCGAGCTCACGGACTTCATGGCCCTGCTGACCAACAGCACGGCCCTGATCACGTTCCCGCACACGATCGCGGCCGCGTTCATGACGACCGGCGCGTTCCTGGCGGGCATCGGCATGTACCGGATGCTCAAGGACCGGGGCGATCCCGATGCCGCGGGGCCCTTCCGTGCCGCCGCCAAGGCCGGCTCGATCATGCTCCTGGTGTCGGGCCTGCTGGTCGCGGTCACGGGCGACATCCAGGGCAAGCTGATGACCGAGCAGCAGCCGATGAAGATGGCCGCGGCCGAGGCGCTCTGGGAGACCCAGCAGCCCGCCTCGTTCTCGATCTTCACCATCGGCACCCCCGACGGATCAGAGGACGTCTTCTCGATCCGGATCCCGTACCTGCTCTCCTTCCTGGCGACGGGCACCTTCGACGGCAAGGTCGAGGGCATCAACGATCTCCAGGCGAAGGAGGAGGCCCAGTTCGGGCCCGGTGACTACACGCCCAACACGCCCATCACCTACTGGACCTTCCGCTGGATGATCGGGATGGGTGCCCTGGCAGCGCTCGCCGCCGCCTGGTTCCTGTTCCGGATGCGCAGAGGGCGAACGCCGGCCGGGCGCACCCTGCTGGTCGCGGTGATCCTGCCGTTCCTGCCCCTGGCCGCCAACTCCTTCGCCTGGATGTTCACGGAGATCGGCCGCCAGCCCTGGATCGTCTACGGCCTGATGTTCACCGCCACCGGCGTGTCGCCCACCGCCACCACGGCCGAGGTGCTGATCACGATGATCGGCTTCACGCTGCTGTACGGCGTCCTCGCGGTGGTGATGGTCGGCCTCGTCCTCCGGCGCGTGCGGGCGGGTCTGCCACCCGCCACCTCCGACCAGGGGTTCGAACACGAGGCCGAGCCGGCGCTCGGGCTCGGGTACTAGGGGAACGTCATGGAACTCACGACGCTCTGGTTCGCCCTGATCGCGATCCTGTTCATCGGCTACTTCATTCTCGAGGGCTTCGACTTCGGCGTGGGCATGCTGCTCCACGTGATCGGCAGAAACGAGCCCGAGCGGAGGGCGATGATCCGCACCATCGGCCCGGTCTGGGATGGCAACGAGGTGTGGGTCCTGGTCGCGGGCGGGGCCATGTTCGCGGCGTTCCCGGAGTGGTACGCGACGCTGTTCTCGGGGTTCTACCTCGCGCTGTTCCTGATCCTCGTGGGGCTGATCGTCCGCGGCATCGGGATCGAGTATCGAAACAAGCGCGGCGACCTCGCCTGGCGCGGCCGGATGGACCTGCTCATCGCCGTGGGCAGCTTCCTGCCAGCGCTCCTGTGGGGCGTGGCATTCGCCAACATCGTGGCGGGAGTGCCCATCGATGCCGACAAGGAGTTCACGGGCAACCTGCTGACGCTGCTCAACCCGTTCGGGCTCCTGGGCGGGCTGACCACCCTGCTCCTGTTCCTCACCCACGGCCTGATCTTCCTGACCCTCAAGACCGACGGCGAGATCCGGGAGCGGGCGCGCGGGCTCACCCTTCCGATGGGCCTCGTGACGGCGGTCGTGGCCGTGGCCTTCCTGCTCTGGGCGAACTACATCCGTGGCGACGCCCTGTCCGTCGTGATCGCCGTGGCCGCCGCCGTGGTGTTCCTGCTCGCCCTCCTGGCGGTCCGCCTCAAGCGCGAAGGATGGGCGTTCCTGGGGTCCGCGCTCACGATCGGCCTGGCCGTGGCCAGCCTGTTCCTGGCACTGTTCCCGGACGTGATGCCATCGTCCACCGACCCGGCGTTCAGCCTCACGGCCACCAACGCGTCGTCCACGCCGTATACGCTCGGCATCATGACGATCGTGGCGGTGATCTTCGTGCCGGTGGTCCTCATCTACCAGGGATGGACCTACTACGTGTTCCGGAAGCGGGTGACCGTCCCGCGGGCCGCCGTCGAGTCCTGAGCATGCGGCCGCGTCCCCACGGCCATCCGTGAGCCCCACCCGCCGCCTCCTCGACGCAGCCCGGATCGCGCGCGGGTCGCTTGTCCTCGCCGTCTGCCTGGGAGTCGCGATCGCCCTGCTCGCGGTAGCCCAGGCCTGGCTGCTGGCGCGGGCGATCAGCGGCGCGTTCATGGGCGGCGAGGGGCTCGCGGACCTCACTCCCGTGCTGGTGGCACTGGCCATCGTGCTGGCGATCCGGGCGCTGCTGGGCTGGGGCACGGACATGGTCGCCCGGCGCACCAGCGGGGCCGTCAAGGCGGACCTGCGCCTCCGGCTGCTGGAGCGATCCCTGGCGCTCGGCCCTCGCTGGGCTGCCGCGCAGGCGAGTGGCGAGCTGGCGGTGCTGGCCACGCGGGGGCTCGACGCCCTCGATGGCTACTTCGGGCGGTACCTGCCCCAGCTGGCGCTGGCGGCGATCGTCCCGGTCACCGTGGTGGTCTGCCTGCTTGCCGTGGACGTGGTGGCGGCCCTGACCGTGGCCGTCACGGTCCCGCTGATTCCCGTGTTCATGATCCTGATCGGGAAGATGTCGGCCGCCCACAGGTCGCGGCGCTGGGTGGCCCTGGGGCGGCTGGCACACCGGTTCACGGATGTGGTCGCGGGGCTGCCGACGCTCCGGGCCTACGGGCGCGCGGACGACCAGGTGGCGATCCTGCGCCGGGTCACGGAAACGTACCGGACCACGACGATGGCGACCCTGCGGGTTGCCTTCCTGTCTGCCATGACGCTGGAGCTGCTGGCGACCATCTCGGTGGCTCTGGTCGCCGTCGGGATCGGCCTGCGGCTTGCCGTTGGCGAGTTGATGCTCCAGACGGGGCTGTTCGCCCTGATCCTCGCCCCGGAGGCGTACCTCCCGCTCCGCCGCCTCGGCGCGGAGTTCCACGCCGGCGAGGAGGGGGTGACGGCCGCTGCGCGGGCGTTCGAGATCATCGACGCGCCGGTGGAGCGTCCCGAGGGCGTGCTGCAGCCGCCTGCGGACATCGCGGGGATCGTGGTGGAGGGCGTGTCCGCCGAGCAGCCGGGCAGGGACCTGGCGGCGCCCTTCCAGGCGTCCCTGGCCGTGCGCCGGGGCGAGGTGGTGGCGATCTCCGGTCCCTCCGGCACAGGCAAGTCCACGCTTCTCGCCGTCATCCTCGGGCTTCTCGAGCCGTCGGCCGGGCGCGCGGCCGTGGTCGGCGGCGACGGTGGCGCGACGGACGTCCGGGAGCTCGATCCCGATGCCTGGCGTGCCCGCGTCGCCTGGGTTCCGCAGGTCCCGTACGTGTTCGCCGGGTCGGTGGCGGAGAACGTCCGGCTGGGCTCGCCCGACGCCGGTGACGACGACGTGGCGGCCGCGCTCTGCGCGGTGGGTCTCGAGCACGTGGAGCCCGGGCGCGTGCTGGGGGAGCGCGGGTCAGGCCTCTCCAGCGGGCAGCGCCGGCGCGTGGGGATCGCGCGGGCGCTGGTGCGCAACGCCCCGATCCTGCTCCTCGATGAGCCCACGGCCGGCCTGGACGGAGCGGCCGAGAGGGCGGTGCTTGCGGCGGTGCGCGCCCAGGCCGCGAGGGGAGCTGCGGTCCTGCTGGTTGCCCACCGGCCGGGCGCGGTGTCGGGGGCGGATCGGAGCGTCGAGGTCTCGTGGCAATCCGTGCCCGACGCGGCGGTGGGGGAGACGGCATGACGGCCCTGCTCGCGGTCCTGCGCATCGGCCGGCCCGTCACCGGTCGACTCGTGCTCGCCATCCTGGCCGGCGTGGCGGCTGCGGGCGCCGCGATCGGCCTCACCGCGACATCCGCATGGCTGATCAGCAAGGCCGCGGAACAGCCGGTCATGCTCACGCTGCTGGCGGCGATCACCGCGGTGCGCTTCTTCGGGATCAGCCGCGGCGTGTTTCGCTATCTCGAGCGCGTGGCCGCCCATGACGCCGCGTTTCGGGTGCTGGGTGAGCTGCGCGGGACGGCCTATGCGCGCCTGGCGCGCCTGGCCCCCGCCGGCCTGGCGGAGCTTCGGTCCGGCGACCTGCTGGCGAGGCTCGTCGGCGACGTGGACGGCCTGGCCGACCTGTGGCTCAGGGTCCTGCTGCCCTATGCGGCGGCGGCCGTCGTGGCCGTCGGCTCGGTGGTGCTTCTCGCCTGGTTCGTGCCGGCGGCCGGGCTGGCCCTCGCGGTGACGCTGCTCATCACCGCCGTGGTGGCGCCACTGGTCGCGGCGGGCGTGTCGCACCGCTCCGAGGCCCGGCTGGCGCCGGCGCGCGGCGACCTCGCGGACACGGTCCTCGACCTGCTGCACGGAGCGTCCGAGATCGTGGTCACCGGGGCGGCACCTCGGGCGCTGGAGGAGGCGCGGCGCGTGGACGACCGCCTCGCGACGGCAGAACGGGGCTCCGCCATGGGCGCGGGCGTCAGCGGGCTCGTGGCGGCCCTCTCCGCCGGATTCGCGGTCTGGGCGGCGCTCGTGGTCGGGATCGCTGCCGTGCGGGACGGGAGCCTCGCCGGGGTCGCGCTGGCGGTGGTCGTGCTGACGCCGATCGCGGTCCACGAGGTGGTCGCACCGCTCGCCCCGTCGGCACGCCTGCTCCCGGGCCTGGTGTCGTCGGCACGACGCGTCCTGGAGATCCTCCGCCGGCAGGATCCGATCGCGGATCCGGAGCCCGCAACCGCGCTGGCCGTTCCCGGAGGGCACCTCGGGCTCCGGGCCCGGGGTCTCACCGTTCGCTATCCCGGTGCCAGTGTCATCTCGCTGGACAGGCTTGACATCGACCTCCCCGCCGGGGACCGTCTCGTCCTCACCGGTCCCAGCGGCTCGGGCAAGAGCACGTTGGCCGCGACCTGCCTCCGGTTCCTCGAGCTGGAATCCGGAACCCTCGAGGTGGTGGGACCGGGCAGCGCCGTCGACGTGCGCTCGATCCCCGGCAACCAGGTCCGCCGCGCTATCGGCCTGTGCGAGCAGGATCCCCACATCTTCGACGCGACCATCGCGGACAACCTGCGCCTCGCCAGGCCGGGCGCAGATCCGGCGACGCTGGAGCGGGCCCTGGAGCATGCGGGCCTCCTGGCCTGGGTCCGGTCGCTCCCGAACGGGGTCGAGACGCCCGTCGGCGAGCACGGTGCCCGACTGTCGGGTGGACAGCGCCAGCGGATCGCCCTCGCCCGGGCCCTGCTTGCGGACGTCCGGATCCTCATCCTCGACGAACCGACCGAGCATCTCGACGACGTCGCCGCCCGCGGGTTCGTCGCAGACCTGGGAACGGCGGCGGCGGACCGGACGCTGCTCGTCCTGACCCACCGCCCGGAGCTGTTCGACGGTGCGGGCTGGACCCGCGGGCCGGAACTGGTCCCGGTCGCAAGCCCGGGAGCCTAGCGCTCCACCCGGAACACTGTCGCGAGCGCCTCCGGTTCGATGGGAGCTTCGGTCGCCTGCAGCCCGGCCAGCCGGGCAGCGAGTCCGAACAGCTCCGCCGGCATGCGTCCGGCGTCGAGCAGAGAGCGGACCGCGGTGTCGCCATCGGCCTTCGAGAGCTTCTGGCCGGACACGCGGCGGATGAGGGGGTGATGCAGGAACTGCGGCTGAACCTCCCGTCCCAGGAGCCCGGCCAGGCGCAGCTGCACGGGCGTCGAGCCCAGCAGGTCGCGACCGCGGATCACGAGGTCCACCCCGTGCCGCGCGTCGTCCACGACCACGCAGAAGGCGTAGGTCCAGTTGCCCACGCGGTCGCGGACGAGGAGGTCGCCGTCCGCCGCCGGCTCGTCGGACAGCGGCCCGGCGAGGAGGTCCACCCAGCGTTCCGAACCCGCCCCGACCGCCACCCGCAGGCCGGTGCCCTGCACCTCCGGGAGGGCCAGCGTCCGGCAGGCCCCCGGGCACCCGATCCCACGCCACGGCCGCCCATGATCCGCCTCCCAGGACGCAAAGGCCGCCCTCGAGCAGGCGCAGGCGTAGACCAGACCCTGGTCCCGGAGCCGCCCCAGCGCGGCCGCATACACGGCGCCTGAGTCGGACTGGCGATACGACGTCGGCCCGGCGCGAAGGTCGGCGACGTCCGGCCGGTCCGGCACCAGGCCCAGCCGCTCGATATCGTCCAGCAGCGCGGTCCCGTACTCAGGACGGGACCGCTGCCGGTCGTGGTCCTCGATGCGCAGGATGACCCGTCCGCCGGTCGCCCTCGCCACACCCCAGGTGTAGAGCGCGTTGGCCACGTGGCCGAGGTGCAGCAGCCCCGTGGGCGCGGGTGCGAAGCGTGTGACCGGCGACGCCGGAAGGACGCGCGGGTCGGGCAGGGCCGCCCCGCCGGGGGCGGGCACCAGCAACTCGCCGCTATCGTCGGCCGCGACCTGATCTCCGGCGTCGTCAGCTCCCGGATCGGCCGTCATGGGTCCGGTCACGTGACTCCAGGCCACGGGTGACGCCGACGATGCGTCGGTAGATCGACAGCAGGTCGGCCTGCGACAGCGGGCCCGGGTTCGCCATGGCCACGCGCAGAAGGACCTCGCGCTCGCGCTCCGGATCCTTGACGGCGCGGCGGCCGGCCAGGTGTTTCGCCCGCCCCGCGGAGCGACCCAGCGCGGCGCGCTCGTTGAGGAGCTCCACGATGGCCTTGTCCAGCTCGTCGATCCGGTCCCGGATCCGCGCGAGCTCGACCGCCGCCTCGTCGCGCTCGGCGGCGGTCGGCGTCCGCCGCCGAGGCGTCCGGTCGTCGCCCTTCATCGGCCGGCTTCCGCCTCGACCGTTCCCACGCCTGCGAGCACACCGCGCACCGCCTCGGTCACGGCCTCGGCCGGCACGTCGTCCCGCACGACCATGCCATCCGCCGTGGGCAGCACCCAGCGCAGCCGCCCGCCCGCGTGCTTCTTGTCCGTGCCCATGGCCAGGACGACGTCCTCGGGCGGGTAGGGGAGCGGGGCGGAGCCCAGTGCCAGCTGGTCCAGGAGGCCTTCGATGCGGGCGGCACGAGCTGCCGGGGTCACGCCCATCGCCACTCCGACCCGGGTCGCCGCCCGCAGGCCGTAGGCCACGGCCTCCCCGTGGAGGAGGTGCTCGTAGCCATCCACGGCCTCGAGCGCGTGGGCCACCGTGTGCCCCAGGTTGAGCGAGATCCGCCCGCCGGCACCGCCCTGCTCGCGCTCGTCGGCGGACACGACCGCGACCTTGGCCCACGCCGGTCGCTCGACCACCTCCGCGAGGACGCCGGACTCGAGGGCGGCATCCGCTCCGGCGGCCACGGCGGCACCGTCCGTCTCCAGGGTTGCGAACAGCGCCTCGTCGCCCAGGGCCGCCATCTTCACCACCTCGCCCAGGGCCGCACGGAGCTGGCGCTCCGGGAGCGGGCGCAGCGCAGCGATGTCGAGCACGATCGAGACCGGGTGATGGAACGCGCCGAGCAGGTTCTTGCCTTCCGGCAGGTCGACGCCGGTCTTGCCGCCGATGGACGAGTCCACTTGGGCCACCAGCGTCGTGGGTACGCCGATCCAGGGCACGCCACGCAGGTAGGCGGCCGCCAGGAACCCCACCGGGTCACCGAGCGCCCCGCCGCCCACGGCGATCAGTGGCTCGCGGCGCTCCACGCGCCGCCGGGCCAGCTCGCGCGCGGCATCCTCGATGACCGGCAGGCGCTTGGCGCCCTCGCCGCCCGGCAGCATCAGGACCTCCACCGGCCAGCCGCGGGAGCGCAGGGTGTCGGCCAGGTTCCCACCGAACGCCGCCCAGGCGCCGGGCTCCGAGACCAGGATGGCGCGCCGCGCCTCGAGCCGTCGCAGCGTGGCCCCCACCGCCTCCGCCGCGATGTGCTCGCCAACGACCAGCTCGCCGATGGCGGTGGTCGCGCGCAGGAGGGTCGTCGAAGCGGGAGGCCCGGAGGCGGGACCTGTCGGTCCGGCGGCCGCCAGCCGGTCCACGGCATCCACGACGGCGCCGATCTCCGCGAGACCGTTGATCCTCGCCGCCGCGGCGTAGAAGCGCTCCCGCGCCGCCGCCAGCTGCCGGATGCGCCCGAGCGGGTCGCCACCGTGGACCAGCGGCCGGACGGTCGGCGAGCGTCGCAGCCGCTGGGCGATGACCTCCGGTCGCACGTCCAGCCACACGGGGACGCGCCCGCGGTAGAGCGCCCAGCGGTTGCGTGGGTCGACCACCGCGCCGCCGCCCGGCGAGATCACGCGCCGGATCGAGGCGTCGACGTCCGCGGGGCCAAGCGCCGCCACGGCCTCCCGCTCCAGCTGCCGGAACGCGGGCTCGCCCTGGTCCGCGAAGATCTCCGGGATGGAATGCCCGGAACCGTCAGCGATCCGTGCGTCCAGGTCGATGAACTCCGCCCCGTGGCGGGTCGCGAGGCGGCGGCCGACCGCGGTCTTGCCGGAGCCGGGCAGGCCGACGAGGACGATGTCCATGTCGCGGCCCTCAGCCGTCCGACGGGGTCGCGCGTGTGCCCGGCGTCGCGCGTGTGCCCGGCGTCGCCGCCTCATCGCCGCCCGTGCCTGCGTGGCCACCGCTGCCGTCCCCGGCGACGGGTGCGGACGGCGTGCGCGCGATGCGGTCCTGATAGCGACGGAGGTTGTCGATCACCTCGACCATCGAGTCGCCGCCCGTCTTCTCCAGGACGAACCGGGCGAGCGTCAGCATCACCATGGCTTCGCCGATCACCCCGGCCGCCGGGACCACCGAGATATCGCTGCGCTCATAGTGCGCCCGGTCGGCCGGCTCCCCGGTCACCAGGTCGGCGGTCGGCAGCGGTCGCGCGAGCGTCGAGATCGGCTTGACCGCACCGCGGACGACGATCGGCTCGCCATTGGTAACGCCGCCGGTGAGCCCGCCTGCGTTGTTGCTGCGGTGGATCCAGGTGCCATCCTCGCGCCGTCCGTCGATGACGTCGTGGACCTGCGAGCCAAAGCGGCGCGTCTGCTCGAAGCCGAGGCCGATCTCGACACCCTTGACGATGTTGATGCTCATGATCGCGGCTGCGAGCGCCCCATCCAGGCGCCGGTCCCAGTGAACGTAGCTGCCCAGCCCGATCGGCGCCCCGTGGACGACCACCTCGAACACGCCGCCGACCGTGTCGCCGTTCGAGCGGGCCTCATCGATGCGGGCGACCATCGCCGTCTCGGCGTCAGGATCCGGGCAGCGCAGCGGCGACGCCTCGGCCTCGTCGCGCGACCGGGAGCAGCGGGCAGGATCAACCGCCACGCCGCCCACCTCGGCGGTGAACGACCAGACCTCGATCCCGAGCTCGCGCAGGAACGCCCGAGCGATCCCGCCGGCCGCGACGCGCGCCGTCGTCTCGCGCGCCGACGAGCGCTCGAGGGCGTTGCGGACGTCGTTGAAGCCGTACTTGAGCGACCCCGCCAGATCTGCGTGACCCGGGCGAACTGCGGTAATCGGCATCGAGCGCTTGTTGCCCTCACCGGCAAGCCGGGCGAGCTCCTCTGCCTCGGCGTCCGAGAGCGGGCCGACCTGCATGACCCGGGTCCAGTTGTCCCAGTCGCGGTTGGCGACCTCGAGCAGGATGGGCGAGCCAAGCGTGCGGCCGTGGCGGACCCCCGACAGGATCCGCGCCCGGTCCTGCTCGATTGCCTGGCGGGCACCGCGCCCGTAGCCGCGCTGGCGGCGCGCCAGGTCAACCGCGAGGTCGTCCTCGGTCAGGGAAAGGCCGGCGGGCACACCCTCGACCACGGCGCCGAGCATGGGTCCATGGCTCTCGCCCCCGGTGAGGAATTGGAACCGCTCCACGACGGTCGCCGCGGCTGCCGTCAGGCGCCCGCAGGCTCGGCCCCGTGGGGCTCCGCCGGAATGGGCTCCGCCGGCACGGGCTCGTCCGGGTCCACGCCCGCCGGTTCGCCCTCGGCGGAGGTCAGGCCACGGGCGCGGGCGTCCTTGAGCGCGGCCTGCATCTCGTCGAGGGGTGCCGGCTGTCCGGTCCACAGCGTGAATGCGGCGGCCCCCTGGTGGAGCAGCATCGTGCCGCCGTCGAGCGTCCCGCAGCCCGCCTTCTCGGCGTCCCGCAGAAGCATCGTCCGGGCGTAGATCAGGTCGAGCACGAGCAGGTCCTGGGGCAGGATCTCGCCCGGCACCGGCGACTCCTCGTCAAGCAGTCCGATCGACGTCGCGTTCACCAGCACCTTCGTCTTGGCCAGCTCGGCCTCGATGATCGACTCGTGCCAGGGCATCGCCCGGAGCTCCATGTGGGCGGCGCTGCGGCTGAAGTGCTTGACCATGCTCTCGGCGCGGTGGAGATGGCGGTTGAACACGATGACCCGCTGGAATCCCTCGCGGATCAGCCCGTGGACCACCGCCCGGGCACCGCCGCCGGCGCCCAGCACCACGGCGTGGCGGGGCATCTTCTGGCGACCTACCAGCTTGTCCAGGGCGACCTTGAAGCCCGCGACGTCGGTGTTGTGCCCGACGAGCTTCTTGCCCTCCCGGGTGATCGTGTTGAGCGCACCGATAGCGTGCGCCTCCTCGGTGAGCTTGTCGACGTGGGCCACGACCCGCTCCTTGTGCGGGATCGTGATGTTGGCGCCCAGGAACTCCTCCGCCCGGAGGTCGGCGATCGCCTCGGCGAGGGCGACGGGCGCCCGGTCCCAGAGCTCGTACCGGGCATCGATGCCCAGGTGGTCGAACGCCGCCTGCTGCATCGCTCCGGAGAGCGAGTGGGCCACCGGGTGGCCGATGAGGACGACGCGCTTCGTCATGCTCGCACCCCTCCGAGTTGTGAGAAGAAGCCGGGGTAGGAGACCGCCGCCGACCCGGGTCGGGTGACCGTGGTCTCGCCCTCGGCAATGAGGCCGGCGATGGCAAAGGTCATCGCCAGCCGGTGATCGTTCATGGTCTCGGTGACCGCACCGGTCAGGCGCGAGCCACCCTTGATCTCGATGTCGTCACCGAGGACACGCACGCGCGCCCCGAGCGCCGTCAGGCCGGCCACGATCCCTGCGATCCGGTCGGACTCCTTGTGGCGGAGCTCCCCGGCTCCGATGATGCGGGTGGTACCGGACGCCGCCGTTGCGGCCAGGCACAGGATCGGGATCTCGTCGATCGCCGCCACCACCTCGGCGGGGGAGACCTCGACGCCCCGAAGCTCACTCGACCGGACCACGAGGTCCGCGAGGGGCTCGCCGTCCCGGCCACCGGGGCCCGGAAGGTCGCGTTCCTCGATATCGGCGCCCATGCGCCGCAAGATGTCGATGATGGCACGCCGGGTCGGGTTCGTGCTGACTCCGGCGAGGTGCAGCTCGGCGTCCGGGTGGATGGACCCGGCAACGAGCCAGAATGCCGCCGCGGACGGATCGGCCGGCACGGTCTCGGCGACGGAGGAGACACGGGAGGGGCCGGTCACCACCACCGAGTGGGCTCCCTCGGGACCCGTCTCCTCGCTGACGATCACGCCGCGGGCCCGGAGCATCCGCTCCGTGTGGTCGCGGGTGGCCACGGACTCGGTCACGCGGGTCCTGCCATCCGCGGCGAGGGCGGCGAGCAGGATGGCGGACTTGACCTGCGCGCTCGGTACGGCCGTACGGATGTCGATGGGCACGAGCCTCGCGTGACCGGTCACCGTCAGCGGCAGCAGCGTGTCCCGGTCGCGGCCGGCCAGCGTGGCGCCCATCGCCCGCAGCGGCTCGATCACCCGACCCATGGGTCGCCGGCGCAGCGATTCGTCCCCATCCAGCACGGCGGACATGGGCCGGCCGGCGAGCAGCCCCGCGACGAGACGCGCCGTGGTCCCGGAGTTGCCGCAGTCCAGGATGTCGTCGGGCTCGGCCAGCGCGTCCCCTCCGGGCGAGATGACGCGATAGTCAACGCGGCCGGCATGCTCCTCGAGTCGCTCAACCCGGGCCCCCAGCGCCTCGGCAACGCCGGCCGTGGATCGGACGTCCGCGCCGTCGCCGGCGGCCGTGATCAGGGACTCACCCTCGGCGAGCAGCGCCAGGAGCAGGGCGCGGTGAGAGATCGACTTGTCGCCGGGCAGCGCCGGGCGACCGCGCAGCCGTGCCGCCCGCCGAACGACGAGCGCGTCCTCGCCGCCCGCGTCGGCACGACCCCATGCCCCGTTGGCGGACCCATTGCCCCCTGGCGTCACCACCATGGTCAAACGCCCTCGGCCGCGGCCGTCGTGTCGGGGCCGGTTGCCCTGAGCAGGTCCCCGTGGAGGTCCTTCACGTGCGCGTGCACGCCGGTGATCGCGGTCATCATCTGGTCGAACAGCTCGAACGTCAGCGACTGCTCACCGTCCGAGAGCGCCTCCTCGGGGCGGGGATGCACCTCGACCATGATGCCGTCGGCGCCGACGGCCACGCTGCCGATCGCAAGCGGCTTGACCAGCCAGCGCTTGCCGGTGGCATGCGACGGGTCCACCACCACCGGCAGGTGGGTCAGGTGGTGGAGCAGCGGGACGGCTGTCAGGTCCAGCGTGTTGCGGGTGCTCGTCTCGAAGGTCCGGATGCCACGCTCGCAGAGAATGATCTGGCTGTTCCCCACGGACGCGATGTACTCGGCGGCCATCAGCCACTCCTCGATGGTGGCGCCAAAGCCACGCTTGAGCATCACCGGCCGGCCAGCCCGACCGCAGGCGAGCAGCAGCGAGAAGTTCTGCATGTTCCGGGTGCCGATCTGGAGGATGTCCGCGTACTCCGCGACAATGTCCACCTGGCTCGGCTCCATGACCTCGGTGATGACGGGCAGCCCCGTCCGCTCGCGGGCCTCGGCCAGGTAGCGCAACCCCTCCACTCCCAACCCCTGGAAGCTGTAGGGGCTGGTGCGGGGCTTGAACGCCCCGCCGCGGATGATCGTGGCTCCGTTGCCGGCAACGTGGTCGACGGTCTCGAGGAGCTGGTCGCGGCTCTCCACCGAGCACGGCCCAGCCATCACGGTGAGCCCGCCGTCGCCGACGGCGCTGTCCAGCACCCTGATCACCGTGTTGTCCGGGTGGAACTCGCGCGACACCAGCTTGTACGGCTTGGAGATAGGGGTCACCGTGGCGACGCCCGGCGTGCCCTCGAGGCGGACGCGGAGCGCCTCCCGGCGGCGGCCGATCTCGCCCACGATCGCGATCACCGTCCGGTCCGCGCCGGCGTTCTCGAACGGCGTCAGGCCCTCGGCCAGGATGAGGCCCTTGACGCCGATGACCTCGGCCTCGGTGGCTCCGGTCCGCATCACCACGAACATCTGATTTCCAGGTCCTTCGAAGCGAACGTGATCGTGAAAACAAAAAGAGCAGAGGTCCGAAACCTCTGCTCACCCGGCACGACCCGCCGACTCCCGGGTCTCTAGGTTCCGGGGGCGGTCATGCCGGGCAGGTAAAGAGATAGATGGCGCACATCGGTGCCACCGACGGTATCCAAGGCGCCTGCCCGTGTCAATTCGGGCGCCCCGCCGCCCGCCCGCGCCGGAGCCGAGCAACCGGGTCGTCCCGATGGCGGATGCTATGATCCCGGGCGCTGCACGTGGAGAGGTCGCATAGAGGTCTAGTGCAGCGGTTTGCTAAACCGCCGAGTGGGGTAACCTGCTCCGAGGGTTCGAATCCCTCCCTCTCCGCCAGTCACAGCGTGCGCCCGTAGCTCAGTGGATAGAGCACCAGCTTGCGGAGCTGGGGGTCGTGGGTTCGAATCCCGCCGGGCGCGCCAACCACCCGACCGTGACACGAAGAAGACCTCCGGGTCCCCGGAGGTCTACTTGATTCACTGGGGCGCCGGCGCGGCGCCCGGCCCTCAGGCCTGCGCGGGCGCCGTGGTCCGGCGGGCGCGACGGCGGAAGACCAGCACGTTCTTGCCCGCGTTCTCACGCACGTCGATGGTGGCGTGGTCCAGCGTTCCCGCGACCTCGGGGGCGACGAAGACCCGGATCGGGTCGCTCTGGGTGAGGCGGTCACCCTCCTTGGGTGTCTGCACGAACGTCAGTCGCACGCGACCCTCGTTCGGGACGAGCCTGGCACCAGCGCTCTCGTCCACGCCGCGCTCGCGGCGGACTCGCAGCAGATGATCCTTCGCTCGGCTCGTCAGTTGCAGCATTGAGACTCCCTTGTGCTCCGATCGGCCCTCGTGGTCGATGTGGCCATATGCTAGCCGGTAGGCAAGTATCGCGCCAGTGTCCGTCCGGGCCTCCGATTGGCCATGGCCGGGCGCTAGACTCCCCCGGACCGGCTGTCGGTGCCAGCCTGGGCCGATTTCGAACCCACGCCGCGACTGGCTGGATCGCAGGCCCGGACGCGGCTGCGGCGGCCCACCCCGTGTCCAATCGGTCGAGGGACGATGACAGTCACCACGCAAGCAACGATCGCGGAGTCACTCGAGCGGATCATCTTTGCCGGTGTTGCCCTGACCACCGTCGCAATCGGGGCCGCGCGACCCGACTTCGATCTCACGTTCCCGCAGTGGCGGGTGCTGGTGGTGCTCGGCGAGTCCGAGGCAGGGATGCGCATCGGCGAGGTGGCCCGTCGGGTCGGGGTGACGCTGCCGGCGACGAGCCGCCAGGTTCATCGTCTCGAGCGGCGCGGACTGATCGAGGTGCGCCCGGACGAGCGGGACCGCAGGGCGTCACGCGCTCACCTGACCGTCGCAGGCCGGGAGGCTCAGGACGCGGTCGTCGCCTACCGGCGCGCGCGCGTCGCCGAGATCGCGCAGCCGCTGGAAGGCGACGAGGCGCTGCGGGACGGGATCGTGCGGATTGCCGCGGCCTTCAGCCGGGTCGGCTGACCGGATCGGCGTCAGCCGGCGACGCCGGCGCTGGCCCTGGCCGCCTCAGCCGGCGGAGCCCCCGACGAGCGTGGCCAGCAGACGGTTCGACTCCGCGACGAGCGACGGGTGGGCCACCAGGCGGATCTCCACGTCCCGTGGCGCAGCACCCACCGTCACGGCGAGCGAGTCCCCGCTGCCTCCAATCTTGCGCAGGCGGTTTCGCGCAACGACGAGCAGGTCGACGCCGTACTGCGCCATGCTGACGTCCGGCGTGGGGTCCGTCGCGACGACGAGCTCGGTGCCGGACAGCACAGCCACCCCGTCGTGCAGGTGCGGCGTCGGGTTGGCGACGTCGCCGGCCGCCACGACCAGGCTGTCCATGCCGCGGGGCATGACCTCCCTCGAGCGGACCAGCGCCATCCACTTGTGCGGAAGGTCGGCCGGGTCGCAGCCGAGACCCTCGGGGAGGGGCTCGCCGGCCGGCGTCGCGTGCTGTCGCACGGGCAGCAGCATCCCGCGGAGCTCAGGCTGGCCCACCGTGTTGTAGCGCACGACGATGGTCGAATCGGGCCCGATGATCTCCAGGCGACCATAGAGCAGGATGCTCCTGTCGAGCATCGCCACGACGTCGTCGAACGGCATGGTCGCCCGGATGCGGGGCCCGTCCGCGTCCTTGATCCAGATCACGATGCGGTCGGCCCCGACCGCGACAACCTCCGTCGCCGTCACCACCCATTGGGCGCGTCCGGCGCCGATCGTCCGGGACGACCGGGGGATGACGAACAGCCGCTCGGGACCCAGGTCGCCGACGACGTCCCGGAGGTCCGCCAGCGCCCCCTCGGGGACCTCGGCCAGGGTCGCGGGCCGGTGAGGCAGTCGCTCGAAGCGCCGCGTGGACAGTTCCCTGAGGATCTCCTCGTCCGCCGGCAGCTCCCAGGGTTCGGCGGGATCCTCCTGCTCGTGGGTTCGCGTCTGGATGATCCTGGGTCCGGCCGGGACCGGAGCCTCGAGGACGCTGCTGCCTGGTCGCCCGCTGGTCGTCATGTCCGCCTCCTCGCCGCCTTCGCGGCTGGGTCACATGCTAACCGTGGGCTCCTCGCCTGTCAGATGCCGCGGCCGTTGGAACCGATCGGCCGAGCCGTTCGGCGTTCCCGACCCTGGCGCGGCCGGCCAGGGACCGGTGCGCAGGCCATGCAGGTCGGCCGATGCGCCGATCCCCCCGGGGTCGCGCCGTCCCCCCGGGCGCGCCGTCAGGCGGAGCGGCCGAGGATGTCCAGCAGCATCGAGACGAACTTCGGCTCGTCCGCATCCAGCGCGAAGTGGACGTTCGGAGGCTCGAACGCGAAGTTGGCCTCGGCCGGATGCCGTCCGCTGAACCGGAAGTCGCACACTGTCCGCCCCGTCGAGAGCACGCCCGCCGTCTCGACGTCCACGTGCGCGAACCGGGTCGAGATCACCGACGGATCGATGACCGCGCACACCGCGAGCGCGTCGTGGACGGGCGCCGCGCCCATCCGGTGCATCGGCTGGGTCGCGTCGTAGCCCTCGATGCGCTTGCTGATGAACCGGTACGCCGCCTCGCCGGCGGGCGTGCCGAGGGCCCGCAGCCGCGTCGCGTCCTCGAGCGACACGAGCGCACGGTGGGTCGCGTCGAGCGGCACCATCCGGATCGGGCGGCGGCAGTTGACGACGATCCGTGCCGCCTCCGGGTCCAGCCAGATGTTGAACTCGGCGGAGGCCGTCGCATTGCCGTGGTCGTGGGCCCCGCCCATGATCACGATCTCCGGGATCCGCTCGATGATCCGCGGCTCCTTCTGCATCGCCGTGGCGACATTCGTGAGCGGCCCCACGGGGATGAGCGTGATGTCGCCGTCGGAGGCGAGGTAGGTGTCGATGAGCCAGTCGACCGCGTGCTGCGGCTGCGCCGTGATCGTCGCCTCCGGGAGGTCGAGCTTGTCGCCGTGGATCCGGGTCGCCGGGTTGTGCGCCGCCTGGGCGCGCGCAATCGGCCGCGACATGCCCCGGAACACGGGCACCTCTGGCATCCCGATCCACTCGAACACCCGGAGCGTGTTCTCCACGCACGAGTCGAGCACCGTGTTGCCGTTCACCACGGTTGCCCCGATGAGGTCGATGTCCGGGGAGAGCGCGGCGACCATGAGCGCGACCGCGTCGTCGGTGCCGGTGTCGACGTCGAGGATGATCTTCGTAGCCATGTCGGCAGTGTGCCGCACCTGGCCGCCGCGTGTCAGGTCCCGGGCGGCCCGGCTGGCAGGAAGCGCTCCACGAACCGTTCGCTGGCGCCCCCGTCGCAGGAGGCCATGTGCCGGGCGATGAAGGCATCCCAGGCCGCGGCGTCAACCTCGCCCGCGAGCACCGCCTCCGCCACGCCGTCCGTGTCGCGGACCTGGGTCCCGATCATCTCGGTCCGGTAGTCAAGGTAGAGACCCGGATCCCGCTCGTACGCGTCGAGATCATCGACCAGGAGCACCAGCGGCCGACGCAGCAATGACCACTCGAAGATCGCCGAGGAGTAGTCCGTGACCAGCACGTCCGCAACCGCGAGCCAGTCGTTGAGGTCCTCGGCGGGGTCGCCCACGAGGTCGAAGCCGGCGGTGGGCTGCGTGGCCGGATCCAGGTTCGGGTGGGTCTTGGCGACGAGCGCCCATGTCGCCGGGAGGAGCTCGCGGAGCCGGGCGCCGTCGAGCCCCAGGGCACCCGTGCGGTCGCGGCCTCGACCGCGGAAGGTCGGCGCGAAGAGCACGATCCGCCGATCGCGGAGGACCGGATGTGCGGCCAGGATCCGGTCCCGGGAGCGGGCCACGGCGCCGGGATCGAAGAAGATGTCCGTGCGTGGAGCGCCGAGGGGGAGCACCCGCTCGACCGGCGTCCGGAGGGCTCGCGACCACGGGACGCGGCTCTGCTCGCCGGCCGCGATCACGTAGTCGTAGTAGCGGTGGAGGAAGGTCGCCTCCGGCTCCACGGGCGGCACGACCGTGTCCACGCCGAACCGCTTCAAGGCACCGGTCGCGTGCCACACCTGGACGACGGTCGCCCGCCGCCGGTGTGGTGCGACGTGGACCGGCAGGTAGGCGTTGTCGACGACGACCAGCCCCGCGGTCCGCACGTGGTAGAGCCCGCGGACCACGCGGACCAGGTAACGCGCCTTCGCCACCATCCCGTACCCGTAGGGCTCCAGCAGGAGGACCGGCCGGATGTCAGGGCGCAGCCGGCCGATGGCGTCGCGGATACCGCGCAGGTTGCCCTCCAGGACATCGAGCCTGGCCGTCGCGAGCACCACCCGGTCGGGATGCCCCGGCAGCAGGTCGAACAGGCGGCCCAGCACGCGCAGCAGGACACTCGCGAACCGGTACTCCAGGCTGCTCATGGCGTGGGGGCCCGATCGAGGCCGTCCCGGCCCATGGTCAGGACGGGACGCCCGGGGCCGGCCGGACTCCGGTCGCGGGTCCCGCCAGGTCGAGGCGCTTGACGTCCACCACCTGCCCGGTGAGGTCGGACCGGAGCAGCCGCAGCGTCGCCGCCGCCACGTCGAGAGCGGTCAGCATCCCGTCCGCCGACTCGGCCGGGAATGCCCTGCGCCGCATCGGGGTGTCGGTCCGCTCGGGGCTCACGGCATTGACGCGGATGCCGTCGGGTGCCCACTCATCGGCAAGGCCCTGGGTCATGTTGACGACACCGGCCTTGCTGGCGGAGTAGGGGACGTAGTCGGGCCGGCCCCGGGTGAACGAACTCGAGGCGAAGAGGGTGACCGAGCCGCGGCTGTCCCGCAGGTACGGGTGGGCGGCGCGTGCGACATTGAGGCTGCCGGTGAGGTTGACGTCGATCACCTCGGCAAATGAGGCGGGCTCGGTCTCCGCCAGTGGTCCGATGCGCAGGACGCCTGCCGTGCAGACGACATGGTCCAGTCCGCCGAGGCGCTCCGCGGCTGCCCTGACGCTGGCCTCGACCGCGGCGTAGTCGCGCACGTCCAGGCCCATCGACGACCCGACCACCTCGGCGCGGCCCCCCTGCTCTGCCGCGAGGTCCGCGATCGCGCGCCCGATGCCGTTGGTCCCCCCGACGACGAGGATCCGGGCACCGGCCAGCGTGCTGGTTGGCGTCGGGTCGGGGCCCGGCACGAGGATCGACATCTGGAGCATACGGTCCGCCATGACCATGTCGATCCGGGTGGTGACCTTCATGTTGATCTCGTCGCCGGCCACCGCGACCATCCTGGCGTCGGGCACATAGCGCAGCACGAGGCTGCAGTCGTCGGTGGCGCCCAGGTCCCCGGCCTGCCCGGCGGCGGCGTAGGCGCGCTTCAGCACGCCGACCAGGAACGTCTGCGGCGTCTGGCCCCTGCGGTAGCGCCCGCGATCCGGGATCTCCACCACGTCCTCGCCGTCGACGATCACCAGCGTGTCGGCGCTCGGGATCACGGTGTCCGTCGCGTCGGCCCGGCCCGAGATGATGGGCTCGATCGCGCGCTGGATCACCTCGAGAGGGAGCAGCGGTCGCACGGCGTCATGGACCAGGACCACGTCGTCGTCCGCCCCGCCCAGGGCGTCGAGGCCGTTGCGCGTGCTCTCGTTGCGAGTCGCGCCACCCGCGACCACCACCACGTCCATTGTCAGGCCGGCGTCCCCGATGAGACGGCGGGTCTCCTCGATCCAGGCCGGGTGGGAGACCACGACCAGCCGTTCGATCCGCGCCCCGGCCAGCCGGCGCAGGGTGCGCAGCAGGATCGGGTCACCCGCGAGCCGGACGAACTGCTTGGGCAGCTCGCCGCCGAACCGGTTGCCGTCGCCACCGGCGAGGACGATGGCGTGGATCTGCATAGGACGAAGCGGCCTCCGGCGAGCTGGGCGTCGTGTCCCGGACAGGGTAGCCTCCACGCCCGGATCGCGGCGTCCTAGGTACCATGCGCCAGATGTTGTCGCACCGCTGCCCGTGAGCCGCCGCCGCGTCGCGCGCACGTCCCTGACCCGGCTGGGCTTCACGTTTGGACGCCTTGGTCCCGTGCGCCCGAGGGTGGTCCTGGCCACGTCGCACACGCCGGCGTTGACCGGCAACCTGCGCTTCATCCACGAGGAGCTCGTGGGAAACGTGGCCACCGATCGGGATCTGTCGGTGGTGACGCTGACGCTGCGGCGGGGCGGCCGGGTGCCGCGGCTCTCGCGCATCTGGAGCACCTTCCTTGCCGGCTACTACCTGGCCTCGTCGCGGGTGACGGTGGTGGACGACTACTTCTTCCCGATGTACGTCATCAAGCCCCGCAGGGGGACGACCCGCGTGCAGGTCTGGCATGCGGCGGGGGCGTTCAAGAAGTTCGGGTTCTCCGTGCTGGACAAGGCCTTCGGGGTCGATGACGACTTCGTGGCCAAGGTCAGGATCCACTCCAACTACAGCGTGGCGCTCGTCTCGTCGATGTCCATCGCGCCGCATTACGCCGAGGCCTTCGGCCAACCCCTGGACATCTTCACCTCGCGGATCGGGGTGCCGCGCACCGACCTGTTCAGCGATCCGGAGCGGAGGACACGTGCCGAGGCCCGGGTCCGGGCAACGTACCCGCTGCCGGCCGGCCGCCGCGTGATCCTGTACGCCCCAACGTTCCGGGGCGAGACGGTGGGCAAGGCACGCTACGCGGACCTCATGGACCTCGAGGTCATGCACCGGATGCTGGGCGCGGATCACGTCCTCCTGCTCAAGCTGCACCCGTTCGTCCGCGACGCCGTGACCATCCCACCCGAGCTCGCGCAGTTCGCGATCGACGCCTCGGCCGACCCCGACGTCAACGAGCTGATGCTCGTGAGCGACGTCCTGGTGACGGACTACTCCAGCGTGATCTACGAGTTCGCGCTGCTGGGACGCCCGATCGCGTTCCTCGCCCCCGACGATGGCGCCTATGTCGAGGAACGCGGCTTCTACTTCGACTTCCGTGCCGAGGCACCGGGTCCCATCGTCGACACCACGGAGGACCTGGCGGCCGTGATCCGCGCGAACGCGTTCGACCTCGAGCGGGTGAGGGCGTTCGCCGCAGCGTCCTTTGATGTCACCGAGGGTGGCGCGACAAGGCGGCTCGTCGACGATGTCATCCTCCCGGCCCTCGCGGGCGTCGAGGTGACCGCCGCATCGCTCGGGGCCAGGCCCGCTTCGGCGCCGCGGTCGGACGCCACGCAACCCGGAGCCGGCTAGGCCTCCGGCGCGTCTGCTTCGCCTGCCGCGGGCACCCTGCGCAGCCGCCAGCCCGCCCAGGCGCAGAACGCTGCCCCCACGGCGATCCATGCGGTGAGCAGCCCGCCCAGCACGATCCCGCCCAGCACCAGTCCGACGATCTCGCCGATCCGGTCGAACCCATTGACGCGCACCGCCAGCTCGTTGACCTGGGTCGTCATCTGCCGGATCTGCTCGGCCATCGCGGTTGCGTCATCGGCGTTCTGGTCGAGGCTGATGGCAAGGGCCTCGGCATCTCCCTCGAAGGTCTTGAGCGTCCCGGCGAGGTCCGCCAGCTTGGAGGACGCTCCGGCGAACGGCTGCCTGCCGAGGATGTCGATGTTGAGCGCGCCGGCCAGGGCGAGCGAGGTGTCCGTGGCGACATTGATGGCGTCCCTGGCATCCGCAAGGGTCTGGCTGGACGTCCTGAGCGTCGTGCCGCCGTTCTCGGTCGTGATCGCAAGCGACTCCATGGTCGCGGCGAGACGGGTCAGGGAGGCGGCGATCTTCGCCTGGTCGGCCATCAGCCGGTCGTCAAGGTTGCGCGCCGCCACCGCGCCGCCGATGAGCGCCGCGGCGACGATGCCGGCCATCAGCACCCCGGCCAGCCCGAACGCCAGCATCCCGGTGCCCAGCCGCCGTCGATCCAGACCCAGCGTGTCCACGTCCGGATGGTACGCGCATGGTCGCCCGCGCGACGGGTACCCTCAGCATCCTGAAGAGGAGGTTCTCGTGGAGCGCATCGCGTTTGTTGGGCTGGGCACCATGGGCGCGGCGATGGCCGCCAACCTGCGCCGTGCCGGCTTCGAGCTCACCGTCTGGAACAGGACGCCAGGTCGGGCCACCGCGCTGCTGGAGCTCGGGGCCAGTGAGGCCTCGACGCCCGCTGCGGCCGCTGCAGCCGCCGACGTGGTGGTGTGCTGCGTCTCGGACACGCCCGACGTCGAGTCCGTCCTGTTCGGCGCCGATGGCGTCGCGACGGGCCTCGCCTCGGGCGGCCTCGTGATCGACTGCTCGACGATCTCGCCATCGGCCACGGTGGGCTTCGCCGGCCGGCTCGCAGACGCCGGCATCGCCTTCGTGGACGCGCCGGTCTCGGGCGGGTCGGAGGGCGCCAAGCTGGGGACCCTCACCATCTTCGTGGGTGGCGAGGATCAAGCGGTCAAACGGGCTCACCCGGTCCTGGCCGCCATGGGCAAGACGATCACCCACTTCGGGCCTGCGGGTTCGGGCCAGGCCGTGAAGGCCGTCAACCAGGTCGTGATCGCGGGCGTCTACCTCGGGGTCGCCGAGGGCATGGTGCTCGCGATGAAGGCCGGCCTGGACCCGGCGACGGTTGCGACGGCGCTGGGCGGCGGCGTGGCCAAGAGCTGGATCCTGGAGAACCGCAGCGCCAAGATGATCGCCAACGACTATCCGCTTGGGTTCCGCACGTCGCTCCACCTCAAGGACCTGGCGATCGCGCTCGACCTGGCCCGGTCCCTGGGGGTCGCCCTGCCCGTGTCCGCGCTGGCGGCCCAGCTGGAGGCCGGCCTCGTCGCCCGCGGCCACGGCGACGAGGACATGTCGAACCTCGCCCGGTCGATCCGCTCGCTGTCGGGTCTCGAGGGGTAGCGCGACGGGCAGCCCGTGAAGCCTGCGCGTGACGAGAGGTCCGCGGAGGACCCCGGGGTCAGCTCTCGACCGGTCCCAGCGACGGGGTCAGGAGCAGGGGGTCGCCCAGGCGGTCCGCGTACTTCGGGCGGAACCGGGCCGTGTCGTACGCGGCCAGCTGGACCCGGCGCGGCGGCTTGGCCGTCTCGGCGAGGGACACGTGCGAGTACTTGCCATCGCGGATGGCGACCATGCGCCCGCCGATGCCGTCGCGGATGAGGTCCATGGCGGCATTCGCGAACGTCGTCGCGACCATCGAGTCGAGCATGTCGGGCTCGCCGGAGCGCAGGTCGTAGGTCAGGTCCGACGCGACCGCCTCGATGCCGGTCAGGGCCTTGAGCTCCGACGCCAGCACCTCGCCCACGTTCATCTTGTGGCGGTGTCCGAACGCGTCCGCCTCGCCGACATCACCGAGCTCGACACCGTTCCAGATCGCACCCTCGGCGGTGATCACGATCGCGTAGCGGCTGGGGTTGTTGCGGTGGTCCTCCTTGACGATCTCGGCCAGGGCCTTCACGTCATAGGGGAACTCGGGGATCACGCAGCGCGTGGACGTCACGTAGGCCGTGTACAGGGCGGTGAAGCCGGCGTCGCGACCGAAAATGCGGAACACGCCAATCCGCTCGTGGGATCCGAGCGTCGTGCGCTGGCGGTTGAGGACCTCCTTGGCCCGCGTGATCGCCGACGAGAACCCGATGCAGTACTCGGTCCCGTTGACGTCGTTGTCCATGGTCTTCGGGATGGCGACCAGCGGCAGGCCCCGCTCGTAGAGGACCGACGAGAAGGACAGGGTGTCGTCCCCACCGATGGTCACGAGGTTGGTGAGGCCGAGGTGGGCGATCGTGTCCAGGACGTGGTCGGTGAGGTCGTAGACGCCGTCCGAGGTCTGCTTGTTCGCGATGGACTTCGGGTCGAGCCATGCCGGCAGGGCGGCGGTGCGCATCTTGCGCGGGTTGGTGCGCGAGGAGTGCAGGATGGTGCCGCCGGTCCGGTCGATCGTCCTCGTGTTGTTGCGGTCGAGCACCCGCACGTACTGCGGATCCAGCTCGGCCGACCGGCGCTGGTGGGTCAGGCCCTCCCAGCCGCGCCGGATGCCCACGACCTCGTAGCCGAGGTCGGTCGCCCGGTAGACGACGCTCTTGATGACCGAGTTGAGGCCGGGGACGTCGCCGCCGCCGGTGAGGATGCCGATTCTCCGAGGTGCAGCCATTGGGGACTCCGCTGGGTCCCGGACGTGATGCTTCCGGGGTGATGGTCGAAGGCGCCGGCGGCGCGCGGTGTGCGCGCTGGAATCCGGGCACGTGGTACGCCGGAGACGCGGCGCGGTACACCCGCAATCCTAACCCGGAGGCCGGTCGCTATGATCGCCACCATGAACTACGAGCTGTTCATGGGCGAGGCACTGGCCGAGGCACGCCAGGCCGCCGCGCGCGGGGCGCCGCCCGTTGGCGCCGTCGCCGTCATGAACGACGCGATGGTGGCGCGGGGCTCGAACCGGGTCGCCGAGAGCGCCGACCCCACTGCCCATGCGGTCCTCGCGGCCCTGCGTGAGGCGGCCCGCAAGCTGGGCACTCCGACCCTCGCCGACGTGACGATCTTCACCACCATCGAGCCCTGCCCGATGTGCGTGGGCGCGATGCTCGAGTCCGAGGCCGCGGCACTCGTGTACGCGGCACCCAACCCCGTCTGCGGTGCCGCGGGCACCGTCATCGGGCTGGCCGACGACGACCGGCTCGGCCGGCGTCTCGACGTCGTGTCCGGGATCCGCCGAGCCGAGGCGGAGGAGCTCATGGGCGAGCTGGACGGGGCGGCATCCGGGGCCTGAGCCGGTTCGGACGGCGCCTCATTCGATCCGTGGGCGCCTCGGGGCGCCTTTGCTATCCTTCGCGACGGAGAGGTGTCCGAGTGGTTGATGGTGCCGCTCTCGAAAAGCGGTCTGCGCAAGCAGCGTGGGTTCGAATCCCACCCTCTCCGCCACCAGACCTGATGACGACCCGACGAGACACCTCGTCGGGTCTTGCTATGCTCCCGCGTGGAGAGGTCGCCTAGTGGCCTAGGGCGCCGCACTGGAAATGCGGTATGGGGCAACCCATCGCGGGTTCAAATCCCGCCCTCTCCGCCAGTCCACCCGGCCCGCCGGGCAGCGTCCGCCCGGGGACGTGCCGCGAGGCGGCCCTCCGCCCGGCCCCTGCTATCATCGCCCGGCCGTGCTAGGCGGGGAACTAGCGGTGCCCTGTACCTGCAATCCGCTCCAGCAGGGCTGAATTCCCTCCCGAGGTCGGCGTTCTCGAGAGCCGACGGCGTTCGCGACGTTGAGGACCGGGTCCCGCGCAGCGGCGACTCGCGAACCGTGTCAGGTCCGGAAGGAAGCAGCACTCAGCGAAGCTCGCCGGGTGCCGCGGAACGGCCTGGTCCGAGCCGCGTTCACCGGTGGGCGCGGGAGCGTCCGGATCGACGGAGGGTGCACGGCACTTTGCACATCGTCGCGCCACGCCCCCCAACAGGAGCGCCGTTGACCACAGGGACGCCCCACCAGGCCCTCTACCGCCGCTGGCGCGCGCAGACGTTCTCAGAGATCGTCGGCCAGGAGGCGGTGGTCGCCACGCTCCGCAACGCGGTGGCGACCGACCAGGTCGCGCACGCGATCCTGTTCACGGGACCGCGCGGTACCGGCAAGACCTCACTCGCCCGCATCCTCGCGAAGGCGATCAACTGCGAGAACCTGCAGGCGGGTGCGGACCCCTGCGACACCTGTCCGTCGTGCGCGGCGATCCGCGAAGGCCGCGCCCTTGACCTGGTCGAGATCGACGCCGCCTCCAACCGCGGGATCGACGCGATCCGCGAGCTCCGGGAGCGCCTCAACTACGCGCCCACGGACCTCAGGCGCAAGGTCTACATCCTCGACGAGGCGCACCAGATCACGAAGGACGCCTGGAACGCGCTCCTCAAGTCGCTCGAGGAACCGCCCGACTTCGTGACGTTCATGTTCGCCTCCACCCACCCCCAGGGCTTTCCGCCGGCGATCCTCTCGCGGCTCCAGCGGTTCGATGTCCGGCGGCTCACCGTCCCGGAGATCACCGGGAAGCTGGACAGGATTCTGGCTGCCGACGACCGCGAGGCGGACCCGGAGGCGGTCCGCATCATCGCGGGGCTGGCAGCGGGCGGCATGCGCGACGCCGAGTCGATCCTGGACCAGCTGCTGTCGTCCACCGGCGGCCGGATCGAGGCGGAGGCCGTCCGCGACCTCCTCGGCCTCGCGGACGCCGAGATGGTGGGCGGTTTTGTCGACGCCCTCACCACCGGCAACGCGGCCGCTGGGTTCGCCCTGCTCGACCGGCTGGAGGAACGGGGCCGGGACCTGCGGGTCCTCCTCGACCAGGTCGTGGACGCTCTGAGGGGCCGGCTCATCGCAGGCCTGGCCGCGGGTGACCCCGCCAACCACGCCGACGCCGCGGCTGCGAGGCGGCTCTCCTCCATCGATCCCACCCGCCTGGGCCCGGGCGGGCTCCGCCTGCAGCTGGAGCTGGCGCTGCTGGAGCCCCCGATCCCGTCACCCGTCTTGCTCGCGGTGGCGGAGGGCCCGTCCCGCCGGACGGTCGCCGCGCCCGCCTCCTCGTCGGCGCCAACGGCCACCCGGGACGAGGAGCCTGAGCGATCCGCCTGCAGGGAAACCGCCTTCCGCGCGCGAGCCGGCACGCGCGGACGCGTCGACACGCGGGCCCGACGCAGCGACGCCCGTGGCGCCACCGGAGTCGGCCACGCCCGAGCCCACGCCTGACACGGCCGCCCTGGCGCCGTCATCCGCTTCGGACATGGAGCCCGACGGCGACCTCGACCGGCTTCGCCACGGCTGGGCCGAGGTCCTGGCGGCCGTCAGCGCCCGCCCGTCGCTCAAGGCGATCATCAAGGAGTGCCGCCCCGTCGCCGTAGACGGAAATGTCATCACCCTCGGGTTCCCCGAAGAGAAATCGTTCATGCGGGACGTCGCCGACGGCAAGAGGGCGCAGTTCGAGCCCTACTTCGAGCGGTTCCTGGGCCACCCTGTCGGGATCCGGTGCGTGGTGAGCAACCTGGAGTTGCTGCCGCCCCTGCCCGCGGACCAGGAGGCCGCCCACATCTTGTCCGAGGCGCATCGGATCTTCGCGGACGATCGCCTCGACGTGCCCGACATCACCTGATCCCGCTACCAGTCCGTGCATGCTGGTGGCGCATGGGCGAGACTGGGTGAGACGCACCATCCACCACAGCACGGGAGGGAACCAGCATGGGCATGGGCAACCTGCAGCGCATGGCGATGCAGATGCAGCAGGACATGGCGCGCGTCCAGGAGGAGCTCCAGACCGCGACGGTCGAAGGTTCGGCAGGCGGCGGCGCGGTCAAGGCGACGGTCACCGGAAAGCAGGAGCTGGTCGAGCTCGCGATCGATCCGTCAGCGGTGGACCCTGGCGATGTCGAGATGCTCCAGGACCTCGTCATGGCCGCCGTCAACGACGCCCTCAAGGCGTCGCAGGAGCTCGCGGAACAGAAGATGGGCGCAGTCACCGCCGGCCTGCGCATCCCCGGCATCGGCTGATCGCCCGCCAGTGGCAAGCGCGGTCATCGAGCCCGTCGCGCGGCTGATCGAGGCGTTCGCGCGCCTCCCCGGGATCGGCCCCAAGACGGCCCAGCGGCTCACCTACCACCTGCTCCGGGCACCCGACGCCGAAGCGCGAGCCCTCGCCCGTGCCCTGATCGCCGTCCGCGACGAGGTGGTGTTCTGCGAGCGCTGCTTCAACATCAGCGACGCAGCGCTGTGCCCGATCTGCCGGGATCCGGGTCGCGCCGACGACCAGCTGTGCGTGGTGGAGGAGCCACTGGACGTGCTGGCGATCGAGCGGACCGGGGAGATCCGGGGCCGGTACCACGTGCTGCACGGGGCGATCAGCCCCATCGATGGCATCGGGCCCGAGCGCCTCAAGGTGCGCGAGCTCCTGGTCCGGGTGGACGAGGCCGCGATCGCGGGCAACCGGATCGAGGAGGTCATCATCGCCACCAACCCGACCCTCGAGGGCGAGGCGACCGCGATGTACCTGGGCGAGCGCCTGGAGGGACGCGTCGGGTCGGTCACCCGCATCGCCCGCGGCCTGCCCGTGGGCGGAGATCTCGAATACGCGGACGACGTCACGCTGATCCGCTCCTTCCAGGGACGGAGGGCCCTCTGATGCGCGAGCTCATCTTCGAAATCCTGCTGCGGTTCGGGAAGGCGCTGGCTGCCGCGCTCCTCGCGGCAGTCATCTGGCTGTTTGCCGTCGGAATCTTCGGAGCGGAAGGCTCCGTGCCCCTCGCCCTGCTGTCCTGGCTCAGCGGTGCGGCCTTCATCCTCCTCGTGGAGGAGAGCCCGATCTGACTCCCGGAAGAGGTCGAAGGCAGGCCGCTGGCGAGGCCGGAAGGAGGCGTTTGACAGGCCCGTCGACCCACCCTAACATCCGTCCTCGCGCCTCACGAGCCCGAGGCTCGCCGGCCTCCCGCCAAGCGGGGGACCACCCAGAACCCCTGTTTGACACGGGGGGCGAACTGCGCCAAACTGGACAGTCCGCGCTCCGGGCGGTACTGGCCGGGCGCCGCACCTTAACAATTGAAGAGTGGTAGGAACTTCAGCACGAGAACGTGCCTGGACCAAGCTCTATGAGATTTGACTCGATCGCAAGATCGAGTTTTCGCGGAGAGTTTGATCCTGGCTCAGGATAAACGCTGGCGGCGTGCATGAGACATGCAAGTCGAACGAACGAGCTTGCTCGTTAGTGGCGAACGGCTGAGTAACGCGTAGGTGACCTGCCCCGAAGTGGGGGATAACTGCCCGAAAGGGTGGCTAATACCGCATGTGGCGACGCTTTCGTTTGCGTCATCAAAGCCGCGAGGCGCTTCGGGAGGGGCCTGCGTCCGATTAGCTCGTTGGTGGGGTAACGGCTCACCAAGGCGACGATCGGTAGGTGGTCTGAGAGGACGATCACCCAGACTGGGACTGAGACACGGCCCAGACTCCTACGGGAGGCAGCAGTCGGGAATTTTGCTCAATGGGGGAAACCCTGAAGCAGCAACGCCGCGTGAGGGATGAAGGCCTTCGGGTTGTAAACCTCTTTTTCCAGGGACGATAATGACGGTACCTGAAGAATAAGTCACGGCTAACTACGTGCCAGCAGCCGCGGTAATACGTAGGTGACAAGCGTTGTCCGGATTTACTGGGCGTAAAGAGCGCGCAGGCGGTCGTTCAAGTCGAGTGTGAAAGCCCCCGGCTCAACTGGGGAGGGTCATTCGATACTGATCGACTCGAAGGCAGGAGAGGGAAGCGGAATTCCCGGTGTAGTGGTGAAATGCGTAGATATCGGGAGGAACACCAGTGGCGAAGGCGGCTTCCTGGCCTGTTCTTGACGCTGAGGCGCGAAAGCTAGGGGAGCAAACGGGATTAGATACCCCGGTAGTCCTAGCCGTAAACGATGGACACTAGGTGTTGGTGGTATCAACCCCACCAGTGCCGAAGCTAACGCATTAAGTGTCCCGCCTGGGGAGTACGGCCGCAAGGCTAAAACTCAAAGGAATTGACGGGGCCCCGCACAAGCAGCGGAGCGTGGGGTTTAATTCGATGCAACGCGAAGAACCTTACCAAGGCTTGACATGACCAGGAATCCGGCGGAAACGCCGGCGCCCCGCAAGGGGCCTGGCCACAGGTGTTGCATGGCTGTCGTCAGCTCGTGTCGTGAGATGTTGGGTTAAGTCCCGCAACGAGCGCAACCCCTATCGTGTGTTGTATCACTCACACGAGACTGCCGAGAGAAACTCGGAGGAAGGCGGGGATGACGTCAAGTCAGCATGGCCCTTACGTCTTGGGCTACACCCACGCTACAATGGCCGGTACAACGGGCGGCGAAACCGCGAGGTGGAGCAAATCCCTTAAAGCCGGTCTCAGTTCGGATTGTAGGCTGCAACTCGCCTGCATGAAGCCGGAGTTGCTAGTAACCGCCGGTCAGCATACGGCGGTGAATATGTTCCCGGGGCTTGTACACACCGCCCGTCACGTCATGAAAGCTGGCAACACCCGAAGCCGGTGGGCCAACCCGCAAGGGAGGCAGCCGTCGAAGGTGGGGTCGGTGATTGGGACGAAGTCGTAACAAGGTAGCCGTACCGGAAGGTGCGGCTGGATCACCTCCTTTCTAGGGAGATCCGAGTCAGGACCCTTACGGTGAGGTCCTGGCGTTGATGGCTCCCAGGTTGATCGCCCGATCGTTCGCATCTCTAGCCATGTGGGGTGCGCCGGCGCAAGCCGGAGATCGATCAGCGACATGGTGAGACACCGTAACCGGGCACGATCAGTCGGCCCTGTTCCTACCACTCTTCAAGGGTTACGGTGCGGCCACCGTGCCAGACCGGTGATACCGGCAGTCAGGGCGCATAGCTCAGCTGGTTAGAGCGCGGCCCTGATAAGGCCGAGGTCCCTGGTTCGAGTCCAGGTGCGCCCACCACTTCCCGCCGACCACGTGTCACGGGGACGTAGCTCAGCTGGCAGAGCATCTCCTTTGCAAGGAGAGGGTCAGGAGTTCGAGTCTCCTCGTCTCCACCACCTCTCGGCCGGCAACACAACATCACGAATAGCTCGGGTCCACCCGAGATCCCGGATCCAACACCGCGAAGGACGACGGTTCGCAGGCAGGTCCTCGAACCGTCGACTCACGTCCGGATCCACGACCACCATCCCCTGATCCGTGCGCTTGGCAGCAAGCCCACCGACCAGCGGATCGCTGGGGCGACCTGGAGCCTGGCTCCTGACGCCGGACCGCTTCGGCGGTGCACCTTAACAACTGGATAGATGACGGCAGTAAAGAAGATCAAGACGCCTGTCGGCCGGAAGGTCGAAAGGTGTTCTGGGATCATGATTTCGCCGTGAAATCAAGGAGAACCCCGATCACGATCCCGTCCCGCACTGACCACCCGGTCAGATGCTGGCGGAGGTCAAGCTACACAGGGCACGGGGTGGATGCCTTGGCGCCAAGAGCCGATGAAGGACGTGGCAGGCTGCGTTAAGCCCCGGGGAGTCGCGAGCAGACGTTGATCCGAGGATGTCCGAATGGGGAAACCCGGCTGGGGTCATGCCCAGTCACCCATGGCTGAATATATAGGCCATGAGGAGGTAAGCCAGCGAACTGAAACATCTCAGTAGCTGGAGGAAAAGAGATCATTCCCTGAGTAGTGGCGAGCGAAACGGGAATAGCGCAAACCAGTTCAGCGCGATAGGCGGCAGCCGTTTCTGAACTGGGGTTGTAGGAGCCGAACATTGGGACCCTGCCGGGACCCTGCAGAGTTACAAAACCGGTCGCTAGTCGAACTCACCTGGAAGGGTGGGCCAGAGCGGGTGATAGCCCCGTAGGCGAAAGCGAGCCGGCCTCTGGATCGGCCACCTGAGTACCACGTGGAAGGTCTCTCATGTGGGAACCTGGGCGGACCACCGTCTAACGCTAAATACTCTTGGCGACCGATAGCGAACGAGTACCGTGAGGGAAAGGTGAAAAGCACCCCGGAAGGGGAGTGAAATAGTACCTGAAACCACGTGCCCACAAGCAGTCAAAGGGTGTTGCCGGTGTCAAAGCCGGTAGCCTGATGGCGTGCCTTTTGAAGAATGAGCCGACGAGTTACTTGGATGTGGCAAGGTTAAGTCCGAGAAGGACGTAGCCGGAGCGAAAGCGAGTCTGAATAGGGCGCGAGTCGCATTCAGTAGACCCGAAACCGAGTGACCTAGCCATGGGCAGGTTGAAGCGAGAGTAATGTCTCGTGGAGGACCGAACCCACCAGCGTTGAAAAGCTGGGGGATGACCTGTGGCTAGAGGTGAAATGCCAATCGAACTCGGAGATAGCTGGTTCTCCCCGAAATAGCTTTAGGGCTAGCCTCAGGCGTTTAATTGCGGGGGTAGAGCACTGGATGGGCTAGGGGGCTTCCCGCTTACCAACCCCAACCAAACTCCGAATCCCGCAATTCCAGAGCCTGGGAGTCAGACTGCGAGGGCTAAGCTTCGTGGTCAAAAGGGAAACAGCCCGGACCGTCAGCTAAGGTCCCTAAGTCCATGCTAAGTGGTAAAGGATGTGGATTCGCATAGACAACCAGGATGTTGGCTCAGAAGCAGCCACCATTGAAAGAGTGCGTAACAGCTCACTGGTCAAGTGGATCCGCGCCGAAAATTCAACGGGGCTCAAGCATGGCACCGAAGCTACGGACTTGCCGCAAGGCGAGTGGTAGGGGAGCGTTCCGCTCTGCTGAGAAGGTCGACCGTGAGGACGGCTGGAGCGTGCGGAAGTGCGAATGTCGGCATGAGTAGCGAGATGTGGGTGAGAATCCCACACGCCGTAAGCCTAAGGTTTCCTGAGGAAGGCTCGTCCGCTCAGGGTTAGTCGGGCCTAAGCCGAGGACGAACGTCGTAGGCGATGGACATCCGGTTGATATTCCGGAACCACCAAAGAATCGTTTGCACCGCAAGGTGTCGCCCCGGGGTAGGAACCTGGTGGATGGCCGGCACAGCCGGTCGAAGCCAGGATCTGAGCCAGGGTGAGAGCAAGGGCATGACACGGAACGGTAGTTCGAGCGCGTTTTGGCTATACGCGTCTAAGCCGGTAGGGGGAGGAGACAGGCAAATCCGTTTCCTCATTTCAACCCCGAGCAGCGAATGAAAGGGCATTAGCCCAATTCGAGTGAGCCGATCCGGCGAGAAAAGTGTCTAGCGAGATTCCAGGTGCCCGTACCGCAATCCGACACAGGTAGGCGGGTAGAGAATACCAAGGCGATCGGGAGAACCCTCGTTAAGGAACTCGGCAAAATGGCCCCGTAACTTCGGGAGAAGGGGCGCTTCGCAACTGCTGCTTGCAGTGGTTGATCGAAGCCGCAGTGAAATGGCCCAGGCGACTGTTTAGCAAAAACACAGGTCTCTGCGAAAGCGAAAGCTGACGTATAGGGGCTGACGCCTGCCCAGTGCCGGAAGGTTAAGAGGAGGGGTGCAAGCTCTGAAATCGAAGCCCCGGTAAACGGCGGCCGTAACTATAACGGTCCTAAGGTAGCGAAATTCCTTGTCGGGTAAGTTCCGACCCGCACGAATGGCGTAACGGTCTGGGCGCTGTCTCAACGAGGGACTCGGCGAAATTGAAATACCTGTGAAGATGCAGGTTACCCGCGCTAGGGCAAAAAGACCCCGTGGAGCTTTACTGCACCCTGACATTGGATTGGGATTCAGTTTGTGTAGGATAGGTGGGAGGCTGAGAAGCTGGGGCGCTAGCCTCGGTGGAGCCAACGTTGAAATACCACCCTGGTTGGATTTCGGTTCTAACCGCGACCCGTAAGCCGGGCGCGGAACAGTGTCAGGCGGGCAGTTTGACTGGGGCGGTCGCCTCCTAAAGTGTAACGGAGGCGCCCAAAGGTTCCCTCAGGCTGAATGGAAACCAGCCGTAGAGTGCAAAGGCATAAGGGAGCTTGACTGCGACACCTACAAGTGGAGCAGAGACGAAAGTCGGGCTTAGTGATCTGGTACCTCCGAGTGGAAGGGGTATCACTCAACGGATAAAAGCTACCCCGGGGATAACAGGCTGATGGTGCCCAAGAGTTCACATCGACGGCACCGTTTGGCACCTCGATGTCGGCTCGTGGCATCCTGGGGCGGAAGTACGTCCCAAGGGTTCGGCTGTTCGCCGATTAAAGCCGCACGCGAGCTGGGTTCAGAACGTCGTGAGACAGTTCGGTCTCTATCCAGCGTGGGCGCAGGGAACTTGAGAGGAGCTGCTCCTAGTACGAGAGGACCGGAGTGGACGAACCGCTGGTGTGCCAGTTGTCCCGCCAGGGGCATCGCTGGGTAGCTATGTTCGGTTGGGATAAGCGCTGAAAGCATCTAAGTGCGAAGCTCGCCTCAAGATTAGGTTCCCCACCGGGTTAACCGGGTAAGACCGCAGAGAGACCATCTGTTTGATAGGCGGCATGTGGAAGTCCGGTGACGGATGAAGCTGAGCCGTACTAATGGTCGAGGGCTTGACCTCTATACCAGCACCTGACCAGGGGTCAGCGTGCCGGGAGGTCGGGGTCTCCAAGGCGATCGTGATCCTCGATCGATGGCGCCCTCGTCGCAGTTGCGACGCAGGTCGCTTGCCGTCATCTACCAGATGCATACGATCCCGGTGACTCTAGCGGAGAGGCCACACCCGTTCCCATCCCGAACACGGAAGTTAAGCTCTCCAGCGCCGAAGATACTGAGAGGGCAGCCTTTCGGGAAAATAGGTCGTCGCCGGGATTGTTGCATTTAAGGCGGTCGCGCCCCGGGGTCTCCCGGGCGTCCCTGGACCCCTGGCCCGGCGATGGCGCTATCCTCAGGGTGATGACGCTCACGGGCGACGATGCCATCCATCCGCAGCCTGACGATGCACCCGGGACAGTCCGTGCAACCGGGATCGTCTCCCGTCCCGGCGTCCCGGGAAGCGTGGTCCACCGGGCCTGTCCATACCTCCTCGCCGGCGATGGCTCCTGGCGCACGCTGGTTCCGGCGCGGGAACAGCGCTGCGGGGCCACGCAGCCGGCATCGCCGCTCACCATCGCCAAGCAGCGGGATCTGTGCACGCAGGACGTGCACCGCGGTTGCGCCACGTTCGTGGCCGCCCGCGAGCTCGAGCAAGGCTCGTCCGGCCGGCCAGAAGGCGCGTCCGATGGCCTCTGGCCGCCGACGCTGGGCGCCGTGCTGGCGGTCGAGCCGGCGCGCGGTGCCGTCTCCGGGTCTGGGTCCGTTCGCGCGGGCGGCCAGGCGCTGCTGATCGGCCTGATGGTGCTGGCGTTCCTGGTCCTGGTCATCGCCCGCACGGCCCCACCGTCGGCGACAGGGGGCGCGACGCCGCTGGTCGCGGGCGGCGCTCCGGCGCCGACCTCGACACCCGCCCCCAGCACTCAAGGTGAGGGGTCTCCGGCGGTCGACGTCTCCCCCCCCGGCTTGGTCGAGCCTTCTGCAGCGCCGCCGTCGAAGGCCTCGCCGTCCCCGACGGCCTCGAGCGCCACCCCTTCCCTGCCCCCTGCTTCCCCGGCGGCCACCCCGACGGCTCCACCCACGCCGGCTGCCAGCCCGTCGGGGCAGGTGCGCTACGTCGTGAAGTCAGGTGACAGCCTCAGCTCGATCGCGACGAAGTTCAACACGACCGTCCGCAAGCTCAAGGTGGCCAACCAGATCAAGGACGCAAGCCTGATCCGGGTGGGGCAGGTGCTGATCATTCCCTGAGCGGGAACGTCCGCCCAGGACGACGGGCGGCTAGCGCTGGCATCCCCGGCAGAATCCGGTCGGGAACCCACCGGCCTTCACGACGGTCACACGCCCCCCACAGCGCAAGCATGGCAGGCCGCCGCGGTTGTGGACCGCCAGGTGGTCGCGGACCTGCTTCTCAAACGTCGGGGGGACTCGCCTGCGCAGGAGGTCGATGGACGAGACCAGCGTCTCGCGCATCGCAGCGTAGAGGGCGTCGACCTCCTCCGGCGCGAGCGAGGAGCGCTTCCTGAAGGGAAGGAGGCGGGCTGCGAACAGGATCTCATCGGAGTAGGCGTTGCCGATCCCTGCCACGAACACCTGGTTGCGGAGCAGGCTCTTGAGCTCGCCGGGGTGCCTTCGTATCCGCTCCCGCCACGCCTCGAGCGTGAGGCTGGGATCCATGGCGTCCGGGCCCATCTCGCCCGGGCCGCGACCGGGGAGCGGCCGCTCCACGCCGGCCGGGAGCAGGTAGACCTTGCCCATCTGGGTGGGATCGCGGTAGCGCAGGATCACCGTCGCCTCGTCCGCGGGAGCCCAGGCGGCGCCGGCGGTCCATGGAGCCGCGTCGTGCGGACCGTCCCGACTGCGCCTGGGGCTGAGGACCAGTTCCACGGCCGTCCCCGCGGGCGCCTTCTCGCCGTGGCCGGCGAGCTGCAGGCGACCGGTTAGCATCGGGTTCAGGACGATTCGATCGCGATTCAGGTCGACATCGAGAAACTTGCCCACGCGCGCGACGCGCACGACCCCCTGGCCGCGGAGCGCCTCCAGCTCACCGGGCGTGCCCCGGATGGCGAGCGGCATCAGGGCCCGCGCGTCCGTGATCCGGCGGCCGACGAGCGCGGCATGGAGCGCATCGGCGACAACAGCGAGATCGGGCAATTCGGGCACGGGCGGCGATTGTACCCGTGCAACAGGGGTGCTAGACTCGCCCGGCCCATGGGCACGGACAGTTGAAGAGCAACGTTCCAGGACTCGTTTGAGCGCGAAGGAGCGGACCGCCGGCCACGTCACCACGATCCATTCCCTCTCCTCGACGGCCCCGGGGCGCGCTCCGCGGCCGTTCGTGATTCCGGGGCGAAATCCACGATAGGAGACAGGATCACCTTGACCGACGAGCAGCAGGGCGGGACCGCGCCGGCACCGGAGGCGGTCGCCTCCGGCAATTCTCCGGCGTCCGAGGAGACCGTCGTGGCGACCACCGCCGCCGACGAGCCCGCCCCCGAGACCGCCGCCACCGAATCCCCCGAGACGTCCGCGCCGGAGGCAGCCGACGAGCCCGCCCCCGAGACGGCCGAGGCCGCAGCCCCGGAGGCCGCAGCCCCGGAGGCCGCAGCACCGGAGGCCGCAGCACCGGAAGCCGCTGCACCGGAGGCCGTCGGCGAGGACGACGCCTCAGACGCGCCGCCCGCCGGGGACGAGGAGGAGGACGACGAACCGGCGCCGGTCGTCCGCCCGGCGGGTCCTGAGCCCACGACGATGGAGGAGCTGCTCGCCGAGCAGGACACCGACATCAAGAGCTTCAAGCACGGCGACGTAGTCGAAGGCACGGTCGTCCGGATCGACAAGGACGAGATCCTGGTCGACATCGGCGCCAAGTCCGAGGGCGTGGTCAGCAACCGGGAGCTCTTCGGCCGCCACGGCGAGTCGCAGCCGGAGCTCAACATCGGCGACGTCGTCCTGGTCTACGTCCTCCAGCCGGAGTCGCCCGAGGGCCATGTCGTCCTCTCGCTCCGCCGCGCCGGGCTCGAGCGCAAGTGGCGCGCGATGCAGGAGCAGTTCGAGGCCGGGACCATCATCGACGCCCCCGTCATCGACCACAACAAGGGTGGCCTGATCGTCGACTGCGGGATCCGTGGCTTCGTGCCGATCAGCCAGATCGTGGACTTCCCGCGCCGGCCGCAGAACGAGCAGCCGCGGGACGCCGCCCAGGAGATCGCCGAGAAGCTGCAGCCGTACATCGGCCGCAAGCTGCGGCTCAAGATCCTGGAGGTCAACCGCAAGGCCAACCGCCTGATCCTGTCCGAGAAGGTCGCGCTCTACGAGGAGCGCCGCGAGAAGCGGGACGAGCTGTTCAGCAGCCTGCTGGTCGGCCAGAAGGTCACGGGCAGCGTGCGCTCGATCGCCCCGTTCGGCATCTTCATCGATCTCGGTGGCATCGACGGGCTCGTCCACAAGAGCGAGCTCTCGTGGAACAAGGTCAACAACCCGGAGTCCGGCTACAAGGTCGGTGAAGAGGTCGAGGCCGAGGTCATCGACATCAACCACGAGCGAGGCAGGATCAGCCTGTCGATCCGGCGCCTCCAGCCTGATCCGTGGGAGTCGACCGTCGCGGACTTCAAGGTCGGCGACGTCATCGACGGCACCGTCACCAAGCTCGTGAACTTCGGCGCGTTCGTCCGCGTCCGCGAGGGCCTCGAGGGCCTGATCCACATCAGCGAGCTGAGCCACCAGCGCGTGGCCCATCCGGGCGACGTCGTCCACGAGGGGCAGGTCCTCAAGCTCAAGATCATCAGCCTGGACTCCGAGCGTCATCGCCTGGGGCTCAGCCTCAAGCAGGCCGAGGAGCCGCCGGTCCGCTCCATGCCCGAGCCCGGCTCGACGCCGGCTCCGGCCGGCGAGCGCCGCGAACGGCGCGAGCGCCGAGAGCGTCCGGACCGCGGGTACGCGCCCGCGGACACGCATTCGGAGCCGGAAGGCGGGATCGACACGACCCTCGCCGCCGCCTTCGCCCAGGTGCGCAGCCAGCTGGCCGCCGCCGAGGCGGGTGATGGCGAGCCTGGCGCCGCCGAGGCTGTCGCCCAGGCAGAGGTGGTCATCGCGGCCGCCGAGGACGCCGAAGCCGATGCCATCGAGACGGCGATCGAGGCCGAGGCCGTCGTCGAGGCTGCCGAAGCGATCGAGGCCGAGGCCGTCGTCGAGGCCGTCGTGGCCGAGGAGATCGTCGCGGCCGCCGAGAACGCCGAAGCCGATGCCATCGAGACGGCGATCGAGGCCGAGGCCGTCGTCGAGGCGATCGAGGACATCGAAGCCGAGGCCATCGTCGAAGCTGACGAGGCCGAGGTGGTCATCGAGGCCGCCCAGGACGCCCAGGCCGATGCGGTCGCCAAGGCCGTCGAGGCCGAGAAGTACATCGATGCCGTCGAGGCCGGTGGCGTCTCCGACCCCGTGGAGGCCGAGGCCCTGCTCGAGGCCGCCGAGGCTGACGAGGCAGAGGCAATCGCGGAAGCGGTCGAGGCCGAGGAGATCATCGAGGCGGCCGAGGACGCCCAGGCGGATGCGGTGGCCGAGGCTGTCGAGGCCGAGGAGCTGATCGAGGCTGTCGAGGCCGTCGAGGCCGAGGCGGTTGCCGAGGCGATCGAGGACGAAGCCGTCGTCGAGGCCGTTGAGGCCATCGAGGTCGAGGCCATCGCGGAGGCGGTCGAGGCCGAAGCGATCGTCGAGATCGCGGAAGCGGTCGAGGCCGAGGCAGTCTCCGAAGCACTCGAGGCCGAAGCCGTCGTCGAGGCCGCCGAAGCGCTCGAGGCCGAGGTCGAGAAGGCCTGACGCGGGGGAGCGCCTGCTCCCGCCAGCCACGAACCGAGCACAGGCACGGCCCGCCGGTCCCCGGCGGGCCGTTTCGATTCCGGTACGCGGATCGAGCCGGGGACACATCCAGTCGCTGTCAGGGAGGCGCCCGCGCGGCGGGTGCCGCGACGGCGCCGGGCGCTGCCGCGCGCCTGGAGAGGCCAGCATTGCCCTCGGGGATCAGGTGCTAGGATGGCCGTCAGGTCGCCTCCGCGACCAGGGAGACGAGTTCGACCGGATGGATCGCTTCGACAAGTTCACGGATCGCGCGCGCAAGGTGCTGACGCTTGCGCAGGACGAGGCGCAGCGGTTCAACCACAACTACATCGGCACCGAGCATCTGCTGCTCGGCCTCGTCCGCGAGGGCGAGGGCGTCGCCGCCCGCGTGCTCGAGAACATGAACGTCGAGCTCGCCAAGGTGCGGACGGCCGTGGAGTTCATCATCGGCCGCGGGGACCGGCCCGTCGTCGGCGAGGTGGGGCTCACGCCGCGGGCCAAGCGCGTTATCGAGCTGGCCATCGACGAAGCCCGCCGCCTGGGCCACAACTACATCGGCACCGAGCACCTGCTGCTGGGCCTCGTGCGCGAGGGCGAGGGCATCGCGGCTGGCGTGCTGGAGAGCCTTGGCGTGAACCTGGACAAGGTCCGCCATGAGGTCATCCGCGTCCTGTCCCAGTCCTCCTCGGCCGGACCCGCCCAGGAGACGAAGCGGGCGAGCAAGACGCCGACCGTCGATGCCCTGGGTATCAACCTCACGGATGCCGCGCGAGCCGACAAGCTCGATCCGGTCATCGGCCGGGAGAAGGAGATCGAGCGGGTCATCCAGATCCTGGGCCGCAAGACCAAGAACAACCCGGCCCTGATCGGGGAGCCTGGCGTCGGCAAGACCGCCATCGCGGAGGGGCTGGCCCATCGCATCGTGGCCGGCGACGTGCCCGACATCCTGCTCAACAAGCGCGTCCTGACCCTGGACATCGGATCGCTCGTCGCCGGCACGAAGTACCGCGGCGAGTTTGAGGAGCGCCTCAAGAAGATCATCGAGGAGCTCCGCAACACCAGCGACGCGATCCTGTTCATCGACGAGCTGCACACCCTCGTGGGAGCGGGCGCCGCCGAGGGCGCGATCGACGCGGCGAACATTCTCAAGCCCCCGCTCTCGCGCGGCGAGCTGCAGTGCATCGGGGCCACGACGCTCGACGAGTACCGCAAGTACATCGAGAAGGACGCGGCCCTGGAGCGGCGCTTCCAGCCGGTCATGGTCGAGGAGCCCACGCTCGAGCAGACGATCGAGATCCTGCTTGGGATCCGGGAGCGCTACGAGCAGCACCACAAGGTCACCATCACCGACGACGCCGTCCGCGCGGCCGCCGACCTCTCGATCCGGTACATCACGGACCGCCATCTTCCCGACAAGGCCATCGACCTGATCGACGAGGCCTCGAGCCGCGTCCGCCTCCGCCACTCGTCCGCCCCGCCGGAGCTGCGCGCCGCGCAGAAGGAGCTGGACCGGATCACGAAGGAGAAGGACGCGGCCATCAACGCCCAGGAGTACGAGCAGGCCGCGACGCTGCGCGAGGCGGAGGCCGGCTCCCGCGAGCAGGTCGACGAGATGCGCGCGGCGTGGCAGTCCTCCGTCTCGGGTGAGCCGCCGAAGGTGGACGACGAGGAGATCGCCCAGGTCGTCGCGATGTGGACCGGGATCCCGGTCACCCGCATCGCACAGGAGGAGTCGGAGCGGCTGCTCAAGATGGAGGAGGTCCTCCACGGCCGCCTGATCGGGCAGGAGGAGGCGATTGAGACCGTCTCCCGTGCGGTACGCCGCGCCCGGGCGGGCCTCAAGGATCCCAAGCGCCCTATCGGCTCGTTCGTGTTCCTCGGTCCCACCGGGGTCGGCAAGACGGAGCTCGCCAAGGCCCTCGCGGAGTTCATGTTCGGCTCCGAGGACACGCTCATCAAGATCGACATGAGCGAGTTCATGGAGCGCCACAACGTGAGCCGCCTCGTCGGCGCGCCGCCAGGCTACGTCGGGTTCGACGAGGGCGGCCAGCTGACCGAGGCCGTGCGCCGCAAGAGCTACGCCGTGATCCTGCTCGACGAGATCGAGAAGGCCCACGCCGAGGTGTTCAACATCCTGCTCCAGATCATGGAGGACGGGCACCTCACGGACGCGAAGGGCCGCCGGGTGGACTTCCGGAACACGATCATCATCATGACCTCCAACCTCGGGGCAGCGAAGATCCAGACCAACTCCAGTCTCGGGTTCCGACAGCAGGGCGACACGGTCGAGACGCGGGCCACGGCCTCGTACGACCTGATGAAGGAGAAGGTCCAGGCCGAGCTGAAGTCGAACTTCCGCCCGGAGTTCCTCAACCGCATCGATGCGACGGTCGTCTTCCGGAGCCTGACGGTGGAGGAGATCGCGAAGATCGTGGACCTCATGCTCAAGCGGGTGCGGGACCAGCTGAAGGCCCAGGGCATGGGGCTCGAGATCACGCAGGCAGCCAAGGAGCACATCATCCGGCTGGGCTACAACGTCGCGTACGGTGCCCGTCCGCTGCGCAGGACGATCCAGAACCTGATCGAGGACCCGCTCGCCGAGCACCTGCTCCTGGGCCGCTACCGGGATGGCGACGCCATCGTGGTCGACCTGGATCCCGACGGCAAGGGTCTCTCGATCAGCGTCACCGAGGCAAAGACCCCGGTCGAAGCCTGACGATCGGGCCGAGCGCCGCCGGTGGCCCGTAGCCAGAGCCGCTTCATCTGCCAGTCGTGCGGTGCGTCAGTGTTGCGCTGGGAGGGCCAGTGCCGCACCTGTGGTGAGTGGAACACGCTCGTCGAAACCGTCGTCCGCGATGCCTCGCGCCCCCGGTCAACCACGCCGTCACCCGCCGGATCGGCCCCGGTCCCGCTGAGCCAGGCCGGCGAGGGCGATGCCGAGGTCCGCCGGCCCGTCGGGATCGGCGAGCTCGACCGGGTCCTGGGTGGAGGCCTGGTCGCGGGGTCGGTGGTGCTGTTGGGCGGCGAGCCGGGGATCGGCAAGTCCACCCTCCTGCTCCAGGTGGCGGCGGGAGTTGCGCGGGACGGGGCGACGGTCCTCTACGCGACGGGCGAGGAATCGACCGGCCAGGTGCGGCTGCGGGCATCGCGCCTGGGCCTTGCCAGCGGGCCCGTCCCGGACGCCATCCGCGTGGTCGCCGAGACGGGTGTGGGCCGCATCCTGGACCTGGCCCGGGAGGGCCGGCCGGGCCTGCTGGTCGTTGACTCCGTGCAGACGGTGGCCTCCGAGGAGCTTGACGGCCCGCCGGGTTCGGTCGGCCAGGTTCGCGAGGCGACCCTGCGCCTGATGGAGGTCGCCAAAGGGGAGGGCATCCCCGTCGTCCTGGTGGGTCACGTGACCAAGGATGGGACGCTGGCCGGCCCGAAGACCCTGGAGCACCTCGTCGACGTGGTGCTCTCCATCGAGGGCGATCGGACCGGTGGCCTGCGGATCCTGCGCGCCACCAAGAACCGCTTCGGCTCCACGGAGGAGGTCGGCGTGTTCGAGATGGGAGAGCGAGGGCTTGCGGAGGTCGCGGATCCCGCCCGAGCCTTCCTGGCGGAGCACGACGCACCGGCGCCGGGGAGCGTGGTGGCACCCGTGCTGGAGGGCTCCCGGCCGCTGCTGGTGGAGGTCCAGGCACTCGTCGCGCCGACCGCAGCACCGTCGCCCCGGCGGACGGCATCGGGCGTGGATCCCAACCGGCTCGCGCTGCTGATCGCGGTGCTGGGCCGGCGTGCCGGGATCGGCCTCGGCGCACACGACGTGTACGCCAACCTGGCCGGCGGGCTGTCGGTCACCGAGCCAGGCCTGGACCTGCCCCTTGCGCTCGCCCTCGCGTCCTCGCTGCGGGACCAGCCCCTGGTGCCTGGAACCGTCGCCGTCGGCGAGGTTGGCCTGCTGGGCGAGCTTCGCTCGGTTGGCGGCCTCGATCGCCGGCTGCGCGAGGCGGCCCGATTGGGGTTCACCCGGGCTGTGGTGCCGCGGGCACCGGCGCGCGGTGCGGCGCGTGCCCCGGTGATCGAGGTCGTGGAGGTCGGCACCCTGGCCGACGCCGTGCTCGCGTCCATCGGGGCCTCCGCCGGTGGCCGGCGCAGGTGAGCCGGGCGGCACGACGGGGCGTGCCGGAATCCACCTGACCCGGAGGTACTGCCCAGTGCGCGGACGCACGGCTCGCTGCGGGGCCGCGCTGCCGCGTGCTAGGCTCGGCGGGCCTCGCGCCCATCTCGCGCGCGGGCGCGACATCCAGCATCGAGGACCAGCGTGATTCGGACCATCCGTGTCCTTGGGGCGGCGCTCGGCGCCCTTGTCGGGCTCGGGATCGCCGTCTCCGGGACGGGCATGTTCACCGGCGTCGACTACGCCGGGTTCTTCGTCGCTGCCTGGACGATCGCCTGGATGGTCGTCGGTTTCGCCGTGCTCCCGTACCTGACCGTCGTGCCGGCCACCTGGCTGATCCGCCAGGTCCAGGACATGTCCACGGCGGAGTTCGTCGCCGCGGTCCTCGGCCTGTTCGTCGGACTCCTGCTCGGCCTGCTGCTCAGCCTGCCCCTTGCCCAGATCGAGGGTCCGCTGGGCACCTGGCTGCCGCTGGGGATCTCCCTGTTCCTGGGCCTCGGGATGATGGGTCTGACCGTGGCCAAGCGGATGGACCTGATCGCGGCCGCCGAGGGCGCCGGCCTGATCCGCCGGCCGGGCAGCGAGCCGGACGACCGGGAGGGTGAGCCATACATCGTCGTCGACACCAGCGTCCTGATCGACGGGCGCGTCGCCGAGATCGTCGAGTCCGGGTTCATTCACGGGACGCTGGTCGTGCCCCAGTTCGTCCTGGAAGAGCTCCAGCACATCGCCGACTCGTCCGACACGCTCAGGCGCAACCGTGGCCGCCGCGGGCTGGAGATCCTTGCCCGCATGCAGCGCGATCCGCGGACGCCAGTCGAGATCGTAGACGACGATGCCCCCGGCATCGCCGAAGTCGACGCCAAGCTGGTCGAGCTTGCCAAGCGGCGGAGCCGCGTGGTCCTGACCAACGACTTCAACCTCAACCGCGTCGCCGAGCTGCAGGGCGTGCGGGTCATGAACATCAACTCGCTGGCCAACGCGGTGAAGCCCGCGGTCCTGCCCGGCGAGGAGCTGCGCGTGAAGGTCATCCAGGAGGGCAAGGAGGCCGGCCAGGGCGTCGGCTTCCTCGATGACGGGACCATGATCGTCGTCGAAGGCGGAGCCCGCCTTATCGATCGAGACGTGGACGTGAGCGTGACGCGGGTGCTCCAGACGGTGGCCGGCCGGATGATCTTCGCCCAGCCCCACCTCGACTGAGGGTGGCCGTCAGGACCGGCGGGCACCCCCGCGCGGACGCCGTGGTCGTTGCGGCGGGCTCGTCCCGACGCATGTCCGGAGCGGACAAGCTCGAGGCGCTGGTCGGTGGTCGGCCGCTGCTCGCCTGGACCCTCGACGCGATCGCCGCGGCGACGTGCGTCGAGCGCCTGGTCCTGGTCACCGCGCCGGACCGCGTCGCGCGGCTGCGCGCCGCCTCGTGGCTGCCTCCGGCCGTGTCGATGGTGATCGCGGGCGGGGCCACGCGCCAGCAGTCGGTCGCCGCAGGCGTGCGCTGGCTCGATGCGGTCGACCCGTCCGGGCGCGACCGCCCCGTGCTCGTCCATGACGGCGCCCGCCCGCTCGTCTCAGCCGGCCTTGTCACGGCGGTCGCCGAGGCCGTGGAACGCCATGGCGCAGCGCTGCCGGTGCTCCCGGTGGCCGAGACCCTCAAGCGGGTACACGAGGGAGTCGTCCTGGAGACCGTCGACCGTGCGGAGCTCGCGGCGGCGCAAACGCCCCAGGGAGCCCGGCGTGGCCTGCTGCTGGATGCGTGGTCGACGTTCCCGCCGGATGGCCCGCCCGGGTTCACCGACGAGGCCGCACTGCTCGAGGCCTGTAAAATCCCTGTCCATGCGATCCCCGGCGAACCCTCGAACCTCAAGGTGACCCTGCCGGACGACCTCCGCCGGGTTGAACAGGCCCTCGCCCCCGCCACCTTGCGGATCGGGTTCGGCCATGACAGCCACCCGTTCGGTCCGGGCACTGGCCTGCGCCTCGGCGGAATCGAGATTGCGGGTGCCCCGAGGCTTGCCGGCCACTCGGACGGCGATGTGGCGCTCCATGCGCTGGCCGATGCCCTGCTGGGAGCGGCGGGCCTGGGCGACCTGGGTCGCCTGTTCCCCGCCGATGCCCGCACCCCACGCGGGATCGCGAGCGAGGATCTGCTGCGCGAGGTCGTCGCCGGCCTCGACCGCTCGGGGTTCGTCCCGGCCACGGTGGACGTCGTGATCATCGGCGCCCGGCCCAGACTCGGCTCCCGCCTCGACGCCATGCGCGATTCGATCGCCGCGGCGCTCGGCCTCGAGCGCCGCGCGGTCAACGTCAAGGCGTCCACGGGCAACCTCGGAGGCGACGAGGGAGCAGGCCGCTCGATCTCTGCCCGTGCCGTCGTGTCCCTGCGGCCGGCGCGATGACGATCCGCCTCCAGGACACCCTCACCGGGGAGGTCCGCCCGCTCGAGCCGCTGGAGCCCGGGCACGTCCGGATCTACAGCTGCGGTCCCACCGTGTACGGACCGGCCCACATCGGCAACTTCCGCTCGTTCCTGTTCGCGGACCTCCTTGTCCGCTACCTGCGCTACCGCGGGCTGCGCGTCACCTGGGCGATGAACCTCACCGACATCGACGACAAGATCATCCGGGGTGCGGCGGCGGAGGGCATCTCGCACCGGGAGCTGGCGGACCGGTACGCGGCGCGATTCCTGGAGGACGTTGATGCGCTGGGGATGACCCGCCCCGACGTCCTGCCCCGGGCCACGGACCACATTCCGCAGATCGCGGACCTCATCGCGACGCTGATCGAGAAGGACCACGCCTATCGGACCGACGATGGCTCGATCTTCTTCCGGATCGCCTCGTGGCCGGCGTACGGCCGGCTTGCCCGCATCGATCCGGCCGCAATGCGGGTGGGGGAGCGCGTGGTGGCCGACGAGTACGGCAAGGACGATGTCCGCGACTTCGCGCTGTGGAAGGGGCCCAAGCCCGGTGAGCCGTCCTGGGACACCGCGGTCGGACAGGGCCGGCCCGGCTGGCACATCGAGTGCTCCGCGATGAGCATGGCCCACCTGGGGTCATCCTTCGACATCCACACCGGCGGCGTGGATCTCGTGTTCCCCCACCATGAGGACGAGATCGCCCAGTCCGAGGCCGCCACGGGGCAGCGCTTCGTCGGCACCTGGCTGCACTGCGCGCACCTGCGCATGGACGGCGAGAAGATGGCCAAATCCACCGGGAACATCGAGCGGGTCGCCGACCTGATCGCGGCCGGGGTCTCGCCGCGGGCCCTGCGCTACGCACTGCTCGCCGTGCACTACCGCGCGCCGCTCAACTACTCGGACGAGTCGCTGGCGGCCGCCGGGGCCGCCGTGGAGCGGATCGACGCGCTCCTGGCCGCCCTCGCCGCCTACCGGGAGGACCGCCCGGACGACCCGGACCTGCCGGCTGCGCTGTCCCGGATCCGGGCAGGGTTCGAGGCGGGCCTCGACGATGACCTCAACGTGTCGGCGGCGCTGGCGGCCGTGTTCGATGGCGTCCGGGACCTCAACCGGCGTCTCGATGCCCGCACCCTTTCGACGGCTGACGCCGGCAGAGCCACGGGCCTGGTGCGCCAGCTCGACGCCGTGCTGGGTGTCGCGGCGCCCGAGGGCTCGGCGGTCGACCCGCTGGTCGCCGCCCTGCTCGACGACAGGATCGCGGCCCGGGCGGCCCGCGACTGGGCAGCATCGGACCGGCTTCGGGACGAGCTCCTCAGGCACGGGATCTCCGTCGAGGACACGCGCGACGGCCAGCGCTGGCGCCACGTGGTGGCGTCGAATGCCTGATCACGACGGCTCGCACCGGGACCGGCATTCCAGGGGCCGCAAGGACGGGCACGGCGCACCGGACGGTCGCGACCGCAGACCCGGAGGTCCGGGCAGCCCCGGGCGGCGCCCGGACGGGCCACGGTACGGCGGGCCGCCCCGGGACGGACCACGGTACGGCGCCCCGCAGCCGGGCCCCTCCGGGCGTGGACCCTCGAACCGGGATGGGTTCGGGTTTCGCGACGGCGATCAGGACAACCGGCCGGCCCGCCCGTGGGAGGGCGGCGAGGCTCCCCCGGGAGGGAGCCGTAGCGGCGGCAACCGCCCCATGGACCACCAGGCACGGCGCCCGGGCGGCCAGCGGCCGAGCGGGCCTTCCGACGATCGCCGCGAACGTCGCCCCGGACCGGCCGGTGGGCCCGATGGCCGGTACCCGGGACGCGACGGCTACCAGGCCCGTCCCCCGCGCCCACCGTACGGACCCCGCCGGGACGGCCCGCCGCCCTTCACCCGCCGCCCACCCGTGGTTCCGCCGCCCCAGTCGCTCCCGATGCCGGAGCCGATGCCGGAGCCGTCAGACGTCCTGCGTGCAGTCGAGAACGTCGCCGGGCCTCCGTACGAGCGCCGCCCCGGGCCGGATGCCCCCCACCGTCCCGGACCGCCCATCGAGCGCCGGCCGGGCGGTCCAGATCGCCACCCGTACCAGGGTCCGGGGCGCGGGTTCGGCCGCGGTCCAGATCGCGGGCCACGATTCGTCCCCAGGCCGCCCGGGATCCAGGATCCGTCGCTCGCGCTAGCCGAGGGTGAGGAGCTGGTCGCCGGGCGGCGCCCGGTCGAGGAGGCGTTCGTCGCCCGCCGCGAGGCACGGCGACTGCTGGTCGTGCCGCATCGCCGCCTGGCCCTCGAGAAGCTGGTCCTGCACGCCACCAGCCTGCGCATCCCGGTGGTGGAGGTGGAGGGCGGCACGCTGACGGCGATCGCCGGCTTCGACGGCCACCAGGGCATCGCGCTCGTCGTGGCGCCACGACGCTGGGCGTCTCCGGACGAGATCCTGGCGCTGGCCGCCCAGCGGTCGGAGGTGCCGCTGGTCCTGGTCATGGACTCGCTCGAGGATCCGCAGAACGTCGGCACGCTCCTGCGCAGCGCCGAGGCCAGCGGAGTCCACGGCGTCGTCTTCCCCACCCATCGCCAGGCCCCCCTCAGCCCCGCCGCCGTGAAGGCCTCAGCGGGCGCGGTGGAACACCTCCGCCTCGCGCCGGTTGACGACCTGCCCGGCGCCCTGGCCGACCTCCATGCGCGCGGCCTCCGGATTGTGGGCGCCGACGGGGACGCACCGCTCACGGCGCGCGACGCCGATCTCCGCGGGCCGATCGCGATCGTGGTGGGGAGCGAGGGGAGGGGTCTCGGCGCGGCGGTCCGTCGCCGCTGCGACCTGCTGGTCCGGATCCCGATGCACGGACGGATCGACTCGCTCAATGCAGCCGTGGCCGGCTCGATCCTGCTCTACGAGGCCGCCGGGCAGCGCAGCCTGCCGGAGGTGCCGCCGCAGCCCGGAGATGTCCTCCCGGCCGGGGACGATGTCCCGCGAGCAGGGACCGGAGCCTCCGCCGCCACACCGCCGGACCGCGACGAGGCCCAGGCCACGCCTCCGCAACGGGATGACGATGCCGTCACCGACGACCAGGACGACCTCCTGCCGGGGGGTCCCGTCGTCGGAGCCGTCGATGAGCCGGGCGGCGGGGCGCCGGAGCCCCCCGATGGCACCTCCGAGGTTTGACGCCCCGCCCCACGCGCCGTATCATTCCCCGGCTCGCGGGGTCTACTCTTGTTTGACCATGCGCGCGTGCCGACGTAGCTCAATTGGTAGAGCAGCGGTTTTGTAAACCGCCGGTTCCGGGTTCGAGTCCCGTCGTCGGCTCCACCAGGCATCGTAATGGTCCAACCGGGCGTGCCCCAGGGCGTCGTCCTCGCGGGCCCAGATAGCTCAGCTGGCAGAGCACATCCTTGGTAAGGATGAGGTCACGGGTTCGAATCCCGTTCTGGGCTCCATCTCTCGCCGATCCCGGTCCGTCCCCGGCGGCATGAACCGCCCCAGCCATGGAGTGAGAAGGTCCTGTGGCCAAGAAGAAGTTCGAGCGCACGAAGCCGCACGTGAACGTCGGCACGATCGGCCACATCGACCACGGCAAGACGTCGCTCACGGCCGCCATCACCAAGTACCTCGCGCTGCGGGGCGACGCCGAGTACCGCGCGTTCGACACGATCGACAACGCTCCCGAGGAGCGCGAGCGCGGGATCACGATCGCCATCGCCCACGTCGAGTACGAGACCGACGCGCGCCACTACGCGCACGTCGACTGCCCCGGGCACGCCGACTACATCAAGAACATGATCACCGGCGCGGCCCAGATGGACGGCGCGATCCTCGTGGTCGCCGCCACCGACGGCCCGATGCCCCAGACCCGCGAGCACATCCTCCTGGCCCGCCAGGTCGAGGTGCCGTTCATCGTGGTCTTCCTCAACAAGGTCGACATGGTCGACGACCCCGAGCTGCTCGACCTCGTCGAGCTCGAGGTCCGCGAGCTGCTGTCCAAGTACAACTTCCCGGGTGACGACATCCCCGTCATCCGCGGCTCGGCCCTCAAGGCCCTCGAGGCCTCCGACAATCCCGAGGATCCCGCCTACGCCCCGATCCAGGAGCTGATGGACGCGGTCGACTCCTACATCCCCAACCCGCTCCGGGCGATCGACAAGCCGTTCCTGATGCCGGTCGAGGACGTGTTCGGCATCAAGGGCCGGGGCACCGTCGCGACCGGGCGCATCGAGCGCGGCGTGATCAAGGTGGGCGAGGAGATCGAGATCGTCGGCATCCACGACTCGACCCGCAAGGTCGTGGTCACCGGGGTCGAGATGTTCAAGAAGCTGCTCGACCAGGGCGAGGCCGGCGACAACGTCGGCTGCCTCCTGCGGGGCATCGAGCGCGATGACATCGAGCGCGGCCAGGTCCTGGCCAAGGCGGGCTCGGTCAAGCCGCACACCAAGTTCATCGCCCGCGTCTACGTGCTGACCAAGGAGGAGGGTGGCCGCCACACCCCGTTCTACAACGGGTACCGGCCGCAGTTCTACCTGCGCACCACCGACGTCACCGGGGCCATCGGCCTGCCCGACGGTGCCGAGATGATCATGCCCGGCGACAACGTCGACATGACGGTCGAGCTGATCACCCCGATCGCGCTCGAGGTCGGCCAGCGGTTCGCCATCCGCGAGGGTGGCCGCACCGTCGGCGCCGGCGCGATCACCAGCATCATCGAGTAACGAGACGATATGGCAAGGGTTGAAGCGCGTCCGGTGATCCAGCTCGCGTGCACCGAATGCAAGATGCGCAACTACACGACGCGCAAGAACAAGAAGAACGATCCCAACCGGATCGAGCTGCTCAAGTACTGTCCCCGGGAGCGGCGCCACACATTGCACCGGGAAGCAAAGTAGCCCGGACTGGAACCCGTAGGGGCGTAGCTCAATTGGCAGAGCACCGGTCTCCAAAACCGGTTGTTGTAGGTTCGAGTCCTATCGCCCCTGCCACCTCCACCGATCGTTGAAAAGGCACCCGTGAAGCGTTTTCGCCAGTTCCTCAAGGAATTGTATTCCGAGCTCAAGAAGGTCTCGTGGCCCAATCGGCACCAGGTTCGCAATCTGACGGTGCTGGTCTTCGTGATCTCGTTCGTGGTCGGCGTGTACATCACGATCGCCGACACGTTCTTCGACTACATCATCCGGTTCCTGGCGGACCTGGGATGACCGAGCAGCTGGCGGTGGCGCGGGCGCCCGAGAAGCGCTGGTACGTGATCCACACGTATTCGGGCTACGAGAACAAGGTCAAGGCAAACCTCGAGCACCGCATCGAATCCATGGGCATGGAGGACAAGATCTTCCAGGTCCTGGTGCCGATGGAGGACGAGATCGAGATCCGGCAGGGCCAGCGGCACACCGTCCAGAAGAAGGTGTACCCGGGCTACGTGCTGGTGGAGATGATCCTGGACCCCGAGTCCTGGTTCGTCGTCCGCAATACCCCCGGCGTCACGAGCTTCGTCGGCAGCGGCAACATCCCCGGGATCGCAGCGAGCCGATTCCGCTCGACGAGACCGAGGTCAAGCAGATCCTCCGGCACATGGGCGTCGAGACACCCAAGTTCCGGGTCGCGTTCACGAAGGGCCAGAGCGTGCGAGTC
>CAWBGT010000028.1:0-160887 GCA_963788375.1 uncultured Chloroflexia bacterium
TGAATGCGCCACAGGTAACTGACCTTGAAGAAAAGCGAATTTTTCATTTCCCGCAACCGGCCCTGGCCCGGGACCCAGTGAGCGTCGGCCCATTGCCGGCTTTCATAGAGCGAACCGTAGCCGAGATGGAGGACCGTGCCCGGGATCAGGGTGAATGAGGCCAGGAAGTCGGTCAGCAGCTGTTTCTGATAATCGTCGTAGCGCAGCGCCCCGCGCACAAAAAAATTCCTGTTGAACTGGTAGCTGGCCAGCAGGTTTACGATCTGGACCGTGTAGACCGGCTCGCGCCTCCCGGCGACCCGGCGCGACAACGCGTCGCGGGCATAATCCAGATCCAGTTTCAAATGAATACCCGGCTGCACGGTGGCGACCAGCTCGAAACGGAGTCCGGAACCGAGGAACGGATCATGCGCATCGTAATAAATTTTTTCTCCAAGCTGCAGCTGCGCAGAGGCACTCAGCCATTTGCTCACCTGCACATTGCCATTGCCGGTCCACGTTTGGTACGAAAACAACCTGCCGGCCCACGCTTCCTGGTTGTCGCTGAATGTGACGCGGAAAAACCCGCTGCGCTTGGTAAACAGACCGAGGGCGAAGTTGGCCGACCGGTCGTCCAATCCCGTCTCCAGGTCATGGATCGCCTCAAAGCGAAAGGAGGCCTGCAGGCGCTCCCACCAGGAACCGCCCCGACGCGGATACAGGTTTCGTCCCAGGAACAACTGGCCGCGGCTGATGGCCGAGCGGTAGAGGAAAGCGGAATCCATGACAAAGTCCCTGTCCCAGACCTCCCCGGTTGCCCAGGTCTGCCAGCGGCGATCACTGTATTGAGCCATGGCGCTGACGCCGTTTCCGGAACGCGACGGTTCCCGCTCAGCGGTGACGGTTTCGCTGTGCAAATAGAAGAACAGCAGGCGCAGGTTCTTGAACAGGCGGTACTCCAGGTCGGCTCCCACTACCTGGTTGACCCCGCCGGCGAAGTTCCGGCCGCTGTAAATAAGTCCAAGCGAATTGTCGGAACCCAGGCTGGTTTTCATGCGCAACAACCCCCAGGTTGCGCGTCGGCCGGCATCGGGATTGGAGCCGTCCTCCCAGTCCAGGCCCGGAGTCCGGTCATCGGCCGCCAGCAAGGCGAACTGGGTCCGGCCCGCCGTGCCGCTCAGCTTGGCCGCCCAACCGGGATCGGCGATGAACCGGGTGTATACCGAAGCCGGCATCATGCCGTTGTTGATCAACCCGAAGTCGAAACTATTGATCCCTTCCATGAAAAAAAAAAAGGGTCGCTTTTCGCTGTAAAAAACCGGGTAGCGCTGGTTGACTTCGACCTGAAAAGCGTCGCTCTCCACCTGGCTGAAATCGGGGTTGATGGTCGCCTCGGCGGTGACCGACGAGCTCAAACCATACTTGAGTGAGAGCCCGGCGTTGGCATTCCACTGCGCCGTTCCCCAGGAAATGTCGTCGCTGCATCGGAGCCGCGGTTGAAAGTGAAATTGGGCAGCAGTTCCAGGTTGAGCGGCTGCCGCAAGTCGTTGAAGCCGACGGTAACCAGGAAATGGTATTGGTTGCGGCCGGCCTTGATCTCGGGCCAAGAGCCCATCCGGCCCAGACGGCTGATGTGACGAAAGAACATGATGCCCATGGCCACCTCGGCACCGCCCTTGAATCGCAAGCTCTCCAAGGGAATACGCATTTCGACCGTGTAACCGTCCGCATCGATGCGGGCGGCGCTCTCCCAGACAAAGTCATGGGACACGTCAAGGTTGTCGGCATACATGGCCGTACTCATGCCGTCCAGCTGCACGCCGCTGGGATTGACATAGAACTCGAACGTCGACTGGCGGTTGTTGAGGCCGTCGATGGCCACCCCGATCCAATCATCGCTGCCGCCCGAATCGCGCTTGGCCAGCGAGGTCTTGATTTTGTCGGGCCGGTTCGGATCATAACAGCGGAAAGCAAAGTACAGGTTGCCTTGATCGTAGGCCAGCCAGATATCGGTCGGAAAGTCGAGTTTTTCGCCGTAGACGGGGTTGAAGGTGGTCCACTGCCGGCTGATCGGGGCCAGGGCCCAGACCGGCTCGGTCAATCGGCCGTCGATCGTGACCTCGGCGGAAATACGGTCGGGAACGACCTGCTGGGTCTTTTCGTCCACCTCAACGGCATCGAGGGCAGCGCTCGCTGTCCATAAAACCGTCAGCAATAAAAAAAATATCGTCATCCGTATATTCATCGGAAATCTCCTTGTTCGACTTGTACTCCCGGGTTCCCGGCCCTCCGGCGCCGACGTTCAGGATATTTCAGCGGCCGATTACCAGAACGACGACGATGATCAACGCGACCAGTCCTGTTATCATTAAAGCCCAAAGGAACTTGGGCGGCGCTTTGCGCAAACGCGGCATAAAAATTGAGAGCAATAATGTAACAATGACTGCATACAGAATGATAAAGATTGGCTTCATGGCTGACCTCTTTATGCAATTTACCTTACTATACGTACGCATCAGAAAAAAGTTGTATGGAAACTGTCATTCTGGTTGCATTGTTTCAGGTCTTTCATACCGTTTCGCACGGGAAAAGGTCACATTTTTCCCCATACAATGCCAATCCCTTTGTTTTAAAGGTCTTTCGGAAGGGAAATCTGAATAAAAATCATTATTGCCAATCCTTCGTTGGCAGCGTTATCATAAATAGTGACCCTGATGTAAACCGTACGTTTCAACAACCGGCAAATCGACACCATGAAAACAGGACATCAGCAAATCCCGAACACCAAGGCAGCGTTTCCCCTGATTGCGGTGGGACGCGTCCATGCAAAATCCGTTCCGGTCGCCTTGCCGGGGACAAAAATTACCATTGCCGTTCCACCTGGTGGATATCCGCTCACGACCAGGCCATAAGGATGACATGGGACTGGTGCGGCGCTGGATGGCCGAGGAAAACCTGATCAGCATCGCCAAGGGAACCGGCGAGTTGTTCAATGGGCTCGGGCCGTTGGACATGCAGCAGGGTTTGGCGCAGAAGTGGCTTATTTTTTTTTATTTGTGCGGCCGCCTCCTGGGCTTTGTCCGGGTGATCGAACTGGCCGGGAACCATTGGGAGATCGGATCGGCCATTTCTTCTCCGGCCTTCAGGAGGAGCTGTCGGGATTCAACAAACTCTTCAATGCCAGTTCGCTGCTGAGAATTTCCGCCATAGCAGCGGACGAATGCCTGCCGGTTGCCCGCGTCATGATCGTCACGTACAACCCGGGGGTCGCCGACTCCATCAGGAAACTGCAGCAGTCTCCCATGGACCGGTTTTTACCCTGAAGGACCATGTGTTCGATTTTTCCAGGATCAAAGAACTGCCCGCCGATCTCCTGTTTTAATGAAGTATATGCACCAATTGTAGTAAAAATGTCCTGCTTACTGCTACTTAAGCTCATTATTTATTCTTTTCTTTCTCTTTGCGTTCAAGTTCTTCCTGAACGAAGTTTAATAATTCATTTCTTCTGTCGGCAGTTATATTTCCTGCTTCATCAGATTTGGTTGTTTCACCAGTATTTCCAATTCCAGATTTGTTTTCGTAAACAACTTCTTTTAAGAATTTCAACAACATGATTTTCTGGTCAACGTTCTTGGCTTCCAGAGCAATTACTTTTACAATCTGGTCACCAATCGCCTGTATTTCGCCACCTTCTTTAACTTTGGTTTCCCATTTAGTAAATAATCTGGTGATTTTTGCCTGAGGGCCTGCGCCGCCTCGAGTACCGCGGGTATGACTCGGCGGGGATCGCGCTCGTGGACGAGGCCGGCGACCTGTTCGTCGAGAAGAAGGCGGGCAAGCTGGCCAACCTCCAGACAGCCCTCGTCGATCGCACTCCGCACGCCGCGATCGGCCTCGCGCACACCCGCTGGGCGACCCACGGCCGCCCCAACGATCTGAACGCCCACCCGCACCAGGACTGCACCGGCAACATCACGGTGATCCACAACGGGATCATCGAGAACTTCCGGGAGCTGCGCGACGACCTCGAGGCCCGGGGCCACACGCTGGCCTCCGAGACGGATACCGAGGCCCTGGCCCACCTGGTCGAGGACGCATACCACGGCGACCTGGCCGAGGCCGTCCGCGCCGCGCTCCACCGCGTCGAGGGCGCCTACGCGCTGGTCGTCATGCACAAGGGCGAGATCAGCCGCCTGGTCGGAGCACGTCAGAACGTGCCGCTGGTGGTGGGCCTGAACGGCGAGGAGAGCTTCATCGCCAGCGACGTGGCGGCCATCCTCGCCCACACCAACCGGATCGTGTTCCTCGAGGACGGCGACGTCGCCGACGTGCGGCCCACGGGCGTCGAGGTGACGGACCTCGATGGCCGTGCCCTTGTGCGCACGGTGACCACGATCGACTGGACCCCGGAGGCCGCCGAGAAGGGCGGCTACGACCACTTCATGCTCAAGGAGATCCACGAGCAGCCAGCCGCCCTACGCCAGTCCCTGGCCGGCCGCGTGACCCCAACCGGGCATGTCCACGCACCCGAGGTGGACGGCCTGGCCGACGTCTTCCGGCGCGTCGGTCGGGTGGAACTGGTCGCCTGCGGCACCGCGTCCTATGCCGCGCTGGTCGGCGCCGCCGCCATCCAGGAGTGGACCGGCCTGCCGGCACGGGTCACCGTCGGCTCCGAGTTCCGCTATTCGCCTCCGCCGCTGGACGCGAACACGCTGGTGATCGCCGTGACGCAGTCGGGCGAGACGGCGGACACCATCGCTCCCACCCGCTGGGCGCGCGAGCGAGGCTGCCCGATCGTCGCGGTCACCAATACCGTCGGTTCCGCGATCACGCGCGAGGCGGACGCGGTGATGTTCCTGCAGGCCGGGCCCGAGATCGCGGTCGCGGCCTCCAAGACGTTCGTGACCCAGGTGACGACCCTGGTCGTGCTGGCTGCGGCCATCGCCAAGGCCCGCGGCGCGCTGCGTGGCAAGCAGGAGCTGGAGCTTGGCCTCGCCCTGCGCGCGCTGCCGGATGCCGCGGCGAGGGCGCTGGAACGATCGACAGGCGTCCCCGAGCTCGCCCGCCGGTACGTCAACTCGCGTGGGTTCATGTTCATCGGCCGCGGCTATGGCCTGCCAGGGGCGCTCGAAGGTGCGCTCAAGCTCAAGGAGGTCAGCTACATCCACGCGGAGGGGTATGCGGCCGGAGAGCTCAAGCACGGCCCGATCTCGCTGCTCGACGCGGAGTGCCCGCTGGTGGCGATCGCGACGCGGGCTCCCAACTACGACAAGCTGATGAGCAACGTGATGGAGGGCCGGGCCCGCGACGCCCGCGTGATCGCGGTGGCGACCGAGGGCGACGAGGCCATCGAGCGCTTCGCCGATGATGTGCTGTGGGTTCCCGACACCCACGAGGCACTGTCCCCGGTGCTGGCGGTCATCCCGCTCCAGCTGCTTGCCTACCACATGGCTGTCGCGCGGGGCACGGACGTCGATCAGCCGCGGAACCTCGCCAAGTCGGTGACGGTGGAGTAGGCGATGCCCCGCCCCGAACGCGACTCCGACCCGGTCCTCCCAACCGGTCTCGTGCCCCCGGGGACCACGGAGCTGGGCGTCGACATCGTCAAGGTGGACCGCATCCGGCGGGCGATCGACAGGTTCGGCCAGCGGTTCTCGGACCGCGTCCTGACGGCCCGCGAGCAGCGCTACGTCCGCGCCCGGCCCGAGACGTTTGCCGGCCGTTGGGCGGCCAAGGAGGCGGTGTCCAAGGTCCTGGGTCTCGGCGTGCGGGGCGTCGGCTGGCGCGACATCGAGGTGGAGCGCCTGCCCACCGGCCAGCCCTCGATCGTCCTCCATGGACGGGCGGCCCAGCGCGCCGAACAGCTCGGCATGGGCCGCATTGCGGTGTCGATCACCCACGAGGCCGAGTTCGCGGTGGCGGTCGCGTTCGGCGTGAGGACTGCCGGCGGCCGGTACGTGTTCCCGCTTGACATCGATGCCCGGCTCGATGAACGGGAGCGCAAGCTGCTGGCCCGCATGGAGCGCCTGCGCGCCATCCACGAGGCGACGCTCGAGGTCGCGGCGGCCGTCGAGGCCGGCGAGGACGACGGGCATGGCTGACCGGCGGCCGGTGGGCTTCGGGCGGCGTGACGGCGACGCGGCGGGCGAAGACGCCGGCGTCGTGGTCCCGGCCGGGGTGACGCGGCTGGACGACGAGACGATGGCCCGGCTGCTCCCGGTGCGCGACGCGCGGGGCCACAAGGGCACGTTCGGCAAGCTCCTGGTCATCGCGGGCTCGCTGGACTACGCCGGCGCCGCGCTGCTGGTGTGCCGCGCCGCCGGCCGGGCCGGCGCGGGCCTCGTGACGCTGGCGGTGCCCGAGTCGCTCCAGCCGCTGTTCGCCGGCAAGGTGGTCGAGGCCACCACCATGGCCCTGCCCGAGGACGACGTCGAGGAGGTGGACCCGGAGCCAGCGCTCGCCATGATCCTGGATCACCAGCACGACGCCCTCGTCATCGGCCCCGGTGTCCGCCCCTCGCTCGCGACGGCCGACCTGCTGAGGCTGATCCTGACCGTGCCCGACGAGGCCGTGCCCGCTCCCGCGGTCCTCGATGCCGAGGCGCTGAGGACGCTCGCGTCCGCGGACGCGTGGTGGACGGGCGTGACGCGGCCGTGCGTGCTCACGCCGCATGCCGGCGAGTTCGTCCGGTTGCGCACCGGCAGCGGCCACGAGGCCGGCGAGGATGGCGATCTGACTGCCGACGACACCGCCCGGGCTCGGGCGGCCTCGGCGGCCGCGAGCGAGTGGCGCCAGGTGGTGGTGCTCAAGGGTGCGAACACGGTGATCGCATCGCCCGACGGCCGGGCCTCCCTGGCCGCGTTCGAGAACCCCGCGATGGCATCCGGGGGGACGGGCGACGTGCTGGCGGGGATGATCGGGGCACTGCTGGCGCAGGGCCTCGCTCCGTACGACGCGGCACGGCTTGGCGTGTATCTCCACGCGCACGCGGGAGAGCTCGTGCGTGAGCGGATCGGCGATGCGGGACTGCTCGCGTCCGACCTGCCCGACGCGGTGCCCATGGTCCGCAAGCGACTCGCCCGGATCGCCGAACGCCAGCGGACCGGGCGCCGGCTGGGATTCGGGGCATGGGACGGCGAGCCCGTGCTGCCCGTCGAGCCGGCCCCGGCGAACGCGACGAGCCCGGAAGTCGCCGACGGGGCGGAAGCGACAGACGGACCGGCAGCGACCCCGGACTTGGCCGCGGGCGCACGCCGGACCGGACCGCCGGCGTGAGCCAGCCCCAAGCGTCGCCTGGAGGTCCGGCCGCCGCGGCCGAGTCGATCGAGGCGCGTCTGGTCGAGGCGGGCCTGGCGCCCCTGGCCCGCATGGCCTGGCTGGAGATCGACCTCGACGCTCTGCGCGCCAACCTCGCGATCCTGCGTGCGGCGGTCGGTGACGGCGTGCGGGTCGAGCCGGTCGTGAAGGCGGACGCCTACGGTCACGGCGCCGTGCCGGTCGCGGCCGCCCTCGAGGCAGCAGGAGCCGACGGCCTTTCGGTGGCCACCCTGGACGAGGCGTTCGAGCTCCGGGAGGCCGGGATCCGGCTGCCGCTGCTCGTGCTGTACCCGATCCCGCCCCAGCTCGCCGGGGACGCGGCCGCCGCGCGGATCGCCGTCAGCCTGGGGCCGGGCGAACCGGCCGAGCGGCTCCTCGATGCCGCGGCAAACGAGGCAGCACGTCCGGGATACGTGCCGCTCGAGATCCACCTCGAGGTGGAGACCGGCCTCGGGCGCGGTGGCGTGTTGCCCGGGGACACCGCCGCCGCCGTCGCGTCCGTGACGACGGCGCCGGGCGTGCGGCTGGGCGGAATCTGGACACACCTCGCGGCCGCCGACCTGCCGGCGAGCGCCCGCGGCCAGGATGCGCTGTTCGCGTCTGCCCTGGACCGGCTGGCGGGCGCGCTCGAGATGGGGGCGGCGGGGCCCCGTCGCCACCTCGCGGGCAGCGGGGGCGTGCTTGGTGGGGACGTCGGGCGCTGGGATGCCGTGCGCACCGGGATCGCGATCTACGGCCTCGTGCCCGACGCCTTGCGGCCTCCGCCGTCGACCGCCCTCGCAGCCGCTGGCCTCAGGCCGGTGATGACGCTGAAGGCTCGCCCGGTGCGCGTCCAGGACCTGGCGGCCGGGCAGGGGATCAGCTACGGGCCCTCGTTCGTCACCGGTCGCCCCTCCAGGATCGCCACGCTGCCCGTCGGCTACGGGGACGGGTGGCCGCGCAGCCTCTCGGACAGGGCGTCGGCCCTCGTGCGCGGCGTGCGGGTGCCGCTGGTGGGCAAGGTGGCGATGGACGCGGTGATGGCCGACGTGACCGATGTTCCCGGCCCCCCGGTCACGGTGGATGACGAAATCGTGCTCATTGGGGAACAGGCGGGCGAGCGCATCAGCGCCCTTGACCTGGCAGCCGTCAGCGGCACGATCAGCTACGAGATCCTGACCGGGATGTCCCGGCGTCTGGCCCGGGTGTACCATGCCGCGGGTTCCGTCCTGGGGGCACGGACGCTCACCGGAGGGAGGTCCGAATGGCGCGCATCGAGCTCTGGAACGGCGACATCTGCGACCTCGAGGTCGATGCCATCGTGACCCCTGCCACCACGTCGCTCTGGATGTCGACGGGCACGGCGGGCGAGATCAAGCGGGCCGGCGGCGACTCGATCGAGTTCGCCGCCCTGCGCCAGGCCCCGGTGTCGCTGGGCGACGCAGTCGTGACGCCGGCCGGTCGCCTGGCCGCCAAGGTCGTGATTCACGCCGTCTCGCTCGAGCGCGACCGCCGCACCAGCGGCCCGGCCCTCGAGCGCGCAGCCCGTAACGCAATGGTCCGCGTCCGCGAGCTGGGCCTGTCGAGCGTCGCCTTCCCAGCACTCGGCACCGGCCTTGACGGCTTTCCCATGGACGACGCCGCGCGCATCGTGGTGGCGGCCGTGCGGGACGAGCTGTCGGAAGCGCCGACCGTGGAGCACGTGGTGTTCGCACTGCGCGGGGCGGCGACCTACGATGCCTTCGCAAGGGCACTCGCCCATGACGAGCCGCCTCCCTCAAGGCCCATGGTCCGGGCGGAACCGGCGAGATCGGTCGAGGGTTCTCCGTGAGCTTCTCCGTGGAGCCGCTGGACCAGCGTCGGGATGCCCTGGTTGAGGCCGTCGCCCAGGAGATCCGGATGCGCGGACTGACCGGTCCCGCCGTCCACTTCCTGGAGGCGAGCCGGCCGTACCGGCCGCTTGGCGCGCCCGCGATGCTGTTCTTCAATCCCGTGCTGGGCGAGCTGTTCGGGGGTGAGACGCCGTCTGCTTCTGAGCTCCTCGGCGATGACGAGGGCATCGAGGCCCTGATCGACCGGCTTGAGGAGCTGGACGAGGTTGACAGCTGGGACGCCTAGCCCTGTTGCCCCCGGCCGGGATGGCCGGCCCGCCGCTGATAGCATCGGCGAGGTGAGCAGACAGCCCAGGGTCTTCGTCGCCACTGACACCGGCACCGCCACCGTCGCCGCTGCGCTGATCGGCCGTGTCCGCGGTTCATGGAGGCTCATCGGGGCCACGTCGGCTCCCGTGGGCGTCGAGGCCGATGCGGTCATCGAGCGGCTACGCCGCCGCCTCACGGCCGCCGATCCGGATCTTGCGTCCGACCTGGGCTTGGCCGCCACCGGCGCGGCCTCCGATCTTGCGCGCGTTTCCTGCACCACGACGCGCGCCCCCGAGATGGTGGTCCTGGCGGCCACGGACCGGGTGCTCGAGCCCCTCGTCGCAGTGGCCAGCACTGCGGGCTGGCGCGTCCGGGCCTTGAGCCTCGATGGCGCGGAGATCCTGCCCGTGGCGGCCGCCCTCGCGGACCCCCGCATCACCGCCGTGCTGGCCGGGTCCTCGGACCCGCCCGGCGCAGACGAGCGAGCCCTGCTGCCGGACCTCGGGGCGCTGGTGGCGGCAGCAGCCGACCGTCGCCCGGACCTCGCCACGGTGCTGGCAGGGGGCCTCGCCGAGCCTGGCGGCCGGATGGAGGCATTGTTCACGCCGGGCCGTCCCGGTCCGACGGTGCTCGGCCCGACGCCGGGCGTCGGGGGCGGCGAGCCACTGCGCGAGCTCCTCGACGGCATGCGTGGCGGCGAGCACGACGGCCGTCGCGCGCTCGCGGTCGCGACGGCAACCCTGGCCGAGGTGCTCCGGCGTCGCGTCGAGGTCGTCGAGATCGGCCAGGAGGGTGCGACGCGGGCGCTGGCCGCCTGGAGGATGGGCAGGCCGACCGAGACGCGTTGGGCGAGCGTTCCGGCGGCGGCGCTGCTGCCGGCCGCGTTCACGGAGGGGCACCTGGACGCGATCGCGGGCTGGATGACGACGCCGCTCGACCGGCTGCGCATCCGCGATCGCCTGCGCGAGCTGGCGCTCGTGCCATGGGGTGACGCTGCGGGCGACGGCGCGCTCCTGCGCATGGCTGCGATCCGCGCCGCCCTGACCCGCCTCGTCGCCTCGACGCCGTCCTTCGCCGCCGCGCCGGCCCCGGAGGTCGTGGTGGCGTCGGGCGGGGCATGGAGCGTTGCACCCGGACCCGCCGTCGCTCTGGCGATGGTGGACGTGCTCCGGCGGCCGGGCGTTCGCGCGCTGGGCTGGGACCACGCCCGCCTCCTGGCGCCATTGGGCGTGATCGCCGATCCGGAGGAGCGGCGCGAGGTCATGTCGGACCTGCGCGACGACCTGCTGGTCCCGCTCGGCAGCGTCCTGATGCCCGGCGGGATCCGGCCGGGGCGTGCAGCTGGGCGCCTCAGCGTCGAGGCGCCCAGCGGAAGGGCTGAGCTGGACCTGGTGCCCGGCGGGCTGGAGCTCGTGGACCTCCCCCCCGGCGAGCGCGCCGTTGTCGACGTGCAGTTCCGCGATGCCGTCGACCTGGGCGTCCGCGTACGTCACGCTGCGGTCGAGGTGGCCGGCGGCCTGGCCGGGCTCCTCGTCGACCTGCGCGATGTGCCGCTGCGCTTGCCGGACCGGCTCGATCGACGCCGCGATCTGCTCGCGGCGTGGCAGGCGGCCCTGTGGGCCGGGATGGACACATGATCGATCCCGACTGGCTCGCGGAGATCCCGTCGCGCCCGGTCCTCGAACGCGCCCTCGAGGCCCGTTTCGCCCTACCGCCGGGAGACCGGCCGCTGGTCGAGCCGGGCGCCGTGATCCAGGCCGGCGACCCTCTGCTCGAGCATCTTCGTGACCGCCGCATCGAGGAGGCGGAGGTCCGGGTCGCAGCGGACGAGGAGCGCCCGATAGCGGGCTCGCGCTGGTCCTCGGTCCCCGGCCGCCGCCACCGCGATCCCGAACGGGACGGCGAGCTGCTGTCGCCGGTGCCGGGCAAGCGGGACCGCTGGCGGATCGTGACCGGTGATCACCGGGATCCGGTCGTCTCCCCGATCGGCGGCGAGGTCACCGAGGTGCGCCCGGGGACGGAGATCAGGGTCCGCGCCGCCGGCCCGGCCGTGCTGGGCGCCTTCGCCGCCGGCTCCGCCACCAGCGGCCTGCTCGAGCTCGCAACCGACCCATTCGGCGAGCTGCGGCCGGGCGGCATCGATGTCGGGCGTGCCGGAAGCATCCTCGTCGTTGGCGCCCGCATCGACGCCGAGGCGCTCACCCGCGCCAGGGCGATGGGCGTGCGGGGCATCGTGGTGGCGACGCTGCCGGGCAAGGAGCTCCGTGACTTCCAGGCGTCCGAACGGCGTCAGAGGGCGGCGCTCCATCCCGCACAGCCGTTCGGCGTGCTGGTCCTCGAGGGTGCCGTCCGGCGTCCGATCCCGGGTCCGGTCGCTGCGGTGCTGGAGCGCCTCGCGGGCGTCCGCGTCGCCCTCCTGATGGACCCGCCCGCCCTGGTGTTCGACAACGAGCCCGCCGACCTGCCGTCCGTCGAGACCGACTGGGTGCGGATCAGGAGCGGCGCCAACGCCGGACTCGAGGGACGGGTCGTGGCGATGCTTGGTCCCCGCAGGTTCGCGGCCAACGTCGTGCTCGAGGCGGCGCGCGTCGCGATCGATGGGGAGCCGCCCATGGACGTCGCGCTCGGAGATCTCGAACGGCTCTGCTGACGCCCGCGCGCCGGCGCAGGCGCGACCGCGCGGGGTCGCGGGTTGGGCTACCCTCGAGGCGATGTCAACCCCAGTTGTGGCGGAGCGCGTCGTGACGACGCGTGACGCCGCCGAGACCCAGGCCCTCGGCGCACGCCTTGCGGCGGTTGCCCGACCCGGTGACCTGCTGTGCCTCGTCGGGGACCTCGGTGCGGGCAAGACGCAGCTCGCCAAGGGGTTCGCGGCCGGTCTCGGGATCATGGACATCGTGAACTCACCCACGTTCGTCCTGATGTCCGAGTATCGGGGCCGAATCCCCCTGTTCCATGTCGACCTGTACCGCCTGGCTGATGCCGCCGACGCGCTCGCCGGCGGAGTCCTGGATGAGCGCCAGCGCGAGGGCGTCGCTCTCGTGGAGTGGGCGGAGCGACTCGGCGACGTGTTGCCGGCCGGCCGCCTCGACGTCACGATTGACGGGATCGGGGACGAGCCGCGGCGCATTGCCCTGCGGTCGGCGGACCCTGCGTACGCCCGCTATCTCGAGGTCGGCGCATGACCCCGGGTGGCCCGATCCTGGTCATCGACACCGCCACCACGTGTGCCGTGATCGCGCTCGGTGGGTCGGACGGAGCCTTGAGGGACTCCCGGTCCTGGACCGCGGGCTACCGCCACGGCGAGGAGCTCCTTGACCGCGTCGCCGGGCTCCTGGAGGGCGCCGGCCTCGAACCTGCCGCGCTGGGCGGGATCGTCGTGGGGACCGGCCCCGGCGCCTTCACCGGGCTGCGAGTCGGGATCGCGACCGCGAAGGGCCTGGCCCACGCACTCGAGCTGCCGATCGCCGGCGTGGCGACCAGCTTCGCCCTCCTCGAGGCGGCGGGGGACGGAGCCACCGTGCTGCTGCAGCCGGCCGGACCCTCGGACCGTGTGCTGACTCGGGCCGGCGAGCGGCCGGTGATCCTTGCCGGCGGCACGGAGCCGGAGCTGCGTACTGGCGAGCGGCTCGCCGCCGTGGACCTGGCCGGGCGTGCGCCGGACGCTGCCGTTGTCCTCGGGGACGCCGCCCATGCCGGGCTCGCGGCGGCGTTGCTGCGGACTGGAGCCGCGCGCCTTTCGGCGGGTGCCGGTGATGACCTCGCCCGGCTTGTCCCCGAGTACGTCACGCTGCCCAGGGGTGTGCGCGGCGCGCCGGCGGACGACGCGGTAGAGCTGACCGGTGGTGGCTCGTGAGCATCAACGTGCCGGTCCTGCGCCTGCGACCGATGACCGTCGACGACCTGCCCGCCGTCCAGCTCATCGAGCGGGCGTCGTTCACCACCCCCTGGCCGGCCCACGCCTACCGCCAGGAGCTGGAGGCCAACCGCCTCGCGCAGTACCTCGTCGCCACCATCGGCGGCGAGATCGTCGCCTACGGCGGCATCTGGCTGATGGTGGACGAGGCCCACGTCACGACGTTCGCGGTGCACCCGAGGTACCGGCGCCGCCGGATCGGTGAGCAGCTGCTGCTCTCGCTCCTCGACCTGGCCGTGGATCGCCACGCGCGCGAGGCGACGCTCGAAGTGCGTCTGTCGAATCTCGCGGCCCGGCGGCTCTACGAGAAGTACGGCTTCCGACCGGTCGGCATCCGGCCGCGCTACTACAGTGACAACCAGGAAGACGCCCTGATCATGACCACCGAGCCGCTCAAGATGCCGGCCATGCGGGCCCGGATCGACCGCCTCCGCGCCGAGCTCGCGGCCGCCCCGGCGCCGGACTCGGCACCGGACGCGGAGGACGCACCCCGCGACGGGGAGCCGGCACCCCAGCCCGGGGCGGCCGGCTCGTGACCGGACGCCTCGTCCTCGCCGTCGAATCGAGCTGTGACGAGACGGCCATCGCTGTGATCGAGGGAGGACGCCGGATCCACGCGAACGTGGTCGCGAGCCAGGTGGCCCTCCACGCCCCGACCGGCGGGATCGTCCCGGAGGTGGCGGCTCGGGCCCACCTGCGCTGGATCGTGCCGGTGCTCGACGAGGCACTGGCGACCGGCGGGGTCACGATGGACGACGTCGATGCCGTGGCGGTCACCTACGGCCCGGGCCTCGCCGGCTCGCTGCTGGTGGGCATCAACTTCGCCAAGGCGCTCGCCTGGGCACATGGCAAGCCGCTGGTCCCGGTCAATCACCTCGAGGGTCACGTCTACGCCGGCTGGCTCCTCGATCCGGACGAGGTGGAGCGCGATGCTCCGCCGTTTCCGCTGGTCGCGCTGGTGGTATCGGGCGGGCACACGTTCCTCGTGGAGATGCGGGACCACCTCGAGTACCGGTTGCTGGGCACGACGGTGGACGACGCCGCGGGCGAGGCATTCGACAAGGTGGGCCGCCTGCTGGGTCTGGGCTACCCGGGCGGGCCGGCGATCTCGAAGGCGGCCGAGCGCGCCACCCGCCACGATCGCGTGTTCCCGCGGGCGTGGATGGGCGACTCGTACAACCTCAGCTTCTCCGGGCTCAAGACCGCCGCACGTCGGATCATTGCCCAGGCCCGGTCCGACGCCGGCCTGCCGGCAGACGAGCGCGAGGGTGGCGCTCTTCCGGACGAGGTGGTCGCCGAGCTCGCATGGGGCTTCCAGGACTCCGTGGTGGACGTGCTGGCCACGAAGACCATCCGCGCGGCCGCGGAGGTTGGTGCCCGGGGCATCGTGCTGGGTGGCGGGGTCGCGGCCAACGCGGCCCTGCGGGCCCGGATCACTGGTGAGGCCGGCGCACGCGGGCTGGGCGTGGTGATCCCGAGGCCGGCGCTGTGCACGGACAATGGGGCGATGATCGGCGCCGCTGGCGACCGGCGGTATGCGGCGGGTGTCCGGGCGGGCCTCGACCTCGACGCCCGGCCCTCGCTGCCGCTGGCACGATGAGCGCGGACCGACGGGACCGGGAGCTCCGGCTCGATCCCCAGTTCGTGCAGCGGACGCTGCGTCAGGCCGGGCTCCGGGCGCGCCACAACCTGTCCCAGAACTTCCTCGCGGACGTCGACGTGCTCGAGGGGATCCTGCGTGAGGCTGACCCTGGCCCCGACCGGGGGGTGCTGGAGATCGGCCCGGGCCTCGGGTTCCTCACAGGCGGCCTCCTTGCGGCGGGGGCGAACGTCACGGCCGTCGAGCTCGACCGCGGCCTCGTCGGCCTGCTCCGGGAGCGCTTCACGGCGGAGGAGCAGGCGGGGATCCTCCGCCTGGTCGAGGGTGACGCGCTGGATCAGGACCTGGTCAACCTGGTTCCGCGGCCGTATGACGTCGTTGCCAACCTGCCCTACCACATCACCAGCCCGGTCCTGCACCGGCTCCTGGGCAGCGCCCCGCGCGCCAGTCGCCTGGTCCTCATGGTTCAGCGCGAGGTCGCAGAACGGATCGCGGCACCGCCGGGCGGGATGTCGTACCTGTCCGTCTTCTGCCAGTACCACGCCCGGGCGCGGGTCGCGTTCCGGGTGCCTGCGGTGGCCTTCGAGCCTGCGCCCAAGGTGGAGTCCGCGGTGCTGGTGCTCGATCCCTACGACAGTGACGACCGGCTGGACCCCGTTGCGGAGGACCATCTCTGGCGGATCGTGCAGGCCGGGTTCCGCGAGCGGCGCAAGATGCTGCACAACGTCCTCGCCCGCCAGCTGCCGATCGAGCCCGACCGCGTCGACGCGGCACTGGATTCCTGCAGCATCGACCGCAACCGGCGCCCCCAGACGCTGGCGGTAGGGGAGTGGCTGGCCCTCGCCGAGGCCATCGGCCCCATTCCCGAAGCCCGGTGACGCTCGCGCCCGATCCAGCCCGGCGCCTGCAGCCCGTGGTCCGCCTCGCCCCGGCCAAGGTCAACCTGACGCTCGCCGTGCTTGGTGTCCGTCCAGATGGCTTCCACGACCTCCACAGCGTGATGGTCCCCGTCGATCACGCCGACCGCCTGTCGGTCTCCGTCCTCCCTCCAGGCCGGGAGGACAGTCTCCATGTGACCGGCTACGACCCCGGGCCCAGCGCCGGCAACCTGGTCCTGCGGTCCATCGCCGCCGCCCGGACCGCGGCGCGGGCGGAGTGGGGCCGTCCGGACGCGCCGCCGGCCCTCGCCGCGCGGCTGGAGAAGCGGATCCCGATCGCGGCAGGCCTCGCGGGCGGATCCTCGGATGCCGCCGCCGCCATGGACGCCGCGCTGGACGCGTGGGGCGTGGTCCTCGACGAGGGTGCCCGCCTCCACCTGGCTGCCACGCTTGGATCGGATGTCCCGTTCTTCCTGGCCGGAGGGCCCGCGCTGGTGGAGGGCCGCGGCGAGCGCCTCTCCCCGCTGCCCTGGCTGCGCGACGCTGATCCGGCACACCTCCGGCCGGGGCTGCTCCTGGTGACCCCCTCGTGCGGCATCTCCACGCCGGCGGCCTTCGCGGCCTGGGACGCCGGCGCCAGGTCCCTGGGTGGAGCCGCGCGCCTCGCCTCGGCCCATCTCGCCGAGGAGCTGCGCCGGGGCCTGCGGGTGGCGGACCTGCTGGCGCGGGCGTCCGTGCTCGCCTCCGCCAACGACCTCGCGCCCGCCGCCGCGGTCGTCGAGCCGGGGCTCGTCCCATTCAAGCGGGCCCTGCTGCGGCTGCTCGCCCGACCGGTAGGTGTCTCTGGCTCAGGACCCACCCACTGGGCGCTCTATCCTTCACATGCGGAGGCCGCTGCAGCGGCCGACCTCGTCCGCTCGGCGATCACCGCCGGCGACCTGCCGGCACCGGGCCCGCTCGAACCGTTCGTCGCGGCCACCCGGATCGTCTCCGTTCGTCACGACCAGCCCCATCACCAGGACCCCGGGAGGATCGAATGACCCGCCAGGCCATCGCCACCAGCGGCGCGCCCGCCGCCATCGGACCCTACAGCCAGGCCATCGCCGTCGACGGCCTCGTGTTCTGCAGCGGCCAGCTGGGCCTCGACCCGGCCACAGGGGACATGGTCGAGGGTGTCGAAGCCCAGGCCGAGCGGTCAATGCGCAACCTGTCTGCGGTGCTCGACGCGGCGGGCCTGGGCTGGTCCGACGTGGTGAAGACCACGATCTTCCTCGCCGACATCGCCGACTTCGCCGCAGTCAACGAGATCTATGGGCGCTACATGCCGGTCCCGCCGCCTGCGCGGTCCACCGTGCAGGTGGCCGCGCTCCCCAAGTCGGGCCTGGTGGAGATCGAGGCGATCGCGCGCCGTGCGCATGGATGAGCCCGTCGTGAGCAACGTGACCAGGCGGCGCCGGTTGACACCCCCGGCGAGCCACCCCAGAATCGGCGCGCCCACATGACGACCTCGTACACCAGCCCGGCCGACGCCGCTCCACCTGCGGCCGGTTTCGCGCGATCCGCGCGTCGATCGGCGTCGTGAGCTCGAGGAGTCGCGGTCGTTCCGCGAGCCGGACCGTCGCCATCGTGCTGGCGGCCGGCCTGGGTACGCGCATGAAGTCGAGCGTCCCCAAGGTGCTGCACCCGATCTGCGGGCGGCCGATGGTCGACTACGTCCTCGACGCCGCCATCACAGCGACGGGGTCACGACCCCTGGTCGTGTACTCGTCGGCCACCGCGGCGGTCCGTGACAGCGTTGCCGAGCGCGCTGATGCGGCCCTCCAGGACGTCCCCCGAGGGACGGGCGATGCGCTGCGTGCGGCCCTCGGCACCCTCGACGACGGCGTCGAGGAGATCCTCGTCGTCTCGGGCGACGTGCCGCTCGTCAGCGCTGAGGTCCTCTCGGGCCTGCTCGAGGCCCGGGCGATGGATCATGCGGCCATCTCGCTGGTCGCGGTGGACGCCATCGATCCCACGGGGCTGGGCCGCGTGATCCGGAACGACGGCGGCACGGTGGAGCGCATCGTGGAGGACCGGGACGCCACGGACGACGAGCGCCAGACCACCGAGATCAACGCCGGACTGTACGCCATCGACGCCGCCTGGCTGCGGCGCCGGATCGGCGACCTGCGTCCATCGCCCGCGACCGGCGAGCTGTACCTGACGGATCTCGTCAGCTTCGCGCGTGAGGACGGGCGCATCGTGGCCGTGGTGGACGTCGACGACGACGGACGTCTGACCGGCATCAACGACCGGGCCCAGCTGGCCCGCGCCGAGTGGGACATGCGCGTCGAGCTCAACGACCGCTGGATGCGGGCGGGCGTCACGATGACCGATCCCTCCACGGCCTACCTGGACCACGGCGTGGAGCTGGCGCAGGACGTGGTGCTGGAACCCAACGTCATCCTGCGTGGCTCCACGAGGGTCGGCGAACGGACGCGGATCTCGGCAGGATCGCAGATCGTCGACTCGGTGATCGGGGCCGACTGCGTGGTCTGGGCCAGCGTCATCGAGCGCTCCACCGTGGAGGACCGGGTCACGATCGGGCCGTTCGCGCACCTCCGTCCGGGCGCGCATGTGGGCATCCGCTCGGAGATCGGGAACTTCGCCGAGATCAAGAACAGCCGCCTCGGCGAGCACGTCCGCCAGCACCACAACAGCTACCTGGGCGACGCCGACGTCGGGGCCGACACGAACGTCGGCGCCGGGACCATCACCGCGAACTACGACGGCGTCCAAAAGCATCGGACCACGATCGGCGAGCGCGTGTTCCTCGGCGTCGACACGATGCTGCGCGCACCCGTGACCTTGGGCGACGACAGCAGGACGGGCGCTGGAGCCGTGGTCACCCGGGACGTCCCTCCAGGCAAGCTTGCCGTGGGCATCCCGGCCCGGATCCGCGAGCCACGGCAGAACGCCTCCGGAGGGGACGGCGCCGAGCTGTCTCCCGCCGAGGGCGATCCCGAGGCCGCGTCGGAGCCCGTACCAGGGGATTCCGTCGGGTGAGCTTCCCCATCCCCGAGATCCTGTTCCTGATCCTCCTGACGCTGCTGGAGGCGTTCTTCGTGGCCGCGGAGATCGCGCTGGTGTCCATCCGGCGGAGCCGAGTGGAGCAACTCGTCGAGGAGAAGCGGCCGGGCGCGCGACGCGTGCAGGGCATGCTGGCGGACCCGGGTCGCTTCCTCGCCGTCAGCCAGCTGGGCCTGACGTTCATCGGCTTCCTCGCGTCCGCGTTTGCGGCCGTGAGCCTCAGCCAGGGCCTGGCCCGCATGCTGAGCGGAGCCGGGATGGCTGCCGGCACCGCGGACGTCGTGTCGCTCGTCACCGTGACGGTGCTCCTGGCGCTGTTCACGATCGTGTTTGCGGAGCTCGTGCCCAAGACCCTCGCCCTCGCCCATCCGGAGCGGTTCGCGCTCACGCTGTCCGCCCCCCTTGACGTCCTGGGCCGCGTCGTCGCGCCGATCGTGGCCATGCTCACGGGCATCACGCGCTGGGTGACCGGCCTGCTCGGCGCGGACGTCAGCACGGAGGCCCGGATCACGGCCGACGAGCTGCGCCTGATCGTGGAGCGCGGCGGCGAGCAGGGGATCCTGGAGGCGGAGGAGGAGCAGATGATCAACGCGGTCATCGAGCTTGGCGGGCGTCGCATCCACGAGGTCATGGTCCCTCGGATCGCGATCGCGGCCCTGTCCGTTTCGGCGTCCTTCGACGAGGCGATCGACATGGTGATCGCGGAGGGCCACTCGCGCGTGCCCGTGTACGAGGTCTCCATGGACGAGATCGTCGGCATCCTCTACGCAAAGGACCTCCTCCCGTTCCTCAAGTCGGACTCGGCCGTGCGGCCCGACGTCCGCGCCCTCCTGCGGACGCCGGTCTTCATCCCGGAGTCCATGTCCATCGATGACCTGCTCCACGAGTTCCAGCGGCGGAAGGTCCACATCGCCATCGTGCTCGACGAGTACGGCGGCACGGCCGGCCTGGTCACCATCGAGGACCTGCTCGAGGAGATCGTCGGCGAGATCCAGGACGAGTACGACGAGGAGGAACCGCTCGTCGAGCTGCTCGACCCCGACCGGGCCCGCGTGGATGGACGTGCGGCCGTCGAGGACATGCTCGAGATCTGGGACATCAAGGCGTCGCTCGAGGACGAGGACGAGTACGACACGGTCGGTGGTCTGGTCTACCACCGGATCGGCGGCGTCCCGGCCCCTGGCGACGAGATCCGTGTGGACGGCCTGCGCCTCACCGTCGAGACGACCGACGGCCGACGGGTGGGCAAGGTGATCGTCGAGCGCGAGCGCACGGGACCGGATGAGTCGGCGGTGGACGGGGACCGGTAGCCATCCGCCGGGCGCGAGCGCGGGTCTCGTCGACCTTCGCGCGGCCTATGCGCTGATGACGGAGACGATGATCGCCTGGAGCCGCTCGCGGGCCGCGGGGTCCACGATCGCCAGGGCGGCCAACTCGGCCAGGCAGTCGTCCCGGTGGCGCAGCGCCTCGGAGCGGGTGAAGTCCCGGGCGCCTGACCGCTCCAGGATGGCGACGATCTCGTCGATACCGGCGGCGTCCGGTTCGGTCCCTGCGTACAGCCTGACGAGCCGTTCGCGGTCGGCGGGCGCGCCGTGCTGGAAGGCGTAGAGCACGGGCAGGGTCTTCTTGCGGCGGGCGATATCGGTGGGGACCTTGCCGGTCTGCTGCTCCACGCCCCAGATACCCAGGAGGTCGTCGTTGAGCTGGAAGGCCAGGCCCAGCGCCCAGCCGAACCGACGGTAGCCGCTGATGACCTCCTCGTCGTCGGTGGCCAGCAGGGCGCCGGCCTCGATCGAGCCCGAGATCAGGGCGGCCGTCTTGCGGCCGATCATGTCGAAGTAGAGCTCGACGGTCATCGGCTCGTCGGACGCCGACGTGGCGATGTCGATGTACTGGCCCTCGCACAGGCGGACGCAGGTCTCGTCGTAGAGGCGCATCAGGCGGAGGACCTTGGCATCGCTGAAGCCGAGGTCCGTCAGGCGGTGCAGGGCGACGCGACTGAGGCTGAAGATCAGATCGCCCGTGTTGATCGCCTGGGGCACGCCGTGGAGCGCCCACAGGGTCGCGCGGTGGCGGCGTTCGACGTCGCCGTCCTCGATGTCGTCATGGACCAGGCTGAAGTTGTGCCCGAGCTCGACGGCCGCGGCGCCGGGCAGGGCACGCGTGTGCTCGCCGGCGATGGAGGCGTAGGCGAGGAGACCCAGCAGCGGGCGCATCCGCTTGCCCCGCGGCCCGTCGGAGCCATCCAGGCCAAGGTGGTAGCGGATCATCTCGTACACACCGGCGGTCGACTCGTCGCGGTCGCGCACGACGCCGAGGATCTCGGCCTCCGTGTCGGCGAGGAGCTGATTGAGGTCGATGTCGTTCGAGACGGTCATGATGGAGGCGAGTGTAGCGGGATTCCGGATAAACGTGTTCGCCAAAAGTAGCCTGTTGGCTGGCGGAGCGCGCGCGCCGGACGGTGGCGCACTCCCGTAGAATCGTCCTCCATGGCGTCACTGAACGTCGCCCTGCGGTTCGCTCTCGAGCTGTGCGGGGTCGCGGCCGTTGCGTATTGGGGCTGGAACGCGACCGACAGCATGCCCCTGCGCCTGCTGATCGCCATCGTGGCATCCCTCAGCCTCGTCACAGTGTGGGCGCTCATCGTCGCGCCGGGGGCGACGAACCCGGTCCCGCAGACGGCCCGGATGCTGCTCGGGACCGGGCTGCTGGTGCTCGCGGCCGGCGCGCTGGCGATCGCCGGGCGGCGGCCGCAGGTCTTGTGATGGCCGTGGTCGTCATCGTCAATGCCACGCTCATGCTCATCATGGGCGAGTAGGGGAGGAGTCCGTGGAGGTCGCATCGCGGATCCGGCGTGTTGGTCCGGACAGCATCGTGAACTCGTATCTCGTGGAGGATGGGGGCGAGGTCACCGTCATCGACGCCGGGGCACCCGGTCTCTGGGGGCGAGTGGCCGGCGAGTTGGCGGCCATGGGCCGCTCGCTCGATGACGTGCGCGCCATCGTGCTGACCCACGGCCACAGCGACCACATCGGCTATGCCGAACGGGCCCGCCGGGAATGCGGCTGGCCCGTGCTCGTCCATGAGGCGGATGCGGCCCTGGCGCGCGGCGAGACCAAGAACCCGGCCAAGGGCAGCCGGATGCGCCTCCGGCCGATGCTTGCCTTCGGCTGGTGGTCGGCGAGGCACGGCCTCCTGCGCATCCCACCCGTTGTCGCGGTCTCGACGTTCGGAGACGGGGCCACGCTGGACCTGCCCGGGTCCCCGAGGGTGATCCTGGTCCCGGGCCACACGCCGGGGAGTGCCGCGCTGCACCTGGCCGGGCACGACGCCGTGTTCGTGGGTGATGCGATGGCCACCTACGCGGTCACGACAGGGGAGCGGGGGCCCCGGGTGGCGCCCTTCTCCGCCGACTACGAGCTGGCCATGGCCTCGCTGGCGCGCCTGGAGGGGCTTGGGGCGCGACTGGTGCTCCCGGGGCATGGAGATGCGTTCACCGGGGGCATCGACGAGGCCGTCCGGCTTGCCCGCGAGGCACCGCTGCCGGTCTGAGATTCGGCAGCGAGGGCGGCGTCTAGGGTCTCGGGCGGTAAGGGACGCCAAGGGCCGGTGCGGGGCCGCGGCCTGGGAGCGGGCCGGGTCGTGCTCGGTGACCCGGTTTGGGGCCACGCTCGGCCTCGGGTTGCGCTGCTCCGCCTGCCCTCCCGCCTGCCCTCCCGCCTGCCCACCCGCTCTGTCCTGAGCCGCCCTGTCCTGAGCCGCCCTGTCCTGAGTCGCGTGCGCATCATGAGGGGAGGTCTGCCGCACACGTCAACGACCGAATTGCAGCTTCCGAGGGCGAGTCCCACTTCGGATTGGGCCACGTGAGTCGGTGGCGTATCAACGAGGCGGCCCCGAGAGGGCGTTGAGTCACGACGGACTCGCCCGGGGCTGGCGGTCGCGAAGGAGCCTCGCGGCTGCGTCCGCATAGCTCGTGTACGCGGGCCGCGACCGGCGGGCGCCCAGGAGCGTCGGACGGAGCCACTCGCCACGCCGGCTCGCTGGGTCCGCGGTTCCGAGCGTCCACCCGCGCGGCACCGCTCGCGCAGGATCGGCGAGCCATGAGGCCGTGGCGCCGACCGGCCCTGGGAAGGCGCGCGTGACGAGGTCCCGGGCGTCCGCGAGTCGGCGATGGACGACCTCGCTGTCGAGCGCGACGACCAGGACGACGACTCGCGCGGCGTTCCAGCCGAGCCGCCGGGCCGCGGCCGTTGCCTCGCGTTCGTAGAACGCACAGCTCCGCTGCAGGCCGCCCATGTCCGGGATGTCCGTCTTGGTCTCCTCGACCAGCAGGGCACGATCGACCGGTCGAAAGGCCAGGAGGTCGATCCAGCCGCGGGGCGCGCCATCGCCGACCCACACCTCACTGGCGACCTGCCAGCCTGCACGATCGAGGCGCCGTGCGATGTATCCAGTGATGCGCGCATGGACGCCGTCCCGCTGGCGGCGCCGGTCTTCGAGATGCCGGGCGTCGAGTTGGAGAGCGGTCCGGATGCCAAGCGCTGCAAGGACCCGCTCCACGACAAGGGTGTCCAGCGTGTCGCTGCGAGCCCTTTCGATGCGGCAGATCGCCGTCTGGGACGTGTTCGCCCGAGCAGCGAGTTCCCGCTGCGTCCAGCCGACCAGTCCTCGGGCGTCGCGCACGATCTCGGCAAGCTCGATCGCGAAACCGCGTTCCTGCAGGGCGATCACGATGTCAGGCATGGCGACGTGATACTGATCGCAACTCTCGCGCCACTTATGTGCGCACCGACGCCGAGCCTGCGCCCGGCCGGCGAGCCGCGCGGCGGGCCCTGCGCTCGGCCGGTCGGATCCAGCAACGCTGAACCGCCCGGGACTCAGGAGCGATGTTGCTGAGCGTCGCCGAGGCGCCTGACCGGTGGTTCAGGCAGCAGCCTGTGTGCCAAGGTCCGCGCCCTGAGTCCGCGACGACTCAGCGCCACACCCCCGAGCGCGCCCTGAGTCCTGGGCGACTCAGCGGACGCGAACGAGTCCGGGGCGACTCCGCGGACGCCAACGACACAGTGGGACTCAGCGTGCTGGCCGGGACGACCGTCCGGATCATCGCGCGCCGGAGTGCTACCGTCGGAACGTGCCCGCGCCGCGCCGCTACGTCACCGAAGCGATGGTCCTCTCCCGGTTCGACCTGGGCGAGGCCGACAGGGTGCTGACGCTCATCACGCCCGAGCACGGCAAGCTCAAGGCCATCGCCAAGGGGGTCCGCCGCCCGACGTCGCGCCTGGGCGGCTCGCTGGAGCCGTTCGCGGAGCTCACCGTCGCGCTCGCCCGCGGCAGGACGTTCGACGTCGTCACGGAAGTCCGCGTGGGCCACGCCTGGCTCAGGTTGCGCGACAGCCTGGAGAGCGCCGCCACGGCCTGGTACCTGGGCGAGATGGCGGACCGGAGCCTGGAGGAGCGCCACGAGGCCCAGGCGCAGTACGCGCTCCTGCGCCGCGCCTTCGAGCTGCTGGACGCCGGGATGGCCCCCGGTCGCGTCGCGCGCTGGTACGAGATGCACCTGGCCGACGAGTTGGGCCAGCGCCCCGAGGTGGACCGCTGCGTCGAGTGCGACCGGATGCTGGAGGCGACCGAGAGGTTCCGCTGGGTCCCGCCGCTGGGCGGGGTGGTCTGCGGTCGCTGCCCGGGGCCGCCGGCGGATCGGGTCGCGCTCTCGCTGGATGCACTCAAGCTGCTCAAGGCGTACCAGCGCCTGGACATCGAGGCGCTTGCCGCCCTGCGCCTGTCCCCCGCGGTGGAACGCGAGGTGGAGGCGGCGATGCGCGAGTTCATGCGGGTCGCGCTGGAGCGCGATCCTCGTTCGCTCGCATTTCTCGACGAGGTTCGACACCGGCCCGCGGCCAAGCCCGCTCCGGCATGATGGAGGGACACCCGATGGTCTTCGACTCCGGATCCGACGCCGATGTGCACGCCCTGGAGCGCCTTCGCACCGACATGATCGGCTGGCTGACGACCGTCACGCCCGAAGGCCAGCCCCAGACGTTCCCCATCTGGTTCCTGTGGGAGGACGGTGAGGCACTGATCTTCTCGGACAAGCGTGCCAAGCGGAACGTGAACGTCGCCCACAACCCGCGCGTCACCCTCCACCTCAACGACAACGGGCGAGGCGGGGACGTCGTGATTCTCGAGGGCGAGGCCCGCGTGGACGACTCGACCCCGCAGGTCCCAGATCACGCCGCATATCTCGTCAAGTACGGCGCCTGGATCACCGACTACCTCACGTCCGCCGAGGAGATGGCGACGATCTACAACGTGCCGCTGCGGATCCGGCCTACCCGCGGCCGGGCGTTCGGGGCATGAGCACCCGGGGAACCGCAGCCGTGGCGGCCGGCGCAGTGGTGGCGGGCGCGGCGATGGCCGGTGCGCTGGTTGCAGCGCGACCCGCGCTTGACGCCCTGGTCGCGCGCACCGAGGCGCGCATGAACCCCCTTGGCCCGGAGCCTGACCGGCCGGTGAGCGACCGGGCCCGCGAGCTCCACTCGACCCTGCGCGTCGCCGATCTCCATGCAGACTCCCTGCTGTTCGGACGGGATCTGCTCCGGCGCGGCGATCAGGGCCACGTCGACATCCCCCGGATGATCGAGGGCCGGGTGGCGCTCCAGGTGTTCTCGATGGCGGTCAAGACGCCGCGAGGCCTCAACATCGATCGCAACGAGGACACCTCGGACGAGATCCTGCGGCTCGCCCTCGCGAAGCGCTGGCCACCGGCGACGTGGCGCCGGCTGATGCCGCGCGTGCTCCACCTGGCCGCCAGCGCGCACCGGTTCGCCGCGGCGTCCCACGGGACGTTCCGGGTCGTCGGATCTCGCGGCGACCTTGCAGCCTTCCTGGCCGACTACACAGGGACGGCCACGATCGCCGCCGGCGTCCTCTCGATCGAGGGAGCCCACGCGCTGGACGGAGACCCGGCCAACGTGGACGTGGTCGCCGACGCGGGGATCCGGATGATCTCGCCGGCCCACTTCTTCGACACGGCGTTCGGTGGGTCCGCTCACGGCATGGAGCAGCACGGGCTCACGCCGGCCGGCCGCGAGATGGTCCGCCGGATGGAGGCACGGGGCGTGATTCTGGACGTCGCTCACGCAGCGGCGCGCACCATCGACGATGCCCTCGCAACCTCAACCCGGCCGGTCGTGGCCTCGCACACCGGCGTCCGCGGGATCTGCGACAACGCGCGCAACCTGTCCGACGAGCACCTGGACGGGATCGCCGCGAGCGGCGGTGTGGTGGGTATCGGCTTCTGGGAGACGGCGAGCGGCGGTCCGGATGCGGCATCGATCGCACGCTCGATCGCCTATGCCGTGGAGCGGATCGGCGCAGGTCACGTGGCACTCGGCTCCGACTGGGACGGCGCCGTGGCGGTTCCGTTCGATGCCGCCCACGTGGTCAGGCTCACGGAGGCGCTGCTGGACGTTGGTTTGGACCACGATGCCATCCGCGGCGTGATGGGCGAGAACGTGCTGCGGGTTCTGGCCGCCACGCTGCCGGAGGCCTGATCCGCGGGACCCCCGTCAGGTACTCTCGTGCCATGCGCAGCACCGAGCGGATCGTTCGCAACCCGAGTGGCCTGCACGCCCGTCCGGCGGCCATGTTCGTCAGGACCGCGGCGACTTTCAGGTCGAGGATCACCCTCGAGAACCTCGAGCGCGGGTCGGCACCGGTGGACGCCAAGTCGATCCTGATGGTGATGGGCAGCGGGGTGTCCACGGGCCACCGGATCCGGGTCACGGCCGATGGGGACGACGAGGACGACGCGATCGTCACGCTCGAGGCCTTCATCGACGGCGGGATGGGCGAGGCGATCCCCGACTGAGACTGCCCTGGCCCCGAGTGCGGCTCCCCGCGGGGGGACAGGCGCCTCCGCCTGGGGAATCTCCGCCCGGCACCACGCCCGGCGTTGGGTCACACCTCGGGGCGCGGGGTTCCGATCTTGCGTTCCTGCCCGTTGAGCAGTCGCTGGATGTTGTCAAGGTGGAACAGCCACACCAGGCCCGTGCCGCCCACGGCGTAGACGTACATCCACGGGTCGAGCGGGACCGTCGCGGTTGCGATGGCCAGCAGGATGCCGGCCGCTGCGGAGCCGGCGAGCGAGCCCAGCGACGAATAGCGGGTCACCAGGATCACCCCGGCGAAGATCGGGATGATGGCCAGCGCGATGAGCGGCTGGAAGGCCAGCAGCCCGCCGAAGGCCGGCGCGACCCCACGGCCTCCCCCGAAGCCCAGGAACGGCGATCGGCTGTGGCCGATGATCGCGGCCAGCGCCGCCGCGACCTCGACGGGGATTCCGGCGCCGATGGCCTGGGCCAGCAGCACCGCGACCGTTCCCTTGAGCATGTCGAGAAGCCCGGAGACGAGGGCCAGCCGGGGTCCGAGCGCCCGCATCGTGTTGGCCCCGCCCGTCCGTCCGCTGCCCATGCTGCGGGGATCTGTCCCGCCGGTGAGCTTGGCGACGATGACCCCCCAGGGGATTCCGCCGATCAGGTAGGCCGCGCCCACCATGAGGATGGCACGCAGGACGTCAAAGGGTTCCACGGTGGCGGAGTATAGGCCGGGGGGGACTGCTAGGGCCTCGCCGGCCAGGCGGCGACCGATGCGGCAAGCCGGTCCGGCCTGCCGGCGAACCACGTCGCGCGCGCCGGGTCCATCGCCACCTCATCCACGAGTGCGGACAGGCAGGCATTGACGGGCGCCGGCACGCCGGCTGCCGCCCCTGCCGCCTCGACCGCGCCGTTCAGCCAGCGGACCTCGGTGGGTCCGACGCCTCCGCCGCCCCTGGCATGCAGACGCAGCGATGGCGACTTGCCGCCCCGCGCGCCGGCGATCGCGCGCGCGACGATCGGGCGCCCGATCGCCTCCGGCAGGGCGAGGCCGCGCAACAGCAGCTGGACATGGGCCCCGGGCAGGGCGACCGGTGCCAGGCCGAGGGCGCGCATCACGGCCACGGCCTCGTGCAGCTGCGTCCGCTCCACGGGGAAGAGGCGCCGGTCGGCGTAGATGGTGCCCGGATCCAGGTCCAGGATCGCGCTGGACGCGTTGCCGACGAGGTTGGCCAGCAGCTTGGACCACTTCATCGCGGCGGCATCCGGGTAGAACCGCGCCGGAAGCCCGGCCTCTGTCCAGGATCCCGCCAGGCGGGCGGCAAGACGTTCGGCGAATGCGGCGCCCGCACCCGGCACCGCGGCCAGGCCGATGCCCCCGGTTCGCAGCCGCCGCACGCCGCCCGGGACGGCCTCCACGGCCGTCGTGAGCGACGCGGCGACCAGCGGCGACGTTCGAGCCAACCGGGCAGCCTCCTCGGCGCCCACGCCGTTCTGGACGGTCAGCAGCGGGGCGTCGGGCCAGCCGGCCGCCGTCGTCAGCGCGCCGGCCAGGTCGAAGGTCTTGACGGCGGCGATGACCAGGTCGGGGGCGCCCGCCAGAGAGTCGACGGTTCGACGGACGGGCACGGTGCGGCTCCCGTCCGGGCCCTCCAGGATCAGTGGTGAGGTGGTGCTTCCGGTTCCGGCCGTGCGACCCAGCAGCGTCACGTCATGGCCGGCCGCGGCCAGCGTGCCACCCAGGAACGAGCCCACGGCGCCAGGACCGATGACCACCACGCGCAGCGGGTCGGGCTCGGCAGGCACGCGGCTTCTCCTCTGGGTGAGCGGCGATCAACCCTGACCGGTGATCACCGCCGTGAGCCAGAGACCATACCCGACCGTGAGCGCGCCGATGACTGCAAGGATGCGGGTGATCCTGCGTTCGGTGGCTGCGGCGAAGCCGAAGTCGAACAGCACGGCCCGAACGCCGAGGAGCGCGTGCCAGGTGACCGTCACCAGGAACGTGAGCTCGAGCGCGACGATCACCGGGCTGGACAGGTAGGCGACCACCTGCGCGAAGTCCCGGAGGCCCTCGGGAACGATGAAGTGGTTGGCGATCATGTGCAGCGAGACCAGGACCAGCACCGCGGCCCCTGTCAGAGCCTGGACGATCCATGCCCAGTCCCGACCCACCCCGGCGCGCTCGGACGCGTCCGGCGCCCACGACCGCTCCGGAGCGGCGGGGACGGGCGGCGACGTCACAGCCATGTCATGCCACCTCCAGGATCCGCAGGGCTCCGGTCAGCAGCACGATCCCGGCGACCACCATGAGTGCGACGTAGAGGGCCTTCTGGCGGCCGACCACCAGCCCGAAACCAAGCAGCGTGATCCGGATGCCGTTGAAGCCATGGATGAGCAGCCCGGCGAGCAGCACGACGTCGAACACGAGGATCGCAGGGTGGGTCGCGATGACGACGAACGCATCCCATGACTCGGGCCCGCGCGCGAGCAGCGAAAGGATCACAAGGTGCAGGTACAGGTACAGCAGCACGCCCAGCCCGGAAAGGCGGTTGAGGGCAAACGCCCATTCGCCGAGATGCCGGTGGCGCGGATCAAACCACCCGACGATGCCACGACGCCTCGGCGCATCCGCCCGTCTGCCGTCCACGCGCACGATCACGACGGTCTCCCCTCACCACCGGCATGGCGCCCGAACGCCGCCCGGAGGCGGTGGCGCAGGAGCCCGCGCCGCAAGTGCATGATCTGGTCTGCCGGGAGTGCGCCCGACGGGCACGCCTCGCTGCACTCGAAGGCAAGGTGGCAGCGCCATACACCCTGATCGCCATCCACGAGCGCGAAGGCCCGCTCCGCATCGGCGCCTCGTGGCTCGTCGATGATCCGCCAGGCGGCCGCCAGCACGCCGGGCCCGGCGTAGGCGGAATCAGTGGCCTCGATCGGACAGGCAGACACGCACAGCCCGCACTCGATGCAGTCCTCGAACCGCGTCAGATGGTCCACGCCCTCGGCGGAAACCGAGCCGGCCATCGCCTCCGACCGCCGAACCAGCGGCATGCCCACCCGGTCGAATCCCTCGTACAGCGCCTCGAGATCCACGACCAGGTCGCTAACCACCGGCTGGTTGAGCAGCGGCTCGACCGTCACCTCGTCAGGTCCGAGGTCCGCCAGGCGCGTGACGCAGGCGAGCACCTCGCGCCCGTTCACCCTCATCCCGCACGTTCCGCACGAGGCGTGGAAGCACGAGTGCCGGATGTCGAGGGTCGGGTCCAGGTGGGCCCGGATCCAGGTCAGGGCGTCGAGGACCGTCGTGCGCACCGAGGGCACGGGCGCGCGATAGTGGTCCCAGCGGGGCTTGCGTCCCCGGTGGTGCCGCAGGATCCGGAACGGGCGCGGCGGCAGGGGCGCCGCCTCCGGTGCCTTGGCCGGGCGATCGAGCAGGGCCGTCATGTCAGGCCGCCACCGGGACGCGATGGAACGCGGTGTGGGGCAGCAGGACCGTCTCGGTGGTCCGGCACGCGGCGTCGATGCCGAGCTTGCGGCAGACCACGTCGGCGGTCAGCTCCGCCATGCCGCGCAGGGTGGTGCCCTTGCCCCCGGAGATCGTGACGAGGCCCTCGACGCCGTCCTCGGCAGCGTGATCGAAGCACTTGAACGTGCGGCTCAGCTCGCGACCGGTCCCCGCGCCACGGTCTCCCACCAGCGGCCGCGCCGCGGACCAGGCGGCGCGCATCTCGGCCCCCCGCATCGACGGGAGGAGCCGGGCTCCCTCGGCCAGCATCCGCTGGACGTGGTCCTCGGGTACGTCCAGGTCGTCCGGGTCCTCCGCGAGCCAGGAGCTGGTCCCGATGACCGAGAGGCCCCGCTGCGGGACCACGATGTCGCCGTCGGACGATTTGTGGAGCCGGCTCACGACCATCTCGCTGTGGCGGCCGCGCATGGCCACGAGCACCCCGGGCGAGGGGCGCACCGGCACGTCGACCCCCGCCATCCGGCCGATCTGCCCGCCCCACGGGCCCGCGGCGTTCACGACGACGTCCGCACCGATGGCATAGGCGCGGCCCGTCATCCGGTCGAGGACGCGCACGCCGGTCACGCAGGTAGCCGATCCGTTGAGGCCGGTCACCTCCGTGTACGGGTGGATGGAGGCGCCGTTGGCCAGCGCGGTCGCGAAGAAGCGCAGTGGCAGGCGCATCGCGTCCATGGTCCCGTCGGGAACCTGAGCGGCGCCGAGCAGGGCCGGGTTCAGGTTGGGCTCCAGGTGGAGCGCCTCCGCTGCCGACAGCCAGCGGACCGGAATACCGGACGCCTCACAGGCGGGCAGGAACTGCTCACGGAAGGCCATGTCTCCCTCGTCGAGGGCGACGAACAGGCCGCCGTTCAGCTCGAACGAGCCGGGGCAGATCTGGCGCAGGATCCGGTTCTCTCGGATGCACTCGGCAGCGGAGTCGGGGTCGTTGACCGCGTAGCGGGCACCTGAATGGAACAGCCCGTGGTGACGTCCCGTGGTTCCGGACGTCAGCCCGTGACGTTCCACCAGCACGACCCGGACGCCACGGAGCGCGAGGTCGTGGGCGAGGGCACCGCCCGTGCCGCCGCCACCGACGATCACCACCTGGGGAGCGCTGCTTGACTCCATCGCAATCGAGCCAAGGGTCGCGCGGCAACCGCGCTCGTGTCGAGAGTCGATCCGACCGTCCTGAGGGCCCGGAAGGTGACGTTCAGGGGCCGTCCGAACCTCAACCCGCAGCGTCGGGTCTCCTTGTCCCATCCGCGGCCCGGTAGGCATCCTGGAGGATCTCCACGGGGTGCCTGGTGCGCACCCCGGTCGCCGTCTCGATCTGCCAGCGGCAGGTCTCGGAGTCGCAGGCCGCCATCGCCGCGCCCGAGTCCCTGACCTTCTTGAACAGGGGCTCGCCGACCTTCATCGCGATCGGGTACTTCTCCTTCTTCATGCCGTACGTTCCCGCGATCCCGCAGCAGTCGTGGTCCATGTCCTTGGCCCGGAGGCCCGGCACCAGGGCGAACAGGTCGAGCGCCGGCAGCCCGATGCCATGGCTCCGGAGCTGGCATGGAGCGTGGTAGGGGAGGTCCTCATCCAGGGGGCCGAACCCCGTGTCCAGTCGTCCATCCTCGTGAAGGTCCAGCAGGAACTCGCAGATGTCCCACGTGGCATGCGACACGGCCTTCGTGTCGTCGTCACGCATGTCGAGCATTTCCTCGTACTCGGCCTTGAGCGTGTGGGTACAGGAGGTGGAAGTGCCGATGATCCGGTAGCCCGCCCTGGCGTACTCGGCGAGGACCCCGTTGTTCTTGCAGGCTCGCTCTCGGGCGTCGTCGTACAGGCCGTTGCTGATCAGCGGAAGGCCGCAGCAGACCTGCTCCGGGATGATCGTCTCGAACCCGTTCCGCCTGAGAACCCAGATCGCGGCCTCGGCCACGTGCGGCTCGTAGTAGTTCACCGAGCAGCCGTGGAAGTAGACGACGGCCTTGTCGGGGCCCGGCGGCGTCCTCGTCGTGCCCCCGTCGGGTCGCTTGGCCTGGCGCCGCTTCCAGGTCGACTGGAACGTGCGCTTCGAGAACCGGGGGAATGGTGCCTTGCGATGCACGCCCAGTGCTACCTCGAACACTGCCCGCACGAGGCGATTGTGGAAGGCGAAGTTGGCAAGCGGGCTGAACAGCACTCCCATCGACCCGACAAGGTCGGTCTGCCCGAGGCCCCAGTCGCGCAGCTTGGGGATCCTGCCCTCGCGCAGCCGCCCGCGGGCCTGATTGTTCATCTCGGCGATCTTCACGCCGGCGGGGCATGCGGCGGTGCACCAGCCGCAGCCGGAGCAGTAGTCCACGGAGTGGTCGGGCGATCGCGGATTGCTCGAGTGCGGGCCCTGGATCGCCTGGCCGGCGGCCAGGCGGAAGCGCTGGGCCTGGGGGCCCTCGTACTTGGGACCGGCGAACAGGTCCGTGACCCGCATCACCGGGCAGACCGTGTTGCAGACGTTGCACTTGAGGCACTCGTCGGCCGAGGACGACACGGGTCGGTCCCTTGAGGCCTCGCGGACAAGATCGACGATGGTCACCGGTCCGTCCTCGAGGCGACCACCTGGTGGACACCCGGGTGCCGAGTCGCCTCAGCAGCCAGCCGGTTGGCCGCACGCCAGCCGGACGCGATCGCAACGCCGTCCCCACAGCGCTCGCGCAGGGCCCGCTGCCGGGCCAGGAGTGCGCCGGCAACGAGGACGTTCGCGTGCGACACGCGGTTGTCGGGGCCGATCGGCCGCAGGCCGGAATCCGTCTCGACGCCGGCGGCCTCGATCGGGTGGCCGGCCGGGTCGAGGGCGTCCCTCACCAGCCACAGGTCCTGCTCGGGTGCGTCCACGTACAGGTCGAGGAGCGGCTCGACGAGACGTCCATCGCCCCGGGCCACCAGCCCGCCGCCGGCGATCCCGCCCGTTGCCAGCACGACGGCCTCCGTCCTGATCAGGTGGGACCGGGCCGCGGCCTCCATCTCCACGGACGTCACGCGACCGCCCTCGACGTGGATCGCTGCCACGGCCTCACCCAGCTGGACGCGTCCCCCGGCCGCGCGAAGGTGCTCGCGCAGGACGCGCCACAGGCGGATGCCCGGGATGCTGGGAGGTACCAGCGGAACCTCGAACGGCTCGAGGGGCAGCCTTGCGCGCAGCTCGGCCCAGAGCTCTGCATGCCGGGCCAGACCGAAGACCGCTGGCAGCGCAACCCGCCCCGGTCGTCCACCGGCGGCTCGTTCAATCGCCTTGGCGATCCTGCCGATGTCGTCCTTCCACCGCGACGGATCGTCGAACCGCGCGGCGAGCCCGAGCGCGTTGAAGTTGTTGCGCTCTGCGATGCCCCGCAGTTCCACGGCAACACCCACGAGGCGTGACGGCCGGTCGGCGCCATGCCACACGGCCTCCCGCCCCAGGCTGTCGGCGACGGCGATCGGCCAGAAGTCCTTGAACCCCGCCGGGCCCGCAACGACCAGGGTCTCGTCCTCGCCCCAGCGCCGCCGCGCGGCCGACTGGGCTTCGGGCACGATGGCCACGCGCCGGGTGCCCCCGATGGCCGTCGGGACTCGGAGGATCGGTGAGTTGAGCGTCCCGGAGTAGGGGAGACCCCCGGCCTCGAGGCGCTCCATGAGCCACGCGATTGACGGCGCCACGTCGGGCTCCAGGAACGCGTACGGGTGCTCGAGCTGCGCAAGGCGCGCGACGCCATCGGCGGGGGTGGCCGCACCGACCGGCGCGGCGACATCCAGGCCGCCCGAGCCCCAGTGTGTGCTCGCGTGACCCTTGGCCACCAGCGTCACGACTGCACCGGCCTCCGCCAGCCGCGTGGCGGCGACCATGCCCGCGAGGCCGGCACCGATCACGACGACGTCAGCGTGCGGCATCGAGGCTCTCCTCGTCGAGCACCGGGGTTGGCGCGGATGCCATCGACTCGATGCCCAGGACGCCCACGTAGATCCCGTTGGTCATCATGAGCTCCTGGAGCTGGCGGCCCTCGGCGATGGGACGCGTGCCCTTGAATCGCTCGCGAAGAAAACCCGTCAGCGCACGATCCGCGATGGCCGCGTGCAGGGCGCCGCTGCCCGGGTGGTGGCCGTCCACGACGTGCGCACCCGGTGCCGGCAGGCCGGTGGTGGCCGTGTGTGCGTCGAGGCGCTCGGCAACCAGGCCGGCGACTCGGAAGGTGCAGAACGCGCCCTGGCACGGGCCCATGCCCACTCGCGTGCCTCGCCGGACGTCGTCGATGGAACACGGCCAGTGTGTGTCGAGGTAGCCGTCCACCATCTTGCGACTCACGAGCTCGCACTCGCACAGCAGGTCGGCATCCCCGCCGCCCTCATCCTCGTGGTCGGCGAGGCGGTGGCCCAGCCAGTACGTGTGGCCACCGTCCTGGTCGGGCAGAATCTCGTCCGCAGTGGTGCATCGGGCCGTCACCCCCATCCTCGCAGCGACTGCATCCACGGTCTCCTCGGCCATCAGGCGGTGGGTCGTCAGCTTGCCGCCCACGATGGAGACGAAGTTCTCAACTCCCTGGTCGGCGTGGTCGAGGATGGAATGCGCCCGTGTGATCGCCCGGTTTCCCGCCTCGGCGGTGGCCACCGCCGGCGGCTGGTAGAGCGGTCGGACCCCTGCATAGGCCCGCAGGATACGCATCCGCGCGAGGTCCGGGAACATGCGCGATCCCTCGTCTACGAGGCGGCGGACCTCAGCGCGGGTCACCTCGTAGTCGTCCGGGTCGGGGACCTTGATGTCCGTCGTGCCCAGGATCGCGACGGTGTGGACCGGGACCATGATGTCGCCGTCCGCGGAGCGATGGCAGCGGTTGATCACGGCGTCGGTCATGCGGTGGTTGTAGATCAGCATGGTGCCCTTGCCGGGTGTCATCTCGACCTTGACGCGTGCGAGGGCGGCGATCTGGCCCGCCCAGGCCCCGGACGCCGAGACCACGAAGTGGGTCCAGACCCGTGAGACGGTGCCCGTCCGCTCGTCGCGCAGCGTGACGGCCGTGATCCGGCCGCCGTTGAGCTCCATCCCGATCACCCGCTGGTAGGCGAGGGCCTCGCTGCCATGGTGTCGGGCGTCGGTGACGGTGGCCTCGATGAGCTGCCAGGGCTCCACGGAGCCGTCGGGGACGCGGAAGGCGCGCCGGATCCTGGGGTTGAGCGCGGGCTCCCTCGCCAGCAGGTCCGCGACCTTCACCTCGTCGCAGTCGACGCCAGACAGGTTGCAGTTCTCCGCGAACGCCTCCACGTAGTCGTCGGGGTCGTCGGGCGTCGCGACGAAGTAGCCTCCCGTGTCCTCGATGCTGGCGGGTGCAATCCGCCGCAGGACGCGGTTCTCCACGATGCACTCGCGCGCCGCGACCTTGTCCTTGCCGACGTAACGGCCACCCGAATGCAGGAGGCCGTGGTAGCGGCCGGTGGTCCCGGTCCCGAAGTCGCTGCGCTCCACGAGCAGGGATCGGAGACCGCGCCGCGCCAGGTCGCGGAGAACTCCTGCGCCCGTCGCACCTCCTCCGATGACGAGGACGTCGACGGCGTGCGGCACCGTCATGCTGGTTCACCTCGTTGCGCAGCCACGGGCGCTCCCGGGCCGCGGATTGCGCCGGCTCCGCCGCCGGCGGGGCCCGGCCTCACTCTAACCCTTGGGCAGGGAAGCGGCTCCCTCGGCGGACGCGAGGACCTCGTCCAGGTCCGATCCCGTGCTTGCCTGGACGGCGGCCATGATGGCGCCTTCGACGATCGGCCCGCGACTCAGGCGAACGTTGTCCGGATTGCCCAGGAGCTCCAGGGCGGTGCGGGTGGCCAGCACGGCGCTGCCGAGGTCCGCCACGACCACGACGCCGGCGCCCGTATCGGCCTCACCGATCGCGACCGCGATGCGGGCCGCGTCCGTGCCGATGCCGCCATCCTCCATGCCTCCGGCCGGCTGGATCCGGACGTCCGGACCGGCCATCTGACCGGCCAGCTCCGTCGTCCCTTCTGCAATCCTGCCCGAGTGCGAGACCACCACGATCCCGACGCAGGCGACTGGTTCGGCCGTCACGTTCTCCTCCCGGTCAGGTGACAGCCCCGGCGCCCGAGGGCACCGGGGCTGTCTTGTTCACGCGGGGACGGTGACTAGTCGACCCAGGCGAAGGTCCGGGTGACGGCCTTCTTCCACTGGGCGTAGTCCTTCTCGCGGGTCGCGGCGTCCATCGCCGGGGTCCACTCGGCGTCCTTGGCCCAGTTCGCGCGCAGATCCTCAACCTCCGCCCAGTAGCCGACCGCGAGGCCGGCCGCATAGGCGGCGCCCAGGGCGGTCGTCTCGGCGACCTTCGGCCGGATGACCGGGACGCCCAGGACGTCGGCCTGGAACTGCATGAGCAGGTTGTTGAAGACCATGCCGCCGTCGACCTTGAGGGCCGTGAGCGGAACGCCGGAGTCGGCGTTCATCGCGTCCAGGACCTCGCGGGTCTGCCACGCGGTCGCCTCGAGGACGGCACGCGCGATGTGGCCCTTGTTGACGTAGCGGGTGAGACCGGCGATGACGCCGCGGGCGTCGGACTTCCAGTACGGGGCGAACAGGCCCGAGAACGCCGGCACGAAGTACACGCCGCCGTTGTCGTCGACCGTGGCCGCGAGGGTTTCGACGTCCGGGGACTTCTCGATCATGCCGAGGTTGTCCCGGAGCCACTGGACGAGGGCGCCGGTGATGGCGATGGAGCCCTCGAGGGCGTACACGGCCGGCTTGTTGCCGATCTTGTAGCCCACCGTGGTGAGCAGGCCGCTCTTGGACGGGACCATCTTCTCGCCCGTGTTGAGGAGCATGAAGTTCCCGGTGCCGTACGTGTTCTTCGCCTCGCCGGGGGAGAAGCAGGTCTGGCCGAAGAGCGCCGCCTGCTGGTCGCCGAGAATGCCGGCGATCGGGATGCCAGCGAGTTCGCCGACGCCCTTCCCGTAGACCTCGGACGAGGCCTTGATCTCGGGCAGCATCGACTTCGGGATGCCCATCACTCCCAGGATCTCGTCGTCCCAGTTCAGGGTCTCGAGATTCATGAGCATGGTGCGGCTGGCGTTGGTGACGTCGGTGACGTGCACTCCGCCGTTGACGCCGCCGGTGAGGTTCCAGACACACCAGGTGTCGATGTTGCCGAACACCAGCTTGCCGGCATCGGCCTTCTCGCGGGCGCCTGGGACGTTGTCCAGGATCCAGCGGACCTTGGGTCCCGAGAAGTACGTGGCCAGCGGCAGGCCGACCTTCGCCCGGAAGCGGTCCTGGCCGCCGTCCTTGGCGAACTCGTTGATGATCGTGTCGGTCCGCGTGTCCTGCCACACGATCGCGTTGAAGACCGGCTCGCCGGTCGTCTTGTCCCAGACGAGCGCGGTCTCGCGCTGGTTGGTGATGCCCACGGCGGCGAGGTCGGCGGCGGTGATCCCGGCCTTGGCCAGGGCGCCCTTGATGACCTCCTGGCAGCGGGTCCAGATCTCCTTCGGGTCGTGCTCAACCCACCCGGGCTTCGGATAGATCTGCTCGTGCTCCTTCTGGTCGATGGCTACCACGCCACCGGCGTGGTCGAAGATCATGAAGCGGGTGCTCGTGGTGCCCTGGTCGAGGGCTCCGACGTACTTGGTCATGAACGATGTGCTCCTGTGCGTGTGAAGGATGCCTAGGCCTGGAACCAGGTTTCGGCGGCAGCCTTGAGGAGGAGATGGGAGGACGTCGCGCCCGGGTCCTGGTGACCCGCGCTGCGTTCCCCGAGATAGCTCGCCCGGCCCTTGCGGGCAACCAGCGGGATGGTGGCGACCATGCCCTGCTCGGCGGCCGCAACGGCGGCGCCGAGGGCATCGGCTGGTGCGTCGGCCCGGTCCACGCCCGCACGGAGCGCGTCGCGCGCCGGCAGGAGTGCATCGAGCATCGTCTTGTCGCCCGGCTCGGCCTTGCCCAGGCGCTGGATCCCGGCGACGCCGGCCTCCAGCGCCATCGCGAAGTCGCCGAGCTCCATCTCGGCCTTGCCGGCGGTCCCGCCTCCGAGCTGGAGGAAGAGCGTGCCGTACAGCGGGCCACTCGCTCCACCGACGGTGGAGACGAGGGTCATGCCGACACCCTTGAGGAAGGCTCCGATGTCCCCGGTCGGGAGCGTCGGCAGCTTGGCCATGACGGCCCCAAATCCGCGGTCCATGTTGATGCCGTGGTCGGCATCACCGATCGCGGAGTCCAGCTGGGTGAGGTACTCCCGTTCGGCGTGAAACCGCTCGGCCAGCAGCTGGACCCATGCCACGACCTCGTCGTAGCTGATGTGCGGTGCAGTGCTCATCGTGCTTCTCCCGCTGCCGGATCGGGCGCGCGATTCAGACGCCCCACCGGAGTGCGGGGGTGTTGACCGGGGCATCCCAGTACTTCGTCAGCTCGTCGTCGAGCTTGAGCAGGGTGATCGAGCAGCCGGCCATGTCGAGCGACGTGATGTAGCTGCCGACGAGGTTGCGGGTGATCGTGACGCCACGGGCGGCGCACATCTGGGCAAGCTTGTTGTAGACGACATAGAGCTCGACGAGCGGGGTGCCGCCGAGGCCGTTCACGAAGGCGAGGACCTTGTCGCCGCTCTTGAACGGCAGGTCGTCCAGGATCGGTGTGGCCAGCATCTCGGTGATCTCGTCGGCGGTGGCGAGCTTCTCGCGGGACCGGCCCGGCTCGCCGTGGATGCCGACGCCGATCTCCATCTCGTCGTCCGAGATCTCGAAGGTCGGCTTGCCGGCCATGGGCACCGTGCAGCTCGTGAGGGCCATGCCCATGGAGCGCACGTTGTCCTGGACCTTCTGGCACAGCGCCGTGACGGTGGCCAGGTCGGCGCCCGCCTCGGCGGCCGCGCCGACGATCTTCTCCGCGAGGACCGTGCCGCCGACGCCGCGCCGGCCGGCCGTGTACAGGGAATCCTTGACTGCCACGTCGTCCGCGATGACGACCGCGGTGACCTCGTGCCCTTCGGCGCGCGCCATCTCGGCCGCCATCTCGAAGTTCATGATGTCGCCGGTGTAGTTCTTGACGATGTGCAGCACGCCGGCACCACCGTCAACGGCCTTGGTGGCCGCGAGCATCTGGTCCGGGACCGGCGATGTGAACACGGCGCCCGGGCAGGCTGCGTCGAGCATGCCCATGCCGACGAAGCCGCCGTGCATCGGCTCGTGACCCGAGCCGCCACCCGAGATGACGCCGACCTTGCCGGCGCGCGGGGCATCCTTGCGGACGACGATGTTCGGCTCCTCGACCCGGATGTAGTCCGGATGGGCGGCGAGCATCCCGGCGAGAGCCTCGTCGACGACGTTCTCGGGTGCGTTGATGAGCTTCTTCATGAGCTCTCCCCGTGATGGAGGATGGCTCGCCGCCGGGGGCAAGAGGGCACCCTGGCGACGAGCGGAGGGTTCGTCAGGCGACGTGCCCGGTCACATCCCGATGATGCTGACCCAGACGCCGTTGTAGACCAGCGCCGCGATGATGGCGCCGACGACCGGGCCGACGACCGGGACCCAGGAGTACTCCCAGTCCGAGCCGCCCTTGCCCGGGACGGGCAGGATCGCGTGGATGATGCGGGGGCCCAGGTCGCGGGCCGGGTTGATCGCGTACCCGGTCGTGCCGCCGAGCGACATGCCGATCGAGAACACGAGCAGGGCGACGGGCAGGGCGCCGAGGGAGGCCAGGCCCGCTGCGCTTCCGTTGGTGCCGAACGCGAGGACGACGAACATCAGGACGAAGGTGCCGATGACCTCGGACACGAAGTTGAGGGGGATGTTTCGGATGTTCGGCGCCGTGCTGAAGACGGCGAGCTTGAGGCCCTGGTCCTCGGTTGCCTTGAAGTGATCCCAGTAGTGGATCGTCACGAGGATCGCGCCGATGAATGCACCGACGAACTCACCGGCCAGGTAGACCGGGACCTGGTCCCAGGGAGTTGCGCCCTGGACGGCGAGGCCGATCGTGACCGCCGGGTTGATGTGTGCGCCGCTGATCGGGCCGGCGACGACGACGCCCACGAACACCGCGAACGCCCAAGCCGCCGTGATGACGATCCAGCCGGCGTTCTGGGACTTGGATTTCGCGAGCAGCACACCGGCAACGACGCCATCGCCGAGCAGGACCAGGAGCCCCGTTCCGAACGTCTCGGCCAGGAACACCTTTACGGGATCGTATTCCATGCGTTTGCACTCCCTCGAGTTGTATGACCCCACTGCAAGGGGTCCGAGCATCCCTCAGCCCGTTCGCGGTCCTGTGGCGAGTTGGCGTTCGCGCGGCGCGGGCGGGCGGACCATGTCGGATCGAGCTCCTCCAGTGGCTCCTCCTTTCGCATCGCGGCGACCGGCGGATCAGGGCGAACACGTCGCGCGAAGACCCGCCGCAGCAAGCGCGGTTAAGAGCACTCTAGGGGCGTCGGGCGGCGCTGAATCTCAAGAGAACGTGAATCCGTCCCGCATCCTTCCCGAAACCGGTCCGCATGCCCCATGGAGCCGCTGGGGCTCAGGGACGGCCGAGCCAGTCCTCGACCGGCAGGCCGCGTGCCCGCGCCGCAACAACGTCCGCGAGGGCATGCACCAGCATGGCGCTGGATGCCGCGCCGGGGTCCAGGTGTCCGCTGGAGCGCTCGCCGAGGTAGCTGGCACGACCTTTCCGCGCAATCATCGGGATCGTGGCCGCAGCCCCAGCGTCCGCGGCAATTGCCGCCCGCGCCAGGACGGACTCGACGGGCTCATGGGGCGCCGCCCCGCGCACGGCAAGGAGGGCCGGGACCAGGGCGTCGAGCATGGTCTTGTCGCCCGGCACCGCATGGCCAAGTCCGGCGATCCCGTCGACGGCCGCGGCCAGTGCGATCGAGACCGACCGCGTTCCGCCTGATCCCGCGCCCTCGCTGCCCTCGCCGTCCTCGCGGATCCTGTCCCCGGCCGCCATGAGGGCCCGGCCGTACAGCGCGCCACTTGCGCCACCCACGTGCCCCAGGAGATGGCGGCCGGCCCATCGGAGCAGGGCGCCGATCTCATCGAACGCGATCGCCCCCGTGTCCAGGTCCGCCACCATCGCGGCGAAGCCTCGGTCGAGGTTGATCCCGTGGTCACCGTCGCCGATGGCCGCATCGAGGTCGGTGAGCCAGGCGCGGTGGGTGTGGACCTTGGCCGCCGAGCCGCGCAGCCAGGCCACCGCCACGGCCACCGCGTCCCGGGGCGGGCCAGGCGCCGCCGGTACGGGCGCCACGTCAGGCCCGCGGCAGCTTGGGGTAGGCGCTTGCGCGCTCGGCGGCTGCCACCACGGCGCTCAGGCCGGCGCCCGCGGATGCGGCGACGGCTGCGAGCACGGCGCCCTCGACAAAGGGGGCCTCCGTGACGCGCACCATGTCCCGCTCGCCCTGGTCCAGGGCGTCGAGTCCGATGTCCAGGGCGAGGGCCGCGCTGCCCAGGTCCAGCAGCACGAGCACGCCGTCGCCCGCGGCCCTCGCTATCGCGCTCCGGAGGGCGACACCGACCTCGAGGCCGTTCGTGCCGAGGCGGCCCCCGGACAGCCCGCCGGCCGCGACCACGGGCACGTTCGGGGCGGCCTGCGCGACCATCGCCGCGAGGCCGCGCACCAGGTCCTCGCTGTGACCGACCAGGACCAGACCAACCACGATCCAGCTCCGTCCACTCATCGCCGCCACGGTCAGGCGTCCGCGGGTGCGGCGCCGGGCAATACACTACGCTCGAGAATGAGCACCCGCACCGGCGACGAGGCCCCCATGCCCCTGCACACCGGCGACGCGGACCCGGGACCCCGGGGCGCCGGTCGCCGCGATCCGCATTCGTCCGGGACGTTCACCGGGGCCGACCTCGCCGCCGTGGTCGCCCGTGCGGAGCGACTGCTGGCCCGGAACCGCGTCCTCCTCGACCGGCTCGACGCGGAGCTCGGGGATGGCGACCACGGCGAGAACATGACCGCAGGGTTCGGGGACGCCGTCCGGTCTGTGGTGCCGGCGGACACACCGGACGATGTCGGCGAGCTCCTCCGGCGCCTGGGCCACCAGCTGGTCTCGGGGGTGGGCGGGGCAGGCGGCTCGCTCTACGGCACCGCCTTCATCGAGGCCGGCATCGCCGTCGCCGGTCTGCCGGCGCTCGCTCCAGAGGACACGGCGAGGGCGCTGGATGCGGCGGCCGAGGGGCTGGCCCGGCGGGGTCGCTGCCGGCTGGGGGACAAGACCATCTACGACGCGCTGCGACCCGCGGCGGATGCCTTTGCGGCGGCGGTCGCCGCAGGAGCCGGCCGCGAGCTGGCGATCCGGGCGGCGATCCGGGCCGCTCGCGGCGGGATGCATGCGACCACGCCGCTGATCGCCCGGCGGGGCCTGGCGCTGCGCCTGGGGGAGCGCTCACGCGGCCACCAGGACCCGGGTGCCACGTCCTGCTATCTGCTGTTCCGGGCGTTGCTGGCGTCCAGGCCGCGCCAGTGACGACGCTCCGGTCCGGGACCGCCGCGCTGACCGAGGCGGAGCTCCGCAGGACCTTCGAGGAGGGACAGCGCCAAGCGGACACCGTCTTCGCGCAGTACCAGCTGAGCCAGCTGCTGGCGCTCGGCGACGACCTCTCGCTCATGGCCGGATCGGTCATCGGCGAGCTCGTTCGGGCAAGCGACGCCGTCGCGGGTGCGATGTGGCTCGCCGGCCCGAACGACCGTCGCATCCGGCTCGTGGCCACGGAGCCGCGGCAGGCGTCGGCGGAGGGTCCGGTCGTGCCTGATGCCTTCCCATCGGCGACCGCGGCAGCGGAGTGGGCCGGCGATCAAGGCTGGTACGGCGTGTCGCTCGACGAGCGGCGGGCCCTGGGAGAAGGCGAGCTCGGTGCCCGGGTGGTCGGCTTCCTCGCCCTGTGCCCAGAGGATGGCACGGAGCTGCCGCCTGACCGGGTTCGTCTCCTCGCGCTCGTCCGCCACGAGCTGGCGATCGCCTTTCGCGCCGCGCAGCTGCGTGACGCGCTTGCCGGCGAACAGGCGCTCCTTGCGGCGATCCTCGACGGCGCCAGCGACGGCATCGTGGCCGTCGACGAGCGGCGGGTCGTCCTCCGGGTCAACCGCGCGGCCGTAGCGCTCCTTGGCGACCACGCAGCCGCGGGCTCCGGGACCTGCGAGACCGTCCTGGGCTGTACGCAGGCCGGGTCGCTCCGCTGTGGAGAGCGGTGCCGCTTCGAGGAGGTGCTGGCGGGCCCGGCAAGGGTCGTGGACACCGAGCTGCGCCTGCCTGGATGGGACGGAGCCGAGATCCCAGTTGCCGCATCCTTCTCGGCCATGCCCGGTCCCGAGCCCGGTGCCGTGGTCGTACTGCGGGACCTGCGCGCGGCGGTCGCCGCCGAGGAGTTGCGGGCAAGCTTCCTGGCTGCGACCTCGCACGAGCTCCGCACCCCGCTGGCACTGATCTCGGGGTACGTTGACAGCCTGCTCGACCTCGGCCTTGATCCGGAGGCCCAGCGCCGCTCCATCGAGCGGATCGGGGCCGCAGCCGACCGCCTGCAGCGGCTCGTCGACGAGCTGCTGGACCTGACCCAGCTCGAGCACGCCAGCATGGCGCTCCGCAGGACCCGCATCGACGTTGCGACGATGCTGGAGACCGTGATCGGGGGTCTCGGGGAGTGGCCGGGGATGCCGCCGGTTCGCGTTGTGCTGCCGCCCGGTCTCCCGGCCGTCGACGCGGACGCCGTCCAGGTCGGGCACGTCCTGGTCAACCTGGTCGACAACGCGCGCAAGTACGGCGGGCGGGGCTCTATTGTCATCCGCGCTCGGCACCAGCCCGGCGCTGTCGTGATCACTGTCGAGGATGACGGAGCCGGCATTCCTCCCGACGAGCGGGTCCTGGTGTTCGATCGCCTCTACCGGGGGCGGGCGGCTCGAGAGGCGTACCCAGGGGCGGGTGGCATCGGGCTCCACGTCTGCCGGCGTCTCGTGGAGGCGCACGGCGGACGGATCTGGGTCGAGCCCGACCCGGGCCGCAGCGCCGTCTCCTTCAGCCTCCCGGTCGCGGCGCCCGCCGCGGCTCTCGATGCGGCGGAGCCGGGATGACACTGGACGGATCCGCCCCCCGGGCCCGCGGCGAATCGCAGCCCCCCGCGGGACGGAGGCTCGTCCCGCCCCCGGCGCCGCCACGCCAGCTGCCCGGCCACGGCGAGCTGGTGCTGATCGTCGAGGATGAGCCCGAGTTCAGGGACCTCGTGGAGCTGTGGGTGAGCCGCCACGGCTGGCGGACGGCGGTCGCGGCCGAGGGTGCGGAGGTGATGCGCCGCTTCCAGGAGGAGGAGCCCGGACTCGTGCTCCTGGATCTGAACCTGCCCGGCATGGATGGGTGGGCGGTGATCGACTGGATCCGCGGGGTCAGCACCGTGCCGGTCCTGATGGTCACGGCCCTGGGCTCCGAGGCGGATGTTGTCCGCGGGCTCGTGAGCGGTGCGGACGACTACCTGACGAAGCCGGTCCGCATGCCGGAGCTCGTCGCGAGGATCGCCGCCGCGCTGCGTCGGGTGCGCCTCGTCGACCATCCCAACGACAACGAGCCGATCGAGGTCCCCGGCCTCCGGATCGAGCCCGCCACGCACCGGGTTACCGGGGACGCGCTCGAGGTGCACCTCACGCCCACGGAGTTCCGGCTCCTGGTCACGCTTGCCCGCCACCCGGGGATCCTGAGGAGTCACGCGGAGCTCCTGCGTGGTGTGTGGGGACCTGCCTACGGCGCCGAGACCCAGCTGCTGCGGGTGACGATGCGCAACCTGCGTGCGAAGCTGGCCTCTGCGTCTCCCGACCGGACGTTTGTCACCACCGAGTACGGCCTGGGCTACCGCTTCGAGTCCGGAGCCTGATGTCCCCGGGTCCGGTCTGACGTCGGAGGGTCCGTGCACCCCGTCTGCTAGATTTGCCCGCATCCCGTCCAGCCATCGCCCGCCCGTGTCCCTGCCAAGGCCGCGGGCCCTCGGAGCCCCTTGTGACCGACCCCGCCGCCGATCCCAACGCCGTCGCGCCCGCCGTCGCCAGCCTCGAGACGATCGTCTCGCTGTCCAAGCGCCGCGGCTTCATCTTCCCCTCGTCCGAGATCTACGGTGGCATCAACGCCGTCTGGGACTACGGGCCCCTGGGGGTGGAGCTCAAGAACAATGTCAAGCGCGCCTGGTGGCGCGCGATGGTCCAGGACCGCAACGACATCGTCGGTCTCGACGCCGGGATCCTGATGCACCCCCAGGTCTGGGTCACGTCGGGCCATGTCGGCTCGTTCAGCGACCCGCTGGTGGAGTGCGGCACCTGCCGCCGCCGGTTCCGCCTGGACGAGCTCCCGGGCGCGGAAGACCTGTCCGCAACCGACCTCCGGGACGAGACGATCGTCGCCCGGCTGGGCCTGGTATGCCCCAATGACGGCGGGCCGCTGTCACCGCCCCGCCGGTTCAACCTGATGTTCACGTCGCACATGGGCCCGGTCGAGGACGAGGGTTCGATCGTCTACTTCCGTCCGGAGACCGCCCAGGGCAGCTACGTCAACTTCAAGAACGTCCAGCAGAGCTCGCGCAAGAAGATTCCGTTCGGCATCGCCCAGGTCGGCAAGTCCTTCCGCAACGAGATCAGCCCCGGCAACTTCGTGTTCCGGATGCGCGAGTTCGAGCAGATGGAGATGCAGTACTTCGTGCGCCCGGAGGAGGGCGCCGCCGAGGCCTTCGAATTCTGGCTGCCCCGCCGCAAGGCCTGGTACGAGGCGTACGGCGTGACACCGGGCCGCCTCCGCTTCCGCGAGCATGCCCCGGACGAGCTGGCGCACTACGCCAAGAAGGCGATCGACGTGGAGTACCGCTTCCCGTTCGGCTGGAAGGAGCTCGAGGGGATCCACAACCGCGGTGACTTCGACCTCGGAAACCATGCGAAGTCGTCCGGTGAGAACCTCGAGTACTTTGACCAGGCCACGGGCGAGCATTTCATCCCGTGGATCGTGGAGACGGCCGCCGGTGCCGACAGGGCAGCGTTCACGTTCCTGATCGACGCCTATCGCGAGGAGCAGGTCCGCGATGACAAGCGCGTCGTGCTGGGCCTGCACCCGGACCTCGCGCCATACAAGGTGGCCGTCCTGCCGCTGCTCAAGAAGCGGCCCGAGATCGTGGAGCTCTGCCACCGGCTGCTGGGCGACCTCAAGCGCGACATGATGGCCGTCTACGATGACACCGCCGCGATCGGGAAGCTCTACCGGCGCCAGGACGAGATCGGCACGCCGTGGTGCGTGACCATTGACGTCGACTCGCTCGACGACGGGGCCGTCACGGTCCGTGACCGCGACTCGATGACCCAGGAGCGAGTACCGCTGGAGGGCGTGAAGCGCCTGATCATGGACCGGATGGACGCCGTCCGGCCGTAGCGAGACAGCGTGGAGGTCGGGTTGGGCCTCGGAAACGGGCAGTCTCCGGGTGTCGGGGTGCGCACCACCGTCGCGGGGGTGATCGGCTACGGCGGCACGGCCATGTGCGTCACGCTGGTCTTCCTCGCCATGCGGGCGGTCATGGATATCGGCGGCTCCTGCGCTGACGGCGGCCCGTACGTCTCCTCCCAGTCCTGCCCCGAGGGATCCACGGTCGCGCTGCTGCTGGGAATTTTCGGGCTGTTCGGGTTCGGGTTCCTCGCGACCATCGCCGGCGCCAGGATCGGCGGGGTCTGGGCGGGCGCCCCCGTCTACGCCTGGGCCGCGCTGTTCGGGTCGCTCGGATGGAACTTCCTCGACTACGGCCTGTTCAACGCGCCCGCGGACACCGGCATCGAGTGGGGCTGGGTCCTGTGCGGGGTTGTGTTCTGGGCGATGGCCATCGGGCCGCTCATCGGGATGGTGCCGCTGCTGTCCGGCCTGGGCCCCGCGAGGCGGAGTGGGGCAGGCGGTGCGCGGCGGATCGGCGGGCCCGGTCAGCCCCACCGGCAATCCACGACGCCCGATGCCGGGCCGCCTGTCAGGCCGGCCCCACCCGCGTCCGCTGTGGTCGCCGTGCCAGGCGTTGCGGCCCCCGAGCGGTCAGCACCGGACGTGACAGACGACGTTCGCGAGGAGCTCGAGGACATCGCCGCGGACTTCGGTGCCGTGGTGAGCGGCGCGACCGCCGGGCTGCCGGCCGATCCGCTCGCCCGTCGCGCCCCGACGGAGGCTCCGGGCAGCGATGGGGTCCCCGGCCCCGAGTTCACGGAAGGCACGCAGGCCCTCCTGGACCGGCTGGAGCGCCTGGCCGACATGCGTGATCGCGGGCTCCTGAACCTCGACCAGTATGAGACGGCCAAGACCGCGATCATGGTTGAACTGGAGGGCCGCACATGACGCTGCCGCGACCGGTCGTCTCGGCGGGGCTGATGGCGTCGATCGTCGCCGGGATCTGGCTGGGAACCCGCCTGTTCGCCGTCTTCACCGGCGGCTGATCCGGCCCCGTGGCGCTGATCCGGCCCCGTGGCGCTGATCCGGCCCCTGATCCCAGTGGGGTTCAGATCCGGCGTCTCCACGAGTGGGCGGCGCGTTCCAACTCGACGTTCGGGTGCCGAGCCGTGTGTGAGCCATGCACCGGTGATGCTGTGCTGGATCAACCGCGGCGGGCCCGACCCAGGCGCCAGCCGCAGGTTCCGCCTGAGGGAGCCGCGCCCGGTCCCGACCGGTGCCGGGGCGCACCACACGGCGGTCCGGTGTCGCACGGCACCGAACCGTGACTCCCGGGTCATTGAGGTCCCTGAGTCCACGCTCCAGATTCCGTGACACGGGCGCGGTCGTCGTGGAGGCGTTGCTCACACGGCCGCGCCCATCCACGTGAGGTTGGCCATGCGGGTGACATGGGGGCTTGGCGGCTGGCCCGCCATCGCACGGGCGGGCGTCCTGGTCGCCATCGTGATGCTGGCCGCTCCGCCTCCCCCGGTGGCGGCGATCACGGACACCGACCACGACCTCCTGTCCGATGCCTTCGAGCGCAACCGGTCGCACACCAATCCACGCCGGGCCGACACGGACCGCGACGGCATCCGCGACGACCGCGAGGATCCCGATCACGACACGCTGTCGAACCTGGGCGAGCGGCGATCTGGCACGAACCCGCTCCGGCGCGACAGCGACAAGGACGGGATCCGCGACGACCGCGAGGACGCCGATCGCGACGGGCTGCGCAACGCCTTCGAGATGACGGCCGGCACGCATCCGCGGAAGGCGGACACGGACGGCGACGGAATTCGGGACGGCTCCGAGAACCCGGATGGTGACGGCCTGTCCAACGCCCGCGAGCAACAGGTCGGCACCCATCCGCGCAAGACGGACAGCGACGGCGACGGAATTCGGGACGAGCTCGAGGATCCCGATCAGGACGGCTTGTGGACGATCACCGATTACCGGGCTCGCGTGTCCCCGGTGGACGCCGACAGCGACGACGACGGCATCCGGGACGGCCTCGAGGATGCGGACGACGACGGCCTGGTGAACCTGTGGGAGCAGCGACTGGGCAGGGACCCCGGGCTGGCCGACACGGACCACGACGGCATCCCGGATCCGGAGGAGGACGCCGACGCGGACGGCCTCGCCGACGGCGCCGAGATCGCCCGTGGCACGGATCCGCTGGACCCCGACACGGACGACGACGGCATCCTCGACGGCGACGAGGTCGTGCCGCCCGCTGCGGCTCCGGTCCTGCCCGGTGCACCCGGCTGCACGGTGTTCCCCGGGGACAATGTCTGGAACGTGCGCGTGGACGACCGGCCCGCGGCCGCGGACAGCGCCACCCTGATCGCGACGATCGGCACGGCGCGGTCGTTCCACATGGACTTCGGCTCATACGCCGGGTACGGCATCCCCTACCAGGTGGTGGACGGCTCCACGCCGCTCGCGGCCGTCGGCTTCGACTACGACGACGAGTCGGACGCCGGCCCGTACCCGATCCCCGCCGCACCGCTGATCGAGGGAGGCTCGGACCGGCACCTCCTGGCGGTGGACCGCGACACGTGCCGGTTGTACGAGCTGTACGCGGTGCGGCAGACCGCCGGGGGCGCCTGGCTGGCAGGCTCCGGAGCCCAGTGGGACCTGGATTCCAACGTGCTGCGCCCCGCCGGCTGGACCAGCGCGGACGCGGCGGGACTGCCGATCCTGCCTGGCCTCGTCCGGTATGACGAGGTGGCAGCAGGCGTCATCCAGCACGCGCTCCGGTTCACGGCGCCAATCACGCGCAAGGCCTACATCTATCCAGCGCGGCACTTCGCATCGTCGCAGACGAGTGCCTCGTTCCCGCCCATGGGCCTACGGGTGCGGCTGCGTGCGGATGCGGACCTGTCCGGCCTGTCAGCTCACGCGCGGACGATCGCGGTGGCGCTCCAGCACTACGGGATGATCCTGGCCGACAACGGCTCCCCGTGGTACGTGTCCGGGACGAGCGACCCACGCTTCGACGACGACGTCCTGCACGAGCTGGACCGCTTCCGGGGTTCGGACCTGGAGGTCGTCGACACGACCGGGCTGGTCAACGGGCCGTAGGAGCCCGAGGGCGCTCAGCCCGTCGCGGCTGCGGTCTCCTTCGGCTTCGTCTCGACGTCGGTCCCGACCGGCGGCCAGACCCCGTTGAGGTAGGAGTCGATTGCCTGGGCGGAGCGCTTGCCGTCGCCCATGGCCAGGATCACGGTGGCCGCGCCGCGGACGATGTCGCCACCGGCGAACACCCCCGGCATGCTGGTCATGCCCCACTCGTCCGCGATCATGTAGCCGTACTCGTTGACCTTGAGCTCGGGGGCGCTGCCGGTGAGCAGCGGGTTGGCCCGGGTGCCGATTGCGACCACGACCAGGTCGCAGGGGATGACGTGCTCGGAGCCCTCGATCTTGATGGGCCGGCGGCGGCCGCTCTTGTCGGGCTCGCCCAGCTCCATCGACGAGACGCGCAGGCCGGTGACCCACCGTTCGTCGTCGGCGAGGACCTCCTCGGGGGCGGTCAGCAGCTCGAACCGGACGCCCTCGTCCTTGGCGTGGTGGACCTCCTCCTTGCGCGCGGGGAGCTCCTCCTCGGACCGGCGGTAGACGATCGTGGCCTCGGCAGCGCCCAGGCGACGGGCGGTGCGGACCGCGTCCATCGCGACGTTGCCGCCGCCAACGACCACGACCCGCTGCCCGTGGAGGATCGGGGTCTTGGAGTCCGGGCTCCAGGCGCCCATCAGGTTGACGCGGGTCAGGTACTCATTGGCCGAGTACACGCCCTTGAAGTTCTCGCCGGGCACGTTCATGAACACCGGCAAGCCGGCCCCGACGGCCAGGAACAACGCGTCGTACTCCTCGCGGATCTCCGGGACCGTGTAGGTCCGGCCAACGATCGCGTCGACCTCGATCTTGACGCCGTCGGCGACCAGCCGGTCCACCTCGGCCTGGACGATGTCCTTGGGCAGGCGGAACTCCGGGATGCCGTAGATCAGCACGCCGCCGGGGGCGTGGAACGCCTCAAAGACGGTGACGTCGTGGCCTCGCTTGGCGAGCTCGCCGGCAGCCGTCAGGCCGGCCGGCCCGGAACCCACGATGCCGACCCGCTTGCCGGTCGCGGTCGGGTGCGCCTTGGGCAGCTCGTCGAGGTGCTGCAGGGCCCAGTCGGCCACGAAGCGCTCGAGGTACCCGATCGCAACGGAGTCACCCTTCTTGGTCCGGATGCAGACGCCCTCGCACTGGCTCTCCTGCGGGCAGACGCGGCCGGTCACACAGGGCAGCGCATTGTCGCTGAGCAAGCTCTCCGCAGCGGACGGCAGGTCGCCATCACGCAGGAACTTGATGAAGCGGGGGATGTCGACCCGGACCGGGCAGCCGTCGACGCAGAACGGCTTGGGGCACTGGATGCAGCGCTCCGCCTCCATCATCGCCAGCTGGTAGCTGAGGCCCAGGTTCACCTCTTCGAAATTCTGGGCCCGGATCTCGCCGGCCTGCTCGGGCATGGACACCCGGCCGATCGTCATCCGCTCCTTGTTGCTGAGCGGGGTCTTCGGGGTTGCTGCGGTGCCGCTCTCGTCGGCCGGCACCGGGGACGCGGGCTCGGTCATGCCTTTACCTCGGTCGTTGCGCAGGCGCCCTTGGCCTCCTCCTCCTTCGCCCGCTCGAGCGCCTTGGTCTCGAAGGTGCGGTAGGTGGTCAGGCGGTCTGCGAGCTCCTGGAAGTTGACGTCGTGGGCGTTGAACTCCGGCCCATCGACGCAGGCGTACTTGGTCTCGCCTGCGATCGTCACGCGGCAGCCGCCGCACATTCCGGTCCCATCGACCATGATCGCGTTGAGCGAGACCGTCGTCTCCACGTCGTACGGCAGGGTCATCTCGGACACGGCCTTCATCATCGGGACCGGCCCGATGGCATAGACGGCGTCAACGCCGCCCGCGTCCAGCAGGTCCTTGAGGGCCTGGGTGACGAACCCGTGCCGGCCGTAGGAGCCGTCGTCCGTGCACACCACGACGTCGCCGCAGGCCCGGAGCTCGGGCTCCAGGATCACCCACTCCTTCGATCGGCCGCCGATGACGCTGGTCACATGGACGCCCTTCTCGGAGAGCGCCCGGACGATCGGCAGGATGACCGCTGTGCCCACGCCACCGCCGACGCAGACCGCGTGACCGCTCTCGATCAGGTCCGTCTCGCGGCCAAGCGGGCCAGCCACGTCCTGGATCTCATCGCCAGCCTGGAGGTCGGTGAGCTCGGTGGTGCTGACGCCGATGGCCTGGATCATCAGGGTGATCGTGCCGGCCTCGGCATCGTTGTCGGCGATCGTCAGCGGAATGCGCTCGGAGCCCGGACCCTTCCGGACGATGACGAACTGGCCGGGACGCCGGATCCTGGCGATCCGGGAGGCCTCGACGACGAGGCGGACGACGTTCGGGGAGAGCTGCTCGCGCTCGACGACGGAATGCATGGAACCTCGCTGATGGCTGGTGACCCTCGGATCGTCGCCCAGGGGGTCGCGCGCACGTTACCCTCCGTTGGCCCCGTGCTGTGGTCCGAAGGTCACGTGCAGGGCGGGCCGACCGGCGCCGGGCGGTGCCGCGGACGGTGTGAAGCCCATGATGCACCCGGTGCCCGGATCGGGTGGCGATCCCCCGGGCATAGGATCGGGACCGCGCGCGGGATCCACCCATGCGCGAGCCGTTGAAGGTCTTGCCGGACAGGTGGTGCAGCACCGCACCATCGGGACCGCAGTCGCCTGTCAGATGGCTGGCCAGGACCCGTTGCTCGGGTAGGATGCCAAGCGATGGACGAAGAGCTGGTACTTCTGGCGGTCCATGGGCATCCGGACGACGAGACGGTGCACGTGGGGGGAACCCTCGCGCGCTACGCGGCCGAGGGCGTGCGCGTGGTGTCCGTGACCTCGACGCGAGGTGAGCTGGGCGAGATCGTGGACCCCGAGCTCGCGACGGTCGCCAACCGCGCCAGCCTGGGCGAGCTGCGGCTCGCTGAGATGGACCGAGCCCTGGCCATCCTGGGCACCATCGAATGGCGCTGGCTCGGCTACCGCGACTCGGGCACGGCCGGCTCGCCCACGAACTCGGACCCAGAGGCGTTCTGGAACCAGGATGTCGGGGAGGCCGCGGGTCGGGTGGCGCGTCTCATCCGGGAGCTTCGACCACAGGTCCTGCTGACCCACAACCAGTTTGGTGATGACGGGCACCCGGATCACATCGCCGCGGCACGCGCGGCGCGCCTGGCCTTTGAGCGAGCGGGTGACGAGACGGCCTGGCCCGAGCACTTTGCCGAGGGACTCAGGCCATGGTCGGTGTCGAAGCTGTACGAGGGTTGCGCCCAGCTCGGCCGGGGGGAGAAGGTCCGGCGCCTGGTCCGCGAGACGGGCTACCTGCGCGCCGTCCCCACGATCGGACGGGCGTTCCTCCGCTGGCGCCCCGGCCATGAGCGGATGCGCAACCTGGTTGCGGCGGGCCAGGGAGCCACCACGACGCGTGTCGACGTGCGACCGTGGCTCGAAGCACGAACGACGGCCATCCGCGAGTTCCGCACGCAGGTCGGACCGAACAGCACGCTCCTCGCTCTCTCGCCCGCCGAGCAGCAGCGGCTGGTGCCGACCGAGGACTACACGCTTCGCCTGTCGCGTGTGGACGCGCCGTTGCCCGAGAGTGACCTGTTCGCGGGGCTGCGCGCCGCCGAGGGCGTCACCGGCGGTTCCCGACTGCCCACGACGGCTCCGGCCTGACGAGGGCGAGCCGTCGGCATGCTGATTGAGGGCCGCGCTTTCTCGGAAGCCTCCGTGGTCGACGGCCAGGTCTGTGTGGTTGGCGGCGGCCCGGCCGGGATCGCGCTCGCCATGCGTCTCGCTGAGCGGTCCGCGGGGCGTGTGGTCCTGCTGGAGACCGGCGGCGAGGCGTTTGACGAGCGCCTGCAGGATCTGGCTCGGGGCGAGACGGTGGGCCTTCCCTACTATCCCCTGCACGAGACCCGCATCCGGATGCTCGGCGGGACGAGCCAGTCATGGGGTGGCGTGTGCGCGCCCCTGGACCGGACGTCGTTGGAGGGTCGCGCCTGGGTAGACCGCGGCTGCTGGCCGTTGCCGTCCGGAGCCCTGGATCGGTACCTGGAGGATGCCCTGGACGTGTGCGGTGTCGATGCCGCAGCCCGCGCCTCCGACGCGGCCGCGCATGGCCGGCGGCTGGCAGCCTGGGGTTCGGTCACCTCTGACGTGCGGCCCGCGCTCGTGCACTTCAGCCGCCCGCTCCGGTTCGGCACCTCGTATCGCGCCCGCCTTGCAGCCGACGAGAGGATTGCCGTCTATCTGGGCACCACCGCAACCCAGCTGGTGCTTGGTGAGGATGGGCGCAGGGTCACCGAGATCGTTGCCCGGCGGCTTGACGGCTCCGAGTTGCGGGTGCACGCCGACGCCTTCGTGCTGGCGGGCGGCGGCGTCGAGAACGCCCGCCTCCTGCTGGCGTCCGGGCGACGGTATCGCGGTGGCCTTGGCAATGGCGGGGACATGGTTGGCCGCTGCTTCATGGAGCACCCGCGAGCCCTCGCGCAGTATCGGGTTCGGTCAGGCGCGACTCCGCTCGGCCGACTCGTCGGCGCAGGGGCGGCAGGCACCCTGCGCTTCCTGCGCATGGAGATCTCCCCGGAGACCCAGCGTCGCGAGCAGCTGCTGGCCTGGCACGCCAACGTCCAGTTCGGGTACGTCGGTCAGGATTCGCCAGTCTGGCCATCCGTCCGGCGCGTGGCGATCGCGACCCGGACGCCCTGGCGAGAGAGCCCGTACTTCCAGGACGGGGGCGGCGGACGGAACAGGCTCCGCTCAACGGATGTCGGGGCGATTGCCCGCCGGCCGGTCGCCGGACTCCTCGGGGCCGTGGGAGCCGTGGCCGGTCCCGCACGCCTGCGACGCTGGCTCGAGATCATCGGGTCGGTCGAACAGCTGCCTCGTCCCGACAACCGCATCCAGTTGGCCGATGAGGCCGACTCCCTCGGCGTCCCGCGCGCCCGGATCACCTGGGGCGTGGACGACGCGGAGGAGCAAACCCACCGCCGGGGGCTCGACCTGCTGCTGGCCGCGCTCGAGCGTGTCGAGCCCGGCATCTCGGCTCGTCAGATCGGTGGCGGCGATCGCTGGCCCCAGGGCATCGTCGGCACCTGGCATCACATCGGGGCGACCCGCATGAGCGTGGACGATCGATCCGGCGTGGTCGATGCCGATGCCCGGGTTCACGGGACCGCGAACCTCTACGTCGCCGGCAGCTCGGTGTTTCCGACGTCGGGCTCGACGTCTCCCACCGTCACCGTTGTCCAGCTTGCCCTTCGCCTCGCCGACCACCTCGCTGTGCAGCTGGATGGTTCCCCGGTCGACGTCGGGGGCACCCACGGGAACTCGGCCCGAGTGGATGACGCCCTCGACTCGCAGGCAGCCCGCCCGGCCTGACAACCGCCTGGCTCCGCCGCGCGAACTCGTCGGGGACCCCGACCTCCCGGGACGCCTCCTGCGGGCTGGTCCTGCACTGCTCGGCGGCCCGGGTGGCCGAGAGTCAGGCTGCACCTCACGGCCGCGCTGCGGTTGAGATGTCGCGCTGCGGTTGAGATGTCGCGCCACGGTTGAGACGTCGCGCCACGGTTGAGACGTCGCGCCACGCAACCCGTTACACGCGCCGCTGGACCCTTGGTTTCGCGCGCCGGAGCTGGCCGCCCTACGCCGGATTCCCGGGTGCCTTGCCCTTCGGCCAGTAAAGTTCCTTCTTCACGTGGAATTCCGGGAAGCCGCGGTCCATCAGGGTGCGCTCCACGTTGAGGATCATCTCCGGGTTACCGCAGATGTAGACCACGGTGCGATCGGGCTTGAGCCCCATGTCCTTGCAGGTGTCCGTGATCACCTGCTCGGCCCGTCCGATCCGGCCCGTCCAGCCGGCGTTGCGCGGGTCGTTGGGACGCGAGATGGTAGGGACGTACGACAGGCGGTACTTCGGGTCCTGCTCCCACGCCTCGAGCTCCGCCCGGTAGCCGAGCTCGGGCGCGAACGAGCAGCCGTTGATCAGCACGGTCTTGCGCGGCTTGGCCTGGGCCATGGTCTCGCGGATCATCGAGATGAAGGGCGCAACCCCGGTCCCTGTCGACACGTAGAGGTGCGTGCGCGTGTCGTCGGGCTCCAGCATGAACTTGCCCTTGGGGCCGATCAGCCGCATCCGGTGGCCAAGCTCCAGCCGCCACAGGGCGGTGGTAAACCGGATGATGGGCACGTGGCGCACGAACAGCTCATAGCCCTCGGTGTCGGCGACGGATGGGGCGGACGCCACGGAGTAGGGGCGCTGGAGGAGCTTGCCATCGGTCACGACACCGGTGGTCATGTACTGGCCGGGCTCGAACGGTGTTGCGGTCCCGTCCAGCTTGACCCAGAAGTAGGCGAGGTCCGACGTCAGGTCGACGCGCCTGACGAGCGTGGCGTTGTAGGCCTCGGCCTGCTGCTCGATGGTGCGGTTGTCCTCGGCGTGGGTGGTCACGGGATTCGGGCTCCTGAAACCTGTAGAGGTGCGAGGCGGGGCAGCGTTGCGGGGACGGGCGGCCTGCGACGGAGTGTACCGGGCCGGACCCGACGCCTCGCGCGGCGCCACGGGTTGGGCGCCCCGACCAGCCCGGAGGTGGCTGCCAGCCCCGCTCGGCCCCCGGCGCCCCGCCGAACGGCCCCTATCCGCATGCGCTCCGGCCCGTGCCTTCGCAACCCCAGCGAAACCCGGGTGGCGTGTCCGTGCGGCGTACAATTCGAGCGATCAACCACGAGGTACCGCGGGCTGCGCCCCACCGTGCCCGCCAGTCGCACCAAGGAGCCCCACCACGATGGCCCAGAGCCCAACCACGTCTGACCGGCCGCACGCCGCCGCCAAGCGCTACATCTACGCCTGGGGCGCCGGCAGCGCCGAAGGCCACGGCAAGATGAAGGACCTCCTCGGCGGCAAGGGCGCGGGCCTCGCCGAGATGACGCTCGCCGGCTTGCCGACTCCTCCGGGCTTCACGATCACCACCGAGGCCTGCAACGACTACTTCGCCAGCGGCAAGCAGCTCCCGGCGGGGCTCTGGGACGACGTCCTGGGTGCCATGAAGGAGGTCGAGAAGCGCTCCGGCAAGGGCTTCGGCGATCCGAAGAACCCGCTGCTGGTCTCCGTCCGCTCGGGCGCCAGGTTCTCGATGCCCGGCATGATGGACACGGTCCTCAACCTGGGCCTCAACGAGGAGACCCTCCAGGGCCTGATCGCGCTGACGGGCAACGAGCGCTTCGGCTGGGACGCGTACCGCCGCTTCATCGCGATGTTCGGCCGGATCGTCATGGACGTCCCCGCGCGCGTGGTCACCAACCCCGACGGGTCCACCGCCGAGTACAACCGCTTCGACGACGCGCTGGACGAGGTCAAGCACGCCCAGGGCGCGAAGTCTGACACCGACCTGGACACGGCCGCGCTGCAGCAGGTCGTCACTGCCTACAAGGCGATCGTCCGCGAGCAGACCGGCCGCGAGTTCCCAACCGACGTCTACGAGCAGCTGGACCTCGCCGTCAAGGCGGTCTTCGCCTCCTGGTTCGGCAAGCGCGCCAATGACTACCGCACCAGCCAGAAGATTGCCCACGACCTCGGGACGGCCGTCAACGTCGTCACCATGGTGTTCGGCAACATGGGCGACGACTCAGGCACCGGCGTCGCGTTCACCCGCAACCCGAACACCGGCGAGAAGGTCCTCTACGGCGAGTACCTCACCAACGCGCAGGGCGAGGACGTGGTCGCCGGCGTGCGTACCGCGCCCGAGATCGCGCAGCTCGCGGTCGACATGCCCGAGGTCCACGCGGAGTTCCTGCGCATCGGCCAGCAGCTCGAGAACCACTACAAGAACGTCCAGGACCTCGAGTTCACGATCGAGCGCGGCAAGCTCTACATGCTCCAGACCCGCGATGCCAAGCGGACCGCCGCGGCGGCCGTGAAGATCGCGGTGGACATGGTCGGCGAGGGTCTCATCACCGAGGCCGAGGCCGTGGCCCGCATCGAGACGGACCAGGTGGACCAGCTCCTCCGGGCGCAGTTCGATCCCAACGCGCGCAAGGGCGCCGAGCGCGTCGCCAAGGGACTCAACGCCTCCCCGGGTGCGGCCGTCGGGCGTGCGGTGTTCAACGCCGACGTCGCGGTCGAGTGGGTTGCCCGGGGCGAGAAGGTCGTCCTCGTGCGGGTGGAGACGTCGCCGGACGACTTCCACGGCATGGCCGTTGCCGAGGGCATCCTGACCGCCCGCGGTGGCGCCACCAGCCACGCGGCCGTGGTAGCCCGCCAGATCGGCAAGCCCTGCGTCGCAGGCTGCGCCGAGCTGGTCGTGGACTACGGCACCAAGTCCGCTCACAGCACGACGTCGGACAAGCGCTTCGTCGAGGGCGACTGGATCAGCGTGGACGGCTCCACGGGTGAGGTCTTCCTCTCCGCGCTGCCCACCGTCGAGGCCCGCTTCGAGGAGCAGCCGGAGCTGCAGCAGGTCCTGCTGTGGGCCGACAAGATCCGCCGGATGCAGGTCTGGGCCAACGCCGACAAGCCCGAGGAGGCCGCACAGGCCCTCAGCTACGGCGCCCAGGGGATCGGCCTCTGCCGGACCGAGCACATGTTCCGCGAGGGCGAGCGCCTCGAGATCGTGCGCGGCGCGATCCTGGTTGCCAACGTCGCCACGCGCGCGAAGGCAAAGGTCGCGGCGAAGGAGGAGCTCACCGCCGATGAGGCCGAGGCGCTCGGCATCTTTGACGCGGCGATGGCCAAGCTCGAGGTCCTCCAGCAGGGCGACTTCGAGGGCATCCTCGCCGCGATGACCGGCCTGCCGGTCGTCATCCGCCTGATCGATCCGCCGCTCCACGAGTTCCTCCCGAACCTCGAGGAGCAGCTGGTCAAGGTGACCAGGGCCGGCGATGCCGCGACCGATGAGGACACGGAGCTCCTTGCCACCATCAAGTCGATGCACGAGCAGAACCCGATGCTGGGCCTGCGTGGCTGCCGCCTGGGCCTCATGATCCCGGACTTCGTGAAGATCCAGACCCGCGCCATCCTCAACGCCGCCGTGGCGGTGAAGAGGGCCGGTCAGGACCCGCGGCCGGAGATCATGATCCCGCTCGTGGGCCACGTGAACGAGCTGATCGCGACCCGCGCCCTGCTCGACGCGGAGGCCGAGGCCGTCGTGGCCGCCGCCGGCGAGGAGATCGACTTCAAGTTCGGCACCATGATCGAGATCCCGCGCGCCGTCTGGGTCGCGGACAAGATCGCCGAGCACGCCGAGTTCTTCAGCTTCGGCACCAACGACTTGACCCAGATGACGTTCGGCTACAGCCGCGACGACGCCGAAGGTGGCTTCCTCCTCAAGTACGTGGAGGATGGGATCCTGCCGGAGAACCCGTTCCAGACCCTGGACGACGTGATCGCCGACGAGATGCAGATGGCCGTGGACCGGGGGCGCTCGACGCGACCGGACCTCAAGGTCGGCATCTGCGGCGAGCACGGTGGTGACCCTGCATCCGTCCACAAGTGCGAGAAGGTCGGCCTCAACTACGTGTCCTGCTCGCCGTTCCGGGTCCCGGTGGCCCGGCTCGCAGCCGCTCAGGCCGTGATGGTCAACGCCGCCGAGAACGACAAGTAGTCATGTGCCGGGCCGCAGGGCCCGGCGACGCACGAGCTCGAGGAACGCCCTCCCCAGCCGGGGAGGGCGTTCCCTGTTTCGCGGCTTGTTCGATAGGTGGACCTTCCCCCTAGACCTGCCATGGCTCGCGGTGGCACCATACGGGCCCTCGGGGCTGCCCGCCGCGGGGATCCCGCTGGTCAGGGAGGGCGTATTGCGCGACGCGCGCGGGGGCGCGGATCACGGCCGTACGGCCGCTGTCGGGGTGCAACAGGTGGTACCGGCAAAGGTGCGGGTGCCGGTTCTCGTCGCGCTGCCTCGAGAGCGCCTGGAGGCCCGACTTGGCGCCGCCTTCGGGAAGCGCCTCACGCTGGTCGTCGCCCCCGCGGGGTCCGGCAAGACCACGCTCCTCGCCCGCTTCGCGGCCACGGCCGGGGCGCCCGTCGCCTGGTATCGGGCTGAGTCCTGGGACGCCGACGAGGCGTCGTTCGCGAGCCACCTCGAGGCATCGCTGGGCGGCGTCGTCTCCGGGCTAACGGGTGGGTGGCGGACGGCAGAGGACGCCGCGCGCGCCCTCGACGCGGCCGCCGGCTCGCCGCCCGTGCCGGTCCTCCTCATCATCGACGACTTCTACTGCCTGGAGGGCACGCCAGCCGAGGCCGCGTTCGGCCGGCTCGTTGACTACGCGCCGTCGTGGCTGACGCTCGTGCTGGCCACCCGCGTGGCCCCAGGACTGAACCTCTCCCGCCTTCGCATCGCCGACCAGCTGCTCGAGGTAGGGACCGACGACCTTCGCTTCCGCGCCTGGGAGGTGGAGCAGCTGTTCCGGGACGTGTACCACGATCCGGTCCTCCCGGGCGACCTGGCGGTCCTGGCCCGACGGACGGAGGGTTGGGCAGCCGGACTCCAGCTGTTCCACCTGGCCACCCAGGGTCGCTCGCCCGAGGAGCGCCGCCGCGTGATGGGCGGCCCCGGCTCCAGCGGCCGGCTGCTCCGCGAGTACCTCGCGCAGAACGTCATGGTGGGCCTCCCCGTGGAGCTGCAGACGTTCCTCCTGGACACGTGTGTTCTCGGACGGCTCACGGGACCACTCTGCGACCGCGTGCGGGAGGCGGGCGGCAGTGGAGCCCTGCTCGACGAGCTCGCCCGCCGGGGAGTGTTCACGGTGCCCGTCGAGGACGGGACCGACGCCTACCGCTACCACGAGGTGCTCCGGCAGCACCTGGACCGGATGCTGGTCGAGGAGATCGGCGAGGCTGCCGCGCGCGAGCGACACGGCCGGGCCGGGCGCCTGCTTGAGGAGGCGGCCGCGTTCCCCGAGGCGCTCCGCGCCTACTCACGCGCCGAGGACTGGGACGCCGTTCGCCATCTCCTGGGCGACGAGGGTGAGCACCTTGCAGCGAGCGGCGAGGGTCGGTGGATCGACGGGCTCCCACCGGCCATCGAGCGGCACGACCCGTGGGTGGCCCTGGCCGCCGCGCGCCGGGCCCGCAACGACGGCCGGTGGGCAGCGGCGCTCGCCGCATACGCGAACGCGGAGGCGGGCCTGGGTCCCGCCCGCGCCGCGGAGGCGCCTCGTTCGGAACGGATCGCCCTGGCCGCCTGGCTGGACCCTGGGGCGATCCCGCCGCAGGATGCATCGGGCGTGCTCCGGATGGGGCTCGTCCGAGACCCCGGCCACGCGGCGCGCGGCCTCGCCCGCCACTCGGATCCTGCGTCACCCGTAGTCCGTGGCCTGCTCGCCCTCGCGGCCGGCGAGGCGTCCTCGGCGCACGACCTCCTGAGAGCGGCCGCGGATGGCGGTTCGGGGAGTCCGGTGACGTTGGCGGCGGCCCGCCTGGGTGAAGCCGTTGCCGCGACGCTGGCCGGCGAGCCGCATGATGTCCGCACCTTCGATCGCGCCGTCGAGGATGCGGAGCGGGCCGGGGTCGCCTGGCTCGCCCGCCTCGGCCGGGCGCTCGGCGAATGCCTCGCGGTGTCCGGCGCGCGGGCCGCCGGCGACTCGGACGGGGTTGCTACCGACGAGCCATGGGGTTCCGCCCTGCTTGACCTCGCGGCCGCCTGGTGCGGCAGCAGGACCGGGGAGGCGAGCGCTGAGGGGAGCGGGGAGCGGGCCGAGGCCGCGGCCGACGCGTTCCGCCGCCTGGGGGCCGGCGTCCTCGAGGCTTGGGCCCGCTCGCTGGGCGCGATGGCGGCCGCCGCATCCGGGATGCCCGACGCGCGCGTCCAGGCAGCAAGCGCGGAGGCTCTCGCGCGTGCCGCCGGAGCGGCCGGCCCGCGGATGCTTGCGCACATCGCGCTGGCCGCCACCGACCCTGGTCGCCTGGTGGATCACCGCAACGTCATCGACGCCGCCGCGGCCGAGACCGGCATGGTGCCGCCGCCGTGGGCGCTCGGCCTCGGACGTTCCGCTGCCGGCCCGCCAGAGGAGAGGAGGTCCGACGCGGATCCCACTCCGTCGTTGCCGCCGATCGTCGCGCAGAATGGCGCCTCCACCATGGCGCCCGGCGGACCCGTCATCGGGATTCGCGCCTTTGGTGGCTGCGTCATGGAGGTTGACGGCCACCGCATCTCTCTCGACGGCGTGAAGCCGCGTGTGCGTTCGCTCCTGCGCCTGCTCGCGATGCATGCGGGCGCCCCGGTCCACCGGGAGGTCATCCAGGAGGCGCTGTGGCCCGATGTCGATGCCGCTGCCGGGGCCCGCAGCCTGCACGTGGCGCTGTCCGCGCTGCGCCGCCTGCTGGACGACGAGGCAGACCCGCCGGGAAGTCATCTCGTCGTCCGCGATGGTGACGCCTATCACCTCGCGGTCAGCCCCGAGGACGTGGACCTGGGGCGCTTCGACCGCCTCATCGGAGAAGGCCGAGCCGCCCGGGCCCGCGGGCAGTCCGGGACTGTGGCCTTCGCCTCGGCGCTCGACCTGTACACGGGTGAGCTGTACCCGGAAGAGGGACCGGCCGACTGGGTGAGCGAGCGCCGCGACCAGTACCGGACGCGGACCATCGAGGCGGCCGGAGCGCTTGCGGAGGAGGCGTTGCTGGCTGGCGACCTGCAGGCGGTCGTCAGGGCCTGCCGGTTCGGCCTCGAGCTGGATCGCTACCAGGATGCGCTGTGGCGCATGCTGATTCTCGCGCGGGAGCGGGGTGGTGAGACGGGCGCTGCATCACGCGACCGTCGCGAGTACGCGCTGGTCCTGGAGACGCTGGGCGTGTCAGCCGTCGACGCCTCACCCGCCTACTGATTTGGGTGACAGGAGCCCGGCCGGCTGGCGCTCTGCCAGGGTCCGGCTGGCGCTCTGCAAGGGCCTGCCTGGCCCCCTGGCGGTCCGCAAAACCGCGAGCGAACCGTGAACCGGGACACTAGCCCTTCTTGAACAGCTCGATCTCGGAGATCGAGATGGGCGCAGACTCCGGGCCGTTGGTGGCGAGGACGCGGATCGTGACCGAGCCCACCTGGCTCGCCGACAGGTCGAACTCCTGCTTGTCCTTCACGTCCTCCAGGTCAATGGTGGTCGACGTGCCGTCGGGGAAGTCGAACGCCAGCTTCGAGGGGCGGCGGAGATCCACGAAGGTCTCCGAGTTGCCGGCGTACACGATCACGGCTCCCAGGTCGACCGGCTCCTTGAAGGTCACCTTGATCGATGGCGCCTTGTCATTGCCTTGCCAGTCCGTGTTGAAGAACGTGTCGAACATCCGGCCCGCCTCGTGGCCCTTGGTCTCGCTGCTTGCGACCACGGCGACCGGGCGTTCCGCCTCCAGCGTCGGGGCGAAGAACTTTCGGATGCTGTCCACGACGCCACCCACGCCGTCCTGGCGCACGGACCCGATGGCGCCATTCACCACGCCCTGGAACGACGGGATGCCGATGTAGCCGAAGATGCCGATGCCGACAACGAGCACCAGGAGGCCCCTGACCAGCCCGACGCCCTTGAGAATCGAACCAATGCTGCGCCTGCCCGAGGCCTTGACCGAGCCCTTCTTCATGGGATCGATACGCTCGCCCGCTGTGTACTGCTTGGGCGGCTTCGCCCCGCGGCCGAAGATGCGCTTCCACCAGGGGAGCTTCGGGGTGGCGGCGATCTTCGCCTCGGCAAGCCCAGCGCCGCAGCGGCGGCAGAACTTGCGCGCAGGGTCGTTCGGCTCGCCGCAGGATCCGCAGATGCGGTCGCCCGGCTGGGCGACGCGCTGCTCGACCTGTGACACGGGCTTGGGTTTGGGTGCCACGGCGGCGGTTGGCAGACGAGCTGCCGGCTGGTCGTCCACGGCCTCGGGCCGTCTCGGTGCCGGCTGAGGGGCGGCCGGCGCCTCGGGCGGACGCGCGGCCGGTTGTGCGGCCCCCGGTTGGACCGGTGCTGGCTGGACTGGCCCAGGCTGGATCGGCCCTGGCTGGACCGCCGCCGGCGTGGCCGATGGCGTCGACACAGCCGGCTCGACCGGGGACGGCACGGAGGCGGACGCGGGCACGGGTGCAGCCAGGGATGCCGCAGCAAAGGTCGTCGAGGTCTTCCTGCTCGGACCACCGCGGCGGGCCTTGGGAAGATCGGGCTCGGGCTCGGGCTCAGGTTCCGGTTCCGGCTCGGGCTCAGGCGCCGGCTCTGGCTCGGGCGCCGGCTCGGGCACCGGCTCCGGCTCGGCCTCGGGCTCAGGCGCCTGCACCGGCTCTGGCTCGGGCTCCGGCTCGGGCTCCGGCTCGGGCTCGGGCTCGGGCTCCGGCTCGGGCTCGGGCTCAGGCACCGGCTCGGGCACCGGCTCCGGCTCGGGCACCGGCTCGGGCTCGGGCTCAGGCGCCTGCACCGGCTCTGGCTCGGGCTCGGGCGCAGGCGCAGGCTCGGGCGCCGGCTCGGGCTCGGGCTCTGGCTCGGGCTCGGGCTCTGGCTCGGGCTCGGGCTCTGGCTCGGGCTCGGGCTCGGGCGCCGGCTCGGGCTCGGGCTCAGGTTCGGGCACCGGCTCAGGTTCGGGCTCAGGTTCGGGCTCAGGTTCGGGCACCGGCTCAGGTTCGGGCTCAGGTTCGGGCTCAGGTTCGGGCACCGGCTCCGGCTCGGGCACCGGCTCGGGCTCAGGTTCGGGCTCAGGTTCGGGCACCGGCTCCGGTTCGGGCACCGGCTCGGGCTCAGGTTCGGGCACCGGCTCCGGCTCGGGCTCAGGTTCGGGCACCGGCTCCGGCTCGGGCACCGGTTCCGGCTCGGGCTCGGGCTCAGGCGCCTGCACCGGCTCGGGCTCGGGCTCAGGCGCCTGCACCGGCTCCGGTTCCGGCTCAGGCGTCGTCTCGATGACCACCACGCGGCTTGAGGCGCGGGATTCGACCGGCGGAGTCTCGGCCGCGGTGTCGGCCGGCTTCGCCCACTCCAGAAACTGGCCGCAGTTGCCGCAGAACGCATCCGAAGACTCGTTCTGGTGCCCGCACTTGCCGCAGACGATCACGCGCGCACTCCCCAGCCCTCTGTGCCGACCCGCGAAGGATAGACGGGCCTGAGCCACGCCATCGAGTGGCCCCGCGTCATCCCTTGCCGGCCGGACCCTTGACCAGCTCGATCCGGTGCATCACGTGGGCAGGCTTGGCGGCGGCGACGAGCGCATCGAGGCTGGTCGCGTCGATCGCCTTGGGGTCCGGCACGGTCACCCTGACGACGACCATCGGTTCGGGCGATCCGGGCAGATCGCCCCCCGGGTCCACCGACCAGCCCGTGGCGCCGTTCTCGGCGATCTCCACCGAGCCGCCGGTCTGGATCTCCACCTGGCCGGCGAGCCCGACGGCCGTCCCGCGCATCCGGTAGAGCTCCACCGCGCGGGCCACGATCGTGCGCCTCCGGGCCTCATCCCAGCTCTCGTCAAGGGCGATCCCCACCCACCCGCCAAGCCAGGCGAGGAAGTCGTCCGGTGCGAGGCTTGGGTCCAGGTAGGCGTCGAAGTTGTCGAGGGTGCTGTAGATGGGCGCGACGACGTGGTCCAGGGCGTCGAGCATGCGCTGTGCAAAGTCGTCGTCCTGGTAGATCGCGGGCAGGGTGGGGCCCAGCGGGTGGGTGGACGGCAGGTCAATAACGGGCCCGCGCATCACGCTCCCTCGACCAGGACCTGGTGCTCGTAGCTGAACGCCAGGGCGTGGGCCTCGAGCTCGAGGCGCGGCGTCTGCTGTCCGCGCTGGCCCGTGACCGGGTCGGCGCCGAACAGTCGGGCATCCTCGACGATCTCGGTGCCTCGCAAGCCCTGGAGCACCGAGAACACCTCACCCACGTTGATCGGGCGCCCGAACGGCCAGCCCGTCCCGTCGGGGCCGCCGGTGATCGGGTTGAAGTACTCGTACAGCGCCTCGAGCGCCTCCTCCTGGAGCCGGGTCGGGTTCGCCCGCGGCCGTGCGCGCAGCTTGGCCACGACGGTGATCCCGCGATAGACCGGCGGCTCCACGATGGCACGAGTGCCGATCACGCGAGCCTCCTCGAGGCGGTCCGTGATCCGCTGCAGGGTGTCCTCGTTGGGCACCAGCTGGTCGAACCGCAGCCGACCCTGGTCCGTCACCGCGGCTGGGACGATCAGCACCCGCACGGAGCCCGCATCGGCACCGTCACCGGCGGCCACGGCCCGCACGCGCGCCACCTCGGGAGCGGCTTCGCGCGCCAGCTGCTCGTAGTCCTCGGTGGTCACGGCGCGGCCGCGTGCGCGGAGGCGGATGGGACCGCGGATCTTGGCATTCTCGACGTCCTCGCCGTCCACGCCGCCGCGTGCCGGCCGACGGTTCTCCACGCGCGACACGAAGGGGATCGAGGCCTTCATGACGGCGATGGCCCGGGGGGCCACGTTGCCCCGCCGGCCGCCACCGATGCGGTATTCCCGGAGGCGCAGGTGCGCTCCCTTGGCCGGAACTGCGCCGTAGCGACGGAATGCGCCGTCGGCCAGCCTGACAGCCGGCCCGAGGCGGACCTCGCCCGAGGAGGCATCGAGCGTGAAGTGACGGTCGTCCGCGCCACTGGATGCGAAGTCCGCGACGTGGGTCCACTCGTCCCAGCCGTCGTCGCCCGCGACCTCGAGCACGGGGATGCCATCGCCGGGAACGACCGGGCCACGCTTGAGGGGGAAGCGCTGCCCGGGGACGCCCTCCGAGATGCCGACATCCTCGGCAAGCACGAGCTCGGCATTCACGGCGCCCACAGTGCCGCCGATGGTGATCGCGGTCAGCCCGCTCACCTTGGGCGAGGCGCTGTACGCGGGCTGGCCCTCGTCGGGCTGGGTGACCCGGGCGCGCAGCCATCCTGCCCGCTGCTTGGCGATCAGCGAGGCCACGTGATCGCCCGGGACGTGGAGCACCACGTCACCGTCACGGTTAAGACCGCCCGTGGTGTCCGAGTCCAGCTCGCAGGGCTCCCAGTCGTCGCCCGTCCACGCCTCCCAGGCCAGCGGGGGGTTCGTCGGGTCGACGCCCACGCCATCGATCGATGCCCGGAAGCGCAGGCGCACGGCGTTTGATGGCACGGCCTCGGTCAGGCCGACGTAGAGGGCATCGCCAGGCTGGGGGACCTCCGCGAAGGCGAAGATGTCCGCGCCCTTCTCGAGACCCTCGCTGTGGTCGCGCAGGGTCTTGCCGTCGATCATGGAGCCCATCCGGCCGAGGGCACAGGGGACGATCGGCAGATCGTGCGTCGTGGCGAACGCGATCGCCTCGGACGTGTCCGTCCGAAGTGTGGCGATCTGGGTCCCAGTGGGGATGGTGACGACGTCCGGCTGCGGGGCGGCCAGCCAGAAGGTGACCTGCGTCCTCGCGGCGGTGGGTGGGTAGAGGCTGACGCCGATCAGCTCCAGGAACTTCACGTAGTGGCGGTCCGGCACGCGGTTGAGCCGGTAGACGACCTGGTCAGTCATCCAGGCGAACAGCTCGATCAGCGTCACCCCCGGATCGGAGACGTTGTGGTCCGTCCATTCCGGGCAGCGCTGCTGCACCAGCCGCTTGGCCTCGTCGACGAGGTCCTGGAACCGGCGGTCGTCGAGGTTGGGGACCGGCAGGGCCATGGTCAGTCTCCTCCCGGGATCATGTAGAAGGGGAACACAAGGTTGCGACGGTCGTTGGTCGGCCGGATCGCATAGCGGATGTCGATGTAGAGCGTGGTTGGCTCGCGGGCGTCGAACGTGACGGCCACGTCCTCGACCTCGATCCGGGGCTCCCAGCGACGGAGGGAGGCCTTGACCTCGGCGGCGATGGACGAGGCCGTGCCTCCGTCGGCAGAGGCGAACACGTACTCGTGGATGCGGCAGCCGAACTCTGGCCGCATCGGCCGCTCGCCGGGTGAGGTCCCGAGGATCAGCCGGATCGCCTCCTCGATCTCGCGCTCGCGCGACACCAGCGCGATGCCACCGGTGGCGTCCGTGCGTAGCGGGAAGGCCCAGCCGCGCCCGATGAACTCGTCGCTCATCCCTGCCTCCTCACCCGACCATCACGTCGGTGACGGTGGACACGGGCTGGCCCGGCACCTGGGCGCACATGGCGGTCTGCGAATCCGTGGTGGCGATGGGCTTGCCGCCGGCGGTCACGGTGGGGCTGCCCGACAGGACCATGCCCTGCTGGGTGGCAGGGACCATGAACGGATCCGCCGGATGGAGGCCCACGTGGGGCGGCGTGTTGTAGCCGGACGAGCCCATGACGGCGACCGCCTTGCCGCCGATCGTGACCGTCGCCTCGAGCCCGGTCAGCAGGGGTGCCGAGAACGGCATCGGGGCAGGGGAGGGCTGCGGTACCCCCGTGCCCGGGTTGGGCACCTGGTGGATCGCGCACTGGCCCTGGATCTTGTCGCCCATCACGAGCGGCTGCGCCATGTTCCGCCCCCTAGTTGAGCGCCACGGTGGCGCCCTTGATGGCCGTCTGGCCCGATGCCTTGATCTCGACGCCCGAGGCATCGACCTTGAAACTGCCCTGGGTCTTGACCTCCACGTCGCCCGTGCCCTCGAGCAGGAGCTTGCCGTCGAAGTAGACGTGGAGCTGGCTCTTGGTCTCGTTGAGCGAGACCCGGAACTTGTTGTCCGCGCTGATGAGCGCGATCCCGGACTCGCCCGGATCGTCGAAGAACACGAGCTTGTGGCCGCTCCGTGAGACGAAGCCGGATCGGCGCACCTTGCCCGAATCAAACAGCGAGTCCCCGAGCGGCGGCAGGTCGGTCCCGTTCCAAAGCCCGCCGATCACGAAGGGTCGCGAGGAGTCGCCGTGCTCGAAGGCCACCAGCACCTCATCGCCCACCTGGGGCATCCAGACCACCCCGTAGTCCGGGCCGGCGCCGGGCATGGCCACGCGGGCCCAGAAGGAAACAGCGTCCTCGCCCATCCACGGGAAGCGCAGCCGGACGCGGCCCATCGCCTGGGGATCGTCGTTGTCGTCCACCAGCGCGATCACAACGCCTGGCAGCCGCTCGGGGGCGCCGGCGGACCCCTGGCTGACCAGCCCCAGGATGGATCGATCCTGGCGCCCCGTGAACTCCAGCGCCGTCCGGTAGGCGCCCGCCCCGAACTCGTGGCGCGAGCCGGATATCACCCACTTGCCGGCCAGTGCCGGGTCGATGCCCGAAACGCTGACGGGCGTGCCTGCCCGCAGGGCGGGAGAGCCCACGGCGACGGCGGTGGCCTCGAAGCCCGCGCTGCCGATCTGCTCTGCCCGCGCCTGGGCCAGCTGGTCGGCCGCCTGCTGGCTCTCGACCCCGTGATCCACCACCACCAGCTTCTGGCCGCCGATCTTGTCCGCGAGGTCAGCGGCCGTCGTCGACAGCTCCGCGTTGGTGGCGGCCGCGGCCGCGGTCCCGATCACCTCCTGCTTGGCGGCGGGATCCCAGCCCCGAACCTCGACGCTGGCGACCTGGGCGACGGCGCTCATCCGAGCGCGGAACTCCAGCAGGTTGCTGCCCCAGACCAGCTGGACGGGGTCGGCACTCTCGAAGTCGCCCTCTCCCGGCGCTCCCGCGGACTCGACCGGCTTCTTGAACTTGAGGGTCTCATCGTCCACGTGGCACTCGAACCCGATCTCGCGGGCGAGCCCGTACAGGAAGTCCAGGTCGGACTGGTTGACCTGGAAGACGTGCTCGTACGTCCCGTCAGAGACGTCACACTCCGCCTGCAGGCCCCGGTCGCCGGCGATCTGCTGGGCGATGTCCGAATACTTCGCGTTCTGGTAGGTCGCGGTCCTGCGGCCGGCTGCCAGGCGGTGCGACTTGTCGTAGCCGCGCACGACGGCCCGCGTGCCCAGCGTGTCGTACTCGGCCTCGATGGACGTCACCTCGCCGGTGATGAGCGGCTCGGGGCTGTCGCCCGTCAGCGATGTCGTGGAGATCTTCACCGTCTTGCCGATCTCGAGACCCGCCCGGCCGAGGATGTCACGGGTCGGATCCCGGAACACCAGGGTGAACATGTCGGGCATCGCCAGGCGGTCCACCACCAGGGCACTCTCGAGCTGGCCCTCGATCTCGACGGCAAGCTCCGTGCCGTCGATCTCGACGATCCGGGAGATGGAGGCCGTGCGGGTGGGCATGGCGGCTCCTCAGGCGCCCCGCGCCGCGTCGGCGAGGCTGGGGATCAGGAGCACTGTGCCGGCTGTGACCCGCTGTGGGTCATCGATCCCATTGAGTTCCGCGATCGCGCGCCAGTAGGCCGGCTTGCCCAGCTCGCCGTAGGCCACGGACTGGAGCGTGTCGCCGTCGATCATCGTGTGGGTCCGGCGGCTGTTGATCGAGTGCGACGTGGGGTTCTGGCCGCCGATCGCCTCGGGCTGGCCCTCGATGGTGATGTCCACCTTCGCCTGGACCGGCGTCCCGTCCTTGCGGAAGATCGTGTAGTTGACGACGACGCTCTTGAGGAACCCGGAGAAGCCGTCCAGCTGCGGGTTGCCGCCCCAGCGGAACGACACCAGCGGCGGACAGGGCTTCTTCTTGCCCAGCGAAGCCGAGGTCGGGTGGGTCCACCCCAGCAGGGTCGTGATCTTGGGGGTGACGTCCCCCTCCGGCGACCCGAAGTCGTCGAAGAACAGCTGGGTGGTGAGGGTCATGGCGTTGGTGCCCGAAAACTCGGGCGTGCCGCCGTCCTTGGCGGGAGTCTGGTTGCGGGTGACGTTGAGCGTCTGGGACAGCCGGTACTCGGTGGGGTTGAACATGCACTCGATCTCGGTCTTGCCCGAGGGCATGTTGTCGCCGACGCAGACGACCTTGGCCTTGTCAGGCTTGAGCAGGCCGAGAGCCTCGCCCACCGCGCTGACGGCCGAGCCCGCCGCTTCCATCACCATCGCGCTGGCCTCAGAACGACACGGACGCGGAGGCGGACATGGTCAGGGCACCCGAGAGCGCGGCGCCGAGGGCGCCCAGCCCGATGATCTCCTGGTAGGAGATCTCGAGGGTCTCGGTGGCGATGTTGTTGCTCATGACGTCCAGGCTGGGCCCGCTCCACTTCACGGGCACCACCCCTGACAGGTTCCAGGTCGTGATCTCGGCGCCGCTCGCGGTGCAGGCCGTGATCGACATCGTCATGGGCAGCACCGCGATCATCTGGGCCTGGAGCCACATCAGGAGGAACTCCGAGGTCGAGTCCACGGGCCGGCTCAGGCGCAGGTTCGTGTACTTGCACGGTCCCAGGATCTTGTGCGTGTACCCGTTGACCCCGCCCTCGCGGTACTCGGTCACCTGGTACTCGAACCCCAGCCCCTCGATCTTGGTCCAGATCCCGAGCGGGATCAGGCCGTCGATCGTGCACTTGTACGCGATGCTGAGCGCGGGATCGCCCATGGGTCCTCCTTAGAAGGCGTCGAAGGTGAGGCCCTTGGCCTCGCGCTCGTGGATGACCTCCGTGCGGAGGTGGGTCCGGATGCGACCGAACAGCGCTCGGGCGAGCTCGTCCAGCTCCGACTCGGAGCGACCCTGCTCGGTTGGGGCGGGCGGAGCCGCACCGTCCACGCGCTGGACGACGGGCGTGGCCGTGATCCCGGCGATTGGGCCACCGGTCGTGTCCGCCGTCGACGTCTGCACCGCAAGTGCCGTCGCCGCCATCCCGGCGTCCGACAGGGTCCGTGCGACGGCGGGTGCCGGCGGAGCGCTGCTGGCCTGTGGTCGCGCCAGTGCCAGGGGGCCGCGCGCGCCACCGGCCGATCGGGACGCAGACGGGGACGAGGAGTGGCCGGTGGCGATGGGGCGGCCCGGTGACGGCAACGAGACCGTGGAGCCTGCCTCGGACGATCCCTGGCGCTGGAGAGCCGCCGCCGCGAGGATGTCCGAGGCGGCCCCGCCAGGTGGCAGCGCGACAGGTTGCCCCGAGGTGTCGCGAGACGGGAACACGATCTCGCCGGGAGAGGCCTGCCGCCGGGTTGGCCGGAGACGGCATGGAGGCAATCGCCTCGAGCCGCTGGAGCGGGACCGTCTCGGCCGCGTGAGCCCCGGACCCGCCCGGCCCCACGCTAATCACGGTGGGCGGCAGGCCGTCGGCGGACGCCCAGCGGGCCGTCACGGGAGAGGCCCCGACCGCAGCCGGCGCGGGTCGAGCCGCATCGCGCTGCGCCGTGGCCGCGAGGAGGGGCGGGCGGGCCCCAAGCGTCGGGCGGACCGGGGCGGCGGGTACCACCGGCGCCATCGGTGCGCTCTGGGACAATGGGGCCGGCGAGGCACCGCCGGCGATGGGCGTGACGGACCGCGGCGCCAGGGCCCGGGCAGCGGCGCCGTCGATCGCGGACGACGAAGGCTCACCCGTTCGGCGGCGGGCCACGGTCAGGACGGGCAGGGCCCGTGCGGTGACCGGGGCTGCTGACGAGACCGACGCGGGCGCCGCGACGGGTGTCTGGAGACCGGCCGCCCCTGCGGGCACGACCGCCTCGGCGGCATGGGCCTCCAGCCCGGCCGGGGGGTCGGTGGGGCCAGGCCCTCTGCTGGGGCCCAGCGTGGGGACGCCATCAGGGGTTCGCTGGACGGCGGCGGTCGAGGGCGGGGCGGACCGCGGAGCGCCGAGGCCGGCGCGCCGTGAGACCGCTGCCAGCGGGACGGCCGTCTCGGCAGCCCAGTGGGTGGCAGCCGGCGCGCCAGAGCCGGGTGGGATCTGGGCTGCCGGGCCGTTCGGGGCCGCGCTGATCGGCGCGCCGAGACCGACAGGACGGGTGGCAGAGCCCGACGGCGATGCGGGTGCCTCGGACCAGCGGCTGACCGTGCGTGCGGGCGCCGAGCCATGCAGCGGTGGCATCGAGCGACCAGCGGCCGGCGGAGATCCGGCCGTCCCGGGAGATGCCGTAGCCGCCACCCGCAGCGGGAACGACGCCGCGGAGGGTGCGCCCGCGGCTGGGGTGCCCGGGGGGCGCGCGGTCCGCTGGGCGACGGCAACGGGCGCGCCACTCGTGGTCAGGGGCCGGACCGGGGGCGTCACGGTGGCGGAGGGTGCTACCGACGGCAGGTGCCTGACAGGCTCCAGCTCCTGGGCGGGGGAGGGGACCGGCTCCCGCAAGGCGTCGGCCACGCCCGCCGCGGACGCCCCGATCGCGGCCATCGGGGCGCGCTGGGCCGGCCTCGTGGGCATGGGCGCATGCGAGGTCAGGCTGGGAACGGTCGAGACCCGCGCCACGACCATGCCGGCGGGCGCCTCGACCCCTGTGTCGTGGCCGAGCGTCCCCACGATTGGCGGCAGCGGGCGGTGTCCCGGCACCGCATCCAGGAACGGTCCGGCCGGGGCGACGACCGGCGGCGGGGCAATGGTCCGCTGGATCGCGGGCAGCGTTGCCCAGGCTCCGGTGGGGGGCCCAGGGAGGTCGCCGGCGGACGGGACGATCGCCGGATCGCTCGCGGCGGGACCCTCCGGGGTGACCGGGGAGGGCCCGTCCGACGGCGTCCTGCGGCCGAATGGCCAGGGCAGGCGCACGGGGCTCACTCCTCCTCGGACAGGCGCTTGTTGATCCGGCCGATCTCCTCGACGAACCGCAGCCGCAGGGGGTGCTCGAGGTCGAGGATCGTGTCCATCGGCCAGTGGAAGTGATAGGCAACGTACGCGACCTCTTCGAACAGACGGTCGGGCGCGTACGTCACGATTCCCCCAGGCGCTGCTCACCCGCCACGTCGACGGTGAACGCGTGGTTGCAGGCGGGGCAGGTCACCGAGGCCTGCGTGTGCCCCTCCTGGTTGATGCGCCGGTACAGGTCCTGGAGGAACGCGAGGTCGGAGGCGAAGAGGCCCTCGATCACGCCGGTGTGGACCTGCCCCAGCGTCCCCAGCCTGGTGATCACCCTGGAGAGCAGGAGGATGGTGAGGTACGCCTCGTTCTCGCGCACCCGTGGATCTCGCTGGGGGATGATCTCGTCGCGGGCCGTCGCCAGGCGCATGACGCCCTCGCGATGGACCGCCCCGGTCCCGTCGACGTAGCCGCGGGGGAGCACGAACGCGTATTCGGTGCGCAAGGCGTCGGACACGTTCGCGCTCCCGCGCTCGATCGGGATCTCGGGCAGAGCCGCGGCGGTCAAGGGGCTAGCCCTTGATCAGCGTTTCACAGGACAGCGTGGCCTCCTCGATCTGGACGCCACTGGTGGTGGCGCCGCCCTCCGAGAGGCTGATCTTTGAGACCATCGCGTTCGTGAAGTTGTAGCGGAGGACCTCCTCGCCCACGGTGTTCATCAGGATCACGGAGCCGTTGCGGCGGTCCGGCGTGCCCTGCATCACCGCGGTGTGCCACTCCCAGAGCTCGGTCGCCCCGGTCAGGCCGCGCTTGAGGGTGACCGTGGGCGTCTTCGGCTTGCCGGGCAGCTTGCCGATGTAGACCTTGCCCTGGTCCGTGACGTACGGGTTGTCGACGATCTCCACCTCGCTCGAGACACCCGAGACGGAACTGAAGTTCGCGACGACACCAACGCCGTCGATATCGAGGAGTACGTTCCCTTGCAGCAGGGGATCGGTGGTCGGCATTCGAGCCTCCGTGGCGTGTCCTGATCAGGCGGTGGTGGCTACTCGCTGTCCGGCGACCCAGAGAACTGGGCGATCCGGAACATGACGAACTCGGCCGGCTTGACCGGCGCGATGCCGATGTCGACGATCAGCTGTCCAGCGTCGCGGACCTCGGGCGGGTTGTTCTCCTCGTCACACTTGACGAAGAACGCCTGGTCCGGAGTCGCCCCGAACAGCGCTCCATCGCGCCAGACCCGGAGCAGGAACGAGTTGATCGTCCGCTTGATCCGGCCCCACAGCCGGATGTCGTTGGGCTCGAAGACCACCCACTGGGTGCCCTCGAGGATCGACTCCTCGACGTAGTTGAACAGCCGGCGGACGTTGAGGTAGCGCCACGACGGATCGCTGGAGATCGTGCGCGCGCCCCAGATGCGGATGCCGCGGCCGGGGAACGCCCGGATGCAGTTGATCCCGTTGGGGTTGAGCTGGTCGTGCTCCGCCTTGGTCAGGTTGAGCGCCAGGCTGATCGCGCCCCGGACCACCTCGTTGGCCGGCGCCTTGTGGACGCCGCGGGTGTCGTCGTTGCGGGCCCAGATGCCGGCGACGTGGCCGGACGGGGGCACGAACCTCGCCTGGCCGGCGAGCGGGTCAAAGACCTTGATCCACGGCCAGTAGAGGGTCGCGTACTTGCTGTCGTAGCCGGCCTTGTCGACCCGCCACTCCTTGATCTGCTGGGCATTGAGCCCGGGCGGCGAGTCCAGGATGGCGACGCGGTCGCCCATCAGCTCGCAGTGAGCGATCATCGCGAGCTGGACCGCCTGGAGGCCCTCGAGATCGATGATGCCCTGCTCGTACACGGCCATGAGGTCCGGCACGGACAGCATCGTGACCTCGTCGACGGCCTCGAGACCGGCGAAGCCGGTGCGATCGGCGGAGCTGCCGACATAGTCCGTGGGCGTGACCCGTGCGGGGACGGCGGCGCCTCCGCCCGCCAGCGAGACGGCACCGGTCGCCGGGGCCGTCATGGAGCCGACCTCCTCGATGGTGATCGTCTTGGACTGCGCCTTCACGACGGTGGCGACGTTGGTCTTGCCCCTGCCGATCGAGACGTTGTCGAACGTCTCGACGGGCTTGCCGCCCTGCTTGACGACGAGCTTGAAGTTGCCCTCGGCGGCTTCGCCGGGTGCCTCCACCTCGACGCTCAGGTCGTTGCCCTGCGGGCCGGACTCCAGGGCGGCCACGCGGAAGGCGGGCTTGCCCTTCTCTGTCGCGCTGGGCAGCTCGGCCGAGGCGGTTGGCATGACGCCGTCGGCGCCAACCCGTACGACATAGGCGGCACCGCCGCCGTTGAGGAAGTAGCCGTATACGGCATGTGCGAGGTATGAGCCCTCGACGAACTCCCCGAACGTGCCCGTGAACTGGTTCCAGTTCGTGACCAGCGTGGGGGTGTTCGCGGGCCCGCGAGCCGCGAGTCCGACGAATGCGGCAACAGCCGTGCCGACGCCCTCGATCGGACGTGACCCGGCTTCGACCTCTTCGACGTAGACGCCGGGTGACAGATAGTTCGGCATGCGTGGCCCTCTCCCGATGGTTGGGATCCCGACGCACTGACGCTCCCACCACCTGGGGGCCGGAACAAGGCCCGACCGGGCGCGCGGCGGGGCGGGCCGTGCTGCCCGAACGGGCATTCACAGGTGCCCCCTCGCATGCCCCGCGACGGGTGGCATGTCGTGCGCGCGAGGCGGACGATCCCGGTGTGATCCACGACGTCGATCAGCTGCTCGAGCGGCTGGTTCGCCGCGATGCCCTCAACGGATCGTCGGTGGACCTCGTGTTCGACGCGCCGACCAAGGACTGGGTCGCCCGCCGCAGCGGGCCCGCCGTCAACCTGTACCTGTACGACATCCGCGAGGACCTCCAGCGGCGCGTGCCGGCCTGGGAGGACACCCGGGGCGGGGACGGTCGGGTTGTCGGTCGCGCCCAGCCGCCGCGGCGCTTCCGCCTGGCCTACCTGGTGACGGCCTGGACCCAGCGCCCCGAGGACGAGCACCGGCTCCTGTCGTCGCTGCTGATCTGCATGCTGCGCAACCCGATGCTCAAGCCCGGGGACCTTGGCGGCTCGCTGGACGAGGCTGGCCTGCCCGTCTATGTCGAGGTGGGCCAGCCGGAGACGCAGGAGCGCTCCCTTGCCGACATCTGGACGGCGCTGGGCGGTGAGCTCAAGCCGTCGCTCGACGTCGTCGTGGTGGCCCCGGTCGTGATCAGCCAGAACACCTACTTCGGGCCGCCCGTGCTCGCCGGCCCCACCATCGGCCTCAGCTCCACCGGCGGCGCCGCCGAGACGGCGACCGGCGGCCCCGGACGGCCCGGCGATGGGGACGCGGCAGGAGAAGCGCTGCCCGAGGAGACCGTGCCGCCCGGCGGCCCGGGGCAGCCAGGCTTCACCCTTCGGGTCCGCGGCCGCCGCCCGTGACCGAACCTGGCGGGGAGGGCGGCAGCACGGTCGCCCGCCCCGCGGACCCATCCCTCGGGTATCTCTTCGCCCGCCTTGCGCTCCTGGAGATCCGTGTCCGCGCCGCGGTTGATCGCCGGCGTGCCGTCGACCCGGACCCGGAAGACCGGTTCCGCGGCCTGTACATCTCGGAGCCCCAGGTGGACGCTCTCCTGGCGGGCGCCCCAGGCCCACTCGTTCCCCCCGAGATCGACACCGCCGCCGCCGACCGGCTCGCCGGGCTGGATGCCCAGGCGGCCGAGGTCGAGGCCGGCGGGGCCCGCATCCGGCTCCGCGAGCTTGCCCGCGCGTTCGACCTCGTGCCCGCCGACGTCGAGCTGCTGCTGGTGGCCCTGGCCCCGGACCTTGACCCCCGCTTCGAGCGCCTCTTCGGCTACCTCCACGACGATGTCTCCCGTCGTCGGGCGAGCGTGGGCCTGGCGCTCGAGCTGGGCGGGCAGGGGGCGGACGGCGTCCTGGACCGCGACCGCCTCGGGCCCCTCGCGCCGCTCATCGCCGGGCACCTGCTCCTGGTCGAGGACCTGGATCGCCCGTCGCTGACCCGCTCCCTGCGCGTCCCGGACCGGGTGGCGGCGCATCTCCTGGGCGACAATTCGCCCGATCCCGTCGTCGATGCCCTCCTCGCGACGACGATCGCCGTCGACGCCCCGCAGGTCGATGCCGTCGCACGCGGTCTCGATGCCGGACTGCCCCTGGTCTACCTGGAGGAGCGAGCGGGCGCGTCCGGTCGATCGCTGGGATGCACGGCCCTGGCTCGCTCCGGACGCGAGTACATCGCCCTTGATCTCACGCGGCTCGCCGCCGCGGACGAGCCTGTGGTCATCGCCGCCGCGGCCTCCCGGGAGGCCCGGCTCAGGGGCGCAGGGCTGGTGGTTGGGCCGGTGGAGCCGCTCGCCGAGCGCGGAACGGCCGCCGTCCGGGCGTTCGCGGAGCTCCCGGGGCCGGTGATCCTCGTGGGTGGCCGCGCCTGGGATCCGGCATGGTCACGGGAACCGCCGCTGGTTCTCGAGGCACCCGTGCCGGACGTCGAGGCCCGCCACGACCTGTGGGTCCGGAGCCTCAACGGCGATACCCCGGAGGGCTTCGACCCGGCCGTCGCCACCATCGCCTTCCGGCTTGCGCCCGAGCAGATCGACCGGGCAGCACGCGCCGCGCGCCGCACCGCCCTTGCCGCGGGCCATGCGATGACCGTCGAGGATGTCTCGGCAGGCGCCCGCGCCCAGAACGCGGCGGGTCTCGAGCGTCTCGCCCGGCGGATCGTGCCCTCCGTGGGTTGGGAGGACCTCGTCCTGCCGGTCGTCGTGGAGCAGCAGCTGCGCGAGCTGGTTGCCCGGGCCCGCCACCGCGAGCAGGTCGTGGGCGAGTGGCGGATGGGCACCAAGGGCGCCCGCGGGCTGGGCATCACGGCCCTCTTTGCCGGCGACTCGGGCACCGGCAAGACGATGTCGGCCGAGGTCCTCGCAGGGGATCTCGGGTTCGACGTGTACGTCATCGACCTCTCGACGGTGGTGGACAAGTACATCGGCGAGACCGAGAAGAACCTGGACCGGATCTTCACCGAGGCCGACCGGGTCAACGGCATCCTCCTGTTCGACGAGGCGGACGCCCTGTTCGGCAAGCGATCAGAGGTCAAGGACGCGCGGGACCGGTACGCCAACGTGGAGGTCGCCTACCTGCTCCAGCGGATGGAGCGTTTCGACGGCCTCGCCATCCTGACCACCAACCTGCGGTCCAACGTTGACGAGGCCTTTGTCCGGCGGCTCGACGCCATCGTGGACTTCCCGATGCCCGAGATGGAGCACCGGCTGCGGCTATGGGCCCGCAACCTGTCTGCGGAGCTGCCGGTCACCGACGACATCGACGTGGAGTTCCTGGCGGGCCGATTCAAGATCTCGGGCGGCAACATCCGCAATGTCTGCGTGACCGCCGCCTACCTCGCGGCCGCCGACGGACGCCCGGTGGGGATGACGGACTTGGTCAGGGCCACGGAGCGCGAGTACCGCAAGCTGGGACGGCTGATGGTGGAGGCCGAGTTCGGCGAGTACCTGGAGCTCGCCGGCGGCTGACCGAGCTCGCCGGCGGCTGACCGATCTGGCGGCTCAGGAGTCCGCGGGCGAGGCAGGATCTGACGACGACAGCTCCACCGGCACGAACACCCCGTCGTCGACGGCCACGAATTGCACCCGCACGAGCCGCATCGCCCCCGGCGGCACGTCGACCGGTGTGACGGGAACGTCCAGGAACCAGCCGGGTCCGGCGTCCACGTGGTGGACCTCGGGGACGGCGGGGGCCGCCGATCCAAGCCGGGTCGTGTCGCGGTAGACGTCGATCCCGATCCCCATGGACCCCAGCTCGATCGGGAGCACCTCCGTGCCGCGGTGGACGATCCGGATCCGGTCGGGCGCCGGCAGCTCGAGTGCCACGGCGGCGGTGGGCTGGTCCAGCAAAGCCGCCAGGAGGCCACGGCAGGTCTCGAGCAGGTCGCCCCAGCTGCCCGGGGCGTGCTGCCCCGGCCTCGTCGAGAGGCTCCGGTCCCCGACCCGCAGCTCGTCCTCGGCGGAATCCGGAACCGGTTCCGGCCCCGCGGGGGGTCGTTCCCCGGCGGCCGCGCGGGCCAGCTCCGCGAACGCCGCCGGGTCGGGAACCCGCCCGCCCAGCCTGCCCACCAGGTCGGCGTTGGACCGCCACATCCGGAATCGTCCATCCGGCTCGACGAACAGCAGCTCGCGCAGCGGCGGGAAACGATCGTCCAGGCGGCGGAGCTCGACCTGCGTCATCGCGTCCCGATCGTCCAGTCGAACTGCGGCCACACGGACTTGACCAGCCTGGCGAACTCCGCGAGGTGCCGCGGCTCCACGGAGTGATCGTGGGGATCCGGGAGCGCGCCCGCCTGGCCCAGGCCGCCGGGGTCGCCCATGATCGTCCGTGTCGCGTACGAGAACACGGTCTGGATCGTCCAGCGACCATCACGGTCGAGGTTGTCGCGCATCGTGGCCACCAGGCCCGGACTGTACGCCTTGTCGTAGGCCTTGAGCACGGACTGGGCGAAGTCGCCCTGCTGCGGGTCGCCATCGGCGTTGATCAGCCCCACCGCCTTGAGCGCGGTCGTGACGTTGGCGGCGCGTTGGTCGCGCGCCTCGCCGATGAGCGCCGCGTGGATCTCGGTCGCGATCTGCTCGGGTGTCTTGGTGGACGCGTTCGCGGTCCCGGCCGCGGGCGCGCTGCCCGTGATCTTCGTGATGTCGCCGTGCGTCCGCTGGTACTCGTCGGGGAGTCCGATCAGGTGGCCGAACTCGTGGGGCGCCGTCGAGTCCTTCATCTTGACGTACCACTCGCCCGCGTTCGCCCGGTCCAGCCACCACTTGGAGGCATCGGCGTTGTTGTGGACCTGGATCGTGCGGTCGGCGCTGGAGTCTGCCCGCAGGGACAGGTTGACCGGAAGCGACCGCCCGCCTGGCTCCCGCACCGCGTACTTGTTCCAGGTGCGCGAGATCTGGTCGTTCCAGGCCGCATAGGGTGGCGTCACGCCCTCGTCGGGCAGGAATTTGACGCCCGCCTCGGCCCGCAGCTCGTCGCGGGTCAGGGCCCACTCGAAGCGGCCCTTGACGACGGTCTTCTTGCCCTCGGTCATGTTCTGCTCGATCTCGTTCGTGAACACGTCACTCCGGACCACGCCGAGCAGGCTGAGCGCGCGCTCGAGCTCGCCGCCGCTGAGCTCGTCCCTGAGGTCGACTTCGAGCGCGTGCCCGGTCAACGTGGCGTACTCGCGGGCGATCTCGCTCAGCTCCGCCGCGGTCCGGCCCTCGAGGGCGTTGAAGATCTCGTCCTCCTCGGTGCCCCAGCCCTCCATCGCCTCCTTGAGGTGAGCGGCAATCTCGCCCGCCCGGCGGGTCGTCGCGGTCTCCTTCTCGGCGGGCGTGGCGTTCTCGGCAGGCGCCGCGGACCCCTGGAGCAGGCGATTGGCCCGTGCCAGCTCGTCGCCGCTGAACTCATCGTCGATGTCCGACTGGAGCGTCGTGTCGTACAGGCGCAGGTAGGCGTCCCGGATGGCCTCGACGTCCCCCGGTGTGCGGCCCGAGAGCGCGCCGTAGACGGCCTCCTCGTCCGTGCCCCAGCCCTCCATCGCGTCGTGGAGGCGCCTGGCGATGGCATCCGCCTGCTGGACCGTGACCGCTCGCTGGACGACCGCGCCGGATCGGATCGCCTCGACCGTGGCCCGATTGCCTGCAGAACGCTGGAGCGACGCGGCGTCGTCTGGCGTCCGGACCTCGGGGACTCCGGCGCTGGTATCGGTGGCGCGCCCACGTGTCGCGGGCGGCGCCTTCTGCGTGGATGGCGAGCGACCGGACGACGACCGCTCCGCGTGCGTGCGCATCGCCGTCGATCCTAGACCGTCGGCATCGCGGGGGGGCTGCCCATTGGGGCAGACTTCGGGGTGGGCACGGTGGAGCCCATTGCGGACGGGCCGCTCCTGCAGGATGCTGTCGGGACCTACAGGAGGGCCCCAGGCATGCGCGACTACGAGTTGGCCCCACCCGATCACCGGGCGCCACGACGCGACCCGGCGGCACCCGTCCTAGCCAGCGCAGATCGGCCCGCGGTGATCGCGCGATCCCCGGCGCTCGATGCCGCGTCGGTCATGCATCTCCAGCGGGCCGCGGGAAACGCATCGGTGGTGCAGTTGCTGGCCGGCGAGGACGAGGATCGCTCCCCGATCCATGACGTCGTCGGCTCCGGTGGCGGGTCGCCCCTGGAAGCCGGCGTCCGGTCGAACATGGAATCCGCCTTCGGCGCATCGTTTGGGGACGTCCGCGTCCACACCGGCGGCGAGGCGTCGAAGTCGGCCGAATCCGTCGGGGCGAACGCCTACACGGTCGGCTCGGACGTCGTGTTCAAGGACGGCCAGTACGACCCGGGCTCCGCGACGGGCCAGCGGACGCTGGCCCACGAGCTCGCGCACGTCGTCCAGCAGTCACGCGGCCCGGTGGACGGGACGGACGCACCCGGCGGGATCAAGGTGAGTGATCCGTCCGACCGCTACGAGCAGGCCGCAGAGCAGACCGCGGGCGAGGTGATGGCCTCGGTGCAGCGCCAGGAGGAGGAAGAGGAAGAGGCCATGATGTGACCGCGGCGGCGCCCCGCGCTGAGCCACCAGCCGCCTGTGCCGAGCGTCCCTGATGGCGGACTCCGCAGGCTCCCGGTGGACCGGGCGCGACACCCCGCCCGGCGCGACACGCCCGGTGTCGGAGGTGCGAACTCCCGCCGAGGGTGACCCGGCGGGCGGAGCCGTCTCGGGGCGCACACCGTCGGCCGTCGTGGGACCGGGCGGGGCGCTGCCACCGCGCCTGCCGCCCGTGGTGATGCTCGGGCTGCAGCGGACTGCCGGCAACGCCGCCGTCGGCCGGCTCGTGCGTCGCGCGGCTGCCGGCGCCCCGCCGGTGACGGGCGGCGCTTCCAGGCCCGCAGTCCAGCGCGTCATGTCGGCGGACCAGGCCGGCCGGATCGCCCGCCAGCTGCTCGACGCGATGGACCGCTGGGGTACCGACGAGGAGGCGATCTACGGGGCCCTGTCCGGGCGCCGGCGGGCCGACCTCGATGCAGTCATTGCCGCCTACCAGCCGATCGCGATGCACGGGAGCCTCGACGCCGACCTCGAGGACGAGCTGACCGAGTCGGAGCTCGCGCGGGCACGCCAGCTGATGTCGACGGCCACCGATGACGGCGCTGTCGCCAATGCCGAGGAGGCGCTCGAGCAGCGCGCGGTGCGCGCCCGCGACGTCGCACGCCAGGCGGATGAGGCAATGCGGGATCTCGGGACCGACGAGACCCAGCTGATCAATGCGCTCACCGGCCGCACCCCGTACGAGATCATGGAGATCGCCCGCGAATACCATGACCTCACGGGCAAGGTGCTCGTGGACGACGTCCGCGACGAGCTGTCCGGCGACGATCTCGACCAGGCGCTGGGGCTGCTCCGGGCGATGTACTCCGAGGGCGATGGCCCGAACGCGGAGATCGGGGTGCTGCAGCAGGCTCTCAACGCGACGGGGGCAGCGCCGCCGCTGCGGATCACGGCGCTGTTCGGGCCCGAGACGACCGCAGCCCTGTCGGCCTTCCAGGCCGCCAACCCCCCGCTTGCGGCGAACGGGATCGCGACACTCGAGACCTGGCTCAAGCTCGACCAGCTTGCCCCTCGGGTCTTCCGGCAGGGTCGCGCGGCGGTGGAGGGCCCGGCACCGGCGCAGGCACGTGGTGTCCCAACCGGTGGGACCATCCACCCGACGGTCCGCCTGAACAACCGGGGCGCCGCGGTCGAGGAGCTCCAGCAGAAGCTGCTGACCATCGACGCGACCCAGGTGCCCACCCGGCCGACCGCGACGGGCCGGTTTGACCAGCCCACCCGGACTGCCGTCCGTGAGTTCCAGGGCTCGCGCACGCCACCCCTGCCGATCACGGGAGTCGCGAATGCCGCCACGTGGTCCGCCCTCGATGCGGTGGCCGGACCGGTGACGGTGGGCCGCGAGGAGTTCGAGTCCAACGAGCGGGTCGAGGGCTCGCAGTACGGGGGCCCCACGCGGTTCACCTGGCGGCTCCACCCCGACCGGCTCGAGATCTCGGTGAACATCCGGTTCACGGGTGCCCCGGGCCACCCAATGGTGGCGACCTGGCGGCAGCAGATGATGAACGCGTGGAACACGTTCAAGCTCGTCGACGATGATCATCCGGGCACGGAGCTCCCGATCCGGTTCGTCGTGGGCAGCGGGACGCCCGCGGACGCGACCGTGCGGGTGATCGTGACCCCGCCAGGTGGGACGCCCGGGCGCTCGAACGCCGGCGAATACCACACGGGCGACACGGATGCGGCGCTAGCACCCCATGAGTTCGGGCACCTGCTGGGCCTGCAGGACGAGTACAACACGGGACCCGAGCAGTACACGATCATCACGGGCGAACAGCCCTTCACGGGAGCCACCGACGCGCCCACCGATGCGAGCGGTGCACCCGTCGCCCCCGATACGATCGCCGCCGAGATCCGGACGGCAGTCACCAGCAGCCCGGCCAACCAGCGTGGGATCAAGGCCCAGGCCGTGGTCGCCACGAAGTACTCGCTGGCGCAGGGAGCGTTCGCCCAGCGGGTGGCGATTGCCTACGAGCGGGCCAATGCCGGTAACCTCCAGCGTGAGGACAACGGCCCGCACGGGCCCGTGGTGGTGAACGATCCGGCGGCGCACATCGAGGATGACATCGCCGCCCGCATCCCGGGGCGGAATGCGCCCGAGACGGATGCCACCGCGCCGTTCGGCTACAGCAACCGGTCCCTGATGGGTGAGATGCAGAGCTTCAATACCCCCGTGAACCCGCACGACCACCCGATCGCCGAGCGGCATGTCCGGCACTTCGCGGAGCTCGTGGGGCGCAACCGGCCGGGCGCGTGGCGGATCGCGAGGGGATGACCATGAGCGCGATCCTCCTGGTCTTCTCGCGCTCAGGGGGCCGGCCGCCCGCAGACGACGAGCTCCTCGAGCTGCGCGCCGACGGCACGTACCTGGCGCGGCGGACCGTCGGGGGGGCCCGTATCGGAACGTTCGCAGACCGCCTCGGCGTCGAGGACATGGCGACGATCGGGGGCGAGGTCGCGGTGTGCCGCAGTTCCGGGGCCATGTGGCTCGAGACGCCGCGGGATGGTGCGACCGAGACGATCTCGCTCGGTGAGGACGGTGAGGCGGGCGCGTCCTTGGGATCGAATGCCCGGCCAGCCGGTCCGTGGGGCACGCTCGTCAACCACCTGCGCCTGTTGATCGACCAGGTGGCCGACCACCCGATGGCGGCCCTGGAGCTCGTGGCGGACACCGGGCATGCGCGCCTGGTGGCGATCGGTGTGGAGCCATTCGACCTGGACGGCGCCACCATCGCTTGCAGCGTCACCCGGATCCTCGGATCGGGCGTGCCGGTGGATCGATGGGGAAGTGCGGCGGTGGACCCGGCCACGACGCCGCCGGCCTGGCAGCGCGTCTACCCCGGCTGGTCGTATGACCTGCCCTTCGACCACGGGATCGACCTCGGTCCGGGCGACTGGCTCCAGGTCCGGACGATGGTGACGATCCGCGCCGACGCCACGCGCCGCGGGCGCCTGTTCGTCGCGGTGTCGGGAGGCTGACGGACCCTTAGATGAGGCCCTCGCGGATCGCGTAGGCCACGGCGTGCGTCCGGTTGCGCAGCTCCAGGCGCGACGTGATGTCGTGGATGACGTTCTTCACCGTGCGCTCGGAATAGAACAGGCGCTGCGCGATCTCGGCCGTGTCGAAGCCGTCGGCGAGCAGCCGGACGACGGCCGCCTCGCGCTCCGTCAGGCCGGAGAAGGTCAGGCCGCGCGGTGACAGGACCTGGCGCTGCAGCTGCCCCACCTGGCGCAGCAGACGGCCCAGGAGGTCGGGGGAAGCGTTCCCTCGCCGGCTGCGGCGGCTCGAAGCGCGGCGGACAGGTTGCCGGCAGTCGCCTCACTGCGGCGGAGCACGCCGGTCACGCCGGCCTCGGCCGCCGCCAGCAGGCTCCGGTCGTCCACGCGCGAGACCAGCAGGACCACGCGTCGCACGCCGCGACCCCGCAGCGCCCGCATCGATGTCAGCACCTCGGCATCAAGCTCGTCGCCGACCACCAGGCCCACGGCGTCCTCCGGCAGCTCGCCCTCGCCGGCCACCCCGAAGCCCTGGACCTTGCGCAGCTGGCTGACGATGCCTGCCCGGGACAGGGGATCCGCGGCGGCGACCACCACGGGGATCCGGGTCTTGAAGGGAACGGGTTCCGCGACCATCGATCGGTTCTCCCTTGCCGCCGACCCGGGCTGGACGCGATGCTCGTGCATGCCCCTGGGACGCCTCCCAACCCTAGCCAGCGGACCTTCCCAGCCAGTCAACGTGGGCTTAACCTGAGGTCTCCGCAAGCCTTGACCGGGTTCGCGCCTTCACGCGCCACGTCTCCGCGGGTGCCGGACGGGCGAGCAGGTAGCCTTGGGCGAGGGGCACCCCAAGCCTCCGCAGCGTCGCGAGCTCCGCTTCCGTTTCCACGCCCTCTGCAATCGTCTGGCTGGCCGACTCGCTCGCGAAGTGGAGGAGCCCGACGATCAGGGCCTGGCGGGTCAGGTCCTGATCGATCCCCCGCACGAGCCCCACGTCGGGCTTCACGAACGCCGGACGAAGCTCCACGATGTGCCCGAAGTTGGCCACTCCGGCACCGGCGTCGTCGACCGCCACCCTCACCCGTGGCCGGAGCCGGCGGACCGCGGCACGGAGCGTCGTGTAGTCCTCCACCGCGACGTGCTCCGTCACCTCGAGCACGATCGGTCGGTCTGCCTTCCCAAGCACGGCGGGAAGCCGCCGGCTCCCGGCAAGCAGCGCCGGCGAGACGTTGAGGCTGAGCCAGGCTCCGCGCGGCAGCATCCGGGCGGCGTCGATCGCCGCGCTCATTGTCGCCAGCTCCAGCTCGGCCTCGAGACCCGCGGTACGGGCGTCCGCAAAGACGAGATCGGGGGGCGTCCCATCAGTGAACCGGGTGAGGGCTTCGTACCCGACGCGGGTTCCGGTCACGAGGTCCACCACCGGCTGGAAGACGGGCTTGAAGGCCAGCTCCGCGACGACCTTGCGGATGCGCGAGCGCACGACGCCCACCTTGACCAGCGACTCGATGCCGGGCCCAACCAGGGCGCCGCTTGCCCCGGCGAACTCCAGCAGGCCGGGCAGAACCTCGGTCAGGCTTGCGACGGCGTCAACCTCGGCCGACGCGACGGTCAGATGGCCGATCAGCCTGGTCCCGTGGCGGATCGGACCGAAGGCGAGGGCCACGGTGCCCATCTCCGAGTGCAGCTGGTCGTAGGGATGAGCAGCACGCGGCACCCAGGCCTCGACCCAGGGTCCCTCCTGCGCCCGCTCGGCAAGCCTGCGGCTCCGTTGGGCGGGGATGCGGCGCAGCGGCACCCGACCCCCATCGGCTCGCACGAACGCCAACTGGACCGCGTGCCCCTCGGCGCTGAAGTACGAGAGGCTGGCACTTGCGAGGCCCGTTGCCGTCACGATCTTGCGGCAGATCGCCTCGGCGGTCGCCGCCGGTGTCGGAAGCGTCGTCAGGTCCGCGATCATCCCGGCGATCAGGCCGCGCTCGCGCGCCATCCGCGCCTGCCTCGCCTCCATGGAGCGCTCGCGCGTCACGTCACGCTTGACCGCGACGTAGCTCGTGATCACGCCTGACACGTCGCGGATCGGCGAGATGACGGCCTCTTCCTCGAACAGGCTGCCGTCCTTCCGCCGGTTCGTCAGGTCCGCGACAAAGGAGCTGCCGCCCACCAGCGTCGCCCACATCGCGGCATAGAACGCCGGGCTCTGGACACCGCTCTTGAGGATCCGCGGGTTCTGGCCGACGACCTCGTCGCGGGTGTAGCCGCTCACCCTCTCGAATGCCGGGTTCACGTATTCGATGGTGCCGGTCGCGTCGGTGATGACCACCGCATCGGATGTCTGGTCGATCGCGGTGGCAAGGTGGCGCATCCCGCGTTCGGAGCGGTACTGCTCGGTGATGTCGCGGACCGACAGCACGTAGCCGTCGCCCATCCTGGTGGCCCGGTGCTCGACCACCTGGTCAAGCGGCCCGCCGGCGGCATGTGGGTCCACGTAGTGGAAGGCGCCGGATTCGAACGGGATCCCGGTCTCGACCACGCCCACGTAGGAGTCGAACAGGCCGTTGGTGCGGTGGGCAGGGAGCAGCTCGAGAAGCCTCCGGCCCATCTGGTCGTCGGCCGCGATCCGCGACATGCCGCCGATGCTCCCGTTGGAGTAGTCGATCCGGAAGTCCACGATGCGGCCCGCGTCGTCCCGGACCGCCGTCTGCACTGAGACACCCTCGAGCATCGCGTCGAGCACGCTGCGCAGCCGCGCCTCCGAGGCCTCGAGCGCGTGACGTGCATCGACCTGCTCCGTGATGTCACGCGCGACGGTGACATGGCCCATCAAGACGCCGTCGGCACCGCGGATCGGCGAGATGGACAGGTCCGTGACCCTGTCGGCACCGTTGGCGTCGCGGTAGTTGAGCAGTCCGGTCCACGCGCGTCCGCTCGACAGGGCGCCCGTCAGGTCCTGCAGCAGCTCGGGCGGCAGGCCACGGGTGAGGCGGCCGAGCGTGTCCTGGAGTGATTCCCCGGGTGCGACGACGCCGAGGCGGTCGAAGGCGGGATTTGCGAACTCGACCTCGCCCGTCGGGCTGGTCACGAGGATGGCCTCCGCCGTCTGGGCGACCGCCTCGGCGAGCCTGCGGTTCTTGGCGAGCAGCCCGCGGCGCTCTGTCACATCCGCGATCGTGCCCAGCATCCGCGCTGGTCGCCCGGCGGCATCGAACGTGAGCGCACCGCGCCCGTGGACCCAGCGTGTGTCGCCGGTGTCGTGGCGGACGATCCGGTACTCGCGGTTGAACGGCAGTCCCTGCTCGAGCACATCGCCGGCGAAGTAGTCCGCCATCGCCTTCCGGTCCGCCGGATGCACGAGGGACACCCAGCCCCCGATGGAGCGCTCGAACGTCCTGCTGATCCCGAGAATCCTGTCCAGCCCGCGTGAGCTCGTCCACCGGTCGCCGACGATGTCGAGCGAGTACGAACCGATCTCGGCCACCGACTCGACGCCGTCCAGGGTGAGCTCGTCCCAGGGCAACTGGCGATCGCCTGCGCGCGTCGGTGACCCGGCCGGCCGCGCGGGCTTTCGGCCGTGCAGGCGGCGGTCGGCGATCGATGGCTTGGACGGGGGCATTGGCACGCTCGGCGGGTGGCGGTCGCGTCACGCGCGCTGGCGTGGTGCGGGACTGCACCGATCGATCTTCGGTCCTGTGTTCACCCGGAACACCCAACCAGATGGTCGAGCGGCTGCGTCCGAAAGTCCCGGCCACCTCGATGGGATCGCATGCCCCGGCAGGGCGGGCAGTCTTTGCCTGCCCCAACGGACATCATCGGCGGCCGCAAGGGGCGCCTCTTGCCCCCTATCCGCCGCCGCGCTGCGTCGTTACACTTCCGGCCGTGGGAGCCTCCGTCACGCTGGTCACGCCGGCCGTCGCGGTCGAGCCGGGCCAATCCGTCTCCATCACCGTCAAGATCCGCAACACCGGCAGCGTCGTCGACGAGTTCGCGCTCGACGTGCTGGGCGACGCGGCCGCCTGGGCGAGCGTCGAGCCGCCCTCCATCAACCTGTTTCCCGGTGCCGACGGCGAGGCCAGGGCTGTCTTCCGGCCGCCCCGCGCGGCTTCCACGCCTGCGGGTGTGGTCGCGTTCGGGCTGCGGGCCCGCTCGCACGAGGATCCCGCGGGTTCGGCCGTGGAAGAGGGCTCGGTGGAGGTCGGAGCGTTCTCCGACCCGTACGCGGAGCTCGTTCCGCGGACATCCCGTGGTTCGGGCTCGGGCTCGCACGACGTGGCCGTCGACAACCGCGGCAACACACGCCTCTCGGCCGAGATCGAGGCAGCCGACGCGGATCGCCAGCTGAAGTTCGACGTGAACCCGCCGGCCGTGGTCGTGGATCCGGGCATGGCCAGCTTCGCCAAGGTGAAGGTCCGGCCGGTCAAGCGCTTCTGGCGCGGCCAGCCCAAGACCCGTCCGTTCCAACTGTTCATCAAGCCCGAGGGCGGACTGCCGATCACCCTCGACGGCACGCTGCTCCAGGAATCGATCCTGCCGTCGTGGTTCCTCAAGGCGCTGCTCCTGCTCCTGGGCCTGATCGTGCTGCTGGTCATCGCCTGGCTGTTCCTGCTCAAGCCGTCGATCGAGAGCGCCGCGTCCGAGGCGGTGGCCTCGCCCCTGGCCAGTCTCAAGGACGACGTCAACCAGGCCCTCGGCGACGCCGGCCTGCCGACGATGGGGCCCGACGGCGGCGGCGGGGCGTCCGAGCCCCCGGCAGCAGCGACGCCCACACTGGGTCCCGGCGACACGGCGCCGCCGGCGACGCCGACGCCCGGGCCGACACCCGATCCCGGCGTGGTGATCCCAGGCCTCGGGTCGCCGATCGACGGCACGCTGAACGGTTCGCAGCCCACCTTCGCGCCGAAGGGGACGGCGTTCCTGACCGACTTCGTGTTCTCCAACCCGCGTGGCCAGGAGGGCGCCATCGTCGTGCTGCGCAATGATGTCCCGCTGTTCCGGCTGCGTCTCGAGAACTTCCGCGACTGGGACCTTCACTTCGTCACCCCGATCGTGGTGGGCCCCGGAGACAGCCTCAATCTGTCCATCGCCTGCGAGGTCGCCGCCGAGCCCTGCGATCCGGCGGTGCTCTACTCCGGGTACCTGCGGCCCTGAGGCCACGCCGAATGCGGGTCCTGACCGTCGGCGTGCTGCTGGCCCTCCTTGTCGCCGCGCCGGCGGGTGCGTCCGAGGCCGTCCCACGCCCCGCGCCAGTTGTCGGCGCCCAGCCGATGGCCGCGCCGCTGCCGCCGCCGCCCGGTACCACGTCCCTGCTCTCCACATCCCGCGCGGGCAGCTTCCCCAACGGTGGCTCCATCGAGCCGTCCATGTCCACCAGCGGCCGGTACGTGGCGTTCACCTCGATCGCCTCGGACCTCGTGGAGAATGACGAGGCGGACACCATCGACGTGTTCGTCGTGGACCGTCGCAGCGGCAGGACCACGCGTGCGCCGCGGCCGGTTCTCGGGTCCGTGCAGCTCGGCGGCTCGGCCACCGAGCCATCCATCTCCGGCGACGGGCGGATCGTGGCCTACAGCTTCCAGACGGGCACGACAACAGGAATTGCTGGACGCGCCACGGCGACATTCGTCGTCGCCTGGGATCGCCAGACGGGCGCCGTGGACTTTGTCTCCCGCAACTCGCGGGGCACGCCGCAGGCGGGGGCGAGTCAGCCATCCGTGTCGGGGGATGGGCGATATGTCGCCTACAGCTCGACCTTCGACTGGCCGGGCGACACCGACGACGGTCAGGCCGATGTGTTCCGCTACGACCGACGCACGGACAAGACGCTGCAACTGTCCGTGGGCTTCAATGGGGAGCCCATCTCGGGCGGCGCCGATGCGCCCTCCATCTCCGGTGACGGCAAGCTTGTCGCCTTCGTCTCGGATGGTGGTGACTCCGTCGTCAATGCGGACACCGGGTCGGAGCAGCAGGTCTACCTGCGCGACGTCCCGGCCCAGCGGACCGAGGAGATCTCGGTGCCGGTGGGCAGCGGCCCCCCGAACGGGATCGCCAGGGATCCCGCGATCTCGGCCGACGGCCGCTACGTGGCGTTCCTGTCCGGCTCCACCAACCTCGTGACCGGTCCTGCCGCAGGCTCGTCTGGCCTGTTCCGACGCGATCGCCAGACCGGCACCACCATCCTGGTCTCGGTGCGTCCGGACGGCGCCGCGGCCAAGGGCAGCAGCAGCCAGCCGTCCATCACGCCGGACGGCCGGATGATCGCCTTCGTCTCTACCGCGTCGGACCTGGTGCCAGAGACTGCTGGACGTGTTGCGCCCGCCGCCATCTCGCGGCTCGCCAGCGAGGTGTTCATCCGCGATATCGACGCGGGCGAGACGGTGCTGGTCTCCGTGAGCCGGCAGGGTGGGGGATCCGGCGGGCGCAGCATCGGACCGTCCGTTGGGGGAGGCGGCCGGTACATCGCCTTCGCGTCGGACTCGACGACCCTGGTCAGGGGAGACGGGAACGAGACCTTTGACGTCTTCCTGCGTGACCTGCCGCCATCACCCGTGATCAACCCGGCGACGCTGAACCTCGGGGCGGCCACCGTGGGCACCGAGAGCCTGCCGCTCGCCGCGACGCTGGCAAACGGAGGCTGGTCACCCCTGACGGTCGATGGAGCGTCGCTCACCGGCGGGAACAAGGGAGACTTCCGGGTGGTTGCCGATGGCTGTGCCGGCCGCCGCCTCGCGCGCAACGAGGCCTGCAGCGTGACCGTGGTCTTCGCGCCCACGGCAAAGGGCCCCAGGACCACGACCCTGGCCGTCGCGGACAGCTTCGCGGGTTCCCCCAGGACGGTCCGCCTCACGGGCCGCGCGGCACAGCCGATCAATGCCCGGCTGACGCTCGATCCGCCCCTCGGGCCGCCGGGAATCGTGACGATCGCTGAGGGCACCGGGTTCCCGCCCGGCGCCGTGGTGCGCCTGTCCTGGAGCCAGGGCATCACGCCCCACCTGCGCGACGTCACGGCGGACGCCAAGGGCCGCTTCCGGATCCCCGTCCTCGTGTTCCACAACGACCGGACCGGCCAGCGCGAGCTCCAGGCGGAAGCCGTCGCGGGCACCGGGTTCGCTCCCGTGAGAGCCCCGATGCTCGTGACTCGCGGGTCCGTGGTCCCGCCACGGTTCGACATCGTCCGCATCATCGATCTCCCGCTCGTGCTCGTGATCCGAGGGTGACCCGCCCGTGACCTCCGACAGCCAGCTCATCTGCCGCCGCTGCGGCTTCCACAACGTCCCGGGCGACCAGTTCTGCGGGTCATGCGGCGCGTTCCTCGAGTGGGAGGGCGAGCCGCAGGGGGAAGCCGTCCCACCGCCCGCGGAGCTCGCGGATCCGGACATCCCGAGCGTTGCCGCCGCCACCGGTGTCGGGGCCGCGGCACCCGGCGCGGGCGCAGCGCTCCCCGCGGCGCCCTCGGCACCACCGGCCGAACCGGCCGGCTCCGTCGCCGATGTCGGCCTGATCCGCTGCCCGGCCTGCGGGATCGCGAACACGGCCGGCCGGACGTTCTGCCAGTCCTGCGGCACCAAGCTCGCCGATGCGCAGCGGGTCGCCGAGCCGACGGCGGCCCAGATTGCCGCCGCGGTCGCGGCATCCGGAGCCCCTCCCGCGGCTCCCACGGCCCCGGTCAGGCAGGCCCGCGGTGAGCCGTCGGGGTCGTCCTCGGGCGGGCTCGGCAAGTGGATCGTGGTCATGGTGGTGGCCGGAGTGCTGATCGGCGCGGGCGCTGTGGGGGCCAGCGTGCTGCTCAGGGGCGAGGGGCCGGCCTCCGAGGCGACCAGCGGTCCATCCGCACCCGGCGCGGCCTCGGACGGCGCCCCGTCGACAGCCACCGGATCCGGTGCGCCGGCCACGGGTGATCCGTCCGCGGGTGCCACGGCAGCGCCGGCCAAGCCCGCTGCCCTCGCGCTCTCGGGCGCCACCGCCTCGTCAGTGGTCGGCGACCTGGACAAGTTCCAGGCAGGCATGGCCATCGACGGGGACCCTGCGACGGCCTGGCAGGAGGGTGCCAAGGCCGAGAAGGGCCAGTGGATCGAGGTGGCCTTCGAACCTGCGCAGGTCACCGCCCTGATCGTGTCCAACGGCTACAACGCCTCAAAGGCCCTCTATCGCGGCAACCGTCGCCTCAAGGACGTCCAGGTCTCCGTGGGTGGTGGCGACCCGGTCGGCGTCCGCCTCGATGACACGGCCAAGCCGCAGCGCATCAAGCTGGGTCCCGTCGACGGTGCCACGACCGTGCGGATCACCATCGTGTCCACCTACCCCGGGGTCAAGACCTCCGTGTCCGGGACGCCATTCGACGACGCCGCGCTGAACGAGATCGTGGTCATCGGGGTGCCGGGGTCTTGACCGATCACCAAGCGGCCCTATGCTGCCGGTGGGGAGAGTCGCCAATGCGTCCTGGGGCCATGGCATGAGCGCGATCGGGGTGGCGATCGGTCGCGCCGTCGCGGGCCTCGGCGGGCCCGGGACCGCGGCGGCCCTCGTGGCCGGTGGGATCGTCGTCGGCGTCCTCGGGGGCGGGCTCGCGACAGCCGCCGGGAGCTCGCAGCAGGGGAGTGCCACGGGCCAGCTGGCCGTCTATCCGTGCCCCGAGACCGGCCCGGCGCTGGTCATGGTCCAGGCGGGCCAGAAGGTGCTGGTCACCGGGCGGACCGAGGACTCGGCGTGGCTGCGGATCCACGTCCCGCTGCCCGGGCGATCCGAGGGCTGGGTCCAGACATCACCGCTGACCGTCGACGGGTCCGTGGCCGGCCTGCCGGTGGCAGCGTGCGAGCCGGAGCTCGCCGTCGTGCGGCCGTCCCTGGGGCCGGCGGAGTCGTTCACCGCGGTTGCCGACAACCCGCCATCCGCGCCGCCCACGACGGGGCCGACAGCGACCCCGAGCAGCGCACCGTCCGCCGGCCCGACGGTGACGCCGAACGCGAAGCCGTCGCTCACGGCGTTGACGACATCGACGCGCACGGTCAGCTACGACACGGACAGCTACTGCAAGAACGCCGTCAAGAAGGTCACGTTCTCGGTCAAGGCGGGTGACAGCTCCGGCCTGGACGAGGTGACGCTGTTCTGGCGCAAGCCGGGTTCCGGGACGTACGCCCAGGCCGCGATGACCCGAACCGCCGGAACCGCGAAGAGCGGGACCTGGCAGGTCACGCTGGACACCACCGCGAACGGGATCACCAAGGCGGGCAAGCTGGCCTACTACGCCGTCGCCACGGATGCCGGCGGTGCGACCCGGCGCCTCCCGACCGGCAGTGCCAGCACCATCACGGTCGCGGTCTGCGCCAACACCGGGCCGTCGATCACGGCGGTCAAGTCCTCGGCGGGATCGACGCTTCGCTGGGACCCGCTTGGGGCCCCCGGCAACTGTCAGACCGCAACCAACCTCACCGCCGCCGCCAAGGACCCCGATGGCGTGAAGTCCGTGACGCTGTTCTACCGTCGCCCCGGCGACTCGAACTGGCAGTCGAAGCCGATGAACGATCAGACGGTCGCCGGCAAGTGGTACGCGAACCTCGACACGCTGGGCGACAAGATCACCATCCCCAACCCGCCCACCGGCAGCCTCAAGTGGTACATCAAGGCGGTCGACGGCAAGGGCAAGGCCAGCCAGACCAGCACGAGGTCGATCACGATCAAGCGCTGTGACACGGAGGCGCAATTCGAGACGGTGCGACCGGCGAGCTTGATCTATTCGTGCTCCACGACGGCCAGGGTCACGATCGAGGCATGGACAGGTGATCGCGACCAGCCGGAAGACGGACTCAAGGTGGTCTTCCACTGGTCCTTGGCCAACAACCGGAACCCGAATGTTCCAGTCGCCTCCGGCCAGATGGCAGCGAGCGTTACGAAGGGGAACTACTACAGCGGGACGTCGAAGACGTTCACGGGGAGTCTGGCGCCGTCGGGCACGCTCACCGTCTATGCCGTGACCACGGACAAGTACGGCGGGAAGACGCAGAGCTCGTCGCGCCCCTTCGACGCAAGGTGCCAGTGACATGAGCCGCGTGATGGCGCTCCTTCCCAGGATCCTGGTGTTCGGGGTCAGCGCGCTCATCGGTGCCGTGATCGCGAGCGTGGTGGTGGCGGCCATCCAGGACCGCTCGCCGGTCTCGTCCGCCGGGGCCGCCCCGGAGTACATGCTCGCCGGCGCCGACACGCCCTCCGGCCCCGGTCCCGTGGTGGCGTTCAACGAGAACGCCGCCGCGGAGCTGGTGGCGCTCCCCAGCCTCTCGCCCGAGGACCTGGGCGCCGCGGCCGAAGCCCTCCTCGGCGGTGGCGAGCCGGGGATCGCCGCACCGGCCTCGTTCGTGGATCCGACCGGGTTCCCGCGCATCAAGCCGATCACCCAGTTCGATGGCGGCCCGTTCCAGGGAGCCAACTGCACGCTGGCCTCCGGGGCGATGCTCGCCCGCCTGGCATTCGGGATCGTCACCAACGGATCCGTGCTCCGGACCCTCCAGGACGACCAGGACGGCGGCACGGGCCTCAACGACCTGGGCCAGGCGCTGTGGCGCGGCTACGGCGTCTCGGCCTCGACCGGCCTGCTTCGGCCGCAACAGCTCAAGGACCTGCTCGCGTCCGGCTATGGCGCGGTGGTCCAGGGCGTCTACGGCGAGATCCCGCCGGGCCTTCGGCTCCAGCGCAGCTTCACCGGGGGCCACGCCATCTACCTCGACGGCTACTACCCTGGCAACGCGAAGCGGGGCATCCCCGAGGCGTACTACGTGATCGACCCGCTGGGCCGTCCCGGAGCCGGGTATCGGGGCGACTGGTGGCCGGCGTCCGTGGTCGACAAGTTCGCACTCGCGTTCGGCGGCGGGCGGATCCCGGCGATGTGGGCCTTCCCGCCGGGCGGGGTTCCGCCCCAGGTCGTGGGGCCCGATGTCCTCCCCATCCCCGAGGACAGCGGCAGCGGGGCCCCGACCAGCACGCCGGACCCGGACGCGACGGCGGCGCCAGCCTCCCTGGACCCGGGCGTCACCCCGGTCCCGGTCCCGTCGGGCTTCGCACCTGCCGAGCCCGGTGACTTCGACCTGGCCCTGCCGTTCCCCCTGGATCCGCCCGTCGTCACGCCGGCGAAGACCGGCGTCGACCTGCTGCCGGTGTTCGACATCTGCCTCATCAACCCGGGGCTCCCGTCCTGTCCGACTGGCCTGGAGGCCATCTTCGCCGTCGCCGACCAACCGGTGCTCCAGCTGAAGCTGGGGCCCAAGGTGAACGTCGTGTTCGTCGATTCCGATCGCGCCAACGTGGCGATCGTCGGATTCACGGTGGACCCACCGGGGACGGCCGACGTCAAGTTCTGGGTCCAGGGCCAGAGCCCGGCGAGCGTGCAGCACGCGACCTCGCTGTCATCGATGGAGCTGTTCGGCACGACGGTCACCCTGGCGCGCCTGGACGTGAAGGCGGCCACGACCTACGAGTTCCAGGCAGTGGCCGGCAGCGGGCTGACGGCCGGGGCCAGCCAGGTCGGAACGTTCACCACCGGCAGCGGCGTGGCGGGCTTCAGCGTGGCGCTGTCCGAGGTGGCCTCGCCGGTGTTCAAGCTGGCGACGGGCCTGTCGCCCTACGCGCATCTCGCCGACGGCGCGTTCGCACGGCCGATGATCCGGATTGCTGACCTGGGTGGCGGCGCCTGCGGTGAGCCCGCTGACTACGGCGGCGTTGGGTTCTGCCTCGACCAGGCCGCCCTCGCCCCGGCGGCGACCGCCTGTACCAGCGCCGACGTGACCTACGAGCTGGCCGGCATCGACGCGGAGAGCGTGGTTGTGCGGGCCTACCCGGCCTCCTCCGGCGTCACGCCGGGCGGCGGTCTCACGCTCGACGGCGTGCTGGAGGCCGCGGGTCCTGCCGGGGCGGGGACGGTGCGGGTCGGGTGCCTGGCCTCCGGCATGAGCTACCAGGTGGTGGTGGACGCCCTGGGCGACGATCGCGGCGTCCTGGCCGTCCAGGTGGTGGACGTCCCGTAGCGGCTCAGTCGTCGAACACCACGATCTGGCGCGCCGCCTCCCCGGCCCGGAGGCGGTCGAACGCATCCTCGAGGTCGTCCAGCGGGAGTCGCCGGTCGATGAGGCGGTCCACGGGCAGGCGGCCGTCCAGGTAGGCATCGGCGTAGCGCGGGAAGTCCACCGCCGCAACGGCCGAGCCGTAGTTGGAGCCGATGATCCGCCGGCCGCCGTCCACGAACGGGAAGGCCTCGAACGAGGCCATCTCGCCAAAGCGGGTGAGCCCGACCAGCACGGCGGTCCCACCGGGTGGCAGGGCGGAGATCGCCTGCGAGATGGTCTGCGGGCCACCGATCGCCTCGAACACGTAGTCCGGGCCTCCCTCGCCGGCGGCGTCCCGGATCGCGTCAACCGCCTGTTGGGCGTCGGTGGGGTCGGACCGGACGAGGTGGGTGGCGCCCAGGTCGCCCGCGAGGTCGAGCTTGGCCTCGTTGATGTCGACCGCGATGATCCGCCGCGCACCCGCGAGCACGGCGCCCATCACGCAGGACATGCCCACGCCGCCGAGGCCGATCACGGCGACGGTGGAGCCCGCCGGGACGGCCGCGGTCTTGACCACGGCTCCCACCCCGGTCGAGACGCCGCAGCCGATGAGGGCGGCAACCTCGTGCGGCACGCCCAGGGGCATGGGGACCACCGCGGTGGCCGGCACGACCTGGGCGGTGCTCATCGTCCCGATCGAGAGATACGCGAGGACCGGCGACCCGTCCTCCCGGGACAGGCGGGTCGTGCCGTCCACCTGGGCGTGGCGCAGGGACGGCGAACCGGAGCAGAGCCACTGCCGGCCGCGCTGGCATTCCCGGCAGCGCAGGCAGGGCGCGTACCACGAGAGCGCAACGGCTCGCCCGACGAGGGCTGGATCGACGCCCGCGCCAACGGCATCGACGACGCCAGCGCCCTCATGACCCATCACGATCGGGCCCGGTCGCCGCCAGTGTCCATCGCGTACGTGGAGATCGGAGTGGCAGACACCGGCGGCGGTCATGCGGACCAGGACCTCGCCGGGAGCCGGGTCGTCAAGGCGCAGCGTCTCGATGGCCGTTCGCTCGCCCGCCGCGTTGATGACCGCCGCCCGGATCTCCTGCACCACGACGTCTCCTCGTGCCTGCGCCATGCCGGCGCGCCGGCACCATGGTGCCGCCTCCGGCTACCCCGTGTTCTGCAGGCCCGCCGCGATGCCGTTGATCGTGGCGCCCACCACGCCCCGGATCGCCCTGGCATCGGGGCCGCCGGCATCCGACTCGGCCCGCCGGAGGCGGTCCAGCAGCTCGACCTGGACGGCCGACAGGGCATCCACGTAGGGGTTGCGCAGGTCGATGGAGCGGGACAGCGTCGGGTGGCCCTCCAGGAGTCGGGCCTGGCCCGTGACCAGGAGCAGGAGGCGGACGGACCGTGCGAACTCCTCCTCGATCAGGTCCCGGATCGCCGCCGCATCCGGGCCCGGGGCCAGGTCTGCGTACCGCCGGAAGGTCGCGAGGTCCGCCTTGGCCAGCGACAGCTCGGCGTTGTCGACCACGGACGCGAAGAAGGGCCAGCGCCGGTACAGCTCGCCCAGATGTCCGACCATCCCAGGACCGCCGCGGTCCGTGACGGACTCGAGGGCGGTCCCCAGCCCGTACCAGCCTGGGACGTTGCCACGTGCCTGTGACCACGCGAACACCCATGGGATCGCCCGCAGCGAGCCGAGGTCCAGCGCACCGCCGCCGCGTTCCCCCCGTGGGCGAGACGACGGCCGCGATCCGAGGCCCAGCCCGGCGATGAGGTCGATCGGCGTCGCGGCCTCGAAGAACGAGGCGAAGCCCTCGTGCTCCACCAGCGCCCGATACGCGGTCCTCGAGATGGCGGCGAGCTCCGTCATGGTGTCCGTGCCCGTGGCCGCGGCTGCCGCCGTCTCGCGCTCATGCTCGGGTGTCGAGGCGAGCAGCGTGGCGGCCGTGACCTGCTCGAGGTGGCGCTGCGCGATCGTCACGTCCGCGTAGTGGGCGGCGATCACCTCGCCCTGCTCGGTGAACTTGAGCCGCCCGCTCACGGATCCCGGCGCCTGCGCGAGGATGGCGCGGTTGGCCGGCCCGCCGCCGCGCCCGATGGCCCCGCCGCGGCCGTGGAACAGGGTGAGGGTCACGCCGTGGCGACGGGCGGTCGCCGCCAGGACCTCCTGCGCCCGGTACAGCTGCCAGTTGGCGGCGAGGAATCCGCTCTCCTTGGATGAGTCGGAGTAGCCGAGCATGACCTCCTGGGCGTCACCGCGCGCCCGCAGGTGCTCCCGGTAGGCCGGATCGGCGAGCAGCGAGTCGAGCAGCGCCGCGGCGCCGGTCAGGGCGTCGGTGGACTCCAGCAGCGGGATCACGTCGAGAACGGGCATCGCGGGCGGCAGATCGGCGAGGGCGGGTGCGGGTCGCCCGAAGGGCTCCGGGCCGGCGGCGGCGCGGGCGAGCTCAAGGACGGCCGCAACGTCGGTGGCCGACGTGGTGAAGCTGATGACATAGCGCCGGCAGGCCTCGACGCCGAAGCGGGCCTGGATGCGCGCGATCGAGCGGAACGTGGCCAGCACCTCGCCGGCCGTCACGCCGGCCGAGACGACGGTCTCCGGGTCTGCTCCGGTCCGCACCGCGTCGAGCGCCGCCCGGTGGACGGCAGCGTGCTGGCGGACCTCGAGCGAGGCGAGGTGGAAGCCAAAGGTGGCCACCTGCCAGCGGAGATCGGCGAGCTCACCCCACGCGACCCGGGCCAGCCCGTCGGCAACCAGCGCCTCCTGGAGCACGGCGAGCTCCGCGTCAAAGGCGGTGGCGTCGCGGTAGCCGCCGCTCCGGGGTGCCGTCTCGCCGATCAGCGCCGCGCGCGTCCTGCGGAGGCGCTCCGCGATCGCGCCCAGGCGCTGCCGGTACGGCTCGTCGGGGAAGCGCCGCCGCAGCTGGCGGTGCGTGTCCGGGAGCTCCTCCGCATCGCGGACGAGGGCGGTGTCCAGGGCACGGTCCAGGCGGGCCGTCGGGACGCGGGCCGCCACCGTCTGCATCAGCCGCGAGCACACCGCCTGGTAGCCACGCAGCAGGTGGTCGGCCTGCAGGCGAGCCGCCTGGAGGGTGACGTCCGAGGTGACGCCCGGGTGGCCGTCTCGGTCCGCGCCGATCCACGACCCGAAGCGGAGCACTGCGGGCGCTGCGGCAGGCCGCGTCCCGGTGAGCCCGGTGTCACCTGCCAGGGCTCCGGCCGGCCGCGGCGGGCCCACCGAATCCAGCGCCCTGTCGACGGCCCGCTGAAACCGGGGAACGGCCACGAACAGCGTCTCGTCGAAGACCGCCAGCTCGGATCGGACCTCGTCGAGCGGCGTCGGCGCGATCGACCGCAGGTCGCCGGTGTGCCACAGGAGCGAGATCTCCTCGCGGATCCTGCGCCGGAGGTCGGCGTCCTCGTCGGGCGTGGTCAGGGGGTCGTCCAGGGCGTCGAGCAGGCGCCGGATCCGGCGCTGCGCAACCAGGAGGGTTCGTCGGCGCGCCTCGGTGGGATGGGCCGTGAGGACGGGGTGCACCCTGGCCTGCGCCAGCATCGCCTCGACACCGGAGCGCCCATGTTCCGCACCCAGCATGGCCACGGCCTGCGCGATCGAGTCGTCGATCGCCCTGCCGCGCTCCCGGCGTGCGCGCGAGCGCAGCGCCCGGATCCGCTGCCGCTCCTCGGCGAGGTTGATGAGCTGGAAGTAGAGCGTGAATGCCCTGCCGACGGACGCGAGCGCCTCGAGGTCGAGGTCCGCGATCTCGGAGGTCAGCCGGCCACGCTCGATCGTGTGGTCGAGGTGCACGCCGGGATCGCCGCGCCGGAGGGCGATCGTCCGCCTCCGGATGCGCTCCACCAGGCCGAACAGCTCGCGGCCCTCCTGCTCCGCGATCACCTGGCCCAGCAGCGAGCCCAGGAGGCGGATGTCGCGGCTGAGCGGATCGCGCGCAGGATACAGACCCGGCCCGGGCGGCTCCGCCGTGACCGCGGGGAAGCGGCCCGCCCGCGGATGCGCGGCGGGAACCTGGTCGGGACGCGATGCGCGGGCTGCCATCGGCCCTAGGATGCCGGGACCGGGCTCGCATGTCAGGCGCCCGAGAGTTACGGTTTGACTGCATGGGCACCGTCCCGCTACCGCGCCGCAACCGTACACGGTAGCGAAGGCGCCTAGGCTTGGCGGGTGATGGGGATGGCCATGCTCGAGGAAGGTCAGGATGCGGCCCCGCGGCCCGGCGACGGGACCACGGCCGGCGACGGGACCACGGCCGCCGACGGGACCACGGCCGGCGACGGGACCACGGCCGCCGACGGGACCACGGCCGCCGACGGGACCACGGCCGCCGACGGGACCACGGCCGCCGACGTCACGGGCGCCGACGTCACGGGCGCCCTGGATCCGAACCCCGCTGTGTCGTCGCTCGTCGACCTGATCCTCGCGGAGCCCCACCTGCCGGCGCCCCCGCCCGAGCATGACCCCGTTGCCCAGCTCAGGTTCCTCCACGAGCTGCTGCGCGTGGCGACAACCGCACAGACGTGGGAGGAGTTGCTGGAGACGGTCGTCGACGGGACGCGCAACGCGCTGCGGGCCACCGTGTCCTCGCTGTACCTCGTGGACCGCGACGGCGCGTCCCTGACCCTCGCTGCCACCAACGGCCTCGACCGGCACCACATCGGCCGCGTCGCCATCCCGGTCGGGGAGGGGATCACGGGCAGCGCCGCCTCCACCCGCCGGCCGATCGTCGTGCCCGACATCGCCGAGGATCCGCGCTTCCTGTGGGTGCGCGGGCTGGACCAGCGCCGGTTCATCGCGTCGATGGTGTCGGTGCCGCTCACCTGGCATGACCAGCTCATCGGCGTGCTCAACATCCAGACCGAGGATCGGCGGGCCTTCACCTCCGAGGACGTCGCCCAGCTCTCGGCGATCGCCGATCTCCTCGCCGGGATCCTGGAGAAGGGCCGGCTCCAGCGCGAGGCGGAGGCACAGGTCGCCCAGCTGCAGGCGCTCGACCAGGCGCGCAACGAGCTCATCGCCCTGGTCACCCACGAGCTGCGTACGCCGCTGGCCGTCGTGCGTGCCTACACGGACCTGCTCGCGGAGGAGCCCATGCTCGATGGCCGCACGTCGCGCGACACGGCGCGGCGCAAGACACGTGCTGCGTGGCACCTGGGCACCGTGGAGCAGATCAAGCGACTCGACCGGCTCGTCGACTCGATCCTGGAGTCTGTCCGCGTGATCCCGGAGCAGCCGCCGGAGCTCCACTCCGTTGATCTCCAGGACTTCGTGGAGCATCTCCTCGCGGACGTGGCGCCCCTGCTGCACCGGCATCGGGCCGAGATCGCGCGGTCGCGGCGCCTGCATGCCATGGCGGATCCGGCCCGCCTGCGCCAGGTGCTGGAGCACCTGCTGGAGAACGCCGTGAAATACGCACCGCCCGACACGCGGGTGGAGCTGGACTGGACGCTCGTCGAGGGAGTGGTGCGGATCGCGGTCTCCGACGAGGGGCCGGGCATCCCGCCCGAGTGGCGAGAACGGATCTTCGAACCCTATTCCCGGCGCGAGACGCTGACCGCGCGGGGGTCAGGCATCGGGCTCTACGCGGCCCGGCGTCTGGCGGAATCCATGCGCGGCCGGGTGTGGTGCGAGCCCGCACCAGGGGGTGGCGCGCGCTTCGTGCTCGCGCTCCCCGCATCCGTCGCGGCCTAGATCGAAAGTGAGGCGACCCGAATGATCGGAACGAGACCCCTGCGCATCCTGGTGGTGGATGACGACCCGGCCATGGTCGGGGCCATCACCGCCCTGGTCGGCACCGAGGGCCACCAGGTCATCACCGCCTATGACGGCCTGACCGCTGTGAAGCGATTCCGGGAGGAGCGACCGGACCTCGTGCTGCTTGACCTCGCGATGCCCGGCCCTGACGGGTTCACGGTGATCGGCCAGCTGCGCTCCTCGGGCAACGTGCCGGTGCTCGTGGTGTCGGGCGAGAGTGCCGAGGCCGCCAAGGTGAAGGCTCTCGGCATCGGCGCAGATGACTACCTGGTCAAGCCGTTTGGCAAGCAGGAGCTCCTGGCGCGGATCACCGCCGTGATGCGCCGGGTGGACCTGGCCGGCACCGGACGCGAGGGTTCTGCTGGGGGCGGCGCGGCCGGGATCCTCACCGCGGGCTCGCTGACCGTGGAGCCGGCCCGCCACGAGGCGCGCGTGGGTGCGTACTCCCTGGGCCTGACACCAACCGAGTTCCGCCTGCTCGAGGCCCTGGTGCGGGCCGGCGGCGACCTGGTCGCCCACCACCGCCTGGCGCGCGCCGGCTGGCCGGCCGAGCCGGATCCCGACCTGCTGTGGCTCAAGCCCCACCTCGCCCGCCTGCGCTCGAAGCTCGAGGCCGTCGGTGGGCCGCGCATCGTGGCGGTGCGGTCGGTGGGCTACCGGATCGAGGCGGACGAGCAGGCGTAGATCGCGCCGCCCGGCGGTCGCGCGGCGTCCGCGCCTGGTCCGCGCCTGTGAGCCGCCCGGCGGTCCTTCCATCGGGTGAGTCGCGATCTCGTTCGCCCAGCGGGTCGTTTGTAGGGCCGCAGGCGCGTTCCGAGGCCGCCCTTGCGACAGACGTGCCGCCCAGCGGCGAACGACCGCAGGCACCCGACGGTTGAACCGCCGAGCGACTCGCGAGCGACCGGCGAACGACCACAGGCACCCGACGGTTGAACCGCCGAGCGACTCGCGATGGGCGGCGGGCAGCGCGCAGGCACCCGACGGTTGAACCGCCGAGCGACTCGCGAGGGACGGCGGGCAGCGCGCACCCTCGGTCCCGCACAGGATGAACCGCCTGAATCGAAACGACCCCGGGGGCGGGCCCGGGGTCGCGTCGTTGTGGTGGGGCGACGCCGCGGCGTTCGCCTGTGGGGTGCCTGATCAGCCGGAGAGGGCGTGGCCCCTGGAGTCGTGCACCTGGTCGGCGCAGCTGACGCGGCAGCCGCGGGCGTCGCGGCCTGCCATCGGCGAGAAGTGGAGCCACCCGTTGAGGTCTGCGGCGTGCTGCAGGCGGCAGCCACAGGCCGAGCAGATCACCGGACCGCCCGCGGTCTGCGGGGCGCCCGCGGAGGGATCGGTGCCAAAGGCCGGGAACGTCATCTTCATGTCCTCCCTGTGCGGGCGGGCCGGCCGAGGAGCCGGATCGGGCTGACGGACCGGGACCTGATCCGTGGGGAAGCGAATACTGCGCCGATCGCCGGCCGCACACGATGACCGGGCGGGCCACGAGCCGGTTACGGTTGAGTTGCGAGCAATGTGGCCGTGCCCGCCGAAAACGCCACTGAATCCACGGCGACTGGTACTACACTCACGCCGCGCGTCCCGATCAGGCGCACCACAGCGGTCACGGGGGCAAGGCAATGTCGACTCGGAGCCACTTCTCACTCCTGCTTGCGGCCGTGCTGGCGCTGGGGGTGGCGGCTCCTGTTGCCGCCGCGGGTCCCTCGTTCCGCAGGGCCGCGGACACGGCGGCCTACGGCGACCGGCTCATCGTCACCTGGAAGATCGTGCCTCCGGTCGCGCTATCGCAGCCCGGGGTACGTGCCGTCGAGCTGACTGCCCGCCCGATGCGCACGATCGTCACGGCCCGGCGGGGAACTGCCGCTTCGGTGGCGGCGTCGCTCAGGGCGGACCCGCGGGTCCTCGCCGTGGTGCCGGATGCGCGCCTCGAGCTGACGGACTGGCCGGCCGACGGCTCTCCGTCGGACACGCTGTACGGAGACCAGGCCGACCTCACCCAGATCGGCGTGCCGGCGGCCTGGCGGTCGACCCGGGGTGATCCGGCCATCGTGGTCGCGGTCCTCGACTCGGGCGTGGACCTGACGCACCCGGATCTCGAAGGCGTGGCCGTCGTCTCACCCCGCAACGTCGTCTGGAACTCCGGCGACATCAGCGACGACGTCGGGCACGGAACGCATGTGACCGGGACCATCCTCGCCGATACCGATAACGCCCTGGGCATTGCCGGCATCGCTCCGGCTTCGACCCTGATGCCCGTCAAGCTGACCGATGCCGGGACGGGACTCGCCCTGTCCGACGCGCTCGACGCGGTGGATTGGGCGCGGGAGCATGATGCGGACATCATCAGCATGAGCTTCGGCGGTCTGCTCACGCCGGAGCAGGTCGCCCTGTCCCTGCCGACCTTCACCGCCGCGCGGGACGCCGGGATCCTGATGGTGGCCGCCGCGGGCAACGACGGGATGGCGGAGCGCGCCTACCCGGCCTCGTTCCCGGGGGTGATCTCGGTCAGCGCGGTCGACGGGACCGACGCCATCGCGGACTTCTCCAACTCCGGGCGTGCGGTCGACATCGCCGCGCCGGGGGTGCACATCAAGTCCCTGGTCCCCGGCGGCGGATACAAGGCGGAATCCGGCACCAGCATGGCCACGCCGCATGTCTCCGGCGTCGCGGCCCTGGTGTGGGCGGCACGGCCGGACCTGGACGCCGCGCAGCTGGAGGCGGTGCTCCGGGCGAGCGCACTGGACCTCGGTCCGGTGGGCCCGGACGTGGTGTTCGGAGACGGCCGCATCGACGCCGCGGCCGCGCTTGTCGAACCGGTGCCCGACCCGCTGCCGAACCTGGACCCGCCGGCGCCGCTGCCTCCGCTGGCGATCACGATCACCGATCCCACCGGACCGGTGCGCCAGACGGGCCCCACCTACACGGTCCAGCTGGACGTCAATCACGAGGTGTCGGACAGCTTCGCCATCCGCGCCTCGTGGCCGCTGGTCTGGGGCAAGTGCGACTACCGCGCCCGCTTCAGCCTCAAGGTGCTGGACTTCGGCCCGACCATCCCGCTCAAGGGGCTCAAGCTCGGCCGCTGCTACGAGGTGGCCGTCGCCGCCATCGATGAGGACGGCAACTACGCGGAGGCCATCACGCCGACGATCACGGTGGCCGAATCCGTCGCCCCGCGCGTCATGCGCCGCTCGCCCTCGCCCGGTGCCACCGGCGTCAACCGGTCGAAGAACATCAGAGTCCGGTTCTCCGAGCCCGTCTCGGCGCCGGGCATCGCGGTCCGCCTGCGCAACACCCGGACCGGCCTGATCGTTCGGACACACGCCACGTGGAAGGCGTCCACGAACACCCTGGTCCTCGATCCGGCTCTACGCATGTACCCCAGGACCCGCTACCAGGTCGAGGTGACCTCGCGGGTCATCGACCGCAGCGGCAATCCCGTCCCCAAGCAGCTCTGGACCTTCGTCACCGGTCGCTGACCACGAACGACGCGGAACGACCCCGGCCGGGACCGCGCTGAGCGGAACCGGACCGGGGTCGCTGCCGCACCCCTGTCGCGCCGGGCGTGCCCGGCGCCTGTTGCCGGCAGGTCAGACCTGGTAGGCCACCTCGCCATGGACCGAGAGGTCGAGACCAACCTCTTCCTCCTGGGCCCCGACGCGCATGCCGAGCGCGACGTCGACCACCTTGACGATGAGGAAGGTCGCGACCACCGCGTACGCGACCGTCGCGGTCACGGCCACGATCTGGATGATGACCTGGGTCGGGTTGCCGTCGATCAGGCCGGACCCGGCCGCGTTGATCGCCGTGGTGGCGAAGATGCCGGTGGCCACCGCACCGAACATGCCGCCGACGCCGTGGACGGCGAACACGTCGAGCGCGTCATCGACATGGATGCGCTCGCGGAGGAGGGTGGCGCTGTAGCACAGGCCGCCGGCGACGAGGCCGATGGCCAACGCGCCGCCCGCGGTCACGAAGCCCGATGCTGGGGTGATCGCGACCAGGCCGGCCACGGCACCCGCCGCCGCCCCGACGACGCTGACCTTCTTCTTGTGGACGTAGCTCGCCATGACCCAGGTGATGGTCGCGGCTGCCGCGGCGACGTTGGTGACCAGAAGGGCGTTGGCGGCCAGTCCGTTGGCGCTCAGGGCGGACCCGGCGTTGAAGCCGAACCAGCCGAACCACAGCAGGCCTGCGCCAAGGACGGTCATCGGGATGTCGTGGGGCTCCATGCCGCCGCCATTGAGCACCCGGCGCCCGATGAGGATGGCGACCAGGAGGGCCGACACGCCCGAGGTGGCGTGGACGACGGTGCCGCCCGCGAAGTCGAGTGCACCCAGCTGGTAGAGCCAGCCGTCGACCGACCAGACCCAGTGGGCGACGGGGGAGTAGACGAACAGGCTCCACAGGATCGTGAACAGCACGAAGGCCCCAAACCGCTTGCGCTCCGCGAACGCCCCGGTGATCAGGGCCGGCGTGATCGCGGCGAACATCAGCTGGAAGGCGGCGAACAGGATGAACGGGATGGTGGGACCGTAGGTCGGGTTGGGATCGAGGCCCACGCTGATGAACCCGATGTAGTCGAGCGGATTGCCGATGAGCCCGAGGCCGCCAACGTCGGAGCCGAACGCGAGCGAGAACCCGACGACGACCCAGACCACGCTGACCAGGGCAAGGCCGAAGAAGCTGTGCATGATCGTCGACAGGACGTTCTTGCGGCGGACCAGGCCGCCATAGAACAGGGCGAGGCCGGGCAGCATCACCATGACCAGGGCGGTCGACATCAGCAGCCAGGCGGTGTCGCCCGTGTCGATGGTGCCGCCGTCCGCGGCGGCGGCGACCGCGGGCAGGCCTGCGAGCAGGCTGCCTGCCGCAAGGCTTCCAAAGAGCATTCGACGTGCGATCCGCATCTCTCTTCCGACCTCCCAGTCACGCCACGGGCCAGGGCAGTCCCGCTCAGCGTCGTGGGTCGCAGGGTCGCGGTCCGGTGCCCATCGGTCAGCCTGTGCCCGCGGTGCGGTGGGGAGCCGATTCGGGTGAACGGGAGGTTGCCGCGCGGTTGCGCATGGTTCGCTTCGGGAGCATCTGCGGACGCGTATGCTGCGCCGATGGATTGCGCGTCCCGGGCCGACGAGTGCCGTCGCCACTCGTCTGAGCCGGCGGTGGACGCCTGATGGCCGTCGACACCGTCGTCGCGGCCGTCGTCTTCGTGGTCGCCTACGTCTTCATCGCCACGGAGTGGCTGGACCGGACGCTGGTCGCGCTCCTCGCGGGCCTCACGCTGGTTGCCCTGGGGGTCCTCGACCAGCACGAGGCCTTTGCGGCGATCGACCTCAACGTCATCTTCCTGCTGGTCGGGATGATGGTCCTGGCATCGATCATCTCCAAGACCGGCTTCTTCGAGTGGCTGGCGGTGCGGTCCGTCAAGCTGTCCGATGGGCACCCGATCCGGCTGCTCCTGATCCTTGCGGCGATCACGGCGGTCGTGTCCGCGTTCCTGGACAACGTGACCACGGTGGTGCTGATGACCCCCATCACCCTCTCCGTGTCGCGCCGTCTCGGCATCTCGCCGATGCCCTACCTGATCACGCAGATCCTGGCCTCGAACATCGGCGGTACCGCGACGCTGATCGGCGATCCACCCAACATCCTGATCGGTTCGGCGGCAGGGCTGGGTTTCGGCGCCTTCCTCGTGAACCTGACGCCAGTCGTCGTCCTCATCTTCGTCGCGTTCGTCCTGATCGTCAGGGTCTCGTTCCGCCACGCCCTCAAGGTGCCCGACGAGCGGCGGGCAGCCGCGCTCGAGGAGACGGAGGGTCGGGCGATCACGGACCCGGCGCTCCTGGTGAAGTCGCTGATCGTCACCGGGCTGACCATCTTCGGGTTCCTCATCCACGGCGCGCTGGGCGTCGAGCCCGCGACGGTGGCCCTGCTCGGTGCGACGGTGCTGATGCTGGTGGCCCGCGCGGATCCCCACCGCGTCCTGCGCGACGTCGAGTGGTCGACGATCTTCTTCTTCGTCGGGCTGTTCATCCTCGTGGAGGCTATCGTCAGCGTCGGCATCGTCGGGGGGATCGCAGAGCGTCTGGCGGAGGCCACGGGCGGCAACGAGGCAGCGGCCACGATCGCCATCCTGTGGTTCTCGGCCGGCGCCTCGGCCGTCGTGGACAACATCCCCTACACCGCGACGGCGATCCCTGTCGTGCAGCGGCTTATCGAGGGCGGCATGGCCGCCGATCCCCTGTGGTGGGCGCTGGCGCTTGGCGCCTGCCTCGGCGGCAATCTCACCATCGTTGGCGCCTCGGCGAACGTCGTGGTTTCGAACCTGGCCAAGCAGGCCGGCCATCCCATCCGCTTTGTCGAGTTCTTCCGATACGGATCCGTGGTGGTCGTGGCCTCGATGCTGATCTCAACCGCGTACCTGTGGGCCCGCTACCTCGCCTGACCCCGCGGTACCGGCTACGCTTGCGGCTCAGGATCAGGAGGCGCGGATGGATCTGGGACTGCAGGGCCGGCGGGCGCTCGTCGGCGGTGGCGGCTCGGGGATCGGCGGCGGCATCGCGGCGGCACTGGCCGGCGACGGCGCCCGGGTGGCGCTGATCGGGCGGACACGGGACCGCATCGAGGCGGAGGCCGCCCGGCTCGGCGGTTCGCCGGTCGTTGCGGATCTCGCGACCCAGGAGGGTCCGGCCGACGCGGTCGCCCATGCGGTCGCGACCCTCGGCGGCCTCGACCTGCTCGTCGTCAACACCGGGGGACCGCCCGGCGGCACCTTCGACACCCTGTCCGAGGCCGATTGGGAGACCGCGATCGCGGGAACGCTCCAGTCCACCCTGCGCCTGATCCGAGCGGCGCTGCCACACCTCCGCGCCGGGCAGGATCCGGCGATCCTGATCGTCCTCTCGTCGTCGGTGCGGGAGCCCATCCCCGCTCTCACGACGTCAAACGTGCTGCGTCCCGGGCTGGCAGGCCTTGTCAAGACGCTCACGGCGGAGATCGCCCCCATCCGGATCAACGGCCTGGCACCGGGCCGGATCGCCACCGACCGGATCCGGTTCCTGGACGGCAAGCGGGCCGAGGCGGCCGGCGTCACGCCGGAGGAGATCGCCCGCCGCTCGCAGGCCACGATCCCGCTGGGCCGCTACGGGGACATCGCGGAGATCGGCCGCGTGGGGGCGTTCCTGCTCTCGCCGGCGGCGTCGTTCGTGACCGGTGCGATCGTTCCCGTGGACGGCGGGATGATCCGGGCGCTGCCGTAGCGGAGGGCCGGGTCAGGCAGCGCCCTCGCCGGAGAGGTCCTTGTCCTCCATCTCCCAGGCGTGGTCGAGCGTGTGGAATGCCGAGTGGCGGATCAGGAAGGCGAGCGTCCATGACCGCATCCGCCGCGTGACCTCACCGGCGTTGTAGGCCCGCATCGCCGCGACGTAGGCCTCCCGATGCTGCCGCAGCCCGTCGGGCGTCAACGCCGCCTCGTCCGGGATCCGCAGCCCGACCTGCTTGGCGAATTCCTCGCTCTCGTTCCGGATGGTGTGGCGGATGATCCGGTCTCGGTCGCGTCCGCCCCCGCGTGGGCCCTTGCGCATCTCCGGCGAGACCCGCGCCGCCACGCCGTCGAAGAACGCCCAGCAGGCCCGCAGCAGCGTGATCCCGCGCTCGAGGGCCGCCTCGTCCATCGGTCCCTGCTCGGCGGCGGAAGGCGTGAAGGAGATGCCCCAGAAGTCGGTCGAGCCCGTGCCGACCTTGTCCTCCACGATCTCGAGTGGCCCGGCCGCGTCGAACGCGTCGGCCATCCCGGCGAGGTCCGCGATGGGGCGATAGCGAGCCCGATAGGACTCGAGCGTCTCCAGGGCGAGGTCCGCGCTCTTCGCACCGCGGCTCCACCCAGGCCAGTCGAGGCTGAACGCCACGGACCGCTTGTCCTTGGGGCCGCGTTCGAGAACGGTGCGCACGGGCATTCCCCAGTATTGCATCGCGCGCCGCCCCGTGACCACGCGGTCCACGGATGAGCCCGGAGCCGCGTTCAGGCGCCCAGCAGCTCCGGCAGGACGGACCCTGGCGCGAGGTGGCGGTCGAGCCCCGTGCGGCGCAGGAGGTCGTCCAGGTCCGCGACCGTGCCGGCGTCGGCGGGAACGCCGGGCGCCCGGACCGTGGCGTGGGCGATCGCTCCGCGGCGCTCGTAGACGAGCTTGCGGATCGGCAGGTTGAGCAGCGCCTGGTTCTCGAAGCGGATCAGCGTGGCAAAGCGGTCGAACAGGGTCGCGGCGCCCTCGGCGTCACCGGTGCTCCAGCGTCGGACGATGGCCACCAGCACCTCGGGGAACCCGAACCCGGTCATCGTCCCGTGGCTGCCGCGTCGCAGCTCCTCGAGCAGCATCTGGCCACCCAGGCCCCCCAGCACCACGACGTGGGGCGACCCGTCGACCAGCCGCCCCGCCTTGGGCGGCGTGGGCTCCTCCTCCAGCTTGATCACGCGGCACTGCGGCGCCTCCGCTGCCAGCGCCAGGAGGAAGTCCACGGTCATCGGCACCCCGGAGCTGGCCGGATGGTCCTGCACCACGACCGGGAGATCCACGGCTTCCGCGACCGCCAGATAGTGGCGGCGCAGCGCGGCATCCGTGGGGCGCGCGAGCGGTGGTGGGGCGAGCATGACGGAATGGGCCCCGGCCATCGCGGCCTCGCGGGCGTGGGCGATCGCGCGGTCCGTGGAGGCATGCGAGACCCCTACGCACACCGGGATGGTGTCCGCGGCCGCGGCCAGCGCCTTCTCCAGGACGGTGGTCCGCTCCGCGTCGCCCAGGCGGCCCGCCTCGCCCAGAACGCCCAGGATCGTCATCCCGTCCACGCCCGTGGCGCGGACGAACGCCACCAGCCCGGGGATGGAGCCCGCGTCCACGGCACCGTCCGGCGTGAACGGCGTGGGAACGATGTTCCACACGCCTCGCAGGTCCTCGATCGCGCCCATGGTGCCTCCGGTGCTCGATGGCTGGACCCCGAGGCTACCGGATCTGAAGGAGTCGCTCAGGGCCGGCGGATGCGGATGTCGTCCAGTGCCGCCTCGACCAGGTTGGCGCGACCTGCGTCCCTCGCCTCCACGACCAGGTGGATCGCCTGGCCGGCCCACGCCTCCAGCGAGACGGACGCCGAGCTCCAGGTGGCGTCCCGGTCCACCGGGGCCCCCAGCCGCTCGAACACCGTGGTCAGCGCACCGTTCCCGTCCTCGACGCTGACCCGCAGCCGGTCGGCCGTCGTTGCGAGCGCGCTGTGCGCAAACGTGTAGCGGAAGGTCAGCCGGCCGTAGTCGGCCGGGTCGGCCGGGAGCGCGATGGCCCGGCTCCGGATGGTCGTCCGGCCCCCGTCCACGTCGTTGGCGATGGCCGATGACCCGGCGGCGGCCCCGGTCACGAGGTCGGACGATCCGGAAACGGTGGCACCCAGCTGCTTCTTGCCCTTCTTGCGGGTTGGGGACGGATTGGCCACCTGCCAGCGCCCGGAGCTGGCCGTGTCAGTCCCTGCGGCGTTGCGGACCCAGCCCCGGTTGATCTCCAGGTCGTCATACAGGGGTCCGCAGTTGGCCTGCCTGGAGCTGCTGCCCAGGGCCGCGTACGGACAGGCGGCCCGGTCGATGAGCAACAGGATGGCGGAGCGGTTGCGGGCGGTCTGCGGTCCGATCCTGGAATCGTCCGGGTAGTGGTCGCCCCAGACGGTCTTCTTCTCGGATGGGAACAGCTCGAACGTGTAGGTGAAGATCCGGTGGCGGGCGTACAGCCAGTCGATCTGGTCGCCGTCGGTGACATACAGGTCGGAAGACTGCTTGGCGGTGTAGCCATTCAGCGCGGCCATCGCCCGGCCCAGCGAGACGAACGTCGAGTGATCCAGCGTCGTCATGTCCGGAGGGACGTTGGTCTTGGTGTAGCCGTACGGCCACAGGATCAGCTCGCCGTTCGTGTGCAGGGTCACGTGGGTCTGGATCTGCTGGACCCCGCCGATCACCCGGCTGTTGACGAAGTCGCGCAGCGCCCGCGTCTCCGGGGCGGAGAACGGCCGCGGTCCGCGGTACGTGATCGAGGCCTTCTTGCCCGACGAGCCGCCGCAGCAGCCCCAGCGGTACTCGTAGTTGCGGTTGAGGTCCGTGTACTGCGCGGTGCCCGACGAGGTCTTCTGGCGGTTCTTGCGCCAGGCGCGGTAGGGGTCACCGGTCAGGTCGTAGCGCATGCCGTCAGGATTGAGCGCGAAGAGGATGAAGATCTCGCGGTGGTCAACGAGGCGCGTGACGGTCTCGTCCGTCCCGTAGTCACGGGTGAGCCAGCCCAGCGCGGCCAGCGCCTGCTCCGTGCCCATGTGCTCGCGGGCATGGTGGAGGGCGTCGATGAGCACCTCCGGCTCGTCCTCGTCCTCGGTCACGTTGTCGCTGATCTTGGCCATCCAGATGTCGCGGCCCTGGTAGCTCTTGCCGATCGAGAAGACCCGGACGATCTCCGGATAGTCCGCCGCTGCCTGCTGGATCTCGCCCACCATCTCGGGCCAGTTGTGGTAGCCGCTGTTCGAGGCCGGCCAGTCCGGCTCGGCCGCAGCCACCGGCGCGGCGGGCGAGGCGAGAGCGGCCGGGACGGCCATCGATGCCGCGAACGCGAGGGCGGTGACCAGGTGGAACGGGCGGCGCAGGACGGATCCCATGCGCGCAGGGTGCCAGACATGGGCCCGGAGCGGAACAGGGAGATCGGTCGGTGCGCCCGCAGCCGATGGTCCCCGGTCCCGGCCCATCGCGCCGGCCACCGGTTCAACCTTGGTCTTGACAGCATGACGTGCAAGTGTCAAGATGGCCACATGCCCGATGATCCGTACACCATCAGCGACCTGGCCCGCCTCGCGGACGTGACCCCGCGCACGGTGCGCTACTACGTCGCGCAGGGTCTCCTGCCGTCGCCGGATGCGGCCGGTGCTTCCACGCGCTACGGTGAGGGTCACCTGGCCCGCCTGCGGATCATCAGGCGCCTGCAGCGAGATCACCTGCCGCTGGCCGAGATCCGGGCGCGCCTGGACCTGATGGGGGACGAGGAGCTCCTGGCCGCCGCCGAGGCGCTCGGCTCTCCCGGGCCGGACCCGTCACAGGACCCGGCCCACACGCTGTCCTTCGTCAGGTCGCTGATGCGCCAGTCGGGCGTCACGCCCACCGTGGCGGAGACACCGCCCAGGCGCTACCTGGCCATGAGCCGGATCGAGGCGGCCGATGCGCCCCCGGCATCGATGCCCGCCCCGACCCTCGCGGCTGCCATCGCTCCGCTGCCGGCGCTCGTCTCGAGCGGTCCGGATCCCGACCATCACACCAGGCCCGATCGCTCCACCTGGGAGCGCCTGGTCATCACCCCGGACGTGGAGCTCCACGTCCGCCGCCCCCTGGATCGACGCGGCAACAAGCGTGTGGACCAGCTCGAGCGGATCGCGCGGGAGCTGTTCGCAGAGGAACCGTGACCGCCCGGCCGGACTCGGCCGCCATACACCCTTAGCCCCACGTCACCCAACCGGATCCTCTGCGCTCGACCGAACGCGAGCCGCCGGACCGTGAGACCCGCCCCATCCGGGCCTCGACCAGCCATCGAGAAGGAGGCCCATCGTGACCCACAACACCAACCCCGACCGTCTGGTCGACCCGCGCCTCGTCGTGCGCCCTGACCGCCGCCTCATCCGTGCTCACGGCCGCAGCGAGCGCTACCTGCTCGTCGACGTCACGGCACCCTCGGTCGCGGCGGACCCGGAGCGGCGCCGGCCGCCCGTCAATCTCGCCTTCGTGCTCGACCGATCCGGCTCCATGGGCGGGCGCGACAAGCTTTCGCTCGCCAAGCAGGCGACGCTGGAGGCCATCCACCGCCTGGATCCCGAGGACCGCTTCGCCGTCGTGACCTACGACGACCGGGTCGAGGTGGTCGTGGCCGGCACCACGGCCAGCCCGGGGGCCCGGCACGATGCCACCGCACGCCTCGAGGCCGTCGAGGCGCGAGGCAGCACAGACCTGCACGCCGGCTGGCTGACCGGCTGCGAGCAGGTGGCGGCGGGCCTCGAGCCCCTGGGAGTCAACCGTGTCCTGCTGCTCACGGACGGACTCGCCAACCGTGGCATCACCGACCACGAGGAGCTGGCCCGGCTGGCCCTCGACCTGCGCCGGCGGAGCATCGCCACCAGCACGTTCGGCGTGGGCACGGACTTCGACGAATTGCTCCTCCAGGCCATGGCCGACAACGGCGGCGGTCACTTCTATTTCGCCGGTGACGTGCGCCAGATGCGGGACCACATCACGTCCGAGGTGGGGGAGACCCTGGACGTCGTGGCCCGTGAGGTCGTGCTGGAGCTGGTGCTGCCCGAATCCGTTCGCGTGGACTCGCTCTCGCCGTTCCGCGTGGAGCAGGTCGCCGGGCGGGCCCGGGTCTTCCTCGGCGACATGGTCTCGGGTCAGGTGCTCTCGGTGGTGATCCGCCTGGTCTTCGACTACGGGGAGGTCGGCCGCGAGGTCGGCGTCCACGTGCGCCTGGGGGACCGCGACGGCGCGTTCGACACGGCCCGCCCGGCGCTCCAGCCGGTCTCCCTGGCCTGGTCGTACGCCGATCACGGGGCCAACGACGCCCAGCCCAGGGACGTCGAGGTGGACCGTGTCGTGGCCCGGGTGTTCGCGGAGCGCGCCAAGCAGGACGCCGTACGTCTCAACCGGGAGGGCCGCTACGACGACGCACGCCGTGCGCTGGAAGGCGTCCGGAAGCGGGTTGGTGCCTACGCGGGAGCGGACGCCCAGCTCAACAGCCTCGTCGTGGAGCTGTCCGAGGAGCAGGTCGAGTACGCAGCGCCGATGCCGGAGATGGCCCGCAAGGAGCGTCACTTCCTGTCCAGCAACGCATGCCGGATGCGAACCGAGGACGGGAAGTCTCGCAAGGCCTGACCTTCCAGGGCCACAAGTACGGGCGCGGCTCGATCCCGGCGGGCGTATCCTGCCGGCAGGTGAGCCGCGCCGATGCCGGGCCGGACACCCGGGGCGGTGCATCGGCCGCCCGGCCCAGGAGGTACCGGTTCCGGTGGCAGTGGTGGGGACGGCACGCTGGTTCGGGCGAGGTGGCGCCGTCATGGCGCTCTGTCTCGCGGCCTCGCTCGCACCCGTTGCATCCGCGGCCGAACCGGCTCCGGGCACCGCTGAGCCTGCCGCCGTGCCGGTCACGCCGTCGCCGACGGTCGACCGCCAGCCGCCCGCTGCGGAGGGCCGCCTTCTGGTCCGGTTCGAGCCGGGAGCCGGGGCCATCACCCGCCGGGCTGCTCGGATCGCCGTGTCCGGCGAGCGTGTGCGGGAGCCCGGTCTGTCGATCGTGGATGGCCTGGAGCTCGTCCGGACCTCACTACCCGTCGCAGTCGCCGCCGCCCGTCTCCGGGCGACATCGGGTGTCCTGTACGCGGAGCCGGACTACGAGATCCGCGCCGCGGCCGGCCCCAATGATCCATTGCTGCCCCTCCAGTGGGGGTTCGAGAACTCGAGCGACACCGACCTGGACATGAACGGCGCCTGGGCAGTGACCCGCGGCTCCCCGGATGTCGTGGTCGCTGTTGTCGACAGCGGCGTGCAGCTCGACCACGAGGACCTCGCCGGCAACCTCTGGTCGAACCCTGGCGAGATCGCGGCAAATGGCATCGACGACGACGACAACGGGTACGTGGACGACGTCCACGGCTGGGACTTCGTGGCCGGTGACAACGTCCCCGACGACGAGGACGGCCACGGCACCCACGTCTCGGGCACGATCGCGGCAGTGGGCGACAACGGCGTCGGCGTGACCGGCGTCGCGTACGGCTCCAGGATCATGCCGCTCCGGGTGCTGGGTGCGGCCGGCGTTGGCTACGTGTCCGACGCCATCCGGGCGATCGACTACGCCTGGCGAAACGGCGCCCGGATCTCCAACCACAGCTGGGGCTGGTCGGGCGGCGCCTCCCAGCCGTTGCGGGACGCCATCGAGGCTGCGGGCCGACACGAGCACCTGGTGGTCGCCGCGGCCGGCAACGCGGACCGCAACGTCGACGAGCTCGCGTTCTACCCGGCCGCCTACGACCTCCCGAACGTCATCTCGGTCGCGGCCAGCACGGTGGGCGACGAACGCGCCGCGTTCTCCGACTTCGGACCCCTGGGGGTCGATGTCGCCGCCCCGGGCGAGGACATCACGAGCACCTTCACGGGCAGCGGCTACGAGTCCATGTCGGGGACGTCGATGGCGACGCCGCATGTGACCGGCGTGGCCGCGCTGGTGCTCTCGATCCACCCGGGTTGGACAGCGTCCGAGGTTCGCGCGCGCATCCTGGGCACGGCGCGGCCCGTGACCGCCTTCGAGGCCATCATCGCCAGCGGAGGCGTGGTCAACGCCGCGGCCGCCGTCGCCGCCGTCGCCGATCGCGCGCCGGTCGTGACGATCACGGCGCCCGACACCGGCGCCTCGGTGCTGCCCGGCACGCCCGTCGCCTTCCGGGCCACCGCCATGGACCCCGAGCAGGGGAGCGTTGCGGGCACCCTCACCTGGGTGTCGGACCGCATGGGCGAGATCGGCACCGGCCCGTCGTTCTCACGTTCTGACCTCGCCTACGGTACCCACGTGATCACGGCCATCGCGCACGACCAGGCGGGTCACCGGCCACTCGCGGCGATCCGCCTGCGGGTTGGGCCCGTGGTCACGGGTGTCGTGGACGACGGCGAGCTACGGACTCCGACGATCACGATCGCCGCAGACGGGACGCCGGTCGTGGCCTGGACCCAGCTCGGTGTCGGCACGTTCATCGCCGAGCGGAGCGGTGGCGCCTGGACGCGTGAGCGCGTCACGACGGCCTATCTGGATCGGTGGCCGGAGCTCGGCGCGGAGCCCGACGGCCGCATCCGCCTGTTCCTGCAGCGATTCTGGACGAGTCCCGAGGTGTTTGGCGACAGCGGAATCCTCGCTGCCACGGGCGAGCACGGGGACTGGTCGGTCCAGCGCGTCAGCGAGGCCTGCGGCGACGACGCGGAGGGCTGCGGGCATGACTGGAATCCGGCGTGGTCCCGCGACCCCAGTGGCCAGGCACACGTCGCATGGCTGCGCGTCCCGGTGTCCGACAAGGCGCCCGGCAATCATCCAGGCCTGTGGCATGCCGTCGAGCACGCCGACGGCACCTGGACCTCGGAGCTGGTGCTTGCCTCCGACGCCGGCGAGGAACCGATCGAGCTGGCTGCGCCAGACATCGCGACGGGCCCGGATGGTGTCGTCCACATCGTGGTGCAGCGCCTCGACGATGGTGCCGAGGGGATCTATGACGTGAGCAACGAGACCGGTGGGTGGGTATCGACCGCGGTCGGCACGCAGGCTCCGGGCGCGGGGGTATGGCGGCCGAGCGTGCAGGTGTCACCAACGGGCGTGGTCGATGTCGCGTGGGCGACCCCGTCCGGCGCGTTCGTCAGGACGCGCTCGGGTGGGATCTGGGCGGATCCGGTCACCGTGACCACCGGCTCGGCGAGTGACGTGGATCTCGCCCGGGACGGGTCTTCGCTCCACCTGGTCATCGGCCGTACCGAGGCCAACGGCACGGCCGCAGGCATGGCCTACGCGACGAGCGTCGGGGGCGGCCCCTGGGCGGTGACCGAGATCGACACGGGCCAGGATGTCTATGGACGGCTCGCCATCGACAACAACGGGCGCGTGCACGTGAGCTACCTCCGCGCCTGGCCCGACGCCGCGATCCGCCATGCAACCAACGCCTCGGGGGCCTGGGTGACCGACACGGTTGCCCAGGGTTGGCAGTGGGCGAAGCCCGCTTACGCGGTTGACGGCGCGGGCGTGCGCCACATGGCTGTGGCGCGGTTCGGCACCCAACCCGGGCTGTGGTATGGGACGAACGCCGGGGGGACATGGTCGCTCCAGCGCCTGACGACGAACCCGGTCGACGGCGACGTGGGACTTGCCGTGGCCCCGGACGGGACGGCAGCGATCGCCTACGCGGAGATGTTCGACGCCCAGCTCCATCCGCTGACGGACCCCGCCGTGCGGGTCATCAGCGGCAGGCCGGGCGCCTTCACGACGACCCGGATAGCCGGCAACACCGGAACGGGCACGCACCCGATCGCCCGCGACGCCGCCGGGCGGCTGCACCTGGTCTTCGGGTATCACTCCGGGATCAACTCCGACCGCCTCGCCTACGCGACCAATGCCAGCGGATCCTGGGTCGTCTCGTTCCCGACGTCGGGCTTCCCGGGAGTCCTCGAGCGGGACCCGGCCCTCGCCGTTGATGCCTCCGGACGCGTGCACATCGCGTACCTGGCGCCCCTCCCGGATCCGGGCGCCCTGACCCTGTACTACCTGACCAACGCTGGGGGAACATGGGCGTCCACGAGGCTCACAGACCCCGCCGGCGACGGGGACATCGGCCCGGCGATCGCCGTCGACCCGGTGACGGGTCGCCCCCGCGTCGCCTATTGGCGGTCCGCCGCCGGCGCCTTCCTGCTCACGTTCAATGGATCGACCTGGACCTCCGTGCAGGTGGGGGACAGGCGCTACGATGCGCAGCCTTCGGTCGCCGTGGACGGCGCCGGACGGACCCACGTCCTCTATACGGGCGGCGGCCTCGACTATGCGGTGTGCGGGGTCCCACTGTGCGAGGCGGCCCCGGGCCTCCGCTGGTGGACGGACCAGAGCGGGTTCGGGGCCCCGCGGCGCGTGAGCGACTACGGTGACGACACGCAGGGGACCATCGTCCGTGGCCTGGACGGCAGCGTCGCCGCCGGTTTCGTCAACCAGGGCTGGCGCCTTGCCGAGATCCTCATCCAGCGGCCAATCCCGACCGCCACGCCACCCGTGACGCACCTCGCCGGCGCCGGTACCAACCTGGCCCAGCGCAAGGCCACGGTGGAGGCCAGGTTCACCGGGGCGGGTGCGGCGACCTACCGCCTGGCGAGGAGCGCGAACGGCGGCGGCTACAGCACGGTGGGATCTGTCACGTCATCGACCACGCGGGCGCTGACCCTCACGCCGTCCACGTCGACCACCCAGGTGCTCCGGGTGACGCCGTACGCCATCGGTGGCCTGGCCGGTCCCACGGCGTACGGGGCCGCGTTCCGGGTCTGGAGCCGCAGCGAGGCGCCGTCCTCGACGCTCATCTACACCGGCCGCTGGAGCCGGTCCTCCGCCGCGGCGTACTTCGGAGGAGCGGTCCGCTGGAGCCGCTCGGCATCGGCCAGGGCTACCTACCGGTTCACCGGGCGAGAGGTCGCCTGGATCAGCTCGAAGGGACCTGGCCGCGGACGCGCCCGGGTCTACCTCGATGGTAAGTACGTGAGGACTATCAGCCTTGCGGCCCGCTCCACCCACCATCGCCGGATCGTGTTGAGGCTCCTGGCGCCGAGCGGCCCGCACACCATCACGATCCGCCCGACGGGTAGCGGCCGGGTGGACCTGGACGGGTTCCTCGTCCTGCGCTGAGCGACTGACCGCGTGGGTCCCGTTGGACGGCCCGCGCGGCGCCCGGCCTCGCGGAGCGAGACCCCTTGACGATGCCTCTGCGGTACGCCAAGATTGTCATGTAATCGATTGCCGAACGGCGATCAGGCGGTGGATCGGGCGGGCACGACGCTCCGGGGTCGATCGGCACAGCCGGGCACCGTGGAGGACCAGCACCCATGACCATGTCCGCAAGCGCAGGGAACCACGGCCCGGGCGCCGCCCCTGCCGGGGCCGCGCGGCGCCTCCTCCGCCGCGCGGCCGCGCCCGCGCCCGACGGTCTCGTGTGCGGCATCGACCCGGCCTCGGCCGGCTGGGAGTTCACCTCGTTCCACGTCTACCGCCTGGAGCCGGGTCAGCGGGTGACCCGGGACGCCGACCACCAGGAGCGCCTTGTCCTGCTCCTGGAGGGCTACGCCCAGGTCCAGGCCGGGGTCCGCGATTTCGGGTCCGTCGGATCCCGGACGACCGTGTTCGATGGTCCGCCCGCGCCGGTGGTGCTCGTTGAGCCGGGTCTGGGCATCGAGATCACCGCGGACACCACGGCCCTGGTCGGGATCGCGGCCGCCCCCGGCGGCCCGGTTGCGCGCACGGCCCTTGTCGACGCCCCGGAGATCCTCGCGGAGACGCGTGGCGAGGGCAACACGACCCGCAGGATCCATCACCTGCTGCCTCCCGGCGCCGAGGCTGGGCGCCTGATCGCGTTCGAGGCCTATACCCCCGGGGGCAACTGGTCGAGCTACCCACCCCACAAGCACGACACGGAGAACCCCCCCGTCGAGGCGCGCCTCGAGGAGCTGTACTACTACCGGTTTGCCAAGCCAGCGGGCTTTGCCTTCGCCCGGGTCTACACCCCGGACCGCAGCCTCGACGAGGCCCTGACGCCGATGGACGGCGACCTCGTGCTGGTGCCCGAGGGCTACCACCCGGTGGGCGTGCCGGCGGGCTACGACTGCTACTACCTCAACATCATGGCCGGCCCCAACCGGGCCTGGCACTTCACCCTCGACCCGGACCATGCGTGGCTCATGAACTGGAGCCCCGCGTCGCCCGCGGCCACCCGCTAGCACGGCGCACCGGACGGCCACGGAAGACACCCCGGCCCGCAGCGTTGTATTATCGATCATCGATTATGGCTCGACGGCCCGCCCGCTCGATCCCAGCTCACGGAGACGCGATGACCACCACGATCGCCGGAACCGACAGCCCGCTGCAGCGGATGGTCGAGTCCACCCCGACCGACTTCTGGAATGACTCCTGTGCGGTGTCCGAGCTCGCGTACGCGGTCGAGCGCGGCGGCACCGGCGCCACTTCGAACCCCGTGATCGTGGGCGAGGTGATGAAGAAGGAGAAGGACCACTGGACCCCGCGGGTGCGCGAGATGATCGCCGCCAACCCGACCTGGTCCGAGGTGGAGCTCACCTGGGCGCTGATCGAGGAGATGGGCGTCCGGGGAGCCGGGATCCTGCAGCCGGTCTTCGACGCCCACGACGGGATGAAGGGGCGCCTGTCGCTCCAGACCAACCCGGCCAACTACCGCGACCCGCAGCGGATGGCAGACCAGGCCGTCCACTTCAGCACCCTGGCTCCCAACATCCAGGTCAAGTTCCCGTGCACCGCCGCGGGCCTGCAGGCGGTCGAGGACGCGACGGCTCGGGGGGTGGTCGCCAACATCACGGTGGTGTTCACCGTCGCCCAGTGCATCGCGGCCGCCGAGGCCGTGGAGCGGGGGATCAGGCGCTTCGAGGCCGCCGGCGGAGACTCCAGCAAGTTCAGCCCCGTCTGCTCGCTGATGATCGGCCGGCTCGACGACTGGATCAAGGTCCTGGTCGGCAAGGACGACATCGCCCTCGACCCGGCTGCCGCCGACTGGGCCGGCATCGCTGCCTTCAAGCGTGCCTATGGCATCTACCAGGAGCGCGGCTACAGGACCCGGCTGCTGGCGGCGGCCTACCGCCACCGGCTGCACTGGACCGAGCTCGTGGGCGGCGACGTCGTGCTCACCATGCCGTACCCGTGGCAGGTCCGCTTCAATGCCTCGGGCATCGACCCCGTGTCGCGGATCGACATCCCCGTGGACCAGCACCTGCTCGACGACTTGCTGGCCCGGGTGCCGGACTTCCGCCGCGCATATGAGCCGGACGGCCTGTCACATGATGACTTCGCCGGCTTTGGGGCGACCGCGCGGACCTTGCGCGGCTTTGTACAGTCATACCACGATCTCCAGGGCGTCGTGCGCGACATCATGATGCCCAATCCGGACCTCAAGTCCGCCTGATACCGACCACAGCGTCCAGCACCAGCATTCCTCGGAGGAGCAGCACACATGGCGATCGAGACACGGGAGCAGACGGCGGTCCTGCCGATCCTGTCCCACTACATCAACGGCACGGCCGTCGAGGTGCTCCCGGAGAACACCGGGCCCGTCACCAACCCGGCCACCGGCCAGGTGATCGTCCGCGTCCCGCGTGGCGGGCAGGTGGAGGTCGACCAGGCCGTCGCCGCGGCGCAGGCCGCCTTCCCGGCATGGCGGGACATGCCGCTGATCGCGCGCTCCAACATCTTCTTCGCGTTCCGCGGCCTCATGTACGCGCACCGCGAGGAGCTCGCTGCGCTGATCACGCGCGATCACGGCAAGACCTTTCCCGACGCTCTGGCCGAGGTCCTCCGCGGGATCGAGACCATCGACTTCGCGTGCGGCCTGCCGGTGCACCTAGCGGGCATGATGTCCCCCAACGTGTCGTCCAAGGTTGACGCGTTCACCCTCCGTCAGCCCCTTGGCGTCGTCGCCGCGATCACGCCGTTCAACTTCCCGGTGATGGTCCCGACCTGGATCTACCCGATCGCCCTGATGGCCGGCAACACGGTCATCCTCAAGCCGTCCTCGCACACCCCGGGCGCGACCCAGCTCCAGGCTGAGCTGTGGACGCAGGCCGGCGGCCCCGACGGCACCTTCAACGTCGTCTACGGCGGCCGCGAGGCGGTCAAGGCGATCGTCGAGCACAAGGGCATCAAGGCGATCCAGTTCGTCGGCTCCACCGCGGTCGGGCGCTACGTCTACGAAGAAGGCACGAAGCGCGGCAAGCGGGTCGGTTCCTACACCTCGGCCAAGAACGCGATGCTCGTCCTGCCCGATGCGGACATGGACCTGGTCGCGGACGCCGCGGTCGCCGCGGGCTTCGGCTCGGCCGGCGAGCGCTGCATGGCCCAGACGCTGATGGTCGCGGTCGGCGATACCGCCGAGCGCCTCAAGCCCAAGATCATGGAGCGGATCGCGCGCCTCAAGATCGGCGACGGCATGGAGCCGGGGACCGATATGGGCCCGATCTACACGGCCGAGCACCGCGAGTCGGTCATCAACTGGATCAACATCGGCGAGGCCGAGGGTGCGGAGCTGCTGGTCGACGGCCGCAAGTTCACGGGTCCCAACCCGGACGGCTTCTTCCTGGGCGTGACGCTGTTCGACCACGTGACCCCGGAGATGAGGATCTACCAGGAGGAGATCTTCGGCCCGGTGTTCGGGATCGTGTACGCGGACACCTTCGAGGACGGCCTCAAGCTCATCAACGACCACAAGTACGCCAACGGCACGGCGGTGTTCACGACCGACGGCGGGGCGGCTCGCCGCTTCAAGCTCGAGGTCGAGGTCCCGATGATCGGCGTCAACGTGCCGATCCCGGTGCCCGCGGGCTACATGAGCTTCTCGGGCTCCAAGGAGTCCGCGATCGGCGACATGGCGATGCGTGGTGAGGACGGAGTCCGCTTCTTCACCCAGCAGAAGATGGTCACCGAGCGCTGGCCCGAGCCCGGCAAGCAGGGCCCGCTGAGCCTCGTCTTCCCCGGCAACTCCTAGACGTCTCGCACGGAGCCGGTCTCAGGCCCCCTCGGGGTCCGGGACCGGCTTCTTCATGCCCGGGGCCGGGACCCTTCCCTCGCGGACGCGGCGCCCTTCCGGGCGAGACTCGCCAGCAGGGCGACCGTGGAGGCCGGACCGCCGACGCGGAACCTCGCCCGCGTCTGGCCGGATCCGACGTGGATCGTCCACGCGTCGTCGGGCAGCCGCTCGAACATGTCCTCGTCCGTGCGGTCGTCGCCGATCGCGAGCTCGAACCCTGGCGGGGGGCCGGCTGAGCGGACGTGGGCGACGACCTCGCCCTTGTTGGCCCAGGCGAACCGGACCTCGACCACCTTGGAGCCCCGGAGCACGGCGAGCTCGGTCCCGGCCAGCTGCTGGTCCAGGGCCATCGCCAGCTCGTTGGCCAGCCAGTCACCGAACTCCGGCTCCACCAGGCGGAAGTGCCAGGCCAGGGCGAACTCCTTCTCCTCGACGGTGCTGCCCGGGGCGCGGTCGGCGAAGTGCTCCAGCAGCGGTCGCACGCGAGCCTTCCACTCGGCGTCCGCGCCGGGCCGGAGCGGGTGCCAGTCAGGATCGCCCGGTGCCCGGAGCAGGGCGCCGTGCTCCGCCGCGAGCCAGATGCCGTCCAGGTGGCCGAACCAGCGCTCCAGGTCGACCGCCGGCCGCCCCGAAACGATCACGACCGTGGTGCCCCGCTGTCGCGCAAGCTTGCCCAGGGTTTCGGCGATCGCCGGACCCGGCGCGGCATCGGCCGGCCGCGCCGCGAGCGGGACAAGGGTCCCGTCGTAGTCGAGGTAGCAGACGCGGTGACCTGCCGCTGTGTAGGCCCGCCGCAGGTCCCGCAGCGGTGGCTCCGGGATGGGTCCGGCGCCCGTCGCGCGCCTGCTGACCGTCAGCCGGAGGTCGGTGATTGACCGCTCCGCCCAGGTGACCGCGGTATTGGTCCGGATGCGGTGGAGCAGGGTCGCCTGGCGCTCGCGACGCTCCTCCTCGTCCATGGTCAGGGCGCGTTCCAGTGCCGCGGCCGACCCTGGCTCGTCATACGGGTTGACCCGGATGGCCTCGCCCATCTCGCCCGCAGCCCCGGCGAACTCGCTCAGCAGCAGGACGCCGGCACCGTCCTGCTGGCAGGCAACGAACTCCTTGGCCACGAGGTTCATGCCATCCCGCAGCGAGGCGACCCAGGCAACGTCCACCGCTGCATACAGCGCCGCGAGCTCCGGGCGCGAGATCGAGCGGCGCAGGTAGATGACCGGGTTCCAGTCGGACGTCCCCAGCTCCCCGTTGACCTCGCCGACGAGCTCGTTCACCTCGTGCCGCAGCGCCGCATAGCGGGCCACCCGCTCCCGTGACGGGACGGCTACCTGGATCAGGGTCACCTTGCCGCGCCACTCGGGTCGTGACACCAGGAAGTGACGGAAGGCACGGAGCCGCTCCGGGATGCCCTTGGTGTAGTCGAGCCGGTCCACGGCGATCACGAGCTTCCGCCCCGCGTGCCGGCTGTGGATCTGACGGATGCGGCGGGTCACGCCGGCGTCGGCAGACACCAGCCGCTCCCACTCGTCGGGCACGATCCCGATCGGGCGGGCCTCAAGCGTCACCGTGCGGCCGTCGATCTCGACCCGATCCATCCGGCTCTCGATCCCCAGGACCTGGAGCAGCGTCCGCCTGAAGGCGCCCAGGTGCTCGTGCGTCTGGAACCCGATGACGTCGGCGCCCAGGAGCCCGGTCAGGACCTCCTCGCGCTGGGGCAGGATCCGGAAGACCTCCGGGGGCGGGAAGGGGACGTGCAGGAAGAACGCGACGCGCACGTCCGGCCGCTGCTCGCGTAGGAGCGCCGGCACCAGCATCAGCTGGTAGTCCTGGACCCAGACCAGGTCGTCGGGTTGCAGCCGGTCCACGACCGCGGCGGCGAACCGCTGGTTTGCATCGCGGTAGGCGTGGAACGATTCCTTGTCGAATGCCACCCGGGACGGGAAGCCGTGCAGCAGCGGCCACAGGGTGTTGTTGCTGTAGCCCTCGTAGAACGCCCGGCTGACGCTCGTAGGCAGGTCCACGGACGCCAGCGATTGCTCTCGCTCCAGCTCGCGGAGGAGGGCCGCGCGTCCATCTGCGTCGACCGTCGGCGCATCGCCAGGCCATCCGATCCACAGGCCCTGGGCGCGCTCCATGATCGGCGCAAGCGCGGCCACGAGGCCGCCACTGCTGCGATCGGCGTGCCACTGGCCGGCGGTCCGGCGCACGGTGATCGGCAGGCGGTTGGCCACCACCACGAGGCGGTCAGACACGAGTGTCACCGCTCGGGCGGGTACCGGGCGTTCGGTGGGAACGAGCGTGAATCGTCGGTCGCATTGGAGGCATTGCGATCTCCTGGGGCCGGGCCCGGGAGATCGCGAACACGGCGGGCGTGAGCCTCAATAGTAGCCCGCTGGCACGTATCCGTCCACGCCGATGCCGGACGGGGGACCCCCTCAGACGCCGATGGACTCCAGGTACTGGCGGTTGCGCCGGGCGCTCTCGCAGGGGTGGCCCATGCCGGGCAGGATGTCCTGCTCCACCACGATCCAGCCGTCGTAGCCGATCTCGCCCAGCGCCGCGAGGACGCCGGGGAAGTCCACGCAGCCCTGGCCCAGCTCGCAGAAGACGCCGTGCCCGGTGGACGTGAGACCGTCCCACTCCCTGGCCCGTGACTCCGCCATGACCGCCGGGTCGCAGTCCTTGAAGTGGACGTGCCAGATGCGGTCGCCAAACTCGCGGACCGCGTCGACGGGGTTCTCGCCGGTGCCGAAGGTCCAGTGGCCGGTGTCCAGGCAGATGCCCAGGAGCGACGGGTCGGTCATGTCCATGAGCCTCCGGACCTCGGCCCCGGTCTCGATCAGCGTGCCCAGGTGCTGGTGGACGACGGTCCGGATCCCGGCCTCGTCCCTGACCCGGCGGGCGAGCTCATCCGCCGCACGTGCGTACACGTCCCACTGCTCGTCGGTCATGCCCTGCTCGGGTGTGATCCGGCCGGCCATCGCGCCCCGCACGGGATCGCCATAGGGGTCGTTGCCCAGGACGATCATCGTGTCCCGGCCGCCGACGGCCGCCAGCAGCTTCCCGATCCGGACCGCGTCCTCCTCGCCCTGGCGGTGGCGGGCCGGGTCCTGGAGCCACGGCGTGGAGAAGGACGCCAGGAGCGCGAGCCCCCGCGAATCGAGCTCCGCCCGCAGCTCAGCCGGGTCGGTGGGCATGAAGCCCCAGTCGCCGAGCTCGGTGCCGGCGTAGCCGGCCTCGGCCATCTCGTCGAGCACCCGGCGGTAGCCGCCGGTCTCGCCCGCCACGTTCTCGATGACACCCCAGGAACACGGGGCGTTGGCAATCCGGATCATGCTGGTTCACTCCACGTCGCAATCGATGCCCCGTCCGGGCACAGGGATGGGACGCTGGTTGGTTCGGTTCGGGGTGCCGGTTGCAGGCAGGGGGCGCTCCGTCCATCCCCGGCACCGTGCTCACTACTGGGTCGTTCCGGCCTCCGGGGCCGGCCCCGTGGACTCGCGGACGCGGAGCACCATCGGGATGCGGATCGTGGCCGGCTCGACCGCGCTGCCGGGGTCGTCAAGGGCGGCGGCCAGCTGCTCCACGGCCATCCGGCCCATCTCCGCTTTCTGCTGGGCGACCGTGGTGAGGGCAGGCACGACCCACGAGGCCGCGGCGATGTCGTCGCAACCCACGACACTGATCTCCTGCGGCACCCTGCGGCGGACCGCCCGCAGGGCACGCATCGCCCCGATCGCGGTCACGTCGTTGTGGCACATCACGGCGGTCACGTTCGTGCCGGTCGCAAGCAGCTCCGCCATGGCCAGCTCGCCGCCCTCGAACTGCCCGTCGCCCCGGATCTCGACCATGTCCGAGGTGGGGATGCCGGCCGCGGCGCAGGCGGTGCGGAAGCCCTCCACCCGGGGCAGGTCCGCAGTGAACCCCTCGTAGCCCCGGATGTAGGCGATCCGTCGATGGCCCAGGCTCACCAGGTGCTCGACGGCGAGGCGCGTGCCGCCCGCGTTGTCGCTCGTGATCACGGGCACGGCGACGCCGGTGGGCTCGGCGTTCACCACGACCACCGGGACGGGGGAACGGAGCAGCCACTCCCAGCTCTTGTCGGACAGCTGGCTGGAGGCGATGATCAGCCCGTCCACGCGACGGTCGACCATCAGGTCCAGGTAGTGCATCGCCCGGTGTTCGTCATAGGCCGCGCTGCCCAGGATGATCGAGTAGTCGAGCCCCCGGGCCGCGAGATCCGCGGCCTGGACCAGCTCCGGGAAGAAGGGGTTCTGGATGTCGGTGACGATGAGCCCCAGCGTCCGGGTCCGCTTCATGCGCAGGGAGCGGGCCACGCCCGACGGCCGATAGCCAAGCTCCTCGACGGCGGCGACGACGGCGGCGGCCGTCTCCGGCTTGGGATTGCCGATGCCGGCCAGGACGCGACTGACGGTGGCAGTGCTGACGCCCGCCCGCTGGGCGACATCGCTGATGGTGGCGGGCCCCGCTCGCTCCATCACCGGCACTCTGCCCGACGGGGCATCGAGCCTGGAGCCGCGGCGATGCGGTTCGGACCTGCCTCCATGTGCCTCTGCCTCCGGCTGATGCGCTCGCCGTGGGGGACTCCGGCGCGAGAACGCGTAATCGATTTCTCAGCCTAGCGGCAGGCACCACTCGTCGTCAAGATCAACCATGCGGGATGTCGCGCGGAGGACGGACGGGAAGCGGGCCGGATGGTCCCCGCACCGGCCGGATTCGGTCCCCCGCACCGGCCGTATTCATGTGTGCATCAACCAGGGGTGAGCCGTGCGTGACCGCGGGTCGAAACTCGACCTTCGGGGTGCAGTCCACGCTCGACGTGGGCCATCCTGATGCAGGGCTGGATCGGCGGGCGTCGCAGGGCTGGATCGGCGGGCGTCGCAGGAGCCGCGGCCGCTTCGGGCGTCGCAGGAGCCGCGGCCGCTTCGGGCGTCGCAGGAGCCGCGGCCGCTTCGGGCGTCGCAGGAGCCGCGGCCGCTTCGGGCGTCGCAGGAGCCGCGGCCGCTTCGGGCGTCGCAGGAGCCGCGGCCGCTTCGGGCGTCGCGATATCGGCGCCAGGAGACGTGATCAGGTCGCCCCACTCGAGGGGAGCACTCCTCCCGGAGTTCGGGAGGGGCCGCGGGGGGGGAGGGGCCGCGGGGGTTGACCGGGGCCGCGGGGGTTGACCGGGGCGTCCGAGAGGCTACACTTGTAATCGATTGCACCAGCGGTGTACCAGCGGTGCACCAGCGATGCGCCAGCGGTGCGCCAGCGGCGCGGAACGGGCGAGGCAGCGGCACGGGGCTCCAGGAGCCCCGCCAGCGGAGAGGAGCGTTCAGTTGAGCACGGTCCGGCTGACGGTGGGGCAGGCCATCGTTCGCTTCCTGGCGGAGCAGTACATCGAGCGGGACGGCGAGCAGAACCGGTTCATCGCCGGTGTGTGGGGCATCTTCGGGCACGGCAACGTCGCCGGTCTGGGTCAGGCGCTCGAGGAGTTGGGCGACGAGTGCGCGATGCCGTACTACCGGCCCCAGAACGAGCAGGCCCAGGTGCACCTGGCCGCGGCCTACGCCAAGCACAAGAACCGGCTCCAGACGTTCGCCTGCATCTCGTCCATCGGGCCCGGCGCGACCAACATGATCACCGGCGCCGCAGGGGCCACCGTGAACCGGCTGCCCGTGCTGCTGTTCCCCAGCGACTACTTCGCCAACCGCCTGCCGGACCCGGTGCTCCAGCAGATCGAGCATCCCGTGGAGCGTGACGTCTCCGCCTCCGATGCCTTCCGGCCCGTCTCGCGCTACTTCGACCGCATCTCCCGTCCCGAACAGCTGCTCTCCAGCCTGCCGGAGGCCTTCCGGGTGCTGACCGACCCGGCCGAGACCGGCGCCGTGACGATCTCCCTTCCGGAGGATGTCCAGTCCGAGGTCTACGACTGGCCGGAGCGATTCTTCGAGCGCCGCGTCTGGCGCGTGAGGCGGGCTCGCCCCGACGCCGAGGTCGTGGCGGAGGTCGTGGACCTGATCCGCGCCGCCAGGCGCCCGATCATCATCGCCGGCGGCGGCGCCATCTACTCGGGCGCCGAGGCGGCCCTCGACGAGCTGGCCACCACGTTCGGCATCCCGGTGACGGAATCGCAGGCCGGCAAGGGAGTGCTGCCCTGGAACCACGCCTTCAACGCAGGCCCGATCGGTGCTGCCGGCGGCCTGGCGGCCAACCGGCTGGCCCGCGAGGCGGACCTCGTGATCGCGGTGGGCACGCGGCTGGGCGACTTCGTCACGGCCTCCAAGACGCAGTTCCAGGACCCGGACGCGACCTTCGTGGGCATCAACGTCAACGGGTTCGACGCGGCCAAGCTGCGCTCCGTCCCCGTCGTCGCCGATGCCCGCGAGGCGTTGACGGCCATCGCGAGCGCGCTGGCGGAGGCCGGGCACCCGGGAACGTCGCCCGAGTACCGGCAGCGGATCGCCGACCTCAAGGCCGAGTGGGACGCGCGAGTGGACGTCCACCGCACCCCCAACGGCGAGACCGAGGAGCTCGCCCAGCCAGAGGTGATCGGCATCGTCAACGATGCGGTCGGCGGTCACGCCACGGTCGTGTGCGCCGCCGGCAGCCTGCCGGGCGACCTGCTCAAGCTGTGGCGGCCCGAGGACTCCAAGGCCTACCACCTCGAATACGGATACTCCTGCATGGGCTACGAGATCCCGGCCGGGCTGGGCGTCAAGCTCGCGGAGCCGGAGCGCGAGGTCGTGGTCGCCATCGGCGACGGCACCTATCTCATGCTCAACTCCGAGATCGTGACCGCGGTGGCCGAGGGGATCCGGATCACGGTGGTGGTCTTCGACAACCACGGCTACCAGTGCATCAAGGACCTCGCCGCGAGCGTGGGCATCGCCCAGTTCGGCAACGAGCTGCGGTTCCGGGACCCCGGGCGCAACCGCCTGACCGGCGGCTATGTGCCCGTGGATTTCAAGAAGCACGCGGAGGCGATGGGCGCCCTCGCGTTCTACGCCCGCACCGAGGACGAGATCCGGAACGCGCTGGCTGCCGCCCGCGGCGCCGACCGGATCACCGTCATCCATGTCGCCGTGTCCCCGGACAAGCGGGCACCCGGGTACGAGGGCTGGTGGGACGTGCCGCCGGCCGAGGTCAGCACCCGTGACACCGTCAACGCGGCGCGCGAGCGCTATGAGACCGCGGTGGAGAACCAGCGGAGGGAGCTCCTGTGAGGATCGCAACTGCACCCGTCAACTGGAACAACCCTGATGTTCCCGAGTACCGCGCCTGGCTGCCGTACCGCCAGATGATGGACGAGTTCGTGGAGGCTGGGTACGACGCCACCGAATGGGGCCCGGGCATGCCCGAGGATCCCGTCGAGCTCAAGGAGGCGCTCGACGCCCGCGGCCTGGACATGGTGGGTGCCTTCGTGGGCCTGGGGTTCCGCGACGCGGATCGGTACGACACGGAGATGGCCAGGGCCATGGAGATTGCCCACCGGCTGCACGCAACCGGTGGGCGGCTGCTGATCGCGGCCGAAGGCGGCGACGACCGGCGACGCGGGGAGGCCGGCCACGTGGACGAGGCCAACGGCCTCACCGACGAGCAGTGGCGCAACCTGACCCGGGGCCTGCACGATCTCGCCGACAACCTCGCGCCGATGGGTATGAGCGTCGTGTTCCACAACCATGTGGGCACGTATGTCGAGACCCCCGGTGAGACCGCGCGCCTCCTGGACGAGACCGATCCAGACAAGGTGGGCTGGTGCCTGGACATCGGGCACCTGGCCTATGGCGGCGGCAACAGCCTGGAGATGCTGGGCGAGTACGGCGACCGCGTCGCGCACATCCACCTCAAGGACGTGGACGGCGAGGTGCTCGCCCGCGCCAGGGCGGAGGGCTGGAGCTTCGGCAGGGCGCTCAAGACCTGGATCTTCCCCGCCCTGGGGGAGGGGATCGCGCAGGTCCCCGAGGTGGTATCGGCGCTGCTGGCGCGTGGCTACGACGGCTGGTTCGTGCTGGAGCAGGACACCACCCCGGACGATCCCAAGGACGTGGCCCGCGCGAACCGCGAGTACCTCGAGGCGCTCCTGGCCGCGACCGCGCGGAGCTGAGGGTGGCCGGGCGTCCCACGGATCCCGCTGCACCGGGGACGTCACCCGGCGCTGGACCCCACCCCGACCTCGAGGCGCTTGCCCGGCGCGGGCGCCTTCACGTCATCGAGAGCGTGGCGCACAGCGGGGCCGGCCACGTGGGCGGCCCGCTGTCGGCGATGGACCTGCTGGTTGCGCTCTACTTCCGCGTCCTGAGGATCCGACCCGACGAGCCCGACTGGCCGGAGCGTGACCGGTTCATCCTGTCCAAGGGTCACAGTGCGATCGCGTTGTACGTGGTCATGGCCATGCGTGGCTACTTCCCGGTGGAGGAGCTGCTCACGTTCGACGCCGGTGGAAGTCGGCTCCAGGGGCATCCGGACATGCTCAAGCTCCCCGGCCTCGATGCTTCGACTGGCTCGCTGGGGCAGGGGATCTCGATCGGACTCGGGACGGCGATGGGCACCCGCCGGCGGGGCCTCCCGGGCCACACCTTCGTGATGCTGGGCGACGGCGAGATCCAGGAGGGGCAGGTCTGGGAGACGGTCCATGTCGCCCCGCGCTACGGCGCCGGCAACCTCACGGCCATCGTGGACCGCAACGGCATGCAGCAGTACGGCTGGGCGCTCGAGGACGGCGAAAAGCATCGAGGCAACAGGGGGGACCCTTGGGCGGGGATCGACCTGCGCAGGGCGTTCGAGGCCTTCGGCTGGAGGGTGCTCGAGATCGACGGCCACGACCTCGGGCAGATCCTGGCGGCCTGCGAGGAGGTCCGTGCCGGGTCGGCAGGCACGGTGCCGACGGCGATCCTGGCCCAGACCATCAAGGGCAAGGGCCTATCGTTCACCGAGGGCCGCTCCGAGTGGCACGCCCGTCCGGCGACGCCCGACGAGGCCGCTGCGGCCCGCGCCGAGCTGTCCGAGGTGGAGGACGTCCCGTGACGAAGCCACAGCGCGACGTCTGGGCGGAGACGCTCGTGGACATCGCGAGGACGAACCCGGACATCCTTGTGCTGGACGCCGATCTCGCGACCTCCACCAAGGCCGACAAGTTTGCGGACGCCTTCCCGGACCGCTTCCTGGAGATGGGGATCGCGGAGCAGGGGATGGTGGGCACGGCCGCCGGCCTGTCGTTCACGGGATACGTCCCATGGCTCAGCTCATTCGGGATCTTCTTCACCAACAGGGCGCTGGACCAGGTCCGGATGGCGGTCGCCCAGACGCATGCCAACGTCAAGATCGGCGCCGCGTACACCGGGCTGCTCGCGGGCCTGGCCGGCAAGACCCACGTGGACGTGTCGGACCTGGCGACGATGCGGGCGATGCCCGGCATGACCGTGCTGGCGCCCGTGGACGCCGCCGAGACGGCCGCGATGACCCGCTGGGCCACCGAGACACCGGGCCCGGTCTACCTGCGGCTGGGTCGCGAGGCGGGCCCGGACGTGTTCGGGCCGGACTACGTGTTCGAGCCGGGGCGGGTGATCCTGCTCCGCGAGGGCACGGAGGCGCTCCTCGTGTCCACCGGCCAGCAGACGGCGCGCACGCTGGCGGCGGCGGAGCTGCTGGGCGCCGAGGGCATCTCGGCGGGCGTACTCCACGTGCCGTCGATCAAACCCGTTGACGAGGCGGCGATCGCGGCCGCCGCAGCCATGGTTCCGCTGGTGGTGACCATCGAGGAGCACACCGTGATCGGCGGGCTGGGGGGCCTGGTGGCGGAGATCGTGACCGCCAACGAGCCGCGGCCGGTGATACGCATCGGGATCGAGGACGCCTGGGGCGAGTCCGCGACGAACGCCTGGCTCCTGGAGCGCCACGGGCTCACGCCGGAGCGCATTGCGGATCGCGTGCGGAGGGTCTGGGCCTCGGACTGAAGGCGCTCCGGGTCCGGGCGAGCCCTTGAGTCACCACCGCATCACCGTCGCAGGTCTCACGCACGGCTCGGCACCTGAAGGGCCGGTTTGCGCTTGCGAGCCCTTCGCGGAGGGGTCGGATCTGAGTCACGGCGGGTTCACGGCCACGGCGCCGGCGCCGTGGCCGGGTCGTGGCCGGGCCAGGGCGCGCTGCGGGCGCGTGCGCCGGTTGACATCCCCAATCGCCAACGGCTATTGTAAGTGAACGATCACTCACACTCCATTGAAGTACGAGGCGCCCGCCGCATGTCCGTCGTCACAGCCACGGAGCTGACGCGCCGGTTCGGGCAGGTCACGGCCCTCGACCGGCTCACCGTCGAGCTGCCGCCGGCCGGGGTCATCGGCCTCGTCGGGCCGAACGGGTCGGGCAAGTCCACGCTCATCAGGATCCTGCTGGGACTGATCCGGCCGACCGAGGGCAGCGCCACCGTCCTGGGGTCCACCATCGGCTCCCCAAGGGACTACGCGGCACGAGTGGGGGTCCTGATCGAGAGCCCGGCGTTCCTGCCTGGCCTGTCGGCACGGGCCAATCTCGTCTCGCTCGCGCGCCTCCGGAGGATCCCGCTCGCGCGCGTGCACGCCGTGCTGGACCAGGTCGGTCTCGCCGGCCGGGACCGGGAGCCGGTGAAGCGCTTCTCGCTGGGGATGAAGCAGCGCCTCGGGATCGCGGCGGCACTCCTTTCGGATCCCGAACTACTGATCCTCGACGAGCCCACGAACGGGCTGGATCCTGCCGGCATCGTGGAGATCCGGGAGCTGCTCAGGGATCTCGGGCGCAACGGCCGCACCGTGATCGTCTCGTCGCACCAGCTGTCCGAGATCCAGGCCGTCTGCGACCACCTCGTGGTCATCCGGTTCGGGGAGCTCATCTTCTCGGGGCCGATGGCCGAGATCATGAAGCGGACACGTGAACACATCGACATCGCTCCCGAGCACGGCGCTGACACCGACCGGCTTCAGGCCGCGCTGGCGGCCGACGGGTGGGCCCTCACGGTCATCAACAATGGATTGCGGGTCGCTGCCGGCGCCGCGCGCGCCGCCGACCTCAACCGGGCCGCCGCCGCCGCAGGGGTCACCCTCGTCCGGCTGGTCGTCGCCCAGGACAACCTCGAGGAGATCTTCCTCGAGATGACGGGCCACGTCGACGGAGAGCTGGCCAGTGGTCGAGCCGCGGTCGACGGGAAGGTGGCGTGATGATCGCCGCGATCCGCAGCGAGCTGACCCGGCTTGGCCAGCCCAGGCTCCTGATCACCTGGTTCGGTCTCATGGCCCTGTTCGCCATGATGGTCAACACGATCATGGTCACCTTCGTGTCCGGCGGTGGCAGCCTTCCGCCCGGCGCACCCGGCGTCGCGTTTCCCACACTGGCCGAGATGGAGAGCCCGTCCGGCCTGATGGCCGGCCTGGCGGCGGCGTCGAACATGTTCGGCATCGTCACGCTGTCCTTCTGGGCCGTGGCGACGGCGAGCGACTACAGCAGCGGGCTGGTCCGGCTCCTGGTCGCCGCGGAGCCCCGTCGGTGGCGACTGCTGGCCGGGAAGGTGGGCGCGCTGCTCGTCGTGACCGCGGCCGCCACGACCGTCGCCGCCATCGTCAACGTCTTCGCGGTCATGCCCGCGGCAGTCCCGGCCGGCATCTCGACCGAGGCATGGGGAACTGACCTTGTCCAGGTCGTGGCATCCGCATGGACGAACCTGTTCCTTGCGCTCTGCGTGTGGGGCGTGCTCGGGCTGGTCATCGCCACGCTGGCTCGTTCCGCCGCCGTCGCGATCTCGATCGGCGTTGGCTACGTGCTCGTCGTCGAGTCGCTGATCAAGATGGTGGGCGACGCCCCGTCCGACTGGCTGCTGGGCACCACGTTGGGTGCGGTGGCCGCGGGCGGCACCGAGGCCGTCGCCTACGGAACAGCGCTTGCCCTGGCCCTGGGCTATGTCACGCTTGGGCTCGTGATCGCGGGTGCCGTGTTCGTGCGGCGGGACGTGACCGACTGACGAGGGCGAGATGACCGACCGGGGCCGGGCAACACGGGCGCGGCTGATCGAGGCCACGCTGGCGGTGGTCCGTGACGTTGGCTATCCGCATGCCTCGACACGGGCGATCGCGCAGGCCGCCGGCGTCGCCGAGGGGACCATCTACCGCCACTTCCCTGACAAGACCGCGCTGTTCTTCGCGGCCGTCCTGGAGTCGAACGCGCCGATCCTCGCGGCGCTCGCGGCGCTGCCCGGGCAGGCAGGGCAGGGGAGCGTGGAGGGCAACCTCACCGCCGCTGCGGTCCAGCTTGCCGGCCTCCAGGACCAGATCATCCCGCTCGAGCTGGCGATCGCAGTGGACCCGGAGCTGGCGGCGCAGCGCAGGCGGGCCATCGCCGCCGCCGGAGGCGTGCTGCCGGTCGGGCCACCCGAGGCGATCGCGCACTACCTCGCGGAGGAGCAGCGCCTCGGACGCATCCGACCGGACGTCGACCCGCGCGCCGCAGCCGTCCTGCTCCTCGCAACCCTGTTCGGGCTCGCCGCGGGCACAACCGCGGGGGGCGCAACCCTCGAGGAGGCGGACGTGGTCGCCGCAGTGCGGATGCTGGTCCGCGGGCTCGGGCCGGCGCGCCCCGAGCCCTGATCGCTGCCGCCCGCTGGGGTCCGGGAGAAACCCCGACCGGGCGAGCTGGCAGGTCGTGGTCGAAGGGCCTGGCGATCTGGTCCCTACCCGTCGCCCGGTTCCCACGTGGGGGGCCGGACCTCGCCGGCATCGACGCGGGCCGGGTCACCCCCGCACGTTCCGACGATGAGGTCCCCCTCGCGGGCCACGACGGCTCCCGTCCCGTCCAGAACCTGGAGGTCAGGCAGGAACCGGGCGCTGTAGCCGGCCGGCCAGACGATGTCGACCCGGGTTCCGCTGAAGCGGTCGATCGCCCAGGTGACCCGTGGCTCGTCACGGGAGCCGTGGAGGATCGCATCGAGCCCGACGCCCACGGCGCACCCACCCGACCAGCGGGCATCGGTCGGCAACACGACGGTTCCCTGGGGCACGCCCGAACAGGCGCTCATGGCGACTGCCAGGAGGCAGACCCTGAGGATTTCGAACCACGATAGGAGTATGGGCTCATCGACCGCGATCGCGGGCTCCATGCAGCGCCCTTGAGTCACCACTGCATCACCGGGGCACGTCTCCTGCACGGCTCGGCACCTGAACGCCGGGTGGAGCCGGCGGGCCCCTCGTGGAGGGGTCGGTTTCGAGTCAGGGCGGGTTCACGGCCACGGCGCCGGGTTGTGGCACGGCGCGCCGAGAGGGCCGGCAACGGGGAGGGGCGCGGACGAACCGCCGCCAGGACTGGCACGGACGAACCCCCCGTGGCGGTGCGCGGACGAACCCCCCGTGGCGGGGCGCGGACGAACCGCCCGTGGACTCCCCGTCAGCCGCCGGTGACGCTGACGGTCCTGCCCGTCGCCACGCTCTCCGCGGCGGCCTCCGCCAGCACTATGGCGGCCCGGCCATCCGCGAAGCCCACGGCTGGCTCGCGGTCCTCCTTGATGGCGGCGACGAACTCGGCGAACTCGGCCTTGTACGCGGGCATGTAGCGTTCGAGGAAGAAGTTGACCACCGGGCCTGCTGCCTCGGTCTCCGTGGCGTTGAACGCACGAACGGAGGTGGCGGTCAGATTGCCGGCCTCCAGCGAGCCGAGGTCGCCGAAGGCCTCCAAACGCTGGTCGTAGCCGTAGGCGCAGGACCGGCTGTTCACGATCGTGCACAGCGCGTTGTCCCTGCTGCGCATCGTGATCATCGCTTGGGCGTGGTCGCCGGCACCCATGAACACGGGGTCGTTGTTGTGGCTGGCGACGGCCGAAACCTCGACGATCTCGCCCAGGAAGAAGCGCGCCATGTCGAAGTCGTGGACGGTCATGTCGCGGAACATGCCGCCCGAGACCGAGAGGTACGCGGCGGGCGGCGGCTGCGGATCGCGGCTCGTCACGCGCAGCGCCCTGATGGGCCCGATCTCGCCCGCCAGAACCCGCGCCTTGATCTCCCCGAAGGACGGGTCAAACCGCCGGTTGAAGCCGAGCATCACGAACGGCGCCTTGGCCTTGATCGCAGCCCATGTCGCGTCGATCTTCGCCATGTCGAGGTCGATCGGCTTCTCGCACAGAACCTTCTTGCCCGCGAGCACCGAGGCGCGCATGAGGTCGGTGTGGGTCGCAGTCGCCGAGGCGATCAGGACGGCGTCGACGCTCGCGTCGCCGATGGCGTCGCCAGGCTCCGGGCTGGCCTTGGCGCCGTACCTGCCGGCGAGGGAGCTGGCGGCGGCTTCCACCGGGTCGCAGACCCAGGCGAGCTCGGCCTCACCGCTCTCGACGATGGAGCGGGCGTGGACCTGGCCGATGCGGCCGGCCCCGAGGAGTGCGACGCGTAGCATGTGAGGCCTCCAAGACGTTGCGACGACGGGGCAGCGCCCGCTGGTGCCGGATCCACATCCCATGTCGCCACCAAGTCGTCACCGTTACGGGTTCACGGCAGGGGATCTGGGGACCCGGGTCCGGGCGCACGAGTAACCGATTACATGGTACTTGCCCGTAAGACCCATCGCAAGATCGGGGGACGCTGGGAACCGGCTCTCGCCCGAGTTGCGTAATCGATTACCATTTGAGCAGATCCGGTCGTTGCCGTCGGGCGAACCGGCCCGCCGCCGCCGACGGTTCAACTCCAGCAGCGCGCCCGAGCGTCCCGCGTGGAAAGGACACCCGCATGACTACGCCCATGTTTCCCCTCGCCGTCACGACCGAGATGCTGTTTCGTCACTTGCCCTATCTCGACCGCGTGCGGCGCATCTCGGAGCTCGGCTTCCAGGTCGAGATGTGGGACTGGACGGTCAAGGACCTGGACGCGATCGCCGCGATCGGGGCCACCTGGTCAACGATGACCGGCTACATCCACGGCGACCTGTACGACGCCGAGGGCGGCGAGACGATGCTCGCGACCGCGCGGCTCTCGGTCGAGGCGGCGAAGAAGATCGGCTGCCCGCGCTTGGTGGTCCACGGCGCGGAACTCGACGGGTCCCGCGATGGTCTCCCGTTCCGGCCACAGCAGGTCACGACCGGCCAGATGTGGCTCAACGCCTACCGCACCCTCGGCAAGCTGGCCGACCTCGGCGAGGCCAACGGGGTCGTGTTCTGCCTCGAGAACCTGAACCTCTACACCGATCATCCCGGCGTCCCTTTCGGCAAGGCGGAGGACACGATGACCCTGGTCGGGACGCTGGACCGCCCGGGCGTGAGGATGATGCTCGACCTCTACCACGCGCAGATCGGGGAGGGGAACCTGATCGAGCTGGTGCGCAAGGCGGGTGCGCTGATCGGCGAGATCCAGGTGGCCGACGTGCCCGGGCGTATGGAGCCGGGCACCGGAGAGGTCAACTGGCCGGCCGTGGCGACTGCGCTCGAGGACTCCGGCTACACGGGCGTCGTGGGTCTCGAGTCGTTCGCCAGCGGCGACGACGAAGTGGCACTCGAGCGCTTCCGCGCCGCGTTCAGCCGCGCCTGATCGCAGGGAGGTTCCGCTGCTGACCTGCGCCGGGCCGGACGCGAGGAGGATGGGCCCGCGATGAACTCGAGAGAACGCGTGCTGGCGGCCCTGTCCCACCGGGAGCCGGACATGGCGCCGATCGACCTCGGCTCGACCTGCGTCACGTCGATCACGGCCGGGGCCTGTGGGCCCTTGCGGGCGCAGCTCGGCCTGCCCGCCGACGACGCGCCGATCTGGGACATCCCGCAGCAGCTGCCATATCTCGGGGAGGACCTGCTCGAACGGCTCGGCGTGGATACCCGGCCGGTGACCGTGCCGAGGGCCGGGGCACGCGTGGAGCCGCTGATCGACGAGGGCGACTCCTGGGCCTGGGTCAACCGCTGGGGCGCCAGGCTACGGATGCCCAAGGCGGGAGGCCTGTACTTCGACTGGGTGGAGTTCCCGATGCCGGACTTCACGCAGGATGCGGTTCGGGCCTTCGCGTGGCCGAAGTTCGACTCGCCAGAGGTGATCGCCCTCGTGCGTGACGAGGCGGTCCGGCTCCACGCGACGACGGACTATGCGCTCGTCGGCACGGGGGTCGTCGGGATGGGGATCTTCGAGCAGGGGTGCTACACCGCTGGAAGCGAGGCGTTCATGATGGCGATGGTGGCCGACCGGCCCCTCGCCGAGCGTCTCCTGGACGGCATCACCGAGCACTCCATCGAGTCCGCGAGCCGCTACCTGGACGCGGTCGGCGAGTTCCTCGACGTCTACCAGTACGGCGATGACGTCGCGACCCAGCTCGGCTGGATGATCAGCCCCGAGGCCTACACCAGCCTCATCAAACCCCGCCAGCGGCGGCTGTTCGACGCGATCAGGGCAAGGACCGGCGCGAGGCTCATGTACCACGGCTGCGGAGCGGTCTTCGACCTCATCCCGCACCTGATCGACATCGGCGTCGACATCGTCAACCCGGTGCAGGTGTCGGCACGAGGCATGGACACGGCCCGGCTCAAGTCGGCGTACGGTCGCGACGTGGTGTTCTGGGGCGGTGGTGTCGACACGCAGCGGGTGCTCCCGTTCGGCACCCCGGACCAGGTTCGGGACGAGGTGCGGCGCCGCGTCCGCGATCTTGGCCCCGATGGCTTCGTCTGGGCCGCGGTGCACAACATCCAGGCGGGCGTGCCACCTGAGAACATCGCCGCCGCGATCGAGGCCGCGCGGGAGCCGGCGGGGTAGGGGACGCCGGACGCACCGCCGGGTGCGGGCTGAGCCGACCTGCCAGGCGCCCGGAGGCACCGCCGGGTGCGGGGCCGGCCTGCCGAGGTCGCCGGTGCCGCGCCGGAGCGGGAGCGTCAGTTCGCCCGTGCCCCGCCGGGTCCGGGATCCGCCGCCTCCGCGGTCTCGGCCTGCAGCTCCTCCAGCTCCCGCGAAAGGTCGCTGAGCTCCTCCCCGCCGCCCATCAGGCCGAGCAGCTGATCTAGGCTGACCTCACCCCGCTTGAAGACACCTTCGCTGCGGCCGTGGCTGAGGATCGTGAACTTGTCGCCCACGGGGAGGGCGTGCTGGACGTTGTGGGTGATGAAGATGACCGCCAGCCCGCGGGCCCGTGCCTTCACGATATGACGCAGGACGATCGCGGCCTGCTTCACTCCGAGCGCCGATGTCGGCTCGTCGAGGATGAGAACGCGGGCTCCGAAATACTCCGCGCGGGCGATCGCGAGGGTTTGCCGCTCGCCACCGGACAGTGTCCCGACGAGCTGTGCGGTGTCGCGGACGTCGATGCCGATCTCGTGCATCTTCTCGCGCGCGGTCCGGTCGGCGTACCCCATGTCAAAGCGCCGGAACGGACCGGAACCCTTCGTGGGCTCGTTGCCGAGGAAGAAGTTCCGGCTGATGCTCATGAGCGGCAGGACCGCGAGGTCCTGGAAGACGGTCGCGATCCCGCGGGCCTGCGCGTCGCGCGGCGACGCGAGCGTGACCGGCGCCCCATCCATCAGCAGCTGCCCCTCGTCGGGGCGGTGGACGCCCGACAAGGTCTTGATCAATGTCGACTTGCCTGCACCGTTGTCACCGAGCAGGCAGTTGACCTCGCCGGCCCTAACGGACAGCGATACGTCATTGAGGGCGATGACGCGCCCGAAGACCTTCGAGATGTTCCGCGCCTCGAGGACGGGTTCGTCGGAGGGCGCGAGTTGCGGAGCGGCGGGGGCGGTCTGTTCGGCTGTCATGATCGGGCTCCCGAGGCGCGACGAAGGATGTAGTTGTTTACCAGCGCGGCAACCAGCAACAGGGCACCAAGCACGAACGCGTACCAGTCGGAGTTGAACCCCGGTACGAAGAAGATGCCGAGCTGCGTCACGCCCAGGATGAAGGCACCGAACGCGGACCCGAGCGCCGAGCCGTACCCGCCGGTCAGGAGCGTCCCGCCGATGACCGCGGTGATGATGGCCTCGAACTCCTTGCCCGTGCCACGCAGGACGTCGGCGTTGCCCACGCTCAGGACCTGGATGCACGCAAAGAGCGCAGCGGACGCCGCCGTCGCCATGAACAGCAGGATCTTCACCCGGTTCACCGGGACACCGATGTTACGCGACGCGTCCTTCGAGCCGCCGACCGCGAAGATCCAGTTGCCAAACCTCGTCCGCAGCAGGACCCAGGTTGCGAGGGCGACCACGCCGAACCACCAGAGGAGCTCGACCTTGAAGTCAGCGCCGCCGATCGAGAACAGGGTGGCGTTGAACAGGTTGGAGAGCGGATCGTCCGCAGCGGCGGCTCCGACCCCGCTGACGATGGTCTGGCCGTTCGTGACCTGCCTGGTCATGGCCAGCCCGGCACCACGGAGCATGTACAACGAGCCGAGGGTCACGATGAACGACGGGAGACCGGTCTTGACGACGATGTAGCCGTTCGCGGCGCCGACCGACAAGGCGAATGCGAACGTGATGATGAGGCCGAGCCAAAGTGGCAGGCCGAACTGCGTGATCGAGAGACCGAGGATCAGGCCGGCGGCGCCGACCATGGAGCCGATGGACAGGTCGAACTCGCCGGCGATCATCAGCAGGGCCACGGTGGCGCCGAGGATTCCGATCTGCGCCGCAACCTCGATGTAGGCCGCGAAGCCCCGCCAGGACATGAACCCGGAGCCGACGGTGAAGCCCGTCAGGCCCCAGAAGACGAAGAAGATAAGGATCGCGCCGACGATCGACCCGAACTCGGGCCTCGTCAGCAACTGGCGGAGAGGATTGGCTCGACGTAGCCGTGCCGCCTCGCCTGGGGTTTCCTCGACCGTCGTCATGCGCGACCCTCACAAGGTTGTCGCCAGGGACCGAACAAGCGTCGGCCCCTGGCGAGGTCTGTTGCCGTGGGTTGGGCTACCGGGTGGTGCCGGTGTTCGCCTTCACGGTTTCGACGTTGTCCTTGGTCACGAAGCCCGGGCCGGTTGCGACCGGCTCGCCGCCGCCCGGCATGAGGCCGTAGAGCTTGTACAGGGTGAGGAACGAGATCGGCAGATACCCCTGGAGGTACTGCTGCTGGTCGATCGCAAAGAGCATGGAGCCCTCGGAGATCGCGGCCAGGACGTCCTGCGACAGGTCGAAGGTGCCCACGTTGATGCCGGTCTTGCCGAGGTCCTTCAGGGCAGCGATGGTCGGCGTCGAGCCTGTCGGCCCGAGGGCCATGACGGTGTCGATCGTCGCGTCGGCCGTGAGCGCCGCGGCGATCTTCTGCTGCGCGGTAACCGGGTCCTTCAGGTCGACCTGGAGGACGGTCGACGTGCCGGGAGCGAACCCTTCGGCGAAGCCGTTGCAGCGGGCGTCCAGGCCGGCATTGCCGACCTCCTGGTTGATGCATACCGCGTTCTTGCCGCCCGCGGCCGCCATGCGCTCGCCGGCCGCCTTTCCGGCCTGCGCCTCATCTTGGCCGACGTGGGTCAGGATGCCGAGCGCCTTGTAGGCGTCGGAGCCGGAGTTGGCCGAGATCACCGGGATGCCGGCAGAGATGCACTTCTCGACGCTCGGGCCGAGCGCCGTGGCGTCCGGGAGCGAGATCACGAGACCGGTCGGGTTCTTCGCGCACGCGGCGTCGATGAGCTGGCCCATCTTCACCATGTCGAAGGTGTCGGGGGCGCTGTAGTTGACGGCGACCCCCATGTCCTTGCCGCCCTGTTCGACACCGTTCTTGAAGATCGACCAGAACGGATCGGAGGCCTGACCGTGGGTCACCACCTCGATGTTGATCCCGGCCCGATCAGACGATGCGGCGGCGCCGCTCGGGGCGGTCGTGGCGGTCGAGCTTGAACACGCGGACGCCGCAAGCGCGACTACCGCCAGCCCAACCGTGAATCTCGCCAACTTCATGTGCCACTCCTCCTGGTATGTCCCGGCGCCCGTAGGTCGGAGCCGGTCGGTCGTGGTCATTGGGACGGCGAACGCCGCGGCGCTCGTCGTCACGATGAACCTGCAGGGCTTTGAATGCAACCTCCTCGCAACACCGAACGGCACCAGCCTGCTGGTCGGCAGTGGCCCCGTCACCAGGTCCCGGTCCGGGGCCGATTGGCGGGAAGCACAGGCCACAGCAGTGCGGCAATCGATTACACGGGCGATCTTGACGCGGTCCGCCGACGCCGTCAAGGGGGTATCTCGCGCTACTGACGCGGTGCACCCGGTCCGATGACCCGTCGCGATCGTGGGTCACACGGCACACTGTTCACCTGCGGCAACCTGCCCAGTCCCTGCCTCATCCGCGCCTTCGGAAGCGCCGACCCGGTTCGGACCCGCCATCCCAGGGAGATCCACCATGGCCGACCTCGCAGCCCTGACCGCCGCCGTGGAAGCGGGCAACCGCACCGACGCCGCCACCCTGACCCAGGCCGCCCTCGACGAGGGTGTCGACCCCAAGACGGTCCTCGATGCGATGACCGCGGCCATGGACGTAGTGGGCCGCAAGTTCCAGGAGGGCGAGCTCTACGTGCCCGAGATGCTGATCGCCGCCCGGGCGATGAAGGCCGGCACCCAGATCCTGGAGCCCGTCCTCGCCGCCGCGGGCTTGGTGCCGGAGTTCCGGGCCGTGGTGGGCACGGTGGAGGGCGACCTCCACGACATCGGCAAGAACCTGGTCGGGATGATGTGGAAGGGCGGCGGGATCGAGGTCATCGACCTCGGAGTCAACGTGCCGCCGGCGAAGTTCGTCCAGGCGGCGCGCGAGCACGACGCCCACCTGATCGGCGTCTCGGCGCTGCTGACCACGACGATGCCCAACATGCGCGCCGTGGTCGAGGCCGTCCGGGCTGCCGACCTCCCGACGAAGGTGGTCATCGGCGGCGCCCCGGTCACCCCCGAGTACGCGGCCCAGATCGGTGCCGACGGCTACGCCCCCGATGCCGGCTCGGCCGTGGACCTCGCCCGCGGCCTGCTGGCCTCGTAGCGCCGAGCCGGAAGAGGAGCCGCGCGCCACCCGGGCCTCGCGCCTAGCGGATGGTCCAGCCTCCATCGACCGGCAGGATGGATCCCGTGACGAGCCCTGCAGCCTCCGAGGCGAGATAGATCACGGCGGCGGCAACGTCGTCGGTCGTACCGATCCGCCCGACCGGGATCTGGGCGAGGACCGATTGCCGGAAGTCGGGATCGTCCAGCCGGTCTGCCGTTCCCGGGGTGTAGATCCAAGTCGGCGCGACCGCGTTGACCGTCACGCCGTGTGGTGCCCATTCGAGGGCGAGGGCACGAACCAGTCCGTTCAGCCCGGCCTTGGTCGCGCAATACACGGCCGACCTCGGAAGGCCGACGAGGCTCGCCTGCGAACTGATCATCACGATCCGTCCGTATCCGCGGTCGATCATGTGGCGGGCGACGGCCTGGGTGGTGAAGAAGACGCCCTTGAGGTTGACCTCGGCCAGCTCATCCCAGTCCCGTTCGGTCACCAGGAGCGGATCGTGCTCGGCACCGATCCCGGCGTTGTTGACGAGCACGTCGATCGCTCCCAGCTCTGCGACGGCGTTGTCGATGGCCTGCCGCATGCCCGGGATGTCCCTGACGTCGAACTGGAGTGGCAGGATGCGCGGTCCCGCATCGCGGATCCAGCTACCCGCGCCGTCGGTGTCGCGGACTCCGGCGAGGACGGTGGCCCCAGCGTCGGCGAGTGCGAGTGCAAGCGCATGGCCGATGCCACGAGACGCCCCCGTGACGACCGCGACCCGGCCGTCCAGGCTTTGCGTGGAGTCCACGATGCTGCCTCCGATCGGGTTCGATTGCGTGTCCCGACCAGAGGGTATCGCCCTCCCCGTGGCGGCGGGATCCGAAGCGGGTATCGCATCGACCGCCGGGCCCTCGCCGCGCCCGGCCCTCGCCCTCGCCGCGCCCGGCGCCTTGCCCGCGCCGCCCCCCCCGCCCGCGCCCTGGCGCCCGGCCCTCGCCCCCTGAGTCGCCACCGCCTCAGGATCGCGTCGCCCTAGCGTGGCTCGCAGGCTGAACCCGTGGTTCGAGGCAGCACCCCTGCACGCCACCCGCCCGGGTGATGCAGGGGCGCATCAAGGGGTCGGCTCGGGGTCCAGATCGGGCGGCAGAACCGCCGCCGCAGGCACGTCCACGGGCGGCACCGCGGTCGGCATCCACGGCTCCGGCGCCAGCCCCGGCTTGTGCACGAGCGAGCCCAGGTCCGGGTCAGGATCCGATTGCAGGATCGGCACGTCCCACACCTGCGTCGGCGAGTCATCGAGCGGGTTCGCGGGCCCGGCGGTGCGGGGGGCGGTGATCGGCGGCGAGGTCCAGGCCTGGAACCCGGAGGTGGCCACGACAGACTCGGAGGCCCGGGCGGCAGCTCGGCGACGCGCCCCGATGCGGGCCTGCCGGACCACGAGCACGGCCATCAGGGCCAGGACCAGCGCCAGAGTCATCCCGCCCAGCGCGATCCGCTGCTGACCCGCAGCACGCAGCCCGGCGACGGTCTCGCGCAGGTCTGCGGTGAGCGCGGCGACCGCGTCGCCGTCCCCGGCCCGGACGGCCGGGATGGCCGCGTCGGGGCTTGGCAGCTGCGTCCCGAACAGGCCCACCTGCTGCACGATGTCGAGCGGCTGGTCCGCCAGCGCCAGGGCATCGGCGACGTCCCGGGCCGCGTCGAGCTGGCGGCCGGCCAGGTCCGCGGCCGCCTCGAGGTCATCGATCGTGGCCGCCCCCTGCCATGCCTCCGCGGCCGGTCCGTTCCGGGCGTCCACGCCCGGCAGCACCGAGTCCGTCTCTCCGGTCAGCTGCCAGGTCAGGCCCGCGGTCTCGATCGCCGCTCCGGCGGCCCCGAAGTTCCAGGTCGCGAGCGGTGTGCGCACGGCAGCCGGCAGCTCCCAGCCGTCAACGGTCGCCGCCAGATCCGCGTAGGCGCGCCGGACGCTCGCCCGCTGGGCAAGAAGGCCCGTGTCGGTTGCCACCCCGTACTCGACCAGCAGGTCCGAGGCGAGGCTCTCGGGTGCACCGGCGGGCGCCAGGGCCAGCTCGTCGACGGCGTCCAGCCAGTCCCTCCAGGTGGCGACCTTCGCTTCTCGCTTCGCCGAGGGGTCTGCGGCGTAGGGATCTCGGCGCTCGAGCAGTGCGGTCACGGCCGCCGTCATCCGCTCCTGGCCGGCCGCCGCCGCCACGGAGGTCATGACGTAGCAGGCAGCCTGGTACTGGGTGGCGACGGTCACGCGCTCGGCGGCGTCGGCACGCGGGGTCAGGAACTTCCACGTCGCCAGGTTGATGGTGCCGGGCGACGCATCCGGTCGCAGGCAGGCAGGGTCCTCCTCGCTCACGGCGCGGGCGGCCCACTCGGCGAAACCCTCGCTGAGCCATGTCTCCTTGAGCACGCTTCCGTTGAACCAGACGTGGGCCAGCTCGTGCTCCACGATCGCCGGCTGAGAGAAGTCCTCGCCAACCGTCACCGTGTTGGTCTCCGCGTTGTAGAAGCCGGCGTACTCGTTGCCGGTCGCGGACTCCTGGATGTTGAGGTTGGCGGTGCCGTTCATGCTCGTCCCGGCCAGCTGCTCGAGCAGGGGCAGGCTGGACGTCACGTCCGCGCTCACGCTCGTCGCCCACGCCTGGTCCTCCGGCCACGATCGAAGGCGGATCGTCCGGCCGCCCGACGTTGCGAGCTTCTGCGTGCGGTAGCCTGCCTTGTTCGTGCCCGTGAAGCAGGCGGACCATGTCGCCGGGTTCTTGATCGACCCACTGGCGAAGACGCGCTCCGTGCCGGACGTCGTGGCCTTCAGCTTCCTGCCCGTCGTCGAAACGTCGAAACCCTTGGGCATGCGCACCGTGACCGAGCTCGAGTCCGTGCCATTTGCGATGACACAAAAGCTTGCGTAGGCACGAAGGGTCCGCGTCGCCGTGTCGCTCCGCGGGGCGCCACCCTTGACCGTGTAGGTCAGCTTGATCGTCCGGCTCTTGCCGTAATAGAGCTCGGGGAAGGTGATGGTGGCCACGCGGTACCAGGAGTCCCTCGCACCGCCGGTCACCTCGAGCGCTTTGCCGCCCGAGACCGCCTTGATCGACTTCGCCTCGTTCTCGATCACCGCCGAGGCCGTGGTGAGGTAGTAGCGGGTCTCGTTGTAGCACGTTGTGATGTAGGGGATCGGGAGCCAGTCGTCGCTGTACTTGACGCAGCTGTACGGCTCGCTCTTGTCCGGCGTCCGATTGGTCACCTTGAGCGTCACCGTGACCCGCAGCACGCCCTTGGCCGGGTCGAGCCGGTACACCGTGGTCGCGGTCTCGCTGTAACCCTCGGCGGCCGATACCTGCGGCGGCTGGACCCCGAGGAGCGTGACGGCGCCCACGATGGCGACGGCGAGTGCGGCGAGGGTTCGGTACATGAGCCCCTGGATTGACGACCTGCAGGGGACATCCTGCCCCACTGCGGCTGGCGTGCCAAGGGGCTCCGGGCCCGGGAGCCGTGCCGGCGCGCGCGACACAGAACGGCCCCGGAGGTTCACGCCCCGGGGCCGTTCGGCTGCCCTCGGCTACGGGATCAGGAACGACACCTGGACCGTGATCACCACGTCCGTCGTGCCCGGCAGGACCGGGGTCTCGGCAGCTCCGTCCGCTGCGGCCATGGGTGCCAGGGCGGCGCGGTCGTACCAGATGGGGGTGGACACGGACTCGGAGACGCTGGCCACGCCCTCGATCCGGACGCCCAGCCCGCTGGCCAGCGTGTCGGCCTTGGCCTTCGCGTCCTTCACGGCGGCCTCGCGGGCCTTCGCCTCGGCGCCTGCGCGGTCCGCGACGTCGAAGCTGATCCCGTCCACCGAGGTGGCCCCGGCCTGGACGCCGTTGTCCAGCACGTCCGAGATCTTGTCGAGGTCCCGGACGGTGACCGTCACCGTGTTCTGGAGCTGGTAGCCGCGGATCTTGGGGGCCTGGTTGTCCGGGTAGTTGTAGACGGGGTTGAGGGACACGTTGGAGGTGGCGATGTCCTTCTCGTCGATGCCCAGCGCACGGATCGCGGCGACCACCTTGGTCATGGACGCCGCCGCCGCCTCACGGGCCGCCTTGGCGGTGTTGCGCTCCAGCGCCACGCCCAGATTGATCGTGGCCATGTCCGGGACCACCACAACCTTGCCGGAGCCCGCGACCGAGATCGTGTGCTCGGGCGGGAGGTCCGAGGCGCCGTTGGTGGGGGCGTAGGTCCGGGGAGCCATCGCCCCGGCCAGCACGGGGCCGGCGATCAGCCCCACGAGGAGGGCGCCGGCCGCAAGCACGATTGGCATGCGCCAGCGGTTGGTGGTGTTGCTGATGCTCTCGGTGCTGCTCATGGAAGCTGCCTCTCGGTGTCAGGTCGGGTGGGCCGCCGGCGCCGTTGCCGGTTCTCTGTTGGCGCCGTTGCCGGTTCTCTGTTGGCGCCGTTGCCGGTTCTCTGTTGGCGCCGTTGCCGGTTCTCTGTTGGCGCCGTTGCCGGTTCTCTGTTGGCGCCGTTGCCGGTTCGCTTCGCCGGTTCCTGCGCCGGCTTCTTCGCCGGTTCCTGCGCCGGCTTCTTCGCCGCCCTGACGCCGCCGACGGCGTTTCGGTTGCCATCCTGCTGCGTGCACAACCTCCCAGGACTAGGGTTCGACCGGCACTTCACCGCATCCAGTTGGTTGTTCATAATTTGGATGCATAAACATGAGATTGCTACCGGGGTGTTCGGTGACAACGGGACAGGCGCATCCAACTCACAAGTCCGATGCCGTGCGGCGCCCGCCGCCGGATCGCCGGCGTTGGCTGAGTATCGTCGTCGCCGGCATCTCCCTGGTCGCGTTCGGTGCGGCCTGGATGCATGTCGGGGGAGGGACGGGCACCCGGATCATTGCTGCCGCGAACGGCGGCATTGATCCGCTGTCCTACCTAGCCGCCGAGTTCGACGAGACAGGGTGCGTCCGGACGCCGCTCGCGGTCGGCGATGGCTTCTTCGTCATCTGCGAGAACTTCACTGCGAACACGTCACGGTCGGGGGTTGCGCGCGTCGTCTCCTTGTACGGACCCGGGAACCCGGTCCTGGAGGAGTACACGGGCGCCCTGCCCAGATCGCTCACCTGGGGCAATTCGCCCAAGGCCGTGATCAAGGCGATCGGTCGGCCGAGCCGGATCTCCGACCTGTACGGCCCTCCGACGTTCGTCTACATGTTCACCGGCGAACGGTACGGATCGCTCGAGCTCCAGTTCGACGCCCGGGACCATCTCGTCCGGATCAACGCCGGCCTGACCCGCTAGGTCGGTTCGTGCCGGCGCCTGGCGCGCGGCATCGCGGGCGGGCAGGCGCGCGGCATCGCGGGCGGGGCCCTTCTGGGCCGCGGCATCGCGGGCGGGGCCCTTCTGGGCGCGCCCCCTTGAGCCGCCCAGCGGAGCCGCCCAGCGTTCAGGCGCCCCCTTGAGCCGCCCCCCTGAGCCGCCCCCCGAGCCGCCCCCCCGCCGCCCCCCCCGAGCCGCCCAGCGGTTGAACGGTAGGGTGTGATCCCGTGTGAGCCGCCCAGCGGCACGTCTGTCGAGTGTCGAGGCCTGCCGAGCGACAAGTCCGCCGCTGAGCGGCTGAATCGCGCGTCTGCCCGACGGTTGAGCCGCCGGGCGGCTGCCCGGGCGGCTGCCCTGATGCGGCGCCCGGCGCCGCGGCGTGCCCCGGCGTGCCCCGGCGTGCTGCCGCCGAGCGACAAGTCCGCCGCTGAGCGGCTGAATCGCGCGTCTGCCCGACGGTTGAGCCGCCGGGCGGCTGCCCGGGCGGCTGCCCTGATGCGGCGCCCGGCGCCGCGGTGTGCCCCGACGGTTGAGCCGCCGGGCGGCTGCCCTGATGCGGCGCCCGGCGCCGCGGCGTGCCCCCGACGGTTGAGCCGCCGGGCGGCTGCCCGGGCGGCTGCCCTGATGCGGCGCCCGGCGCCGCGGCGTGCCCGACAGGGTGCGTCCGGCAGGGCCGGTCCGGTGCGATTCAGGGCGATGAGGGGGGAGCGGGGGCCGGACGACGCCCCTCCAAGAGGCCGGACGGACCGGCGCGCAGCGCGTCGCCCTCTGTTACGTTCCGCCGAAGGGCCGGAGCGGACCACCGGAGGGAATGCTGTGGGGGAGCTCGGAGCGCGCGCGGAGCGCCACGTCGAGGACCGAGTTCGTGCCGCCATGCCCGAGGGAGCCCGTCTGTACCCGGGCGTCGCCTTCGTGGCCAGGACGCGGCACGGCGGGCCCGCGCACGATGGCGAGGCCGACCTCGTGCTCCTCCACGCCGAGCACGGTCTCCTGGTCATCGAGACCAAGGCCGGCGAGCCCACCCGCGACGCCCAGGGTCGCTGGCACATCGGCGGCCATCGGCTGGAACGATCCCCCTTCGAGCAGGCGAAGGCCAACAAACACGACCTCGTCCGGACGATCGAGACGCTCACCGGCGGGCCACGTCCGGGCACCCTGCGCAGCGCCCATGCAGTGGCCTTCCCGGACGCCGATCTCGCCAGCCTGCCGCGCGGCCACGTGCTGCTGGGGCCGGACGTGGACCGCGAGATCGTGCTCGACGCCGAGGTATTCGCCACCTCGGGGGCCACCCGCAAGGCCATCGATCGAGCCTGGGCCTTCTGGGAGGGCGACGGCTCCCGCGGCCAGCCGCTCACCCAGGCCGAGTTCGACGCCGTCGACGAGTTCCTCGCCCCCACCACCACGCTCCGGCGACTGGTCAGGCGGGACGTCGATGACGCCCGCGACCGCCTGCTCCAGGCCTCGCGAGCCCAGCTGTTCGTGCTCAACCAGCAGCGTGGCAAGCGGCGGATCGAGGTCATCGGGCCCGCTGGCAGCGGCAAGAGCCTGGTCGCGGTGGAGAAGGCACGGCGCCTCGCCCGCGAGGGCTATCGCACCCTGTTCGTCTGCTTCAACCAGCCGCTGGCGTCGTCCGTCATGCGCGCGATCGGCGAGGACGAGGAGCCGGCCGACCGACGACCGCTCGTGACCACGTTCCACGGCCTGTGCGAGCTCCTGGGCCGCGAGGCCGGGACCCTCACCCCCAAGCCCGCCGGCGGTGACGCCCTCCGTGCCTGGTTCGACGACGGCCTGCCGCAGGCCATGGGCGCCGCGCTTGTCGCGCTGCCGGAGCGTCGCTTCCACGCCATCGTGGTGGACGAGGGCCAGGATTTCACGCTGGAGTGGCTGCGAAGCCTGGAGCGGCTGCTGCTCGACCCCGCCGACGGCATCCTGTGGATCTTCCACGACCCGGGGCAGGCGCTCTACCGCGACGACGTCGTGGGCCGGCTGCCGCACCTCGACCGCCTGGAGCTGTTCGAGGACTATCGCTCGCCCGCACCCGTCGCGGAGCTGGCCGCCACGTTCTACCGCGGTCCGGTTCGGCCCGAGCCCGTGGTCGCGGCAGGCCGGGACCCCGTGCGGATCACGGCCGCGCCCGGTCGCGAAACCGTGGAGGCCGTGCGCAAGCAGCTCCACCGGCTGACCGAGGTGGAGGGGATCCGGGCCTGGGACATCGTCGTGCTGTCCGGCCGCAGTGCCGCGCACAGCGATGTCTGGAAGCAGCGCACCTACGGAAACCTCGTGCTGTGGAACGGGGCCATCGGCGATGACGGGGCGTCGCTCGCGCTGCCGGCCGACCAGGTCCCGGACGAGCCGGCGGATGCCGATGTCGTCCGCTTCGAGACCGTGCGCCGGTTCAAGGGCCTGGAGAGCCCGGTGGTGATCCTGTGCGAGCTGCCCGAGGAGGGCGAGCGCCTGGACGCGCTGCTCTACACGGGGCTCACCCGGGCGACCGCGCACCTGGTGGTCATCGCACCGCCGGCGCTGGCTGAGCGGATGCGGTCGTGAGCGGCGCCGTTCGAGCGGTCGTGGCCGCGGCGGCCGTGCCCGCGCCGCTGGGGCCGGGCAGATCACCAGCGGTGCTATCCGGGCACTGCCGCGCTGCCCGGCGGCGGTACCCAGCGCTCTTGAACCTGGATATGGTCACAGCGATCACCCGTGGTGATGAACCGGCGTCCAGGACGGCACGGAGGGCGAGGATCGCGGGCATTCGTGCTGGAATGCCGTGGGATAGCACCGCTGGTGATCCGGGGACGATCGGCGGGTCGCCCGGACGACGCCGGGTCGCCCATCCCGGAACCGCCGCTTGGTCGCCCGCCCGCGCCGCGGAACCGCCGCGGGGCGCCCATCCCGGAACCGCCGCTTGGTCGCCCGCCCGCGCCGCGGAACCGCCGCGGGGCGCCCATCCCGGCACCGCCACTGGGTCGCCCGGCACGACGCCGGGTCACCCGGCACCGCGGCGGCCATGCTCCGATGATTGACACCCAACCTGTCACGCGGATGCCGGAGGATGCGGGGCACATGACCCAGATCGAACCGCGGGGAGGCCTCGCGTGACGGAACCATCGACGCCGCCTCCGGGGCCCGCCGTGCCGCCCCCGAACCAGGTCCCTCCGCCCATCGTGCCGACGGTGCCCCCGCCGAACGTGCCGGTGGTGCCGCCGCCCCCCGTGACCGTGACCGTGCACGAGGCGAAGCGCGGTCCAGGCCTGCTGGTCCGGGCGCTGTGGTTCGTGTTCGTCGGCTGGTGGCTGACGGGGATCACGTCGGTCGTCGCCTGGGTCGCCATGATCACGATCCTCGGCCTGCCGCTGGGGATCTGGCTCATCAACCGCATCCCCACGATCCTGACGCTGCGCCCGCGGACCGAGACCTACACCACGTGGAGCGACGGCACCCGAGGCGGCATCAGCGTGTCCGTGCCCATCGCCCAGCAGCCGTGGTGGATCCGCGGCCTGTGGTTCATCTTCGTGGGCTGGTGGGCCTCGGCCTTCGTCATGAGCATCGGCTTCGCGCTGGTGGTGCTGATCATCACCCTGCCGCTGGGCCTGATGCTCTACAACCGGGTGCCCTTCGTGGCATCCCTGTACCGCTACTAGTGCGCGGCCAGGTGACGCCGTTGGGGGCCCGCTCGCATGGCGGACACCGGTTCATCGCCGCCGGCGCCGCCGCCGCTTGCGTTTCGGAGGCTCCTCGCCCGGCGGGTACTCGGGCAGCACGGACGGTCCCTCGATGATGGTGATCGGCGGGTCCTCGATGGCCCCGATGGCCATCCCGACAACCGGGTTCCCGGTGACGACCGAGATGCTGCGCCCGGACCGCGTGACCGCGCGCACTTCGACCTCGTGGGGGCTGTGGCCGGCTTCGACCGCCCCGCGGGCGACGAGGAGGGCGGCACGAACGTCAGGCAGGTTCGGGGCCACCAGCGTGCCGGCGACATCGACCGTGTACAAGACCGGCCCCTCGACGTTTGGGTCGTACCCCAGCGACGCGAGCTTGCGCATCCAGCGGGGAGCCATCCTGCCCGCTGGCACCTCATCAATGATGATGTCGACGCCGTCGACCATCCGGCCGGCAACCCGGCCCGGCATCACGAACCGCTGCCGCTCGAGCTCACGCTCGTCAACGTCGGATCCAGTACTCAGGTCGTTCGCGCTTCGTGGCGCGCCGTGCGGAGATTGGCCGCATTCTATCGTGCCGCTTGGTGCAGGCAACGAAGAGGATCCGGCCGGCGTGCGACGTGCCGACGACGATGAAGCGTCCTTCCGTCGTCGAGTGCTCGTCATCGGTTCGCCACCATGCGAACTGATCGTCCTCCAGGGTGACGGCTTCCGGAAAGCCGACCCCGTGCTTGCGCCGGCTGGCCTCCGCCTTCTCGGGATCCCAGGGCTTGCTCACCCGGGCGAACGTAGGGACGCCCACTCACGGGACGCTCACCCCGGACTCACGCGCAACTTGGGGGGACGCCGGCGATGACGATCACGGCACCGGGGACGATCGCCGATGACCTCACGCCTGAGCAGCGCCGGATCGTCGAGGCGGGCGACGGTCCCGTCGTGGTCATCGCGGGAGCGGGCACCGGCAAGACGCGCGTCATCGTGGAGCGGGTGCGCTGGCTGCTGGCGACCAAGGGCGCCGCGCCCGCGCCTTCGCCTTCCCCTGATGCCGCGATAGGCAACGCGGGGGTAGGTGTCTTCCCGCCCGCCGCCGAACCCGCCCCGCGCCACGGCAATCCCTTCGACGGCCCCCTGAGCCCGGAACAGATCCTCGTCCTCACCTACAACGTCAAGGCCGCCGCGGAGCTGGGCCAGCGCCTGGACCAGGCCGTGGGCCCCGCGACCCGCAGCCGGATGTCGGTCAGCAACTTCCACAGCTTCTGCCAGCGGATCCTCACCGAGAACGCGTCCGACGCCGGCCTGCCCGAGCGCCCCGATGTCCTCGACGGTGTTGGCCAGCTGCTCCTGCTCAAGGAGATCTTCCCGGGCCTGGACCTGCGCTACCACGGCACCTCCGCGTGGTCCTTGGGCGGCCTCGTGGGGTTCATCAACCGCGCCAAGGACGAGCTGGTCGGGCCGGACGACTTCGACGCCTTCGTGGCCACCGAACGCGAGGTCTACCAGCGTGACTACGGCAGCTTCGACGCCGCCGAGGAGCGCCTCGAGCAGACCGGCCACCTCGAGCCAGTGCGTCTCGTGCGCAGCGACTACGCGAAGGTCCGCGCGAGCTCGCGAGCCGACGCTGCCGGCCTGCAGGCCCGCGCCGTCCGCCCCGACCAGCACGAGCGCACCGCGGAGCGCGAGGCCCGCCGGAACGTCATCGGCACTGGTGGCCTGGTGGGCCGCAACCGCCTGGACGAGGAGCAGCTGGCCCGCATCGACGAGCTCGCCGATACCTACGTCCGGGACGGCGCCGCCCTGGAGGTGCTGCGCCTCGCGGAGATCGGCCGCGTCTTCCGCGCCTACGAGCAGACCATCGCCGAGCGCGGCCTGCTCGACTTCGGCGAGCAGATCGCCCTCGTCGCGCGCCTGTTCAAGACCCGCCCCAACGTGCTCCGGAGATGGCAGCGCCAGTACCGCTACATCCTGGTGGACGAGTTCCAGGACGCCAACGTCGCCCAGATCGAGCTCATCGAGCTCCTGGGCCGCACGCCGGACCGCCCTGACAACGTCATGGTCGTGGGCGACGACGACCAGTCCATTTACCGCTTCCGGGGCGCCAGCTTCGCCGCCTTCGCGGAGTTCGACACGCGCTTCTCACGCCCGCCCGCGCACGACCCGGACGGCCCCGCGCCGGGAACGCCGCGCCACCTCGCCATCGAGCAGAACTTCCGCAGCGTCCGCTACGTGCTCGACGCCGCCAACCGGCTCATCGGCCGTAACGAGACCCGCTTCGCGCCGGACAAGGTCCTGACCACCCACAAGCCCGAGGGCAGCCCCATCGAGCTCCACGTGTGCGCCGGTGGCGAGGACGAGGCCGTCGCCATCGTGGACGCCATCCGCGCCTTCCACGACGAGGGCCGGGACTGGAGCGACATCGCCGTCCTGTACCGCAAGCACAAGCACCGCGACCTCATCGTGGACCGCCTCAAGGCCGAGGACATCCCATTCACCATCGTCGGCGGCCTGTCCCTGTTCGAGACGCCCGAGATCCGGGACCTGGAGCAGGCCCTGCGCGCCATCGCCGATCCCACGGACGACGCCGCCCTGGTGCGGATGATGACCGGCGGCCCGTGGCGGCTGGACGCCCTCGAGATCCTCCGCGTCAGCCGCGACGCCCGGTTCGACCGGAGCCACCTGCTCACCGCCGCCCACCGCATGGTCGACACCGGCGAGGCCACCGAGGACGCCCCCGGCGAGGACGACCGCCGGCGACAGGCCACCGTTGATCCCGCCCTGCGGGCGAAGCTGCGCATCCTGCTTGCGGCGATCGAGGAGCTCAACCCGCGGACCTGGCGTGACGGGCCGCACAGCATCCTGGAGCGGTACCTCGAGCTCAACGGGACCGTGCTGGACCTGCTCGCCGCGGGGACGCTGGAGGCGAAGCGGTCCGTGGTGACCATCGCGAGCTTCCTGCGCTTCACCGCGGACTGGCAGGCGGCCAACCCGGGCCGGACCCTCGCCGGGTTCATCGACTATCTCGAGGCGTTCAAGGCCGCGGGCGGCGAGCTCCCAACATCGGTGGAGCTGTCCGAGGACGTGGAGGGCGTGCGCCTCATGACCCTCTACCAGGCGAAGGGGCTGGAGTTCCCGATCGTCGTGGTGCCGGACCTGCTGGATGGCGAGTGGCCGGTGAAGGAGCAGGGGAGCGGCTGGTTCCCGCGCGAGCTGCTCCGGGAGCAGGTGCCCGGCGGCAACCTCCACACGGACGAGGAGCGGCGACTGCTGTACGTGGCGATCACACGCGCGCAGGAGCGGCTGCTGCTGTGCACGCACGGGGGGGCCGGAGCCGCGAAGCCGCAGAGCCTCTTCGTGGGCGAGCTGCTGGACGGGCGCGGGCCGGAGATGACCGTGATCGACCGCACGCTGGCGACGGGGGAGGGGACCGGGGCAGCCGACGAGGACGGAGCCGCCGACGAGGACGAGGCCGGCGCCGGCAACGAGGCCACCGATGGCGCCGCCGATGACGCGGCCGGGAACGCCGCTGCCGATACCGCCGCCGCCGACACCATCGCCGCTGCCCTCGCGGCCGCCCGCCAGGTGCTCCCGCTGCCGACCGCACGCGAGCGCCGGCTCGCCCTGCGCCTCAGGGCTTCCGAGCTCATCGGGCTGATGGAGGCCACCGCGGCCGATGATCCCGAGGGGACCGACGCGCGCGAGACGTTCGAGGTCCAGTTGCGCGACATCGGGCGGGCCGCGGCGATGAGCGCCGACGAGGCACGGGCCGCCGGCCTGGACCCCCTCACCTTCCGGACCGTCGCCCTGGACACCGGCGCCGGCGCGAACCTGCTCCGCGTGGCGCCCGTGCCCGGCCACTTCTCGTACTCGGCCCTGTCGGTCTTCGAGGCGTGTCCGCTCAAGTACGCCCTCGCCTACGTCCACAAGATCCCGGAGCCCGCCCGGCCGGTCGCCGCGTTCGCGTTCGGGTCCACCGCCCACGCGGCGTTCGAGGCCTTCACCCGGGAGCGCCGCGAGCGTGCGGCCCGGGGCGAGCCGATGCCCACCCGCCAAGACCTCGGCCGCCTGTTCGCGCAGGGCTGGCAGCCCGAGGGCTTCGCCGACGCCACCACCGAGGCCGCCTACAAGCGCCGCATCGACACCATGCTGGACAGCTTCTTCGAGGGCGAGCTCGCAACGGCGGGGGAGGCCCTCCACGAGGAGCTGGACTTCGAGCTCGTGCTGGAACCGGAGGTTGGCAGCGCGCCCGTGCGGATCCACGGCGGCATCGACCGCATCGACCGGCTGCCGGACGGCGGCATCGAAGTCATCGACTACAAGACCGGCCGGACCACCAGCCAGAAGGACGTCAGCGAGAACCTCCAGCTGACCATCTACGCCCTGGCCTGCCGCGACGCCCTGGGCCTGGGCACGCCGGAGCGCGTGACCCTCTACTTCACCGAGAGCGCCCAGCGGATGTCCACCACGCGGACCGACGAGCAGCTGGATGCCGCCCGCGGTGAGATCCTGGACCGCGTGTCACGGATCCGCGCCGGCGAGTTCACGGCCACACCCGGCAAGTCCTGCCAGTGGTGCGACTATCGGGCGATGTGCCCGGAGCGGGTGTGACGTTGGATGCGATGAGACGCTTGGCACGCTGCGGCGGAGGTACTGCAGGCTGGGCATGTCGGTCCCGATTCACGGTCCTATCCTGACCCAATGACCGCCGATACCGACCTCGAGATTAGGCGCGCCGTCTTCGAATGGTTGACCGAGCACCGCGACCTCCATGGAGAGACCTTCTCGCGGGACGAACTTGTCAACTTTCACTACAAGGGCGTCCGGGTTCCGCTCTTGGGTCCACAGGGCATCTGGAAACCAGCGGTCTGCGAACTGCCAATCTCGATCGCGACGATCGAGGGTCGATATCCCGATGCGTGGGACGAGGCCAGAGGGCAACTGCAGTACGCCTACCGAGGAACCGATCCCAATCACCGGGACAATCGGGGTCTGAGGCAGGCGTGGCTGGATCGCGTCCCACTGGTTTACTTCGTCGCAATTGAGCCAGGTGTCTACGCGGCCCAATATCCGGTGTTCATCGTCAACGACTCTCCCTCCACGTTGACGTTCAGCGTCCAGATCGACGACATCACAGCCCTCGACAGGATCGAGTCAGGCTTGCCGGCCGTCGGCGAGGCGGATGACGCACGGCGTGCATACGTGACCAGGACGGTGAGGCAGCGTGTCCACCAAGTCGCCTTCCGGGAGCGAGTGATCCGCGCCTACCAGCAGCGTTGCGCGCTGTGCCTCCTGCACCATGAAGAACTCCTCGACGCCGCCCACATCACCCCCGACCGCGACGATGCTGGGGACCCGGTCGTCAGCAATGGTGTGTCGCTGTGCAAACTGCACCACGCTGCTTTCGATCGACTCTTCTTCGCGATCCGTCCGGATTATGTCGTCGAGGTCCGCCCTTCGATCCTCACTGAGGTGGACGGGCCGATGCTGGTCGTCGGGCTACAGCAGATCCACGAGAGACCGATCTTCCTTCCCCGACGAGCGCTCGAGCGCCCGGATCCCGCTCGGCTGCAGAGACGCTACGAGGAGTTCCGTCAGGCTAGCTAGAGGCCGGCTGCCAAGCCACGTCGCCGTCTGGCCGGCGTCGAGCGAGCGCTGGCGGTTACAGTTCGAGGCCTCGGCCGGCCGCAGCCATCTGGGCGTGCAGCGGCTGGACCAGCAGGATCGACATGGCAGACGTCCCGCCTGAACGACCCGTGCACCTGCTCACCTCCGACCCCGGGCAGGAAGCCGTGCTGGTCGAGGCCGCACCGGATGGCACGATCCGCCTGCCGCTGCTGGGGCTGGTTGGCGACATCGATCCGCACCCGCCGATCGCGGCCCTGCTCACGAGCTACCTCGGCGCCGCCCACCCGATCCTCAGGGTCCTGCCGATTGACGCGGACCTGGATGGCCGGGCAACGGACATCCTGGTCAGCGCCGAGCCGCTCGCCGGCCAGCCTCCCGGCGCTACCCGGTGGGTCCCGCTCGGCGACCCACGGCTGGACGGGGTTCGGGGCGGGACTGGCGCCGGATCGTACGTCGCGAGCTGGCTTGATGAGTTGGCCGGCGGCGTCATTGACCCGCGCAGGCAGCGCTGGGAACGCCCGGGCTTCGAGGACCGCGCCCGGAGGTGGATGACCAGCCAGCTCGAGGCGGCGGGCACGCCAGCGCGGGGCGAACCCACGGTGGAGCAGCTCTGGCCAATCTCGGCGATGCTGCGGGTCGAGACGACCGGCGGACGGGCCTTCATGAAGGCATGTGCCCGGGTGTTCGACGCGGAACCCGCCATCACCGCGGCACTCCACCAGGCGTTGCCGGGAGCGGTGCCCCACGTCATCGCCGCGGATGCCGCCGAGGGCTGGCTCCTCATGCGCGATGCGGGCGGCGGGCCCGTGGGCGACCAGCCGGCAGAGCGGTGGCACCTGGCGCTCGACGCGCTGGCAGCGATCCAGCGAGCGACGGTTGGTGGCCTCGACGGCATCGTGCTCGAGGACCGCGGACCAGCGGCGCTCTCGGCCTCATTGGGGGCGCTCCTCGAGAGCGCGTACATCGCCGGGTACCCGGACGACATCGGCCCGCGGTTCCGTGCCGCAGCGCCGAGGCTGCAGGATGCCTGCGATCGACTGGCGTCGCTGGGCCCCGGACCGACGGTTGTGCACGGGGACTTCCATCCGTGGAACGTCCTGCAGGCGGGCGACGACGTCGTGGTGATCGACTGGTCCGATGCGGCCATGGGTCATCCGTTCGCTGACCTTGCGACCTGGTTCACCCGCGTCGAGGAAGTCGCCCTCCGTCGATCGATGCTGGACACCTGGCTCGCATGCTGGGCCGACACCGCCCGCAGGCCGATCTCGAGGAGGCGGCACGGCTGGCCTTGCCGGTCGGCGCCCTCCACCAGGTCGAGAGCTACCGGCGGATCACTGAGGTCATTTTTCCTTGAAAG
>CAWBGT010000029.1:0-23373 GCA_963788375.1 uncultured Chloroflexia bacterium
CAGGCCCACCGCCACGAGCTTCTCGCCCATGCTGTACAGGAAGCCGCCGCCGAACACGCTGGCCGGGTTGGGATAGCCCAGCGTGTGCATCACGCGGTTGGGGCCGAACGGGTTCTCGTCCGGGAACGCGACGACCGCCTTGATGCCGAGCGAGTAGACCTGCGGGTTCCTGCCGGCGCCGAAGCGCTCGTGCAGCTGCTGCGACAGGACGCCGCGCGTGCCGTCGGCAAGGATCGTGACCCGGGCCCGGATTTCCTCCGCCGGCCGGTGATTGGACTTCTCGCCGCCGTGGCTGCTGAGCCCGACCTCGCCCAGACCGACGCCCACCACGCGGTCCTTCTCCACGAGGAGCGTGCGGGCCGAGTACCCGTAATACAGCTCCACGCCAGCCGCCTCGGCCTTCGCGGCGAGGTAGGCGGTGAGGCGCGAGAGCGAGATCGTGACGTCCCCATGGTGGTCCATGCCCTTGGGCACGACGAGGTCCGGAATCGGATCGCCCGCTGCCCGAGCAGGAAGTACATGTCGTCCCGCTCGACCGCGCTGACGTTCTCCATGAACCGGCGGTCGTCCCGCCAGCCGGGCACCAGCTCGTCCAGGCAGGCCGGCTCGAACGAGGCACCCGAGAGGTTGTGATAGCCGGGGCGGGGCGCCTTCTCGATGACGACGACGGAGGCCTCCCGCGAGGCCGCGGCGAGCTGCTGCCGCAGGCGGATCGCGGTGGCGAGGCCAGCCGGACCGCCACCCACGATCAGGACGTCGATCGGGGCGGTCATGCCTTTCCCTCCGTCGCACGGATCAGGTCCGGGACGACCGTCTCGATGTCCCCGACGATGCCGAAGTCCGCGTAGTTGAAGATCCGCGCCTTCGGGTCCTTGTTGATGGCCACGACGATCTCGGAACCCTGCATGCCGGTGATGTGCTGCACGGCGCCGGAGATGCCGATCGCGACGTAGAGCCGCGGCTGGACGGTCTGGCCCGTCTGGCCGACCTGGTAGTCGTGGGTGGTGAAGCCGTCCTCCACCGCCATGCGGGAGGCCGCGACCTTGGTCTTCGCGCCCAGCAGGGCGCCGAGGCCCGTCGCGAGCGGCTGGAGGTACGTGTCGAAGTCCGCGCGAGAGCGGAACCCGTGCCCGCCGGCAACGACGATCTCCGCGTCCCGGATCGAGACCTTGGTGGCGAAGGATTTCACCGGCACGGCCTCGAGGCCATGGTCCTCCGCGCTCAGCTCGACCGGGAACTGGACCACCTCGCCGGTCCGTTCGGGGTCTGGCGGTGGGACCTTGAACACGCCGGGCCGGACGGTGGCCATCTGGCCGGGCGAGTCCTTGGTCATGATGGTCGCCATGACGTTGCCGCCAAGGGCCGGGCGCGTCTGCTTCAGGATCGCGGTGAGGTTGGTGGTGCCCTTCGAGAAGTCGCCGATCTCGAGACGGGTGCAGTCCGCGGTGAGCCCGGACCGACATGCGTACGCGACGCGGGGGGCGAGCTCACGGCCGAGAGGGCTGGCCCCGAACAACATGACCTGGGGCTGCTTCGCCGCGACGAGCGTGGCGATCGCCTTCTTGTACCCGAGGGGGTCGAACCCGGCGAGGAGCGGATGCTCCAGGACGTAGACGACGTCGGCGCCGGCGGCGATCAGCTGCGCGGGCCGGTCCCCTGCGGTCTCGCACGGGAGCACGGCGCCGACCTTCTCGCCCAGGCTGTCGGCCAGGCGGCGCGCCTTGCCCAGCAGCTCCAGCGACACGGAGCGAATGCCGTCACCCTCGCGCTCGGCGAAGACCCAGAACTCGCCGTGGTAGGTGGGCTCCTTGCCGTCGAGCTGGTAGACCTCGTCGGCCTCGGGCCCGGCCCCTGGCTCCGCAGACTGGTAGCGGGCGGCGACCTTGCCGATGAGCTCCGACGGGTTGCGGATGAACTCGCACGTCTTGGGCCGGTCCTCGGACGGCGAGAACAGGCGGTACACCTGCGTCCAGGAGCCCCTGAGCCCGGTCCGGGACGGATCCGCACCAACGGACTTCGCGCTCCACTCGTGGAGCGGCGCGGAACGCGCGTCCCGGGTGCGGGCGAACCCCCGGTACAGGGGATCCGTGCAGGCCGTGACCGTGACGAGGACCGGCAGCCGCAGCGGCCGGACGTCCTCGATGCCCTCCGACGCGATCCGCCGGATGACGACCTGAGGCTCGATCTCGATGCCCTTCGCGTAGGCGATGTGGTCGATCCCGAGGTCCTCCGCGATCTGCGGCGGCACCTGCGCAGTGTCGCCGTCCACCGACTGCATGCCGGACACGATGAAGTAGTCCCGGCTGCCACCGAACATCTCGGTCTCGATGCGCCGGATCGCCTTGGCCAGCGAGTAGGCGGTAGCGCCGGTGTCGGCACCGGCGAAGTCCTTGTCCGTGAGGAGCACGGCCTCGCCGGGCACCCTGGAGAGGCACTCCACCAGCACCTCGCGGGCCTGGGGCGGCCCCATGGTGAGGAAGACGACCCGCCCGGGCCCGCCCGCGCGGCTCAGCCGGTCCGCGAACGTGAGAGCGTGCAGGTCCAGGGGGTTCAGGATGCTGTCGAGCATCCCTCGGCGTAGGGTGCCCTTCTCCCGGTCCCAGGCGTCCTCCGGGATGTTCGAGACGTCCGGGACCTGTTTGACCAATACGATGCAGTCCACATGTTCACTCTACCGGGGGCGGAGGGCCGGGCACGGGCCCATTTGTCACGCCCTGGACCCTGCCAACGCGCGAATGACCGGGACAAGGGTCCCGGGATGGATGCCCGGGCGGGCTTCCCATCGACGGCGGTCGGTCGCGTGGTGCGACCAGCCATGCAACCTGCCCTTGGTTCCGGCGAGCACCACCTGCGAAGATGGCGGCCATGCGAACCATCGACTGGGTCGAGGGTGAGATCCGTCTCATCGACCAGACCCGCCTCCCGGACGACCTCGTCGTCCTGCGAGTCAGCGCGCTCGGCCAGCTGATCGACGCCATCGCATGCCTCGCGGTCCGTGGGGCCCCGGCGCTGGGCGTGGCCGGGGCGCTGGGAGTTGCCCTGCTTGCCGCCGCGAGCCCCGGCGACGAGGCGGCCGTGCGCAAGGGAGCCGCCCGCCTCCGCGCCGCGCGGCCGACGGCCGTGAACCTGGCCTGGGGCGTGGACCGCGCACTGGCCCGCTTGGCGGACGGTCCCGTGGCCGTCCTGGACGAGGCGCTCCGCATCCGTGACGAGGACATCGCGGCCTGCGCTTCGATGGCCAACCTCGGCGCGGACCTCGTCCGCTCGCTCGTCGCCCGACCGCGGATCCGCGCCATGACCATCTGCAACACCGGCGCCCTCGCGGCCGTGGAGCGGGGCACGGCCCTGGGCGTGATCGGCGAGCTGCACGCCCGGGGTCTCCTGGAAGAGGCGCTGCCGCTCGAGACGCGTCCGCTGCTCCAGGGCGCCCGGCTGACCACCTGGGAACTGGCGAGCATGGGGGCGCCGTTCCGCCTCCTGGTGGATTCTGCCGCCGCCTCGATCCTCGCGCGCGGGCTCGCGGACGTGATCCTGATCGGCGCGGACCGGATCACGCGCTGCGGCGATACCGCGAACAAGGTGGGATCCTTTGCCCTCGCGCTCGCCGCTCGCCACGCGAGGGTCCCGTTCGTCGTGGTCGTGCCGGAATCGACGCTGGACATGGCGACCGCGAGTGGGGACGACATCGAGATCGAGGAGCGTGGCGCGGACGAGGTGACGACCTTCCGCGGCGTCCGCAGCGCGCCGGCCGGAACCCGCACGCTCAACCCGGCCTTCGACGTGACCCCGGCCGCGCTGATCACGGCGATCGTGACCGACCGGCGGGTGATCCGGCTGGACCGGGGCGAGACGCTCCAGGCGGACGTGCACGGGGCCGCAGCGATCAGCCCCCGCACCGGGCCCAGGTGATCTTCGCCCTTCGCCTCGCGAGCACGAAACCAACGACCGTCCGGGCCGAACCGACGCCCGTCGCCCGATGTCAAACGCCCGTCGCCCTTCAGGCAACGCGCGTGAGGTGTCCTGGGCGACGCCCGTCGACCGCTCACGACGCTCGTTGCCGCAATCCCTGCGACGGTTGGTCCAGTTGGGCACCGACGCTGGTTTGGCGTGACCCCCATGTGTCTGTCCAGGCGCCGCCCTGCCGGGCGAGGATGACTCACATCGACCGGTATCAGAGTCGACCGACGGCGGAGAGTTGAAGATGCTGATCAAGGAACTCACCGAGGACATCGCGCTGATCGTGCCGATGCTCATCCTCGTGGAGGGCATCGTCGGGGTCGTCGCCTGGTTCGCCTATGGGTCCAAGGGCGGGCGCGGTGCGCGCATCGCCGCCTGGCTGGGCCTCGTCACCCTGACCCTCTGGTGCGGGTCAGCCATCGCCTTCGTGGTCCTCTACCTGCTCCTGTTCGCCCTGGGCAAGGAGGCCGTTGTCGTCGGCGCCGCCCTGATCACCGTGTTCATGCTGGCCATGCCGTTCGGCTGGGCCGTCCTCATCCGGCACCACGGCCGCGAGGACGTCGGCGACGCGCAGGCCCAGGCCGGCCAGCCGCAGACCCCCACGAGCCGGCCGCAGACCCCCGGCACCCAGCCGCGCTGAGTTGCGGGACCATCCGATGACCACCACCCGCGAGACGAAGCCCGACGGGGGCGCCGAGACGGCGCGCCTTGGGGTCATGCTCGCGATCGTCGACTTCCCGATGCTCAGCACCGCGTTCCGGGCCGTGATCGACCAGGAGCGGGACATGAGCGTCGTGGCCGAGGCGACGAGCCGCGAGTCCATCGCCGACGAGGCCCGGGCCAGCAACGCCGACGTGATCGTGCTGGAGTGCGAGGGCATCGGCGGATCCGGCTGTGGGACCTACGAGGCCATCGAGGCGTTCCGGGCTGCGAGCCCCCACGCCAAGATCATCGCCCTCGACTGCCGCTGTGCCACCGAGCAGTTCTCCGTCGCGCTCAAGGCCGGCGCCAACGGGTTCCTCACCCGCGAGGCCCAGGACACCGACGTGGTCGCCGCGGTCCGGAGCGTCGCCGCGGGCCATACCTACGTGAGCCCGACGATCGTCACCCGGATGATCAACACGTATGTCCGCCGCAGCCCGGACGCCGGGATCGACGACCCGTACGAGAACCTCTCGGACCGCGAGCGCCAGATCCTGCTCCTCGCCGCGATGGGCCACACGAACCGCGACATCGCACGCTCGCTGCGCCTCTCCGAGCAGACCGTCCACTACAACCGCGCGAACCTGATGGAGAAGCTGGGCCTGCACGACCGGGTCGAACTCCTCCGCTACACGGTCCGTCGCGGACTGCTCAACCCCTCCACGCTGTGAAGACGCCGCTGCGGCTCCGCCGCTTCTGGAGCTCCGTCCGGCCGCGCAGCCGGCGCGGCGGCATCCTCGCCGTCGTCGGCATCCTCGCCGGCGCCGTCGCCCTCTCGGTCGTCATGTTCGTGGGCGCGGCGATGGCCTGGTCTCCCTACCTCAACTTCACGGTCGATCACGACTCTCACGCGGAGGAGGCGGCGGCCCTCGAGCTCACGTTCGCCAGCTCGTCCACCTGCGCCAGCTGCCACGAGCCGCAGGCCGCGAAGCTGGCCAGCAAGACCCACGCCGGCATCGGCTGCCAGAGCTGCCACGGTGCCCTCCTGGAGCACACCCTCGAAAGCGACAACCCGAACGCCGCGACGGTGAAGATCGCCGTCCCGACCGACGAGGTCTGCATCCGCTGCCACGTCCAGGCGGTGGGTCGACCCGCGGGCCTCCGCGGGATCATCCCGAGCGAGCACTACGTCTCCAACTGCCTCGCCTGCCACGATCCGCATACGGCGATCGCGAACCGGCCGCCGGTGGTGGAGCACCCGCTCGCGAAGCTGCCGCCCTGCCTGACCTGCCACGGCCCGGAGGGCTTCAAGTCCCGGAACCAGCGCCACCCCGCCGGCACGTCCGACGACAAGCCCTGCCTGGATTGCCATGCCGCGGGCCGCGGTCCGGCCGAAGACCCTGGGGCGACCGAATGACAGAGCAGCCGAACGACGGGGCCACCCCGGCCGCCGCGAACCCACCCGACGGCCGCCATCGAACCCATGCCGACGACGACCGAACCCGCCGCTGCCGAGACGCCGGATCGTGCGTACCTGGTCCCGCTGGACGAGCTCGCCCCGGCCATCACCGCCGCCTCCACCAGCCGGCGCGCGTTCCTCGGCTTCGGCCTCGCGATCGCGGGTGGCCTGGTCGGCGCCGCGGTCATCTCGCGCTTCGTCCCCGTCTTCGAGGACGCGTCCGACGCGGCCAGCCCGATCGCCAGCACCTACGACCCGGCGACCAAGCAGTGGACGTTCGTGGTCGACACTGCGTCCTGCATCGGCTGCGGCCTCTGCGTGGTGGCGTGCAAGGAAGAGAACAACGTTCCCGAGGAGGCGGGGTTCACCCGGACCTGGGTGGAGCGCCACACGGTCACGGAAGACGGCGCGCTCTACGTCGACTCGCCGAACGCCGGCATCGAGGGCTTCCCGCCCGAGTCAACCGCACCGGGCGCGGCCGGCAAGGCCGTGACAGCCTCGCACTTCGAGCCGCGCCTGTGCATGCAGTGCGTCGAGTCCCCCTGCACCGGTGTCTGCCCGGTGGGTGCGACCTACAAGACCGAGGACGGCGTGATCCTGGTGGACAGCCGCCGGTGCATCGGCTGCGGCTACTGCGTCGTGGCCTGCCCGTACGGTGCCCGCTACCTGGTCCCGGCCGGCGAGAACGCCCCCAACGACACGCCGGGCGTCGCCGACAAGTGCACCTGGTGCTACCACCGCATCAGCCAGGGCCAGCTCCCGGCCTGCGTCGAGATCTGCCCCGTCGGCGCCCGCAAGTTCGGCGACGCCGCCGACGAGACAAGCGAGATCGCCAGGATCGTCCGCGAGCGGTCCCCACAGCAGCTCAACCCCGAGTACGGCACCAATCCTCGCGTGCTCTACCTGGGCCCGTCGGTCGAGGAGGCCTGAGCGATGCATGCCCCTGGACACACCCTGACCCTCGGCGGGCGCACCGTCCCGATCGGACCCCGCGCCGCCTCCTCGGCCGTGCTCAACGAGGTCCGCTCGATGCCGACCGGCCTCCGGATCTGGTTCGGCATCCTGCTGGGTGCCATGGCCGTCGGTGCGGTTGGCGCGCTCCTCGCCCTTCCCCCCGGATGGGAGGTGTTCGGCACGACGCCGAGCTTCGAGTGGGGCCTCCTGATCGTGGGCTACGCCTTCTTCGCGATCATGACCAGCGGCCTGTGCCTGGCCTCGTCGCTGGGCACCGTGTTCGGGATCGAGCGCTTCCGCCCGTTCGAGAAGCGCCACGCGATCCTCGCCGTGCTGAGCCTCACCACCGCGTTCGGGATCATCGCGCTGGACCTGCACTACCCGATCCGGATGGTCCTGGGCGCCGTGCTCGTCCCGTCGCCGTCCTCGCCGATGTGGTGGATGGGCGTCTTCTACGGCGGGTACCTGGTGGTGCTCCTGGTCGAGGTCTGGAGCATGTTCACCGACCATCCGAAGATCCACCAGTGGGCCTGCACGGTGGCGGCCTGCATCGCGATCCTGGCACCGGCCACCCTGGGTGCCGTGTTCGGGGTCATCGCGGCCAAGCCGTTCTGGCATGGCCCGTTCACGCCGATCCTCATGGTCGCCTCTGCGTTCCTCGCCGGGACCGCCCTCCTGGGCATTGTGTTCTACGTGGTCCACCGGCTCCGGCTCGCCGACTTCGAGCGCTCCGCGTCCATCGCGCTGCCGTCCGTGCGCCTCCTGCTGGGGATCGGCCTCGCGATCGTGTCGCTGCTGGTGATCCGCCAGATCGCGGCCGGGCTCGCCGGGACGACCCCAGGGCTCCGCGAGGCGACGATCGCCCTGGTCAGCGGCCCGCTGGCGTTCCAGTTCTGGGGCGGCCGGGTGATCCTCGGGCTCGTGATGCCGGCCCTGCTGGTCGCCATGCCGATGACCCGGACGCCGGCCGGCACGTTCGCAGCCTCGATCCTGGTCCTGACCGGCGTGGCGCTGGACCGGTTCCTGTTCGTGGCCGCCGGGCAGATCGCCCCCATCACGACGGTGGCCGGGACGGTCTCCTACCCGTACGCCGAGTACTCGCCGAGCGCCGTCGAGCTGGCGATCTTCGTCGGTGCCCTCGGCTTCCTCGCCTTCACCTACACGCTCGCCGAGCGGTACCTGGACATGGGTGAGACGGACGTCCACGTCGGGATCAACTGGCCGTGGGTGCGCCACCACGACGCGGCCCACGATCATGACGATCAGGCGGTCGAGTGCGTCCCGGCGGTCCCCGAAGAGATCGCGGCCATCATGTTGGGGGTGGAGTCATGATCGTCAGGACCGTCGCCCGTCACGGGTTCGGCATCACGGTCGCCGCGCTGGCCGTCGGGATCCTCGTCGTGGCCGGCTTCCTCCTCCTCGTGGCGCTACCCGACGTCGGCGGCCTGACCGCCTTCGTGAACCCGACCCCGTCCGCGACCCCGTCCGCGACCCCGCAGCCCACGCCGGGATCCGGGATGGCACTCTCGCCGATCGGCATCCAGATGCCCAAGGACGCCAACTGCGACGCCTGTCACGTCACGACGGCCGGGACCGTGGGCACCAGGCCAATCCCGAAGCTCGCCCACCCCCTCTGGGGATTCCGGGACTGCACTGCCTGCCACAAGCTCGACGGGCTCGTCCAGACGGCCCCGGGCCACTCCAGCCTGCACAGGGACGACTGCCTGGTCTGCCACCAGGTGTCCGACCAGGCCGCCACCACGGGTTCGACGCTCGCCCCGATGCGCCCGGAGCACATGGGCGGCGACCAGCCCTGCACCACCTGCCATGGTGTCGACAAGCACGCACCGCTGCCGGAGGACATGAAGGGCCGCGACAACTGCTGGGTCTGCCACAACGGCTCTGAGTTCAAGTACCTGTTCGAGTCCCCCTCGCCGGGCACGTCCCCCGCGGCGTCACCCGGTGCGTCTCCCGTAGCCTCGCCCGGTGAGGCGACCGGCGGAGCAGCAACAGGGGCGACCTGGGGCCTCGTCACCCCCTGACCTGACCCACGACCGCGGGCGAACGACTGGCCCGGATCGCTACCGGGCCGAACCGCGCCCCGCTCCGGTACGAGACGCCGGCGTCGAACGGGACGCCGGCCGCCGCCACCGCGGCAGTCCCTACCCCATCCAGTCGCGGCAGGCGCGCAAACGTCTCCGGCCCGGTGAACCGCGGCATGCCCATCGCGTCGGGCGGTCCCACCGGGTCGAGCAGGGGCCCGCGGGCGCCGGCCCCCTCGCGCACCTCGCGCTCCCGGTCGCCCACGGTTCGGCCTAGGAGGCCTTGGGCTTCGGCGTCGCGCTCTTCGGCTTCTTGGGTGTCTTCGCCTTCTTGTCCATCGGGTCCAACCTCAAGCCTGTGGCGGGTGCCGCTGCACGGGGCCGCGATCATGACCGCGGCGCGATCATGCACCACCGGCGGGCAGAGCGTGCATTCAGTCCGGCTGACGGGACCGGCGGGAACCGGCCGGAGCCGACGCGGCGCTCAGACCGGCATCTCCTCCGGCGGCCGGACGCGCTTGAAGCTCCGGTAGAGCAGCAGGTCGTAGACCACCTTGAGTCCGCCCGAGATGAGGAACGGGAGCCCGGTCAGGGCGACGCTCGCGTACAGCGGCGCGGCGATGAGCGGCGCGGCCGCAACGCCCAGGCTCCGTGCGATGCCCGTCACCCCGGCCGCGGCGGACCGTTCGTCCGGGGCGACGATCGCCATGGTGTAGGACTGGCGCGTCGGGACGTCCATCTGGCTGATCGCGAAGCGCGCCAGGAGCATGACCACGGCGAGCGGCAGGTTTGGCATGAGCGGGACGAGCATCAGCAGGATGTTGGATGGGAGGTGGGTGAAGACCATCGTCCGGACCAGGCCGAAGCGGGCCGCCAGCCGACCCGCGGCAAGGGCGGAGAACCCGGCGAGGACGTTGGCCGCCGAGAGGATCACCCCCAGCGCGCCCGGGTCCACGCCGTACTGCCTGTTGAACCAGAACGCGATGAACCCCTGGATGGCGAACCCGCCGGCGAAGGCGTCCAGCGCGAACAGGGCCGACAGCCGCAGGACGACGCCCCGCGAGCGATGCAGGCCCAGGCGGTCCCGGATGGTCTGGTCGGCAACGTCCATCGGGGGCACTTCCACGCTCGGCGACACGCGCGTGAACAGCACCGCCAGCGCGCCCCCGGCGATCGCGTACCCGAGGATCACGACCCGGTAGGCATCCGCCGGGATCGCCCCGCCGTTGATCGCCAGCTGCGACACCAGGCCGCCCGCCAGCGTCCCGGCGGCCGTCGCGAACGAGCCCGCGAGCTGGTACCGAGCGAACAGCCCGGTCCGCTCCCGTGCGGGCACGAGCTGCGCCAGGGACGCCTGCTCGACCGCGAGGAACGGGCCCACCTCGTTGCCGCTCGGGCTGACGACGCCGATGGTAGCCGCGACGAGGAGCACGGCGAACACGGGCGTGGCGACGAACGCGAACCCCGCGAGGAGCATCAGGATCGCCCCGACGATCAGGACGCGGCGCCGTCCGATCCTGTCCGCGTGGGTGGTCAGCCAGAGCGAGACGAGGGCGTCACCGAGGAGCGTCAGGCCCAGCAGCAGGCCGACCTCGCCGCCGGACAGCCCGATCGCCGCGAGGTACAGCACCAGCACGACGGCCAGGAAGCCGTACCCGAACATGCGCAGGATGCGCGTCGCGAACAGCAGCGCGATATCCGGGTTGCGGGTGAGCTTCTCCGGGTCCCGTGGGTTCACGCGTACAGGATGAGTCCCGGCGGCCCCGCGCGCTGCGCGCATTCCCGGAGCCGCCGGTCAGGGCGGGCGTCTAGTGGGCGGCCTCCGCGGCCTCGGCGTCCTCCTTCGTCTGGTGGACCGTCCCCGGGGCGTGCTGCGGCGGGGCATACACCGTGTACAGGCGGAGGTCATCCTCGCCGGTGTTCACGATGTCGTGCCAGGTCCCCGCCGGCACCTGGACCAGCCAGCCGGGCCCGATCGCCGTCCGCTCGTCGCCGAGCACCGACTCCGCGTGACCGGAGACGATGACGAGAACCTGGTCCACGTCATCGTGCACCTCCGCCCCGATGTCGTCACCGGGCGGGATGCTCATGACCACGACCTGGCTATGCGGGCCGGTTGCCAGCACGGTGCGGAAAGTGGCGTTCTCCCTGGCTCGGTCAGTGATGTGGTCGACGTAGCCCATCTCGACTCCTCTCGTATCGGGTGGTAATGGTCCGCGTGGTGAAGGTCCGTGCCGAGCCTCGCAGCCGGCGTCGCGGCGGGCAAGGGCCGGAGGACACCCCCTGGCTTGCCGTCAGGCGCGCCCTTCGGGAGTGCCGTCAGGCGCGCCCGCGGGCGAGGTCGATGAGCCGTCCCAGGACCCGCTCCCCGTCCGCGCGGAGGCCGTTGTGGGCGTACTCGTTCGTGATCCACGGTCGCAGCCCGCGGACGCCGGCCGCCGTCTCCTCGGCGAAGGCTCGCTCCACGTACAGGTCGTCCACGTAGATCGTGGCGGCCACGGGCACCTCGTTCCGTGCCAGGCGGGCCTCGTCGTAGAGGCGCGGCCAGGGGTGCTCCGCCAGCAGCTCTGCAACCTCCCGGTGCGGCCGGAGGAGCCCGCACTCCTCGAACATCCACGGGAAGACGTGCTCTGCGGTGAACGCCTCGGAGCCCTCGAGCCAGTCCGGGGTGAGCCGGTACGCGGACCAGCGCGTGGGGCCGCCGTCCGCGTAGGAGGACTCGTGCAGGGTGGCGTAGAGCGGGTTGCGGCTCCACCGGACCGAGTCCTCGACATCGTGCAGGAACGCGGAAGAGCCGAACGGGAGCTCCAGGACGTGGTGGAGGAGCTCGAAACCGGCCGAGCTGCCCAGCCACATGCCCATCTGGCGAAACCGGCGGATGGAGAGCCGGTCGCCGGATGGGAGGCGCACATCCTCCGCCTCGATGCGGCGATGGGTCTCCCGGACGAGGGCGCGGTCGTCCGGGTAGCGCGCGAAGTAGCGGTGGTTGGCCTCGCGGAGGCGCTCCCACGTGGCGCCGTAGACGTCATCGACCGGCCGGTTCGTGATCGGCGCCAGCCCGCCCGTGATGAGCGCCTCGCGCAGGCCTTCAGGTGCGATGGACAGGTACGTGAGCGAGGTGAAGCCGCCGAAGCTCTGGCCCAGCAGGCTCCAGCGGTCTACGCCGAGCTCGCGGCGGATCCACTCCGCGTCCCGGACGATCGAGTCCGCCCGGAAGAGGGTCAGGTATGCCGCCTGATCCTCGGCGGTCTCGCCCGGGATGACCGGACCGACGGGGGTGGACCGGCCGGTGCCGCGCTGGTCGAGCAGCAGGACGCGGTACTCCGCGAGCGCCCGCTTCATCCAGCCCGACGGCGGGCTGGTCGGGCGCGCGGCCTCGTACCCCGGGCCTCCCTGGAGGAACACGAGGTACGGGCGATCCAGGCCGCCCGGGTCCGCAATCTCGCGGGTGAAGACCGTGATCGACGGGCCGTCGGGCCGGGCGTGGTCCAGCGGGACGCGGTGCTCACGCTCGGTGAGGACGGCGCCGGGGACACGGTAGATGATGGCCATGGCGAGGAGTCTCCCTACCAGCGCTGGTGGACGAGGGGCTTGATGCGCGTCTCGTAGAGCTCGGCGACGCGTGCCATCGTGGCTTCGGGCAGCGGCGCCAGGTCCGCGGCGGCCGCGTTCGCCCGCGCCTGCACGGGCGTCTTCGCGCCCGGGATGGCGGCCGTCACGCCCTGGTGCATGAGGATCCAGCGCAGTGCCAGCTGCGCCATCGAGACCCCGTCGGGGACGAGCGCGCGCAGCTCTTCCGCCACGGCCAGGCCGGTCTCGTAGTCCACGCCGGAGAACGTCTCCCCGACGTCGAACGACTCGCCATGGCGGTTGAACCGGCGGTGATCCGACGCCTCAAACGCGGTCGTCGGCGTCAGCCTGCCCGCGAGCAGGCCCGACGCGAGCGGGACCCGGGCCAGCACGCCAACGTCGCGACGCGCCGCCTCGGCGAGGAAGCGCTCCGCAGGGCGCTGGCGGAACATGTTGAAGATGATCTGCACGCTGGCCATGCCCGGGAACTCGATCGCCTTGAGCGCCTCCTCCACCTTCTCGACGCTCACGCCGTAGGCGGCGATCGCCCCGGCATCGACCAGGTCGTCGAGGGCGGCGAAGATCTCGGGCCGGTAGTAGGTCGCGGTCGGCAGGCAGTGGAGCTGCACAAGGTCCAGGCGGTCCATGGCCCAGGTTCTCGCGGCTCCGGTCCACCCAGGCCCGGAACGCCTCGGGGGTGTAGCTGGCCGGGTCCAGGGGCGCCCTCCGCCCCATCTTCGTGGCGACGAACAGTGGTTCGCCGCTGCGCTCCCGGAGGAAGCGTCCGATCAGCCGCTCGCTGTGGCCGTCGCCGTACACATCGGCCGTGTCGAACAGTGTGATGCCGGCGTCCGCGGCGGCGTGCAGTGCGCGCAGGCTGAGCGCGTCGTCGACCCGGCCCCAGTCCCCACCGATCGCCCACGCCCCGAACCCGATGACGCTGACGTCGCGCCCGGTCTTGCCAAGCCTGCGGTATTCCATCGGGCTCTCCGTTGTTGAGGTGGCGGGACGGGGCGCGCACCGCCAGCGTATCGCCAGCGGCCGATGCCCGGCGGACCTTGCAGCTGCCCGGCGGACCTCGCAGCGGGATTTGACTCCCGGCGCCTATCCTCTCGGGCACACCGGCCGCAACCTGCGGCCCTCGCAGCGTCGCCAGCATCCCCGCTGCGCCAGGAGGACACGCCCAGTGGCCGACCTGTCGACCGTCTTCACGGGCATCCGGTTCGAGAACCCGTTCCTGCTCGCGTCCGCGCCGCCGACCGAGTCCGAGAGCAACATCATCCGGGCCTACGAGGCCGGCTGGGGCGGGGTCGTCACCAAGACGATCGGGCTCCACCCGGTGGTCAACGTGCCGCGGCCCGAAGACGAAGTTCCTGCGGATCGACGACGGCGGCTCGCGGGTCTCGATGGCCAAGCGCCCCGACACCGACGCTCATGGCGTCGTGGAACTGGGAGCTGATCTCGGACAAGCCGCTCGACTGGTGGGTGCCGCGGCTCGAGGCGATCAAGCGCGCCTGGCCGAACCGGGTCCTCGTCGCCTCGATCATGGCCGGCTCCGGCACCGACAAGGAGCTCGAGCACTGGCAGACGCTGGTCCAGGGCGTCCAGGACGCCGGCGTCGACGCGATCGAGCTGAACTTCTCCTGCCCGCACATGGACCGCGTCGACATGGGCGCGAACGTGGGCAAGGACCCGGTCCTCTGCTCCGTCTCGACCCAGGCCGTCAAGGCGGTCGCGCGCGTCCCGGTCTGGGTGAAGCTGACCCCGGCGACCGCGAACATCGTGGAGGAGGCGCGGGCGACGTTCCTCGGCGGCGCCGACGCGATCTCGTCCTCGAACACGTTCCCGTCGCTGCCGCTCATCGACCCCGACACGCTCGAGTTCGAGGTCAACGTCGACGGCTACGTCTCGTCGGGCGGGCTGGGCGGGCCGGCGATCCTGCCCCAGTCGCTGGCCAAGATGGCCGAGATGACCGCAGGCGTTCCCGGACCGGGCGTTCTCGGGCATCGGCGGGATCTCCACGTTCGACCACGCGCTCAACTACTTCCTGCTCGGCTGCGGGACGGTCCAGGTGGCGACGGCGGCGATGCTCGACCACGCGATCGGGCCCAACGTGATCCGCGGACCTGACGACCGGGCATGGCCGAGTTCCTCGACCGGAACGCGGACCGGGGCTGGACGCGCCTCGACGACTTCCGCGGGCTGCAACCGGGGCCGGTCGTCCCGCAGTCCGCCGATCCGCCGCGCCGACGACGCCGGCTACCACGGTGGGTTCGCGGAGGACGACGCCGAGGGCTACGCAGCCAGCCTGACGAAGGGCGACCGAGGAGGACGAAAGGGCCGGAGCCGATGGCTCCGGGGCCCTTTCGTCCAGCAGGTGACCCGTCAGGGCGCAGCGTGGTCAGGGCGCAGCGTGCCCGACAAGAGCTGCCAGGCGAGGAGTGACTTCGCGACGAGGCTGAGGATCATGTACGTCTTCTCGCCGTACAGGTACTCGCGCCAGCGGCCGACCTTCCGGTACTGGAGGACCATCGTGATCGCGAAGATGTCGAAGGCGACGAACAGGCCGCCGATGATGACGTAGACGAACGTGGGGACGGCGAACTCTGCGGCAGCCTTCCTGGGCGACTAACGCCAGACGACCGAGAAGATCGTGATCGACGGGATGATCCGGCGACGCAGCCGAAGATGAAGCGTTCGAGTCGTGGCTGGTCGCGGCCTTCGTTCTTGGTAGCCTCGATGTCCAGCCGAACAGGTTCAATCGCGGCGTCACACCGGCGATCGCGACGAGCGCCGTGAACTGGTTCATGTAGCTGGATGTACGCGATTCGCCACGATCATGCACCTGGACGAGAACGCGTACTCTACGCAGCGGAGCGGGTTCATGTCGGGGCGGAGCCAGGCCGTAGCGGGCCCGGAGGGGCCAGCCCGCGAGGAAGTGCGCGATCGCGCTCATGAGGAAGAAGCTGGCGATCAGGTAGGCCAGCGGGAACGACACGAGCACCACGGCTGACGGCTCGGTCCCGGAGAACTTCCCGTCCGTGAAGATCGGCTTGACCGTCGCGCCGACAGCCGCAATCCGGTCGCCCTGAATCAGCAACGTTCCGTCCTCAATGACCGCTCCGTCCATCGTCATGATGCGCGCGTGGCGTAACGCGACGGGCCGTCGAAGCAGCTGGGCATGCGCCGGCCGCGCGTCCGCCACGCTGCCAGCGAATACGGCAATGAAGGAAAGGACTTGTGACAGGCAGGCAATGGGCCGGAGGCGGAAGCGAGTGGTCATCAGTACCCTGCGTGGATAAGGTGGGGGAGTAAGCTCGCCGCGAACAGACACTCAGTGGAGCCCAACCAAAAGTACGGCCACTGAAGTCCCGTCTGCCACGTAAACCCCAGTGAATCTCGGAAGTTCCTGCCTTTGCGGGTTGCAACGAATGTGCGGTTTGTTCCGAAAACGGGACGAGATTCGTGGGCAGAACACGCCGCGCGAAAGGATGCCAAGCTCCCTGGTTCTGTCCACCCGTACACCGCCACTCGTGCCCGACAGGAAAGTCTTCCTGCTTTGCCTAGTCTATTCACGACGATGCCCGAAAGCAATCGGCCACGATCGCGGTGAACGCGTGTGGTCAAGAAAAACCGGCTGCGGAGCGCACTTCCCGGGGCGCCGGAGAGCCAACGCGGTGACGAGTCACCGCCCTTTGGAGTGCGGCGACTTGTCGCCGCTTTCTATTTTTTCGCAAACCGTTCCGCGCTGCTCGCCGGGGAACGCCTTATCCTGGGCTCGGGGGAGCCAACGCGGTGACAAGTTACCGCACTCCAAAAGGCCGCCGCGCAATTTTTGAAGTGCGAATCGAGGGTCGCGTGCCGTCGGGGTCGCTGAGCCGGATCACGCCGATGAACGGGGCAGCTCATCTCCGCCAGACGCCTTGAGAAACTTGATTAGGGTGCGTCCGTCCGCATCAACCAGAATCATACCCAGCAAGTGCAACATCGTGCAGAGAGCCATGCTGCCGAAGATGCCCATCGAAGCTCCAAACGTCATTGCGGTTCGCACGATAGTCTCCTCGGCTTCCAAATCCGGACCCAGGTCGTTTCGCGAGTGCGTGACCGGGTCGACGACCACAACGCGGGTCGGGCCAAGACCGACCAAGATCTCCACGAACTCGTCGGCCAATCTGACTGCCAAGGGGAGCATCGCCGCGAAGAAGAGGGCCATGGGTACACTCATCCACTTGAGTTGCCTGCGTCGGCGGCAGTACGACCGCAGGACGGCGAGTTGCTCGGAGGATAACCGGTCTCGACTCGCGTGACATCGCTTCAGAAGCGCATTCACGGCGGCCTCATCGCGCACGCTCCAACGTCCCTCCAGACCGAGGTACCGACGGACCATGAACACGTAAAACACAGGCATGCCCGCCGCATTTAGGAAGACCACCGGAAGAGCCAAAGGCCCTTCTCAGACCAAGTGAGGCGTCTTGAGACGAGCACCCAGCCGATGTAGATCGGCAAGATCGCTAACGAGGCGTAGAAGGCAAACAACATCGACAAACCGACGGTCATCCGTTGCGGTTCGCGGAAGTCATGAGCCCACAACGAGACCACCGCCCAAAGCACAAATGCGAGGAGCACCAGCGCGATGGCGAATGTGACGAGGCCCAGCAGCACAAGGCACCACTTCGCTACGCGGTGTCCGGCTGACGGTCTGGCGTTTTCGTTCATGGGACCACTCCGTCTTCTTTTGGACTGCCAGGGCGTTGACCGAAGCGGGCAAGCCGTGACATATTGTTGTCGCTTGTATGCAGCGTCGAGCCGGCAACGTGAGCTGCCCGGGTGGACGCGAACACGAGCGTCAACCGGGCGGGCTTACGCCCGCCGCTCGCCCGCCGGCCGCTCGCCGGGAGAACGTAACCGGGCGGGCTTACGCCCGCCGCTCGCCCGCCGGCCGCTCGCCGGGAGAACGTAACCGGGCGGGCTTACGCCCGCCGCTCGCCCGCCGGCCGCTCGCCGGGAGAACGTAACCGGGCGGGCTTACGCCCGCCGCTCGCCCGCCGGCCGCTCGCCGGGAGAACGTAACCGGGCGGGCTTACGCCCGCCGCTCGCGCCGGCCGGCCGCTCGCCGGGAGAACGTAACCGGGCGGGCTTACGCCCGCCGCTCGCCCGCCGGCCGCTCGCCGGGAGAACGTAACCGGGCGTGGGCTGGAACGCCCGCCGCTCGCCCGCCGGCCGCTCGCCGGGAGAACGTAACCGGGCGGGCTTACGCCCGCCGCTCGCCCGCCGGCCGCTCGCCGGGAGAACGTAACCGGGCGGGCTTACGCCCGCCGCTCGCCCGCCGGCCGCTCGCCGGGAGAACGTAACCGGGCGGGCTTACGCCCGCCGCTCGCCCGCCGGCCGCTCGCCGGGAGAACGTAACCGGGCGGGCTTACGCCCGCCGCTCGCCCGCCGGCCGCTCGCCGGGAGAACGTAACCGGGCGGGCTTACGCCCGCCGCTCGCCCGCCGGCCGCTCGCCGGGAGAACGTAACCGGGCGGGCTTACGCCCGCCGCTCGCCCGCCGGCCGCTCGCCGGGAGAACGTAACCGGGCGGGCTTACGCCCGCCGCTCGCCCGCCGGCCGCTCGCCGGGAGAACGTAACCGGGCGGGCTTACGCCCGCCGCTCGCCCGCCGGCCGCTCGCCGGGAGAACGTAACCGGGCGGGCTACGCCCGCCGCTCGCCCGCCGGCCGCTCGCCGGGAGAACGTAACCGGGCGGGCTTACGCCCGCCGCTCGCCGGAGAATCGGTACAGGCCTTCCTCGCGCGCGGTAGTGACGGCTTGGACGTACTCGGCGTTTGTCAGCGGACGGTCGATGGTGTGGTGCCGGTACGCCTCGTACTCGGGCCGATACTGCGCCATGATGTTGACGAATGTGTGCGGAGAAATCTCCCTGGCGAGAAAACGCATGATCTGCCGAGTGCCCGCTACGTCGTTGGGCATCACCAGGTGACGGATCAGCAGGCCGCGGCGAGCGAGACCGTGCTGGTCGATCACCAGGTCGCCCACCTGCCGATGCATCTCCTTGATGGCGGCACGGGCGACCTCGCGATAGTCCGTTGCGTTGAGCAACAGCCTGCACTGGTCCTCGTCCCAGATCTTGAAGTCGGGCATGTAGATGTCCACGATGCCGTCCAGCAACTGAATGCTCTCCAGGCTGTCATACGCGCTGCTGTTGTAGACCAGGGGCACATGCAGACCCGCGGGGACGGCCTCGCACAAGGCGTCCAGGATCTGCGGCAGCACGTGCGTGGGAGTGACGAAATTGATGTTGTGACAGCCCTGTGTCTGTAGCTGCAGCATCATCCGCGCCAGTTGGCCGGCGGTGACGGTCGATCCGCGTCCTTCCCAGCTCAGGTCCCAGTTCTGGCAGAAGACACAGTGCAGATTGCACGAGCTGAAGAAGATGGTCCCCGAACCGTTCCAACCTCGCAGGCAGTTCTCTTCGCCGAAGTGTGCGTGATAACTGGCGACCTTGGCGTAACGCCCGATGCCGCACACGGAGTCGGACTGGTTGTCGTGAAGGCGGTCGGCTCGGCACTTGCGCGGACAGACCTCGCAACTGGCCAGTGACGCCAGGGCCGCGTCGGCGCGGCGGCGCAGTTCGCCCCGTTCGTGCAAGTCTACGTAACGTGGATAGTCGTTGGCGTCTGGTCCCATGTGCCGACTCAAAACCGCGACCGATCGATCACACTGCCGCGCGCGATCCGCGGCTACTTCAACACATCGGCGGCCGGGTCAATCCGCGAGGTGCCGAGCGTGATCGGTCGGAACAAGCCGCCCGCCCCTTGCCAATCGACCACGCGGACGGCGATCTGGACAGCCGCGCCCGGCGTGACGAAACGAGTCACATCGTGGCTCTTGCGCTGCTCGAATGCCGTCTGCTTCGTGGCGATATCGCCGCCGGATCCGGCCAGCTCGCCGTTCACATACAGTTCGTAATGGTCGTCGGCGCCCTCGAAGGAAAGATAGACCGGGCAGTCTCTCCACGATTCCGGCACGTCAAGCTTGATGTCGATACCAGGCCCAGCCGTCGAGTGCGGGATATCCTTGCGCTTCCCAATGGCGGCCGATGTGGATCTCCTTCCAGTGGTCGTCCGACAGGGAAGGCAGATGCCAGCCCGCGTCCACGCCTTCGTTGCGGGGGTCCGGCGCGAATCGCCAGGGCATCGGGACGAGCGAGATCGTCTGTTCGTGCAGCTTCTCGCGCATCGCTTGCCGCACCGGTTCGCTCAACGCGCTGCTCGGCACCGATCCGCCGGCCAGGTATTGAAGCAGCGTGTGGAGCAGCCACTGTCCCGCCGCGTTATCCGACCCGGTGTGGCGCAGCGCGGTCACGAGCAATCGACCGCGGCCCACGTGCGTTTCGAACAGCAATCCGTGCGTCCGCACGTGGTCGAGATCGTGCGTGTCCCAGAGCATCAGGACGGGATCAATCTGATCCAGATACTCGATCCGCGGAATCACGGGACCGGCGAGATCGAAGTGCTGCAGCTCCACCAACAGGTCGCGCGGCACCACGTGTGTCAGCGGGTGGCCGGAAACGTAGGGGCGCTCCGACGCAGGAACCAGTGCTCCGCCAGCGGAAAGCTCCCCTTCTGCCCGTTGGCCAGCAATAGCACAGTCCCTCCCACGTTTTCCAAATGGTCCATGAGCGTGTCGTCCAGTTGCGACGTCAACACGAGTGACGATTCGTGCGGCTCGAAGCCGGGTGCCGCGGAAAACAGCGTGTCCGTCAGCTCCGTGGGGAACGAGGGGTGCACGGACACGTTCTCCGGCGACGTCGGGTGTGACGCCGGCACCAGCCAGATGGGCCATTCGTTGGTGAACGTGTCCAGGCCGGCACGCAGTTCCGCGCGGACCGTGAGCCGGACAGGCGCGTCGACGGCGCGGGTCGGAAGACTCAGGTCGAGTATCTTACGCAGCGTGCCCGCCTCTTGCGAGACCAATCGAGCGGATCTCTCTCGCGTCTAATTCCCTGGCGGCACCGGGTGGTTCGAGCGTGACATTCAACAGGGCATCTTCCAGTGGATGTGCGCCGAAATGGCTGACCAGAAGCTCGGCGCGGATCGGCTGCCCGGCGACGAAACCGCGCCGATCGTTTTCGGTCTTGAGAATGCAGAGCGTGTCGCGTTGCCACTGCCAATCCTCCGGCGTCCACTTGGGCTGCTCCAGGAAGTCGATCAATCCCATGGATGCCTTGGGGATGTCGCGGATGACGCTGATCACATAGCCGCCATGCGGCACCTCGCGCCGGAACGTCTCGGCCTGGTATTTCCTCATCAACATGCCGTACTGCAGCGAATCGGACTGCAGACGATCCAATCCCTCCGGGCCGGCCAGCTCCCGGACCTGCGTCAGCCACCGGTCGGTATCGTCCAGGTGAGCGGGCGCCCAGAAGGGGCGTTCCGTCGAGTCGCCACAGCGGCGCAGGATCGCCTCACGGTCGATCCACGTGTCGGCGCAGATCGCCTCGCCCAGCACCAGCGGTTCGCGCCGTGTTTGGCGATGTGATCCTTCAACCGTTGGAGCGTGGCGACCCAGGTGTGGTTGTTTCCGTACGGGTGATCGTCGTAGAAGTCGTGCACGCGGTTCCAGGCGATCCAGCTGCTGTCGTCCTCGACCACGGAACCCGGTATCATCGCATGGCACAGGTCGTACAGATTGCGCATCACGTTCAGGTCGGCGCTGGGGCCGGTTTCGCACGTCAGGCTCCGCAATACGACCGAAGGGTGGTTTCTGTCGAACTGAAAGAACTCGGTGAACTCCTTGCGCGACGTCGGAAGCTGGTCCGCGGACCACTGCGAATGCCACGTCGGGTATTCCATCCAGGTCAACATGCCCAGTTCGTCGGCGAGTTCGAGATACCGTTTCGGTGGCACCCACAGGCAGAATTTCATCAGGTTGAAACCGTGCGAGCGAGCCAGCTCCAGATCGCGCCGCATCGATGGCTCATCCAAAGTCGGAGCCACTCGCGGCGGAGCATAGCCCCAGTTCAACAAACCGCGAACTGACAACGGTGTGTCATTTAAAAGAAGACGCTCCCCGTCGACGCGTATCGTGCGAAACGCCGCGCGGACGACCACGCGGTCGCCGCCGCTCGCGTTTCCGCCGCCCGGTATCAGGCGGAGTTCCAGTTCGTACAGGTTCGGCTGCTCGGGCGACCACCATTTCCAGTCGTCCACGGGGACGTCGAATCGGATGAGTCGGGCACGCCGTTCATCGCCATCCTTGCGTTCGGAACCCGACTCCGCGTCGGGAACCGGCTTCGCCCGAACCGTCACACCAGGTGACCATGCCTGATCTCCGCGCAGCCGATATTGCGCGGCGACACCCAGGTCGGGCACGTTCGGAGTGCCTTCCACGGGGAACTCCACTCGGATGCTCCCCGACGCCGGGTCGCCGACGGCGAGCAATCGCAGGTCGTCGATCGAGCAATCCGGTACGATCAGCAACCGGACGTCCTGCCAGAGGCCGCCGAAGTGAGGGCAGACAATCGGCAGGAAGCCTTGCGAATTGTGGCCCACCATCTCGTCCACCAGCACGCAAAGCTCGTGGGAACCCGCGGCATTTGCTGCGCATCAACTCGGTCACGTCGAATCGAAACGGCGTCCAGCCTCCCAGGTGCGAGCCGAGGTGCGTGTCGTCGAGCCACACCTCCGCTAAGGTCGCGGCCGCCTGGAAATGCAGGATCGCACGCATCCCCTCGGGAATCGCTGTGCGGGTGATCTGCTTGCGGTAGATTCCCACGCCATCGAACGCCACACCTTCGTGCTCCTCGAAACTCGCGGGCAGACTCACCGGCTTCCACTGGTCGCCCGCACCTTCGACCTGAAATTGCCAATCGCCATGAAGCGATTCGACGCGACGGTCCGCGAAGACTCCGCTGGTGACCGTTAAGGCCAGAAACAAGGAACGCAACACAACGTATCTCGGACAACCCATGGTGGCTCCTTACGCAACTGCGTTGTTCTTGGGTAGCGGCGTTATGGCAGCCCCCCACGAGCTCGTCTCGTGGGGTTCAAGTCTCGGCGGCTAAGGTTAATCCTGACTTTCCAGTCTCGATTGTCTCCCTTCCGATTCTAGCGAGGCTGCACCTCCAACCAATTGACGCGTGGAAACGCCGGAATGACGGATGGGACAAAATGGGACCGATAGGACCCATGGGTTTGGGGCAGTCCGTATTCCGTCCGCGCAGCGGCCGGTCTCAACCCGAAAACTTGACTCGAACTCACCGAATTCCACCCCATAAGTGCACTAAACGTCGCCCGGGAACTCTCCACCTACTCTCCCACCGGCCCATCTTCGATCAAGCTGACCGTGCGTGAGGTTCCGTCACGTTCGATGCGCACGGTCGCCAACTCAAACGGCCGCAATGGCAAGCGGACGGTAATGGGCGGCGTGTGAACCGAGAGTGCGGCCGTGGTCGCTTGCCCCGCGGTTTCATGACATCGTACCAGGAGTGCCTTGCCGTCGCGCGAGGGAATGCAGGCCGAGACGCGGACCGTGGGCGGTTCCAGGGACACCAGGTTCAGGATCGCGTCTGCGGCGGTTCCCGCACAACAGGAAGGCGAGCGGCCATCGGTCAGCGACGGCACTGCCGGTCCCCAGGGCAAATGCGCATAAGCGACAGGCGGCGCATCGAGCCAGTCGGCCAACCCCGGCAACAGGCTCCGCACGAACTCGGGGCTGCCGGCAGTCACCAGAAGGCGAAAATCGTGGACA
>CAWBGT010000030.1:0-11412 GCA_963788375.1 uncultured Chloroflexia bacterium
CCGACTTGGCGAAGGACCCGGTGCGCGGGCTCATCGCCAGCGCGTAGAGTGCGCGGCGTGTCACGCCTGCCCAGCCTCCGCCCGCGACCGATCCATTGGCGGGAAGGTCGCACCCCGAGCCTCGTCCTCGTCCTCGCCCTGGTCACCTTCGGGCGCAGCGCGTGAAGCCGCCCGTTCGCGGCCCGGCGCCATGGCTCCTCGTAGGCGTCATCGGGTGGGCCGGGGTCCTGTGGCTGGGGGTGTCCCTGTGGGGCCAGACGCCACCACGGGCCGGGTTCGACCTCGCTCTCCTGCTGGAGGCGGGGCGACGGGTGCTGGCGGGCGAGAGCCCGTACGCCCCCGAGATGCTCGCCGGAAACGCACCGACTTCCACGAGCCTCTTCTACTCGTATCCGCCCCCGGTGGCTCAGGCCATGACGCTGTTCGCGGGTCTCCCGAACGGGATCGCCCTCGTGCTGTGGGGCTTGGGCGCCACTATCGGGCTGGCCCTCGCGGCCTGGCAGATCAGCCGAGCGCTCGGGAGATCCGGCCCCGGGACCGCGCTCCGCACGGTGGCCGTCGCGCCGCTCGTCCTCGCTTTCACGATCGCGCTGCTGTTCGGCAACCTGGATGCCTGGTACCCGCTGATGTACGGGGCCCTGGTGCTCGCGGTGCTGCCGGGTGCCTCGCGCGGCATGCTGGTCGGGGCGGGCCTCGCCGTTGCGACGATCTCGATTGCCAGGCTGCACCCCGCGTCACTCCTCGCGTGGATCGCGGCTCGTGCGCTTCTGGACCATGGCGGTCCGCAGGCACGGGTGCTGGCCGCGGCGCTCGTCGCGGGAGCGTTGATCGTTCTGGCGAGCCTGGCCTTCGGGGGCGTGGCGCCGTGGCTGGACTACGCATTGGTTGTCCGCGCCGGGGCCGGTGCGGACCTGGTGGACCCGAGGAACCTCGCCCCCGTGTCGCTGCTCGGGCAGGCGTTGCATCTGGACGTCGGGACGCTCCGGCTGGTGCAGGTGGTGATCGCCGGCGTGGCGGTGCTTGCCAGCGTTCTCGCGGCCATTCGGGTGCGCGACCCGGTCGCCAGCCTCGCGATCGCCATCGCAGCCTCCCTCGTCCTGTTGCCCGTGACGTGGATCCACTACCCGGTTGCGCTGATCCCGCTCGGCCTGGCCATCGCAATCCGGTCGCCCGCCTCGCGTCCGATGGTGATCCTCGCGGTTGTCCTTGCCGACCTGGCGATCACCTTCGGGCCTCTGCTCTGGGTGGGGGTTGCGGTCCTGCTGGTTGCCGCCTATCGCGCCGGACCGGGTACCACTGCCGATAGCACTCCAGTCCCGGTTACGGGACGCACCACCCCCCACTAGACTGCCCCGGATGCCCGAGCAGTCCCTCACCATCGTCCTGCCCGCCTACAACGAGGAGGCGCGGCTGGGCCCTGCCCTGGATGAGCTGTTCGGCTACCTGCACCGCCGCGGCGACCAGGCACGGGACGGGCGGCCCGGCGCAGACCTCCTTCCGGCCGACGTCCACGTGCTGGTGGTGGACGACGGGAGCACCGATGGGACGGTCGACTTGGTGCGCGCACGGCCGGAGACCGGCATCCGGCGAGCTGGAGCTGCTGACCGTACCTCACGGCGGCAAGGGCGCGGCGGTGCGGGCCGGGATGCTGGCGGCGCGCGGGGACCTCGTGATCTTCGCCGATGCGGACATGGCAACGCCCCCGGACGAGCTGGTGCCGATCGTGGAGGCCCTCCGTGACGCGGACGCCGCGTACGGGAGCCGGATCCAGCCGGACGGCAGCGACATGCGCAAGTCCCAGCCGGCCTGGCGGCGTGCGCTCGGCAAGACCTTCCACCTGCTGGCCTCCGTCTGGGTGGTGGGTCCGGTGCAGGACACGCAGTGCGGGTTCAAGGGCTTCCGCCGGGAGGTGGCGCGGGACGTCTTCGCGCGCCAGCTGATCACCAGCATCGTGTTCGACGTGGAGGTCATCTACCTCGTCCGGCGGCGCGGCTACCGGCATGCGGTGGTGCCCGTCCGCTGGTCGGACCGGCGCGGCTCCCGCATGCACCCGGGCCTGCGCCTGGCGATTCGCGTGGCGTGGGACCTGTTCCGGATCCCGCTCCTGCACCGGGACGTCCGGCGTGCCGTGCGGGAGACGACCGATCAGCCGGCCACCTGAGCCGGGCGGCCTGCGCCTGGCCCTCGCCCTGGGGCGGCTGCTGCCCGTCTTCGCCGTCGCCGTCATCGTCCTGACGACCGGCGCCACGCTGGCCGTCGCCGGGAACACCCTGGGCTACGACTTCCTCGCTTACCATGCGGCCGCGTCCCGCGTGCTGGACGGCCTGCCCGCATACGACACGTCCTTCGAGGCCGCCGGCGGGTTCGGGCTCTTCTACTACCCGCCGACGTTCATCCCGTTCATCCTCCCCTTCGGGCTGCTGCCGGCGTCTGCCGCCACCTGGACCTGGACTGCTCTCCGTGCGGCCTTCGCTGGCGGGGTTGCCGCGATGCCGGTGAGCATCCGGACGAAGTGGCTGATCGTGCTGCTGGCCGGCTGCTCCTGGCCGTTCCTGTATGCCGTGAAGCTGGGCCAGGTGGGGCCGCTGCTCTTCCTCCTCTTCGCGGTGGGCTGGCGGTACCTGGATCGGCCCGTCGTGCTGGGCGTGACGGGGGCGATGGGGGCGACGATCAAGATCCAGCCGGGCCTCGTGCTGGCGTGGGCGCTGATGACGCGTCGGTGGTCGGCGGTGGCGGTGGGCGCCGTGGCCCTCGCGGTCCTGGCGGCGCTCGCGACGCTGGTCGCCGGGTTCCCCGCATGGTCGGACTTCCTGCTGCTGATGAGCCGGGTCAGCGACCCGATCACCACGCCGCACAACTTCACGCCCGGCGCGGTGGCGTTCCAGATGGGCGCGTCCCGGGAGATCGCCGCGCTGATCCAGTGGACCTCGATGGCGGCGGTGGCGGCGGCCTTCGTCTTCGCGGCGCTCCGCCGGCCGCCGGTCGCGTCCTACCTCGTGGCGGTGGTCGCCAGCCAGCTGCTGTCGCCCATCCTCTGGGACCACTACGCACTGCTTCTGCTGCTCCCCGTGGCCTGGCTGCTGGACAGAGGCCGCACGTGGGTCGTCTTGATCCCGCTGGCGACCTGCGTGGTCCTGGTGGGGGTGATCCCGGCGCTCGTCTACCCGGGTGCGTTCGCGGTGACCTTGGTCGCGCTGCTGGTGGAGCCAGCCCGGGGCGGTAACATGCCGCCGCGAGCGGGGACGAGCTCGTGAAGGCTCCGGGGGAGGTCGTCGAGGTGCTCACACGCGCAGTACGCACCCTGCCGCCGATCTACCCGGCGCTCATCGGGCTGCTGGCGGTGGTCGCGCTCACGGTCAACAACGGCGCGTGGCTCGCGGCCTCAGGTCGGGCAATGGTCGTAATCGCCATCGCGGCCATCGTGGTGACGGCACTTCTGGTGGCACTTCTCCGGGACCGGCACCGCGGCGCGGCCGTGGCGGCCCTCCTGGTTGCAGCGTTGTGGTCGGCGCGCAGCCCGGAGACGATCCGTCCCGTTCCTCGCCGCGATCGTGCTGATTGCGTGGAGTGGTTTGCGACACGACGCGGACGGCTCAAGATGCCGTGGCAACGCATCACCGAGGGGCTGACGGTCATCGCTGGCGGTGATCCTCATCCTCGCGCTCGCGCGAGGCCGTTCCCGCGATCCGGGGCACGCGACAGCCACAGTTCGATCCTGCCTGGTCGGTCGCGGCTCAGCCGGGTGACCGGCCGAACATCTACATCCTCCTGGCCGACGGGCACGCCCGGCCGGACGTCCTCGAGCAGGTCTACGACCTCGACATGACTCCGGTGATCGATCGGCTGTCGGCAAGCGGTTTCGAGCTGGCGACGAACAGCCGCTCGAACTACACGCTGACCGAGTTCTCGTTGGCGGGCCTCTTGTCGGGAAGCCATCTGTCCGACCTCGGGCAAGCCCCGACGGTGCCGGTCGACCACGATCTTGTCCGCGCCGCGATCGACCTGAACCCGACGGTGCCCTATCTCCAGCGCGCCGGCTATTCCGTGACGGCGCTGTCGGGCGGCTGGGAGGGCGTGAGCCTTCGCAATGTCGACCACTTCATCGACACTGGTCCCGTCAACGATCTCGAATTCGCCACCGTGCTGTCCAGCGCCATCGGGAAGGCATGGCCGAGGGAGACGTTCGTCCTGGAACCTCGAGATCATCCGCTCGCGGTTCCGTTCGGACCTCAACGTGCTCGAGGAGATCGCCTCGTCCGGGCACACGCGTCCCGTCGCGGTGTTCGCCCACCTACCGCTGCCGCACGTTCCGTTCGCGTTCAACGCCGATTGCACCCCAATCGAGGAGCCGGTCCAACTGCAGATCGATGATCCCATCGCGACCCAGGCTGTTGAGCCGACCGCCGCGCAAACCGTCTGCGTGGATGCGCTGATCGCCGACACCCTCGAGCGAATCGTGGCGAAGGATCCCGGGGCCGTCATCCTCTGGCTGTCCGATCATGGTCCAGGGGTTGGGCTGGAGGACTGGGCTCCCGGCGATCCCCGACGGGCGGACCGCGTCAAGAACCTGTTCATGGCCCGGACCCCAGGGCACCCGGGGCTGTTCCCGGACGATGTGACCCTCGTGAACGTCATCCCGCTGTTGTTCAACGCCTACTTCGGGGCTCAGCTTCCGCTGCGTCCCGACGACTCGTACTTCGGCCCGGAGGTCGACACGCAGACGTTCACGCGGATCACGGACTTCGACTGAAGGTCGATGCCTCATGACACGCTTCGGGCTACCCTCGGCCTGAGTGTCACCATCCTCTGCGTCTGACGGCTTGGCTCGTACCCTCGCTGCCCGCCTGACTCGGCGTGGCTTTCATAGGTTGTGCCGGCCGTCAGGCACGTCGGACCGGCCGGCGTGACTTGATAGGAGCGTGGCATCGCCCCCACTCAGGTGTGTCCGCCGACCGGTCCTCGGTCGTCACCTCGCACGAGGAGGAGACAGGGACATGGTTATCCTGGGCGCAGATCTGCACAAGCGGAGCCACACGGTCGTGGTGATCGACGAGACCGGGCGCAAGCTCGACGAGAAGACCGTCGCCGCCACAAGCGAGGGGCATCTCGAGTTGCGACGCTGGGCCATCCGCTGGCCCGACCGGCGCTGGGCGCTCGAGGACTGCCGGCACCTCAGCCGGCGGCTCGAGGCCGATCTCGTGGTCGCTGGCGAGTCGGTCGTGCGGGTCCCGCCCAAGCTGATGGCGGGTGCGCGACGGAGCGCCCGGGAGCCCGGCAAGAGCGATCCGATCGACGCGCTCTCGGTCGCCCGGGCCGCGCTCCGGGAGCCTGACCTGCCGGTCGCGCGGCTCGACGGACCCGAGCGCGACCTGCGCCTGCTCGTCGACCATCGCGAGGACCTGGTGGCCGACCGGACCCAGGCGATCAACCGCCTCCGCTGGCACCTTCACGAGCTGCAGCCGGGCGAGGAGCCCAGGCCCCGCTCGCTCGGCCGGTCCATTGTCCTCGCCGAGCTCGAGCAGCGACTGGCACCACTCGAGGGGACGGTCGCCCGGATCGCCCGCGAGCTCGTCACCCGGATCCGCGACCTGAGCGGCACGATCGACGCCCTCGAGCGTGAGATCGCGAGGCTCGCCGAGCGCCTGGCACCCTTGCTGCTCGCGCTCCAGGGCTGCGGACATCTCTCGGCGGGCAAGCTCCTGGGCGAGACGGCCGGCATCGGCCGCTTCAGCCGGAGCGCCCAGTTCGCCCGTCACAACGGCACAGCACCGGTCCCGGTCTGGTCGGGCAACGTGATCCGTCACCGCCTCAGCCGGGGTGGCAACCGCCAGCTCAACGTCGTCCTCCACCGGATCGCCATCACCCAGATCCGCCTCGGCGGTCCGGGCCGTGCGTACTTCGAGCACCGCCTCGCGGCCGGCGACACCAAGACCGAAGCGATCCGCGCCCTGCGCCGCCGGATCAGCGACGAGGTCTTCCGCCGAATGCGCCACGATGAAGCCGTTCAAGCCGCCATTCCGGCCAACCTGCCGGCCGCGGCTTGACATAGGAGCAACCCGTGACGATCCCGCGGCGCCCTCTCTCATCAACGGCCGTCGCCGGCATCCTGTTCGCCGTTGGCGCCTTCGTCGTCTACTGGTTGTCCAATCGCGCCTTCGATGCGTGGCGCGGCGACTTCTTCTATCTCGCGGACGCCTTCGTCCACGGGCGGGTGTGGATCGACAACGCCCTGGGGCCCAACGACGTGATCTACCGGGACGGCCATGTGTACGTCCCGTTCGCCCCCTTCCCGGCGGTGTTGCTGATGCCGCTGGTGGCGGTCATCGGGCCCGTCACGGCGGACCAGTGGGAGTCCGGGATCAACGCCGGGCTGGCGGCGACGGTCGTGCTGCTCGCGTGGTGGGCAGCCGGGCGGATCGGCGTGGAGCGGATCCGGGACCGGGTGGCCCTGGTGCTCCTGCTGGGCTTCTCCACGCAGGTCTGGTGGGTGACCACCCGCGGCGGCGTCTGGCACACGGGCCATCTGGTAGCGATGATCCTGACGCTGCTGCTGCTGGCGGAGATGTTCGGGCGGCAGCGGGCCTGTCTCATGGGGTTCCTGGTTGGCCTCGCGTTCCTGACCCGGGCGCCTGTGGCCTTCGCGGCGCCCGCGGTGGCGCTGTGGCTCCTCGCGGCGTCGCCGGCCGTGGATGCCGGGCGGTCGCTCGCGGAGCGGTTCAGGGTGCTGCCCTGGCGGGACTGGGCGCTGCTCGCGCTGGGCCTGCTTCCGCCGCTCCTGTTCTTCTTCTGGTACAACCTCGCGCGCTTCGGGTCCCCGCTGGAGTCCGGCTACGCGCTGGCCACGCTGCCGGAGTGGCTGGAGAACCAGCGCAAGCTCGGAATGTTCGCGCTGGCCCACGTGCGGATGAACGTCGAGTACCTGTTCCTCAAGCTGCCGGCGCTCACCGCGGAGTTCCCGTACTTCCGCCCGGACGGCCTGGGCATGTCAGTGCTGTTCACCAGCCCGGGGCTCCTGCTGGCGGTCCGGGCGCCGTGGCGGGACGCGCGTTCCTGGATCCTGCTGCTGGCGGCGGTGCTGGTGCTCATCCCCACGCTCCTCTACTACGGCGGAGGCTGGCTCCAGTACGGGTACCGCTACTTCCTGGACTCCATCCCGTTCATCTGGGCGCTGGTGGCGATGGGGATCGCGCGCCGCGGCGAGACGCCGTGGTGGGGCTGGACCTTGATCCTGTGGGGGGTGCTGGTCGGCCTGGGCGGGGTGTACTGGGCGTACCACCTCTGACGCACTGCACATGGGACCATCGGCAGGTTTGACGCACTCGGTGCGGCGGCGCACCATCGAGGCTCACTCATCAGCACTCCCGGGGGAGCTCATGGATCCCGTTCTCGCCTACATCGACGCCGGCTCCGGCAGCCTGATCATCCAGGCCCTGATCGCCGCGCTCGTCGCTGCCCCGTTCGTCTTCCGCCAGCAGTTCGGCAGGGTCGTCCGCCGGCTGCGCGGCGAGCCCCAGCCCGCAGTTGGCTCGACGGACGCCACCCCGACGGACATCGATCCCAACGGGTGATCGAGCCCGCGATCCGGCCCGATCCGGGCTCATGGAGGGACCCGTACGGCTTCGTCTATCGCCGTGACGGGGTGCTTCTGCGCCAGGTGAACCGCGTTGCCGCCGAGGAATGGGCGGCTGCCGAGGCGGTCGGCCTGTTGGCCCGGCTGCAGGCGGCCGGGCTGCTGATCCCGCACGACGTCGCTTCGATCGACCTTGCGGCAGAGCCTGATCGGGCGCTCGCCGTCATCCGGCCGGAGCCCGTCCCGTTCATCTCCTACCCGTATGAATGGACCTTCGGGCAGCTCAAGGCCGCGGCCCTCCTGACGCTGAAGCTCCAGGAGCAGGCCATGGCGGCCGGCTTCGAGCTCCGCGACGCGAGCGCCTACAACGTGCAGTTCCTGCGCGGCCGACCTGTCTTCATCGACACGCTTTCCTTCCGACGCGCGCAACCGGGCGCGCCGTGGATCGCCTACCGCCAGTTCTGCGAGCACTTCCTGGCGCCGCTCGCGCTGATGGCGAAGCGTGACATCCGCCTGGGCGGGATGCTCCGGGACCACCTCGATGGGATTCCCTTGGACCTGGCGGCGGTGCTGCTCCCGGGACGATCGAGGCTATCGCTCGGCCTGGGCAGCCACGTGCACCTGCACGCGAGGGCACAGCGACGGCACGCCGACCGCCCGGAGTCCGCCGCGCGGGCGTCCGGCGCGCACGATGAGCCCGACACGCCAGGCGGCGCTGCTGGACAGCCTGCGGCGTGTGATCGAGGGCCTCTCGTGGACCCCGGCAGGCACCGAGTGGGCCGACTACGGGACCGCCTCGTCCTACGACGACGCGAGCGCCGCCCGCAAGGACGTGATCGTGGCGGACCTGCTAGCCGCGGCTCGGCCGGACGTGGTCTGGGACTTGGGTGCCAACGCAGGGCGCTACTCCGCCATCGCCGCGGGTGTCGCTGACCGGGTGCGTGGCGCTGGACATCGACCCGGCGGCCAGCGAGCGCCACTGGCGCGCCCTGCAGGCCTCCGGCGAGACAAGGATCCTGCCGCTGCTCCAGGATCTGGCCAACCCCAGCCCCGGCCCTGGGATGGGACGCCCACGAGCGCCGCTCCCTGTTCGAGCGGGCCGAGGGCGCGACGCTGATGGCCCTGGCCCTGGTCCACCACCTGGCCATTGGGCGGAACGTGCCGCTCCCGATGCTAGCCGCCACGCTCGCCCGTCTTGGCGACCGGCTGCTGATCGAGTGGGTGCCGAAGGAGGACCCGATGGTCCGTCGTCTGCTCGCCACGCGGGAGGACATCTTCCCCGACTACACGGAGGGCGGGTTCCGCACGGCGTTCGAGCAGGACTGGACGGTGGCCGCGACGCGGCCGGTCGAGGGCACGCTGCGCGATGATGTACCTGCTCCGCCGCCGGACATGAGGCGTCAGGGCCGGATCGCGCTCCGTGGTATCTGACGCGGTCCGCCGGTGGTGCCCGGACGGGCGGATTCGCCACGTCCGCCGCGATCATCCCCTCATCCCATCCGGTCGGAGGCCAACTAGCCACGTGACGATGACTCGGACCGTTCCCATCCGCCCTCTTCTGCTCCTGTTCGTGCTGTCCGGCGCCGCCGGCCTCATCTACGAGGTCGTGTGGGCCCGCCAGCTGGTGCTCGTCTTCGGCAACACCAGTCAGGCCGTCTCCGCCATCCTCACCGGGTTCTTCGGCGGGCTGGCGATTGGCGGCGTGGTGGGTGGCCGACTGGCGGACCGGTCGACGCGGCCCCTCCGCCTGTACGCGGCGCTGGAGCTGCTGGTCGTGGTCGTGGTGTTCATCACGCCGATCACGTTCCGGCTGATCGGGGAGCTCTACCGCGGCGCTTACCCCAGCCTGTCCGAATCCCCGGCCGGCTTGGCCCTCGTCCGGTTCGCACTCGCCGTCCTGGCTCTTGGTCCGGCGACGCTCCTGATGGGCGCCACGCTGCCAACGCTGACCAGGTTCCTGACGCAGGACGGCCGAGGGTTTGCCGGTGCGTTCCAGCGGCTGTACGCCGCCAACACCATCGGAGCGATCGCCGGAACGTTGCTGGCGGGCCTCGTCCTGATCGAGGTGCTGGGCCTGACGGGCGCCCTGGTCATCGGCGCGGCGTGCTCCGGGACTGCCGGCCTGACCGCGCTGCTGCTTGACCGGCGCGCGAGCACGGCGCCCGACGAAGCCGGGTCCCGGCAGACGATGCCGCCGCCGGCGCGTCGTACGCTGATCGGGCGCCTTCTGTGCCCCCGAGCGTCAACCCCGGCCCAACCGACGCCGCGCGACGTCGCCGTCTCGCGCTCTCCCTCGCCTTCGTGTCGGGGCTGACCTCCCTCGGCTACCAGATCGTCTGGAACCGCATGCTGGCTGCCGGCACCGGCAACAGCACGTACGTGTTCACGATCATCCTGGCGCTCTTCCTCATCGGGATCGCCACGGGAGCCGTCCTTCTCGGGTTCCTCCGACGCCGCGTGCGGTCGATGACCGCCTTGATCGGCGTCGCACAGTTGCTGACGGCGGCATTCGTCGTCATCGGGGCGGCGGTCCTTGCCTCCCCGACCAGCCCGTTCAACGGCGCGTCGGCCAACTTCGGCAACGCCATTCGCACCTTTGCATTCCACACCGCCGTCATCGTGTTGCCGCCGACCATCGCCATGGGTCTCACCTTCCCGGCCACCGCGGCGCTGCTCGCGGCCCACCGCGGATCGGAGGGCTCCGACACGGGCTCACTCTTGGCGATCAACACCGCCGGCTCCATCGTGGCCACGTTCGCCATCCCGTTCGTGTTCATTCCGCTGATCGGATCGCCTGCTGTCCTCGCTGTCCTGGCGATCCTCAACGGGCTGGTGGGCGGGTGGCTGCTCCTCCGGGACCGTACGCTGCAGCCGTCGGGTCGGGTGGTCGGCGGCGTCGCCAGCGCGGTGCTCGCGGTTGCGGTCATCGCCAGCACCGCCACAGGCTCGGCCTTCCGCAACCCCACGATCCATCGGGTCGAGGGCGGAGGTGGCGAGATCTTCGCCGCGACCGAGGACGAGATCGCGTCGGTGGAGGCCGGCACCCTCGGCGGCTGGCCCCAGCTGTGGGTGTCGGGCACCTCGATGACGGCTCTCACGGTGGACACCAAGCTGATGCCGCTCTTGCCGGTGATGCTCCGCCCCGAGGCGGACCGCGGGCTCGTGATCGCCTTTGGCATGGGGACGGCGTTCCGCAGCTCTCTTGTCGCGGGCGTCCGGACGGATGTCGTGGAACTGGTGCCGTCCGTCCCCGAGATGTTCCACTGGTTCTACCCGGATGCCGACCAGGTACTGGCGGACCCGGACGGTCGTGTGATCATCGCGGACGGCCGGAACCACGTGGAGCTCACCGGCGACTCGTACGACTTCGTGGTGGTGGACCCGCCACCGCCGATCGAAAGCTCGGGCGTCTCAGTGATCTCCACGCTTGAGTTCTATCGGGCCGCCGCGGCGCGGCTGACCGAGAACGGCGTGATGATGCAGTGGGTCCCCTACGGCCAGACGCTCGACGAGTTCCTGGCCCACGTGCGGACGTTCCTGGCGGCCTTCCCGAACGTCCGTGTTGTCGCGGGACCCGCCGGTAACGGGTATTACCTGCTGGGGTCCGATGGATCCGTGGAGATGGATCCGGCGCTGATGCACGCCGTCCTGGAGCGACCGGGCGTCCTGGAGGACGTGAACGGCGCCCCGGACTCGCACAACCGGACGGTCGATGCGTGGGTCGAGACCCTTCAGGGGCTGGATCTGGCGGCGGGCGACCAGCTGCGATCGAAGGTCGGCGATGGGCCACTCATCACCGACGATCGGCCACTACCCGAATACTTCATGGTCCGCCGGCTGAT
>CAWBGT010000031.1:0-10257 GCA_963788375.1 uncultured Chloroflexia bacterium
GCCCCGGGGCCTCCGGAGGGGTACGAATCGGCTACCGGGGATGCAACCTGAGCCCGGCAGGTTCCTCCGCGGCGCCGTGGTCGCCGGATGCAGCTCCATGCTGCTGGCGGCCTTTGGCGGGCCGCGCGGGGGTACCCGGCCGGATGGCCCTCCAGTCCCGGTGACGGGGCGCACCACCCCACCGTAGACTGCCCGGGATGCCCGAGCAGTCCCTCACCATCGTCCTGCCCGCCTACAACGAGGAGGCGCGGCTGGGCCCTGCCCTGGATGAGCTGTTCGGCTACCTGCACCGCCGCGGGGACCACGGGCGGGATGGGCGGCCGGGCGCCAGGCCCTTCCGGCCGACATCCACGTCCTCGTGGTGGACGACGGCAGCACGGATGGCACGGTCGCGCTGGTGCGCGCACGCCCGGAGCTGGCTTCGGGCGATCTGGAGCTGCTGACGGTCCCCACGGCGGCAAGGGGGCGGCGGTCCGGGCCGGGATGCTGGCGGCGCGCGGGGACCTGGTGGTGTTCGCGGACGCGGACATGGCGACGCCACCGGACGAGCTGGTGCTGCTGGTGGAGGCACTGCGGGACGCGGACGCCGCCTACGGGAGCCGGATCCAGCCGGACGGGAGCGACATGCGCAGCGTCCCAGCCGGGCTGGCGCCGCGCGCTTGGCAAGACCTTCCACCTGCTGGCCTCCGTCTGGGTGGTGGGCCCGATCCAGGACACGCAGTGCGGGTTCAAGGGCTTCCGCCGGGAGGTGGCTCGGGACGTCTTCGCGCGCCAGCTGGTCACCAGCATCGTGTTCGACGTCGAGGTCATCTACCTGGTCCGGCGTCGCGGCTACCGTCACGCGGTGGTGCCCGTCCGCTGGGCGGACCGGCGCGGCTCCCGCATGCACCCGGGCCCGCGCCTGGCCATCCGCGTGGCCTGGGACCTGTTCCGGATCCCGCTCCTCCACCGGGACGTCCGGCGCGTCGTCGCGGGAGACGACCGATCAGCCGGCCGGCTGATCCCGGACGGCGGGCATCGGAGCAGCCCTCGAGCGGCTGCTGCCCGATCATCGCGGTCGCGGTGTTCGTCCTGGCCACCGCCGCCACGCTCGCCGTGGCCGGGGACACCCTGGGGTACGACTTCCTCGCCTACCACAACGCCGCCTCCCGCCTGCTGGCCGGGCAGCCGCCGTACGACACGTCCTACGTGGTGGCGGGCCCGTTCGGGCTCTTCTTCTACCCGCCGACGTTCCTCCTGCTGGCCGATCCCGTTCGGCCTGCTGCCGGCCGCACCGGCGACGTGGCTCTGGATCGGGGTGCTCCTCGCGGCCTTCGGGGTCGGCGTGGCAGTCATGCCCGTCGGCGCGCACGCACGCGCTGGCTCATCGTCCTGCTGGCCGGGCTCTCGTGGCCGTTCCTCTACAACGTGAAGCTGGGCCAGGTCGGGCCGCTGCTGTTCCTCGTGTTCGCGGTCGGCTGGCGCAACCTGGACCGGCCGGCGGTCCTCGGCCTCACGGGGGCGATCGGCGCGGCCATCAAGATCCAGCCCGGGCTGGTCCTCGCGTGGGCCCTGCTCACCCGGCGCTGGGCGGCCGTGGTGGTGGGCGGCGTCAGCGCTCGTGGCTGATGGCGACCGCCGCCACGCTGCTGGCGGGTCTCCCGGCCTGGTCCGACTTCCTCGCGATCATCACCCGGGTGAACGATCCGATCACGACCCCGCACAACTTCACGCCGGGGGCCGTGGCCTGTACCAGCTGGGCGTCCCGCGCGATGTCGCCGCGACCGTCCAGTGGGCCGCGTCCGGCGCTGGTGATCGTGGCGGTCGTCTTCGCCGCGCTGCGGCGGTCGGCCGTTGCCTCCTACCTGGTGGTCGTGGTGGCGACCCAGATGCTGTCGCCGATCCTGTGGGACCACTACGCGATGCTGCTGCTGCTCCCGGTGGCGTGGCTGCTGGACCGGGGCCGGACCTGGGCAGCCCTGATCCCGCTGGCCACGTGCGTGGTGCTGGTGGGGGTGATCCCGCCGCTGGTCTATCCGCTGGCGTTCGCGGTGACGCTGGTGGCGCTGTTGGCGGAGCCCGCCCGGGACGGTGACGTGTCGCCGCGTTCGCCTCTGGAGGCGATACCCTCGCCGCCGTGACCACGGCTCGCCGCTCCCTGTCCAGCACGACGGTCGCCGGCATCCTGTTCGCCGTCGGCGCCTTCGTCGTCTACTGGCTGTCCAACCGCGCGTTCGATGCCTGGGCGTGGCGACTTCTTCTACCTCGCCGATGCCTTCGTCCACGGACGGGTGTGGATCGAGTCAACGCCCTGGGACCCAACGACGTCATCTACCGGGACGGCCACGTGTACGTCCCGTTCGCGCCCTTCCCGGCGGTCGTGCTGATGCCGCTGGTGGCGTTGATCGGCCCGGTGACGGCGGACCAGTGGGAGTCCGGGATCAACGCCGGGCTGGCGGCGACTGTGGTCGGGCTCGCGTGGTGGACGGCCGGGCGGATCGGCGTGGACCGCATCCGGGACCGGGTGGCGCTGGTGCTCCTGCTGGGCTTCTCCACGCAGGTCTGGTGGGTCACCACCCGGGGCGGCGTGTGGCACACGGGTCATCTGGTGGCGATGATCCTGACGCTGCTGCTGCTGGCGGAGCTGTTCGGGCGACGGCGGGCCTGGTCTCTGGGGTTCCTGGTGGGCCTCGCGTTCCTGACCCGGGCCCCGGTGGCGTTCGCGGCGCCCGCGGTGGCGCTGTGGTTCCTGGCGGCGTCGCCGGCCGTGGATGCCGGCGGTCGCTCGCGGAGCGGTTCAGGCTGCTGCCGTGGCGCGACTGGGCGCTGCTCGCGCTGGGCCTGGTGCCGCCGCTCCTGTTCTTCTTCTGGTACAACCTCGCGCGCTTCGGCTCGCCGCTGGAGTCCGGCTACGCCCTGGCCACGCTGCCGGAGTGGCTGGAGAACCAGCGCAAGCTCGGGCTGTTCGCGCTGGCCCACGTGCGGATGAACGTCGAGTACCTGTTCCTCAAGCTCCCGGCGCTGACCGCGGAGTTCCCGTACTTCCGCCCGGACGGCCTGGGCATGTCGGTGCTGTTCACCAGCCCGGGCCTCCTGCTGGCCGTGCGGGCGCCGTGGCGGGACGCCCGCTCCTGGATCCTGCTGCTGGCCGCCGTGCTGGTGCTCATCCCCACGCTGCTCTACTACGGCGGCGGCTGGCTGCAGTACGGGTACCGCTACTTCCTGGACTCCATCCCGTTCATCTGGGCGCTGGTGGCGATGGGGATCGCGCGCCGCGGGGAGACGCCGTGGTGGGGCTGGACGCTGATCCTTTGGGGCGTGCTGGTCGGGCTGGGCGGGGTGTACTGGGCGTACCACCTGTGACAAGAGCCGTGCGGTGGGCATCGGCGGCGCTTGATGTCTACCCGCTCAACTCGCCATTCGTACACAGAGTGGCCGGTCGGTACCTTCTGCCGGCGTGGTTTGCCTTGCTCTCAATAAGGGTCGTCCTTGATGTGGCGCGCCTTGGGCCGACCCTGTTCTTCGATGCCCGGCTCTACGTCGCTGCAACGCAGGCATGGCTCGCAGGACAGGATCCCTGGTCCGTCGACTTGCGCGGGAACGTCTTCGCGGCTCCTCCACCGACCCTCCTGCCGATCGTGCCGTTCGCGCTGCTTCCGGAGCCGATCGGCTGGATGCTGCTGGGAGGACTTGCTGTTGCGGGAGCGATCGCGACCGTGCGCATGCTCAGGCTGCCCTGGTGGTGGCTACTCTTCCCCCGATCGTCACCGGGGCCATCTCCGGCAACATCCAGCTCCTGCTCGTGCCACTCCTCCTCTCGCGCGGTGCGTGGCTGGCGCCGCTCCTCAAGGCCTACGCCGCAGTGCCTCTTGTCCTGCTTGGTCGGTGGCGTCCGCTTCTCGTGTTTGGAGCGCTGCTTGTGGCCACTGTCCCAATTCTGCCCTGGGGTCCGTACATGGCTCGCTTCGCGGAGATCAACGGGGTGCTCGCAGACCAGTCGAAGACCGGGATCTCGGGGCCCCTGCTATTGGCTGCGGTCCCGATTGGCCTCGTGTGCCTGTGGATCGTCGGCCGGGAGACCGCCGCCTGGCTGGTCGTGCCTGCGTTCTGGCCGTCCCAGCAGTCGTACTACGCCACCTTCGTGATGCCGACCCGGAGCCGTCTGGTGGCCGCCGTCGTTGCGCCAGGGTTTGCCTCGTCGGGCTTCGCGGCCCTGGTTGTCGCCGCGCTCGGACGGCTCGTCTTGACTGAGCAGGAGCGGCAACGTTCCCTCGCGAACCCTCATCCGGACCGGAGCGCCACGCCGGTTGCGCCGGCCGAGATCCCCGTCCCGGGGACATCCGGGGCAAGCTCGGATCGATGATCTCGCAGGGCCCATCGACCGGACCGGGTCTTGTGCCGACTCGTGAGTTTGACCCGCGCTACCGGTCAACCCCTGTGATCTGCCGCACCCGTATCGACCAGCGGGGCGGTCTCGCGTCTGCCTCGCTTCGGCCACGCCGGGTGCAGGCGGCCGCTCGCGAGCGCGGCGACGACCGGTAACAGCAGCAGCGGGACATCGCGGATCGAGTAGAGGATGCCGCCGCCCCGCGAGCTCAGGATCACCTGCGGGTACAGGAGGGCAAGGTCCCAGAACGGGAGGGTCGCCAGGCCCATGACCCCAAGCACGATCCACCACGACCGCCGATGGATCCCGGGCAGCGCGAACGGCGCCAGCGAGGGCTTCAACAGCACCAGGGTAAGCGGCCAGCCCCGCGCAAGGCAGACCGTCGCGATCGCCATCACCCAGAGCACCGGGTTGCCCTTGATGAGCTGCTCGACACTTAGGGGCCATGCGAGGCACAGGATCAGCAGGGGCAGGCTCCAGCGCGGGGGACGCATCGCCAGCAGCCCAAGGGCGATGGCGCCCAGCGGGATCGCCCACCAGAGGATGAACGGGAGCAACTGGGAGGGCACCAGGAGGTAGAGCAGGATCGGCGGGTAGAGGACATCGCCGTACGTGATCCCGTACGGGCCCGCCAGTTGGCGGGGCAGGTACCACTGGCCGTCCTGCAGCCATGATCGGGTGGCGTCGAAGTAGATATCGGCATCGATCCCCACCAGCCACCTGACGTAGTCTGGGTTCGAGATGAGTGCGCTGACCCAGGGCAGGATTACGATGAGGCAAGCGACGACGGTGAGCGCAGCCAGCACGACGGGTGAGCCCACTCCCTGCCGCAGGCGGTCGCGGCGGGAACCATGGTCGGCGAGGGGCGGGGCGCTGGACATGCGAAGAGCCTACCGAGTGCGGCGACGGGAATGGTGGTCGTCACGCTGAGGCGGCCCCGGGCTCAGAACCGGGCGCTTCGTTCCCTCGCATGGCAGAAGGCACACCTGTCGGAGTTGCCAACCTGGTTCGCGCCCACGCCATCCTTGGGGCGAGCGTGCTGTTGTCAGAGCCACCGCATTGATAGGACACGTCTCGCGATCCCGTCCGGATGAGCGCTTCTTCGGCGATGTCCGGAGCACGGCGATGATCTCGGGTCCCGGCCCCTACGGGTCGACGTATGGGACCAACGGCAGGTTTGACGTCATCGGTGCTGCGGCGCACCATCGGGGCTCACTGCATTCATCACCGGGGGACGCCCATGGATCCCATCCTCGCCTACATTGACGCCGGCTCGGGCAGCCTGATCATCCATGCGCTGATCGCCGCCCTCGTCGCCGCCCCGTTCGTCTTCCGCCAGCAGTTCGGCAGGGTCGTCCGCCGGCTGCGCGGCGAGCCCGAGGCGGCCGCAGCCTCCGGCGGCCCGACGGACGCCACCCCGACGGACATCGATCCCAAGGGGTGATCGAGCCCGCGATCCGGCCAGATCCGGGCTCCTGGCGGGACCCGTACGGCTTCGTCTATCGCCGTGACGGGGTGCTCCTGCGCCAGGTGAACCAGGTCGCCGCCGAGGAGTGGGTGGCCCTGGAGGCCGCGGGCCTGCTCGGCAAGCTGCAGTCGGCCGGACTGCTGATCTCCCACCAGCCCGCTTCCATCTCGCTCGCCGCCGACCCCGAGCGGGCGCTCGCCGTCATCAGGCCTGAGCCCGTCCCGTTCATCTCCTATCCGTACGAGTGGTCCTTCGGCCAGCTCAAGGCCGCGGCCATACTGACGCTCCAGCTGCAGGAGCGGGTCATGGCCGCCGGCTTCGAGCTTCGCGATGCGAGCGCCTACAACGTGCAGTTCCTGCGCGGCCGGCCCGTGTTCATCGACACGCTCTCCTTCCGGCGCGCCCAGCCGGGTGCGCCATGGATCGCCTACCGCCAGTTCTGCGAGGCCTTCCTGGCGCCGCTCGCGCTGATGGCACGGCGGGACATCCGCCTGGGCGGGATGCTCCGGGACCACCTCAATGGGATTCCCCTCGACCTGGCCGCGACTCTGCTTCCCGGGCGGTCGAAGCTCTCGCTCGGGCTGGGCAGCCACGTGCACCTGCATGCGAGGGCGCAGCGGCAGCACGCGGACCGCCCGGAGTCCGCCGTGCAGGTGTCCGCCCGCACGATGAGCCCCACCCGCCAGGCGGCGCTGCTGGACAGCCTCCGCCGCGTGGTCGAGGGGCTGTCGTGGGCACCCGCGGGGACCGAGTGGGCCGACTACGGGACGGCCTCGAGCTACGACGCCGAGAGTGCGGCCCGGAAGGACGCCATCGTCACCGAGCTGCTTGCTGCGGTTCACCCGGAGGTGGTCTGGGACCTTGGCGCAAACGCCGGGCGCTACTCCGCCATCGCCGCCGGGGTCGCGGAACGTGTCGTGGCGCTCGACATCGACCCCGCGGCCAGCGAGCGCCACTGGCGCGCCCTTCAGGCCTCCGGCGAAACGAAGACCCTGCCCCTGCTGCAGGACCTGGCCAACCCAAGCCCCGCGCTGGGCTGGGACGCCAGCGAGCGCCGTTCCCTGTTCGAGCGGGCCGAAGGCGCAACGCTCATGGCCCTCGCCCTGGTCCATCACCTGGCCATCGGGCGCAACGTGCCGCTGCCGATGCTGTCCGCCACGCTGGCCCGGCTGGGCGACCAACTCCTGATCGAGTGGGTGCCGAAGGAGGACCCGATGGTCCGCCGCCTGCTCGCCACGCGGGAGGACATCTTCCCCGACTACACGGAGGACGGGTTCCGCGCGGCATTCGAGCGGGACTGGACGGTGCTCGGGCGTCGGCCGGTCGAGGGCACGCTGCGGATGATGTACCTGCTCGAGCTCCGTCCGTGAGGGCGGCCTCAGCGCCCCTTCGCAGCATCGCTTGGTACCCCTGCTTCCTGGCGCTCGCCTGGGTCATCGGGATTGCCACCGACAACGGGATCGATCTGGTCGCGGCCTGGCGGAGCGTGGTCGTGATCACCATCTGCAGTATCGGGATAGCTGTGATCATGCGAGTCGTTGTTCGTGACGCTCCCAGGTCAGGCGCACTTGCGGCCGCCATCGTGCTGGCCCTGGTTACAGCCGTGACGCCGGCATTGTTGGCTTTGTTCGCTCTGCTGGCGCTGCTGCTGCTCACGGAGTTCCGGATGGAGGATCAAGGCCGTCTGAGGCTCCCGTGGCCGCGGGTTCACGAATTCCTGACGGTCGCGAGTGCGGCCCTGCTTGTCATCCAACTGGGGAGTTTCTCAACACAGGTCCATTTGCGGCCCGTTGCGAGTGTGGATCCCGCGTGGTCCGGCCCAGTGATCATGCCGTTGGACGCCCCGAACATCTACCTGATCGTTGCGGACGGCCATGGAAGAGCAGACATGCTCCGTGATGACTACGGCTACGATCCCACCGCGTTTATCACCGGGCTGGAGGCCATTGGATTTGAGGCCGCGAGCGCGAGCCGCGCCAACTACGTCGGTACCGAACTCTCGCTGGCGTCGTTCTTCTCCGGCACCCACGTCCACGGTCTCGGTCAGCAGGTGGACGCACCGTGGACTCGAAGCTCCTGGCAGCGGCCATCCGCGACAACCCGGCGGCGCACCTGCTCAAGCGGCTGGGCTACCGGACCTTCGTCATCTCCTCCGGGTTTGACCACCTTGCGGAGCGGGACTTCGGTGAGGACCTCGGGACGAGCCAGCTCTCCGAGTTGGAGGCGGTCCTGCTCGACGGCCAGCGCCATAGGGCGGTGGGCCTCGCCCATAGTCCGTGAAGCGCGGCTCGCGGCCGCACGGGGAGCGAACATTCGCGAGCCTAGAGCGCCTGGAGGAGGTTGCAGCCGGGCAGGAGGACGGGCCTCGAGCCGTGTTCGTGCACCTGCCACTGCCGCATGCGCCCTTCGCCGTTGACGCGGCGTGTAGGCCGCAGCCTGCTTGTATACGGGTCCCTCGGCACTGAGGACAGGGCATTCCGGGCCGGCAATTCGCTGACGGTGGTCGTGGCCGCTCAGACCCGGTGCGTTGATGACCGGCTTATCACCACCCTAAGGTCCGTGGTTGCCGCGGACCCGGAAGCCATCGTGATCCTGATGTCCGATCACGGTCCCGATGAGCACCTCGATTGGCTGCGGCCGGACGACCGGGGACTCCGCGAGCGCTTCGCCAACCTGTTTGCCGCCCGGACCCCGGGCAAACCTTCGCTGTTCCGAGACGACATCACGCTTGTGAACGTTCTCCCCGTCTTGTTCAACGAGATGTTCGCGACGAACTTGCCACTGAGGCCGACGACCTGTACTTCCGACCGTCCCGCACGGACGGGATGCTTTCCCTCATCGCGGTGCCTTGACTGGCGGTGCATCGCACCCCGGCCGTTCTGTGCTGTGCCGCCGCCTTACGGCGGACCTTGAACATTTCGGGTCCGTGCTAACGGGCGCGCGTGTCGCAGAGCGGTTGCGACGAGGGGCCGCGCCGCTCCTCCAGTGGAGCACCGACGCGCTCGCGGCTTGGGCCTATCCGGCGCGGGAGGGAGCCGCCCCGACCACGCGGACGCTGGAGAACCGTCCCGTGGCCCACGCAATCAGCGGGATCAACATCAACGGCACGTCGCGGATTGAGTAGAGGATGGACGCGTTCCCGCCGCGCGCGTTGAGCACGACGTGAACATAGTCGAGCGACATCGGCAGCATCACGAGCGACAGGGCGGCGAGCACGCCCGCGATGACCCACCAGCCCCGCGACCGGATTCCCGGAAGGGAAAACACGAAGAGCGATGGCTTGAGGAGGACGAGGCAAACGCCGGGCGCCATACCGTGCCGATCGCCGCGAACATCGCGATCCAGAGCCCGGGGTTGCCCGATGCGATGATCTCGACGCTCGAGAACGTCGCGGCGCACAGGCCGATCAACGGCCACGCCCAGATTGAGGGGCGGTGATAGACGACGACCGCCGCGATCACTACAATCGGGACGCCCCACCAGAGGAGGTCCGGCAGGTAGGCCGCGGGAACCAGCCACGCGAATGCATAGGGCGGGTACAGGACATGTCCCTGCACTATCTCGTACGGCCCAGTGATCTGCTCCGGGTAGTAGAAGGGGCCACCTCCGGCCCAGCGCTGCGCCGCCTCCCGGTAGATGCCGCGGTCCACGCCCACGACGCCGCCGGTCCGCACCCCGAAGACGATCCACATGCGCATGATGAAGGCCACGGCGGTTGCGATCGTGACCAGCATGAGCCCCAGGCGAACGGGACCGGCGAACCGCTCCGGCATTCCCACCGGCACGCCCGGCATCGTCTAGTAGACCTCGTCGTGCGAGCCAAGGTTCACCAGAAAGGCCCCGTCACCCACCCACCGGAACAGCACTCGGAGGCCATCGTCCACGGAGAACGCCCAGTAGTCGGCCAACTCGCCCTTGAGCTTGTGAGTGCGGAGCAGCGGGTCCTGCGGGTCCACCGCGAACCGGCGCAGCGCCGCACGGAGCATGGACGCCTGCGGGTCCCGGAGCTTCTTCGCCCGGCGGAGGAACCGGTTGGAGGCGGTGACGCGCACCTATCCCCGCAACTCGCCGAGCAACTGCTCCATGTCGTCGAAGCGGGGTGCGTCGACGGCCGCGTACTCGACCTCGGCCTCGCGGACCTCGCGCAGGAAGACGGCCCGTCGCAACTCACCCAGCTCCGCCTGGTCCCGCTCTGACCCTGCGGGGCTGACGATGTAGGCCGCTCGCTGAGACCGCTGGAGAACCACCGTGGGCTATGCTGGCCCTGGACGTCCTCGATCACGTCCGCCACATGCTGCCTGAGGTCGCTGATGACACGCCACCACCAGATCGCGTACTACAGGACGTACGTCCTGTCGAGCCCATCTTTGACCAGCCAGGATGATCACCTGATTGCCCGTGCAACCGTCCCGACACCCGGTGC
>CAWBGT010000032.1:0-8920 GCA_963788375.1 uncultured Chloroflexia bacterium
AGACCGCGCACGACCGGCCCCATGGCGTCGTCGGGGGCATCGAGAAACAGGCGGGCGAGCGTCGTGTGCCCCTCGTGCGATCCCAGCTGGTACCTGGCGAGCCCGGCACGCTCCGCCTCGGGCGGCAACGCGGCGAGCGAGCCGGCCCCCACCGTGACCGTCGTGAGCGGCGGCGCGCAGACCTCGAGGATGGCGCCGTGGGCACCCGCCACGGCGAGCACGCCCTCGACCTGGAGGCGCAGCACCTCGAGTCGTTCCGGTGACGGGTCCTCCTGCCAGCGCTCGAGGGCCTCCAGCGTGGCGGCGAGGGGGAACGGGTCGAGCCGGGCGGGTGCGGGTCGAGCGGACGGGGACATCGGCCGCAGCCTACCAGCCCTTGCCCGGTGCGGGACGCCGGTCCCGCGGCGTTCGGGCCAAACGTCCCTTAGCAGGGCTATGATGCGCGCCCACCATGTCCCGATCGCTCATCCCCTCACAGTCCGGAGTGTCCCTGCCCGTGGAGCCCACCGTTCCGACCCTGCCCGACGTCACGTCCCCCGCCGAGCCCGAGCAGAACGGCGCCACCGACAGCGGCCTCAGCCGCCGCGGTTTCCTGCGCGTCGCCGGGGCCGTCGGCCTGACCGGCGTCGCCGCCAGCGTCGCGGCGTGCACCACCGGCGCCGCTCCCGCGTGGAGCTTCGGCGCCCCGGTCACACCCGGCGCGGCCACCGCCGCCCCGAGCGCGGCTCCCGCGAGCCAGGCACCCGCCAGTGCCGCCCCGTCCGCCAGTGCCGCTCCGTCCGCCGCCGCGTCGCCCGCCGCGAGCATCCCGCCCGGCTGGACCGAGCACGACATCGCTGCCCGCGACGTCGTCCGCCGCTACGTCGGCAACCTGGCGCCCGCCCTGGCGGAGATCTACCCGCCCGCGGTGTTCGCCAAGCTGGCGGACATCCTGGGGGCGGCCGACAACTACCCCGAGCTCCAGCTGAAGCCGTCCTTCGCGCAGGTCCAGAACCTGCTGATCACGGACGCCGTGTCGCCGCTGACCCCGGAGATGGACGGAGACACCAAGGTCTTCCGCCTGACGGTCGACGAGATGGACTGGCCCATCGACGAGAAGTTGCCGACCGTCGCGGCGCTGGGCTTCAATGCCCAATGGCCGGGGCCGACGATCCGCGCCACCGAGGGCGACAAGCTCCGGGTCATCTTCAAGAACAACCTCAAAGAGACGACGGGCGTCCACTTCCACGGTGTCGAGTTCGAGGACTTCTTCGAGGACGGCGTGCCGTTCGTCACCCAGAAGCCGTTCGCGCCGGGCGAGGAGTACGCCTACAACTTCGTGGCCGGCCGGCCCGGGTCGCTGATGTACCACTCCCACCACAACGCCACCGACCAGGTCGGGCGTGGCCTGCTGGGTGCCTTCGTGGTTGAACCCAGGAAGAAGACGGCGGACGACACGTTCGACCGGGAGTACGTCTGGATCTCGAACGACGCGCTCGGCGGCTTCACGATCAACGGGCACGGCTTTCCGGCCGTGGTGCCGGTGGTGGTCGCCCAGGGCGAGACCGTCCGCGTCCGGTTCATGAACGAGGGCAACATGATGCACCCGTGGCACAGCCACGGGTACCGGATGAAGGTCGTCGCGCGCGACGGCTACCCGCTCGAGGGCGCTTCCTTCGACTGCGACACCCTGGGCGTGAACCCGGGCGAGCGCTGGGACGTGAACATCACCGCCGACCGGCTCGGCATCTGGGCCTTCCACTGCCACATCCTCCCCCACGTCGAGGGTGCCGACGGCATGTTCGGCATGGTGACATCGCTGATCGTGGTCCCGACCAAAGAGGACGTGGACGCGATCGTCGCGGCCCTCCTCGCCTAGCCGGCGGGGGGATGACGGTCATGACGTCGCGGCCGCGCCACGAGGTGGATTCCCCGGCGGAGCCCGCGCGTCTGGCCGCGCCGTCAACGGGCACCAAGAAGTTGCTCCTGGCCACCGACCTGTCCGAGGCGTCCTCCTCCGCCACGGAGCAGGCGTTCGAGCTGGCCTCCCGTCTTGGAGCGGCCCTGCTCGTCGTGTCGGTGATCGACCCGGGCTCCCTGCTCCTGCCGGGTGGGCGTTTCCGCGCCCGAGTGGACCAGGTGCGGGAGCGACGCGAGTTGCAGGCGCAGGCGCTCGTCGAGCGGGGCCGCGAGGAGGGCATCGACGTGTCGTTCCTCGTCTGGACGGGCGACCCGGGCGACCAGATCGTCTCCGCCGCCGAGGCGGAGCGCGTGGACATGGTCCTCGTGGGAAGCCACGGCCGCGGCGCGGTCGGCCGGCTGTTCCTGGGGAGCGTGTCGGAGCACGTCGTCCGCAACGCTCCCTGCCCGGTCCTCGTGGTCAGGCCGCTGGAGTCGGCACCCCACTAGGCCATCACCCGATGGTGGCGGGCTGCGCCCCGCGCGCGCCGGCCACCGAGCCCACCGCCGCCACGACGTCCGACGGATCCCGGTCCGCCGGGCGTCCGGCCGTCCGGGCCCTGGGGCGATCTGTCTCCTCGCCCGGTCGGCTGCATCGCGACCTGCGTGGCGGCCGGGATGCGCGGCGGGCGCATCGAATGCTCCGCGTCGCGGCTCGCCTGCGCGCCGTGCACCTCACCTTGCGTCGATCGCGCCGCCTGCTGGACCGATCGAAGCGGACACGGCGCGTTCGAGCCGCTGCGAGGCTCACGGGGCGGCTGGCAACCGTTCGCCCCCCGTTCTGCACGGTTGGGGCAGTGCTCGCGCGGCGCTCCCCCGCCACGCTGGTCCTGCCCCAGTCCGCCAGGTGCCAGACATGTTCGCCAACCCCCAGACCGGTCCCCACCGATCCCCCACCGCCGACGATCTCGAGCGGCGCTATCTCGCACTGCACGACGGCGACCGCGAGGCGGCAGCCCGCAACCTCGCCGTCGACCTGATCATGGTCGAGCTGCGGGCGCTGTCGATCGACCCGATGCCCGTTCCCGCCGCGACCCGCCGGCTGCGGCGCGCCGCCGTGATCTCGTGCGGAGTCCTCCGCCTCCCCATGGGGCATGCCCTGGCGGTCTACGAGGACACCGTGGAGCACGCGGTCGAGCGGATGCTCCCGGCGCCGCTCGGCGCGGCCGGCAGCCCGATCTCCCGCTGGGAGGCGGCCGCCCTCACGACGCGTCGCGCCGCCTGACCCCGGGCGAGCGCTCGCCAAGCTGAATCAGCCTGCGCCGCGTTACCTGGTGTAGACGCCCCCGGGATCGAGCTCCTCGCGGACGAGGCGCAGCTCCTCGGGCGTGGGCGCCAGCGTTGCGGCCAGATTCGGGCTGATCTTCGGCTCCCAGGCGACCGTTGCCCGGACCTCGTCCACGGTCGCGCCAGGGTGCAGGAAGTCCAGCCGCATCTCGCCGCTCTCGTCGAAGTGCCAGATACCGAGATCCGTGACCACGACGCTGGGTCCGCGGCCGTTCCAGCCGCCGGCCTTGCGGATGGCCTCCGCGTGCTCGGCCCCGCCGAGGTTGCCCGGCGACGTCCGGAAGTCGATCTTCTCGACGAAGGACCGGCTCGACTGGCGCATGATCACGAACACCTGCTTCGCATTGATCGCGATCTCGCAGGCACCACCGGAGCCCGGCAGGCGGGTCTTCGGGGCGTCGTAGTCCCCGATCACGGTCGAGTTGAGGTTCCCGAAGCGGTCGATCTGGGCCGCGCCCAGGAAGCCGACGTCGATCAGGCCGCGCTGCAGGTAGAAGGCGAACAGCTCGAACATCGACACGACCGCCGTGGCGCCGGTCACGATCGTCGGGTCGCCGATGGACAGCGGCAGTCGCGCCGGCCGCGCTCCGAACACGCCAGCCTCGTAGACGAGCTCCATGTCGGGCGCGACGGTGCGCTTGGCGAGGTTCACGGCGATGTTCGGCAGCCCGACGCCCACGAAGCAGACGTGCTGGCCCGCGAGCTCCCTGGCCGCCGCGACGATCATCATCTCGGACTTGGAGAAGCCCCCGGCCGGTGCGGAGGCGCCTGTGGTCGGCCCGGTCATCGGTAGTCACCGTAGTCGACGGAGCCGGAGGGGGCGCTGCCGGGCCGCAGGGAGGCCACCCGCTCCTCGCCCAGCTTCTGGACGTAGGCGGCGCGATCGGGCAGGTCGTACACCCACTCGCGGAGCCAGGCCTGGGTCTTCTCCTCGTCCCGGCTGATCGGGTCCCAGTCGAGGTAGAAGCGGTTGTCGCGGTCGTAGGCGCCCTGGACGTAGCTCGGATGGGCGCCGAACGGGTCCACCACCACGGCGTCCACGATCAGGCCCGGGATCACGGTCCGGTTGGGGTCCGCCCGGATCACCGACTCCTCGACCAGCTCCTCCACGACCACGATCACGCGGTCCGCGGCGAAAGCTGCCTCCTTCTGGCAGCCCAGCAGGCCCCAGATCTGGGTGTTGCCGCTGGCATCCGCGCGCTGGGCGTGGATCACGGTCACGTCCGGGTTGAGCGGCGGCACCGCGTACACCACCTCGTCCGAGTAGGGGGACTTGATCGGCCGGATCAGCGGGTTCGCCTTTGGCAGGTCCGTCTCGAAGTAGGATCGCAGCGGCATGAACGGCAGGTTCGCGGCGCCGGCGGTGTAGCGCGACACCATCCCGAAGTGGCTGTACTCCTCCACCTCGAGCGGGGTGCCCTCCCCCACCGACGCGGGCTCGATCCGGCGGCGGATCGCGTTGAGGCCGCCGACACCCGGGTTCCCGAGCCAGGAGAAGATCAGCTTGCGGGCGACGCCGCCGGCGATCATCTGGTCGTAGACGAGGTCGGGCGTCATGCGGGCCAGCGTGAGATCCCGCCTGCGCTGGCGGATGATCTCGTGGCCCGCCGAAAAGCCGATCAGGTGGGTGAACCCCTCGATCGCGACGATATCCCCGTCGCGGACGAGGTCGGCGACGGCGTCCCGCATCGACGCGACCTTGCCGGGCATGGGCCTCCGCTCCTGATCGATCGGCTGCTGACGAGTGTCGTCGTCCGCGGGGTGGACTCTATCGTCCCGAGGCGCCGAACCCCTCGGTGGCATACCCGGCGCGCTGGGCCGCCTTGCGCTCCGCCACGTCCTCCGACAGGTGACCGGCGACATGGGCGACGGATTCCGTGAACAGCCGGATCGCGGTGTCGGCCTCGGCCTGGGACACGACAAGCGGCGGGGACATCCGCACGCAGTCGTCGCCGGCCTCGAGGACGAGCAGGCCGCGGTCGAAGGCCTGCATCTGGACCGCGTCCGCGGTCTCGCCCGAGTCGAACTGGATCCCGATCATCAGGCCCTTGCCGCGGACGTCCTTGACGAGGTTCGGGAACCGGTCCACGAGGGGCCGGAGCCCGCCCATGACCTGGCGGCCACGGATGCCGGCATTGGCGATGAGGCCACCCTCGAGCAGGCGGATGGTCTCCATCAGCGCGGCGAGCGAGACCGGGTTGCCGCCGTAGGTGCTGCCGTGGGCGCCGGGGCCCCAGGACATCACCTCCGAGCGGGCGACCATCGCACCGACCGGCATGCCGGAGCCGATGCCCTTGGCCGTGAGCATGATGTCCGGCTCCACGTCCCAGTGCTGGATGGCCCACATCTTGCCCGTGCGCCCGGCGCCCGACTGGATCTCGTCGGCGATGAGCAGGATGCCGTGGCGGTCGCACAGCTCGCGCAGGTTCGCGAGGAAGTCGGCCTCGGGGACGACGTAGCCGCCCTCGCCCTGGATGGGCTCCACGATGACGGCCGCGAACTCGTCGGCGGGCATCAGGCGCTTGAAGACGCGCTTCTCGATCTCCTCGATGCCCTCGTTGCCGAACGGCACGTGGTAGACGCCGGGGAGCAGCGGGCCGAAGTGGGCGTGGTACTTCGCCTTCGATGCGGTGAGGCTGACGGCGCCCATCGTTCGGCCGTGGAACGCGCCCAGGAACGCGATCACGTTGGGGCGGCGTGTGTGGTACCTGGCCAGCTTCAGGCCGGCCTCGACCGCCTCGGCGCCGGAATTGCCGATGAAGGTGCGCTTGGCGCCCGCCATGGGGGCGATGCGGGCGAGCTCCGCGGCGGCCTGGGCATAGATCGGCAGGTAGAAGTCGCTCGCCGAGAAGTGCTGCAGCTCGTCGGCCTGGCGCTTGATCGCGGCGACGACGTCTGGGTGGCTGTGCCCGGTGGAGTTGACGGCGATTCCGGCGGCGAAGTCCAGGAACACGTTGCCGTCGATGTCCTCGACGGCGCAGCCGAGGCCGCGCACGGGGACGATCGGGTAGGCGCGCGGGAGGCTGGGACTCGTCCAGGCGTGGTCGAACTCGATGTGCGCGCGGGCCTTGGGGCCCGGCAGCGCGGTCACGATGTCCGGCACGGGTCGCGCCTGGAGCGGGGTCGTCACGGGTGTCTCCTGCGGTCGGGACGCATAGAAATGATGCAGAGTGAATATAGCAGAGCGCCCGCGGCGGTCGATGGGCCGTTCGGCCGGTGGGATGGTCCGTTCGGCCGCTGCGCGGCTCTCGGTTCCGGGGCGCGCCTATCGGTTCCGGCGCGCGTCCCTCGGTTCCGGGGCGCGGCTCTCGCGTCCGCCCCATGGGCGGGTCAACGATCACGCCGTGCGCAGATTCGCCCGCGGGCAGGGTCGTACGTTGCACGAACAGCGGGATCGACGCATCAACCGCCTCGGCGGGCAGGACGTGCAGGCGTGCATCCGTTCACCCTCGGGGCGGGTGGTGCGGGGCCCTCGGGTGGGCGGTGCCGTCGGGTGGGCCGGTGGGGCCGAGAATCCCAGTGTGCCGCGGGCGCTCTACGGGTCGCAGTCCCCCGGCACGCCCGGACCGGGCGCCGGCCCCATCATCGGCAAGCCGGACCAGAGATCGATCCGGCCACACGACAGATCGACCCGCGCGCCGTGGCCCTTGGACTCGCCGCTGCCATCGGCGTTCTCCTGTCTCCACACGTCAGCCGCGCGGACCGTCGTCTCCACCAGGACGCGGCCCGACCCGGTCCTGACCTGGGCGGTCCACGGTAGCGGCCCCAGGTCGGCCAGGCCCAGGTCGGCGCGCTGGCCGGCAGCGATCGAGCGCCCGGCCGCACCGTTCACGGTCAGCATCACCGGGATCGTGGTCCCGTTGGACACCTCGAGGCGCATCTGTTCGGGCGGCGTCACGATCTTGACGCCGAGGGGCACGGGCGTGGGGGCCGGCGTCGGAAGCCACGGGAGATACGAGCACCCGGCCACCGCGCCGGCGACCGCCAGGATGACTGCCAGGGCCAGCCACCGCCTGATGGAGCGCATCCGGTCAGTCGACGACGGTGTGACTCTGCTCGCGCAGGAACTGCGCGACGTAGTACATCGACAGGCCTGACTTGCCGGTGGAGCCTGAACCCTTCCAGCCGCCGAAGGCCTGCACGCCCGGCCAGGCACCCGTGGTCGCGCCCGCCCGCCGGTTGACGTACAGGACGCCCGCGTGGACCTCGTCCAGGAACCGCTGGACCTCGTCCGGGTCCTCGGAGTACACCCCGGCCGTGAGGCCGTAGACGCCGGCGTTCGCCAGGTCAAGCGCCTCGTCCAGCGAGTCCACGGGAGCGATCGCCGTGAACGGGGCGAACAGCTCGTCGTGGAACAGGCGGTGCGAGGCCGGCACGCCGACGACCGTCGGCTCGACGAAGAAGCCGCGGGCGAGGTCGCCCTCGGTCAGGTGCTCGCCGCCGGTGAACACCGTACCGTCGCGCTCGGCCTCGGCGACCGCCTGCTGGTGACGATCGACGGCCGCCTGGTCGATGAGCGGGCCCATGAACACGCTGCGTTCCAGCGGGTTGCCAACGGCCAGCTTCTCGGTCTTCTCCACCAGGAGGCGGACCAGCTCGTCGTGGACCGGGCGCTCCACGTAGACGCGGCTGTTCGCGGAGCACTTCTGCCCGCCGTACCCAAACGCGGCGCGCATGATCCCCTCGGCTGCCTCCTCGAGGTCCGCACTGCGCAGGACGACCGCCAGGTTCTTGCCGCCCATCTCCACGATCGCCGGTCGCGGGTAGTGCGTGGAGAAGTTGCGGAAGATGTCGAAGCCCACCTCGTACGACCCGGTGAACACGATGCCGTCGATGTCCGCGTTCTCCTGGAGCTCGGCGCCCACGGTGCTGCCGGGGCCCATCACGAGGTTGAACACGCCGTCGGGAACGCCCGCGTCGCGGTAGGCCTCGAGGATCGTGATCGCCGTCATCGCCGACGCGGACGCCGGCTTGAACACCACCGTGTTGCCGGCCATCATCGCGGCCGAGGTCGGGCCGATGGCGAGGGCCATCGGGAAGTTGAACGGGCTGATCACCGCGAACACGCCGTGGGGGCGAAGGATGGACCGGGTGTGGACCGCAGGGTCGCCCAGGTTGTCCATCTCGTGGTCGTAGTACGCGTTGTCCTCCGCCGTCCTGGCGTAGTAGCGGATCAGATCGGCCGACTCCTCGACCTCGCCCAGCGCCTCGATCCTGGTCTTGCCCACCTCGATCGCCATCAGGGCGCCGTACTCCATCTGGCGCTCGGAGATCAGCTCCGCGGCGGCCCGCAGGATCTCCAGCCGACGCTCCCAGCCGAGGCGGAACCATGCCGGCTGCGCGCGGCGCGCCGCCGCGATGGCGTCCTGGACGTCCGACCGGGTGCCCCTCGCGAAGGTGCCCAGGACAATGTCGGTGTCAATGGGCGAGCGGACCTCGAAGGTGCCCTCACCGTCGCGCTCGACGCCGTCCACGTAGTTGCGGTGGTAGGCGCCGAGGCGGGCCTTGGCTTTCTCGAGGCCGGCCTCGTAGAGGGCGTGGAGCTCCTCGTTGTCGGCGCGCAGGGTGGCGTAGGTGATCTTGGGACGCGGCGTGGTGGTCATCTCTGAGATCCTCTGGGGCGGGACGCGGGCGCAAGCGAACGACCCGGAGCGTACCGGCCCGGGCCGAATTCGGGTCCAGCGCGCCGGACCGC
>CAWBGT010000033.1:0-58905 GCA_963788375.1 uncultured Chloroflexia bacterium
ACATCCTCTCAAGCTATCCGTCGCTCGGCCGGTTCCTGGCCTTCCAGTTGGCGATCGACCTGAACTACGGCCCGTCCCTCGCCTTCGACGAGATGGACTTCGTTGCCGCTGGACCAGGCGCGCGGGAAGGGATCGCCAAGTGCTTCACCGAGCGCGGAGATTGGTCCGACGAAGACATCATCCGCTGGGTGGCCGATCGCCAAGAGGAGGAGACAGCGCTACGCGGCCTTGACTTCCAGATGCTCTGGGGCCGGCGCCTGCAACTCATCGACTGCCAGAACCTCTTCTGCGAGATCGCGAAGTACTCGCGAGTTGCGCACCCTGAGTTCACAGCCGTCGGTGGGCGTCACCGGATCAAGAGGACCTACGCTCCCGGGCTGGCCGCGGACCAGCCGTGGTTCCCGCCGAAGTGGGGGATCAACGAGCAAATCGCCCCGATCCCCGCGGCCGTGCAATCAAGCCAGCAGCTCGACCTTTCGTTCGACCAGGTCCAACCGGAACCGACCGCCGTTGTTCGTGCGGACCGCACGCCACACGCGGTACGACTCCAGGATCGCATGCTCCCACTCGGCCGCTGACCGGACGCCAACCTCCAGGCCGGACGTCCGCCGCTTGATCGTCCGGAGGAGCTCGTAGTCGATGCGGTCGATGCCCTGGAAGAAGTCCCGGCCTCGGGCGTAGTCGAAGATCATCTCGACGATCGCCTCGTCGACAATGATTGCCCGAGCGCCATCCTCTGCGTGATCGATGAGCGGATCACTCTTGCGCTTCAGGTGCATCAGGCCCCGAATGGTGGGCGACCATCCCAGCAAGGCGACGTGAGTCAGGTGCATGACGTCGTGGAAGCGGTACCCGTCGTCGACTGCCGCGTTGTCGTTCAGTTGGTTGCCGACACGCTCGCCGTTGATCGTGAGCACCGCGGTCTTGATCCCGTGGTCCTCCGGGCCTTCCATGATCTCGACGACCATGGCACGCGGGAACCGCTCCTCCGGCTCGCGCCCCTCATCGAAGAGGAGCGGTTGCGTCGGTGGGACTTGGCCTGGGTCTCCCCAGCGCCCGACGGTCTTGGCGAGGTTCGCGGTCGCGAGGTCACCGAGATCGAGGTTGAACTTGGTGGCGAGGTTCGCGACGTACCAGAGGACGTCGCCGAGCTCCTCGCCGATTTGGTCTCGGAAGGAGACGTAGGCAGGTCCGTCTCGCAGTAGCTTCTTGTACTCCGTCAGGAGCGCGCCCGCCTCCCCGGCCAGGCCCAGCAAGGGCACGATGATCGCCTTGTCGTCCGATCCCGGGGCCTGGTCCGTTCCCTGCGCAGCAACCTGAAACTCGTGGAGGTCCATCGTCATTCCCCCTCTGTCGCCGCGAGTCGAGCCACAAGGGGCCGCACGTCACGGATGGGCCGGTCGAGCACGGCATGGAACGCGTGCACCGATAGCTCGCCCGGCGGCAGGCCGGCCTCGCTCGCGATGTACTGCTGCAGACGGGCAAGCCCGATGAAGTTGCCGAGCCCACGCTCGACATAGAACTGGTTCCGGTACGTTGCCGCGAGCCGGAGCCGACCCGCTTCCACATGGAGCGATAGCGAGCTCAGGCAGGGGAAGCCCTCGGGGCGGAGGTCCCGCCCGGGCGCGAAGACCTGGATCTCGTAGATATGCCGCATCCGCCGATCTGGGTTCATCTGGAGGTCGGTGATGACGCGCTCTAGCTGGTTCGAGCGCGTGGCGTCCGACTGGAGGGGATAGCGGATGATCCGGGAGAAGTACGTGCCCCGCTGGTTCCGCCTGTCCCGGCGCATCAGCCGCGGCAGGATCCGCTCGTAGCTGGCATAGAACGCGGCACGGTCCCGGGCGCGTGCCGCGCGGTGCGCTGGAAAGATCGTGTTGGCAACGCGATCGAGGCTCTGGAGGCCGGACGCCGCCAGGTACTGATCGACCGCCAAGAGCCCTTCCGCGTTCTCGAGTTCTGGATCGGCGACCTCGACCAGCAGGTCATGGATCTCGTGATGAGGCGCGTCCAGCAACGCCTCGACGGCCCTGCGCCAAGCGTCTGTGAGCGAGTTGCCGATGATTAGTTGGGCCATGTCTCCGAACCTTCGGGCTGTCACGCCGACGGTCTACACCCGGCGGACGATTGCCATTACGTATACCATAGACGTATATGAAACCACAAGCGTCAGCGCCAACGACGGGCAATGTAATAGACTTCTGCGGTACACCCATCGCAGGAGTAGTTCTCCGTGGAGGTCCTGTTCCGAAGCGCGAAGTTCGCGAAGACGTGCTCCACCCGGACGGCGATGGTGCGGACCTTTGGCCCCGACACGGCACGCAGGCTCGAAGCTCGTCTCGCGGAGCTCGACGCTGCCACCGTCCTGGAGGACCTCCGGTTGCTTCCGCAGGCGAGGGCCCACGAGTTGACTGGCAACCGAGACGAGCAGATCAGCCTCGACCTCGACCATCCTCGACGCCTGATCATCACCGTGACCAACGATCCGATCCCAAGGAAGCCCGACGGAGGGCTCGATTGGGCGGCGATCACGTCGGTCGTCGTCGAAGAGGTCGTCGACACCCATGGCTAGCCGATCAGACAATCGAAAGGAGGTGATAGGACATGGCCGCTGAGTTCTATCCCTATCGCCCCGACTACGCCGTGCCTCCGGGGGAAACGCTGCGCGACACCCTGGAAGCGCTCGATATGACCCAGGCCGACCTCGCTCGTCGCACGGGCCTCTCGACCAAGCACATCAACCAGCTTGTTCAGGGAGCGGTCGCGCTCACCCCAGATACCGCGCTGGCCCTTGAGCATGTGACCGGGGTTCCCGCTCGCCTGTGGAACTCGTTGGAGGCGAACTACCGACAGCGCGAGGTTCGGATCAAGCTCGCGACTCCGTCGCCCGACGATGTCACGTGGCTCAAGGCACTCCCGATCAAGGCGCTTGTCGATCGGGGCGCGCTTCCGCGTGAGACTGACGAGACGTCACGTCTCGAGTCCGTTCTCGCCTTCTTCGGGGTCGCAAGCCGCGAAGCTTGGGAGTCCGTGTGGCTTGCTCCTGACGCCGTGTTCCGGCGCTCGAAAGTGTTTGAGAGTGAGCCCATGGCGACGGCGTCATGGCTCCGGCTGGGCGAGATCGACGCCTCACAGATCAAGACCGGGACGTTCGACCGAGCCAAATTCCGGGCCGGTCTGGACGTGGTGCGCGCGACCATGCGCAAGCATCCGGACCATTCGTTGGCCGAGGCACGTGAGATCTGTCGCGACGCTGGCGTGGCATTCGTCGTGGTGCCGGAGATCACGGGTTCGCGTGCGAGCGGAGCAGCGCGCTGGCTGACACCAACGAAGGCGCTGATCCAGGTCTCCCTCCGCTACGCCTGGGAGGACAGCTTCTGGTTCTCGTTCTTCCACGAGGCCGGCCATGTCCTGCACCACGGGAAGCGCCTCGCATTCGTTGATGACCGCGACGTCGACAGCAGCCAAGAACTGGAGGCCGACGCATTTGCCGGGAGCCTCCTGATCCCGGCTCGCTACGACGCGGACTTGGCACGGATCGCTACGCTCGCCGAGGTCCAGGCCTTCGCCCGCAGGATCCAGGTTCCACCTGGGATTGTCGTGGGTCGCCTCCAAAAGGACGGGAAGCTGGGCAGGGAGGTCGGCAACCGACTCAGGCACCGGCTGCGCATCCGGGCCGACGGAGGAATCGAGCGGGTCTAGCTGCTGGCCTGCAGGTGTAGCACCGCAGGCGAATAGACCCGGCGTCTCCGCTTGCCCACGCTCATCGCGATGTCGACGGGCGTGTATTCGAGCGTAACCAGCGTCAGACACGGCACGCCAAGCGGGCAGGGCACCCGATGAAGCTGTGCACGGTCTGCGGCGTCTTGACGGGCCGCGCCGGTAGCCGCTGCACGGAGCACACGCGGCAGTCCAACCGCAGTCGGCACAACGCTCTGTACAGCACCCGAGCCTGGCAGCGGCTCAGCGCTCGCGTGCTTCGCGCCTGGCGCGGTGAGCACGGCAACTGGTGTCCCGGCTACCGACGCCCCGCCCACCCGGCCGCCGATCTGACCGTCGATCACGTCGAGCCGCTCGCCGCTGGCGGTGCCCCGTTCGACATCGCCAACACCGCCGTGCTGTGTCGCTCCTGCAACTCGACGAAGGGTGCGTCGACCGACCGGGGTGGGGTAGCCCATGTGGCGACACGCTTGCCCGCAGACCGCGCCCGGCGACTGTGTGCGCACGGCCGAGTTTCGCGATTTGTCCCGGTTGCCGATCGCGGATCCGGCGAGGTTGGCCCGTGGGCGCCCACGTTGGCCTACGTGCCGCGATGAGCCGGCCCGTGGCCACACCTGTAACCGAACGGAGAAAGGCCCCGGGTTGGCGCCCGGGGCCCGAAGGTGCGGAGGGCTTGGCCGGCCTATCCGGCGTCGCCCTGTGCGCCAGCGTCTGGCGCGATCGCCTTCGGCGCGCGCTTGGCCCGCTTCGGCGTCGGCTTCGGCTCGGCCGGCGCGACCTTCGCTGGCGTCTCGCCATCAGCCGCCTTGCGCGCCAGGGCCGCCTTGCGCAGGGCGGTCGTGTACGCGTTCCAGTGGGGCTTGCACATCCGCCCGAGGCCATCCTTCTGGCTGGGCTGAGCCGGGAAGTCGGTGATCGGCGCCTCGTGCGCCTCGATCCCGAACTTGGTCGACCCGATGCACTTGCGCATGTCCGTCATCTCGCTCGTCCTTTCGCTCGCCAACGCCGATCTGGCGTTGCGGCGGACATCCATCACGCTGTTGGCGCCACGATGCAAGGCCGAACCTTGGTGGTCGCGCGATGAGTCCGAAGGCCATCGCGGCTTCCCCGACGACGGGCTGGCGCAACCGGATCACAGGTTTCGGCGAGGAAGCGCCCGACCAACTCCTCGCCAACCCGGCGAACTGGCGGATCCACCCCAAGGCCCAGCAGGACGCGCTCGCCGGCGCGCTCGATGTCGTCGGCTGGGTCCAGCAGGTACTCGTCAATCGGAACACCGGGTTCGTCGTCGACGGCCACGCGCGGATCGCACTGGCCCTGTCTCGCGGCGAACCCTCCGTCCCCGTGCTGTACGTCGACCTCTCACCCGAGGAGGAGGCGCTCGTTCTCGCGACCCTCGACCCGATCGGCGCGATGGCCGGTCGCGATGAGGAGAAGCTGCGGGCTCTCCTGGCGGAGGTCACGGTCGATGACGCCGGTCTACTCGCGCTCCTCGGTGACCTTCGTGGCGGCGAGCCGAACGCCGGGCTGACCGATCCCGACGAGGTCCCCGAGCCGCCGGCGGAACCGTACGTCCAGCCGGGCGAGATCTGGCGCCTTGGCGATCACCGGATCCTGTGCGGCGACGCCACCAACCCCGACCACGTCGCACAGCTGCTCGACGGGGCGGCGCCGACACTGCTTGCGACCGACCCGCCGTACGGTGTCCAGCTCGACCAGACCTGGCGCGACGGCGTCTACAACGGGCCGCGGAAGCGGGTGAAGGGCTGGGGCGTCGTGGCCGGCGCCGAGAAGCCGTACATGATGCGCACGGCCCCAGCTGGGCAGCCCGATGACGCCGAAGGCACACCGGCCAGCCGCGGCGGCTACGTGCGCACGGAGGGCCATCGCCGCACTTCGATCAGCGGTGATGTCCGGGCGGACTGGTCCGAGGCGTTCGCGCTCGTCCCCTCGCTCCAGGTCGGCTACGTCTGGTACGCGAGCGCCCACACCGGCGAGGTGCTGCAGGGCCTCCTCGATGTCGGCTTCGAGTTCGCCCAGCAGATCATCTGGGACAAGGGCCTCTTCTCGATTGGCCGTTCCTGGTACCACTGGGCGCACGAGCCGTGCTTCGTCGTCCGCAAGCCGGGTGTGCCGAACCTGTTCATCGGCGAGCACGACCAATCCACGGTGTGGCGCGCTCCCTCGCCCAAACGGATCGGCTCCGGGTCCAAGGAGCACAAGGAGGACCACCCGACCCAGAAGCCGGTCGTCCTGTCCGAGATCCCGATCCGCAACCACCTGCGCCCGGGCGAGGCCGTCTACGAGCCGTTCTCCGGGTCGGGCACGACGCTCATGGCCGCCGAGACCCTCGGCCGCCTCTGCTACGCAATGGAGATCGACCCCAAGTACGTCCAGGTCGCGATCGAGCGCTGGCAGAACTTCACCGGGCGGACGGCGGAGCGCGTCGATGGGTAGGCGCGGCCCGGCGCCGATCCCCACCAAGGTAAAGCGCCTCCGCGGCGAGACGCGTCCGAGCCGGCTCAACAGTCATGAGCCGATGCCATCGGCCGACCTGCCAAAGATGCCCGCCGACATGGATCCCGAGGCCAAGGTCGTCTGGCGGCGGGTCATCCGCGACATGCGCCACACCGGGGTCATCCGGGCTGCCGATGCCGATGTGCTGCGCTGCTACTGCGAGGCGGTGAGCCGCTACGCCCAGGCGGCCCGCCTGTACGCCCAGTCGGGGCCGATCACCCGTCGCGACGGGAACCTCGTCAAGAACCCGCTCCACCAGGTCGCCCGCGACAACGCCGACGAGGTCCGTCAGTTCGCCCGCGAGCTCGGCCTCTCGCCATCGGCCCGCGTCGGCCTTCGCATCGAACGTGACCGTTCGCTCGACTCGATCACCGCCGACATCGGGCTCCCGCCGCGACTCCGGGTGGTCGGCGATGTGGGCTGAGCCGTGGTCCCCGATGCCCTCTCTGGTGGTCCCCACTTCGCCGCGTACTGCGAGCGCTACATCCGCCACACCAAGGGTCGCTGGGCCGGGCAGGCGTTGGTCTATGAGCCTTGGCAGCGCGAGTTCTGGTGGGAGGCGCTCGAGTTCGACCCAGCCACCGGTCTGCGCATCTACAACGAGGTCGGCCTCGGCATCCCGCGCAAGAACACGAAGTCCACGATGGCCAGCGCCGCTGGCCTCTACATGCTCGACGCGGACGGCGAGCCCGAGCCCGAGGTCTACGTCGCCGCGGCCGCCCGCAACCAGGCCGGCATCGTGCTGGGCCAGGCCCGGAGCATGGTCCAGCGCAGCCCGCTCCTGCTCGACCGACTCGTCCCCCACCGCTATGTCATTGAGTGCCCGCGCAATGGCGGGATCATGCGCTCGCTGTCGTCCGACGCCGCCCTTCAGCACGGCCTCAACCCATCGGCCAACATCGTCGACGAGCTCCACGCCCACAAGTCGGCCGAGCTGTACACCGCGCTCACGACCGGGACCGGCGCCCGCGAGCAGCCGTTCACGCTCTGGATCAGCACCGCTGGCGTGGCCGGCGAGGGCATCCTCGCCGAGCTATTCGACTCGATGTTCTCAGGCACCGGCGAACTCGAGGACCGAGGGTCGCTCCTCATCTACCGCGACCGCGTCAACGGCACCCTCATCTACTGGTACGGCGCGCCGCGCGACGCGGACATCGAGGACCCAGCGGTCTGGTACGCGGCGAACCCGGTCTCTTGGCTCCACGACGGCAAGTACCTGGGCGCCCAGTTCGCGCGCCTCCGGGCTCGCGGCGCGCTCCTCGAATGGCGCCGCTACCACCTCAACCAGTTCGTCGGCTTCGAGGACGCATGGCTCCGCGATGGTGCATGGCGCGACACGACGGGCGACCTGCCCCTCAATAGCGCCCTTCCGATCGGGGTCGGGATCGACAAGAGCCCGGGTGGCGAGCAGGGCGCGATCGCGGTCGCGCAGCGCCAGGGGGATCGGGTCGTGGTGAGGGCACAGGTCTTCGCGCCCGAGTCGGCGACCGGGATGGCCAGCACGGAAGCGATGCGCGTCCGGCTGCGCGAGCTGCGCGCGGAGTTCCCGCTGCCGCAGGCCCGCGACGAGCGGACGAAGCGGGTTCTGCCCGGACCCGCCTACGGCTTCGACCGCCAAGCGTTCGGTGAGTCGGCCGAGATCCTCGAACAGGACGGGCTGAACATGGTCGACGTCCCGATGACCGCGGCCGTCATGGGCCCGCCCTCGACCCTCGCCTACGAGCTGATCACGACCGGGCGCCTCGTCCACGACGCCGACCCAATCCTCGCGGAGCACGTCGCCAACACGACCGCGGTCCTGACCGACCGGGGCATGAAGGTCACCCGCAGCAAGCACGGCTCGACCCGTCCCAATGTCGCCGCCGTGGCGATGGTCCGGGCGATCGCGATGGCGATGCTCGAACCGCCGCCGGCCCCCAAGCCCCGGGTGATCGGGAGCTTCCGGTGACCACCGCACCCGAGGTCGGCAGCCCAGAGTGGTGGCTGGACCGGCTTGGGCGCCGCCTCACCGAGCGGGCGGGGCGGGCGATATTCACGAGGGTCGGTCGGCGCGACGACGCCGGCGTCGACGGCCGCCTCGTCGACGCCACCGGCATGGCCCTCTACCAGGCGTATTACGAGGGCCAGCATCGCGAGACGTACAAGATCCGGCGGGTCATGGAGGCCTTCGGCCTCCGCACGCCGATCTACGTCAACTACGCGGGCGTCGTCGTCGACTCGATCAGCGAGCGCCTGGGGGTCGACGGCTTCACGTTCGGGGGCGACGACCGCGCGTCCGAGGCTGCCTGGGAGATCTGGCAGGACAACAACCTCGATGCCGGCTTCAAGCGGGGCATGCGCTCCGGACTCATCAAGGGCGAGTTCAGCCTCGTGCTGTGGCCCGACGAGGACTGGTCGCCGCGGATCTGGGTCGAGGATGGCGCCGAGGTCATCACCTCGGTTCACCCCGAGACCGGCGAGCGTCGGGCCGCCCTCAAGCGCTGGGCCGACGAGGACGAGCCGGGCGCCCTGTTCGCCACCCTGTTTCTGCCGGACGCCGTCTACAAGTACCGGACGCCCGCCACCGCGAACACGGCCGGCACGGAGCTCGCAACGGTCGGCGGGACGGCCTGGGAGCGCCGGATCGTGCCGGGTGAGCCATGGCCGTTGCCGAACCCCCTGGGCGAAGTGCCGGTCATCCCGTTCCCCAACAAGCCCGACCTCCACCTCGTCGGCGAATCCGAGCTTGGCAAGGTCGTGCCGATCCAGGACGCGATCAACGCCAACATCGCCAACGTCATGCTGGCCGGCCTCTATGGGGCGTTCCGCCAGAAGGTCATGCTCAACTTCGCGCTCGAGGTCGATCCGGCCACCGGCGCCCCGGTCCAGCCCTTCGACGTTGCGCTCGACTCGCTGATCACAGTGCCGCCGAACGCACCCGGCGAGCCCGAGCCCAGGCTCGCGGAGTTCACGCAGACCGACCTCGCGGGCTACATCAAGGTCCACGAGACGCTCGTCCAGGCGATCGCCACCGCGAGCCGGTTCCCCCCTCACTACCTGCTGGGCACCCAGGGCACGTTCCCGTCCGGCGAGAGCCTGACGGCGGTCGAGCGCGGTATCAGCGCGGTCGCCGGTGAGCGGGGCGACGACTGGAAGGACCCGCTCGAAGACGCGATGCGCCTGGCCTTCGCGATCAAGGCCCGGGCGCCGGGCAACTCGGCCGCGGCCGCGGCGCGCTTTGGGAAGTGGGCGGCGATGACCGGCGCCGAGGCCGCCTTCCGCAACCCCGAGACGAAGTCCGAGAGCCAGCACGTCGACGCGGTCACGAAGAAGAAGGACCTCGACGTCCCGCGCCGCCAGCTGTGGTCGGAGCTCGGCTACAGCCAGCAGCAGATCCTCGATTGGGATGCCGAGCTCGAGGCCGCGCCGCCTGCCGAGCACCATCCGCCAGCGCCGGTGCCCTACATCCCCGGGCCGATAGACAGCACAGGAGGCGAGCAGCCACGATCATGAGCGAACCGACTATCCCCGCGGGCGCAACGCCCGCCGCGGGAGGCGCAATGCCTCCCCAGACGCCGCCGGTGGCCAGCGCGCCGGCCCCGACCCCGCAGGCCCAGCCTGCGTCGACCCCTGATCCGGATCCGTCCGCACCGGACGACACGCTTGGTCTGGGCGACGCCGGCAAGCGGGCCCTCGATGCGATGAAGGCCGAGCGCAATGCCGCCGTCGCCGCGTCCAAGGCCGCCGAACGGGAGCTCGAGGCGCTCAAGGTCGCATCGCTGTCGGAGTCCGAGAAGGCGATTGCCGCCGCACGGAAGGCCGGCGCTGATGAGGTCACGGAGCGCCTTCACGTGAGGGTTCGCCGGGCCGAGACGAAGCTCGCGCTCTCGCGCGCGGGTGCCGTGCCCTCGCTCATCGAGGACCTCGCCAACGCCGCGGAGTTCGCCGCGCTCACGGTCGACGACGCCGACCAGGTCACTGGACTCGACGACGCGATCAAGGCGCACAAGGGACGCGTTCCTGACGCCTACCGGGCGCCGGCGGCGCCGGGACCGGGCTCCGTCGACGGCGGCCCTCGGGCACCCGGAGCACCACGGGCCACCGACCTTGCGACCGCCGTGGCGACGCGGCTCGGATCACGAACCGGCTGACACCGCCCGCCCGAAGGGACGGGCCTGAAAGGAGACCACGCTGATGCCCGTCACCCTCGCCGAAGCGGCGCTCAACACGCAGGACGACGTCGACCGCCTAGTCATCGACGAGTTCCGCAAGCAGTCGGCGCTGCTCGATACGCTGCTGTTCCACGACACCGTCAACCCGATGGGCGGCGGCTCGACCCTCACGTATGGCTACCACCGGGTCATCACCGAGCGGGCGGCGGCCTTCCGGGCGATCAACGCTGAGTACGCACCGGCCGAGGCCGCCAAGGACCGCTTCACCGTCGATCTGCGGCCGCTGGGTGGCGCGTTCCAGATCGACCGCGTCCTGTCGGACCTCGCGCGGGGTGCGGAGACCGCCTTCCAGCTCGAGCAGCTGGCCAAGGCGACCCGGACCAAGTTCACCGACGAGCTGGTCAACGGCGACACCGCGGTCAACCCCGACGGCTTCGACGGCCTCGACGCCGCGCTCACCGGGACGTCGACCGAGATCGCCGCCTCGACATTGCCTGGGGGCGGCGACTGGACCGACTTCGACGTCGCGGCGACCTCCTACATGAAGGCGCTCGACGCGATCGACCAGTGGCTCTCGGTGCTCGACGGGCCGCCCTCAGTCATCGTCGGCAACAGCCTCGCGATCGCCAAGTTCCGGGCCGTCGCGCGGCGGGCGAACCAGTACGTCGAGCGCCCGGTGGAGGGCCTGACGGGCGGATCCGGAGCGCCGATCCGGCGCGAGTTCTACGGCAACGCTCTACTCGTCGACGCTGGCGCCGAGGCGGGCTCGAACACCCCGATCATTCCGGTCGCCGCGGGGCTCACCGACCTCTACGCCTACCGCGTCGGGCTCGACGGCTTCCATGGCGTGACGGTCTCAGGCCAGCCGCTTGTCCGGACCTGGCTGCCCGACTTCACCGAGGCGGGCGCGGTCAAGACGGGCGAGGTCGAGATGGGCCCCCTCGCGGTCGCCCTCAAGGCGACGAAGGCAGCGTCGGTCCTCCGTGGCGTGCAGGTCGCGTGATGACCATCGTCACCGCGCCAGCTCCGGGCTTCACGGGCACCCGGGCCGGCGTGTCCTTCCGCGACGGCCGAGGCGAGGTCGATGCGGACAACGCCGCGGCCCTCGCCTATTTCGCGCGCCACGGCTACGCCCTCGACGCCCACCCGGCCTCGACGAAGAAGGAAGCGCGTGGCCGGGCTGCCGTTCCCGCTGACGACGTGGCGTCCACTCCCACGACCGAAGGAGAGCCATCCCATGCCTGACATCCTCCCGACCGCCACCCCCGGTCGGCTGCTCAAGGCCGATGCCAATGGCCGCTGGTCATCGATCGCGCCCGCCGCGGCGATCGCCAACGCGAGCGAGAGCGCCACGAGCCCGCCGACGAAGGCCGAGGTCGACGCGATCGCCGTCAAGCTCAACCTCCTGCTCGCCGCCGCTCGTGCGGCCGGCGTGATCGCGGCATAGGCGGCCCTGTCCGGCCGTGCCGACCCTGCTCGGTCCCGACCACGTCGCGGCCCTGATGTCGCCTGGCATCGACGCAGGCGACCTCGTGCTCGTCATCGAGCGCGAAGAGGATTGGCTCGCCCACGACCCGCTCGACGGGATCGGCCAGCTCGTGGGCGAGCGCACCGAGGTGCTCTGGGTCGCGTCGGGCGACGACCGGCCGCTGCTCATTGCCCGGCCCACCACCGCCGTCGAGGTGATCGACGGCGGCGTCCCCGTCCCACCGGACGAGCTTCGTCTGCTGGGCAGCGTGCGGGTCGAGCGCAACGGCGCCTGGCGCGGGCCATCGGTGGCGGTCACCTCGACGCCGTCGGACCGCTCCGCGGTCGAGCGCGTCCTGCTCGAGCTCGTCCGTCTCAGCCTGACCTCGAGCCCCTATGCGCAGGAGTCCTCGGACGGCCACAGCTACACGCGGCCGGCCGACCTCGGCCTGACCCGCACGCGTCTCGCTCGATCCCTGCACGCGCACCGCGGGCCGCGGAGCACGCGCCTGCGCAGCGGGTTGACCAGCGCCCGGGTGACGGCGTGAGCGGCGTGTTCGTCCCGGTCGTCGACGCCGTGCGCGCCGTCCTCCCGCTACCCGATGGCTTCACCGCGGACGAGGGGGCGACCGAGCCGACGCTCCCGAAGCCGCGGCGGTTGTACGTCTGGCCGCGCCGCCTCGCACCCCAGCGGGTCGAAGAGGCGAACGGCCGGTTCGACGAGGCAGGCGTTCGCCTCCGCGTCCTCTACACCGTCGGCGCCAAGGGCGAACCCCGCGTCCAGCGCAACGACCGGACCGTGTCGGAGGCCCTCGACGCGATCGTGCCGGACGTCGTCGTCGCGATCGCTGCCCACCGGCGTGCCGCGCTGTGGTGGGACCTTTACATCGAGAGCGTGGTCCCCGACGCCGTCCGGACCGCCGAGGTACGCGGCCTGGGCGTCGACCTCGTCGTCCGGATCGAGGCGTCCTGATGGGCGACACCCGGGTGAGGTTCCGGTCGCCCCGTCAGCCTGCCCACTACGTGCGGGCTGGTCGCGGCTTCAAGTTCGTCGGCGGGCGGCTCGCCGTCGCGCCCACGGACGCCGAGATCGTCCGCGCCTATGCGCTCGCCAACCCAGGGATCGGGATCGTCGAGGACGCGGGTCCCCGTCCGCTTCCGAAGCCGCGCGCGACCGAGGACGACGCATGAGCGGCCTCGAGATCACCCGCATCGCCTGGGACGCCCGACAAGCGCGCTCGACCGCGGACGAGCTCACCAGAGATGCACTTGTGCGCGCCGGCGAACGGCTCCTCGAGGCGGCCTCGCAGCGCGTCCCGGTCCGCACCGACCTACGGCGCCGCCGGGAGGCGGAACAGCAGCGTGTGCGGACGAAGGTGACGGATGACGATGCGCTCGCGGTGATCACGATCCCGGCGACCGTCCCGCGCGAGATCCTCTGGGAATGGACGACATCGCCGGCGCGGCGGATTCGCTGGACGTCGGGCATGACGGGGGTCACCGAGGACCTCGCGAACGGCCGGCGGGGGATCGGCACCGTCAACCACTGCGCGCATGGCAAGAACGTGTCCATCGAGGAGGTCATCGACTGGGTCCCGCCCGAATACGAGACGAAGCGGGTCAACACCGGGTTCAGGGGCGTCCCGCGACTCGTGATCACGACGGAGCTCATCGCGCGCGGCCCGGGCCAGACCGACCTTGTCTATCGCGTGGCCCGGCCGCGCTCACTCAAGGACCGGCTCATCCTCCAGGCGATGGAGGGGCAGTTCCGGACCGCCGTGGTCCGCGACAGCGCAACGCTCATCGAGCTCGCCGCCGCCGACGCCGCCGAACGTGCTGCCGCCCGCGAGGCAGAGCCGAGGATCCCGGCGCCTGCCGCCCGCCACCTGTCCGCGCCGGTGTCGGCGTCCGGGGAACCCATCGCCTACCTGTCCGAAACGTAGGCGCCTGGGCCCGTCGTCACGTCCCGGGGAGCCCTCCGATCTCGTCGGGCACAGCGTCCCGCCTGCTCGTGGGCAGCGCGACGCTCCCGCGAGGCGGTTCGACGGCAAGCGTCCAGTCGTAGGCTCCGAAGGTGACGCGCGGTGTCGCCCGCGGCGCGATGACCTCGAAACGGCGCAGGAAGCGGACGACGCCGGCCATCCCGCTGAAGTCCCCGAGGTACCACAACAGCAGACGCGGGACACGCACCGAGGCGCCGCCATCCAGGACGGCGCTCTCGCTCGAGAGGTACGACCGGGCGGCGGCGTCCAGCTGCGCGTCGAGGTGCTCGGGGTCGTACGCCGCGAGCGGCGGACAGCTGCGGGCGCCACAGTTGAGGGCGAAGTGGATGCGCGGATCGAGGCGGCCGACGCGATGCAGCCGCTCGAACCGCGACGGCGCGGGATTGCGCAGGTAGCCCAGGCTGAGCGCGAATGCCGAGCGACGCAGGATGCCATGCTCGATCGCGTTCGGGCTGAGGCGCCGGCCGGCCACGGTGATGGCGGACGCGGAGAAGAACCGCCACCGTCTGCGGTAGGCGGCCGGATCCTGGAGCAGGCGCGCACGAACCGCGCCGTTGTAGACGTTGAGCCAGAAGGCAAGACGGTGCGCCGGATCGGCGAGCGCGACCGCGAGCGCCGTCGGGTCGAGCGCGGCTAGGCGATCCTCCGCCTCTGGGTCGCGCCGGCCGGTTCGGGCCGCCGCAACGAGGGCCGCCGCGGCGTCGAGCGCATCCGTCGTCGCTGCGATCATCGGACGTACGTGTTCTCGACGTAGCACCACGTGAAGCCGCGGTCGATCGGCATCGCGATGATGACCGGGTGCTGCGACGTGGCGGCGTGGCGCTTGGCGTGGCCGCGCTGCGACTCGCAGCAGCCGACGTGGCCGCACGAGGCGCACATCCGCAGGCTGTGCGTGCTGGAGCATTCTTCACACTTCGCGCCAGAGGGGGCCGGGAGCGAATCGGGGACGTGGGTACAGGCGGTCTGGGAGCCACCGCCGAGCGATCGAAGCCACTGCATGCCCCCATGTTCGGGGCGGCCGCGGTCCGCGGATGTATGCCCGCTTACACGACCGCTACTCGGGGTCCTCGCCCGCGACCTCGGCGAGCCGCTCCGCGTCGCGGATGACGACCTTGTGGTGCGCGGTGTCGAGCAGGCCCTGTCGCCGGAAGTCGCCCAGGGTGTGCGCCAGCGTCTCGCGGGTGGTACCAACCATCTCGGCGAGCTCCTGCTGGGTGAGGTTCGCCTGGATCAGGGTGCCCCGCTCGGTCTCAACGCCGAACCGGCTCGCGAGGTCGATGAGCCTGCGCGCGAGTCGCTGGTCCACGCGCTGGTACGCCATCGCCTCGAGCTCGCGTTCCGCCGCCTGGAGCCGGCGTGAGAGGTGGCGGATGATGTTCACCCCGATGATCGGGAACTTCTCGATGAGCCTGTGGAGCTCCTCGGGCGTGATGGTGCAGATCACGCCGTCGTCGATGGCCTCGGCGTAGGCCTCTGGCAGACGGTCTTGGCCGAGCAGGCCCATGTCGCCGAGGATCGTGCCCTTCTCGAAGATGTCGAGCGTCAGCTGCTTGCCGTCGGGGCTGATCCGATACACGCGGACGCGGCCCTTCTTGACGATGTGGATCCGGTCGGGCGGGTCGTCCGGCGCGAGGATCTGCTGGCCGCGGACGCAGTGGGTCATGGTCGTGGCGTGGCCGATCGCCTGGATGTCGGTCTCGGAGAGCCCGGCGAACAGCGCGACCTCGGACAGGAGGCCGAGCTTCTCGGTGAGGGAGCGCGCGGGGGACGCAGGAGTCGCGGAGGTCATCGGGCAGGGTCCAGTTCGATGATGCGGGCGGTCGTGAAGAGTGGGCCGACGTCGAGCCCGAGGCGAGCATAGAGCGCAGCGGGCAGACCGATGTCGGCGAGGTACAGGCGCCCGGTCCGTCCGGCGGCGGCCGCGGTGACGAGTCCCGCCTTCGGGAGGGCAAGTGTCATCGTCGCCGTCGCGGGGATGGCGGCGCCCACGCTCGTACCGGTGTCGGGATCGATGCCCGTCGGGACGTCGAGGCTGACGACCGGCCGGCCGGACCGGACGATGAAGCCGACGAGCCGTTCGATCTCGTCCCGGGGAGCGCCACGGCTGTTGTACCCGAGCAGGGCATCGACCACGACGTCGGCGCGGGCCAGGGCGTCGTCGAGCTCCTCATCGGACAGGTCGTACGTCGCGACACAGCACGTGGCACGCATCGCGAGCAGGGTTGCCAGCTGGTGGCGCCCTGCCTCGGTCATGCGGAGCGCCGGCCGCGCCAGCACCACGCGCACGGACGCACCGCGGTTGATCAGGTGGCGCGCGGCCGCGAGGCCACCGCCCCCGTTGTTGCCGGGTCCCGCCGCGACGACGACCGACCGGCCCCGGAGCTCGCCCCCCAGCTCATGGCGGACGACCTCGGCCAGGTGGGATCCCGCCTGCTCCATCATCTGGAGGAGCGTGACACCGAACTCCTCGATCGCGAGGCGGTCGACCTCGGTCATGGCGGCCGCGTCAACGCTCGGCACCCCGGACGCCGCCCGCGCCTCGATGGCTTCGATCACGATCTGCCCTCCATCACGTCCGTCGGGCGTACAGCAGGGATTGGAGTGGCGTGAGCATTGCGCCGATCTCGTCGGGGCCCTGGCCGGAGGCGACCGCCTCGCGGACACAGTACCGGAGGTGGCCATCCACCAGCCGCCCGGCGATGGTGTCGAGATCCGCCTGGAGCACCGAGACCTGGAGGAGGGCCGCATGGCAGCCACGCTCCTCCTCGAGCTCGCGGGCCAGCCACTGGGCGGCGTTCACGAGGCGCGAGACCTCGGCGACGAGGGCTTGGCGATGCTTCGGGTCGAAGGACGCCGGAACGTGGCAATGCGGCGCGTCATCGTGGTCGCCACGATGCCCGGCAGTGGCGGAAGCCGGATGCACAGGGACTCTCCTCTCCCGACGACGATTGGGTCAGCTGGCGCCAGCGAGACGCTTGGCGGCCTGCCCGAAGAGGCCGCCCATCACCCGGGCCGTGGTCGGAAACGCGTGGATCGTGTCCGCGAGCACGTCGATGGTGGTTCGCGTCTTGATGGCGAGCACCGCCTCGTGGATCAGCTCGCCGGCGCCGGGCGCCGCGATGAACGCGCCGACGAGGGTCCGGGTCGTCCGGTCGACGACGATCGTCACGTGGCCGTCGGCCTCGGCCACGTAGCCCTTCGCCGTGGTCGCGAGCTCGGCGACCTCCTCGAAGGCATCGATACCGTCCCGCAGCGCCTCATCGAGTGACCGTCCGACGCCCGCGACCTCCGGGTCGGTGTACACGGCCCGCGGGATGGCCGAGTAGTCCGGGCGCACCTCGTCCCCCAGCGCGATCCGGACCGCCATCTCGCCCTGGTAGTGCGCGAGGTGCGTGTGCATCTCCGGACCGGCCGGGTCGCCGATGAGGAAGACGCCGTCCGCGATCCGGAGGTCCGGCCCGGATCGCACGGTCCCGGCCGGATCGATGCCAACGGTATCCAGGCCGAGATCGGCGAGCGGGTACGTCCGGCCGACGGCAAGCAGGATCTCGTGACCCTCGACCGACGTGCCGTCGGCGAGGTCGACGACGTGTGCCCCCGACGCCGCCGCGTTCGCCCGGACGCGAATTGCGCGGACGCCCGTCCGCACGTCGACGCCATCGCGGCGCAGCCCAGCCTCGAGGAACGCGGAGTTGCGGGGATGCCCCTGCGGGTGCACGCGGTCGCGCGAGGCGATCATCGTCACCGGGACCCCGTAGCGGGCGAAGACCTGGGCCATCTCCACCCCGGTGGGACCGGCGCCAAGGACGACCAGGCTCTGGGGCAGGGTCCGCGTGCTCGTGGCCTCGCGGTTCGTCCAGGGCGTGATCGTGTCCAGGCCCTCGATGGCAGGCACCTTCGATGTCGATCCGACGGCGATGATGATGTGCCGTGCCCGGATCGTGCGGACGCCCTCGTCGGACGTGACGGTGACCGTGTTCGGCCCGGCGATGCGGCCGATCCCGCGGAGCACGGTGGCGCCCGCGGCTTCCAGGCCATGGACGTGGCCGGCGTCGCTCGGGACGTCGGTGCCCTCGCGGCTGATCATGTAGTCCCGGCGTGCCGACGCCCGCTGCCAGTCGTAGTCGCCCCCGGCCGCGTGGACGGCGGCGGCGTGGAGGAGCGTCTTCGACGGCATGCACGCCCAGAACGGGCACGAGCCGCCGAAGAGCTCGCGGTCGATGACGGCCACGGAGGCGCCCCGCTCCCGGGCCAGGTACGTCGCGGCCTCGCCGGCCGGGCCCGCCCCGATGATCGCGAAGTCGTAGGTCTGCTCATCCATGGTTGCGTGCTGCTCTCCGTTGCTGCCACGTGCGCATGTCGCCCGTGGCCGGCAGCCACCGTGGGCTGCGCCTCCACCGACCGTATGGCCCATGCGGATCACGGGCTGTGCGCTGGATCACGTTTGCCGGTGTGGGCTGGATTACGGAAATCGAGCCCGCGCACGGTGGAGGATCACTGAGACCATCGACTCAGGAGGCCGCATGCTCCCCACGCTCCCGCCCCAGCCACGCCCCGAGGGGGAGATCCTCCACGAGACCACCCGATCGATCTGCCCCGAGTGCCGGATCGTCATCGACGCCCAGGTCCTCCTGCGCGACGACGGCGCCTTCATGCGCAAGCGCTGCCCGGAGCACGGCTGGTTCGAGGGGCTCATCTACGGCGACGCGCGCGCGTACGTGGAGCACGCGAAGTTCAACAAGCCGGGGCAGGCGCCGGCGCGCATCTCGACCGAGAGCGTCAACGGCTGCCCGCTCGACTGCGGCATCTGCCCCGAGCATCGCCAGCACACCTGCCTCGCGCTGATCGAGGTCAACACCGCGTGCAACCTCGACTGCCCGGTCTGCTTCGCGAACGCCGGTGCGGGGTTCAACCTCACGGTGCCCGAGGTCGAGGCGATGCTCGACCGGTTCGTGGAGCTCGAGGGACACCCGGAGGTCGTCCAGTTCTCAGGGGGCGAGCCCACGATCCACCCGGACCTGCTCGAGATGATCGCCGCCGCACAGCAGCGCGACATCACGCACGTAATGGTCAACACCAACGGGCTGCGGATCGCGAACGACCCGGCGTGGTTCGCGGCGTTCGCCGCCCTGCGCCCCCTGATCTACCTCCAGTTCGACGGCCTCACGGACGACACGTACCGCACGATCCGCGGTGAGCCACTGCTCGAGACGAAGCTCCGGGCGCTGGACCGCCTGGCCGAGGCAGACCTGCACGTGATCCTCGTGGCGGCGATCGAGCGCGACGTCAACGAGCACGAGGCGGGGCCGCTGATCGAGTTCGGTCTCAAGCATCCGGCCGTGCGGGGGGTGATGTTCCAGCCGGTCACGCACTCGGGCCGCCACCCGGACCACGACCCCATGCGGCGGATGACGGTCCCGGACGTGCTTCGGGCCGTCGAGACAGGCGGCGAGACGTTCCGCGTCAGCGACTTCGTGCCGATCCCGTGCTGCTCGCCCACGTGCAGCTCGGTGACGTACGCATACCTGGGCGACGAGGGCGAGGTGATCCCGCTGACGCGCGTCCTCGAGGTCGACCAGTACCTCGACTACATCACCAACCGGACGATGCCGGACATCGATCGCGACGTCCTGCACGCCCTCGAGGGCCTGTGGTCCGCGGGCTCCGTCCCGGGCAACACGGAGGGCGAGCGCTTCGTGTGCGCGTCCTGCGACCTCGACCTCCCCGCGCTCACCGACCTCGCCCGGCGGGTGTTCATGGTCCAGGTGCGTGACTTCCTCGACCCCTGGACGTTCGACACCAAGCGCGCGATGAAATGCTGCATCGGCATCCTCCAGGACGACGGCCGGATGATCCCGTTCTGCACGTACAACACGGTGGGATACCGCGAGCAGACGAAGGCCCGCCTTGCGGCGCGCCGGCGCGGTGCCCGCGAGATCCCCGTGATGGAGGCCGCCCGTGGCTGAGCCGATCGCCTGGGTCGAACCGGACCGCGCAATGCCAACGCCGGGTGCGGTGCTCGCGTGCTGCTCGACGCTGTATGCGAACCCGCTCGCGGAGATGCTCGTCGGTGACTCGCTGCACCCGGGCGGGACGGCGAGCACGCGCGAGCTGCTGCGTGCGGGCGGCCTCGCCCCCAACGACCGGCTGCTCGACGCCGGGTGCGGTCTCGGGGCGAGCTCCAGGCTCGCGGCCGAGGAGTTCTGCCTCGCGGTCGACGGGGTCGACGGCAGCGCCGACGTGATCGCACTGGCGGGCGAGCGGGCATCGCACCCGAGGGTCCGGTGGACGCGCGCAGACCTCTGCGCCCTCCCGTTCGAGGACGACACGTTTGACGGCGTTCTCTCCGAGTGCGTCCTGTCCACGACTGACCGGGGCGTGGTGCTGGCCGAGCTGGCGCGGGTCACGCGGCCGCGGGGTGTGCTGCTGCTGAGCGACGTCGAGGTCCGGCCGAGCGCGGTTCCCGAGCTCGCGGAACACCAGCTCCTGGGGGCGGCACTGTGCGTCACCGATGCCTGGCGACCGGGAGAGCTGGAGGCCCGCCTCCCGGCGGCGGGGTTCAGGATCCGGCGCCATCGGGACCTGTCCGCGTCGATCATCTCGCTCGTGGACCGGGCGGAGGCCCGAGTCGGTCTCGCGATGGTGGCGGCGCGCGACATGGGGCTGGACCCGGCGCAGCTGTTCGGGTCCGCGATGACCATGTCGCCCGGCCTCGACGGCGGCCGTGTCCGCGAGCTCGCAGATGGTGTCCGCGCGGCCGTGCGTCGCGGCGACCTGCGCTACGTCGGGGTGGAGGCGGATCTGGCCTGATCGTCGGCCGGGGTCCGGGCGCGCAGCAGGGCTGCCTCGATCCACCCGCGGTCCGGGATGCCACGCAGTCCCTGGGGCGTGTGGAAGACGCGGCACCGCGGCGTGTAGTCGCCCGGGTCCCGGAAGGCCGGGTCGACATCCGCGCCGTTCACGCGGATCGTTGGTGAGCCAGGAAACCGCAGGCGCGCTGCCACGGCGGGATCTGATGCGTCGGTGTCGCGGATCCGAGCGCCGGGCGCGAGCGACGCGACCACCTCGTTGAGGAGGTCGCGGGCGCCATCGTGGTTGGGGCATCCCTCGAACCACAGGAGCTCGATGTCGATGGGTGTCATCGCCGTACGGTGGCACGGGCGCACGACGCCGGCTGTAAGGGCGCTCACATCGGGTCCGGACGTGATCTTCCTCACATCGCGCGGAGGCCAGGGGCCCGTACGGTCGCCTCCTGTCCGTCCCGCCGAGGAGTACGCGTGAGCAAGCGCAGCCGCCGGTCGTCGAGGTCCAGCGCGCCCACGGGCGACGAGCATCGAGCCGACGGCCCCACCGCACAGGCCACTGGATCGTCATCGGCCGCCCGCCGGCGCCAGCGACGCGATGCCGCCCGGCGGAGGCCGCGGCGCTGGATCATGCCCGCACTCCTGGGCGTTGCCGGGCTCGCCGCCGTCTTCGTCGTCGGTAGCGGGATCGTCTCGAGCGCGTCGAGCAGCCAGCTTCCGGCGACCCGGCCCGTGCTCGGGTCGCCCGATGCCGCGATCGTGATCCGCGAGTACGGCGATTTCCAGTGCCCGTCGTGTGGCGCGTTCGCCCGCCAGATCGAACCGCAGATCCGGGCCGCCTACATCGACACCGGCATCGCGCGTCTCGAGTGGCACGACTTCGCCTGGATCGGCCGCGAGTCACGTGATGCGGCCAACGCAGCCCGATGCGCCGGCGACCAGGGCCGGTTCTGGGAGTACCACGACGTGCTGTACCGGAGCCAGGCCGGCGAGAACCAGGGGGCGTTCTCGAAGGAGCGGCTCAAGGACCTTGGCGAGCGGCTTGACCTCGAGCCGGTCGCGTTCGTCGCCTGCGTCGACGGCGACAGCCACGCCGACGCTGTCGCGCGAGACATGGCGGACGTTCGCGACCGCGGGTTCAACGCAACGCCGACGTTCCTGGTCGGCGACCAGCGCATCGTCGGCGCCCAGCCCTTCGAGGTCTTCCAGGCGGCCATCGAGGCCCAGCTCGGCGGAGGCTGACGCGGTGATCGAAGCCGTCGTCGCCTTTGTCGGGGGCGTGCTGTCGCTGCTGAGCCCGTGCTCGGCACTGCTCCTGCCGGCGTTCTTCGCCTACGCGTTTCCGTCCCGGGGCCAGCTGATGCTGCGGACGGGCGTGTTCTACCTGGGTCTGATCACCCTGCTCGTGCCGATCGGTCTGGGCATCGGGGCGCTCGGCAGCCTGTTCCTGGAGCGGCGGACCGAGCTGTCGATCATCGCCGGGCTCCTGCTCATCGGGATTGGGTCATACCAGCTCGCGGTGGGCGGATTCGAGATCCCGGGAGCGTCGCGGCTGCAGGGCCGCACCTTCGGCGCGTCCGGGGAGTCGCTCGCGGCGACGTACGTGCTGGGTCTCGTCTACGGGATCGGGGGCTTCTGCTCCGGTCCGCTGCTGGGCGGCGTACTCACCATCGCGGGCGCGTCCGGCGGCGCGTTGAGCGGCGCCCTCCTGCTCGCGATCTTCGGCCTCGGGATGGTGACCCCCCTGTTCATCCTCGCGCTCGCCTGGGAGCGGCTCGGCACGACCGGCCGCGGGCGGCTACGGGGACGCGAGATCCAGCTCGGACCGGTCCGCCGACACGTGTCGGTCGTCATCTCGAGCGTCCTGTTCATCGTGCTTGGCCTCGCGTTCATCGCGTTCCAGGGTGGCAACGCCCTGGGGACGATCTACGAGGCCGTCGGGGCAGCGGACATCGCACTGCAGATCGAGTCCGGTGTGCGGGACCTCGCGACGAGTGCACCGGTCCTGCTGGCGACGCTGGTCGTGCTCCCGATCACGCTCACGGCTGCCGTCGCGATCCGCGTCCGCCGCACACCCCAGCCGCAGGAGGAAGTCCGATGAGCAAGTCCGCGCCCGCAGCCGGAGCCGACCCGAGGCGTCGCGCGGCCACGGGCCTGCTCCTCGCGGTGGCCGGAGCGGGCGCGACGGTCGTCGTGTGGGTCATCCTCGCCTCGATCACCGGCCTCATCTTCCACTTCCTGCCGGGCGCGCCGTTCCTCGTCGCCGCGTGGGTCTTCCGCCAGGTGGAAGGCGGCCGGCGTGCCGAGTGGCGGGAGATCGCCGTCCTCGTCGCCGCTGGCGCCGCCGCCAGCGTCCTGGGCAGCCTCACCGTCGCATCCATCGGGCGGGAGCTCGATGCCCCCGTCGCGACCGCCCTCGTGGCCCTGACCGGGGCCGGCGTGAGCGTCGTCTGGCTCCGGCGTCGCTCGACCCAGGCCGCAGCCGATCGTCACCCGGATGCGTCCATATGACCGCCGCCCACGTGACACCGGGTGAGGGCTCGCCGACCCCTGGTCGATCGGGCTTCGGCTCCAGAATCGTCGAGGCGTGCCGGTACTGCGTCAAGCCCGCGAGGCTTCGACGCACCGCGACGATCGCGCTCGTCGTGGGCACCATCCTCACGCTGCTCAATCAAGGCGACGTGATCCTGGGCGGAGATGCCACCGGCGCGACGGCGGTCAAGGCCGCGCTCAACTACGTCGTCCCGTTCGTTGTGGCCAACCTGGGGATGCTCAGCGGCCGTGGCGGAGCCCCGGGACAAAATCGTGCGCCAGGCGAGCCGTGATGTGATCCCGCCTACAGCCGGGTCAGGCACAGGTGCCCAAGATGGCGCCATGGATGCCAGGAAGCTGTTCGCCGGGATCGTCGTCGCGGGGCTCGTCGTCGCGGCGTGCCAGCCGTCGGGCTCGGCCCCGGCAACCCTGACGCCGGTGCCAGGCGGTTCCCCGGCAGCTTCTGTCGACGGGTCTCCCGCCGCGTCACCCACTGTGGCCCCCGATCTCGGGCGCCTGCGGGTGTCCACGAGCGGCTGGCGGACGGACTTCACGAAGGCGAGCGTCGATCTTGGCGACTTCCGCGGCGGCGGCCCGCCCAAGGACGGGATCCCCGCGGTCGATGCCCCGGCGTTCGAGAGTATCGAGGCGGCGCGCGCCTGGCTCACGGACCAGTCCCCGGTTGTCAGCCTCGAAGTGGACGGCGCCGCCCGGGCGTACCCGCTCGCGATCCTTATGTGGCACGAGATCGTCAACGACACGCTGGGCGGTGTCCCGGTGGTCGTCACCTTCTGCCCGCTGTGCAACACCGCCCTCGTGTTCGAGCGGACCCTCGACGGGACCACCCACGACTTCGGCACCACCGGGAACCTGCGGTACAGCGACCTCGTGATGTACGACCGCCAGACCGAGATCCTGGTGGCAGCAGGCCACCGGCGAGGCGATCGTGGGTGAGCTGCTCGGGGAGCGGCTGCGGTTCGTCCCCGCGCAGATCGTCTCGCTCGCGGACTTCGCTCGAGCCCACCCGGATGGCGACGTGCTCAGCCGCGAGACCGGGTTCCAGCGCGCCTACGGGCAGAACCCCTATGCGGGCTACGACGAGGCCGGGTCCAACCCCTTCCTGTTCGAGGGCGTGGTGGATGGGCGGCTCGCGCCCAAGGAGCGGGTTGTGACCATCGACGCGGGTGGCTCGCCGACCGCGTTTCCCTTCTCGGAGCTGCGCACGACCGGCGTGGCGACCGGCACCGATGACGGCCGACCCGTCGTCGTCTTCTGGGTCCCGGGCACGGCATCCGCCCTCGACGCGCCGGTCATCGACGCGGGCGACGACGTCGGGGCCACCGGCGTCTTCCTGGCCGGCGTCGACGGAGACCCCCTGACGTTCCGGCGCGACGGTGGCGAGGACACCCCGATCACGGACGTCGAGACCGGCTCGACATGGTCGATCACCGGCATCGCCACCGCGGGTCCGCTCGCCGGTGCCCAGCTCGAGGCGGTGCCCCACGGGAACCACTTCTGGTTTGCCTGGGCCGCCTTCTCGCCGGAGACCACGATCTGGACCGCACCCTGAGGTCGAACATGCACCCTCTCGTGACCCGCATCGCGCTCGTCACCGCCGTCGCCCTGGCTGCAGCCGCCTGCTCGGGGGGCGCGCCCGCGCCGGGCGGGACCGCGACCGCCAGCGGGGACGCGGCCACGGACGCCGCCTGGCGATCCGCGGAGCTCACCGACGTCCGCTCGGGCGAGACGTTCACGATCGACGGCCTCGCGGGCAAGCTCGTGGCCATCGAGCCGATGGCGATCTGGTGCTCGAACTGCCGGATCCAGCAGCGGGAGGCCGTCACGGCGCTCGCGTCGGTGGCCTCGGACGATCTCGTGTACATCGGGCTCGACGTCGACGCCAACGAGCAGGCGGAGGCACTTGCCGCGTACGCCGAGGAGGAGGGATTCGACTGGACGTACGCCGTTGCGTCGAAGGACGTCGCTCGCTCGCTCGCCGCCGAGTTCGGCGACCAGGTCCTGTCGCCGCCGTCCACGCCGCTGATCCTCGTCGGAACCGACGGGACGGTGATCGAGACGCACTTCGGCATCCGGGACGCTGCCGCGCTCGAGGCGCTGTTCCGCCAGAACCTCCCGTGATCCAGGGACCATCATGCCGGTCGAGGCGCTCCTGACCACGTTCCTGCTCGGGCTCGGCGCCGCCGCCAGCCCGTGCCTCCTCCCGCTGTACCCGGGCTTCCTGGCCTACCTGGCCGGCCGGGGTGCGGACGGCGCTCGCCGCTCGCCGCTCCTGCTGGCGCTCGCGGTCGTCGGCGGCGTGCTGACGGCGGTGATCGCCGTCGCCATCGTCGTGTCGGCCCTGGCGCTCCCGCTCGCTGGCTTCCTCTCGTTCGTGGTGCCGGCCACGACCGTGGTGCTCGTCGTCCTGGGGCTCGTGATGCTCGCGGGTCGCAACCCGTTCGCGCGGATCGCATCGATCCAGATGCCGGTCGTGAGGCGCCCGGTGGGCCAGGCGTACGTGTACGGCCTGCTCATGGGCCCCATAGCCATTCCCTGCTCGGGCCCATTCCTGATCGCGCTGCTGGGGATCTCGGTCGGCCTCGTGGACTCCGGGGCGCGGATCGCGTCCTTCGTGGTGTTTGGCCTCGGCTTCTGCATGCCCCTGATCGTGCTGGCCATGCTCGGCGCGGTCCGAGGCCAGGCGCTCGCTCGCTCGATCGCGGGACGCCACAAGCTCGTGCTCCGGATCGCCGGGGCGATGCTCATCGTGGCCGCGTTCGCGGAGCCGATCCGCCTGGCGCTCGTGGCGGCGCCCGGCGCATAGGCGGCCCGGCGCCGGAACGTGATCCGGCCCACAGCCGAGACGCCCTCCGCCGGCCTACGGTGGCAGCACGGGCACACGGCCATCCCAGGACGGGAGGCGGCCCACCGGAGAACACCGAGATGACAACCGAGACCCGCGGACGCGTCCGCATCGAGCCCACCACCAAGCGCCTCCGCGCCGTCCTCGGCGACACGACCGTCTTCGACACGGTCCGCGCGGTGCTCGTGTGGGAAGGCCCGCACTACCCCGTGTACTACGTCCCGGTGGAGGACGTGGCCGAGGGTGTCCTCGTGCCGTCCGACCACAGCGAGCGGTCCCCGAGCCGCGGTGTCGCCCGCTTCTGGTCGGTCCGCGGTGGCGGGCGGGTCGCGAGGGACGCCGCGCGCCAGTACGCCGACTCTCCGCTCGAGGCCATCCGAGACCTGGTGCGGTTCGACTGGGACGCGATGGACGCCTGGTTCGAGGAGGACGAGCAGGTCTTCACCCATGCGCGTGACCCGCACCACCGGATCGACATCCTGCGCAGCTCGCGCCAGGTGGAGGTCATCGTCAACGGGGTGGTCGTGGCCGACTCCCACCGGCCCACACTGCTGTTCGAGACCGGCATGCTCACCCGCTACTACCTGCCGCTGACGGACGTGCGGACCGATCTCCTCCGAGCGTCCTCGAGCGCGACGAGCTGCCCGTACAAGGGCTCCGCGTCCTACTGGACCCTGGAGGTCGATGGCGACCGGTTCGAGGACATCGTCTGGACGTATCCGTCCCCGCTGCCGGAGAGCTCGCGGATCGCGGGCCTTGCCTGCTTCTACAACGAGCGGCTGGACATCCGGGTCGATGGTGTGTTCCAGGAGAAGCGGCTCCCGGCCCTGCCGGGGCTGGCCACGGCCGCATAGCGGGATCGCGCAGCATGCCCCGCGGCGCGTCCCTTGCGAGGCAGGGGATCCAGCTCCTGCACCGCGACCCGCTGCACCACGGCCCGGGCTGCTGGTACATCCAGAACAGCCGCATGCTCCAGCACCTGGACGAACGGACCATCGAGGCCGTCGCCCGGGACTCCGCGATGGCCGCGTTCCGGCCGGGCGAGCTGCTCCACGAGGCCGGGGCACCGATGGACTCCGTGTCCTTCCTGAGCCAGGGACGGGTGAAGGTCTACCGTCTCTCGCGTGACGGCAAGCAGCAGACGATCGCCCTCCTCGGGCCCGGGGATGCGTTCGGGGAGATCGGCCTCGTCGACAGGCGTGCGCAGGACCTGTACGTGGAGGCGCTCGACGACGTCGTGGTGTGCCGCACCGGCCGGGATGCGTTCCTCCGGCTGTGCAGCCGGGACCCGGCCCTGGCCGTGCGCCTCGCCGAGGCGATGGGCGAGAAGCTCCAGGAGGCGCGCGAGAAGATCGCGGACCTTGCCTTCCGGGATGTCCGGGGACGAGTTGCGCACCTCGTGCTCACCCTGCTCGAGCGCGAGCGGCGCCTGGCCGGGACCGACGACCTCGATCGCGTGGTGGCAGGCCTGACGCACCGGGAGCTGGCGGACCTCATCGGCACGCGGCGCGAGTCGGTGACGCTCGCGCTCGGCGCCCTGGAGCGGGATGGCTACATCAGGATCGAGGAGCGCGCGTTTGTCGTGACGGACATGGCCGGGCTCCGCGAGGCGGCCGACGCATGACGAGACGGCCGGGCGGGTGCCCGGCCGTCTCGCAGCGGGTTCGAGTGGGCGGGGGCGCTACGCCTCGACGGCCGCGACCCCCGCCAGGCCGAACAGCTGCTCGAGCTGCTCCAGCTGGCGGAAGCCGGTCACGCCCTGCGGCTGCTCGCCGGGCTTGAAGTAGGCGATCGTCGGGATGCTCATGATCCCGAAGGCCTGGGACAGGCGGGGGTTGGCATCGACGTCCACCTTGACGACGTCCACGAGGCCGTCGTACTTGGCCGCGAGCTTCTCCATCTCGGGGGCGACCATCTTGCAGGGTCCGCACCAGGCGGCCCAGAAGTCGACCACGACCGGCTTGTCGTTGTGGAGGACGAGCGCCTCGAAGGTGTCGTCGGTTGCGTGCTTGATCTCGGTCATGGCGTTGGTCCTTGTTGGGGGCTGGTGTCGCGGACCATATGTCCGGTGCCATGCCGGACGATGTGAGCCAGATCACGTCCGGTCTCGGCCGAGCTTCAACGGTGGCCGTTCGCCATGCGCGCGGCCTCGGGTCTGCGGCGGAGTCGCCACATGGCCGCGATCCCGACCAGGGGCCCGACGGCCAGCAGCGCGAACACGACCCGCCAGCCGAGGGCGTCCGAGGCGCTCAGGAGGCCGACCAGGGTGATGGTGACGCCGGTGAGCAGGAACCCGGAGGCCGTCTGGAGCGCGAGGGCTGAGCCCGCCGTGCCCGGCGGCCCGAGCTCCGTGACTGCTGCCGTATGTGGGTCAGCAATGGGTCTTCCCTCGTCACGCCGGGCGATGCAGCCGGTGCTGAGGACCCGGAACCGCCTCGTGCTGGCGCGCGCTCCGCTTCCCGAACGTGATCCAGGGCCAGACCGCGATCTGTCAGCCCCCGTGGTCAAAATCGACCCGCTGAGCACGAATCGGCGCAGAACGGCCCCGGCGTGGCTGGTCTGCACTCACGCGATTGGTTCCTCAACGTGTCGGCTTGCGCGAGACCTCGATGAGGTGAATGGACGGGGCCTTCACCATTGCGACGACTTCGGCCCCTTCCGTGAGACCTAGGTCCTGGGTCGCCGGTCTCGTCACGAGCGCCCGCAGCATGAAGCCCACGTCGAGCACCACCCGAACGAGGGAGCCCAGCGGCTCCATCGCCACCACGTGGCCTGGGAGGCGGTTCCGTGCCGACATGCCCTCCACGGCATGGTCGGCGCGGACCAGGACGACATCTTCGGGCCGGACGCTCACGACGACCCGGCTGCCGACACCGACGGTCGACGCGGCGATGAGCCGGCACTCGTCGATGCGAACGGTCGCCAGTCCTTCGTTGCTCTCGATCACGTCACCATGGGCGACGATGTCCGCCCCGACCACCCGGGCAACCGCAGCGTCCGCCGGCCGGGCGAAGACGTCGTCGGTCGGCCCGAGCTGTCGGAGGCGCCCGTCGATCATGACGCCCACCCGGTCGGCCAGGACGATCGACTCGGTCCGGTCGTGCGTGACCAGGATCGCGGCCGTCCCCGACCGGTCCAGCATCGTCTTCAGGTCGAGGCGCATCTCCTCGCGCGTCGGCGGGTCGAGCGCCGACAGCGGCTCGTCGAGGAGGAGGAGCACGGGCCGCCGCGCGATGGCCCTGGCGAGCGCGACGCGCTGGCGCTGGCCGCCCGAGAGCTCGCCCGGGCGTCGTCGCTCCAGGCCGTCCAGCCCCATCGCCGCGACGAGATCGGCGACCTGCCGGTCCCGTTCCCGTGACGCGGCATCGCGGATGCCATAGGCGATGTTGGCGGCAACCGAGAGGTGCGGGAAGAGCGCGTAGCCCTGCGGGAGGTACCCCACCGAGCGGCGTTGGGGAGCCAGGTAGCGCCCGGCCGCCGCATCCGACCACGTAGCCGAACCGAGGTGGACCGTGCCGCGGTCCGGTCGCTCGAGTCCCGCGACACACCGCAGGAGCGTCGTCTTGCCCGAGCCGGAGGGCCCGAGCAGTGCGAGGACCTCACCGCGGCCGAGGTCGAGCTCCAACGCCGCGGCGATCGTCGGGCCACCGAGGTACCGGCGCTCGACGTCGACCGTCAGGACGCCGTCGGCCACGATCGCACACTCCCGCCTCGGAGACTGTAGGTGATCGCGAGGACGAGGAACGACCCGACCACGAGCGGGAAGGCCATCGACGCGGCACCCGCGTAGTCGAGCGCCTGGACCCGGTCGTAGATCGCGATCGAGAGGGTTCGCGTCACCCCCGGGATACTGCCCCCGACCATGAGCAGGATCCCGAACTCGCCGACCGTGTGCGCGACCGTGAGGACGACCGCGGTGATGAAGCCGCCGGTCGACAGCGGCGCGATCACGCGGACGAACGTCGCGGGCGACGAGCGGCCCAGGCTCCAGGAGGTCTCGATGAGCGACCGGTCGACCGCGCCGAAGGCGACCGCCAGCGGCTGGACCATGAACGGCAGGCTCGCGAGGACCGACGCAATGAGGAGACCCTCGAACGTGAACGGCAGACGCTCGAGGCCAAGCGCGGTCATGGTCGACCCCACGGGCCCGGATGGCCCCATGGCCATCAGGAGATAGAAGCCCAGCACCGTCGGCGGCAGCACCAGTGGCAGCGCGACGAGGGCCTCGACGAGCCCCTTCCAGCGGCGGTGCGTGTACGCGAGCCAGTACGCGAGCGGTGTCCCAACGGCGAGCAGGACGATCGTCGTCAGGGTCGCCAGGCGGACGGTCAGCCAGAGGGCCTGCCAGTCCATGGCGCCTACTCCGGCAACTGGAACCCGTACCGGTCGAGGACGGCTCGCCCATCGACTCCCAGCACGAAGTCCAGGAACTGCCCTGCCACCGCCGGATCCTGTGCGGCCGCCAGGACGACGGCGCCCTGCTCGATCGTCGGGTAGAAGTCGACCGGGATCTGCCACGCGTGGCCCGTCGTGTCCATGGGCGGCGCCACCGAGAGCGAGAGCGCCACCACCCCGATGTCGGCGCCGCCGGCCTGGACGAACTGGGCCGCCTGCGAGATGTTCTCGCCGAGCACCAGGCGCGGCTTCACCTGGTCATACACGCCGGCGTGCTGCATCGCCGCAATGGCCGCCTTGCCGTACGGCGCGTGCTCCGGGTTGGCGATCGCCACCTTCCTCGCTTCCGGGGCCTTGAGCGCCGCCATGCCCAGCGTCTCGACGTCGATCGACGAGGCACTCGGGACCCAGAGGACGATCTTGCCGATCGCGTACATCCGCGGTGACCCGGTGGCGAGCCCGGCATCGACAAGCTGCTGGGGATAGGCGATGTCCGCCGAGAAGTACAGGTCGAATGGTGCGCCTTCCTTGATCTGGGTGAGGAAGTTGCCCGACGACCCGTACGTGACGTCGATCCTGACCCCGGGACTGGCGTCCGTGTAGACGGCCACCAACTCATCCATCGCGTAGCGGAGGTCCGACGCCGCGGCGATGCGGATCGCATTCGCGCCGGCGGGCGGGGCCGTCGTGCCGCCGACGTCCGATGGTGCGCTTGACGGCGCCGTCGCCGCCGATGGTGCCAGCGCTTCTGGCGGCGACGGGCTCGCGGCGGCCCCGGCTCCGCAGCCGCCGAGGAGCGCGGCGCACAGCACCAGCACACCGAGTCGTCGCATGGTCATCCTCGTTGCATGGGGGCAGTGCCTGCTTGCATGGGGGGCAATGTCCTGGCGGCAGCCCACGGCATACTACTCCCGTTATGACTACCTTCGAGGCACGGACGGTCACCAGTCGGGGCGGCGGCGCGGGAGCAATCGCTTGAGGCCGATCCGAAGCGAGCCGACGCTCACCGAGTGGGTCGTGCTGGGCCTCGTTGCCGAGCAGCCCACGCATGGCTGGGCGCTCGTCGGCATGCTCAAGCCCGGTGGCGCGATCGGGGAGGTCTGGTCGAGCAGTCGGCCGGTGGTCTACCGGGCGGTCCGACTGCTCGTGGACCGCGGCCACATCCGGGCCGCCGGTTCTGCCGAGGGCCAAGGGCCGGAGCGGACCGTCCTAGCGGTTTCGCCGGCCGGTTCCGCGGCCCTCGCCGCGTGGCTGACGGAGCCCGTCCCGCACGTCAGAGACATCCGGTCGGCGTTCCTCGTCAAGCTCCTCCTCCTCGACCGTCGCGGGCTCGACACGAGCGCGCTCGTCAGGGCGCAGCTTGCGCTCGTCCGGCCGATCGTCCGAGCGCTCCAGCTCGAGGAGGCAACGGCCACGGGTGTCGCTCGGGCGATCGCCCTGTGGCGATCGACGGCCGCCGGGGCCGCGGTCCAGTTCCTCGAGGCTCTCGAGCGGGAGACAAGCGCGGCACACGAGGCGGATCGCGCCAGCCCGGCCGACCCGTGACGGGCCGTGCGGCCGGGACCAGGAGACCCGGGCTCGCCTTCCTGTTCGCGGTGCCGATCGCGGTGCTGGGTGGGCTCATCGGCCTCGGTGGCGCCGAGTTCCGGCTCCCAGTCCTTGCCGGCCCGCTGCGCTACAGCGCCCGCCAGGCGGTGCCCCTCAACCTCGCCGTGAGCCTCGTGACGATCGTCACGGCGCTGCTCATCCGCGGCGCGAGCATCGACTTGTCAGTGCTTGCTCCGTACCGACTGCCCTCCATCGCCCTCGTCACCGGGGCGGTCGTCACCGCTTTCGTCGGGCCCGCCCTGGCCTCGAGGCTGTCCGACGATCGGCTCGAACGGGTCATCCTCGTGCTCCTGGTCGCCATCGGCACGGCGCTGATCATCGAGGCGTTCCTGCCCCAGTCGATCGGCGCCGTCGTGCCAGATTCTGCCGCGGTTCAGGTCATGATCGGGATTCTCATCGGGCTGGGAATCGGCCTCGTCAGCAGCCTGCTGGGCGTCGCCGGCGGCGAGCTCATCATCCCGACCTTCGTCCTCGCATTCGGGGCGGACATCAAGGTCGCCGGCACGGCCTCGCTCCTCGTCAGCCTGCCGGTCATTCTCGTCGGCATCGGGCGCTACATCTCGCGCGGCCTACGCGGACCGGGGCTCGCTCACAGGGACCGTCGCTCCAATGGGTGTCGGCTCGGTCGTGGGCGCGCTGGCGGGCGGTCTCCTCGTGGGCATCGTGCCGTCACCGATCCTCAAGGTCGTGCTCGGACTCGTCCTCATCGGCTCGGCCGTGCGCATCTTCCGTAGCGGGTAGTTCCGGAGCGGGGTCAAGGTGGCCGTGGCGCGGCACACCCATGTGGACGCTGTCCGCCAACGGCGGTCGCCCGGCGCGCTCCCGGCGTTCGCTCGACGATCACGGGTCATCGTCGCTCGATGACGCGGTCCGCGAGGTCGAGGCGCGGCTGGCACACCGGCGGGCACAGCGGTGGCCGAGACAAGGAGCGCCCCGGCTACGAAGCCGAGCTGGACGGCGATCGTCAGCCTCGGCAAGTCCAGGCCGCTGAGGGACAGCTGCTCGGCGATCAGGGGCGCGACGGCCGAGGCGCTGAACCACGGCGACATCGCGAGCAGCTCACCGAGGCCAACCAGGACAAGCAGCCGCCACCGTCCCTCGGGCTCGGTCGCCACCAGCTGCATCTCGAGCACCTCCCTGCCACGGCGCGGCCGGCCGGGAAGGCAGGGACGCGCGACGAACGGTACGTCGCGCGCGGGCGGATCGGTGTGATCCAACGCACGCTGCCGGATCGCCACCCGGTGCCGCGATGTGCGCCAGCGAACCGACGGACTCCCCGGCGCCCCCGATGGTCTGGGCTAGACGCAGCAACCCGGACGCACCGGCGACTGCACCACAAGCCCAGGGAGGGCAGCCATGGCCACCACCAGCGGGATCCTCGTGAACCCCACCGAGGGATCGGGATCCATCACCTCGACCTCGCTGCGCCGAGGCGGCTTCTACCTGGCCCTCGTCGCGCTCGGCGGCGCGATGCTCGGCTTCGCGGGCTCACTCGGCGCGGCGCGGCTGAGCGCCTCGGGCGGCAACGCCGTCGAGGTCGCCACGATCGGACTGTGGACGTTCGGCCTCGCGACCGCCACCTTCGGCACCGCGAAGCTGGGCATCGCCTCGGTGCTCCTCGCCATCGTGCGTCGCATCGGGACCCGGGCAGAGGCGCTCGCGTTCGCGCTGCCGCAGCTGAAGCCGGCAGCGACCGGCACGACCGCGTACGGCGAGGAGCGAACGCCCCAGGGCCGTGCGCTCGTCACCGAACGGGCACCCCAGCCGCTCCTCATCCATCGCCTCGCGGCCGTCATGTGGGTCCCCGCGCTCGTCATGGGCGCGATGGCCCTCTACGGCGGGTTCGCGCTCTCCCTGGTGGCGGCGGGCAACGTGGCCACCGACCCGCAGCTTGCCGGTTCCCAGCGCGCCTGGGTCCAGGGCCTCCAGTTCCTGGGCGAGGGCCTGCTCCTGGCCGGGATCTCCTTCCTCCTCGCCCGGGTCCTGGGCACCATCCGTGCGCGTGGCGGTGATGTCCAGCAGTCGCCTGGCCTCGCGGTCCACACGCTCCGGATGCCGGCCACGGCGAAGGCCTTCGTCATCCTGATGATGACCGGGCTCATGATCTCGGTCGCCCAGCTCCTGGGCTACGCGTCCGTCGCCGGGATGACCGACGCCACGGCGATCGCGGCCACCTCGGCGTTCCTCGGCCCGCTCCGCGAGCTGGGCCTGGGGCTCCTGCTCGCCGGCATCGTCCTCGCGCTCGCCACGATCGCGAAGGCCCTCGACTTCCAGTCCTCGCGGATCGTCGCGATCCTCACCCGCGGCCAGTAGCCCGCCCCACGCCTGAAAGGGATCCTCCAGTGACCACCGCCATTCGCTCCGACTTCGACGTCGAGACCAGTCCCACGGCCTTCGGCTTCAACCTTCCCCAGCGCGCCGGGCGCCTCCTGTGGGCCCCGATGCTCGCGATGTCGCTCATGGCCTTCCCGCTCGCGATCGCCCTTGCCGGCGTCCGGGCAGGGACCATCGCCCAGGGTGGCGACGAGGCCCTGGTCGCAGCACTCGGCCAGTTCGGCACCGCGGCCATGTTCACCGGCTTCGCCGCCGTGTTCGCGGCCGTAACCTTCGCGATCGCCCGGATCCTGGGCACGCTCCGCCAGGGCGGCGGTGCCGTCCAGGAGTCGGCGGGGCGGACCGTGCAGTCCCTGCGCATGCCGGCCACCGCGAAGGCGTTCATCGGGCTGATGGCCATGGCGATGATGCTCCTCGTCGGCGCCGTGATCGCTCACGCCGCGGTGGGCGCAGCCATCCTGGGCGGCAACGCCGCGGCCCTGGCCACCGCCGAGACGTGGAGCATCACGCTCGAGGCGGTCCGCCGTGTCGGCGTCGTCCTGTACCTCGTCTCGATCGTCCTCGGCCTCGCGACCATAGCGGAGGTCCTCCGCTTCCAGGCCATCCGCCTCCGCGAGCTGCCGGCCGAAGCCGCCCGCTGAGCGGGTGGACCGGCACGGCCCCATGGCGGCGGGGAGGTCACCCCTCGCCGCCGCCGCCAACCACTCGAGATGCCGCCGGACCCCCGGCGGCATCGTCGCGTCCCGCTAGAGGCGCTCGCCGGCCCGGATCGGCATCGTCAGGCGGTTTGCCGGCGGCGCGAGCGGGCAGCTCCAGCGAGGGTCATAGGCGCAGGACGGGTGATAGGCGTAGTTGAAGTCGAGGACGAGCCGGTCCCCTGATCCGCCGAGGTCGGCGCCCTTGATCGTGTCCAGCAGGTAGCGCCCCGCCCCGTACGACTCCGTGCCGGCGGTCGCGTCGCGGAACGGCACGAAGACGCCGCCGCCGTACCCCGCGATCCAGTACACCTCCAGCGTCCCGACCGGCAGCGAGACCCGTCCGATTCGGTCCAGCGCGAACGACTCGCCCGTGATGGCGGTCGCGACCGTTCGCGCCGCTGGCAGCGGCTCCACGGCGACCTCGAACCGGAGGCCCGGGTCGTGCGGCCAGTACGGGAGGCCGGTGAACGCTCGCCGCGCCTCCGGTGTCAGCGGTGTGTCGGGGTGGTCCCTGAAGAGGTCGTCACGTCCGGCCCGAAACCGCCGCAGCGCTCCGGACGGATCCGCCGCGCTCGCCGCGCGCGCGTCCGAGTACAGATCCGCCACCGCGCGCCGCCAGCCGAGCAGCGTCATGGACATCGCTTGCACCTCCCGGTGCCATGGTCACCGGTCCTGGCCGGAGGCACCTGTAAGCCGGGCCACAGTCGCGATACCGGGCGTCGCGTACCGTCGAGGGGCGTCCGCCCTCCACGAGCTCGCGCCCCACTGGGACCGCGGGCCAGCCAACAGGATGACCATGGATCAGATCACCGTCTACGGGGCGCCCTGGTGCCCCGACTGCCGCCGCTCCAAGGCGTTCCTCCAGGAGCAGCGCATCCCGTTCACCTGGGTGGACATCGACACCGACGCCGAGGGCCTACGGTTCGTCGAGGAGCTCCAGGGGGGCGGTAGGACCATTCCAACCATCATGTTCCCCGACGGCAGCCACCTGCTGGAGCCGTCGAACACGGAGCTGGCCGAGAAGCTGGGCCTCCAGCTGCGGGCCACGCGCTCCGTCTACGACGTCCTGATCATCGGGGGCGGGCCCGCCGGTCTCTCCGCCGCGATCTACGCCGCCCGGGAGGGCCTCGACGCGCTCGTGCTCGAGCGCGGGGCCCTCGGCGGCGAGGCCGGCACCACGGACCGCATCGACAACTACCCGGGGTTCCCCGACGGCATCGGCGGGGCGGAGCTCGCTGACCGCCTGGTCGCCCATGCGCGCCGCTACGGCGTGGAGCTCCTGTCGGCCGTGGAGGTCGTGGGCATCACCAGCGAGCCCGACTGCGTCATGGTCACCACCACGACGGGCGACATGTACGGTGCCGATGCGGTGATCATCGCCACGGGCTCGCAGTACCGGCGCCTGGGCGTGGAGGGCGAGGCCGGGCTCATCGGCCTGGGCGTCCACTACTGCGCGACCTGCGACGGACCGTTCTACCGCGGGGCGAAGGAGCTGGTGGTGATCGGGGGTGGCAACTCCGCGCTCGAGGAGTCCCTGTTCCTCGCGACGATCGCCGACAAGGTGACGATCCTCACGCGGGGCGACCTGCGCGCGAGCGACCTCGTGAAGGACAGCGTCAGGTCCAACCCGAGGATCGAGATCCACACGGGGATGGACATCCTGGACTTTGAGCGGCGTGATGGGCGCCTCGGTGCCGTGCTCACCCGGGAGCGGGCGTCAGGGGCCGAGCGCCGGTTCGAGCCCGAGGCCGCGTTCGTGTTCGTGGGCCTCGACCCGAACACGCAGTTCCTGCGCGGCATCGTGGACCTCGACGAGCGGGGCTTCATCGTGGCCCACGACGGCTACGCGACCTCGCTCGACGGGGTGTTCGCGGCCGGCGACGTCCGGTCGGGCGCCACCAAGCAGGTGGGCAGCGCAGCCGGCGAGGGGATCGCGGCCCTGCTGTCCGTCCGGCGGGCGCTCGAGCAGCGTCACCTCAAGGCCCGGAGTGTCGTCGACGAGGCGAACCCGACCGGCGTCTGAGGAGTCGGCGGGGCGGTGGATCGACGGAACTGGCCGTCCACCGCCGCCGCGTGGGTGGCTTCCCGGACCCCAGGGCCCGGGAAGCCGAAGCTCGGGAGCCGGAGGTCAGGCGGCGTCGGCCTTCTCGATCGGCCGAGCCGTGGTCTCGGGCCACGTCACCCCGGCCGCGATGTTGAAGCGGGTCACCTCGGACCACAGCGCAACGGTGCCGAGGATCTCGGCGATCCCCTCGTCGTCGTAGCCGTACTTGCGCCGCAGCGTGCCCGCGTGCGCATTCAGGCAGAAGTCGCAGTTGTTGATGGCTGCGACCACAAGCGCGATGACCTCCTTCGTCTTGGAGTCCACCTTGCGCGGCTTCAGCACCCGGGCCATGTGGTCGTTGATCGAGTCGAGGTACTCGGGGTCGTTTGCGAATGCCTTGTAGATGTCGGGCAGGAAGCCGCCGTAGCGGGCCTTCACCTTCTCGTACGTCGCGTGGACCTCGGGGCTTGCTTCGTGCTCCTGGATCTTCGGCAGGATGGCCATCGTCGTTCCTTTCTGGTGGGCGGCGGGTGTGCGATCGACCCGAGCCGATGCGGCTGGACCGGTGGATGTCCCGAGGATCACCCGGCCCAGCCGGGCGTGATGTGCGCGGGCTCACACCGGGTGGCGCCTGTGGCGGGGGTCACAGACCGGCCCGTTGATGCTGGGATCGATCCGTCGCCCGCCCGGGACCACCGGCCGCACGGGTTGCCCAGCCAGAGGAGAGCGACGCCCATGCCGGCCTACCAGACGGCCCACCCGATCGCCGTCGGGATCGACATCGGCGGAAGCGGCGTCAAGGGCGGAGCGGTCGACCTGGCCACCGGCGACCTCGCCGGAGAGCGGGTGCTCCAGCCGACGCCGGCACCGTCGATACCCTTCGCCGTCGCGGGTGTGGTCGCCGCCGTGGCGAGCCGCATCACGGCCGACGGCCCGGTGGGCGTCACGTTCCCCGGCGTCGTGCGCGGCGGGATCGTCGAGACGGCGGCCAACGTCGATCGTTCGTGGGTCGGCGTCGACGCGAGGGACCTGTTCTCGCGCCGCCTGGGCCGGCCGGTGAACGTGTTGAACGACGCGGATGCCGCGGGGATCGCCGAGATGGCCTTTGGGGCCGGCCGCGGTCGAGGTGGTGTCGTGATGATGGTCACCCTCGGGACCGGGATCGGCAGCGCGCTGTTCGTGGACGGGCGGCTCGTCCCCAATACGGAGTTCGGGCACATCATCGTCGCGGGCGAGGACGGCGAGAAGCTGGCCGCCGCGAGCGTGCGGACCGCCCAGGGCCTGAGCTGGGAGACGTGGGCCGAGCGCCTGAACGCCTATCTCGCCCGCCTGGAGTGCCTCATCGCGCCCGACCTGATCATCCTCGGCGGCGGCATCAGTCGCGACCACGCGGAATTCCTGCCGCGCCTGCGTGCCCGGGCGGAGCTGGTCCCGGCCCAGCTCTTCAACGACGCTGGGATCGTCGGGGCGGCGCTCGCGACCGCCCGCGCTGAGGCCGCCGGCGGCCCGGCGTGACGCTCGGTGTGTCCTGCGCTACAGCGGGCCGCGCGTACGTTGGGGGCAGTCCCGCGGGTGACCCGCACCTCCCCGTGCCCGCGGCCACCGTTTCCGCGGGCGCACCTCGACCACTCGAAGGAAGTCCGTTGAATCATCCCGCACAGGCCGACGCACCCGCCGCTGCCGATGTCCTCGTCATCTTCGGAGCGACTGGTGACCTCGCCCGCAAGAAGCTCCACCCGGCGCTGTACCGCCTGTCCGCGCGGGGCCGCCTGGTGGTTCCCGTGGTGGGGGTCGCCCGGTCGGCGTGGACTGACGACCAGCTGCGGGCCTACGCCCGCGAGGCCGTCGAAGCACGGTACGGGGCGGTCCCGGAGGCAGCGCTTGAGGCCTTCGTCGGGCGCCTGTCCTACGTCAGCGGCGACTACGGCGATCCGGCCACCTACGAACGCCTGCGGGAGGCGCTCGCGGACGCGACCCACCCGGTCTTCTACCTCGCGATCCCGCCCAGCATGTTCGACCAGGTGATCGGCGGCCTCATGGCGGCCGGGCTGCACGAGGGCGCCCGGGTCGTCGTCGAGAAGCCGTTCGGGCGCGACCTCGCCTCGGCGCGGGAGCTGAACGCCTGCCTGCACCGTGCGTTCGATGAGCGGGCCATCTACCGGATCGATCACTACCTGGGCAAGGAGACCGTCCAGAACCTCCTCGCCTTCCGCTTCGCGAACGCCCTGCTCGAGCCGGTCTGGAACCGGCGCTACGTGTCCAGCGTGCAGATCACGATGGCCGAGTCGTTCGGCGTGGAGGGGCGCGGCGCCTTCTACGAGGAGGTGGGCGCGCTCCGGGACGTCGTCCAGAATCACCTGCTCCAGGTGCTGGCCCTCCTGGCGATGGAGCCGCCCGTCGGGGCGGACGCGGACGCAATGCGGGACGAGAAGGTCAAGGTGTTCCGCGCGACGACCTCGATCGACCCCGCCGCCATCGTGCGCGGCCAGTACGACGGGTACCGCGACGAGGCCGGCGTGCGGCCCGACTCCGATGTCGAGACCTTCGTGGCGCTCCGGCTCGGGATCGAGTCATGGCGCTGGGCGGGCGTGCCCTTCTACCTCCGGGCGGGCAAGCGCCTCGGTGCCACTGCACTCGAGGTGGTGATCGAGTTCAAGGAGCCGCCCCGACTGCTGTTCGCCGAGCCGGGCACGCCGGCGCCCCACCCCAACCACCTCCGGCTCCGGCTCGGCGGGGGGAGCGAGGGGATCGAGCTCTCGCTCCAGGCCAAGGTGCCGGGTGAGACGATGGAGACACGTGCCGTCCCGCTGGCCTTCTCCTACGAGCAGTCGCTCGGCGAGCAGGCCGAGGCCTACGAGCGGCTGCTGTTCGACGCGATCGAGGGCCGCCAGGCGCTGTTCGCCCGCCAGGACGGTGTCGAGGCGTGCTGGCGAATCGTGGAGCCCGCACTCCTGCCCGCCCGGCCCGTGCTGCCGTACCCGTCGGGCTCCTGGGGACCGGACGCGGCCGACGACCTGATCGGTCCCGCCGGCGCGTGGCACGCCCCCGAGGTGCGTTCGTGAGCGCCGCCCAGGTTCCACTCGGCCGAGCAACACGAAGGATTACACGCATGGAACTCGGAGTCATCGGCCTCGGACGCATGGGCGCCAACATCGTCCGGCGCCTGGAGCGCGCCGGCCACACGACGGTCGGGTATGCGCGCCGGCCGGAGACCGTTGCTGCGCTGGCGGACTCGGGGATGCGAGGCGCGTCCTCGCTCGCCGACCTGGTCGCGCAGCTTCAGCAGCCGCGTGCCGTCTGGCTGATGGTTCCCGCAGCGGCGGTGGACGCCACGCTCGAGGCGCTCGTCCCGCTCCTCGCGCCCGGCGACGTCGTGATCGACGGCGGGAACTCGCACTACCACGATGACATCCGGCGCTCGAAGGAGCTGGCATCTCGCGGCATCCAGTACTTGGACGTCGGCACGAGCGGCGGCGTCTGGGGCCTGGAGCGCGGCTTCAGCCAGATGATCGGCGGCGACGCCGCCACCGTGCAGCGCCTCGACCCGATCTTCGCCGCCCTCGCGCCCGGGGTCGAGGCGGCCCCGCCCACCCCGGGTCGGAACCGTCCCGGGAGCACCGCCGAGGAGGGCTACCTGCACTGCGGACCGAGCGGCGCCGGCCACTTCGTGAAGATGGTCCACAACGGCATCGAGTACGGCCTGATGGCCGCCTATGCGGAAGGGCTCAACATCCTCGGTCACGCCGGGATCGGCACGCAGGATCGCGCCGTCGATGCCGAGACCACACCCCTCCGTGAGCCGGAGCACTACCGGTACGCGTTCGATCTCGCGGAGGTCGCGGAGGTCTGGCGCCGCGGGAGCGTGGTCGCATCCTGGCTCCTGGATCTGACGGCGAGCGCCCTCGCCAAGAGCCCGGACCTGGACGGGTTCTCGGGTCGCGTCTCCGACTCCGGGGAGGGTCGCTGGACGATCGCGGCCGCGGTCGACGAGGGGGTCCCGGCGCCGGTCCTGACGTCCGCCCTGTACGCCCGCTTCAGCTCGCGCGGGGAGTCGGACTTCGCCGACCGGATGCTCTCCGCCATGCGCATGGAGTTCGGCGGCCACGTCGAGAAGGCAGCGGACCCCGTCTCGTGATCACGACGGCCACCAGCGTCCTGCTGATCTACCTCGCGGCCGTGCCCGGGATGTGCATCGTCATGAGCCTTGCCCGATGCCTCCTCACGGGCGCACGATCCGTCGCCGGCGCTAGGCGCGGCTGAGCGCGCCGGCGTCTGCGGGGACCGTCAGGCGAGTGACGCGACGAGCACGTCGAGCTCGCCGTTGGACGGCTCCATGAGGATGCGCCCGTCCGTGGTGGCAATAACCGGGATCGCCCGGAGCCCCGCGGCCTTCAGCGTCGCCTTCGCCACGGGATCCTGCGTCAGGTCGACCCAGCGGTAGGCGACGCCTGCCGCGTCCAGGTGACGCTTCGCGCGTCGGCAGTCCCCGCACCAGTCGGCACCGTACACGGTGAGCTCGTCAGGGATGCCCAGTGGGACCGGGTCAGACGCGGGAGCCGGCGTGAACAGGCCCCGCAGGACGCTGGACAGGCTCACAGGGCGTCCGACTCGGACGTGTTGCCCGTGACGGACGCGACGATCGCATCGAGCTCGGCGTCCGACGGCTCGACGAACAACCGGCCGGACGGCGTCACGACGACGGGGGTGGCGAAGTACCCGGCACCCGTCACCAGGGCCTTCGCTCCGGCATCCTGGTCCAGCTTCACGTAGCGGTGGGGCAGTCCGGCCGCCTCGAGGTGGCGCAGCGCCCGCGTCGTGTCCTCACAGGCGTCGAGGCCGTAGACGGTCACGGTGTCGGGTCGTGGGAGCCCGTTCAGGTCGGTCATGTGCGCAGCCTCTTCACTCTCGACCTCCGGGTTGGCGGCGCCGGGACGAGGCCCCGGAGCCGGGCGTGCCGCGTGGGGCAGACGACGGTCGTCCAGGAATCCTGTGGGCGATGGGGCAGTCGGCGCCGTAGCGTAGGTCACATGGACCCGCCGTGTGTCGGCGATCACAGATGCGTGCCCTTCGGGCCGCTACGGTCGGCAGCAACAGGCGCAGCACCGTGCTCGAGGCAGTCACGGCTTGTGCGACGAAACCGCTTCGACGGAGCGCAACAGGTACCCACATGCCCTCCCAGCAGTCCGCCCCGATCCCCGCCGGAACGACGCCCGGAACACCTCCAGACGTCCCCGGGCCCGAGCGGGCGCGTCTGGACGAGGCGCGGGCCGGCGTGCCGTGGAAGCGCTGGGGCCCGTACCTCGCGGAGCGCGCCTGGGGCACCGTCCGCGAGGACTACTCCGCCGACGGAGACGCCTGGGGCGCGTTCACCCACGATGACGCCCGACGGCGTGCGTACCGCTGGAACGAGGACGGGCTGCTCGGCATCTCGGACGACGAGCAGCGCCTGTGCCTCTCGGTGTCCCTCTGGAACGAGCGGGACCCGATCCTCAAGGAGCGCTTGTTCGGCCTCTCCAACCCGGAGGGCAACCACGGCGAGGACGTCAAGGAGCTGTACTTCTACCTCGATGCCGTCCCGACCTCGTCCTACCTGCGCGCCGCGTACCTCTACCCGCAGGCCGCGTTCCCGTACGAGGAGCTGGTCGACGAGAACGCACGGCGCGGCGGCGGAGACCGCGAGTACGAGCTGCTGGACACCGGCATCCTTGACGGGGACCGGTTCTTCGACGTCGAGGTCGAGTACGCGAAAGCGGGACCCGACGAGGTCCTGATGCGGATCCGCGCCCGCAACCTGGGGCCGGATCGCCGCGCCACTGCACCTGCTCCCGACCGCCTGGTTCCGCAACACGTGGTCCTGGGGCGCGATCGCGCGCGACGAGCGGCCCGCCCTCCGCCTCGAGGGGGACACGGTCGTGGCCACGCACCCGACCCTCGGGACCTATCGGCTGGCCGCGCGCGCGAGCGGTGCCGACGGATGGTGGCTGTTCACCGAGAACGAGACGGCACACGACCCGGGGCCCGCGGGGCCCGCATTCGCGAAGGACGCCTTCCACCGGCTCCTCGTCGACGGTGAGACCGACGCGGTGAACCCGGTGGGCGTCGGGACGAAGGCCGCCTACGCGGCCCGCTGGGTCGTGGCGCCCGGGGCAACCGTGGAACTGCTCCTCGCGATGGCGCCGCGGAGAGGCCGCCGCCACCGAGGCGCTCCTCGCGACGGCGGACGGCATCTTCGACCGGAGGCGTGCCGAGGCGGACGGCTTCTACGCCGAGCTCGCGTGGCCGACGATCTCGCCCGCGGAGCGCCTCGTGCAGCGCCAGGCGCTCGCCGGGATGCTCTGGAACCTCCAGTACTACGCGTTCGACGTCGCGCGCTGGCGCTCCGGCGACCTGGTGCCGCCGCCCGACGGGCACGCGACCTCGCGGAACGAGGACTGGGGCCACCTGCGGATCGGGCGCGTGGTCAGCACGCCGGACAGCTGGGAGTTCCCAGGCTTCTTCGCGTGGGACCTCGCCCTCCAGGCCATCACCCTGAACCTCGTGGACCCGGACCGCGCGAAGGAGCAGCTGCTGGCGCTCCTGGACGATCGGCTGCTCCATCCGAACGGCCAGATCCCCGCCTACGAGTGGGCGTTCTCGGACACGAACCCGCCGGTCCAGGCCTGGGCCGCCCTGCGGATCTTCCGGCGCGAGCGGGCCCTGACCGGCACGGGCGACCGCGCCTTCCTGGAGCGGATGCTCCACGGCCTCACGCTCAACTTCGGGTGGTGGGTCAACCGGCGTGACACGAGCGGACGCAACCTGTTCGAGGGTGGCTTCCTGGGCCTGGACAACATCTCGATCGTGGATCGCAGCGCCGTCGCGGCCGACGGGGCGATCCTCGAGCAGGCAGACGCGACGGGCTGGATGGCGTTCCTCGCCCTCGGGCTCACGGAGATGGCACTCGAGCTCGCCGTGGACGAGCCGGTCTACGTGGAGCTGGCCAAGCACTTCCTGGGCCGGTTCGTGGCGATCGGGGAGGCCCTGGGCACGGTGGGTGGCGAAGGGCTGTGGGATCCCGACGAGCGGTTCTTCTTCGACCTGCTCCAGCGGCCGGGCGCCGAGCCCGTGCGCCTCAAGGCCTTCTCGGTCGTGGGGCTGGTCCCGCTGTTCGCTGCGCGCGTCCTCGATCCCGAGCTGCTCGCGGCCGTGCCCGGATTCGCCGACCATCTTGAGCAACTGGCGGCGGAGCACCCGACCTTCTTCGGTGACTGCCTGTGCTTCGCATCTCCGGCCGAATCCGGAAAGCGCCTGCTCGCGATCGTGGACGAGCACCGGCTCCTGCCGATCCTGGACCGGCTGCTGGACGAGGACCGGTTCTGGTCCGACCACGGCGTGCGGAGCGTGTCCCGGCGGCATGCCCGCCAGGACCTCCCGGTCGATGTCACGATCGACGGTGACACGAGCCGGGTGCAGTACGAGCCGGGCGAGACCTCGACCCGGATCATGGGCGGCAACTCCAACTGGCGGGGCCCGGTCTGGGTCCCGTACAACTACCTCCTGCTGCACGGCATCCGCCAGTACGCCCGGTACTACGAGGACAGCCTCCGCCACGCGTATCCGGCGCCCGACGGCGAGGAGCGCGACCTGCGCGCGGTGGCCGACGACCTCGCGCGACGGCTGGTCTCGCTCTACCTGCCGGATGCCCAGGGAGACCGCCCGGCCCTCGGGGGCGATCCGCGCTGGCGGGACCATCCCGCGCTCCGCGACCGGCTCCTGTTCTACGAGTACTTCCACGGCGAGACGGGCGAGGGCCTGGGCGCCTCGCACCAGACCGGCTGGACGGGCCTCCTCGCGAACCTGATCGACGAGCTGCACCGCCCGGTGGCAGGGACGCCGAGATGAACCCGCCCCTCCGGCTGCGGACGACGCGCCACCCGATCCTGTACGAGATCGACACCCGGATCGTGGCTTGCCCGCCTGACCCGCGACGCACGGGCGCCGGGTCCGGCTGGGCGATGTCCCGCAGGAGGCCATCGAGGCGATCCTGTCCACGGGAGCGGACCTCGTGTGGCTGATGGGCGTCTGGAGGACCGGGCCGGCCGGCCGGACGCTGTCGCGCGGCCTCTCCTGGCTCGAGTCCGAGGCGCGAGCGATCCTCCCCGACTTCACGCGCGAGGACATCGTCGGCTCGCCGTACGCCGTCGCCGACTACGAGGTGTCGCCGGCGCTCGGCGGGGAGGACGGGCTCGCCGCGTTCCGGCGACGGCTCGCCCTCGCCGGCGTCGGTCTCGTGCTGGACTTCGTGCCCAACCACACGGCGACCGATCACCCGTGGGTCCGACGCCACCCGGACCGCTACGTCCAGGTCGACGACGCCACGGCGGACGCGGATCCTGACGGCTGGTTCGCCGTCCGGGCGGCCGGTCGCACGGTGCGGATCGCCCATGGGCGCGACCCGTCGTACCCGGCATGGCGCGACACGGCGCAGCTCGACTACCGCGTCCCGGAGACGCGGGCGGCCATGGCCGACGTCCTGCGCCAGGTCGCCACCCGGTGTGACGGCGTCCGGTGCGACATGGCGATGCTGGTGCTCGATGACGTGTTCTGTGCGACCTGGCACGACCGTTCCGCCGTGCCCCCGGCTCACGATGCGCCGGGCGGCGACTTCTGGTGGAACGCGATCCGGGGGGTCCGCGATCGCTACCCGGACTTCCTGATGATCGCCGAGGCGTACTGGGACACGGAGTACCGCCTCCAGCAGCTGGGCTTCGACTACACCTACGACAAGACGCTCCTGGACCGGCTCCGCTGGAGTCCGGGCGAGGCGGTGGCAGGCCACCTGCGTGCCGACGCGGAGTACCAGCGCCGGTCCGTCCGCTTCCTCGAGAACCACGACGAGCCACGGGCGGCGACGGCCTTCAGGCCCGGGCGCCAGCGGTCCGCGGCCCTCGTGGCGGCGACGGTGCCGGGGATGCTGCTGCTGCACGACGGGCAGCTGGACGGGGCGCGGATCCAGGATGCCCGTGGAGCTGGGTCGGCGCCCCGACGAGCCGCCGGATCCCGCCGCCCGCGCGTTCTACGATCGGCTGCTCGCAGCGATCGGCGGCGCGGCGTTCCGGACTGGCGTCGCGCTCCGGCTGGAGCCGCGGCCGACCTGGGACGGCGACGGCACGCACGCCGCGTTCACGGCGTGGCTGTGGGCGGGGCCGCGCCGGTCCTACCGGCTGGCCGTCGCCAACCTGGGGTCGACAACCGGCCGATGCTTCGTCCCGCTCGCCCTGCCGGAGCTCGCCGGCCGGTCGATCACGCTGGAAGACCAGCTGAGCGACGTCCGCTACGTCCGTGACGGGAGCGACCTGGTCGATCGCGGCCTCTTCCTGGAGCTCCCGCCCGACGGACACCACCTGTTCCGGATCCTCGGCCACCAGGTCCCGGCCTGAGACACCGGCCGCGACATGGTTCGACCCCGGTCCGCGGACCGGGGTCGAGTGCGCGAGGGAGCGCGGGCGGCGGGAGCGACGCGAGGTCCGATCAGCGGGCGGGTCGGAAGGCGAACCGATCGAGGAGCAGGCCCAGCACGCTGCCGTACATGAAGGTGTGCGCGACGAACTGGACGGCGACGTTCTGGGAGTCGGGGAACCAGTTCCAGCCGAAGACGCCGGCCAGGACGAAGAAGTTGAGGATCCAGAGCGCGAAACCGGCCACGCTCGCAACCGCGACCACGGACACCGTCGACTGGGCGAGCGACCCGACCTTCGCGATGACCCCTGCGACCATCACGCCGTACATCATCGAGAGCGCCATGTGGATGACGAGGCCGGCGGCGCCCGCGCTCAGGATCGAGCTCGCGGGGTCGAGCGCGGACGTCCCGAGGCCGATCGCGCCGATCATTCGCAGCGGCATGAAGAACGCCTCGGTGCCATTGAGCACCGCGGCCATGATCATCTCGAACATCGCGAACACGATGCCGGCGAGGGCCCCGCCGATCGCCCCTGCGCGAATCCACGTCGCGGTGCCGGTTGCCTGTGCTGCGATCGTCGTACTTGCCATCGATGGCCTCCCTATCTGCGTTGTTGGTGGTGCCGACGGTAGGCGCCTGGCGCGGATGGTTCTGTGGGCTGGATCACAGCACCCGCCGGGGCCCCGCGAGTGTGTCCCAGCACACGGCGCGGGCCGGTGCTCGTGGCGTCTACTGGGTCGCATGACCGCCGATCCGATCCTTGCCGAGCCCGCGGCCTTCGCCCAGACCCCACTCCTGACGCCCGATGGCGAGCCGGTCACGCTCGCGGCCTTCCAGGGAACGCCCCTGGTGGTCCAGTTCGTGCGCTACTTCGGGTGCCTGCCCTGCCAGGCCTACCTGCGGGCCCTCGACGAGCGCACGGATGAGCTCCAAGCAGCCGGCGCCAGGCCGGTCGCCGTGGGTGGCTCGGCGGACTACCAGGCCCGCTGGCTCCGGGAAACCGGCGTGCGCATGCCGCTCCTGCTCGATCCCGACCAGCGGCTCCGGGACGCGGTTGGGTTCGGCAGCCTCAGCGGGCGCCAGCTCATGGCGCCCCGCGGGCTCCGCGCCTATGCCGCTGCTGTCCTGTCCGGCATCCGCCCTCAGCGGATCACCGGGGACGTGCGGCGATCGCCGGGCATCGCGATCCTGGACACGAGTCTCGAGGTCAGGTGGACCTACGAGGGGACGGCGCTGGGGGACTACCCGTCCCTGGACGAGGTGACTGCCGCTGCCATGCTCGTGACGGCGGGGGAGCGGCGCGATGGCGTGAGTCCGGGATGCGCGACCTCGTCGCCGCCGCGCGAGCGGTGCTCGACGCCAACTGGACGGGCGCCTCCACCGTCCCGTCGCGGACGCTCTACCCCCACCAGTGGAGCTGGGACTCGGCGTTCATCGCGATCGGTCGGAGCCGGTACGACCAGGCAACGGCCGAGCGCGAGCTGGAGTCGCTCTTCGCCGCCCAGTGGTCCAACGGCATGCTGCCCCACATCGTCTTCAGCCCGGACGCCCGCGATGCCGACTACTCCCCCGGCCCCGGGTTCTGGGATGCCGATCGGACGGGCCGCGTGCCGCGCGGCGTGCAGACCTCCGGGATCACGCAGCCACCGATCCACGCTCGGGCCGCCCTCGAGCTCTATCGCAACGCGTCGAGACCCGGATGCCTCGCTCGCGTTCCTGCGCCGGCTGTATCCGAGACTGGTGGCCCAGCACGACTACCTGGCGCGCCACCGTGATCCAACTGGCACCGGCCTGCCGGTGATCGTCCATCCCTGGGAGTCCGGGCTCGACAACTCCCCGGTCTGGGATCGGGACCTCGCGGATCTCCAGATCCCGGCGGGCGCGGTGCCGGCCATACAAGCGCCGCGATCTCGAGCATGCGGACGCGGCCGACCGCCCCACCGATGCCGTCTACGACGCGTTCATGTACCTGGTGATCCGCTACCGCGACTCCGGGTATGACGATGCGCACCTCCTGGACCACGTGCCGTTCGCGATCGCGGGCCCGCTCTTCTGCGCCATCTACCTGTGGTCCACTCGGGCGCTGGCAGAGATCGCCGAGATCATCGGCGGCGACCCTGTTCCCCACCGCGAAGCCGCGGAGCGGATCCAGGCTGCCATGCTGCGCGAGCTCTGGGATCCCGTTGCCCGCCGCCACTATGCGCGCGACGTGCTCTCGGGCCACCTCGAGCCCGAGGAGACGATCGTCTCGTTCGCCCCGTTCCTGGACGAGGACCTCCCGGCGGACAGGCTCGCGCCCATCTTGGACGACCTCCGGTCCGTCTGCTTCCACCCGGATGCCGGCACCCACTTCATCGTCCCGACGTACAGCCTCCAGAGCCCAGGGTTCGACAGGCGCCGCTACTGGCGCGGTCCCGTGTGGATCAACACGAACTGGCTGCTCTGGCGTGGCCTGCGGCAGCACGGGCGGCATTCGGAGGCGGATGAGATCGCCCGCAGCAGCCTCGCGCTCGTGGCCAGGTCGGGGTTCCGCGAGTACTTCGACCCGATGGACGGAACGGGGTACGGGTCACGCGACTTCGCGTGGACGGCGGCGCTCGCGCTGGACCTCGTCGAGCACCTCGGTGGCGCGGACCGCCTCGACCGCGAGGGACTCGGGTATCTCCACGGGTAGTCAGCCCCCGCGCAGGTGCTTGCCTCCCGTCCAGCCGCCGCGGACCAGCACGCGTTCGCCCAGCTGCCGCGCAGGCTCCTCCAGCTCCGTGCCCATCGTGTCGTTCCAGCGATTGAGGAAGGCATACAGGCAGATCGCGGCGAGGATCTCCACGATCTGGTCCTCGGTCCAGAACGCGCGCATCCGGTCGAAGTGGTCGTCCGTGACGGCGTTGGGAACGGTCCCGGCCGCGAGCGCGAAGTCGAGCGCGCCACGCTCGGCGTCCGTGTACAGCGGGCTCTGCCGGTAGTCCCAGATCGCCGCGACCTTCTCGTCAGTCACGCCGTTGAGGCCCGCCGCGACGAGGGAGTGCGCCTGGCAGTACTGGCAGCCCGCGGCGAGGCTCGCCACGTGCGCGGCGAGCCGCTTGAGGCCGGGGTCCACGGCGCCGGCGGGGTCCATCACGGCGTCCGTGAGCGCCTCGAAGGCACGCACCACGGCGGGGCGGCGCTGCATGGTGAGCAGGCTGTTCGGGACGAACCCCAGGATGCGCTCGAAGGTCGCGAACTGTCCTGCGAGTTCGGGGTGGGTGTCGATCGGTTGCGGCTGGATGCGGGTCATGCGCCGATCATCTCACCTGAAACGGACAACCCGGCCGATTGGCCGGGCTGTCCGCGAGGTCGCGGCTTGGAGGAGGAGGTCACCGCGTCTGCAGGCATCATGCCGCCTCCTCCATCGCCCCGATGTGCGCTGCGTCACGTTCCGGCGTCGACCCGAAGCGCACGACGAAGCGCCAGCGGGTGAGGCGACTGCTCGCAACCCTGGCCTGGACGAGCCTCTCCTCCGCACCGACCAGCCGCATGGCAAGTCGGCCGCGGAGCGTGGCTGTCGGACCGCCCCGGAGCAGCGCCGCCGCATCGGCACGTGCGCGGCTCCGCTCCAGGAGCGCCGTCGTCACGTCGTCGAGCCGCTCGAGGTCGGCACCCGCGTCCCGGATTGCCTGGTGCAGCAGGACATCAGCCCGGACACCAGGGACGAGCAGGGTCGCGAACAGCCGGCCACCCGGGCCGAGCGCGTCGCCAATGCCCCGGAGCGCCCCCGCCAGGTCGGGCACGAACATCAGGGAGTCGATGGCGTATGCGCTCGTGGCGCCGAGGCGCGGTGGGCGGGCGAGATCGCCCGCGCGGAATCCGACCCGCCCGTCGACGCGCTCGTGGCGGGCCCGGGCCGTCGCCGCGGACACGGCGCGTGGCGAGATGTCGATGCCCAGGATCCCGGCACCGGAACGGCGGTGCAGCTCGATGGCGATGCCCCCGAGGCCGCTCCCGAGGTCGAGGAGCCGGTCGCCCGGCGCAGGATCGAGACTGGCCAGGAGCGCCTCCCGGTCCTCGAGCGTGAAGTAGCCGTGGACTGGCCCGCCGCCCGCGGCGGGCAGCGCCAGCACGCGACGTCCGGCGACCGACCCCGAGAGGAGCCGGTAGGACACGTCGAAGTAGAGCCTCGCTACCCCGCGGGCGACCGAGCGGATCAAGGCCCGCCGGGTCGGACACGCGGAAGGACCGCCCGCCGAAGCGGACGGTCCTTCCAGCCGAGGGCGGGGACTGGCCCCGGCGTCCATATGCCTTACCAGATCGCGGCGCTTGCGAGGGGGATGGGGTAGTCGATGACGATGCTGCCGATGGGTGTGCCGTCCATCCTCATGCCCATCACCGTGTAGGTCCCGTCGCCGTTGTCCATCACCTTGGCCATGTCGCCCTCCATCCAGCCGGCGGGGCTGCCGAGCCAGGTCGAGATCCCCTCGGACAGCAGGCCGACCGTGCCGACGAAGTTGGGGTAGCTCGCCACGTCCTTGTACAGCGCCCAGCCGGCCGGGATCTGCGCGATGCTCGGGACGCTGACGGGGACCGTCAGGTACACCTTGCTGCCGCCGTTGGCGCCGCCCTTGCTGGGGACCAGGACGTAGTAGGCGCCATGCGCGCCCATCACCCACATGCCGTTGTCGTTGTGCGTGGAGACCCGACGGGCAGATGAAGAACGTCTCCTTTGCGGGGGCAGCGCCACCGGCCGGCGTTGCCGCGGATGCTGCACCAGCGAAGACGGACAGCATCATGGATGCGGCCGCGAGAGATGCGAGAACACGTTTCATGGAGACCTCCGCTACGCGCCTGTTGAGGTTGCCGCGGGTGTGACGCCCGATCTTGGAACCCAGGCGCCGCAGACGATGAGGCCTGTCGACGGCCAGGTCTGTGGCGTGGGACACAACAAGCGCCGTCGATTGCCCCATCGACCGCATTTCCTCGGCCGATGTGACGTGGCACACAGAGCGACCCTCCTACGGTCAGTCGTGGATAGCCGTGCCGCATTGGCGCGGACCACGATGGAGGATCACGACCCAGATGCGGATTTCCCGCGTGCTCGCCCTCGGGGCGTCGTCGCTGGTGCTACTGGGCGCCTGCACGACGGGTGGGGGCAGCGCAACGCCCGTGCCCACGGCCACCCACGCCCAGACAACCCAGGCGCCCCCGACGACCGGTCCGGCCATCGCGACAACGCTCGTGCTCGGCGGCCCGCCCGAGTGCCCGGAGCGCCCGTTCTGCCTCAAGGGCCTCGAGAGCGTCTACGGCCTCTCGTTCGCCGAGTTCAAGCCCCTCGACGCGGGCGGCCCGATCACGGTCGAGGCCATCAAGGGCGGCCAGGTCCAGGTGGGCCTGCTGTTCACGTCCGACCCGGCGATCGCCGCCAACGGATTCGTCCTGCTCAAGGACGACAAGCAACTCCAGCTCGCCGACAACCTGGTCCCGATCGTGCGGACCGCGATCCTCGACGCTTCGCCCGAGATCACGGACCTGCTGAACGGTGTCAGCGCGAAGCTGACCCAGGCCGAGCTCACGGGCCTGAACAAGGCCGTCACGGTCGACGGGACCGACCCCGCCGTCGCGGCCAAGGCATGGCTCGAGACGCAGGGCGTCCTGCCCGGCACCGGCGGCTCCGGGAACCCGAAGGTCGTCGTCGGTTCCACCAACTTCTACGAGCAGGAGATCCTGGGCGAGCTGTTCGCCCAGACCTTGGAGGCCAACGGGTTCCAGGTGGAGCGCAAGTTCCAGCTTGGCAACCGTGAGATCGTGTTCCCGGCCCTGGAGTCCGGGCAGATCGACATCCTCGCCGAGTACGCCGCGACGGCGCTCGAGTTCGTCAACGGCGGTGCCGGAGAGGCCTCCACCGATCCGGTCGCGACGGCTGCCAAGCTCGGCGAGCGCATCGCCGCCAAGGGCCTGACCGCGCTCAACCCGGCGGCGGCCACGGACCAGAACGGGTTCGTCGTCACCGCCGAGACCGCCGCGAAGTACGGTCTCGTCTCGATCAGCGATCTGGCACAGCCAGCTCCCTGACCTCGCTGCGCCAGATGGGCCGCCTGAACGGGCGGCCCATCTGTGCTGTCCAGAGGTGACTGCGATGTCCGATGGAGCCACGCTGCCCGCCACCGCCGCGTCTTCGCGTGCAGCGACGGTCGTGTTCGACCACGTCACGAAGTCGTACGACGTGCGTGCCTCGAGAGCCGGGGCACCCGGCGCTGTCAACGACCTCTCGCTCACGGTGCCTGCGGGCAAGATCTGCGTCCTCGTCGGGCCATCCGGCTGCGGGAAGACCACGACGCTCAAGATGGTCAACCGGCTTATCGAGCCCACCTCGGGCCGGATCCTCCTCGATGGCGTGGACGTCGGCACGCGTGACGTGACGGAGCTGAGGCGGGGCATCGGCTATGTCATCCAGCAGGCCGGCCTGTTTCCCCACCAGACCATCCTGGACAACGTCGCCACGGTTCCCAGCCTGCTCGGGTGGTCGAAGCAGCGGCAGAAGGCCCGCGCGGAGGAACTCCTCGACACCGTGGGGCTGGATGCTGCGAAGTACGCGCGCCGCTACCCGGCGCAGCTCTCCGGCGGAGAGCGGCAGCGCGTGGGCGTGGCACGGGCGCTGGCGGCCGACCCGCCGGTCATGCTGATGGACGAGCCATTCGGGGCCGTGGATCCCATCGTCCGCGAGCGTCTCCAGAACGAGTTCCTGCGCCTGCAGGCGCAGCTGGCCAAGACGATCCTGTTCATCACCCACGACATCGACGAGGCCATCAAGATCGGCGATCTCGTGGCCGTGTTCCGCGCCGGCGGCGTCGTCGAGCAGTTCGGTACGCCTGCCGAGATCCTGGCCAACCCTGCCTCGGACTTCGTCGCCCGGTTTGTGGGCACGGACCGCGGGCTCAAGCGCCTGAGCCTGTTCCGTATCGGGGATCTGCCGCTCGCGCGGGCCGTCACCGCCCACGTGGGCGAGCGACACCACCGGGCGGCGGACCAGGCTCCCGCCGGGGACTACCTCCTCCTGCTTGACGAGAGCGAGCGGCCCGTCGGCTGGGTTCGCGGCAGCGATGTCCCGGAGGGTGCACAGCTCGAGGTCGCCCTCGCCGATCCCACGTCACCCGTGTTCGACGCGCGAACTACGCTCAAGGACGCCCTCGCCCTCCTCCTGGATGCCGATGTCCAGGCAGGAGTCGTTGTCGATGAGCGGGGCACCTACCAGGGTCTTGTGACCTTGTCCCAGATCGCCGCGAGCGCCCGCGACGCCCACGAGACGAGTCGGTAGATGAGTCCGGTGGACTGGTTGCCGCGGAACGTGGGCCAGCTGTGGCAGGCAATGGTCGACCACGTGATCCTGACGCTGATCGCCCTGGTATGTGGCCTCGCCATCAGCCTGGTCCTGGCCATGGTGGTCCGAGCCGATCGTCGGTGGAACGCGCCGCTCACTGCGGTGACCGGTGCCCTGTACACGATTCCGAGCCTCGCGTTGTTCGCGGTGCTGGTTCCCCTCACCGGCCTGTCGGTGGTGACGGCGGAGATCGGCCTGATCTCGTACACGCTGCTGATCCTGCTGCGGAGCCTCGTGTCAGGCCTGGACGCCGTGCCACACGACGTGCTCGAGGCGTCGGATGGCAGCGGCATGTCGTCGCACCAGCGCCTCCTGCGGGTGGAGCTGCCTCTTGCCATGCCCTATCTCGTTGCGGGGCTGCGCGTCGCGACCGTGACAACGATCGGGCTCGTGATGGTCACGGCCCTGATCGGGGAAGGAGGGCTCGGGCAGGTGATGCTCCGGGGCTTCAACCTCCGCAACTGGACCGCCGTGTATGCGGGCGCCGTGCTGACGGTCGGGCTCGCGGTCGTCGCAGACGTCGGGCTCGTCATCGTCGGCAAGCGGCTCACGCCGTGGGCTGGGCGGCAGGTGTCCCGGGCCTGATATGGATCTCATTTCCCAGGCGATGCATTGGTTCACCGATCCGGCGCATTGGGAGGGTCCGGGAGGCATTCCGGTCCGCGTCGCGGAGCACCTCGCCCTCTCGGGGGTCGTCGTGCTGATCGGCGTGCTGATCGCTGTTCCCATCGGGCTCGTGGTCGGGCACACGAGGAAGGGAGCCGTGCTGGCGATCAACCTCGCGAACATCGGCCGGGCGGTGCCGTCCTACGCGCTGCTCCTCGTGCTGTTTCCGATCTTCGGTCTTGGCTTCGCGACGGCGTTTCCCGTGCTACTCCTGCTGACCGTGCCGCCGATCGTCACCAACACCTACGTGGGCATCAGCGAGGTCGACCCCGATGTGGTCGATGCGGGCCGCGGCATGGGCATGCACGGTGTCCAGCTGCTGACCCGGGTCGAGGCTCCGCTCGCTCTGCCCTTCATCCTCGCCGGTGTCAGGATCGCCGCGGTCCAGGTCGTGGCAACAGCAACGCTTGCCGCGCTCGTGGCGGGCGGCGGACTCGGGCGCTTCATCGTGGACGGCTTCGCGCTCCAGGACGACGGCCAGCTGATCGCGGGAGGCCTACTCGTGGCCACCCTCGCACTGGGGACTGAGCGTCTCCTGGCATTCGTTGAGCGCAGGGTCACGTCACCCGGGATCCGGCTGGTGGCCAGCCCAGATGCAGGACGAACCGCCTTGGGGGACCACTGACGGACGGACGCCCGTGACGCGGGATCAGCCGGCCATTCGCCCATCTGCGGCGAGCGTCTCGAGCTCGCACTGACGCAATGCTCCAGGCGCTGTTCCTGGGGGTTCGTCATCTCGATGGTGTGCGGCCACGCGCCGGTCATCCTGCCGGCGGTCCGGGTCCACACGACATTCCCCAGGCGCCGCGGCGGACCACGGCTCGTCGACGTACGCACGATCACATGACACGGGATCTTGCGATGACCCGCTGGCCCCCCTCTCGCCGTCGACCACGTGGACGCCCGGCCGACAGAGTCGGCCGGGCGTGGGTGTGGGACTGCGAGGGTGCTGGTCAGCGGACCGCTGCCTCCTGATCGACCGGCTCGGCAGCGACGACCGGGGTGAGGTCGCTCATCGGGAACAGCAGCCCGAGGTTGTCCACGCCGTCGTCGGCGAGGTCCTGCTCGTAGGTGCAGAGGCACGGGCCGTTATGGGCGCAGCCGAGGCAGCAGTACGTCTCGTCCATGCGGTAGACGGGCCGGTCGGTGAGCAAGCTGTCACACGAGGCGCAGAAGCCGCGCTGAGGGCTGGCGAAGGTACGCATCGAAGATCCTCCTGTTGGTTTCGCTTGGACGACGTTCAGGGGTAGAGCCCGCGCAGCCGGGTGGCCGTGGCGACCCGCTCGACGGCGATGGCGTGGGCGGCCAGGCGCGGTGGGATCCCATCGGCCGCGGCGCGGTGCCACACCGCATCCGCGGCCGACAGGATCTGGCGGCGGAGCCGGTCATTGACCTCATCGCGCGTCCACGCGAGGGCCGCCCGGTTCTGCGCCCATTCGAAATAGCTGACGATGACGCCGCCGGCGTTGCACAGGATGTCGGGGATGACGGTGACGCCGTTCTCCTGCAGGATCGGGTCGGCCGAGGGTTCGGTGGGGCCGTTGGCGCCCTCGGCCAGGATTCGCGCCCGGATGACCCCGGCGTTGCTGGACGTGATCTGCCCGTCGAGCGCGGCGAGCACGAGGATGTCCACGTCAAGGCCGAAGAGGGTCTCGTTGTCGATGAGTTGGGTGCCAGGGGTGGCGGCCACGGTCCCATAGGCACGGAACCGGCGGGCGAGCTCCGGGACGTCGAGCCCGTCCGGGTCGTAGGCTCCACCGCCAACGTCCGTGATCGCGACCACCTTCGCGCCACGCTCGTCGAGCAGCCGGGCCGTTGCCTCGCCGACGTTGCCGAAGCCCTGGACGGCAACCGTGGCGCCGCGCATCTCGAGGCCGATCCGGGCGGCCGCATCCTCGATCGTGTAGACGATGCCCTGGCCCGTGGCGTCGGCTCGGCCGACGGAACCGCCGATCGATAGCGGCTTCCCGGTGACGACGCCTGGCACCGAGTACCCCTTGTGCATCGACACCGTATCCATGATCCAGGCCATCACCTGGGCGTTGGTCCCCACGTCGGGTGCCGGGATGTCGGAGTCCGGGCCGATGACCGGTTGAAGCTCCGTGGCGAAGCGCCGCGTGAGGCCCTCCAATTCCTTGCCACTCATCGCATTCGGGTCGCAGGTCACGCCGCCCTTGGCCCCGCCGAACGGGACCTCTACCAGCGCGCACTTCCACGTCATCCACATCGCGAGGGCCCGGACATCGTCGAGGTCGGCCTGGGGATGGAAACGGAGGCCGCCCTTCGCCGGCCCGCGCGACACGTTGTGCTGGACCCGGTAGCCGGAGTACACGCGAACGGAGCCGTCATCCATGTGTACGGGGAAGTTGACCGTGTACTCGCGCTGCGGCACGCGGAGGACGGCACGCAGGTCGGCTTCGATCCCGAGGTGCTCGGCGGCGGCATCGAACTGGGCGAGCGCGGCGGCAAGGGCATTCTGCCCGGCGGTGCCGCGGGCAGGGGCGAGGGTGTGCGGGATGGCGATGTCCGTGGTCACCGGGGCGAGGTCCGTGGTCATGAATGGTCTCCGGGCGGAATGGCTGGTGTCACGAATGACCCACAGGCTCGCCCCGGCCCGGCAACGTGGGCGGAGATCGGCATGAACGGCGCGTGAACAACGGGCTCGATTGCATGTACGCCTCGTTCATGAAAGACCCGCACCGGCGGTCTATGCTCAGCGCATGCCGTCCAAGCCCGCGACGGCGACGTCCGTCTCGCCTCCGGCCCGCTCCGCCTCGGTCCTGAACACGTCGCCGCTGCTCCACGCTGCACTCACGCTCGTACCGCCATCGGTAACCGCGCCGGAGCTCGAGCAGCGGTTCGCCGCCAGCGGCGCCGATCTCCGCCCCCGGATCGCCGTCCGGCTCTTGGGCGACCTCGCGGACCTCGGCCTGGTCCGTGCGACCCAGCGGGGCGGTCGGGGAACCCGGTTCGTTGCGACGACTCTCGGCCTGCGGTACGTCGAAGCGGGCCTCCGCGGCGAGGCCAGCATCCCGCTGGCGGAGCTCGAGGGGCTCCGAACCGACCTCCTGTCCACGATCGCCCACGAGCTCCGGACGCCGCTCACGGCGGTCCGCACCAGCGTCGGCCTGCTGCTCGAGCCGACCGCGGAGCCCACCGAGGACCAGCGCCGGGCGCTGCTGGACTCGATCGAGCGCAACGCGGAACGGATGCAACGGCTGGTCGGGGACATCCTGGAGCTGTCCCGGTTCCGGTCCGGGAGCGTGAGCCTCCAGCTGCGCCGGTTCAGCGCCGGAGCGCTGGCCAATTCGGCGATCGCCGTGATCGCGCCGCTCGCCGCCCAGCGGCACCAGCACATCGAGCGGCTCCTTCCCGCGTCCGGCGACCATCGCGTGTACGGCGACCACCGGCGGCTGGAGCAGGCGCTGCTCAACCTGATCTCCAACGCCCAGCGCTTCGCCCCGGACGGCGGCACGGTCATGGTCAGCGTGGAGGAGCACGGGCTCCTGACGGCATGGGGCGTATCCGACGATGGACCCGGCATCTCCGAGTTGGACCAGGGCCGCTTGTTCGAGCGGTTCTTCGTCGGCCGCAACGATCGCTCCGGCCCGCGGGACGGCGTGGGGCTGGGGCTGCCCACGGCGCTCGCGATTGCCCAGGCGCACGGCGGGACAATCGAGGTCCGGAGCGCGCTGGGCCACGGCAGCACGTTCACGCTGGTCGTCCCGACGGCCGGCCCGGAGGACGAGCCGTGATGCGGATCCTGGTCGTGGACGACGAGCCCGATGTCATCGAGTCCGTCCGCCTGGGCTTCACGCTGCAGTGGCGGGAGGTCGAGGTGCTTGGTGCCGGAAACGGTGAAGCCGCGCTGGATATCGTCGAGCGACAGGCGCCGGACATCGTCCTGCTCGATGTCGGGCTCCCGGACCAGGACGGGTTCGCCGTCCTGCGCCAACTCCGGGCGTTCTCCGATGTCCCCGTCGTCATGCTCACCGCACGCGATGACGCGATGGACAAGGTCAGGGGCCTGGAACTGGGCGCCGACGACTACGTGACCAAGCCGTTCAACCACCTCGAGCTCATGGCGCGGGTCAAGGCCGTCCTGCGCCGGCTGGACATGCCGGCCCCAGCAAGCCGGGCGCCGTCCTTCCGCTCCGGGGACCTGGAGGTGGACTTCTCGCGACAGGAGGTGAGGCTCCGCGGTGAGCGGATCGACCTCACGCCCACCGAATACAAGCTCCTCTACCACCTGGTCCGGAACGCCGGGCACGTGCTTCAGCATGGCACGCTGCTGGCCAAGGTCTGGGGCCGCGAGTA